>CAWJMB010000002.1:0-3495596 GCA_963843845.1 uncultured Gemmatimonadaceae bacterium | reverse complement strand
CTCCCCTCTTTCAACTACCAAGACCGGATACATCATGCAAAGCTGCAATTCCTTCGTGGGCTGCGGTGGCACGTACATCGATCGATAAAAGTCGGCCACGTAGAAGTCGAGCGCATCGCAGAGCTTCGTGAATGCCTCGTGGTCCTCATCCCTATGCTTCGCAATCCAGTCCTTGGACCCTCGTTTCAACTCAAAGGAGCAGAATTGCGTCGATAAAACTCCTTTTCCGTAGTGGTGCTTGGCTGCGAACCCCGTAACCCCAGGGAGCCATGACCAACTCTCCTCTTGTCTATTGACGTCCGAGTGAAGCGGTATACCTGCGATCCGAGCGCAATCAACCGGGCGGAACGCGGAGAGGATTCCTGGCCTATTTGGGCTTGAGATAAATGCGACGGGCTGAGGGGGATGCACGCATTCGATGACGAACTCTCGGCCAAAGCATATCGTTCTCGTCCGGACCAATCTGCCACCCGCGCATGCATTGCGCGTGCAAGTCCAGCTCTCGCGACTTACCCGTCGCTGGGTCTGGATAGGCAGCATTGGTCTGGACGCGGAAATCACTCGCTCGCAAGACGGTAGCCAGGCGACTCTCCAACAGATAACCCGACCGACGGAGCGCGGCACTCATCTCGTCGAGGGTGATCCGTGGATCGGAACTTTCCGGCTTGCGCGACGACACCACTCGGAGACTCCGTCGATGCATGTGCCGTCTAACGCCAATTGTACAGCTCCCCACGCCCCGCATCCACACATTCTACGGCGCCCGACGCCGTATAACGATGACCATGCTCTGCACGTCATCTCGCAAGCTGTTGCCCGCCAAATACCTGCGCAATTTCCTTTCGCGCGCCGTGCGTGTTACGCAGCGACGGCTCTGAGTAGCGCGTAGTCGGAGGTCCGCGCCCGGCCCAGCCCGCACGCGCCCCGCGAGCCGACGCCCGCCGCGCACTCGCCGCGACCGCGCGAACGCCGGGTCGACCCGGCGTTCGCGCGGCACCGCACGAATAGATTCCGGCGTCCTTCACCCGCCCCCTCGTGCTCCCTCGCCGCGCCGCCCGCTCGCACTCGGCCGCCCTCCTCGCCGTGGTACTGCAGGCGACCGTCGGCGCCGCTCAGTCTCCAGCGCGCCCGTCGCTCGCCGAGCCGTCGCTCTCGCCCGACGGGCGCGAGATCGCGTTCGTGTCGGGCGGCGACATCTGGACGGTGCCGGCGCGAGGGCGGCGAGGCGCGGCTGCTCGTCGCGCGACCCGGCGCTCGAGAGCCGCCCGCTGCTGCTCGCCCGACGGGCGGCGCGTCGCGTTCGTGTCGCACGCGCACCGGCAACGGCGACGTCTACGTGCTCGACCTCGCGAGCGGCGCGCTCACGGCGCGTCACCTTCGACGACGCCGCCGAGTCGCTCGACGGCTGGAGCGCGACGGGCAGTGGCTCTACCTCTCGGGCAGCGCGCGCGACGTCGCCGGGATGCACGACGTCTGTCGCGTGCCGCGCGGAGGGCGGCACGCCGATGCCGGTCGCCGCCGACCGCTACGCGAGCGAGTACTGGGCGGCGCCGTCGCCCGACGGCGCGCTCGATCGCGATCACGGCGCGCGGCACGGTGAGCGGGCAGTGGTGGCGGCACGGCCGCAGCCACATCGACGAGAGCGAGATCTGGGTGGTGCGCGCCGCGCGCCGGCGGCGCGCACGGCGCGCCGACGTACGCGCCGGTGACGACCGGCGGCGCGAAGAGCGCGTGGCCGATGTGGGCCGCCGACGGGCGCACGCTCTACTTCATGAGCGACCGCGGCGGGCAGGAGAACCTGTGGGCGCAGCCGCTGAGCGGGCTCGGCCGAGCGGCGACGCGCGCGGCTCACGACGCTTCGCCGACGGCCGCGTGCTCTGGCCGAGCATCGGCGCGCGATGGACGCGCGATCGTGTTCGAGCGCGACTTCGCGGTCTGGCGCTACGACGTCGGCCGCGGGCAGGCGCGGCGCGGTGCGCGATCGCGCTGCGCGGCGCGCCGGCGGGGCCGGCGGCCGAGCGGCTCGACGCCCACGAGCGGCTTCCAGGAGCTGCGCCGTCGCCCCGACGGGAAGAAGATCGCGTTCGTCGTGCGCGGCGAGGTGTTCGCGGCGAGCGCGCGGCCGGAGAGCGGCGACGTCGCGTTCCGCGTCACGACCACGCCGGCGCTCGAGAGGGGAGCTCGCGTGGAGCCCCGACAGCCGCCGCTCGCCTACGCGTCGCGATCGCGACGGACGGTGGCGCATCTGCGCTCTACGACTTCGCGACTCGGCAGCGAGACGGCCACTCACGCGGCCTGGGGCGGAACGTCGACGGCGGGAGACGCGTCGCCGCGCTGGTCGCCCGACGGCCGCACGCTCGCCTACACGCGCGACGGCCGCGAGCTGCGCGCGGTCGAGGTGGCGACGGGGCGCGACCGGCGTCGTCGACGGCCGCCTCGTTCGACCGGCCGCCGTTCACCGAGCAGCGCGACCTGGCGTGGAGCCCGAACGGGCGGTGGATCGCCTTCGCGCAGCCGGCGGGCCCGAAGCAGTTCACGAACGTGTTCTCTGAGCGCGGTGCCCGCGGCCGGCGGCGTAGCGACGCCGCGGCCGGTGAGCTTCGTGCGCGAACGCAACGGCGGCGAGGTCCGCTGGGCGCCGACGGCAGCTACCTGCTCTTCGTCACGGCCAGCGCACCGAGCAGACGCAGCTCGCGCGCGTCGACCTCGTGCCGCGCACGCCGCGCTTCCGCGAGGACCAGTTCCGCGATCTGTTCGCGACGCGCCGCCGTGCCGAGCAGACGGGCCGCGACACGACGCCCGGCTCGCCGCAGCGCACGGAGCGCGCGCTCGCCGACACGACCGCCGCCGCCGCCTCGCCGACGGCGACTCGGCGCGCGCCGATGCCGCGCGGCGCCGCACGACGGACGCGGTCGGCCACATCGTGTTCGACGGCATCCGCACGCGGCTGCTCGCTGCTCCGCGCGGGCTCGACGTCGGCGACGATGGCGCTCGAGCCCCGACGGCAAGCAGCTCGCGCTCGTCGCCGTCCGTCGCCGGGCAGACGAACCGTCTACCTCGTCGCGCTCGACGAGCTGGCGCGGACGACGGTCGCCGCGCCAGCTCACGTCGACGCGCCGGGCCGAAGAGCGACGCTGCAGTGGTCGCCGGACGGCAAGGAGCGTCTACTACCGCGAGGGCGGCCGCGTCGCGGCGTCGACCGTCGACTCGCGCGCCGTGCGCGCCGATCGCCGTGGCCGCCGAGATGGACGTGGACTTCGCGGCGGAGAAGCACGGAGCTGTTCGCGCGAGGCGTGGACGTACCTGCGCGACCAGTTCTACGACGACCGGTACCACGGCGCCGACTGGGACGCGGTGCGCGCGCGCTGGGCACCGCAGGTCGCCGGCGCGCGCACGGCGCCGGAGCTGCGCCGCATGCTGAGCCTCATGGTCGGCGAGCTGAACGCGTCGCACCTCGGCGTGACCGGGCCGGCGACGCAGGGGCCGGCGACCGGCCGGCTCGGCGTGCGCTTCGATCGCGTCGCGTCGGAGCGCGACGGCGCGCTGCGCGTCGCCGAGGTGCTGCCGTTGGGCCCCGCGGCGCTCGCCGGCATCGCGCCCGGCGACGCGATCGTCGCAGTCGACGGTCAGACGTCACGCGCACGACGAACCTCGACGAGCTGCTCGCGTTCACGATCGGGCGCCAGGTGCGGCTCGGCTTCGCGCGGCCGATCGCCGGACGGTCGATCGACGACACGCGCGCGCGCCGACGCGCGGGCGGTGGCGGGAGGTGACCGTGCGGCCCGTGAACCTGAACACGGAGAAGGGGCTGCTCTACCGCGCCTGGGTCGAGTCGCGCCGCGCCTACGTCGCCCGGCGTCAGCGGCGGCACGCTCGGCTACGTGCACATGCTCGACATGAGCGACGCCTCGCTCGCGCAGCTGTACGTCGACCTCGACGCCGAGAACCAGGCGCGACAGGGCGTCGTCGTCGACGTGCGGAACAACAACGGCGGTTTCGTGAACGCGTACGCGCTCGACGTCTTCGCGCGCCGGCCGTACCTCACCATGCAGACGCGCGGCTTCGGCGCGGCGCCGGCGCGCGCGCAGCTCGGCCAGCGCGCGCTCGAGCTGCCGACGGTGCTCGTGACGAACCAGCACTCGCTCTCCGACGCCGAGGACTTCACCGAGGGGTGGCGCACGCTCGGCCTCGGGCCGATCGTCGGCGAGCCGCACCGCGGGGTGGATCATCTTCACGTGGAACCAGCCGCTCATCGACGGCACGACGCTGCGGCTGCCGCGCGTCGCGCATCACGGACCACGAAGGGAAGGACATGGAGCTGCGGCCGCGCGCGGTCGACGTCGAGGTGGTGCGCCCGGTGGGCGAGAGCTACACTGGCAACGACTCGCAGCTCGACGCGGCGGTGGCAGCGCTGTTGAAGCAGCGAGCCCGGTAGCGCGAGCCCGGTAGCGCGAGCCCGTACACCGGAGCTCGACTGGCCGCGACACGCCCGGGTGCAGAGGCAATCAGAGCTTCCAGGAACTGGAGTCCACATGATCGGACGGAGACTGTTGGGCGCGGCAGTCGTCGCCCTCGCGTGCTACGCCCCCGCGCCGGCTCTCGGGCAGATCACGATCCCGCCGTTACCTGCGCCGTCGAGCTTCGCGGGCTGCGGCACGTATCTCTGCCTCACGTTCGGTGTGCGGTCGGACAACCGGTTCGCGGTGCTCGACGTGCTCCCCCTTCCGGCGTATGCGGCACTCGGCGCGGCGGACTTCTACTGGAGGACGTCGTTTCGGTACAGGTCGATCGACCTCACGTGCGTCGCCCGATTCGGTCCGATCGCTCTGTGCGAGGACGGCGGACCGATCTTCCTCGAACCGCGAGTCCCGTCCACCCTCTATCAGATCGGCGACCCGCAGATCTTCGCCACGGTGATCACACCGCTGTCGTCGCCGCCCGGTGCGCCGCCGGGTCTGTTCGAGGCCTATGATGCGGCGGGCGCCGTCATCGCGAGCGAGCGCTTCGGCATCGTCGCGACGCCGGAACCGGCGACCCTCGCCCTCACCGCGGGCGGCCTGCTCGTACTCGGTGGTGTGACGCGACGGCGGCGATCGTAGCCGCTGGACCGCTCCCGATGCCGACTCGTGCCACTCCCGCCGATCGTGTCGCCGCCCACGACACCGACGTCCTCGTCGTCGGCGCCGGTCCCACCGGCATGGCCCTCGCGCTCTGGCTCGCGCGCGACGGCCTCCGCGTGCGGATCGTCGACGCGTCGCACGAGGCGGGGACGACGTCGCGCGCCACGGTCGTGCACGCGCGCACGCTCGAGCTGTACCGACAGCTGGGCATCGCCGACCGAGTCGTCGACGGCGGGGTGCGCATCGGCGCGGGAAACGTGTGGGTCCGCGGCCGCTGCGTCACGCGCGTCGCGTTCGGAGACCTCGGCGCCGGCCTGAGCGGCTTCCCGTTCATCCTCGGCTTCCCGCAGGACCAGCACGAGCGGCTGCTCGTCGACGCGCTCGCGGAGGCCGGCGTGACGATCGAGCGCGACACGCGGCTCACGTCGCTCGAGGAATACGGCGAGCGCGTCGTCGCGTGGCTGCAGCGCGCGGACGGGACCGAGGAGACGTGCACGACGCGCTATCTCGCCGGCTGCGACGGCGCACACTCGGGCGTGCGGAAATCGTTAGGCATCGGCTTCGACGGCGGGACCTACGCGAGCGTGTTCTACGTCGCCGACGTCGACGGAAGCGGGCCGGCGCTGAACGGCGAGGTCCACATCGCGCTCGACGAGGGCGAGTTCCTCGCCGTGTTCCCGATGCGCGGTGCGGGGCGCGCGCGGCTCGTCGGGCAGGTGCGCGTCGACGCGTTCGAGGCGAGCATGACGCGCACCGACACGATGAGCACCGACGCATCGCTCGCCCCGTCGACGGCGCCGTCGCTGACGTGGGACGACGTGCGCGGCGCCGTCGCGGCGCGCATGGGGCTCGACGTGCGCGCGGTGCACTGGTTCGCGACCTATCGGGTGCACCACCGCGTCGCGAGCGCATTCCGCTCGGGACCCACCGGGCGCGTCTTTCTGCTGGGCGACGCCGGGCACATTCACAGCCCGGTCGGCGGGCAGGGGATGAACACGGGGATCGGCGACGCGTGCAACCTCGCGTGGAAGCTGTCCGCGGTCGTGCGCCGGCGCGCCTCGACGGCGCTGCTGAACAGCTACGAGCCGGAGCGCCTCGCGTTCGCGCGCGAGCTCGTCGCGACGACCGACCGCGCGTTCGCCGTCGTGACGAGCGACGGCGCGGTCGCGCGGTTCGTGCGGATGCGCGTCGTGCCGCTCGTCTTCCCGGCGCTGTTCGCGCTCGACGCGATGCGGCGGCTGCTGTTCCGCACGCTCTCGCAGATCGAGATCGCGTACCCGACGAGCCCCATCAGCGAGGGGACCGCGGGACGGCTGCACGCCGGCGAGCGACTGCCCTGGGTCGCCCTGCGCGACGCCGACGGCGCGCCGAGCGACAGCCACGCGCCGCTCGCGTCGCGCGACTGGCAGGTGCACGTGTACGGCGAGGCGACGCGCGCGCTGCGCACCATGTGCGAGCGTCGGTCGCTGCCGCTCCACATCTTTCGCTGGCAGCTCGGCATGCTGGAGGCCGGCTTCTCGCAAGGCGCCGCCTATCTCGTGCGGCCGGACGGCTACGTGGGCTTCGCCGACGAGGACGCGTCCCCCGGTCCGCTCGAGGAGTACCTCGACTCGCACGCCGTACGGCTCGCCGAGGCGTGATTCGACCGCAAGGCGCGCGCATCGCCGAGGCGTAGCGGCGACGACTGTTCACGGCATGAACGTTCACCGGAGACAGTCATGACCGCACGCACGATCTCCACACTGCCGAAGGATCTCGACCCCGAGACCGCGTGGGCCGCGGTCGCCGCCCGCGATGGCACGTGGGACGGGCGGCTCGTCTACGGCGTGTCGACGACAGGGATCTACTGCCGCCCGTCCTGCCCGTCGCGCCGCCCGCGACGCGAGCACGCGCGCTTCTTCTCCACGACCGGTGCCGCGCGCGCCGCCGGCTTCCGCGCCTGCCACCGCTGTATCCCCGACGGTCGCACGAACGCCGAGGCCGCGGTCGATGCGGTGCGTGCGGTGCTCGACGCGCACGTCGCCGGTGGCGGCGAGCGCCCGACGCTCGGCCGGCTCGCCGCCGCCACCGGGCTGAGCGCCTCCCACGTCCAGCGCCTGTTCAAGGCGCAGCTCGGCGTCTCGCCCGCGGAGTACGTGCGCGCGCGACGCGCCGATCGTTTCAGGACCGAGCTGCGGCGCGGCGGCTCGGTCAGCCGCGCGACGTTCGACGCCGGCTACGGATCGAGCCGCCGCGCCTACGCCGACGCGGCCGCGACGCTCGGCATGACGCCGGCTCGCTACCGCCAGGGCGGCGCGGGCACGACGATCCGCTATTCCGTGCTGCCGTCGTCGTCAGGCACCCTCCTCGTCGCCGGCACCGACCGCGGCCTCGCCGCCGTCTCGCTCGGCGATTCGGCCGACGCGCTCGTCGACGCGCTGCGGGCGGAGTATCCGGCCGCGCGGCTCGAGCGCGTCGCGTCGTTCGAGGAGGGTGATCCGTTAGGCACCTGGACGCGCCAGGTCGCCGACTCCGTGGACGCGCGCGGCGCCGCGCCGAGTCCGCCGCTCGACGTGCAGGGCACACCGTTCCAGGAGCGCGTGTGGACGGCGCTCCGCGCGATCCCGGCCGGAGAGACACGCACGTACGCCGACGTCGCCCGCGCGATCGGAGCGCCGTCGGCCGCGCGCGCCGTGGCCGGCGCGTGTGCGAGCAACCGCGTGGCGCTCGTCATTCCGTGTCACCGCGTCGTGCGCGGCAGCGGGGACGTGTCCGGGTATCGGTGGGGCGTGGATCGCAAGCGTCAGCTGCTCGGTCGAGAGCGACGGCAGACGACGTGACGCGGCCGCCTCACGTCGACCTCGACCGGAGCATCGGCTCCGTGCGCCCACGACCCGTCCCGCGCGACACTCTATCTTTGGGAATCGCTCGGCGGCCGCGAGCACGACCGCGGGGCGACGCCGCTCCGCCCGTCACGCCAGACCGCCGCCATGTCGCACCGACTCCGCCTCGCCGCCGCGCTCGCCGCGCTCGCCTTCGTCGCCACGCCCGACGTCACGCACGCGCAGGCCGACCGTTCGACAGGCTCCGAGGCTGCCGACGTCGCGCGGCGAGTCGATGCCGTGATGCCGAAGGTCGTCGCGTGGCGGCGCGACTTCCACGAGCACCCCGAGCTGTCGAACCGCGAGACGCGCACGGCGGGTGTCGTCGCGGCGCACCTGAAAGCGTTAGGCATGGAGGTGCGCACCGGCGTCGGCGGCACCGGCGTCGTCGGCGTGCTGCGCGGCGGCCGGCCGGGGAAGGTCGTCGCGCTCCGTGCCGACATGGACGCGCTCCCGGTGACCGAGCAGGTCGACCTGCCGTTCAGGTCGACCGTGCGCACCGCGTACGCCGGGCAGGACGTCGGCGTGATGCACGCCTGCGGCCACGATCTGCACATGGCGATGCTGATGGGCGCCGCCGAGGTCCTGAGCGGGATGCGCGCACGGATCCCGGGCACCGTGCTGTTCGTCTTCCAGCCCGACGAGGAAGGCGAGCCCGGTCGCCCGCAGGGCGCCCGCGCGATGCTCGACGACGGCGTGTTCCGGGCGGTCAGACCGGACGCGATCTTCGGCGTGCACGTGGGGATCACGCCGGCCGAGTCGGGCGTCATCACCTACCGCGCGAACGGCTTCATGGCGGCGGCCGACATCTTCCGCATCGTCGTGCGCGGGCGGCAGACCCACGGCGCCACGCCGTGGGACGGCGTCGACCCGATCGCGACGTCGGCGCTCGTCGTCACGAGCCTGCAGACGATCGTCAGCCGGCAGACGCGCCTCACGCTCGCCCCCGCGGTCGTCACGGTCGGCATGTTCAACGCGGGCGTGCGCAACAACATCATCCCCGACAGCGCGGTCATCATGGGGACGATCCGCACGTTCGACCCGGCGATGCGCGAGGACATCCACATGCGCGTGAAACGCACCGCCGAACTCGTCGCGCAGAGTCAGGGCGCGACGGCCGAGGTCTCGGTGCAGAAGATGACGCCGGTCACGGCGAACGACGCGACCCTCACCGCGCGCATGCTGCCGACGCTGCAGCGCGCGGCCGGCGCCGCGAACGTGCGCGAGGGGCTGCCCGTGACCGGTGCCGAGGATTTCGGCTTCTTCGCCGACGAGCTTCCCGCGCTCTTCGTGTTCCTCGGCGTGCGGCCGAAGGGCAGCCCCGAGTCGGCGTTCGTGTCGAACCACTCGCCGAAGTTCTTCGCCGACGAATCGGCGCTGCCGACCGGCGTGCGGGCGTTGACGATGCTGGCGATGGACTATCTGAAGTGACCGGGATCGGCGATCGCGTACACGACCAGCGACACCACGCGCATCGCGTCGGTCGCGATCGACCAGGCTCGGTCGAGCGCGTCGACGCGGCGGCGGGGGGCGCGCCGGGCGGCGAGCGCGAGGCCATCCCCGGGCGGGGTCGCCACCGGGACGCTCACCGCCCACACGTCCGGCGACAGCCGCGCGAGCTGCACCGGCGCGTGGCCGAGGTCGCGGGCGTCGCGGGCGCGGAGTGCGCGGCGGTAGACGGCGGCGTGCGCGCCGTGGCACTCCCACGCGGCGAGCAGCGTCTCGCGCAGTTCGGGCGGGGCGGAGCGCGCGGCGAGCACGATCGCGTCGAACGTTCCGTGTGCCGGCGGGGTCGCCGCGGACGGGTCGTGCTCGCGACGTCGGCGTGCTGGAAACGCCGTCGCGAGGAGCCGCGCGCCGGAGACGTACGTGCGCTGCACGGCGCCGAGGAGCGCGTCGAGCTCGACGAACAGCCCGGTCTGGCCGGAGAGCGTCGTCAGCTCGTGGCCGCCGAACAGCGCCGCCGTCGTCCGCGCCGCGTTCGCGGCGGCCGCGTACGATTCGGCGGCCCGCGCCGCGTGGTGCTCGAGCGCGTCGAGCTGGAAGCGCAGCCGCCGGGCGCGCCGCCCGACGACGGGATCGTCGTACAGCCGCTCGATCGGCGGACGCCAGCCGAGCGTGCCGGCAGACGAGACGAGGTGCGTCGTGCCGTCACCGTGCCCGCCGCCCGACGCGAGCAGCAGCGGCGCCAGCCCGTGTCGCAGTCCGACGACGAGCGGGTCGTCGCCGGGGGCTCGACGAACGGCCGCGCGGCGACGCGGGGGCGACGCGGGTGCGGCGACGTCCGGGGTCCGTCGCGGCACGAGGCCGATCAGCGCGAGCCCTCCGTCACCGCTGTCGCTACGCTCGGCGCGCTCGCTGCTCTCGACGGCGGTCGCCAACGCGGCCGAGCCGTGCGCTCCCTGGTACCACCCGTCGTCACCGTCGGCGTCACGCCACGCCTCGACGCCGCGCGCCAGGACGACCCGCCGGACAGGCGTGCCGACGTCGGCGAACAGGCGGTCGATCGTCGGGTGAGCCACGGAAGCGTCGGCGGACCGGCAGAGGAGGAGAGCGTCGAGGCGACCAGTCGGGCGGCGGGCGCCTCGCGTGCCGTGCGCGACCAGACGATCGTATAGTGAGCGAACTCAGCGGACGTGGCACAGTAAAGCCCGCCAGCCAAAAAAACCTCGCTGTCGCGTTCGCGCCACACCATCACGCATCCGCACGCATCGTCGCGCGCGATCATGCACCTCACGCACGATCACGCACGGTCGATCACGCACCATCATGCACGATCACGCCCGCGACATGACCGAACCGATGGCCGTCCCGCCTGCAGCCACCTCGCCCCATGACGCGCGCGACGCAGGGCCGGCGCGGCCCGCGGGAGGTGGGGCGATCGCCTGGGTCGGCCCGTTCGCCGTCTTCATGGTCTGGCTCGCGGTCGACAAGTACCTGCCGATCGCGAACCCGACGAAGGAGATCGTTCGCGATGTCGTCATCCTCGCGTCGATCCTCGGCTTCTCGCGCCGGGTGCTGCCGACGCGCGCGCCGTACTGGGCGGCGAGCGTCGGGGTCGGGCTCGCGGTCTGCGCGCTGTGGGTCCTGCCGGACCTGCTGTTCGCCGGCTGGCGCGCGAGCCCCCTCTTTCAGAACGGCGTCACGGGCCGCATCACGACGTCGATCCCGCCGGGCGAGCTGACGCCGCTCATGCTCGCGCTGCGGACGCTGCGTGCGACGCTCCTCGTGCCGGTGCTCGAGGAGCTGTTCTGGCGCGGCTGGCTTCCGCGCTGGCTGCAGGACACGCGCTTCGAGCGCATTCCGTTAGGCCAGTACACGCCGTTCGCGTTCTGGACGACGGCGCTGCTCTTCGGGGCGGAGCACGGACCGTTCTGGGAGGTCGGCGTGCTGTGCGGGATCGCCTACAACTGGTGGATGCGCCGCACGCGGTCACTCGGCGACCTGATGCTGACGCACGCGGTGACGAACTTCGCACTGTCGCTCTACGTCATCGTCACGAAGCAGTGGATGTTCTGGATGTGAGCGCCAGCGCGGTCAGTGCGGCGCCGCTCAGTCGCTGCACGGTCCACTCGTGCATCGGCGCGGCGCCGAGCGATCGGTAGAAGCGGATCGCCGGCTCGTTCCAGTCGAGCACCGACCACTCGAGGCGCCCGCAGCCGCGGTCGACGGCGATCCGTGCCAGATGCGCGAGCAGCGCGCGCCCGACGCCCTGGCCGCGGTACTCGGGGAGAACGAACAGGTCTTCGAGGTACAGTCCGCGCCGCGCGAGGAACGTCGAGTAACTGTGGAAGAACAGCGCGAAGCCGGCCGGCGCCCCCCCGACCTCGGCGATCACGACTTCGGCCTGCGGCTCGGCGCCGAACAGTGTCTCGCGCACCCGCGCCTCGGTCGCCTCACATTCGTGCGCCAGTCGCTCGTACTCGGCGAGGCCGCGAATGAAGTGGACGACGAGCGCCGCGTCGTCGGCGGTCGCCGGACGGATCCGGAGGCTCACGCGGCGCGGACCTTCGTGATCAGGCCGTTGTGCGCCTTGATGACGCCGGCGCGTCGAATGTCGAAGCCGTTCTCGGTCGCGTACAGTCCCATCTGCCACACGTTCATCAGCTCGCGGTAGCCGAAGTTGAGCCGGTCCGACATCAGCGAGTAGTAGACGCGACTACGAGCCTGGTCGCGCGGCGTCGTCATCACGACCCATCCGCCCGGCTTCACGAAGCGGCGGTGGAAGTCGAAGCAGAGCGGTTTGTACTCGTCCGGGAAGTGCTCGATCAGTCCGACGCTCAGCACGATGTCGAACTCCGCGCCGTACGGCAGATCGCGGATGTCGGACACGACGTAGTCGATGGACATGTCCGGCTTGTGCCAGACGCGCCGGTGCCCCGTCGTCGGGTCCGCGCCGAGGAACGGATAGTCGTCGGGGAACTCGGCGAAGCGCACGTCGCGGCAGAACGGGTCGTAGTCGACGAGCGTCGCGTGGCCGCCGGGGTACATCGCGAGCAGCTGCATCGCCTCGTAGCCTTCCGCCGCACCGAGGAACAGGATGCGTGGGCGTGCGACGTCCAGCGCACCGAAGAGGGCGCGCTTGCCGCGCGGGTCCCACACGGCGTCCTCGACGCGGTGCACCTTGTTCCAGACGGCGAGCTGCACCAGCTCCTCGATCGCCTCGCCCGCGGCGTGCAGGTCGAACGACGCCAGGGCGGACCTGAGCTCGTCGCGCGCCCGCGCCTGCGCGGCCGGCACGTCGGTCGAGAACAGCTCGTGGAAGTTCTGGTTGAAGCGCTTCCACCCGTCGAGCACCGACATCGGCTGCCCGGAGTCGCGCTCCCAGGCGAGCTTGTCCTCGGACCACGTGTCGACCGTGTACGGCCGCTTGACGGCGCCCCAGCGGAGCGTCGACCAGTCGGTCGCGCTGACGTCGCGGAACAGGTCCGGCGCCGCGTCGCGCGTGTCGACCGTGTGCGTGCCGAGGCGCCGGTGCGCGCCGATCACCACCCCATCCGCTCGCGGAGTCCGGCGACGTGCGCGACGTGGTGCCGGCCGTGCCACGCGTACACGCCCAACGCGGTGCGCAGCGGCGTCGATCCGTTCTCGGGGTGATCGTAGCCGCGCGCCTCGTAGTCGCCGTCGGGGATGGCGCGGAGGAGTGCCGTCCACCGCAGGTGCAGCGCGTCGAGCAGCGTCAGCGACGGCTCGATCGGTAGCGCCGCGTCGGCGAGCTCGGCCCACCGCGCCTCGTGGTACGGCTTGATGCGCGGCATCTCCTCGGTCAGCGCGAGCTTGAATCGGAGGAACGCGGTCATGTGGCTGTCGGCGACGTGGTGCACGACCTGTCGCACCGTCCACCCGCCGTCGCGGTACGGCGTGTCGAGCTGCGCATCGGTCAGCCCGCCGGCGGCCGCGCGCAGCTCGGCCGGCAGTCGCTCGATCGCGTCGATGCACGCGGCGTATGCCGTCGGACCGTCCGGGGGCGTCGGGCGGCCGATCGGGTAGCGAAGGTCTGTCGTCATCTGGAGGATGGAAGTGAGGGCCGAGGCGATTCCCGTCTGGCCGGTACGGTGCACGGTGAGCCGGCCGAACGCGAACGACCTCTCCGCGTCGGGCCTCCGCTCGTCGTCGGCGCGACGCGACGCGCCGACGTCAGTCGGGCAGCCTCGACGAGGCGGATCGTGTGGTCGCGCGGGGACGCGCAGTCGCCAGGAGCGGCTCCTTGCTAGAGTTCCGACCACCGCGGCACCGCCGCGTCGCGGTCCACCAGGGCGTCGGTAACCTCGTCCGGATTCTCGAGGTCGGCAAGCGCCACGCCCGCGACAGGATCGTCCGTACGCTCGACCGCACACGCGACTGTGACCCGACCCCCGCCGCCCGCCCGCGCCAGCGCGCGTCCGACGCGCGCCGAACTGCTCGACGCGGTCGACCGCGTCGTCGAGGACGTCATCGCTCCAGGGCTGACGCTGCTCTTCTGCGGCATCAATCCGGGACTCTACACTGCGTTCACCGGCAATCACTTCGCACGCCCCGGCAACCGCTTCTGGCCGGCCCTCCACGCCGCCGGGATCACCGACCGGCTGCTTCACCCCTCCGAGGAACGTCTCCTCCTGGACGGCGGGGTCGGCATCACGAACGTCGTGCCCCGCACCACCGCGACGGCGGCCGAGCTGACGCCGGACGAGCTCGTCGACGGCGGACGCGCCCTCGTGCGGAAGGTCCGCCGCTACCAGCCGCGGGTCCTCGCGGTCCTCGGCGTCACGGCATACCGGGCGGCGTTCCAGCGACCGCGGGCGGCGCTCGGGCTTCAGCCGGAGCGGATCGGCGCGTCGTCGATATTCGTCCTGCCGAATCCGAGCGGTCTCAACGCGCATTTCCAGCTCGACGCGCTGGCGGGGCTGTTCCGTGACGTACACCGTTACGCCCGGTCGTCCGACGCTGCGGCACTCTCCCTACCTGAACTCGGAGCGGAACACGATGTGGAATGATTTCAAAGCGTTCGTGATGCGTGGGAACGTGATGGACCTCGCCGTCGGCGTCATCGTCGGCGCGGCGTTCGGGTCGGTCGTCACGGCGCTCGTCGAAGATGTCATCATGCCGCCGATCGGGCTCCTGACCGGCGGCATCGACTTCACGAATCAGTTCGTCGTGCTGAAGAACGGCGCCAAGGCCGCCGCGCCGTACGCGTCGCTCGCCGCAGCGAAGGACGCCGGCGCCACGACGCTGGCCTACGGGCACTTCCTGAACACGGTCGTGACGTTCCTCGTCATCGCGCTCGCCGTATTCATGCTCGTGCGCCTCGTGAACAAGCTCTACCATCAGCCCGCCCCGCCGACGCCCGACTCGAAGCCCTGCCCATACTGCACGCTGACCGTCTCGATCTCGGCGCTGCGCTGCCCGCACTGCACGTCGGAGCTCACGACGGCGATCGGAGGAGCGCGTCCCACGACCGTCTGAGCGGGTCGGCGCCGAGTCGATCATCGAGGGACGATTCGGTCGGGCCATGGACCCGGGACCTCGGTGCTGACCGACGTCTCGTCACCATGGACCGCCCGAATGGTCGTCTGATGCGCGGGACGTTCGCGGCGATACCCGCCCTCCGCCCGGTCGCTCCGCGCAGTCACCGCCGTCCGCGCCACCGCGCGATCCGCCCGCGCGGCCCGACGGCCCACCCGGCGTCCGGGGCCGCGAAGTCGACGGCGTTGTACTCGACCGAGTCGGCCTTCGTCCACGTGGCGCCGTCGTCGGTCGAGGTCATCGTCCCCGCGCCGCCGACGGCGACGACCGCCGGGCGCCGGCCGCGGACCCAGGCGAGCCCCGACCAGTAGCCCACTGTCGCCGGCGACGCCGGCGCGCGGAGCCACGTCTCGCCACCGTCGGTCGAGCGCATGACGTGGTCGCTGCCGGCGCGCGGCTGCGTGTACTCGCCGCCGACGGCGACGCCGACGCGGTCGTCGCGGAACGCCACGCCGAACAGCCCGGCCGACTCGCTGCGCGGCGCGAGCGGCACGGCGACCGCGATCCAGGTGCGCCCGCGGTCGGCCGAGCGATAGACGCGCGCGCCGCTCGTGCCGCCGGTCGCGATCCACGCGCTCGACGGTCCGGCGACCGTCAGCGCGACGCCCCCCGCCGCGAACGCCGCCTCCCCGTCGAGCGCCGGCGGCATCACGTCGGCGCGGCGCCACGAGCGGCCGCCGTCCTCGGTCGCGAGCACGAGGAAGCGTCCGCCGACCGGGTCGCTCAGCACGAGCCCGTGGTCGCGGTCCCAGAAGCCGAGCGCGTCGAAGAACGCGCCGCGCGTCGAGTCGGCGAGCACCAGCGCCCACGTCGCGCCGCCGTCGACCGTCTTGTAGATCCGCGCCTGCCCGGCGGCGCCGTCGCCCGCGCTCGCGACGTAGGCCGTCGCGGCGTCGAGGGCGCGGATCGAGCGGAAGTCGAGCGA
Organism: uncultured Gemmatimonadaceae bacterium; assembly: GCA_963843845.1. Classification (GTDB taxonomy): domain Bacteria; phylum Gemmatimonadota; class Gemmatimonadetes; order Gemmatimonadales; family Gemmatimonadaceae; genus Gemmatirosa. Next base: position 3,479,688 of record CAWJMB010000002.1, on the reverse strand, counting down.
GTCGGCGCCGGGGACGGGGCGCGCCGACCACGTCGCGCCGCCGTCGACGGTCCGGAGGATCGTGTTGCGGCTGCCACTCGCCCACGCGACCTGCCCGCTCACGGCGCTCACGCCGCGCAGCGACGCCGTGCCGCCGCTCCGCTGTGTGGACCAGCCGGCCGCCGGCGCGAACGTCGGCGTCTCGCGACGCGCGCAGCCGAGCAGGAGGAGCACGAGGGCGAGGCGCGTGGCGTTAGGCATGGGGCTGTGAACGAGAAGGGGTCGCGTGCACCGAGGATGGCCGAATGCGCCGAAGGACCGCAACCCGCAGTCTACCCGGCGGATCGTGCCCTTTCGGCGCACGCGTGTCCATTCTCTCGCCGAGCCCTATCTTGAATCATGCCCAACACCACCCAGCTCCTCGCGCTCGCGCTCCTCGCCGCGACGCCGCTCGCCGCGCAGACGAAGTGGCAGCCGATCGGCGCGACGGCCGACGGGAACGTCGTGCAGCTCGCGCCGAAGAGCGTGAAGCGGAGCGGCACGACGGTCGACGCGACGGTGCGCGTGCAGTTCGTGAAGCCGAAGAAGATGCCCGCCGGCGACGTCACCAGCTCGCGCACCAAGATGACCTTCGACTGCGCGCGCGCGATGGTCGCGGTCAAGGAGAACGTCTACTACCACGACGAGCGGACCGACAAGGTCTTTCAGCGCTCGGTCGCGCAGGCCCCCGGCTTCGGCCCCGTGCTCGGGGGGTCGATGACGAAGGTGGCGTACGACCATCTGTGCAAGAAGTAGCGGCCGGCCCTCCTCAGAAGTCCGCCCGCACGCCCAGCTGCGCCTGCCTCGCCGCGAACGCCGAGATCGCCGTCAGGTAGTTCGTGATCGGGCGTCCCGCCGCGTCGAACTGGCGCGTGCCGAAGCCCGAGATGTTGTCGGCGTTGAAGACGTTGAAGAGCTCGAACGTGGCCGTGAGCTTGCGGCCGTTCGCCGAGAAGAGCGGGCGCGCGAGGCGGACGTCGACGGTGCGGTACCAGTTCTTCCAGGCGTTCGACGGCCGCACCGTGCGGACGCCGTTCGGGAAGTCGTCGGTGAAGATGTTGTCCGCGTTCAGGTCGCGGCCGTCGGTCACCGCCACGGGGCGCGGGCTCGCGATCGTCGTGACGCTCGAGAACATGAAGCCGAGCGGGATCGGCGTCAGCTCGCTCAGCACGACGCGGTGCCGCTCGTCGCCCGACGTGTACTGCATGTCGTACGTGCTGCGGAACGGGAACGCCGGCGCGATGTTGCCGTCGAAGTCCGCCTTGTACCAGCCGAGCGTGTAGGCGAGACTCGCGCGCGAGCGCCCCTGCGCGTAGGTCGCCTGGCTCAACACGCCGCGGAACGTCGAGCGCCCGAAGTCGTCCCACAGCGCGATGTCGCCGTAGCGCGGCGTGAGCGTGCGGGCGCGCGTCGTCGTGTTGAAGTAGTTCGGGTTGAGGCGCACGTAGAGGTCGCTCATGTGCTGGTCGATGTAGTCGACGTTGAGCCCGAGCGACCGCGTGAACTGGTGTCCGACGCCGGCCGACCACTGCGTGTTCTTGGGCGTGCGCATGAGGTTCTTCGCGAGCACGAGCCCCGGCGTCACGGCGACCGTGCCCGAGACGACGCGCTGCCGCAGCACGTTCGCGTCGGTCGTGCCCGGGTTCACGAAGTTGTACTGCCGCCACCCCGCGTTCAGCCGCTCGCCGAAGCCGATCATGCTCGTCGCGCGGTCGTAGATGATGCCGAAGCCGCCGCGGAGGAAGGTCTTGCTGTCGTTGAGCGGGTCCCACGAGAACGAGACGCGCGGACTGATGTTGTTCAGATCGTTCTTGCGGTCGCCGCGGTTGATCCACGCGCCGTAGCCGGCCGTCTGCAGCGCGCTGACGAGCTGTGCGTCGTTCGCCCACGGCACCGTGAAGTCGTTGTTCAGCGTGTTCAGCTCGACGTCGTAGCGGACGCCGGCGTTCAGTGTGACGTTCGGCAGCGGGCGCCACTCGTCGTTCAGGTAGGCGCCCAGCACCGTGCCCGAGAGCGCGGCCTTCGCGTCGCTCGTCGACGTCGCGTCGTAGAAGCCGACGCCGACCGTCGCCGCGTTCGGCAGCGTGCTCGTGTCGGTCGGGAAGGAGAACGAGCCGTACTGATTCGACGGCAGGAACTGGCTGGCGTTCACGCGGCTCGCCTCGAGGCCGGCCTTGAGCAGGTGCCGTCCCGCCGTGAACGTCGCGCGGTCGACGGCGCGGAGGTGCGTCTCGCGCAGCACGAGCGGGAAGCCGCCGGTGCCGATCGTGATGCTCGGGTAGATCCTGACCGGCCCCTGCAGCAGCGGCGCCTCGTTGTGATACCAGCTCACGAGCTGCACGCTCGCCTCGTTCACCATGCGGCTCGTCGGCAGCCAGCGGTCGCGGATCTGGGCGACGTTCACGAAGTACTTCTGGCTGATGCCGGCGTCGCGCGACGCGGTGACGCCGAAGTTGCCTTCGCCGCTCAGGTAGCGCGTCGACCACGTGCCGTCGACCGTGTGCTTGTCGTTCGGCACCCACGTCACCCGCGCCACGGCGGCGTGGTTGCGGTTCGGCGCGAGGAACGAGCCGCGGTACGCGTCCCAGATCGCGGGCCGCACCGCCGGCCGGCCGGGGTTCACGTCGAGATAGAAGCGCGTGTTCGTCAGCTCGTAGCTCGCGGCGAGGAAGAGCTTGTCCTTCTTGAGCGGGCCGCGGACGTTGAACCCCGCCTGCTCGCGCCCGAAGTTCGGCGCCGGCGTCGCCGCGTTGCGCTGGATGAACGTGCGCCCGACCGCGTCCTTGTTCTGGAAGAAGCCGAACGCCGAGCCTTCCCACTTGTTCGTGCCGCGGCGCGTGACGGCGCTGATGACGTACGACCCCGCGTGCGAGTACTCGGCGTCATATGGGTTCAGGAAGACACGAAACTCTTCGAGCCCGTCCTGCGGAACGGGACTCCCCGTTTGACCCAACCCGACGATGTTGCCGTTGAACATCGACTTCATCTCGACGCCGTCGAGGTAGAGGTTGATGAAGCGGAGGTCGGGCGCCGCGCCGGCCGAGGGCAGGGTGCGCCCCTGCTGCGGCGCGTACGCTTTGATGCCCGGCGCGATCGACGCGAGGTTCAGGATGCCGCGCTGATTGAGCGGCAGGTTCTCGATCTCCTCGCGCACGACGGGGGCCGAGATCGAGAGGCGCTGCACCTCGATCTGCTTCACCTTCTCGCCGACGACGGTGAACGCGCTCAGCTCGGTCGAGCCTTTCTCGAGCGCGAAGTCGAGCCGCGCGCGCTGCCCGACGACCAGCTGCACGACCTCGCCGGTCGGCGTGTAGCCGATCGCGCGAACGCTGATGACGTAGCGCCCCGACGAGAGGCCGAGGACGCGGTAGCTGCCGGCGGCGGTCGTGACGGCGCGGCGCGTCTCGTTCGTCGCCTGGTTCGTCGCGGTGATCTGTGCGCCGGCGACGGGTTGCCCGTCGGCGGTGATCGTGCCGTCGAGGGTGATGGTCGTCTGCGCCGCGAGCGGCGCGGCGAGCGCGAGGGCGGCCGCGACCGCCGCGACGCGCGCGGCGGGCGGAGGGAGGAGCGAGGCGATGGGCATGGGGCGGAGTCGCGAGGATGGTTGCGGCTATGCTGCGCGGCGGACCCGCGATGGGCAAGTGCGTTGCGGCGCGCGGCGCGTCGTGCTACCGTCGCGGCATGATCGTCCCGCGTCGCTCGCTTCCGTTAGGCACCGTCGCGACGACCGCGCTCGTCGCCACCGCGCTCCTCGCCACCGCGCTCGTCGCGCCCCCCCTCGCCGCGCAGCGCGTCGACACGCTCGCGCCGGGCGTCGTGCACCGAACGGTCGTGCGGCCGGAGGGTCCGTGGGTGCTGCACGTGCTCGAGGTCGACCTGCGCCGCGCCGATCTCTCGATCGACGCCGCGCACGCCACCGGCACGCTGCTCGGCAGACGTCGGCCGAGCGACGTCTCGCGTGCGCTGAACGCGCGGTGGTGCCGGTCGGGGCGGCGGGTGCTCGCGGCGGTGAACGGCGACCTGTTCGAGCTGGCGACGGGAGAGAACGAGGGGAACCAGGTCGTCGACGGCGTCGTGTGGAAGGCGGGGCGCACGACCGACTCGCCGTTCGACGCGATCGACGTCGCGCACGTGCAGTTCGCGATGACGGCGCGCGGGCGGCCGCTCATCGAGCAGTTCGCGTTCGACGGCGTGCTGACGGCCGGTGCCCGGGCCTGGACGCTCGACGGCGTGAACACGCGGCGTGGCGGGGCGGCGGTGCTGTACACCGGCGCCGGTCTACGGCGAACGCCGGTCGACACGGCTGGCGCGGCGCGCGGGGCCCGGCGCGAGGCGCCGTTCACGATCGTCGCACGGCGCGGCGACACGGTGCGGCTGCAGCGCGCGGGTCCGGTGCGCGCGGGCGGCGGCACGCCGATCCCGACGAACGGCGCCGTCCTGTCGATCGCCGACTCGTCCGCCGCCGCCGAGCTGCTGCTGGCGTTCGACGGGACGGCGGCTCGCGGGATGGCGCCGAACGCGACGCTCGATGCGGTGCTCCGCTTCACGCCGGACCGCGGCGCGCTGCGCACGCTCGTCGGCGGGTGGGGGCGCGTGCTCGATGGCGGCGTGGTGGTCGCGGCGCGGGCCGACACACTCGAGTCGCTGCTCGCACGGTTCGCGCACGGTCGTCACGGGCGCACGTCGGTCGGGTTCTCGCGCGACTCGGCGACCCTCTACCTCGTGACCGTCGACGGGCGGCGCGCGGCGAGCGTCGGGATGACGCTCCACGAGCTCGGCGAGGCGATGCGCTCGCTCGGCGCATGGGACGCGATGAACCTCGACGGCGGCGGCTCGGCGGCGATGGCGATCGGCGGGCGCGTGGTGAACGTGCCGTCGGACAGCGCGGGAGAGCGGACGGTCGGGAACGTGCTGCTCGTCGTCCGACGAGGGGCGGCGTCGTGCCCAGACCGTTAGGCACCGCGGCGTGTCGCCCAGGCACCGCGGCGTGCCGCCGGCGTCGACCCGATCGTGCGCGTGGCGCTACGGCGCCGGCACGCGCACCGTGACGAAGATGCGCGCGCGCAGCAGCGGGGCGGCGACCGGCGCCGCCGTGACGATCGCGATCCCCTGCCCGGTCCCGCGCACGACGCCCGCGGCGGAGACGGTCGCGACGGCCGGATCGCTCGATTCGTAGGTGACCGCGCGCGACGTGCCGGCCGGCGCGGTCGTCGCGAGCTGCACCGCCGTCCCGATCCGTACCGAGTCGCCGACGACGAGCAGGACCGACGACGGCCCCGCCGTGATCGACGTGACGAGCGCCGAGCTGCGGGTCACGGTGACCGGTACGGCGACGCGGACCGTGCGGTCGCCGCGTGCCTGCACGCTCACGGTCGTCGTGCCGGGCGCGACCGCGCGCACGATGCCGAACAGCGAGTCGACGAATGCGACGCTCGTGTCGGGAGTCGTGAAGCGCGCGTCGGTCGTCACGCCCGGCCGCGTCGACGTGACCTGCGCGGTGAGGGCGGCCGTCGTCCCACTCACGAGCGAGAGCGTCGACGGCGACACGCTGACGTGCAGGGTGCCGGCGGGGGGCGGCTGCACCGACGCCGGCACGACGAGCTGTGTCCCGCCGGCGTCGACGCTCACCCGGCCGCTCCCCGCCGCCTCGCACGCCACGGCCGCCACCCCGCGCGTCCGGTCGGCGCTCGCGATCCACACCGCGCCGCCGAGCGCCGTGAACGCCGTCGTCGCCGGGCCGCCGGTGACGGTGGCGGTCAGCGTGACCTGGTCGCCGGCGACGCACGCGATCGCCGTCGGCGCGACGCTCAGCGTGATCGGGTCGAGCGCGGTCCGCTCGGCGCCGCACGCGACGAGCAGCGGCGCCGCGAGCGACACGAGCGTGTGGAGGGGGAGGGGGAGGGGGAGGCGGGGCGCCCGTCGATACGACACGAGGAATGTGCGTGACGTCGTCAGCTGCTCGACGAACCCGGCGACCGACCCGTCGACGATCTCGGCGCCGGCCACATCGCCGACGCGGCCGGCGCTCTCGGCAGCGCGTCGAGCACCGACGCGACCAGCTCCTTGCCGATGGTGATGTCGCGCGGGGCGATCGTGTGGCCGATCGGCGACCAGGCGAGTCGGGCCTCGCACCCGGCCATCTGCAGCAGCTCGACGAGACGTGCCGGGACGCCGTCGTCGATGAGTGGGTCGAGACTGCCGGCGATGACGACGACGCGCGGGCGGACGGCGGGAGGCGGCGGGGCCTCGTCGAGCTCGTAGGGGACGGTCGGACGGAGCAGGATCGCGCCGGCGAGCGAGCCCGGGTGCCGCATGAGGAGACTCGCGGCGATGTTCGCGCCGTTCGAGAAGCCGACGGCGATGACGCGCGAGCGGTCGCGACGGTAGCGGTCGCAGGCGAGGTCGACGAACGCGAGCAGGTCGTCGGTGCGCGCCTTGAGGTCGTCGACGTCGAAGACGTTGTGGGCGAAGCGCTTGAAGAAACGGTTCGCGCCGTGCTCGGAGACCTGGCCGCGCGGGCTGAGCACCGCACCGCCGGGCGCGATGAGCCGCACGATCGAGACGAGGTCGTTCTCGTTGCCGCCGGTGCCGTGCAGCGCGAGAAAGGTGACGGTCCGGTCGGCTGCCTCGGTGGTCGAGGCCTCGAAGCGATGGATGAAGTCGGTCATGGGACGGGGAGCGAGGAGGCGCCAGGCGCGACGTGCGCTTCGGCGCCGTCAGCATGCGTGCCGAGCGTCACCCAAGCGTCACACATGGCGAGGACGACTGTCTCCAGACGGTCCGGCGGGGCGAGCGCGAGCACCGTCGAGCCCGATCCGCTCAGCGTCGCGCCGAACGCGCCGGCGGCGATCGCGGCGGCGACGACCGCATCGTACCCCGGCACGAGCGCGCGGCGATACGGGACGTGGAGCACATCATCGAGCGCGTGTGCGAGGAGTGTCGCGTCACCGGTCGCCAGCCCGCTGACGAGCGCGGCGCTCTTGCCTGCTGCGACGACTGCGTCGTGATGCGGCACGGACGCGGGAAGCGCGGCGCGCGCTCGCCGGGTCGACGTCTCGAAGTCGGGGACGACGAGCGCGAACGCGATGGACGGATGCACCTCGAGCGGCACGCACCGATAGGCACCGGCCGCGCGGGGGCGGCTGCCGCCGGCCTACCAGCCCCGAGCGCGCCCGCCGGCACCGCGAGGATCGCTCCGCCGAGGACGATCGGCGCGACGTTGTCCGGGTGCCCTTCGACCGACGCCCCGATCGCCACGACGTCGTCGCTCGCGAGGCCGAGCCCGAGCGCCGCGTCGGCGAGCAGCGCCCCCGCCACGAGCGACGCCGCCGACGAGCCGAGTCCGCGCGCGACGGGGATCTCGGAGCGGACGACGAACGCGAGGTCCGGCGGGATGGTACCGCCTCGATACTCGCAGGCGCGGCGGAAGCCGGTCACGAGATGGTCGCGCGCCGGCGGCATGTGGGCGAGTCGGGCGAGCGTCCCCTCCCGCGCGATCGTCATCCCCGCGCCCCGCTCGCTCGGCGCGACCGACGCGTCGAGCCACCGATCGAGCGCCACGCCCACGCAGTCGAAGCCGGCGCCGAGGTTGCTCGTCGAGCAGGGGACGCGAACGCGAGCGGACGTCATGGCCGCCGCCGACCTCACCGACGTCACGGACGTCACGCGCGCGTCTCGCGGTCCAGCACGCGAGCGATGGCGTCGAGCGACGGGTCGACTTCGATCGGCGGGTTCGCGAGCGGCCGGGTGCCCGCCGGGCGCGCGCTGCCGGCCGCGTGGTAGTCGAGCAGCGCGCCCGGATCCTTGAGGACGTGTCCGGTGAGCACGGCGACGACGCGCTCGTCCCGCCGCACGATGCCCTCGCGCACCATCCGGCGCACACCGGCGACACTCGCCGCGCTCGCCGGCTCGCAGCCGATCCCCGCCGCGTCGATCGCGGCCTTCGCGTCGAGGATGTCGTCGTCGCTCACGTCGGTGACGATCCCGTGCGTGTCGTGCAGCGCGCGGCGAGCGCGGTCCCAGCTCGCCGGGTCGCCGATCTTGATCGCCGTCGCGATGGTCTCCGCCTTCACGCGCCGCCGCTCGGCGAACGATTCGCGGAACGCGTGCGCGAACGGCGCCGCGCCCGCGGCCTGCACGGCGAGCAGCCTCGGGATCCGCGCGATGAGCCCCGCGTCATACGCCCGCCGCAGCCCCGCGCCGAACGCCGACGTGTTGCCCAGGTTCCCGGCCGGCAGCGCGATCCAGTCGGGCGCGTCCCAGCCGAGCTGCTGCACGATCTCGAGTGCGCAGCTCTGCTGTCCGGCGATCCGGAACGGGTTCACCGAGTTCGCGAGATAGATGCCTAACGATTCGGCGCCGCCGCGCACGAGGCGCAGGCAGTCGTCGAAGTCGCCGCGCACGAGCAGCGTTCGTGCGCCGTAGCCCAACGTCTGCGCCAGCTTGCCTAACGCGACGTTCGTCGACGGCACGAACACGAGCGCGGGAAGGCCGGCGAGCGCCGCGTAGGCGGCGAGCGACGCCGAGGTGTTGCCGGTCGAGGCGCAGGCGACGGCGCGCGCGCCGACGCGCCGCGCCTGGGTGATCGCGACGCTCATGCCGCGGTCCTTGAACGACGCGCTCGGATTGTGGCCGTCGTGCTTCAGCAGCAGCGCGTCGACGCCGGCCCAACGCGCGACCGCGGGGCGGGCGAAGAGCGGCGTGTTCCCCTCGGGCTGACTGACGATGGCGTCGTCGTCGACGGTCGGGAGAACGAGCTCGCGGAAGCGCCAGACGCCGGAGGCGCGCGCGGCTGCCCGGCCGCTGGCGACGTAGGATGGGCGCGCGTCGTCGAGGCGCGCGTCGAAGCGGGCGCGGAGGGAGGGGCCGCGGTCGACGGGGAGCGGGACGTGGAGGGTGAGCAGGCCGCCGCACGCCGGGCACCCGATGCGCGGGTCGAGCTCGTCGAGCTCATGGCCGCAGTCGTCGCACGTCTGAACTACGATCGGACTGTTCATGCTCGGCTCACGTCGGGGTCGGGACCGCGGCGTCGGTCCGGCGGGGACGATACCCCGTGACCGCGCGGGCGATACGGCGCCTCACCGCCAGCGCTGCTGCGCCGTTCCGACCCCGCCGGACCGACCCCACCGTGCGGCGGCGCATGCCTCGCCGATCCTGTGAACGACGATCGCCACCCGCCGTGTGAGGATCGGCGTGCGGACGAGCTCGAGCGAGAGCGCGGCATGAGCGCGGGTGAACGAAGCGCGGCCCCAGGAATCTCCTGATGGCCGCGCAGGGCGACGTCGTTCGATGATCGCTCGCGCCGGCCGTCGGCGTCAAGCGCGACGCGCGCTCAGGTCGGGTTGTGCGGCTCGCGGGTGTCGGAGCTCGTGCGCGGCGCGCCTCCCTCGCCGCCGTAGCCGCTCGTGTGCTCGCGGTCGCGGTCGAGCGGCTCGGAGCCGGGGCGCTCGTCGTCGGATTCTCGTGTCGCGCGCATACCGGCCGCGGCTTCGTTGCCGGCACCGGTCGGTTTGACGGCGTCGTCGGGACGGTCAGGAGTCGTCGGCATCGGTGCGCTCAGAGCTCGTAGGTCGGCCGCGCGTTCCCTGCGACCGGGTCGGGGTTCACATCGCTGCCGCTGTCGCCGCCGGCGTCCTCGACCGACGCGCGCTGCACGCGGCGCTGCTCGCTGCCCTCGCCGTCCTCGATCGAGCCTTCGAGTCCGTCAGCGACGGCCTCGGTGTTCGTGCTCGTGTGGCCGGGCGGCGCGCCGGTCGAGGCGTCGTGCGGCGCCTCGTGCGCACCGTCGGGGCGCCCGACGCGCGTCCCCATGTCGTCGCCGAACCCGCGGCGCGGATCGTTCGGGCGGTCGCCGTCGTCGGTGTAGCGGCTCTTGTCGGACATGCGGGTGCTCCTCGTGAGGTAGATCTCGACCAGGGGCAACGGTCATGCCGGCATCCGACGAGAGGCCCGTTCCGCCGTTCTTCCGGTGATCCGGACCCGGGAATGTGGAGGGAGAGCAGCGGACGCGGCGGCGGGTCTCCGGCCCTCGCGCCGCCCCGGTCCCGACCGCACATTCCGCGCATGCCGACTTCCAGCCGCTTCCCGTCGTTCGACGACCCCGAGGTGCTGCGCACGGTCGTCCGCCACCTGCGCGGAGGACTCTACGTCGCGGACGCCGACGGACGCCTGGTCGACGCGAATCCGGCGTTCGCGTCGCTCGTCGGCGCGGCGTCGGTCGCCGACGTCGTCGGGCAGCCGTTGGCGACGTTGCTCGCCGGCGCCGACGCGCGCGGCGTGACCACCTCCGTGCTCGCGCCGTACGACGCCGGCGGGCGCACCTATCAGCTCGGCACGCTCGGCGCCGCGCCGCGCGAGGCGGGCGAGGCGGGCGACGCGCGGGTGTCGCAGCGCGACGAGCTGACCGGCGCGTTCGGGCGCGGGCAGCTCGACCTGCTCGCGCGCGACGTCGAGCGGCGGCCGGACGACGGGTGGGCGTGCCTGTACGTCGACGTCGACGACTTCGCGGCGTACAACGAGCGGCACGGGCGCGACGCGGGGGACGGCATCCTCGTGCGCATGGCTCGCTTCCTCATGCGGCAGGTACGCGCCGACGAGCCGGTCATCCGCCTCGCGAACGACGAGTTCGTCGTCATGCTGCGCGGCACGACCGACGGCCGCACCGAACGCATCGCGCGCCGCATCCAGCTGACGGCCCTCCGCACGGCGCCGGCTCCGTTCGCGTTAGGCTGGGCGATGCGCGACAGCGCCGAGTCGCTCGACGCCCTCGTCGCGCGTGCCGCCGAGCGGCGCGTGCACGTGCGCGTCACCGAGCGGCAGGCGGACGCGCGCGGGCGAGACATCGCGAACCCCGACGTCTGAGCGCATCACTGATCGCCCGCCCAGTAGAACCGCCCCGCCTTCCGCTGCCGCGGCCACTGCTCGTCGAGCGTACTCGGCGTCGTACAGGCGGCCGTTCTTCATCACCGAGCGCATCGCCTTCGAGTTGCGCAGGTCGTCGAGCGGGTTCGCGTCGAGCACGAGCAGGTCGGCGAGCTTCCCCGGCTCGATCGAGCCGAGGTCCCGCTCGAGGCCTAACGCTTCGGCGCCGAAGATCGTCGCGGCGCGCAGCGCGTCGTGGCGCGGCAGCCCGCCCGACCCCATGCTCCACAGCTCCCAGTGATAGCCGAGCCCCTGGAGCTGGCCGTGCGAGCCGACGCCGACGCGGCCGCCCAACGCGACGAGGTCGCGCACCTGCTCGCCGATCAGCGTGAACACGTACTGCGACGGGTGGAACCACCCCGCCTGCCCGCCGCCGCCGCGGCGCAGCACCTTGCCCTCGAGCTCGGCCCACGGCGTGAAGCGGCGCAGCTTCGGGTCGCCGAACACGTTCTCGGTCTCGTACCAGTAGTTCTCGCTCCACGGGCCGCCGTAGGCGACGAGCAGCGTCGGCGTGTAGACGGTGCCGGAGAACGCGAGCAGGCGCAGCGCGTCGCCCTGCGTCGGGAACGTCGGCAGCGTGTGCTCGAGTCCCGAGTACGAGTCGACGATCTCCGTGATGTTCTTGCGGTAGTCGAGCCCCCCCTCGAGCGTCGGCATCATCCCCGCCTCGCGCGCCGCCTGGATGAGCCACTGGCGCTGCTCGCGGTTGCCGACGCCGTACTGCTTCAGCGTCTTCGTGTCGTAGTAGTCGCGGTAACGGCGCACGACGGTGCGCGCGTCGTCGAGCGTGCGGAGGTTCACGCCGTTCGCGTTGCCGGCGCCGAAGATGCCCGGGCCGGTGGAGTAGATGCGCGGGCCCAGTACGTTGCCCGCCGCCACCTGATCCTCGTAGGTCAGCACGTCGGTCGTGAACGTCTGCGGGTCGCGCGCCGTCGTCACGCCGTAGGCGAGGTTCGCGGCGTACGACCACACCTGGCCGCGGTGCACTTCGTACGCCGGCCGCAGGTGCGCGTGCGTGTCCACGAAGCCGGGGATGATCGTCTTTCCCGCGACGTCGATGACGCGCGCGTCGTCAGGCACCGTCGACGCTGCCGCTGCGCGCCGACGGCGACGATGCGGTTGTCGCGCACGACGATGTCGCGCGCGCTCGATGACCTCGTCCCCCCGCATCGTCACGACGCGCGCGCCGCGCAGCACCGCGACGCCGCGCGGCGTGTCGCGCGTGCGCGGTCACGCGCATGCGGAACTCGAACGGCCTGAACGCGCGGCGTGCGGCGTCGCCGCGGCCGCGGTCGCGGCCGCACGCCGTCGGCCGCGCCGCGCCGCGGCGACGCCGCGCACCGAGTCGTCGAAGGCGCGGGCGCGGGCGAGGTCGTAGACGGCGTGCGCGTTGCCGATCGACCAGTGGACGCGCGTGCCGTCGCGCGACCACGCTCGGGAACTGCCCGCCGATGTCGGTGAGGCGCCGCGCCGGAAACGTCGCGTCGCCGGTGCCGCCCACGGTGATCGTCGGCTCCGTGCCGCCGACCGTCGGGATCGTCACGACGAACAGATCGCTGCCGACCTGCGCGAGCGCCTGTTCGCCGCTCGGCGACATGAGCACGACGCGTCGCCGGACTGCCGGCCGCCGGCCCGCCGCCGCCGCGCCCGGCCGAGGCGCGCCGTCACGCGCACGTGCGTCCTGATGTCGGTGCCGTCCCAGCGCATCGACGCGAGCCGCGCCGTTGCCGGTAGACGAAGATGCGCGTCGTGTCGCGCGTGAAGTGCGGGTTGCTGTACTCGCCGCTCGGCGCGATGAGCGTCGCGGCGCCGCCGGCCGCCGGAATCCACACGAGGTCGTCGGTCTCGCCGATGCCGCGCGCGAGCGTCTCGTCGAACGAGCGGTTCGACGCGCGCACGGCGACGATGCGGCGACCGTCGGGCGACCACGCGGGCTCGGCATAGTAGGCGCCGGCGGTGCGTGAGGCGCTGCGGCGGCGTGCGGCCGTCGGTGCGCACCTTGTACAACGCGCCGCCGGTCGCGTCGGACCACGTCGTGTACGCGAGCCACTGGCCGTCGGGGCTCCACGTCGGCTCGAACTCGCCGACCTCGCCGCAGGTCGGTGAGGCGGCGCGGCGTGCGCGGCGCCGAGTCGGTCGGCGCCGGCATGTCCATCACGTACAGCCGGTCGAGCGCGACGAACGCGAGCCGCCGGCCGTCGGGAGACGGCACCGCGTCGCGGATCTGCTTCACGACGAACGTCGACGAGTCGGCGACGCGGTACGTCGAACTCCACCCGCGGCCCGACCGGCTGCGCGACGTCCACCTCGAACGGGATCTCCGTCGGCCGCGCCGCCGTCGACGGGCTGCTTCCACAGCCGGCCGTTCCACGTCGCGACGAGGAACTTCGAGTCGGGGGTGAACGCCATGCCGGGGTACAGGTCGAGCGACGCGCGACGACTCCTGCGTCGTCGCGCTGCACCGCGCGCGTGAGCCACCGCTCGTCGCCCGTGTCGAGGTCGCGGATGCGGAGGCGCGTCGAGTCGACGTAGCGCGAGCCGTAGACGAGCCACTTCCCGTCGGGCGAGAGCGCGGGGCGGAACGCGGAGCCCCAGCGCTGCGTGCGCGCGCCGCGCGCCCGCTCTCCCGGTCGTACGCGTAGAGCTGCCAGTCGCCCATCATCGTGTTGTAGCCGGAGGTGCCGGCGCGCTGCGCGAACCACACCCAGCGGCCGTCGCGGCTCGACGGCGGCGCCCAGCTGCCGGCTGTTGTCGCCGGGCCTGCCGCGGCCAGGCGCGCCGCCCGGCGTTCGGCACCGGCGCGTACGAGCTGCTGCCCGGTGCCGCCCTCCGCGCTGTACAGCCACAGCTTCGTGCCGCGCGTCGCGACGATGTACTTGCCGTCGGGCGTCCACGTCGGCGAGTAGTACGCGTTCGTCTTGCCGCGCGTGAGCTGCACCGTGTCCCGCTTGTCGAGCGAGATCGTCCACAGGTTCCAGCCGCCGTCGCGGTCGCTCACGAACAGCACGCTTCCTGCCGTCCGGGCGAGAAGCGCGGCTGCGCGTCGAAGCCCATGCCGCGCGTGAGCGCGCGTCGCCTTGCCGCCGGCGATCGGCATCGTGTAGAGGTCGCCGAGCAGGTCGAAGACGAGCGTCTGTCCGTCCGGCGAGACGTCGAGCGACATCCACTGGCCGGTGCGGGTCGTGAACGTCGAGCGTGCGCGTCGGACGCAGCGGCAGCCCCTCCTGCTGCGGGTCGCGCGCGGCCGGCTGCGCGAGCGTTCGCGTGGGGCGCGTCGCGAGCGCGGCGACGGCGAGTGCGGCGACGGCGAGTGTGAGGCGAGTCATCGGCCGGGTCATCGAGCGAGTGAGCGGTGGCGAGAGCACGCCGAGAAGATGCGCGGCTGTCGCGCCGGCGCCACAGTGCGCGGCCCGTTTGACCGAACCGCTGGCCGCCGCTACACTCACCACTGCGCGGCGATTTCCCCGATTTGACGGGCCGCGCGACCGGACCGCTGCGTTCGGCTCACACCCGTCTAAGTCGCGCACCCCACGGTCCGCGATCACACTCGCGGGCCGTTCGTCGTTCCGGGACGCGCGGCCCCTCTCTTCAGCCTCCGCTCTCGATGTCCACCACCGCGTACTCCGAGCACGCCCCGCTCGTCCTCGACGCCCCCGTCGCGACCTACATCTTTTCGTCGGAGAGCGTGAGCGAAGGGCACCCCGACAAGGTGTGCGACTTCATCGCCGACTCGATTCTCGACGCGCACCTCGCGCAGGACCCGAGCGCGCGCGTCGCGTGCGAGGTCCTCGTGAAGGACGGCCACGTCGTGCTCGCCGGCGAGATCACGTCGGCTGCCACGAACGTCGACTACGAGCGGATCGTGCGCGACGCGATCGAGGAGATCGGCTACGTGGACGCGGCCGAGGCGTTCCACGCGAAGGGCGTCACGATCACGTCGCTGCTCTCGAAGCAGTCGGCGCACATCGCGCAGGGCGTCGACACCGGCGGCGCGGGCGATCAGGGGATCATGTTCGGCTACGCGACCGACGAGACCGAGGAGCTGATGCCGCTCCCGATCCTCCTCGCGCACCGGCTGTCGCGCACGATCGCCGAGGACCGCAAGGCGGGGCGGCGCGGCTGGCTGCGTCCCGACGCGAAGACGCAGGTGTCGGTCGAGTACGCGGGGAACGAGCCGAAGGCGGTGCGCACCGTGCTCGTCTCGACGCAGCACGCGCCCGAGGTGTCGCAGGCCGAGATTCGTGAGTACGTGGCGCACGATCTCGCGCCGCGCGCGTTAGGCGCCTGGCATCACGACGGCATCGAGATCCTCGTCAACCCGACGGGGACGTTCGCGATCGGTGGCCCGTCCGCCGACGCCGGAGTGACGGGTCGCAAGATCATCGTCGACTCGTACGGTGGCATGGGCCGCCACGGCGGAGGCGCGTTCAGCGGGAAGGACCCGTCGAAGGTCGACCGCTCCGGGCGCGTACTTCGGTCGCTACGTCGCGCGGCAGGTCGTGAAGGCCGGGCTCGCGCGCCGCGCCGAGGTGCAGGTGGCGTACGCGATCGGGCGCGCCGAGCCGGTGTCGGTGCGCGTCGACACGTTCGGCACGGGCGACGCGCGCGCCGCCGAGGCGTACGTGCTCGCGAACTTCGATTTCCGCCCGAACGCGATCGCCGAGCGGCTCGGCCTGCGGCGGCCGATCTACCGAACGACGACGAACTACGGGCACTTCGGACGGGCGGAGCTGCCGTGGGAGATGTAGGGCGCGTCGAGCGTCAGGCATCGGGGGCGACCCGTCGCCCGCCGGTGCCTAACGCCTGACGGCTCGCACCCCGCGCGCCACCCATTCCGCCAGCTCGGGATCGTCCGCGATGACCTCCGCGTCGACGACGACCCACGTGCCCATCGGCCGCTCCCCGCCGGGCGCGAACGGCACGACGCCGCGCTGGGCGAGCGCGTCCTGATACTCGGCGGGCGTCGTCTTCACGATCAGCCGCTCGTCCCACACGATCACGGCGGCCGACGTGCCGAGCATGAAGCCGCGCCCGCCGAAGACGTTCTTCTGGCGCGCGTGCGCGTGGCCGACCCGTTCGAAGGCGGCGGCGACGCGCTCGGCGAGTGCGGCGTCGTAGGGCATCGGCGGCGCCTCAGCAGCAGGCCAGGACCACGACGAACCGGCGCTCGGCCGCGCTCCACGCGACGGCGTACGTCGCCTCGCCGCCGGCGTAGTAGCGGAACGCCGGCGCGTCGCGCAGCTCGGCGACGAGGGCGCGCACGCGGGCCGTGTCGTTCACGAGCCGCGGCGAGCCGGCGGCCGCGGTCGGCAGCGTGTCGGCCGGCGAGAGTCCACGCCGCTGCCGCTCGCCGTCGACCGCGACGTCGAACTCGACGACCTCGCGCAGCGTCCGGTCGACGTCGCTCGCGCCGCCGAGGAGCGCGCGCGCAGGGCGGAACGCGCTGTCCGCGAGCAGCCGAGTGAGGTGGTGTTCGACGCGCCGCCGCGACGAGTCGCGCGAGACGGGGCCGGCATCGTACTTGTCGTAGAGCGCCGTCGACCAGTCGGCACGGTAGTGGGTCGTGTCGCCGCGCTGGATGCGGAGCGCGACCCGCATCGAGTCCGGCGCAGGGCCGCGCGCGTCGACCGTGACCGTGAACGCGCGGCCATCTCGCGCGAAGTCGTACGTGCGCGTCGCGCGGAAGCAGAGCGAGTCGCGTCCCGCGGCCGGCGCGCACGGACCGAGCGCGCCGGCGACCTGGCGCGGGGCGCTCGGCGACGTCGCCGGGGCGCCGGTCGTGACGGCGCCGGCGCGCGGACTCGCGTCGGTCGTATCGCGCCCGGCGCCCCGACCGCCGCAGGCGGCCAGCGCGACGAGGAGCGTGGCGAGGCGCGCGGCGTCGTAGATTCCACGCGCATGAGCCCGCGCATGTTTCGACAGACCGACCTCGGCACCGAGTGCGACGCGTGCGACGTACGGATCGATCTCGTGAGCGGCGGGGTCTGCGAGCGGTGTCGGCGGATTCTGTGTCAGCGACATTTGCACGGGTCGTGGGTGCAGCGGTTGAAGCACGAGTTGGGCGCGAAGGCGATCTGCGTGCAGTGCCGCCGAGCCGGCACTCAGTGAGCGGTCGGGATCGGCACCTCGCCCGTTCGCCGCAGGATCGTCTCCTCGTGGCGCCGCCCGTGCGCTCGGTCCTTCCGCTCGCGCAGCGCGCGCAGCACGGTACGCCCCGCGGCGAGGGCGCCTAACGGGAGGTACGCGTAGAACGTGTAGAAGCGCCACCAGATGAGCGAGGCGCCGAAGAGCCGCGCCGGGATGACGCCGCGCAGCGTCGCCGTGAACGCCGCCTCGACGACCCCGCCGCCGCCCGGCGCCGGCGCGACGCCCGCGCCGTACTGCAGCGCGAGCGGCCAGACGACGAGCGGCGCGAGCGCGGCGCGGCCGAACGGCACGGACGTCGCGCTCCCGGCGACGGCGCTGCCATAGATCAGTCCCGGCAGCACGCACATCCGCGCCACGATGTGCAGCACCGACATCGCGTACGCCCCGGCCATCACGCCGAGCCGCGCGCCGCGCACGGCATCGACGCTTCCGCGAAGCTGGCGAAGCGACCGCTGCACGCCGCGCCACTGCCCCGCCTTCAGCCCCACCCGCGTCGCCCACCGCGGCGGAGGGCCGTGCGCGTTGCGCTTCGAGAGCGCGACGCCGACCGCGCCCACGCCCAATCACGAGTGCCGCGTAGCCGCCCACGAGGCCGACCAGCCCGCCGAGCGCCGTGCCCGCGCCGCGGAACGTCAGCGCGAGGACGATCGCGACCGTGCCTAACGACAGCATCTCGAGCAGGATCTCGGCGAACAGGATCAACAGCCGGCCCAACGGCTCCACGCGCGACTCGGCGAGGATGAAGTAGCGGGCGGGCTCGGCGCCGGAGCGCGACGGGGTGATCGACGCGGCGAAGTCGCCGCCGAGCGACACGCGCACCGCGGCGCCGAAGCCGAGCGGGATGCGGAGCGCGTGCGCGCTGAGCTGGATCTTCCACGAGCGGAACAGCACTTCCGCCGCGAGGGCCGCGAGGCCGAGCAGGTGCGCGAACGGCGGCAGCGCGACGCTCGCCCCACCCTCGGGCCACGTGCGCCAGACGATGACGACCGACGCCCCGACCGCAGCGGCGAACGAGACGAGCGTGATGATCCAGCGGCTGAGCGACACGGGGGGAAGCTACCGACGGGAGCCGGGGATCGGGGATCGGGAATCGGGGGTCCCCGTCATCCCTTCAGCACCGCCTCCAGTCGCCCGATGAGCTCCGCCTGCGCCGGGTTCAGCTTCGTGCGCGCGGTCGCCGGGTCGAACCAGTCCCACCGGTCGACCTCGGGGAAGGTGAGCCAGCGACCGGAGCCGCGCGGGTGCTCGGTCCGCATCTCGTTGCTCGTCGCCGTCGCCGGGTCGGCGTCCCCCTCCCACGCCCAGGCGTGGATGCGCTTGCCGGCCTTCTGCCGCACGTCGCCCAACGCGATGTACGGCGGCCGCGGCCGCACGCCCGTCTCCTCCTCGAACTCCCGGCATGCCGCGGCGAGCAGCTCCTCGCCCGGCGCGACCCCCCCCTTCGGAATCGTCCACGCGCCGAGGTCGCGCCCGCGCCAGAAGGGGCCGCCCGGGTGCGCGAGAAACAGCTCGAGCCGCCCGTCGAGGCGGCGAAAGAGAAGGAGACCGGCGCTGATCGTCGTGCGCGTCACAGCTGCGTGCCGGCGGCGGGTGGGGCGGGAGACGGAACGTCGTGCGGGACGGTGCAATTGACTCGGTGGACCTGACGTTGCACAGAGGCGTCGGTGTACGGCGGCGTGCGAGGTCCGAGCCTTGCGGTCGCGGTGCCGCCGTACCGACCGCGTCGTACCGACCGCGCCATCCCGACCCCGCTCGACAGACCCCGCCGGATCGATCTCTATGAACCCCGCCCTCCGTCCCGACCCCCTCGCCCACGGCTACCCTCGTCCTCAGCTCGCGCGCGAGGCGTGGGAGTCGTTGAACGGCGCGTGGGAGTTCGCGCTCGACGCCGAGGGGCGGTGGGCGCAGCCGAGCGACGTCGCGTTCGACCGCACCATCGCCGTGCCGTTCGCGCCGGAGACGCCGGCGAGCGGCGTCGGGCACACCGGCTTCTTCCACGCCTGCTGGTACCGCCGCACCTTCGAGGCCCCGCGCTCGCCGAGGGCGAGCGCCTGCATCTGCACTTCGGCGCCGTCGACTACTGCGCGACCGTGTGGGTGAACGGTCGGCTCGTGGCGCGGCACGAGGGCGGCTACACGCCGTTCGTCGCCGACGTCACCGACGCGCTGCGCGCGGGCGGGCCGCAGACGATCGTCGTGCGCGCCGAGGACGACCCGCACGATCTCGCGAAGCCGCGCGGCAAGCAGGACTGGCAGCTCGAGCCGCACTCGATCTGGTATCCGCGCACGACCGGCATCTGGCAGACCGTGTGGCTCGAGCGCGGTGCCGCCGACGCGCGTCGCGGAGCTGCGGTGGACGTCGAGCCTCGAGCGGTGGGAGATCGGGCTCGACCTGCGCATCGACGGCGCGCCGACGCGAGGGACTGCGCCTGCGCGTGAAGCTCTCGGCGCAACGGCCAGACGCTCGCCGACGACACGTACGCGATCGTCGCCGGCGAGGTGCACCGCCGCATCGCGCTCTCCGACCCCGGCATCGACGACTTCCGCAACGAGCTGCTCTGGAGCCCCGGGCGCCCGACGCTGATCGACGCGGAAGCTCGAGCTGTGGGGCGGGCGCGGCGAGCGGTTCGACACGGTGCGGAGCTACACGGCGATGCGGCAGGTCGGGGTGCAGGGCGACCGCTTCATGCTCAACGGCCGCCCGTACTACCTGCGCCTCGTGCTCGACCAGGGCTACTGGCGCGGAGACCGGGCTGACGGCGCCGAGCGACGAGGCGCTCCGCCGCGACGTCGAGCTGGCGAAGGCGATGGGCTTCAACGGCGTGCGCAAGCACCAGAAGATCGAGGACCCGCGCTTCCTGTACTGGGCCGACCGGTTGGGCCTGCTCGTGTGGGAGGAGATGCCGAGCGCGTACCGCTTCACGAAGCGGTCGATCGAGCGGCTGACGAAGCAGTGGATGGCCGCGATCGCGCGCGACGCGAGCCACCCGTGCATCGTGGCGTGGGTGCCGTTCAACGAGAGCTGGGGCGTGCCCGACCTGCCGAGCATCCCCGAGCAGCGGCACTGGGTGGCGTCGATGTACCACCTCACGAACACGCTCGACGCGACCCGCCCGGTCGTCGGCAACGACGGATGGGAGAGCGTCGCGACCGACATCATGGCGATCCACGACTACGACCACCGCCCCGAGCGGATCGCGCGCCGCTATCACTCGGAAGAGGACCTGCCGCGCATCCTCGAGCGCGAGCGGCCCGGCGGGCGACGACTCGTCGTCGAGGGACACACGTCACACACGAGCATCCCGGTCATGCTGACCGAGTTCGGCGGGATCGCCTATCATCCCGGACCCGACGCGCACGTGGGGATATTCGCGTTCCGACACGATCGAGGAGCTGGAGCGGCGCTACACGGCGCTCCTGGGCGCCGTGAATCGCGTCGTGCTCTTCGCGGGGTTCTGCTACACGCAGTTCACCGACACGTATCAGGAGGCGAACGGGCTGCTGACGATGGACCGGGTGCCGAAGCTGCCGGTCGAGGTCATCGCGAAGGCCACGCGCGGGGAGTGACGGCCGGTCAGCGCAGTCGTTCGACGGCCGTGACGCGAGCGACGCGCCACTGCGCGGCCGCGACGCGCCGCAACTGCACGCGCCACACGAAGCGGCAGTGCTCGCCGCACGACCGGCCGACGACGAGCGACGCGCTGTCGTCATCGACCTGGGCCGGCGCGAATTCGATGATGCCGAGCGCGCCGGGGTAGCGCGCGTAGAACGCCTCCCAGCCGTCGGGGTTCGCGCGGAACAGTGCCGTCAACTCGCGCTGTCCGACCGTCTCGACTGGAACGGCGCCGACCCGCCGCGGCGGCCGCTCGGCGCGCGACGGACGGAATCCGCTGTCCGACTCCGCGAACAC
Organism: uncultured Gemmatimonadaceae bacterium; assembly: GCA_963843845.1. Lineage (GTDB taxonomy): Bacteria > Gemmatimonadota > Gemmatimonadetes > Gemmatimonadales > Gemmatimonadaceae > Gemmatirosa. The sequence continues at coordinate 3,458,694 of CAWJMB010000002.1, read as the reverse complement.
GGGACCGGGCGCCGGGTCGGCCCAAACGACGAGAACGCGCGGGCGTTCGCGAACGAGGAACAGCTCGCGCATCGCGGCGGCCTGGATCGCCGGCTCGTCGCTCGGCCGGCCGGACGTGCAGGACGCGCAGACCGCGCAGACCGCGCAGCGCAGGGTGCCTAACGCGACGTTCCGCGCTCGCGTCACGGCGTCACACGTCGTCGATCGCCCGCGACATCACGACGGTCGGCAGCTCGACGCCGTCCGGCAGCGTCTCGACGTAGGGCCCGTCGGCGCGGAAGCCCAACGCGGCGTAGAGCGGCACCCCGGGCAGCGTGCCGACGAGCGTGAGCGCGCGGAAGCCGGCGGCGCGCGCCGCGTCGCGACTCGCCTCGTACAGCCGTCGCCCGAGCCCGCGTCGCGCGGCCGACGGGTCGACGAACATCGCGCGGATGCGCGCCGGGTCGGTCGTCGGATCGAGCGTCGGGTCCTCGACGCCCTTGTGCTGGTCGCCGCCGTGCGTCGCGCGGCGCCGGCTCCACCCGCCGCAGGCGAGCAGCGCGCCGCCCCGCGCCTCGATCACGAAGTACGTGCCGTCGACGATGAGCTGCGAGTCGGGGCCGAACACGTAGCGCAGCCCGCTCTCGATCTGCCGCGCGTCGTAGAAGCCGGGCGCGAGGCCGCGCACCGAACGCTCGATGAGCGCGTGGATCGCGGGCACGTCGGCGGGCGTCGCGAGGCGGAGGCGGTCATGCGGCGCGGCGCGCGGCGCGCCGCGCGCCGGATCGTCAGGCATGCGCGCGCGAGCGGTCAGACATCGGCGGCGATCGTCTCGAGCGCCTCCCACCGCGCCATCCGCTCCGCGACGTCCGCGTCGAGCGCCTCGAGCCGGGCCTTCGCGGCGACGGTGGCCGCGCCGTCGCGCGCCACGGCCGGGTCGGCGAGCGTCGCGTAGAGCTGCTCGCGCTCTCGCTCGAGCGCGTCGATGCGGTCGGGGAGCTCGGCCAGCTCGCGCGCCTGCGTCATCGTGAGCGCCGCGCTTCCGATCCGCGCGGCGCGACGGCGGCGAGGCGCTCGGCGCGCTTCGCGCTTCGCGCCGGCGCAGTCGGCACCGGCTGCGGCGCGCGCTGGCGCACCCAGTCGCTGTAGCCCCCCGCGTACTCGCCGACGCCGCCCGCCGCCTTCGAGCACGAGCGTGCTCGTGACGACGGCGTCGAGGAACGCGCGGTCGTGGCTCACGAGGAGCAGCGTTCCCTGGAACTCGAGCAGCAGATCCTCGAGCAGGTCGAGCGTCTCGACGTCGAGGTCGTTCGTCGGCTCGTCGAGCACGAGCAGGTTGAACGGGCGCGTGAACAGCCGCGCGAGCAGCAGGCGGTTGCGCTCGCCGCCGGACAGCGCGCGGACGGGCGTGCGCGCGCGCTCCGGCGGGAACAGGAAGTCCTGCAGGTACGACAGGACGTGCTTCCGCTCGCCGGCGACGGTGATCCAGTCGGCGCCGTCGGCGATGCTGTCGAACACCGACGCCTCGGGGTCGAGCTGCTCGCGGAGCTGGTCGAAGTAGGCGACCTCGAGCCCCGTGCCCAGCCGGACGGTGCCGGCGTCGGGCGCGAGCGTCGCCGAGCAGCAGGCGGATGAGCGTCGTCTTGCCCGAGCCGTTCGGCCCGATGACGCCGACCTTGTCGCCGCGCATGATCGTCGTCGTGACGTCGCGCACGATCGGGCGGCCGCCGAGCGCGAACGCTCACGCCGCGCGCCTCGACGACGAGCCGCCCCGAGCGCTCGCGCCTCCGACGGCCTGCAGCCGCATCGTGCCCTCGCGCTCGCGCCACGCCGCGCGCTCGCGGCGCATCGCGTCGAGCGGCGGGCGCGCCCCTCGTTCAGCGTGCGCCGCGCCGTGATCGACGAGCGGAGCCGCACCTGCTCGCGCGCGATCCGCTTGTCGAACTCCTCGCGGTCGCGCGCCTCCTGCTCGAGCGCGGCGGCCTTGCGCTCGAGGTACGCGTCGTAGTCGTCGCCCCAGTCGGCGAGACTGGCCGCGGTCGAGCTCCACGATGCGGGTCGCGACGCGGCGCAGGAACGCGCGGTCGTGCGTGACGAAGAGCAGCGTCGGCCGCCGGGCCCTGCGCGACGAGGAACTGCTCCATCCACTCGATCGCCTCGACGTCGAGGTGGTTCGTCGGCTCGTCGAGCAGCAGCACGTCGGGCTCGCCGCACGAGCGCGCGGGCGAGCAGCGTCTGCCGCTTGCGCCCGCCCGATGCGTCGGCGAACGGCGCGTCGGGGTCGAGACCGAGGTGCTCGAGCACCGTGCTCGACGCGCGATTGCACCTGCCACGCGTCGGCGGCGTCGAGCGCCTGGTGCAGCCGGTTCAGCTCGCGCAGCGCGCCGTCGCTCTGCTCGGCGGCGACGCGGTGGCTCGCGTGGTGGTAGCGCGCGAGCAGCCGCCCCGTCTCGCCGAGGCCCTCGGCGACCACGTCGAAGATCGAGCCGGCGACGTCGTCGGGGACGTCCTGCTCGAGCCGCGTCGACCGTCGACGCCGCGTCTGCCGCACGACCTCGCCGGCGTCGGGCGTGAGCGTGCCGTCGAGCAGCTGCATGAGCGTGCTCTTGCCGGCGCCGTTGCGGCCGAGGAGGCACACGCGCTCGCCGCGCTCGATCGCGAGCGTCGCGCGGTCGAGAATCGGCGGGCCGCCGAACGCGATCGTGACGTCGTGCAGGCCGAGCAGCGCCATCGGGATGTGGAAGCGGGGCGGGGGACACCTCGAACGCCTCCAAGCTAGCCCACCGCCTCGCGTCCTCGCACATGATGCCGCGCGCGCTCGACGGGTCGACGCACGACGACTCCCGCGGCGCGTGCCGGCTCCGGATCGGGGCGGCTCAGGTCACCGCGTCACGCGCCACACGACGTTGCCCACGTCGTCGGCGACGAGCAGCCCGCCGCGCCCGTCGAGCGCGACGCCGACCGGGCGGCCGCGCGCGTGGCCGTCGCCGTCGAGGAAGCCTGTGAGCACGTCGACCGGCGCGCCGTCGGGCACTCCGTTCGCGAACGGCACGAAGATCACGCGATAGCCGGACCGCGGCGAGCGGTTCCACGACCCGTGCTGCCCGACGACCATGCCGCGGCCGAGCGGGGAGGCGGCGCTGCCGGCGGAGTAGGCGAGCCCGAGCGACGCCGTGTGGGCGCCGAGCGCGTAGTCGGGCACGACCGCCGTCGCGACGAGGTCGGGGCGCGACGGGCTGACGCGCGCGTCCACGTGCGCCCCGAAGTAGCTGTACGGCCAGCCGTAGAAGCCGCCGTCGCGCACCGACGTCATGTAGTCGGGCACGAGGTCGCTGCCCAGCTCGTCGCGCTCGTTCACGGCGACCCAGAGCGCGCCGCGCTCTCGCCTCCCACGCGAGGCCGACCGGGTTGCGCAGCCCCGACGCGAACACGCGCGTCGCACCCGTCGCGGCGTCGACCTCCCAGACCGCGGCGCGCCCGGCCTCCTCCGCGAGGCCGTGCTCCGCCGCGTTGCTGTTCGAGCCGACGCCGACGTAGAGCGTCCGTCCGTCGGGGCTCGCGACGAGGCTCTTCGTCCAGTGATGGTTGCGCGGCCCCGCGGGCAGCGGCGCGACGGTGACGGGGCGCGCCGACGCCCGCGTGTCGCCGGGCGCGTACGGCACGCGCACCACGGCGTCGGTGTTCGCGACGTAGAGCGTGCCGCCGACGAGCGCCATCCCGAACGGCGAGCGCAGCGCGTCGAGGAACACGGTGCGTGACTCCGCGACGCCGTCGCCGTCCGCGTCGCGGAGCAGCGTGAGGCGGTCGGCGCTCGGCGTCGCGCTCCCCGCCTTCTTCATGAACCACCTCATGATCCGGGCGCGCAGCCCCCGCTCGTCCTCGGGGCGCGGCGGCGCGTTCGTCTCGGCGACGAGTACGTCGCCGTTCGGCAGGAGGAGCAGCCAGCGCGGGTGCGCGAGCCCCGTCGCGAACGGCCGCACGGCGAGGCCGGGCGCCGCGGTCGGGCGCGCGCCGCCGCGCCAGCCGACGGCCTCGGCGATCTTCACCGTCGGGATGAGCGCCGGATTCGGCGCCGGGAGCGTCGGCCGCGGCCCGACGCCGGCCGAGACGGGGAGCGTGGCCGCGTGGCCGCAGGCGGCCGCGGCCAGCGCGAGGGCGAGGGGGATGCGAGTGCGCATGCGAGCGCCGAACGCGAGAATCGGGCGCGCCGGCCCTGCCGGCCGCGCCGGCCCCGCCGCCCCCGAGTGCCCGCGGCCGGCGCGACCCCGGCCCCTAACGCGTCGCGAGCCCGACGCCGCCGAGCGGCGTCGTCACGGTCGAGCTGTCGAAGCCGGCGATGAGCGGGCGCCCGCGGGCGATCGCGTCGCGCACGGCGGGGAGCTGCAGCGACGCGGCGTGGCTCGCCTGGCTGTCCCAGACCTCGGTGATCCAGATCGCGTCCGCGTCGGCCGGGTCGGCGGCGACGACGTAGCTCAGGCACCCCGGCATCGCGCCGGTCCCTTCGAGCAGGATCGCCACCAGCGCGTCGCGCTGGCCGGGCGTCGCCCTCATCCTGCCGATCAAACCGTACATCATGGCACGCTCACGAGAGGTGCGAGCCGGCGGCGACGCGGCCAGGGCGGCGAGCGCCCCGCCGGCCGCGACGAGGAAGTCGCGTCGTCCGACAGTCATGCGCGAGTGCGCTCCTGGTGTGCCCGGCGCTCAGCCGCGCGAGGGGTGCGCGAAGTATACGTCACGCCCGTAGAAGGCGGACGGCGGCCCACCCTGTCCGCCCCGCCTGCCCGATCGTCACGATGCCGACGCCGTGCACGACGACGCGACGGTGGCTGACGGGGAGCGCGACCTGCAGCAGCTCGTTCACGACGGATGTGCCGAGCGTCGACGTCGCGCGACGTGCTCGACGCCGAGCGCCGCCGCGACGCCGACGGCGTAGGCGCCGAGGTCGCGGGCGTCGAACCCGCTGCCGAGCACGAGGCGGCCGAGCGTGGTGCGCCGCACCGCGTCGAGCGACGGCGTGTGGAGGAGCTGACTGCCCTCCACGAGCCAGCAGATCGCGAGTGCGCCCACCGCTCGCTCCCACGCCGCGCGCGTCGGCAGCAGCGCGCCGAGCCACCACGCGATCATCATCGCCCACAGCGCGTCGCCGAGCACGTCGCGCGGCGCGGCGGCGAGCGGCACGATGCCGCGATGCACGAGCAGCCCCGCGACGATCGTGCCGAGCGCCGCGGCGACGAACGCGGCGCGAGGACCGGATCGGCGCCCCTCGATGCGGCGGCCTCGCGCGGAGTCGCTCAAGGCCTGTGGCTCACCGCGCGCCGCTCACCGCTCACCGCGCGCCGCTCACCGCGGCACCGGTGGCGGCTCGCTGAGATGCCCCCACGTGTCGCCGTGGACCGCCGCCCGCGCCGTCGCCGACGCGACCTCGAAACGCTCTCCCTGGCGCCGGAAGAACGCGGCCGGCAGCAGCACTTCGTCGGGGTGCCGCTCCAGCCACGCCCACGCGGCCTTCCGCAGCGACACCACTCGCCGCTCGGTCAGTCGGGCCATGCCGTGCGCCTCCCCCGCGCGCGACTTCGCCGCCCCCCGGCCCGCGCGTCCGGCCAGCACGTGCTGTCGTGCCATCGCTCCGCCTCCGCTTCGTGTGATGAACGTCGACTGCGAGTTACGGGGGCGTCACCGCGCGGTCAATCCGGGCGTGTTCCTGCACCACCGCCCCGTCGCCGCCCGCACGACCGCGGCCCATGCGCTACCGCGCGTCCAGCTTCCGCCCCGCGTTCAGGTTGTCCCAGTGCAGCATCGCGTTGAGCACGAGCGGGTAGCTCCCGATCGTCTCGCCGCGGTAGACGGGATTGTTCGCGAACAGCACCACGTGCCCCTTCTGCACCGGCACGTCGACGACGACCGGCCGCTGCGCGATGTCGCCGCCGCCGTCGAGCAGGCCGGACACCAGCAGCTCCGCGCTGATCGCCGAAGCGCAGCGCGACGCGCGGACGCTGGTCGGGCGGGATGACGTTGAGCGGATTGCGCAGCTGTCCGCCGTCACCGTGCCGCCCTGCCACGGCTGCACCGGCGTCGTCGGCTCGGCGCACGTTGCGCGGGTCGAGCGACGGGGCGCCCCTGCGGCACGTCCGGATCGTCGGCCGTGCCGCGCCCCGTCGCGCGCTGCCCGCCGGCGCCGGCGCCCGCGCGCGCCGCGCCCGCCGCGTCCGTTCGACACGCTGAAGCTCTCTCCGCCGTCGCTGTAGACCGCGAGGCTGTCGGCGATGCCGTAGACGATCGGGCTCGCGTCGTCGACGACGCTGCGTGCGCAGCAGCGAGCCGACGACGACGCTCGCGCGCGCGGGTGGTTCATCGTCACGCCGTTGCGTGAGCCCGTACTGCGATCGCGAACTCCGCGGTGTTGTTCGACGCCGACGAGCACGCCGCCGTTCGCGACGAACGCCTTGAGGTTCGCCATTCCCTGCCAGCCCAGCCCGGGGCGGATGTCGTCCGTCTGCGCGTACGCTGCCGATGTTCGGCGTCTCGGGCGAGGTCTTCCACGGCATCGGGTTCCGCCACATCGGCATCCCGTCGATGATCTGCTGGCCGCTCGCGCCGCCGGCGGCGAAGAGGATGACGTCGTACTTCGCGTTCAGGTTCGGCGTCTTCGCGACGTCCTGCATGCTGATGTAGTCGTACGGGATGCCGTACGCGTCGAACGCCTGCCGCCACCACCCTTCGGTCTGCGTGCTAGATCCACGTGTGCATGATCGCGACGCGCGCGGCGCGCACCGGGTGCGTCTTCACGGTCGGCGCGGCGGCCAGCGCGTAGCCGGAGAGGCCGACGTTCTCAGCGTCGCGCGTCGAGCTCCGCCGCGGCGACGCCGCGCATGATGAACGAGCCGCGCGCGAACTTCCGCCCGCCGCGCTCGAACGGCTCTTCCGCGGCCTGGATGTCGGCGCTCTTGCAGCTCGTAGCGCAGCGTCGCCAGCGCGTTGTCGCCGTTCGCGTTGATCGCGACGACTCCGCCCGACGTCGCGCCGGCGCCGGCGACGATCCACCGGCCGCGCGGACCGTGTCGGTCACGCACTGTCATCGGAGCGTCGAGCACCTTCGGGTCGGTGACGCGCACCGTCTGCACCGCGAAGCCCTCGGGGAACGTCCAGCCGGTGTCGTCGTACGGCGTCTTCTGCGGATCGTTCGGGCCCAGTACTGATAGTCGAGCAGCGCGTCGGCGATGCGCGAGTACGGCTGGTCCATGCGGATGACGTAGCTAGCCGGCGGGGAACTGTCGCGGCTCGTGGCTGCCGGGCGCGGGCGTCGGAGCCGGGGACCGCGCCGTCGAATCGACGGACCGCGACGCCCGACCCCCGTCCGCGTGCCTCGGCGGCCGGCACGCTCGACGGTGAACGGCGCCGTCGGCCCGCGAGATCTCCACGTGCTGCTTCTGCAGCACCTTCAGCAGACTCCGCCTGCGCGCCGGGCCGCCGGATCGTCGGCGGGGAAGACGTACGCCGCCGGGCCTTCGGTGCGCGCCTTCAGGATCGACCGCTTGCTCTTCTCGTAGAAGTTCTGGAGGAACAGGCGCGCGGTTCGTCGCGAAGTAGTTGAGCGAGACGAGCAGGCCGGTCTGCTCGTAGTTGTTGTTGTTGCGGAGCGACCACTTCACGCGCGGCAGGGGCGGGTTCTGCCGGAACCACGTGCGCGACGTCTCGTCGGGCGTCAGCGTCCGCTCGACCGTCTCGGCGGTGCCGCCATTGCCGAACGTCTCGTACAGGCGGCTGATGCCGTTGTGCGTCGCCGCCATGAACATCAGGTAGCCCGGCGACCACGTGTCGAAGTTGCCGTGCGTGTAGACGCCCGGCATCCCGAGCCGCGTCATCTCCTGCACGTTGTTCCAGCCGAGGAGCTGCCATTCGTTCGTGAGCGAGCGGGTCGAGCCACGCGTTGTAGGGACCGTCGCCGATGGTGTTGTCGTAGAGGAACGACGCCCGACTCGTGCAGGTCGTGCAGGACCTGCGCCTTCCAGCCGACGTAGGCGTTCAGGACGTTCTGCGACAGCTTGAGCGTGAGCGCCATCGCGTCGCGATTGTTGTCGTGCGCGACGTACTTGCCCCAGTAGAGCAGGTTCGGGTACGTCTCGCTCGGGTGCGCCATGTGCCACTTCTGAACACGTCCACCATCGCGATCGCGGCCGTCGACTTCGACGATCGGCGTGATGAGCGTGATGACGTTGTCGCGGATGTGCTTCATGTACGGGCTCTCGTCGACGGCGAGGCGATAGGCCAGCTCCATCAGCGCCGTCGGCGCGCCGCTCTCCGTCGAGTGGATCGTCCCGGTGATGTAGTAGACCGGCGCGACGTCCTTCACGATCGCCGCGGCGCGCGCGTCGTCCATCCCGATCGTGCGCGGGTCGGCGAGCTGCGCGAGCTTCGCGCGATCCGCGTCCAGGTCGGCTGATGAGCGTCTCGCTGGCGACCGCGACGGCGATCATCTCGCGCCCTTCCTCGGTCGTGCCGATCGAGAAGACCTTCACGCGCGGGCTCGCCTTCTCGAGCATGCCGCATGTAGTCGTAGACCTCCTTCGAATACGGCAGGTTGTCTTCGCGCCCCGGCGATGTCGCCGAGCACCGCCTTCGGCGTCGGCACGGTCGCCGACGCCGGCAGGTAGTCGACGAGCGGCGACAGGAAGAACGGCTCGGTCGTGTACTCGCGAATCTTGCGCGTGTACGCCGTGTCGATCGGCTGGTCGGCCGCGCGCCCCGGCCGCGCCGGGTCGGTGCTGATCGTCTGCGCGCCGAGGACGACCGGCGCGAGGAGGGTGAGCAGGAGCGAAGCGTTGCGCCGCATGAGGAACGGAAGGGGAGGAGAACGGCCGGGTCAGGCATGATCGCCGCCGGGGTCGGCTCACGCCAGCGCCGCGCCGTGGCCGGGCGTCGCGTCCGCGCGCTCGTCGGTCCGCCGACTCGATGTGTCCAACGCGCAGCTCGCCGAGTTGAAGGACGCCGTTAACCGAATCTTCATCCAGTCGTCATCGGCGATTCAGGCAGTCGGTCGTACGGCGTGCGAGGGTTCCACACGCCGCCCCGTCCGCCCCTCCGCGCGCGCTCCGTTCTCCCTTTCCCCTCTGGCCGACGTGTCCACGCTCCGCTCGCTCGCCGCGGCCCTCGCCGCCGCTCTCGCGCTCGCCGCGCCGCCACCGGCGCCGCTGCACGCGCAGGGCACGCCGCGCGACACCGCCCGCTCGGCCGACCGCCCGGCGACGGTCACGGTCTTCCTCGACTGCAACGAGTGCGACGGGGACTTCGTGCGCACCGAGATGACGTACGTGAACTGGGTGCGCGACCGCACGGTCGCCGACGTGCACATCCTCGTGACGACGCTGTCGACCGGCGGCGGCGGGCGCGAGTTCACGCTCGCCCTCCTCGGTCGGCGCGCGTTCGCCGGGATCGGCGACACGGCGACGTTCGTCGCGTCGCAGGGCGCCACCCCCGACGAGATCCGCCGGGGCGTGACGCGGGCGATCGCGCGCGGACTCGTGCCCTTCCTCTCGCGCACCGGGCTGGTCGAGCGCCTCCTCATCACCCTCGCACCGCCCCGACCCGGCACCGGCGCCGACGCCGGGCAGGTCACGCGCGACCGGTGGAATCTCTGGGTGTATACGCTCAGCGCCAGCATGTTCACGAACGGCGAGAAGCAGAGCTCCTACCTCTCGGTGAACGGCAGCGCGTCGGCGCGGCGCACGACGGCGGCGTGGAAGCTCAACGTCGCCGCCCGCCAGAACTACAACGAGAGCCGCTTCAGCCTCGGCGACGAGACGTCGACGTTCATCCGGCGCTCGACGACGGTGAGCGAGCTCGCGGTGAAGAGCCTCGGGCCACGGCTCTCGGCGGGGCTGCGCAGCTCGTTCGGGGCCTCGACGTTCGAGAACAAGCGCTTCTATGGCCGCATCACGCCGGCGATCGAGTTCGATTTCTATCCCTACGCCGAGGCGACGCGCCGCACGGTGACGCTGCAGTACGCGGTCGGCGTGGAGACGTTCCGCTACATGGAGGAGACGATCTTCGCCAGGCTGCGCGAGACGCGGCCGCTCCACACGCTCAATCTGTCGGTCTATCAGAACCAGCCGTGGGGCTCGATCAGCGGCGGCGCCGACTTCAGTCAGTTCCTGGACGCGACGGACAAGAACTCGGCGTCGTTCTACGCGGGGACGAGCGTGCGCCTGTTCCGCGGTTTCAACTTCAACGTCTCGGGCAGCTACGAGGCGATCAACAATCAGCTCTACCTGCCGCGCCGCGGCGCGACGGATCAGGAAATCCTGACGCAGCAGCGACGCCTCGCGACGAACTACAGCTACTACGCGAACGTCGGGTTCAGCTACTCGTTCGGCTCCCTACTCAACAACGTCGTCAACCCGCGGTTCGGGCGCGACGGCGGGGGCGGCGGGACGTTCTTCTTCTGACCGATCAGGCAGCTGCAGCGAATCGCGGATGGATTCGCTGCCGTTCTCGACAGAAGGTACGCTCAAGCCGGGCGCGAACCGCCGGAGCCTCGCGCGTCTGGCCGCAGGTGATCGACCGTGAGCGGCAGCCGCCCGCCTAACGCCTCGGCGACGAGGGTGCGGTGGCAGTGGGCGGGGTCGGCCTCGAAGCAGAGCACGCACAGCGTCCGCCCTCCCGCCGCGAGATCGGCGAGGGTGCCGAGCTCCTGCTGCGCGGCGCGCGACGTGAGGTGGTCGCGGAAGATCGCCCGCATCTCGGCGTGGCGTCCCGCGCGTGCGGCGGCGCGCCCGGCCGCCGGAGTGCCTAACGCGCGCAGGTGGAGGTAGTCGATCCCGGCCTCACGGAGGTGTGCGGCGAGCGCGGTCTTCGAGAATCCGGGGCGGCGCGAGGCGGCGACGGCGCGCACGTCGACGAGCAGCGCGACGCCGGCGTCGCGCAGCGTCGCGAGGAACGCGTCCATCGTCGTGCCTTCGTAGCCGATCGTCGCGAGGCGCGCGACGTCGCGCGGCGTGGCGGGTGGCGTCATGCCGCAGGCTATCGGTCCGCGCACCGGCACGCCATTCGCCACGCGACGCCGCGCGCCGCGCACGACGCAGGTCGCTCAGGCCGCCCGACAGTCCGCGCCCAACGCCGCTTCCATGGCCGACCGCATCGCCCACTCGATCCGCGACGAGCGCCCGCTCGCCGATGGCGGTCGCCGCGTCACGCTCTCGTTCGGCCTCGAGCGGAGCGCCGAGCGGGTGCCGGCGATCCTCTCGGTGCCGAGGGGCGAGCGTCCGGCACCCGCGGCGCTGCTCCTCCACGGCTACTCGTCGCACAAGGAGCAGATGGCCGACACGATCGGTCGCGTGCTGCTGCGCCACGGCATCGCGTCGCTCGCGATCGACCTGCCGCTGCACGGGGAGCGGCGCGGCGGGACGGACATGCAGGCGATGCGGAACCCGATCGCGCTCGCGTCGGCGTGGCGCACGGCGCAGGCGGATGCCCGGCTCGCCCTCGGCTACCTCGGCGCGCGCGCCGAGGTCGACGCCGACTGCCTCGGCATCGTCGGCTACTCGATGGGCTCGTTCCTCGGCGTGCTCGTCGCGGCGGACGTGCGACGCGTGAAGGCGGTCGTGCTCGCGGCGGGAGGCGATCTTCCCGACGGCACCCCGTTCGAGCGGCTCGTGCGCTCGGTCGCCGACCCGCTGCGCGCGGTCCGGACGCTCGCCGGCCGGCCGCTGCTCATGGTCCACGGCCGCCGCGACCGCACGGTGACGCCGGCGCAGGCAGAGCGGCTGTTCGCCGCGGCGGGCGAGCCGAAGACGCTCCGGTGGTGGGAGAGCGGCCACTATCTACCCGACGCCGCGATCGACGACGCGGCGGAGTGGCTTCACCGCGCACTGACGTGAGCGTGTCGTCAGCGCGATCACGTCGTTCGCGCGCCCGAGATCGCTCGTCACGGAGCTCGGGCGCGATCGAGCCGAAGGCGACGACGCGCGTCGGGATGGCGCGCCGCGGCGAAGGGGAGCGCGCCGCCGCAGACGCCGCGCACCCCGCCTCAGCTACCGCCGGAGGTTCAGCGGCACGTCGACGAGCCCCACCGGGCGGTCTCGCGGTCCAACGGCCCCGTCACCACGACCCGACGACGTCTCACCCCGCGTTCCCCGCGAGCCACGGATCGTTCGCCATCCACCGCTCGTCCGGCGCGAAGAGGAAGACGAGCGCTCCGTTCGCCAGCTTCGGCAGCAGCCGCTCCGCCCGTTCCGGGTCGACCGCCGGGCACCCTTCGCTCCGCCCCGCGCGCGACGCCGTCACGTACGGCGCGCCATGCGCCACGACTCCCCTCGAGCGGGCCTTGTCGTTGAAGCGCCCCGAGACGCCCTGCAGCCGCAGGCCGATCGACGAGTACCGACGTCCCGACGCGTGGCCGACGAAGCTGTACAGCTCCTGCGCGACGAACAGCCCGAGCGACGTCGTCGCGCTGCCGAAGGTGTTCGAGAAGTACGTCGGCACGCCGTCGCCGCCGGCGCGCGAGCCCCGGCCGTGCGCGACCATGAACGGCCCGTCGACGACCGCGAGCTTCTCCATGTCGAACACGTAGCCGCGCGGCGTCGTGCTGGAGAGGCCGTAGTCGACGAAGTAGAGCAGCGGCTTCCCCGGCGCGTCGGCGTGCGCCGCGCGGTACGCGAAGTAGCTGCGGAACGCGTCCTCGAGCGCCCGCGGGTGGCTCAGCGTCGCGACGTCGGGACGCAGCGCGTCGAGCGCGGTCTGCGCGGCCGTCGAGAGCGAGGCGCCGCCGGCGCGAGTGCTGTCGCCGCGCGACGCGAGCGCGCCGAGCGGCGTGCGGCTCAGGACGCCCGACGCGACGGGGCGCGTCATCAGGGCGTACGCGTCCTTCACGACCGGCCCGTTCTGCTGCGGCGTCGGGGTCAGGCGCGCCGCGACGAGGAGCGCGGCCGTGCCGGCGACGAGGACGTGCTGAACCAGTTTGCGGGGCGCGGGTCGACGCATGCGGGGCTTCGGTCGAGGAGAGCGAGGCGGGACGGCAGCCGCGCAGCATCCTGCCGCGCGTCGTCCGTGGTCCTCGTAGTCTCGTCATCCGCGCCCACTCCTGGCACCCCCGGGGCCCGTGCGGCGACCCGGTTCTTGACCGCTCGGTCAGACTGGACCCGACGAACGAGAGGCCCAGGCGGAACACGCCTGGGCCCCGCTGCGGTGCGGACGCCGGTCGTCAGAACAGCATCGACGTCAGGATGCCGAGCACGAGGTAGACGAGCCAGCCGCAGAGCCCGACGAGCACCGCCTTGCCGGTCTCGATGTCGAGCGCCTGGCGGATCGCGATGACGCCGGCCACCAGCAGCCAGACGGCGACGGCGAGGCGCACGAGCCCGCCGACGATCGGGATGATCCCGAGGACCATGAGCAGCCCCGGCGACTGCGCGAAGCCGAGCGTGCGGAGGAGCTCGCCCCACGTCGCGGTGCCGCCGAAGAAGCGCGTCCCGATGAAGTAGGTGATGCCGGCCCACGACGCCCAGCCGATGAGCGCGGCCACGAGCGCGCTGATGATGCCGGGGCCGCCGTGGAAGTAGTTGCCGATGCCGGACGCGATCGCGGCGAGCACGACGACGACGGCCGCCTGGCCGGTCGCATTGAGGTCGTGCTCGACCTCTTCGTATGTCGCGACGTCGAGCGCGGCGGCTCCGCGCATCCGGTCGACGATGGAGCGGCTCGATCCGAACTCGGCCATGCGGTCCTCTAGGTCAGAAGTCGAAAAAGTACGGCGATCACGAGATACTACGGGGCGACGGTCGAATCGGTGTCGATTTCGTCGCGCGCCTTCCGCTTCCCCTCATCGCGAGCCCCATGGATCACTCTCCCGGCTTTATCCGCATCGTCGACAGCATCCGCGGCACCGTCACCGAGATCACGCCGCAGGAGGCCGCCGAGCGGCAGGCCGCCGGCGCGCGGCTGATCGACGTGCGCGAGGACCGCGAGTGGAACGAGGCGCACCCGGCCGGCGCGACGCACGTCGGGCGCGGCGTCATCGAGCGCGACATCGAGCGACTCGTGCCCGACGCCTCGAGCGAAGTCCTCCTCATGTGCGGCGGCGGCTTCCGCTCGGCGCTCGCGGCCGACTCGCTGCAGAAGATGGGCTACACGAACGTGCGCTCGGTCGCCGGCGGGTGGCGCGCGTGGCAGGAGGACGGGCTGCCGATCGAGCGCCCCGACGCCTCCTGACGATCCCGCTGCCTCCGATCGGCGCGTCGATCCCGCGGCGCTTCGGGCTCCTCACGCGCTCCGCCGCCCGCGGCGTGCTCGCGCTGGCCGGCTGGCGCTTCGAGGGGTCGCTCCCCGACGTGCCGCGCGTCGTCTTCGCCGTCGCGCCGCACACCTCGAACTGGGACTTTCCCCTCGGCGTGCTGGCGATGCTGGCGCTCGGGCTCCGCATCCGCTGGCTGGCGAAGCACACGCTCTTCCGGCCGCCCTTCGGCGGCGTGCTGCGCTCGCTCGGCGGCATTCCCGTGCGTCGCGGTGAGCGGCTCGGCGCGGTCGACGACGCGGTCGCGGCGTTCGCGGCCGAGCCGCAGATGATCCTCGCGCTCGCGCCAGAAGGCACGCGCAAGTCCGTCGCGACCTGGAAGACCGGCTACTACGCCATCGCCGAGCGCGCGGAGGTGCCGATCGTGCCGGTCGCGTTCGACTGGGGGCGGCGCGTCGTCGCGTTCGGTCCCGCGGTCCCGGCGACCGGGGGAGCGGAGCGCGTGACGCGGCAGCTCCAGGCGGGGTACGCGCCGTCGATGGCGCGTGTCGCCGGCGGGTACTGGACCGGGGCATGACGCACCCTGGCCTCTGCCTTGCCGAAGCCAGCACGTCATGAGTGCCCCTGACACCACTGCGACGTCGGTGCTCACGCCCGACGTCGATCCGAACGCACGCGCGACGCGGGCGACCGATACGGCGCCGACGCCCGACCTCGCGCGCACCGGCCGCATGCTCACGAGCGCCCGCGGCCGCTCGACGGCGCTCACGATCCTGAGCATCCTCGCGGTGCTCTACACGCTCTACTTCGCGCGCGACTTTCTCCTGCCGATCGTCATCGCGCTGCTGCTCGACTTTCTGCTGAGCCCCGTGGTCCGCGCCCTGTCGCGGCTTCGGGTGCCGATCCCGCTCGGCGCGGGGATCGTCGTGCTCGGACTCATCGCGACGGTGTCGCTCGCCGTCTACGAGCTGTCGGACCCGGTGCAGCGGTGGGCGACCCAGGCCCCGTCGGCCGTCGCGACCGCGCAGGCGAAGGTGCGGCGGATCCTGCGGCCGGTGCAGCAGGTGCAGCGCACGGCGGAGCAGGTCGAGCGAGCCACGTCCCCGGCGCCGAGCGGTCGCACGACCGAGGTGGTCGTGAAGGGGCCGAGCATCGTGTCGCGCGTGTTCGGGACGACACAGAAGCTGCTCGCCGGGATCCTGGAGGTGGCGATCCTGCTCTACTTCCTGCTCGCGTCGGGCGATCTGTTCGTGCAGAAGCTCGTGAAGGTGATTCCGCGCGAGGAGGACAAGCAGGCCGTCGTGCTCATCGCGCGCGAGATCGAAGCGTCGATCTCGACGTATCTGCTGACGACCGCCGCGATCAACGTCGTCGAAGGGCTGCTCGTCGCCGGCGTGCTGGCGTTGCTCGGGATGCCCAACGCGCTGTTCTGGGGCGCCCTCGTCACGCTGGTCGAGTTCGTGCCGTTCCTCGGCGCGACGGTCATGGTGATGGTGCTCACGCTCGCTGCGCTCGCGACGTTCGACAGCGTGCCGCACGCGTTGCTCGTGCCGGGGAGCTTTCTCGCGATCAACCTGGTGCAGGGCAACATCGTGTCGCCGACGCTGCTCGGCCATCGGCTGACGCTGAACCCGGTCGCGATCTTCGTCGGGATCGCGTTCTGGTGGTGGGTCTGGGGCGTGCCGGGGGCCTTCGTCGCCGTGCCGATCCTCGCCGCGATCAAGATCGTCTGCGACCACGCGGCCCCGTTCGCGGCGTTCGGCGAGTTCCTCGGCCAGCGCGACGAGCGCGAGCGGCGGTGGGTGGCACGCACGTGACGACCCCCGACTGGCTCCTCGGGACGTGGCGCCTGCTGCGGGCCGACGCGGCGCTCGACTTCGCGCCCGGGGTGCGCATGGAGTTCCAATCCGGCGGGCGACTGCTCTACACGATCGTCGTCGAGGGGCACGAGCACGTCGTGCGCCTCGTCTACTCGGTCGACGCCGACGTGCTCCGCACCGACAATCCCGAGCATCCGCACGCCACGACGACGACGTTCGCGCGCGGGGAGGGCGACGTGCTCGTGTTCGACTTCTCCGGACCGAGAGCGTGGTTCGTGAAAGAACAGTGACGCTTCGAGCCTCGTCGAGCCGTCTCGTCGCGCCCCGTGACGACTTGACGCGGTGCCGAGTATCCTCTACCGTGCGCCCTCCGCGATCGGCACCCCGACCGGGGCCCGCCCGTCGCCTGCTCGTTCCCCGTTCGACCGACTGATGCGTCTCTCCGCCTTCGCTCCCGACCACGTCGCCGCCCGGCCGTTCGCGCCGACGTCGACGTGGATCGCGCGCGTCGACGTCGTCGCGCGCCGCAGCGCTGGCCGCACAGGGACTCAGGACCTCAGGCGCGACTGACCGCGCCCTGCTCCGCGTCGAGAGTCGCCCCACCTGTGCCGAACCGGGCCAGGTGGGGCGACTCGTTTCCCGATGCCTGGCAGGAGTGCGTTCATGTCGACCACGTCGTTCGAGATCTTCGAGTCGTTCGAGCAGTTCCCCGCGCTCGCGCCCACCACGTTCCGCATGAGCGACCCCCGGCTCGCCGATCGCCCCGAGCGGGTGCCGCCGACCGCGCCTCCGCCTGACCCGCCGGGGTCGCACGACCCCGGCTTCTGGTCTGGCGTGCGCGACGCGCTGAAAGGCGTCGAGCACGACTACACGAAGGGACCCGTCGGGCGCGCGATCCTCCTGCTCGCCGTGCCGATGGTGCTCGAGATGGCCATGGAGAGCGTCTTCGCCGTGACCGACGTGTTCTTCGTCAGCCGACTCGGCGCCGACGCGGTCTCGACTGTCGGGCTCACCGAGTCGCTGCTCACGGTCATCTACGCCATCGCGATGGGGATCGCGATCGGTGCGACGGCGGTCGTGGCGCGTCGCATCGGCGAGAACGACGCGGAGCGCGCGGCGGAGAGCGCGGTGCAGGCGATCGTTCTCGGGCTCGCCGTGTCGGTCGTGTTGGGCGTCGTCGGGGTCATCCTCGCCCCGACGCTGCTGGCGATGATGGGCGCGTCGCCGGGGGTGCTCGCGATCGGCTCGACGTACGCGCGCGTGATGCTCGGCGGAGAGGTCTCGGTCATCACGTTGTTCGTCGTGAACGCCGTGTTCCGCGGCGCGGGCGACGCGGCGATCGCGATGCGCGTGCTCTGGCTGGCGAACGCGATCAACATCCTGCTCGGTCCCTGTCTCATCTTCGGCCTGGGGCCGTTCCCGGCGCTCGGCGTCACCGGCGCGGCCGTGGCGACGACGATCGGGCGGAGCACGGGGGCGGCGTTCGCGATCTGGCGGCTCACGCGGCCGGGGCGCGTGACGGTCGCGCGGCGGCATGTGCGGGTGAACGATGACGTCATCCGACAGATCCTGCGGATCGGCAGCTCGGCGACGTTGCAGTCGCTCATCGGTACGGCGAGCTGGATCGGGCTCGTGCGGATCGTCGCCGGCTTCGGCAGTCTCGCGGTCGCCGGCTACACGATCGGCATCCGCGTCGTGCTGTTCGCGCTGCTGCCGTCGTGGGGGCTGAGCAACGCTGCGGCGACGCTCGTCGGCCAGGCGTTAGGCGCGAAGGACCCGGCGCGCGCGGAGGCGGCGGTGTGGCGGACGGGGTTCTACAACCTCGCCTTCCTCGGTGTGATCGGCGTGGTGTTCATCGCCGCGGCGCCGCAGATCGTGTCGCCGTTCACGGCGGACGCGGCGGTCGCGCGCTACGGCGTCGCCTGTCTGCGCATCGTCGCGAGCGGCTTCGTGTTCTACGCGTTCGGGATGGTGCTCACGGCGGCGTTCAACGGGGCGGGCGACACGCGCACGCCGACGCTGCTCAACCTCGGCGCGTTCTGGGTGTTCGGGATCCCGGTCGCGTGGGTGCTCGCGCGCCCGCTCGGGATGGGGCCGAGCGGGGTGTACGTCGCGATCGCGGCGTCGTTCTCGCTGCTGGCCGTCGCCGCGGCGGTGCTGTTCCGGCGGGGGGCGTGGAAGGCGAAGGTGGTGTAGATCATCCTTTCACCGGTCCCCCCCGTCCGCGGTGCCCACCCCGCATCACCGCACGTCACTGCCGTTCGCACCGCGTTGGGACGGCGGTGGGGACGCCGGTGGGGACGGCGGTGACGTGCGGTGATGCGGAGTCGGCACGGCGGACGAGGTGATGCGGACGGTCGTGGCCTGGCGCGCCGGTCGGCGCCGCGCTGCTCACCTGTGCGCGATGAGACTCATGAGACGCAGCACCTCCAGGCCGGGCGCCGCCACGCATGCCGTACGCTCGCGTCCAGGCACGTCGGAGTTTCACGGTCGAGCGTCCAACCGTCGTCCACGAGGATTTCGACATGAACACCAGGCCGCGCTAGCCAGAGTGGGAGCCAGACACCCCGCCTACCGATCTTCCTCCACGCGATCGCGAAGGACGTCGCGTCGGTACGCCCGGAGGGACGCACACGACGTCGCCGCGCCTTCATCATCTGTCCGGGGCGTTAGGCACTCGCCGTCCGCGTCCAGTCCTCGAAGACGAGGTCCGGCACCCGGACGAACGCACGCGTGTTCGCGGTGACGACGGTCGCGCCGTGACGGCGCGCCTGGGCGGCGATCAAGACGTCGTACGGCTCGATGGGAGTGCCGGCGCTCTCCGACTCGGCGCGGAGCGCACCCGCGTCGACCGCGTCGTCTTCGGTGAACGACCACACGACGGCATCATTCGCGAGGAAGTCGCGAAGCAGGCGCGCATTCTCCTCGCCTCTCGCGCCGCGCGCGACGCCGTACCACAGGTCGTAGGTGACGACGCTCGAGACGACGACGTCGTCGCCGGCGACGATCGCCGTGCGTAGCCGGTCGCGCGCGATGAGAGGCCGACCGCGAATGATGGCGACGACGGCGCTCGTGTCGAGCAGGGATGTCGTCATTCCGCGTCGAAGTCGACGCGCGACGGAGGCGTCGGCGGCTGATTGCGCCCATCTTCCAAGAACCCCGTGTCGCCGAATCGGTCGAGCGCGGCGAACCAGGCGTCGACGTCGGGGAACATCGGCTCCAAGATCACGGCGCGTCCTTCGCGCCGGATCTGCACGCGATCTCCCGAGAAGCGGAACTCTTTGGGGAGGCGCACGGCCTGGCTCCGCCCGTGCTCGAACAGTTTCGCCGTCTTCGCGGCCGCTGGTTTCGAGGACATGACTCGCACTCGGTGAGCGATGGTATCGATCAAGAGTTTCCACCATCTCGGCGTTGCGTCGCTCTGTCTCGGGGGCGCGCTCGCCGCCCAACCCGGGCCGACGGTCGCGCCGGGGCGGGCTCGCGCGCGCGACCTCGGCGTCGCGCCCGGCGTGTTCGCGCCCGGGCGCTGGAACGCGATCACCGACGTCGACGGCGTGCGCGTCGGGCAGACGACCGTGATCGAGGGGGACAGCGTGCGGACCGGCGTCACGGCGATCCTCCCGCCCGGCGATCGGTGGTTCACCGACCGCGTGCCGGCGGCGATCGTCGTCGGGAACGGGTTCGGCAAACTGTTAGGCAGCACGCAGGTGAACGAGCTCGGCGAGATCGAGACGCCGCTGCTGCTCACCTGCACGCTGTGCGTCTGGCGTGCGGCCGACGCCATGGTCGAGTGGCTGCTCGCGCGGCCAGGGATGGAGCGCGTCCGATCGATCAACCCCGTCGTCGCCGAGACGAACGACGGGCAGCTGAACGTCGCGATCCGCAGTCGTCCGATCCGCGCCGAGCACGTGCGCGCCGCACTCGAGTCCGCGACGAGCGGGCCGGTCGCCGAGGGGAGCGTCGGTGCCGGCGCGGGGACGGTCGCGTTCGGGTGGAAAGGGGGGATCGGCACGTCGTCGCGCCAGCTCCCGCCGTCGTTGGGCGGGTGGACGGTCGGCGTGCTCGTGCAGAGCAACTTCGGCGGAGTGCTGCAAGTCGACGGCGCACCGATCGGCAAGGCGTCAGGCCGGCATCCGTTCGTTCGGGCGCTCGGCGACACGGCGCGTCGCGACGAGGCTGCGGGGGGTGACGCGACCGCCGACGGGTCGATCGTCATGGTCGTCACGACGAACGCGCCGTTGGGCGACCGCAATCTGCGCCGTCTCGCCGCGCGCGCGTTGCTCGGACTCGGCCGCACGGGGTCGTACGCGTCGAACGGGTCCGGGGACTACGTGATCGCGTTCTCGACGGCGCCAGCGGTGCGACGGACGACGACCGCGCCGCGCACGACGACGGCCGAGCTGGCGAACGACGGCGCGGAGCTGTCGGCCGTGTTCGCGGCGGCGGTGGAGGCGACCGAGGAGGCGATCTACGATTCCCTGTTCGCGGCGACGACGGTCACGTCGCGCGGGGGAACGGTCGAGGCGATTCCGCTCGACCAGGTGCGGGCGCTGCTCGCGCGGCGGGGCGGGGGCGGGGGCGGGGGCGATCGTCGGTAGGGCGTGTCCATCGGACGGGGGCGATCGTCGGTACGGCGGTGGCCGCCGGGCGTGGGTGTCGGAACTTCGGGGCGGCGATCGGTCGCGGCGGCATGCCCTGTGCTCGCTGCGCGTCGGCGGGGTGACGTCGACGAGGCGCCGGAGCGTCGCGTCAGCGAATCGAGCGGGAGGAGAGAGCGATGGTCGCGAGCGAGTCCGTATGACGACGCCGTTTCCTGACGCGCGTCAAGGTGCGCGGCGCGAGCTGCACCGCGACCAGCCGGGACGCGAGGGGATCGAGGCGGAGCTGGTCAGTCGTCTCACCGACGGGCTGGGGAACGCTGCCACCCGACGCGTGCTCGTTCGCTGTCTCGACGGTGAGCTGTCGCCGCGCGCGGCGCTGATGCAACTGCTCGTGGCGGGAGCGAGTGTGAGCGGCGTGCGGGAGCTCGTCGACGAGATCGCCGCGCGCGCCGACGCCGACTCGCGGGCCGGTGACTCGCTCGTTCGCGACCAGGCCGACGCCCTGACGCGTCTGTTCGTCGAGAACGAGGCGGGGTGCGCGCGCGCTGCCATCGCGCTCCGCGCATCCCAGGAGGACGCGGCGCAGGGCGCGTCGCCGGGAGGTGACCGCGCCGTCGACGAAGCGACGTACTACGAGCGGCTGTTCGATCGGTTCGTCGGTCCGACGGCGTAGTCGACCGGCGCGCGGCGGGGGCCGTCGAGGGGGGCGCCGCTGGCGTGCGCCCGCGTCCGCGTCGAGGCGTGTCGTCCTCGCCGCCGGCGGCGCACGAGATGCGCCGCCTCGAGGGTCGCGACGCAGAACGCCGCCCACGCCCATCCGACCGCGATCCCTGCCGCGACATCGCTCGGATAGTGCACGCCGAGGTAGACGCGGCTGAAGGCGATGAGGAGGATGAGGAGCGCCGCGACCGTCAACGTCGCGACGCGGTGGCGACGGCGGCGCTGCAGGCGGGTGGCGAGGAAGGCGATCGTCGCGTAGACCGCGGCCCCGCTCATCGCGTGGCCGGACGGGAACGACGTCGTCACCACCTGCGTCCCCCAGGTGAACACGTGCGGGCGCGGCCGGTCGAACGCCGCTTTCAGCAGGCTGTTGAGCACCAGTGCGCCGACGGTCGACAGGAGCAGCAGCAGCGCGGAGTGGCGGTGTCGCGTCAACGCGAGAAACAGTGCCGCGATGCTGGCGATCGTGACGACGACCGTACCGGTCCCGAGGAGGGTGATCTCGACCATCGTCGCCATGGCCCACGGCGTCTGGTACGCGCCGAGCGCCGTGAGGACCCACTCGTCGAGCGCCTGCGTGCGGCCACGGACGACGTCCGCGGCGAGCCAGGCGAAGAGCGCGATCCCTGCCGCGGCGACGAGCGCGCCGCCGAGCAGCACGACGCCGATCGCCGCGCGGAGGTCGCGCAGGTGGCGTGCGGCGGTCGCGACGGTGGCGTTGAGGGAGAGACGGGTCGACACGCGAACGAATATGGTGGCACTCAGCGTGCCCCGCCGACTCGACGTCGAGTCGGCGAGGGGTTGAACCGAAGGGCGTCGAGGAGCAAGTTACGCAGCCCGGGCCGATCGCTCGGCCGGGTCGTGGTACCGTAGCCAAGTGGTAAGGCAGCGGTCTGCAAAACCGCTATTCGCGAGTTCGATTCTCGCCGGTACCTCTCACCCCCCAGCTCGCGTCCGAGGCCCGCTCGGGCACCGGCTCGGGCACGGAACGCCGGATGTCAGGCGCGAGAACGGTCCTTCGCTCAGGCGGAGGACCGTTCGCGTTCGGGAGACACCATGTCGGCGAGCTATCGGTCGGCCGGCGTCGCGCGCAGCAGCTCGGCGATGCGGTCGCGAATCGCTTCCGGCGTGTCGGCGTGGTTGGCTTCGCCGGCGTCGAAGTCGGCACCGCGAAAGGAGACGCGCCAGAAGGGCGCGTTGGGCATGTAGGCCGCCCACCCCTCCACGTACGCATGGACCGGCGTCCCGCCGTACGTGAAGTCGATCGTGTGCTCCGACGCCTCGACGTCGATGCGTCCGTCGGTGAACCCGACCGCGGTCATCGGTCCGATCTCGTCGGCGGTCGGGTCAGCGTGCTCGCTCATCGGTCACTCTCCGGCTGCTGTCTGTAATGGCGACGCTCGCGTCGCCTGCGACGTCGGCGTCGCCCGAGCGCTGGCCACTCGCGATAGTCGGACCGCTCGGAACGGTGCGGACCGGGTCGGCCGCTGGTCCGCGGATCACGGCGCGCACTTCGGACACCGGTCGAGTGTGATGCCGTGCCCGGGCACCTCCCGCCCCGCCCACGCCCGGAGCGCCGGCTTCGTCTCGGCGCAGAGCTGACGGCTGCCCGCGGCGCGGAGCCGCCCCGGGTGCGCGTCCCGGTCGACGTCGCGGCACCCCGCGCGGTGGACGATCGGCGGGTGCCGCGCGCGTACGGCCAGGATGTACCCGGCCGGGTGCGTGTTCCGCCACCACGCGTATCCGGGATCGTCACCCGGGAACTCCTCCACCGCCGTGAGCGGATCTCGTGCGTTGGTCATGCGGCGTCTGGAGTGCGGGCTGCCGAACGATCGCGTTCGATCGCGAGCGTACTACCTTGTCGCATCGCCACTCTCCCCCGCCAGCCCGCCGTGTCTCCCACTCTCCGCGTTCTGCTCGCGCTCGCCGCCGGCCTCGCGCTCGGCGCCGTGATCGCGGCGGCGGACGTGCCGACGGTTCGGGCGGCCGCGCTCGCGGTCGAGCCGATCGGGACGCTGTTCATCAACGCGATCCGGATGACGGTGATCCCGCTCGTCGTCGCGAGTCTCGTCGTCGGCGTGGCGGCGGCGCCGGACGGGCGGCGTCTCGGGCAGGTCGGGGGACGAGCGCTCGCGGTGTGTCTCGCGCTGCTCGCGGCGGGAGCGGGGTTCGCGCTGCTCGTCGCGCCGCCGTTCATGGCGCGCCTGCCGCTCTCGCCGGCCGCGACCGAGGCGCTCCGCGCGACGGCGGCCGCGTCGGCCGCGGCGACGCGCGAGGGGGCGGCGAAGGTGCCCACGTTCGCGCAGTGGCTCGTCGACCTCGTGCCGGCGAACCCGGTGAAGGCGGCGGCCGACGGCGCGATGCTGCCGCTCATCCTGTTCACCCTCGTGTTCGCGCTCGCCGTGACGCGTCTCGAGCCCGCGCGGCGCGCGGCGCTCGTCGGGTTCTTCGCGGCGGTCGCGGCGGCGTCGCTCGTCGTCGTGCGGTGGGTGCTCGTGCTCGCGCCGATCGGGGTGTTCGCGCTGGCGCTGCCGCTCGCGGTGCGCGTGGGGGCGTCGGCGGCGGGGGCGGTCGCGTCGTACGTCGCGATCACGGCGGTCGCGACGACGCTGTTCATGTTCCTGGTGCTGTATCCGGCGGCGATGGTGTTCGGACGGGTCTCCCCTGCGGCGTTCGCGCGCGCCGCCCTCCCCGCGCAGGCCGTCGCGTTCTCGTCGCGGTCGTCGCTCGCCGCGCTGCCGGCGTTGATCGAGACGGCGCGCGACCGGCTGCGGCTGTCGGAGACGGTCACGAGCTTTCTCCTGCCGCTCGCGGCGTCGACGTTCCGCGTCGGCGGAGCGGTGGGGCAGGTGATCGGGGTGCTGTTCATCGCGCGGCTGTACGGCGTCGAGCTCGATGCGACGCGCCTGCTGTCGGTCGCGGCGACGGTCGTCGTGATGACGTTCAGCATCCCGGCGTGCCGGCCGGGTCGATCCTCGCGAGCATTCCGGCGCTCGCCGCCGGCGGACTGCCGATCGAAGGAATCGGGATCCTCATCGCCGTCGATCCGATCCCGGACATGTTCCGCACGACGACGAACGTCACCGGCGACCTCGCCGTCGCGACGATGCTCGGCCGGACCACTGGCTCGTCGGGCACGTCGTCGGGCACGGCTGGCACTTCCGGCGCGGTCGTGTCGTAGGGCGCCTATCGCATGGACGGGAGCCGCTGACATGACGGACGGGACCGATGCGCCGCGCCGCATCGTGCTGTGGGGCGCGACGGGAGCCGGGAAGTCGACGTATCTGTCGACGCTCGTCTTCTTTCATCAGCAGGCGGTCGACGAGCGGCGGCTGTGCGTGCTCCCCGGCGACGCCGTCACGGCGGCGTGGGTCGCGCGCCAGGTCCAGGCGCTGTGCGGCGGAGCGGGAACGCCGGCCGCGCGCGTCCAGACGCGCGAGACGCGCGAGCTGCGCTTCCGTCTGCACGAGTTGCCGGCGCGCACCCCGGCCGCGTTCGCGCAGCGCCGCCCGGCGCGGTGCCTCGGCGAGCTCCGCGTGTGGGACGTGCCGGGCGCGACCTACGACGCGACGCCGCCGACCGAGCTGCTCGACGCGATGCTCGATGCGTCGGGGATCGTGCTGCTCGTCGACCCGGGGCATCGCCCGGCGGAGGGGGCGGAGGCCTACTACACCAGGTTCTTCCAGGCGACGCTGGGCGCGCTCGTGCTCCGGCTCCGCGCGCAGACGGCCGGCACGTCCGATCCGCGACTCGGTCCGGACAACCGGCTGCGGATTCCGGTCGCGGTGTGTCTCACGAAGGCCGACGAGCACGCGGCGCTGTTCGACAACGACGACCGGCGCGAGCTGCTGCGGCAGGTGGTCGGGAGTGGGGCCGGCCTGCTCGAGACGTCGCTCACCACGCACACGGTGATCGCGCTGTCGGCGCTGGGCGACGCCCTCGAGACGCGGGACGGGCAGGCGGTGCTCGCCGACGAGCCGCGGCCGCGCAACGTGCTGCGGCCGCTGCGGTGGATCCTGGACCAGCCGGCGCCGACGCGGCGCGCGGCGCCGCGCGCCATGCCGAACGATCCCCGGCCGAGCGTGCACGACGCGACGACGATCGAGCTCGCCGCCGTGCGGCGTCCGGCGAGCGAGCCCGCGCGATGAGCCGCATGACGCCGACCTCGCCCGACCGCGTGGTGCGCGAGCGCACGATGCCGGCCGTGACGCCGCGTGTCGTGCGCGCCGTGTACGGCCTCGTCGACGATCAGTACGGCGTCGTCGCGCACACGCCGACCCTGTCGCGCGACGAGGCGCAGGTGCTCTGCCATGCGGTCGGCATCGGCGACCCGGCGGCGCCGATCGACGACGCGCTGTCGTTCCTCGCCGTGCCCGGCTGGGGACTCGTCTGCACGCGCTACGCGACGCGGCTCGACGCGCGCGGCCGACTCGCGCTCGGCTCCGACAGCGTCGCGGTCGACGTCGCGTCGTTCTGGGCGGTGCGCAACGACCCGCTCCGCTGCATGCCGCCGCGACGTCAGGCGATGAGCGCCGACGGGGCGCGCCCGACCGCACCGTCGAGGTGCCGCCGCTGAAGGCCTCGACCCCGGCCGCCGAGCAGACGCGGCTCGCGGAGTCGCGCCGCACGGTCGACGAGTCGCGCGAGCTGCGCCCGCTGCTCTCGGCGCTGCTCGCCGGCGAGCGGGTGCTGTGGGTCGGGACGCCGCCGTCGCTGGCCCTGCTGCAGTGCCTCGTGCTGCTGCTCCCGCCGGCGCTGCGTCATCTCGTCACCTTCCAGACGGCGGCGACGCGCGCGCCGACGCACGCGCCGCGGCTCACCTGCGCCGACCGTCGGTACGCGGAGCTCGGCACGGTCGCGTGGACGCGCGAGCTGCCGCGCGAGCGCGACGTCATCGACCGGCGCGCCGACGCGGCCGCCGACGCGCTGCTCGCGCTCGACGGCGACGTGCTGACGGCGGCGCACGCGCTCTACGAGGAGCTGTCGTCGACCGTCGCCGCCACGCCGGCGACGCTGCTGCACGAGGTCGAGCGCGTGGCGCGATACGGAACGTTCCTCGACGCCGTGTGGCGCGACGCGGTCGCCGACGCGACGTACTCGGCAGGGGGAGCAGGGGGAGCAGGGGGAGCAGGGGGAGCGGCGGTGGGGGCGGTCGGAGCGGCGGCGCGGGAGGCGGGCGACGCGCGGGACGGCAGCGACGAGCGCGACGCGACCGAGCGCGACTCGCTCGCCGGGCGCCTCCTGACGACGTTCGCGCCCGCCGCCCTCGGCGCCGCGATCGTCGCGCTGTTCGCCGGTCGCGACGGCGCGGGGACGTGGTCGGCGGCGCGACTGACGCGCGAGCTGTTGCGGCAGGAGCAGCCGAACGGGGCGACGCGCCGTGAATCGGCGGAGCGGACACCGGGCCTCGCGGACGGGTCGGGCACGATCGAGAGCTCGGGCGCGCCTCCGCCGACCGGCGCGGCGTCGCACGGGCCGCGGCCGACGCGCGCGCTGCGGGCGACGCAGACGCTCGACGTGGTGCTCGACGCCGTGCCGTCGCTGCGCTGGGGCGACGACGACGCGGCGCGACTCGCGCGCACCGCGCTCGCCGTCGCCGCGGCACGCCGCGGCGACGCGGCGCGCCTGGTCCAGCTCGCGGACGCCGACGGACCGTGGAGCGACGTCGCGGCGGAGCCGGTGCGCCCGACCGTCCCGCCGTCGGCGGCGACGCGCGGCGCGAGCGCGGCGATCGCCGCGCTCGCGCGCGCCGCGGAGCGCCGCGCCGACGTCGATGCCACCGTCGCGGCGCTCGATGCGATCGGGGCGCTCGCCGCGACGTTCGCTCAGCGCGGGTCCGGCGCCGCGACGCCGGCGGCGACGGCGCACGTGCGTCGCGACGCCGCCCGGCTCGGCGCGGCGGTCGCGGCGCGCGGCGCGGCGACGCTCGACGTCGGCGCGCTCGAGCCGATGCGGCGGTTCGGCGACGGGGTCCTGCGCTTCACCGACGCGGTCGCGGCGCCCGACGGCGCGGGCGACGCGGTGCGCGCGCTCCTCGCCCCCGGCGCACACGCCGACGCGAGCGACGTCGCGCGCACGCTCGCCGAGCTGCCCGCGGCCGAGCGCGCGGCGTGGGTCGCCGTCGCGGCGTTGCGCGCGCTCGACGAGCGGGGCGATCCGGCGACGCTCGTCGCCGCGCTCGATCGGCTCGCCGGCGGCGGCGGCCGCACGCCCGACGGTCGCCCGACGCCCGACGGTTCGCCGTCCGACGCGGTGCCGTCGGACGACGCGCGTCACGTCGCCCGCGCGTTAGGCACACTGCTGCACGCCGCCGCGCCGGACGGTCCGCCGTTGGGCGGCGCGTGGCCCGCGCTCCTCGCGCACGTCGAGGAGCCGGCGCGGCGCGCGCTGCTCGTTCGGTCGCTCGGGCGGTCGACGCGCGACCCCGTGCCGCTCGACGCGCTCGCCGCGACGTGCGCCGCGCTCGTCGCGCTCGACTTCCGGCTCGACCGCGACGGCGCCCGCGCGCTCGCCGAGCCGTTAGGCGCGTGGGCGCGAACGCGGCCGGCGACGCGCGCCGCCGCCGCGCACCTCGGCGCCGCGCTCGCGCTGCTCGGCGAGCTGGCCGACGCGCGCGAGGTGGCGGCGCTCGCCGACGCCGTGCTCGCCCAGGCGCCGCACGACCTGGCGACGCTCGTGCGGCTGCGCCGCCTCGCGGCCGCGGTCGACGCGGTCGAAGCGACGCGCGACCCGGTGGCGTGGAGCGCGCTGCGCGATCGCATGCGCGACACGACGCAGAGCGGCGTGCGCGAGCTCCTCCCCGAGCAGCGGGCGACGCTGCGCACCTTCTTCGGCATCGGCGACGGGCTCGCCAGCCGGCTGTTCGGCGGTGCGCGCCCGAACGGCGCGAGGAGCCGCCCATGACCGCCGCGGCCGCCGTGCCGACCGCGTCACGCGGCGCCTCCCGCGAGCACGGCGTCACGCTCTGGGGCGCGCCCGGCGCCGGCAAGAGCGGCGTGCTCGGCGCGCTCTACGCGGCGTCGCTGCACCCGGAGCTCGACGCCTGGACGGCGCACCCGAAGGACTGCGAGGACGTGGTGACGCAGGAGCGGCTGCACGAGGCGTACCTCGGACTGCGCGGCCGCACGAATACGAAGACCGGACTGCCCGCGGCGGGGAGCGAGTATCCGCCGCTGCGCGTCATGCTTCGCCGCCAGCGCGGCGGGCGTGCCGACAGCGCGCTGCGCGTCGCGCTCGTCGAC
Source organism: uncultured Gemmatimonadaceae bacterium (assembly GCA_963843845.1). Taxonomy (GTDB): domain Bacteria; phylum Gemmatimonadota; class Gemmatimonadetes; order Gemmatimonadales; family Gemmatimonadaceae; genus Gemmatirosa. The sequence goes on along the minus strand of CAWJMB010000002.1, from coordinate 3,430,109 downwards.
CCGGCCGGCGAGTTCTCGACGCGTCTCGAGCTGGGAGCGACGCCCGAGGGGCGCGCGCTCTTCCGCCGCGTCGCGACCGGCGCCGGCGTCGTCTGGCTCGTCGATGCCACGCCGCACGCCGACGCGGCGGCGACCGGCGCCGGCCGGACTCGCGCGCCGGGCTCGGGGCAGGCGGTCGAGGAGCGGCTGCTCACCCTGCAGCACCTCGTCGCGCTCATCGAGCACGGCGGCGGCGAGCAGCTCGCGATCCCCGTCGCGCTCTGCCTCAGCAAGATCGACGCGCTCGACGACGAGGCGCGGGCCGCGGCGCGGCTCGACCCCGCGACGGCGCTGCGCGAGCGGATGGGGGAGACGGCGTTCACCTGGTTCGAGGCGGCCTGTCCGACGCTGCGGTGCTTCGCGCTCAGCTCGACGGGCTCGGTCGTCGGACGCGTGCAGCCCGAGGGGCTCGACGCGCTGTTCGACTGGCTCGCGAGCGTGGCGCAGCCGAAGCCGTCGATCGGCGAGTCGGTGCGCGACGTGATCAGGTCGCCGCGCGCGACGGCGGTGCAGGCGTCGGCGGCGCGCCTCCGATCGCTGCTGCGGGGCCGAACGGCGGTCGTGGCGCTCGCCGCGATCGCGCTCGGCGTGTCGGGAACGATCGCGGCGCGGCGGGCGCCGGGGCTGGCGCAGGCCGTGTCGGCGTTCGTCGCGATGCGCCTCGGTCGCGGCGGCGCGGCGGGCGACGGCGCGGGCGACGCGGCGGGCGACGCGGCGAGTACAACGTCGCCCGCGCGTTCTCCGTTAGGCACCGCGCAGGCGGCGGAGCGGCTCGCGCGGGCGCGGCGGGAGGCGGGGCGCGGCGCGTGGGACGAGGCGGTGAGCGCGCTGGGCGACGAGGTGCCGCCCGACGCGATGCGGTTCGCGTGGGACTCGCTCTACGTCACCGCGGCCGTCGCGGCGGCGTCGGCGACGCCGAACGGCGGTACGGCGCAGCGGCTGCGCGAGGGAGCGCGGACGCGCGCGACCGCGCTCGTGCGTCGCGGGCCGGCCGGGAGCCGGCGGCTCGTCGCGGTGCGCTACGCGCGCGGCGTCGCGTGTGTCGACGGCGGGCTCGCCTGCCCGCGCGCCGACATCGTCGCCGACCTCACGTGGGCGCTCTTGGGCCCGCCGTCGATGCGGCGCGGCGCGCAGCGCCGGCTCGACGCCCTCGCGAACGCGCCCGCTGGCGACGCCGGGACGGGAGCGCCGGAGAGGGTGCCGAACGGACCGCGCACGCCGCTCCTCTCGGTGAAGGCAGGGTCGTGACGCTCGCCGCCGCGCTCGTCGCGTGCCTCGGCGCCGCGGCACTGCTCGCGCTCTGGGCGGCGCGGAGCGGCGCGCGCTGGCGGCCGGCGCAGGTATTCGTCGCCGCGCTCGTCCCGCTCGCCGCGTTCGCGTCGCTGGTGCGCAGCGCGCCCACGCGCGGTGCCGCCTACGCGCTCCGCGTCGTCGGCGAGTACGCGCCGCTCGCCGACACGGTGGCGTTCGGCGGCGTGGGTCGGACGTGCGCGTCGCCGTGGGCGGCGCGCGACTCTGGTTCGACCGCGCGACGCGCGAGCTCGCCGTCGCCGTCGACTCGGGGAGCGCGCCGGTCGTGCTCGCGGGGCGTCCGGTGAACGCCGCGCGCGCTCGACCACGGCACCACGATCACGCTCACCAGACGCCCGGGCTCACGCTCCGCGCCGCGTACCCGCGCTGGCCGCTCGGGTGCCTGGCGCGAGTGGCGCGGCTGTGCACCGATCGCGTGCTCGACGATCGACGACGCCGGTGGGACTCGCACGGTCCGCACGCGCGTCACGGCGAGCGGCGTCACGCCGCCCGACGCGCGGTTGCGGCGTGCGCCCGTGCAGCTCGTCGCGGTCGGCGGCCAGGCGTACGTGGCGGCGAGCCCGCGCGGTCCGGTCCGCGTGAACGGCGAGCGGCTCCCGTCGACGCGGCGCACGCCGGCGCGCGCCGGGGGCGACTCGCTGCGCATCGGCGCCGGCGCGGCGACGGTCGTGCGGATCACGGCGGACACGGTCGGCAACCGGCTCGCCGTCCGCTTTCTCGGCCGCACGCTCGGCGAGCGGTGGCCGCTCGCGACGGGGCGCGCGCGCATCGTGCACCGGGTCGTCGCGTCGACCGACGCGGGCGCCGGGACGCTGCGCCTCGTCGACATGAACGCGGCGGCCCCGTTGGGCGCCGCGCGCGACACCGTACAGCGGCGCGCTCGCGTGGACGGGGAGCGCGTTCGAGTGGTCGGCGAACGGGCAGACGCGCGTGCTGCGGCCGAACACGGTCGAGCGCTTCCCCGGCACCGAGGCGGCGACGCGCGAGCGCGGCCACCTCGTCGAGATCGCGGCGCCGGGCGTCGAGCGCGGAGCGCTGCTCGCGTTCGGCACCGTCTGGGTCGCGGGCGCGCTGCTGCTGGCCGTCGCGACGGGGAACGGGCGTGGCGGCGCGCCGCCGGTCGTCGCTCCGGCCGGCGCGCTGCGCGTCCTCGTCGTCGGCGTCGTGTACTCGCTCGCGCTCGTGCGTGCGACGCTCGCCTGGCGCGTCGGCGCGGCGGCTCCCTACAACGCCGAGGCGCTGCCGTGGGCGGCGGTGTTCCTCGCGGCGTTCCCGCTGCTCGTCTTCCTGTTCGACCGCTGGCCCCGGGCGCGCGACGCCGCGGCCCTCGTGCGCGACGGGGCGAGCCGCGTCGGCGCGTCGCTCACGCCGGTGCGCTCGCTCACGCCCGCGCGCGGACTGGCCGCGCGTGCGCCCGCCGCGCGCCGCGCGTTCGCGCTGCTCGACGTCGTCGCGCTCGTCGTCGTCGCCGGCGCGGTGGCGTTCGCGGCGACGCCGCTCGAGCTGAGCGCGAACAACCTCGGACTCGGGCTCTGCATCGTCGGCGGGGGGGTCACCGCGTGGTACGGGTTGCAGCGCGTGCTCGTCGCCGACGGGGCCTCGGCGTTCGCCGACCGCTCGCCGCTCGGCATGCTGATGCCGCAGTCGGAGCGCGGATTCGGCGCGGAACAGATGTGGCGCGCGTTCGTCACGCTGCTCGTCGTCCTCGGCCTCTACGTCGGACTCGCGTGGTCGGTGCGCGCGGTGCCGTCGCCGGTGCCGGCGGTCGCGTACGCGATCGGGGTCGCGCTCGCGTACACGTTCGTGCGCGTGCGCGAGCGCGTGCGGCCGCGCCTGCCGACCGCGCAGCTCGCGCGCACGATCGCGCTCGGCGCGGTCGCCGTCGCGCTCGCGACGTTCGTGCTCGTGAACCTCGTGCGCCCCGAGCTGGGCGCCACGACGGCCGTGGCGCTCGCCGTCGTCGCCGCGGCCGCGATCGCGGTCGGCACCTGGGTCGCGCTGCTGCCTCTCGTGCGGCCGGTGCGGGGGTGGCCGTACCGCGCGGCGGACGTGCTGCCGCATCCGCTGTTCGCCGCGCTGCCGGCGGTGCTCATCCTCGTCGCCGGGATGACGTCGCTCGCGCGCGCGGCGATCACGATCGGTTACGCGCTCGCCGTCGCCGCGCTCCTCGTCACGATGCGCGTGTTCGCCGCGTGGTGGCACCGCGAGACGAGCCGCCGCGTGCGCGCCGAGCTGGGTCCGGCGCCGGCGCGCTCGCACCGCGGGCGCCTGCTCGTGGCGCCGCTGCTCGTGCCGCTCGTCGTCTACCTCACCTACGGCGTCGTCGACCGGGGGCTGCTCCTGCTGCTCGTCGCCGCCGCGCTGGTCGCGGCGACCGTGGCCGCTGCCACCGTCGGGCGCTTCGCGCTGGGCGCCGCCGCCGCCACGGCCGTGCTCGTCCTCGGCGTGGTCGTGCCGCAGGCGATCAGCGTCGACCCTGCGGCGCTCACGTCGCGCCGGGTCGCGATGGCGACGCCGCAGGTCCGGTGGGCGGCGATGCGCGAGCCGGCGGCGCTCGCGCGGCAGCTCACGCTCGCCCGCGAGGAGACGGGGCGCGAGATCGTCGCGACGCTGCAGCAGGATTGGGGGATGCGGATGCACGCGGCGACCGGAGGGACGTTCGGCGGCGGGCTCTTCTCGCTGCCGTTCAGTGGGGCCGCGATCACCGAGGAGGTCTCGCTCACCGACAACGCGTTCAGCGTCTGGGTGCTGGCCGAGCACGGCTTCGCGGGCGGGGTCGCGGTGCTCGGCGCGTTCGTCGCCTTCGGGCTCGTGCTGTTCGGCGCGGCGCACGAGGCGGCGCGGCGCGTGGGGACGGCGCACCTCGCGCTGCTGCTCGCCGGGCTCGCCGCGTACGTGACGCTCCCCGCGCTCTACATGGCCGCGGCGAACGTCAGCCTCGTGCCGCTCACCGGGCAGAACTTCCCGCTCCTCGGGCTGCGCTCGGGCGCGGACGTCGCGTTCGTCGCGTGGCTCGCCGCGCTCGCCGTCATCGCGCTGCCGGCGCCGGGCGGGCGCGACGACGACACGGAGAAGGGCTACGTGCGCCGCGTCGACCTCGGCCGGCTGCGCCGAACGATCCTGGCCGTCGGAGGACTGATCGCGACGGCGGCCGCGGGCGTCGGCGTCGCGACGTGGCGCGCGACGCACGCGGAGATCGCGCCGTTCACGCTCGACGCGTTCGCCGGTGATCTGCGCGAGCTGGTGCGGCGCGGCGACGTCGTCGTGCGGGGCGACACGCTCGCCGTCGCCGCGGCGTCGTCGGGCAAGACGGGGCTGCGCGACGGGGACCTCGTGCGGGGGCTCGTCGCGCGGAGCAACGCGTTCGCGCGCGGCGCGTCGCCGACGCGCTCGCAGTGTCTCGACCGGTCGCCGTGGTTCGCGCGCGACGGCGACGACGTGCGCGTGCGCGACACCGGCTGCCGCGTGACCGGCGTGACGAGCGGCGCGCGGTGGCGTGGCGTGCTCACGGCAGCCGAGGTGGGCGCGGCCGGGCGGTTCGTCGTCGCCGGACTCTCGACGACGGTGGTGCTCGACGAGCGCGGGACGCCGCGGGCGACCGTGCCGTGCGACGACGCGGGCGGCGACACGGTGCGTGCCGCGGCGGTCGACATCTCGTGCGGCGACGCGGTCGTCGCGGTGCGCGCGGGCACGGCGCGCGGCGCGCGTCCCACGGCGCGGCGCGTCACCGGCGAGGCTGCGTCGCTCGACGGCGAACCGTTGGGCGCGGCCGCGACGCCGGTCGGTGCGGGGAGTGTGCTCACGTTGGGCGGCGGGGCGACGCTCGTCATCGACTCGCTCCCCGCCCGCGCGCTCGGCTTCGCGCGGCTGCGCAACGGCGTCGTCGAGCGGGTGACGGTGGCCGGCACACCGCCGCTCGTCGCGGCGCTCGACTCGACGCTCGCGCGCACGATCGTCACGGCGCGGGCGGGCGAGCGGGCGGAGGTCGCGCTCACGCTCGACGTCGCGCTGTCGCGCGCGATCGGCGACGGACTCGCGGCGCGCTGCGGCGGCGCGCTGGCCGGCGTCGTGCGGCGGTGCGCTGCCATCGTCGTCGACCCGGAGCGCGGCGACGTGCTCGCGGTCGCGTCGTGGCAGCGCCCCGGTCTGCGGCGCGCCGACTACGAGCCGGTCGACGCGAACTTCCGCGCGCACCGCCCCGGCTCGGTCGTGAAGCCGATCTTCGCGAGCGCGGTGCTCGCGCGCTACCCGGGCCTCGTGCGACTCGGCGTCGCGCAGCCGGCGGACACGTTCTCCGCCGCGGCGGGGTGGACGTTCGGCGGGCGACCGCTCAAGACGGCCCGCAACGGGTGCGCCGAGGCGGTCATCACGTGGGCGTGCTTCCTCCCGAACTCGAACAACCGCTATGCGGTCACGTTAGGCATGCTCGGCATGGCGACCGAGCCGACGGGCGGGGACGCGCCGACGTTCGGCACGGCGGCGGCGGAGGGCGCGGCGACGTTCGTCGGCGGCGTGCGGCTGGCGCGCCGTGTCGCACTGCCGGCCCGGCGGCCGGCCGCCTACGCGACGTCGCCGCTCGCGCGCAATCTCGACGCGCTGTTCGGCGCGCGCGTCGGGCGTCGGCCGGTCGGTGCGTACGACGAGTCGCTGTGGGCCGCGGCGCGCGACTCGGGGCTCGTGCGCGGCGGGGCGTCGTGGCAGCGCGTGTCGCCGACGCTGCCGGATCTTCCGCTCGACGATCGGGCCTTCCGCGATCTGCGCCACGTCGCCGGATTCCTCATCGGCGAGACCGACAACCAGTGGAGCAACGCGGCGCTCGCGAAGGCGGTGAGCCGCATCGCCACCGGGCGCGCGGTGGAGCTGCGGTTGCTGCGCCGCGTCGGCGAGACGCGACTCGCGGCGCCCGAGTTCGCGGCACTGCCGTTCGGCGTGGGGCGCGACGCCGTGCTCGATGGCATGCGGGGTGTGGTGAGAGGGACAGGCACGGCGCGTGAAGTCGCCGCGCTGTTCGCCTCGCCCGCGCTCGACCTGATCGGCAAGACCGGCACGCTCGACAGCGACGCGCTCGAGCCGCTGTCCGCGTTCATGTGGGCCGGGCAGTCGACCGTGCGCGGCGCGGCGCTCTGCCCCGCCGCGGGGGTGCTCGTCGTCGAGCTCGAGCCCGGCGCGGCGGAGCGGCTGCGCGCCGCCACCCTGTTCGCCGACGCGGTCGCGCCGGCGCTGCGAGACGACTTCGGCTGGGGAGGTGCTCCGTGCAGACGGGCCCGATGAATCGTGTCGCGCGGGGCGTCGCGCTCGGCGCGCTCCTCGTCGCGGCAGCGGCGTGCGGCGCTCGCGACGCGACCCGCCGACTGCTCGTCGGCGAGAACGCAGCGGCGACGGCCGACTCGCTCGCCAGGCTCCGCACCGAAGTCGAGTACCTGCGCGCCGCGTCCGCCGAGCGCGACACGTTGCTGCAGCAGGTGCGCGAGACGCAGGACTTCATCGACAGCGTCGACACCGACCTCGAGCGCCTCGCCGGCCCCGACTCGCTCTCGACGCCGCGGGTGTCGAGCGAGACGCTCGACACGGGGCTGTCGACGCGCGAGCTGATGCGGCAGCGCCTGCAGGCCGTCGCCGAGCGGATCGCGCGCAACGACCGCGAGGCGCACGAGCGGGCGGCGCGGATTCGCGTGCTCGCGGGGCGCACCCGCGCGCTCGAGACGCAGGTCGCGGGGCTCGACTCCGCCGTCGCGCGCTTCCGCGGGATCGTGCGGGGGCAGCAGGAGCAGATCGCGTCGCTCGTCGCGCGCGTCGACACGCTCGAGCGCGCGAACGCGCAGCTCCTGGCCGAGCGTGGCGCGCTGACCGACTCGGTGCAGCGGCTCGTCGCGCAGGCGGACAGCGTGTTCGTGATCGCCGCGTCGCGCGCCGAGCTGCTGCGAGCGGGAGTGGTGACGGAAGCGGGCGGGACCCGGCTGCCGATCTTCGGGCGCGTGAGCGCCGCGATCGTGCCGGCGCGCGTGCAGCGGGCGGAAGCCTTCACGGTGCTCGATCGCCGGCGCGACGTCGAGATCCGGCTGCCGAACGACGCCCGCGCGTACCGCATCGTGTCGTCGCACGATCCGGCGTGGCTCGCGCCGTCGCAGCCAGGGAACCCCGTCGTCCGCGGCGTGCTGCGCATCGGCGATCCGGCGAAGTTCTGGGCGGGGTCGCGGTTTCTCGTGCTCGTGGAGGAGTGAGTGCGCGGCCGCGTTCAATCCGCGTATCACCCGCAGTTCGCCGTGCAGGACGACGTACGCGTGCGCCAGTCGCGCCGGACACGCCCCCCGTGCGCGACGCGCTCCTGGAGGTGGGGAAGCGCGGCGGGCCCACGCACGCGAACGACGATCCGTCCGCGAGGCGACGAACCGGGGCGGGGTTCCCGATGCTCGACCTGTCGACGTTCGCGGGGGTGGCGTGAGGCGGGGCGCTGTGCGTGACGACGGCCGTGGCTGGGAGGGCGCGTTACACGGCGTTGGGTAGCGGCGGGGCTGTGGGGGCGTAGTCAGCGAGTCGAAGGTCGGTAGACGTTCGCGAGATCGGTGATGGGGCCGGTCGGTCGATATGCTGCGAGGGGCGCAGCCGTTGCCGCGTTATGCTGCGCAGTACGATTGGCGTGAGCCGGCCTACCTCCGTCCGCGTAGATTCAGGCATCCAGGAGGAATCCGATGCGCTATCGAGTTGCCCTGGATCAGGATGAGGAAGGCGTGCGCGTTTCCGTCCCCGGCCTGCCCGGCTGTTGGTCGCAGGGGCGGGACGAGGCGGAGGCGCTGGCGAACATCGCCGACGCGATCGGCGAGTACCTCGCGGCCCGTGTCGAGCTGCTGCGCGACGATGTCGAGGTACGTGAGGTCGAGGTCGCGGGCTGAGCGGCGGGGAAGATCCCGGGCGTCAATCACCTGCACGCGATCCGCGCTCGAGAAGGCGGTCTTCCGCGTGGTGCGCGAGGGCAAGCACACGGTGATGTCGGACGGCGCCCGCATACTCACCATCCCGCGCCACAACCCTGTGAACGCCTTCACGATGGGCGGAATCGTCCGGGACGCGGGCCTGACGCCTGAGGAGTTCCGCGAGCCCCTCTGAGCCGCCGGCTGACGAATCGTTGCAGCTGACAACGCCGCGCAGCGCTCCAGCCGCATTCATAGCTCCAACCGCGCGGCTTCGCAGCTTAACTCCGGCGTTAACTCGCGACGGGCAACCTCTCAGCGGGTGGATCTGCATGCTCCGGCGTCCCGATGACGTGAAAGTGTGGGAACGGGAGACGACCTATGAGCGGTTCGCGGCCGCGCTCGATGTGAACGCGCCGCGAGGGAAGCTCCGGCAGCCGCCCCCGCCAGGACCCGACATCGTCGTCGAGACGAGCGTCGGCTCGGTAGGAGTCGAGCTGACCGCCATGCACCCGAGCGGCGGCGAGCAGCGGCGGTCCGAGGTCGAGCACGGGCGCATCCTCGCGGTGGCACGACGGCGGTACGAGGGGTCGGCCTACCCGCCGGTCAACGTGTGGGTAGCGTGGGCCGAAGATCACACCGAGTGGCGGCGCGATCGTGTGGCACCCGCCCTGACCGACTTCGTCGCCGAGCACGTTCCGCGGTCCGAAGGCCTCGTCGAGTTTGGTACCGGATTCGAGCGACTGCGTCCTGACTTGCCGGTCACGCAGATGATGCTCGCCCGGGCCCACGGTATGATTCCGCCGACTGGCGCGAGGGGAGCATGCACGAGGTCGCACCGTGGGGCGCGGAGGAGCTGCAGGAGCGTCTCGCCGTCGAGGATCCGAAGGTCGGTCGGTATGCCTGGAGTGCTACAGTCGGTGGCTCGTGCTGGTGATCGGGGCAGCCGGTCCCTCGACATGGGGCGTTGTGCTCGACGAGGTGGCGTCCGCTGAGTTCCACACGAGGTACGACCGCGTCTTCGTCTTCGAGTCCGACCGGACCCGCGTCCGGGAGCTTCGCCTCGTGCACTCAGCATGAAGCGCTTGGCCTCTCCGCCATCGTCGAGCCGCCAGCTACCGTAACGTTGAAGCTGGCGAGATGGGCCAGCATTCCGCGCGGGCAGCGTGGCTCCATGACGCGCGGCTCGCAGGTCGACTCAAGCGTTAGACGGCCGCACGCAGGTCGATGAGGAGCGGCAGACTGCCGAACAGCGAGATCCTATCGCCGAACACGATCCCGGCTGGCCGGACGCGTTCGCTCGCGAAGCCGAGCGAGTTCGTCCCGCCTTCGGCGACGTCCTCGTCGCGCTCCACCACATCGGCAGTACAGCCGTTCCAGGCCTCCCCGCGAAGCCAGTCATCGACATGCTCGCGGTGGTCTCGAGCGTCCATGCGCTGGACACCCGGTCCCGCCGGTTCGAGGAGCTCGGCTACGAGGTCATGGGCGAGTTCGGCCTACCCGGTCGCCGATATTTTCGCAGAGATGATCCCCACGGCGTTCGAACCCACCAGATACACGCCTACGCGCAGGCAGTCGTCAGGCGAAATCGAGCGGCATCTCAATTCCGGGACCATCTCCGCGCACACCACGATGCCGCGCGCGCGTACGCCAAGCTGAAACGGCTGCTCGCAAACGAATGTCGCGGCGATATGGGGTGCTACAGCGATGGAAAATCAGCCTTCATCCGCGAGGCCGAGCAGCGCGCGGCGCTCTGGAAGCGTACCCCAGGCCACGGCCCGCCGGCCGGATGACGATCCTCGAACTCGACGAGCGATCTGCGGATCGCTCGCTTCGCTCGCGTTGTCCGACTCGCTCGCAAGCTCACCCTGACGTTACACGTCGACGCGCCCTCGCGGATGACCGGCACCGACCTGACCGCACCGGCGACGCCGCCGGTCTCGCTGCACCTCCACTTCGCCGGCCCGCTCACATTCGCCGCCGGCCCGCGGTCGCTGTTCGACTGCGCCCACCGTGACGCCTCCTGCCTCTACATCTGGACGATCCGGTCCGAACTCGACGGGCGGTACTATGCCCACTACGTCGGTGAGGCGGAGCGCTTCGCGCGCCGCCAGCGCGAGCACCTCGTCCACGTGCTCGGGCTCAACTATGGGCTTCTCGATCCTGCGGCCGCCCGGCGGGGCGAAGTGCGGTGGGTCTGGAAGGGGATGTGGCGTGATCGGACCTCGGCCGCCCGGAGACCGGCGTGCTCGACCCGGCGGACAACCGAGTCGGCGGTGCGGGGGGGAGCGAGCAGGTCAATCTCCACCTGTCCGCGGCGGCACCGATCGCTGGGGTCGAGGGCGTGCTCATCGTCCCCCTCCTCGCCGCGCATGACCGAGCCGAACACGCGGACGACGTGCGCCCCGCTCTCCGCCGCGGCGCGCTGGATCTCCTCGCGGCGGTCGGCTAACGTGTCGCGAAGGCGCATGGTAGCCGGCATTGGGCAGTGCGGGCGCCGACCGATACCCGCGCATGGACGACGTGCCCCGGGTACTCGCTCGGCGGCGACGTGTCGGGGCAGGGGCGCCCGAGGCGTTCAGGTCGCTGCACGGGGAGGGTAGCCAGCGACGGCATGGCGTTCATCCAGCGGGCTCGCCCGCGTAGTCACACGTTTCACCCCTCCGCCCGCTTCACGCCGTCACGCATCGACCCGGTCGGGACCCTCGCCAAGCGGATCGGCGTGCCGCACGACGCGACGGGGAGGCTGCCGCTCGAACGGCTGGAGACGGTCGCGCCGCGGCGTCGTCGCCGCCGAACGAATCGTTGCAGCTGACAAGGCGGCGGGCGGTCCGCACCAGCCGCCGGGTTCCACGGATCGCGCTCTGCAGGTGAACGGAGCGGCAGGCATCCTCACCCTTCGTACGTCGACCATGAACAGTCCGACTGCTGCGTCGCTCCCCACATGCCGTAGCGGCATGGGCACCACGTTCCGCGCCGTCCGCCGGCTGCTCGCCGCCGCGGCCCTGGCCAGCTGTGCGGGTCCCGGCACGCCCGCGCCGGACACGGCGGCGCCCGCCGATGTGGCGGCGCCCGCCGATGTGGAGGCGTCCCTCCGCACGCTGGAAGCCGCGAAGTGGCACCCCGCGGCGATCGGCCGCGACTCGGTGGCCGCGCTCTTCGCCGACGGGATGCTCTCGGTCGAATACGGCGCCGAACCCATGGGCCTGGTCACGCGCAGCCCGACCACGCAGGAGGGGGTCGGGCGCATCTACGACGCACTCAACGCGACGCAGTTCACGCTCACCGAGTGGCGGGTACTGCGGCCGGGCGCCGACGTCGTTCTGCTCTCCTACCGGGTCAGCGCCCCGGCGATGGCGTGGACCGCGTATGCCACCTCCGTCTGGTCCCGGCGGGGCACGCGGTGGCAGACCGTCTTCTACCAGGCGTCTCGCGCGCGACCCGCCGCGAACTGAGGGCGGCGCGCCGGCCCGTTCACCGGCAACGGAGCGCCCGCGATCACGAGACCGCGCGCCTTCGCGCGCCGCATCCCCCACTCCGTCCATCGAACGTGGCTCCAGCGTCCGACTACCCGATCGTGCTCTTCGCCGACGGCGCCGCCTTCCGACAGTGGCTCGAGGCACACCATGCCACGCAGCGCGGTCTCTGGCTCCGCATCGCGAAGGCCGCCTCGCCGCTGCAGTCGGTCAGCTATGCCGACGCGCTCGACGTCGCGCTCTGCTTCGGCTGGATCGACGGGCAGAAGCAGCGCTTCGATACGGATTCCTTTCTGCAGAAGTTCACGCCGCGGCAGCAGCGGAGCCCCTGGTCGAAGCGGAATCGCGAGCACGTGGCGCGGCTCGTCGCGGCGGGCGCGATGCACCCCGCTGGGCTGGCTGCCGTCGAGGCGGCCAGAGCGGACGGTCGGTGGGACCGCGCCTATGATTCCGCTCGCACGATGACCGTCCCGGACGACCTCCGAGCGTCTCTCGACGAGCACCCGGAAGCGAGCGCGTTCTTCGAGACGCTGCGGGGCGCGGCGCGATACGCGATTCTCCATCGGATCCAGACGGCGGTCCGGCCCGAGACGAGAGCGCGCCGGGTCGCCGAGTTCGTCGCCATGTTGGAGCGACGGGAGACGCTGGACCGAACGCGCGGCTCGGACGACGACGACCGACCGCTCGGAGGACAGACGATGACCGCGCCGACGCGGACGGCGGCGAGGACGGCGGCGAGGAAGAATCGCGAGTAGCCGACGCGTCGGCGGCCCGTGCTACGCCACCTGCGGCGCCGCGAACAGCGGCGCCGTCACGAGCGCCGTCGCTCCTCGCAGCCGCGGCGACACGCCGGGCGCCTCCGCCACGATCGGCGTTGCGGCTGACGCGGCGGTCAGTGCCCGCGCGCGCACCTCGGCGCGCATGATCGGGTAGATGCGATCCCACGCCGCCGTGACCTCGCCGCCGATCACGATCTGCGCCGGGTTCACGCCGTTGATGATCGAGACGAGGCCCACGCCGAGGTAGCGCGCGGTCTCGTTCAGCGCGGCGGCGGCGCGCGCGTCGCCGTCGCGGGCGCGGGTGAGGACGTCGTCGACCGTCAGCCCGCTCGTGCGCAGCAGGTCGCGCGTGTCGCCCCAGCGAGAGGTCGCGGCCGAGGTAGCGCTTGAGCGTCGCGAGGTTCGACGTGTAGGCCTCGAGGCAGCCGCGCGCGCCGCAGAGGCAGAGTGCGCCGTCGAGCGCGAGCGGGATGTGGCCGAACTCGCCGGCGGTGTGCCCGGTGCCCCGCACGACCTGACCGTTCACGACGATCCCCACGCCGACGCCGTCGCTCACCGTCACGTACGCGAAGTCGGTCGTGCTGCTCGGCCCCCTGCGTGCCGAGCCACATGTGGGCCAGCGCGCAGGCGATCGGCGCGTTCTCGACGAACGTCGCGAGGCCGGTGCGCTGCGCGATCGCGTCGCGCACGTCGACGTCGCGCCAGCCGAGCTGCGGCGAGTTCAGCACGCGGCCGGTGAGCTGATCGACCTGGCCGGGGATGACGAGGCCGATCCCCTCGCACGCGGCGAGCGCGCCGCGCTCGCCGTGCGCGCGGAGCAGCGCCCCGACGCGGGCGACGATGGTGTCGACGAACGCCGCAGGGTCGGTCACGGTCTCGAACGACTCGGTCGCGACCGGCACCCCCGCGAAGTCGCCGAGCATGAGGTAGGTGCGCGAGAAGCGGACGTCGACGCCGATGACGAGGCGCCCGCGCGTGCGGACGTAGAGCATCTTCGGCTTGCGGCCGCGCGGCGCGTCGACCGTCGCGCCCTCGTAGATCGCCTCTTCGTGCAGCAGCTCGTCGACGAGGGCGGTGACCATGCCGCGCCCGATGTCCATGCGCCGCGCGAGGTCGGCGCGCGAGATCGGGCCCTGCTCGCGCACGAGGTTGAGCAGGATCTGCCGGTTGATGTTCCGCGGCGTCGCACGCGTGGCGCGCACGAACCGGCGAGTGTCGATCTTTCGCATGGCGGGAGAAGATGCCCTATTGCGGGAGCGGCGGCCGTGGCCTACACTGCTGTCAGCATTTGTTCTTTGCAAGAACAATATACTCGGGAGCCCTCGCCCGCATGAGCCACTCGTGACCGCGCCCGCCTCCGCGCCCGCCGCCCCTCGCCTCGGCGCTCCGCTCGTGCTGCACCCGGACCGGTTCTTCGACGCCGATCCGGCCGTGCGACGCGTCGCGCGCGAGCTGTACGAGGAGACGGCGACCCTGCCGCTGATCTGCCCGCACGGCCACGTCGACCCGGCGCTGCTCGCGGCGAACGCGCCGTTCCCCGAGCCGACGGCGCTCATCGTCATCCCGGATCACTACATCTTCCGGATGCTCTACTCGCAGGGCGTGCCGCTCGAGGCGTTGGGCATCCCGACGCGCGACGGCACGGCCGGGCCGGGCGGCGAGCGCGATCCGCGCCGGATCTGGCGGGTGTTCGCGTCGCACTACCACCTGTTCCGCGGCACGCCGACCGGCATCTGGCTCGATCACGAGCTGGCCGAGGTGTTCGGCGTGCAGCGTGAAGCTCTCCGGCGAGACGGCCGACTACGTCTACGACGAGATCGCCGAGCGGCTCGCGAGCCCGGAGTACCGGCCGCGCGCGCTGTTCGAGCGCTTCAACATCGAGGTGCTCGCGACGACCGACGCGGCGGCCGACCCGCTCACGCATCATCGCGCGATCCGCGAGTCGGGCTGGACGGGGCGCGTCGTGCCGAGCTTCCGGCCGGACGCGGTGTTCCGCATCGCGCTCCCGTCGTGGCCGACCGAGCTCGCGGCGCTGGAAGCGGCGTGCGGCACGTCGATCGCGACGTTCGACGCGTTCGTCGCCGCGCTGGCCGAGCGGCGCGCGTTCTTCAAGTCGGCAGGCGCCACCGCGACCGACCACGCGGTCGTCGAGCCGTGGACGGAGTCGCAGACACCGGAGGCGATGGACGCGCTGTTCCAGCGCGCACGGCAGGGCGCGGCGACGCCGGCCGACCAGCGCGCGTTCGAGGCGCACATGCTGATCGAGATGGCGCGCCAGTCGACCGAGGACGGGCTCGTCATGCAGCTGCACCCGGGCGCGCTGCGCGACCACAACGCGCCGATCTTCGCCGCGGTTCGGCCCCGACAAGGGAGCCGACATCCCGGTCGCGACCGAGTACACGCGCAACCTCAGGAACCTGCTCGCCGCGCACGGCAACGACCCGCGTCTCACGCTGGTGCTGTTCACGCTCGACGAGACGACGTACGCGCGCGAGCTCGCCCCGCTCGCCGGCCACTACCCCGCGCTGCGACTCGGCCCCGCGTGGTGGTTCCACGACTCGCTCGAGGGGATGCGGCGCTACCGCGAGCAGGTGACGGAGACGGCGGGGATCTACAACACGGCCGGCTTCAACGACGACACGCGCGCGTTCTGCTCGATCCCGGCGCGGCACGACCTGTCGCGGCGCGTCGACGCGAACTGGCTCGGCGGGCTCGTCGCGCGGCACCAGATCGATCTCGACGACGCGCGCGAGATGGCGCGCGCGCTCGCGTACGATCTCGCGCGCACGACGTACAAGTTCGACGCGCCATGACCGGTCCGGTGTCGATCGGCGTCAGCGAGCGCGTGCTGGAGCGCGTCGGACACGCGGGGCAGGCGGGGGCGTCGAGCGGGCCGCCGCCTGGCGCGCCGACCGCCGTTCGCGTGCATCCCGCCGACGACGTCGCGGTCGCGACGCAGCCGTTAGGCGCCGGGGCGGTCGTCGCGGTCGACGGCGCGACGGTGACGCTCGCGGAGGACGTGCCGGCCGGGCACAAGCTCGCGCTGCGTGCCATCGCGCTCGGCGAGCCGGTGCTCAAGTACGGCATGCCGATCGGCGGCGCGACGCAGGCGATCGCCGCCGGCGCGTGGGTGCACTCGCACAACCTCGCGACGCGGCTGTCGGGCGCCGAGTCGTACACGTTCCGCGGGCCGACGGCGGCGCCGGCGCCTGACGGCGCGGTCCCGACGTTCGACGGCTACCGTCGGCCGGGCGGACGCGTCGGCACGCGCAACGAGGTGTGGATCGTCAACACGGTCGGCTGCGTGAACACGGCGGCGGAGCGCATCGCGAAGGCGGCGAGCGAGCGGTACGCGGGGCAGGTCGACGGCGTCTATGCGTTCGCCCACCCGTACGGCTGCAGCCAGCTCGGCGACGACCTCGCGAACACGCAGAAGGTGCTCGCGGGGCTCGCGCGCCACCCGAACGCGGGGGGCGTGCTGGTGCTCGGACTCGGCTGCGAGAACAACCAGATGGCGAGCTTCCTCGCGCTCGCCGACCCGACCGAGTCATCCCGCGCGGAGCGCGGGAGCCGCCTGCGCTTCTTCAACACGCAGGACGTCGTCGACGAGATGGAGACGGGGATCGGCCTCGTCGGCGAGCTGGTCGCGGCGATGCGGCACGACCGGCGCGAGCCGGTCCCCGTCTCCGAGCTGATCGTCGGCCACAAGTGCGGCGGATCGGACGGGTTCAGCGGCATCACGGCGAACGCGCTGTTGGGCAGGCTCGCCGACCGCCTCACCGCGTTCGGCGCCGGCGTCGTGCTCACCGAAGTGCCCGAGATGTTCGGCGCCGAGCAGGTGCTGCTCGATCGCAGCGCGGACGGGACGGTGTTCGACGGACTCGTCGCGATGGTGAACGACTTCAAGGCATACTTCATCCGCCACGGGCAGCCCGTCTACGAGAACCCGTCGCCGGGCAACAAGGCGGGCGGGCTGACGACGCTCGAGGAGAAATCGTTAGGCGCGATCCAGAAAGGGGGACGCGCGACGGTGACGCGCGTGCTCCGCTACGGCGAGCGGGCCGCGCCGGGCGGGCTCACGCTGCTCGAGGCGCCCGGCAACGACGGCGTCTCGTCGACGGCGATGACGGCGAGCGGGGCGACGCTGCTGCTCTTCACGACCGGGCGCGGCACGCCGTTGGGCTTCCCCGCGCCGACGATCAAGGTGTCGTCGAACTCGACCATCGCGGAGCGCAAGCCGCACTGGATCGACTTCGACGCGGGGCGGCTGCTCGCCGGGACGGTGACGATGGACCAGCTCACCGACGAGCTGCTCGCCTACGTCATCGAGGTCGCGTCGGGGCGCGCGCGCACGAACAACGAGCGCCACGGCTACCGCGAGATCGCGATCTGGAAGGAAGGAGTGACGCTGTGACGAGCGCGGCCCCCGACGGCGTGCCGACGCGGCCGCGGCTGACGCGTGCGATGCTCCCCGCGGAAGACGCGCGGCTGCTCGCCCTGCCGGAGACGGCGGTGCAGTTCGGCACCGGCGCGCTGCTCCGCGGCCTCGTCGACTTCTTCGTCGACTCGGCGAACCGGACCGGCGCGCTCGGCGGCCGCGTCGTCGCGGTCGGCTCGACGGGGAGCGGGCGCGACGCGGCGATCGGCGCGCAGGACGGGCTGTTCACGCTCGTCACGCAGGGACTCGTGCGCGGCGAGCCCCACGAGTCGCACGCGATCGTGACGAGCGTCAGCCGCGCGCTCTCCGCCGCGGCGGAGTGGGACGCGGTGCTCGCCGTGGCCCGCGCCCCCGAGCTCGAGCTCGTGTTCTCGAACACGACCGAGGTCGGCATCGTGATGAGCGACGGCGACGCGTACGACGACGCGCCGCCGCCGTCGTTCCCCGCGAAGCTCGCGCGCTTCCTGGCCGAGCGCGCCGCGGCGTTCGACTACGACGAGGGCAGGGGCGTCGTCGTGCTGCCCTGCGAGCTGATCGAAGGCAACGGCGCGACGCTCCGTGCGATGGTGCTCGCGCACGCCGCGCGCTGGCAGCTCGACGCGCGCGTTCGCGCGGTGGATCGAGCGCGCGGTGCCGTTCTGCAACACGCTCGTCGACCGCATCGTCCCCGGCGCGCCCGGCGGCCCCGACGCCGACCGCCTCGCCGCGGCGCTCGGCTACGACGACGCGCTGATCACGACGTGCGAGCCGTACCGACTGTTCGCGATCGAGGTGCCGCGCACCGCGCGCGCCGCCCAGGCCGGGCTGCTCGAGCGGCTCTCCGCGGCCGACGAGGGGATCGTCGTCACCGACGACGTCACGCCGTACCGCGAGCGGAAGGTGCGCCTGCTGAACGGCACGCACACGGCGATGGTGCCGGCCGCGCTGCTCGTCGGCTGCGAGACCGTGCGCGACGCGATGACCGACGCGCGGATCGGCGCGTACGTCCGCCACATCATGCTGCGCGAGATCGTCCCGACGCTGGAGGGGATCCCGGGCGTCACCGACTTCGCGCGCGCGGTGCTCGACCGGTTCGCGAATCCGTTCATCCGTCACGCCCTCGTCGACATCACGCTGCAGGCGACGATGAAGGCGCGCGTGCGCCTCGTGCCGACGATCGAGCGCTACGCCGCGCGATTCGGCGAGCCGCCGCGCGCGCTGGCCTTCGCGCTCGCGTCGCACCTGCTGCTGCTGCGCGACGACGCGATCGACGACGCGCGCCGACGACCAGGGCGCGCGCATCCGTGCCGCGTGGGCCGCGCTCGGCGAGTCGCCCGACGCGTCGCCGAGCGGGGGGAGGCTCGTGCACGGATCGAACGGCTCGTGCGCGACGTGCTCGCCGACGCGACGGTGTGGGAGACGGATCTCACGACGATTCCCGGCTTCGAGGACGCGGTCCGCACGTCGCTCCTCGACATGATCGAGCGCGGCGTGCCGGCCGCGCTCGACGCGCTGCTCGCCGCGCCGGCCAGACCGAACGCCGCGCTCGCCTGACACCTGCCTAACGCTCTCATGGCCACCACGCTTCCGGCGTTCGACGCCGTCACCGCCCGCCTCCGGCAGACGCGCATCGTGCCGGTGATCGTCATCGACGACGCCGACGACGCCGTGCCGCTCGCCGCCGCGCTCACCGACGGCGGCCTCGCCTGCGCCGAGGTGACGTTCCGCACGAAGGCCGCCGGCGAGGCGCTGCGCCGCATCTGCGCCGAGCACCCCGACATGCTCGCCGGCGCGGGGACGGTGCTCACGCCGCAGCAGGCGGCCGAGGCGCGCGCGGCGGGAGCGCACTTCATGGTCGCGCCGGGATTCAGCCCCGCCGTCGTCGACTACTGCCTGACGCACGACATCCCGGTCTATCCGGGCGTCTGCACGCCGACCGAAGTCGAGGCCGCGCTGTCCACGGGGTTGACCGTGCTGAAGTTCTTCCCCGCGGAGCCCGCCGGCGGCGTGCCCTACCTCAAGGCGATCTCGGCGCCCTACACCAGTGTCGAGTTCATGCCGACCGGGGGCGTCAACGCGAGCAACATCGGCAGCTATCTCGCGCTCAGGAACGTCGTCGCGTGCGGCGGCTCGTGGATGGCGCCGAGCGACTGGATCGCGGCGAAGCAGTTCGACCGCATCCGCGACGCGACGCGCGACGCCGTCGCCGCGCTCCCCGCCTGACGACCACCGCCCCTCGGCACCCGCCCACCACCCGCCCGTCCATGTCCGCACCCACACGCGTCGTCACGTTCGGCGAAGTCATGCTTCGCCTGAAGTCCCCCGGCTTCGACCGGCTGTTCCAGAGCCCCGCGCTCGAGGCCACGTTCGGCGGCGCCGAGGCGAACGTCGCGGTGTCGCTGTGCAACTACGGGCTGCGGGCGACGTTCGCGACGGCGATCCCGGCGAACAACGTCGGCGACGCGTGCCTCGGCGAGCTGCGGCGGTGGGGCGTCGACACGAGCGCGGTGAAGCGGCAGGGTGAGCGGCTCGGCATCTACTTCCTCGAGACCGGCGCCAACCAGCGGCCGTCGAAGGTGACGTACGACCGCGCCGGGTCGAGCATCAGCACCGCGAAGCCCGGCGACTTCGACTGGGACGCGATCTTCGACGGCGCGAGCTGGTTCCACGTGAGCGGCGTCACGCCGGCGATCTCGCAGAGCGCGGCGGATCTGTCGATCGAGGCGGCGAAGGCGGCGCAGGCGAAGGGCGTTCCGGTGTCGTGCGACTACAACTACCGCAAGAACCTCTGGAAGTACGGCAAGAAGGCGCCCGAGGTGATGCGAGAGCTGGTGCGGTACGTCGACGTCGGGATCGCGAACGAAGAAGACTGCCAGATGTCGCTCGGCGTGACGATGGACGACGTCGACGTGCACTCGGGGGAGCTCGACGCGGCGAAGTACGAGGCGATGGCGAAGCGCGTGCTCGAGGAGTTCCCGAACCTCAAGAAGCAGGTCATCACGCTGCGCGAGAGCCACAGCGCGGACCGCAACGGCTGGTCGGCGTGCATGCACACCGGCTCGCAGTTCCTCATGAGCCGACGCTACGAGATCACCGACATCGTCGACCGCGTCGGCGGCGGCGACTCGTTCGCGGGCGGCATGATCTACGGGCTGCTGACCTACGCGGACCGGCAGGCGCTCGAGTTCGCGACGGCCGCGTCGTGCCTCAAGCACTCGATCAACGGCGACTTCAATCGCGTCACCGTGCCGGAAGTGGAGGGGCTCCTGAAAGGAGACGGCAGCGGGCGGGTGCAGCGGTGACGGCCGCGACGGCCGCCACCCCGCTCGAGACGGTCGGCCGCTACCGGTGGACGATCTGCTTCCTGCTGTTCTTCGCGACGACGATCAACTACCTGGATCGGCAGGTCACCGGCGTGCTCGCGCCGACGCTGCAGGCGGAGTTCGGGTGGTCGGAGTCGCAGTATGCGAACATCACGTCGTGGTGGACCGCGGCGTACGCGATCGGCTTTCTCTTCGTCGGGCGCTTCATCGACAAGGTCGGCGTGCGGATCGGCTTCGCGGTCGCCGTCGTCGTGTGGAGCATCGCCGGGATGGCGCACGGCGTCGTCTACAGCGTGTTCGGCTTCGCCCTCGCCCGCTTTCTGTTGGGCCTCGGCGAGAGCGGGAACTTCCCGGCGGCGATCAAGTCGACCGCGGAGTGGTTCCCGAAGCACGAGCGCGCGTTCGCGACCGGGATCTTCAACGCCGGCTCGAACGTCGGCGCGCTCGCGACGGCGATCCTCGTGCCGTGGATCACCCTCACGTGGGGGTGGCGGCCGGCGTTCATCGTCACCGGCGCGATCGGGTTCGTGTGGCTCGCGCTCTGGCTCGCGTTCTACCGCGCGCCGGCGGAGCACCCGCGCCTCACTCCGGGTGAGCTGGCGTACATCCGGGACGGCCAGGTGGACGAGCCCGTCGCGCACGTGAGCTGGCTCCGGCTGCTCGGCTATCGCCAGACGTGGACGTTCATCGTCGGCAAGGCGCTGACCGACGGCGTGTGGTGGTTCTATACGTTCTGGCTGCCGAAGTTTCTCGACAAGCAGTTCGGCGTGAAGCTCGGCGCGATCGCGCTGCCGCTCATCGTCGTGTATCTCGTCGCCGACGTCGGCTCGGTCGGCGGCGGGTGGCTGTCGGGGGCGCTCATCAAGCGCGGCTGGGCGGTGCCGACGGCGCGCAAGGTGACGCTGCTCATCGCCGCGCTGCTCATCGTCCCGACGATGTTCGCCCCCGCGGCGACGAGTCTGTGGACGGCGGTCGCGATCGTCAGCGTCGCCGCGGCCGCGCACCAGTGGTGGTCGGCGAACCTGTTCACGCTGAGCAGCGACATGTTCCCGCGCCAGGCGTTGGGCAGCGTCGTCGGACTCGGCGGCTTCGCCGGGGCGGCGATGGGCTTTCTGTTCCAGCGCGTGACCGGATACGTCCTGCAGAACAACGGCAGCAACTACGCGCCGATCTTCGTCTGGTGCGGGCTCGCCTACGTGACGGCGCTGCTCATCATCCATCTGCTCGCGCCGAAGATGGAAGTCGTGCGCCTCGACCGGGGCTGAGCCGTGCGCACGCTGCTCGCGCTCGTGCTGCTCTCGGCCGTCGTCGCGCGGGCGGACGCGCAGGCCGGCCCGCTGCTCAGCGACGCACGCCTCGCGCGGCTGGCGCCTGCCCACGCCGCGGCGTGGCGCGCGTACCTCGCTCGGTCGCGGGCGGCCCACGCGCGCGACACGGCGTCGATGCACGCCGAGCTGCGGCGCGTCGGGCGAGACACCATGCGCCGAGCGCCCTACGCGCACGACTTCGACCCGCAGCCCTGGATGACGGCGGCGTGGCTCGCCAGCGACAGCGGCCGCGCGGTGGTCGACGCGGTGCTCTCGTACCAGGCGCCGAACGGCGGGTGGTCCAAGCACGTCGACTACATGCGCGGCCCGCGCGCCGTCGGCCAGAGCTACTTCGCCGAGTCGAACGAGTGGGCGTGGATCTCGACGCTCGACAACGACGCGACGACCGGCGAGCTGCGCTTCCTCGCCCGCGCCGACCGCGCGCACCCGGACCCGCGCCGTGCGGCGGCGTTCCGGCGCGGCGTCGAGTATCTGCTCGCCGCGCAGTACCCGAACGGCTGCTGGCCGCAGAGCTACCCGCTCGACGGCGGGTACCACGACGCGGCGACGTTCAACGACCGGGCGACGGTGAACGCGCTCGACCTGTTGGGCGAGGTGGCCGACGGGGAGCACGCGTTCGTGCCGGCGTCGACGCGCGACTCGGCGCGTCGGGCGATCGCGGCCGGGCTCGACTGCGTGCTCGCGTCGCAGGTCGTCGTGCGCGGGGTGCGGACGATCTGGGGGCAGCAGCACGATCCGCTGACGCTCGCGCCGACGAGCGCGCGGAGCTACGAGCTGACGTCGCTCGCGAGCCTCGAGAGCGTCGCGATCGTCGACTATCTCATGCGCCTGCCGCGGCCGAGCGCGCGGGCGGTGCGCGCCGTGCACTCGGCGGCGGACTGGTTCCGCTCGGCGGCGATCCGCGGCTACGCCTACGACCGGTTCGAGCTCCGGGCGGACGATCGAGCCGGCCCGCTCTGGGCGCGGCTCAACGAGATCGGCACGAACCGCCCGCTGTTCGCGAACCGCGACGGCATCACGCTCTACGACGCCGACCGCCTCACCGACCGCCGGCAAGGCTACCTCTGGTTCACCGACGCGCCGGTCGCGATGCTGCGGCGGTACGATCGGTGGGCGGCGAGATACCCCAGATGAACGTGCCGTGAATCGTGGACTGACTCGTCGCGACTTCGTGCGGACGGGAGCGCTGCTCGCCGGCGCGCCGCTCGTCGCGTGCCGGTCGTTCGGCACCCGTCGAGCGCCGGCCGCCGGGTGGGAGCAGGTGCCGGGCATCCTTGCGCGGATCGTGCCTCCGGCCTTCCCGGCGCGCGACGTCGACGTCACGCGCCACGGCGCCGTCGGTGACGGACGGACCGACTGCTCGGCGGCGTTCCGCAGCGCCATCGCGGCGTGCGCGGCGAGCGGCGGGGGGCGCGTCGTCGTGCCGGCGGGGCGGTTCCTCACCGGGCCCATTACGCTCCGGAGCAACGTGAACCTGCACGTCGCCAGGGGCGCGACGATCGCGTTCGCGACCGACCCGCGTGCCTACCTGCCACAGGTGCTCACGCGCTTCGAAGGCGTGGAGCTGATGGGCTACTCGCCGCTCATCTACGCGCTCGATCAGGAGAACGTCGCGGTCACCGGCGACGGCACGCTCGACGGGCAGGCGGGCGAGGACAACTGGTGGGCGTGGAAGGGGGGCGCCGGGCGCGGCGGCGGAACGCAGGCGCCGGCCCGCGCGCGGCTGATGGAGATGATGCGCCGCGGCGTGCCGACGTCGGAGCGCGTGTTCGGCGACGGCGACTTCCTGCGGTCGAGCTTCATCCAACCCTATCGCTGCCGCAACGTGCTGATCGAAGGGGTGACGATCGTGCGCTCGCCGATGTGGGAGATCAATCCGACGCTGTGCACCAACGTGACGGTTCGGCGCGTGCACGTCGACTCGCACGGGCCGAACAACGACGGCTGCGACCCCGACTCGTGTCGCGACGTGCTGATCGAGGGGTGCGAGTTCGACACCGGCGACGACTGCATCGCGATCAAGTCGGGGCGCAACGAAGACGGCCGCCGCGTCGGCGTGCCGACGGAGAACGTGATCGTCCGCGACTGCCGGATGAAAGACGGGCACGGCGGCGTCACGATCGGGAGCGAGATCTCGGGCGGCGTGCGCAACGTGTTCGTGGAGCGCTGCACGATGGACAGCCCGAACCTCGACCGCGCGCTCCGCTTCAAGAACAACGCGGCGCGCGGCGGGCTGCTCGAGCACGTCTACATGCGCGACGTCACCGTCGGCGAGGTCGCCGACGCGGTGCTGTCGATCGACCTGTACTACGAGGAAGGGCGGGCGGGCGACTACGTGCCGGTCGTGCGCGACGTCGAGCTGCGCAACGTGACGAGCCGCAAGAGCCCGTACGGGATCTACGCACGCGCGTACGATCGCTCGGAGATCTCGGACGTCCGCCTGATCGACTGCCGCTTCGACGGCGTCGCGAAGGGAAACGTGACCGAGAACGTGCGCGGGCTCCGCTACGAGCGCTCGACGATGAACGGGCGTCCGCTCGCGACCCCATGACGGCTCACCGCCGCGCGCTCCGTCACGCGCTGTTCGGCGCCGCGCTCGCCCTCGCCCCGACGGTGCGCGCCCAGACGCCGCAGCTCGGCGAAGGAACGCCGCAGCCGGGGAACCGCCCGCTTCCGATCGCCGACTCGTCCGGCCGCGCGGTGCCGAACGGAACGCCGTGGTCGGTGCGCATGGCGCGGTCGGTCATGCGCCGCAACCCGGTGAACCACCGGCGGTGGGACTACACGGGGGGCGTCGTGCTCGGCGCGATCGAGAAGGTCGCGCTCGCGCGACGCGACTCGGCGATGCTGCGCTACGTCCGGGCGAACATGGACCGCTACGTCGGGGCGGACGGCACGATCGGCGGCGGCTACCGGCTCGACGAGTTCAACATCGACGCGATCGTGCAGGGGCGGCTGCTGTTCGGGCTGTACGCGCGAACGAACGACGCGCGCTACCGAAAGGCCGCCGACCTGCTGCGCGAACAGCTGCGGCGGCAGCCGCGCACGGCCGAAGGCGGCTTCTGGCACAAGAAGATCTATCCGCAGCAGATGTGGCTCGACGGGCTGTTCATGGGCGCACCGTTCTACGCCCAGTATGCCGCGACGTTCGGCGAGCCCGCCGCGTTCGACGACGTCGCGCGCCAGTTCCTCCTCGTCGCGCGCCACACGCGCGACCCGCGCACGGGGCTCATGTACCACGCGTGGGACGCGGCGCGGGCGCAGCCGTGGGCCGACAGCGCGACCGGCCTGTCGAAGCACTTCTGGGCGCGCGCGATGGGGTGGTACGTGGTCGCCGTCGTCGAGACGCTCGACCAGCTGCCGCCGACGCACCGCGACCGCGACGCGATCGTCGCCACGCTGCGCGACGCGGCCGAGGGGATCGCGCGTGTGCAGGACCCCGTGACCGGGCTGTGGTGGGACGTGCTCGACGAGCCGAACCGCGCCGGCAACTATCTCGAGGCGAGCGCGTCGAGCATGTTCGCCTACGCGCTCGCGAAGGCCGCGCGGCTCGGCTACGTCGACGCGCGCTATCGTGCGGTCGCGCGGCGCGGCTTCGACGGCCTCGTGCGCAACCTCGTGCGCACGAATGCGAACGGCACGATCTCGCTCATCAACGTCGTCCAGGTCTCCGGGCTCGGCGGGGCGCCGCGCGCGGACGGGTCGACGCGCGACGGGTCGTTCGCGTACTACGTCAGCGAGCCGGTCGTGACCGACGACTACAAGGGCGTCGGCCCGTTCATCCTCGCCGCGCTGGAGCTGGGACAGTGACTGTGGAGCTGCCGGCGCTGTTCTCGCTGCGTGGCCGGCGTGCGCTCGTCACGGGCGCGAGTCGCGGGCTCGGGCGCGCGATGGCCGGAGCGCTCGCGAGCGCGGGGGCGGACGTCGTGTGCGCCAGCTCGCGGCCGGGGGGCGCGGCCGACACGGTGCGCGAGATCGAATCGTCCGGCGGGCGCGCCTGGGAGGTCGACGCCGACCTCGCGGACCGCGACGCCGTGGAGCGCCTGGCCGACCGCGTGGAGCGGGAGGTCGGCGCCGTCGACATCCTCGTCAACAACGGCGGTACGATCCGCCGTCACCCGGCCGTCGACCACCCGCTCGCCGACTGGGATGCGGTGCTGCGCACCAACCTCGACGCCGCGTTCGTCCTCTCGCAGCGCGTCGGGCGGGGCATGATCGAGCGCGGGCACGGCAAGATCGTGAACGTCGCGTCGCTGCTCTCGTTCAGCGGCGGGATCACGGTCCCCGGCTACACGGCGAGCAAGCACGCGATCGCCGGGCTCACGAAGGCGCTCGCGAACGAGTGGGCGCGGCACGGCGTGCAGGTGAACGCGATCGCGCCCGGCTACTTCACGACCGACAACACCGAGCGCCTCCGCGCCGACGCGACCCGCCACGCCGAGATCTCGGCGCGGATTCCGGCGGGGCGGTGGGGGGAGCCGAACGATCTGGCCGGCGCCGTCGTGTTCCTCGCGTCGCGCGCGAGCGACTACGTGACGGGGCACGTGCTCGTCGTCGACGGCGGGTGGATGGCCCGCTGACATTTCACTCGAAGGCCGAAGAAGACCGATGCGCTTCCTGCCAGACGCCCGTACCGCGGCGACGCTGAACACCAACGACCTCCGCGCGAGCTTCCTCGTGCGCGACATCTTCGCACCGGGCACCATCACGCTCGAGCTGGTCGATCTCGACCGCGTGATCGTCGGCGGCGCGGTGCCGGTCGACGTGCCGCTCGCGCTCGGGGCGCCGCCCGAGATTCTCGCGCAGTACTTCTGCGAGCGGCGCGAGCTCGGCGTGCTGAACGTCGGCGGGGCGGGGAGCGTCGCCGTCGACGGCACGGCGTACCCGGTAGGCACGCGGGACGTGCTGTACGTGGGGCGGGGCAGTCGCGACGTGACGTTCGCGAGCGACGACGCGACGACGCCGGCGCGCTTCTACCTCGTCAGCTACCCCGCGCACGCGAGCCATCCGACGGCGCTCGTGCGCGAGCGCGAGGCGTTCCACGGCGAGCTGGGCGGCGCGGAGCGCGCGAACCGCCGCCACATCCGTCGCTACATCCACCGCGACGGCCCGCCGAGCGCGCAGCTCGTCATGGGCGTCACGACGCTCGAGCCGGGCAGCGTGTGGAACACGATGCCGGCGCACACGCACGAGCGGCGGACCGAGATCTATCTCTACTTCGACCTGCCGGCCGACAGCGTCGTCGTGCACCTCATGGGGGAGCCGACCGACACGCGCTCGCTCATCGTGCGCGACGGCGAGGTCGCGCTGTCGCCCGGCTGGTCCGTGCACTCCGGGTGCGGCACCACGGCGTACTCGTTCTGCTGGGCCATGGGCGGCGAGAACCAGGACTACGCCGACATGCAGCCGGTCGACCTCACCTCGCTCCGTTAGGCACCATGCGACTCGCGCTCCGCTCCTCGCTCCTCGCGCTCTGCGCGCCGGCGCTCGCGCTCGCCCAGCGCACGACGACGCTCTCGGTCCGGACCGAGAACACGTTGGGCATCGACCGTCGCGACGAGACGATCTCGCTCGCCTGGGCGACCGTCCGGCAACGGCTCGCCGCCGCCGCGCCGGCCCGCGTCCGCGTGCTCGACGCGGCGGCGCGCGAGATCCCGAGCCAGGTCGTCGACGACGACGGCGACGGGCAGCCCGACGCGCTGCTCTTCCAGGCGACCTACCGTCCGAACGAGGCGCTCGACTTCACCGTCGAGCCGACGGCGCCGACGGTGCCCTATGCGCCGCGCGCGTTCACGCGCCACGACGACCCGCGCGACGACGTCGCGTGGGAGAGCGACCGCATCGCGTGGCGCGTCTACGGCGAGGGGCTCAAGAAGACCTCGTCCGCGATGTCGAGCAGCGGCATCGACGTGTGGGCGAAGCGCACGCGCAGCCTCATCGTCGAGAAGTGGTACACGTCCGGCCACGACGCCTACCACGTCGACACCGGCGAGGGCGCCGACTTCTACGACGTCGGCCAGACGCTCGGCGCCGGCGGCATCGGCGTCTGGCGCGGCGACTCGCTCTGGCGCGCCGACAACTTCAAGGCGTGGCGCATCATCGCGAACGGCCCGATCCGCACCGTGTTCGAGCTGCGATACGACCCGTACCCGACCGGGACCGGCCCGGCCGTCTCCGAGGTGAAGCGGGTCGCGCAGGACGCCGGCCACCACTGGTTCCGCCACGAGAGCACGCTCCGCTCCGCCGACGGCAGCGACATCCTGTTCGCGACGGGGCTGTTCAAGCAGCCGGCGGCGGTCGGCATCATGAGCAAGGCGCGACCGTGGGCCTGGGTGACCGCGTGGGCGCCCGTCGTTCCGAAGAATGGCGGCCACGGATCGTTAGGCGCCGCGGTGCTCGTCGACCGCGCGCGGCTCGTCGACTGGAAGGAGACCGGGAACCACTACCTGGCCGTCGGCCGCGCGACGTCGGGCGTGCCGGTCGTGAACTACGTCGCCGCGGGGTGGACGGACAGCGGCGACTTCCGCGACGTCACCGACTGGTGGCGATTCCTCGACGCGACGGCGCAGCGCCTCGCGACGCCGGTCACGGTCACGCTCGGCAGGTGACCCCGGTCGACCCGCCGTACCAGGCCGTCGTCGACGCGCGCTACGCCGGCGAGGACGGCGCGGCGGTGCGCGGCGTGCCCACCTATCACACGATCGGCGCCGCGCTCGCCACCGTTCCCGGCGAGAACCGCGTCGCGTTCGTCATCTACGTCCGCGACGGGCGCTACCGCGAGAAGCTCACCGTCGACCGCCCGCACGTCACGCTGTTGGGCCAGAGCCGCGCCGGCACGGTGCTCACCTACGACGCCGCGAGCGACACGCCGGTGCCGGGCGGCGGCACGCTCGGCACGCGCGGCAGCTTCACGCTGCGCATCGCCGCGACGGATTTCCGCGCCGAGCGTCTGACGATCGAGAACGCGTTCGACTACGACGGGAACGCGGCGAAGGCTGACGGTGACCCGACGAAGTATCGCAACACGCAGGGCGTCGCCGTGATGACCTCCGACGGCGCCGACCGCACCGCCTTCGTCGACGTCCGCCTGCTCGGCCACCAGGACACGTTCTTTCCGAACGTCGGCCGCCACTACGTCGCGGGGTCCGAGATCGCCGGGACGGTCGACTTCATCTTCGGTGCGGGGCAGGTCGTGTTCGACGACTGCGACATCGTGTCGCTCGACCGGGGATCGACCGCCGGCAACGGCTACGTCGCGGCGCCGAGTACGGAGATCACGCAGCCGTACGGGTTCGTGTTCGTCCGCAGCCGCCTGAAGAAGGGCGCGCCGGGGATGGCCGCGGGGAGCGTCGCGTTAGGCCGGCCGTGGCACCCGTCCGCCCGCGCGACCGCGGTCGGCAGTGCGGTGTTCGTCGACTGCTGGATGGACGACCACATCGGCGCGACGGGGTGGGACCGCATGTCGTCGGTCGACTCGGTCTCCGGCACGCGCTACTGGTTCGCGCCCGAGGCGGCGCGGTTCCTCGAGTTCAACAGCAGCGGCCCGGGTGCGATCGCGAGCCCGACGCGGCGCGTGATGACGGACGGTGACGCGCGCGCCTACACGCCGACGCGCGTGCTGAGCGGCTGGTCGCCGATGCGGGGCGCGCGTGGGTCCGCCGATCGGTAACCAGCGGCCGCGTCGACTTCCGCTTCGGCGCCGAGCGCCGCGATGAGCATGGCCGATTCGCTCGGCGGACGCACGACGTGCGGTGCAGGGTGCCTAACGTGCCCGGCGGGTGGGTGCCGGCTCGATAGTTGCCCCCGGCGTTCCTGCGGCCCGGCGCCGCACAGACCCACGTCATTCCGCGAGGCACGTCATGGCGCAGATTCCCATCGAGCGAAAGAAGGGGGGAGCCGGCTGGCTCCCCTGGGTGCTCGGGCTCCTCGTGCTGCTGGCCATCGGCTGGTACTTCTTCCTGCGGCCGCGCGGCGTCGATCAGGTCGCGACCGGCGACACGACGAACGTGCCGCTGAGCCCCGCCGCCTCGGCCACCACCGCACCGCCCGCCGGCGGCGTGAACCCGGTGATCGACCAGTTCGTGCAGTTCACGCAGCAGCGCGACACGTCGATCGAGAGCGAGGGGCAGCACCAGTACACCGCGGAAGGCACGCGGCGGCTCGCCGCAGCGCTCGACGCGGTCGCCGGCGGCACGCCGACCATCGCCGTGTACGCGGACAGCATGCGCATGGCGATCGACCGCCTGCAGCAGCGCACCGGGCCCGACATGCACGCCGCGGACGCGAAGGCGGCGTTCAGCGCCGCCACGAGCGCGATCGCGACGCTCGGCGAGGCGCGCGGCAAGACGCGCGACGTGGCGCCGATGCGCGCCGTCTACAACGAGCTGAACCCGACCACGCCGCTCATCCAGCAGCTGCCGATCGTCGACCGCTTCTTCAAGGCGGCGGCCGAGGCGCTGAACGACTTCCGGAGCTGAGCGCGGACCGAGCGTGTCCTGTCAGTGCACGACGTGGCTCGCGAGCGGCCCGCCGAGTGCGCGTACCGCGCGGGCGGCGAGTCGCGCGACCTCGTCGGCGCCGCGCGGCGAGAGGTGCGTGTCGTCCTCGCGCGCGGCGGGGAACGCGGGGAACTGCCCGGCGGTCGTGTAGACGTAGAACGCCTTCGACCGCTCGGGGCCGGCGCTGGCCACCAGGCTGTCGGTGAGGCGGCGCAGATCGACGAAGGCGACGCCGGCATCGCGCGCCACGTCGCGGGCGATCAGTGGATACGCGCCGTGCGTGTCGACGAGCAGGCCGTGCGCGTTGAAGCGGCGGCGCACGATCGGGGAGAACACCACCGGCGTCGCACCGACTGCTCTCGCCTCGGCGACGAAGCGCGCCAGGTTCTCGCGGTACGTCGTGTACGGGTTCGTGTAGCGCGTCGAGTCGTCGATCTTCTGATCGTTGTGGCCGAACTGGATGAGCACGTAGTCCCCGCGGCGCAGCGCCGTGCGCACCGAGTCCCAGCGTCGTTCGGCGATGAAGCTCCGCGAGCTGCGTCCGTTGCGCGCCGCGTTGTGCACGACGGCGCCGTCGTCGAAGAATCGCGGTAGCGCCTGTCCCCAGCCGCGCTCCGGATTGTGCTCCGGGTCCGGCTTGTCGGCCATCGTCGAGTCGCCGATGAGCCACACGCCGATCGGCGCGGCCGGCGACGGCGCGAACCCGGCCAGGACGAGCGCGGCCGCCAGTCGCAGCGCGGCGCCGAGCGGCGTCATGGAACGGGGAACGGAGCGAACTTGCCGGCGCACGCACCGTCAGGCACCGCGCTCGCGAGCGGCGCCCCCTGCACCCGCACGCCGTCGCCGGCGATCGTGAGGTTCGTCGAGCCGGCGCCGAGCGTCACGGCCGCGTGCGACGCGCGCAGCTTCGTCTTCGCGACGTCGCCGAGCCACACGCCGTCGAACGTGATGCCCAGCGGACGCTCGGCGTCGTAGCCGTCGAGCGTGATGCGGCCGCCGTCGACGACGTGGACGTCGCGCAGCAGGATGTCGCGGAAGACGGGGATCAGCGCGCCGGTCGTCTCGGGAGAGGCGTCGTAGTGCGTGTCCATCAGGATCGGCTCCTTCGTCCTGCGGATGCAGACGCGCTCGTACGTCACGTTGGACACGAGCCCGCCGCGCGACGCGTTCGACTTGATGCGGAGCGCGTTGTCCGCGCCGTCGACGGTGAGGTCGGAGACGAAGACCCGGTCGACGCCGGCGTTCGTCTCGCTGCCGATCGACATGCCGTGGCCGCGGTAGAAGTGGCTGCGCGACACGGTGACGTTCGACGTGCGCGTGTTCCCCCCTTGATCGCGACGTTGTCGTCGCCGGTGAGGATCCAGCTCTCGGTGATCGTCACGTTCGTCGCGCCGGCGGGGTCGATGCCGTCGGTGTTGCGGGCGTTCGGCTGCGGCGTGTAGATGCGCACCCCCCACGCCGTGAAGCCGTCGCCGCGGTCGAACACGACGTGGAAGTTGGGCGAGTTGCGGAGGGTGATGCTGTAGAGCGTGAAGTCGTTCGCGTTCGTCGCCTGGACGAGGCGCGGGCAGTTCTGCGGCGGGCCGGTCCGCGCGCGCTGCGCGAGCTCCCACCACGACTCGGCGCCGCCTAACGTCTTCGCCCACCCGCGCCCGTCGATCGTGCCGGGCCCCATGACCGCGCTGCCGTGCGCCCGGTCGATCGTGACGAGCGCTCGACAGCCACGCCCCTTCCCCGGCCCGCCGAGCACGCCGCAGCTTCCCGGCGCCGTCTCGTACTGCCGCGGGTCGCGCGACGCGAACAGCATCGCGCCCGAGTCGACGACGAGCGTGACGCCGGGGCGCAGACGGAGAGGGCCGCTCAGGAACGCGCGCCGTGTGGCGTTCGCCGTTCGCAGCACGACCGCTCGTCCCGCCGGGCAGCCGTCGATCGCGCGCTGGATGCGGTCCGTGTCGAGTCGCCGCTCGTCGCCGTCGGCGAGCGTCGTGTCGCCGACCGGCACGAGCGCCGCCGTGAGCGTCGTGCACGCGCTGGGGCGGCGCGGCTCGGTCACCGTACGCGAGTCCTGCGCGGCGACCGCGGGCGCGGCGATCAGCGCGGCGACGAAGGGAAGACAACGCGCGCGACGCAGCATGACAGGCGGACGGAGAGAAGCGGAGTAAGGTCGAACAGTGAGCGCAGATATTGTTCTGCGCAAGAACAATATACCGACGGGTCGCGGCTCCGCAGCAGCGTCGACAGAAGGAACGGAAGGGACAGAAGCAGAGCACCGATGCGGTTCGCTCGTGCCTTCCGTTCCTTCTGTTCCTTCTGTCGAATCAGCCTGGATCAGTAGCGCCGGCCGTTCCGCCCCCAGCGGTCGTCGTTCGACGAGCTGCCGTCCGGTCGCCAGTACACACGGATCGCGTACGTGTCGGACCCGCTGCGAGGGTCGCGAATGCGGATCACGCCATCACGGTCGTAGCTGTACCGCCCGTTTCCGCGATCATTCCGATCGTCCCACCGATCGTTCCGGCTGTTGCGATCGTTGCGAGATCGTTGCGAGCGTTTCGATCGTTGCGAGCGTTGCGCGTGCCGTCGTTGTTGGCGTACACCGGCTGCCGCAGCACGTCGATGTCGCCGCGCCCGTCGATCCGCTCGATGTACAGCGTGCCGTTGCCGCGCGGGAGCGCGCCGCGGTTGATGAAGCGCCCGCGACTCTCCTCCCCCTGGATGCCGCGGACCTCGACACCGTTGCGACCGATCTCCAACTGTGTCTCGCGGTCGACGCGCCCGCGCCACTCGAACAGCAGTTCGCCGCGCCCGGCGTTCGGGTTCCCGCCGATACGTCCCCACTGCGCCATCGCTGGCGTGGCTGTCGACGCTGCTGCCGCGATGGCGGCGCCCACCTGCACGGTCTGACGAAGTCTGGCGATCATGGTTCCTCCCGCGTGTTCGCACGCTCGATGCTCGAAGTGCGGCGTGCTCGGACGTGAGGAAGGCAAACGGCATACGTGCCGGACCACGCGCGTAACACCTTGTCGTACCGCCACTTCGCTCCGAGCGCCGCGCCGCGCCGTACTCCGGCGAGGACGTTTTCCCGCGCGGGAAGGGGACGTCGGCGTGATTCTTCCCGGAGCGCACCAGTCCGTCGTCCCGCTACCCGATCCCCTCGTCATGAGCCTCCTCGATCTCGTTCAGCAGCACCTCGGCCCCGACCAGCTCCGCGCGCTCAGCTCGCAGCTCGGCGCCGACCCCGCACGAACGCAGTCCGCGGTCGACGCCGCGCTCCCCATGCTGCTCGGTGGCATGGCACAGACGGCGCAGCAGCCGGGCGGTGCCGCGACGGTCGCCGGAGCGATGCAGGAGCGGCAGGGGCTACTCGACGGGCTGGATCTCGGGAGTCTCGGGGCGCTCGCCGGGAGCCTCGGCGGACTCGGGGGGCTGCTCGGCGGCGTGGGCGGAGGTGGGGGGAGCGGCGGGGGGCTGCTCGGGCAGATCCTGGGGCGACACGAGTCGACCGTGGAGGATGGCGTGCGACAGGCGTCCGGCCTGAACTCGGGCCAGACCCGGCAGCTGCTCATGGTTCTCGCGCCGATCGTGCTGGCCGCGCTCGCGCGACGCCGACAGCAGGCGGCGCCGGCCGGCAGCGACGGCGCCGACCTCGACGGCGACGGGATCCCCGACGTCTTGCAGCGCGAAGCCCAGGTGGCGCACGCCCAGGCGAGCCAGCGGTCGCCGCAGATCGGCGGCATCATCGGGAAGATCCTGAACGCCGTGACCTGATCGTCGCGGCAGCGTCGTGGCGGCAGCGTCGTCACCGGTCGGTCGGCGTCGCCTGACCGCGGCGCGCGGTTGACCTGCGGGAGACCGGCGGCGAGCATCACGCGTGCGCTTCAGCCGCCGGCTTCTCACTCCGCTCTTCGTCGTCACGATCGCCGCGAACGCCGCGCTGCTGTTCGTCGTCGAGCCGCTCATCAGCAAGCGCGTGCTGCCGCTGTTCGGCGGCGCGCCGTCGGTGTGGAACACGTGCCTCGTCGCGTTCCAGGCGCTCCTGCTCGTCGGGTATCTGTACGCGCACCTCGTCACGCGGCGCCTCTCGCGCCGGGCCCAGGGAGTCGTGCACCTCGGCGCGTTCGCGCTGTCGCTCCTCGTGCTGCCGCCGGCCATTCACGCCGCCGCGGCACCGGCCGGCTGGCCTCCGGCCGCGTGGCTGCTCGTGCTCCTGTTAGGCGCGATCGGCCTTCCATTCGTCGTCCTCGCCGCCGGCGCCCCGCTGCTCCAACACTGGTTCGCCGAGCTGCCGCACGCGGGCGAACCGTACTTCCTGTACGCGGCGAGCAACGTCGGCAGCATGGCCGCGCTCGTCGGCTACCCGCTGCTCATCGAGCCGAGCCTCGGCCTCGCGCGGCAGGCCGCGGGGTGGGGGGCGCGTACGCCGCGCTCGGCGTCGCGCTCGCGGCGTGCGCGGCGGTCGTCGGGCTCACGGCGCGCGCCGCGCCCGCCGGGAGTGCTGCGCCCGGCACGTCGACGTCGGGCGCCGAGTCGGCGGGCGCCGAGTCGGCCGGTCGCTCGGCGTCCGGGCGCTCGACGCGCGACCGGTTGCACTGGGCCGCGCTCGCCTTCGTTCCCTCGTCGCTGTTGCTCGGCGTGACACGCTACGTCACGACCGACGTCGCACCGGTGCCGCTCCTCTGGGTGCTGCCGCTCGCGCTCTACCTGCTGACGTTCGTCGTCGCCTTCGCGGAGCGCGCGCGGGTCCCCGACGACGTGCTGACGACGCTGTTCGCCGCGCTGCTTCCGGTGCTCGCGCTGCTCACCGCGCTCGGCGTGAACCGCCCGCTGTGGGCGATCGGCGGGACACACGTGATCGCCGTCGCCGTCGCGTCGCTCGTCTGCCATCAGGCGCTCGCCGACCGGCGCCCGCCCGCCGCGCAGCTCACGACCTTCTACCTCTGGGTGTCGATCGGTGGCCTCGCCGGGGGCGTGTTCAACGCGCTCGTCGCCCCCGTGCTCTTCGATACGCTGGCCGAATACCCGATCGCGATCGCGCTCGCGGCGGTGGCCTGGGCCTCGTCGGCGCGACGGGAGGAGCCGGTGTCGCAGACTCCGCGCTTCTTCACGCGGATCGCCGAGGGCGCGCCGCGCGGCGGGCGGGCCGACCGGCTGCTCTGGCACGTCGTCGGACCGCTCGCGGCCGGCGGGCTGCTCTTCGCGTCGGTCGTCGTGCGCGCCGACGTGCCGACGACGCTGCGCACGTCGGCGACCGTCGCGCTGGGCGTCCCGGCGGCGCTGATCGGCTTCACGCTCCGCCGCCGTCCGTGGGCGTACGCGTTCGGCGTCACGGCGCTGCTCGTCGGCGCGACGGCGGGGCAACGGCTGCGCATGGGGGACGTGCTCTTTCGCGGACGCAGCTTCTTCGGCGCGTACGTGGTGCGCGCGACCGGCGACTACCACAACCTGCAGAACGGAACGACGCTGCACGGCGCACAGAATCTCGCGCCCGCGTGGCGCCGCACGCCGATCACGTACTACCACGCCGGCGGGCCGCTGGGCGCGCTGTTCACCCAGGCGCCGTCGATCATGCGCCCCGGCCGGCGCGTCGCGGTCGTCGGACTCGGCACCGGCTCGCTCGCCTGCTGGGGACGGCCCGGCGAGCGGTGGACGTACTACGAGATCGATCCGCTCGTCGTCCGCGTCGCACGTGACCCGCGTCTGTTCACCTTCCTGCGCGACTGCCCGCCGACGACCGACGTCGTGGTCGGAGACGCGCGGCTGCGGCTCGCCGACGCGCCCCCCGCGGCGTACGACCTGATCGCGCTCGACGCGTTCAGCTCCGACGCGATCCCGACGCACCTCCTCACGCGCGAGGCGCTCGCGCTCTACCTGTCGCGTCTCGCTCCCGACGGACTGCTCGCCGTCCACATCAGCAATCGCTACCTCGACCTGATCCCCGTCCTCGCCGAGCTGGCGCGCGACGCGCGGCTCGCCGGCGCGGTCGGCGACGACGTCAGCGGCGCGGCGCGAACGAATCCGATGGTCTCCGCGTCGCGCTGGGTCGTGCTCGGGCGGCGGGCGGCGCTGCTCGGGCCGCTCGCGCGCCAGCGGGGGTGGGGTCCGTTGCCGCCGAGGGGGGACGTGGGGGTGTGGACGGACGACTTCACGGATGTGCTGTCGATCGTCAAATGGCGGTGACTCGCCGGGCGCGTGCCGCGACGGCGCCGTGCGCCCGCGCCGTCGATCGAGTCGGCAGGCGCCGGCGTCGGCAGCCACACCCGCTCGTCAGAATCCTGTCAGCCCCCGTCCTCGTCGGTGCGCCGAGCTTGCCGCGTCCGTCGTCCGGGTAGTAGCAGTAGTCGTCCCGAGCCATCCGCATGCCCCTCCGCCGTCGCGACCTGCTGCGCGCGCCGCAGTTGATGCTCCTCCTCCTCGTCACGCTCGCCGTCGCGGCCCTGGCGGCGTTCGAGGCGGAGGGGGACGTCGGCGCGCATCGCGCGACGGCGGAGCGCGCGCTCGGCGACTACCTCGGCGTGGTCGGGCGCGACGCCGTGGGGGCGACGGTCGGCGCGGTCGCGTCCGAGCTGACGACGGTGCTCGCGCCGGCGGCGGGCGCGCGCGCCGCCTCGCCGTACGATCCCCTTCCGCCGCCCGTCGTCCTCGAGCGGTCGCTGGCGACCCTGCCGCGTGGCGCGTTCGCCTGCGCCGACGGCGAGCCGCCGCTGCTCGTGCTGCTCGACCTGCGCGACGGCGTCCTCACCACCGCCGGCGTCCGATCGGGCGACGCGACGCGGAGTGCCGCGATGACGCAGTGGTTGCGCGACACGCTCGCGGCGACGGTGATGCGCGGCAACGCGCCGTCCGCCGTCGCCGGAACGATTCCGATCGGCGTGCTCTTCGGGCGCGGCGCGGCGGCGGGGCGGGCGGTCGCGTACGGTGTGAAGCGCGCCCCGTTCGACGTGCCGATCGGCGTCTACGGCGTCGCCACCTGCGCCGCCGCGTTCGGT
Source organism: uncultured Gemmatimonadaceae bacterium (assembly GCA_963843845.1). Classification (GTDB taxonomy): domain Bacteria; phylum Gemmatimonadota; class Gemmatimonadetes; order Gemmatimonadales; family Gemmatimonadaceae; genus Gemmatirosa. Next base: position 3,393,047 of record CAWJMB010000002.1, on the reverse strand, counting down.
GCGCCGCTCGTCGCGCGGGCGTCGGCCCGGGCGCCGGCATTCGCCGCGCTCGCCGCCGACTCGATGCTCGTCGTCACGAGCGGCGACGCGGCGCTCGCCGCGTCGGCCGGCGCGCCGCCCGACGCCTCGCGTGCCGTCGCCGAAGCGCGACTCGGCGGACTCGTGGTGCGGGCGGCGGCGGGGCCGGGGGCGGCCCGGCGACTCGTCGTGCGGCCAGGAAGTCGCCCGCGCATCGTGCTGCTGGGCGTGCTCGCCGCCGCGACCGCGTCGCTCGTGCTCGTCGCGCTCGCGCAGCTCGGGCGCGAGCAGGAGCTCGTGCGGTTGCGCGCGGACTTCACCTCGAGCGTGTCGCACGAGCTGCGGACGCCGCTGACGCAGATCCTGCTCTACGGCGAGACGCTCGCGTTAGGCAGGACGCGCGGCGACGCCGACCGCCGCGCCGCGGCGGAGACGATCGTGCGCGAGGCGCGGCGGCTCATGGGGATGGTGGAGAACGTGCTCCACGTCGCGCGCGCGGAGCGGCGCGCGAATGCGGCGTGCGTGCCGATCGCCGTCGCCGCTCGCGCCGCTCGCCGCGGAAGTCGCCGCGGGGTTCGCGCCGCTCGCCGCGGCCGCCGGCGCGACCGTCGTCGTCGCCGTGCCCGCCACGCTCACCGCGGTCGTCGAGCCGTCGGCGATGCGGCAGGTGCTGCTCAACCTGCTCGACAACGCGGTGCGCTACGGCCCCGCGGGGCAGGTGCGTCTCGGTCGGCGGGGCGGGGACCGACGCGGCCGCGCGGCTGTGGGTCGACGACGCGGGCCCCGGCGTGCCGTCGCGCGACCGCGAGCGGATCTGGACGCCGTTCGTGCGGCTCGCGCGCGACCGCGCCGCGCGCACGGGAAGCGGGCTCGGGCTCGCCGTCGTGCGTGACCTCGTGGCGCTCTACGACGGCCGCGCGTGGGTCGAGGACGCGCCGGCGCGCGACGGCCGCGCGGGCGGTGCACGCTTCGTGATCGAGCTGCCGGCGGGCGCGCCTGTCGTCGGGGCGTCCGTCGCGGGGCGCGTCCGTGCGAGGGCGCGCCTCCGTCGAGGGGGCGTCCGTCGAGCGAGTGCCGATCGCGCACGCGATCGTGGAGGTCGCGTGACCGCGGGCGGCGGCCCGAGCGCCTCGCGCATCCTCGTCATCGAGGACAACGACGCGCTCGCGGCCGGGCTGCGCCACAACCTCGAGTTCGAGGGCTACGACGTCGTCGTCGCGCACGACGCCGCGGCGGGGCTCGACGCGGCACGCGCGCGCCGGCCCGACCTCGTCATCCTCGACCTCATGCTCCCCGATGCCGACGGCTTCCGCGTGCTGCGCGCGCTGCGCGCGGCGGGGAACGCGATGCCGGTGCTCGTGCTCACCGCGTTGGGCGACGAGGCCGACAAGGTACGGGGGCTGCGCGTCGGCGCCGACGACTACGTGACGAAGCCGTTCGGCCTCCTCGAGCTGCTCGCCCGCGTCGAGGCGCTGCTCCGCCGCTCGGCGCGCGCGTCAGTTGCAACGGAGACGGTCGGCTTCGGCGCGGTCGAGGTGAGTCTCGCGACGCACGCCGTCACCCGCGACGGGCGCCCGGTCCCGCTGCGCCCGAAGGAGTACGAGCTGCTCGTCGCGCTGCTGCGCCGCGACGGCGCCGTGGCGACGCGGCACGATCTGCTGCGCGAGGTCTGGGGCTACGACGCGAGCGTCACGAGCCGCACGGTCGACACGCACATCCTCGAGCTCCGACGGAAGCTCGAGGCGGACCCGGCGAAGCCGCAGCACCTGCTCACCGTGCGGAAGTGCGGCTACCGGGTGGGCTGATCGGGTCGCTCGGGTACTGACGGCGGAACGGCGGGACTCATCACCGAACGGCAGGACGACCCGCCGTCTCAGTACCGCCGGACCCGCACGCCGCCGTTCGTCGTCCGCACGCGGATCGGCGTTCCGCCGGCACCGAGCCGCGTCTCGATGGAGCGGCCGATGCGTCCACCGACCGTGACCGGGAAGTCGATGCTCAGTCCGCCGTTCACGGTGCCCGTCGCGAGGTCCGCGTTGTAGCTCGACGGCACGTTCACCGAGACGCCGCCGTTGTGCGTCCCCGCGTCGAGTCCCGCGCCATCCCACCGCGTGCCCGAGAGCGTCACGGCGAGCCCGCCGTTCTGCGTCTCGCCGCGCACCGTCCCGCCGAGTCCGTCGAGGGAGACGCCGCCGTTCGTCGTGCGGAAGCGGATGTCGCCGCGCACGGCGTCGATCGCGATGCCGCCGTTGTTCGCCTCGAGGGCGAGGTCGGTGCGGCGCGGCACCCACAGCTCGAACGTCGCCGACCAGTGCTCGTCGCGGCCGGCGCGCGGACCATCGGCGCGGATCTCGCCGTCCGTCCGCACCTCGACGTCGCGCAGCAGCCGGTCGGCGTCGGCGCGCGAGCGGCGCGGTGCCCTGCAGCTTCGCGACGACACGGATCTCGTCGCGGTCCCACCCGTGTGACGCTGACGCCGCCGTTCTCGCCGCCGCTCACCGTCACGCGCCCGCGCGCGGGGATCGTGATGTCGCGCAGCTCGCACGAACGGGCGCGATCGTCGCCCCAGCCCGGTCGCCCCGACCGGCAGTCGTCGAGCCAGTCGCGCGGCGATCGGTCCGTGCGCTGGGCGTTCGCCACGGTCACCGCGGCCGGGAGGAGGAGCAGGAGCGAGAGCAGTCGGCGCGTCGGCACGGATCGAGTTCTCCACGAGAGTCGCACGATCTGACAGCCGGTCGGCCGAGAGGGTTTGCAGCGGCGGCGGTGGCACCGCCTCCGCCACAGATTGCATCGCATGTTCATCTCCGACTTCGCGATCCGGCGACCGATCATCACGGTCGTCGTCATGCTCTCTCTCGTCGTGTTCGGCCTCGCCGCGCTCATGCGGCTGCAGACCGACGAGTTCCCCGACATCGACGCCCCGATCGTCTTCGTCGGGATCGCGTATCCCGGCGCGTCGCCCGATCAGGTCGAGCGCGAGGTCGTCGACCGGATCGAGGACCGCCTCTCGGGCATCAGCGGGCTCGACGAGCTGCGCTCGACGTCGACCGACGGATTCGCGCAGATCATCGCGCAGTTCAAGTTCGGCTCGCCGACCGACCAGGCGACGCAGGACGTGCGCGACGCGATCTCCGCCGTGAGAGCGCAGCTCCCGACCGAGATCATCGAGCCGATCGTGCAGCGGTTCGACCCGTCGTCGCAGCCGATCCTGTCGCTCGCGCTGACGTCGACGACGCTCACGCCGTCGGAGCTGACCGAGATCGCCGACAAGACGATCGGCGGCGAGATGCGATCGGTGGCCGGGGTCGCGCAGGTGAACATCGCCGGCGCCGACAGCGCGACGCTGAACGTCGTGCTCGACCCGACCCGGCTCGCGTCGTCGGGGGTCGGGGTCGACCAGGTCGTCGCGGCGCTGCGCGCGCAGAACCTCGCCGCGCCGGTCGGGAGCGTGACGGGGCCGCTCACCGAGCGCTCCATCCGCCTCGAGGGGCGACTGTCCACGCCTGACGATTTCGCGCGCCTCACCGTCGCGCAGCGCGGGGGGGTCGCGATTCCGTTGGGCCAGGTGGCCGCCGTCGTGGCCGGGTCCGCGGAGCGGCGCTCCGCCGCGCTCTACAACGGCCGCGAGGCGATCGGGCTCGACGTCGTGAAGTCGAAAGGGTACAGCACGACGCAGGTCGCCGACGGGGTCAAGGCCGTCCTGCCGCGCCTCCGCGCCGCGATGCCCGCCGGCACGACGATCGAGATCGTGCGCGATGCCGGCGAGCGCGTCGAGCGGTCGGTCGACGACGTGCAGCGCACGCTCCTCGAAGGCGCGGCGCTCACGGTGCTCGTCGTCTTCCTGTTCCTGAACTCGTGGCGCTCGACGGTCATCACCGGGCTCGCGCTCCCGGTCTCGGTGCTCGCGTCGTTCGTCCCGCTCTGGATGCTCGGCTTCACGCTGAACACGATGTCGCTGCTCGGCCTCTCGCTCGCGATCGGCATTCTCATCGACGACGCGATCGTCGTGCGGGAGAACATCGTCCGGCACATCGAGATGGGGAAAGACCACCTCGAGGCGTCGCACGAGGGCACCGACGAGATCGGCGTCGCCGTCGCGGCGACGACGTTCTCGATCGTCGCGGTGTTCGTGCCGGTCGGCTTCATGGGGGGCTTCGCGGGGCAGTGGTTCAAGCCGTTCGCGCTGACGATCGCGTTCGCCGTGCTCGTGTCGCTGTTCGTGTCGTTCTCGCTCGACCCGATGCTCTCCGCGTACTGGGCCGATCCGCAGATCGAGGCGCACGAGCGGAAGAACCCGATCTCGCGCGCGCTCGACCGCTTCAACGTCTGGTTCGACCGCCTCGCGAACCGCTACCGCCACGGCGTCGCGTGGGCGCTCGATCACCGCAAGACGATGGTCGCGATCGCGGTCGCGACGTTCGTCGCCGCCATCGGGCTGCAGGTGACGCTGGGCGGCTTCGGCTTCACACCGGACAGCGACCGCAGCGAGCTGACGGTCAGCGTCGAGACGCCGCCGGGCTCGAGCCTCGAGTACACGCGCGTGCAGGCGGAGCAGATCGCGGCGCTGATCCGCACGCACGAGGAAGTCCGCTACACGTACACCACGGTCGGCAGCGCGTCGGGCTCCGGCGCCGTCGACGTCGCGTCGGTCTACGTGCGACTCGTCCCGAAGGCGGAGCGCGCGATCGGTCAGACCGACTTCGGCCGCGTCATTCGCGGCGAGCTGCGCCGCGTCGGCACGGTGACGGCCTATCTGCTCGAGGCGGGCGGCCCCGGCGGCGGGATGAAGCCGTTGCAGCTGCAGCTCCAGGGGCCCGACGCGACGACGCTGACGCGCCTCGCCGACTCGCTCGCGACGATCGTGCGCGCCACGCCCGGCGCCGTCGACGTGGGGCTGTCGACGAAGGGGCAGAAGCCCGAGCTGCGGGTCGCGATCAACCGCGGGCTCGCCGGGACGTTGGGCATCAGCGTCGGGCAGATCGCGCAGGCGCTCCGCCCCGCCTTCGCCGGCGTCGACGCTGGGAATTGGGTCGACCCGAGCGGCGAGACGCGGTACGTGCGCGTGCGCCTGCCGTCCGGGTCGCGCGAGAACGCCGCCGACCTCGCGAACATCCCGCTCGCGCTGACGACGCCGGCGGCCGTCGGGGCGACGGGCGCCCCGGCGGGACCGACGGTCGTCAGATTGGGCCAGGTCGCGACCATCGCGCCGAGCGAGGGGCCGGCGCAGATCGACCACTTCCAGCGGCAGAAGGTCATCACGATCGGCGCGAACGTCGAACGGCCGTTGGGCGACGTGACGCGGGCGGCGCAGGAGCGGTTGCGCGACGTGCGGCTGCCCCCCGGCTACGAGATCGTCGCCGGCGGCCAGGTGAAGAGTCAGAACGAAGTGTTCGGCAGCTTCGCGACGGCGATCGGCATCGCCGTGATGCTCATGTACCTCATCCTCGTCGTGCAGTTCGGCAGCTTCCTCGACCCGCTCGCGATCCTCATGTCGCTGCCGCTGTCGCTCATCGGTGTCGTGCTCGCGCTCCTCATCACCGGCGACACGCTGAACATCATGAGCCTCATCGGCGTGATCCTGCTCATGGGGATCGTCGCGAAGAACGCGATCCTGCTCATCGACTTCGCGAAATGGACGCGCGAGTCGCGCGGACTGTCGGTGCGCGACGCGCTGATCGAGGCGGGCGCGATCCGGCTGCGCCCGATCATGATGACGACGCTCGCGCTCATCGCCGGCATGATCCCCGTGGCGCTCGGACTCGGCGAGGGGGCGGACTTCCGGGCGCCGCTGGGGCGCGCGGTCATCGGCGGCACGATCACCTCGACGCTGCTGACGCTGTTCGTGATCCCGACCGTCTACGAGATCCTCGACGGGTGGCGCACGTGGCTCGGCGCGCGCATCCGCGGCCGACGGCCGGCGGCGGCGCACGGGATGGCGGCGCCGGAGCCGGCGGGGGATTGACGGCCCCACCGACCCCGGCCCGATCAATCCGCCCGGATGACCGTACTGGGATCGACGCGCGCCGCGCGCCGCGCCGGAACCAGGCTCGCGAGCATCGCCACCGCGCCCAGCAGCACCGGCACCGCGAGCAGCACGACCGGGTCGGTCGGCCCCACGGCGAACAGCAGCCCGCGGAGCAGCCGCCCCGCCGCGAGCGTGCCCACGAGCCCGAAGAGCACGCCGAGCGCCGTGACGGCGGCTCCCTCCCGCACGACGAGCCGCACCACCTGCGCCGCCGTCGCGCCGAGCGCGATCCGCACCCCGAACTCGCGCCGCCGCCGCGCCACGCCCGCCGCGACCACGCCGTAGATCCCGACCGCGCCCAGCGCGAGCGCGGCGACCGCGAACGCCGCGATCAGCGCGGCCGTGAAGCGCGGCCGCGCGGCCGAGGTCGAGACGGCGCGATCGAGCGACGTGATCGGGCCGACGGGGACCGAGGCGTCGGTGGCCGCGACCGCCGCCCGCAGCGCGCGCCCGAACGCCGCCGCGTCGAGCGACGCGTCGGCGCGCACGACCACGCGCAGCGTCGCGGGGAGCGGTGCCTGTGACAGCGGCACGTAGAGCGACGGCTGCAGCGCCGCGCTCAGGCTGTCGCGCCGTACCGTGCCGACGACGCCGACGACCTCGATCCACTGCTGGTTCCAGACGTAGCGAATGCGGCGCCCGATCGGGTTCTCCCCGGGCCACAGCGTTCGCGCGGCCTCGTCGTCGATCACCGCGACGCGCGGTGTCCCCTCGCCGTCGGTCGTCGCGAGCGCGCGCCCCCGCCGGAGCGGGACGCCCAACGTGCGCAGATAGTCGCTCGTCGCCCACGTGACGATCGGGAGCGGCGGCGGCGCGCCGTCGGCGGTGGGGTGGTCCTCGACGGCCATCGCCGTCATGTACGCGCCGCCACCGAACGGCAGCCCGTTCGTGAGCGCGGCGCTCCGCACGCCCGGGAGATGCTCGACTCGCTCGAGCACCTGGGTGTAGAACGCCCGCACGCGCGCCGTCGTGTCGCTCGTGACGGCCGGCGCCGGCACCTCCGCCGTGAGGACGCGTTCCGCGCCGAAGCCGAGCTCCACCTGCCGCAGTCGCCAGAAGCTCTTGAGCAGCAGCCCGGCCGACGCGACGAGCACGACGGCGAGTCCGATCTGCGCGACGGCGAGCACGCGCGGTGCCCGTCGCGGGCCGCGCGCGTCACCGGCCCGCGCGCCGCCGCGCAGCACCGTGTGCACGTCCTGCCGCGCGGCGCGCCGCGCCGGCAGCAGCCCGAAGGCGACACCGCTCACGACGGCGAGCGCGACCGTCACGCCGAGGGCGCGCACGTCGATCCCGATCTCCTCGGCGCGCGGCGTTCCCGGCGGGAGGAGCGCGACGAATCCACGCAGCCCCGCCGCCGCGAGGGCCAGCCCGGCCGCGGCGCCGACCGATGCGACGAGCAGGCTCTCGGTCAGGAGCTGCCGCGCGATCCGTCCCCGCCCCGCCCCGATCGACGCGCGCACCGCCAGCTCACGCTCGCGCGCCGCCGCGCGGTCGACGTAGAGCGTCGCGACGTTCACGCACGCGACGAGCAGCAGCACCCCGACCGCGGCCGAGAGCAGCAGCAGCGTGGGGCGCGACGTGCCGATGACCGCGTCGCGCAGCGACACGACGTCGACGTCGCGTCCCCACTCGTCTGCCATCCGCATGGGGAAGGCGCTCCGCGCGCCGTCGAACACGCGCGCCGCCTCGCGCTGCGCCTGCGCGGGCGTCACGCCGGGCGCGAGCCGCCCGACGAGCTGCATGTAGGTCATCCACCAGTAGTCCGGCGTTCCGCGCTCGGCGCTCGACACGGTCCACAGCCGCGTGGCGCCGTCCGGGTAGCGGAACGACGACGGCATCACGCCCACGATCGCGTGCGCCACGCCGTCGATCGTCATGAAGCGGCCGACGACGTTGCGGTCGCCGCCGTAGCGCTCCCGCCAGAGCGCGTGGGAGAGCACGACCGTTCGCTCGCGCCCGAGCTCGCGGTCCTCCTCCGCGAACGTGCGGCCGACGAGCGGGCGCACGCCCAACGTGCCGAACAGGTTCGGCGTCACGCGGGCGCGCGCGAGTCGCGCCGGCGCGAGGTCGCCGGTGACCGACACCGCGCCCGGCATCTCCGCGCCGGCGAGCGCCGAGTAGGAGCGGCTCCGTTCGCGGACGATGTCGTAGATGCCTAACGGCACGGCGCCGCCGCGCCACACGCGGACGAGGCGGCCGGGCGCGGCGTAGGGCAGCGGCGTGAGCAGCACGCCGTTCACGACGGAGAAGATCGCGACGCTCGCGCCGATGCCTAACGCGAGCGTCGTCACGGCGGCGAGGAGGAAGAGGGGGCGGCGGCGGAGCGAGCGGGCGGCGAAGCGCACGTCGTGCGCGACGCCGCTCCACAGCTCGCCGTGCCGCGCGCGCTCGGCCCGGGTGCGGCTCATGGCGTGCAGCTCGGCGCGCGCGGCGCGCACGTCGCCGAACTCGCGCGCCGCCTGCGCCCGCGCGGCGCCGGGAGCGAGCCCCTGCGCGACGAGCGTGTGCACGCGCGCGTCGAGATGGAACGCGACTTCGGCGTCGACGTCGTCGCGGAGCTGGTGCGCGGACGCCGGAAGGCGGAAGAGCCGCCGAACGGTGCGGTCGAAGAGCATCGTCGTCGCCTCGCGTCAGGCGGTCGCGGCGAGGACCTTGAACACGGCCTCGGCGTAGCGCGTCCAGCGCGTCGTCTGGGCGCCGAGCTGCCGGCGGCCGGCCGCGGTCAATCGGTAGTACTTCGCGCGCCGGTTGTTCTCCGACAGCCCCCACTCGGCCGACACCCAGCCCCGGTCCTCGAGTCGGTGCAGCGCGACGTAGAGCGCGCGGTCCTCGACGGTGAGCGCGGCGTCGGAGGTGTCGCTGATCCAGCGCGCGACGGCGTAGCCGTGGCGCGGGCCGAAGAGGAGGGATTTCAGGACGAGCACGTCGAGCGTGCCCTGCAGCAGGTCGAGGTCGGACGCCGGCATGAGTCTCACCAGAATTGTTCCGGGGAAGGGACGTAGCCGGTCAGACAACGACATCGCGGAAAGGGTTGCGCGCGGCGTAGCTTTCGCCCGACTCCTCTCACCGCGCCTCATGCGTCACGCCACGCTCGCCCTCGCCGCCGCTCTCGTGTCCGCCACGTCCGTCGCCGCGCAGCACACCCCGCCGAGCGACGCGGCTCTCCGCGCGCGCGTCGGGCGACTGCTCCGCGCGACGCCGCTCGTCGACGGGCACAACGACCTGCCGTGGGCGATCCGCGAGGCCGGCGTGCGCGCCGGTCAGAACGGAGTGCTCGACGTCGACGCGTACGATCTGCGAACGACGACCCCGGGACAGACCGACTTCGCGCGCATGGCGAAGGGCCTGCTCGGCGGGCAGTTCTGGTCGGTCTACATCCCCGGCGAGACGAGCGACCCCGCGTTCGCGCCGAACGGCGTCGTGGTCGACCGGCCCGCGTACGCGCGCGTGCAGCTCGAGCAGATCGACGTCGCGCGGCGCGTCATCGCGCGGTATCCGGACCGGATGACGCTCGCGCTCCGCGCGGCCGACGTGATGCCGGCGTTCCGCGCCGGCAGGGTCCCGTCGTTCCTCGGCATGGAAGGCGGGCACGCGATCGACAACTCGCTCTCGCTCCTCCGCACCTACTACGACCTCGGCGTGCGCTACATGACGCTCACGCACAACGTGACGCTCGACTGGGCCGACGCGGCGCTCGACGCGCCGAAGCACGGCGGGCTCACGCGCGTTCGGCAGGGAGGTCGTGCGCGAGATGAACCGGTTCGGCATGCTCGTCGACCTGTCGCACGTCTCGCCGGGCACGATGAGCGATGCGCTCGACGCGAGCGAGGCGCCGGTGATCTTCTCGCACTCGTCGGCGCGCGCGCTCGTCGACCACCCGCGCGACGTGCCCGACTCGATCCTGCGCCGTCTGCCAGGAAATGGCGGCGTCGTCATGGTGACGTTCGTGCCGTCGTTCCTCTCGCAGGCGGTCTACGATCACGACCGCGCGCGCGAGACGGAGGCCGAGCGGCTGCGGCGTGCGAGCACCGACTCCGCGGCGACGGCCGCGGCACTGCGGCGCTGGGACGCGGCGCACCCGACGCCGGTCGTGACGGCGAAGGACGTCGCCGATCACGTCGACCACATTCGCAAGGTCGCCGGCGTCGACCACGTCGGGCTCGGCGGCGACTACGACGGAACGTCGAACCTGCCGCAGGGCATGACCGACGTCAGCGGCTACCCCCTGCTCTTCATGGAGCTGATGCGGCGCGGGTGGACGGACGCGGAGCTCGCGAAGGTGGCGAGCGGGAACGTGCTGCGAGCGCTGCGGAGAGCCGAGGTCGTGTCGGCGAGGGCGAGGAAGGAGCGCGCGGCGTCGACGGCGACGATCCAGCAGCTGGACGGGATGGGGAACGGGGCGCGCCGCTGACGCCGAACGGCGGGGCTCGGGCAGGTCGCCGAGCCGTCAGCTCACGTCCCGCCGTACCACTCGTAGCCCAGGTCGGACCAGTACCCCCCGTTCCGTTCGGCCCGGAGCTCGATGCGCGTCAGGTACTTCGTGTTCTTGTAGCCCAGCTTCACCGGCGAGTGCACCCGCGCCGGCGCCCCGTACGCCGCCGACAGGAACTGCCCGTCCTTGCCGTAGACGACGAGCGTCTGCGGGTGCGTCGCGCTCTCGAGGTCCCAGCTCTCGTGATACGGGAGCGCGACCTGTGGATCGCGCTCGAAGCTCTGGAAGTCGGCGTACTGCGCGTGCGGGAGCGGTCCTGCCATGCGCAGCAGGTCGGCGACGCGGACGCCGGTGAACGTCGCGACGGCGCTCCACCCCTCGACGCAGAAGTGCTCGACGCGTTGTCGGATGTGCGGCAGCCGGAGCAGCTCGTCGAGCGTGAAGCGCAGCGGACGTCGGACGAGCCCCGACACCTCGAGCGTCCACTCGCCGCGCGCCGCCGCGTCCCACGTCGGGATCGCCGGGGCGACGTGATACGCCGGGAAGCTCGCTCCGGCGGCGCGCGCGCCGCGCGGCGGACGGTCGAGCGCGCTGTGGCGGAAGATCCACCGCTCGACCGCCTCGTTCTTGCGTTCCGCCGTGCGCAGCAGGCGCTGCGCGGCGGCGGGCCCCTGCCTGTCGCACGCCGCGAGCGCCGAGCCGGCGAGCAGCGCGGCGAGTGAGGCGGTGCCGCGCGCGAGGAAGCGGCGGCGGTCGACGGCCTGCCCCGAGCGTGCCGACGGAAGGCCGACCGGATCGAGTGTGTCGATCGGATCGCCGGACTCGAGGCGCGCGACCGCGGCGTCGACGAGGCGCCCGGCGTGGCGCAGCAGGTCGCGAGTCACGGCGCCTCCCCGGCCGGATCGTGTGCGGCCGGACCGCGCGCGGCGGCGCGCCGCGCGCGGTCGCCGGCGCCGCGCCACTTCGGGAGGAGGTGGTAGAACGGCCGCGCGTTCCGCGACTCGGGCGAGAGCGACTCGTCGTAGCCTCCGGTCATCATCGAGCGGAGCGCGTACGGGTCGACCGCGAACACCATGAACACGTGGCCGACCGCGATCGCGACGACGACCGCCATGCCGACGAAGTGCCAGTAGCGCGCCCAGACGTAGCCGCCGAACAGCGCCGTCAGCCACCCGAACGTGACCGGCTTCCAGATCGCGACGCCCCGACAGCACGACGAGCGCCGTCACGACGGGGAGCGCGAAGTAGGCGAGCTTCTGCAGCGTGTTGTGCTTGCCCTGTACCGGATGATCGCGCCGCAGGAACAGGTAGAAGCGCACCATCTCGAGCGCGCCGCGGCCGTCACCGCGCCGCGGCACGAGGTCGCGCCACTCGCCGTGCAGGAAGTCGAACACGACGTAGACGAGCCCGTTCGCGACGAGCACCCACATCATCGCGAAGTGCCAGTGCCGCGCGCCGGCGAGCCACCCGCCGAAGGTGAGCCACGCCGGAATCGCCGTCCCCTCGAACGGATAGCAGCAGAACGTCTCGCCCTTGCGGTGGAACGACGGGTACGCGTTGAAGATGCGCAGCCCCGACGTCGACCATGACCATGATCGCGATCGCCGCGACCCAGTGCGTGAGGCGGACGACCCAGTGATGGCGGGGGCGGGCGCGACCACGGTCGGGGGGCGGCTCGTCGAGCGATGACATGGTCAGGGCGATGGAGAGAGGAGGCGACGCGACGCGCCGCCTGCAGCTGGTCCGACGCCTCTGGCAGCGTTCCCGGGCGTCGGCGGCCCGGTCGGCTCGGTCGGCTCGGTCGGCTCGGTCGGCTCGGTCGGGTCAGTAGTCGACGCCGGCGACGCGTCGCGTGAGCACCGAGGCATCGGCGCGCACGCGCGCCATGAACGCGCGATCGATCTCGCCGACGACGACGCCCTCGTGCTCACCGGCGTCGACGACGACGTCGCCGGTCGGCGCGACGATGCACGAGCCGCCGCAGAAGACGGTGCCGTCGTCCGCCGGACCCGTGCGGTTGCAGAGCGCGAGGTACGCCTGGTTCTCCGCGGCGCGCGCCCGCACGAACAGCCGCAGCGCGTCGCTCCGCGGGTGCGGCCACTCCGACGGCACGACGAACAGCTCGGCGCCGTCGAGCGCGTCCTGGCGGTACTGCTCGGGGAAGCGCAGGTCGTAGCAGATGCTGAACGCGGCGTCGACCGCGGCATCGTCGCGACCGATGCGCGTCCGCACGCGCGCGCCGCCGCCCGTCAGATACTCCGGCTCGGCCATCGGGGCGAACAGGTGCGCCTTGTCGTAGCACACCGGCTCTCCCTCGTCGGGCGAGACGATCCAGCAGCGGTTCGCGAGCCCGCCGTCGGTGCGCTCGCTGATGATGCTGCCGCCGACCCACGCGTCGCGTGTCCGCGCGATGCGCTGCATCCACGCCACCGCGTGCGGCGTGTGCGCCTGCGCCGCGTCGCGCCACGCGGCGTGCGCGTAGCCGGTCGTCCACAGCTCGGGGAGCAGGTACAGGTCGGCGTCGGGCGCGTCGGCGACGAGCGCGTCGGCGCGCGCGACGTTGCGCGTGGGGTCGCCGTCGACGACGGCCAGTTGCACGAGTGCGATGCGAAGCGAAGTCGGCATGGCGCGAAATGTAGCGCGCGGGGAACGCGCCTTGCCCGCACTCCGCCGCATGACGACCACGAACACGACTCCGAAGGCCGCCGCCGGCGGCGCGTTCTCCATCGGCGGCGACCTCCCGATCCACCGACTCGGTTACGGCGCGATGCAGCTCACGGGGGCCGGCGTCTGGGGGATGCCGGCCGACCCCGCCGAGGCGCGCCGCGTGCTGCGCCGCGTGCCCGAGCTCGGCGTGAACTTCATCGACACGGCGAACTCGTACGGCCCGCACGTCAACGAGTCGCTCATCGCCGAGGCGCTGCACCCGTATCCCGACGGGATGGTGATCGCGACGAAGGCGGGCTTCGAGCGGCCGGGGCCGGGCACCTGGGTCCCGAACGGGCGCCCCGAGCATCTGCGCAGCGAGTGCGACGGCAGTCTGCGCCGCCTCAAGGTCGATCGCATCGACCTGTTCCAGCTTCATCGCGTCGACACCAAGGTGCCGGCCGACGAGCAGTTCGGCACGCTCGCCGAGCTCGTGCGCGAGGGAAAGGTGCGCCACGTCGGCCTGAGCGAGGTCTCGGTGCGCGACATCGAGGCGGCGCGCCAGGTCGTGTCGGTCGCGACCGTGCAGAACCGCTACAACCTCGCCGAGCGGCAGTCGGAGGAGGTGCTGACCTACTGCGAGCGCGAGGGGATCGGCTTCATTCCGTGGTACCCGCTGCTCACCGGCCGGCTCGCGACCGAGGGGAGCACGCTGACGCAGATCGCCGAGTGCGGTCGGCGCGCGGCCGGCGCAGGTCGCGCTCGCGTGGCTGCTGCAGCGCTCGCCGGTGATGCTGCCGATTCCGGGCACGTCGCGCGTGGCGCACCTGGAGGAGAACGTCGGCGCGGCGGCGTTGCGGCTCGACGACGAGCAGTTCGCGGCGCTGAGCGGCATGGCGTGACGCCTGGCGAGCGGCTACCGCTCCGGCGTCGCGCTCATGTCGGCCGTCGAGCGCTGCACCGCCGGCGCGGTCTGCGCGTCGCCCGGATGGCTCAGGTTCATCGCCGTCCCGATGAGCGACAGGTGCGAGAATGCCTGCGGAAAGTTGCCGACGAGCCGCCCGGCGTGCGAATCGAACTCTTCGGCGAGCAGCCCGACGTCGTTGCGCAGCGCGAGCAGCCGCTCGAACAGGGCGCGCGCCTCCTCGTGCCGTCCGCACAGTGCGTAGTTGTCGGCGAGCCAGAAGCTACAGGCGAGGAACGCCCCCTCGCCGGGCGGCAGTCCGTCGGCCGTCCGGGACGAGTCGTAGCGCAGCACGAAGCCGTCGACGACGAGGTGCCGCTCGATCGCGGCGATCGTGCCGAGCACGCGCGGGTCGTGGTGCGGCAGGAACCCGACCGTCGGGATGAGCAGCAGGCTCGCGTCGAGCTGCGTGGAGCCGTACGCCTGCACGAAGCTGCCTGACGACGCGTCGAAGCCGCGCGCGCAGACGTCGGCGTGAATCGTCGCGCGGAGCGTCCGCCAGTCGTCGAGCGGCGCCGCGAGCGAGAACTCCTCGGCGCTGCGGATCGCGCGGTCGACGGCGACCCACGCCATCACCTTGGAATGCACGAAGTGCTGCGGGCCGCCGCGCACCTCCCAGATCCCTTCGTCGGGGCGGTCCCAGATCCTCGATACGTAGTCGACGAGCGCTTTCTCGAGCTGCCAGCTCTCGGCGCTCGCCGGGAGCCCGCCCTGGCGCGCGAGGTAGAGCGCCTCGAGCACCTCGCCATAGACGTCGAGCTGCGTCTGCGCGTGGGCGGCGTTGCCGATGCGGACCGGCGCGGCACCCTCGTAGCCGGGGAGCCAGGGCACCGTCCACTCGACCAGGTTCCGCTCGCCGGCGATGCCGTACATGATCTGCAGCTGCGAGGGGCTCCCGGCCGCGGCGCGCAGGAGCCAGTCGCGCCACGCGCCTGCCTCCTCGTAGTAGCCGGCGTCCATGAGCGCGAGCAGCGTGAGCGTCGCGTCGCGCAGCCAGCAGTAGCGGTAGTCCCAGTTGCGCGTGCCGCCCAACTGCTCGGGAAGCGACGTCGTCGGCGCGGCGACGACGCCGCCGGTCGGGCGGTAGGTGAGCCCTTTCAGCGTGATGAGCGAGCGTACGACCGCGTCGCGCCACGGCCCGGTGTACGTGCAGCGGCCGGTCCACTCGCGCCAGAACGCCTCGGTGTCGACGAGTGCCTGGTGAGGATCGATCACCTCGGGCAGGGGGAGGTGCGAGGGCGAGTGCGTGAGCACGAACCAGTGCGCGTCGCCTTCGCGCACCGTGATGTCGCCGACGGTCGTCATCGATTCGCCGTGCAGCGCGACGTCGGTGCGCAGCGTGAGCATGGCGGGGCCGGCGATCGCGCGCAGCACGCCGTGGCTCGTGCCGTCGTCCAGCCGCGTGACCCACGGCACTGCCGACCCGTACTCGGGGCGGATGACGAGCTCCGTGCGCACGTCCACGCTGCCGCGCACGCCGACGACGATGCGCACGAGGTCGGACTGCGCGGTGCGCGGCGGCATGAAGTCGATCACCGTCACGGCGCCCTGCTCGGTCTCGAACGTCGTCTCGAGAATCAGGGTCTCGTCGCGGTAGCGGCGGCTCACCGTCGTCGTCTCGCCGACCGGCGCGACGCGCCAGCGCCCGTGCTCCGGCGCGCCGAGGAGCGCGGCGAAGCAGGCGGGGGAGTCGAAGCGTGGCCAGCAGAGCCAGTCGATCGAGCCGTCGCGGGCGACGAGGGCAGCGGTCTCGCAGTCGCCGACGAGGGCGTAATGTTCGATCGGGCTAGGCACGGTGCGTCGTGTCGGTCGGGAAGGTCTGTCGTGTCGAGGTCATCGTCCGTTCATGATCGTAATGCCCCATTTCGCTCCAACCATCATGCCGAGTCGTCACCCCCTGCTCACCACGCGCGCCACGCGCGCCACGCGCGCCGCCGCGACGCTGCTCGTCGCCGCGGCACCCCTCGCCGCGGCACCGCTCGTCGCGCAACCCGCTCGACCCCCCGCCGCGATGAGCGAGATCCGCAAGGCCGACCTCGAGCGCGATCTCTACGCGCTCGCCGGCGACGCGATGCGCGGGCGCGAGGCGGGCACCATCGACGAGATGCGCGCCTCGGCGTGGCTCGCCGACGAGATGCGGGCGATCGGCCTCCGCCCCATGGGGGAGGACGGGAGCTGGTATCAGTGGTGGAACATGCGCCGCACCCGCATCTCGACGCCGAACAGCTCCGTGACGGTCGGCGGTCGGCCGATGGCGCTGTGGACGGACGCCG
Source organism: uncultured Gemmatimonadaceae bacterium (assembly GCA_963843845.1). GTDB lineage: Bacteria > Gemmatimonadota > Gemmatimonadetes > Gemmatimonadales > Gemmatimonadaceae > Gemmatirosa. The sequence continues at coordinate 3,376,689 of CAWJMB010000002.1, read as the reverse complement.
CGCCGACGACGAACGCCGCCGCATCGGTGCGCGGCACGACGCTCTTCGTCGCCGACGCGCGCGACACGACGGTCGACGTGCGCGGGCGCGTCGTCGTCACGCCGCTCGCCACGCCGCCGGCCGCGCTCGTGCGCTCGACGACGAACACGCGCGAGGTCAACTACACGCGTGCCGCGCTCACGACGACGGCGAACGGGCTCGTCCGGCGCGGCGCCGCGGCCGTGCTCGTCGTCGCCGACTCGATCGCCGAGATCGCGTTCGACGGCGTCGCGCAGACCCAGATCCGCGGTACGTACGACGTGATCGGCGGCGTTCCGCGCTTCTCGCGCGCGGCGGCGGGCGCGAACGCCGCGGCGCCGACCGCGACGACGGCGCGCACCGCAGCGCCGGCGCCGGCCGGCACGCCGATCCTCCTCGTGCACCGCGCCGCGCTCGCCTCGCTCCGCGCCGACGGCCAGCCGGCCGAGATCGCGATCCGCAGCGAGACGTTCGAGACGCCGTCGGTGAACGTGATCGGCGTCGTGCGCGGCACCGATCCGGCGCTGCGCGACGAGTACGTCGTCTTCAGCTCGCACCAGGACCACGACGGCGGGCGCTACGCCGTCGCCGGCGACTCGATCTGGAACGGCGCCGACGACAACGGCACGACGAGCGTCGCGCTGCTCGCGATCGCCCGCGCCTGGGTGAAGCAGCCGAGCCGGCGCTCGGCGCTGTTCATCTTTCACGGCGCGGAGGAGCGCGGGCTGTTGGGCTCGCGCTACCACGTCGCCCACCCGGTCGTGCCGCTCGACAGGATGGCCGCCGTGATCAACGGCGACATGATCGGCCGCAACCACCCCGACACCGCGGCGCTGTTAGGCAGCCAGCCGCCGCACCGCAACTCGTCGCAGCTCGTCGACGTCGCGCTGGCGGCGAACCGCGCGGTGAGCAAGTTCGTCGTCGACTCGTCGTGGGACCGGCCCTCGCACCCCGAAGGGTGGTACTTCCGCAGCGACCACGTGCCCTACGCCGAGCGCCGCGTGCCGTCGCTATTTTTCTCGACGAACCTGCACGACGACTATCACACGCCGCGCGACGAGCCGTCGCGAATCGACTACACGAAGCTGACGCGGATGACGCAGTGGATGTACATGACGGGATGGTTGGTCGGGAACTCGGCGCGGCGTCCGGAGATCGATCCGGGGTTCGTGCTTCGGTGACGTCGACGCTCGACTTCATCTCACGCGACACGCCGGTCGACCTCACGAACTGCGACCGCGAGCCGATCCACATCCCGGGCGCGATCCAGCCGCACGGCGCGCTGCTCGTGCTGCGCGAGCCGGACCTCACCATCCTGCAGGTCAGCGCCAACACCGGCGGTCGGCTCGGCATCCCTCCGGACCGACTGCTCGGCAGCACGCTCGCGACGCACGTCGGCGAGGCGCAGGCCGCGGCCGTCGTCGCGCCGCTGAGCCGCGGAGCGACGCGCGCGTTCAGCCCGATCGCGCTGACGCTCGCCGGCGCCACCGGAGCGCGGACGTTCGACGGCGTGGTGCACCGCAGCGGCGACGTCGTCGTGCTCGAGCTCGAGCCGCACGACGGCACGGCGCCGCTCTCGTACGCCACGTTCTACGAGATGGTGCGCGAGACGATGGCGCACATCGAGCGCGCCGACTCGCTCGCCGGGCTCGCCGGCGCGATCGCCGACCAGATGTGGCGGCTCACCGGCTTCGACCGGGTGTGGGTCTACAAGTTCCACGAGGACTGGCACGGCGAGATCATCGGCGAGGCGAAGCGCGACGACATCGAGACGTGGCTCGGGATGCACTACCCGGCGAGCGACATCCCGGCGCAGGCGCGCGCGCTGTTCCTCAAGCACTGGCTGCGCATGATCCCCGACATGGGGTTCACGCCGGTGCCGCTCGTGCCGCGCGACGACCCGCGCACCGGCGACCCGCTCGACATGGGGAGCACGGTGCTCCGCTCGGTGTCGCCGATCCACGTGCAGTACCTGCAGAACATGGGTGTGACGGCGAGCCTCGTCGTCTCGCTCGTGCGCGGCGGGCGGCTGTGGGGGCTCATCTCCGGCCACCACTACTCGGGGCCGAAGTTCGTGCCGTACGCCACGCGCACGCTCTGCGAGTTCCTCGCGCAGTCGTTCTCCACCCAGTTGGGCGTCGCCGAGCGGGCCGAGGACGCGGAGCGCACGGTCGAGCGGCGCGCCGTGCAGCAGCGGCTCGTCGAGCGCCTGGGCAGGGCCGGATCGTTAGGCGCGGCGCTCGCCGGCGAGCCGGCCCTGCTCCTCGATCTCGTCGGCGCGAGCGGCGCCGCGGTCTGCGTCGGCGGCGACGTCGCGCTGGTCGGCGACGCGCCGCCGCGCGAGTGGGTCGAGCGACTCGTGTGCTGGGTCGACGCGCAGCGGCGCCCGGTGCTCGCGACGTCGGCGCTCCCGGCGCAGACGCCGTTGGGCGGCGAGCAGCAGGCGCTCGCGAGCGGGCTCCTCGCGATCCACGTCTCGGCGGTGCGGCCGGACTACGTGCTCTGGTTCCGCGCCGAGGCGCGGCAGACGGTCCGTTGGGCTGGCGACCCGCGCAAGCCGGTGCTCATGACCGAAGACGGCGTCGAGCGGTTGCAGCCTCGCGGCAGCTTCGAGCTGTGGGAGGAGACGGTACGCGGTACCGCCGCCGCCTGGCTCGCCGTCGAGGTCGACATGGCGGCCGAGCTGCGATCGACGATCATCGACGTGCTGCTGCGGCGCGCCGACGAGATCGAGCGGTTGAACGAGGAGCTGGAGGCGGCGAACGAGCAGCTGCAGCGCAACGCCGTCGAGCTGGAGATGGCGACCGAGGAGCTCGAGATGCAGACCGAGGAGCTCAGGCAGCAGACCGACGAGCTGCTCACCGAGCGCGACGGGCGCGAGCGGGCGCTCGCCGGCGAGCGGCAGGCGCGCGACGACGCCGAACGCGCGAACCAGGCGAAGGCCGAATTCCTCGCGATGATGTCGCACGAGCTGCGCACGCCGCTCAACGCGATCGGTGGCTACGCACAGCTCATCGAGCTCGGGATCCGCGGTCCGACGACGCCCGAGCAGCGTGAGGACCTCGGCCGCATCCAGACGAGCCAGCGGCATCTGCTGGGCCTCATCAACGGCATCCTGAACTTCGCGCGGCTCGAAGCAGGACAGGTGCAGTTCACCCCCGCGGTCGTGCCGCTCGCGGCCGAGATCGAGACGGCGCGAACGCTCGTCGAGCCGCAGCTGCGGGCGAAGGCGATCGCGTCGTCGTGGCACGCGTGCGCGACCGGCGACGACGCGCCGGTCGCGGTGTGGGCGGACGAGGAGAAGCTGCGTCAGATCCTGCTCAACCTCCTGTCGAACGCGATCAAGTTCACGGCGCCGGGCGGGCGCGTCGACGTCACCTGTGCGCTCGACGGGGAGCGTGTTCGGATCGACGTGCGCGACACCGGGCGCGGGATCGCGCCGGACCACGTGGCGCGCGTCTTCGAGCCGTTCGTGCAGGTCGACCGGCGCCTGCTCCACGAACACGACGGGGTCGGACTCGGGCTCGCCATCAGCCGCGACCTGGCGCGCGGGATGGGCGGCGACCTCACCGTCGAGAGCACGTTCGGCGCCGGCAGCACGTTCACGCTCACCGTGCCGCGCGCGCCGGTCGACGTGGCAGCCGCGGGGTAGCGCTCCGGTCGCGGCGGCAGATGCTCCCCATCCACGCGCTGCTCCGCGCCGCGACGGCCGACGCCCACGCGCGGCTCGACGCGCAGATGCCCTATGTCGACCCGGCGCTCACGCGCGACGGCTACGCCGCGGTCCTCCGCCGCACGCGCGCATTCCACGCCGCGCTCGAGCCGGCGCTCGGGCGCTGGTCGTCGCCGCTCGCCGCGCTCGGCGTGGACCTCGCGGCGCGGTCGAAGCTCGGTCTGCTCGACCGCGACCTCGCCGCGCTCGGCGGCGACGCGTGGGGCGCGGACGCCCCCGACGCCGACGCCCCCGACGCCCCCGGCGCCGCCGGCGCCGCCGGCGAGGAGGTCGCCGCGCTCCCGTCGACGCTCGCTCGCGCGTTCGGTGCGCTCTACGTCATGGAAGGCGCGACGCTCGGCGGCCAGGTCATCCGGCGCCAGCTCGCGACGTCGCTCGGGCTGAGCGAGGCGAACGGCGCCGCGTATCTCGCGAGCTACGGGGACCGGACCGGCGCGATGTGGAAGGCGTTCCTCGCGTCGGCCGCGCGATTCGCCGCGTCGCACCCCGAGGCCGCGACGCCAGACGGCGAGATCGTACGCGGTGCCCTCGACACGTTCGCCGCGTTCGAGCGGCGGGTGGCGATCCGGGCGTAGCGGCGGCGTCGCGGCGGCGTGGCGGCGGAATGGTGTCGCCGCCCGCGCAACCGTTTCCGCGGCCCTCGTGTCAGAGAGCCGTCCACTTACACCGCCGCGTGCCCGACTCCACGCTCATCGCGCAAGCCGTCGCCGGCGATCTGCTGGCCCAGCGGGCGCTCTACGACCAGCACGTCGACCGCGTCTACCGCCTGGCCTACCGCCTGGCCGGCGACGAGGAGCTGGCGCGCGACTTCACGCAGGAGACGTTCGTGCGCGCCTTCGACCGGTTGGCGAGCTTCCGTGGCGACTCGGCGTTCGGGACGTGGCTGCACACGATCGGCGTCTCGGTCGCGCTGAACGGGCTGCGCAAGGTGAAGCGGTGGCGTGCGCGCGAGACGACGCTCGACGAGGCGCTCACGATCGGCGTCTCGGTGCGGCAGGCCGAGCCGGACCTCAAGCAGCGGCTCGCGGAGGCGGTCGACGCGCTGCCGGACGGCTACCGCACCGTGTTCGTGATGCACGACGTGGAAGGGTACACGCACGAGGAGATCGCCAGGACGTTGGGCATCCAGCCCGGGACGTCGAAGGCGCAGCTGTTCCGGGCGAGAGCGAAGCTTCGCGTCGCGCTCGCCGACTTCGCAGGAGAGTGGGTGTCATGACCGAGCACGACGACCGTTCCGCGGGCGAGTATCGCGAGCCCGACGCGCTCGACCGCCTGATCGCCGAGGCGGCGCGCGACTACCACACCCCGCCGCCGGGCGTGCCGCGCGAGGCGATGTGGGCAGCGATCGTCGCCGCACGGCCGGCGGGCGCACCCGTGGTGCCGCACGCGGCGGTGCCGCACGCGGCGGTGCCGCACGCGGCGGCGTCGATCGGGACACGCGTCGTCGCGCTCGACGCGGAGCGGGCACGCCGGCGCGGCGCGTGGCGGCTCGCCGCGGCGGCCGCGATCTTCCTCACGACCGGCGTGGGGATCGGCCGCTGGTGGAGCGTCGCGCGCCCGAACGCGCCGGCGCCGGTCGCCGGACCGCAGACGGCGGCGGCGAACACAGCGCCGTCGTCCGACGTGTCCGTCGCGCCCGACGTGCCCGTCGCGCCCACGGTGCTGGCGGCGCCGCTCGCGGAGGCTGACGCCGCGCGCCGACGCGGTGCCTCCGGGCTCGCGGAGCGCCCACGTCACGCGCCATGACCGCCGGCCGCGCGCCGGTCGCCGTGGCGCGCGGGCGCGCCGGGGAGCGCGCGTCGGGACCCGCCGATCTCTACGACGTCGCGCTCCGGCAGCACGCCGTGAAGGTCGAGGCGCTCCTCATCTCGTACCGCGCCGACTCGGCCGACGTGCAGACCGACCGCGCCGTCGCCGCCTGGGCGCGCCCGCTGCTCGGCGACACGCGGCTGCTGCTCGACTCGCCGGCGGCGTCCGACCCGCGGCGGCGGCAGCTGCTCGAGGACCTCGAGTTCGTGCTCGCGCAGATGGCCCGCCTCGCCCCGTCGCGCGCTGACAGCTCGGCGTCCGCGACGCAGGCGGACCGCACCGAGCGGCAGTTCATCGACGGTGCGCTCCGACGCGGGCAGCTCCTGCCTCGCATCCGCACGATGCTCCCCGCCGGCACGACCGACTGACGCGTTCTTCACCTTCGGAGACCATAGCCCATGCTGTTCCTCACTCACCTGCTCGCCGCGGCGCTGCTCGTCGCCGAAGCACCGGCGTCGGCGCCGCGCGCCCCGTCGGGCACCGTCGCGTCGCGGCGCGTGGTCCCGCGCGCGGTCGCGCCCCGTCCGGTCGCACGGCAGGACTCCGCCGACATTCTCTACCGTGCCGGCCGCGATGCGATGTCGCGCGGCGACTATCGCCAGGCGGCCGAGCTGTTCGAGCGCGTCGGCGCGCGCTATCCGTCGTCGACGCAGGCGTCGAACGCCTTCTACTGGCGCGCGTTCTCGCTCTACCAGTCCGGCAGCACGAGCGATCTGCGCCGCGCGCGCACGTCGCTGCGGACCCTCCGCGACTCGGGCAAGGACGCGTTCCGCGGCGACGCCGCGGCGCTCGACACACGCATCTGCGGCGAGCTGGCTCGCCGCGGCGACGCGCAGTGCGCGGCCACCGTCGAGCAGCGCGCCGACAGCGGGAGCTTCGGCGCGATCATCGGCGAAGCCGTCCGCGCCGCGACCGCGCTCGCCTCCGACGCGGGGCGCCTCGGCGCGCGGGCGGCGGCGGACGCGATGAACGACCCGGAGGTCCGTGCCGCGCTGCTCGAGGCGGCGAACGCGGCGCGCGAGGGGATGCGCGACGGTGCCCGCGCCGCGGCCGACGCGATGCGCAGCGCGAGCGGCGACCTGCGCGACGCCGCGCGCGACGCGAGCCGCGAGGCGAGCCGTCGCGGCCGGGGGCGCACGTCGAGCGAGTGCGAGGGCGGCGACGACGACGTGAAGGTCGTCGCGCTGAACGCGCTCATGCAGATGGACGCCGAGCGCGCGATGCCGCTGCTCCGGAAGGTGATGGCGAGCCGCGAACGGTGCGCCGAAGTGCTGCGCAGGAAGGCCGTCTTCCTCATCGCGCAGAAGCGCGTCGCCGAGTCGACCGAGCTGCTCGTCGACGCCGCGCGCAACGACCCCGACGAGGACGTCCGGAAGGAGTCGCTGTTCTGGCTCGGCCGCGTCGATGGAGCGCGGGCGCAGGAGATCCTGCGCGACGTGGCGCTGAAGTCGGGCGACGTGGACTTGCAGAAGCAGGCCGTGTTCTCGCTCTCGCAGAGCGGCAGCGCGAGCGGCCGCGAGACGCTGCGCCAGATCGCCGCGTCGAACGACGCGAACCCCGACGTGCGCGCGGAGGCGATCTTCTGGTTGGGCCAGCGCGGAAGCGCAGAGGACACGGAGTATCTGCGCACGCTGTACGGTCGCCTCACGAACCGCGACCTGAAAGACAAGGTGCTGTTCGCCGTCTCGCGCCGCCGCGGCAACGCGAGCTGGCTGCTCGACCTCGCGCAGGACACCAGGGAGTCGACCGAGCTGCGCAAGCAGGCGCTGTTCTACGCGGGGCAGGGAGGCGCGAACGTCGAGCAGCTCGTCGCGCTCTACGATCGGGCGACCGATCAGGAGATGAAGAAGCAGCTCGTCTTCGTCTACCAGCAGCGCGGCAGCGGTCCGGCGTTCGAGAAGCTGCTCGACATCGCACGCGCCGAGAAGGACGTCGAGATCCGCAAGGACGCGCTGTTCTGGGTCGCCCGCTCGAAGGACCCGCGCGCGCTCAAGCTCATCGAGGAGATCATCAAGTGACCCGCCGGTTGCCGAACGTGCTCGCGAGCGCCGCCCTGCTCTCGGTCGCGGCCACGTCGCCGATGCTCGCGCAGGCCGACCTCGTCTCGCGTGGCGCCGCCCTCACGCGCCGCGTCGAGGACGCGCCGAACGGCACCGTGCGTCTCACGTTCGCGCTGCGCCCCGGCGTCTGCGGCTCGGGGAACACGATCCGCACGAGCGCCCCCGGCCGCACGTCGTGGCGCGACGACGATCGCCGCCGGGCGGACGTCGAGTGGGACGACGCGTGTGCGCCCGGGCCGGGCCGTCTCGCGCTCGACGTGCGGAGCGGGCGCGTCGAGGCGGTGCGCTTCTACGTCGGCGGCCGGTGGCGCGCGACGAGCGGCTCCAGCGCCGGCGGGAGCGCCGTCACCGACCTCGGCGACGTCTCGTCGGCGCAGGCGGCCGGGCTGCTGCTGGGCATCGCCGAGCGCGGGAGCGGCAAGGTCGCGCGCGACGCGGTGTTTCCGTCGACGCTCGCCGACTCCGTCACGGTGTGGCCGTCGCTCCTTCGACTCGCGCGCAGCGAGCAGGCGGCGCGCGACACGCGGTCGCGGGCCGTGTTCTGGCTCGGCAACGCGGCGGGGGACGCGGCGACCGCGGGCCTCACGGCGCTCGTCGACGACCCGGAGCGCGAGATCCGCGATCAGGCCGTGTTCGCGCTCTCGCGTCGCGGCGAGGACGCGGTCCCCGCGCTCATCCGCGTCGCCCGCACCAACCGCGATCCTGCCACGCGCCGCTCGGCCCTGTTCTGGCTCGGGCAGTCGAAGGACCCGCGGGCGCTCGCGCTGTTCGAGGAGCTGTTGACGGGGAAGTGACGCCTCAGGCGGCCGCGCCGACCGCGCCGACCGCGTCGCGCAGGAGCGTCTCGACCTCCTCCGCCGGCAGCGGACGCGCGAACAGATACCCCTGCCCGTAGGCGCAGCCCAACGCCAGCAGGTGCTCGCGCTGGTCGTCGCTCTCGATCCCTTCGGCGACGCAGCGCAGCGACAGCGAGTCGCCGAGCGCGACGACGGTGCGGGCGAGCGCGGCGCGGCTGCCGCCGTGCGCGACGCCGTCGACGAACGACTTGTCGATCTTGAGAATGTCGAGCGGGAACTGCTCCAGGTAGCTGAGCGACGAGTAGCCGGTGCCGAAGTCGTCGATCGCGAGGCGCACGCCCAACGCTTTCAGCGCGTGCAGCGTGGCGAGCGACGCCGACGTGTTCTGCACGATGACGCTCTCGGTGATCTCGAGCACGAGCGACGCGGGCGCGAGCCGCGCGTCGGCGAGCGCCGCGCGCACGTCGTCGACGATCGACGGGTGCAGGAGCTGCCGCGCCGAGAGGTTGACGGTCACGGCCAGCGGCTCGGCAGCCCGGCCGCCGAACTCGTCGCGCGCGGCGGCGGCGTGCCACCGTGCCGCCTGCGCGCACGCGGCGCGCAGAATCCACCGCCCGAACGGCACGATGAGCCCCGTCGACTCGGCGATCGGGATGAAGCTCGACGGGGGGACGAAGCCGCGCGTCGGGTGCCGCCACCGCGCGAGTGCCTCGACGCCGACGACGAGGCGGTCGGCCAGCGAGACGATCGGCTGATACACGACGAGGAACTCCGACGTCCTGCCCGCTCCGCCCTCGCCGGCCTGCGCGGCCTCGAGCTCGCCCAGCGCGCGGCGCAGCTCCCCCTCGAGTTCGAGGCGGTCGACGAGCGCGGCGTGCATCGCGGGGGCGAAGATCTCGTACGCGTTCGTGCCGCGCTGCTTCGCCTTGTACATCGCGACGTCCGCGTTGCGGAGCAGCTCCTCGGCGCCGTCGCCCAACCGCGCGCGGGCGATGCCGATGCTCGCGCCGACCGTCACCTGGTGCGTGCCTAACGCGATCGGCGCCCGGATCGCGCCGACGATGCGCTCGGCGACGACGACGACCTCGTCGTCGGTGCGGGCGTGCTCGACCAGCACCGCGAACTCGTCGCCGCCGAGCCGCGCGACGGTGTCGCAGCCGCGCGTCGCGTTCAGCAGCCGCTCCGCGACGACGGCGAGCAGGCGGTCGCCCTCGCGGTGGCCCAACGAGTCGTTGACCGTCTTGAAGTCGTCGAGGTCGAGGAAGAGCACGACGACGCCGGCCGGCGCGCGCTGCTCGCGGGTGAGTGCGTGCGACACGCGGTCGCGGAACAGCGCGCGGTTCGCGAGGCCGGTGAGCGGATCGTGGTACGCCTGGTGGACGAGCTGCGCCTCGAGCCGCGCGCGCTCGGTGACGTCGCGCATCGTGACCACGATGCCGCGCACGTTGGGGTCGTCGCTGAGGTCGGTCGCGAGACACTCGACGTCGCGCCACTCGCCGTCGGCGGCGGCGCGGAACTGCGTCGCGGCCGCGACCGTCCCGTCGTCGGCGCGACGCGTCGCGGCGACGAGCATCGTCTCGGCACGGCCGACGTCGTCGGGGTGCACGAGCGCGAGCAGCGACGACTCCAGCGCGAGCCGCGCGACGCCGAGCACGCGCTCGACCGAGGGGCTGGCGTAGTGCACGAGCCCCGCCCGGTCGGCGACGATGATGACGTCCGACGAGTGTTGCACGAGCGACCGGAACCGCGCCTCGACGCGGCGCTCCGCCTCGCGCTCGGCGTGCGCGCGGTGCAGGCGCTCGTTGTCGCGCGTCGCGAGCCACTGCCGCGCGAGGACGAGCACGGCGACGCCGAGCGCCGCGGCGAGCACCCCGCCGGCGCGGGCGCCGAGCGCGCCGCGCGTCACGACGACGAGGAAGCCGAAGAGCGCGATCGCCGCGCCGTAGGGCAGCAGACTCACCTGCCGTGGCGCCGCGGCCGGGGCGGACGTGCCTGGCGCGAGCACGCCGGACGCGCGCGTCGAGCCACGCCGCTGCGCCGCGGCCGCCACCGCGAGCAGCGTCGCGCCGGTGAGCCAGAGCAGGTCGGCGATCGCCCCCTCGTCTCGCCCCGTCACGATGCGCCACGAGATCACGAGGTCGCCGACGAAGCGCGCGACGAGCGCCGCGGCGACGCCGACGAGCGCGCGGCGGCTCGCGCCGTCGTGTCCGCGCAGCAGACCGGCGCACGCCGCGAACAGCAGCACGAGGTCGCCGGCCGGATAGAGCACCGCGTTGACGACGAGGTTCGCGCGGTCGCCGTCGCCGAGGACGATTCCGGGCCAGACGGTGAGGTACCAGAGCGCCGCCGCGCCGGCGAGCACGACGATCGCGCTGTCGAGCCAGAAGCGCACCCGCCCGCCGCGCGTCAGCACCGCCGCCGGGAAGCGGAACACCCCGGCGATCACGAGCGGGAAGAACGTCAGTTGCAGCGCGTCGGCGACCGACACGCGCGGCCGGCCGAGCAGCTCCCACACCACGCCGGTGAGCGACCAGACCGTGGCCGCGCTCGCGAGCAGCCGCCAGGCGCTCCGCGTCGCCGCGTCGAGCTCGGTCGCGGCCGGCGTGAGCCAGATCGCGATCATCGATGCGACCGCGATCGGCACCATCGCGCCCTCGCAGAGCGCGACGCGCCACGCGAGCTCGCCGATCGGCGCGACGCGGACGAGCCAGAGCGCCGCCGTCGCGAGGACCGTGGCGACGACGAGCGCGCGCTGTACGCGGAAGGAGGAAGGGCCGGGCGGGGACATCTGTACTGTGATGTCGGCCGCCGGGCGGCGAAGCTTGATCGCTCGCCCGCTCGCTACCGCGTGAACGTCCGGAACACGACGTCCCAGAGCGGCGAGCTCACGCCGTAGTCCGCGTCGTGGTCGAGATAGTGGTGCCGCGCGTGCCGCTTCTTGAGATAGCGCCCCCACGACGTCGGCATGCGCAGGTGGTGCACCGCGAAGTGCGTCGTGTCGTAGACGAGGTAGCCGGTGATGAAGCCGGCGAAGAGCGCCGGGGTGTCGAGCGGGCCGGCGACGAGGCGGAGCAGCAGGTAGATCACGACCGCCATCGGGATGCTCGCACCCGGCGGCATGACGAGGCGCGACGAGTCGCTCGGGTACTCGTGGTGCACGCCGTGGGCGAGGAAGTAGAGCTTGTGCCGCCACGACGGGAGCGCGGCGATCACCGGCTCGTGCCGGTCGAGCCGGGCGACGACGTCGTGGGTGCCCTCCATGATGTGGTCGGGCGCGTGGAAGACGTGCTTGTGCAGCAGGTACTCGGCGAGCGTCCAGAGCACGAGGCCGCGCGGCGTAGACACCGGCGACGCGGAGCGGCGTCGCGGTCGACGACCAGACGAGATAGCCGACGAGCGGGAGATAGATCAGGTGCGGCACCACCGGGTGCACGTGGCTGAACCGCTCGAGGAAGTCGCTGCGGAACATCCGCACCGAGACGTCGTCGTTCGACGTGAAGTGCTTCGAAGCCGTCGCGGAAGTCGCCATGGATGAACGATCGCGCGAACGGCGCTCCCGATCAACGTCCGGCACGCACGGTGATGCACGACGGGCCCGACGTCGCCATCGACCTCGGGCCCGTGCGGTCGAGCTGGCGAGACGCTACTGCGCGATCGACACGTTCACCACGCGCGTCCGCCGGATCTGCGGCGTGTAGACGAGCAGGCTGATCACGCCGTTGCTCGCGCTCGAGATCGCGTCGTTGAGCTGCGCCGGTGTCTGGATCGGCCGCTGCACGCCGCCGCGGCCGATGACGGCCGTGATGATGTCGCTCTGGAAGAGCAGCCCCTGCGCCGCGCCGCTCGGGTTCACGTCGTTGACGACGACGCCGCGCACGTCGCTGCCGGCCTGCAGGCGCGAGGCGAGCTGCGGCGTCAGCGTCTCCACCGTGACACCGAGCCGGCCGGCCGACACCGCGCTGTTCGACGTCTCGGGGCGTGGCGCGGCGGCCGCGACCTGCTGCGACTCCGGGGCCGCCTGGAGCGTGACGCGCGCCGTCCCCGTCGTGCCGTAGCGCATGTAGCCGAGCGTCACCGTCTGCCCGGGGCGGTAGCCGTAGACCGTGCGCTGGAGCGTCGCGACGCTCGAGATCGGCTGGTTGTCGATCGAGAGGATGACGTCGCCCGGCTTGAGCCCGGCTTTCTCTGCGGCGCTGCCGTCGGTGATGGCGCTGACGAGCGCGCCGCGAATCTCCTTCAGCCCGGCCGCCTGCGCGTCGGTCGCCGTGACGTCGCCGATGTTCACGCCGAGGAGCGCGCGCTTCACGCGTCCGAACTCGCGGAACTGCTCCATCGCGATGCGCGCGATGCTCGCCGGGACGGCGAAGCCGTAGCCCGCGTAGACACCCGTCGGGCTCTCGATCGCGCTGTTGATGCCGATGACGCGGCCGTCCATGTCGATGAGCGGGCCGCCCGAGTTGCCGGGATTGATGACCGCGTCGGTCTGGAGGAAGTCGGCGACGGCGAGCGAGTCGCCGAGGAGGCCGGAGAGCCCCTGCCCGCCGCGCTCCTTGGCCGAGATGATGCCGGAGGTGACGGTCGAGCGGAGGCCCAACGGCGCGCCGATCGCGAGCACCGGCTGGCCGACCTGCACCGCCGCGTCGTCGCCCAACGGCAGCGTCGGCAGCCCGGTCGCCTCGATCTTGATGAGGGCGACGTCGGTGGCCGGGTCGCGGCCGATGACCTTCGCCGGGAAGATGCGGCGGTCGTAGAGGGTGACGAGGAGCTGGTCGGCGCCCGAGATCACGTGGTTGTTCGTGAGGATCTCGCCGTTCGCCGAGACGATGAAGCCCGAGCCCGAGGAGCGGCGCGGCGCGGCGCGTCCGTTCCCCTCGGGGATCTGGAAGCCCGGCGGAAGCTGGAAGCCGGGCGGGAGCCCATCGGGCAGCTGCTGGCGCCCACGCGCCGCCGTGCGCGCCGCGCTGACGTTCTCGATGTAGACGACGGCCGGGGTGACCTGGCGCGCGATGCGAACGAAGCCGCTGTCGACCGGGGCGCCGGAGCGGGTGCCGGCGCCGGTGAGCTGCACGGGCGCCTGCGCCATCGTGGCGAGCTGCCCCGGGGCGTACTTGAACGCGAGCGAACCGCCGACGGCCAGCACGACCGCGGCGGTGACACGCGCCGCGGTCGACGCGCGTGAGCGGGAAGAATCGGTACGACGCATGACTGGAGGTGCCTCGCCGAGGTGACGATCGAAGGGGCCGATGTGCGCAGCGTCCGCGCCACCGGGTCGCCCCAATGTACCCCGAGCGGTGCGGCGAGTGCCGATGCACCGGCGAGGGCTCTCGCTCGCCCCGGACGACGGCGTCAGAGTGTCCGAATCCGGACAGCGGGGTCCCGTCAGCGCACAGCGCGCACCGGCGCCGATGCGGGTGCCCACGCGTAACCCGCCGCGGTGAAACGACTTGCGTGCAAACCCGTAGGGCACGGAGCTTGTCGTATGTACGGGCGCGCCGACTCGGTGCTCCCTGTGCGTCCCGCTCCTCGCTCCTCTCCCCCTCCGTGGACATCGCTCGCGCCCCGCGCCCCAAGCGCGGCCGCTACATCGCCATCGCCGGCGGCCTCGTCGCGATCGTCGGCGTCTCCGTCGCGCTGACCCGCCTCGAGCCCGCAGCGCCGAGCGTCGACCGGTCGACGCTGTGGATCGATACCGTGAGGCGCGGCACGATGGTGCGCCAGGTGCGCGCTCCGGGCACGCTCGTGCCCGAGCACGTGCGCATCATCTCCGCGCTCACGTCGGGGCGCGTCGAGCAGAAGATCGCCAGCGTCGGCCAGCTGGTGACGCCGACGACCGTGCTGCTCGAGATGTCGAACCCCGACGTCGAGCTGCAGGCGCTCGAGGCCGACCGCACGTTCGCGAGCGCCCAGGCGAACCTCGTCAGCCTCCGCTCGCAGCTCGCCACGCAGCGCATGCAGCAGCGGGCGACGATCGCGACGATCACGAGCAGCTACAACACCGCGAAGCGCAACGCCGACGTGTTCGAGACGCTCGACAAGAAGGGGATGTCGAGCGCGAACGAAGTGGCGAACGCGCGCGACCAGATGCGCGAGCTCGAGACGCGCCGCGCGATCGAGCAGGAGCGCCTCGACCTGCTCGAGCGCACGATGGGCGAGCAGCTCAAGCTCGAGGCGGCGAACGTCGAGCGGCTGCGCGGCATCGCGCAGTTCCAGCACGACCGCGTGAACTCGATGCGCGTCACCGCCGGCGAGCCGGGCGTGCTGCAAGACATGACGCTCGAGCTCGGACAGTGGGTGCAGCCGGGGGCGCCGCTCGCCCGCGTCGCGCAGCCCGGCAAGCTCAAAGCCGTGCTCCGCGTGAACGAGTCGCAGGCGAAGGACGTCGTCCTCGGCCAGCAGGTCGCGGTCGACACGAGAAACGGAATCGCGAACGGGCGTGTCTCACGCGTCGACCCGGCGGCCGTCGCCGGGACGGTCACCGTGGAGGTGCTGCTCGAAGGCGAGCTGCCGAAAGGCGCCCGCGCCGACATCTCGGTCGACGGCGTCATCGAGATCGAACGACTGCCCGACGTGGTCTACATCCAGCGCCCGGCGATCGGGCAGGCGGAGAGCACGGTCGGGCTGTTCAAGCTCGCCGCCGACGGCAAGACCGCGTCGCGTGTCCAGGTGAAGTTGGGGCACGGCTCGGTCAACACGATCGAAGTGTTGCAGGGGCTCGCTCCCGGAGAGCGCGTCATCGTCTCCGACATGCAGGGCTCCGATCAGTACGACCGCGTTCGCATCAAGTAGCGGTCGAGTCGCGTCACGTCACCCCTCTCCCTCCGCCCGCCATGTCCACGACCGCTCGCCAGCCCGGCGACTCGCTCATCCGTCTCGAAGGGATCAAGAAGGTCTTCCTCACCGACGAGGTCGAGACGCACGCGCTCTCCGACGTGCACCTCGAGATCCGCGAGGGGGAGTACGTCGCGATCGCCGGCCCGTCGGGCTGCGGCAAGACGACGCTCCTCTCGATCCTCGGCCTGCTCGACACGGCGAGCCACGGCGTCTACATGCTCGCCGGGCAGAACGTGACGACGCTCTCCGCGGCCGACCGGGCGCGCGTGCGCAACCGGCAGATCGGCTTCGTGTTCCAGGCGTTCAACCTGATCGGCGACCTCACGGTCTACGAGAACGTCGAGCTGCCGCTGACGTACCGCACCGGCGACGCGGCGCTGTCCGCGAGCGAGCGGCGCCGCCGAGTGACCGAGGCGCTCGAGCGCGTCGGGATGGCGCACCGGCAGAAGCACTACCCGGCGCAGCTCTCGGGCGGTCAGCAGCAGCGCGTCGCCGTCGCGCGCGCGGTCGTCGGCGATCCGGCGATCCTCCTCGCCGACGAGCCGACGGGGAACCTCGACTCGGCGAACGGCGAGAGCGTGATGGAGCTGCTCCACGAGCTGCACCGCGGCGGGGCCACGGTGTGCATGGTGACGCACGATCCGCGCTACGCGCAGCACGCGGAGCGGAGCATCCATCTGTTCGACGGGCGGGTGGTCGAGGAGACGATGCACGCCCCGGCCTGACCCAACGGGTCAGGCCGAACCGCCGTCCCTCGTCCGCCGTGAGTCACACCGCATCACCGAAGTCACACCGCTCGTTCACCGCTCGTTCACCGCGGTTGACCGGCGGTCGAACGGCGGTCGAACGGCGGTGATGCGGTGTGACTCACGGCGGACGAGATCGGGCGGGACGGGCGGGGACGGGCGGGGACGGGAGCGGGGGTAGTCCACCCCTCACCGACGCTCTGGCGGAGCTCCACGCCGTGCGACCGGGCGCGCCGCTGTCCGGCGCCGCGACATGCGAGTCCCACGAACGAACAGTCGTCGCCGCCGGCGTGGCGGGAGTCCATGTCTAAGTACTTGACATGAAACGAGTTGCGTGCCGCTTCGCGTGGTACGCAACTTCCCTCTGGACGCCGGCATCCTCCCTCCCGACGCCTGCCATGCTCAGCGACGTGGTGTCCGCGCTCCGCTCGCTCCGCCGCGCCCCCGGCTTCGTGCTCGCCGCGGTGCTCTGCCTCGGCCTCGGGCTCGGCGCGAACACGACGGTCTACAGTCTCATGCGCGCGGTGCTGCTGCGCCCCCTGCCGTACGCGCGCCCGGCCGAGCTCGTGCGCGTGTCGCTCGCGAAGCCGGCGACGGGGATCGACGGGGGCGCGCTGTCGGTGCCGTACCTGCTCGACCTGCGCGAGTCCGCGCGGACGCTGAGCGGACTCGCCGGATTCCGCACCCGCCTCATGAGTCTCGCGCGCGGCGACGGCGCCGAGGCCGTGACCGCCGTGCAGATCACCGACGACTACTTCACCGTCGTCGGCGTGCGCCCGGCGTTGGGCCGCGCCTTCCGCACCGACGAGAGCGTGCCGGGGGCGCCCGCCGTGGCGCTGTTGAGCGACGAGACGTGGCGCGCGCACTTCGCCGCCGATCCGCGCGTCGTCGGGCAGCGCGTGACGCTCGACGGCGTGCCGACCACCGTGGTGGGGGTCATGCCGCCGAGCATCGGGATCACCGGCGACCGCGAGGCGCTGTGGACGCCGCTGCCCTACGACCGTGACGTCGCCGCGCGAGCGAACCCGTCGCTCACCGCGATCGGGCGGCTGCGCCCCGGCGTGACGCGCGAGGCGGCGACGCGCGAGCTCGGAGCGATCGCGACACGGATCGGCGCGCTGCACGCCGGCGACGCCGACTGGGTGCCGCGCGCGGTCGCGCTGACCGGCACGCTCGTGCCCGAGGAAGTGCGCCCCGTGTTCGGCGCCATGATGGGCGCCGTCGGCTTCGTGCTGCTCATCGCCTGCGCGAGCGTCGCGAACCTGCTGCTGGCGCGCACGGCGGCGCGGCGGCGCGAGCTGGCCGTGCGGCTCGCGTTAGGCGCCGGCCGAGCGCGCGTCGTGCGGCTCCTCGTCACCGAGAGTCTGCTCGTCGCGCTCGCCGGCGGCGCGCTCGGCGTCGGGATCGCGAACGCGAGCACCGAGCTGCTGCGGCGCACGACCCGGGTCGCGTATCCGTCGTGGATCGTGTTCGCGGTCGACCGGAACGTGGTCGGCTACGCGGTCGCCCTGTCGCTCGCGACAGGGCTCGTCTTCGGGCTGCTCCCGGCGGTGCGCGCGTCACGCCCGCAGCTGGCGCCGGCGCTGCGCGACGGCGGGCGCGGCACGAGCGTCGGCGCGCGGCGGCTGCGCGAAGGGCTCGTCACCGGCGCGCTCGCGCTGGCGCTCGTGCTGCTCGTCGGCGCCGGGGTGATGATCAGAGACGTGCTCCGGCTCAGCACGATCGATCCCGGGTTCACGACACGCGGCGTGCTCGTGGCGCGGCTGTACCTCCCTGGCGAACGGTTCGCGTCGACGACGCGGCGGCTCGCGACGATGGACGCCGCGCTCGCCCGCGTGCGCGCGATGCCCGGCGTCGCGCACGCGTCGGTCATGACGCGCGCGCCGCTCGACGGCGGCGAGCGGACGTCGACCGTGTACGTCGAGGGGCGCGACGACGCGGCCGTCGAGCAGTCGGTGTCGTGGCTGCCGACGAGCGGCGGGTCGCTCACGACGCTGCGCGTGCCGCTCGTCGCCGGGCGCGACCTCACGGAGGCGGAAGGGCGCGACACGCTCGCCACGGCGGTCGTCGTGAACGAGACGCTCGCGCGACGCGCCTGGCCGACGACGAGCGCGGTCGGCCGGCGCCTCGCGCTGCGCGCCGACTCGGCGCGGCGGTGGTTGACGGTGGTCGGCGTGGCGCGCGACGTCGGGCTGAGTCGGGCGGGGGGGCGGCCGGCGTCGCAGCTGTGGCTTCCGTGGGCGACGGCCCCGAGTCGCACGATGTCGCTGCTGATCGCGACGCGCGGCGAGACGTCCGTCGCGGCCTCGCTCGCGCCGGCGCTACGTCGGGCGGTGACCGAGGTCGACCGCGTGCTGCCGATCGCGTCGCTGCAGACACTCGACGGGATCGCGAGCGACGCGCTGTGGCGCTTCAGGCTCTACGCGACGCTGTTCGGCGCGTTCGCGGGCGTCGCGCTCGTGCTCGCGGTCGTCGGCGTCTATGGCGTCGTCGCCTACCAGGTCGCGCAGCGAACGCGCGAGCTCGGCGTGCGCGTCGCGCTGGGCGCCCGCCCGCGCGACGTCGAGCGGCTCGTCCTCGGCGACGGGGCGCGGATGGCGGGCGTCGGCGTGGCGCTCGGGCTGGCGCTGGCGTCCGGACTGACTCGGCTGCTGAGCGCGGCGCTGCACGGCGTCAGTGCGACCGACCCGCTCGTGTTCGGGGGCGTGACGGTCGCGCTGAGCGCGACGGTGGTGTTCGCCTGCTGGCTGCCGGCGCGGCGGGCGACCCGCGTCGATCCGATGCGGGCCTTGGTGGGCGAATGAGTTCCTGCGGTGGCGGTCGACTGCGGAGGCGATCCGGCGGCGCTGCCCGTACACCGCGAAAGCGGCACTGCGGTACGCAGAGCCGAGCGCCAGGCCATGCCGTGCCCACACTGCCGAATCCCACGCCGGATCGAACGCGCCGCACCGCCTCCGCCGTGAACGAGCCCGTACACCGAAGCGCATCATGCTGACGGACCTCCGCCTCGCCATCCGCTCTCTCCGTCGCACGCCCGGCTTCGCCGCCGCGACATTCCTCTGCCTCGCGTTAGGCATCGGCGCGAACACCGTCGCCTTCAGCATCCTCGACGCGATCGTGCTGCGCCCGCTGCCGTTCCCCGACGCGGCGCGGCTCGTCGATCTGCACGAGACGAGCGCGACGAAGCTCTGCGCGGGGTGCGGCGTCGGCACGTCGTACGAGGGGTTCCTCGACTGGCAGCGCTCGCTGCGGACGGTCGACGCGGTCGGGGCGTACCTCGAGGAGCCGGTCGTGCTGGGCCGGAGCGACGGCGGCTCCTCCGCGGCTCGCAGCTACGCCGAGCGGGTGCGGGGCGCGACGGTGTCGGGCGCGACGCTGGCACTCGTCGGGGCCCGCCCGGTGGTGGGCCGTGCGCTCGTCGCCGCCGACGACCGAGCGGGCGCCGAGCGCGTCGTCGTGCTCGGCCACGCGTTGTGGCGGCGGCGCTTCGGGGGCGACTCGTCGATCGTGGGGCGCGCGATTCCGGTGAACGGCGTCGCGCACACGATCGTCGGCGTGCTCGCGCCGCGCTTCCGCTTTCCCGAGATGGCGGAGGTGTGGGTGCCGCTCGCGAGTGCGCCGCCCGCGAGCGACCGCGACGCGCGCGGACCTCGGCGTCATCGGACGGCTGCGGCCGGGCGTCACGGTCGACGCGGCGACGGCGGAGGTCGCGGCGCTCGCGCGGCGGGTGGGAGCGCGCGTATCCGGCGACGCAGGCCGAGTGGACGGCCGCGGCGACGCCGTTGCGGTCGGACATCGCGGGCGACGAAGCGATCTTCGGCTGGGCGATCTTCGGCGCCGTGCTCCTCGTGCAGCTCGTCGTCTGCGCGAACCTCGCCGGACTGCTGCTGGCGCGCGCCGCGGCGCGGTGGCGCGAGCTGGCGGTGCGCGCCGCGTTGGGCGCCGGCCGGGGTCGGCTCGCGCGCCACGTCGTCGGCGAGATCGTCGTGCTCGTCGCGGCCGGGGCGGCCGCCGGCCTGCTTCGCCGCGCGCGGCGCGATCGCCGAGGCCACGCGTCGCACGACAGGGAGATTCCGTACTGGATCGAACTGCGCACCGACGCGCGCGTCGTCGCCTTCTGTGCACTCACCGCGACGCTCAGCGTCGCGGTGGTCGGCGCGATCGTCGTCTGGCGCGCGTCGCGCCCGGACTTGCAGTCGTCGCTCAAGGCGACGGGGCCGACGGTCGGCGCGGACCGGCGGCAGGGGCGCCTCCGCGCGGCGCTCGTCGTCGGCGAGCTGGCGCTGACGCTCGTGCTGCTCTCGGGCGCCGGGCTGCTCGCGAAGACGGTGCGGCGCGTCGCGCGGCCGGACGACGCCGCGATGGCGCGGCGCACGGTGCTCGCCGACCTGCCCTTCCTCGACGCGCGGTGGGACGACTCGTCGCAGATCGTGCCCGTTGCGAACCGACGTCGTCGCCCGCCTCGCCCGCCTGCCGAACGTCGACGCGGTGTCGCTCGACCACGCGCACTTCATCGCCGGCTTCGGTGCGACGCCGCAGACGATCGCCGTCGAAGGGCGGAGCGCGGTGCCGGGCGGCGCGTCGCCGCGGTTCGCGTTCGCCGTGACGCCAGGGTGGCGTGGAGCGAGCGGGCTTCGCCTGACGGCCGGCCGCGATCTCGCCGCGGGCGATGACGCTGGAGCGGTGCCGGTCGCGATGATCGACTCGGCGATGGCGCAGCGGCTGTGGCCGGGGGAGAATGCGGTAGGCAGGCGTGTCCGGCTCGGAGGCCCGACTCGGCCGTGGGTGACGGTCGTCGGCGTCGTCGCCGACGCGCCGGCGGCGCGGCCGACGGCGCGGCGACGGCGAGTCGGGTGTGGGTGCCGTTCGCGCAGTGGCCGGGCCGGCCGGTGAGCATCGCCGTCCGCGCGCGGACGGCCGACGCGGCGCGCGCTCTCGTGCCGACGCTCGCCGCCGTCGCCGCGCCGGCGCTCGCCGACGAGCCGCTCGACCACGTGCGGACCGCGACCGACGACGTGCGAGAGCGCTTCCGCGCCTACCGCGTCATCGCCGCGACGTTCGGAGGGCTCGCGCTGTTCGCGGTGCTCATCGCGGCGATCGGCGTCTACGGGGTCGTCGCCTACACCGCGGCGCGCCGCACGCGCGAGGTCGGTATCCGCGTCGCGTTAGGCGCCTCGGCGCGCGACGTGATCGCGCTGTTCGGCAACCAGGTCGCGCGGCTCGCGCTCGTCGGCGCGGCGCTCGGCCTCGCAGGGAGCGTGGCGGCGACGCGCGTGCTGCGCGGGCTGCTGTTCGGCACCGATCCGCTCGACCCGACGGTGCTCGCCGGCGTGACGGTGCTGCTCGCCGGGGCGGCGGTGCTCGCGGGGTACGTTCCGGCGCGCCGCGCGGCGCGGATCGACCCGACGATCGCGATGCGCGCGGAGTGAGAGCGATCGTCACGGCCGATCGCGGACCTGCTCGCCGTAGCACGCTCGAGCCGAGCGCGACCTGCTGTCGTGTCGAACGAACGCGCGCACTGTCCGCTCGTGGGACGGCGAAATCCCACCGCCGGACAACGCGCCGCGCCGCGCGCCCGGACGCGTATCGTAAGTCGTTGGCAGGGCGCATCTTGACGAGACGTGCCCGTGGCACGTCGCTTCCCTTGGGATCGACCCGCGCTTCTCTCCGACCTCGCCGTCATGCCGCTCTTCGGATCCGCCCCCGCCCCCGCCCCCTCCGCCACGCCGCTGGAACTGCCGCCCGGCGCGCCGCTCATCGCGCTGCGCGACCTCGAGAAGAGCTACGACCTGGCCGGCGGGAAGAGCTACGTGTTGCGTCGCGTCAACCTCGAGGTGCGCGCCGGAGAGTTCGTCACGATCATGGGGCCGTCGGGCGCCGGGAAGTCGACGCTGCTCGCCATCCTCGGCGTGCTCGATCATTCGTGGGCGGGCAGCTTCGAGCTCGCCGGCCACGCCGTGCACCGCATGGCGCCGAAGGACCGCACCGCGTTGGGCAGGCGCCACGTCGGCTTCGTCTTCCAGCAGTACCACCTCCTCGACGACCTGACCGTCGCCGAGAACCTCGACGTGCCGCTCGACTATCGCGGCGTGAAGAAGAGCGAGCGGCAGGCGCTCGTCGCCGACGCGCTCGACCGCTTCGGCATGGTCGGCAAGAAGGACCTCTTCCCGCGCCAGCTCTCCGGCGGCCAGCAGCAGCTCGTCGGCATCGCGCGCGCCGTCATCGCGAAGCCGACGCTCCTCCTCGCCGACGAGCCGACCGGCAACCTCCACTCGGCGCAGGCGCGCGAGATCATGGAGCTGTTCGCGCGGCTGAACGCGCAGGGAACGACGATCGTGCAGGTGACGCACTCCGAGGAGAACGCACGCTACGGCGGGCGCGTCGTGCAGCTCAAGGACGGGTGGGTCGTGAGCGACGACGCGCAGACGCCGATCACCTGACACCCGCCCGCCCCCATGTGGACCGACCTCCGCCCCGCGATCCGCCAGCTCCGCCTCACGCCCGGCTTCACCGCCGTCGTCGCGGTCGTGCTCGCGCTCGGCATCGGGATCAACGTCGCGGCGTTCGGCGCGCTCGACGCGCTGTTCTTCCGCGACCCGGCCGGCGTGCGCGCGCCCGGCGAGGTGCGGCGGCTCACCGTGGCGATGCCGCCGACGCCGGGGCAGCAGGTGTTCTTCAACGAGGGATACGGGCTCGCCGACGTCGCCGCGCTGCGCGCCCGCCGCGGCACGTTCGCCGCGCTCGGCGCCTACGCCGGCGGCGGCGCGTCGCTCACCGACTCGGCCGGCGCGACGCCGGCGGGCGAGCCGCGGAAGCTCGCCGTGACGCTCGTCGGCGCGGGCTACTTCGAGACGCTCGGCGTGCGCCCGGCGCGCGGCCGCGCGTTCACGCGCCGAGGAGTACGACGCGTTCGGCGCGGCGCCGGTCGCCGTCGTCACGCGACCGCTTCTGGCGGCACACGCTCGGCGCCGACCCGGCCGCCGTCGGGCGCACGATCCGGCTCAACGGCCGCGCCGTCACCGTCGTCGGGATCGCGCCGCCCGGCTTCGGCGGCGTGCGGCTCGAGCGGCGGCCGACCTGTTCCTCCCGCTCGGCATGGCCGCCACGATCGGCTACCAGGCCGACTACGTGCGACGCCGACGAGAAGTGGCTGCAGGCCGTCGTGCGGCTCGCGCCCGGCGTCGACGAGCCGCGCCGCCGAGTCGGTCGGCACGACCGTGCTGCGCGCGGCCGACGCGGCGAACGGCGGGCCCGCCGTCGGCTTCGACGCGCGGCGGCCGCGCTCCGTCCGGGCGACGCCGCTGCACGACGGCTTCGGGCGTCGCGCGTCCGAGGGCACGAGCCCGCTGCCGCCCTGGCTGATCGGCGCGACCGCAGCCGTGCTGCTCGTCGTCTGCGCGAACGTCGCGAACCTGCTCGTCGCCCGCGCCGAGCGCCGCCGCCGCGAGATGGCGACGCGCGTGGCGTTAGGCGCGCACCGCGGGCGCCTCGTGCGGCAGCTGCTCGCCGAGGGGCTCGCGCTCGCGGCGTCAGGCGGCGCGCTCGGCGTCGGCGTCGCGATCGTCGGCACGCGGCTGCTGCGCCTCGTCCCCGACATGCCGCCGGTCGAGCGGTTCGTCGACGGCCGCGCGCTCGCCTTCGCCGCCGCGGTCACGCTGCTCACGACGCTCGGCTTCGCGCTCGTCCCGGCCGTGCACGCGGCGCGGAGCGACGCGGGCGAGCTGCTGCGCGCGGGCGTGCGCGGCACGGCGCGCGCGGCGCCGGTGCGGACGGCGCTGCTCGCCGTGCAGTTCGCGGCGTCGCTCGCTCTGCTCGGCGTCGGCGGGCTGTTCGTGCGGAGCCTGCGCAACGCGCAGGGGGTCGACGTCGGCTTCCCGCGCGAGCGCACGCTCGTCGCCTCCGCGGACTGGGAGGCGTTCGGCATCACGGGGCGCGAGGCGAGCGGCATCGTCGAGCGGGCGTCGGCGCGCGTGCGCGCGCTCCCCGCCGTGCGCGGCGCGGCGAGCGCGACGTTCGCGCCGTTCGACGGCGTGTCGATGTCGACGCTGCGCGTGCCGGGGCGCGCCGACCTGAGCGCGATCTCGGGCGTGCCCGGCGGGATGTTCTTCACGAACGCCGTCGACACGGCGTACTTCGGCGCGATCGGCATCCCGATCGTCCGCGGCCGCGCGTTCGAGGCGCGCGACGCCGCGGGGGCGGGCGCCGTCGTCGTGAACGAGACGTTCGCGCGGCGCGTCTGGCCCGGCGAGGAGCCGGTCGGCAAGTGCGTCCACACGCAGTTCGGCGACGACGCGCCGTGCGTCACCGTCGTCGGCGTCGCGCGCGACGCGCGCTTCCTCTCGCTGACCGA
Source organism: uncultured Gemmatimonadaceae bacterium (assembly GCA_963843845.1). Taxonomy (GTDB): domain Bacteria; phylum Gemmatimonadota; class Gemmatimonadetes; order Gemmatimonadales; family Gemmatimonadaceae; genus Gemmatirosa. Next base: position 3,352,345 of record CAWJMB010000002.1, on the reverse strand, counting down.
CGAGCTCGCGCCGCTGTTCTACACGCCGCTCGCGCGCCAGACGTCCGGCCCGACGCAGCTCCTCGTGCAGCTCCGCCCCGGCACGTCGCCCGCCGAGCGGCGCGCGACGACGATCGCCGTGCGCGCCGCCGTGACGTCGGAGGACCCGCGCCTGACGTTCGCGACCGTCGAGCCGCTCGGCGAGCGGATGATCGGGTCGATGCTGCTGCCGTACCGCGTGAGCGCCGCGGCGTTCAGCGTGTTCGGCGCGCTCGCGCTGCTGCTCGCCGCGGTCGGGCTCTACGGCGTCGTCGCGTACGCCGTGGCGCAGCGCGCGGGCGAGTTCGGGCTGCGCGTCGCGCTGGGCGCCCGGGCGCGCGACATCGCGGCGCTCGTGCTCCGCCAGGGGCTGCGCCTGACGGCGGCCGGCGCCGTCGTCGGGATCGCGGCGGCCGTCGGCGTCGCGCGGCTCCTCCAGAGCCGGCTGTACGGCGTGCGCCCGATCGACGTGCCGACGCTCGGTGCCGTCGCGCTCGTGCTCGCGCTGACGGCGCTGCTCGCCTGCTGGCTCCCCGCGCGCCGCGCCGCCCGCGTCGACCCGGCGGACGCGCTGCGCGCCGACTGACGCACCCGCTCCGGAGACGCCCATGCTCGCCGACCTCCGCCACGCACTCCGCCAGCTCCGCGCCGCGCCCGGGTTCGCACTCGTCGCGATCTTCTCGCTCGCCTTCGGCATCGGGGCGAACAGCGCGGTCTTCAGCGTCGCGAACGCGCTGCTGCTGCGGCCGCTGCGTGGCGACGGCGCCCTCGTGCGCGTCTACCGCAATCACCACGGCCCGCTCACGTACGGCGAGCTGACCCGGATCGCGTCGGACACGCGATCCGTCTTCACGGACGTGATCGGCGAGCGGATCGTACCCCTCGCGCGCACCGACGCGGCCGAGCCCCAGACGCTGAGCGGGTCGATCGTCGCCGGGAACTACTTCGCCGCGCTGGGCGTGCGCGCGACGGCCGGTCGTCTGTTCGCCGCCGCGGATTCCGTCGGCGACGCGGCGCTCCAGGTCGTCGTCAGTCACCACTACTGGCAGCAGCGACTCGGCGGGGTGCCGAACGTCGTCGGGCGGGTGCTGCGCGTCAACGGCCAGCCGTTCACGATCGTCGGCGTGACCGAGCCGTCGTTCACGAGCTCGGTGACGCCGTGGCGCCCCGACGTGTTCTTCGCGAGCGCCGCGTCGCGCCCGCTCACCGGGCAGCCCGCGAGTCGGTGGGGCGGCAGTCTGTACACGACGGCGCGGCTGCGGGACGGCGTCGACCGCGACCGTGCCGACGCGGCGTTAGGCACCGTCGCGCGACGCATCGCCGCGGGCGACACGGCGCGCTACTCGGCCGGCGACTTCACGCTCCGCACCGACCACGTGCGCGGCGTGAACGCCGAGCTGCGCACGTCGGTGGCGGGGGGGACGGCGGCGTTGTTCGGCGTCGTCGGGCTCGTGCTGCTCATCGCCTGCGCGAACGTCGCGAATCTGCTGCTCGCGCGGGCGACGACGCGCGGCCGCGAGATCTCGGTGCGGCTCGCGTTGGGGGCGAGCCGCGGGCGGCTCGTGCGGCAGCTGTTGATCGAGAGTCTGGTACTCGCGGCGATCGGCGGCGCGCTCGGGCTCGCCGGCGCCGCGTGGGCGGTCCGCGTCGCCGGCGACCGACTCGTCGCGAGCGCGCCCGAGGCGGTGATCGTCGACTTCACGCCGGACGGGCGCGTCGTGGCGTTCACGCTGCTGCTCAGCCTCGGCACCGCGCTGCTGTTCGGGCTCGTGCCGGCGCTCCGCTCGTCGCGGAGCGGCGTGATGGCGGCGATGAAGGGCGGGAGCGGCGGCGCCGTCGGCGTGCGGTCGCGGCTCCGCTCGACGCTCGTCGGGGCGCAGGTGGCGCTCTGCGCGCTCTGCCTCGCGGTCGCGTCGCTGCTCACGCACAGCCTCGTGAACTCGCGGCGCATGGATCCCGGCTTCGACACGCGCGGGCTGCTCGACGTCGCCATCGACGTGCAGCCGCGGCAGCTCGACGAGGCGGCGCAGCTCGCGTTCTTTCGCCGACTGGTCACCGAGGCCCGCGCGCTGCCGGGCGTGCGCGCCGCGTCGGTCGCCGCGCTCGTACCGCTCGGCGGCTCGAACATGGAGACGGGCGTGTATGTCGCGCCGACCGGCGTGGTCGGCGCAGGGCGAGCGGCGCGCGACGTACTTCAACGTCGTCGGCGCCGACTACTTCACGACGCTGGGCATCCCGGTCGTTCGCGGCCGCGGCGTGCTCACCGAGGACGACCGCGCCGGCGCCGCGGGGACGGTGGTGCTGAACGAGACCGCGGCGCGCCGATTCTGGCCGGATCGATCCGCACTCGGCCAGCGCGTCAGCGTCGACGGGCCGGACGGCCCGTGGCGCACGGTCGTCGGTGTCGTGCGCGATGCGAAGTACAACTCGGTCGGCGAAGACACGCCGCCGTTTCTCTACCTCCCGCACGGCCAGCAGCCACGCGCCAGCATGGTGCTGCATGTGCGCGCGGCGGACGGGGCGACGGCGGTCGCGCTGCGCCGATCGGTGCGCGCGCTCGTCACGCGCCTCGATCCGCTGCTCCCGCCGCCGGCCGTCGCCGACGTGACCGACGACATGGCGGTCTCGCTGCTGCCGGCGCGGATCGGCGCTGGCGTGACGGCGGTGGTCGGCGTGGTCGCGCTGCTGCTCGCCGCGGTCGGGATCTACGGCGTCGTCGCGTTCGCCGTGGCGCGGCGCACGCGGGAGATCGGCGTGCGCGCGGCGCTCGGCGCGGCGCCGGTGAAGCTCGTGCGGACGATGATGCAGGAGACGGGGCGTCCGGTGATCGTGGGCCTCGCGGTCGGCATCGCGCTCGCGTTGGGCGCCGGGCGGCTCATGGCGTCGGTGCTCTACGGCGTCGGCGCGGTCGACGGGCTCACGCTCGTCGTGACGCCGCTCGTGTTGGGCACCGCGGCGCTCGTCGCGGCGTACCTGCCGGCGCGTCGCGCGGTACGCGTCAGCCCGACCGTCGCGCTGCGGGCCGAGTGACGCCGCCCGCCGCGGCGCGTAGCTTCGGTCTCCGTGCCTGACCTCTCCGCCCCCGAGCCGGCGCGCGTCCTCGTCGCCGACGACCAGAGCGCGATCCTCGACGCGCTCAGCTGCTCCTCGCCGACGAGGGCTTCGACGTCGAGACCGCGCGCTCGCCGCAGCAGCTGGTCGCGCGCCGCCGAGGCGCGCGACTTCGACGTCGTGCTGATGGACCTGAACTACGCGCGCGACACGACCTCCGGCCGCGAAGGGCTCGACCTCCTGCCGCGCCTGCAGGCGATCGACGCGCGCTGCCGGTGGTCGTCATGACCGCGTGGGGAAGCGTCGAGGGCGCGGTCGAGGCGATGCGCCGCGGCGCGCGCGACTACGTCGAGAAGCCGTGGGACGACGCGCGGCTCGTCCACACGCTGCGCACGCAGGTCGAGCTGGGCCGCGCGCTCCGCCGCACGCAGCGCCTCGAGAGCGAGAACCGCGCGCTCCGCCGCGACGCGTCGTCCAGGGTCGAGCTGATCGCCGAGAGCGCGGCGATGCAGCCGGTGCTGCGGCTCATGGAGCGCGTCGGGCCGTCGGACGCGAACGTGCTCGTCACCGGCGAGCACGGCACGGGCAAGGAGCTCGTCGCGCGCTGGCTGCACGCGTCGAGCGCGCGCGCCGGCAAGCCGCTCGTCGTCGTGAACATGGGCGGGCTCTCCGAAGGCGTGTTCGAGAGCGAGCTGTTCGGCCACGTGAAGGGCGCGTTCACCGACGCGAAGACGCGACCGCGTCGGCCGCTTCGAGCTCGCCGACACGGGGACGCTCTTCCTCGACGAGATCGGCAACATGTCGCTCTCGCAGCAGGCGAAGCTGCTGCGCGTGCTGCAGAGCGGCGAGGTCGAGCGCGTCGGCTCGTCGCGCACGCGCCGCATCGACGTGCGCGTCATCGCCGCGACGAACGCGGACCTGCGCGCCGAAGTCGCCGCGGGGCGCTTCCGCGAGGACCTGCTCTACCGCCTGAACACCGTCGAGATCCGCCTGCCGCCGCTGCGCGAGCGTCGCGAGGACATGCCGCTGCTCGCCGCGCACTTCCTGCGGCATGCACGCGGCGCGCTACCGCAAGCCGCTGGCAAGGGCTTCGACCGCGACGCGCTGCAGCTGCTGCTCGCCCACCCGTGGCCGGGCAACGTGCGCGAGCTCGACCACGCCGTCGAGCGCGCCGTGCTCATGGCCGCGGGCGACACCGTGCGCGCCGCCGACTTCGCGCTCTACGTCGACCGCGGCGCGAACGCGGCGCTCGAGGAGATGACGCTCGAAGCCGTGGAGAAGGTGCTCATCCAGAAGGCGCTCGCGCGCTGGAACGGCAACGTCAGCCACGCGGCGAAGGCGTTGGGCCTGTCGCGGAGCGCGCTCTACCGGCGCATGGCGCAGTATGGGCTCTGAACGGCCGGGACTCGGGACGGTCGGGACTCGGGGCTCGGGACTCGAACCGTTCCCGACGACCGAGTCCCGAGTCCGAGTCCCGACCGTCCCGGTAGTCCCGGCCCGTGACGCATTCCGCGCGCGTCTTCCTCGTCGCGCTCGCGGGCGGGCTGCCGGCGGTGGTCGTGGCGCTCGTGCTGCTCGAGCGGACGGCGATGGACGAGACGCTGCCGCACGACGCTCGAGTCGTCGTCGCTCGGCGCGTGGGTCGTCGGGTCGCTGGCGGTGCGCGCGTCCGTCGTCCGGCCGCTGCAGACGCTGTCGAACATGCTCGCGGCGCTGCGCGAGGGCGACTTCTCCACGCGCGGGCGCGGCGCGCGCCCGGACGACGCGTTGGGCCTCGCGCTGCTCGAGGCGAACCTGCTCACGACCACGCTGCGCGAGGAGCGGCTGCGGTCGCTGGAGTCGGCGGCGCTGCTGCGCCGCGTGATGCAGGAGATCGACGTCGCGATCTTCGCGTTCGACGAGGAGCGGCGGCTGCGACTGGTGAACCGCCAGGGCGAGCGCCTGCTCGACCGCCCCGCCGAGCGCCTCGTCGGCGTCGGTGCGGACGCGTTGGGCCTCGCCGGCCTGCTGGCGGGACACGGCCGCGCGACCACCGCGCGCGATACGGCGCCGCGCGTCGTCAGCGCGACCTTCCCCGGCGGCGGCGGCCGCTGGGAGGTGCGGCTCGGCGAGTTCCGACAGGGCGGGCGGCCGCACGAGCTGCTGCTCGTCACCGACCTCAGCGAGACGCTGCGCGCCGAGGAGCGTCTCGCGTGGCAGCGGCTCATTCGCGTGCTGAGCCACGAGATCAACAACTCGCTCGCGCCGATCAAGACGATCGCCGGCAGCCTGCTCCGCCGCGTGCGCGCGGCGCGCGAGCGGGCGGAGCGCGCGGCGCTCGTACCGGTGAGCGTGCCGACGGCGTCCGGCGTCGTCGCCGCGTTCGGCACGTCGGACGACGACTTCATGCACGGACTCGGCGTCGTCGCCGAGCGAGCGGACGCGCTCGGCCGGTTCATCGGCGCGTACGCGCGGCTCTCGCGGCTGCCGCCGCCGCAGAAGCGCGCCGTCGACGTCGCCGCGTGGGTGCGTCGCGTCGCGGCGCTCGAGCCGCGCGTCACCGTGCGCGTCGCCGCCGGACCGAGCGTGCGCGTGAGCGCCGACCCCGATCAGCTCGACCAGCTGCTCATCAACGTCGTGCGGAACGCGGCCGACGCGTCGACTCGAGACCGGCGGCGGCGGCGTCGACGTGCGGTGGGAGGTCGCGCCGTCGGTCGTCCGCGTGATCGTGGACGACGACGGCGCCGGCATCGCCGATCCGGCGAACCTGTTCGTGCCGTTCTACAGCACGAAGCCGCACGGGTCGGGCATCGGGCTCGCGCTCTGCCGACAGATCGCCGAGGCGCACGGCGGCTCGATCACGCTCGAGAACCGGGACGACCGGCGCGGCGGTCGCGCGACCGTCGTGCTGCCGCGCGCGACGCCCGGCTAGTTCGGGTTATATTCGGGTGTGTCCGCACCCGTCCGGCTCCCCCGCATCCGCACCGTGTTCGGCGTCGACTTCAGCGGCGCGAAGCTCGCGGGCCGCACGACGTGGCTCGCGCGCTGCGAGGTCGTGCCGCGCGCCGAGGTGCGCGCCGGCGCCGCGCCGCTGCGCCTCGTCGAGCTCGCGCCGCTCGAGCGGCTCGCCGGCACCGCCGAGCGCGACGGCGCGCTCGCGCACCTCGTGGCGCTGATCCGCGCGTCGCGGGGCGCGCTCTGGGCCGTCGACGCGCCGTTCGGGCTTCCGGTCGAGGTGCTCGACGACGGCGCGACGTGGCGCGACCAGCTCCGCCTCGTGCGCGCGTGGGCGGACGGCGCCTACGCGCTCGGGCTCTGGGCGTGTGCGCGGGGGCGCGAGGTCCGCGCGGCGGTGCGCGAGGCGTCGCCGGGGTACGCGGCCGGCCCCGCGATCCACGTCCGCCGCGCGACCGACGCGGCCGAGCGCGCGCCGTTCGACCCGTATCACTACCGGATCATCTACCAGACCTTCCACGGCATGCGCGACGTCGTCGCGCCGCTCGCCCGCGCGCGCGAGACTGCGGTGCTGCCGTTCCACTACCGCCGCGTGAGCCGCGCGCGCCGCGTCGTCGTCGAGGCGTGCCCCAGCTCGACGCTGCGCCGCCTCGGGCTGCCGACGCAGCGCTACAAGCAGCCGGAGGGCGGGCGGCTGACGGCGGCGCGGCGGGCGACGCGTCGCGTCATCGTCGACGGTCTCGCGCCGCACGTCGCGCTGCCGGACGCGCTCCGTCGCGTCGCGCTGCGCGACCCCGGCGGCGACGCGCTCGACGCGGTGATCGCGGCGGTCGGGGCGCACGCCGCGTGGCGCGAGCGCGATCATGCGGCGATCGCGCGGGACGGGCGAGCGATCCGCGAAGGGATGCTCTACGTCTGAGCGTGGGGCGGTGTCGATACGGCGGGACTCTACGGCGGTTTCTCTACGGCGTAACGGCGCCGTCGATACGGCGCTGGCGGTACGGCGCGGCCGGTACGGCGCTGCCGATACACCGTTCCCCGCCGTTCCGTCCCCGCCTCACCGTCCCCGCCGCATCGATCCCTTACATCCGCTTCTCGAGGATCATCTTCACCGCCTCGTACACATTGACGATCCCGCCCGTCGTCGAGAGCGACGAGAACGGCACCCGCTCGTCGTCCGACCCCGGCCGGACCACCCGCTGCGATCCATGCCGCGCCGCCGACGCGAGCAGCACCCGCTTCACGTCCGCCGCCGTCAACTCCGGGAAGTACGACATGAGCAGCGCCGCGACGCCGCTCGACCACCGGCGTCGCCATGCTCGTGCCGTCGAGCCGCTCGTAGCCGCCGTTAGGCACCGTCGAGTAGATCGCCACTCCGGGCGCGAACAGATCGACCCGGTCCGCCGCGTAGTTCGAGAAGGGCGCCGCGAGCCTGTCGCCCCCCTTCCACGACGACGCGCCGACCTCGATCCAGTTCGGCACGCGCGCCCCGCCCGCGTAGAACGGCGTCGGGAAGCTCTGCTTCTTCGTCAGGTCCTCGCCGTCGTTGCCGGCCGCGTGGATCGAGCAGGACGCCCTTCGACTCCGCGTACTTCACCGCATCGTCGACGACGCCCTTCTGCGGCGACCACCCCTTCCCGAAGCTCATGTTCATGATGTGCGCGCCGTGGTCGACGGCGTAGCGGATCGCGTTCGCGATGTCCTTGTCGCGCTCGTCGCCGTCGGGGACGGTGCGGATCGTCAGGAGTCGAGTGCCCGACGGCGCGATGCCGTCGATGCCGGCGTCGTTGCCGCGCACCGCGGCGATGATGCCCGAGACGTGGGTGCCGTGCTTCGCGTCCGGGCCCATGACGTCGGCATTGCCGTACGTGCGCTCGCTCGGGTTCGCGTAGTCGTCGCCGACGATCGGGCGCGGGTTGAACGAGGTGTTGAGTCCGTACCGCAGCCGGTTCTCGACACTCTCCTTCGCCTCGGCGATCGCCTGCGGCGTGATGCCGTTCGCGGCGAGGCGCAGATAGAGGTCGCGCGCCTGCTGCAACTGCGGCATCGTCGGCTGCAACGCGCGCACGGTCCGCACCGAGATCGTGTCGTGGAGCACCTGGCGCAGCGAGCGCATCGCGACGTCCATCGCGGTCGCGATCTGCTGGATCTGCGCCGCCTCGCGCTCGGCGTTCGCCCGCGTCTCGCCGTACTCGGCGGTGACCTTCGGGCAGAAGGTCTTCAGCGAATCGCCGCGCACCGAGCCGCTGTCACAGCGCGCCTGTAAGCGCGTGACCTCGTAGGTGTCCTGATTGACGTTCCGCCCGTCGCGCCCGCCGACGAAGTTCCACCCGCGCACGTCGCCGCGGAGCCCGTCGCCGTCGCCGTCGCCACCGCCCGTCTCGCGCGGGTTCGACCAGAGGTTGGCGCGCAGGTCGACGTGCGCCGTGTCGATGCCACCGTCGATCACGGCGACGAGCACCGACCGCTGCGGCCGCCGCCCGGCGAGCAGCTCGCGCTCGGCGCGGCGCAGACTGATGCCGGCGAAGCCGTCGGCGGCGAGGTCGAGCAGGTGCCAGTCCTGCGGCGGCTCGTCGGCCGTCACGGCCGGCACCGGCGTCTCGCGCCCGGTCGGCAGCGGCGCGCCCGGCGCAGGGGTGGTCGGCCGCGCCGGCACCGGACTCGGCGTGGTGGTCGGCGTCGTGCGCGCGGGGGCGCAGGCGCCCAGCGCGAAGAGGGCGCCGGCGAGCGGAAGGCGGACCGCCGCGAACGGCGACGACAGGGCAGAGCGTCTCGACATCGGTCTCGTCGGTAGTCGGTCGGTAGTCGGTCGGGAGGCGGGCGTCAGGCGGACGGGGACAGCGCGTCGGGGCCGGCGTCGAGCACGAACCGCGTGAGCCCCGCCACGGTGCGAATGCCGAGTTTGCGCATCAGACTCTCGCGATGCGTCTCGACGGTGCGGTGGCTGATCCCCAGCTCGCCCGCGATCTCCTTGTTCGTCAGCCCGCGGGCGATGCCGCCGAGCACTTCGCGCTCCCGCGCGGTGAGCACGTCGAGCGACGGCGTCGCGGCGCTCGGCTCGCGCTGCGCGCTCTCGGCGCTGAGGCCGAGCGCCGCGGGCGTGCTGAAGTACGAGCCGCCGGCGTGCACCGCGCGCACCGCGAGCCGCAGCTCGGCCGCGGCGCTGTCCTTGAGCAGGTAGCCGCTCGCGCCGGCCCGCACGCCCTCGCGCACGTACTCCGCGTTGTCGTGCATGCTCATGATGAGCACGCGCGCCTCGGGCGCCGCCTCGCGCAGCCGCGGCGCGACGCGCAGCCCCGACTCGCCGGGCATCGACACGTCGAGCACGACGACGTCGGGGCGCTGCTCGGCGGCGAGGCGCACCGCGTCGGCGCCGTTCGACGCCTCGCCGACGACGGCGAAGCCGCTCTCGCCTTCGAGGATGTGGCGGATCCCCTCGCGCACGACGGCGTGGTCGTCGACGACGAGCACTCTGATCGACTCGGTCATGCCCGGCAATCTATCGGCGCGAGTGGCGATACCGTCGCCGCGCCCACGTCGACACGGGCACGCGGACCCGGAGCTCGGCGCCACCCGCCGCGTCGGCGAGCGACACGGTCCCGCCGAGGGCGCCGATCCGCTCGCGCATCCCGACGAGCCCCATGTGCCCCTCGCGCTCCCAGCGCGCGAGGTCGGCGATCGCGCCGATCCCCTCGCCGTCGTCGCGTACCGAGAGCACGACCGCGGCCTGCGCGCCGTCGTCGACCGTGACCGCGACGTGCGCCGAATCGGCGGCGGCGTGGCGGGCGACGTTCGAGAGCCCTTCCTGGAGCGCGCGGAACAGCGCGAGGTCGGCGTCGTCGGGCAGCGGCGGCAGCGACGGCGGGAGCGTCGATCGTCGTCGCGGATGCCGCTGCGCTCGGCGAAGTCGGCGCAGAGCGAGCGCAGCGCCGGCAGCAGGCCGAGGTCGTCGAGCAGCGACGGGCGCAGGTCGTTCGTGACGCTGCGGATGCTGCCGATCCCGGTGTCGATGAGCCCGAGCACGCGGTCGAGTCGCTCGCGCTGCGCCGCGTCGACGTCCGCCGCGCAGCACGCCGAGCTGCATCTTCACGGCGGTGAAGACCTGCGCGGTCTCGTCGTGCAGCTCGCGCGACAGGCGGCGCCGCTCCTCCTCGTGCTGCCGCACCATGCGCGTCGACAGCCGCTCGAGCTCCGCGGTGCGCGTCTCGAGCTGCTCGTAGAGCGCCGCCGCTGCGGAGCGCCGCGCCGACCTGCTGGCCGAACGCGCGGAGGAAGCTCTCGTCGAGCGCGGTGAACGGGTCGCGCGCGTCGCCGGCGAGCACGAGCGCGCCGCGTCGGCGCTTCCTTCGACGAGCACCGGCAGCGCGGCGACCGACGCGTGCCCCGCGACGCCCGGCGCACCTGCGGCCGCCCGTCGTCGCGCACTCGCTCGAGCAGCTCGCGCCAGCGTCCCGTTCCGGCCGCGTGCCGCTCCCACGCGGCGCACGAGCCGGCGCCGCGACGGCAGAGCCCCGACCGTCGCCCGTTCGCCTCGCGCTCGTAGAACGCGGTGCCGCGCACGGCCGGCAGCTCGAGCGGGCGCGCGAGCAGAGTGCCCAGCACGTCGCCGCCGCGCTGCAGATCGCCCGAGAGCGCGCTGAGCGCCGCCGAGCCCGCGGCGCAGGTCGTCGAGCACGAGCACGAGGATCCCCGACGCCGACGGCGAGCTCGAACAGCGATGTCGAGGTAGTAGCCCCACGGCGTCCACGCGCCCTGTCGCGCGGAGGAACGGGTAGTCGAGGTGGTGCACGCCCCAGAGCGTGAACGCGGCGGCGAGCAGCCGCGCGCCCGCCGACTCGACGCGCCGGTGGTAGTCGAGGAACGTCCACCCGCTCCACAGCGTCGGCGAGGCTCAGGAACACGACCATCGGCGCCGCGGCGAGGTAGAACGAGTCGAGCTGGTAGATCGCGACGAACGACCAGAGCGGCGGAAAGAGCAGCGACGAGCAGATAGCGCCATCGCCACGCGAGCTGCCGCGAGAACACGAGCGCGGCCCACAGCAGCGCGAGCGCGGTGAGGCCGGTGATCACCTGGTGGACGTACAGCCACGGCCGCGCCACGCTGAGCAGGAAGCTCGCGATCGCGCCGATGCGCAGCAGGTACAGCGACCACGCGACGGCGAACCACGCGAAGTACGCCTTGCGGTGGCGGCGATAGAGGAACGCGCAGACCGCGGCGAGGCCGGCCGTGATGGCTGCCTGCAGCAGCGCGGCGGCCATCTCGCTGGGGTCGGCGACGACGGCGGGGAAGGTCGTTTGCAGGAGCACGGACTGAATGCTATTTCCCTGATGGCTGCTTGCCTAACGGTGCACCGGACGAAGTCAGCCGCCCCCCTCCCTCGCAGAACTCGTCTCATGCGCCTCACGACGTTCCTCCTCGCGCTCGCCCCGGCCGTGGCTCACGCCCAGGACCAGCTCCTCGTCCTGAACAAGAACGCGGCCGAGGCCGTGGTGCTCGACGCGACGAGCGGCGCCAGAGTCGCGAGCATGCCGACCGGCCCCTTCCCGCACGAAGTCACCGTGTCGCCCGACGGGCGGACCGCCGTCGTCGCCGACTACGGCGCGCAGGAGCCCGGCCACACGCTGACCGTGCTCGACCTCGTCGCGCACGAGCCGCTCCGCACGATCGAGCTCGGCGAATACCGGCGCCCACACGGCATCGTCTGGCTGCCCGACACGAGGCAGGTCGCCGTCACGTCGGAGATGAGCAAGCACGTGGTGGTCGTCGACGTCGACGCCGGCCGCGTCGTGCGCGCGATTCCGACGGATCAGGACGGCACGCACATGCTCGTCCTCACCGCCGACGGCCGCCGCGCGTATACCGCGAACCTCGGCAGCGGCTCGGTGACGCTCGTCGACCTCGCGGCCGGAACGGCGCTTAAGACGGCGCGCGTCGGCCGCAGTCCGGAGGCGATCGACGTGTCGCCCGACGGGCGCGAGGTGTGGGCGGCCGACCGCGTGCTGAACTACGTCACGGTGCTGAACGCGGCGACGCTCGACTCGGTCGCGGCGATCCCGGCGGGCGCGATGCCGAACCGGCTCCACTTCACTCCCGACGGCCGCTGGGTGCTGCTGTCGAACGCGCGCGACGGGAACGTCGCCGTCTACGACGCGAAGGCGCGGACGCAGGTCGGCGCGATCGCGTTCGGCGACGGCAGCATGCCGCTCGGCATCCTCCTCGCCCCGGACGGACGGCGCGCCTGGGTCGCGATGTCCACGCAGCGGAAAGTGGCCGAAGTCGACGTCGCGACGCGGCGCGTCGTGCGGTTGCTCGACACGGGCGACACACCCGACGGGATGGCGTACGTTCGACGCCGGTGAGTGCCCGACGCGACGTGATGTCCGCGTCAGGCCACCGCCGCGAGCACCTCCGGGAGGTGGACCTCGGCGCGGGAAACAGACCGGTCGGGCACGCCGTAGGGACGCGTGATGGGGCGCCACGGCACGCGACCGCATGCGACGACACGCGTCGCGCGGACGCCCGGACGGCGCCCCCGCGTTCACCGACCCATGCGCACCCATCGATCGCTCGTCGTCGTTCTCGCCGCCGTCGGCCTCGGCGTCGCCTGCTCGCGCGGCGACCGTGGCCCCGCGGTCTCGTTCGACGCCTCGGCGTCGGCGACCGACATGCCGTTAGGCCCCGAGGATGTCCGCGTCACGAGCACCGACGGCGCGCTCACGCTCTCGCTCGTCGGCGACACCGTGCGCATGCAGCTCGGGGACAGCCTGCGTCGCGCCGTGCAGCAGCAGCTCGACACGGCGTCCGGCGACGGCGTGGGCGCGATGATCACCCGATCCGTCGGCGGCATCGTCGGCTCGGCGATGCGCTTCGTCGCGAGCGCGCCGGTGCAGTCGATCGAGAACGTGCGCTACGAGGACGGGCACATCCGCCTCGAGTCGCGCGGCGACGGCAGGAGCAAGTTCTCGATGAGCGGCAAGGGGAACGGCGAGGATGCGCGCTTCACGCCGGCCGACGGCGAGCGGTTCGTCGCCGCCGTGCGGCGGCGCCAGGCGGCCGTCGGCGCGCGTCCGTAGCGCGCTCCGCGCTCGACCGTCGCGGCAGCGCGACGCTAGCCTTCGGGCATGATCCGTCGGGCGCGGCGGTCCGCGTCGCGGCGCGCGTCCGATGCACGACGCCGCACCGCGGCGCTCGCGGGCGCGGGCGCCTCCGACCTCCCGGCCGCGCGCGCGCCGTGCCCCATCTCCAGTCCACGAGGAATCCCGCATGCATCGCGCGCTTCGCGCCGCTGCCGTCGTACTGCTGACCGCCGGCGCGACCGGATCGGCCGACGCGCAGCGCTCACGCCCGGCGGCGCCGACCGACGACGTCGTCGTCTCGACGGCGTGGCTCGCGTCGCACCTGAACGACCCGCACGTCGTCGTGCTCCACGTCGACCGCGTCGACTCGCTCTACGCGCGCGGCCACGTGCCGGGCGCCCGCTTCCTGCCGTACGCCGCCGTCGCGACGCGCCGCGGCGGCCTGCAGTCGGAGCTTCCCGAGGTCGACTCGCTGCGCGCGGCGTTCGAGCGTGTCGGCGTGTCGGACGCGTCGCACGTCGTCGTCACGTACTCGGCCGAGGCGCCGTCGGCGACGCGCGCCATCATGGCGCTCGACTACCTCGGCCACGCACACGTCTCGCTGCTCGACGGCGGACTCCCGAAGTGGCGCGCTGAGGGACGCGCGGTGGCGGCCGGCGCGCCGTCGGCCGTCGCGCGGGGAACACTGCGCCCGCGTCCTCGCGCGACCGTCGTTGCAACTGCCGACTGGATCACGCCGAGGCTCGGCAGGCCGGGAATCGCGCTGATCGACACCCGCACCGACGGCGAGTACCTCGGCACCGAGACGCGCGGGTGGATGACGAGCGGCGGACACCTCGCCGGCGCACGGCAGCTCGAGTGGCAGCAGCTCTTTCAGGGCGACAGCGGCTCCGCGGGGGGCGCACCGCTCAAGGATCCCGCCGCGCTGCGCGCGCTGTTCGCCGAGCGGATGCAGCCCGGGGATACCGTCGTGACGTACTGCTGGGTCGGGTACCGCGCGAGCGCCACGTACTTCGCGGCGCGGATGCTCGGGCTGCCGGTGAGGCTCTACGACGGCTCGTACGAGGAGTGGTCGCAGCAGCAGCGGCCGGTGCGCGCGGGCGCGACGCCATGACGGCCCGTGGGCAGGCAGCCGTTCGTGTGGCCATCCGGCGCGACGACCGTGACGCGGAGGATGCCGCTGCCCCCGACGCCGCGCTCGTCGCTGCAGCCGCGTGCCGAACGGTCAGATGCCGAACGGTCACGTGCCGAACGGTCGTGTCCTTCGCGATGGCGTGGCTGACGCTCGGGTGCGCCGGGCCGCTCGGCGGTGCACCGGCCTATCAGGGCGCCGTGCTCGACCCGGCGTCGCCGAAGCGCGACTTCACGCTCGCGACGACCGACGGTCGCCCGTTCGCGTTCGCGGCCGAGACGCGCGGCGCCGTCACGCTGTTGCTCTTCGGATACACGCACTGCCCGGACATCTGCCCGACGCACATGGCGAACATCGCCGCGGCGCGACGCGGACTGTCGCCCGAGGATCGCGCCCGCGTCCGCGTCGTGTTCGTGACGACCGACCCCGAACGCGACACGCCGTCGGCGCTGCGCGCGTGGCTCGCGCAGTTCGACACGGCCGTCGTCGGGCTGCGCGGCTCGCTCGACGACGTGCACCGCGTCGAGGCGCTCTACGGCCTCGCCCCGTCGACGCATGCGATGCCGATGCCCGGGCAGGGCGCATCGAGCGTCACGGTCGGTCACGCGACGCGCGTCCTCGCGTTCACCGCAGACGACAGCCTGCGCGTGCACTACTCCGCGGACACCGGGCAGCAGCAGTGGGCGTCGGACCTTCCGAAGCTGCTCGCCGTCGCACCGGTCCGTTCGCCTCGCCCGAACCGAGTAGCCTTCTGACATGTCGACCTATACCGAAGAGATCTCCGTCGCCGGCGGCAAGCTGAAGGCGACGCTCAAGACGATCCTCCGCGAGGGGAACGTGCGCCGCGTGATGGTGCAGAACGCGAGCGGGCGCACGATCCTCGACCTTCCGCTCTCGGCTGGCCTCGTCGGCGCGGCGCTGCTGCCGGTGTGGGCGGCGCTCGGCGGGATCGCGGCGCTCGCGGCGAACTACAAGATCGTCGTCGTGCGCGACGTGGCCGGGCCGCCGGCGGTGACGCCGAACGGGTGACCGGAGGAGGGGTGCCGACGCCGCGTGCGCCGGCGGCGCCGACGCCGGCCCGAGTGGCGTCCAGGCCGGACCCGGGGTCCCCGTAGCGAGCGCCTCTCCCCCCCCGTCCTGCCGTCCATGCCGCTCGCCGTCTCCCCGTCCGTGCGGTGCCTCGTTCGCTGGACGTCGGTCGCGCGGATCGCACTCGCCGCGCCACTCGCCGCGCCACTCGCCGCACCACTGCTGGCCCAGCCGGCGCCGCGGACGACCGTGCGCGGTGCCGTCCGACTCGCGGACGGCGCGGGCGTCGTCGGCGCGACGGTCTGGCTCGTCGGTGCGAACGGCGGCGCGGACACGAGCATCGCCGCGACGACCAACACCGACGGTGAGTACCAGTTCACGCTCCCGGTTCGCGACAGCAGCCTGCTCGTCGTGCGGCGCCGCGGCTTTCGCGAGGGGCAGGTCGTCGCGCCGGCCGCCTCGGTCTCGCACGGCCGTCGCACGATGCACGTCGCGACCGTCGCGCTGACGCCGACCGTGACGCCGACGCTCGCGGCCGTCGTGCGGGAGGGGAGCGAGTACGTCGGACGCGACGCGATGTTCTTCCGCCATCTGCGCCTGCGCCGCGGCCAGTTCCTGACGCGCGAGCAGATCGCGCGGCTGGCGCCGAACCGCACGTCGATCCTGCTCCGCGGCATGCGCGGTGTCACGCTCGTCTCGGCGGGGGCGGGGAACTACGTGCGGATGCGCGGCGCGACCTGTTACGCCACGGTGTTCATCGACGGCACCTCGACCGGAACGCGCGGCTTCGACATCGACATGCTGTCACCGCAGTCGCTCACCGGTGTGGAAGTCTACCCCGACATCTCGGCACTCCCGATCGAGTACCACAGCGGCGACGCGGCGTCGTGCGGCGCGGTGGGTTTCTGGACGCGGCGCGGCGGCGACGGCGGTGTCGGCGAGTACGACGTCGCGAGTGTCGTCGAGCCGGCCGCGGTGCGCCTGCCGGGCGACGTCGATCGCCCCGTCCGCGTCGTCGACAGCGCCGCGTTCGCGCCGGGCTATCCGGCGGCGCAGCGCGCGTCGGGGACGGGCGGGACGGTCGTCATCGAGCTCGTCGTCGACACGATCGGCGCCGTCGAGCGGTCGTCGCTCGGTGTCGTGGCGCTGAGCGATCGCGAGTTGGCGGAGTCGGCGCTGCGAGCGGTCGAGCGCCTGCGCTTCATCCCCGCCATGCACCGCGGCGAGACGGTGCGCCAGCTCGTGCATCTCATCGCGCGCTTCGAGCCGGGAGCGGCGAAAGTCGAGAAGCGGTGAACCGTCCGTCGTTCGTCGCTGCGCTCGGGACGACAGGCGAAGGCACACGGGTGGTATCGGCTCTCGTCGGCGTCTGCCCGGCCGCCTCGAGCTTGAACTGGAAGTTCTGCAGGACCTGCTGCCGCACGGCGCGCCCGGCGCGGATCGCGGGGCGGAAGCGCATGCCGGCGGACGCGTCGCGTACCGCGGCGGCGAAGAGCGGGTGCGTCGCGCCGACGATGTGGAACGACCCCGCCTCCACGCGGCCCAGCGTGTCGACGACGAACTCCGCCGTCGCCGCGCCCTGCACGCCGGTCAGCCGGAGCGGCTCCGGGTAGATGGGCGCCGCGCCGTCCGCGTCGCGCGCGACTTCGCGGTCGACGTCCACCGCCTGGTAGATGTTCTCGTCTCCCGCGCTCGCCGAGTCGGCGGCGGGGGCGACCGGCAGGGCGCTGTCCGCCGTCGCGAGCACGGTCCCCGTGCCGCTCGACCGGCCGACGATCGGGCCGGCGACCGCGCCCGCGCCGATCACCGATTCGGTGAAGGTGCCGAAGTGGATCGGCACGCCGCTGACGCCGTCCTGCTGCTGCGCGACGTCGCCCGACGGCACCTTCCTCGGCAGGAGCGGCGCGAGGAAGATCAACTGTTCCGTGGGGAGCTCGTCCGCCGTCAGCCGCGGGGCGACGCCGAGGAGGGACGGGAGTAGCACGAGCAGGTGGAGCGCCAGACTGGTCGCGAGCCACCGCGCAGCGTCTGGCGCCAGGCCACGCCGGCCCGAGATCGGGGCGAGCTGCAGCGTGCGCATAGGCGAGGGAGAGGTCGATCGAAGTGTAATGCCACGACCGTGGCCGCGCCGCACCGACAAACCCTTTCCGCGATCTCGCCGTCCAAGGAGCCGTGACCGGTCGATCTGGCGCTCCCCGACCGAGTCGCTCACCCACCCGCAGGTGTCACGCATGGGCCCCTCGCTTTTCCGTCTGTGCGGCGTCGCGCTCGCCGCGCCGGCGCTGCTCTCCGCACAGCAGGTCGCCACCCGTCCGGCCGCCGCCGCGCCGCTCGCCACGACGGTCGTCGCGCCGCCCGACGACCCGATGGCTGCGCGGGCGACCGCGACGACCGCCGTCGCGCGGCGCACGACACAGGCGCCGGTCGTCGACGGGCGCGATGGCGACGTCGCCTGGCGAGACGCGCAGATCATCGATCAGTTCCTCGAGTACGACCCGAAGCCCGGCGCGGAGACGCGGTTCAGGACCGAGGCGCGCGTGCTGTACGACGACAAGGCGCTGTTCGTGCTGGTGCGCATGCACGACCCGGCGCCGGACAGCATCGTGTCGCTGCTCAGCCGCCGCGACGTGCGCACGGCGAGCGAGCAGATCAAGCTCGTGATCGACTCGTATCACGACCGCCGCACGGCCTTCCAGTTCTGCCTGAACCCGGCCGGCGTGAAGCGCGACTTCATCGTCTACAACGACAACGTCGAGGACGTGACGTGGGACGGCGTGTGGCAGGGCGCGGCGCACGTCGACTCGTCGGGCTGGGTCGCGGAGTTCCGCATCCCGTTCAGCCAGCTGCGCTTCCCGACGGTGCCGGAGCACTCGTTCGGCCTGCTCATCGTGCGCGACATCCAGCGCACCGGTGAGCGCGTCAGCTGGCCGCTGTTCCGCCGCGACCGGCAGGGCTACGTGTCGCAGGCCGGCGACCTGCGCGGCCTCACGTCGCTGCCGTCGCCGCGCCGCCTCGAGGTCGCGCCGTACGTGGTCGCGACGCGCTCGACGCAGGCGCCCGTCGGCGGCGCGCTCGGCTACACGCACCCGAGCGCCGCGACGGTCGGCGCGGACCTCAAGTACGGCCTCACGTCGAACCTCACGCTCGACGCGACGGTGAACCCGGACTTCGGGCAGGTCGAGACGGACCCGTCGGTGCTCAACCTCTCCGCGTTCGAGCAGTACTTCGAGGAGCGGCGGCCGTTCTTCCTCGAGGGCGCGGGGATCTTCAACTTCCGTACGGCGTGCAACGACATCGACACCGGGTGCACGGGGCTGTTCTACTCGCGGCGCATCGGCCGCTCCCCGCAGCTCAGCGGACGGTTCGGCGACGCGTCGAGCCCGGCCTTCACGCGCATCGCCGGCGCCTCGAAGCTCACGGGCCGCCTCGGCAATGGGCTGTCGCTCGGCGTGCTCGACGCGGTGACGACGCGGCAGGACGGCGCGCGGGGGATCATCGAGCCGCGCACGAACTACGTCGCGGCGCGGGCGCTGCAGGACCTGCGTCAGGGGCAGAGCGGCATCGGCGCGATCGTCACCGCGGTCAACCGTGACGTCGACGACGTGACGGGCGCGTACCTCCGCCGCGCGGCGTACACGGGGGGCGTCGACGTCCGGCACCGCTTCTACAAGCGCTTCTACGAGATCCACGCGATGCTCTCGGCGAGCCGCGTCGAGGGGTCGGAGCAGGCGATCGCGGGCCTACAGCGCGACGGCGTGCACCGCTACCAGCGTCCCGACGCGGGACTCGACTACGACCCGGCGCGCACGGCGTTGGGCGGCGACGCGCAGCGGCTGTCGGTCAGCAAGTTCGGCGGCGGACACACGCGCTTCCAGTCGGTCTACCAGCGCTACTCGCCGGGCTACGAGACGAACGATCTCGGCTTCCAGGCACGCGCCGACCAGCAGCTGTTCCGCAACTGGTTCGCGCTGCAGTTCCAGCGGCCGACGCCGTTCTATCGCAGCCTGCAGATGAACTTCAACACGTTCACCACGTGGTCGACCGGCGGGCTGCCGACGGCGGTGGGGGTGAACACGAATCACCATGTGCAGTTCCGCAACACGAACTGGCTGCACGTCGGTGTCAACTACAACGGATTCCTCGCGACCTACGACGACCGCGTCGCGCGCGGGGGGCCGGCGGTCCGCAACGCGCCGTCGGTGAACTTCTGGTCCGGCTGGAACGGCGACGGGCGCCGCTCCGTCGTCCCCAGCGTCTTCATCGGCGGCTCGCGCGGCCAGGAAGGGCGCTCGAGCAGCTTCTCCGTCTCACCGAGCGCCGACGTGCGCATCGCGAGTCAGCTCTCCGCGTCGCTCGGGGTGAACATGGACCACGCGATCAACGCCGCGCAGTGGCTCGGCAACTTCGGCGCGATCGGCGCGGACACGACACACTACACCTTCGCGCGGCTCGATCAGTCGACGGTGAGCCTGACGGGGCGGCTCAACTACACGGTCTCCCCGACGCTCTCACTGCAAGGCTACGCGGCGCCGTACGTGAGCACGGGGCAGTACAGCGACTGGCGTCAGCTCGGGGACCCGCGCGCCGCGCGCTTCGCCGACCGGTTCGTGCCGTACGGCACCGGCCGCGACCCGGGGGGCTTCGATTTCAAGCAGGTGCGCGCCAACGCGGTGGCGCGGTGGGAGTACCGGCCGGGCTCCGTGCTGTTCCTCGTCTGGCAGCACGGTCGCGAGGCGTACCTGCCGGTCGCGTCGCGCTTCGACGTCGGGAGCGACGCGCGGGAGCTGCTGTCGCTGCACCCGAACAACACGCTGCTCGTGAAGGTGTCGTACTGGCTGAACCCGTAGCGGATGCGGGCGGACACGCGGCGAACCGTTAGGCGCGCGCGGTGTATGATCTGTCGGCACGGCACTCGCATTCGCGAACCGCCGTGGCATGCGGCACCGGGTGGCTGACGAATTCAGCGGAGGGGACGATGCCTCGGTTCAAGTTCGCGATCGATCGGGACGGCGCGGTACGGCAGGCAGGCGCGGTCCAGACGGACTCGTTCGACGACGCGCTCTCGGCGATCGCCGAGCACTCGTCGGTGATCGACGGCGAGACGCTGCAGATCGGCGTCGAAGGGTTCCCGCCGGCACGCTACGAGTACGTGCGCGCCGCGTTCGGCGACGGCCTCTGGCGGCCCCAGTCGCAGCGCAGGGCGGCGTGACGACGGCCGAACGGCGGCCGAGAGGCCGCCGTTCGTTCAGAGGTTGTTGAGCAGGTCGTCGATCGCCTTCTGACTCGCGTCGGCGAGGGGCCCGCCGACGAGGATCCGCTGGAGGATGTCGACGGCCTCCGCCGCGAGGTCGTCGGGGTGTTGCCGGTCCCCCGCGAAGCGGACGATGTGGCCGAGGAGGATCGTCTCCACGGACGGGCCGTTCTCGTCGTCCTCGCGGTCCTCGAAGCTCGGCACGCTCGCCTTCCACGGTTCGTCGGCGTTCGCCGCTTCGCGGAGCGCATCCGAGCGCACGAGCGCGAACAGCCGGCACTGCAGCCCCGGCTCCTCCTCGTAGGCGAACAGCCCGAGCGGCACCGGCTCGTTGAACAGCCCGAGGGCGAGCAGCCGGTCGATCGACTCGGCGTCCATCGCGCTGCGCGCGATCAGGCGGTCTTCGATGTACGACGCGAGCGCCATCCCCCCCGGCGCGCGCTCGTCGTCGATGCGGTCGACGCGGATGGGCACGGACTGCGACGTCGTCACGAACACTGCGGGGCGCGCGCTCCCGTCCTCGTCGTCTCCGTCGTCGCCGGTCGGGTCGGCGTCGTCGGGCTCGAACTCGTCGTCTGCGTCGGGATCGTACGCGTCGGGCATGGCGGCGATTGCAGCGGGAACGTCGGTGCGGTGAGGCGATGGTCGGGTCGAAAGATAGCCACGCGCGGGCGTCGGCGGACCGAGGTTTGCCATGTGACGGGGTCCACGTTCGGCGCGCGGGGACCGCGACGTTCTCGCCGGCGCCGGCACTTCAGGAGGCTACAGCGCATGGCGGATCATCCAGGGGACGATCGCTCGCTCACCGAGCGCGGCGTCGAGAACTCGGCCGAAGGCAAGGCCGACCACGTGAAGGGGCACATCAAGGATGCCGTGGGCGGGCTCACCGGCGACAAGAGCCTGCAGGCCGAGGGGAAGGCCGATCAGCTGAAGGGGAAGGTGCAGGACAAGATCGGCGAGGTGCAGCGCAAGCTCGATCCGGACCGGCCGCACTGACGGCGCCGCGCTGAGGTGATCGCGCCGATCCGAGCGATCGGCGCGATCGGCCGCGTCGTGTTGATCCGCGGCTCGGTGGCACGATGCGACGCCGGCGTCTCGCCTCCCTCGCCGCGGCAGGAGCCGGCGAACGCGTCAGCGAGTCGCCGGCTCGGAATGGTCGCGACGATCACCGCACGCTCGTCACACCGTCGTCGGCTCCGTGCGCTCGAACACGTGACCGAGCCACGTCAGGATCGGCACCAGCTCGACCGCGGCGGCGAGGGTGCCCACCGCGGCCGCGGGGACGAAGACCCACGTCGTTCCGACCGACTGCACCGATGCGGCATGCATCGCGAGCACGGCGCCCCACGCGAGTGCCGCCGGCGCAGCGAGCAACACGGAGAGAATCGCGAGCGCGATCCCGATCGACACGAGGCTCTGCCCCATGGCCTCGACGCCGCGCGCGCCGCCGCCCGTGCGCACCCAGCCGGGAAGCAGCAGCACGGCCGCGTTCTGCACCGTGAGGTTCGCCGCGTTGATCCCCGGCAGCGCGAGCGCCGCCGCCGCCGCGAACGCGACCCGATCGTGCACCGCGAGCGGCACCCTGCCTAACGCACTCGCCGCGAGCAGGGCGCCGATCAGCAGATACTGAAACACCGTGAGCGCCGCCGTCGACGCGGCGATCTGCGCGGCGACGATCTGCCGCCCGCTGAGCGGCCACGCGCGCAGGATCGCGAGGTTCGGCATATCCTGTCGCAGGTCGAAGCGCACCCAGAGCGGGCCGGCGAGCACGAGCATCGCCCCCCACACGGCGGCGACGATCGTCGCGACCTCGGCGACGCGCTCGTCGCGCACCGAGAGCAGGAACACCGCCACCGCGAGCCCGCCCAACAGGACGAGCTGGCGCACGAGCGTCCCGGCGCGGAGCGCGGCGATCGCGTTCTTCCAGAGGATGGCGACCGCCGGCAGACCCGTCGAGCGCAGCGGAATGGTGCGGCGGCGCCGCACGCCCGATCCGCTGGTCGTCGTCGCCGGCTCGATCGTCGAGCGGCGCGCCCGTGCCTCGCGCGCGACGGCGAGCCGCTCCGAGGCCTCGACGGCGGCCTCCTCGAACGCGGCGTCGGTGCGCAGCACCCAGAGCGCGTGCAGCGCGAGCAGCGCCAGCGCGACGCCGACCGTCCGCAGCCACGCCGTCGCGTCCACCGCGAGCGCCGGCCCGAGCAGCGCGCGGAACGGCGCGAGCACGACGCGCGGCACCGGCGCGTCGAGCTGCTGGCCCAACACGCGCAGCGTCGACAGCGGCCCGAACGTCCACGCCCTGCCCACCGCCGGCCCCGCCTGGGTCATCGCGTAGAGCAGCGCGGCTGCCGCGCCGCCGACGACGAGCGCCGGCAGGAGCTGGCGCCGCCGCCCCGCGCCGCCGTGCCGCCTGATGCTCGCCATCGTGAGGGCGGCGCCGAGTCGGTGCAGGTAGAGCGTGGAGAAGAGGATCCACAGCCCCAGCGCGCGCCGCCACGCCGAGAGGTGCAGGCCGTCGCCGCGCAGCAGCACCGACCAGACGACGGTGTTGACGAGGATGAGCAGTTGCGCGCGCACCAACTTCGTCGCGACGAGCGCGCGTCGCGTGATCGGCGCCGGAAAGAGCAGGTGCAGCTCGGCCGGCGTGAACGCGAGGGCGCGCTCGTCGGCGCCGACGACCCACCACTTCGCCGCGAGCAGCGCGAAGCCGAGCGACGCGAGGCGCAGCGCCCAGGCGTCGTCGAGCATCGCCGCGGCGCCCCCCCGCTGCGCGGGGCGGAGCAGGAACCACCACATGTACGCGCCGCCGGCGAGCAGCGCGACGAGGTAGCGCGGCGAGCGAAGGCGCAGCAGCTGACGCCGCGTCCGGTTGCGGAGCGACGCGGCCGCGAGATAGACGAGCGCCGAGGTCACGACCGTCAGGCGGCGGGCGGCGCTGGCGAAGACGTCGCCGGCGACAGCGTCGTCGCCGCGAGCACGTCGGTCGCGTCGGGCTCGGTGAGCGCGACGAACAGCTCTTCGAGGGCGAGCCCCGCCAGGGCGGGGCGTTCGGCCACGATGTCCTCGACCGTGCCGTACGCGACCATCCGCCCCTGCCGCACCACGAGCAGCCGCGTGCACAGCTGCTCGACGAGGTGCAGCAGGTGCGAGCTGAGCACGATCGACGTGCCGCTCCCGGCACGCGCCGCGATCGTCGCCTTCATGCGGCGAATGCCGACCGGATCGAGCCCCGTGAGCGGCTCGTCGAGCAGGAGCAGTTCGGGGTCGTGCAGCAGCGCACAGGCGATCGCGAGCTTCTGCTTCATGCCGCGCGACAGCTCGTCGGGGAGCGCGCGCCGCTTCGCCGTCAGCTCCAGCTCGTCGAGCAGCGGCGCGAACCGCGACTCGGCGTTCGGGACCTGGTAGAGTCGCGCGACGAAGCGCAGATGCTCCTCGACCGTCAGGTACTCGAACAGGTGCGGCTCGTCGGGCACGAAGGCGAGCTTGCGCTTCGCCGCGACCGGGTCGGCGGCGACGTCGATGCCGCCGACGACGACGCGCCCCGCGTTCGGGCGCAGGATGCCGGCCAGACAGCGGAGCGTCGTCGTCTTCCCCGCGCCGTTCGGGCCGACGAGGCCCAACACTTCGCCGGCGGGCACGGCGAACGAGAGCCCGCGCACCGCCGGCGTGCCGTCGTAGCTCTTCCGAAGATCCGCGACCTGTAGCATGCCGGAATATGACCGCGCGCGATCGCCGCGGGCGCCGCGAGTGTCGCTAGCGCGGCCAGCCGGTCTGCGGCAGTCGGCTCGTGATGCGCAGGACGTTCGCGTAGTACACCTTCTTCAGCACCGCGTCCGGCAGGTCGATGCCGTAGAGCTTCCAGAACGCGTGATACGGACGGTAGTAGTCGAAGTAGTCGTCGCGCGTCTCGAACACGCGCCAGTAGTAGGGATACTCCTCCGGCTGGAACGAGTCCTTCCCGAACAGGATGCGGTCCTGGTACTTCACGAAGAAGTCGCGCGCCTGCCGCGGCTGCCGGCCGATGTCGTAGAGCACCGCGCCGACTTCGGAGTACACGTTCGGCATCGCGTCGAACATGCGGCCGAGCCGCGCGAGGTCGTTCGCGTGCCAGCCGAGGTGCGCGGTGACGAACGTCGTCTTCGGGTTGCGGCGGAACAGGTTGTCGCGCTCCGTCATCAGCGTCTCGAAGCTCGGATACTGGTCCTGCGGGTAGCGCCGCTCGGGGAAGAGCGAGAGCTCGAGCCACCGCTCGTTCGCGTTGTCGATCGGCTGGAAGAACTCCTGCGGGTCGGCGGTGTGGATGAACACCGGCAGATTGAGCCGTGCGCACGCCGCCCAGATCGGCGCCGAGCTCGGGATCGTCGAGCCTGAGGCGCGAGCCGTCGGCCTTGCGCGTCGAGAGCCCGAACCCCTTCCCGACTTCGCCGACGCCCACCGCCCCCGCGGCGACGTCCGCCTCGAGCTGCTGCACCGCCTTCGCTGCCCAGCCGGGGCCGACGTTCCGGAAGTCGATGCCGGCGAGCACGCGCACGCGATCCCTGTACGGCGACGCGGCGATCGACGCCATCGTGCGCTGCAGCCGCTCCCCCGACATGTTGTCGGCGGCGATCATCATGCGCACGTTCAGCGAGTCGAGCGCGGCGGCGAGCTGCGTCAGCCCCTCGGGGGTGCCTAACAGCCCGCCGGGGTGGCCGTGAAAGTCGATCGCCGGAAACTTCGCGCGCGGAACGGCGTGCGCCGTCGTCACGAGCGTCGAACGCGGCCGATAGTCGAGGATGCTCGGCGGCGCGCTCTGCGGCGCGAGGCAGCTGCGCGGGCGGATCTCGGTCGTGCCGGGGGGGCACGACTCGCCGGGCCGGATCGCCGTCCCGCGACCGCCCGGCGCGCGGCCGGCGGTCGCGGAGGGGGGCGTCGGCTGCTGCGCGACGGCGGAGGACGTGAGCACCGCGAGCGCGGCGAGGAGGCGTGTGGTGGCGCGCATGGCGGGGCGAGAGGGGGGCGTATCGAGCGGCGCGATCGGTCGTCCTAACGATACCATGCCGACACTCCTCCGCCGTCCCGCGCCCGCCGGGGCACCCGCCTCGACTTCGTTCACCGGCGAGGTGACGGGGGACGGGCCGACGCCGATCCACGACGTCTTCGTCGCTCGCCAGCCGATCTTCGACGGCAACGACCGGCTGTTCGCGTACGAGCTGCTCTACCGCAGCGGGACGCAGCACAACTGGGCGAACGGCGTGAGCGCGGATCAGATGTGCACCGACACCGTGCTGCACACGCTGATGACGATCGGGCTGGCGCCGCTCACGAACAACACGATCGCGTTCGTGAACATGACGCGCGACTTCCTCGTGCGGAACCTGTACGAGCTGTTCGACCCGAAGACGGTCGTCATCGAGCTGCTCGAGACGGTCGAGCCGGACGACGAGGTGGTCGCGGCGTGCAAGACGCTGGTGGCCGCCGGCTACACGCTCGCGCTCGACGACTTCGTGAACGCGCCCGGCTACGAGGCGCTCCTCCAGCTCGCGTCGATCGTGAAGCTCGACGTGCTCGATCGCGACGCGGCCGACATCAAGCGCGCCGTCGACGAGCTGCGTCCGTACAACGTCCGCCTTCTCGCCGAGCGGGTGGAGACGGCCGAGGTGCGCGACACGTGCAAGCGGCTCGGCTTCACGCTGTTCCAGGGGTACTTCTACAGCAAGCCGATCATCGTCTCGCACCGCGAGCTGAGCACCGAGCAGACGACGATGCTGCGGCTCATGGGGCTGCTCGACGACCCGCGGGCGACCGACGCCGACATCGAGAACGCGTTCCGCACCGACCCGTCGATGTCGTACAAGCTGCTGCGCATCGCGAACTCGGCGTCGTTCGGAGGGCGCGACGTGCAGTCGATCGGCTATGCCCTTCGTCTCGTCGGGCGGAAGGCGCTGCACCGCTGGCTGTCGCTGCTGCTCGTGTCGACGTCGGGGACGAACAACGGGATCGCCGGCGAGCTGGTGATGACGGCGCTGGCGCGGGCGCGGATGTGCGAGCTGGTGGCGGAGCGCGGTGGGCGGCCGGCGCACATGGGGGCACTGTTCCTCACCGGGTTGTTCTCGCTCCTCGACGTGCTGCTCAAGATGCCGATGTCGGGGATCCTCGAGCGGATGGCGATCGCGCCGGAGGTGCGCGACGCGCTGCTGACGCGGTCGGGGCCGCACGCGCCGATCCTCGCGCTCGTCGAGGCGCAGGAGCGCGGCGACTGGGACGCGGCGACGGACGCCTGCTCGGCGATCGGGATCGCGCCGCGCGATGCGGCGGAGACGTACCGCGCGGCGATCGTGTGGGCCGGCGTGAGCATGAGCTGGTAGAGACCGTCCGCCGTACCTCGTCCGCCGTGATTCGAACCGCATCACCGCCGTTCGACCGCGGTGGGTCCGCAGTGTCACGGCGGTCGAACGGCGGTCGAACGGCGGTCGAACGGCGGTCGAACGGCGGTCGAACGGCGGTCGAACGGCGGTGATGCGGTGTGACGCACGACGGACGAGGTGGGGCGGTGCCTACGGGTGGACGATGAAGGTCCGCCGCGTCGACTCGGGGCCGCTGCGCGAGTCCGCGTAGCCGCCGGTGACCAGCACGCTGCCGTCGCGCAGGCGCGACGCGGCGGAGAAGTAGCGGGCGGCGCCCAACGATCCGTCGACGGTGTGGAACACGCCCGTCGCCGCGTCGTAGATCTCGACGGTCGGCGCGCCGCCGGCCACGACGACCCGTCCGTCGGCGAGCGCGGCGACCGCGGGGCCGAGCTTGAAGCGGGCGCCGCGGAGCGGCGCCGCGGGCGCGAACGTGCCGCGGATCGGCGCGCCGCCCGCGGTCCCGCCGCGGGCCGGTCTCCACCGCTCGACCGACGTCAGCTGCCCGCGCCCGTCGCGCAGGTCGGACCCGCCGACGACGAGCACCGAGCCGTCCGCGAGCAGCGTCGCGGCGTGCTTGTGGCGGGGGGTGCCTAACGTTCCCGCCGCGGTGAAGCGGCCGGTCGCCGGGTCGTAGAGCTCCGCCTCCGCGTGCAGCACCTTGTCGGCGCGCCGCCCGCTCCCGCCGCCGACGATCAGGACGCGGCCGTCGGCGAGGCGCGTCGCGGTGTGTGAGAAGCGCGCGTGCGCCAGCGGTCCGGTCGGCGTGAAGCGTCCCGCGGCGGGGTCGTACAACTCGGCCGTCGCGAGCGCGGTCATCTGTGGGTCGGTGCCGCCGGTGACGAGCACGCGGCCGTCGGCGAGGAGCGTCGCCGTCTGGTCGGCGCGCGGCGCGGCCATCGCTCCCGCGTCGACGAACGCGCTGGTCGCCGGATCGTAGCGCTCGGCCGCCGCCGTCGCCGCGAAGCTTCCCGTCCAGCCGCCGAGGACGAGCACCGAACCGTTCGGCAGCGACGTCGCCGTGTGGCCGACCCGGGCGACGCGCATCGGTGGGCCGCTCGTGAAGCGGCCGGTCGACGGCGTGAACAGCTCGGAGCTCGCGAACGGCGCGCCCTCGCTGCCGCTCCCCGCGAAGCCGCCCGTGACGAGCACGCGCCCGTCGGGGAGGAGGGTGCTCGTGTGGCTCGCCCGCGCGACGGCCATCTCCGAGGCGGCGACGACGTGGCCGTTCGGTGACGTGTGCTCGCGGACGGCGGTGGGTGCCGTGAGCGCGACGCAGAGACACGCCAGCGGCGTGGCGCGAGCGGCGAGTGGTATGCGCATGCGGACCTCCGTGTGAGACGCGTCCGAGCGGTCCGCCGTCAGGCGGCGTCCGGCAGCGCGAGCCGTGCGTGAGCGTGGCGCCGTGCGTGAGCGTGGAGCCGCCGAGCGGTCACTCGCTGCGTAGCGCCGCCGCCGGGTTGGCGCGCGCGGCGCGGCGTGCGGGCGCGACGCAGGCGGCGAGCGTCGCGACGACGACGGCGCCGACGGCGAGCGCGACGTGCGGCACGCTCGACCCGGTCGCGCCGTCGATCGTCGCGCGGACGAGACGCGTCGCCGCGAGCGCCGCCGGGACGCCGATCGCGAGGCCGGCGGCGGCGAGCGTGAGCGCCTCGCGCACCACCGAACGTGCGACCGTCGACGGATCGGCGCCCAGCGCGAGGCGCACGCTCAGCTCGCGCGCCCGCGCCGCGACCGACTGCGCCGCGACGCCGTACGCGCCGAGCGAGGTGAGCGCGACGGCGAGCGCGCCGAACGCGAGCATCCACGCCGACGCGGTCCGCTGCCGCCAGAGCGAGTTCTCCATGTGCCGGCGCATCGTCTGCACGTCGGACACGGGGAGGGTCGGGTCGATGGCACGCACGGCGCGCGCGATCGCGGCCGCGCCCTGTGCCGGGTCGCACGGCTCCGCGCGCGAGCAGGCGACGCGCACGGCGATCGTCGCCCGCGCGTCGTACTCGTGCAGCACCGGCACGTACAGCAGCAGCGGCGGCTCGTCGGTGAGCGACAGATACCGCATGTCGGCCGCGACGCCGACGACGGTGAGGGGCGGACGCGCGGACGTGCTGTCCGGACCGTACACGGTGGGCCACGAGATGCGGCGGCCGACCGGGTCCGCGTTCCCCCACAGCTGGCGCGCGAGCCGCGCGCTGACGATCGCGACGCCTCCGGCCGCGCCCGCGCGCGCGTCGTCTCGCGTCGTGAAGTCGCGCCCGCGGAGCAGCGGGATGCCTAACGTCGCGAAGAAGTCGGGGGCGACGTGGTTGAGCCGCACCTGCACGCCGTAGTCGTACTCGCGCGCCCGCAGATCGGCGAGCGGCGGCTCCTCGCCGGGGGTGAAGATCGAGACGCGACTGCTCCAGTCGCGCGGCGGCATCGTCTTCGCGAGCGTCGCCGACTCGATCCCGGGCGTCGCGCGGAGCCGCTCGAGGAGCGCGCCGTAGAACGCCGTCCCGCGCGCCGCGTCGTAGCGCCGCAGGCCGAGGTCGACCGACGCGAGTCCGACCCGCGACGCCTCGTATCCCGGGTCGGCGCCGAACGCGCGGCGCAGCGCGTCGACCGTGAGACCCGCGGCGACGATGAGCACCGCCGACAGCGCGACCTGCAGCGCGACGAGCGTCCGCTGCGCGCGCGACTGCGAGCCCCCCGCGCGCGCCGAGGTCGCGGCGAGCACGGTCGCGGGATCGACGCGCGACACGCGGACGGCCGGCACGAGCGCGACCAGCGCGCCGGTCGCGATGGCGAGCAGCAGCGCCGCGCCGAGGACGCGCGCGTCCGGGGCGACTTGCAGCGACGCGAGCAACGAGGACGCCGGCTGCAGCGCCGTCGCCACGCGCGCGACGCCCCACGCGATCACCACCGCCGGTACGACGGCGAGCGCGCCGATCACGAGCCCTTCGGCGAGTACGAGTCGCGCGAGCCGCGTTCGCGTCGCGCCTAACGCGAGCCGCGCGGCGATCTCGCGCGTGCGCGCCGCCGAGCGCACGAGCAGCAGCCCGGCCACGTTCACGCACGTCACCGCGAGCAGCAGGGCGACCGCGCCGCCGAGGATGCCCAACACGTCGCCGACCTCGGCCCGGTCGTCGGGGTAGAGTCCGGCGCCCTCGAGCACCTGGACCGTGCGGCCGGCGTTCGTCACCGGGTACGCGTCGGCGAGCCGGCGCGCGGCGTTCCGCAGCTCGGCCGCCGCGCTCGCCGCGCTCGCGCCGTCGCGCAGCCGGCCGACGAGGGCGAGCCACCCCGCGCTGCGGTCCGCGAGCACCGCGTCGCCCAGGTACGGCATCGTCAGGCGAAACTGCGAGAGCGGCACCCACACGTGCGCCGGCTCGCCCCCCGCCACGCCCACGAAGCCGGGCTCGGTCACGCCGACGACGGCGAACGTCTGCCCGTTCAGCGTCAGCGTGGCGCCGAGCACCGCGGGATCCGCGCCGAACGCGCGCCGCCAGAACGCGTCGGACAGCACGACCGCGGGCGGCGCGTCGGGGCGATCGTCGCCGGCGCCTAACGGTCGACCGAGCGCGAGACGCGCGCCGAGCACGCCGAAGTACGACCCGGAGACGACCGCGCCGCGCACGCGCTCGGCCGCGCCGTCGCGCTCGCCGCCGTCGCGCTCGCCGCCGACGCTGAGCATCGCCATGCGGTACGCGGTCAGTCCTTCGAGCGCCCGCGCCGCGTCGCGCAGGTCGACGAAGTCGGGGTGGCTGAAGTTGCGATAGGTGTCGCCGCGCTCGTCGCGCAGCAGCGAGATGAGGCGGTCCGGCTCACGCACGCCGGCCGGCGGCCGCAGCAGCGCCGCGTCGGCGACGGCGAAGATGCCCGCGGTGCCGCCGACGCCCAACGCGAGCGTCGCGACGGCGATCAGCGCGAAGCCCGGTGCGCGGCGCAGCGTGCGGCCGGCGTGGCGCAGATCGGGGAGCGCGGTGTAGAGCCAGCGGTCGACCCGTGCGGCGCGGACGTGCTCCTTCACGCGTTCCACGTCGCCGGCCTCGGCGCGGGCGGCGCGGAGCGCGTCGTGCGCGCTCAGCCCGGCGCGCCGCTTCTCGTCGGCCAGCAGCTCGACGTACGACGCGAGCTCGGCGTCGAGCGCGTGCTCGACGTGGTCGCGGTGGCGGACGTCGAGCCAGAAGTGGCGGAGGCGGGCGAGGAGGCGCGCGGGCGATCGCATGGCGGCGCGCCTCAGGTGGCGGCGATGGCCGCGGCGATCGCGACCGAGATCGTCTCCCACTGCCGCGTCTCGACGGCGAGCTGCCTCCGGCCGGCGGCGGTGAGGCGGTAGAACTTCGCGCGGCGGTTGTTCTCCGACTCGCCCCATTCGGCGGCGAGCCAGCCCGCCTCCTCCATGCGGTGGAGTGCCGGGAAGAGCGAGCCGGGTCTGACCTGGAACGTGCCGCCGGTGATCTGCTCGACGCGCCGGGCGACGCCGAGGCCGTGGAGCTCCTGGAGGGCGAGGGCCCTCAGGACGAGGAGGTCGAGCGTTCCCTGGAGCAGGGTCGGGGCTTTCGGCGGCACGCGGGGGCGTCTCCTATCGAGTGACGATAGGAGAGCGTACGGTCGCTCGTATCGAATGTCAATAGGAGAGGGCGCTACTGGTCCCCGGCCACACAGCAGCCCAGGCCGCACGGCATCCAGCCCGGCGCGTCCGCGTCGCCGAGCGCGCTCCGGAGCAGGGTGCGCTGCGCGGCCGTCAGATAGGCGAGCGAGTGGACCTTGACGAACCCTGCGAGCGCGGCGTCGATCAGCGCCTCGCGCCGGACCTTGGTCGTCGGCTGGACGCCCGACGTGTCGGCGAGCGGCAGCCCCGAGTCCTCGGAGACGGCGGCCGCCAGCGCCCGGTGACCGACGGCCTTGCGGAGCACGGAGTCGGCGGCGAGCGCCTCCTGCAGCAGGTGGGCGGTCTTGCACGGGATGAACTGCGCGACGTTCCCGACGTCGTCGAGCGGGTGCGCGCGCGCGCAGAGCCGGAACGGGCGATCCAGCGTCTTGCCGTCCACTCGGTGGGCCTCGTTGTATCCCTTCACGCGTTTGAGTCCCCACAGCTGCCACTTCCCGACGATGTAGCTCGCGTCCGGCTGGAGTGTCTGATCGGTGTTCTTGCGGTCGACGACGATCAGGAAGAAGTCTTCGTCCCAGTCTCCGGCGGCCTGCGGCCCGGCGCCGAACTGCAGATCGCGCTTCCAGCCGCTGCCCATCTTCGCGCGGATGCGAGCCACGACGATGCCCCGCGCGCCTTCGGCGTCCGCGTCGAAGTCTCGAATGCGCATCCGCCGGGCCGCGTCCACTGCGGTGATCGCGAGCCGCTGGGTCGTGCCGCCGTCTGCCGCGCGTTCCCGAAACTCGCTCGGCTTGGGGTCGCCCAGGTTGGTCGAGAGCGTCATGAGGGCGGTCGCGATGTGCTTCCGGGCGTCCTTCTTGGTCGCGTCATCGCGCTGCGCCCATTCCTTGCCGGGGCGGCCGCGGCATCGATCGCCGCTGGCGCCCTGGCTGCACGGATTGCTGACCGCGTCGGCGGCGTCGACGGCCTCGTCGTACGTCGGGACGCGCTGCTGCTGGGACATCGGCTGCGCGGTCGCTCCGGTCGTCTCCGGCGCCGAGGCGGCCTGCCGGGCCGGCTCGGCGCAGGACGAGAGGGCGAGCGCGCAGGCGAGCAGTGTGACGAGCGATCGGAGCATGGTCGGGCCTCGCGTCAGGTCAGGTGGAGAGTTGGGCAACGCGGTGCGCCCATCGTCCGCGCGCGCCGGTTGCCGCGGGAGCGCGGTCGATCTGCGACAGCAGCGAGAGACCGCGGCGGAACCCCGCCGCGAGCTCGACCCAGTCGAGTGTCAGCGGGTTGAGCAGCGCGGGATCGTCGTACGCGTCGATCAGGAGTCGTCGCGCCGAGGCCGTGTCACCGGACTGCACCAGGGTCCACGACTCGAGAAAGAGCTGGTCCCAGCTGACGGCCGCCGACGCCGCGCCTGCGCGCCGAGCCTGCAACCGCAGGACGACGTCGGCGGCGCCTCGCGGGTCGCCGCGATCGAGGAGAGTGAAGGCCGTGTCGATCGGAAGCGTCGGAGCGAACTCGCCGACGATCCCGGGGCCCAGGCAGGGCACGGCACCGCGATAGAGGGGGTGGAGGTGTCGCTCGCGCAGCGCCCGCAGGTCGTTCTTCGCGAACGCCACGCCGAACGCCGTGTCCAGCGCCGCGCGGCGCGCCGCGAGCGCGTCGCAGTGGCCGAGCGCCGAGACGACGGCGAAGTCGCGCGTCCGAGTCGCGAGCGTCATGGGCAGCGCGGGGTCGGAGCCTCCCACGCTCAACAGTCGCTTCACCGCAGCGGTGTCGTCGATCAGTGCAGCGAGCGGTGCGACCGAGGCGCTGACGTCCGGACCGGCCGAGTCGCTCACCAGAGCGATCGTGCGCGCGGCGGCGGCCTTCGCGCCGCCGTAGTCGCCGAGCCGGAGCGCGAATCTGGTCCGCGCGACGCCGAGGTGGGCGAGGCTCGGCAGGTCGTTCAGCCGCATGGCGGCCCGATCGAGCGCAGCGGGTGCCGACCGCTCGGGGGTGCCGGGAGCGAGCTGGCCGGTGCGCTCGAGTGCGAGCGCGTGCTGCAACCAGGCGACGCCGGATTCCGGTGATCGTCGAACCCATCGCTCCGTCAGCTCGAGGGCCACCGTTCGGCCCAGGCGCACGGCCGCGTCGTACGACGCGGGGACGGCGCCCTGACCGCCGGCCACGAAGGTGGCGTACGGAAGCGGCACGTAGGCGACCGAGTCGTGGTCGAGGGATGGGAGCGCCGCGTAGGGCATCCGAGCGCCATCCGCGACCCAACCGTTCCGCGCGCGACCGCCAGTCGCGTTGCACGTCTCGGCGATACGCTGGAACAGTGCGCCCAGGAGGCGGGATTCCGTGGCGTTGTCGACCGCCTCACGATAGGCCGCCAGCGCCGACCAGTAGCTTCCGCGGAATGCAGGCCCGCGCGGCGTCCGAATGACGGTGCTGTCGAGGCGAGCGCACTCGCCCAGGCCGAACCAGGCCGCGAACGCCGTCGGCGCCACTCGCGTCATCGAACGGAACGCGTCACACGCCTCGGGATATCGGTTCTCGGACATCGCGCGCAGCGCGGCAGCGTGCCAGGATTCGCCGACCGACAGGCCGGCCCGCTGGTACGCGGCGGCGGCATCGGCTCGCCAGGCACGCACGAGCTTCGGGTCTGCCCACGCGCCGCTCTGCGCGGCCCACAACGACGCCTGCGCGAATGCCGGATCGAGGCGACTCGCGAGGCGGAGTCTCGCCGCCGCACTCTCGAACCGCCCATCGCGGAGCGCCTGCCAGCCGCTCACGTAGGCGCGCAGCGCCGCGAGTGAGCGACCCGGCATTCGCTCGAGCCCGTCGGCCTTCGCTCCGTCGGCTCCGGCGAGGGCGTCTCGCACGAGTCCCGCGACGACCGCCGGCGTCGTGACCTCGCCGGCGCTGACCCGGCGGAGGACGCGGCGCTCGCCTCCGCGCTGCGCGCGCAGGGCGAGCGACACGTGCACCGAGTCGCCGAGCGCGGCCACGCTCGGCACGATGGAGAGGGCCGCGTCGCCAGGCGTGTCGGTCACCTCGACGCCGGTCCATCCCGCGAGCTCCGCGCGGATCGCCTCGCTGAAGCGTGCGGCGACCGGCACGTCCGAGTCGGTCACGCGTGTCGCCGGCGCCACGTGTACCCGAAGCGGCGCGGCCCCGGCGTCGGGCGTGCCGTCTGCGCTCACCGAATCGCCGCCGCCCGGGCTTCCTCTGCTCGCCGCGCCGGATGTCCACAGTCCGACGGCGAGCGCGGCGGCGGCCGCGACTCCCGCGACGGCATACGGACGACGCCGACGGGTCGCACGGAGACGCGGCGGCCCGACGTCGGGCGGCGGGCCCACGGTGCCGCCCCCGCTCCACCCGCCCGTCGAATGCAGCGAGCCCCGTCGCCGCGAGCGCATCCGCGAATGTCCTGCGCCGTTCCCCCACCGGTCCGCCGGCGCCGGCGCGAGCGCCTGCATGACCACCCGCTCGAGCCCCGCCGGCACCGTCGCCCGATACCTGCCTAACGACTCGGGCGCATGCGTGAACCGTTGCGCGAGCACCGCCTGCGGCGTCGCGCCGTGGAAGGGCATCACGCCAGCGAGCATCTCGTAGAGCACGCAGCCGAGCGAGTAGATGTCGCTCCGTCCGTCGTACGTCGACTCGCCGCTCGCCTGCTCCGGGCTCATGTAGGCCGGCGTGCCGCGCACGATCCCCGTCGTCGTCGTCCACCCGGCGTCGTCGAGCGCGCGCGCGATCCCGAAGTCGGCGAGGCAGGGCTCGTCGCCGGAGAACAGGATGTTCTCGGGCTTCACGTCGCGGTGGAGCAGCCCCTGGCGGTGCGCGTAGTCGAGCGCCGTCGCCACCGCGTGCGCGACCGCGACCGCCGCACCGATCGGCAGCTGGCGCTCGCGCGTGAGCCGCTCGCGAAGCGTGCCGCCGTCGAGGTACGGCGTCGACGAAGAACAGCCGGTCGCCGTCGGCGCCCGCGTCGAGCACGCTCACGATCCGCGGATGCTGCAGCCGCGACGTCACCTTGACCTCGCGCAGGAAGCGCTCGGCGCCTAACGATTCGGCGAACTCGGGGCGCAGCACCTTCACCGCGACCGGCCGGTCGTGCACGCGGTCGCGCGCGAGGTAGACGACCGCGCTCGCGCCGCGTCCGAGCTCGCGCTCGATCGCGTACCGACCGGCGAGGAGTGAAGTGGGGCCGAGGGGCGGGGCGGTCACGCGACGGGCGAGGAGGAGCCGCGGCTAACGTACGGCCACGCTCCCCACGTCGCCAGCGCGCGGCCGGCGCGCGGCCAGCGCCGATCGCTGCCCGCGCGGGCGGCTCGGCTCGAGCCCGGCTAGTGCGGCCTCGCCGCGATCCTCGCGACCCGGAGAATCTCCGGCGTCGAGTCCGCCGCGCCGGCGGTCACGGTCGTCTCGGGAACGAGGTCTCGGAAGCGCACGAGCAGCGAGATGCGCCGGTTCGTCGGGTCGAGCGGCGCCTCCGGCACGCGCAGGCGACGGTCGGCGAGCCCGCGCACCTCCTCGATGCGCTCCTGGCCGATGCCGGACGACATGAGCACGCGGCGCGCGGCGTTCGCGCGCTCGGCCGACAGCTCCCAGTTCGTGAACGACGTGCCGACGCCGAACGTCGCGGCGTCGGTGTGTCCCTCGACGACGATCGGGTTCGGCAGCGGCGCCAGCTCCGGGGCGATCGCCTGCAGCGCCACGACCGCCGCGGGGCGCATCTGCGTGCTGCCTAACGAGAAGAACATGTCGCCGTTCCCGGACTCGATCAGCTCGATGCGGAGCCCCTCCTTGGTCATCGCGACGTCGACCTTCGCGCCGAGCTTCGTCGAGCGCCTCGTTCTTCGAGAGCTTCTCCTTCACGCTCGCCCCCGCCTCGCCGAGCTGCTTCTTGTCGCCGGCGCGGACGATCATGCGGAGCTGCTCGGTCTGGATGCGGCTCGGCGACGAGCCGTCGGCGATGGGGCTCGAGCCGGAGGAGAAGCCCTTCTTGTAGCCGACCGGGTTCGAGAAGTACCCCTCGATCGGCCTCCTTCGTCTTGTCGTCCATGCCGAGAATCCACATGACCATGAAGAAGGCCATCATGGCGGTGACGAAGTCGGCGTAGGCGACCTTCCACGACCCGCCGTGATGGCCGCCGCCGCCGGCCTTCTTCTTCTTGACGATGATGATCTTCTTGTCGGACTTCATGCGTCGAGGTATCGGCCGCTCGGAGCTGCGGGTTGACGCCCGGGTCGCGCGACGACGGGTGACTCAAGATCGGCTGGTACGGTGCCGAGACTCGCGGACGAGGTCGTACGCCACGGGCGGCGGCCGGCGCGGATCGCGCATACCCCCTCGTACCAGCCCGAGAACCCGAATGGCCATCCACGAAATCGCTCGACACGCACGGCGCCTGCGGCGCTCGCTCGACGACACGCGCCTCACGAGCGTGCTCGCGCTCACTCTCGCCGGCACGGCGGCAGCCTGCACGGACGCGCCGGCCGGCGTGCCGACGTCGCCCGCCGCGCGTCCCGCGCTCGGGCTCTCGGCCAAGGACGTTCCGTGGGACCTGAACGGCGACGGCAAGCTGAGCGAGGCCGAGAAGGACGCGAAGGAACGCGCCGAGAAGGCGGCGAAGGCTGCCGAGGACGCGCGCAAGGACGCGGCGGAAGCCGCCGAGAAGGCCGCCGCCGACTCGGCGCGCGCGGCGAAGCGCCTCTCCAAGGAGGAGTACGAGCGCCTCAAGGACGAGTGGAACGCCTACAAGAAGGGTGTCGAGAAGGGGAACGTGAAGGCGGAAGCGCTGCGCTGCGAGCCGTCGCAGGCGAAGGCCGTGACGAAGCGCATCGGCGTGAAGGGCGGTGAGATCCGCGTCGGCGCGCACACGATCTCGATCCCGGCGGGCGCGCTCACGTCGGACACCGAGATCACGGCGAGCGAGCCGGGCGGACCGACGATCGAGCTGCAGTTCGCGCCGCACGGACTGGTGTTCCAGAAGCCGGTCGAGCTGAGCTTCGACTACAAGGACTGCATCACCCGGTCGGACGCGCCGCTCGGCGTCGTCTACGTGGGCAACGGCTGGCGCGTCCTCGAGACGATGCCGTCGACCGACAAGCGTTCCGAGCGTCGGATCCGCGCGCTCACGGACCACTTCAGCGGCTACCTCGTCGCGTGGGGCGTGCGCGAAGACGACTCGTTCTGACCTGCGCCCGCCTCGGCGGGCACGGCATGGAGACGGCCCGGGGCGCACACCAGCGCCCCGGGCCGTTCCGCATGCAGGGCATCGTGCGGAGATCGGGCGTCTGGCGTGGTCGCAGATGCGCTCCGTCCCTCCGGCGACTCCCGCACGACCCCGGGACCGCGTCGGCGCCCGGCCACCAGCCGTCGTCACGCGGCCGTGGTCACGCGGCCGTGGTCACGCGGCCGTGGTCACGCGGCCGTCGTCACGCGGCCGTGGTCACGCGGCCGTCGTCACGCGGCGTTGGTCAGGCAGCCGCGTCGCCGAGGGTGAACCCGCCCTTGCCGCGTGCCTTCACGTGATACATCGCCGCGTCTGCACGCCGGAGCATCGACGGTGCGTCGGCCACGCCAGGCCCCGGGCGCGCGATGCCGACGCTCGCGCCGACGCGCGCCGCCACACCGTCGACGTCGAACGGTGCGGCGAGCGACTGCACGATCCGCCGTGCCGCGACCTCGGCGTCCGCCGTGGTGCCGACGTTCTCGAGCAGCACGGTGAACTCGTCGCCGCCGAGGCGTGCCACGGTGTCGCAGCCGCGCGTCGCGTCGAGCAGCCGCTCGGCCACCGCGACGAGGACCCGGTCGCCGGCGGCGTGGCCGAGTCGGTCGTTCACGAGCTTGAAGTCGTCGAGGTCGACCATGAGGATCGCGACGTCGGCCGCGCGCGGGCCGGCGAGCGCGCGCTCGAGCCGCTCGTCGAACCGCGCGCGGTTCGCGAGGCCGGTGAGCGGATCGTGGTACGCCTGGTGGGCGAGCGCCTCGCGCGAGCGGCGCAGCTCGTCGACCGCACAGCCCAGCGCCTCCGCGGTGCGGTTGACGCTCTCGGCGAGGAAGCCGAGGTCGTCCATCGCGCGCGTCGGGAGGCGCGGCGAGAAGTCGCCGCGCTCGAGGGCGCCTAACGCGCGGCGGGCGCGGCGCAGCCGGTACGTGAAGCGCATCGGCGACGCGATCGCGAGGTAGCCGAGCGCGAGCATCGACGCCGTCTCGACGACGACGGTCGGCGTGGTGGCCCCGGCGCTCCAGCGGGCGGCGGGGTAGAGCAGGGAGGAGAGCGCGAGGTGCGTGCGCGCCGCGCGCGGCAGTCCGAGCCCGTACGCGGCGGCGATCACGAGGTAGAAGCCGATGGCCAGCTCACCGTGCTCGCCCCCCATCGCGCAGAGCGCGGCGATGGTGACCGCGTCGGCCGCGAGCATGCCCCAGAACTGCCGCACGCGCACCCGATCCCGGCGGATGCGCCACGCGCACCACGCGTTCGCGGCGAGCAGCACGGACGTCGGGACCGCGGCCTGCCACCAGGGGGTCGTGAAGACGTCGAAGCGCGCGCTGGCCGCCGCGAGGGCGAGGCCGAGGACGCCGAACGCCCAGCGGCGGCGCACCGACTGCCCGTGTCGGGCGAGGACGGTGAGCCGCTTCTCGTGGGCGAAGCGCGCGTCGACCAGGGGGTCGTGCATCGCCGGCGCGGCTTATGCCGCCTTCTTCTTCGTCAGCGCCTCGAGCTCCGCGAAGCTCGGGCGGTCGTGCGGGTCGATGTTGCGGCGCGCGAACTCGACGGCGGTCATCGGCGCGTCGCCGCGGGCGAACGAGAGCAGCGCGGTGCGGATGCAGCACATGTAGGCGTGCTCCGCCTTCACGCGGTTCTCGATCGCCTTCGCCATCGGCCCGAGCATGCCGTACGACGAGCAGGATGCCGAGGAACGTGCCGACGAGCGCCGCGGCGACCTTCTCGCCGATCTCGCTCGCCGCGCCGCCGATGCGAGCCCATCGTGATGATGACGCCGAGCACGGCGGCGACGATGCCGAAGCCCGGCATCGCGTCGCCGACGCTGTTGATGCGCGTGCGGGACGTGCATGTTCGCCTCGTGCTGCTGCTCGAGGTCGATGTCGAGGATCTCGGCGAGGTTGTGATCCTCGACGGCGCCGGTGAGCAGCACCTTCAGCGTGTCGGCGAGCAGCGCGACGCGCGTGGTGGTTCCGGTGAAGCGCGGGTACTTCGTGAAGATGTCGCTCTTCTCCGGCTCCTCGATGTGCGACTCGAGGCCCGACCAGGCCGTCCTTGCGGGCCTTCTGGAAGATCTCGTAGAGTACCTGCAGCAGCTCGCCGTACGCTGTCGTGCGAGAACGGGTTCGGCTTGAGCAGGCCCAGCGTGCCGCTGAACGACGCCCTTGACGACGGCCATCGGATTCGCGATCACCATGGCGCCGAGCGCCGGCGCCGCCGATGATGATGAACTCGTTGACCTGGATGAGCACGCCCGATCTGGCCGTGGTGCATCACGTAGCCGCCGATGACGCTACCGAACACGATGACGCAGCCCGATGATGAGGAACACGGTGACGGCGGCGGGAGAGAGCGACGAGGAGAGCGAGGCACCCCCCTCGAGTATCGGCCGTCGCGCTCGAAAACTTTCACGCCGCGCTCGACCCCGCCGCCTGGGCCGACGAGCAGGGCGCGCTGCTGCGCGGGCTCGCGCACGCGCTGAGCAACCGCGTCGGAACGGTCGTCGCGGCGGCGGGCATGCTCGAGCCCGACGCGCGCGCGCCCGCGCCGATCGTCGCGATGCTGCGCGACGAGGCGGAGCGGCTGGAAGCGCTGCTCGCGCTCGTGCGACAGCTCGCCGGGGAGGAGCGCGACGACGCGGCGCCGGAGCCGATTCACCTGCCGGACGTCGTCGCGCCGGCCGTCGCGCTGCACGCCCACCACCCCGACTGGCGCGACGTGGCGGTCGACGTCGTGCCCGACCCGAACGCGCCGCCGGTTCGCGCGTCGCCGACCGTCCTGCTGCGCGCGCTGCTCGTCCTCCTCTCGCGCGCGAAGACGCGATCGCGGGACCGCGTGACCGTCGCGTGGCGCGCGGCCGACGGCGGCGTGCGGCTCACGATCGGCGAGACGTCGGTGCGACTGTCGCGGATGTAGCCACGCAGCGAGAGGGGCACACGCGCGGAACCCGAGCTACGGCACACGCCTCCGCGAATCGCCGTAGTGCTCGGCCGTACCGACGACGTCAGTCGTTCGGTCGATCCCGAGCCTCAGGTCGTGTCCCGCGCCCGTTCGTTCCCGTCGCGTGCGGCGCCCGTCAGCCGCGCCACCCACGGGCTCGCGTCGACGGCCGCAGCGCTGCGGTTCGCGTCGACGACCGCCTCGGCGATCTCGCCGCGCAGGATGGCGACGGTCTGCGGCGCCTCGATGCCGAGCCGCACGCCGCCGCGGTCGCACGCGAGCACGACGAGCCGGATGCCGCCGTCGATGACGATGGACTCGCCGGGGCGGCGGCCGAGGATCAGCACGGGCGGGTGACGGACGGAATGGTGAGCACGCGCCCCGTCACATGTCGACGAGCGTCTTCATCATCTCGCCGGCGACCGAGATGACCTTCGCCGCGGCGGCGTACGCCTGCTGCGCGCGGAGCAGCGTCGTCAGCTCCTCGTCGACGTTCACGCCGCTCTCCGACTTGCGGCGCGTGTCGGCCTGCGTCATCAGCGTCGTGTGGACCTCGGCGGAGACGCGCGCGCTCGTGAGCTGCGTGCCGAGCCGGCTCGCGGTCGTGCGGTAGAAGCCGTTGAACGAGTCGGTCTCGGTGGTCCCGGCCGCGCTCGTGTACGACACCTGCCCGGCGGTGTCGCGCAGCGCGGCCATCGCGAGCGCGAGTTCGTTGTTCCCCGGACCCGCGGCCGCGCCGGCGCTCGGCGTCGTGAGCGCGGCGGCGATCTTCGCCGGGTTGCCCGCGACGTCGGACGACAGCGTGATCGTGCGCGCGGTGGTGCCGCCCGCGTCGAAGAAGTCGCCGGCCGCGGCGGGCGTGCCCCCGGAGGGATAGACCTGCCCCGTCCGGTGCAGCGCGTTGAGCCGCGTGACGAGCGCGCTCGCGATCGCGTCCAAGCGGCGCTCGGTGTCCGCGAGGTCGCCGTTCAGGAACTCGAGCGTCGTCTGCGTCTCGCCACCGACCGGGAGCATCGGCTCGAATCCGCTCGTCAGCTTCAACGCGATCCCGCCGCTCGCGTCGGTCGTCGTCTCGACGTGACGCGCGGTGACGCCGTCGACGAGCGCGTTGTTGCCCAGCAGCACCTGCGTCCCGCCGTTCGCGTACGGAATCACGCGCACGCTGCCGAGCGTCGAGAGCCGGTCGAGCGCCCGGTCGCGCTGGTCGCGCAGGTCGGGCGCCTCGTTCCCGCTCACCTCGCTCGACACGATGCGGCCGTTCAGGCCGGCGATCGTGTCGACGAGCTCGTTGATCTCGCGCACCGCGCCGCCGAGCTGCGCGGCCGTCTGCTGGCGCACGTCGGTGAGCTGCCGGTCGAAGGTGTTGAGCGTCAGCACGACTCCCTGCGCCCGCTGCTGCACGACCGCTCGCGCCGCCGTGCTCGTCGGCTGCGTCGCGAGGTCGGACCACGACGACCAGAGCGCGTCCATCGCGGACGCGAGTCCGGTGTCCGACGGCTCGCCGAGCACCTGCTCGATGCGCGTGAGCAGGTCGCTGCGGAGCGACGCCGACGACGCGGACCCCGACTCGGTGCGGTACGCCGCGTCGAGCCACGTGTCGCGGATGCGTCCGATGTTCTGGATGCGCACGCCCGTGCCGAGGTCGCCGTACAGAAAGTGCTGCGCGTCGCTCGCCTCGAGGTCGACGCGCTGCCGCGAGTACCCATCGACTTCGGCGTTCGCGATGTTGTGCCCGACGGTCGCGATGACGATCTGTTGCGTACTCATCGCGGAGCGGGCGACGCTGAAGACGGAGCCGATGGACATGGTGCGCCCTCGTCAGGCGGTGCGATCGAGCACGGCGCCGCCGGTCATCCCGGTCGCCGCGCCGGCGTGCGTGAGCGCGCGCGCCTGCGCCTCGCCGGTCGCGAGCGCGTCGCGCAGCACGCGGCGATTGACCTCGACCTCGCGCGTGAGCGCGGTCGCGGCGGTCTGCAGCGCGACGCTGCGCGTCACGGAGGGCCGGCGTCATCCGCTCGCCGAGCACCGCATCGAGGTCGCGCGCCGGCAGCTCCTCGGCGCCGCAGAGCAGGCGGTTGAGCTGGCGGCGGCGGACGCGCGCCTGGCCCAGCGTCGCGAGCAGGCGGTGCGTCGCGAACACCGTGTCGTCGACCGCGCCGAGGTCGTCGACGGCGACGGCGGCGCGCTGGCGCCGCATCGTGCCGGCGAGATCGTCGAGCAGCTTGCGCTCGCCACGCAGCGCGTCGAGCAGTGCGCCCAACAGCGCGTCGAGCGCCCCGCCGGGCCGAGTGGAGCAGGGCGCGCGACACGGCGACGGCGGCGGGGCCGTCGCCGGTCGTCATCGCGAGACGCTGCGTGGCGAGCGGACGGCTGTACGTCGGCGCGGTGGGCGCGAAGGGCGTCGTGGGCGTCGCCGTCATCGGAGCGGAAGGGGAGCGGTCGGGGGCTGGGCGGACGGC
The DNA here is from genome assembly GCA_963843845.1 of uncultured Gemmatimonadaceae bacterium. GTDB lineage: Bacteria > Gemmatimonadota > Gemmatimonadetes > Gemmatimonadales > Gemmatimonadaceae > Gemmatirosa. The sequence goes on along the minus strand of CAWJMB010000002.1, from coordinate 3,309,271 downwards.
GGCGACTGCGTCGCCGGATCGGCGAGTGCGGACCTGAGCTGCCGGTAGGCGGCGGCCGAGAGGCCGTGCGCCCACTGCGTGGGAGTGTCGGCGGCGAGGTGCTGATCCATGAGGCCGGTGAACATGTCCTCGCCCGTGCCGCCACCGACGACGCCCTCGCCCTGCGGCACCGTCTCGCGCATGGCCTTGAACAGCTGCTCGACGAAGAGGCCTTCGAGCTTGCTGCGCGGACTGGCGGAGGCGGGCGTCGTCGTTCGTCGGGGATCCGGGGTCGGGATCGGGATCGGGTCGTGATCGCGCTCCCGATGTCCGGTCGCCGGTCGCCGATCCCCGGCAGTCCAGCGTCCTCATCGGACGATCACCTCGGCCGCCAGCGCGCCGACCTCGCGCAGCGCGACGAAGATCGCGGCGATCTCGGCGGGCGGCGTCTGCACGGCGTGCAGCGCGGCGGCGATCTTCTGCACCGAGGTGCCGGCGCGGCGCACGTCGCCAGGCTCGCCGAACGCGTTCGCCGCGTCGGACGGCCGTCCCGTCGCGGCGCCGCCGATCGTCAGCGTGATGACGCCGTGGCTGACGACCGCCTCGCCGATCGGCATGTCGCCGCCGGCGACGACGGTGCCGTCGCGGCCGTCGATGACGAGTCGCGCGACGCGCTCCGGTCGCACGCCGAGCTCGCGCACCTGCGGCGAGCGCGACCGCGCGGTCGCCGCTGTCGGGCAGGGTGAGCGCGACGGCGCCGGGATCCTCGACGTTCGCGGTCTTCGGCGCCCAGCGCGCCGTTGATCGCCGCGGCGATCTTCGCGGCGGTGCCGATGTCGGGCTCCTTCAGCAGCAGCCGCGACGCGCCGGCGAACGTCGGACGCGGCAGGTCGGCCTCGAGCTGGCCGCCGCTCGGCATGCGCGCGGTCGTCTCGATCGTCGGCGCGGCGGCGCGGTCGCGCGGGTCGGTCGCCTCGCTGACGAGCGAGCGTGCCCTGCGCGACGGCGAGCGGCCGCCCGCCGGCCTCGGCGACGAGCGGCGTCATCCACAGCACGCCGCCGCGCAGCGAGCGCGCGTCGCCGAGCGACGAGACGTGCACGTCGAAGCGGCCGCCGGCGCGCAGGTACGGCGACACCTCGGCCGTGACGAGCACCGCGGCGACGTTGCGCGTGCGCATCGAGCTCGGCCGGCACCTCGACGTTGAAGTTGCGGAGCAGGTTGACGACGCTCTGCACGGTCATGCCGCCGCGCCGCGCGACGCCGCTGGTCGCCGGTGCCGTCGAGGCCGACCGCGAGCCCGTAGCCGACGAGGCGGATCGGCGCGGCGCCTTCGGCGATCGTGAGGTCGCGGATCTTCGCGTCCTGCGCCGAGCGCCGGCCGCGAGCGCACGGCGCGCCACGCATGAGGCAGAGCAGCAGGCCCAATGCGGCGCCGGTCGTGCCGCGGCGCACGACGTCCGCCAGCTCGTCCACGGCGACGCTGACGACGCGCTCGACGAAGCGCGGCACGCGGCCGGCCGCGGTGTGCATGGTGACGGCGAACGACTGGAGCGGCGTGAGGCGGCGGTCGGTCGTCGGGGCGGGAGGCGGCGCGACGTCGGCGATGACGGTGCCGGTCGCGCTCGCCACGCGGCGTCGCGTCACGTCGCGCGCGCGGCGTTCGGCGAGCGACTCGACGTCGCGCGTCGCCAGCGTGCTCCCGACCGACGCCCAGTCGGGCGCGACGTCGTCCGCCACGGCGTCGGCCGCGGGGTACGGGTTCGGCGCGGCGCTCTCGACGAAGTCTCGCAGGAGCCGGCGCAGGGAGCGCGCACGTCCGCGCGGCGCCGCCTCTTCGCGTCGTGCGTGGAATCGCTCACGGCCACACCATGCTGACGATGCGTCCGACCATGCCCCTGCTTCGGCTTGCCGAGCGGGCCCGGCGAGACGTAGGTCGAGCTGCGCGTCGGCGAGGCGCGACGACTCGACGACGTTCGCGGTGGAGACGTCCTGCGCGCGCACCCAGCCGGTGAGCGTCGACGTTCTGCTTGCCCTTGTCGACGTCACGCTGCGCGTTCCCTTGACCTGCACGAGGCCGTTCGGCGCCGACCGCGACGACGCGCACGCTCATCTCGCTCTGGAAGCGGTTCTCGCGGCGCGCCTCGCCGCGGTCCTGCGAGTCGCCGCTGTTCCGGCTGCCGATCTTCGCCTTCACCGTCGTGCTCGGCCCCGTCGGCGGCGCGACGTCGGCGCCGAGGCTCAGGTCCTTCTGCCGCTGCTGCGACGCGAGGTCGTCCTTCACGGCGCTCGTGATCGTGTAGTCGTCGATGAGCACGGTGATGATGTCGCCGACCAGCGAAGTCGCGGCGGTCGGAGGTCCAGCGCAGCGGCAGGCTCGGGTCGCGCGGCAGGCGCGCTGCGCGTCAGGCGCCGGCGCGGGCGCGCGGCGCGCCTGCGCCGTGAGTGCGAGCGGGAGCGGCGATGGACGAGCGGCGAGCAGCGAGCGCGTGGGCATGGAGGCGTCGGCACGATGCGGGTTCAACGAATGACGCGTCAGCGGACGAGCACGACGCCCGGCGCGACGGCGACGCCTTCGAGGCGGCGGCCGTGCGGGCGCGTGTGTCGGCGACGCGGACGGTGACGCGCGCGCCGAGCGGGGCGGCGGTGGCGCGGTGCCGGCGAGCCGCAGCTCGACGTTCGCGTCGCGCCAGACGACGGCGACCGGCTGGCCCGCGACGATCGCGTCGGGCGCGGCGACGGCCGGCTCGCGCAGCGGCTCGCCGGCGGCGATCATGCGGCGCGTGCGACAAGCCGACGAGCGACGTGCGCGACGTGCAGGCGGTCGCGCCGCGCGGTGCGATGTCGTCGGCGGCGAGTGTCTGTCCGCGCTGGATCGGACGCGCCGCCACCGGCACGCACGTCGACGCACCCGGCTGCGCGACGAGCGGCGCGGCGGGTGCGGCGAACGCGACGAGGGCGGCGAACGCGGTGACGGCGGCGACCGCGCGGACGATCGTCAGGCGCGTGGCGCCCTGAGCGAAGCGACCGGTCATCGCACCAGGTTGTTCGCGATCTCCAGCATCTCTTCGCTGTTCTTGATCGCCTTCGAGTTGATCTCGTACGCGCGCATGGCGGTGATCATGTCGACCATCTCCTGCACGATCTCGACGTTGCTCGCCTCGAGCGCGCCCTGCACCATGCGGCCCATCCCTTCGTCCTGCGGATAGCCGGTCACCGCCTCGCCGGAGGCCGCGGTCGCGACGTAGAGGTTCTCGCCCTGCGACTGGAGCCCCGCGGGATTGGCGAAGCGCGCGAGCTCGAGGCGGCCGATCTCCTCCGGCGTGGCCGACGCGCCTCTGGTCGCGCTGACGATCCCCGCCGCGGAGATCGTGACGCCGGTCGCGTCGCTCGGGACCTTGATGCTCGGGATGCAGCGCGTAGCCCTGCGACGTGACGAGCACGCCCTGGTCGGAGATCTGGAAGGTGCCGTCGCGCGTGTAGGCGAGCTGCCCGCCGGCCGCCTGGACCTGGAAGAAGCCCTCGCCCTCGATCGCGACGTCGAGCGGGCGGTTCGTCGTCTCGAGCGCGCCCTGCCCGTGCATGCGCTGCACGCCGGCGAGCCGCGTGCCGCGCCCGACCTGGATCGCGGGCGCCGTCTGGCTCTCGGCCTGTCCGATGACGGCGGCGCCCTGCACGGTCTGATAGAGCAGGTCCTCGAAGTTCGCGCGGCTGCGCTTGAAGCCGGTCGTGTTCACGTTCGCGAGGTTGTTCGCGATGACTTCGGTGCGGAGCTGCTGCGCGATCATGCCGCTGGCGGCGGCGCGGAGGGCGGGGTCCATGACGAGAAGTGCGAGGATCGAGGATCGAGGATCGGGGGTCGGGGCGGGATGGCAGTCGCGATCCCCGCTCCCCGATCCCCGGCGGTCAGACGGGCTTGCCGAGTTCGCTCGCGGCCGTGCCGCGCACCGCGTCGATCGTCGTGATCGCCTTCTGCACGGAGGCGTACGCGCGCTGCACGGCGATCATGTCGACCATCGACGAGACGGCGTTCACGTTGCTCTCCTCGACGAAGCCCTGGCGCACGTGGCGCGCGGGGTCGGCGACCGCGTGGCGGCCGGCGTCGGGGACGAAGAGCGTGCCCCCTTCGTGCGCGAGCGCCGCGTTCGGGCCCGCCTGCTCGAGGCGCAGCGTGCCGACCGACTTCCCGTCGACGGTGATCGCGCCGCTCGTCGTGATCGAGATCGACGCGCCGCTGCGGCATCGTGATCTCGCCGAGCCGGCCGAGCACCGGATGCCCGCTGCCGTCGACGAGGCGGCGGTTCGGCGTCGAGCTGCAGCGTGCCGCCGCGCGTGAAGCGCTCGCCGTTCGGCGTGTCGACGACGAGGAACGCATCGCCGACGACCGCGACGTCGAGCGGTGACCGCGTCTCGCGCAGCGCGCCGGCGCGCAGGTCGGTCGCGCTCTGCGCCACGGGCAGCGCGTCGCCGAGCATCCGGGCGAACGCGCGCTCGCCCTTGAAGCCGTCGGTCGAGACGTTCGCGAGATTGTTCGACGCGATCTCCTGGCGGCGCTCCCAGTAGCGGAGCGCGCTCGCGGCGGCGGAGAGTCCGGTGGGCATGTCGTGGGCGGGGAAGGGAGCGGCTCGTGTGATCCGCGCGCCACCCAGAAGGCAACGCGCGGACCGTCCCCGGCGATCCCGGTCGTGTCCGATTAAGTAGTTTCACTTCAATCACTTACAGAACTCCATGCGACGAAGCCGTCGTTCGACGGGCGCGGCATTTCTTGCCGGAACGGCGAGAGTTGCCGCGTGACCCGCGCCCGCCACATGATCTCGACCTGGCTGGTCGTCGTGCCGCTCGGCGCGGCGCTCGTGCCGCTCGTCGTGCCGCCGTGGACGTACGCGCTGCTCGCTGCCCGCATCGCGCTCGCCGCGCTCGGCCCGGCGATCGCGCTCGCGGCGCCGCTGCTCGCCGCGCTCGCGATGGTCGTCACGCGTGGACGGCGTCGCTGGCTCGTCGCAGTCGCGTTCGGCACCGCGCTGCTCGCCGTGATGCCGGCGCTCGCGGCGCGTCGGCCGGCAGAGCGCGCCGCCACGGCGCTCGGCGCGACGGCGCGCGGCGGAGCGGCGCGCGGGAGTGCGGCGTTGCCGAACGCGGTGACCGGCCCGCTCACCGGACCGCCGGCACCGACCGGTCTCGTCGAGCGCGCCGTGCGCTACTCGGCGGCCGACGGATCGCCGCTCACGGGGCGGCTGTTCCGCGTTCCCGCGCGCTGCGCCGCCGCGTGTCCGGCGGTCGTGGTGATCTACGGCGGCGCGTGGCAGCGCGGCGTCGCGACGCAGTTCGCCGCGACGAACCGCTGGATCGCGGGGCTCGGCTACACGGTCGTCGCGCTCGACTACCGGCACGCGCCGGCGGCGCGGCATCCGGCGCAATGGCTCGACGTGCGGGGGGGACTCGCGCTGCTCGCCGACTCGTCGGCGGCGTGGGGGATCGACACGACACGCGTCGTGCTCTGGGGGCGCTCGTCGGGCGGCCATCTCGCGACGCTCGCGGCGTGGCACCCGAGCGACGGCGCGTCAGGCGTTCGCGTTCGCGGCGTCATCTCGTTCTACAGCCCGTACGATCTCGTGCGCGGCTACACGGACCTGCCGCGCCCCGATCCGATCGACGCGCGTGCCGCTCTGCGCGCGCTCACCGGCGGCGCGCCTGACGCCGTCCCGGCCGTCTACCGCGACGCCTCGCCGTCGTCGTTCGTGCGCGCGGGGCTGCCGCCGACGCTGCTCGTCTACGCCGGCGGCGATCACGTCGTGAAGCCCGAGTTCGGGCGCGACGCGGCGGCGGCGCTGCGCCGGGCGGGCAACGACGTCGTCCACGTGGAGTTGCCGTTCGCCGAGCACGGGTTCGACTTCGCGGAGGGCGGGGCGGCGGCGCAGGCGGCGCTGCGCCTCGTCGTCGCGTTCCTCGAGTCGGTCATGAGATAGTCGCGGAATCCTTTTGGAACTCGCTGCCGTACGGAGCCGCCAACGGAACGAGCCGAGGTCTTCATGCACGCGAGTGTCGTAGTCGGCGCGCTGCACCAGGATGTTCGCTACGCCGTCCGCCACCTGCGGCGCGCGCCCGCGTTCACCGCCGTCGCGATCAGCTGTCTGGCGGTCGGTATCGGCGTGAACACCGCGGCGTTCGGGGCGATCGCGGCGATCGCGCTGCGACCGGTGCCCGGCGTCGCCGACGCCCCGACGCTTCGCTCCCTGCACCTCGCGCACCGCGCGGAGTCGGCCACGGTCCCCGACCCCGTGACGCTCGGCGAGTATCGCGAGCTTCGCGAGCGCGTGGCTGGCGTCGCGACGCTCACGGCGTCGACGACGACGGGCGTCTCGTTCCGCGACGCCGCGACCGGCGACGTCCACACCGCGTCGGCCGAGCTGGTCGCCGACGATTACTTCGCGGTGCTCGGCTCGCGGCCGGCGCTGGGACGCTTCTTCGCGGTCGACGAGCGAGGGCGAGCCCCGTCGCCGGTCGCGGTCGTGAGCCACGCCTTCTGGGCCGCGCGGCTCGGCGGCCGACCGGACGCGTTAGGCACCCGGATCGTCGTGAACGGGCAGCCGCTCACGGTGGTCGGCGTCGCCGCGGCGGGCTTTCACGGCGCGCGCGCGCCGGACGTGCTGCGCGGGCGCGGACCGTCGGGGCCGGACGTGTGGCTTCCGGCGGCGATGCTCCCCGCGCTGCTGCCTAACGTCGCGACGCGCACCGAGTCGACCGTCGTACGGGTCGTCGCGCGCGTACGCCCCGGGCTGACCGACGCGCAGCGCGACGCGCGCCTGGCCGCCGCCGCCCGCGCGCTCGCCGAGCGACTGCCGCGCGACCGGGCGGCGACGACGATCCGGGTGACGGCGCTCGGGCGCGGGCCGAACGACACGAACGCGACGCTCCTCGCGGCGTTCGGGCTCGCGCTCGCCGTGCCGCTCGTCGTGCTCGCCACCGCGTGCGCGAACCTCGCGAGTCTGCAGTTGGCGCGCGCCGCGCAGCGGTCCGGCGAAGTCGCGACGCGGATCGCGCTCGGGGCGTCGCGCGGACGGTTGCTGCGGCAACTGCTCACGGAGTCGGCGCTGCTCGCCGCGTTCGGCGGTGTCGGGGCGCTGCTGCTCACGCTCGGGATGCCGCACGTCCTGCGAATCGCGGGGGTCGCGCTCCCGGCCGGCGGGGTGGTCGACGGACGACTCCTCGCGTTCACGACGGGCGCCGTGCTGCTCGCGACGGTCGGCGTCGGTCTCGCGCCGGCGTGGCGCGCGACGCGGCCGGAGCTCGTGACGGCGTTGAAGGACGAGTCGCCGGCGGGGGCGACGCGACCGCGACTGCGGCGGGCGCTCGTCGTCGGGCAGGTCGCCGCGTCGGTCGTGCTGCTCGTCACGTGCGTGCTCCTCCTCGCCGGCGTGCGCGCCCGGCGTCGCGCGGCGCTCGGCTTCGCGGAGCGGGGCGTCGCGATGACGGTGCTCGATTTCGACGCGGCCGGCTACGGCGCGGCGCGGGCCGCGGCGATCGAGCAGCGTGTGCTCGAGCGCGTCGGCGGACTTCCCGGCGTCGCCGCGGCCGGCGCCGCGTCGCTCGTGCCGCTCGAGTCGGCGCCCGACGAGCGCGCGAGCGCCGGCGGCGTCGGTGATGCCGGCGTCGGTCGCGCGGCGTGGGTGAAGCGCGTCGCGGTCGCCGGCGACTTCTTTCGCGCCTCGGGGATGGACGTGCGCGACGGCGCCGTCGCTCCCGGGAGCGACGGTGTCGCCGTCACGCAGACGCTCGCGCGCTCCCTGTGGCCGGGCGTCCGGGCGGTCGGCCGCACGCTGCGGCTGGGCGACGGCCGAGACGCGCGGGCGTGGACGGTCGCGGCCGTCGTCGGCGACGTGCGCATGCGCGTCGACGGCGACGTCGAGCCGACGGTGTTCGTGCCGGGGCGGAGCGTCGGCGGGCGCGTCGCCGTCTACGCGCGCGGCACCGCCGACAACGCTGCGGCGCTGCGCGATGCGATGCGCCGCGCGGTCCAGGACGCGGACCCGACGCTGCCGCCGCCGACGATCACGACGTCGGACACGCTGCTCGACGCCGCGATGCGTCCGATGCGATCCACGGCGGTGGGAGTCGGCGCGCTCGCCGGGGTCGCGTTCGCCCTCGCACTCGCCGGCGTCTACGCGATCGTGTCGTATCTCGTCTCCGCGCGGCGGCGCGAGTTCGGCGTCCGATACGCGTTAGGCGCGTCGCGGGCGGACGTGATGCGGCTCGTGCTCGGCGACGCGGGGCGGCTGGCGGGGACGGGCGTCGCGATCGGCGTGGCGCTCGCGGCGGGCGTCGGCGCGGCGTTGGGCAGAGTGATGAACGGCGCGTCGCCATTCACGCCGCTCCCGTTCCTCGCCGTCGCCGCGACGCTGCTCGGCGCGACGGTGCTCGCGGCGTGGGTGCCGGCGCGCCGCGCGGCCGCCGTCGACGCGGCGGCGTTGCTGCGCCGCTCATGACCTGCGGCGCGTGACGACGCCGGCTAGGGGTCAGCCTCGCAGGTGCGCCGCCAGCGCGATCGCGTCTCGCGACAGCCCCGTGCGCCGCGCGACGTCCGCCGGATGCGCCTCGCTCGCGACCAGCAGCTCGCCCGAACCGGCCGACACCCAGCGCCGCAGCGTGAAACGCATCGTCGGACGCGGCGACGTTCGCCGCTCGCGCCTCCAGAGCGTCACCGCGCGCAGCGCCGCGCCGAGCGCGACGACGATCACGAGGGCGAGCAGCGCGACCGCGATCGTCTGCCGTGTCGCATACCGGTGCGACAGCGACGTGGCCGCCGACACGAGCGCGGCGGCGAGCTGCGCCGGCGCGCTGCGTGCCACGAGCGCTCCGACGCCGTCCGCTGGCGTGCCCCCGCCGGCGCGCGCCGCGCGGGCGAGCCCGCCGATCGCGAGCCCGACCGTCATCGCCGCCGACGCGCCGAGCAGCGCGCGCGCCGTCGGCGAATCGAGCCGCGTCGCGCGTGCCGCGATCACGCGCCCCGCGATCACGCGCTCCGCGATCACGCGCTCCGCGATCACGCGACCCGCTCGCGCAGCGGCTTCAGCTCGCCGCGCAGCTTGCCTAACGCCTTCGAGCGGATCTGCGACACGCGCGACTCGGTGAGCTCGAGCACCGTCGCGATCTCGTGCAGCTTGAGCTCCTCGAAGTAGTAGAGCGACAGCACGACGCGCTCCTGCTCCTTGAGCCGCAGTGATCGCCTCGCGCAGGATCGCGACCTCCTGCTCGTGGTTCACGCGCTCCTCGACCCCGCCGCCTTCCTCGTCGGCGGAGAGCAGGTCGAGCGGCGTCGGCGCCTGCGCCTCGCGGTCGCCCGGCGCGCGGTCGATCGGGACGTGGTGCGCGCCCTCGATGTCGCCCTGCCAGCGCCACAGCGTGTCGAGGTCGACGCCGAGGTGCTCGGCGACTTCCTTGTCCTCCGGCGCGCGGCCGAGCACGCGCATCAGCGACTCGCGCGCCGCGGCGATCTCGCGCGACTTGCGGCGGATCGAGCGCGGCACGTGGTCCTGGCGGCGCAGCTCGTCGAGGATCGAGCCGCGGATGCGCGGCGCGGCGAACGTGCTGAACGCGAGTCCGCGCGACGCGTCGAACGACTCGAGCGCGGCCATCAGTCCCATCGTCCCGGCGCTCACCAGCTCGTCGAAGTCCGCCTTCACGGCGAGCGTGCGCGACATCTGCCGCGCGACGTGGTGCACGAGGCCGAGGTGCTCGGTGAGCAGCCGATCGCGGGCGACCGGGTCGCCGGCGGCGAAGCGCGCCCAGAGCGCCTGCTGCGCGTCGGCGCGTGCCTCGGCGGTCGGCGCCGCGTTCGTGCGGGCGGTCGAGGCGGGACGGCGGGGTGTGAACGGGAGGGTCATCGCGTCGCTCCGAGCAGCGGAGCCGAAGAGAGGAGGGACGAGCGGGGGGTCGCGCGGAGAGAGCTGCTCACGGGGCGGGGCGAGTGAGATCGGGAGCGCGGGTCGAGCGAGGGCGGCTGGGCGAGCGAGGCGATCAGGCGTTCGGCGATCGTGTGCGTCGCGACGGCGGCGGGGGAGCCGGCGGCGGCGTCCTGCAGCGGCATCCCGGCGCGCAGCGCGGCGTGCGAGCGACGGCGTCGTCGGGCAGCGATCCCGGCGAGCGCGGATCGTGAGCGCCGAGGAACTCGCGCGCCGCGCTCTCGATCTGCGCGAAGCCGTGCCGTGCCTCTTCTTCGTTCTGCCGATTCACGACGACCTCCGACGACACGGGTCCACCAGGGCGCTGCGCCGTCGCGAGTCCGACCGCCTTCACGAGCGCGTAGCTCGCGGCGAGCGCGATCGGGTCGGTGCCGGCGACGACGAGCAGTCGAGCGGGGAGCGGTCCGCCGGTGTCGCAGCACGCGCACACCGAGTCGAGCCGCGATCCGCCGTCAATGACGATCAAGTCGTACGCCGGGTAATGCGTTCCGAGGCGTCCGCAGCAACAATCGCTGTTCCGCGGCGTCGACGGTGCCGACACTCGTCGCGGCGGCTCCGCCCGCGAGCGTCGGACCGCCGGCGACGAGCGACAGCGTCGCGCTCACCGGCGTCACGATGCGCTCGAGCGGAACGCCGTGCCGCGCAGGTCGGCGAGCGACGCGGCCGGCGTGCGTGCCTAACAGATGGCGCGAGCGGCCCGACGAGCGGGTCGGCGTCGACGAGCAGCGCGCGCCTGCCGAGCGACGCGGCGGCGAGCGCGACGAGCGTGGCGACGACCGACGTGCCGCTGCCGCCCTTGCCGCTCCCGACGACGCAGACGTCGGCGGCCGCGCCGCGGTGCGCGGTGCCCGCCGCGCCGGCGCCGACCGGGCCGGCCGGCCGCGTGCCGACGTACGCGCGCAGGGCGTCGAGCTGGTCGCTCACGCCCACGACTCCGGACCGGCGGCGAGCGACTGCATGAGGCGCGGCACACCGGCCGCGAGGTCGGTCGGGATCTGCTGCCCGTCGGCGACCCACCGCACCGGCAGGTCGAGCCGCGCCGCGAGGTCCGCGACGCCGGCGCTCGCTCGGCACTTCGTCGAGCTTCGTGAGCAGCGCGTGCGAGGCGTTCGGCACCGCGTCGCGCACGGCGTCGGCGACGTCGGGGCGCAGCGTCGCGGGGATCACGAGATGCGTCTCGTCGGGCGCGATCGCGTCGAGCAGCGCGCGCCACTCGCTCGCACGACTCGGCCCGGGCCCGGCCCGGCGTGTCGACGATGACGACGTCGCAGTCGGCGAGGCGCTGCACGGCGGGCGCGACGTCGCTCGCGTCGTACACGACTTCCATGGGCAGCCCGGCCACGCGCGCGTAGTCTCGAGCTGCGCGACGGCGCCGGCGCGGTACGTGTCGAGGGTGACGAGGCCGACCCTGCGGCCGGCGAACGCGTCGGCGTGCACGGCCAGCTTGATCGCCGTGGTCGTCTTGCCGGCGCCCGTCGGGCCGACCAGCGCCACGTCCACGGCCGGGGATCGGGGAGCGGGGAACGAGGGTCGCTCGGCGAGCTCCGCGCTCCCCGCTCCCCGATCCCCGCTCGCCGATCTCGGCGTGATCCGTCCCTCGAACCGCGCCACGTCGCCGCGCCGCGGCCGCGACGATCTCGACCTGCGCTCGCGTTCGGCGTCCGCGTCGTGCCCAGCACCACCGCGTCGTCGCCGAGCACGCGGCGCGCCTCGGTGGCGACGACGGAGAGCTCGCGGCCGCGGAAGCGGCGGCGGGGGATGTCACGACGCATACGCCATCTCCCAGATGCCCGGCGCTCTGCAGCGTGACGCTCGGCGGCAGCTCGGCGAGCGAGACGACGGGGAGCGCGGGCAGCACGGGCTCGATCAGGCGGCGCACGCCGATGCGCAGGCTCGGCGGCGTGATGAGCGGCAGCGGGCGGCCGTCGATGGACGACGTCGGTCGCGAGGTGGTTGAGGTCGCGCAGCAGCCCGGCGAGCGCCGTCGGGCGTGAGCAGCCCATCGCGCGCCGCCGCCGCCGCGTGCTGCTGGCGCGGGCTGAACAGGCCGGTGAGCGCCTGCTCGAGCTCGCGGCCCGATCGTGATGCCGCTGCACGGCGCCCGTCGCCGTCGGCGTACAGCCGCGCGATGACGTTCGACAGCGCGCGGCGCGCGTGCTCGCATGAGCAGCTCCGGATCCTTCGTCTGCTCGGCGGCGTCGCCGATCGCCTCGAGGATCGTGACGAGGTCGCGGATCGGGCACGCGCTCGCTGCAGCAGGCGCTGCAGCACGCGGTGCAGCACGCCGAGCGACACCTTGCCGGGCATCACCTCCTCGACGAGCGCGGGGTGCGTCTTCTTGAGCGTCTCGACCATCTCCTGCACGTCCTGGCGGCCGAGCAGCTCGGCGGCGTTCGCCTTGAGCACCTCGATGAGGTGCGTGGCGACGACCGTGGTCGGCTCGACGACGACGTAGCCGCACGACTCGGCCTCCGCTGCGGCGCGTCGACGGCGATCCACTTCGCGGGCATGCCGAACGACGGGTCGATCGTGTCCATGCCGTCGATCTCCTGCACGCACGCCGCCGGTATCGAGCGCCATGAGGAAGCGCGGCATCACCTCGGCGCGCGCGATCTCGCTGCCGCGCAGCTTGATGACGTACTCGTTGCTCGGCAGGCGGATGTCGTCGCGGATGCGGATGGGCGGGATGAGGATGCCCAGCTCCAGCGCGCTCTGCTTGCGGAGCAGCGAGATGCGCTCGAGCAGGTCGCCGCCCTGCCGCTCGTCGACGAGCGGGATCAGCGCGTAGCCGACTTCGAGCTCGATCGGATCGATCTGCAGCAGGTCCTTCATCGGGTCGGGCGGCGGCCGGCGGCTCGACCGGCGGCACCTCGACCGGCTGCGCGCGTCGACGACGCGGCGCGCCGTCGGCCTTGCTGCGACAGCGCGGCCGAGCGCGCGCGGCGCCGCGCGGCGAGCGCGAGGAACGGGAACATCGGCAGGCCCGGGCACGAGCGCGAACGACCGCGAGCACGCCGGCCGTCATGTACATCGCGCGCGGGTGCGCGCCGAGCTGGCCGGCTGATGACCGTCGCCGATGCGGCTCGTCCTGCCCGGCGGCGCGTGACCATGAGGCCGGCCGCGGTGCTCGATGATGAGCGCCGGCACCTGCGACACGAGCCCGTCGCCGACCGTGAGGATCGTGTACGTCGCCGCCGCCTTCGCCGATCGGCATGCCGCGCTGGATGACGCCGATGAAGATGCCGCCGACGATGTTGATCGCCGTGATGAGCAGTGCCGGCGATCGCGTCGCCCTTCACGAACTTCGACGAGCCGTCCATCGCGCCGTAGAAGTCGGCCGTGCCGCGCGATCTCCTCGCGGCGCGCGCGCGCCTCCTTCTCGTCGATGAGGCCGGCGCCGAGGTCGGCGTCGATCGCCATCTGCTTGCCGGGCATCGCGTCGAGCGTGAAGCGCGCGGCGACTTCGGCGACGCGCCCGGCGCCCTTCGTGATGACGATGAAGTTGATGCCGATCGAGGATCAGGAAGATGACGATGCCGACGGCGTAGTTGCCGCCGATGACGAACTTGCCGAACGCCTCGATGACCTTGCCCGCCTCGCCCGTCGCTCAGGATGAGCCGCGTGCTCGACGACGTTCAGCGCGAGGCGGAACAGCGTCATGCATGAGCAGCAGCGCCGGGAAGCGAGCTGAACTCGAGCGGGTCTCGTCGTGTGCAGCGCGACGAGCAGCACGACGAGCGACATGCCGATCGACGAGCGCGAGGCAGAGGTCGAGCAGCACGGCCGGCAGCGGCACGACGAGCAGCGCGACGACGACGACGACGGCGACCGCCATGCCCGATCTCGGCGCGCGCGCCTTCGACGGCGGGGGCGGGCGAGCGGTCATGCGGCGGCCTCACGCGACCGACGGCGGCTGACGCTTCCGCATGACGAACGCGAGGACTTCGGCCACGGCGAGATAGAGCTCGGTGGGAATCATCGTGCCCGACCTTCACGGCGGCGATCAGCGCGCGGGCGAGCGGGAACGTTCTCGACGACGGGCACGCCCGACTCGTAGGCGAGCGCCTTGATGCGCTCGGCGACCTTGCGCCGGCCCACGGCGACGACGTACGGGGCGGCGGCGACGCTCGGGTCGTACTTCAGCGCGACGGCGATGTGCACGGGGTTCACGAGCACGACGTCCGCCTTCGGCACGTCCTTGAACATCTGCTGGCGGGCGCGCGCGCGGGCGACGCTCGCGCATGCGCTGCTTCACCATCGGGTCGCCGTCGCTGTTCTTCGACTCCTGCTTGACCTCTTCCTTCGTCATGCGCAGCCCCTGCTCGTGCTGCCAGAGCTGCCACGCGTAGTCGGCGGCGGCGAGCGCGAGGTAGGCCATCCCCGCGTTGCGCAGGATGCCGAGTCCGTAGCGTGCGCACGACGTCGAGCAGGGCGCGCGGCGGCTGCTGGCCCAACGCGATGATCGCCGGCCACGCGGGCTCGAGCGCGCGCCACACCGCCCAGCTCGACGATCGCGAGCTTGAGCAGCGACTTCGCGAGCTCGACGACGCCCTGCACGCCGAGGATGCGTCCGACGTTCTTCGCCGGGTTCAGCCGGTTCACGTCCGGCAGGACCGGCTTCATGCTGACGACGCCGCGCGCCTGCACCGCGCCGATCGCGATCGAGGCGCCGACCATCGTGGCGAGGAAGGCGCCCAGCGCGCCTAACGCCTTCCACCCGAGCTGCTGGATCAGCGTGACCGCGGCCGGCCCTTCGAGCGTCGTGGACCCGGCGACGCCGAGCCCCGTGCCGAGGATGTCGCGGAGTGCGGCGGCGAGTGCGGGCCCCGTGGCGTTCAGTGCGACGCCGGACGTGAGCAGCAGTACGGCCGCGGTCAGCTCCTGGCTGCGCGGCACGCGTCCGTCGCGCGCGGCTTCGTCGCGGCGGCGTTGCGTGGGGGCTTCAGTTTTCTCCTGTCCGGACTCGGCCATGGGGTTCGCTGGCAGGTGCGGAGACGGGAAGGGCAGGGCCGGTGCCGGACCGACGGGTCACCAGCAGCCGAGCGAAAACGTTGCCGTGCAAGAGGTTAGCCGCGCGCGACCGGCCTGCGCGCCGCCGCGTTCCGTGCCGGCCGGCAATTCGTGCCGAGTCGGAATCGGTCATCGCCGCGGCTCATCGCACGACCATCGCACGGAAGACCTGCTCGAGCTGCGCGGCCAGCGACGTGCCCCACCCGGTCATCCAGGTCGCGATGAAGCCGATCGACGCGACGAGGGCGCCGATGCCGAGCGCGATCTGCAGCGGGAACGCGACGGTGATGACGTTGAGCTGCGGCGCGACGCGCGCGAGCACTGCCAGCGCCACGTTGCCGATCATCCCGACCGCGATGACCGGCGCCGCGAAGCGAAGGCCGAGCACGAACAGCGTGGCGCCCTGACCGATCAGCGTCCGGAGCCCCGCCTCGACGTCGATCGGCGATCCGACCGGGAGCGCCTGCACGCTCGCGGCGAGCGCGTCGAGCATGACGAGGTGCCCATTCACGGCGAGCAGCACGGTGACGGCGAACAGCTGTCCGAACTGTGCGAGCGCCGTCGACGACGCGCCGTTCAGCGGGTCGAGCAGCGCGGCGCCGGACACGCCGATCGACGTCGACATGAGGTCACCCGCCGTCTCCGTCGCGCCGACGAGGACCGCGGCGCCGAAGCCGATCGCGAAGCCGATGAGCGTCTCGGTGAGGAACGTCGCGGGGGTGACGGCGGGTGGCGCCGCACGGCCGCTCGCCGCCGCCGTCGCCATCGGCGCGAGCACCAGCGTCAGCACGAGCAGGAGGGCGGTGCGCACGCGCACCGGGACCGTCTTCGCCGAGAACACCGGCGCGACGAGCACGAGCCCCCCGATCCGCAGGGCGAGGAGCACGAGCGTCGGGGCGATCCCGGGGGCGAAGAGGTCGAGTCCCACGAACTACGCGGCGAGACTCGGCAGGCTGCGAAACAGCTCGGTCGTGTACTTGATGAGGAGCTGCAGGATCCACGGCAGCGCGACCAGGAACGTCGCCGCCGACGGCGATGAGCTTCGGCACGAACGAGAGCGTCTGCTCCTGGATCTGCGTCACCGCCTGCACGACGCTGACGACGAGCCCGACGCCGAGCGCGACGACGAGCATCGGGCCGGCGACGAGGAGGGCGAGCATCAGCGCGTTGCGCGCGAGATCGACGATGAGCTGGTGAGACACGGCCGGGGCGGGAGGGGAGATGCACCACCGGGGAAGGCAGGGCCGGTGCCACCGGACCGGCGTCGGCGCTGTCGTGGTAACCACAGGCCCCGCAAGGGCTTAGGCTATGCGTACGCGCGGACGGACCTCGCCGCGCGGTTGCCGCCGGGAAAGAACTGCCGGCTCGGGGACGGCGTAAATTGCCGTCATGCTTCCACTGATCTTCGTCGACGTCGATGGAACGCTCGTCGGCACGACCAACGACGTTCGTCCCGAGGTCTGGGACGCGGCCGACGCGCTCCGCGCGCAGGGCGCGCACCTCGTGCTCTGCTCCGGGCGCCCCGGGTTCGCGAAGGCGCGCGAGTACGCGGAGCGACTCGATCCGGACGGGTGGCACGTCTTCCAGAACGGCGCGAGCGTCGTGCACCTCCCGACCGGCGCGACGCGCTCGCGCGGGCTGCCGCCCGACCGCGTGGACTGGCTCACGACGCGGGCGCGCGAGACGGGGCGCATCCTCGAGCTCTACACGGACCACGAGTACGCCGTCGCCGAGGACACGCCGCGCACGCGGCAGCACGCCACGCTGTTGGGCGCGCCGTTCGTGGCGCGCCCGTTCGACGCGCTCGCCGGGTCGGTCGTGCGGGCGCAGTGGCTGCTCGGCAAGGAGGAGGTCGACCTGGTGGTCGCCGAGCCGCACTTCGGGTTGAACTACGCGCCGTCCGTGTCGCCGGTGATGCCCGACACGACGTTCGTGAACATCACCGCCGAGGGGGTCGACAAGGGGCTCGCGGTGCGGCTCGTGGCCGAGGCGTACGGCGTTCCGCTCGGCCGGGTGATGATGGTCGGCGACGGCGGGAACGACGTACCGGCGATGCAGGCGGTCGGCTATCCGGTCGCCATGGGGAACGCGGAGCCGGAGGCGCGGGCGGTGGCGTGGCGCGTCGTGGCGGATGTCGACGCTGGCGGCCTGTGCGAGGCGTTCGCGCTGGCCGAAGGGCTGTGAGGTGCGTCCGACGGCGGGTCGCCCCGCCGTCGAGTAGGCTAGTCCCGCCCCGCGGGAGCGAGTCCGGCCCGCCGATACACACTCCGCACGCTCGGCAGCCGCGACGGCCCCTCGCCTGCCGTCCCCGTCGGGACGAGCTGCATCCTCGGCGCCGGAATCCCGTCCGTCTGCACTGCCGTTCCCGTACACGCCGCCTGCCGCTGCACCCACGCCGTCGCCGCCGCGATGACCGGGTCGGCCGCGTCGCCGATGCGGATCGGTGAGGGGCTCGCGATCGTCGTGTCGGGCGGGATCGGGAAGTCGCCCGGCATGTAGCGGTTGCGGTCGAACATGTACGAGCTCGTGATGTCGATGCGCGCCGAGTCGGGCATCATGAACGGGTCGCGGCCGCTGGCGACGCCGTAGGTCGGGTTGCCGAACGAGCGCGTCGGCGGGCCGCCGCGGAACGCGAGCGTGATCGACTCGCCGGAGCTGGCCGTGATCGAGGTGAGCTGGCCGGCCGCGTTGCGCGCCGTGCTGTGCAGCACCGCGACCGGCAGGCCGGGGCGCCGCGGCCGCCACGGATTGTTCACCGCCAGCTCGGCCGAATCGCGCGTGTCGCGGATGCCGAACACGTCGCGCGCGCCGCGCTGCTTGTAGTACCAGAGGATCTGGTAGTTGCCGGGAAACTGCTGGCCGCCGACGAGGCCGTCGCCGGCCGCGTTGTTCGAGTAGAGCGGCCCGACGCTCGCCATGAGCGCGAAGAAGAAGCCGCCGTTGTTCGTGCGGAGGTCGACGATCCATCCGCACGGGTTCTGCGCGTCGAGCGCGCGGAGCGCGGCGTGCGTCGTGTCGATGCGCCCCGACTGGTTCGTGCCGATGAAGCCGGGGACCCAGAGGTAGCCGACCCGCCGCGTCGACGCCGAGTCGAAGAGGCGCGACTGGACCTGGAGATCCGGACGGTTCGTCGGCGCGTCGGTCGTTCCCGGCAGCTGGTCGGGCGGCGAGATGCTGCTGTGCGGGTCGAGTGCCGTGAGCGCGCTGTCGATGACCGGGTACAGCTGCGCGTAGGTCGTCTTCCCCGCCGCCGACGCCTTCCAGCGCGCGCGGAACGTCGTCCAGTTGGTCTGCTGCTTGATCGACCAGGTCTGCATCAGCGTCAGCGCGGAGTCCATGTACTGCGCGACGGTGATGCGCCCCACGGTGCTGGGGCCGGGCGTGACGACCGGGGACGTCGGATCCTTGTCGCTACAGGCGGCGAGCAGCGAGGCAGCGGCGATCGCGCCGACGGTGAGCGCGGGCGCGAGAGAACGCGGCGAGCGGGGACGCGGCATGGAAGTCGGTTCGCGGCGACGGGGAGAAGCGAGACCACAGCCTGGTGAATACCCGAGCCCGTGCGCGAGGTGCCATCCGTCCGCGTCGCGCTCAGTGCTTGAAGCTCTGCACCAGCCCCTGCACGATGAGCGACCATCCGTCGACGAGCACGAAGAGCAGCAGCTTGCACGGCAGCGCGATCATCGCCGGCGGCAGCATCATCATCCCCATGCTCATGAGCACCGACGAGACGACGAGGTCGATGATGATGAACGGCAGGAAGAGCGCGAAGCCGATCTGGAAGGCCGTCCGCAGCTCGCTCGTCACGAACGCCGACATCACGACGACGAGCGGCACGTCGTCGACGCTCTTCGGCGGCACCGCCGGGCGGCTCATGTCGACGAACGTCTTGAGATCGCTCTGCCGCGTCTGCTGCAGCATGAACGCGCGGAACGGCTGCACGCCGGTCTTCAGCATCTCGACCTGCTCCATCCGGCCGGCCAGCCAGGGCTGGATCGCGGCGTCGTTCGCGGCGCGCACCGTCGGGGCCATGACGAACCCCGTCAGCAGCATCGCCAGCCCCGCCACCAGGTGGTTCGGCGGCGCCGTCTGCGTGCCGATCGCCTGCTTCACGAAGTGCAGCACGATGAGGATGCGCGTGAAGCCGGTCATCATGAGGACGAGCGTCGGGAGCAGGGTGAGCAGCCCCATCATGATGACGATGCCGACCGTCCCGCTCAGCCGGATGCCGTCGCCGCCGCCGCCGCCCACCCGCAGGTCGAGCTGCGGCGCGAGGCGGGCGACCATGGCATCGGTGCCGGCCGCGG
This sequence comes from uncultured Gemmatimonadaceae bacterium, assembly GCA_963843845.1. Lineage (GTDB taxonomy): Bacteria > Gemmatimonadota > Gemmatimonadetes > Gemmatimonadales > Gemmatimonadaceae > Gemmatirosa. The sequence continues at coordinate 3,290,021 of CAWJMB010000002.1, read as the reverse complement.
GGGCCGGCGCCGTCGCCCCCGGCGCCGTCGGCGCGGCGCCCGTCCTCCCGCCGGCGAGCGTCGGCGCCTGCGTGTTGCGACCGACGGTCGAGCGGGCCGGCTGCGCGGAGGCCGGCTGCGACCGCCGGAGGCCGGCTGCGCGGAGGCCGGCTGCGCGGAGGCCGGCTGCGCGGAGGCCGGCTGCGCGGAGGCCGGCTGCGCGGAGGCGGAGGAGAGCGCGACCGCGCCGGCGAGCACCGCGACGACCGCGAGCCGGGTCGCCGACGACAGCGCCATGCCCAGCATCGCGCGGAACGCGTCGACGCCCGGCGCCGAGACGGCACGCGAGAGCGCCGCCGGCACCGTCTGCGCCGCCGGCACCGTCTGCGCCGCCGGCACCGTCTGCGCCGTCGTCGCCGCGGGCGGGATCGCCACCGTCGTCGCCGGCATGACCATCGTCGTCGACGCGAGCACCGCGTCGCGGTCGCGTCCCTCGAGCTCGGCGAGCGTCTGCACGCCGTGCTCGCCGACCGCCACCGTCAGCACGCGCTCACCGACGCGGACGACGGCGATCGTGTGCTTCGGGCCTAACGGCATGCGCTGCACGACTTCCATCGGGAGACGGTTCCGCGACCCGCCTAACGTCGGCGAGAAGCGCTTCAGCACGCGCAGCACGACGAGCAGCAGCGCGAGCACCACGCCGAGGGCGGCGAAGACGCCGAAGGTGGCACTGAGCGGCATGAGGAGTCGGGAGCGTGAGGCGGTCGGACCGGTGGGCGCCCGTCAGGCGGCGATCGCGATCGGCGCCGCGCCGAAGATGCGGCTGATGCGCACCCCGAAGTGCTCGCCGACGACGACGACCTCGCCCTCGGCGAACTTCCGCTCGCCGACGTAGATGTCGATCGGCTCGCCGGCGAGCCGGTCGAGCTGGATCACGGCGCCGCGGCCGAGCCGCAGGATCTCCTGCACCGTCATGCTCGTACGCCCCAGCTCGATCGAGACGGGGAGCGACAGGTCGAGCAGCATGCCTAACGGCACCTCGCTGTGCAGCGCGAGCGCGCTCCCGAGGTCGCTCAGGTCCTGGCCGGCGTAGGCGTCGGCGTCGTCACGCTGCTGCGGCCCCTTCGCGGCCTGCACGCTCGCCACGAGCGCATCGATCTCGGCGGGATTCATTCGTCGGTGTCCTCTAGTGCCCTTCGGCGGTGTCGAGAGTGTCGGGCGGAGCGATCGAGTCGAGCAGTCGGACGGCGAGCTTGTGACCGACGCGGCCGGCGCTCGCCCGGAAGCGGGGGCGGCCGCCGATGAGCACCGAGAGCTCGCTGTCGCGCGGGATGCTCGTCGTCAGCAGGTGGCCGGGGGCGAGCTGCGCGAGCTCGCGGAGCGACAGCTTGATCTGCGGCAGCCGCGCCGAGATGGCGACGGGGGTGGCGCGCAGCGCCGACTCGGTGCGCTGCCGCGCGTCCGCGCGCTCGTCGTCGGTGCCGGTCGCGCTGCCGGCGCGCTTGGTACCGCTGGCCTGGAAGAACTTCTCGAGCACGGCGAACGGCAGGCAGATGAGGAGCAGGCTGCTCACCCCGCCGGCGCTGACCTCGACGTTCGCGACGAGGACCGGGTCCTCGCGGTTCGCGATCTGCAGGATCTCGGGCGACGACTCGAAGCCGGTGATCGTCAGCTCCATCGGCACGTGGTCCTGCCAGATCTCCTCGAGTCCCTGCGTGACGCGCTCCGCGACCGTGCGCACCGTCATCCGCTCGACGGGCGACAGCGATCGGTCCGGCACCGACGGCGCGCTGCCGCCGCCGAAGAAGCGGTCGATCGTGAAGAACGCGAACTCGGCGCCGACCTCGATGACGCCCTGCGCGCCGCCGGTGTTCTCGATGTCGAAGATGAACGCGGCGCACGGCGTCGGCAGCGACAGCGTGAACTCGCCGAAGCTGAACTGCTCGACGCTCTGCAGGCGCATCTCGATCTGCTCGCGCACGCGGCCGATCAGCCACCCTTCGAGCGCCTTCACCATGCGCTCGTACATCGCCTCGAGCGTGCGCAGCCGCTCCTTCGAGACGCGGTGCGGGCGCCGGAAGTCGTAGAGCGTCGCCCCGGCGCTCCCCCCGCGGGGCGCGTCGTGGTCGAGCAGCGCGTCGAGCCCGTCGGACGTCATCGATCGCGGCTACTGAATGACGAACTGCGGGAAGAAGACGTGCAGCTTCGCCTTCTTCTTCCGCAGCAGCTTGCGCGTCGCGGCGACGAGGTCGCTCTTGATCCCCTCGCGCGTGCGCATGTCGGCGAGCTGCTCGACGGTCTTCGCGCCCAACGTCACGAGCACCACGTCGCGCAGCTCGGCGTCGCGCGCCTTCAACGCGTCGAGCACCGCGGCGTCCGGGCTCTGGAAGGTGATCGAGAGCAGCAGGAAGCGACCGCCGCCCGACTCCGCCGGGTTCAGGACGATGTTGTCGAGCGTGTGCGCGGCGGCCGCGGAGCTCTCACCATCCTTGCCACCCGAATGGTCGTCGCCGCCTTCCTCGTCGGCCGCGCTCGCCTCGTCGTCCGCGGCCGCCTCGTCGCCGTCCGCGTCGGACGCGGTGGCGTGGCCGGCCCCCCGGCCACTCGGCGCGATGCCGCTCGCCAGCGCGGGCCCGACGACGAACTTGCCCGTCCCCCCGCCGGCTCCGAGGCCGGCGACGAGGGCGAGGACGACGGGGAGCATCTGCTTGAGCTTGCTCGGCGGTGGCGCGGCGCCGTCGGGGGACGGGGCGGGAGCGTGCGCGTCGGACATGGCGGGGAGGGGAGAGGCCGGAGGGGGGTGCGCAGGGGGAGAAGGCAGGCATGGTGCCGCACGCCGCGACGAGCCGGGATCGCGCGCCGGATGTCGTAACCGCCGTCCGCACAACGACTTTCGCGACCGGGCCGCGACTCGTGCGGCGATGGGGTGCCGCGAACGAAAGCGCCGGGCGGCAGGAAGTGCCGCCCGGCGCCCGGTGAGGATTGCCGCGTGCGGGCCCGCGCGCGTGCCCGCGCGTGCCCGCGTGCGTTACCGCTTGATCTGCATCAGGTCTTGCAGCATCTCGTCGCTCGCCGACACGACCTTGCCGTTCGCCTGGAAGCCGCGCTGAGCGACGATCATACTGGTGAACTCCTGCGCGAGGTCGACGTTCGACATCTCGATGGCGCCCGACGTGAGCTGCGACTGCGACCCTTCGAGCGCGAAGCCGAGGACGCCGGCGCCGGAGTTCGCGGACTCCATGAACATGTTGTCGCCGCCACGAAGGAGGCCCGACGCGTTGTTGAAGTCGGCGAGCACGAGCTTGCCCAACGGCGACGTCGTCCCGTTCGTGAAGTAGCCGGTGATGAGACCGTAGCGGTCGATCGAGTAGTTCTGGAGCGTGCCGGCCGTGTAGCCGTTCTGGTCGCGAAGCACGGCGGTCGACGACGTCGCGTACTGCGTGAGGCCGCTCGTGCCGGAGCCGACGTCCACCTTGATGCTGACGTCGTCGGTGCCCAACACCCCGAAGCTGATGTTGACCGAGTCGGAGGTCGCCGGGTCGAGGTTGCCCTGCGCGTCGAACGTGAGCGTGCCTTCGTTGATGCCGTCGCCGGTCTCGTCGGGCGGGATGAAGTAGTCGACCGTGATCGCGTCGCCGTTCGCGACGCCAGAGTCGGAGTCGATGGTGAGCACGCCGGCCGAGCTCGGCCCGGAGTAGAAGCGGGGGTCGATGACCGCGCCGCTCGCGGTGCGCACGCGGGCGATCGCCGAGTCGTCGGTGGCGCGCGGCAGCGTCACGGCGCCGCTCGCGACCGTCTGCGTGGTCGCGTTCGTCGTCGCCGTCGGGTCGATCTGCCACTTCCACTCGTTCGGGGCCGACTTGTAGAACTGGATCTTGACGTCGTGCTGCATGCCCTGGGCGTTGAAGACGGTGATCGTCGTCTCGCTCCACGCACCCGCGTTGCGGGCGAGGGCGCGCGTGTCGGCGCTGAAGCCGCCCTCGAGCGGGCCCGTGCCGTCGGGATCGTTCACGTCGAAGATCGGCGCCGCGGCGCTCAGGTTCCCCGAGAGCCCCATCGTCGTCGTGACCCTCGCCGCCGTCTTCTGGCCGAACGGCATCTTGATGTCCTGGATGCCGTCTTTCACGACGCCGTTCTCGTACATCCGCCCCTGCACGATGAACCCGTTCGTCGCCGCCGACAGGCGCCCCTCGGCGTCGATCTGGAAGTTGCCGGCGCGCGTGTAGTAGTTCTGGTCGCCGGTGCGCACGACGAAGAACGAGTCGCCCTGGATCGCGAGGTCGGTGTTGCGGCCGGTCGTCTCGATGTTGCCCTGCGAGAACAGCATGTCGATCGAGCCGACCTGCATGCCCAGGCCGACGGTCACCGGGTTGGTGCCGCCCTGATCGCCGCGCGGCCGGCCGGCGCTCTGCAGCACCTGCGCGAAGCCCTCCTTGTACGTCACGCGCGAACTCTTGAAGCCGACGGTGTTCACGTTTGCGATGTTGTTGCCGATAACATCCATACGAACCTGGTGATTGCGCAGACCAGAGACGCCGGCGAAGAGAGAGCGAAGCATGCGGGGAGGGATGGAAGGGGAAGGGAGAAGTCAGTTCGAGAGTTCGGTCACGGCCATGTACGGCACGGCGATGCCGCCGATCGTGACGACCGGCCCGACCGACGTGAAGCGCACGCCGTCGACGCGTCCGGTGACGTAGGTCGGTGCCTGCGACGTGGTCGTCCCGGCGGCGTCCGTCGTCTCGACGACGTAGCTGTAGGTGCCGCCTTTCATCGTCTTCGCCGCGCCGGAGAGGGTGAACGTGCGCCGCCCTTCGCTGACGCCGCCGAGCGACTGCGACGCCACCTCGGTGCCGCGCTCGTCGTAGACGCGGAGCGTCGCCGTGCGCGCGCCGGCGGGGACGTCGGCGAGGACCGCGGCGGGCGCACCGTTCGACGTGTCGACTCTGTTCGCCGCGACGACGACCGTCTTGCCGACGGCGCCGAACGCGCCGTTGTTCGCGAGGAGCGTGGCGAGCGCCGCCTGCCCGCTCGACTGCGTCGACAGGTTCTCGTTGATCTGCGTGAGCTGCTCGACGCTCGAGAACTGCGCGAGCTGCGCCGCCATCTGCTGCCCGTCCATCGGGTTCAGCGGGTCCTGGTGCTTCATCTGCGCGACGAGCAGTTGCAGGAACTGGTCTTTGCCGAGCGCCCCGCCGGCGGCGCGGGAGATCGGGGCGGACGAGGTCGACGTGGTGCCCGTCGTGCCCGTCGTGGCGGTCGAGCCGATCGCGGTCGTCATGGCGTCAGGCGCTGAAGGAGAGAGCGGTCATCGCGTGCGGCGGCAGGAGAGGAGGACGTTCAGCGGGCGCCACGGTCGCGCCGCCGCTGGCCGCGGTCGCCGCGCCCCGGGCGGTCGCCGTCGCGCGCGTGCTGCGCATCCTGCGCGTCCTGCGCGTCGCGGCGGTTGCGGCGCTCGCCGTCGCGCGCCGCATCGCGCGACGCGTCGCGCGCGTCGTGCTCGGCCCGCGCGCCGTGCTGCTGCGACCCGTGCTGCTGCGCCGCGCCGCCACTCGCCGAGCCGCCACTCGCGCCGGCGACTCGTTCGGCGAGGCCCGCGGCGGCGAGCGTACGCGTCGCGTCGACGCCGTCGCGCATCGTGCCCGCTGTCGTCGCGGCGGCGCTGATCTCGACGCGGTCGGTCGCGAGGCCGTGGCGCTCGAGCGCCGCGCGCAGCTCGCCGACCGAGGCGCGCATCTGCTCGGCGGCCGCGCCGTCGGCGACGCTGATCGCCGCACCGACTTCGACGCCGCGCAGCCCGATGCGAATCTGGTCCTCGCCGCCGCTCGTGTTCGCGAGGCGCAGCGTGATCTGTGAGACCGGCGCCGCGGCCGCCGCGTCGCGCACGGCGTGCACCTGTGCGACGCGGTCCACCCCGGCGCCGCCCGCCGTCGCCCGCGTCGCGGTCGCCGCGTCGGCGCCGCGCGTCGCCGCGAACGCATCGCTCGGTGCGACCGACGGCGTCACCGCCGACTCCGGCGTCGCCCCGCTCGCCGCGCTCGCCGCGCTCGTCGCGCTCGCCGCGCTCGTCGACTCGGCGCTCGCGGAGCCCCGGCGGTGCTCGCGCGCGCCGAGTCGCGCGGCGTGGCGCGACGTGTCGCCGGCGTGCCCGCTCGAGTCGCCGCTCGGTCCCGACGACGCGCCGCCGAGGCTCTGGCGGGTCGCGGCGCGGAATGCGGCGGCGGTGGCGCGGGCGTCGAGCCGCCGCGACGCGTCGTCGGTCGGTCCCGCCGTCGCCGCGAGCTCCGCGTCGGCCTCCGCGAGCGCTCGCGCGTCGGTTGCGACGAGCGCGCTGTCGAGCGCCGCGTCGGCCGGCGTGCCGCCGGCTGCGGTGTTCGACGCCATCAGCGCGGCCTCACCATCGGCAGCGAGCGAGGCGAGCTCGATCGGCGCCGAGCGAACGTCGCGCGCACCGCCGGCCACCGAGCCGCTCGTGCGAGTGCTCGGCGCGCTCTGTCCGTACTCGCGCTGCGCACGGGCGACGACGTCGTCCGTCTGCGCGCGCCGGCGCGCCTCGTCGGTCGGCGCGGCGGCAGCGGTCTGCTGGGCCGCCTGGGCGCTCTGGAGCGCGCGCATGGCCTGGAGCGCGAGCGCGGCGTCGGGGGTCGCCGGCGCGGGCAGCGTGCTCTCGACGACCGCGGCGGTCGCGTCGAGCGCGTCGTCGGTCGACGGACCGGTCGCCTCGTCGCCGACCAGCGCGCTCGCCGCATCGATCGCGTCGCTCAGCGCCTCGGTCCGCGCGCCGTTCGCGACGGCGTTCGCGACGGCGTTCGCGACGTCGCTCGCGAGCGCGCCCGGCGTCGGCATGTGACCTGATGCGTCGGAATGGTGCGGGTCGGGAACGTCGCGCTCGTATCGTGGAACCGGGGGGGGGCCCCGCCCACGGCGTTCGCTCCGTCGCGTGGCGCCCCGTCGCGCGACGCGCCGCGCGCGTGCGCGGTCGTGGCCACCGACGGCGAGGCAGGGGCCATCGCCCACAGCCCCTCGCCGAACGGCCGTGGTGCCTCGAACGCCGACGCGCCGCTCGCTGCCCACGCGGTCGCGTCGGTCGCGTCGGTCCCGTCGGACGCGGACGCGCACATCGCGCCGGGCGGCGCATCGGCGCCGATCGACGCGCCGGCTGCGGTCTCGGCCTGCGCGCCGTCGCCACTCCCCTCCGCCCCGTCGCCGAGCGGCGTATCGCCGGTCGGCGACTTCGGCACGAGGAGCGGCACCGGGGCGAGCATCCCGCCGAGCAGAGCCGCGAACGCCGCCGCCGTCGCACTCGTCGACTCGGCGCGCGTCTCGCTCGTCGAGAGGGGATCGTCGGCTCGCCGCGCGTCCGTCGCGCCGTAGGCCGGTCCGGCCGGGGCCGGCGCGAACGTGTCCGGCATCGTACCCGCGGATGCGACCCGCATCAGCGCGCCCCCGGACTCGACCCGCCGCGCAACTGCATGCGCCCGATCGCCGCCGCGCGCTGTGGCGCGAATGCCGCGAGGATCGCCGCCGTCTGCCGCTCGCCGAGCAGCGCGAGGATCTTCTGCACGTCGCCGTCTTCCATCTGCTCGAGCACGCGCGCCGCCTCTTTCGCCGGCATCGTGCCGAACACCTTCGCCAGCCGGCGCTCGGGAGGGCCGTCGGGCCTGGCCACGGCGCTCGGCTCGTCGTGCGCGCTGGTCGCCTTCGCGCCGCGCACGCTCTTCGCCCCCGCGGCGGGCCCGCCGACCGTCGGCGTCGATGCGCTCGGCACGCGCGCGCTCGTCGCGCCGGGCGCGGCATGGGTGTCGCCGTCGTGTGCCCCGTCGCTCGACGCGGGCTCCGCATGACTCGAGGTGCTCGCGCGCTCGAGCCGCGCCGCCGGCAGTGCGCTCGCGAGCCGCGTCGTCGCCGGACGCACCGTCCGCTGCGTCGGTGCGTGACCCGGCGCGCGACTCGGTGCGTCGTGCGACGGCGGCTCCGTGGCGGCCGCCGACGCGGCGGGGGCGTGCTCGCTGTCCGCCGCCGTGGCGAGTGCCGCACCGCTCTCGTGGCCGGCGTCGGCCGAGTCGCCGTCGGCCCCTGCGACGTCGCCGTGCGAGGCGTCGTCGTCGTGTGCCGACCCCGCCGAATCCGCGGCCGCGGAGTCTGCGGCGTGCTTCTTCGGCGCGCGTGCGGCGGTCGCCGCCGCGTGCTTCGCGCTCTGCACCTCCATGGCCGCCGTCCCGCTCATCGAGAGCAGCAGGCCGAGGAGGAACGGCATGATGAGTCGAACGATCATCGCCATCGGTTACGGGTCGGTCGGAGGGTGTTCGGAGAGCGCGCTTGCGACGAAGCGCGAGAGGGCGATCTCGTCCATCTGCTGCCGCTCGGCGGCGGCGGTCGACGCGCGCCACGCCGTGTGCTGTCGGTCGCGGAGCCGGTCGAGCGCGCGCTGGTCGCGGTACGCGGCGCGCAGCGCGTCCTCGCGCTGTAGCACCGCGCGCTCGGCCGCCGTGGTGTGCGTCGCGGCGGCGGCGACGCGCTCGTCGATCCGGCCCAGCAGGAAGCGCAGCGTGCGCAGCGTTCCCACGTTCGACGATCCGACCGCACCGTTGGTCTCACCGCCGCTCGAGGTCGCGGCGCCGAGCGCCGCGCGCGCGGCGAGCGTGTCGCGCGCCGCGACGATCTGTGCCTGCTCGGCGCGCGCCTGCTCGGCGTGCGCCTGCGCGCTCGCGAGCGCCGCCGTCGCGTCGCGGGCGTGTCGCTCGCGCAGCTCGAGCACGCGCTGCAGTCGGAAGCGGAACATGCGTCAGGCCGCCACGGGTCAGGTCGCCTGCCGCGCCGTCGCCGCCGCGATCTGCGCGCCGAGGTGCGTGAGCGTGGCGCGCGTCATGTCGTAGGCGCACCCCTCGTCGGGGCGCTGCTGCAGGAAGCTCAGCGCCTGCCCGCGCAGCGCGAGCGCGGCGTCGACCTGCGGATCGCTGCCGCGCTGATACGCGCCGACGAGGATGAGATCTTCCTTCTCGCGGTACGCCGCCTCGATGCGCAGCAGCGCGTCGGCCGCGGCCTTGTGGTCGGGGCGGATGATCGCGTCGCGCACACGGCTCTTCGACTCGAGCACGTCGATCGCCGGAAAGTGGCCGGCGGCGGCGAGCTTGCGCGTCAGCACGACGTGGCCGTCGAGGATCGAGCGCGCCGCGTCCGCGACGGGCTCGTTGAAGTCGTCGCCGTCGACGAGGACGGTGTAGATGCCGGTGATGCCGCCGCGCTCGCCGTTCCCCGCGCGCTCCAGCAGTCGCGGCAGGTTCGCGAACACGCTCGGCGGATAGCCTTTCGTCGTCGGCGGCTCGCCGACGGCGAGGCCGATCTCGCGCCACGCCATCGCGACGCGCGTCACCGAGTCGACCATGAGCAGCACCTGCTTGCCCTGGTCGCGGAAGTACTCGGCGATCGCGGTGGCGACGAGCGCGCCGCGCGCCCGCACGAGCGCCGCCTGGTCGCCGGTCGCGACGACGATCACCGAGCGCGCGAGCCCGTCCGGGCCTAACGAATGCTCGATGAACTCGCGCACCTCGCGTCCGCGCTCGCCGAGCAGCGCGATGACGTTGACGTCGGCTTTCGCCTGCCGCGCGATCATGCCGAGCAGCGTGCTCTTGCCGACGCCCGAGCCGGCGAAGATGCCGACGCGCTGTCCGCGCCCGAAGGTCAACGTTCCATCGATCGCGCGCACGCCCGTGGGCAGCGGCTCGCCGACCATCTCGCGCGACAGCGGGTTCGGCGGCTCCGCGGAGAGCGGCACGCGCTCCTCGACGTCGAGCTTGCCGAGTCCGTCGATCGGGTGGCCGAGGCCGTTGAGGATCCGGCCCAACAGTCCGGGACCGACGTCGACGCCGAACGAGCGGCCCAACGGCAGCACGCTGCTGCCGGGGTGCAGTCCGTCCATCTCGCCCAGCGGCATGAGCAGCACGCCGCGCTCGTGGAAGCCGACGACTTCGGCGAGCACCGAGCGGTCGCCGGCGAGCGACGTCACGCGGCACAGCTCACCGAGCCCGACGTCGACGCCGGCCGCCTCGATGACGAGGCCGACGACGCGCGTGACTTTGCCGTACGTGCCGAACCGCTCCGTGCCGTCGAGGCGGCCGAGCATGGCGGCGACGAGGTCGTCGCTCCGCGGGATCGCCGGGAGCGACGCGTGCGGCGTGAGGCGGAAGACGGAGCGCGCGGGTGCGGCGGCGTGTGACATCGTGGTGCGATCGGTGGGCACGCGTCAGGCGCTGTGCCCGCTCAGCCGGCGGTACACGCGCTCGAGCGCCGTGTCCACGCGGCCGTCGACGATCCGCTCGCGCCCTTCGACGACGCACCCGCCGCGCTCGACGCGCGGATCGGCGATCCATCGCAGCTCGGCGGCACGCGGCGTCGTGGCGAACGCGTCGCGCAGCGTCGCCAGGTCGGCGGCGTTCACGCGGATGTGCAGCGGCTGCCCCTGCGGATATTCCTCGACGGCACGCGCGGCGAGCCGGCAGACGAGCGTGTCGTCGGTCGCCACCTCGCGCCCGATGACGTGGCGCGCCGCGGCGGCGGCGAGCGCGGCGACGTTGTCCTGCAGCGCGACCGTCCATCGCGACTCGGCGACGCGCACCTCCTCGACGGCGAGCCAGAGCGCCTCGACGGCGCTCGCGATGGCGGCCTGCGAGGCCGCGGCGGCCTCGGCGCGGCCGGTCTCGATGCCGGCGGCGTAGGCGTCTTCGAGCGACTGCTCGCGCTCGAACGTCTCCTGCTCGGCGCGCGCGGCGAGCGCGGCGCGCACCGCCTCGGCGATCTCGCCGCTCAGCGGGTTGTACGGGTCGTCGCCGCCGAACGCCGACGACAGGTCGACGTCGTCGGGGAACCACGCCGTCGTCGCGCTCGGCGCCTCGCGCGTCGCGGGCGCGAGCGCCGGCGCGAACATGCCGGGAACGAAGGCGCTCGCCGACGCGTCAGACGAGAACATCGTCGCTCCCGCCGCTGAGCACGATCTCGCCCGTCTCCTCCAGCTTCCGCACCTGCAGCACGATCGCCGCCTGCGCGGCCTCGACATCGCGCATCTTCACCGGCCCCATGTACTCCATCTCCTCCTCGAGCGCGCTCACCGCGCGCTGCGACATCGCGCCGAGGATCTTCTCCCTGAGCGACTGGCTCGCCGCCTTGAGCGCGAGCGCGAGCTGCTTCGCCTCGACCTCGCGCAGCAGCCGCTGCAGCGACTTCGCGTCGAGCGACACGAGATCCTCGAACACGAACATGAGATTCTTGATCTGATCGCAGAGCGTCGCGTCGCGCTCGCTGACCCCTTCGAGCAGCTCCTTCTCGAGCGTGCCGCTGAGGAGATTGAGCACGCTCGCGACCGCCGCCGGGCCGCCCGACGCGCTCATTCCCTGCGAGAACTGGATGTCGGTCTCCGTCGAGAGCGCGCGCTCGATGAGGCGCAGCATCTCGGGCGAGACCTTGTCCATCCGCGCCATGCGATAGAGCACGTCGGCGCCGAACGCCGCGGGCACCTCGCGCAGGATCGCCGCCGTCTGCGACGCGTCGAGGTGGGCGAGGACGAGCGCGACCGTCTGCGGATGCTCGCCGCGCAGCGTCGTCGCGAGCTGCTGCGGGTCCGCCTTGCGCAGCCGGTGCAGCCCGACGTTGTCCTCGAGCTGCGCGCGGATGCGCTTCAGGATCTGGTCGGCGCGCGCGCGGCCGTGTGCTTTCTCGAGCACCTCGCGCGCGTATTCGACGCCGCCCGTCGTGAGCGACGCGATGCCTAACGTCGCCTCGAGCCACTCCGCGAGCACGGCGTCCGAGACGTCGGACGGCACGCGGTCCATCGACGCGATCTCGAACGACAGGTGCTCCGACTCTTCCTGCGTGAGCGGGCTCGTGAGCCGCGCCGCGGCGTCCGCGCCGACGGCCATGCAGATGACGGCGATCTTCTGCCGCCCGGTGAGCTGGCGGCCCTCGAGCGCGATGGTGCGTGGGGTGGCGACGTCGGTCGTCATGCGGCGGTCGGGAGGCGGTCGGGAGGCGGTCGTTCGGCGGCGCGTACTACGGTGTCACGGGCTCGTCAGTCCTGCTTCAGCCACTCGCGCACGATCCGCGTCGCGGCTTCGGGGCGCTGGTCGATGATCGCGACGACCTGGTCGCGCACCGGGTTCGTCGACTCCTGCAGCACCATCGGCGACATCGGCGCGGAGGTGATCCGCACCTGCTGGCGCTCTGCATCGCTCGTCGGCTGCGCGCGCGACTCCGCGGTCGGCGCGAACGTCTCGGGCATGCCGCTGCCGAGCGCCCCGGCGGGTGCGGCGGCGCCGACGAGCGCCGAGCCGGTCGCCGAATCGACGGCCGAGCCGATGCGCCCGTTCGGCGGCGCGCCGCTCGGCAGCGCGGCCATCGCGCCGGCGTCGTGCAGCGCGGGCGCCGCGCCGGGCTTCAGCGCACGCAGCGTCAGCACGGCGACGACGAGCACGGCGAGCAGCGCGAGCCCGGTCACCAGCGGACGCTGCACCTGACCGACGCGCGTCCAGAGGTCCGGCGTCGCCTGCTCGGCGACGATGCCCGGCGTCGCGTCGAACGTCATGTTCACGACCGAGAGCTTGTCGCCTCGCGCCGAATCGACGCCGATCGCATTGCGGACGAGCGTGTCGATGCGCGCCAGCTCGGCGGCGTCGCGCGGCGCGGTCGTCGGCTTCGCGCCGGCGAGCGCCTTGTCGTTCACGAGCACGGAGACCGTGAGGCGCCGCACGTTGCCGATCGCGCCGCTGAACGACTCGGTGCTCTTCGTCGTCTCGTACGTCATCGCCGTGTTGCTCGACGCCTGCCCGCCCTGCGCGCCCGGCGTCACCTCGGCTTTCTGCTCGGTCGCGATCGCCTGCTTCTCGGGGTCGACGGCCTGCGTCGTCCGCTCGAGCCGATCGAAGTTCATGAGCGCCGAGACCTGCACCCGCGCGTTCTTCGCGCCGACGACCTGGCCGAGGATGGTCGACGCCTTCTTCTCGAGGTGCGTCTCGACCTCGCGCTGCATCGCGAGCTGCTGGCTCGTGAGGCCGGCGAGCGATCCGCTCTCGCTGTCGAGCGTCAGCATGCGGCCGGCGTCGTCGACGATCGTCACGTGCTCGCTCTGCAGGCCGTCGATCGAGCTGGCGACGAGGTGCGCGATCCCCTGCACGACGTCGGCGGGAGGCGTGTCGCCGTTCTGCAGCTTCAGCACGACCGACGCTTCGAGCGGCTTGTCGGGGGCGCGGAAGACGTTCCCTTCCTGCATCGCGATGTGGACCTGCGCGAGCTCGATGCCGCGCATCTTCGCGATCGTCCGTTCGAGCTCGCCTTCGAGCGCGCGGCGGTAGTTGATGCGCTGCGTGAAGTCGGTCATCCCCCACGACGGCTGATCGAACAGCTCGAGCCCGGGGCGACCCGTGGAGGGGAGCCCGCCGTCGGCGGCGACGGCGACGCGCGCGGCCGCGAGCTCCTCGCTCTTGACCTGGATCTCGGTGCCGCCGCCGTTCAGGCGGTACTCGATGTTCGCGCCGGTGAGCTGCTCGGTGATCTTCTTCGTCGACTCGACGGGAACGTTCGCGAACGCCGGCACCCACGTCGGCGCGGTCGCCCACTGCGAGATGCCGACGATGAGGGCCGCCGTCGCGAGACCGACGAGCAGCATCGCCGCGCGGCGGGCGCCGCCGACGCGGTCGAACAACGGATCGAGAGCTTGGGAGAGAGCCACGCGGCGAGGGCGGTGCGCGGAGGCGGGAGGCGAGCGAGGACGGGGGGATCCAGCGCTCGCCTCAGAGGCACGCCGCGGGCCAGATGGACCGGGATCGTCAACTCGTTGCCGGACAAGCACTTGCGCCGTCTGGCCGGACTCGGCGGGGCGCGTCCATCCGCGTAGGGCGGCAGAATGTGCCGTTCAGATCACGGCGCATTCTGCCGCTCGGCGGACCGCGGACGGCTCGGCTACGGAGCCTCGGAGCGCTCGACGAACGATCCGAGGCGGGCGAGCGCGTCGTCCCACCGGCGAGCCACCCGTTCCAGATCGCGGCGCGCGTCGCCGAGCGGCGTGCACAGCGCCGCGTGCACGGCGCCGCGTGCACGGCGCCGTCGACCGGCGGGGACGCGCTACGCGCACACGCGCCGAACTTCGTGGTGGTCGGTCAGCGCCCGCCAGACGCGGGCGCGGCACGCAGGCGGCTGACGCCTAGGACTGCATGCTCACGAGCGTGCGATACGCGTCGGTCACTTTGTTGCGCAGCTCGACCATCATGTCGAGCGCGATCCCGGCCTCCTCGCTCGCCGCCATCACCTGGTGCAGCTCGACGTTCTCGCCGCGCAGGAAGCGCCCCTGCATGTCGGCCGCCGCGTCCTGCTGCGCGGAGACGTCGGTCGCGAACTGTTTCAGCGTCTCACCGAACGAGAGCCCGTCGGCGTTGCCGCCCGGGCGGATCGCCGGAACGGTCGTCGTGCCGCCGTCGAGCGGCCGGACGCCGCCGAGCCCGCCGGGCTGGAACGTCTGAAGGCTCTGGAACGCGCGGCTCGCCGCGCCGGAGATCGGATCCATGCGAGGTGCGGCCTCAGGCGCGGACGTCGAGACGCACGCCGCGCGCGGGGGGCGCGGCCTGGTTCGAGAAGCCGTTCATGGTGTTGAGGCGTGCCGCGACCCGGCCGTAGGTGATCGGGCCGTTCGACGCGGCCTTCGCGAAGAAGGCGCGCTCGTCGGACGTCAGCACGTTCCACAGCTCCGGATCGGTTCCCGCCGGCGCCTCGGCAGGGAGCGCGTTCGCCGGCGCGGCGAGCGACGGCTGCGGTCGGAGCGCCGGCGCCGCAGACGGTGTCGCCCCGCCGGCCACCCCCGCCCGCCCGGGCGCGACGCCGGGGCGCGCCGCCGGACGAGCGATCGTGCCGAGGTTGTTGAGCAGCGGGTTCGTGACGCCAGTGACGGACATGGAAGGGGCCGGGACAGTGAGATCAGATGTCGATCGCGCGCTTCAGCATCGCCTTCGCCGACTGGAAGACCGTCGCGTTCGCCTCGTAGATGCGGCGGGCGTCGAGCAGGTCGATCATCTCGTCGGAGACGCGCACGTTCGGATAGCGGACGTAGCCGTTCGCGTCGGCGTCGGGGTGGCCGGGGTCGTAGACGAGCGGCCCTTCGGACGCGTCTTCCACGATCTGCGCGACGCGAACGCCGTACTGGCCGGGGCCGACGTCGTCGGCGCGGATCGCGGGGACCTCGATCGCACGGCGGGCGTCGGTCGGCCAGGCGCTCGACGCGGCGCCGGCCGAGCGGCCGGCGAGCGACGGGACCTGGAACGCGGTCGCGCCGAACGGAGAGCCCGCGCTCGTCACCGCGCCGCCGGCGACGAGCGGCGCGCCGAACGCGTGCGTCGTGCCGGTCGCGGCTTGCAGCATCGCGACTCTGCGCTTGTAGGCGCCGCCGCCGTCGGTTCGCGTCGTCTCGGCGTTCGCGAGGTTGGAGGCGACGGTCTCGATCCGCTGACGTTGCGCCGAGAGGCCGCTCGCGGCGATCGACGAGCGTGCCGAACATCGGACGCACCGTCGACCCGCTCTGCGGGACGATCTGCGGCAGGAAGCCGATCGGGCGGGGAAAGTCGGGCATCAGCGGTCGCGGATGACGGTGCGGAGCTGCGCGTACGTGCGCTCGAGCATCTTGGCCGTCGCCTCGTAGCGCAGCTGCTCGTCGCCGAGGCTCACCATCTCGCGCTCGACGTCGACCGGCTCGGCGCCAGCGCTGCCCGCGGCCGTCGCCGCTCCGCCGCCCGATCCCGCGCCCGCCGACAGCGCGAACCCGTCGCCGTTGTCGAGCGACGCTTTCGCGACACGGTCGGCGATCGCCCGTGTCCGGACGGCGCTGACGTCGAGACCGTCGCGCAGCCCTGCGGCGCCGGTGACGCGATTGATGAAGCCGAAGAGCATGATCGGGGCGGGTTCCGGGACACCAGTCGGGAAGGCAACCCGCAGACCAGTCCGGCCGAGTTCCGTAAGTCGTTCACGGGCAGCAGGTTACGCCGTATGGATCGTCGACGGTCGATCGTCCGGGCGCGGCACTTCCTGCCGTGGCCGGCACATTCCGCCGGCTCGCCTCGGTGGGCGGCGTGCGTCAGTGCGCCGTCGCGACCACGTAGTGCAGTCGGGTGCCGTCGATCGCGCCGACGTCGGTCCACGCGATCGTCCACCCGGCGCGCTCGAGCAGATGCACGTACGGGTGCGAGAACGTTCGCTCCGCGCCGAACGGCCGGGTGCGCGTCTCGCGCATGACGTCGTAGCCGGGCGCGATCGGCTCGGCGAGCGCGAAGACGGCGGGGCGAAGGTGCCGCGCGACGTGCGCGAACAGCTCGGCGACTTGCGGCCCGGTCAGGTACTCGAGGACGCCGGCGTTCGTGAAGTAGATCCAGCCAGGCATGGCATGCGCCGGGACCCACGTCGTCGCGTCGCCGGCGGCGAACGTCAGCACCGGGCGCGTCGCGGCGTCGGCGAAGCGCGCCTGGTTGCGCGCGATCTGTGTCGGGCTGAGGTCGAGCCCGAGGAACGCCGGGACGCCGCGCAGCGTCGCACGGAGGTCGTTCAACACGAGTCCCGAGCCGCAGCCGATCTCGCAGAGCTGCCGGTAGGGAGCGGGCGCCGCGTGCAGCGTGGCCTGCAGCGGGGCGACGATGCACGACGCGCCGCGACGCCACCAGCGATCGAAGCGCGCCTCCGCCTGGGTGTGGAACTCGACCGCCTGATCACACGTCCACAGCCACCGCTGGAGCGGTGCCAGCCGGTCGAGCGATCCGGCGCGCTCGTGGCGGTCGACGAGGTGCGCGACGAGGAGGCGGTCGATTCCCGAGAGCCGGTCGCCGACCTCGCCGGCCGCGAGCTGCGCCACACGCTCGCGGTGCACGGTCGCGAGTGCGCCGCCGAGTGCGACTTTGACCGACCGCTTGAATGGAGCGGCGGGGAGGAGCAGGGGGAACTGAACGTGATCGATCTGCATGACGCGGCGCCGGAACGCTCGGCCGGAATCGCCGAGCAACTGGCGGGATGACGGTCGGCGGCGCGCCCGGGCAACGTGCGCGGCCGCAGCTCCGCGCGGCGGGGAACGCGACGTGACCTCACCGGTATGCTCACAGTCTCCTGACCGTCGACGCACGCACGCGCGTCCGTTCCGCACGACGCCGCTCCTCGGCGCCCTCCATCCTCGAACGTCTCCCGATGTCTCTCCGTCGTCTCACTCTCGCGGGCGCCTCGGCGCTCGCGGCCCTCGCGACCGCCGGCGCGCAGCCGGGGCACACCGCGCCGCCCCCGCTCGACCGCGCGAACCTCGACACGACCTGCGCCGCCTGTACGAACTTCTATCAGTTCGCGAACGGCGGCTGGTTGAAGCGCACGCAGATTCCCGCCGCCTATCCGAGCTGGGGAAGCTTCGAGGCGCTCGCCGACCAGAACCAGCTCGTCCTGCGCGACATCATCGAGAAGGCCGCGGCCGTCGCCCCGGCCACGACCCGGGCGTCCACGGCGAAGCCGACGGGCGCCGCGGCGAACGTGCAGAAGATCGGCGCCTTCTTCCGCTCGTGCATGGACTCCTCCGCCGCCGAGCGGGCGGGGATCGAGCCGATCACGCCGGTGCTCGCGCGCATCGACGCGATCCGCACGAGCGACGACGTGCGGCGCGCGATCGCCGACCTCGAGGCCGAGGCGGGGCTCGCGCCGTTCGGCGCCGGCCCCGGCCCCGACCCGAAGAACTCGAGCGCGCTCATCGTCACCGCCGCGCAGGGCGGTACGGTGCTGCCGGACCGCGACATCTACCTCGTCGACAATCCGCGCTTCCAGCAGTTCCGCGACGCCTACGCCGCGCACCTCGTGACGCTGTTCACGCTCGCCGGGGCGACGCAGGCCGACGCGCAGGCCGACGCGGCGAAGGTGCTCGCGCTCGAGACGAAGATGGCGAAGGCGCAGATGTCGCGCGTGCAGATGCGCGACCCGAACGCCGTCTACCACAAGATGACGCTCGCCGAGTTCCAGAAGTCGACGCCGCACATCGACTGGGCGGCGTACTTCAGGGCGGCGTCTCCGGCGGGCACGACGGCGGCGGCGTTCACCGACGTGAACGTGCGCAACCCGGAGTTCTTCGTCGGCGTCGACTCGCTGCTCGCGAGCGAGCCGGCGGACGTGTGGCGTGCCTACTTCCGCGCCCACGCGCTGCACGGCGCGGCGGGGATGCTCACCTCGGCGTTCGCGAACGAGAACTTCCGCTTCTCCCAGCTCTTCTCGGGCGCGAAGGAGCAGCTGCCGCGCTGGAAGCGGTGCGTGAGCGCGACGAACGGCGCGCTGGGCGAGGCCGTGGGGCAGGAGTACGTCGCGCGCACGTTCACGGCGCACGACAAGGCGCGCGCGAACGCGATCGTGAACAACCTCCGCGCGGCGCTCGAGGCGCGGATCGAGCGGCTGGAGTGGATGAGCCCCGCGACGAAGCAGCAGGCGCTCACGAAGCTCGCCGCGTTCACGCAGAAGATCGGCTACCCGGACGCGTGGCGCGACTACGGGAAGCTCGTCGTGACCGACGGCTCGTACTACGCGAACGTGCGCCGCGTCACCGACTGGGCGAACGACGTGCAGTGGGCGAAGCTCGGCCGGCCGGTCGACAAGGGCGAGTGGGTCATGAGCCCGTCGACGGTGAACGCGTACTACCGCCCCGACTGGAACGAGATCGTGTTCCCGGCCGGCATTCTCCAGTTCCCGTTCTTCAACCCGGCGGCGGACGACGCGGTGAACTACGGCGCGATGGGCGCCGTCATCGGGCACGAGATGTCGCACGGCTTCGACGACCAGGGGCGCCAGTTCGATGCGAAGGGCACGCTGCGCGACTGGTGGACGCCGGAGGACGCGGCGAAGTACAAGACGCAGGCGCAGCGCGTCGTCGAGCAGTTCGACGCGTACACGGTCATCGACACCGCGACGCACGTGAAGGGCGCGCTCACGCTCGGCGAGAACATCGGCGACCTGGGCGGGCTGCAGATCGCCTACGCAGCGATGGAGAAGGCGCTCGCCGGCAAGCCGCGGACGAAGGTCGACGGCTTCACGCCGGAGCAGCGCTTCTTCCTCGGCTGGGCGCAGGTGTGGCGCGAGCAGGTGCGGCCGGAGTCCCAGCGCAATCAGATCCTGACGAACGTGCACGCGCCGGGGATCTGGCGCGTGAACGGCCCGTTCAGCAACATGCCTGAGTTCAAGGCGGCCTGGGGCTGCAAGGACGGCGACGCGATGGTCCGCCCGGCGGACAAGCGCGCGCAGATCTGGTGAGCCGCATCGTGTGACCTGCGCGTCGCGAGCGGCCGAATCCTTCCCCGGGTTCGGCCGCTCGTCGTTTGCTGCCTAACGCGTCGCTGCCCAACGTTTCCCGACCTCCGCCTCTCCATGTCCACCGACTCGACTCCGCGCCGCGACTTCCTCGCGCAGCTCGCCGCCGTGACCGCCGCCACGACGTTAGGCGCCTGCGCGCGCGCCACCGCTCAACCGCCCGCCGCCGCGCCCGCCCCGGCGCGCCCGGCCACGCCGCCCGCCGCGCTCACGTACGACGACTCGTGGACGGCGAAGGTGCAGGCCGCGAAGCACAAGGCCGTCTTCGATGCGCCCGACGTCGCCGACGGGCTCGGGCTGTTCCACGTCGGCACGTATCTGCGCGGCTACAAGGCGGTGTTCAACACGGCGGAGGGCGACGTGCACCCGGTCCTCGTGCTGCGCCACCTCGGGACGGCGCTCGCGATGGACGACGCGCTCTGGGCGAAGTACGACGTCGGCAAGGCGGTGAAGTACAAGCACCCGGCGACGAAGCAGTGGTACACGTTCAATCCCTTCTCGCGCCCCCACGACGACAAGGAGAAGGGGATGGAGCCGTCGCTGCTCGAAGGGATGCTGAAGAGCGGCGTCACGGTGCTCGCCTGCAACCAGGCGCTCACCGGCTTCGCAGGGCAGATCGCCGCGGAGCGGAAGCTCGACCGCGGCGCGGTGCTGACCGAGTTCCGCGCCGGGCTCGTGCCCGGGGTCATTCTGCAGCCGTCGGGGATCTACGCGACGATCCGCGCGCAGGAGGTCGGGTGCGTGTTCATGCGCTCCACCTGATCGCGACCGTCGTTGCAGCTGCGGCGACGGTGCTCGCCGGCTGCGACGTCACGATCAGGCGCGACGGCGGCGCGTCGGATGGCGCAGGGAGTGGCGCGCCGGACACCGTCGTTCGCGTCGACACGGTGGTGCGCGTGGACACGGTGCGCGTGCGTGACACGCTGTTCGCGTTCGGCGACGCGTTCGGCGGCGGCGACTCGCTCGCGCTGCTGCCGACGATCCCCCTTCCGGCGCCCGTCGCGCCGAGCGACGTCGCGCTGCTGCGCGCGCGGCAACTGCTCGTGCCCGTGCAGGGCGTCGCGCCGTCGCAGCTTCGCCCGACCTTCGACGAGACGCGCGGCGGCGGCGCGCGCCGGCACGAGGCGCTCGACATCATGGCGCCGCGCGGCACGCCGGTGCTCTCGGCCGACGACGGGCGCGTCGCGAAGCTGTTCACGAGTGCGGCCGGCGGGCTCACGGTGTACGTGCTCAGCCCGGACGGCCGGTTCATGTTCTACTACGCGCACCTCGATCGGTACCGCGACGGACTGGCCGACGGGGCGACGGTGCGCCGCGGCGAGACGCTCGGCGCCGTCGGCACGACGGGAAATGGGTCCCAGGGGGCGCCGCATCTACATTTCGCCATCGCGCGCGTCGGCGACCCGGCGCGCTGGTGGGCCGGCACGCCGATCGACCCGTACCCTCTCCTCGCTCCTGCCAGGTGACCCTCATGCCCTCTGACCGCTCGCGCCGCGACTTCCTCGCGACGATCGCTGCGTCGGCCGCCTCGGCCGCGGCCGCATCGCTCGTTCCGTTCGCCGACGCGGACGCGGCCGACGCCGACGCCGACGCGCCGCCGGCGACGAGTGCGCCGTTCCGGTTCGACGATTCGTGGACCGCGCGCGTGAAGGCGGCGAAGCACGCGATGGTGTTCGACGGCACCGAAGTCGGCGACGGGATGATGCTGACGCAGCCGTGGATCTACCGCGCCGGCTACCGCGAGGCGCTCGGCGTGACGGGGAGCGCCGTGGTGCCGATCGTCGTGCTGCGCCACGCCGCGATCCCGCTCGCGATCGACGACGCGCTCTGGGCGAAGTACGGCATCGGCGCGCTGCGCGGCATCACCGACCCGACCACGAAGCAGCCGGCCGAGCGGAATCCGTGGTCGCGCACGCCGGCGGGGACGGCGGTGAGTCCGGATCTCGTCGCGATGCTCGGGCCGGAGACCGACCCCACGGTCGAAGGCGTCATTCGCAGCGGCGGGATCGTGCTCGCGTGCAACCTCGCGCTCGGCCGCGTGGCGCGCGGGATCGCGGCGAAGGTCGGCGCCGACGCGGCGACGATCCAGGCGGAGCTGCGCGACGGGGTCGTGCCCGGGCTGATCGTGCAGCCGTCGGGGGTCTACGCGTTCGGGCGCGCGCAGGAGATGGGGGCGGCGGCGCTGCGCAGCACCTGACGACGGCGGCGCGGCGGGGTGGCGGGTCGGGTGAGGCGAACCGGCGACAGTTTGCGCGTTCGTACGATGGCGCCAATGTTGTGTCCGTCTCGCATCCCGCTGCCGCCTTTCCCATCCCGTCGTGACCATCGCCATGTCCTCGTCTCTCCTCTCCCGCGTCGCCGCGGTCGCCCTGACGGTGGCCGTCGCCCTCCCCGCCGGGGCGCAGTCGTTCGACCTGACGTTCTCCGGCCTCGGGCTGCCGAACTATGGCGCGATCCCGGGGACCTACGGTGACATCCCCGGCGCGCTCGACGTGTCGTACATCGGCCGCACGGACTGGGGGAACGGGACGGTCGTCGCCTCGTCGGCGTACTACTGGAACACCGGGTACAACGACCTCGTCGACGTCGCGTACTTCGCGCGCGACGGTGCCGGCGGGGGCGGCGGCAACGTTCAGGTCGGCGAGATCCTGCTGACGCCGCTCGGCGGCAACAGCGTGTTCTTCGGCAGCGCGGACCTCGGCGCCTTCAACTCCGTCAGCCGCCCGGTCGAGCTGCGCGTCTACGACTCCGCGTACAACCTGCTCTACAGCGCCGGCGGCGCGACGGTCGGCACTACCACCCACGCGTCGTTCGCCGCGGCCGTGTCGTCGGCGACCGGCCTCCGCGTGCAGTGGTCCGGGCTGAGCGCCGCCGGCGGCGCGCCGCAGGACGCCTACAACACGGGGATCGACAACGTCGCCGGGCGCGTCGGGCCGGCGGTCGTCGCGACGCCGGAGCCGGCCACGCTCGTCCTCGTCGCGGGCGGGCTCGTGCTGGTCGGGGCGACGGCTCGGCGGCGGCGCGCGGCGGCCTGACGCGCGCGCACGCGCCCGAACGACGACGGCCGGGCATCGATGCCCGGCCGTCGTCGTTCCGCCCCCGCGACTCAGGCGGTCCGCATGCGCGGCGTGCGCGGTGCCCGCGACGCGGTCGTCTGCCGCTTCTCCATGAAGCGGGTGATCGCGTAGCCGGCCGCGGCGACGACGGCGGCGCGCACGAACGGGTTCGGGATGACGCGCGCGAGGCGGCGCGAGGCGGTGCGCGACAGCAGTCCTGAAGCGAAGTATCCGAGCATGTGGTGCACTCCGGTGTCGGGGCGATGAGGATCTCCCGACAGGGCAAGCCACGTTCCCCGGCGTGTAGATTGCCGCGCTTGTCGACCTCGCCGTCTCTCTCGCTCCCGCGTTCGTCGCCCCCGTCGCGCCGGGCGATCCGCGTCGCGCAGCTCGGGCTCGTGCTCAACGCCGCGCTCGCGGTGGTGAAGCTCGCGGCGGGGATCGTCGGGAACGCCTACGCGCTCGTCGCCGACGCGGCCGAGTCGATGGCCGACATCCTCGCCTCGGCGATCGTGTGGGGCGGGCTCGCGATCGCCGCGCAGCCGGCCGACGACGACCACCCCTACGGCCACGGCAAGGCGGAGGCGCTCGCGAGCGCGGCGGTGTCGCTGCTCATGCTCGGCGCGGCGGTCGGCATCGCCATCGAGGCGGCACGGCAGATCCGCGCGCCGCACGCCGTGCCGGCGCCGTGGACGCTCGCGGTGCTCGTCGTCGTGCTCGCCGTGAAGTGGGGGCTCGCGCGGCGGGCGCAGGCGCTCGGCGCGGACCTCGGCAGCCCCGCCGTCGCGGCCGACGCCTCACACCACCTGAGCGACGCGATCACCTCGGCCGCGGCGGGGATCGGCATCGGGGTCGCGGTGCTCGGCAGCCAGCTCGGCGGGGGCCCGCGGTGGGCGACGGCCGACGACTGGGCGGCGCTGTTCGCGGCGGGGGTGATCGCCTACAACGGCGTGCAGCTGCTCCGCCCCGCGCTGCACGATCTGATGGACCGCATGCCGGGCGACGACGTGCTCGGCCCGGTCGCCTGCGCGGCGGAAGCCGTAGCGGGCGTGCTCGCGATCGAGAAGCTCGTGGTGCGGCGCGCCGGGCCGCACTATTTCGTCGACATCCACGTGCAGGCCGACCCGGCGACGCCGCTCGCCGATGCGCACACGCTCGGCGGGTGCGTGAAGAGCGCCATCCGCCGCGCCGTGCCGGCGGTGGCCGGCGTGCTCGTGCACATGGAGCCGTACGCGGGGGCGCCCCGCGCGCCCGGCCCGATCTCCGCTCCCCCGACCCCCTGGCCATGATCTCCGACCGCCTCGCTTCCGCGCCCCGCGCCGCCCGGGCGGCCGCGTCCCTGCTCGCGACCGCGACCGCGACCGCGCTCGCTCTCGCCCTCGCCCTCGCCCTCGCGCTCCCGGCGGCCGCGCAGGAGACGCACGGCGCGCACGGCGCCGGGCGCCAGCAGACGGCGGGGCCGGTCCGGCTGCTCGACGGGCTCGGGCGCTACCACCGCGCCGTGTCGACGTCGGTCCCGCAGGCGCAGCGCTTCTTCGACCAGGGGCTCGCGCTGGCCTACGCGTTCAACCACGCCGAGGCCGCGCGCTCGTTCCGCGAGGCGGCGCGCCTCGACCCGCGCTGCGCCATGTGCGCGTGGGGGATCGCCTACGCGCTCGGCCCGAACATCAACGCGGCGATGGACGCCGCCGCGTACGCCGAGGCGCACGCGGCGGTCGAGCGCGCGCGCGCGCTGCGGGACGTGCCGGCGCGCGAGCGCGCCCTCGTCGAGGCGCTCGCCGCGCGCTACGCGCCCGCCGCCCCGGCGAGCCGCGCCCCGCTCGACTCGGCGTACGCGACGGCGATGGCCCGGCTCGCCGCGCGCTACCCGTCCGACGCCGACGTCGCGACGCTGCGCGCGGAGGCGCTCATGCAGCTCTCGCCGTGGGCGTACTGGACGGCGGCGAAGGGGCCGCGCCCGGGCACGACGGCGCTGCTCGCGTCGCTCGAGCGGGCCATGACGCTGGCGCCCGACCATCCCGGCGCGTGCCACTTCTACATCCACGCCGTGGAGGCCGCGTTCCCGCGGCGCGCCCTCGCGTGCGCGGAGCGGCTCGCCGCGCTCATGCCGGCGGCGGGGCACCTCGTCCACATGCCGGGGCACATCTACCTGCGGCTCGGCCGGTACGACGACGCGATCCGCGCGAACCGGCACGCCCTCCACGCCGACGAGACGTATCTCGCCGGCGCGCGCGACGGGGCCGCGTTCTACGCGGTCGCGTACTACCCGCACAACTTCCACTTCCTCGCGTTCGCGGCGACGATGGCCGGGCGGGCCGACGTCGCGATCGCCGCCGCGCGCGACGCCGCGCGGCACGTGCCGACCGCGGACGCCGAGGGCGCGCCCGACCTGCAGCTTCTGCGCGCGTACCCGCACCTCACGCTCGCGACGTTCGGCCGCTGGGACGAGGTGCGCCGCGAGCCGATGCCGCCGGCGACGCTGCGCGTCGCGACGGCGCTCGCCTGGTTCGCGCGCGGGCTCGCCGCGGCGCGGGCGGGCGAGGCGGGCGCCGCGGCGGCGGCGCTCGACACCGTCCGCGCCGTCGCGGCGGCCGAGTCGCGCTACCCGGCCGCGCCGGTGCTGCGGATCGCCGACCGCGTGCTGAACGCCGAGCTGGCGACGCTGCGCGGCGACCGCGCGGGCGCGGTCGCGCGGCTCACCGACGCGACGGCGATCGAGGACTCGCTGAGCTACATGGAGCCGCCGTACTGGCACCAGCCGGTGCGCACGTACCTCGGCGCCGCGCTGCTCGCCGCCGGCCGCCCGCGGGAGGCGGCGGCGCGGTACCGCGAGGACCTCGCGCGGTTCCCGAACAACGTCTGGTCGGTCGAGGGGCTCGCGCGCGCCGTGCGGCGGGGCGGCGCGGCGGCCGGGGGCGCGCCGCCCCGGTAGCCGCGTCAGTCGGCCGCGCCGGGCCCGTTCAGCTTGTTGCGCAGCGTCCGCACGGAGATGCCCAACAGCTCGGCGGCCCGCGTGCGGTTGTTCTCGGCGACGACGAGGGCGCGCTCGATGAGCGCCTTCTCGGCCTCGTTCACGTCGAGCGAGGTGAGCGTGACGTGCATGGGGTTCGGCGGCTCGCCCCCCGCGCCCGTCGCCCCTCCGGTTCCGTTCGCCGCCGCCGCCGCCGCGCGCGCCCGGACCCCGCCGCCGATCGCGTGCGTCAGTCCGAAGCGCTCGCTCTCGAGCGCGTGCGCGCCGAGGACGGGGTCGGGGCTGAGGATGACGGCGCGCTCGATGACGTGCTGCAGCTCGCGGACGTTGCCGGGCCAGGCGTAGCGCTGCAGTGCGTCGAGCGCGTCGGGCGCGATCGCATCGAGCTTCCGGCCGTTCTCCTCGGCCGTGCGCATCGCGAAGCGGTAGGCGAGGAGCGGGATGTCGTCGAGCCGGTCGCGGAGCGGCGGGATCGAGACCGGGATCACGCTCAGCCGATAGAACAGATCCTGCCGGAACCGCCCGGCCGCGGCTTCGGCCGCGAGGTCGCGGTTCGTCGTCGCGACGATGCGGACGTCGACCTTGATCGGCGCCGTGCCGCCGACGCGCTCGAACTCCTGCTCCTGCAGCACGCGCAGCAGCTTCGCCTGCAGGTCGAGCCGCATCTCGCTGATCTCGTCGAGCAGCAGCGTGCCGCGGTGCGCGCGCTCGAACGCGCCTTCGACGCGCTTGATGGCGCCGGTGAAGGCGCCCTTCTCGTGGCCGAAGAGCGCGCTCTCGATCAGCCCTTCCGGGAGCGCGGCGCAGTTGAGCTTGATGAACGGCCGGTCGCGCCGATCGCTCTGCTCGTGCACGGCGCGGGCGAACAGCTCCTTGCCCGTGCCGCTCTCGCCCTGGAGCAGCACCGTCGCGCGCGTCGGCGCGGCCGTCGAGACCGTCTGCATGATCTTGCGGATGGCCGGCGAGTCGCCGACGATCTGGCGCTCGCTGCGGATGGCCATGACTTCGCGCTTGAGCGCGTCGTTCTCTCGCCGCAGCCGCACGAACTCGAGCGCCTGCTCGACGGCGAGCTCGAGCTGCTGCGGCCGGACCGGCTTCGTGATGTAGTCGATCGCGCCGGCCTTGATCGACGCGACCGCGTGCTCGATCGACGCGTAGCCGGTGAGCATGATGACCGGGACGTCGTACCCCTCGCGCTGCAGCATGTCGAGGAACTCGAGCCCCGTGATCCCCGGCATGCGGTAGTCGGAGACGATGAGGTCGACGGCGTTGCGCTCGAGCAGGTGGAGCGCTTCGGGGACGTGGCGGGCACCCAGCGTCTCGTGCCCGGCGCGCCGGAGCGTCTCCTCGACGATGAGACCGACGGCGGGTTCGTCGTCGACGTACAGGATGGTCGCCATGCGGGCCAATCTATCGGCCGACGGCGACTGGCGACTGCACGGCGGGACGCATCGGCAGCCGCGGGACGTCGCCCGCGGGCGATCCGCCGCGCGGCAGCGAGGTCGCCGTACGCGTCACCCCGGCGCCGTTCCCTCCCGCCGAGCGGTCGTCGGTCCCGCCGTCCGCCGCCGGAGGCCTCGCCGTGACCCCACTCGCCGGCCACGCGTCCACGGGACGGACGACCTCTCTCCCGCCGCCAGGAGCCCGCATGCGCGTCACGAACGCCCTCACGACCCGCGACACGATCCGCAGCCTCTCGACCGGCGCCGCGCGTCTGGCCGAGGCGCAGGAGCGGGTGACGACGGGACTGCGTGTGCGAACGGTCTCCGACGACCCGACCGCGGGGACGGCCATCATGCAGTCGTCGAGCGCGCTGCGCGCGATCACCCAGTATCAGTCGAACGTGCGCCGCGTCGGCTCCGAGCTGGACGCCGAGGACTCGGCGCTCGACGGAGTGACGCAGGTGCTGACGCGGGCGAAGGAGCTCGCGATCGCGTCGACCGGCGCGACGGCGAGCGTGTCGACGCGCGAGGCGGCGGCGGCGGAGGTCGCGGAGCTGATCAAGCAGGTCGTGCAGCTCGGCAACACGCGACTCGGCGAGGCATATCTGTTCGGCGGGATGAGCGCCGCGACCGAGCCGCCGTTCGACGAGGCGCAGACGGCGACGGCGCCGACGTATGTCGCGATCCCCGGCGGCGGCAGTACGCCGCTCGTGCCGTCCGGCGTCCGGACCGTCGAGATCGCGTCGGGGCAGACGATGGCCGGCGCGCACGACGGGAAGACGGTGTTTCTCGACAGCGGCGTGTTCGACGCGCTGCAGTCGCTCCACGATGCGCTGCTCACGAACACGACGACCGCCGTGGCGAGCGCGCACGGCCGGCTCGACGTCGCGTTCGAAGCGGTGCAGGCACTCGTCGGCGACGTCGGCGCGCGGCAGAACCAGATCGACGGGATCGAGACGAGTCTGGGCGCGCTCGAGGCGAACGTCACGGCGTACCGGTCGGACCTGTCCGAGGTCGACATGGAGCAGGCGATCACCGAGATGGTGTCGCGGCAGACGGCGTATCAGGCGGCGATGCTCGCATCGTCCAAGGTGATGGGGATGAGTCTGCTGGATTACATCCGATGAGCGCGGCGCTGGCGACGGTGCCTGGCGGCTCGACGAACGACGCGGCCGGCTCGCCCGACGCGCTCGTCGTACCCTCGCGGCTGCTCGGCCCGGTCCTCGTGTCGCGCGACGCGCTCGTCGCGATGCCGGCGGGACTGTACGGGTTCGAGCACTGTCGGTCGTACGCGCTGATCCCGGCGGGGCGCGACGGACTGTGGTGGATGCAGTCGGTCGAGCGCGAGGCGCTGATCTTCCTGCTCGCGGATCCGTTCGTGTTCTTTCCAGGGCACGCGGTCGACGTGCCTCCCGCGGAGCTGAGCGCGCTCGGCGCGACCGAGGAGACGGTGCTGACGGCGTTCGTGATCGTCACGCTGCCGGCGCGAGACGGGGAGGGGGCGAGCGCGAATCTGCGGGCGCCGCTCGTGCTCGATGCGGAGCGGAAGGTGGCGAGGCAGATCGTGCTGGGGGACGAAGCGCTTTCGGTGACGGCGGCGTTGAATCTGTGACTGCGGGGTCGGTACGGCGGGGTCGGTACGGCGGGGGCGGTGCGGCGATGACTGCACGGCGGTGACTGCACGGCGTAGTCGCGCGGCCGGTACTGCGCGGCCGGTACCGCGCTGACGGTACGGCGAGCATGCGGACGTGTGTGCACGAGATGACCTGGCGCTCGGTTTCGAGTTCCAGGTCGTTTTCGTTCGCCTCCCACGCCTCACCGCCAGCGCCGCACCGACCGCGCGTCATCGGCATCGCAGCGACGCAGTCCAGTCACCGCCGCGCCGCCCCCGCCGTACCGACCCCGCGGTGCACAGTTAAGAGTCTCGCCCCCCTCGCCGATAACAGAGGTGTCGGCGCCACGGTGACGCCGAGGCAGTTCAAGGGGAGCACGGACGCTCCGCCACCTCTGTTAAGGGAGTAACAGACTCGTATGCGCATTCAGACGAATACCTCCGCGAACGGCGCCCTGCGCAACCTCTCGCGGAACGCGATGGCCAGCGAGCGGTCGATCCAGAAGCTGTCGTCCGGCTTCCGCATCAACCGCGCGGGCGACGACGCCGCCGGCCTCGCGATCTCGAACCAGCTCCGCGCCGAGGGGCGCGCGCTCGGTCAGGCGGGGAAGAACGCCGCGCAGGGCACGTCGATGTTGCAGGTGATGGACGGCGCGACGCAGACGATCAGCACGATTCTCGACCGCATGAAGGAGCTCTCGGTCCAGGCCAACTCGGCGACGATCGGCAACCAGAAGCAGAAGCTGCAGGACGAGTTCGCGCAGCTCCGCTCGGAGATCGGCCGCATCGTGAACACGACGTCCTACCAGGGCTCGAAGCTCGTCGACGGCTCGTTCGGCGCGAAGGTCACGAGCGGCACGGGCGACTTCGCGAGCGGTGCGCTCGCCGCCGCCGGCGAGATCGCGGCGATCAACCTGAACGGCGCGGCGGCCGGCACGATCACGTTCGCCACGGCGACGGCGGCGACGATGACCGCGAGCAAGACCGTCAACGGCACGACCGTGACGCAGCAGCTCTCGACGGTCGCCGGCGCGCAGACGCTGAACTTCGACCAGATCGGCGTCAAGATCAACACGGGCACGAGCTTCGTCACGACGGCGGCGGCAACGTCCGGCACGGTGGTCGTCGGCGGCGGCTCGGCGCAGTTCCAGGTGTCGTCGAGCGGGAGCGCGAACTACGGCAACGTCACGAACGGCGACCTGATCCAGCTGAACGCGTTCAACCTCGCGACCGACTCGACGGCGCTGAACCTCGACACGATCGACCTCACGCTCGCGGCCGACGCGACGAACGGCGCGCAGAACGCGCTGACCCGCCTCGACACCGCGATCAGCTCGACCAACGACGCGCTCGGCCTCATCGGTGCCGCACAGTCGCGGTTCGACTTCGCATCGAGCAACGTCGCCACGATGCTGCAGAACACGCAGGCCGCCGAGTCGACGATCCGCGACGCCGACATGGCGTACGAGATGACGCAGTACACGAAGAACAACATCCTGCAGCAGGCCGCGACGTCGATGCTGTCGCAGGCGAACCAGGGCGCGCAGGGGATCCTCGAGCTGCTCCGCGGCTGATCGAGACGCCGTGAGCGCCGCACCCGGCGCGTGACGTGGCGACGGCGGACCCTCGTGGTCCGCCGTCGTCGTCAAGTCCAGGCCCGCCGCTGCCGATACCCTCTCCACAGTAGCCCCCACGCCCCCGCGTGGCGCCGCGGCCGCCGAGTCGTCTTCGGAGACGCAGCGGCGCGACAGACCGGCTTCACGGGACCTCCATGCCAGACTCACTCAGCTCCATCTCCGGCGTCTCGAGCGGAGTCGACTGGAAAGCACTCGTCGACTCGATCATGTCGCTCGAGCGGCGGCCCGCCGCGAAGCTGGAGACGGCGATCACCGCGAACACGAAGCGCAAGGAGGCGTTCGAGCAGTACCGCGCGGCCGTCGCGTCGCTGAAGAGCGCGACCGACAGCCTCAAGGACGGCTCGGCGTTCGACGCGTTCACGGCGGCGACGTCGGGGACCGACGCGGGGGGCGCACGGTCGCGTCGGCCGTCGCGGGGAGTGCGGCGTCGCCGGGGAGCTACACGCTGGCGGTCACGCAGCTCGCGCAGTCGCAGAAGACGATCGGCACGGTGACGTTCGCGAGTGGTGGGCCGGCGCTCGACCTGACGGGGCGCCTCGTGATCGGCGGGCAGAACGTCGACCTCGTGAGCACCGACACGCTCGCCGCGGTGCGCGACAAGATCAACGCGGTCTCGGGGGCGTCGAACGTGCAGGCGTCGCTGCTCGCCGACACGACCGGCGGGAGCCAGCGCCTCGTGCTCAGCGGGCTCAAGACCGGCGCGGCGGCGGCGTTCACGGCGGCGGACGACCCGAGCAACGGCACCTCGCTCGTGTCGGCGCTCGGCATCGGCGGCGCGCCGCCGATCGTCGCGACGAACGCGCTCCTGCGCATCGACGACACCGTCGACGTGGAGCGCGCGTCGAACGCGTTCGACGACGTCATCCCCGGCGTCTCGGTCGCCCTCTCGGCGCTCGGCACGAGCACGATCACGATCACGCGGCAGGACAGCGCGGGCGCCACCGCGGTGCGCGGCTTCGTCGAGGCGTACAACAAGCTGCACGCACTCACGAAGACGGCGACCGAGGCGGGGAAGGGCGTGCTCGCCAACGACGCCATGCTCCGCACGACGCGCAGCGCGCTGTCGCAGGCGATGCTCGGCGAAGGCGGGGCGACGACGGCGGACGACCTCGCGCGGCTCGGCGCGGTCGGCGTCACGCTCGCGAAGGACGGCACGGCCTCGTTCGACGCGGCGAGATGGAACGCGGCGTATCCGGCGCGCGTGAGCGACGTGAAGACGCTGCTCGCCGACCGGATGGGCGCCCTCTCCACGCTGCTCGACGGACTCACCGCCACGGCGACCGGCGCGATCGACCGCCGGACCGCCGCGATCGGCACGCAGAGCGAGGCGATGCAGCTCCGCATCAACGACATCGACTCGCGGCTCGACAAGAAGCGGACGGCGCTACTGCAGCAGTACTCGCGCAGTGAGGCGCTCCTCGGCCGTCTGAAGACGATCAGCGACGCGCTCGCCTCACAGATCACCGGTCTCGCCAACGGCAGCAATCGCAACTGACCCTCCTCTCCCCGAAGCGCCGCTTGCCCCAGGGGGCACTGTCATGAGTTCCATCAGCTCCATCAGCTCCGTCTCCGCAGCCATCAGTCCGGTCTCGCAACGCGCCGCGCTCGACGCCCTCGAGGCGCAGCGTGCCGCGTACCGCCGCTTCGCGCGCGACGCGGCGGCGCAGCACGGGCCCGCCACGTCCGGCGACTTCGACCAGGTGGCGGAGTACACGGCGAGCGTCGCACAGGACGTCGCGGCGCTGCACGACGGCACGCAGGCGGTCCGCGCGACCGTCGACACGGCCGCGGCGCAGGCGTCGGAGAGCGAGCTGCGCGAACTCGAACGCCGCATGCACGACATGATGCGCGAGGCGCGGAAGGCGGAGACGGCGATCCACAACCTGACCTCGCAGCTCGAGGCGTGGCGCGACGCGTACGGCCGCCAGCTGAGCGACGCCGGCATCGTGCCCGGGAGTGGGACGACCGACGACGGCGCGGACGGGGGCGCGCCCTACGCGGCGAAGAGTGCCCTCCCGCCGCGCATTCTCGACCGGCGCGGCTGAGCGCGGGCGGCACGCCCGGTTCGGGATCACGTCCCCCGAGGGCTTCGCGCTCTCGGGGGACGTCGCGTTCAGGCGGTGGCCGCCACCGACCGCCCCGCGAGGTCGTGGGGCGCTCTCGCTGAAGCGAGGGGTGCGCGGTGCCGATACTGATGTCCAGCACCGCACGACTCCTGTCCCTCGACGCGACACGATCTCCCTACCGAATGAGCGCCCTGGCCACGTACTCCCGCCCCGCGCCTGCCGTGCGTCCGTCTCCCCTCCCGTCGCGCACTGCGACGTCGCACGCGGCGACCCCTCCGGCCGGGTCGCCATACGCCGCCCCCGCCTCGCGCTACCGCGACGCCGAGCTCCTGGCGGCGACGCCGGGGCAGCTCGTCGTGCTGCTGTTCGAGAAGATGCTGCTCACGCTGCGCCGCGGCCGCCTGGCCTGCGAGGCGCGGCGCATCGAGGAGCGGTGCGACCTGCTGCTGCGGGCGCACGACATGATCGCCGAGCTCCGGGTGTCGCTCGACCACGCGAACGGCGGCGACATCTCGCCGCAGCTCGACACGCTCTACGCGTACATGCAGGGCGAGCTGCTCGCCGCGAACCGCGACCAGCAGACCGCCCGCATCGACGTCGTGATCCGCATGGCGAGCGAGCTGCGCGACGCGTTCGCGACCGTCGTCGCCCAGCTCGTCGTCACGCCGGGCTCGTCGAGCTCGTCGAGCTCGTCGAGCGTCTCTCCCGGCCCCGTCGTCGCGGCGGCCGTCGCGCGCAGCGCGTGAGCGGCGTCTCCGTGCGCCCGGCGCGACCGGCGGCTCGGGTCGTGCCCCTCACCCCGCTGGTGGCGGCGCACCCGCTCGAAGACAGCAGCCGCCTCGCCTGGCAGGCCACTGCCGCCGTCGGGCTGCTCGAGCGGTTCGGCGATCTCGTGACGACGGCGCTCGACGCCGTCAGCGGCGGCGACGACCGCGCCCTCGTCGAGGCGCTGCACGAGCGGGAGCGGCTCCTGGTCCAGCTCGAGCCGCTGCTCGCCGACCTCTCCGCCGCGCGGCACCGCCTCGCGCGCGAGCCGGAGGGTGCGGCGGCGCGGCAGGCGATCGAGTCGATCCTGCGCCCGGTCGACGAGGCGCTGCGCTACGCGAACCTGCTGCACGTGCAGCTCGAGGAGCCTCGGCGGACGGCGCCGCTGGTGTTGGTGCCGTAGGACGGCCGGGATCGGGACTCGTTGCCCGCCCCCGCCGTCGATCGTCCCTCCTCGCATGGCTACGTCGTCTCCCTCCGCCCGCCTCGAGGCGCGCCTCGCGCTCTACGCCCAGTACGCGGCGCTCGCGCGCGACGAAGTCGTGGCCGCGTGGAGCGCCGACCCGGGGCAGGCGGCCGGCGTGCCGCGCGCCCTCGCCGACGCGCGCGCCGCGCTCGCCGAGCAGTACGACGAGATGCGGAGCGTGCATCGGGGTGACGGCAGCGCGGCGTTCGGCGAGGCGTACGGCGACGCGGTCGCGGAGCTGGACGCGCACCTCGCGCACGACCTCGCGCTGCGAGCGTACGTCGCCGGCGCGGCGCGCGGCACGCTGCTTCCGGCGCCAGCGCGCTCCGGGTCGGCGTCAGACGCGGAGGCGGCGGGCGCGGTCGCGGCCGTCGAGGCCGAGCGGCTCGGCGACGAGCTCGCGTCGCTCGGCGGGGCGCTCGTCGAGGCGCGGGCGGCAGGGATCGGCGGGTCGCTCGACGGACGGTTTCCGGGCGTCGACCCGGCGAGCTACGGTGTGGACGGCGATGCGGCACACGACGGCGGAGCGCGGCGACTCGACGTACGATTCTGACGTGGTTGTGATGTGTGGGCGCGGTAAAGTTCTGCGGGCGCCCGCCGATACTCGGTTGCAAGGAGGCATGCCAACATGAAAATCACTGGACAGACCAACCCCGCGATCCAACCGACGGTGACGAAGCCGACGGGGGGGATCGCGCCGTCGCCTGGCGTCGACCCGCAGCCGGCAGCCGGCGTCGGCGGCACGCGCGGGCGCGGAAGCGACACCGTACAGATCTCGGACGCCGGGCGCACGCTCGCGACCGAGGAGCGTGGCGTGTCCGCGTCGGGCTCGCTGTCACCGGAGCGCGTGGCCGAGCTGCGGAAGCGCGTGCTCGAGGGCGCGTACAACTCGACCGCGGTGGTCGACCAGGTGGCACGCCGGATTCTCGACCGCGGCGACGTGTGACGCGCTGAGCGCGCCGGCGATCGCGACTGTCGGGACAGTCGCGATCGCCGGCGACTGTCGCGATGGTAGACAGGGACAGCGCCGCGCGCCCCGGAGCTCCGGGGCGCGCGGCGCTGTCTCGTGGGCGCTGTGACAGTCGAGAACAGTGCGGCCCCGGGATCGCCGATCCCGGGGCCGCACTGTCGTACGAACTGTGACAGTCGTCAGTCGCGCTGCCGGCCCTGCTGCCTCGTGCGGCGGCGGACGGTCACGCCCAGGCCCGCGAGCCCGGTCGCGAGCAGCGCCATGCCGGCCGGCTCGGGCGTCGTCGTCGTCGCGCCGAAGCCGTCGATCGTGACCAGCTCCTGGAGCCCGCGATAGTCGTTGCTCCCGAGCCCGACCGAGGAGGCGTCGGTGATGATCGTGAAGCGGCTCCAGTCGTATGTCGTGAAGTCGGACGTCAGGGAGAACGCGTCGGCGTTCACCAGCCACGTCGCCGTCGCGAGCGCCTCGTCGAGCGTCGCCGGGAACCAGGGCGCGAGCGACGGCTCGAACTGCAGCCACATCGCCGCCTGGATGCCCGCCGTGTCGGCCGCCGTCGTCACCGTCGCGTACTGGTCGGCGAGCCACGCCTGCTTGCGGTACTGATCGAGCGCGCCCGGATACGCCGGCGTCATGGTCGCGGGGTTGATCCCGCCCTGACGCGTCCTGCTGACGTCGCCCGTGCCGAGGTTCGTGAGGTAGACGTTCCACCCGGAGAGGTCGAACGTGACGAAGTGGTACAGGTCGACGCAGAACAGGTCGAGCGGCGTGTTGACCGCGGCGCCGTTCAGGTCGAGCAGCGTGCCCTTCAGGCGGCCGACGTCGAGCTGGCCGCTGCTGATGGACGTGAAGGCGATCGTGCCGGCTTCGCTGAACTGCAGGACGCCGGTGTCCTGCGCCTGCGCGGCGGGAGCCGCGGCGGTAGCCGTCGCGAGAGCGAGTGCCGCGCCCGCGAGACGTGCGGTGAATGAACTGATCGGTGATCGCATGCGGCGGAGTCCGAAAGGAGTGGTCGAGCGGCAGCACATCGGCGACGACGACCGGCTCGTCGCGCACCCTCGGAGGGCAGGGCACATACCAGTCGCCGCACGTCCCCGACTCGACTGTCGCGCCGCGCGCCGCGCGGACCGAGTGCTATGTGCGCCTTCGACTTACCGCGCCGATACTCGGTCACAGTCGTCGCGCTTGCGCGACACGACAGTCGACCCATCGTGTGGCGTCCGCCCAACAGCGGCGGTGCGCACTGTCGGATCGGTGCGACACTGTACAGCGGTGGTAGGATAGTGGTGACCGGCATCACCCCTGCGTGTGCGCCGGAGACTGCACCGTAGCGCTGTCGTCCGTGTTCGTCCGTCGTCGTCCGTGGTCGTCGCACAGTCCTCCCGCCCCCGCCCCCGCCCTCATGCCCGGCTCCTTCCTGACGCCACGACGTCTCACGGCCGCGCTGTTCGGCGCGCTCTCCACCGCCACGCTGTTCGCCGCCTGCGCCGGTCGCGACGGCGCGACGCGCGCGCTCGAACCGGGGGACGGACCGTCCGACGCGGCGGGCGCGGTGGTGACGCTGCCGCCGCGCGCGCTCTGCACGGTCGACCTCTCGCTGAAGCGAGTGACGTGCGCCGACTCGCCAGTGGCCGCCGGCGCGCCGAGCGGTCCGTCGGCGATCGTCGTCGGGCGCGACGGCTCCACGCTGCTCGGCGGCCTGCCGATCAACTACTCGATCGCCGGGTCGAACGTCGTCGTGTCCGGCGCCACGGTGTCGTTCGACGTCGCCGTGATGAACATGCTCAGCCAGCGACTGTCGAGCGCTCCCGGGAATGTCGGGGTGCGGCTCGTGTTCGTGACGGCACCGGCGGTCGCGAACGGCACCGGCGCGGTGTCGCTCATCGGGCCGGCCACCGGCACGCTCGCCACCGACGCGGCGTCCTCTCCCGACGGGCGCGCGCTGCCGGCGGTGACGCTCGCGCCGGCGCTCGACCCGATCCAGCGAGCGCCGGCGATGACGCTCCGCTTCTCGGTGCCGGCGACGGTGAAGTCGTTCACGTTCGGCGTGTACCTGAACGCGACGGTGCCGTTCCCCGAGGGGTGGGTCGAGCTCGCGCCGACGCCGGCGGGGAGCTCGCTGGGGCTCGTCGCCGGTGGCTCGGGGACGGTGACCGCGACCGTGCGCGACGCGGGGGGCCGCATCGTGACCGCGGCGCCGATCGCGTGGGCGTCGAGCGCACCGACGATCGCCGCGCCGGCGACGGCGAGCACGACGGCGGCCGCGGGGGCGACCACGACGGCGCAGAGCGTGCGCGCCATCGCCGCCGGCACCGCGCTCATCACCGCGACGTCCGGCGCGCGGCGAGGCACGCTGCCGATCACGGTCGCCGCGGCGCCGGCGACCCTTCCGGTCGACTACACGTTCACGATCGATCCGACGCGCACCCACGCGATCTCCCGCTACGTCTACGGCGCGAACTTCATCACCGACGCGTCGATCTGGGGGAACGCGTCGACGCCGGCCGAACTGACGCTCAATCGGATCGGCGGCAATCGGCTGTCCGCGTACAACTGGGAGACCAACCACAGCAATGCCGGCAACGACTGGCACTATCAGAACGACACCTATCTGAGCAGCAGTCAGTCGCCGGGCGCCGCGGTCAGCCAGCGCGCGACGCCGACGTTCGCGCGCGGCGCGGGGCTGCTGTTGACCGTCCCGATGCTCGACTACGTCGCCGCCGACGCGCGGGGCGTTCCGCTCGACACGCTGCGGGCGACGCGCGCGTCGCGCCTGGCGGCGCACTTCGTTCCGAACCGCGCCGCGAAGGGGAGCGCGCTCTCGCTGACGCCGTCGACGACCGACGGCGGCGTGGCGCAGGACGAGTTCGTGAACTGGTTCGTCCGCACCTACCCGGGCGCCGCCGCGAGCGCGCTCAACCCGGTGCTCGTGAGCCTCGACAACGAGCCCGACCTCTGGCACGGCACGCACGCCGAAGTGCAGAGCGACCTGCAGACGTATACCGGGTTCTCCGACAGGACCGTCGCGTACGCGAAGGCGGTCAAGGCCGTCTTCCCGAACGCGGTCGTCCTCGGTCCCGCGGTCGCGACGTGGGCCGGCATGGCGACGCTCGGTCGCTACCCGTCGCCCGACCCGGCGTACGGCTCGCAGTTCTTCCTCGACGTCTACCTCGACCGCATGAAGGCGGCGGAGACGGCGAACGGCCGGCGGTTGGTCGACGTGCTCGACGTGCACTGGTACCCGGAGAGCGGCACGAACGCGGGGCGCGTCATCAACGACTGGGCGGCGCAGGACGCGGCGATGGTGACGCAGCGCGTGCAGGCGCCGCGCTCGCTGTGGGACCCGACGTACACCGAGGGGACGTGGGTCTCGTCGAACGCCGGCGGGCCGGTGCGGCTCATTCCGCGGCTGCGCGAGAAGATCGCCGCGCGCTATCCGGGGACGAAGATCGCGATCACCGAGTACAGCTTCGGCCGCACCGGCGACGTGAGCGGCGGCGTGGCGCAGGCCGACGCGTTGGGCATCTTCGGCCGCGAGGGGGTCTACGCGGCGACGCTGTGGCCGCTCACCGACGTCTGGGCGCCTGGCTACGGGGGGAATGGCGCGACCGCCTATCGCTACGCGTTCGCCGCGTTCCGCATGTTCCTGAACTACGACGGCGTCGGCGGCCGCTTCGGCGACACCGGCCTCGCGGCGACGACGACCGACAACGCGAACAGCTCGGTCTACGCGAGCCTCGACGCCGCGGGGAACGTCGTCGTGATCGCGATCAACAAGACGACCGCGGCGCGGACGGCGAGCATCCAGGTCGGCGCGCCTCGCGTGGTGACGACCGGCACGGCGTACACACTGACGTCGGCGAGCGCGGCACCGGTCAGTGCCGGGGCGGTCGTCGTGAGCGGGAATGCGGTGCGCTACACGATGCCCGCGATGAGCGTTTCGACGATCGTGCTGCGGTAGCCTCGCCTCCACGTCCGCCGTCCCCGACGCGGTGAGGGACCTCGCCGGCCGGGCGCTCGGCCCGGCAGCGAGGTCCCTCACCGCGCGCGGGACGACAGTCAGGCGAGGAAGCGTCGCAGCGAGGCGATGAGCGCGGCGCGGTCCTGCACGGACGAGAACACGTGGTCGGCGCCGCGGTGCAGCTCGACGGTGACGGCTCGGCGGTCGACGCCGGCGCCCAGCGCCTCGTAGAGCTGCCCCGCGGCGTTGTAGGCGTGGTCGACGGTGCCGGTGTAGATGAAGTGCGCGCGCGCCCCTCGGGCGGCCATCGCGGCGACGTCGGCGCGGAACCGGGCGAGCGGCGGATAGGCGCGGTCGAAGACGGGGCTCGAGTCTTCCGACATCTCGGCCCGCGAGCGGGTGCCGCTGCGGAGACGGTGCGCGCGGCGAGCGGCGTAGCGGCGCCAGCGCCCGGCGTCGAGATAGCGCAGCACGAACCGCCGCACGCGCCACCCCGCGGTGCGATAGGTGTAGCCGTCGATGAACGCGGCGGCGACGACGCGCGGGTCGGTCGCCGCGACCGCATGCGCGGCGTCCACGCCCGAGCAGAGCGCGACGACCGCGAACTCGGCCGCGCCGACGTGCGCGGTGAGCCAGCGCATCGCCTCGCGCAGCTCGTCGGCGCCGTTCGCGTCGCCCTCCCCCCCGGCGCTCGCCCGCGCCGGACTGTCGCCGAGTCCCGCGCTGTCGTAGCGGAACACGTACCAGCCGTCGGCCGCGAGCGCGCGGGCGAGGGCGACCCAGACCCGGAACGGGCCGACGTGGTGGTTCGTGCCGACGTTCGAGAGGAGGAGGGCGCGCCGCGCGCCGTCCGGCGTCCGCGCTGGCGCGGTCAGCACGCCGACGAGCGCGTCGCGCGGCCCGAACCGCACCGCGGACTCGTGCACGCCGCCGTCGTGCACGCCGCCCTCCTTCACGCCGCCTGCGACGCCACGCGGCCGGCGACGAACCCTGCGATCGCCGCCGTGCTCGCGTGGTAGAAGAACGTGTTGACGCCCCACTGCTCGACCCGCGCGAACGTCGCGTCGGCGACGGTCGCGTGGCGCACCGCGCGCCCGTCCGCCGTCAGTCGGCGCGCGAGCTGCGCGCACGACGCGCGCTGCGCCGCGTCGACGAGCAGCGTGCGCGGCGCGGCGCCGAACGGCTCGCGCAACAGGTCGATCGCGGCGACCGCGTCGCGCATCGCCGGCGGGACGACGAAGCCGAGGCACTCGCCGGGGAGGCGGGCGATGCGCTCGGGGTAGACGGCCTCGCGCAGCGTCCACTGGTGCGCGGCCTCGAGCTCCGCGAGGTACGCGGCGCCGTCGATGACCGGCTCCCAGAGCACGAGGTCTCCGGGCGACGCCTCCGCGGCCGCGGCGCGCCACGCGACCGCGGCGCCCAGCCGCAGCCCGACGAACGCGACGCGTCGCACGCCGGCCACGTCGCGCAGCTCGGCCGCCGCGTCGCGCGCGTCGGTCACCCACGCGTCGAAGTCGATCGCGTCGTCGTCGCCCGCGGAGTCGCCCGTGCCCGAGTAGTCGAAGCGGAGGGCGTGCACGCCGGCGTCGGCGAGCTGGATCGCGAGCTGGCGGACGGCCCAGTGTGTCTGCCGCGACTCCTGCGGCGCGGCCGGGCAGAGTACGACGCCTGCGCGTCGCCCGGCGGCGGCCGGCGCGTGGTGAACGCCGTAGAGCGGCCGGCGCGCCGAGCCGAAGAAGCGCGGAGTCTCGTCGTGGATTCTGATGTGCATGGCGTCGGGCAGGCGCCTCAGGCGCTCGCGGCAGGCGCCCGCGTCACGCGGCGCCGACCTTCACGTGGCGCCCGGACTGCGGATCGGTCGTGAACCACGCCGGCGACCCGTCGCGGTCGCGGCCGAGTCGGGCGCCGGGAACGGGGGGACGGTCGGGCGCGAGTGGGGCGCTCGCGATGCGGCGGCCGGCGAGGAAGCCGCCCTCTTGCAGCTCGTGCACCGCCTCGTCGAACGCCTCGACCACGTGCGCGACGTCGGCCTCGCCGTGCGCCGTCGTGAGGAAGCAGGGAAAGCCGTCGTAGATGTGCACCCCCCGATCGCGCAGGCCGTAGAACAGCAGGTCCGAGAACGGATGGTCGCCGGTGACGAACGTCTTCCAGAGCGACGCGAACGATCGGATCTCGAGCGGCGCGCCGGCCGACTGGAACTGCGCGTTCAGCGTCGCCGCCATCGCCGTCGTGCGTGCGGTGAGCGTTCGCTGCAACGACGGCCCTTCGCGCTGCAGGTGCGTCGAGGACGGCGCGCGCCGCGGCGAGCGCGAGCGGGTGCCGCACGAACGTCCCCGCGAAGTAGGTGACGCCGACCTCCGGCACCGACGCGTCGCCGTACTGCCACGCACCGCCGTCGAGCGCGTCCAGCAGGTCGCGTCGCCCGGCGATGACGCCGATCGGCAGGCCGCCGCCGACGACCTTGCCGTAGGTCGCGAGGTCGGCCCTGATCCCGAAGTGCTCCTGCGCTCCGCCGAGCGCCACGCGGAAGCCGGTGACGATCTCGTCCCAGATGCAGACGATGCCCGTGCGTGTCGTCAGCTCTCGCAGCGCGCGCAGGAACTCCGCGGGCTGCAGATCGGGACGGCGGCTCTGCACCGGCTCGACGAGGACGGCCGCGATGTCGCCGGCGCGGTCCGCGATGACCTGCAGCGACGCGTCGCTGCCGTACTCGAGCACGAGCACGTTCGACGTCGCGTCGTCGAGGATGCCGGGGGCGGCCGGGATCGCGCCACGCGTGCGGGCAGCGCGCACGATCGACTCGTCGTTGATGCCGTGGTACGAGCCGGCGAACAGCACGATCGTGCGGCGC
Organism: uncultured Gemmatimonadaceae bacterium; assembly: GCA_963843845.1. Classification (GTDB taxonomy): domain Bacteria; phylum Gemmatimonadota; class Gemmatimonadetes; order Gemmatimonadales; family Gemmatimonadaceae; genus Gemmatirosa. The sequence goes on along the minus strand of CAWJMB010000002.1, from coordinate 3,248,910 downwards.
CCGGTGACGGTGCGCGCGATGCGGATGGCGCCCAGCACCGCCTCCGACCCGGTGCTGCAGAACGCGGCCCGCTCGTGCCCCGTGACCTCGCAGACGAGCCGCGCGACGTCGCCGGCGAGCGGCGACTGCGGTCCGACTTCGTAGCCGCGGTCGAGTTGCGCCTTGATCGCGTCGACGACGAACGGCGGCGACCAGCCGAACATGTTCGACCCGAACCCCGACAGCACGTCGACGTACTCGTTGCCGTCGACGTCCCACAGCCGCGGCCCCTGCGACCGCTCGACGACGATCGGGTAGACGAGCTCCTTCACCGCGGGGCGGAACCCGGTCGTCACGCGCGGGTCGGCCATCTCGCCGCGGTGCTCGGCCGTGTAGCGCCGCGAGCCGGCCGTGCGCGCCGTGTAGCGCCGCACGAACGCGTCGAGCCGCGTGCGCTGCACCGGTGTCAGCTCGCCGCCGCGCGTGACGGTGATGCGCGGCGCGGCGCCGAAGGCCTTCGTGGCGTCGTAGAGCGCGCGCTGGGGGCCGACGGAGGGAAGCGGGTCGTCGGCGGGCGCGGCGGGCGCGGCGGGCGCGGCGGACACGGCGGGCGCGGCGGCCGGGACCGCCGGGGACCGGGGATCGGGGATCGGGTGGCGATCGGTGTCCGGACCCCGGTCCCCGGCGCTTCCCAGCACCGCCAGCTGCTGCGCCATGATCTGCAACTGCTGCTGCACGAGGCGCTCGACGGCACTCGTGCCGACCGACGGCACCGCGACGTTCGGCACCAGCCCCGGGATCACGCCCGGTGCGAGGACCGGCGGGGTCGGCGCGTGAGGCGCGAGGGGGGCGGGCGTCGCCGCGTCGGCGAGATGCGCGGCGAGCGCGCTCACCGAGTCGAGCTCCTCGAGCAGCTGGCGGAAGGTGATCCTGCGGCCGTACTGCGTCGAGAGGGCGAGCGCGACCTGCGTGAGCACGAGCGAGTCGAAGCCCAGCTCGACGAAGCGCGCGTGCGACGCGTCGGCGGGAAGGGGCTCGCCGGAGACGCGCTCGAGCACGGCGCACAGATCGGCGACGAGACGATCGGGAGGGGAGACCGTCGGTTGAGGCATTGCGGCGGCAGTGGATCGGACGAGCGTGAGCGTCGGCGCGGGGACGGCGGCTGGGACGGCGGCTGCGGACGGGACTCGACTCGGCGTGCGCGGCGTCGAGCGGGGCCGCCCAATGGCGTTGACGGTCGAACGGGTAGGTGGGCAACGGAACGCGGCGGCCGCGGTCGACGCCGGCGAGCGCGCTCCAGTCGGGCTCGACGCCGCGCGTCCAGAGGTGGCCGACCGCTCCGAGCAGCGCGGCTCGCTCGGCCGCCGGATCGCCGACGTCGCCGAGTGCGGCGAGGCAGAGCGAGTCGGCGTGCGCGGGGCGCTGCTGGCGCGCGAGCGTGGCGAGGGTGCCGCGCGGGCCGAGCTCGAGCAGGGCGACGTTCGGCATCTGCCAGAGCGTCCGCACACCGGCGTCGAAGCGCACGGTCGCGCGGAGGTGCCCGGCCCAGTAGCGCGCGTCGCACGCCTCGGCCGCCGTGAGCCACTCGCCGGTGACGGTCGACACGATCGGCGTGCGCGGCGCGGCGAGCGGCACGTCGCGCAGCAGCGCCGCGAACGCCCCGACCGCAGGGTCCATCATCGCCGAGTGGAAGGCGTGCGAGGTGTGCAGCGGGCGGCACGCGACGCCGTCGGACTCGAACGCGCGCTGCACGCGCTCGATCGAGTCGCCCGGGCCGGAGACGACGCAGAGCGACGGCGCGTTCTCGGACGCGACGTCGACGGTGGTGACGCCGAACGCCGCGAGGCGCGCGCGGACCTCGGCCGCGGGAAGGCGAACCGAGAGCATCGCGCCGGCGGGGAGCGCCTGCATCGCCCGTCCACGGAGCGCGACGAGACGCATCGCGTCGGGCAGCGAGAGCACGCCGGCGAGCGTCGCGGCGACGAACTCGCCGACGCTGTGGCCGATCATCGCCGCCGGCGCGATCCCCCACGACGTCACGAGCGTCGCGAGCGCGTACTCGGTCGCGAAGATCGCCGGCTGCGCGAGCGACGTCTGACGCAGCGCGCGTTCGTCGCCCTCGTCCACCGCCGCGCGCAGCGCGATGCCGGTCGCGCCGCGTGCGATCGCGGCGCACTCGTCGAACGCGTCGCGGAACACCGGCTCGGCGTCGTAGAGCGCGCGGCCCATGCGCGCGTACTGCGCGCCCTGACCGGGGAACAGAAACGCGACGCGCGGCGGCTCGGCGGTCTGTCCCGTGGCTGCGGCGCGGCTCGTCGGTGTGGCCAACGCGTTCGCTGCCCCGGCCGCCGAGCGCGCGACGACCGCGCAGCGGTGCGCGAACCGGCGCCGGCCGACGGCGAGGGTGCGCGCCACGTCGACGAGCGCCGGCGCGTCGGTGCGTGCCAGCGTCGCGGCGAGCGACGCGCGCATCGCGGCGAGCGCCGCCGGCGTGCGCGCCGACAGGAGGAGCAGCCGCTCGGCGCGTGCGGGAGACGCGGTCGCCGGCTCCGCGACCGGCGCCTCGCCGACGACGACGTGCGCGTTGGTGCCGCCGATGCCGAACGAGCTGACGCCGGCGAGCCGCGGCGTCGCGGCGCGCGGCCACGGCGTCGGCGCCGCGACGACGGCGAACGGGCTCGCCGCGAGGTTCAGCAGCGGGTTCGGCGTCGTGTAGTGCAGCGTCGCCGGGATCGTCTCGTGCGCGAGTGCGAGGGCCGTCTTGATGAGCCCCGCCGCGCCGGCCGCGACGACCGTATGCCCGACGTTGCTCTTCACCGAGCCGAGTCCGCAGAAGCCGACGTCGGCCGTGTCGGCGCGGAAGACGCGGGTCAGCGCCTCGACCTCGATCGGGTCGCCCAACGGTGTGGCGGTGCCGTGCGCCTCGACATACGACACGTCGCGCGGCGCGACGCCGGCGTCTCGGTGTGCCGCCGCGATCGCCGCCGCCTGACCGTCGACGCTCGGCGCCGTGAAGCTCGCCTTGCGCGCGCCGTCGTTGCTGACGCCGACGCCGCGGATCACGGCGTGGATCGTGTCGCCGTCGCGCTCCGCGTCTGCGAGGCGCTTGAGCGCGACGACGCCGGCGCCGTCGCTGAAGACCGTCCCGGCGGCCGACGCGTCGAAGGTGCGCGTGCGGCCGTCCGCGGAGAGCATCGAGCCCTCCTGATACAGGTGTCCGCTCGTCGTCGGCAGGGCGAGCGCCGCGCCGCCGGCGAGCGCGAGGTCGCAGGCGCCGGCGCGCAGACTCTGCACGGCCTGCACCACGTTCACGAGCGACGTCGAGCACGCGGTGTGGATGCTGAGCGCGGGGCCGGTGAGGTCGAGTCGGTGCGCGATGCGCGTCGCGACGTAGTCCTTCTCGTTCAGCAGCATCGCGTTGAACGCGCCGAACTGTGCGACGAGATCGGGGCGCCCCTGCAGCACGCGGGCGTAGTCGTTCACGTGCACGCCGGCGAACACGCCGATCGCGCCGCCGAAGCGCTCCGGAACGTGTCCGCTGTGCTCGAGCGCACTCCACGACAGCTCGAGCAGCAGTCGCTGCTGCGGGTCGGTGAGCTGTGCCTCGCGCGCCGACATCCCGAAGAAGGGCGCGTCGAAGCGGTCGACGTCGCGCAGCACGCCGCGCGCCGGGACGTAGTCTGGGTCGCGCGCGGCGTCGGTGAGGCCGGCGGCGTGAAGCTCCTCGGGCGTGAAGTGGCTGATCGACTCGACCGAGTCGCGCAGGTTCGCCCAGAACTGATCGACGTCGTCGGCGCCGGGGAGGCGGACGGCCATGCCGACGATGGCGACGGAGCGATCGACTGCCGGGGATCGGGGCTCGGGGATCGGGCATCCGGTGCCGGACGCGGTGCCGATCCCCGAGCCCCGGTCTCCGATCCCCGACGCGAACGCCCGCAGCGTCACCCGCTCGAACACGCGCGTCACCGGCACCTCCACGCCGCGCTCGGCGAGTCGCGCGACGACGAGCAGCGCCAGGCGCGACGTGCCGCCGAGGTCGAAGAACGAGTCGAGCGCACCGACGGCGTCGATGCCTAACGCGTCGCGCCACACGCCGGCGACGAGGCGCTCGTCGTCGGTCGCCGGCTCGACGAACGGAGCCTGGACGTCGCGCGCGCGAACGACGGGGGGCGGGGGGAGGGCGCGGCGATCGGCCTTGCCGTTCTCGGTGAGCGGGATCGCGTCGACCGCGACGACGACGTCGGGAACCATGTGCGCCGGGAGCGCGCGGCGCGCGGACGCACGCAACGCGCCGGCGTCCACCGCAGCGCCCGCGCGCGCGACGACGTAGGCGACGAGCCGCGGCTCGGCGCCGCCGTCCGGGTCGCTCGCGCCGCCGCGAACCGCGACGACCGCACGCGCGACGCCCGGCCGGTCCGCGAGGCACGCCTCGATCTCGCCGAGCTCGATGCGGAAGCCGCGCAGCTTCACCTGCGCGTCCGCGCGACCGAGGTACTCGAGGTCACCGTTCGCGAGGCGCCGCGCGAGGTCGCCGGAGCGGTAGAGCCGCCCCGCGCCGAACGGGTTGCGGAGGAAGCGCTCCGCCGTGAGCGTCGGACGGTTCAGGTAGCCGCGCGCGACGCCGGCACCGCCGACGAAGATCTCGCCGGTCGCGCCCGCCGGCACGGGCTGCAGCTGATCGTCGAGGACGTGGAGCGCGAGATCGGGGATCGGCTCGCCGATGACGCTCCCGCCCGCGACGTCCGCCATCACGATCGGCCGGTACGTGACGTGGACGGTCGTCTCGGTGATGCCGTACATGTTCACGAGCCGCGGGCGCGCGTCGCCGAAGCGCGCGAACCAGGGGCGCAGCAGCCGCGGCTCGAGCGCCTCGCCGCCGAAGATCACGATCCGCAGCGCGAGCGGCTCGGCGGCGCGCGACGGCGCGTGGGCGAGCACGGCGTCGGCGAGCGGAAAGAACGCGGACGGCGTCTGGTTCAGTACCGTCACCCGCTCGCGCGCGAGCAGGGCGCGGAACGCGTCGGGCGACCGGCTCGTCGCGTACGGCACGACGACGAGACGCCCGCCGTGGAGCAGCGCGCCCCAGATCTCCCACACCGAGAAGTCGAACGCGCACGAGTGGAACAGCGTCCAGACGTCGCGGTCCGAGAAGGCGAACCACGGCTCGGTCGCGGTGAACAGTCGCGCGACGTTGTCGTGCGTGACCATGACGCCCTTCGGCTTCCCCGTCGACCCCGACGTGTAGATCACGTACGCGAGATCGTCGGGCGCGCTCGCGACGCTCGCGACGCTCGCGACGCTCGCGACGCTCGCGACGCCCGGCGCGTCGTTCGGCACGTCGTCCGGCACGTCGCGCCACCAGCTCGTGTCGTCGACGTCCAGCGTCGTGTGTGCCCCGCTCGGCACGACCGCCGCCGTCGCACGCTCGGCGAGCACGAGCGACACGCGCGCGTCGCGCAGCACGTACGCGAGCCGGTCCGCCGGATAGTGCGGGTCGAGCGGCACGTAGGCGGCGCCGCTCGTGAGGATCGCGAGCAGCCCGGCGATGAGCGACGGGCCGCGCTCCATGCACAGCCCCACGAGGTCGCCGTGCCGCACGCCGCGCGCGACGAGCGCCTGGGCGAGCTGACTCGCCTGCCGGTCGAGCGCCGCGTAGGTGACCGACTCCCCCTCGACGGTGAGCGCCACCGCGTGCGGCGTGCGTGCCGCCTGCGCCGCGAACGCGCCGTGCAGCGTGCGCGCGCCCGGCATCGCCCCGGCCACCCTCACGCGCTCCTGCCGAGCAGGCCGCGGAGGCGGCCGAACATGCGGCGCGGCGCGTCGGCGGGCTGGTGGCGTGGCGCCGGGCGCACCGCGGGCGCGTCGAGCGGCGTCGCGCGCCACGTCGCGCCGGCGAGCGGCGCCGCGACCTGCGCGAGGGTCCCGACGAGGAATGCGCGTGGACTGAGGCGCACCCCCGTCAGCCGCTCGACGCGGTCGATCGCGCGGAAGCAGAGCAGCGAGAATCCGCCGAGCGCGAAGAAGTTGTCGTCGCGGGCGACGGCGGCGATGCCCAACAGCTCGCACCAGACCGCGGCGAGCGCGCGCTCCGCGTCGTCCGCCGGCAGCTCGCGCCGCGCGTCGTCGCCCGCGGCGCGGTACGGCGTCGCGAGCCGCGACCGACGCTCGAGCGCATCGCCGTCGGGCAGCTCGCTGCACCGCACGACCGTCTGCGGCGCCATCGACGCGGGAAGGGTCGCGCGGACGCGGGCGCGGAGCTCGGTGTCGGTGTACACGGCGCCCGGGTGGACGACGACGTACGCGACGATCTGGGCGAAGCCCTCCGCGTCGGGGTGCACCGCGGCCGCGGCGTCGGCGATCGCGGGGTGGGTGCCTAACGCGGTCTCGACGGCGCGCAGCGGAACCGGCACGCCGCGCCGCACGGCGAGCGCCGAGCGGTCGACGTCGATCTCGCCCGAGGCCGTGCGGCGCGCGACGAGTCCCGTCGGCGCGCGCGCCCCGTCGGGCGTCGTCACGTGCAGCCGGCCGAACACGCCGAGCGGTGCAGGGTGGTCGTGCGCGTCGACGACGACGAGCGCCGCCCCGCCGAGGGGCGCGCCGGCCGCGAGCGTCGGGCGGCCGGCGGCGCGGACCAGCGTGTGCAGCGTGAGCCACCCGTGCCCGCTCGTGCTCCCGACCGCGACGAGGACATCGGCGTCGGCGGGGAACGCGGCGGCGATCGCGTGCGCGTCGGCGCACTCGCCGTCGCTGACGAGGCAGCGCAGCGTCGACGGCGGCAGCCAGCCGATCGACGCGAGGTCGCGCCAGCGGTCGAGCGGGGCGACCGCGATCGTCGCGTCGTGCAGCCGTTCGGCGAGCGTGTCCGGATCGTCGGCGTCGTCTTCGTCGAGCGCGACGAGCAGTGCGCGCGACTCCGAGGCGAGCTGCTCGACGACCGACGCGGAGGGATCGAGGATCGACAGCGCGCTGACGATCGTGTCGCTCGACGTCGCGCCGAGTCGCGCGGCGAGCGTCGGGCGCCCGGCGTCGGCGAAGCCGCACGCGACCCGGCGCTCCGCGTCGTCGAGCAGGGGCAGCTCGTGCAGCGGACACGCCGCGTCCGCGGCGACCGCGACGAGCAGGCGCCGGAACTGCGCGAGCATGCGCCCCACCGTCGCGGCGTCGAACAGGTCCGCGTTGAAGTTCATGACGACGCGGAGCTCCGACGCCGTCTCCTTCGCCCACAGCGTGAGGTCGGCGGCCGCGTAGCGCTCGGCCGGATACCACTGCTCGATGCGCACGTCGCTCATCGCCTCGGGGCGTCCGCGCGCGTCCTGCATCGAGAGGATCGCGCGCAGCGCGGGCGGGCGGTGGCCTAACAGCTCGACCGGGATCTCCGGGCGGCTGAACGCGTCGAGGCTCACGGCGCGTGCCGCGGCCAGCAGCGCGGCGAACGACTGCGACGGATCGACGCGCAGGCGCAGCGGCAGCGTGTTGACGAGCGGCCCGGCGATGTGCTCGAGCTCCGCGCGCGTCCGCCCGCGCATCGGCGCGCCGATGATGAGGTCGGTCTGTCCCGTCCACCGGTGCAGCAGCACCTCGTAGAGGCCGAGGAAGACGACGAACGGCGTGACGTTGTGCGCGTGCGCGACCGCGCGGAGCGCGCCCATCTCGTCGGACGAGAGCAGACACGAGACGCGGCCGCCGGCGAACGTCGCCGCCGCGGCGCGCGCGTGATCCGTGGGGAGCGCGAGCGCCGGCAGCTCGCCCGCCAGGTGCTCGCGCCACCACGCGACGTGCTCGGCCAGTTCGGGGCCGGCGAGGCGATCGCGCTGCCACGCGGCGAAGTCGGCGTACGTGATCGGGAGCTCGGGAACGTTCGGCGTGCGGGCCTCGACGCTCGCCGCGTACAGCTCCGCGACCTCGTTCAGGAACACGTCGAACGACCAGCCGTCCCAGATCATCGAGTGCTGCAGCGTGTACAGCACGTGCTCGGTCGGCGTGAGCCGCACGAGCGTCGCGCGGAGCAGCGGCGCCGTGAGGTCGAACGGCCGACTCTGCTCGTCGAGCGCCCACGCGGCGAGCCGCCGCTCGCGCTCGTCGGCCGGCAGCCCCGCGAGGTCGAGCTTCGAGAGCGGGAGCACCACGTACGGCGCGACGCGCTGCACGTACTCACCGTCGACGACGTGGAAGCTCGTCCGCATGATCGACTGGCGGTCGGCGAACCGCTGCACGGCGCGCTCGAGCGCGGGCACGTCGAGTGTGCCGCGCAGCCGCCACGCGGCGGGGTGCATGTGCGCGGGCGCCGACTGCTCGTTCATCTCCTCGAGCCGCCAGATGCGCTCCTGGAGCATCGAGATCGGCGCGACGGTCTGCTCCGCGAGGTGCACGAGCTCCGTGCGCCGCACGTCGGCCGCGTCCGCCGCGTCCGCCGCGGCGCGCACGAGGTCGACCTCGGCGGCGAGCCGGGCGATCGTCGGCGCCTCGAAGATCGTGCGGAACGCGAGCTCGACGCCGTGGTCGCGACGCAGGCGCGCGAGGAGCTGCGAGGCGAGCAGCGAGTGCCCGCCGAGCGCGAAGAAGTCGTCGTGCACGCTCGCCCGCGCGACGCCGAGCGTCTCGGCCCACAGGCCGGCGATCGACCGTTCGGTCGGCGTGCGCGGCGCGACGAAGGCGGTCTGCGGCACGTCGCGCGGCTCCGGCGCCGGAAGGGCGCGGCGATCGACCTTGCCGCTCGGCGACAGCGGCAGGCGCGCGAGCCGCACGAACGCGGCCGGCACCATGTACTCGGGGAGCGTGCGGCGAAGATGCGCGCGCAGCAGCTCGTCGTCCGTCGCGTCGCCGACGAGGTACGCCACGAGCCGCCGATCGCCCGGCCGGTCCTCGCGCGCCACGACGACGCACTGCCGAACGCTCACGTGCCACGCGAGCGCGGCCTCGATCTCGCCGAGCTCGATGCGATAGCCGCGCAGCTTCACCTGGTGGTCGGTGCGGCCCAGGCATTCGAGCGAGCCGTCGCCGAGACGGCGCACGAGGTCGCCGGTGCGGTACATGCGCGGGCCGGGGAGCGGGGATCGGGCGTCGGGCGTCGGGACCGCGCTCGGCACGCGATCCCCCATCCCCCATCCCCGCTCCCCGGCCGTGGCGAACGGATCCGCCACGAACCGCTCCGCCGTCAGCTCCGGCCGCGCGTGATAGCCCGTCGCGACGCCGCGCCCGCCGATGTAGAGCTCGCCGACCGCCCCGGTCGGCACCGGGCGGCCGAGCCGGTCGAGGACATGGGCGCGGAGTCCGGCGATCGGGGTGCCGATGAGCACACGGTCGAGCGGCGCGGTGACCTTCCAGAACGTCGCCCACACGGTCGTCTCGGTCGGGCCGTAGCCGTTCCACAGCGCGCCGACGCGCGGCAGCAGCTCGCGCGCCAGGTCGAGCGGCATCGCCTCGCCGGTGCAGATCGCGCGGACGTGCGGCGCGCCCGTCCAGCCGGCGCCGAGCAGCAGGCGATACGTCGCCGGCGTCGCGTCGACGAACGTGATCCCCCGCCGCTCGACGAGTCGGCGCAGCAGCGCGCCGTCCGACGCCTGCTCCCGCGTCGCGAGCACGATGCGCGCGCCGACCGTGAGGGGCAGCACGAGCTCGGAGAGCGCGATGTCGAACGACAGCGTCGTGATCGCGAGGACCACGTCGCGCTCGGTCATGCCCGGCGACGCCGCGACCGCGCGCAGCAGATTCGCCGCGGCGCCGTTCGGCACCACGACGCCCTTCGGCGTGCCGGTCGACCCCGACGTGTAGATGACGTACGCCGCGTCGTCGGCGCGCACCGCGCGCGCATCGTTCGGCACGGCCGGCGGCGGCGTCGCCGGCTCGGCGGTGATCGGCTCCAGCGCGTCGTCGAGCAGCACGTGCCGCGCGGCGGCGGGAGCGCACGGCACGAGCGCGGCGACCGTGACCAGCGCGTCGAGCCCGGCGTCGTGCGCCATGAGCGCGAGTCGCTCGGTCGGGTACTCGGGGTCGAGCGGCACGTAGGCGGCGCCGGCGCGCACCACGCCGACGAGGGCGACGAGCAGATCGGGCGTGCGCGGCACACACACGCCGACGCGCGACCCGCGTCGGATGCCGTCGCGGCGCAGACGGTGCGCGAGCTGGTTCGCACGGCGATCCAGCTCGGCGTAGGTCAGCGAGCCGGCATCGCTCTCGACGGCGACCGCGTGCGGCGCGCGCGCGATCGCCGCCGCGATGCCGTCGTTCAGCAGCGCGGCGACCGTCGTCGGCCCCGGCGCCAGCTCGGCCGCGGCGCCCGCCGCGTCCACCGCGTCGTCGGCGGCGGTGCGCGCGGCGAGCGCCTCGACCGGCGTCTCGGGGCGCGCCGCGGCGCTCGCGAGCAGCTGCTCGTACGACGCGAGCCAGCGCGCGACCGTCTCGCGGTCGAACAGCGCGGTGTTGTACTGACATTCGATCGCCAGCGCGCCGCCGCGCTCGACGGCGTTCACGAACAGCTCGAACGTCTCGTGCGTCCGCGGCACGGTGCGCACCTCGCTCGCGAGCCCGGCGAACGCCGGGGCGCCGCCCGCGGGCTCGCGCTCGAGGTTGAACGTCGCGGCGATGAGGGGCGGGCGGCTCGCGTCGCGCGCCGCCGGGAGGCGGGCGAGCAGCGTGCCGAGCGACGCCGCCTGGTGCTCGAGCGCGTCGAGCAGCGCGCCGCGCGTCGACGCCGTGAGCGCCGCGAACGACGACGCCGCGTCGACCCTGAGGCGCAGCGGCAGCATCGCCACGCAGTGCCCGACGAGCGACGGCGCGCCTGCCGCCGCCTGCCCGGCCGCCGGGATCCCGACGACGACGTCGTCCTGTCCGGTGAGCCGGTGCAGCAGCGCGCCGAAGCCGGCGACGAGCGTGGCGTACAGACTGGCGCCGCTCCGCGCGCCGGCGGCTGCGACGTCGCGCACGAGCGCCGCCGGAACGACGTGGTCGACGCGTGCCGACGCGTGCGTGCGGCGCGCCGGACGCGCCCGGTCGAGCGGCAGGTCGAGCGCCGCCGGCGCGCTCGCCAGCGCGCGCGCCCAGAACGCCTCGGCGGCGTCGGTCGCGGCGCGCGCGTCGTCGCTGCGTGCGGTGCGCGCGTGGTCGCTGAACTGCGCCGCCGGCGCGAGCACCGGCGCGTCGCCGGCGGCGCGCGCCGAGTACGCGGCCGCGAGCTCGCCGACGATGACGCCGAACGACCACCCGTCGCACACGATGTGGTGCGCCGTCAGCAGCAGCACGTGCTCGTCGTCGGCCGCGCGCAGCAGCGCGAAGCGGACGAGCGGACCACGCTCGAGATCGAACGGCTCGTTCACCGCGCGCTCGACGAGCGACTCACACCAGTCGTGCTCCTCGAACGAGACGTCGACCGCGCCGTCGTCGGGCACCGCGTGGACGACGAGCGACGTGCCGTCGTCGGTGACGACCGACCGCAGCGCGTCATGGCGCGCGACGACGTCGCGGACCGCCGCGAGCAGCGCCGAGCGGTCGAGCGCCCCGCGCAGCCGCACGGTCACCGCCTCGTTGAAGGCGAGCGACGCCGCGTCTCCGAGTCGTGTCGCGGCCCAGATCTCTCGTTGCGGGTCGGTCGTCGTGACGACGGCCTCGATGGCCGGGCCGGCGAACGGATCGTGCTCGGGGGCGAGGGCGGCGGCGGCGGGAGTGGTCAGCATTGGGGCGAGCGGGAGAGCCGGGGATCGGGGATCGGGGATCTGGAATCGGGTGGCGATCGACGTTCCGATCCCCGAGCCCCGATCCCCGACTCCCGGATCTGTCGAAGGACGATCCAGACGAACTTCGGGTCGCGAAGCAGGTAGCGGCGCCAGAGTCGCCCCGGCTCCTGGCAGAGGCGGAACAGCCACTCGAAGCCGGCGCGCGCCATCCACGCCGGCGCGCGCCGCACCTGGCCGGCGACGAAGTCCAGACTCGCGCCGACGCCGATCGCGACCGCCGGCGAGAGCGCGGCGCGCACGCGGCCGAGCCAGACCTCCTGCTTCGGCGAGCCTAACGCGACGAGCACGAGGTCCGGGCGGGCCGCGGCGATCCGCGCCAGCACGGCCGCATACCCCTCCTCGTCGTCGAGCCGTACGACGGCGTCGTCGATCCCGACGACGTGCGTGCCGTACTCCGCCGTGAGCCGCCGCGCCGACTCGGCCGCCGCACCCGCGCGCCCGCCTAACAGATAGACGCGCCACCCGTCCGCAGCGGCCCGCCGCGCGAGCGGGCGCACCAGGTCGGAGCCCGAGACGCGCTCGGGGAGCGGCGTCGCGGTGAGCTTCGACGCCCACACGAGTGGCATGCCGTCCGCGAACACGAGGTCCGCGCGATCGTACGCCGCCGCGAACGCCGCGTCGTCCTCGCACATCACGACGTGGTCGACGTTCGGCGTGAACACCATCCCGCCCGTCTTCGCGGCGACCAGATCGGCGATCGCGTCGACCGCGCCGGCGCGCGTGGCGCGTCGCACGACGCAGCGGCCGATGCGGACGTGCTCCGCCGTCAGGCCGCCCACGTCACCGCCCCCGCGAAGTGTGACGCCCCGATCGCCGCGATCGCGCGCCGCGACACGTCGACGTCGGCCGCGCCCAGCTCGACGAGCAGCACCGCCGTGTCCATGCCGCGCGTCACCGGGATGGTCGCCGGCCGGTCGACCGGCGAGGCTGTCGCGACCACGATGCGCGCCCCGCCGCGCACGCGCTCGTGCACGGCGCGCAGCAGGCTGCCGACCTGCGCCGGCTGTACGCTCGCCGCGTCGAGCACGTAGACCGGGGACTCGTTGTACGCGCGGCCGGCGGCGGCGAGCGCGTTCGCCGCGGCGAGCGTCGACTGCCCCGGCGTCGCCGGCACGATCGCCACCGTCGCCCACGGCCGGTCGCCCAACGAGAACCACAGCCGGTCCCACGGCCGCGTCTCCTCGGCGGTGTCGGTGACGACGGGATGGCCGATGGCCGGCGTGCGCAGACTGTTGCCGCCGCTGCTACTGCTGCTGCCGTTCGGCATCGAAGACGGGTCGGAGAGTCGGTCGGGCGGCTGCGTGACGTCGAACGCCATCTGGCGGGTCGAGATCGAGACGGCGGTCATGCGGCGCGCTCCGTGTCTGCTGGAGGAGGTGGGGTCGCGATCACGGTCTCCCCGACGCGCCGCGTGCGGATCCAGTCCGTCGAGGCGCGCTTCGTCGGGTGCAGCACGAGCGTGAGCTTCCAGGCGACGTAGGCCGGCGCCGCGAGCAGGTCGAGCACGACGCGCGCGCCGATCTCCGAGAGCTGGCACCCGCGCGCCACGTAGACCGCGACGCCGAGCACCGCGGTCCCCCAGAGCGCCGCCCCGACGAGCACGCACGCCGCGAGCGACCCCGTGAGCGACGCCGCCGGCGTGACGCCCGGCTCGTACAGCGCGACTGCCGCCCCCGCCGTCGCGCCGGCGCCGAGCAGCGTGCCGGCGGCGACCGTCGCGAGCGGCGGCACCAGCAGGTCGGCCGCGAGGTCGAGCGGCAGGAGCGCGCCGCGGAACCCGCGCGAGCCGAACTGCCGCCGCGCCGCCGAGAGGAGTATCGGCACGTAGCGGCGAACCAACGCCCACCGCCCGCGCTCCCACCGCTCGCGCTGCGACCGCGCGGCGTCGGCCGTCGCCGGCATCTCGCCGAGCACCACCGCCTCGGGCGCGTAGCGCACGCGCTCGCCGGCGATCCCGAGCGCGACCCCCTGCTCGACGTCTTCGACGACCGAGTACGCGTGATGCGGCACTCGGCGCAGCACGTCGTGCGTGAAGCCCATGCCGTTGCCGCGCAGCCCGCACGACACGCCGAGTCGCTCGCGCCCCAGCGACCGCGCGGTGTGGTACATCGCGAGCGCGACCCCCATGAGCCGCGTGCGCCACGACGCCGACAGGTTCCGGACGCCGTAGTGCGCCTGCACGCACGACGCGCCGCGCTCGATGCGCGCCGCGAACGCGCCGAGCAGATTCGGCGACACGAGCGTGTCGGCGTCGACGACGGCGACGGCGTCGGCGAACCCGTCGGCGGCGCTCCGCGCGTACGCGAGCTCGAGCGCGTAGCCTTTGCCACGCCGCGCCGCGTCCTCCCGCACGAGCACCATCGCCCCCGCCCGCTCGGCGCGCGCGGCGGTGTCGTCGGTGCAGTTGTCGGCGACGACGAGCACGCGGAAGCGGTCGCGCGGGTAGTCCACCGCGAGCAGGCTCGCCACCGTCGCCGAGATGCCTAACGCCTCGTCGTGCGCGGGAACGACGACGTCGAATCGCGTCGAGCCGCCGGGCGCCGGGGCCGTCGTTCGCCGCGAGAGCGCGCCGAGCAGGCCGAGGTAGGCGCCCGCCGCGGCGAAGGGCACGCCGGCGAGCGCGAGCACCCCCGCGCCGGCGAGCGCGACGTCGTGCAGCAGGTCGATCGTCACGATCTCACCTCGCGAGAAGGGGAAGGCGCGCCGGCATCGCGCCGGTGCGCACGGCGAGCTTCGCCGAGAGAGCGAGCGCGCAGGCCATGAGCGACACCGTCGTCCAGCTCATCACGCCCATGTCGGCCCACGCCTGGATCACGTAGGCGGTGAACACCGCGAGCGCGCCGTACGCCGTCGCTCGCTCGGCCGTCGTCCGCGCGAACCGGTGGCTGCGCGCGGCGAGGAAGACCCCGACGGCGACCTGCAGCCAGAGCAGGGTGAAACCGACGAAGCCGCCGATGCTCCACAGCCACAGCACGCTGTTGTGCGCGACGTAGCGGTACTGCGGGAAGATCGAGGCGATGTCGTACGCCTTCACGAGCTCGTTGTACTCGTGCCCCCACCCCGTACCGAGCAGCCGGTTCGGCTTCAGCGTCTGGATGAGGTTGTAGTTCTCGATGTCGCGCGTCGCGCTCGACGCGTCCTTCTGCTGCGTGACCGAGAGGATGCTCGCCGCGGGGGCGAAGATGCCGGTCTGCACGCGCGAGCCGACGGCCAGATAGGCCGCGCCGAACGGCAGGCAGCAGATCGCGGCGCGCACGACGAGCTGGCGCCGCCGCGGCGGCTGCACGGTGAACAGCACGAACAGCGTCGCGGCGAGGCTCACGAACGCGGTGCGCCGGTTGTTGACGACGATCCCGACGAGCATCCACGCCCACGCACCCGCCGCCGCGAGCACGCGCTGCCACGCGAAGCGGTCCACCGCGACGCCGGCCCACAGCGCCATCACGACGACGAAGAGCACCGTGTCCGCGTGGCTCGTGACCGACTGCGGCTTCGCGCCGCCGGCGAAGCGCACGCGCAGGAAGAACGAGAGCCCGATCGCGACCTTGAGCGCCGCGACGCCGGTCACCGTCACGAGCAGCGCGCGCCCGTCGCGCACGCCGCGCAGCGCGTAGAGCAGCAGTGCGGTGAGCACCGGGAGGAACAGCAGCTGGCGGAACTGCCACAGCGATTGCCGCACGTCCGCGCCGCCCCGCAGCACCCCCCACCCCTCCATCGCGAGCACGGCGACGAACGCCCCCGCGCTCACCGCGAGCGCGAGCCCGCTCGACCGGTCGGCGCCGGCGCGGTCCACCCGGGCGCCGGCGAGCGAGCGCACGCCGGCGAGCAGCGCGCACGCGATCAGCGCCAGCTCCATCCCCGCGATCTTGAGTGCGCCGACGCCGGTCAGCGTGTTCAGGTTCTCGATGAGCAGCAGCTGCAGGATGCGCGTCGCGGGCGCGAACGCGACCGGGTTGTCCGCGCTCGCCGGCTGCGCCACGATGTCGGCGAGCATCACCGCCGCCATGACCGCGACGAGCGGCCACCGCAGCGGCGCGCGCAGCACCAGCGCGCCGATCGCCACGCCGCCTAACGGAGCGAGCGCGGCGGCAGGCTGCCCCGTCGCGACGAGGAGGGCGACGCTCGCCGATACGACGGCGGCGACGAGCCAGGTACCGCGGGGAAGGGCCGGCGATCGGGGGTCGGGGATGGAGGATCGGGACGACGATCGCCGGGCGATCCCCCATCCCCCCGCCCCGATCCCCGGCAGTGTCGTCCTCACGCCCTCGGCACCTCGCCCAGCACCGGCAGCGCGAGCTGGCGACGGATCTGCCACGCTTCGAGCACCCGGCCGCTCGACAGATCGAACACGACCGCCGCGAACAGCGCGAGCGCGGCGGCGAGGAACACGCCGCCGCCCAGCATGGCGGCGACGTTCGGGCTCACCGCGCGCTTCGGGAGCTGCGGCGGCGTCACGATGCTGTAGCGGTACTTGAACGCGGCCCGCGCCGTCTCGAGCTCGATGCGCGCGCCTTCGAGGCGGTCGAGCAGGTCTTCGTACGACGCGGTCGCGATCTTGAGTCGCGACTGTGCGTAGGTCAGCTTCGGGTCGTCGAGTGTGTCGGCGCGGACGAGGCGCTCGATCGTCGCCCGCGCGATGAGCGACTCGGCGCCGTCGGCGCGCGCCTCCGGCGACTCCGGTGCGCCGATCGCCGCGAGCTGCTCGCGCACGCCCTTCTCCTCGGCGCGCAGCGCCTGCAGCTGCGGCGACGGCGCGGCGAGCGACGCGACGGTCTCCTGCGCGGCGACGACCTCGGGATGCGCGGGGCCGTAGCTGCGGCGCAGCTCGGCCAGGTCGGCGTTCGCGGCGGACAGGCGTCCGGCACGCGACGCGGTGAGGTCCTGGATCGCCGCGCGGCGCGTCGCGAGCGTCGACTGCAGGCCGGCGATCTCGCGGCTGCGCGGCGTCGACGCGGCCCGCGGCGCCGACGCGCCGAACGCGGGCGGCGCGGGCTCCTTCGGCCGTCGCGGGAACGCGCCGATCGCCTCGAGCGTGCTGTCGATGGTCGCGCGCGATCCCTCGACGTACCGCTCGAGGATCGCGATGCTCTCCCCGATGCGGGCGACTTCGGTCGCGTGCCGCTGGTCGAGGAAGTGGTCCTGCGCGACGTTGGCGATCGCGAGCGCGGCGCGCGGCGACCGCCAGTCGACGCCGATCGTGACCGTCCCTTCGGTCTGCTCGTTCGCGTCGACCCACATCCGCTCGCGCAGCAGCTCGACCATCGCGTCGAGCCGCTCGGCGCCGGTGCGCTCGTAGCCGAGCTTCGCCATGCCGAGCGCGACGACGCGGCCGACCGGCGAGCGGAACTCGTGCTCGTGCGCGAGCAGGTTCGTCTCCTGTACGATCTGCACGAGGTTGTCGCGGCTCATGACCGCTTCCGCGGCGAGCTTCGTCGGGCCGTCGGTCTCGAGCGGCACGGCGCGCTTCGGGTTGTTCAGCGCCGGCATCACGACGTTCTTCTGCGCGAGGATGCGCGACTCGGCGTGATAGGTGCGCGGCGACAGCACGACCGCGAGCACGGCGGCCGCCACGACGCCGACCGCGAGCCACCCGCAGAGCCGCCGGCGGCGCCGCACCGCGCGCAGCGGAAAGCCGGCCAGCTCGCGCAGCTGCGCGAGGTCCACGAGCGGCTCGACCCGCTCGGCGGGAGCCACCGGCGGCACCGGCGGCACCGGCGGCACCGGCGGCGCGGCGGGGGCCGGCGACGGCGGCATCAGGTACCGCTCCACGGCATGCGCCGAGTGCACGATCGGCGAGCCGCCGTGCGGCGTGTACCGCTCGTGCGCGGGACGCACCTCGAGGCGGCGTTCGGTGGGACGGAGCGGAAAGGTCATCCGAGGCGCGGCAGGACGTAGAGAATCGCGACGAGGTAGAACGCGTTGAACGCGACGACGCCGAGCACCGCGCGCCGCACGCCGCGGACGGGCGACGGGTCGCCCGCGGCACGCATCGGGATCGCGAGCGTGGCGATGAGGATCGAGTTCAACAGCAGCTTCCCCATCGCCCCGTCACTCGGCGACGACGACGTCGCCGGGGAGGAGGCGGAACACCGAGGCCCGACTCGCGACCGACGTCAGCGCGTCGAACGCGAAGCGGATGCGCTCCGGCTTCGGGCCGCGCCGCAGCACGTAGATCCGGTCGCGGTGCGCGAACTCGGTGAGCCCGCCGGCCGCCGCGAGCGCCTCCGCCACGCCGGCGCCCTGATCGAGCGCGTAGGTGCCGGCGCGGGGCACGGCGCCCAGCACCGCGACGCTGAGCGCACGCACCTCGTCGACCTGCACGGTGACGCGCGGCTGGTTCACGATCTCGGCCGCGCGCAGCCGCCGCTCGATGTCCGCGGCGAGCTCGGTCGGCGTGCGTCCCACCGCGTCGACGTCGTTCAGCAGCGGCACCGAGATGCGCCCGTCGGCGCGTACCTTCGAGCGCGCCGACATCCGGTCGCTGCCGAAGACGCTCACCGACACGACGTCGCCGACGCCGACGGTGTACGCACCGCTCGGTGCCGGCGCCGCGTAGCGGTCGACCCACGTGTAGGGGCCGCGTGCCGCGCACGCCGCGAGTGCGAGCGCGAGGAAGGGAGAGAGTCGACGGAGCAGGCGCATGTCAGGAGAGGAGAACGGGTCGGCAGGGACGGGCAGGGTAGGACGTCGTCAGCGGGCGACGCCGAGTCCGAGGGTGACGCCGTGGTCGCGCACCACGTCGACCGCGCGCCGCTCGCGCAGGAACGCGCCGAGCGCGATCCAGCTGCGCGAGCGGGCGATCGGATGGCGCGCGTCGATCGACGCGGTCGTCGCGCGCAGCTGCAGCGCGCGGTCGCTCGGGTCGGCGCTCCACGCGTGGTCGACCGCGGCGCGCACGGTCGCGCGCGGCGACGCCCGCTCGACGGTCGCGCCGACGTGCTCCGTGGCGAGCACGCGGCCGATGCCTAACGCCGGTGAGACCGCGCGCCCCGCGGCGAGCGCGACCGCGAGCGCGCCGCGCCGCCGCTCGAGCGTCAGGTCGCCGACCGCGCCGACCGGGCGCGGTGTCGCGCGTGCGCTGGTGCGCGGCGTCGCGAGCGTATCGCCGGCCGGCGTGGCCGCGGCGCCGCTCAGCGCGACGCCGCCGCGCGCGCGGAGCGACAGCGTGCCGCGCGCCGCCGACCACTCGCCGGTGAGCGCGTGGCTCGTCAGCGTCTGCGCCGCGAGCGCGGTCCGCTCACCGTGATAGCGAACGCCGAGCGTCGCCCGCGGCGCGGTGCGTCGGTCGACGCTCGCCTCGGCCGTCGCGGTCGTGCCGCCGGCGAGTGCGGTCGCGTCGAAGCGCACGTCGGTGAACGACGTCGCGGCGAGCACGGTGGTGCGCGGCGTGAGGCGGTAGGCGCCACTCAGCGCTCCCCCGAACGCGTCGGACGTCGTGAGCGCGACGAGTGGAAGCGTCACGCCGTGCTGCTCGATCGTCGACGCCTGGCTGCGGCGCGCCACGGCGCCGCCCTGCACGCGCAGCCGGGGCGTGAGCGCACGCCCCGCGTCGAGGGCGAGCTGGTAGGTGAGCCGGTCGAGATCGCGCAGCGTCTGGTACGACGTCGCGTCGCCGGCCGCGGAGAGCGTGAGGTCGGCGCGCCGGCTCCGCAGCGCCGCACCGGCGGCGACACGCAGGCGGCGCGCGATGTCGCCCGCATCGTCGGCGCGCTGGAAGCGCACGTTGCTCTCGTAGCCCCCGCCGGCTTCGGCGGACACGCGGACGGCGAACGGCCCGCTCTGCGCGGCCGCCGGGGCTGCGAGCGTGCCGAAGGCGAGCGTGCCGGACGCGAGAGCACCGAACGCGAGCGTGCCGACCGTCGTGGACGCGGGTGTCATCCGACGCGCTCCCGCCGCCGCGTCGGCCGTCGCACGCGGGTCGGCGATGCGGCCCGCGCGCTCGTCGCCGCGGCTGTCCTGGCGCGCGGCACGATCCGCTCGATCGCCACCGGCCGGCGCCCGCCCAGCGTGACGATCGTCGCGACGAGAATGCGGACGTCGACCGCGAACGACACGTGCCGCACGTACAGCAGGTCGTAGTGGATCCACTGATGGAAGTCGCCCGACGCGCGGTCCCGCCGGCACACCTGCCAGAGTCCCGTGATCCCCGGCCGCACGGAGAGCCGCCCATGCCGCCACGGCACGCAGATCTGGTTCTCGCGGAACGGCGACGGGCGCGGGCCGACGAAGCTCATCTCGCCCCGCGCGACGTTCCACAGCTGCGGCAGCTCGTCGACGTTCAGCCGCCGCAGCCACCGCCCGACGGTCGTGACGCGCGGGTCGTGGTCCATCTTGAACTGCGGCCCGTCGAGCTGCTGCGCGGCCATCAGCGCGCGCTGCAGCATGTTCGCGTCGCGTCGCATGCTGCGGAACTTCCAGCAGCGGAACGACCGTCCGTCCTTCCCCTCGCGCGGGTCGCCGTAGAACGCCGGCCCGCGCGAGGTCGCCACGACGAGCAGCGCGACGATCGCGAACAGCGGCGCCAGCGCGAGCAGCACGATCGACGCGAGCACCGGCTCGACGACTCCCTTGATCGCCGGATACGACGACGTCGCGGCGGCCGACTCCGGCGGCGCCGCGGACGCGGTATGCCGCTGCTGGCTCGGTCCGCGCCGCCCGGCCTGCGGCCCGCTCCCCGCGACACCGTGGCGCAGCTCGGCGCGCGCGTCGACGTGAACGCCGGACGGCACGAGGCACTGCGCGACGACCGCCCCGCGACCGATCCGCGCGCCACCGCCCAGCAGCGTGGGCCCGATGATCAACGCGTCCTCGCAGATCTCGACCCCTTCGCCGATCACGACCGGGCCGACGAGCCGCGCGCTCGGGTGCACGATCGCGCCGTCGCCGACGACGACCGGCTCGATCGGCCCGCGCCGTCGCGTCGCCTCGGCACGCGTCAGCTCGTGCACGCGCAGCTCGCCGAGCGACAGCGCGCCGCTCTCGTCGTCGAGATGGAAGAAGCGGTCGTGGAACGGCACGTCCTGACTCGGCACCCCGCGCGCGGCGAGTGTGCGGCGCAGGTCGGCCAGCGACTCCCACGGCGCCTCGGCCCCCGTCAGCACGCACGCGACCGGCACGAGCGACGCGATGACGCCGGCGGGGAACGGCCACGTCACCGGCTCGAAGTAGCGCTGGATGCGGCGCAGCCGGCCGTCCGAGCCGGGCTGCACGAGCTCCTTGGTGCCTAACGTCGACGTCTCGAACGCGAGCAGGTGGCGCAGCATCCGCGCGTCCGCGTGTGCGTCGCGGAGCCGGCGCAGGTCGAGCCCGTCGGCCGGGTAGCACGCCGGCGAGACGAGCAGGAACTGGTCGGACGGCTCGAAGCGCGCGAGCGGGTCGCGGAACACCGCGGCGCTGACGATGTCGGACGGCGCGACGCCGCGCTCCCGGAGCGCGAGCAGGTAGTCCGCGTCGTGCGTGAACAGCGGCAGCACGAGCGGCGCGTGCGCCGTGACCGCGGCCGCCGCCTGCGCGATCTCGTCGAGCAGCAGCCCCGCGCCCGTCGGCAGCAACAGCAGCGAGCCCACGGCGCCGAGGTAGCGCGGGCGCGCGTCGAGCAGGATCGGGATCGTCGCCATGAGGAGGGTGTTACGACCCGAGCGCGCCGAGCGACGGGATGCCGAACAGCGCGTCGCCGCGCTCCGACCCGGTCGCGGAGGTCGACGGCAGCGAGAGCGACGCGTCGAACGCGTCGCGCTCGTCGACGATCACGGCGCCCGACGCGCTCTCCCCCGGCGCGACCGCGGCGCCGTCGCCGAGGAGGCACGCGTCGACGATCGCGCCGGCGCCGATCGAGCACCGCTCCCACGTCACCGAGCGCGTGAGCACCGCGTCCGCCTCGACGTGCGAGCCGGCGCCCAACGACAGCGGCCCGACGAGCACGGCCCCCTCGTCGACCTGCGCGTCGGGTCCGATCAACATCGGCCCGATGAGCCGCGCGCGCGGGTGCACCCGCGCCGTCGGATGCACGAGCGCCTCGCCGAGACGCCGCCACGCGCCGAACGGCTCGCCGCGGTCCGACGCGGTCGAGATGACCCAGCTGTTGACCGACGCGTAGGTCGCGAAGTCGAGGATGCGCGGCGACACGCCCGGCACCTCGCGCACGACGACTTTCACGCCCAGCGAGTAGAGTCGCTCGAGCAACCCCTGCTTGATGTCCTGGAAGCCCAACGCCGGCACACTCTCGAGCACGTCGCGCTCGAAGATGTAGACCCCGCCGGGCGTCGCGGGGCGCTCGCCGCCGATCGCCATCCGACGCCGGTCGATCTCGACGACCGTCGTCGCCACCGCCTCGGACTCGATGTGGGCGGCGAGCAACGCACGCAGATCGAGCGTCGGCAGCAGCGACCCGTCGACGAGCACGAACCGCTCGGCCGTCGTCGCGAGCGCGGCGTCGCGTGCGCAACCGGCCGGCCCGCGCGGCGTCTCGTCGACGTAGTAGTCGAGTGCCACGCCAGCCGCGCCCGTCGCGCCGAACCGCGCGCGGACCGCGTCGGTCGCCGGCCCGGCGCACACGGTCGCCGACCCGATGCCGGCCGCCGCGATCCAGCGCAGCGGATACGAGATGAGGGGCTGCTGTCCGACGGGCAGGAGCGGCCCGCGCAGCGTCCGCTCGAACGTCCCACTCCCCCAGTAGTGCGACCCCGCGAGCACGATCGCCGCCGTCGCGGTCGCGACGGCCGGCGCCTCGCCATCGAGCGCAGGTACGTCGCTCGCGAAGACGCGCTCCCACTGCGCCGTGCGCGTCGTGACCAGTGGGAGCATCGAGTGCTTCATGCGCGTGCTCGGGAGAGGAAGCGGTGGGGCGTGATGCCACACGTCTCTCAGGAGCATCGGCTCTCGACGCGCCGCGCTTGAATCGCCGGACGGGGCTCCGGGTTCGATCAGCGCGCGCCGCGACCGGCGCTCCAGTACGCGTCGAGATAGAGGGCCGCCGACCGCTCCAGCGACAGCGCCTCCCGCACGTACCGCCGCGGCGCATACGTCGGCAGCCGCCCGAGAAACCGATCGAGCACCGCCGGAAAGTCGTCCGCCGAGGCGAATCGCTCGCCGCACTCCGGCGCGAAGTACGGCACCGCCGCAGCCGCCACCGGCGCCTCCGTCCACAGCGCCCGATTCGGGTCGAGCCACCACCCGTTCTCCCACGCCAGCACCGGAACGTTGCAGGCCATCGCCTCCTGATACGCCAGTCCCTGCGTCTCGCTCTCGCAGAGGAAGAGCATGCTCCGCGACCGCGCGAGCAGCGCCTTGTACTCGGTGATGTCGTACGCGCCGCGGCGCACCGTCGCGACGCGCAGGCCGCGCCGCTCGAGCTCGCGCCGCACCGGATGCAGCAGCGCCGGCTCGAAGCGCTCGCGCTCCCACCGCAGCTTGTCGTAGAGCAGCACGTCGACGTCTTTCGCGGTGTGCGTCGCGTCCGGCCACTCGTCGACGTCGATCCCGCCGAACCAGCTCGTGAGCCGCTCGCCGTACACCGGCGCGAACAGGTCGCGCATCCAGTCGCACGGCACGATGTACGAGCGGAAGCGCGCGTCGGTCATCAGCCGCGGCGCCTGCGCCGGGTGGTCGTACAGCCCCGGGCCCAACAGCGCCGGGTTCGGCAGCGACCAGCGGTCGAGGATGTGCGGATACCCGCACAGGCCCACCGGATGGTCCGGCCACCGCCGCGCGAGCGACGCGTTGTTCACGACGACGCGATACCCCGCGCGCTCGAGCGCGCGACGCAGCGCGCGGAACGCCACCTCGAATCCGGACACGCGCTGCCCCGCCGTCACCGCGTGATACACGCGCCGCAGCCCGCGCCGGACGTGGCGGTCGCCACCGAGCCACCGGTCGCGCTCGATGTCCTCGAAGAAGAGCAGCACGGTCCGCGCGCGCATCGCGTCGTCGGCCGCCCCGTGCGCACCGAACCGCGCGAGCTCCTGCACGCCGCGCCCGAGCGCCGGGAGCGTGTGGTCGACGACGAGCCGTCCCAGCCCGCGCAGCGCGGCACCCGGCGGCAGGGTCGGACGCGTGCGGCGGCGCGGCGCCGGTCGCGCGGCGCTCGTCACGCGCGCCTCACGACGCCGCACCGCGCAGGCCGCGCTCGCCCGACGGCGTCGCGCGCGATCGCGTGCGCACGACGGCGGCCGGCGACTCGACCAGACTCCCCGCCGGCACGGAGCGCATGAGCGTGGCGTTCGCGGCGATCTTCGTGCCGAGCCCGATCGTGATCGGGCCGAGGAGCGCGGCGCCCGGCCCGACGTGCACGTCCGGCTCGAGCGCCGGCGCGCCGACGTCGCGCGTCTCGGGATGGATGCTGGTGCCTAACGTGACGTGCTGGAAGAGCACGCACCCGGCGCCGACCCGCGCCTCGGGCGCGACGACGAGCCCCGCGCCGTGCACGACGATCACGCCCGGCGCGAGCACCGCGCGCCAGTGAATGTCCGCGCCGTACAGATGCCGGATCAGCCGCGACGCGATCATCGCGAGCGGCGTGAGCCGCAGTCCGTGACACAGTCGCATCACACGGTACGCGATCATCATCTGGAAGCCGATCCGCGCCACGGCGTCGACGAGCAGCGAGCCGCGCCGCGCGATCGTGCCGTACTTCGCGTCGGCGCGTCGCAGCGCGTCGTGGTCCGCGCACACGTCGGCCGCGCACTTCGCGATCCGCGCCATCGGTCCCAGCTCGTGCATCGCCCGCGCGTTGAGCTGTCGGCGCAGTCCGCTCCACGCCGCGCGCCGCGAGCCCGCGTAGCGGCGCACGCCGCTGAAGTACGCGACCCCGTAGGCGAGGGTCGTCCCGGCGAGCGCGCCCCGCTCGAGCCCGATCCCCGCGACGACGAGCGCCACCCACATCACGAGCCGCGCGCCGAGCAGCGCCGCGGCCGGCAGCAGCACGGCGAGCAGCAGGAGCGGGCGCGACAGCGGATTGACGAGGAACAGGAAGCGCCACGGGTCCGCGTCGCGATCGCCCCCGTGTTTCTCGGCGATGCGGGCGTCGGCGGCGCCGTAGGCCTGCGAGCGGGCGAGCCACTTCGTGAGGCTCGCGTGGTCCGACGCGTGGATCGCGACCGCATCGTCGGAGCGCGCGATCGTGACGCCGCTCCGCTCCAGCCGCATCCCGAGCTCGGCGTCCTCGGACAGCCGGAACGCGAGGTCGAAGCCGCCGACGGCGAAGTAGTCGGCGCGCCGGAACGAGACGTTCCCCGTGTAGACGTGCGACCCCCGGAGCGGCGCGCGGCCGGCGCGCGCGTCCTCCGCGATCCGCTCCATCTGCGCGAGCTGATACCGCTCGAAGAGCCGGAGCCGCTCGCCGTGCGGCGACATCAGGCGGCCGAGCACCGCTCGGCGCGAGCCGGCGGGGTGGGCGGCGAGGTGCGCGGCGAGGAACGTCGGCTCCACCCGCATGTCGTCGTCGACCACGACCACGAGCGGCGCGCGTGCCAGCTCGATCGCGCGGTGCCGCGCCGCGGCGGGACCGGCGTTCGCCTGCGCCACGACGCGCAGCGCGAACGGCACCCCGAGCGCGTCGAGCCGCGCCGCCACCGGCTCGGGAGAGCCGTCGTCGACGACGATCACCTCGAAGCGATCGGTGCCTAACGATTGACGCGCGAGGTCGCCCAGCAGGCGCGCCGCGGCGTCGGGGCGCGCGTACGTCGCGACGACGACCGAGCAGAGCGGCGCGCCCGCGGCGATCGAGAGCGGCGCGCTCACGCGGCGGCCGTCGCGGGCTCGTCCTGCCGCCGGCGGAGCATCTCGCGCGCCGCGCGCACGTCGACCGCGCCGGTCGTGAACGCCAGCGCGGCGTAGACGGCGGCGTCGGCGACGAGCCGCGCCCACGCCGCACGCCACGTCCCGTCGCCGAACGGCCCGGCCGTGCGCAGCGCGGCGTGGACCGCGACGACGGCGACGCAGACGCACACCGTCTTCACGAGCATCGTCGCCAGTCGCCTGTCGATGGCCTGGCGCCCCAGCAGCACGAACAGCGTGCCGGTCGTGGCGAGCTCCGTGATCATGAGCGTGATCGCCGCCCCGATCCCCGCGCCGCCGGCGCCGTAGCGGTGATACGCCCACGGCACGAGCAGCACGTTCAGCGTCGGCGACAGCACCATCCCGCCGATCTGCACCCACGTCACCGCCCAGCTGCGCTCGAGCCGCACGAGCACGGTCGACGCGACCATCGCGGCGTACGTGAACACGAACAGCGGGGCCTCGATCCGGAGCGCGCGCGCGGCCGGCGCGTACGCGTCGCCGAACGCCGTGTGGATCGCGAGCTCCGCGTGGAGCCCGAGCAGCAGCGTGATCGGGAACGCGAGCGTGAGGATGAGCTCCGTGCCGCGCCGCCCGACGACCAGCAGCTCCTCCGTGGACCGCGCCGCGGCCCGCGACAGCAACGGCAGCAGCACCCATCCGATGAGCGGTGCCAGCAGCAGCGACAGCCCGACGAGCGTCGAGGTCGCGCCGAACCACCCGACTTCGACGTCGGGCGTCAGGAACGACATGATCGTCGTGTCGATGCCGCCGTACACGGCCCCCGCCACGACGGCGACGTAGAACGGCAGACTCGCGCGCACGACCGCGCGCGTGCTCGCGACGTCGACGCGCCATCGCAGCGCGAGATGCCGCCGCGCGAGGATCGCCATCCCGACCGTGCGCAGCGTCTCCGCGCCGACCACGGCGAGCGCGACGAGCCGGACGTCGCCGGTCGTGAACAGCGCCGCGACGATCCCTCCCCCCCACACGAGCTTCCCGGCCACGTTGAGCAGCGACAGTCCGCCCACCGTGCCGGCCGCGTGCAGCAGCGCGCCGAAGATGACGTTCGTCTGGAGCAACAGCTGCGCGGCGCCGAGCAGCGCGACGAGCGTCGCGACGAGCGCGGATTTGCCGCCGAGTCGCACGCCGGCGACGCAGAGCGCGAGCACGACGACGCCGAGCGCGAGCCGCAGGATCGTCGCGCCGCCGAAGAAGTCGTTCGCATGGGCGGGGCGCGTCGGTACCTCCTTGCGGATGTACGTCTCCAGCCCGAGCCCGGTCACCACCAGCACGACCGTCGTGAACGCGTCCGCGAACTGATACCCGCCGAACGCCTCCGGCCCGAGATGGCGCGGCAGGATGATGCGGACCGCGAGCGCGATCGCCCACGTGCCGCACAGCGACAGCCCGAGCGTCAGCGCGTTGCGCACGGCGCGGGCGACGTCGGCGCCCAACGCGCCGCCTGACGTGCGGCTCGCGGCGAGCGGCGGCGCTTCGAGAACGGCTGTGGATTCGGACGCTGGCGGAGGGGGCATGACCCGGACGAAGTGCGGAGCAGGGCTGCTCTTCGAGCGTCGGCGCATCCTCCCCGGGACTGAACTCACGGCCGTGCTAAGAAAGCTCTACGACGCGCCGGGGCGCGTGCAGCGCGTGCGGCGCGTGCAGCGCGCGGCGCATTCAGCGCCGGAAGCAGTAGCCGGTGTACTCCACCGATCCCGCGTCCGGCTCGTACGGCACCGCCGTGCGCCGCGACGGGTCGGTCCACCGATCGACGAGCCGATAGCCGAGCGGCGCGAGCCGCCGCGGCAGGTCGTCGATCTGCGCGACCCGATACGGGCAGAACGACACGCCGATGTTCTGCAGCGTCACGAACTCGCGGGTCGCGTGCGTGGGCATCTGGTTCACCACGACGTGCCGCGGTCGCGCCCCCGCCTCGTGCAGGACGTCGTCGAGCGGCTCGGCGAGGTACTGCAGCACGCCCGAGGCGAGCAGCACGTCGGCGTCGCGCAGCTGCGCGCGGTCGGTCGTGAACGCGAGCTGCGTCTCACCGCGCGACGCGGCGATCGACGCCCCGTCGCGCGCCACGGCCTCGACGTCGCACACGATCCATCGCAGCGCCGCCGGCAGCGCCAGATACTCGCGGAACGCGTAGAACGAGATCCCGATGTGCCCGCCGAGGTCGAACACGGTCACCGCGCGGTCGCTCGGCGCCGCGTCGTCGTGCGCCACACCGCGGTCACGGACGTCGGCGAGCGCGTCGCGCATCCAGAACAGCGCCGGATAGTCTTTCGCCTGCAACCGGTCGAGCAGATCGCGGTACAGCCCGGCCGCGGCGGTCGTGTCGTACCCTCGGGGCGCTCCCGCCGGCGCCGCGGCCGCCGCCTCGGCGAACGTGGCGTACACGCCGGACAGCGCGCCCGCCCCATCGCTCGTGCGGAATCGGCGCTCGTAGCGGTGGCGCAGCAGCGCACGCGCCGGCGTCGCGCGGGCGATCGAGCGGAGGAAGTCGCGGGTGAGCATCGCACCGTACCGACGATCGCCGCGCGGGCTCGGCAACCGCGGCACGACGAGGGACGAGGCACCTGTCTTGCCCTGGATGACGGTCCACCCGCAGCCGGGAGAGCGCATGGGTAAGGGAAAACACAGCACCGACACGCGCGGCGAGCAGAAGGGCGCCCAGCAGCATGGCGAAGGCCAGTATGGCCCGAAAGCGTACGAGGCCAAGCGCGCCGAGATCGCCGATCACTCGCGAACGCACGGTGAGTCCGGCCGCGACGCCGCCGACCCGAACAACGATGGCAAGCGGCACGGCGAGGCCGAGCTGCACGAGCGGATGATCGCGAACCCCGAGTTCGAGCGTGACGGGCACCACCGCCTGTTCGAGAACCGCACCCAGCACGACGAGGCGGAGCGCGGCTCCGAGCGCACGCGCCGCGACCGCGACGTGCAGCGCCACGACCACGACCCGGAGAAGTTCCAGGGCCTCGGCCCCAACGGCGGCGGCGAGGCCGAGTCCCGTCGCGCCGACACCACGATCCTCAACGCGGGGAAGGGCGGCGGTCAGACCTGACGGGGCGCGTTAGCTTGGGCCTGTGGACACGCGAGACGCCGTCACACATCTCGAGCGCGCCGACCCGCGACTCGCCGCCGTCATCGACGCCGTCGGCCCGTGCCGGTTCACGATACGGGCCGACGGCACGCACTTCGAGGCCGTCGCACGCGCCATCGTCTACCAGCAACTCTCCGGCGCCGCGGCCGGGACGATTCACCGGCGCTTCCACGCACTCTACGGCGACCGCGCTCCCGAGCCGCACGAGCTGAGTGCCACCCCCGACGACGAGCTCCGCGCCGCAGGGCTGTCGCGACAGAAGATCGGCTATCTGCGCGACCTCGCCGATCGCGCGCACACGGGCGACCTCCCGCTCGCCCGCCTCGATGCGTTCGGCGACGACGAGGTCATCGCCGCCCTGACTCGCGTCAAGGGCGTCGGCCGCTGGACGGCGCAGATGTTCCTCATGTTCCGACTCGGCCGCCCCGACGTCCTCCCGGAGCTCGACCTCGGCATCCAGAACGCGATCTGGCGAGCCTACGACCTCCGCGAGCGCCCGACACCGAAAGACGTGCTTCGGATCGGCGCGCCCTGGGCGCCCTACCGCACGATCGCCTCGTGGTACCTCTGGCGCAGCCTCGACAACGGCGACGGCCAGAGCGGATGACCCGGCGCGCCGCCCGCCGGATCCAGCGGATCGCGGGCGTATGTGCCGTAGCGCTCGAGCCACGCGCGAATTGCTGTATCGTTCACGGCCCTCGTTCGCTGCGCACCCTCACGCCACGACCACGATGCCCGACACTTCGCCGAACGTCGACGCCGCGCACGACCGCCGCATCGACTACATCGAGCTCCCCGCGACCGACATCGCCGCGACGAAGCAGTTCTACACGCAGGCGTTCGGCTGGGCGTTCACCGACTACGGCGCCGACTACACCTCGTTCGAGGACGGCCGACTCACCGGCGGATTCGACACGAGCCGCTCCCTCGGTACGGTCGGGAGCGGCCCGCTCGTGATCCTGTTCGCCGCCGACGTCGAGCGTGCCGAGCAGGCCGTGCGCGACGCGGGCGGGACCATCACCACGCCGACGTTCTCATTCCCCGGCGGCCGCCGCTTCCACTTCACCGACCCGAGTGGCAACGAGCTCGCGGTCTGGACGGACCGTTAGGCCTCACACCGAGGGCTGACGCCGGCGCCGCGCGAGCGCACCGAGCGCGAGGAGCCCGCCGCCGACTTCGGGACCGTGGCCGCGTCACGGATGCCCGGTGCGTCCGCGAGTGTGAACGTGACCGACGAGACCGACGTCGGCGAGAGCCCCCACGTCGCGTCCGTCGTGCCGTCGCAGGATTGAACGCCGGTGACGTGGACGCCGAAGGCGGTTCCGGCGTGAGAAGCGAGGTCGTCAGCGTGGCCGTCTCGCCGAATCCAGTCCTCGTGACTCGGTAGTGCCGGTTGCCGCCGGGCGTGGAGTCGCTGGCCAGCCTGTCAGGGCGAAGGGGTGGGAACGGCTGGCGCGCCGATGATCGCAGACACCTTCGAGGGAACCTTGAGCATCCGAATGGCGCTACACCACCGATGACAGCCCCCCGAGGCGGCACCACCACACACGCGGCGAACCGCCCACCGCTCACGATCGCGATCACCGGCGCGACCGGTCTGATCGGCTCCGCCCTCGTCGCCGCGCTCCGCGCCGGCGGCCACGCGGTGCGCCGGATCACGCGTGCTCCGCGCGCGGCTGGCGACTTCGCCTGGAACCCCGACGCCCGTCGGATCGACTCGGCCGCCCTCGACGGCGCGGACGCCGTGGTGCACCTGGCTGGCGCGTCGGTGGCGCACCGCTGGACGGATGCCCACAAGCGCGCGATCCGCGACAGTCGCGTGAATGGCACGACACTGCTCGCCGAGGCGCTCGCCGGCATGGCGACACCGCCACGCGCCCTGATCAGCGCCTCGGCCATCGGCTACTACGGCGACCGCGGCGACGAGGTGCTGACGGAGGCGAGCCCGCCGGGCGTCGGCTTTCTCGCCGACGTCTGCCAGGAGTGGGAGGCGGCGACCCACGCCGCCCAGCGGGCGGGCATCCGGGTCGCCCTCCTGCGGACAGGACTCGTCCTCAGCCCCGACGGCGGCCTGCTGAAGACACTTCTCCCCCCCTTCCGCGTCGGACTCGGCGGCAAGCTCGGCGATGGGCGGGCGTGGATGAGCTGCATCTCGCTCCACGACACGGTCGGCGCGTACGCGTTCGCGCTGTCGGACGACACGCTGCACGGCGCGGTCAACCTCGTGGGCCCGGAACCGGTCACGAACGCCCGCTTCTCCGACGCACTCGGCCACGTTCTCGAGCGGCCGGTCTTCACGACGGTCCCGAAGTTCGCGCTGCGGCTCCTGATGGGAAGCGAGCAGGCCGACGAGATGGCGCTCGCCAGCCAGCGCGTCGTTCCCGCAGCTGTTGCAGCGCGCCGCCTATCCGTTCGCGCACCCGACGGTCGAGGCGGCGCTCCGCGCGGAGCTGGCGTAGGCGGAGCGAGACCCGGGGCGAACGCCACACGGTCGTCAGGCGGTCCCGCGCTCCGAGTCCCGGGTTCCGGCGCTCCTGCGTATCTTTCCGGATACGATGACCGCTGCCGCCCACACCGCCACGACACCAGACGTCGAGCCCGACGAGCGCGACGCGCTCAAACTGTGGGTCGTGCTGTCGCGCGCCCACGCGGCGATCTCGGCGCGCGCCACGGAGCATGTCGCCCGCTATTCGATGACGCTCGCCGAGTTCGGCGTCCTCGAGGCGCTCTATCACAAGGGGCCGATGCTGCTCGGCGAAGTCCAGCGCAAGCTGCTCGTGTCGAGCGGCGGCGTCACGTATCTCGTGGACCGGCTGGAGCGCCGCGGCCTCGTACGCCGCGATCAGTGCGCCGAGGATCGACGAGCGCGGTACGCAGTGTTGACCGACGACGGGCAGGCGTTCGTCGCACGCGTGTTTCCCGAGCACGCTGCCGCCATCCGCGCGGCGACGGCCGGCCTCGACCCGGATGACCAGGCGACCGCGACCCGGCTGCTCCGCGACCTCGGGCTGGCCGCCGCTCGTCGCGACGACACGCCCTAGTCGAAATCTCGGTATCGAATAGACGTTATAACGCCTATATGTCTCGGTCGACCCTCACCGGAGTGACCGATGGCAACTGTCCGACTCGCGATCGTCTACTACAGCACGTACGGCACGAACCATCAGATGGCCGAAGTCGCAGCCGAGGCGGCGCGCGAGTCGGGAGCCGAGGTCCGCCTCCTGAAGGTGCGCGAGACGGCACCCGCAGGCGTCGTCGCCGGGCAGGACGCGTGGAAGGCGCAGGCCGAGCGCACGGCCGAGGTGCCCGAGGCGACTCCCGACGACCTCGTGTGGGCGAACGCGTACCTGTTCAGCGCCCCGACGCGCTACGGAACGATGGCGAGCCAGATGCGCGCGTTCATCGATACCCTCGGCCCCATCTGGTTCAAGGGCCAGCTCGCGAACAAGGCCGCGAGCGCGATGACGAGCGCGCAGAACCCGCACGGCGGGCAGGAGACGACGCTCATGGGCATGAACCAGACGTTCATGCACTGGGGCTCGATCGTCGTCGCGCCGGGCTACACCGATCAGGTGCTCTACGCCGCCGGCGGAAACCCGTACGGCACGAGCGCGATCGCCGGACAGGTCACCGACGAGATCAAGGCTGCGGTGCGCCACCAGACGCGCCGCCTCGTCGACATCGCCGCGAAGCTGGCCGCCGAGTAAGCCGAAGCCGCCGGGTCCGTACGGCCGCGACACGGAAGACGCCCGACGCTGGTGGAGTCACGGTCCACCGGCGCCGGGCGTCTTCTCGTTCGCGCGACGTGAGCCGTCGCGCGAACGGACAGTGCAGTCGCTTACACGGTGGTGCGACGACGGCGCGCCACCCCGGCGAGTCCGACCAGGCCGGTCCCGAGCAGCATCCAGGTGCCCGGCTCGGGCACCGCGGCGATCGCGATGTCGGCGACGTTGCTCGGCGTCGTGCCGATCGCCCCGACGAACGTCGCGGTGCCGGTCGTGAGGCTGACGCTGTAGAGGTTCGTGAACGCCGCGTTCGCCCCCGGCGCGAGGGCGCTGATGAAGCCGAAGTTCGACGTCCCGACCGTCACGATGTCGAAGCCCGTCACTACCGACCCCTGACCGAGTCCGAGGCTGCCGACCGTGTTGATCGTTCCGCCGTTCGGATTCGTGATCGCGACGAGCTGCCCGAGGTTCGAGTCGATGCCGAACAGCGCCGTGCCGGTCGACGGATCGTTGTCGCTGTTCGTGTAGGCGACGGCCGTGAACGACGGGGTGACGCCGACGTTCGGATCGCCGGCCGCGAACGTGTACGCGCCGTCGGTGATCGTGTTGGCTGCGGTGAACGGGGCGTTCACGTTCAGGCGCAGGTTCGTGCCGGACGGGCTGACGACGCGCAGGCGGTCCGGCACCGGATTGAAGTCGAAGCCGCCGTTCCCCGTCGTCGCCGTGGTCGGCGTGAACAGCGACGTCGCGGCGCCCGTCGCCGTGTTGACCGTGAAGACGCTCGTCCCGTTGTAGCCGTACAGCACGTTGTTCGCCGGGCGGAAGTCGATCCCGGTGAGCGTCGCGCCCGTCGCGCCGATGACCGTCACGGCGTTCGGCGTCGCCGAGTTGAACGAGACGAGCTGCTGCGTGCCGCCGGCGTCGCGGATCCCGTAGACGGTGTACTGCGCGTGCGCGGCCGTGGCGCCGACGAGGAGCGCGACGAGGGTTGGAGCGGAGGTGCGGACGAGACGACGCATGGCACTGGTCCAGGCTGCAAGGTGTGGGAGCGGATACGGCTGCGGCGTGACGTCGGCGGCGGCCGCACTGGGACGTCGGTCCGCGATACGTCACGCACCTCGCGACTGGATGCATCGCGAGATGCGATCCGCTGCCACGTGGCGCACCGCGAGCTGTAGCATGCAGCGTGCCCAGAAGCGTCTGTTCGCGCGGTCTGGCGCCGATAGCTGTACACAAGTCACGGCTCGACCCGTCGCCGGTAACTATTGCGGTCGCGCTCTCGTATGTTGCAGTACGATGGTCACGATCATCCTGGAGGGCGTCCTCTTCATCGCGTTGCTCGCGGTGGCGGTCGCCCTCGTCGCTTATGGGGTTCTCGGTTGGACCCCGGTGGGGAATGGGTCCGCCAGACGGCGAACCGCCGGCGCTTCGAGCGTGAGGCCGCGCTCACGTGCCCCATCCACGGCATCCACCGACCCCGTGACCTGGTGCGACTGCCTGGCGGCACGAGCACCTGTCCCGAGTGTTACGCCGAGGCCTTCCGTGACGACGCCCACGCCTGAGATCACCGACCCCGCAGCCGACGCGCTGAACGAGCTGCGCGACGCCGCACGCCGCGGGCTCGAACACCGACTACTCGCCGTCCGCCAGCCGGCGCGCGCCGCGCATGCCGTCCGCCGGCATGCCCGACGGCGGCCCGCGGGACGACAAGGGCGGCGCTGCGAAGCGCATCGCCATGATCGTCGCCGGACTCCTCCTGCTCGCGTTCCTCGTTCCGTCGGCGGTCACGTACATCAGCCCCGGCCACGTCGGCATCGTCATTCATCGCGCCGGAGGCGGTGTCGATCGCACGCCGTTGGGGCCCGGGCTGCACGGCCGCAACCCGCTCCTCACGGCGATCGAGGAGTACCCGACGTTCATGCAGACGCTCGTCCTGACGCGCTCCACCACCGAAGGCTCGCCAGGCAACGACGAGATCAACGTCAACTCCGTCGAAGGGCAGCCGCTCTCGCTCGACGTCTCGATGTCGTTCGAGCTCGATCCGACGCGCGTGCCGCAGCTCTATCAGACGTTCCGCAGCGACATCGCGTCGATCCAGCACACGTACATCAAGCAGGCGATCCGCCAGTCGCTGCAGGAGATCGATCGGCACCGAAGCGATCGCCGACGTCATCGGGCCGAAGAAGGCGGAGGTCGTGACGCGGACCCAGGCCGGCGTCCAGAAGCGGCTCGAGCCGTACGGCATCCTCGTGAAGCAGTTCACGATCAACGAGCTGCGCCCGCCGGCCGGCGTCATCGAGGCCATCAACACGAAGAACGTCATGCAGCAGCAGGCGCTCACCGCGCAGAACGAGCTGCAGAAGAACACGTTCCAGGCGCAGGGCGACAGCATCAAGGCCGCCGGCCGCGCGAAGGCGATCCTCGCCGAGGCGGAGGCGCAGGCGAAGGCGAATCAGCTCCTCTCGGCGAGCATCACGCCGACGCTCGTGCAGTACGAGCAGATGAAGAAGTGGGACGGCAGGCTGCCGACCATGACCGGCGGCGCGACGCCGCTCATTCAGTTCCCGACCGGGCGTCCGTGACCCCTCCCGAGGAACAGGAGGACCGCGACCTCGGCTTCGGCCGCCTCGTCGCGCAGCGAGTCCGCGGCCGCTTGCTGTCGCGTGACGGCGCGCCGCGCAGCAAGAAGTACGGGCTCGGCGCGCAGCGCGGCGAACGCTTCTATCTCGCCGCGCTGAACGCGTCGTGGGCGGCCTTCTTCGGCTGGACGTTCGGCGCCTTGCTGCTCGTGAACGGCGTCTTCACGCTCGCCTACCTCGCGTTAGGCACCCGCGCGATCGACGGCGTCGCGTCGTTAGGCGTCGACGACCCGTTCCTCCGCGCGTTCGCGTTCAGCGTCGGCGTGTTCACGACGACCGGCACCGAAGGGATGCACGCGGTCGGCGCGACGACGTTGTGGCTCGTCGTCTTCGAGTCGCTCGTCGGCCCGTTCACGTTGCTCGGCGCCGGCGGCCTGCTCATCGCGCGACTCACGCGCCCGCGCATGCAGCTCCGCTTCAGCGACTCGGCGATCGTCGCGCCCTACGAGGGGGGACGCGCCCTCATGTTCCGCCTCGTGAACCTCGCGCCGAGCGAGCTGACCGACGTCCACGTGAACGTGAACTTGGCCTGGTTCGAGGAGATCGACGGCCACCGCGAGCGCAACTTCCACCGCCTCGCGCTCGAGCGCGACTCGGTCGAGTTCTTCACGCTGCACTGGACCGTCGTCCACCCGCTCACCGCCGACAGCCCGCTCCACGGCGCGACCCCCGAGACGCTGCGCGCGGCCGAGGCGGAGATCGTCGTCCTCGTGAACGCGCACGAGGAGAACTTCTCCACCCGCGTCACGCGCCGCGCGTCGTACGTCGCCGAGGAGATCCGCTGGGACGCGCGGTGGGCGAGCATGTTCGTGAGCGACACCGACGGCGCGATCGCGATCGACGTCGAGCGGCTGGACCGGACCGAGCGACTGGAGCCCGGCACGACGAGCACGCCCGCCGTGCAAGACCAGTCGTTCTGAGTGTCAGCGAAGGAACCTGTAATGCACGGGCACATTCGCTCGTCGACCCCAGGCCGTTCGGCTTCGGTTCAGGACACAGAGAGGGTGACGGGTCGTTTGCGCGCCGTCGCTCCCCTACGCAGAAACACCCTACCCCGCAGCGGCGGTGACATCGCGACGCGCAAGGCGCAGCGTCGCGGCGGCAGTCGCGCGTCCTAAAAGCGCGCCAACAAGAGGTAGACCCCCGAGATCGAGAGCAATCAGCCAGAACGCTCCCGGATAGTCGCCGTCACGGAGGACAAGCAGCGCCACCGTCACCGCCATCACGGCGGCGCCTATGGCACCCGTGATGCTCCCCCAACGCAGGAACCGCGACCTCGAAAGTCCCTCGACCGTGCCATTTCGCTCGGCTATCGCAACAGTTGCCGTGAACAGCACGCCACTCAATGCGCCGATTGCTGCCCACCTCACGGCGCGGGAGAGCACAATGATGGCGAGCACGCCATCCTGCCCATTTCGTGGCGACGGGAGTACGCCGAGCGAAATGAGCAGGACAAGGCAGAGCCCTGCGACGATCCCCCCGCCACAGAAGCCCATGCTCCACGTTCCGATAACCACGAGCGAAGCTCGGAGCCGTCGAAGCACCATTACGCAGTGCTCAGCGTGACCGTGCGCGGCTGCCGACAATGCCACGGTCAAGTCTCGCCGTCATGACACTTGCCATTACATGTGAAGTACCAGAAGCACCCACACTGGATGTAGTCCGGGTAGTCGTATGTGCAGACGGTGACCCCGAGCTTGCGGATTATTGCCTGAGCAACGGTCGCAACCGCACCACGATGTGCTGTTGCAATCGCACCGCGGTAGCATGGACGCCTTGAACAATCCGACCTTGACAGCGCCGTTCCTCAGCGCAGACATCGCAGGTGCCGGCAGAAACGAGCTCTGGAACAGCGCTAAACTGATAGACGCTGTGGCCGAGCTCGGCGCCTCGCGGCCTGAAGGACCTATCGATCCGAAGATCGTACTCGCTTGCGTTCGTGTGAAGGCGCTGCGGTTGAAGGCACACAGTCGGTTGGCCAGCGCTTGCCTCTGAGCTATCGGCGAGCTCTCATCGAAGACGGCGGACAGGCTGTCCAACGCGATTCGCGCCGCACGGCGCTGAGCGTCCGTGAGCGGCTCCTCAAGGGCGTTCGCGGTGGCCCTCTGCGTCTCGGAAAGCTCGGACGCTGGTAGCACGAAAGACTCCACTTGGGCCTGCCAGACCTTGAGTCGTAGCTCGGGACCGAGGGTGGCGTAGATCGGCTTACGGAGGTTCTCAGGCTGCCGCGCGATGGATTCGAATTCAGTGGGTACGACACTACGGTGGGAGGCGACCCAGGCGCGACCTTCGGCGTCCGGACCGATTGTCGGAGTGCACGCGCCAAACACCCCGAGCGCGATCAATCCAAGTAGGGGCGTTCCGATGACGACAGTCGCTGCGCGTAACGCATACTTCGTTCGCATGTTCTCCTCCGCTGGCAGGTGGGAGCGTGCGATTAGTTGGCCGGACGTCGGAAGCCGCTTCGCGGCCCCGAGGCCTGCGGTCACTGCGCAGCGAAGGTGTACGCCGCGGGTTCGCGCCGTCAAGCACACTCATGCGCAGTAGTTGGGCGAACATTACGCCAGTATTGCAGAGTCCGAATTCTTCGCAGAGCGACGCTCACGGCGCGATCGCGATCGACGTCGAGCGGCTGGATCGAACTGAGCGACTGGAGCCTGGCACGACGAGCACGCCCGCGCCGAACGAGGCGCGTTAGGCACCTCGCGCTAGGCACCTCGCGTTAGGCACCGCTCCCCGCACCGAATCGCACCGCCTCGAGGTCGAGCTCCTGCTCGAGCGAACGCATCACGTCGTCCGAGATCGCTCCCTCGTTCCGCAGCCGCACGAGCATCCGCCGCTCGGCGCGCCGCATCTCGCCGCGCAGGCGCCGCCGTCCCGCGGGCGTGCCGCCGGCGTGCTCGAGCAGCCGCAGCCGGTCGCGCAGCTCCGTGCGCAGCCATTCGACGTCGCGCGGATCCACCCACGATTCGCGCGACAGATCCTCGAGCGCCTCGGCGCCGCGCCGCGCGGCCTCCACACGGGCGAGCCGCTCTTCGTCGTGATGCGTGTGGTCCGGCGCGAACGCGAACGCGCGGATGAGCGGCGCGAGTGAGAGCCCCTGCACGACGAGCGTCAGCACGATGACGCACATCGTGATGACCAGCACCTGCTCGCGGAACGGAAACGGCCGCCCGTCGGCGAGCACGCGCGGCAGCGCGAGCGCCGTGGCGAGAGACACGATGCCGCGCATGCTCGTCCACGAGATGAGAAACACCG
This sequence comes from uncultured Gemmatimonadaceae bacterium, assembly GCA_963843845.1. Taxonomy (GTDB): domain Bacteria; phylum Gemmatimonadota; class Gemmatimonadetes; order Gemmatimonadales; family Gemmatimonadaceae; genus Gemmatirosa. Next base: position 3,210,695 of record CAWJMB010000002.1, on the reverse strand, counting down.
GCTTCCACGACGGCGTCGGATCGAGCCGCCGCATCGTCGCGCTGAACGTTCGCGGCAGGATCGTCGCGACCGGCACCCACACGAGCCGCACGACGATCGCCACGACGCCGATCACGGCGCCGACGCGCGCCACCGGCAGCAGCTCGCTCGCCGACGTCGACCGCACGAGCGCGCCGAACTCGAGACCGAGCAACAGGAAGATCATCGCGTTCAGCGTGAACACGACGAGGTCCCACACGGCACGGGTCTGGATGCGCGACGCCGGCGACACGGCCGTCGAGAATCGGCTCCGCATGTACAGCCCCCCCGCCACGCACGCGAGCACGGCCGAGACGTGCATCGTCTCGGCGGCGATCCAGGCGACGTACGGCGCGGCGAGCGTCAGCAGCGTCTCGGCGAGCGGGTCGCGCGTCCACCGCAGCACGCGCATGACGACGAGCGACACCGCGATGCCGACGAGCGCGCCGACCCCCGCGTCGATGAAGAAGCGAACGACCGACTCGCCCCAGCTGAACGCCCCCGTCACCGCCGCGGCGACCGCGGTGCGATAGAGCACCAGCGCCGACGCGTCGTTGACGAGGCTCTCCCCTTCGAGCACGACGATCACGCGGTGCGGCACCGGCAGTCGCGAGACGATCGCCGTCGCCGCCACCGCGTCCGGCGGCGAGACGATGGCGCCCAACGCGATCGCCACCGCCCACGGCATCCCAGGGATCAGCGCCCGCGCCACGATCGCGACCACCACCGGTCGTCGCGACGACGAGCCCGATCGCGAGCAGCGCGATCGGACGCCGGTTCGCCTTGAACTCGCGAAACGACGTGAAGAACGCCGCCGCCCACAGCACCGGCGGCAGGAAGACGAAGAACACGATGTCCGGCTCCAGCTCCGGCACCGCGACCCCCGGCAGCAGCGCGACGAGCAGCCCGGCGGCGACTTGCAGAATCGGCGTCGGCACCGGCAGCCGGCGCGCGACCGCGGTCAGCGCGACGACGAGCGCCGCGAACGCGATGGCGACGACGAGCTGGGGAAAGTGGGGCATGCGCGGTACGGTAATCGTCAGGCGACCGGTGCGTAGATTCCGTGCATGCCTTCCGTTCCGTTCGAGACGCTCCCCGACGACGCGCGACTCTGGGTGTTCGCCGCCGCCGCTCCTCTCTCAGACGCGCAGTCGACGACGCTGCTGCGCGAAGTCGACGCCTTCCTCGCGTCGTGGGCCGCGCACGGCGCGCCATTGCGTGCGGCCCGCGACTGGCGCGACGACCGCTTCCTCGCCGTCGCCGTCGACCAGTCGACCGCCGGCGCGTCGGGCTGCTCGATCGACGGGCTGTTCCGCCGCCTGCAAGGCATCGAGCCGTCGCTCGGCACGACGCTGCTGGGCGGGGCGTCGCGCGTCTACTGGCGGGACGGCGCCGGCGCCGTACAGACGGGCGCCCGCGGCGACGCGAAGGCGCAGGCCGCCGCCGGCGCGTGGGGCGTCGACTCGCCGGTCTTCGACCTCGGCGTCACGACGGCGGGCGACTGGCGCACGCGCTTCGAGCGTCCTGCCCGCGAGTCGTGGCACGCGGCACTGCTCTGACGGCTGGCTGACGCCGACCGTCGGTCGGCTCGTGTCAGGCCCGGCGGCGCACGCTCGCAGCCGGCACCGGCGCCGCCCGCTCCACGCGCCGCACCGCGACGAGCGCCCACACGTGTGCCCGCTGCAAGTGATAGATCCACCCGCCGTACGCTGCCGACACCAGGTGCGCGGCGACCGACGGCAGCACGTCGTACGTGAATGCCGCACCGTGGCGTAGCGCCTGCTGCGTCAGCGCCGCCGCCCCGCCGATCAGCGCGATCCGCCACGCCGTGTGCCGATAGCGCAGCTCGAGCCGCCCCCACGCCTCGGCGAGCAGGTAGCCGAGCACGGTGAACGCGGCGAGCGATTCGACGTCGCGCAGAATGGCGACTTTGCCGAGCGCCGCGCTCGGCGCGATCGTCGGGACGAGGAGGAGATAGCCGGCGAACCACGGCGCGGCGCGCCCGAGCGCCTCGCTCTCGAACCGTCGCTCGATCGGCGTCACGCCGTCGACGTCCGCGCCACGCCACCACGCGGCCATGGCCGCCGCGACCGTCGCGACGGTGAACGCGGCAGACGCCGTGGCGATCGCCGGGAACGCGCCGGCCGCGAAGCCGGCCCCGCCCAGCGCCGCGATCCCGAGCCGCGACACGGCGCCGTTCGGCCCGAAGTGGCGGCGCTGCACCTCCCCGAGCAGTGTCCCGCCGAACAGCGCGAGCGCGACGAGTCCCCACCCGTCCGGCAGCACGCCGAGCGGCGTCGCCGCGGCGCTGCCGTGGGCCGTGAGCGCGGCGAGCGCGGCGAGCGGGATCACGAGGTAGGCGAGCCCCATGAGTGGAAGCTCCAGTCCCAGCCGACCGACGACGGTGCCGTCCACCACCAGCCGGCGCGCCGCCCGGTGGAAGAGCCACACGCCGAGTGCCGCGCCGATCGTATTCGTCACGACGTCGGCCGGCGACGGATAGCGGTCGGGCTCGAACAGTTGCACCAGCTCGATCGTCGAACTGGCGAGGCAGCCGAGGAACGCGCCGCGGCGCAGTGTGCGCTCGTCTGCCTCGGCCGTCCCCGCGTCGGCCGCCGAGCGCATGAGCGCGTAGAGAAAGCCGAACGGCAGAAAGAGCGCCACGTTCGCCACCGGATCGATCAGGCTGTCCGGCGACCACCACAGCACGTGCCGGGTGGATGGGGCCGCGAACGAGAACGGCGCCAGCGTGATGACCCCGATGACGCATCCGACGTAGGCGAGCACGGCGCGCCCGAGCCGGTGCCCGGTGAACGCATGGTGCGGGGGGCGCGTGAACAGCGGCGGGGGCGGGTGACGAGGCGCTCGACGAGGCATCGTCTGCCAGTGTCGACCGGCACCACGCCGCGCTTCACTGCGCTGTCACGTTCTCGCTGGCACTTTCTCGTCCGGCGTACGTACGGACCCTCGCACGATCCACGTACCGAACAGCGGAGGGGCACCGTGGCAGGAAAGGGTTCGACGGCCAACGTCATCGCGGCGATCTGCAGCCTGTTCATCCCGGGGCTCGGCCAGCTCACGCAGGGACGGATGGGGAAGGCGCTCTGGCACCTGCTGCTCAGCGGCGCGCTCTGGCTCCTCTCCTTCGGCACGCTCGGCTGGCTGATGCACCTCTGGTCGGCCTACGAGGCGGCGACGTGGGATCCGTACAAGCTGTGAGCTGATCGTCTGGAACGACGAAGGTCGCCGGCGGAGAAGCTCCCCGCCGGCGACCTTGCTGCGTCAGCGCGCGTCAGCGCGCGTCAGCGCGCGTCAGCGCGCGTCAGGCCGTATGGCAGGCCGGAGCTCAGCCACGATCAGGCGGTGCGGCGACGGCGCGCGGCGAGCCCGAGCCCGGCGAGACCGGTACCGAGGAGCAGCACGGTCGCGGGTTCCGGCACGGCCGCCACCGAGGCGAATCCCGACACCCGTATGACCTGATCGCTGCCGCCGAACGTGCTGAAGAAGAAGTCGCCGGTGAGCGGGTCGATCGCGGCGCCTTCGGCGCCACTCAGTCCGTCGATGAAGACGCGACGTGTTGAGAGGTTCGGATCGCCATTCGCGTCGAGCTCGTACGTGCTGATTCGGCCGCCTCCGAACTCGGAGATCAGAATCGACGGGTTGGTGAAGAGCGCGGAGCCGAGCGGCACCCAGGCGATCCCCTCGGGCAACCCGCCCGCGAGTGTGATCTCCATCGATCCCGGCGCCGGCGCGAGCGTGAACGTTCCCGACCCGTCGGGCGTCGTGGTGAAGCGGCGGTAGCTGTTGGCCGAGTAGGACACGACCACGCCCTGACCGGCGTTGGCGAAGCCGGTCGGGATGAAGCCGAGCCCGCCGACCGAGCCGGCGACGAGCGTGCTCACGTTGTCGACGCGGTCTGGCGCACTGCTCCCCGGCTCGATCTGGCCGACCAGGTTGCTGCTGTACCCGGTGTAGAACAGCACGCCCCCCGGGCCGTACGCGAGTCCGCCGTCGATGGTCGGTGCGGTCGAGAACAGCGTCGCCGGCCCGCTGAAGCCGGTCACGCGGTTCATCGCGTCGCGTGTCAGGCCGATGCGATAGACCGCGCCGCTCGGACTGTTCGCGCTGCCGCCGAGGAGCAGCGTGTTCGGGTCCCCCGCCAGAAACGTGAGGCCGCCGTAGCTCCCTGGCACTCCGCTGGCGGAGCCGAGCGAGATCGCGGAGTAGCTCCCAGCGAACGCGCCGACGACGGTCTGCGCCTGAGCGACCGCCGCGAAGACGAGTGTCGCGGCGATCGATGGCAAGAGCGGACGACCGAGTCGAGACATGAGCAGCTCCGGGGTCGAAGTGCATCGGGGGACGAGCGCGCGTTTCAGCGCGGCCCACTATGCACCGCGCAATCTCGGCAGGAAATGGTTCGTTGGCTCGGCGAGTCGTGTTCTCGGCGTCGCCGCGCGCCTCGCGGCGAACTGTCGCGCCCGCAGTGCCGTACCGCACCTCCGGGGCTTGCTCGGCGCGTCCAGACGTTCCAGATTTCCTGCCGAACAGTGTTCGGCACCGCCGCTCTCCGAGGCTCCGCGTCCATGCCCAGTTACAAGGCCCCGCTCGACGACATCCGCTTCGTGCTGAACGACGTGCTCGACGTCGAGCAGCTGTCCACGCTCCCCGGCTACGAGGACGCGACGCCCGACACGCTGCTCGCCGTGCTGCAGGAAGGCGCGACGGTGTGCGAGGACGTGCTCGCGCCGCTCAACCAGTCGGGGGACGCCGAGGGGTGCCACTACGAGAACGGCGACGTGCGCACGCCGGCCGGCTTCAAGGAGGCGTACGAGCAGTTCGTGAGCGGCGGCTGGCCGGCGATGACCGGCCCCGCCGAGTACGGCGGCCAGGGGCTGCCGCACCTCACCCGCTTCGTGTTCGACGAGATGCTCTGCTCGGCGAACCTCTCGTTCAGCATGTATCCGGAGCTCGGCCACGGCGCGGCGATCGCGCTCGAGCGGTGGGGCGACGCGGAGCTGAAGCAGCGCTTCCTGCCGAAGCTCATCGACGGCACGTGGGCCGGCACGATGTGCCTCACCGAGCCGCACGCCGGCACCGACCTCGGCATCATCCGCACGAAGGCCGTGCCGGCCGGCGACGGCGCGTACACCTGTCACCGGCACGAAGATCTTCATCTCCGCCGGCGAGCACGACCTGACCGAGAACATCGTGCACCTCGTGCTCGCGAGGCTGCCCGACGCGCCCGCCGGCACGAAGGGCATCTCGCTGTTCCTCGTGCCCAAGTTCCTGCCCACCGAGGAAGGCGGCGATCGGCACCGCGAACGGCGTCACCTGCGGCTCCATCGAGCACAAGATGGGCATCAAGGCGAACGCGACGTGCGTCATCAACTTCGACGGCGCGAAGGGCTGGCTGGTCGGCGAGCCGCACAAGGGCATGCGCGCGATGTTCACGATGATGAACGGCGCGCGGCTCGGCGTCGGCATGCAGGGGCTCGGGCTCGCCGAGGTCGCGTACCAGAACGCGCTCGCGTACGCGAAGGATCGCCTGCAGGGACGCGCGCTCACCGGCGCGAAGAACCCGGCGGGCGAGGCCGACCCGATCATCGTCCACCCCGACGTGCGCCGCATGCTGCTCACGATGAAGGCGTACGTCGAGGGGCATGCGCGCGCTCGCGTACTGGGTCGGGCAGCTCATCGACGTCGAGGAGAAGCACCCCGACGACGCCGTGCGGCAGGAGGCGGCGGACCTCGTCGCGCTGATGACGCCGATCATCAAGGCGTTCCTCACCGACACCGGCTTCGAGGTCGCGAACCTCGGCCTGCAGTGCCTCGGCGGACACGGCTACATCCGCGAGTACGGCATCGAGCAGTTCGTGCGCGACGCGCGCATCGCGCAGATCTACGAGGGCACGAACGGCGTGCAGGCGATGGACCTCATCGGCCGCAAGATGCCGGAGGGGAACGGCCGCCTGCATCCGCCGCTTCCTTCCGCTGGTGCAGAAGACGGTGAAGGAGGCGCAGGCCGACCCCCGCGCTCGCCGAGATGGCGACGGCGCTAGGCGAGTCGTTGCGCCGGCTGCAGGAGGCGACGATGACGGTGATGAACAAGGCCGTCGCGAACCACGACGAGGCCGGCGCCGCGGCGACCGACTACCTCCGCATGTTCGGCCTCGTCGCGACCGGCTGGATGTGGCTCCGCATGGCCCGGATCGCGCGCCGGCAAGGACGACGCGTTCCACGACGCCAAGCTCAAGACGGCGCGCTTCTACTTCACGAAGCTGCTGCCGCAGACGTCGTCGCTGGCGACGACGATCGCGGCGGGCGCCGAGCCGCTCATGGCGCTCGACGCGGCGAACTTCTAGGAGACGGGGTTTCCCCGCGCTATTCGAACAGCAGATGCAGCCGCCCGCCGACGCTGTGCACGGTGGGTCGGATCCCGAAGGCCTGTTCGATCAACTCGGGCGTGAGGACGTCCGCCGGCGCGCCCGAGGCGAGTGCGCGGCCCTCGTGCACGAGCACGAGGTGGTCGGCGAAGCGCGCCGCGAGGTTGAGGTCGTGCACGACGCCGACGACGACGAGGTCGCCCGCCTGCATCAGCTCGCGCACGCGGCGCATGAACTCGAACTGGTAGCGGATGTCGAGGAACGTCAGCGGCTCGTCGAGCACGAGATAGCGCGTCCGGCCGGGCGCCGAGTCCCAGATCTGCGCCATGACGCGCGCGAACTGCACCCGCTGCCGCTCGCCGCCGGAGAGCGTGAGGTAGTTGCGGTCCGCCCACGCCCAGACGTCGAAGAAGCGCATCGCCTCCTCGCACGCCCGCTCGTCTTTCCCTCCGGGGCGCCCGGTGAAGTGCGGGTAGCGCCCCATCATCACCACCTCCCAGACGCGGAGCGGGAACGCCAGCTCCACGCTCTGCGACAGCACGGCGCGCACCGTCGCCAGCTCCGCGTCCGACCAGGCGCCTAACGCCCGGCCGCCGTAGCGCACCTCGCCCGCGTCCGGCGCGAGCTGGCGGCAGAGCACCTTCACGAGCGTCGACTTGCCCGCCCCGTTCGGTCCGACGACCAGGCCTAACGACGACGCCTCGAAGGCGACCGAGACCTCGCTCAGCAGCGCGCGGCCGTCGACCGCGAACGAGACGCCCGCCGCCGTGAGTGCCACGTCAGAAGTACGTGCGCCGCTGCCGCAGCAGCGCGACGAAGACCGGCACGCCCACGGCCGACGTCACGATCCCGATCGGCAGCTCGGCCGGCGCGAGCAGCAGCCGGGCGGCGAGGTCGGCGAGGCCCAACAGGATCCCGCCGAGCAGCATGCCGCCGAGCATGAGGAAGCGGTTGTCGGCGCCGCGGAGCAGGCGGAGCAGGTGCGGCACGATCAGCCCGACGAACGCGATGACGCCGGTGAACGCCGTCGCGATCGCGACCATCATGACGTTGATCAGCAGGATGATCGTCTTGAGACGCCGCACGTCGACGCCCAGATACCGCGCGTCCTCCTCGCCGATCATGAGCGCGTTCAGGTGGCGCCCGTAGCGAAGCCCGATCGTCACGCAGACGAGGGTCGACGTGCCGACGATCACCACCGCCGTCCAGCTCGCGCCGGCGAGCGTGCCGAGGTTCCAGAACGTGATCGAGCGCGCCTGCGGGTCGCGCGCCATGTACGACAGGAAGCCGACGCCGCTCATGAACAGCGCGTTGATCGCGATCCCGGTGAGCAGCAGGGCGATCACCGAGCTCCGCCCCGGGGTGTTCGAGCGCGACAGCACGAACACGAGCCACGTCGCGAGCATGCCGCCGGCGCAGGCGGCGAGCGGGAGCGTCCACTCGCCGGCGTGGTAGTGAAACGAGGCGCCGAGCACGAAGTACAGCGCCGCCCCGAACGCCGCCCCGCTCGACGTGCCGACGAGTCCCGGCTCGACGATCGGGTTGCGAAAGAGTGCCTGCATCAGCACCCCGCCGACCGCGAGGCTCGCGCCCACGAACACGGTGAGCAGCGCGCGGGGAAGGCGGATCTCGACGAAGATCCGCTCGTCGAGCCCCATCGTCTCCGGCGCCGTCCACACCTTCCGCAGCGCGCTCGCCATCTGCGCCGGTTCGATCGACACCGCGCCCCAGCGGATGGACGCGAGCGTGACGAGCGCGAGCGCGACCGCGAGCGTCGGGACGACGCCCCGGTAGTGCCTGCCTAACGCCGGCGCCGAGGCGGTCGGCACGTTACGGCGTCGTCGCGACCGCGCCGAGCGTCCCCGGTTGGTGAATGAGCGTGCGCAGCCGCTCCACGTTCTCGCCGGTGCGCGGCCCGAGGTAGATGAGGTCCTGCTCCTCGATCCGGAAGATGCGACCGCTCCGCGCCGCCTTCGTCGCCGCGACGCCGGGGAGCGCGAGAATGTCCGTGGGCCCCGCGAGCCGGTCGTAGCCGAACTCGGTGAGCAGGATGACGTCCGGGTTCGCCTTCGCGAGCACTTCCGGCGACGTGAGCTGCTTCATGCCTCCTGAGTCGTTCAGCGCCATGCGGCCCCCGGCCCACTGCACCATCTGCGACGCGACCGACTTGCCGGTCATCGTGAGGTAGACATTCATCGCGTGGCCGTAGTGAATGATCGCCACGGTCGGCGTGTCGGGGCGCTGAGCGGCCGCGCGCATCGCCCGCGCCATGTCGGCATCGAGCTTCGCGTTCAGCGAGTCGGCGCGCGCCTCCTTGTGGAAGTAGGCGCCCATCTCGCGAACGAGGTTCTTCGCCCCCTCGATGTCGCTCGTCCGGGTCGTGAACATCTTGACCGGGATCTTGAGCGCCTCGAGCTGCCGCACGACCGGCTCCGGCCCCATGTTGTCCGGCCCGCTCGTGAGGATCAGCGTCGGCTTGGCCGAGAGCATCCCTTCGAGCGACAGCGCGCGGTGATAGCCGACCGTCGGCAGCTTCTTCGCCTCGGCGGGATACACGCTCGACACGTCGACGGCGACGAGGTCGGAGTCGGCGCCCAACGCGTACAGGATCTCGGTGTACTGCTTCGCCGTCGAGATGATGCGGCGCTGGCGATCGGCCTTCGCGTCGGCGTTGCCGAAGCGCCCGCACGCCGCCGCTGCGACCAGCGCCGCGCCGAGCAGCGCGGCCGCCGTCGCCCGGCGCGGGATCACGGCTCGCCCGCTCACTGGTGCAGCCCGAGCTTGAGGCCGGCGTAGAAGCGGGCGTTGTACGGGCCGGGCAGGTAGATCGCCGGCGGCGTGGTCGTCGCGAAGTTCGCGTTCAGGAACACCATCGTGTAGTAGAGCGCGCCCGTCAGGTTGTTGCCGCCGACGTAGGCGTCGACGGTGAACGACCGGCCGACGTCGCGCGCCACGCCCAGCTTGGCGTTGAGCAGGGTGTACGCCGGCGCGTTGCGCAGGTTGTCGTAGGTGATCGGCTGGCCGTCGCGGTGCTCGACCGTGACGTTCGCGTAGCCGCCACCGCGCACGCCGACGTCCACGCCGCCGGCGAGCACGTTCTTCGGCACGCCGACGACGCGGTTGCCGCTGTAGTTCACGGTGCGCGCGTTGTTGTTGTTGTCGCTCTTGAAGTTCGTGTACGTGAAGTCGGAGTGGCTGTACGACACGAACGGGCGTACCGCTGTCACCGGCTCGGCCGGCCGGTCGACGACCGCGAACGCCGCGGCCAGCTCGAGCCCCTTGTTCGACTGGTCGCCGCCGTTGACCGTGTACGCGTACAGCTGCGTACCGGTCGCGTTGAACACCCCCTGACTGACCAGCTTGTCGCGCACGCGCAGATCGAAGAGCGCGAGCTGATACGACAGCCGCCGGCCGACGACGCTCCCCTTCGTGCCGACCTCGTAGAGCGTGCCGCGCTCCGGCTTCAACCCCTCGTTCGCCTGTCCGGTGAACTGGATCACCGCGTCGCTCGACGTCGCCGGAGTGTAGCCCTGGCTCACGCTCGCGTAGGCCGACAGCGCGTCGCCGAACGACTTGCGGAGTGCGACGCGCGGCGTCACGACCGGGTCGTACGTCTTCCGCCCCGAGACGCTCTTGCGTGTCGGGTTCGCCGTGTTCGCGAGCCGGTCGACGATCGCGTACTCGATGAAGTTGACGCTCGCCCCGCCGGTCAGCGTGAGGTCCGCCGGCAGCGCGAGGTCCCACTGGGAGAACGCGTTGTACTGCATCGTGTGCGTCTCCAGGTCGCTCGTGATCCCGCCGAGCACCGTGTTGGTGTAGCCGTAGCCCTTCACGAACACGTTCGTCTTCTCGAACTCGGCCCCCGTGGTGCCGGTGAGCGCACGACCGCCGAGCGCCGACGGCGCGAAGCGGGTGTTCGCGACGGCGCGCGCGCCGAACGTCTGCCCCGACTTCGGGTTCACGCCGGCGGCGAACACGTCCTCGCGCGTCGTCCCCGAGTAGTACGCGGTCACGACCGGCTCGAGCGCGTCGCTCACGCGGTAGCTGTGCGTGACGCCGGCGCGGAACCCTTCCATGTCGACGTGCGCGTCGTTGTTCAGGTAGAGCGCCTCGCCGGCGTTCTGGTGCGTGAAGAAGCGCGCGCTGTCCAACTGCCCGGCGCGGTCGTCGCGCGAGTGCGAGTACGCGAGGTAGGTGGAGATCGTGCGCCGGTCCGACGGGCGGAAGTCACCGACGAACGTCGCGAAGTCCTTTCGCGAGCCGCTGTGGACGCGGTAGCTGTCGTAGCCCTGGTGCCCGTAGTTCAGCACGAGGCTCGAGCCGCCGGTCGCGCTCGTGAGGCGCGTGTCCGAGCGCAGGAGGCCGTCCTGCCCGCTCAGCACCTCCTGCTCGGCCGTCGTGCCCGACCGCTCGGGGCGCAGCGTGTAGAAGTTGACGACGCCGCCGATGCCGGCGCCGAAGAGACTCGACGACGGCCCGCGCACGACGTCCACCCTGCCTAACGTCGCGAAGTCGACGTCGTCGAGCACCGTCACGCCCTCCGCGTCGGTGATCGGGATGCCGTTCAGGTACGCCTTGTAACCCGAGCCGTCGAAGTTCGAACGGGTGCCGTAGCCGCGGATCGTGATGCGCTGTCCGCCGGCCATCGTGCGGCGCTCGAGGCGCACGCCCGGCACGAGGTTGAGCGCCTCGTCCGGAAAGATCCCCGTCCCGCGGCGCAGCTCCTGGCGCGAGAGCGTGGCGACCGAGAACGGCTGCCGAAGGCTCGTCGCCGCCGGCGACTCGCGCGTCTCGACGACGCTGACCTCGTTCAGGTTCTGCGCGCCGGCCGTGAGGCCGGCCTGCACCTGCTCCTCGCACGACCGCGCGGTCGCCTGGAACGGCCGGTAGCCGACGCGACGGAACGTGAGCGCGACGCGGTCGCCGCACGGCACCGAGAAGCGCCCGTCGCGGTCGGTCGTCGCCGTCGCGCCGGCCGCGGTCGTGACCGTGACGTCGGCGAGCGGCGCCTGCGTGTAGACGTCGAACACGCGGCCGCGGACGGGGGTCTGCGCCGCGAGCAGGGCGGGCGTGAGAGAGACGAGCAGAGGTGTCGTGACGCGACGTGTACGCATGCGATCGGCGTGAGAGACGGGAGTCGGCGATCATACGACATTCCACCGCCGGGCGTTGACCGGTCCCGCGGTGCGTCAGGAGAACTTGCGCAGGGACCTGACTCTCCCGACACCGTTGCGCGCGCGCCTCACCGGCCGAGCCGCCGTGTGGCGCGCCACAGCGCCTGAGCGAGCGCGAGCCCGCCGAACCCGAAGACGAGGTAGAAGACGGCGAACGGCCAGTTGTGCTGTTGGATCGCGAGCCCGCCCGCGAACAGGTGGTAGAGCCCGAACAGCGCGACGAGAAGCGCGAGGATCGGGAAGAGGAGGCGGAGCGTACGAGGAGACACGTGGACGGTCCGGGTTATGCGGGCGTGGGTAGCGCGAACGGTGCGCGAACGCACAAATATCGTCGTCCGCCGCCAGCCCCGCCGTCGCGCCCCGCTTCCCCTCCTCTGCCCGCGCCGAGGGTCGCTCGTGTATTCGACCTGTCTGTTCTGCGACACCTCCCTCGGCGCGAACGAGGTGCTCGAGTCGATGCCGGTCGGCCGGCGCGTCGCGTTCGACGCCGGGAAGGGGAGGGTGTGGGTCGTCTGCCGGAGTTGCGAGCGGTGGAACCTCGCGCCGCTCGACGAGCGGTGGGAGACGATCGACGCGGCGGAGCGGATCTTTCGCGACACGCGCGTCCGCGTCTCGACCGACAACATCGGGCTCGCCCGTCTGAGCGAGGGGCTCGAGCTCGTGCGCATCGGGGAGCCCATGCGCCCGGAGTTCGCGGCGTGGCGCTACGGCGACCAGTTCGGGCGGCGGCGGCGGCGCGCGATCGTCGCCGGCAGCGTCGGCACGGTCGCGGCGGTCGCGGCGGCGCCGGTCGCCGTCCCCGCGGCGATGACCGCGATGTGGTCGATGGGCGGCATCTTTCTGTCCGGCTACGTGGCCGGCGGGGCACAACTGCCGTATCAGATGGCGAAAGACTGGCTGCTCTCCGAGCGCGTGATCGCCCGCATCCGCGACGACGCCGGCCGGTCTCTCGACGTCCGGGTGCGCCACCTCCGCCATTCGTCGATGTACATCGAGGGCGGTGTGCCGGCGCTCCGTCTGTTCCAGGACGACGGCCCGCGCCTCATCACGGGCGCCGCCGCCGAGCGCAGCCTGAGCGTGCTGCTCGCGCGGTCGAACCCGTGGGGCGCGAGCCGCCCGCAAGTTCGCGCCGCGGTCGACAAGATCGGCGAGCGCGGCGACGTGCTGACATGGCTGCGCAGCGCGTCGCGGCTTTCGGGGCGCCCCGGCGGGCGCGTGATGGCGAAGATGCGCCGCGTCGGCGCGCTCGGCCTCACGCCGATCGAGCGGCTCGCCGTCGAGATGGCGCTGCACGAGGAGAACGAGCGACGCGTGCTCGAGGGCGAGCTGGCGAGCCTCGAGCACGCGTGGCGGGGCGCCGAGGAGATCGCGGCGATCGCCGACGCGCTGTGAGCGAGGAGCCTCAGGCCGGCTCGACGATCGCGGCCCCGCGCGTCGCGTCGCGCAGTGCGGCCGCGAACGGCTCGGCGTTCGGCACCGGCAGCTGCAGGGTGTAGGTGACGTCGGCGCCGTAGTCCTCGCCCGACGTCTCCGCCTCGTGCGCGGCGGCGAGCTGCTTCAGCGCCGCGACGTCGGCGTACGACACGAGTACGACCAGCGTCGTGCGCTCGATCCGCTCGGCGCGCGGGAGGGTGACGAGCGCGCGCTGCACCGCGCCGCCGTACGCCCGCACGAGCCCGCCGGTCCCGAGCTTGACCCCGCCGTAATAGCGCGTGACCACCGCCGCGACGTCGCCGACGCCGCCGTGCAGCAGCATCGTCAACATCGGGCGCCCCGCCGTGCCGTGCGGCTCGCCGTCGTCGCTCATCCCGACGCGCGCCGTGCTCCCCGGCGGCCCGACGACGTACGCCCAGCAGTTGTGCGTCGCGTCCGGGAACTCGGCGCGCACCGACGCGGTGAACGCCTGCGCCTCCTCGACCGACGCGGCGGGCGCGAGCGTCGCGATGAACCGACTTCGCTCGATCTCCTCGCGGGTACGGTGCCGCTCGGCCGGAATCGGATAGCGCATCGGCATCTCGTCATGGCAGGTGATGTTCCGTTCACTCTCGCGGCGTCCGCGCTCTAGTCACCTCCGCGTCGGCGCGTAGAATAGCTCGCACCTCGCCAACTCCGGATCACGCCCATGTCCTCTCGCCGCCACTTCCTGTCGTCGGCCGCCGGCGCCACGCTCGCGGCGCTCACCCCGCACGCCGCATTCGCCGAGCGCGCCGGCGTCGCGCTGCGCCGTGCCACGGAGATCGGCGCCGCCCGCGTCACGGCCGACGTCGCGGGCGACGAGGACTACTGGACCGAGATCCACCGCGCGTTCGACCTCGACCGCACGCTGATCAACCTGAACAACGGCGGCGTCAGCCCCGCGCCGACGCACGTGCTGGAGCAGATGATCCGCGATCTGCGCTTCTCGAACGAGCTGCCTGTCCAGCACATGTGGCGCGAGCTGGAGCCGCGCATCGAGAGCGTGCGGCGCGAACTGGCGCGCGAGTTCGGCTGTGATCCCGAAGAGATGGCGATCATGCGCAACGCCTCCGAAGCGAACGAGACGATGATCCTCGGCCTCGACCTCGCGCGCGGCGACGAGGTCGTCGTCACGACGCAGAACTACCCGCGCATGCTCACCGCGTGGGACCAGCGCGCCCGGCGCGACGGGATCGTCGTGAAGCCGATCACGTTCACCGTGCCGCCGCCGAGCGACGACTACGTGGTCGAGCGGTTCCGCGCCGCGATCACGCCGCGCACGAAGGTCATCGAGCTGCCCCACATCACCAACCTGACGGGGCAGATCCTCCCCGTCCGCCGCATCGTCGACGTGGCTCGGCCGCTAGGCATCGAGGTCATCGTCGACGGGGCGCACGCGTTCGCGCACTTCCCCTTCACGCGCGACGCGCTGGGCGCCGACTACTACGGCACGAGCCTGCACAAATGGCTGCTCGCGCCGATCGGCACCGGCTTCCTCTACGTCCGCCGCGAGAAGATCAGCAAGGTGTGGCCGCTCATGGCGGCGGTCGCCGCGCAGGACGAACGACATCCGCAAGTTCGAGGAGATCGGCACGCATCCCGCCGCGAATCACAACGCGATCGCCGCCGCGCTCGCGTTTCACCGCGGCATCGGCGCCGAGCGGAAGGCCGCGCGCCTGCGCTAGCTGCGCGACCGCTGGGCGAAGCGGCTGCTCGCCGAGAGCGACCGCGTGAAGGTGCTGACCCCGTTGAAGGATCCGACGAAAGCCGGCGCGATCGGTTTCTTCGCCGTCGACGGCATCGACCCCGCGAAGCTCGGCGCGTGGCTCTACACCACGGCACGCATCGTCACGACGCCGATCGTCTTCCCGGAGTTCTCCGGAATCCGCATCACGCCGAACGTCTACACGACGCCGGCGGAGCTCGACGTGTTCTCCGACTCCGTGCTGAAGGCGATCCGGACCGGGATCGCCTGACGGCAAACGCATCCGCGATTCGCTCTAGAGAATCGGCCGCGTCTTCGTCCCCACGGTCGCGCGCCCGATCGTTCCGGCGTCGGTCCCGAACCAGATGTGGCCGCTCGTGCGGTCGAACGTCATGTGGCGCACGGCGTTCGCCTTGCTCCCGTTGCTCGGGATCGCGCTCAGCCCGAAGAAGCCACGCGTCTTCGGGTCGAAGCCGACGAGCCGGTTCGGCTGGCGCCCGGTCTCGACGAACCAGAGCCGATCCTGATCGTCGACCGTCATCGCGTAGGGCAGCGCCCCCGGCCCGCCCGGGTTCTGCCACTCCTGCACCGCTCCCGTTCGCGGGTCGAGGCGGCCGAGGAAGCCCCGCGTGTAGTCGACGTACCAGACCATGTCGTCGCTCGTGACGGCGATGCGGCGCGGGCGCGATCTCTCGTTCGGCAGCGTGAAGGTGCGCAACTGCATCGTCGCCGGGTCGATCGTGCCGATGCGGTTCGTGCCGAACAGGTCGAACCACGGGTGCCCTTTCGAGTCGAGCACGATGCCGTACGGGCGCGACGCGTCGATCGGCATCTTCACGAGCCGCACCGCTCCGTCGCTCGGCGTGAGGCGACCGACGACGTTCCCGAACTGTGCGGTGAACCAGAGACTGCCGTCGCGCCCCTCGATCAGTGTGTGTGGGTCGCGAACGTTCCCGGGGACGGGGTAGCTCGTGATCTTCCCGCTCCGCGCGTCGATGCGGCCGATCGTGCCGTTGCGGTTCCCCGTGAACCAGGCGGTCCCACGACGGTCGACGATGACGTTGTGCGGATTCGTGCCCGAATCGAGCGCGAACTTGCGGAACTGGCCGCTCGTCGGGTCGAGCGTCGCGACGTAGTTGCCGACCTGCCCGACGAACCACACGCGCCCCGCCGCGTCGATCACCGGGTCGCGCGGGCGGCTCTCCTGCCACGGCACGTTCCACTCCTGCAGCGGGACGGTCTTCGCCCCCTGCGCCGGCGGCTGGGCGGACATGGCGAGCG
This sequence comes from uncultured Gemmatimonadaceae bacterium, assembly GCA_963843845.1. GTDB lineage: Bacteria > Gemmatimonadota > Gemmatimonadetes > Gemmatimonadales > Gemmatimonadaceae > Gemmatirosa. The sequence continues at coordinate 3,194,679 of CAWJMB010000002.1, read as the reverse complement.
CAGTGACCGCGAGCGGTGCGAGTGCGGTGAGCGGGCGAGCACGCATGCTGGGCTCCTCGTCGAGTGTCGACGTGCAAGGTGCCGCGTGGGCGCCGGTCCCGCGAGAGGGCGCCCTTCCAGTGTGCCGCCGCGGTCGGAACGGGGTATGCTACGGCATCGCATGCTCCGCGCTGACTCGCGCACACCACCCGCTCCGGCTCAAGCCGCCATGCACCCCCCGCTTCCACACCGCCTCGGCCGCCGAGCGTTCGTGACGGCGTTCCTCGCGACGTTCGTGACCGCCGGTCTCTCGGCGTGCTATGGCAAGGGGAAGAACGCCCCGGCGCCGATCGCGCGCACGACGGTCCGCGTCATCAACCAGGGCTTCCTCGACCGCAACATCTACGCGTACCGCGGCTCGCAGCGCGTGCGGCTCGGGACCGTCACCGGCAACTCGACGCAGGTGCTGACGATCCCGCCGTCGATCGTGCAGGGGTCGCTCTCGCTGCGCTTCGTCGCCGACCCGATCGGCGGCCGGGCGCCGTCGGCGACACAGGAGATCGCGGTGAACGCCGGGGATGAGGTGCAGTTGACGATCCCGCCGACGTGACGACGCCGTCGTCACGTCGGCGCGCCGCCCGTCACCCCCAGAAGAACGCGGCGGCGATCATCACGTAGAGGCCGATCAGCGCCACCCCCTCGAGCCAGATCGACTCGCCGTCGATCACGATGATCGCGCTGACGATCGCGGCGAGCGCGAGCGCCGCGACGAGCAGCGGGGGGAGCACGAGCGTGAGCGGCGTCGGCCCGATGAAGAACGATGCGAGCACGAGCACCGGCGTGAGCGCGAGCGCCACTTGCAGTGAGCTGTTGAGTACGACGCTCATCGCGTAGTCCGGCTTGTTCTGCGCGGCGAGCTTGATGCCGACGACGTTCTCGACCGCGTTCCCGGCGATCGCCACGATGACGAGCCCCGTGAACCCGGGCGTCAGGCCGATCCGCTGCGTCGCCGGCAGCAGCGCGTCGACGAACCACTCGGAGACGAGCGCCGCACCGACGCCGGCGACCGCGAGCACCACGACCGCCTGCGCGAGCGGCCACGCCTCGTGTCGCGGCGCCGCCGAGCCCGGCACCCCATCGGCGGCCGGCGGCCCTGCCTCCTGCGCGGCCCGCGCCGCGCTCGCCCGGAGTGAGAAGGGCAGGCTACACGCGAAGATCACGAGCAGCACGACCGCGCACGTCGCGCTCAGCGCGGCCTCGTGCGCCTGCGCCGGCGTGTGGAGCGTGTGCGCCAGCGTGGGCATCGCGAGCGCCGCGACGGCGATCAGCATGAGCGTCGCGACCATGCGCGCGACGCCGGAGCCGAAGACCTGCGTGCCGTGCTTGACCCCCCCGACGAGGATCGCGAGCCCGAGGATGAGCAGCAGATTCGCGAGCACCGCCCCCACGAGCGCGCCGCGCACGACGTCGACGAGCCCGGCGCGGAGGCTGAAGATGCAGACGAACAGCTCGGGGAGGTTGCCCAACGCCGCCTGCAGCACCCCGGTCGCGCCGGGCCCGAGCCGCTCGCCGATGTTCTCGGTCGCCGAGCCGACCATCGTCGCGAGCAGCGACAGGCCGAGCGCCGAGGTGCCGAACGCGACGATCGGCCCCGCGCGCTCGCCGGCGGTGAGTCCCGCCGCGGCCGTGGCGGCGAGCGCGGCACCGATCAGCAGCAGCTCGGAGCGTGCGAAGTGCAAGCGCATGGCATGTAGGGGGTGCGAGGGACAGCCGTCAGTCGCGCAGCCACGCGTCGCGGTGCTCGGCCACGAACGCGTCGTCGGTGAGCTGGGGGTGGTCGCGCAGCACGCGGTCGATCTCGTCGGTCTGCCCGGGCGACAGTCGCTCGCGCGGGTTCAGCGTCCACGTGCCGCACAGCAACCCTTGCCGCCGCAGTACCTCGTGGATCCCCGGCAGACACCCCGCGTAGCCGTTGCGCGGATCGAACAGCGCGCCGTTCGCATCGGTCAGCGCGGCGCCGAAGGCCAGCCACTCCCTCGTCTGCGCGCCCTCGTCGACCTCGCGCGCCGCGCGGAGCATGGCGACGGCCGAGTGGGTCCAGACGGCCCACTGCCCTAGGAGGCCGCCGACGATGCGCCGCGTCTCCCGCCGCCCGCCGACGACGACCGGGAACGGCGTCAGCAGATCGGCGACGATGCTGTCGTCGTTGCCGGTGTAGAGCGCGATGTCCGTCCGACCCGCTGCCGCGATCGCTCGCACCACGTCGATCGTGCGGTATCGGTCGAACGGCGCGATCTTGATCGCGACGACGTTCGGAATCTCCGCGAACTCGCGCCAGAAGCGGTAGCCGAGCTCGCGTCCGCCGACCGCCGGCTGCAAGTAGAAGCCGAACAGCGGGATCGTGTCGGCGACGGCTCGGCAGTGGCGGAGCAGCGTGGCGTCGTCGGCCTCGCGGTAGGCGGCGAGGCTGAGCAGCCCGCAGTGGTAGCCGAGCGACAGCGCGACCTGCGCCTCGTGGGTCGCCTGTCGCGTCTCCCCGACGAGTCCCGCGACGCGCACGAAGTCGCGCGGCGACGTGCCGACCGTCTCGGTGCCCAACGCCGCCGTCGCCGTCTCCGCCGCCAGCTCCAGCACTGCGCGGTACAGCCCGACGTTCGGGTCGTGGATCTCGAACTGTGTCGTGTGCACGCCGACCGCGATCCCCCCCGCGCCCGCCGCGACGTAATAGCGCGTCAGCGCGCGCTGGTGCCGTTCGTCGAGCGTGCGCGACGGCGTGAGCGCGAGCGGGTGCGCCGGGATGACCTGGCCGGCGAGCAGGTGCTGGCGAAGGTTCACCGCCCGCCCGGAGTTCCGCGCTCCGCGGCCCGACCGTCAGTACTTGCCATCGCGCACCTCGAACTTCGTCGGCCGGTCGAGCGTCGGGTTCCCGGCCGCGAGCCACTGCGCCGCCCAGTCGACGAGCCGCACCGTCGACACCTGCGGCGGCCCGAACATCCGCTGCGCGAGCGTCGTGTCGCTGAGCAGCGCGTCGGGGGCCGTCATGCCGACGAAGCGCGGCTCGCGCCGCAAGGTGCGCCCCGCGCGGCGCGCGATGTCCTGGACCGACACGGCGTCCGCGCCGGTCACGTTCACGACGAAGGCGGCGTGTCGGCGCGCGCGAAGCACTGCAGCGCGAGCGCGTTCGCGTCCCCCTGCCAGATCACGTTCACCCACCCCGTCCGCACGTCGACCGGCTCGCTGCGCTGCACGCGCCGCGCGATGTCGACGACGACGCCGTAGCGCAGGTCGACCGCGTAGCTGAGTCGCACGATCGCGAGCGGCGTTCCCTGCCGCTCGCAGACGTACTCGAGCACCCGCTCGCGCCCGACGCACGAGTTCGCGTACTCGCCGAGCGGGGTGAGCGCGGCGTCTTCCGGCGTGCCCCGTCCGTTCGCCGGCGAGGGGGGATACACGTTGCCCGTGGAGAACGCGACGATGCGCGACGCCCCGTAGCGCTCGGCGACCTGTCCCGGCAGGAACGTGTTCACGCCCCACGTGCGCGCCGGCGCGTCCGACGTGCCGAACTTCTGGCCGGCCATGTAGACGACCGACGGGGCGTCGGGGAGCGCCGCGAGGGCCCCGGGCGCGGTGAGGTCGGTCGCGATCGTGCGCACGCCGACCGCTTCGAGCGCCTCGCGCGCCGCACCGTCCGAGTAGCGCGACACGGCGATCACCTGCCGCGTCCGATGGTCGCCGCCGAGCTCGTCGAGCGCGCGCCGCGCCATGCGGGCGAGCGACGGCCCCATCTTGCCCCCGGCACCCAGGACGAGCACATCGCCGGTCAGCCGCCCGACCACGCCCAGCACCCCGCTCGTCGGACGCGACAGCCGCTCCTCGAGCGCGTCGAGCGTGAGCGGCGCATCGTCGGCGATCGACGTGGTGAGCGGAAGGCTCATGCGCGGGTCCCCCGGGCCAGCTCGGCGCGCAGCTCGTGGCGTGCGTCGTCGATCAGCGCGCGGACGCGCTCGCGGAGCGCGGGGACGTCGCTCGGCCCGAGCCCGGTCGTCTCGATCGGCTCGAGCACCCGGCAGGCGGCGGTCGCGTGGCCGACGAGGAACGAGTGCTTGGCCATCGCGTCGCGCGTGCCGGCGATCGCGATCGGCAGCACCGGCACCTGCGCCTCGACGGCGAGCGCGAACGCCCCGTCCTTGAACGGCAGCAGCTCGTCGGTCGGCGAGCGCGTTCCCTCGGGGAAGATCATGACCGAGACCCGCTTCGCGAGGCGGTCGCGGCACTTGGCCAGCGCCCCGACCGCGCTCGATCGGTTGCCGCGCACGAGCGGCACGTCGCCGGCCAGCCACATGTGCCACCCCATGACCGGGATGCGGAAGACCTGCTTCTTCGCGAGCCACTTCATCTCCCACGGCAGATAGCAGAGCAGGAAGATGTCGGCGTACGACTCGTGGTTCGCGACCGCGACGTACGGGTGGCGCGGGTCGGTGATCCGCACGCCGGTCGTGCGGAAGTGCCACCACGGATTCAGCGCCGCGCCGGACTTGCCGATGAGTCGGAAGAAGCGTCCGGCGACGTAGCGCCCCGGATCGAACGGCGCGGTGAGCGCGAAGATGACGCAGGCGACGGGAAAGCCGAGGAACACGAGCGTGATCCACACGCTCCACGTCCAGGCAGAGACGAGGCGTTGCATGGCGCGCAAGATAGTGCGGCGCCAGCGAAGCGCGGACGCCGCACGTAGTGGAGCACATACGTCAGTGCGACGCCCCTAGCGTCGGCGACGTCCCGCCTCCCCCTCACCGAGAGAAGCTCCGCGTGCGCGCTGTCGTTCTGCTCACCCTCGCGGCCGCCTCGGCCGCCGCTCCTCGCGCCGTCCAGGCGCCGGGGCATCTGAATCCGATGATCGACCTGCACGTGGCCGGCAAGCCGGTGTTCGGGCTGTACGCTCCGGCGAATCCGCGCGTCGGCGGCCCGCCGGGGATGGCCCGCCCCGCCGCCGAGACGCCGCCCGCGCCGCAGAAGACGCAGGCCGAGCTGGCGCGCGACGCGATGGCCTACGCACAGGCCGACTTCATCTTCGACGGCAGCATGGAGGGGAACTTCGACCGCGGCTACCCCGGCTTCATGGAGTTCATGAAGGGGATCATGGACGCGGGGAGCACGACGAAGACGCCGTACGCGCACCTGCGCCACCCGGTCGCCGTGAAGACGCCGGAAGTCGCGCCGGACCGCGCAATCGCCGCGCAGCGCATCGCCAAGCAGCTCGACCTCGGCGTGAGCACGATCGTGTTCGTCGACGTGACGAGCGCGGACGAGCTCAAGAGCGGGCTCGCCGCGATGCGGTTCAGGAAGCACGGCGGCACGCGCCCCGACGGCGTCGGGACGGCGCCGGCGTTCTGGGGCGTCAGCGAGAGCGACTACCGAGCGAAGGCCGACGTGTGGCCGCTCAACCCGAAGGGGGAGCTGACCGCGTGGGCGATCATCGAGAGCAAAGAGGGGCTCGCACGCACCCGCGAGATCGCGGCCGTGAAGGGGATCGCCGCGCTCTTCCCCGGCGCCGGCACACTTCGGGGCGTGTTCTCGACGATCGACTCCACGACGAAGCAGCGGACGTTCGACGCCGAGGCGTGGGAGGCGTCGATCCAGCAGGTGCTCGCCGCGTGCAAGGAATTCAAGGTGCCGTGCGGCTACCCGGCGAACGATCCGCAGACGGTCGAGCAGCGAATGAAGCAGGGCTTCTCGGTCTTCATCGCCGGCTGGGGCGACAACGGCTTCAAGGCCGTGGAGTACGGACAGAAAGCGGCCGGGCGCTGAGCGTTTATTGACGGAAGGGACAGACGGGACAGAAGAAAAGCATTTCTTCTGTCCCGTCTGTCCCTTCCGTCACATCGTCCCGCGAACGTTACGGCATCGGCACGAAGCGGAAGTCGTATTCGAGCTTCACCGTGTCGGCCACGCTGAGCACGATCGGCACCTTCGGCTGCTCGAGCGTGAAGTCCTTGAACGTGAACGCCGTCGTCGCCGTGCCGACGACCGCCGAGCCGTCGGGGCGGGCGACGACCTGCCAGGTCGTCGGGCGGGTGACGCCGTGGATCGTGACGTTGCCGGTCAGCGTGAGCGTGCGCGTCGTGCCCGGCGCCATCGGCGTCAGCAGCCCCTGAATCGACGTCGGAACGATCTCGACGTTCGGGTATTTCGTCGTCTCAAGCGTGCGGCGGCGGAGGTAGTTGTCGCGCCGCGTCTGGTCGCTCTTCAGACTGTCGACGAGGACGACGATCTTCGAGCTGTCCTGGCGCACCTTGCCGTCCTGGTCGACGATGATGCGGCCGCTCACGAACTTCGTGACGCCGATCACATCGTTCGGCAGGTCGCGTCCGACGAGCTGCTCGCGCACGCGGTAGCGCGCCTCGTTCCCCGTCGGCGCGACGGCGTAGCGAAGACTCGCGCCCTTCGCGGCGGCGGGCTTCGCCTGAGCGCCGGCCAGCGCCGGCAGTACCGGCAGCGCTGCGAGCGTGACGAGGGACAGAATCGCGAAGCGTGGGGCTGGAACGAGCAGCGTCATCCGACGAATCTCCATAGGCTGGTGTGTCTTTCTACGCGCGGCACAACGATTCTGCTGCTGGCGCGTTTAGGAGGCATCGTGGGACACCCCGTTCCCCGATGAGGTTCCGGCGTTTGGAGGAAGTCGGATGCGGATCGCGTTCGTGACCGTCGCAGCGGCGACGGCGGTGCTCTCGTTCAAGGCGGGTCTGTCGGCGCGGACCGACGGGCGCCGCGCGCTCGTTCCGACGCCGGCCATCGCGCGGGCGGCGAACGCTGCCGATGCCGCGCACAGCGGTCGCGCGCCGCGCGCGTCGCGCCGCGCGCGTCGCGTCGCGCCGCCGGGCGCGGACCCGACCATCACCACGCTGAACGAGGTCGTCGACGCCTACTGCATGGACTGTCATAGCGACGGCATGCTGATGGGCAACATCTCGCTCGAGGGCTTCGACATCGCGCGCGCCGACACGGCGCGGGCGAAGGCCGAGAAGATGATCCGGAAGCTCCGGACGGAGATGATGCCGCTCCCTGGCGTGCCGCGCCCGAGCGGCGACACGCTCCAGCGCGTCGCGGCGGCCATCGAGCGCGTTCTCGACACCGGCGCGCTGCCCAACCCGGGTTCGCGGTCGTTCCAGCGAATGAACCGCTCGGAGTACGAGCGCTCCATCCGCGACCTGCTCGGCATCACGGTCAACGCCGGCGACTGGCTTCCGCTCGACACGAAGAGCGCGAACTTCGACAACATCGCGGCGGCGCAGATGCTCTCGCCGACGCTGCTCGAGTCCTACCTGAACGCCGCCGCCGCCGTGAGCACGCTCGCCGTCGGTGACTCCGCGGCGCCCGAGACGCTGAAGCAATACCGCACCTCGCCGTTCGGCTCCCAGCACCCGTGGGACCACGTCGACGGCGCGCCGATGGGAACGCGCGGCGGCATCGTCGCCCAGCACGTCTTCCCGACCGACGGCATGTACGAGCTCCGGTACACGGTCGAAGGCAGTCAGGGCATGGGGCTCGAGGAGGTCGACGTCTCCATCGACGGGGAGCGCGTCGCGCTGCTCAAGTACGAGCCCGGCGTGAACACGTCGCAGAAGATGCAGACGATCTTCCACGGCATCGATTTGTACAAGACCGTGCCGATCCGCGTGACGGCCGGCCAGCACCGGATCTCGGTCGCGTTCGTGCGCCGCACCGACGGCCCGTACGAGGACCTCATCAAGCCGCCCGACTGGTCGAACGCCTCGAACGGCTCGGCCACCGAGGGCACGACGTACCCGGCGCACATCACCGACCTCGGCATCGTCGGGCCATCGAAGAGCTTCGGCGTCTCCGAGACGCCGAGCCGCAAGCTGGTGTTCTCCTGCCGCCCGTCGGCGACGCTCGCCGCGCGCGCCTGCGCCGAGCAGATCGTGACGCGGCTCGGGCTCCGTGCCTACCGTCGCCCGCTCACGAAGGGCGACCGCGACGGGCTGCTCACGTTCTACGATCGTGCCGCGGCGAAGGGCGGCTTCGAAGCCGGCGTGCGCTCGGCGCTCCAGGCGATGCTCGCGAGTCCGCGCTTCGTCTTCCGCTTCGAGCAGGCGCCGCCGAACGCGGTGGCCGGCCGCGACTACAAGATCGGCGACTACGAGCTGGCGTCGCGCCTCTCGTTCTTCCTCTGGGGCTCCATCCCGGACGACCGGCTGCTCCGCCTCGCGGCGGCGAAGACGCTGTCGACGCCGGTCGTGCTGAACGCCGAGGTCAAGCGGATGCTCGCCGATCCGAAGTCGGAGGCGCTGGCGACCCGCTTCGCCGGTCAGTGGCTGCGCCTGCAGGACGTCGAGAAAGTCCGCCCGGACGTGTTCTGGTTCCCGGACTTCGACGACCACATGGGTCAGCTCATGAAGCGCGAGACGGAGCTGTTCTTCGCCGACATCGTGCAGCGCGACCGCAGCGTGCTCGACGTGTTCAACGCGGACTACACGTTCGTGAACGCGAAGCTCGCGCGGCACTACGGCATCCCGAACATCTCGGGCGACCACTTCCGCAAGGTGACGTACCCCGACGCGACGCGCCGCGGCGTGCTCGGGCAGGGAAGCATCCTCGGTGCAGACCTCGGTCGCGACGCGCACGTCGCCGGTGCTGCGCGGCAAGTGGGTGATGGAGGTGCTGATCGGCATGCCGCCGCCGCCGCCGCCGCCGGACGTGCCGTCGCTCGAAGAGACGAAGGGGGGCATCGAGGGGCGCGTGCTGACGACGCGTGAGCGCACCGAGGAGCATCGCAAGGCGGCGACCTGCCGCACCTGCCACCAGTACATGGACCCGATCGGGCTCGCGCTCGACAACTTCGACGTGACCGGGCGCTGGCGCTATCGCGAGAACGGCGCGCCGCTCGACACCCGCGGCAACATGTACGACGGGACGCCGGTGACGAACCCGTCGGAGTTGACGAAGGCGCTGCTGAAGCGGCCCATCCCGCTCATGCGCGCGTTCACCGAGAACCTGATGGCGTACGCCCTCGGCCGCCGCATCGCGGACGAGGACGAGACGACGGTGCGCGCGGTCTCGCGGCGCGCCGGAGCGAGCGGCTACAAGTTCTCGACGTTCGTGACCGGTGTCGTGAACAGCCCGGCATTCCTGATGCGGCGCGCAGAACCGGCCGTCGCGTCAGCGGGCGAGGCACCGTGAGCCGGTTCGGCTCTTCCCAGTTCGTTCGATCGTCCTATCGTTAGAGTTTGCAGAGTCGTAGCGGATCAGGCAGCGCCCACCGAGCAGCGCCACACACAGTCGAGGAGTTCGCCATGCAATTCGTGACCGGGAAGGCGATCGAGCGCCGAACGTTCCTTCAGGGGATGGGCGCCGTCGTCGCGCTGCCGTACCTCGACGCCATGACGCCGGCGTTCCGGCGGGCGAGCCGCTTCGGCGCCGCGGCGCAGAAGACGCGCTTCGTGTGCATGGAGTCGGTGCACGGCGCGGCCGGCTCGAACGTGTGGGGCGCCTCGAAGCATCTGTGGGCGCCGGCCGGGGTCGGGCGCAACTTCGAGATCACGCCGGAGAGCGCGCTCTCGCCGCTCGAGAAGTACCGGAAGCATCTGACGATCGTCAGCAACACCGACGTGCGCATGGCGGAAGCGTTCGAGGCGCCGGAGATCGGCGGCGATCACTTCCGGTCGAGCGCGGTGTTCCTCACGCAGTCGCACCCCAAGCAGACGCAGGGCTCGGACGTCTACGCCGGCACGTCGGTCGATCAGATCGTGGCGAGGAAGTTCGCGGGTGAGACGGCGATTCCGTCGCTGCAGCTCTGCATCGACGATCTCGACCGCGCCGGTGGCTGCGAGTACAACTATGCCTGCGCCTACACGGATACGGTGAGCTGGGGCGGACCGACCGAGCCCCTCCCGATGATCCGTAACCCGCGCGTCGCGTTCGACATGCTGTTCGGCGCCGGCGCGAACCACGCCGATCGCGCGGTGCGCCGTCAGGCGAACGCCAGCATCCTCGACTGGGTGGTCGGCGACCTCGCCGGCCTCAAGCGTCAGCTCGGCGCCGGCGACCGGCAGCGGCTCGACAAGTACATGACCGACGTTCGCGAGCTCGAGCGCCGCATTCAGGCGGTCGAGGCGAAGAACTCGAAGGGCGACCCGCGCGAGCTGCCCGAGGCACCGATCGGCGTGCCCGACTCGTTCGAGGAGCACATGCGCCTGATGTTCGACGTCCAGGTGCTCGCCTTCCAGTCGGACATGACGCGCGTCTCGACGTTCAAGACCGGGCGTGACGCCTCGACACGGCAGTTCCCGGAGAGCGGTACCGACAAGCCGTTCCATCCGGCGTCGCACCACGGCGGACGCGAGTCGGGAATCCTCGACTTCAACAAGATCAACCGCTACCACGTCAGCATGATCCCCTACTTCCTCGACAAGCTGCAGGAGTCGACGGACGAGGGCGGGAACCTGCTCGACCAGACGGTGATCCTCTACGGGTCGCCGATGTCGGACCCGAACATCCACGCGCACCGCCGCTGCCCGCTCATTCTGCTCGGCCACGGGAATGGAAAGCTGCAGGGGGACCTGCACCTCAAGGCGCCGGACGGTACGCCGATGGCGAACGTGTTCCTGACGCTGCTCCACGAGTTCGGACACGACGACCTGAAGAGCTTCGGCGACAGCACCGGCGAGTTCGCACTGAACGCGCCGCTCGAGGCGCCGATGGCGGCGTCCGAGACGTCGTCGAAGTGAAGACCGCGCTCACGACTCTGTCGCACTCGGATTAGAGGACCGCCCGCATGCGCGCTCGCTCGCTCCAACCGCTCGCCTTCTCCGTCGCCGTGCTCGGCGGCGGCATCGCCGCCGCTCCGCCGGCCGACCCGGTCAAGCCGGTGAAACCGGCGACCGCGCCGTCGTCACGCGCGCCGATCGCCGAGGCCGCCCAGCGCGGCAATCTCATCGAGGTGCGGCAGCTCATCGCGCAGGGGAGCGACGTCAACGCGCCCCAGGGCGACGGGATGACGGCACTGCACTGGGCCGCCGAGCGCGGCGACTCGGCGATGACGCTGGCGCTCGTGCGGGCCAAGGCGGACGCGAAGGCGCGGACACGCCTCGCCGACTACACGCCGCTGCACCTCGCGGCGCGCGGCGGCAACGCGGCGGCGACGCGCGTGCTGCTCGCCGCCGGCGCCGATGTCAGGGCGACGACGATCGGTGGGGCGACGCCGCTGCACCTCGCTGCCGAAGCCGGGAATCCGGACGTCGTGAAAGCGCTCATCGCGAAGGGCGCCGACGCGAACGCGAGAGAGTCGGTGTGGGGACAGACGCCGCTCATCTTCGCCGCCGAGCGGGACCGTGCGGCGGCGATCACGGCGCTCATGAAGGGCGGGGCCGATGCGTCGATCCACACGACGGTCGTGAACGTCACCGAGCAGGCGGCGCGCGAGCAGGCGGCGGAGAAGAAGCGGAACGCGGTGCTCATCACGTTCGAGCCGAAAGCGCGGAAGGACTCGGCGGACGCCGACTACCAGAAGGCGCTCGCGGCGGCCCGCGCCAATCTCGCGGCGCTCGGCGGCGCGGGTGCGGGTGCGGGCGGGCGCGGCGGCGCGCCGGGTGCGCCGGCGGCGGGTGGCGCGGCTCCAGCGGCACAAGGAACGGCGGCTGCGGTCGCGGCCGCGGCGGCGGCGGCGACGCCAGGAACGCCGGTGTATCCGGCGCACACGACCTCGGCCGGGAGCGCGCCGACGAGCTCGACGCCGCGCGACTCCGCGGTCACCACGGTGAACGCGCCGACGGCCGCGTCGGCCGCGTCGGCCGCGGCGGTGCCGAATGCGGCGCCCGCGACCGGTGCGTCGCCGTCGACTGCAGCCGGTGCGAACCTCGCGGCCGGCTTCGGCCGCGGACTTCCCGTTCGCATGCCACGCGGGCCGTTCACGACCCAGCAGATTCAGGCCGCGATCGACTCGGGACGCGCGATCCTGCTCGCCCCGAAGGTCACGACGGATTCGGTGCGCGAGAACGTCGACACCGCGAACGGCGGCGTGGCTGGGTACGGAAAGCAGGTCGGCAAGGTGGGCGGGCTGACGGCGCTGCACCACGCGGCGCGGCAGGGGAACGTCGCGGCGGCCGAAGCGCTCATCGCCGGCGGCGCGAATGTGAACGACACGGCGTACGTCGACAGGATGACGCCTCTGCTCGTCGCGACCATGAACGGACAGTTCGACGTCGCGATGAAGCTGATCGAGGGGGGCGCCGACCCGAACGTGACGACGCCCTACGGCATGACGCCGCTCTACGCGACGATCAATGCGCAGTGGGCGCCGAAGTCGCGCTATCCGCAGGTGCAGGCGATCGCGACGCAGCGGACCGGCTATGTCGAGCTCGCAGAGGCGCTGCTCAAGAAAGGCGCGAAGCCGAACGACCGCCTCGGCAAGCAGCCGTGGTGGTTCGTGTACAACAACTGTGGCAGCGGCAACTGCGGGCTCGAGCAGCTCGACGGAACGACGGCGTTCTGGCGTGCCGCCTACGCGCTCGACGTCGACCTCATGAAGCTGCTCGCGAAGTTCGGCGCCGAGGTGAATACGGCATCGATCCCGCCGCGGGCGATCGCGCGCGGCGGCGGGCTCCAGCCGACGCCTGGCACCGTCGCGCCGGCTCCCGGGGCGGGTGGTGCGCCGGCGACCGCCGCGGACAGCGCGGCGCGTCAGACGCGTCGCGCGGCGGCGACGGCGGCGGCCGGGAGCACGGCGACGCGGGCCGACAGCGGTCGCGCTCAGGCGGCGGGCGGTCGTCCGGCCGGCGGAGCGCCGAGCGTCGCGGCGATCGGTGCGGGGCTCGGCGACGGACTCACGCTCAAGCTCGATCCCGAGGTCGAGGCGATGGCGAAGGTGGCCCCGGTCGGCTCGGGCGTGTTCCCTATCCACGCGGCGGCGGGCGTCGGCTACGGCAACGGGTTCGCCGGCAACGCGCACCGTCACGCGCCCGAGGCATGGATGTCGGCGATGCGCTACATGGTCGAAGAGCTGAAGATGGACGTGAACGCGCGCGACAATAACGGCTACACGCCGCTCCACCACGCGGCGTCGCGCGGCGACAACGAGATGATCAAGTACCTCGTCTCGAAGGGTGCCGACGTGAAGGCGGTGTCGCGTACGGGGCGCACGGTCGTCGACATGGCGAATGGCCCGGTGCAGCGTCTGCGTCCGTTCCCGGAGACGATCGAGCTGCTCGAGAAGCTCGGTGCGAAGAACCAGCATCTCTGCGTCTCCTGCTGAGACGCGTCACGGATGCCGCTCTACGATTACCGCTGCACCGCGTGCGAGGTCGAGTCGGAGATCCTCGTACGCGGATCGGCCACGCCGGTCTGTCCGGCGTGTGGGAGCGAGTCGCTCGAGCGACTCCCGTTCATGGCCGCCGTGCGCTCGCAGTCGACGCGTGACGTGCTACGACGCGAGACGACGGCTCGCGACCGGTCGCAGGCGAGGGACCGGATCAATCAGCAGGCGGCGTACGAACGGAACCACGACTGAGCGGGCCGCCTGACGCTCGAATCCGCCTGACGCAGCGAGGGCCGCGGTGCAATTGCACCGCGGCCCTCTCGCTTCCCGGCACGTTCGATCAGCGTCCGCCGGGGGGCGCGCCGACCATGAGCTTCACGTGCTCCTCGCACATGGCGAGCCCACCCTCCGCGATCTCGACACGGCCGTTGGTGTTCGCGTCCTTGCCGCCGACCAGCTCGTTCGCGAGCGCCTGGAGCTGCGAGGCGAGCGCCGCGGCGTCGGCCGCGGTCGTGGACGCCTCGATCTTGCGGACGAGGACGGCCATGTCGTCGGCGCGCTTGGCGCTGTTGCGCGCCGCCGTCGCGACGTGCGCGGCGTGCATGACGACGGACTCGGGCGCTCCCTGCGCCTTCGCCGCCAACTCGGCGTGCGCGGCGACGCCGGTCGCCGCGCGCTTCACGCCGTAGCCGAGGCCGGGGCCTTTCATGTCGGCCGTCGGGTCGACCGCGTGCAGCACGTGCCGGGCGTGCGTCTGGATCGACGCGAGGTTGTCCGGCGTGCGCATGGCGAGCGCCGCGTGCTGCGCCGCCGTACGTGCCTCCGCCATCGCCGTCGGCAGGAGGCCGCGTCCGCCGGGTGTGTCCCCGAACGCGTTCGCGACGTGCCCGACGTGCACGCCGGCCGGACCGGGGGGCACGGCGAGCATCTGCGCAGGGTCGGCGCCTTTCGCCGTCGCAGGCTCCGCCGCCGCGCCGCCGGCCGTGGGTGCGGCCGCGGCGGCGACGCCGGCCGAGGCGTTCGTCGCGCCGGCGGCGGCGGGGCCGGCGGGGACGACACCCGTCAGCTTCGTCACGGCCGTCTCGTAGGCGACGCGCATCGACGAGTCCGTGCTGACGAGGAACATCCTCCGTCGGTACTCGGCGTCGGTCATACCGGCGTCGGTGACGAGCTTCTTCACCTGCGTCACGAGGTCGTCGCGGAGCCGCCCCTGCGCCTCGACCGTCTTGTTGCGCGACATCGCGAGGTACTTCTGCGTCGTGTCGCGCAGCATGCCGACCGCGATCGTCAGCTTCGCGGTCGCGGCGATCTGGTCGGGCGTCAGCCGCGCGACGGAGTCGCGCCTGGCGCGAGCCGCTGCGCCGGGTGACGGCTGCGGCGTCGTGCCGCTCTGCGCGGCACACGGCGTCGCGCTCCCGACCGCGGCGGCCGCCAGGGCGACGGCGGCGCGGCGCGCGAAGCGCCGATTATTTCTGGCCAAGGAACTCTCGGATCTGTCGGACAGCATACTCCACCTTGGTATCAAACGACCGCTTCCCCAGCGCCACGCTCGCCCGCCGCGCGTCGCCCGTGATCCCGTTGTTTACGCGCGGCGCGGCGTTGGGGTTGGACCCGGCCGCGTTCGGCCCGCCGCGCCCGCGCGGCATCGTGTCGCCGAGTGCTGTCGGGATCAGATCCTTGCGGACGTAGATCCCGAGCGAGTCGAGGTAGAGCATGGTCGACGTGTCGGGGAGGCCGGCGTGCGAGCTGACGGGGTAACCGTTCTCGGCCAGCCACTTGTCGAAGTCGCCCTGGGCTTTCGCGTAGACCTCGTCGCAGAAGAAGACGCGGATGCCCTTCGGCGCGTAGACCTTGTCGAGCGAGTCGGCGACCGCCTTGTACGCGTTCGGCTGTCCGCCGCCGTGGTCGCCCATGAGCACGACGTTCTTGAAGCCGGTCGCGATCGTCTGCTCCGTGATGCGATAGAGCACGGCGCTCAGCAGCTCCGGCGTGAGACCGATCGTGCCCGGAAGCGTGGCGCTCGCGTTGTTCGGCGTGTAGGGCAGCACCGGCATCACGATCGCGTTTCCGAGCTTCGCGGCGATCGCCTTCGCGGTGTATCGGGCCATGAGGTTGTGGCCGCCGTTCACGTTCTGCGGCCCGCGCTGTTCGGTCCCGCCGGTGTAGATGAGCGCCGTCGTCTTGCCGTCGGCGAGCGCCTTCTGCACTTCGGGCCACGTCATGAGCTCGAACTCCACGAGCGGGCCCTTCGGCGGGTTCTTCGAGAACTGCGGCTGCGCGAGCGCGGCGGACGCCGAGAGGGCGAGCGGCGCCAGCGCGGCGGCGAGAGCGAGGCGGGAGAATCTCATGACGGGGGTTCTGCTGGATCGGAAGGAGGCGGGGGAAGGTGTGGCGAAGGGAAATACGCACGGCGCCGCGCAGGTGCTGCGTCGCGCGGGTGCCGTCAGGCGGCCGTGGCGGCCGCGTAGCGCTTCAACCGTTCGATCATCGCGGTCAGCCCGACTTCGCGCGCGGCGAGACCGATGCCGCTCATGAGCTGGCTGATGTAATCGCCGGGCAGCGCCAGGGTGACCGCCGGTGGCCGGTCGTTCACCGCCTGGAACGTGATCGCGAGCACGGCGGCGACGGTCGGCGATTGACGCACGTTCACGTCGGCGTAGAAGTGCAGGGTGCCGTCGGCGCGCCGCTCGGGAACGATGTCGACGCGCGTCTGACATTCCGGCACGGTGAATTCCGCGCGGTCGATGTTCGCGTAGCGATCGGGGAGCGGCTCGAGCTTCTTCGCGTAGCTCACGAGCGTCTGCATCTTCTCGTCGCGGCCGAGGGCGCGGAATCGGTCGAGCGTGCGCGCGACGCTCGGCGGGAGTGGGGGGACGGTCATCGGGACGAGGGCTTCCTGGTGTCGGGCACGGACTTCTTCACTTCGGGCTTCGCGGGCGACGCCGCCGACGCGGCGCGTCGGCGCCTGACGCTGGGCGCGCGGTCGACGTCGAGCGACAGCGTGCCGAGGGCCTCGGCCTGTACGCGAAAGCCGTCGGGAGCGGCGCGTACGCCGAGGGCGCGGGCATGCGTGACGGTGGCGCCCAGCACGACGCCGCGCGTCAGCTCGCGGTTCATCGCGCGCTCGGCGCGGAGGCGGGCGGAGTCGATGAGCGCCGTGATGGGGAACCGGGCTCGGTCGCGGAGCGCGTCGCGCAGCGCGTCGTGGGCGACGCCGTCGGCGCCGCGCACGAGGAGCGACGCGTCGGCGACGCTGTAATCGAGGTCGGGAACGGCGAGCATCCCGGTCGCGCGGTCGTAGGCAGGGCGTCCGGCGAACACGACACGCGCGTCGACGTCGCCGACGAGCGCGAGCGCGAGCGCAACGCGTCCGCCGGCTGCCGGGAAGACGCTCGCGGCGCGTACGGTGACCGACTGGCCGCCGCGCTCGAAGTGCCGTCCGACGAGCTGGCGCGTGAGCATGCGTGTGGCGACGTCGTAGCCGAGCACGGCCTCGAGCAGCAGGTGGAGCCCGGTCTCCGCGCTGTCGGTCGCGCCCTCCCCCTTCGCGCGCGGTGTGATGTCGGGGAGCGCGATCGTCGACGAGTCGGGGCGCGAGCCGGTCGCGATGCGCGGGCGCGCGACGAGCGTCACCGGCGCGACCATCGTCCGCCCGCTGGCGCGCAGCGTACCGACGCTCACCGACTCGGGGCGGATCTCGAGCCACGCGTCGTTCCCCATCCTGATCGGCCGCCCGAGAATCGCCCACCACGTGCCGACCTTCGAGCGCACGTCGACCCGGCGGATGCGCTCGTCGAGCAGCGTGGCCTTTCCCTCGAGCGCGGCGCGGACGGCCGCTACCGCGCGGTCGGTGACGTCGAGGTTGACGATCGTGACGCGGCACTTGTCGCGCGTCGAGTCGCTCATCGGCGCGACGGTCGGCACGGCAGTGTTCGCGCGCAGCGTCCAGTCGGGGGCCAGGCGCAACGCGGAGACGAGCGTGATGCGAAGGCGAGGCGGCTCGTCGTCCATCCCGCACGACCCGGAGAGCGACGGGCCGATGCCGACCGGCTTCACCCAGCCGCGCGCGCGGTACGCGACGACCGACGAGATCGTGACCGTCGTGCCGCGCACACGGACGTCGAACCCGGTGCGCGTCGCGTCGAACGCGTACGACATGCTCTTGTGCCCCGTCACCGGCTTCCGGTCGGCGAGATCGCCGAACGTGCGTGGCACCGCCTGCTCGAGCACGGCGATCGCGGGGGCGAGGTCGTAGCGAATCGGCACGGCGACGCGCGACGGCGCGAGCGCGACCGGCACGAACGCCGAGGAGTCGCGGGTCGGCGCGTCGATCGCCGCGCTGGTGCCGCTCGGCGCCGGGCCCTTGCGGTCGCTGCCGCAGGCGATCGCGATGACGAGCGTGATGACTCGCGCCAGGACGGCTCGCAGTACGCCGGCACCGTGCGCGGCCCGAGTCGTGCGACTGCGCCCGCGCGCCGCGCGCGCGCCGCCCGAGTCGCGGACGCGCACCAGTCGCTCGACCCTCGAGGACACGATCATGCCGACACGCACTGCGAACGCCGTCTGGGAAGGATTGCTACGCGATGGAAAGGGCTCATTCACGGGAGAGAGCGGCGCGTTGAGCGCCGACTACTCGTTCGGCTCGCGCTTCGAGAGCGGCGGGGGCAGCAACCCGGAAGAGCTGCTCGCCGCCGCCGAGGCCGCGTGCTACAGCATGGCGCTCAGCGGATCGCTGGAGAAGGCCGGGATGCGTCCGGAGCGCATCGAGACGAGCGCGGCGTGCACGATCGAACGTGGCGACGGCGGGGGCTGGCGCATCACGCGGATCGCCCTGACGACGACGGCGCGGATCCCCGGGGCCGATCGAGACGCCTTCAAGGACGTGGCCGAGGCGACGAAGAGCGAGTGCCCGGTGTCGAAAGCGCTCCTCGGGAACGTCGAGATCACGCTCGACGCGCGTCTGGAGGAGTAGGCGCGGCGGGGAGCGTCTCGTCCGGACCCGGCGCTCCGTTCACGACGACCGGCGGGACCGGGCGCACGAGGGCGATCCCCTCGGCGGCGAGGCGGCGCAGCAGTGCGAGGTAGAAGCGCTGCTGCACGTCCATGTAGACGCCGTAGTCGCCCGTCGTCACGAAGTAGACCGCCTCGACGACGAGCGCGCTGTCGGTGATCGCACTCACGTGCGCGCGGTCGACGCGCACCGCCGGCTCGGCGGCGAGGAGCTCGCGCACGATCGCGGGCACGCGCTCGAGGCGCTCGGGGAGCGTGTCCGGCGCGACGTTCAGCGCGAACTGCACGCGCCGCTCCGCCTGCCCCCGATAGTTCCGGATGCGCGCCTTGAGGAGGTCGGCGTTCGAGAAGACGAGGGTCTCGCCGCTCAGCGCGCGGAGCCGCGTGGTCTTGAGGCCGATGTCCTCGACGGTCCCGGTGAACTGATCGACGGTGATCGTGTCGCCGAGCACGAACGGCTTGTCGAGCGCGATGGAGAGCGACGCGAACAGGTCGCCGAGGATGCTCTGCACCGCCAGGGCGACGGCGACGCCCGCGATGCCGAGCCCGGTGACGAGTCCGGTGACGTCGATGTCGAACGCGGCGAGCGCGAGCAGCAGCAGCAGCAGCCACAGCACGAGGCGCGCGATGACGCCGAGGACGTTCAGCGTCGTGACGCTCGCCTTGTCGTGCGCGCCGCGCCGCCGCGCCGCCGCCTCGACGGCGAGCCCGATCGCGCCGGATCCCCAACTCGCCGCCTGCCAGAGCGCGACGAGCTCGACGAACAGGTGGACCGCGCCGTCGACGCGCGTCGGCAGCACCAGCATCGTGTGCTCGGCGCCGCGCAGCGCGACGGCGAACAGGAACGCGGCGTGGGTACGGCGGAAGGCGCCTAACGCGACGTCGTCGACCGCGGTGCTCGTGCGCGACGCGGAGCGCTCGAGGCGTCGGATGACGGCGCGGCGGACGAGCGCGAGGGCGAGCCAGAGCGCGACGACGGTGCCTAACGCGAGGAGCCAGTCGCGGGCGCTGTTCCCGTAGTAGGGGCGGTCGAAGAGCGAGACGTCGGGGAGCATGGGGGAAACGTACGCGGCTCGGCCGGTCCGGCCCCGCCGACGCCGCGCGTCAGGCGGGGCGGCGCCTGACGTCCCACGCCTCCATCGCGTCGCACGCGTCGCAGTTGCCGCAGCGCCAGTCGACGTCGACGGCCTCGCCGAAGTATTCGAGGATGAAGCGCGTGCGGCAGCGCGCGGTCTGCGCGAAGTCCACGATGGCCTGAAGCTTCGCCTGGTCGCGCGCGCGGCGGTCCTCGTAGTCCGTGAGGTCGGCGCTGAGGTCGACCTGCGTGAGCCGGTCGGCGAGTCGCTCCCAGCGCAGGCCGCGGTGCTCGCGCACCATGCCGTGGCGCTTGAGGAGCATGAGGGCGATGCGCGCCTTGCGTCGCGCGACGCCGCTGCGCTCGGCGAGCTCGTCGAGCGGCACGGGCTGGCCCGACGGGTACGTCTCGAGGACGATCGCGACCTTCGCCGCCTCCTCGACCTCGGGGTACTTGCCGCCGAGGAAGTAGCTCTGGATGCGGCGGTCCTCGACGCGGTAGAGCAGCGTGCAGGTGGACGGGTCGCCGTCGCGGCCGGCGCGCCCCGCTTCCTGATAGTACGCCTCGACCGAGCCGGGGAAGTGGTAGTGCACGACGAAGCGAATGTCCGGCTTGTCGATGCCCAGACCGAACGCGTTGGTCGCGATCATCGCCTTGAGCCCGTCGGCCATGAACGCGTTCTGCGCGTCCTTGCGCTCATTCGGCGCGAGCTTGCCGTGGTAGAGGCCGAAGGCCAGCTCGCGGTGGAAGCGCTCGCTGAGCTGCTCGTGCAACCGTTCGGCTTCCTTGATCGTCGCGACGTAGATCACGCCGGAGCCGGGCGTGGAGGTCACGATCCGCTCGAGCGTCTCGTCTTTCACCGCGTTGTTGACGCTGCGCGCGACCTCGAAGCGGAGGTTGGGTCGCGCGAAGCCGGTGATCGTCACGTGCGGGTCGCGCATGCCGAGCTGCCGGATGATGTCGGCGCGGACCTCGGCGGTGGCCGTGGCCGTGAGCGCCATCACCGGCGGCCGGCCGAGTCGCTGCACGATCGAGCCCAACGTGAGGTAGTCGGGGCGGAAGTCGTGCCCCCACTGACTCACGCAGTGCGCCTCGTCGACGACGAACAGACTCACCGAGCGGGTGAGCAGCGTGTCGAAGAACTCGCGATCCTTGAAGCGCTCGGGGGTGACGTAGAGAATGTCGCCGCCGCCATCGGCGATCGCCTGCTCGGTCGCACGCGTCTGGCGCGTCGTCATGTGGGAGTGCACGGCGAGCGCGTCGACGCCGTGCGCGACGAGCTTGTCGTGCTGATCCTTCATGAGCGCGATGAGCGGGCTCACGACGACCGTCAGGCCGGGGAGGATCAGCGCCGGGAACTGATAGACGAGCGACTTGCCGCTGCCGGTCGGCATGACGACGAGCGCATCCTCGCCGCGGAGCACGGCCTGGATCGGCTCGAACTGTCGGTACTGGAAGTCGTCGAAGCCGAAGCGTTCGGCGAGAATGCTGCGCGCGCGCGACCGGGTGAGCTGGCGTGTGTCGACACGCTCGTGCTCGCTCCCCGGCGACGCGAAGTCCGTCGAGGTCATGTGGCCGCTGCCGGGGCAGGATTCGGGCCGGCGGTCGCGGCCGCGGGTGGGGCGCAGGGGTGGCAGCCAGCTTGCAACGTGACCCGCGTCAGCGAGAGCACCCCGACGACTTCCCGACATCTTCGACGGCGAGGGACCGACACATGGCGAAAGAGCATTCGACGCACCCGCGCGGACTGCGCGACGAAGCGAACGTCGGCCCCGACCCGCGCCGCGCGCGCGAGTTGCGGCCGCTGAAGGAGCTCGACGACTGGAAAGTCGGCGACGGCGATCCCGACATCCGCGGGTGGCACGTCTTCGCCTCGACGGGGCGCGAGCTGGGCGTCGTCGACGAGCTGCTCGTCGATACCGAGTCGGCAGAGGTCGTGCTGCTCGACGTCGATCTGCGGCGCGACGACCGGCACACGCTCGCGCCGCTGCGCGCGGCGTGGATCGATCATTCGACGAAGCGCGTCGTCATCGACGCGCGCGAGCTGAGCGCGCCGGACGCCGCGGAGCTGCTCCCGTCGTTGCCGCGTCAGGGCGCGCTCTCCGACGACGAGATGGTGCGCTTCAACGACGGCTACGTGCGCGCCTACGGCGACCGACCCTACGCCGCAGACCGCGAGTACCGCATGCGGCGCGGCGAGGACGAGCTGCGCTTCGCTGCGGTCCCCAACGCCGACCGGTCGCCGCGCCGGCTGTTGCTGGACGCGCCGTCCGGGATCGACACGCCAGCCGATGCCGGAGCGAGCGCGACGCCGAGCGCGATGCCGAGCGCGACGCCGAGCGCGACGCCGAGCGCGACGCCGGGCGCGACGCCGGGCGCCGGCGCCGGGTCGGACGAGTCGCGCACGATCAACGCGACGCTCGCCGACCGGCCGGCCGACCGCGCGAACTACGATGCGCAGATGCAGGCCGCGGTGACCGACGACGCCGAGCGCCGCGACGCGGAGCGCCGCGAGGGCGTGCGGCGTGACGACCCGCGCGACGACGTGCCGTCCGCCGACGCGATGGACGACGCGCAGGCGATCGATCCTCGCGAGCTCGACGCGCGGGTGCGCATCGAGGAGGGGGGGACGGTCGACGCGGCGACGCCGGTCGGCGCCGTGCGCTACGACAGCGCGGACTACGAGCGCCACGACTACGGCAACATCGACGACCACTACGGCGCGGAACGCGGAGGGCGCCACATCGTGTCGCGACGGCCGTGGGCGGACGATGCCACCCCGGCGGCCGACGCCGGAGGGGCCGTCGACGCTGCGCGCGCGAAGGAGCGTCGCGTCTATTACCGCGCCATCGACACCATGGGCGGCTGACGCGACCGCCCCCACGAGCGCAGCGAGAGACGACAGCCACCACCCGATGCACATCCGCCGCCCCGACGACGTCCGGTCGTCCGAGATCACCCCGGAACCGCTCTACCTCGACCGCCGCCGCTTTCTCGGCGCGGCGGGGACGATCGCGCTGAGCGGTGCGCTCGGCACCCTCGTCGGCTGTCGGTCGGGCGAGGCGGAGGGCGCCGCGTCGACGCAGGCGGCCGTCGCCGACTCGGCGGGGCCGCCGGCGCGGAGCGAGATCACGACGTACGACGACGCGACGAGCTACAACAACTACTACGAGTTCGGCACGGACAAAGACGATCCGAAGGCGAACGCGGGCGCGCTGCGCGTCGCGCCATGGACGGTCGCCGTCGACGGGCTCGTCGCGAAGCCGGCGCGCTACGCGCTCGACGATCTGCTGAAGGGGATCACGGCGCAGGAGCGCGTCTACCGCCACCGCTGCGTCGAGGGGTGGTCGATGGTCATTCCGTGGCTCGGCGTGCCGCTCGGCGACGTGCTGCGTCGGGTCGAACCGCTCCCGTCGGCGAAGTACGTACAACTGACGACGCTGCTCGACCCGACCCAGATGCCGGGGCAGCGCAGCAGCGTGCTGCCGTGGCCGTACGTCGAGGCGCTCCGGCTCGACGAGGCGATGCACCCGCTGACGCTGCTCGCGACGGGGATGTACGGCAAGGCGCTGCCGAACCAGAACGGCGCGCCGCTCAGACTCGTCGTGCCGTGGAAGTACGGATTCAAGGGGGCGAAGGCGATCGTGACGATCCGCCTCACCGAGCAGCGACCGCGCACGACGTGGAACGTCGCGGCGCCCGACGAGTACGGCTTCTACGCGAACGTCAACCCGGCGGTCGACCACCCGCGCTGGTCGCAGGCGAAGGAGCGGCGCGTCGGCGAGTTCGGGCGGCGGCTCACGCTGCCGTTCAACGGCTACGCCGATCAGGTCGCGTCGATGTATGCGGGGTTGGATCTGCGACGGAACTACTAACGTGCGACGCGCGTGGCGTTCGATCGCGCCGCGTTAGGCACCGGCTTCGGCGCTCGCCCCGCGAGGCTCGTCGTCTGGCTGCTCGGCGCCGCGCCGGCGGTGTGGCTCGCGTGGCAGCTGTGGCGCGCCTATACCGGCGAACCGCACACGTTGGGCCGCGAGCCGGTGCGCGGGCTCGAGCACGAGACGGGGAATCTGACGATCCGCTTCCTCGCGGCGACGCTCCTCGTCACACCGCTGCGTCAGCTCACCGGGTGGAACTGGCTGGCCCGGTATCGTCGCATCGTCGGCCTGCTGGCGTTCGGGTATGCGACCGCGCACCTCGTGACCTATGCCGCGCTCGACCTCGAGCTGGTGTGGCGCGATCTCGGACGCGAGCTGGTCAAGCGTCCGTACATCGCCGTCGGCTTCACGGCGTGGCTGCTGCTCGTGCCGCTCGCGCTCACGAGCACCACCGCGTCGATCCGCCGCCTCGGCGGCGCGCGGTGGAACCGGCTGCACCAGCTGACCTACGTGGTCGTCCCGCTGGGCGTGCTGCACTTCTGGTGGAGCCAGAAGAAGGATCACACGGAGCCGCTCGTCTGGGGGCTCGTGTTCGCTTCGTTGCTCGGATGGCGCGGGTGGCGCGCGTGGCGCCGCTACACGTCGAGGTCGACGAGCAGGGGGAAGTGATCGGACGCGCGCTTCACGTCCGGCGCCTCGTACAGCACGTCGCACCGCAGCAACCGCTCGGCATACCGAGACGGCGTGAACAGGTAGTCGAAGCGAACGTGCGGATCCCAGACGGGGAACGTGAGGCCGGGGTCGCCGTCGTGGAAGCGGCGCCACGCGTCGGCATAGCCGGCCTCCTGCATGACGCCGATCGTATCGCGCGCGATGTCGCGGCCACTCACCCAGATCATCGCCTGGATCCAGCGCGGCAGCTTCGCCGTCTCGAGCGTGACGCCCGGCTCGAGCGCGTTGAAGTCGCCGGCGATGATGTGGAAGCCGTGTTGGTGCTCCCTGATCGCGCCGAGGAGCGCGCGGATCTCGTGCACCCGCCGCCGCTCGCTCCACTTCGAGAACCAGGCGTTGAGGTGCAGACCGTACAGGCGTCCGACGTCGTTCGGCAGCACGATCTCGAGAAACGCGTGCTTCGCGCCGCGCGGGTGGTGCCACGCGTACGACGCCATGCGCTCGCGGCTGAGAAACCCTGCGGAGTGGCCGGGGCGGGAGCCGTGGTGCTCGAGGCCCGTGCGCTCGGCGAGACTGGCCACGACGCGCGGGTCGGTCGCTTCCTGCAGCATCACGACGTCTGGCATCGCGTCCCGGATCACGCCGGCGAGCAGCGCGTCGCGCCCGGTGCCGCCGTAGCGGATGTTGTAGCTCAGGATGCGGAGCGGCACGACGCGATCACGCGGGCGCCGGCGGCTCGCTCTCGTCGCTCCGCTTGTCGACGAGCACGTAGTACGGCTGGTTCATCGTCACGTCGCGGACGAACTGCACGACGTCGGCCGTCGCCTGGATGTTCACCGGCCGTCGCGCGATCGTGCACAGCGCGTGGCGCAGCGGGCGAAAGGTCGTCGAGACTTCGGGGTGCTCGTCGTTGAGCGGCGCGGTGTGCATGCCGGGGATGTAGAACACGTCGAACATCTTCACCATGTTGCCACCGACGAGCGTGAGGTCGAGGTCGCTCGTCCCCGGGCCATCGGCGTCGAACGGCGCGCCGTCCTCCCAGCGCGTGCCGGTCACGGCGCTCCCGCGCAGAATGATCATCACATTGGGCGGGATGACGTCGTGCAGCACGTCGAGGAACTGCTGAAAGCGCGCCTCGTCGCCACCGAACGCGAGTCGGCAGATGCGGGACCGCGTCTCGGCGTCGGTGAGGGCGGGGCTGGTCGGGAGGGAATCGATCATGGGCGCCGCGAGTCGCACGCCTCGTGCCCGTTACATTCGCCGGATGCCGTCCACCGCTCGCACCTCCGACCGATCCGCCGCGTTCGCCGCGTTCGCCGTCACGGCCCCCGGCCTCGCGCCGCTCTGCGCCGGTGAGCTGCGGGCGTTAGGCATCACGACCGGCACGATCGAAGCCGGGGGCGTCGCGTTCGAGGCGACGCGCGACCAGCTGTGGGCGGCGAACCTCTGGTCGCGCACCGCGAGCCGCATCGTCGTCCGCGTCGCGGCGTTTCACGCGGCGTCGTTCTCCGAGCTCGAGCGTCACGCGCGGCGCGCGCCGTGGGCGCGGTTCGTCGATGCGTCCCGCCCGCTCCGGCTCCGCGTGAGCTGCCGCAAGTCGCGACTCTATCACTCGGACGCGGTCGCCGAGCGCGTGGCGGACGCGGCCGCGCGCGCGGTCGGCGGGAGCGGCGCGTGGTCCGCCGCCCACGAGGACGCGGCCGGCGACGAGGAGGCGCGGCATGAGCACGACGTCGCGGCGCAGCTGTTCACCGTGCGCTTCGTTCACGACCGTTGTGTCGTCAGCGCCGACAGCTCCGGCGCGCTGCTGCATCGCCGAGGGTACCGCGAGGCCGTCGCGAAGGCGCCGCTCCGCGAGACGCTCGCCGCCGCGATGCTGCTCGCCGCGCGCTGGGATCCGGCGACCCCGCTCATCGACCCGATGTGCGGCTCGGGAACGCTCGCGATCGAGGGCGCGCTGCTCGCGCGGCGGATCGCGCCCGGGCGGCAGCGCCGCTTCGCGTTCGAGCGGTGGGACGGACACGACGCGACCGCCTGGCGACGGATGCTCGACGAGGCCGACGGGCAGGCCTTGCCGCACGCCCCGGCCCCGATCGTCGCGAGCGATCGCGACGCCGGCGCCGTCGAGGCCACCGGGAGCAATGCGGCACGCGCCGGCGTCGTCGGCGACCTGACGATCGAGCGCCGCACCGTGTCCGAACTCGAGCTGCCGAACGGCGGCGCCTCGCCCCGCCGGGGGTGGATCGTCGCGAATCCCCCGTACGGAAAGCGCCTCGGCGAGACGGACGCCCTCGGCGCGCTCTACGCGCGGTTCGGCGACGTCGTGCGCGAGCGCGCGCCGGGGTGGACGGTCGCCCTCCTCTCGGCCGATCCGCAGCTCGAGCGGCGCACGGGGCTGCGCTGGCACGAGGCGCTGCAGACGAGCAACGGCGGGATCGCGGTGCGCGTCGTCACGTCGACGGTGCCCTCGCCGGCGCCGGGAGGCTCGCCTGCGCCGCCTGCGCCGCCTGCGCCGCCTGCGCCGCCTGCGCCGCCTGCGCCGAGCGTGGCACGGCGGGTGCTCGAGAGCGGGGCATGACGGCGTCGGGGCAGGCATTCGAGATCGTGGTCATCGGCGCCTCGTGGGGCGGGCTTCACGCACTCGGCACGGTGGTGCGCGCGCTGCCGGAGACGTTCACGACGCCGGTGCTGCTCGTGCAGCATCGCGCGCGAGACGCGGACGGGATGCTCACGCAGTTGCTGCAGGACGAGACGACGCGGCCCGTCGTGAACGCCGAGGAGGGACAGCGGATCGCGCGGTCGCACGTCTACGTCGCGCCGCCGGACGAGCACGTGCTGATGCGCGACGGTCACTTCGCGCTCTCGTCCGACGCGCCGGTGCGCTTCAGCCGCCCGTCGATCGACGTGTCGCTCATCGCCGCCGCCGACGCGTACGGCGCGTGCGCCATCGGGGTCGTGCTCACGGGGGCGAACGATGACGGCGCGCGGGGGCTACGGCGCGTCGTCGAATCGGGCGGGTGGGCGGTCGTGCAGACGCCCGAGACGGCGGAGGTGGGCACGATGCCGCAGGCCGCGCTGAGCGCCGTGCGGGCGACGACCAGCGCGCACTGCTCGGTCGTGCCGCTCGACGCGATCGCGGCGGAAGTGGTGCGGCTCGTCACGGCCGGCCCGGCGCCTCGGGTCGCTCGGACTTCGGGGACTCGATAGCTTCCGGGTTCTCTCGCGACGTCCGTTCCCGACCCGCTGCAGCACGCACGATCCGCATTGCGCTCGCCTGACTCGCACGACCCGGCGCGCCCACACTCGGCGCGCCATGCTGCCGCGCACGCTGCCGCGCACGGTGCCGCGCACGGTGCCGCGCACGGTGCGGTGCCCCGCGAACCGCTCGCGGCGAGCGATCGCGACGTGCGCGATCGTGAAGCGTTTCCGTCGCTCGACGCGCTCGAGACGCTCGCGCTGCTCGACACGGGGGTCCTCTGCCTCGACGCGACGCTCGCGGTGCGCTATGCGAACGCCGCGTGCGCCGACGCGCTCGGGCTGCGGGTCGACGACCTCGTCGGCCGTCGGCTCTTCGACGTCGTCGACTGTCCGGAGACCGACGCCCACGCGGCGGCGCTCCGCGCGGTGAGCCGCGATGGGCTGACGCGCGGCGTGCGACTCGCGCCGGGCGGCGGCGGGGGGCCGACACGCGCGGTGGACCTCGTCGCGCGCCGCACGCGGAGCGGCCTCCTCACCGTGACCCTCCGTCCCGCGCCGAACGGCACGACGGAGCAGGAGCGGCTCCGTGCGTTGACGCGCGCCGTCGCCGCCGAGGCCGACGCGGCGACGCTGATCGACACGGTGTGCCGCGCGGCGGTCGAGCTGTGCGACGCGAACGGCGGCACGGTCGCGGAGCTCGACGGCGAGATCGGTCGCTTCGTCGGGATCGTCGGGCACCCGGACGCGCTCCGCGGGCGCGAGTTCCCGCTCGCCGGCACGCTCTCCGCCCGCGCGCTCGACGAGTATCGGCGGACCGGGCGCCTGACCGCCGCGCGCGCCGAGGCCGGCGAGGCGGACGACAGCGCGTTCTTTCCGCATCTCGACGACGGGCGGCTCGTCGGGCCGCTGCTGCTCGCACCGTTGGGCGCACACGGCGAGCTGCTCGGCGTGCTCGCGGTGTCGCGCGCGCGGGGGCAGCCGCCCTTCTCCGAAGTGGACGAGGGGCGGCTGCGCGTGATCGCCGACCACGCCTCGCTCGCGCTGTGGAAGGCGCGACTCATCGACGAGGCGATCACGGCGAACACGACGAAGAGCAACTTCCTGGCGATGGTGAGCCACGAGCTGCGTACGCCGCTCACCGCCCTCACCGGCTACGGCGAGCTGCTCGCCGACGAGATCGTCGGGCCGCTCACGGCGGGGCAGGGCGAGATCGTCGAGCGCGTGCGCGCGGTGACGCATCAGCTCACGGCGATGATCGAGGAGATCCTCACCTTCTCGAGCCTCGAAGCCGGGCGCGAGCTCGTGCGCCCCCGTCCGTTCGATCCGGCCGAGGTGCTGCTGGGCGTCGCGTCGGTCGTCGAGCCGCTCGCGGTGCAGAAGGGGCTGGCGTACAGCGCGGAGGTCGCGGAGCCGCTGCCGCCGCTCGTCTCGGACCCCGACAAGGTCCGGCAGATCCTCGTGAACCTCGCGGGGAACGCGTCGAAGTTCACGCACCGCGGGTCGGTCGCCGTGCGCGTCGCGCCGGACGGCACGGGCGGCGTGCGCTTCGCGGTGAGCGACACCGGCGTCGGCATCGCCCCCGAGGACGTCGGGCGACTGTTCCAACCGTTCACCCAGCTCGACACCGGACTCACCCGCCGCTACGGCGGCACGGGCCTCGGCCTCTACATCTCGCGCCGGCTGGCCGAGCTGCTCGGCGGGCGCATCGAGCTCGAGTCGGCGCCTGGACGGGGGTCGACGTTCACGCTCGTCCTGCCCGGGGTCGGGGATCGGGGTTCGGGCGGTCAGCGGCAACCGATCTCCGATCTCCGATCCCCGATCCCCGGCAGCTAAATTTCGCTCATGCCTTCTCCCGCCATCACGAGCGTCTTCAACGACGCGTACATCGCCGAGCAGTACGAGCACTATCGTCGCGAACCCGGCTCGGTCGACGAGTCGTGGCGCCAGTACTTCCGGGCCGCCGAATCGCTCGCCGGCCTCGTCGGCGGAGCGAGCGCGAGCCGGGGCGACAGCGATCCGGCGCTCGCGCGCAAGTCGGCGGGCGCGGCCGGGCTGGTCGAAGGGCTGCGCGAGTTCGGTCACCTCGCGGTGCAGATCGATCCGTTAGGCACCCCGCCGATCGGCGCGCGCGAGCTGACGCCCGAGTTCTACGGCATCACCGAGGAGGACCTCGAGCAGGTTCCCGCGTCGGCGCTCGGCTTCGACGATCGGTTCACGACGGCCGGGGACGTCGTGCGGCTGCTGCGCGAGCGCTACTCGTCGACGTTAGGCATACAGTACTCGCACGTCTCGAGCGACACGGAGCGCGAGTGGTTCCGCCAGATGCTGCGCGAGGAGCGCCTGACGCGCCCGCTGTCCGCGGACGAGAGCCGGGCCCTGTTGGTGCGGCTCACCGAAGTCGATGGGCTCGAGCGCTACCTCGGCTTTCGCTACCAGGGGAAGAAGCGGTTCTCGATCGAGGGGACCGACGCGCTCGTGCCGATGCTCGACGCGGCGATCGCGGAGTCGGCGGCGGCGGGAGCACGGTCGGTCATCATCGGGATGGCGCACCGCGGGCGCCTCAACGTGCTGACGCACACGATGGGAAAGCCGTACGAGGTGCTGTTCGGCGAGTTCGAGGGGCGGCACCCGGCCGCGAGCGACAACGAGACCGGCGACGTGAAGTACCACATGGGGTACGTCTCGACGCGCACGGTCGGCGACGCCGAGGTCGCGCTGGAGCTCGTGCCGAACCCGAGCCACCTCGAGTTCACGGGCTGCGTCGCCGACGGGATGGCGCGGGCGCGGCAGCGGGTGCCCGACACCCGCGGCGAGCGTGACGAGACGCGCGTGCTCCCGATCGTGGTCCACGGCGACGCCGCGTTCATGGGCGAAGGGGTGGTCGCGGAGTCGCTGAACATGTCGAAGCTGCCCGGCTACGCCGTCGGCGGCACGCTGCACATCATCACGAACAACCAGGTCGGCTTCACGACCGACCCGATCGACTCGCGCTCGACGCACTACGCGAGCGATCTCGCGAAGGGGTTCGACATTCCGGTGATCCACGTGAACGGCGACGACGCCGGCGCGTGCATCGCCGCGGTGCGCATCGGGATCGCGTACCGCACGCAATTCGGGAAGGACGTGCTGATCGACC
This sequence comes from uncultured Gemmatimonadaceae bacterium, assembly GCA_963843845.1. GTDB lineage: Bacteria > Gemmatimonadota > Gemmatimonadetes > Gemmatimonadales > Gemmatimonadaceae > Gemmatirosa. The sequence continues at coordinate 3,164,464 of CAWJMB010000002.1, read as the reverse complement.
TCGTCGGCTACCGCCGCTGGGGGCACAACGAGACCGACGAGCCGGCGTTCACGCAGCCGCTGCTCTACGAGAAGGTCCGCGCGCACCCCACGCCGCGGCAGGTGTTCGGCGCTCGGCTCGTGCGGGATGGCGTCCTCGCGGCGGCGGACGTGGAGCGCATCGACCAGGAGGCGCGCGCGCGCTTCGATGCGGCGTACGCGCGTGTGCGCGCGCTCGACGGGGCGACAGAGGACCCGTCGCCCGAGGGACCACCCGCGCCGCCGCCGCAGCCGGTCGAGACGGCGGTCGATGCCGCGCGGCTCACGGAGTTGAATGCGGCGCTGCTGGCGTGGCCGAGCGACTTCACGCCGCACCCCCGTCTCGGAAAGATCCTCGCCCGCCGCGGCGAGACGCTCGGCGACGCCGGCGGCATCGAGTGGGGGCAGGCGGAGGCGCTGGCGTTCGCGTCGCTGCTCGCCGAGGGGACGTCGGTGCGCCTCACGGGGCAGGACGCGGAGCGCGGCACGTTCGGCCACCGGAACGCGGTGCTGCACGACGCGAAGACGGGCGCGACGATCACGCCGTTGCGCGACCTGCCGAACGCGACCGGGACGTTCGAGATCGTGAACAGCCCGCTCTCCGAGACGGCGGTGATGGGGTTCGACTACGGCTACAGCGTCGCGGCGCCGGACACGCTCGCCCTGTGGGAGGCGCAGTACGGCGACTTCGTGAACGTCGCCCAGGTCATCATCGATCAGTATCTCGTCGCCGACCGCGCGAAGTGGCACGTCGACTCGGGGCTCGTGCTGCTGCTGCCGCACGGCTACGAGGGGGGTGGCCCGGAGCACTCGTCGGCCCGCCTCGAGCGGTTCCTGCAAGCGAGCGCCGAGGGAAACGTCGTCGTCGCGTACCCGTCGACGCCGGCGCAGTACTTCCACGTGCTGCGCCGCCAGGCGAAGCGCACGCCGCGCCGGCCGCTCATCCTCATGCAGCCGAAGTCGCTGCTCCGCCTGCCGAACGCGGCGAGCCGGCTGAGCGACCTCGCGAGCGGCGGCTTCCAGCCGGTCATCGAGCCCTCGCTGCGCTCGGGCCAGGCTCGGACGATCGAGCGCGTCGTGCTGTGCACGGCGAAGATGTACTACGATCTCACCGTCGGGCAGGTGGTCCCCGACTCGGTCGCGGTCGTGCGGGTCGAGGAGCTGTATCCGTGGCCGGCGGAGGCGTTGGGCACCGTGCTGGCCGGCTACCCGAACGCGCGCGAGGTCGTGTGGGCGCAGGAGGAGCCGCAGAACATGGGCGCCTGGACGTTCGCCGCGCCGCGGCTTCGCGCGCTCGTCGGCGATCGCGCGCTCACCTACGTCGGCCGCCCCGAGCGCGCGAGCCCGGCCGAGGGGTACGAGGCCGATCACAAGGCGGAGCAGGCGCGGATCGTGGCGGAGGCGTTGGCCGTCGCGGCCGACGCCCCTGCCGAGCCCTCCGCGAAGCCGGCGTCGTCGCGCACGGGCGCGGCGGTGTGAGATGACTGGCGGCTCTGTCCCCACATGAAACGACTCGCCTGCGCCGCGTTGCTCCTGCTCGCGGCGACACGAAGCTCCGCCCAGGACCGCGGGGCCGCCGCGTTAGGCAGTCTCGTCGACGGGCTCGGCATGCACGCGCGGGTGCTCGTCATCGCCGCGCACCCGGACGACGAGGACACGCGCCTCATCACGCTGCTCGCGAAGGGGCGCCACGCGGAGACGGCGTACCTGTCGCTCACGCGCGGCGACGGCGGGCAGAACCTGATCGGCAACGAGCTCGGCGAGGCGCTGGGCGCCATCCGCACCGAGGAGCTGCTCGCCGCGCGCCGCATCGACGGCGGCCGCCAGTACTTCGGGCGCGCGTTCGACTTCGGCTTCTCGAAGACGGCCGAGGAGACGTTCCAGCACTGGCCGCACGACGCGGTGCTCGGCGACGCGGTCAAGGTCGTGCGCGCCTTCCGGCCGCACGTCGTCATCGCGATCTGGAGCGGCACGCCGGCCGACGGCCACGGGCACCACCAGGCGTCGGGGATCATCGCGCGCGAGGCGTACGACGCGTCGGCCGACACGGTGCGCTTTCCGGCGGCGACCTTCGGCGCGCCGTGGGCGGTGCCGAAGTTCTACCGCTCGCGCAGCTACCGCGGCGCGGAGACGGCGACGCTGCGCTACAACGCCGGGCAGTACGACCCGCTGCTCGGCCGGTCGTACGCCGAGATCGCGGCGGAGAGCCGCACGCAGCACAAGTCGCAGGGGCAGGGGGGGCTCGAGCGGAAGGGCGTGTCGATCGTCTCGCTGACGCGCGAGGCGTCGCGGGTGAACGAGGGGACGCCGGCGGCGCGCGAGCGCGATCTGTTCGACGGGATCGACACGACCGCGGTCGGCGCCCTCGCGCTCGGCGGCGGGACGTGCACGCGCGCGCGCGCCGACTCGATCGGCGCGGCGATCCGCGCCGCGCAGCAGAGCTTCGACGCGCGGCGCCCGGACGCGCTCGTGCCGCCGCTCGACCGGCTGTCGCGTGCGCTCGTCGGCTGTCTGCTCACGGAAGGGGGCCGCGCGCTCGACCGGAAGGTGAGCGACGCGCTGGCCCTCGCGACGGGCGTGGCCGTCGAGGCCGAGGTGCCGCGCGAGGTGATCGCGCTGGGCGACACGGGCACGGCGCGCGTCACCGTCTACAATCGCGGCGCGCGCCACGTCAACGCGCGGCTCGGCTACGGGGACGTCGCCGACCTCCGCAGCGGCACCCGCGTGCTCCCCGACAGCAGCCTGACGTTCACCGTGCCGCTCACCGGCGCGCGCCCACTGCTCGGCTGGGCGCGCTATGGCGCGGAGACGCCGACGCAGCCGTGGTGGCTCGTCGAGCCGCGGCGCGGCGACCTGTTCACGCCCACGAGCGGCGTCGGCGTCGCCGAGACGCGCGACGACGGCTTCCGCATCCCGGTCCACGTCAGCATCGACGGCATGGCCGGCACCGGGTTCGACGTGCGAGCGCCGGTCGTGTTCCGCACCGCCGACCCGGTGCGTGGCGACGTGCGCCGTCCGATCGCGGCCGCGCCGGCCATCGCCGTCACGCTCGACCACGCGGTCGAGTACGCGCGGGCCAACACGCCGCTCGTACGCACCGTCCACGTCCGCCTTCGCTCGGCGAGCCCGACGTCGCGCGACGTGACGGTGCGGCTGCACCTGCCGAACGGTCTGACGGCCGACTCGACGACGCGGCGCGTGACGCTGCCGCGCTACGACGCGCAGGCCGACGTCGCGTTCACGGTGCGCGGCACGCTGGCGCCCGGCGAGCATGCGGTCCGGGCGACCGCGGAGAGCGAGGGCGAGACGTTCGCGGAGGGCTACCAGCTCGTCGACTACGACCACATCCGCCCGCTGCGCCTCTACCGCCCCGCGACGACGCGGCTGTCGTCGGTCCAAGTGACGCTGCCGCCGCGCGCGAACGTCGCGTACGTGCCGGGCGTCGGCGACAACGTCGCGCCGATGCTGCAGGAGCTCGGGCTGCCGGTCACGATACTCGACGCGGCGGGGCTCGCGACGGGCGATCTGTCGCGCTACACGGCGATCGTCGTCGGCCAGCGCGCCTACGACGCGAACGATGCGCTGATCGCGAACAACGCGCGGTTGCTCGCGTGGGTCAGGAACGGGGGCACGATGGTCGTGCAGAGCGGGCAGACGGAGATGCAGCGGCCGGGGATCGCGCCGTTCCCGATCGCCGTCGCGCAGCCGACCGGGCGCGTGACGCACCCCGACGCGCCGGTGACGATCACGGCGCCGACCGCGGGCGTCCTCACGACGCCGAACCGCATCACCGCGTCGGACTTCGACGGATGGATCCAGGAGCGCGCGCGCTACCTGCTGCGGTCGTTCGATCCGGCGTATCAGGCGCCGCTCGCGATGAGCGATCCGGGAGAGCCCGCGAACCGGGGGACGCTGCTCGTCGCGTCGTACGGCAAGGGAACGTGGGTGTACTCGACGCTCTCGTTCCCGCGGCAATTGCCCGCCGGCAATCCTGGCGCGGCACGCCTGTTCGTGAACCTGCTCGCTGCGAACGGGCCGGCGCTTCAGTAGGAGACGAGGGGCGCATCGGCCCGATCCGCAGGACCGGACCCCCCATCTCTTGATTTTCGCCGAGCGCGGCTTTCTACTATCCGAGTAGTAGAAACTTCAGCCCACTCCACATGCGTCGACTCGCGCTCGCCTTGCTGCTCGCCGTTCCGACGCTCGCGCGTGGACAGGAGCGGGGCGCCGCGGCGTTAGGCACCCTCGTCGACGGCCTCGGCACGAGCGCCCGCGTGCTCGTGATCGGCGCGCACCCGGACGACGAGCCCTCGGCGCTGCTCGCGTTGCTCGCGCGCGGTCGGCGGGTGCGCACGGCCTACCTGTCGCTCACGCGCGGTGAGGGCGGGGCGAACCTGTCGGGTAGCGAGACCGGCGAAGCGTTAGGCATGATCCGCACGGCCGAGTCGCTCGACGCGCGGCGGGTGGACGGGGCCGAGCAGTACTTCACGCGCGCCTACGACTTCGGCGCGTCGAAGACCGGCACCGAGGCGCTGACCCGATGGAGCGACCCGCGGGGCGGGCGCGCCGCGCTCGCCGACCTGCTCACGATCCTGCGCAGCTTCCGGCCGCACGTCGTCGTCACCGTCTACGAGGGCGTGCCCGCCGACGGCCACGGGCAGCACCAGGCGACCGGGCGGCTCGTGCGCGAAGCGTTCGCCGCCGCCGGCGACACGTCGCGCGCGCTGCTGCCGTTCGGCCGGCCGTGGGCGGCGACGGCGCTCTACCGCGTCGTGCGCGCCGAAGAGGCGGACGCGGCGCTGCGCACGACGGTGCGGCTGAACGTCGGCGAGTACTCCCCGCGCTCGGCGCCACGTACGCCGAGCTCGGGGCCGAGGCGCGCGCGCGGCACCGCACGCAGGGGGGGCTCGTGCGCGGCGCGTTAGGCACCACCGTCGTGCGTCTCGAGCGACTCGACGCGCAGGCGCGCGCCGCGCAGGGCGGGGAGGCGCCGTCGCTGTTCGACGGCGTCGACACGACGCTCGCGCGGATCGACGCGCGGACGTATCCGGCGGACCTCGGCGCCCGCATCGACTCGCTGGCACCGCTCATCGCGGCGGCGCGCGCTGCCTACCGTCCGAGCGATCCTTCGGCGGCCGTGGCGCCGCTCGCGATCCTCACGCGCGTCGCGGCACACGCGGCGGCGCTCACCGGCGGCACGGCGCCCGGTGCGGTCGGCGACCCGGACGCGGCGCGCTCGCTCGAGGACCTGTGGCGCCGCGCCCGCGCCGCGCTCGTGCTGGCGAGCGGCGTCGCGATCGAAGCGACCGCGGAGCGCGAGATCGTCGCGCAGGCCACGGCCGCCGACTCGACGGACAGCGTGCGCGTGCAGGTGAGCGTGTTCGCGCGCGGCGCCGCGCCGGTGCGCGTGCAGGCCGTGGCGATGACCGGCGCGGCGAATGTGCGCGCGTCGCCGGGGGTCGAACTGGCGCCGGACAGCGTCTGGCGCGGCACCCTCGCCCTCGCGCCGCGGTACGTCACGCAGCCGTGGTGGGCGGCGAACGGCCGGTTCGGCGACCTGTACGCGGCGACGATCGACGGCCGCAGCGAGCGCGAGATGCAGGAGACGAACGACGCCGGCGCGCTCTACGTCTCGGCGATGCTGCGCATCGGCGGGGCCGACGCGGTCGTCGGTGCGCCGGTCGTGAATCGCGCGACCGAGCCGTCGCGCGTCGCCGAGCGACCCGTCGCGGTCGTCCCGGCGGTGAGCGTGCGATTCGACTACTCGAGTCAGTACGCGCGCGCGGGGACGGCGCTCGTGCGGCCGCTGCGCCTCACGATCCAGTCGGCCTACGCCGCGACGCGCGACGCGAGAGTCACGCTGAAGCTGCCACCCGGACTCACCGCGGACTCGACGACGCGACGGATCACGCTCCCCGGCGGTGCGACAGGGGTGCTCACCTACACACTGCGCGGGACGCCGAAAGCGGGCGAGTACGAGGTCGGCGCACGCGTCCACGTCGGCCCCGACGAGTACGGGTGGGGGGCGTCGGTCGTCGCGGCGGACCACGTGCCGCCGCAGCGGCGCTACTTCCCCGCGCTCACGACGATCCAGGCGGTGCGCGTGACGTTCCCGCCGTCGCCGTACGTCGGCTACGTCGCGTCGGCGAACGACGGCGTGCCGCTCAAGCTCTCCGAGCTCGGCATCCCCGTGACGCTCGTCGACCCGAACGGGCTGGCGCTCCCGACGGCGAACCTGTCGCGCTTCTCGGCGCTCGTCATCGGGCCGCGGGCGTTCGAGCTGAGTCCGGCCCTGCTCTCGGCGAACGACAGGCTGTTCGGCTACGCGCGATCGGGGGGCGCGGTCGTGGCGTTGGGCGGGCAGACGATGATGGAGCAGCCGGGGGTGCTGCCGTTCCCGATCGCGTTGGGCAGGCCGCTGTCCTTCGTCACGCAGGAGGCGTCGCCGGTGACTCCGCTGAACGCGAACGCGCGCGTGCTGCGCGTGCCGAACGTCATCACGGTCGAGGACTTCATGCGGTGGGTGCAGGACCGCGCGGCGTTCGTGCCCGCGTCGTTCGACGCGCGGTGGCAGACGCCGATCGCCGTCGCCGACGCCGGTGAGGCGCCACTTCCCGGCGCCCTCCTCGTCGCGCCGTACGGGCGCGGAACGTACACGTACACCACGCTCTCCCTGCCCCGCCAACTGCTCGCGACGAATCCCGGCGCGGCGCGGCTGTTCGTGAACCTGCTCGCTGGCGGGGCGACGGGAAGCGCATCTCGGTAGGCGTCCTCTCATGTCATCCGCGGCCCTGTCGCTCCGCGCCATCACGCGTCACCATACCGACGCAGAGCGGGCTGCGGTCGACGCGCTGTCGCTCGATGTGCACGCAGGCGAGCTGCTCGCGATCGTGGGCGACTCCGGAGCGGGGAAGACGACGCTCCTCCGCATGATCGCCGGCTACGATCGACCCGACGCCGGCACGATCTGGATCGGTCGCGCGTCCGGCGCGCTCGACGACGTGACGCGGTGGGCGCCCGAGCGGCGAGGCGTCGGGATGGTCTTCCAGCACGGCGCGCTGTTCCCGCACCTCACGGTCGCCGGGAACGTCGAGTTCGGGGTCGTCGCGCGCGGGGTGTCGGGCGACGAACGGCGACGACGGACGGACGATGCGCTGGCCGGCGTCGGGCTCGGCGCGTACGGCGCGCGCGACGTGCGCTCGCTGTCGGGGGGCGAGCAGCAGCGTGTCGCGCTCGCGCGGTCGCTCGCCGTCGGGCCGCGCGTGCTGCTGCTGGACGAGCCGTTCGCGAGTCTCGATCCGGCGCTGCGCATCGAGACGCGCGAGGCGGTCGCGCGGCGGCTGCGCGCGGCCGGCGTCACGGCGCTGTTCGTCACGCACGACCGCGACGACGCGTTCGCCGTGGCCGATCGCGTCGCGGTGATGCACGGCGGGCGGTTGCTGCACGTCGACGCGCCGGCCGCGCTCTACGATGCCCCGCGGTCGGCGACGGTCGCGCGGCGTACGGGACGAGTGTCGTTCCTCGCCGCGCGCCGTGACGGCGACGGCGCCGAGGTCGCCGTCGCCGGGGTCGCCCAGCGGCTCGTGGCGGTGCGTGCGCCGGCTGCGGCCGCCGACGAACGGTGCGACGGCGCATGGCTCGCCGTGCTCCGGCCCGAGATGCTCTCGCTCGCGCCGCGCGACATGCCGAACGCGTGGCCCGGAACGATCGTCAGCGCGCACTTCGCGGGCGGCGCCACGACGCTGCGCGTGGCGCTGGTCGACGACAGCCTGGTCGACCTCGACGATCGAGGGCGCGGGCACCGAGTCGGCGAGCCGGTCGCCGTCGCGATCGCGACCGCGTCGGCCGCGCTCGTGCCGGCCACATGACACGCTTCTTGCCCCGTCGGGGGGCATGAACGGATCGAACGAGTCCGACACCCCGGTTGCCGCGCGCCGCCCGCACGTCGTCATCCTCGGCGGCGGGTTCGGCGGACTCACGGCAGCCCGCCAGTTCAAGCACGCGGACGTGGACGTCACGCTCGTCGACCGCACGAACCATCACCTCTTCCAGCCGCTCCTCTATCAGGTCGCCACCGCGACACTGGCGCCGAGCGACATCACGGTGCCGATCCGGTGGGCGCTGCGGAAGTACCGGAACGTCCTCGTGCTCATGGCCGACGTGCACACGGTCGACGTCGACCGCCGCGTGGTCTATCTCGACGACGAGCGACGCGCGCTGGCCTACGACTACCTCATCGTCGCGACCGGGGCGCGGCACTCGTACTTCGGGCACGATGCGTGGGAGGCGCGCGCGCCCGGCCTGAAGAGCGTCGCCGACGCCGCCGCGATCCGCCGCCGCTTCCTGAGCGCGTTCGAGCTGGCGGAGAAGACCGAGGACCCGGTGCTGCGCGCGCAGTACCAGACGATCGTCGTGATTGGCGGCGGGCCGACTGGCGTCGAGCTGGCCGGCATCATGCCGGACACCGCGCGCGGCTTCTGCCGCGACTTCCGCCGGATCGACGCCGGAAAGACCCGTGTCATTCTGCTCGAGGGGAGTGATCGGCTGCTCGGCGCATTTCCGAAGACGCTCTCGGACCGCGCGCAGCGCGACCTCGAGAAGCTGGGTGTCGAGGTCCGACTCGGGGCGATCGTCACTCGCATCGAGCCCGACGCGGTCTACGTGGGCGAAGAGCGGATCGCGACGCGCACGGTGGTCTGGGCGGCCGGCAACGCCGCCTCACCGCTCGGTCGACAGCTCGGTGCGCCGGTGGATCGGGCGGGGCGCGTGCTCGTCGAGCCCGACCTGTCGCTCCCGGGGCGCCCCGAGGTGTTCGCGGTCGGCGACCTCGCGGCGTACGTCGATCGCGGCGATCCGGTGCCAGGCGTCGCGCCCGCGGCCAACCAGATGGGAGAACACGCCGCGAAGCAGATTCTCGCGACGCTCCGCGGCGCGCCCCGCACCGCGTTTCGCTACACCAACAAAGGCGACCTCGCGACGATCGGACGGCACAAAGCGGTCGCGAAGATCGGTCGGATCGAGCTCACGGGCTATATCGCGTGGTGGGTCTGGCTGTTCGTGCACCTGCTCTACCTCGTCGGCTTCCGGAACCGGGCCAGCGTGCTCGTGCAGTGGGCGTATGCCTATCTCACCACGCAGCGCGGGGTGCGGTTGATCACGAGCGAGCCGGGCGTGGTGGGGGTCGCGGCGACGCCGGACGTGACCGCGATGGAGCCTCCGACGTCGCTGCCGGCGGGGCAGCCGGCGAGACCGCCCGTCGTGGCGCCGCCGCTCGTCGCGACGGGGTAGCCGCAGCGCCGACGGCTGCCGGGAATCGGTGCCGCCGGGCGACGTCGCTCGCCGACGTGATGCGCGGTCGCGCAGGCCGGGCTCGGCAGGGAGTGACGGCGGCGTCAGAGAAACGAGTCGCCGTCGAGCCCTGCCGGGACGGCCGAGCCTAACGCGACGAGCGCGCTCGGCATCACGTCGACGGTGCGGCGCGGCGTGCGCACGGGCGGTCGGCTCAGCAGCAGCGGCACGTCCATGTGCTCGCGGTGCAGCGCGCCGTGCGACGAGACGTGCGGAATCGGCTCCCACCGCGCGCGCAGGTCCCAGTCGCGCGCCGCGGAGACGATGACGTCGCCACTGCGAGGCGCGCCGGCGAGATGCGCGATCTGCACGAGCGCGTCCGGATAGTCCGACGCCGCACAGACGTCGTGCGCGGCGTTCGCGGTGAGGCCGCAGTGCGCGCCGCCGAGTCCGAGCGGATCGCCGTCGACGGGGCGGTAGGCGTAACGCGACCCGTTCCGCGCGCCGGGTCGTTGCCGCTCGACGAACGCGCGCCCGCGGTCCGCCGACCGCACCTCGCAGCGATCGGTGTCGTGCGGCAGGAGCACGAGGTCGACCGACGGGCGGGCGAGCAGCGCGTCGACGGTCGCGTCCCACCGCGCGGCGAGCGCCGGCCACCACGGTCGCTCGCGCTGCTCGACCTCGAGATAGACGTGCGCCATCGCGTTGCCGCTCACCATCACCGCGACGTCGCGGCGCGGCAGCCAGGTGAGTGGGTGCGCGGAGACACGGTGGCCGAATGCGGCGAACGCGGCGGCGAGATCGTCGTGCGCGCGGACGGGCGAGTGTCCGTGATCGCTCACGACCCAGAGGTGCGTGTCGTGCCACCACCCGCCGCGCTCGGCATCCGCGCGCAGCTCTGCCGCCGTCGCGTCGACGATACGCAGGGCGTCGCGCACCGCGGGCGCCGCGTGTCCGCGCGCGTGCGACATCTTGTCGACGCCGGTGAGCGCGCAGAACACGAAGCCTGGACGTCGGCCGGCGCGCGCGTCGCGCACGCGCTGCGCGACGCGCGCGCCGACGTCGCGATCGACGCCGAGCCAGCCGGCGACGTCGCCGCGAAAGTGTGTCCACGCGCCGCGCAGCGTGAACCCCAGCCCGCCGCCGATTCTGTCGCCGCGCGGGAGCCCACGCCCGATGACGTTCAGTCCGCCCAACGACTGGCCGGCGAGCTCGAAGATCGTCGGCGCGTCCGCGTCGAGGTCGCCGTCGAGATGCCGGAACTCCGCGCCGACGTAGCTGCGGGCGTGGTCCGGGCGCGTGCGCGCCGTCCGCGCGCGGTCGTACCAGCGCAGCGCCGGCAGCCCGACCGGCCCGGGAAAGCGGCCCATGAGGAAGGGAACGTACGCCGGCCCCGTCACCGACGGGAACACCGACGACACGGTGTGCAGTGCCCCGTCACTCCGGAGCTGGGCGAGAGCCGGCAGGGAGCCGTCGTCGAGCGCGGCGGCGAACGTATCGGGACGTGCGCCGTCGGCGACGAGGATGATGACGAGCGGTCGGGGCATCCTGCACGCTAACTTTCTGTCCCGCTCCGCGCGTGCCCGACGACGACCGATGCCGAAACGATCGACCACGAAGCCCGCGGCGAAGACCGCCGCGGCGAAGACCGCCTCGGCGAAGTCCGCCGCGAGTGTCCCGACGACGCCGAAGAAGCCGTCCTCGCGCGGCCCACGTTCGGCGTCCGGAAAGCGGATGAATCCGGACGACCGAACGGCCGCCGAGTCGCAGGCACTCGACGGTGCGCGCGAGCGGGCCGAGGAAGGCCACCGCGCCGCCGGCCGCACGCCGCCGACACAGTCCGACGAGAGCGCGGGACGCTCGAAGGGCGCGTCCCGCGTCGTCGACGAGTCGATCCGCGACTATCCGCGCTACGTCACCGAAGACGAGAAGCTGCTCGCGAGTCCGGCGTCACATCCGGACCGGCGTGCCTCGGACGACTTCACGCGCAGCGACCCGTGGCGGGTCATGCGCATCATGAGCGAGTTCATCGAAGGGTTCGACACGCTCGCCTCGGTCGAGAAAGGCGTCACCGTGTTCGGCTCCGCGCGCACCGGCCCGGACGACCCGCAGTACGCCGCGGCGCAGGAAGTCGGTCGGCTGCTCGCCGAGGCCGGCTTCTCGGTGCTCACGGGCGCCGGGCCCGGGATCATGGAAGCGGCCAACCGCGGCGCGAAGGACGCGGGCGGGCGATCGGTCGGCTGCAACATCGAGCTTCCGTTCGAGCAGGGCGCGAATCCCTACGTCGATACGCTCGTGAACTTCCGCTACTTCTTCGTGCGGAAGACGATGTTCATCAAGTACTCGGTCGCGTTCATCATCTTCCCCGGCGGTTTCGGGACCCTCGACGAGCTGTTCGAGGCAGTGACGCTGATCCAGACGGGGAAGATCTATCAGTTCCCGGTGGTGCTGTTCGGACGGCACTACTGGGCCGGCCTCATTCGTTGGCTGCAGTCGCGGGTGCTGAGCGAGGGGAAGATCTCGGACGGCGACATCGACCTCATGATCCTCACCGACGACCCGCAGGAAGCGGTGAACGCGGTGAGCGCGGCGTACGAGGCGCAGCGCCGAACCGCCCGCGATCGGACCTGAGCTTATACTTCTCTCATGATCGAAGAACTGAAGCAGAAGCTCGGCGACGAGGTGGCGAAACTGCGCCACGAGCTCAACGTCACGCTGCCGAACGAGATCCGGAAAGCGGTCGAGCACGGCGATCTGCGCGAGAACAGCGAGTACAAGGCCGCGCTCGAGCGTCAGGGCTTCGTGCGGGCGCGGCTCGGCCAGCTCGCGCAGCGGCTCACGAAGCTCTCGTCGATCGACCCGTCGCAGATCCCGTCCGACAAGGTCGGACTCGGCTCGGCCGTCGTCGTCGAGGACGAGCGGACGAAGCAGCGCGAGACGTACAATCTCGTCTTCGGCGACGCGGTCGAGTTCGACGAGAGTCAGGTCAGCATGTCGTCGCCGATCGGCAAGGCGCTCGTCGGCAAGGGGGTCGGCGATCTGGTGATCCTCAAGCTGCCCGCCATGACGCGCCGACTCACCGTCATCGAGCTGCGGACCATTCACCAGCAGTAGTCGCGTCGCGCTACCGCCGTGTCGCGGCCCGCAGGATGAGCGTCGCGACGTCGCTCAGTCGGTACTCGCCCTTCTCGAGCACGCGCTCCGCCGTCCGCGCCAGATAGTCTCGCTCGGCGGCCGTCAACGCCTTCGTCGTGAGGACGACGACCGGGACGCTGCGCAGTCGGGCGTCGGCTCGCATGGCGGCGAGGACGCCGAAGCCGTCGAGCACTGGCATCAGGAGATCGATGACGGCGACGTCCGGTCGGCGGGTTCGCATCGCGGCCAGCCCGCTCTCGCCGTCGGTCGCCTCGCGCACCGACGCGCCGGCATTTTGGAGCACCTGCATCGTGATGCGTCGCGCGTCGGCGTCGTCGTCGACGACGAGCACGTCGATCGCCGCCCCCGCAGTCGGGCTGTTGCTCTCGCCACGCCGGGCGGCCGCGTCGGTCGCCGCGCGCTCGACGGCACGCGTGAGCCGCGCCGCTTCGTCGGTCGGCGGTTCGCGCATCTTCCCCGCGAACGCCACGACGCCGAGGTCGAGCGCCGACGCCACGCGGCCGGCACCGCCCGCCGACGTCGGCAGAATGAGGATGGGCACGTGGTCGAGCGTCGAATCCTCGCGCAGCGTGTGGGCCACCTGCCACCCGGCGCCACCGTTGGCATTCACGTCGAGCACGATGAGCGCGGCGTGTTCGCGGTGGGCGAGCCCGCGGACGTCGTCCGACGTGCGCGCCACGAGGATCTGGATGTCCGGATACAGCGTCCGACCGAGCTCGCCGAGGACGCTGTCGTCCGGCCCGAACACGACGACGCGGATCGGCGTGCGCGGCGGCCGTTCGCCGTCGGCGGGGTGGCGCCCGTCGCTCCCGGCCTGCGCGGACCCGTCGACGACGCTGGCCGCGCGGTCGCTACCGTCGCTGCCGTCGCCGCCCCCGTCGTCGGCGCGGAGCAGCGTCAGCGTGAACGTCGAGCCGCGCCGAAGCTCGCTCCGCGCGGTGAGCTCGCCGCCCATCAATTGCGCGAGGCGGCGACTGATCGCCAGCCCGAGCCCGGCGCCGCCGTAGCGCCGGGTGAGATTGCGATCGGCCTGATAGAACTCCTCGAACACGAAGGGAAGCTGTTCCGGCGAGATGCCGATGCCCGTATCGCCGACCGAGAACTCCACCCGCGGACCGACGGTACTGATGCGCAGCGTGACCGTACCGGTCTCGGTGAACTTCACCGCGTTCGCCAGCAGGTTGAGCAGCACCTGCCGCACGCGGCGGCGGTCGGCGCGGACAGGCGGCACCGCGCCGTCCGGCGCGACGAGGCTGAGCACGAGCCCCTTCTGCTGCGCCTGCCCTTCGACGAGTGCCGCGACCTCTTCGATCACCGGCAGCGGGTCGACCGACGCGAGCTCGACGTCGAGATGGCCGAACTCGGCGCGCGTCAGGTCGAGCACGTCGTTCACGAGGTCGAGCAACCCGCGCCCGGTGCGCTGGATGCGCGCGACGTAGTCGCGCTGCGCGTCGGTGAGCGACCCGGGGATCTCGAGGTCGAGCAGGTCGGCATAGCCGAGGACCGCGTTGATCGGCGTGCGCATCTCGTGCGACACGGTCGCCATGAAGCGGTCGCGCGCCTGCGTCGCATCGGCGAGCTCGATCGCCTGGTCCTGCAACTGGTCGCGGGCGCGCTCGAGATCGGCCGTGCGGCGGACGAGCGCCTGCTCGGCCAGCACGCGCTCCGACACGTCGTTCTGGATGCCGAGGAAGTGCGTCACGGCACCGCGCGCGTCGCGGATCGGCGCGATCCGCAGCTCGTTCCAGAACATCGTGCCGTCGCGCCGGTAGTTGCGCAGCGTCACGAACGCCTCGTGGCCGCCGACGATCGCGCTGCGGAGCACGTCGATCTCGGGCTGATCGCGGTCGTCGCGCTGGAGAAAGCGGCAGTTCCGGCCGATGATCTCGTCTGGCGCGTACCCGGTCACGCGCGTGAACGCCGGGTTCGCCGCGACGACCGGATTGTCGGCGCGCTGGCAGTCCGTGATGATGATCGCGTTCTGCGACGACCCGAACGCGCTCTCCAGGAATCGGAGCCGGTCGACGAGTCGGGTCGGAAGATCACCGAGGACGGTCGCCGGCAGGGCGTCGTGCTCGGTGGCAGTCGCTCTCGGGTCCTCGTCGTGCGCGGCGCTCACCCGCCCCTCCCACCATGTCCGAGTACTCGCCGGTCGTCCCGCGTGATCGCCGGCGCTATCGGGGCGACAATCTATCCACGGTTCGTGCCACCGTTTCGACCGCGAACAGTCGCGCCGCCTCGCGGTCGTACGCGTCCAGCGCGCGGGCGACCGCGCTGTCGTCCCAGCCGAGCGCAGGCGCGACGATCGGCGCCGCGACGCGCGCCGCCGCGCGCCCGGCGTCGCGCGTCTCGAACGCGATCGGCATGCGGCGCACGAGCAGGTCGGCGAGCGTGCACGCCTGCTCGCGTTCGCACCGCGTGGCGCAGCTCGGCGGCGACGTACGGCAGGGCATCGACGAGCCGGCGCCGCGAGCGCGCGGTCCGCCTCGGCGTAGCGCCACACGCGGCGCCAGTCGGCGCCGTACGCGCGCGCGAGCCGCCGCGCGACCGTCTGCGTCGCCGACGACCGACGCGACGCTCGCCTCGAGCGCGCTGAGCGACGGCACGTCGCCGCCGGGGAGCGGACAGCGTGCTCGGTGCGCGCGCCGGCGGACCGCCCAGCCGCGCAGCGCGACCGCCGCGTCGACCACCTGCGCCGGCCATCGCGCGGTACGTCGTGAGCTTGCCGCCGGTCACCGTCACGAGCCCGCGCGGGTCCGACGTCGATCGCGTGCTCGCGCGACGCGCTCGCCGTGCCGCCCGCCCCGGGCGCTCCGCCGCGCCGCGAGCGGCCGGATCCCCGCCCACGCCGCGACCACGTCGTCGCGCGTCGAGCCGCGCGTCGGGGAAGAACGCGTTCGCCGAGCGCAGCAGGTAGTCGACGTCCCCCTCCGTCGCGCGCATCTCGTCGGGCCCGCGCTCCGCCGGCGTCTCGGTCGTCCCGACGATCGGAATGCGTGCCGGCCGGGAGCACGAACATCACGCGCCCGTCGAGCGGCGAGACGAGCGTCAGCGCGCCGCGGTTGCCGAGCCGCCGCGGCCGGAACGGCGACGTGCACGCCCTTCGCGCCGAGCACGCCGCTCGTGCGCGCCGCCGGCTCCGTCACCAGAGCGTCCGCACGGCGTCGCTCCACGGGCCGGCCGCATTGACGACCACGCGCGCCCGCAGTTCGACCGTCGCGCCCCCGCCCGAACCGTTCGTCGCATCGCCGAGCGCACGCGGATCGTGGCGCGGACGCCGTCGGGACCGAACGCGAGTCGCGCCACCGCCGCGTGATTCACCACCGTCGCGCCAGCGTCGCGCGCCGAGAGCGCATTGGCGAGCGTGAGGCGCGCGTCGTCGGTGGCGGCATCCAAGTAGGTCGCGCCGCCGCGGAGCCCGTCGGGGGTGAGTCGCGGGCTCGCGCGCGAGCACGCCGCCGCGGCCCAGCGGTCGGTGCGTCCCGACGTTGCGGAACAGCGCGAGCGCGTCGTACAGCGCGAGCCCGGCCTCGACCTTCCACCGCGGCACGCGCGCGCCGCGATACACCGGCCAGGTGAACGCAGCGGACGCACGAGGTGCGGCGCGCGTCGGAGCAGGATCCGCCGCTCGCGACTCGACTCGAACACGAGCCCGAGATGTCCGTGCTCGAGGTAGCGCACGCCGCCGTGCACGAGGCGCGACGAGCGGCTCGACGTGCCGGCCGCGCAGTCGTCGCGCTCGACGAGCGCGGTGCGCAGGCCGCGCAGCGCGGCGTCGCGCGCCACGCCCGCGCCTGTGATCCCCCCGCCGACGACGAGGACGTCGAACGGCCTCTCCTGCAGCGCGGCGAGCGATTCGTGTCGCTCCGAACGGGTCATGTCCGTATCAAACTGGTGACGGGCGTGTCGGGCGGCGAGCTGATGTTCTACGTTTCATGCTGTCGGCATCGCGCCCCTCCTCTGGCAGTGTCGGCACGCTGCGCCGTTTCACCCTCGTCCTGTGCTCATGCGCCGTTCACTCGTCTGGCCGCGGCTGGTCGCCGCTGTCCCTCCTGCCGCTCGTCGTCGCCGGCGCCTGCTCGACGAGCGTCGACACGGTCGTCGCGCCCGTGCCGGTCCGCCCGTCGTTCGCCAGCGTGCCGCTCTCGAGCACGAGCGGCGTCGTCATCAGCCAGGTGTACGGCGGGGGCGGGAACGGCGGCTCATTCTACAAGAACGACTTCATCGAGTTGTACAACGGCGGCGCCGACACGGTGAACCTCGCCGGATCGTCGGTGCAGTACGCATCGGCGACGGGGTCGAGCTGGACGAACAAGACCGACCTCACGGGCAAGATCGCGCCCGGCGGGTTCTACCTCGTCCAACAGGCGGCCGGCACGACGGTGGGCGGCGGCTCGGCACCGCTGCCGACGCCGGACCAGATCGGCGCGATCAGCATGAGCGGCACGGTCGGCAAGGTCGCGCTCGTCGCCAGCACGACGGCGCTCACCGGGACCTGCCCGCTCGGCGGGGCGGTGATCGACTTCGTCGGCTACGGCACCGGCGCCAGCGGCGCGAACTGTTCGGAAGGCGGCACCCCTGTCGCGACGCTGTCGAACGCGAACTCGGCCCAGCGGAAGCCGCTCGCGGCAGGCGGCTTCCAGGACACGAACGTGAACGGCACCGACTTCACCGTCGCCGCCGCGAACCCGCGCAGTGGTGGCTCTCCGCCGCCGCCGCCCCCCACGGCCGGCCCGCTCGCCCGCGTCGTCATTACCGGCGGCTCGCGCGTGAGCGTCGGCACGCCGTTGCAACTGACGGCTCAAGCGAGGGACTCCGCGAACGCCGAGATCGCCGGCGCGACGTTCACGTGGACGACGAGCGACGCCGGCCGTGCGACCGTCGACAACACGGGCCGAGTCACGGCCGTCACGCCGGGCGGGTTCGTGACGATCAGCGCGACGACGACCGTGGGCGGGATCACGCGCACGGGCTCGGTCACGCTCGTCGTCTCGCAGGGCGGAAGCGTCTCGGTGAGCGCCCGCGCCGACCCGCTGCCGGTCGGCTTCCAGACGCAGCTGTTCGCGAGCGGGACCGACGCGTCGGGGAACACCGTCTCGAACGTGACGTGGGCCAGCTCGAACCCGGCCAAGCTCACGGTCGATTCCCGCGGCGTCATCACCGCGATCGACACCGGCTCGGCCGCCATCGCGGTGTTCACCGCCGACGGCTCGGCGGGGTCGACGACCGTCACCGTGCAGTCGCAGCTGTTCGCGAACAACGTGCGCGTGGAGCACGACACCGAGTTCGGCACGCCGACTGACGCCGACGCGTCGGACGACGTCATCATCGCCCGCAAGCAGTACACGCTGTCGTACAACCCGCAGCGCGGCGGCCCGAACTGGGTGAGCTGGGATCTCAGCACGACGCACCTCGGCTCGACCGACCGGTGCAACTGCTTCACGGCCGACACGGCGCTGACGCGACTCGGCTTCCCGGCGTACACCACGGCGGACTACATCACCGGCGGCCTCTACGACCGCGGCCACATGCACCCGTCGGCCGACGAGACGACGACGAACACCGAGAACGGCACGACGTTCTTCCTCACGAACGTCCTGCCGCAGAAGAACGCGCTGAACGCCGGCCCCTGGGCGCGGCTCGAAGAGGCGCTTCGCGACTCGGCACGCGCGGGACGTGAGGTCTATCAGATCGCCGGCGGCGTCTTCACGAACGGCGTCGGACTCGGCTCGCTGAACGGGCTCGGGAAGATCTTCATCCCCGACTCGACGTGGAAGATCGTGGTCTTCGTCAAGGCGGACAGCGGGCTCGCCCAGGTCGCCAGGACAGCGGACCTGAACGTCATCGCCGTCAACATGCCGAACGTCGACGGCATCGCGTCGGTCAACTGGCAGACGTATCTCACCACGGTGCAGAAGATCCAGCAGTCGACCGGCTACGACTTCCTCGCCGCGCTCCCGGAGGCGATCGAGTGCCGCGTCGAGGTGCGGAATTGCCTCCCGCAGGCGGAGATCGCGACGCCCGCGACCGTGACCGCCGGGCAGGCGACGACGCTGAGCCTGTCGTGGCAGGACGCCGATGGTACGACCGATGCACCGTTCAAGGTCGTCATCGAGTGGGGCGATGGTACGTCCGTGACCGGCACGTACCTGTCGGCCTACCCGAGCACGCGGCCGCTCGCACGCCAGAAGATGTGGAGCGTGCCGGGCACGTACGTCGTCAAGGTGACGATCACCGACAAGCGCGGCGGTACGAGCGTCACGACGAAGACCGTCGTCGTGAGCTGAGCACCGGCGCCCACCACGCACATTCCTCATGCGAAAGCTCCTCTCCGCCGCAGCAGCCGCACTCTTCGCCGCCTCGTCGCTCACCGCGCAGACGCTCACGATCGCGCCCGATGCGGGCGGGGCGGAGATCGGACCGTTCGGACAGGACCCGGCACTCCTGACCTTCACGTCGATCGGGCAGACGTTCGTGCCGCTGAACGGCTTCCTGCAGTCGTTCGCGTTCTTCCTCCGCGACGACGCCGGCACCGGCTCGTCGCTGCTCTACCGCGCGTCGATCGCCGACTTCACCGGCGGCGCGATCGGCCCCGTGCTCTTCACGAGCGGCAACATCCAGGGCACCAGCGTCATGGCCACGGGGGGCGTCCGCGTACAGTACCCGACGTCGGGTTCGCCGCTCGATCTCGCCCTCGACCCGTCGCGGACGTACGTCGCGTTCCTCTCGGTGAACGCGACGAGCGGTCTCTTCGCCGCCGGCACGAATGCGCTGACACAGGCGACCGGCAACGCCTCTGCGACCGGGGAAGCCGTGGGCGACTTCGGCGGCGGACTCCAGCCGCTCTCGCCGGTGTTCGGGACCGACGTCGACCTCGCGTTCGAGGCGACGTTCTCGGCGAGCGCGATCAGCGCGGTGCCCGAGCCGGCCACGGTGCTGCTCGTCGGCGGTGGCCTCGCGCTCGTCGGCGTGGCGACGCGCCGGCGCCGAGCGGCCTGACGGGTCCGATCCGATCCGTCATCCTGCGCCGGGCGCTCAGGATGACGGATCGTTGCCGTGCTGGCCGACCGTGACGAGCGCCACTGCCCCGACGATCACCGCCATCGCGACGAGCACACGCCCGCCGAGCTGCTCGCCGGCCACCGCCCAGCCGAGCAGCACGGCGACGATCGGGTTGACGTAGGCGTACGTCGTCGCCTGCACCGGCGGGACGTGCTCCACGAGCCAGATGTACGCCGTGTAGCCGACGAGCGCGCCGCCGACGACGAGGTACGCGAACGCGACGAGCGACTGCGTGCTCACGTCGCCCGGAGCGAATGCCGCGAGCTGTCCGGTCGCGATCCCGGCCGCGAACTGCGCTGTGCCCCCGGCCAGCATCTGCACCGCGGCGCCGAGGAGCGTCGGTCGCGGCATCGGGGCGTTGCGCGAGAAGAGCGAGCCGATCGCCCACGCCAGCGCCGAGAGGGTGAGCACGAGCGCGCCGACCACGTCGATCCGCTCGCCGCCCCCCGACGGACCGACGAGGAGGGCGACGCCGCCGAGTCCGACGAGCACGCCGGCGAGCGACGAGCGGCGGCGGCCGCCGTCCGCCGGGACGCGCCCAGTCGGCCACCACGATCCACAGGGCGACGCTCGCGACGATGAGCGCCGTGATCCCCGACGGCACACGCGTCTCCGCCCACCCGACGCCGCCGTTGCCGAGGCCGAGCATGAGGACGCCGACGAACGCCGCCCACACCCACTCGCGGCGCGTCGGCGGCGGCGCCCCGCGCCAGCGACACCAGCCGTAGAGCAGCGCGCCGGCGACGAGGAACCGCGTCCCGCCCATGACGAACGGCGGGATCGTGTCGATCGCGTAGCGGATCGCGAGGTAGGTCGCGCCCCAGGCGACGTAGACGGCGGCGAACGCGGCGAGGACGTGCGCGCGCGGTGGGCGAGGAGTGTCGGGCACGCGCCCAGTCTAATCCCTCGGGCGCGCCGAGACGTCGGACGAGAGACGACGGTCGCGAGGCAACGGCACGCCACATGACGATTGTCCCATAGCGGGGTATCCTCATCGGGTCGGTCGCGTGGACGCGCTGCCGACTTCGCGCGACAGTGACGAGCCGCATGGGATGAGGGTCTCTTGGCTGTGGAAATGACGGACGCGACGATCGTCGCCCAGGTGTTGGGTGGAGACGTCGAGGCCTACGCGATACTCGTCGAACGCTACCGGCCGCGGCTGTCGCGGTACGCGGTGCGGATGCTCGGGAATCGCGAGGACGCACAGGAAGCGTTGCAGGACGCGTTCATCCGGGCATACCGGGCGATCGGGCGATGCGACGACCCGGAGCGGTTCGGGTCGTGGCTGTTCAGCATCCTCGTGAACCGGTGCCGCACGGCGGGCGCGCGCTCGACGCGCCGGGGGCGGACGTTCATCTCCGACGAAGTCGCGACCCGTTCGGCCGCCGAGCCGCATCCGGCGGAGCAGAGTGCCTGGCGAGAAGAGATCGAGCGCGCCCTCGCGCAGATCGACCCGGACCAGCGCGAAGCGTTCCTCCTCAAGCACGTCGAAGGGCTGAGCTACGAAGAGATGGCGGACATGACCAACGTCGGCGTGTCTGCATTGAAAATGCGAGTCAAGCGGGCCTGCGACCGGCTGCGCGGACTCCTTCAGGAGGCTTACAGTGCGTGACGCAGGGATTCTCGACGACGAGATCGGTCCGGAGATCGAGCGCATCGCGCTCGCGCTTCGCCAGCCGGTCGATCTCGGAGTCGAAGTCGACCATGCCGTGATGAGGACGATCCGCGCCGCGCCGCTCATGGCCGCGCCGGCCTCGGGGCGCGCCGTTGCCCCTCGGCCGGCGCGGCGCGGGGGGTGGCAGTGGCTCGTGCGCCCTCGCTCGCTCCGCGTGTCGGTGTCGCCGCTCGGCGCGATGGCGGCGGCGGCGGTCGCGCTCATCGCGGCGCTGATCGGACTGCGTGGCGGCAACGCGACGCGCGGGGAGACGCCCGCCGATCGCTACGCGGCGACCGACGAGTTCCCGGTCGTCAAGGGAACGGACACCATGCGCGAAGCGCCGACGCGCACGACCGACACGGTCTACGTCACGAAGTTCGTGCTCGTCGCGCGCGACGCGCGTCACGTGTCGCTCGTCGGCGACTTCAACGACTGGGACCACGGGCGCACTCCGCTGCGGCGCGTCGCGAACGGCGACGGGCTGTGGACGGTCGATGTGCCGCTCCCTGCCGGCACGCACAAGTACTCGTTCCTCGTCGACGGAACGGAGTGGGTGGCCGACCCCAACGCCGCGCGCGCCGCGGACGACGATTTCGGGCAGCCGAGCTCGGTGGTGACCGTGGAGGCACGTCGCTCATGATTCGCTCTCGCCGCAGCGCGCAGCTCGCCGCGTCGCTGCTCGCTCTGTTCGGTCTCACGCCGCTCGGCACGCCGGTGCTCGGGGCGCAGCAGCCTGCGACCCAGCCGGCCTCGGCGTCGATCCGCGCCCGTCTCGACGGTCGCCTCGACGCTCGTGTTCGCGCCGACGTCGAGCGCGTCGTCGATTCCGCCGTGGCGCGCGGCATTCCCGCAGAACCGCTGATCGACAAGGCGCTGGAGGGGGCGAGCAAGCGCGGTCCGTCGAGCGACGTCATCGCCCCGGCGGTGCGCACGCTCGCCGTCGACCTGTCGCGCGCCAGTCAGTCGCTCGGCGCGCGGTCGGTGCCGGGAGAGCTCACGGCAGGCGCGGCGGCACTCCGCGTGGGGGTCGACGCGAAGGCGCTCGCCAGGCTTCGTCAGGAACGCCCGGGCCAGACGCTCTCGGTCGCACTCGGCGTGCTGTCCGATCTCATCGCGCGGGGCGTTCCGGTGTCGTCGGCGACGCGGAGCGTGCTCGAGCTGACCAGGCTCGGCGCAGCGGATGGGCAGCTCGTCGCATTCCGTCAGGCGGTCGAGCGGGACGTCGGGCTCGGCGCATCACCGGCGGCTGCGGCCTCGCTCCGGGCGGACGCGCTGTCGCTCAGCATCTCGACGGTCGGTACGCCGTCGTCGGTCGGCGCGGACGGCAAGGTGATTCCCGCGCCGAAGCTGCGACCCTAGAGCAGGTCGCGGATTCGTTTGCTGTAGCGCTCGACAGAAGGAACAGGAGGAACGGAAGGCACGGCGGGAACGAACGGGGGAGCCCGAGCAGGTCTTCTGTGCCTTCTGTTCCTTCTGTCGAGAACGCTCGAGCCGGGCGCGGACTGCTCTGGTAGCTCGACGCGCGCGTTCGACACGCAGTCACCCCGGATTCGAGCGGACGCGGCGTCGCCCGTGCGCGGAGCGGGCGCTAGCTTGCGAGGATGCCGGCTCCCGGATTTTGCCGCTGAGGTCGCCGCAGGTCGCGGGTCGCGTCCGGCGCCCCGTCGCGACAGTGTGGGCGACGATCGGCGCGGGCCTGTCGGGAACGCTCGGCGCGCAAAATGCCCGCGCGCAGCAGCAGACGCAGATCGTCGGCTCGCTCGACGTCGGCGGGGCGAGCGTGCGGTACGACGAGTTCGTGCGCGCGGCGGTCGGGAACGTGACCCCCGCCGTGCGCATCGAGCGGGGGCGCGCGACCGTCGCCGCGCGCGGTGCGTTCAGCCGCTTCGAGAGCGGCAACTACAGCATCGAGGCTGCGCTCGCGGCGTCGATCGTGTCGCCGACGATCTGGAAGCTGCGCGGCGAGTTCTTCGCGACGGCGGCCAATACGCACTACAGCCGCCTCAGCAACGCGGCGACGAATCTCTACACACTCGGCCGACTGCATCTCGCGAACGCGGAGCGCGGAGTGTGGGTGGGCACGGGGGTCGGCGCCGTCGCCCGCGGCTTCTCCTTCCCCGACGACATCGTTCAGCTCGATGCGGGCGGCTGGACGCGCGCCGGGCCCGCGACGCTGAGCGTGCAGGCGATGCCGACGCGCGTCGGCGGCTTTCGCTACACCGACGTGCTCGCGAGCGGCCGCGTCGACAACCACGGGACCCAGCTCTCGGCGACCGCGGGCTACCGCGACGGCGACCGCGCTGCCGGCGCCGCATACTGGGCGGAGCTCGGCGCCGCGTACTGGCTGACGAGGCACCTCGCGGTCGTCGGCGGCGGCGGCGTCTTTCCGGCGGAGCTGTGGCGCGGGCTGCCCGGCGGACGCTACGCCTCGGCGGCGCTGCGGGTGGCGACGCAGGCGCCCCGTGAGGCCGACGCACGCCGGCTGGCCGAACTGACGCGCGACTACGGACTCGGCGGGGCGGCGCGATCGCGTGCCGTCGCTCGTCCGTTCACCGTCGAGACCGAGTCGACGACGAGCGAGCTGCGGGCGATTCGCCTGGTGCTGAGCGGCGCGTCGACCGTGGAGCTGATGGCGGATTTCACGAACTGGCTGCCGGTGACGCTGACGTCCGACGGCGCGAACGTGTGGTCGCTGCGTGTCGTCATCCCGCCGGGCGTGCATCGAGTGAACGTGCGCGCGAATGGTGGTCGGTGGGTCGCGCCGCCGGGGCTCACCGTCGTGCGCGACGAATTCGGCGGCGAGGTCGGATTGCTCGTCGTGCAGTGAGACCGCGCGCCGCGTTTACCTTCTACCCGCTGGCTCCCCGTCTCCGGCTCCTTCCGTCATGAGAGTTTCTCGCCTCCTCCCCGCGCTCGCGCTGTGCGCCGCGCCGCTCGCGTGTCGCAAGGGTCTGCAAGTGCAGGCCGACCCGAAGGCCGTGCCGCGAGCGATGGCCGAGGGGCGCGCCGCGGCAGAGGCCGGCCGCCACGCGCCCCGTCCGCTCACGCGCGCCGAGCGCACCAGGTACTTCGAGACGTCGCGCCTCACCGACGTCTACACCTTCCTCGACTCGCTGGCGCGGCTCGGCGCGCCGATCACCGAGCAGACGATCGGCCGATCGGCGGAAGGCGCGGACCTGCCGTTCATCATCGCGGCGCGGCCGGTGATCCGCACGCCGGACGAGGCGCGGGCGAGCGGCAAGCCGATCGTCTACATCCAGGCGAACATCCACGCCGGCGAGGTGGAGGGGAAAGAGGCGCTCATGATGGCGCTGCGCGACCTCTCGCTCGACCCGCGGCCCAACGTGCTCGACTCGCTCGTGCTGCTCGCGGTGCCGATCTACAACGCGGACGGCAACGAGAAGGTGCAGCCGCAGACGATCAACCGTGGCGAGCAGAACGGCCCGGTCCTCGTCGGCCAGCGGCCGAATGCGCAGGGGCTCGACCTCAACCGCGACTACACCAAGGCCGAGGCGCCAGAGACACGCGCGGCGCTCGCAGCGTTCACGCGCTGGGATCCGGACGTCTTCGTCGATCTGCACACGACCGACGGCAGCTACCACGGCTACGCGCTGACCTACTCGCCGTCGCTGCACCCCGGCGCCCCGCTGCGCCCGTTCAATCAGGACACGCTGCTGCCCGAACTCGAGCGGCGCGTGCGGACGCGCCGCAACGTCGAGACGTTTCCGTACGGGAACTTCACGCGCGAGTTCGGCGCGCGCGCGCTCACCGACTCGGTCAAGGGCGGGTGGGAGACCTACGACTCGCACCCGCGCTTCGGCACGAACTACTACGGTCTGCGTGGCAAGATCTCGATCCTGAGCGAGGCGTTCTCACACGACCCGTTCGACCGCCGCGTCGAGTCGACGTACGCGTTCGTGCGCGAGCTGCTGTCGCTCGTCGCGGAGCAGGGGCCCGGCATCGTCGGGCGGACCCGGCAGAGTGAGCTGCCACGCGAGGGCGTGCTGCGGGCGCGCCTCACGACGACGCCCTACACGGCGCCCGTGAAGGTCGAGGTGCTGGAGCGCGTCGCCGACTCGACGCAGGTCACACAGGCGGGGGTGCCGCGCGGCCTGCGTCGTACGGGACGGATCCTCACGCAGTCGATGCCGGTGTTCGATCGATTCGAACCGACGCTGCGGCAGAGGGTGCCGGCAGGCGGGTGGGCGTTCGACGGCACGCAGGACCGCGCCGTCGCCGTGCTGCGTGCCCACGGCGTCCGCGTCGAGCGCGCGGACTCGGCGGCGCAGTTGCAGGCGGAGCTGTTCGTCGCGGACTCGGTGATCGTCGCGCCGCGGCCGTTCCAGGGGCACAACGAAGTGCGGCTGGAGGGGCGGTGGCGGAGCACGCCGCGGCAGCTGGCATCGGGCGGCTACTTCGTCCCGGCGAACCAGCCGCTCGCGCTCGTGGCGCTCCTCCTGCTCGAGCCGCAGAGCGACGATGGGCTCGCGAATTGGGGGGTCGTCGGGCGCGGGATGACGGCCGGGAGCGAGTTTCCGATCGTGCGGGTGACGGCGGTGCCGAACGGACGGCGGACGGCGGTGCCGTGACGGCTCGCCTGCGCGATGGGACGGCGGTGGGACGGCGGTGATACGGCGGTGGGACGGCGGTGATACGGCGGTGGGACGGCGGTGGGACGGCGGTGGGACGGCGGTGATACGGAGTCTCACACCGGACGAGGAACGGCGGTACCTGCGGCTGATAGCTGACAGCGCGCAGGTACCGCCGTTCCTCGTCCGCCGTGAGTCACACCGCATCACCGCCGTTCAGCCGCCGTTCAGCCGCCGTACCGCCGTAGTTCGACGGCGGTTCCACCGCCGTTCGACCGCCCTTCGATCACGATCGGACCACGGCGCGACGGCGGAGCGGAGCGCGCCCCATCATCTCGACAGCGAGAACTGGAACGGCTGCTGGATCAGCTGTCGCACCGGCCGTCCACCGACCGTCGCCGGCTCGAACCGCATGGTCTCGAGCGCCGCGCGCACGGCCTGCATGAACAGCGCGTGGTCGCTCCTGGACACCCTGAACGTGCTCATGTCGACGCGCCCGTTCTGGTCGACGACGAATTGCGCGTCGACCGTTCCCTCGACGCGGGCCGCCTTCAGCATCTCCGGGTAGCGCGGGAAGGCGCTGCCGCGCGCGGGGCGCGCGGCCGACTCCACCTGGTACTCGAAGAGGGGCGCGTTGGCGTCGACGACCTTCGGCGGCGAGTTGGCGCGCGCGCGGTCGCGGATGTATGCAGTCGTAGCCGTCTCGAGTTCGGGGTGGCGTGCATCGAGTGCGGCCTGGCGCTCGCGGAACTGCACGAGCGCGGCCTTCACGCCGGGAAGCGTCGCGGGGCCGGACGCCGGACCGATCCTGCTCCCGCGTCCTCCCGACGCGTCGAGCTCGAACGGCAGCCGCACGGGCGGCACCGAGTCGGCCTGGTGCGCGAGCGCGCGCCGCACGGCCGCCATCCCGACACGGAACGAGTCGCCCTGCGTGACGGCGCCGTCGATCTCGATGCGGAGCGAGTCGGTCCACGTCCGCGCCGCCGCGCGCCGGTCGAGCGTCGTCGCGACCGCCGCGGCCGAGTCGCGCGCGCGCGCCGCCGCGACGCGGTCGGGGCTGATCGCGTCGCGCGTCTCGGTGCACGCGGCGAACGTGGTGCCTAACGCCGCCGCGGCGACGCAGGTGCCGAACGCCGCGCGCAGTCCGCGGCGACGAGGAAGTGGAGTGCGCATGGCGTCGATCCTCCGGCTGAGGTCCGAGCGGGATTCGGCGAGCGCCGGCGCGCCCGCGAGGTGGCCGAGCGACGTCGACGGGCGCTGCGCGACCGCGAGGAGCAGCAGCCCGTAGCGCGACACGTCCGCCGGTGAGGCGCCGTCGGCGCCGCGCTCGGCGAGTGCGCCGAGGACGCGCGCGTCGCAGTCGATCTCGAGCGCGACGCGGAGGCGGCGGAGCTGCCACCAGAGCGCGACGTTCCACGGCACGAGCGCGACGGCGACGGCGCCGAGCGCGAGGCGGCGCGGGTCCCCGGCGCGCACGTGCTCCGACTCGTGGCGCACGACGAGCGCGCGGAGCGGCGTCTCGAGCGCGAGCGCCCAGCGCGGCAGCACGATGGCCGGAGCGCGGAGCCCGACGACGGCCGGCCCGACGTCGTCCGCGACGAGCACGCGCACGCCGTCGACGCGCGCCGCCGTCCACGTGGCGCGCCGTCGTTGCAGCTGACGCACGCCGCGCGCGATGCCGGCCAGCACGACGAGCGAGAGCGCGGCCCAGACGATCGCGAGCGGCCGGTCGAGCCGCGCGAGCGCGTCGAGCGTCGCCGCGCTCACGAGCGGCGCGTCGGTCGCGCGCACGACGACCGGCTGCAGCTCGTACGGCCGTGGCGAGAATCGCGCACCGACCGTCGTCGGGCGGCCGAGCGCACCGGCCAGCACCGTCGCGACCACGGTCGCCATCTCGGTGGCGAACGGAAGTCGTGGAAGGATCGTCGCGGCGGCCGGGAGCGCGAGCGTCGTGACCATCGCCGCCGTCCACACGTCGCGCGCCGGCCGTCGCCAGAGACGGAGCACGCGTTCGGCCGCGGCGGCGGCGACGCCGACCGAGAGCGCGATGCACGTCGCGGCGAGCATGGCGAGCGCGATCACGGCGACCCCCGCGTACCGCGCGACGTCCTGGGCGGCGTGGGCTCGTCGACCGGCGGCTCGCGGAGCTGGCGCGCGAGTCGGGCGACCTCGTCGGCGTCAAGCGCGCGGTCGCGTACGAGCTCGGCGACGAGCAGCTCGGGGGAGCCCTGGAACAGGTTGTCGACGAGCCGCGCGAGTGCGCTGCGGCGGGCGGCAGCGTGCGCCACGGTCGGCAGGTAGCGGTGCGCCTTCCCCTCGCTCTCGTGGCGCACGAATCCCTTCGCTTCGAGATTGCGCAGGACCGTGAGCACGGTCGTGTACGCGAGGTCGGCCGGGAGCCGGTCGCGTACCTCGGTTACCGTCCCGGAGCCGTGCGCCCACAGCACGCCCATCACGTCGAGCTCGCGCGCACCTAACGATCGGTCGCTCATGACTTTTTCCTACTACGGTGGTAGTACACAGTGCGGGCGCCGCCGGCGCGTGTCAACTACCGATGTAGTAGGAGGGCGCGGCCGTGTCGGCGGCTATATTCTTCGGCTGCCCCTGCGTCCGCTCCCGGCCACCGATCCGTCATGCTCCGCAGCACGCTGCTCTACCTGTCGAACCAGCCGAAGGTCTTTCAGTTCGTGCGGCACAACGGGCTCGCGAAGAAATTCGCCGCCCGCTTCGTCGCGGGAGAGACCGTCGACCGGGCGCTCGACGCGGTCGTCGCCCTGAACGCGAAGGGGATCCGCGCCTCGCTCGACCTGCTCGGCGAGAGCGTCTCGAACGAGGACGAGGCGCGCGATACGGGGCGCCAGTACGTGCACCTGCTCGACCGCATCGCCGAGCGGAAGCTCGACGCGAACGTGTCGGTCAAGCTCACGGCACTCGGGCAGGACGTCTCCGAGGACGTCTGCGTCGAGGTCATTCACGGCGTGCTCCAGCGGGCCCGCGACCACGGCAGCTTCGTGCGCCTCGACATGGAGTCGAGTGCGTACACGGAGCGCACGCTCGCGCTGTTCTATGACCGGCTCTACCCGACGTACCCGGAGAACGTCGGCATCGTGCTGCAGAGCTACCTCTACCGCACCCAGGCCGACGCCGAGCGCGCGGCGCAGGAACGCTGCCGCGTGCGCATCTGCAAGGGCGCGTACAAGGAGCCGCCGAGCGTCGCGTTCCCCGACAAAAAGGACGTCGACGCGAGCTTCGTGCGCTGCATGCACACGCTGATGCGCGACGGCAACTACCCCGGCCTCGCGACGCACGACGAGGCCCTCATCGTCGAAGCGAAGCGATTCGCGAAGGCGGAGGGGATCGGCCCCGAGCGGTTCGAGTTCCAGATGCTCTACGGCGTGCGCCGCGACCTGCAGGAGCAGCTCGTCCGCGAGGGGTGGAACGTGCGCGTGTACGTGCCGTTCGGCACGCAGTGGTACCCCTACCTCATGCGGCGCCTCGCCGAGCGCCCGGCGAACCTCGCGTTCATGACGGGGAGCGTGGTGAAGGAAGCGCTCTCGCGGACCGGCGCGTCGTGAGCGGTGTCGCTGTGCCCGCTGTCGGCGTGACCGAATCCCGGATGTGCTGAGTGGGCGCGCATCGTCCGCCGGACCACTCGTTGGGCGACGAGACGACGATCGGTGGGTATGCGGCCGTGCACGCGCGTCCGGCCGCGTTCGAGGGACCTGACGGGCTGTCGTACAGCGTCGAGCTGTGCGCGGACGAGACGGGGGATGCGGCGTCGCCGTGGGGCGGCTACCTGCTCTTCCTGCGCTGGCGGCGCGTCGGCGACCAGGGTGTCGAGGGGCACGTCGAGTCGCCGTTCATCGTGCGCGGTGTGAGCGAGGCGGCCGTGCTGACGGCGCTGGGCCGGATGCCGCTCGCCACGGTGAAGGCGACGCTCGACACGCTCGTGCGCCAGACCCGGCCGACCACGCGCCGCTGGTGGGACGTGATGCGCGACGAGTCCGACGCCCATGCGTGACGGTGTCGTGCTGGGCGGCACCGGCGGCGTGTGGCAGGTGCGCGCCGACGGCGGCGAGACGATCGCCGCGTCGCTGCGCGGGCGGCTGAAGAAGAGCGACGAGGGGCGCCGCTCCGACGGCTCGATGCGGCGCGACACGGTAGCGGCGGACGCGCGCGTCGTGAAGCTCGCGGTCGGCGATCGCGTGCGTCTCGAGGCCGACCTGCGGGACAGCGGCGTCTGGGCGATCGCCGAGATCCTGCCGCGCCACTCGCAGCTCGCGCGGCGCACGCCCGGCGGCGGCTTCGGCGAGCGGGTCGTCGTCGCGAACGTCGACCAGATCGTCGTGGTGTTCGCCGCCGCGCGCCCGGAGCCGCACCCGCGCATGCTCGACCGCTTCCTCGTCGTCGCCGAGGCGAACGAGCTCGCGGCGCGTGTCGTCATCAACAAGGTCGAGCTGGTCGGCGACGGCGACGCGGCGGCCGGCGAGCGCGTCGTACGCGAGCGATTCGCCGACTACGAGCGCGCCGGCTACCCGCTGCACGCGACGAGCGTGCAGCAGCGGCACGGGCTCGACGTGCTGCACGCCGCACTCGACGAGCGAACGTCCGCGCTCAGCGGCCCGTCGGGCGTCGGCAAGTCGTCGCTCATGAACGCGCTCTACCCGGGACTCGACCTCCGCGTCGGCGCGGTCAGCGACAGCGTCAACAAGGGGCGGCACACGACGGTCGGCGCCCTCCTCCACCCGCTTCCCACCGCCGACGGCCACCTCGGCGGCTTCGTCGTCGACACGCCGGGGCTGCGCGAGATCGGGTTGTGGGGGCTGCCGGTCGAATCCCTCGACTCGTGCTTCCCGGAGTTCCGGGCGTTCATCGGTGCGTGCCGCTTCGCCGACTGTGCGCATCTCGCGGAACCCGACTGCGCGGTGCGGGCCTCCGTCGCGTCCGGCACCGTGAGCGCGGCGCGCTACGAGAGCTATGTGAAGCTGCGCGCGGAGCTCGTCGAGGGGCGATCCGAAGAGTGGGAGTGACGACGGCGACGCGGCGCCGTCTTTCCAGGCGTCGGCGTGTATCAGCTCAGTCCGTTCCGCTCCCTCCTCCGCTCCCCCGCCCGATGCGCAGACTGCTCCTCACCGCACTGCTCGCTCCCGCCGCACTCGCCGCCCAGACTCGCACCGACGGCACGCTGTGCGAGCGCGTCGACGACTCGCGCCACCCGGAGGCGCGGGCGACCGTCATGCCGTTCGCGCAGGCGACCGACGGGCGCGGAGCGTTCTTCGCCGGCTGTCTGCTCATGGCAGGCGAGAAGTACAAGGAGGCCGCGTCGGCGTTCGAGCGCGCCGTGAAGGCGGACGACGCGAGCGCCGTCGCGCACTTCTTCCTCGGCCGCGCGTACGGCGCGCAGGCGCAGCGCGCGAACGTGCTGTCGCAGCCCTCGCTCGCGCGGAAGACGAAGCGCGAGTTCGACCGCGCCGTGCAGCTCGATCCGAGCTACGTCGACGCCCGCGAGGGGTTGTTCGAGTACTACGTGCAGGCGCCGGGGATCATGGGCGGGAGCAAGGACAAGGCGCGGGCGCAGGTCGAGGAGATCCGCCGCCTCGACGCGTACCGCGGCGGGGCGCTCGCCGCGACGCTCGCCGGGCGCGAGAAGAACTGGTCGCAGGCGGCCGCCGAGTACGAGCGGCTGACGCGGCAGTTCCCGGACAGCGGAGCCGTGTGGCTCGCGCTCGCCTACGCGCAGGGCGGGCAGCTCGGACAGTGGGACGCGGCGTTCGCGACGATCGAACGGATGCAGAAGGCGCTGCCGGCGTGGCCGGTCGCGCACTACGCCGTGGGGCGGCTCGCGGCGGAGTCCGGCCGTCAGCTCGATCGTGGCGAGCGGGCGCTGCGGACCTACCTCGCGTCCACCCCGAAGACGACCGAACCGCAGCCCGCGGCCGCGCACTACCGCCTCGGGATGATCGCCGAGCGCCGTGGCCAGAAGGACGCCGCGCGGGCCGAATACCAGACCGCCGTGACGCTGGACCCGAAGCTCGGTGCCGCGCGCGACGCGTTAGGCAAGCTGAGATGAGGTGAGGCCGCGGCGTCCGTCGGGTGCGCCTGATGAACGTCGAGTGCACGGGCAGCGGGGAGGCGGGTCGAGGCGACCCGCGAGGCGTCCGACACTGGGAAGGCGGCCACATCCGTGCCCCACGCGGCGGTCAGGCGCTCGCTGACCTAGGCGCGCGGATCGGATGTCGACGGACGACGGCCAGGCGGTGACGGCGGTGTGACGGCCGTCTGACGGTCGACGGCCCGCCGGTGTGGCCGCCGCGCGACGGCGCTCAAGGCCGATCGGCGGGCGGACGATGCTTCGGGCCATGACCCTCCCACGTTCCCGCGCGGCCCACCGCCGCCTCGCCCGCGCTGCCACGCTCGCCGCCACGCTCGCCGCCACGCTCGCCGCCATCGCGCTTCCGCCTGGCGCTGCCGCCCAGGACGCACCGCGGCAGGTCACGCTCACCTCGGACCTCGGCGTGCACAGCGCGTACGTCTGGCGCGGGCTCACGTCGACCAACCGGCCGGTGCTCGAACCGGAGCTGTCGCTGTCGGTCCCCCTGCGTGCGCGCACGACGCTCGCATTCGGGGCGTGGGCGAACGCGGAGCCGCGGCACTACGACGGTCCGAACGATATCAGCGAGCTGGGCGGGTCGCGCGGGCCGGTCGTGACGTCGAGCCAGCTGTGGGTCGAGGTCGAACGAACCCGCGGTGCGACGTCGCTCACGCTCGGCGTGACGCGTTACCTCTACCCCAACGTCGGCGACCTCGCGGCCGTGTACACCACCTCTGAGCTCTACGCCGTCGCCAGCGGGCCGAGCGTGCTCGGCGTCGCGCCCACGCTGTCGGCCTACGCCGACGTCGGCGCGGTCGGCGGCGCGTACGTCGAGGGGGCGCTGTCGCGGGATGTCGCGCTGCCGCTCGGCGCGCGGCGGCGGCTGCCGCTCGCGCTCGGCGCGGCGCTCGGGTGGAGCGCGGGACAGACGGCGCCGGCCGACGCCGACAGAGTCGCCGCGTACTTCGCGCGCGACGGCGTGACGCACGTCGATCTCTCGGCGGGGAGCGAGGTCGCAGTGGGGGGCGTGTCCGTGACGCCCGCCGTGCACTACGTCGTCGGGCGCGACCCATACGCGCGCGTCACGGCGCCCGACGTGAGTCGCCAGGGAAAGGTCTGGCTCGGCGCGACGCTCTCGTGGAGCGCGCCGCTCGGCCGCCGCCACGCGGTGCTCGCCGCCGTCCCCGACTCGACGACACGCGTCTCGGTCGCCCGCTGAGCGGCGCCCGGCTGCCCGTCCCGCCACCAGCCCGCATGTGTTAGGCACCCCCGCGCCGCGTCCGGCGAGCGCGTCGCTCGGTTGGGACGGCGCCGTCGTCGCGGCGCTCGGCGTCGCGGCGCTGGCGATGGCGCCGCTCCTCGCCGGGCCGTGGCGCGGCGTGGTCTCGGTCGACCTGCTGCAGAACCTCGCACTCCTGCTGCAGGGGTGCGCCGTCGTCGTCGTGCTCGCCATCTCGCTCCGCCACGACGTCGACCCGGCGGGCGCGCGGGCGTGGCGGCGCATGGCGTTCGCCTTCGCGACGCTCATGGGCGCGGACCTGCTGTGGGCCGCGCTCGGCGAGCCGGCGCTGTCGGTCGCGGACGTGCCGAACACGGCGTTCTACCCGCTCGCACTCTGGTCGGTGCTGTCCCTCCCGACGGTGCGGTCGACGTCGCGGCAGCGCTTCTGGCTCGACTCGTCGGTCGTCGTGCTCGGCGTCGGCACGCTCGTCTGGTACTTCGTCCTCGCGCCGACGATCTCCGAGGCGGCGCGTTCGCACGAGGCGCTGCTCACGACGGTCGTCAACGCGTCGTACCCGGTGTGGGACGTCGTGCTGCTGTTCGGCGCCTGCGCCGCGCTGTGGCGCGAGCCGCTGCACGGCGGGCGACGCGCGCTGCTCTGGGTCGCGGCGGCGATGGTCGTCCAAGGGGCCACGGACCTCGCCTACGACGCCGCGTCGCGCGCCGACACGTTCGAGGCGGGAACGCTGCTCGACGTCGGGTGGCTGCTCGCCTACGTCGCCGTCGCCGCGGCCGCCGTCACGTACCGCCGCGACGGGATCGCGCGGGGCGGGGAGGCGCTGCGGCCGGAGTCGACCGCGACCCACTTCATGAAGGAGCTGCTGCCGTACGGCGCCGTCGTCGTCTCGTACCTCACGCTCATCGTCGCGATCCGCCACGTCACGCACAACAACGATCACCTCGATCTGCTCGGCGCGCTCGTCGGCACGGGGGTCGTCACGGCGCTCGTCAGCGTGCGGCAGATGCACGCCATGCGCGAGAACGCCCGCCTCACGCGCGAGCACGCGCTTCGCGAGAGCGAGTACCGCGTGAGCGCGCTCGTGCGCCACAGCTCGGACGCGCTGCTCGTCGTCGCCGTCGAGGGCGAGGTGCGCTTCTCGAGCCCGTCGGCGCTCATGCTGTTCGCCACGGACGACGCGGGCGGCGTGCAGGGGCGGGCGCTCGTCGACGTCGTGGCGGACGAGGCGCGCGACGACGTGGGCGCCTTCCTGGCCGCCGTGCGCGAGGCCGGCTCGGCGCGTGCCGTCTGGCGCCTCCGCCCTCTCGCGAACGGCGCGCCGCGCTACGCCGAGGTCGTCGGCAGCGACCTGCTGGCAGAGCCCGCGGTCGGCGGCATCGTGCTGAACGTGCGCGACGTCACCGAACGCACGGCGCTCGAGAGTCAGCTCGCGTATCTCGCCTACCACGACGCGCTCACCGGCCTCGTGAACCGCACGCGCTTCCACGAGCGCGTCGCCGCCGCGCTGGCCGAGTCGGCGGAGCTGCCGGCGGACGACGCGCCGCGCCCCGCGGTGCTGTTCGTCGACCTCGACGACTTCAAGCTCGTGAACGACTCGCTCGGCCACGCGGCCGGCGACCGCCTGCTCAAGCTCGTGGCCGACCGGATGCTGAGCGCGACGCGAGGCTGCGACACGGTCGCGCGCCTGGGCGGCGACGAGTTCGCGGTGCTGCTCGCCGGCGTGCAGATCGACCGCGAGGCCGAGGTGGTGGCGACGCGCATCGTCGCGGCGATGCGCGCGCCGTTCCTCGTCGACGGCAGCGAGGTCTACGTGCCGGCGACGATCGGGATCGCGCTCGCGGGGTTCGGCGGGCGCGGCGACGTCGACGAGCTGCTGCGCCGGGCAGACGTCGCGATGTACCACGCCAAGCGGTCGGGCAAGGGGCGGTTCGTCGTGTTCTCGGAGACGATGGCCGGCGACGCGCCGCGTCAGCTCGCGATCGAGGCGGACCTGCACAACGCGCTCGCGCGCGGCGAGCTGTTCCTCGAGTACCAACCGATCGTCGGGCTGCGCGACGGCGCCGTGCGCGGAGCGGAGGCGCTGCTTCGCTGGCAGCACCCCGAGCGTGGCCGGGTCAGCCCACTCGAGTTCGTGCCGATCGCCGAACAGAAGGGGCTCATCGTGCCGATCGGGCGGTGGGTGCTGGAGGAGGCGTGCCGCCAGGCTGCCGCGTGGTGTGCCGCCGCCGATGCCCCGGCGACGTTCTACGTCAGCGTGAACGTGTCGAGCCGCCAGCTCGCCGAGGTGTCGCTCGTCGACGACGTGGTGCGCGCGCTGGAGCAATCGGGGCTCCCGGCCTCGCGCCTTCTGCTCGAGATCACCGAGAGCGCGATCGTCGAGGACGGCTCGCAGATCCGCGACACGTTCGACGCGCTGAAAGCGCTGGGCCTCCGGCTCGCGGTCGACGACTTCGGCACCGGCTACTCGTCGCTCGCCTACCTGCAGCGTTTCCCGATCGACGTGCTGAAGATCGACCGCGCGTTCGTCTCGACGCTCGGCCGCGCGGAGAGCCAGAGCTCGCTCGCCCGCGCCGTCATCGGCCTCGGCGACGCGCTCGGCCTCGAGACGATCGCCGAGGGGGTCGAGACGAAGCTTCAGCAGGAACAGCTGCGCGCGCTCGGCTGCGGGCTCGCGCAGGGGTTCGGGTTCCACCGCCCGCTCGCGGCGACGGCGTTCGAACGGCTGTTGCAGCGCGAGACGGCCGATGAGCCGGCGGGACGGTAGGCACCTGTCAGCCGTCGAGCAGCGCGGGGCACCAGCTAGCCCGCGGGGCCGCGGAGCGAGACGTCGGCGCCGCGCCGAGACCGGCGTCGCCTCGGCGTTCATCTCGATCACCGCCGCGCCGCCGCTGCGCGGCGATCGTCACGACGCTCGCCGCCGGCTGCACGAGCGCGCTCGTGCCCACGACGAGACAGACGTCCGCCCGCCGCGGCCGCGTCGAACGCCGCGCCCGAGCATGTCGCCGTCGAGCGCCTCGCCGAACCAGACGACGTCGGGGCGGAGTAGCGCGCCGCACGCCGCGCAGCGCGGCAGCGAATCGAGCGACGACGCGTCGACCGGCGCGGTCGTGCGGAGCGCGTCGATCGCAGCGCGTGCAGCGCGCGCCGAAGAGCGTGCCGTGGAGCGCGATCACGGCGCGCGCGGCCGTCTCGCCGCCCGCGTCGGCCGCGGCGCGCTGGTGCAGTCCGTCGACGTTCTGCGTGACGACCGCCGAGTCGGGGTGCGCAGCGGCGTAGGCGGCGATCGATCGGTGCGCGGCGTTCGGCGCGCACCCGCGTCACGAGCTCTCGCCGCCAGCCGTACCACTCCCATACCAGGCGCGGGTCGCGCGCGAACGCCTCGGGCGTCGCCAGCTCCTCGGCGCGGAACTCCCGCCACAGTCCACCCGTCGCCGCGGAACGTCGGCACGCCCGACTCGGCGCTCGCGCCGGCGCCGGTGAAGACGACGAGCCGCTCGGCGGCGCGCACGAGCGACCGGGCGCGCCTCGACATCGTTCGGGTGCATGCGACAACTTACCGGGGAGCGCTCGCGCCACCTCCCCCCTCCCTCGCCGGTCTCGATGAACCGTCGTCTCCTGCTTCTCTGCGTCGCGCTCGCGGCGCCGCCGACGTCCCGCCTCGCCGCGCAGACCGCGCCGCTCCCCGAGCGCGCCGTCCGCCGCGACATCCCGATCACGAACGCGATCCGCCGCGCCTACGCCGCCGGCACGCGCGACTCGAGCGGGCGCCCGGGGCGCAACTACTGGCAGCTGCGCACCGACTACACGATCAGCGTGCGCCTCGACCCGTCGACGCAGCGGCTCGCCGGGCGCGAGACGGTCACGATCCGCAACGCGAGCCCCGACTCGCTGCCGCAGATCGGCCTCCGCCTCGACCCGAACCTCTTCCTCGGCAACACGCCGCAGTCGGCGACCTGGGTGCCGGCGGAGGTCACCGACGGCATGGTCATCACGCGCATGACGCGTCGACGGACGCGCGGCGCGACATCGCGTCGGCAGGCGGCCGGCCGTCGACGGCGCAGGGCGCGCGCGGCGCAGGCGGCGGCCGACGGCGCAGCTGGCGCACGGCGACGACCGAGCCGCGCCGCCTGAACGGGCGCACGACGTGGCGCGCATGCAGCTCGCCGGCGAAGATCCCTCCCGGCACCACCGCGACGCTCGAGATCGAGTGGAACCACAAGCTGCCCGGCGGGCCGGGCGCGGCCACCGCATGACGCAGCGCTGGGCCGACACGCTGTTCCAGCCGACGCAGTGGTTCCCGCGCGTCGCCGTGTACGACGACCTGCGCGGCTGGGACACGGAGCTCTACCTCGGCCCGTCGGAGTTCTACAACAACTTCGGCCGCTTCGACGTGCAGATCGACGTGCCGGCCGGCTGGATCGTGAGCGGCACCGGCGTGCTGCAGAACCCGCAGGAGGTGCTCACCGCGCAAGGCCCGCGAGCGGCTCGGCCGCACGTGCTCGGCAGCGACTCGGTGACCACGATCGTCGGCGCCGACGAGAGTCGGGCCCGGGCGCGCGACGCGCGGCCCGGGGCGACCGGCTGCGCTGGCACTTCGTCGCCGACATGGTCAACGACTTCGCCTGGGCGACGGCGAAGAACTTCGTGTGGCGCGCGACGCGCGCGACGATCCCCGGCAAGGGCCGTGCCGATCCACATGGTCTACCTCCCGGGCCACGCCAACCTGTACGCGAACGCCGGCCCGATCGCGCGCCACGCGCTCGAGTTCTACTCGAAGCTCTGGTCGCCGTACCCGTTCCCGCAGTTCACGCTGCAGGATGGGCCGAGCGCCGGCATGGAGTACCCGATGGTCATCAACTCGAACCAGGGCGCCGCCGACCACGAGACCGGGCACCAGTGGTGGCCGATGATGGTGAGCAACAACGAGACCTGGTACGGCTGGATGGACGAAGGGTTCAACCAGTACATGAACATCCTCTCCGACTCGAGCTCGCAGGCGCGCGGCGTGACGCAGGGCGGGGGGCGCGGCGGTCGCGCGGGCGGCGCGGCGCTGTTCGACGGGCTCGGTCAGTCGTACGGCCGCACGAGCGGGAGCGAAGCCGAGCCGCCGATGATGTGGACCGCGAACTACGCGGGCCCGCGTTCTACGGCTTCAAGACCTACAGCAAGACGCCGCTCATGCTCTCGATGCTCGGCGGCATCGTCGGCGACAGCGCGGTACAGCGCGCGCACCGCGAGTGGGGGAGGGCGTGGATGTTCAAGCATCCGTCGCCGTGGGACTACGTGTTCTTCATGAACAGCGCGCTGGGCCGCGACCTGGGCTGGTTCTGGAACTACTGGCTGTTCACGACCGAGAGCGTCGACGGGTCGATCGCGAACGTGGCGACGGCCGGCGGGCGCACGACGGTCACGGTGCGGCAGGACGGCCAGATGCCGTCGCCGGTCGTGCTGAAGGTGGAGTTCGCGGCGAGCGGCGCGCCGATTCGCGGGATGCCGAACGCGAAGATGGTCGACGCGCGCACGGCGATCGTGACGTGGCCGGTCGACGTCTGGTTCCGCGGCGCCCGCACGTACGCGGCCGACGCTCGACTTCGGCGGGCGGGCGATCGAGC
Organism: uncultured Gemmatimonadaceae bacterium; assembly: GCA_963843845.1. Lineage (GTDB taxonomy): Bacteria > Gemmatimonadota > Gemmatimonadetes > Gemmatimonadales > Gemmatimonadaceae > Gemmatirosa. The sequence continues at coordinate 3,125,752 of CAWJMB010000002.1, read as the reverse complement.
GGATCACGCTCGACCCGGGGGGCCGCTTCCCGGACCGCGACCCGTCGGACAACGTGTGGCCCCGGCGTTAGGCACGGGTCCGTACTGTCATTCCTCGCTCCGCCCGGAATGACGGATGGCGACCGACGGGCGGTCAGCGCGACGCGCCCTTCTGCCGCTTCGTCGTGACGATGACGACGCCGTGGCGAGCATTCTCGCCGTATCGCCCCGTGGCGGCCGCCCCCTTCAGCACCTCGACGGAGTCGATGCTGTCGGTCGGGATGCGGGCGAGCGCCTGCTGCATCGTCACTCCGCTGTCGACGACCGCGCCGTCGACGACGAGGATCGGGTCGCCCGACGGCTGTGCCCCATCCCGCACGCGGACGCGGGCCGGCCGGTCGGTCGGTGCCGCCGTCCGCGTCGGCGCCGCGGCCGTGTCGACGCGGGCCGCGCGACCCGGCGCCGTCACGCGTGTCGCGCCCGGCCGCTTCATCTCGACCCAGATCACGCTCACGCTGTCCGGCGTGAGACGCCCCGGCGCGAGCTTCACGACCTCGACCGACTCGATCGACGCCGCGTCGAGCGACGACAGCGCGTCCGTCGCCGACCTCGCCCGCACCGCTCGGCACGTCGACGCGCGCGACCACGCCGTTCGCGTCGTAGTGGGTCGTGACGCGCCCTTCGAGCGGCGCCCTGGACCCGCCGTCCGCCCGCCCGATCTCGATCGTCTGCACCTGCCCCGACTGGGCGACGATGAACGCGCGGTTCGCGCGGCTGCGCGTCATCCGCTCCAGGTCGTTCGCGAGCGCCGCGCGGATGCGCTCGATCGCCGCGCCGCCGTCCGCCGGCACCGGCGCCGGCGCCACGGCGGCCAGGCTCGCGAGCGGCACGCGGCGCTCGGGACGCGCCTCGGTCGGACGCGGCGTCTCGCACGCGGCGACGGCGAGCGCCGTGCCGACCGCGGCGAGGGCGAGCGCGCGCGCGTCGGCGTGACGGGGAGGGCGGCTGGTCATGGAACGAATTCTCCGTTCGAGTGAAGAGGCGGGCGTCGGCGCGCTGAGTGCGGCGGAGAGGCCGAGGGTCGTGACCGGGGTGCGTCGCGCGACGTCGAGCAGCAGCGCGCCGTAGGCGGGGACATCGGGGAAGCGGCGCAGCACGCGCTCGTCGCAATCCAGCTCAACGGCGAGGCGCAGCCGGCGCAGCTGCCACCAGAGCGCCGGGTGCCACGGCATGAGCGCGACCGCGGCCGTCGCCCAGAGCAGCAACTGCGGATCGCGCGCCGCGAGGTGCGACCGTTCGTGTGCGAGCATCAGGGCGAGTCGCTCGTCGCCGAGCGCGAGTGCCCACCTCGGCAGCACGATGCGACCGCCACCGTCGCCGACGGCCGCGGGGCCGGCATCGAAGGCGACGAGCACGCGCTCGCCAGCGACCGTCGCCGGCACCCACGTCCGTGCCGCGCGACGCAAGCGGCGCGACGAGCGGACGACCCACGCGACGCCGAGCAGCGCGGCGACGACGCCGGCGGCCGACAGCGGTCGGTCGAAGGCGCGCCATCGCTCGGCGAGCGGCTCGGCGGCGTCGCGCGCCGTGGCGCGCGCGAGGAGCGCGGCGAACGCCCGGCCATTCGACGACGGCGACGTGGCGGCGGCGGCGTCGCTCGACCGTACGGCGGTCGAGACGGAGGAGGCGCGCGGCGCGAGCAGGGCGGCGGCAGGCGCGAGCAGCGTCGCGAGGATCGCCCACACCCAGACGACGCGAGCCGGGCGCCGCGCGAGTCGCAGCGCGTGCTCGAGGCACACCGCCGCTGTCGCGAACACCCCGCCGAGCGCGAGGAGGTAGACCAGCCAGAGCGCCATCATCGCTCGTCCTCCGCCGCCGCGTCGAGCCGCGCGTCGAGCCGCGCGTCGAGCAGCGCGCGCATCCGCTCCAACGCGTCAGGTGCAACGCCGCGCTCGTCGACGAGCTGCGTCAGCAGCAGCTCCGGCGACCCGGCGAACAGCCGGCCGAGCACGTGGCGGAGCGCGCTGCGACTCGCCGTCTCGCGCGCGACGAGCGCGCGGTAGCGATAGGCGCGACTCGCCTCGTCGTGCGCGACATGTCCTTTCTCCTCGAGAATGCGGAGCATGCTGAGCACCGTCGTGTACGCGAGGTCGTCCAGCAGCGCGGCGCGCACCTCGGCCACCGTCGACGGGCCGCGTTCCCACAGCACCGCCATGATGTCGAGCTCGCGATCGGTGAACGAGACGTGCATGGCCTCTGTCAACTAGAGTTCTAGTAGTGAAGCCGCAACATGCGATGCGGCTCGCCATCTGTCAACTAGATATCTAGTAGACCGTGGCGATCCGTCGGTCGTCTGCGCCGCTCAAGCTGGGCCGAGCAGCCGACGATACCCAAACGATGTGAACGGTCAGTTCCCACGGTCGACTGCGACCCCGCCTCTGTCACTCTCATGAGCGCCGTATCGACGACGTCGCTGATCGCGTCGATCGCCGACGCCATGTTCGCGTTCGACGGCGAGCAGCGCGTCACCGAATGGAACCGCGCGATGGAGCAGTGGACCGGCGTCGGGCGCGCCGCCGCCCTCGGCCGCCGGCTCGACGAGTTCGAGGCGAGCGTCGACTGGGGTCCTGAGGGACGGCCGTACGCGCGCGCGCTCGCCGGCGAGGAGTGCCGCGCGACGGAGCGCCTCGGGCGCGCGACCCGCGACGGCGCCGCACGCTACTTCGACACGTCGTGCGTCCCGGTGCGCGACGCGTCCGGCGCGATCGTGGGCGGGCTCGCGACGGTCCGCGACGTCACCGAGCGCGTCGAGGTCGCGGCGCGGGTCAGCGCGAGCGAGTCGCGGCTGCGCGCGATGTTCGACCAGGCCGCGATCGGCATCACGTTCATCGACGACGCCGGCGTCGTGCACGACGCGAACCCCGCGTTCGAGCGACTGTTAGGCATCCCGGCCGCGGAGTTGCGCGGGCAGGTGGCGGCGTCGCTCTCGCCCGTCGAAGACGCCATGATCACGCGCGGGCCGATCGCGGAGTTGCGATCCGGCGTGCGCGACTCGATCACCGTCGAGAAGCGCTTCCTCCGCGCCGACGGCGGCACGGTGTGGTGCAGCCTCACGATCTCGCGCCTCCATACGCAGGGCGACGACGCGACGCTCGTCGGCCTGATCTACGACATCTCCGAGCGCAAGGAGCTCGAGACGCGGCTCAGCCATCAGGCGTATCACGACCCGCTCACCGGGCTCGCGAATCGCACCCGGCTCCGCGACCGCGTGGAGCACGTGCTGTCGATGCCGAACCGGTCCGCGCAGAGCGTCGCGCTGATCTACGTGGACCTCGACGACTTCAAGAAGGTGAACGATTCGTTGGGCCACGCGGCCGGCGACGCGCTGCTGCGGACGGTGGCCGAGCGGCTGCTGAACGCGACGCGGGGCAGCGACACCGTCGCGCGACTCGGCGGCGACGAGTTCGCGATCCTGCTCGAGAACGTTCGCACCGACGACGACGTGCACATCGTCGCCGAGCGCGTCGTGCGAGCGATGCGAGCGCCGGTGATCGTGGAAGGCAAGGAGGCGTTCGTCGGCGCCAGTGTCGGGATCGCGCGCGCCGGGATCGACCCGGCGGTGCCCGACACCGCCGACACGCTCCTGCGCAACGCGGACGTCGCGATGTACCGCGCGAAAGGTGCGGGGAAGGGACGGCACGTGATGTACGAGCGCGGGATGCAGGAGGACGCGTTGCGCCGCCTCGAGCTCGAAGCCGCGCTGCGCCACGCGGTCGAAGGGAACCAGCTCCGGCTGCATTTCCAGCCGATCGTCGAGCTCGACGGCGAACGGATCGTCGGCGTCGAGGCGCTCGTGCGCTGGCAGCACCCGACGCTCGGCCTCCTGCCGCCGGCGGACTTCATTCCCCTCGCCGAGGAGACGGGGCACATCGTCCCGTTAGGCCGGTGGGTGCTGTTCGAGGCGTGCCGGCAGGGCATGCGGTGGCACCGCCTGCGCGACGCGAGCGGAGACGCGCCGCCGCTGTCGCTCACGGTGAACGTCTCGGGGCGCCAACTGCACGACCCGTCGTTCGTCGACGACGTGCACGACGCGCTCATGGCGAGCGGCTTCCCGGCGACGCAGCTCGTCCTCGAGCTGACCGAGAGCGTGTTCCTGCAGCACGACGGGTCGATGCTCGAACGGTTGCACGCGCTGAAGGCGCTGGGCCTCCGCCTCGCGATCGACGACTTCGGGACCGGCTACTCGTCGCTCAGCTACCTACAGGACTTCCCGCTCGACGTGCTCAAGATCGACCGCCGATTCGTCGAGGGGATGAGCCGCGGCGGCAACGAGGCCGCGCTCGCCCGGACGATCATCGCGCTCGGCGACTCGCTGTCGCTGCACACGATCGCGGAAGGCGTGCAGCGCACCGCGCAGCACGAGCAGCTCCGGTCGCTCGGCTGCGAGTTCGGCCAGGGCTTCCTGTTCGCGCATCCGGTCGAGGCGGACGAGATCACCGCGCTGCTGAGCGCGTCGCCGGACGAGCTGCGGCGAGCGAGCTGACGGCCCCGCCGTCAGGGTGAGAGCCGCTCGCGCGTCCACGGACCGTCGCCGGCGCGGCGGTAGCGGAGCCGGTCGTGCAGCCGGTCGCGCCGCCCCTGCCAGAACTCGATCTCCGACGGCACGACGCGAAAGCCGCCCCAGTGCTCGGGGAGCGGCACCTCGGCGGGGAACCGAGCGTCCGTGGCGCCTGACGCGCGATCGAGCTCGGCGCGATCCGATACCACGGACGACTGGCGCGACGTCCACGCGCCGAGCTGACTGCCGCGCGGACGCGTCGCGAAGTACGCGGCCGACTCGTCGCGCGACACGCGCTCGGCGCGACCGCCGATGCGCACCTGCCGCTCGAGCGGTTCCCACCAGAACACGAGCGCGGCGTACGGGTTCGCGGCGAGCTCGGCGCCTTTTCGGCTGCGGTAGTCGGTGTAGAACGCGAACCCCCGCGCGTCGACGCCCTTGAGCAGCACGACCCGCGCCGAAGGGTGGCCGTCGGGCGTGGTCGTGGCGAGCGTCATGCCGTTCGGCTCGCGCACGCCGGCGTCGCGGGCCTCCTGGAACCACCGCACGAACTGCGCGATCGGGTCCGGGTCCGTCGACCCCTCGTCGAGCGCGCCGCGCTCGTAGGACGCGCGCATGGCAGCGACGCCTAACGGATCGCCCACGGCCGGTTAGACCGCCACCATGGGGAGCGGCGCGCGCGGGTAGCTCTCCGGGAGCGCCTCGAACGGGTCCCCCTCGAACGGCGCGCCGTCCGGCGTCTCGAGCACGAAGCCGGCGTCGCGGATCATCTCGAGGTCGGCGCGCGCGGCCGCGCCCTGCGTCGTGAGGTAGTCGCCGATGAAGATCGAGTTCGCGGCGTAGAGCCCCATCACCTGCATCGAGCGGAGGTGCACCTCGCGCCCGCCGGCGATGCGGATCTCCTGCGACGGCAGCAGGAACCGATAGAGCGCGAGGACGCGGAGACAGCGGCGCGGGTCGAGCTCGCGCACGTGCGAGAACGACGTGCCCGGCACCGGAATGAGGAAGTTCACCGGCACCGAGCGCACCTCGAGCTCGCGGAGCGACAGCGCGAGGTCGATGACGTCGTCGTCGGTCTCCCCCATGCCGACGATGCCGCCCGAGCAGGTCTTGAGCCCCGCGGCCTTCACGTGCTCGACGGTCGCGACGCGGTCGTCGAACGTGTGCGTCGAGACGATCTCGGGCGTGTAGCGCGCGGACGTGTTCAGGTTGTGATTGACCTGCGTCACCCCCGCCTCCTTGAGCGCGACCGCCTGCTCGGGCGTCAGCAGACCGAGACAGGCGCAGACCCGCAGGTCGTGGCGCGCCTTCACCTCGCGCACCGCGTCGAGCACCTTCTCGAACACGCGGCCGCCGGGCGAGCGGCCGGAGATGACCATGCAGAACGTCCCCGCCTTGAGCCGCGCCGCGCGGTCGGCCGCGTCGAGGATCCGCTCGCGGGCGAGCATCGGGTACTTCTCGATCTCCGCCGCCGAGACCTTCGACTGCGAGCAGTAGCCGCAGTCTTCGGGGCAGAGTCCGCTCTGCGCGTTCAGCAGGAAGTGCAGGCGGACGCGGTTCCCCCAGAAGTGGCGGCGCACGCGATACGCCGCGGCGAGCTGGTCGAGCAGCACGTCGTCGGGCGCGGCGAGGACAGCGCGCGCCTCCTCTCGCGACAGCAGTTCGCCGGCGAGCGCGCGGTCGGCGAAGGCGTTCCAGTCTGACATCGAAGCTCGGGCTGAGTGACGCCCCGAATCTAACGCGGCGCGCTCAGGAGTTCGGCGAGCGGCCCGGCGGCCGCGGCGAGCGCCGGCAGCTGGTCGTCGTCGACCACGGCACCCGGAAGGCGCGGAAACGGCACGAGCGGAACGCGAGGCACGTCGCCGCGCGCTCCGAGGAGGACGCCGAACGCCTCGACGTTCGTGCGCGACGCGAGGTCCTCGACCTCCGGGGCGACGAGGACGACGGCGCGCACGACGAGGCCGCGGCGGTGCGCCTCGCGGACGGTGAGCAGCGTGTGGTTGATCGCCCCGAGCCGGTTCGCGGCGACGACCACGAGGTCGAGCGACCAGCGCGCGACGAGGTCGGCGAACGCGAGCGACGCCGTGAACGGCACGAGCAGCCCGCCCGCGCCTTCGACGAGCAGCACGTCGCGGCCGCGCTCGAGTCGCGCACGCGCCGCATCGAGCGCCTCGACGTCGATCGGACGCCCCGTGCGCTCCGCCGCGATCCACGGCGCGAGCGGCTCGCCGAGGCGCAGCGGGTTCAGGTCGTCGATCTCGACGCCGGGCGCGGCGTCGGCCGGGTCACCGACGCTCGCGGTGATCGCGCGGTGCAGGCGAGCCGCGTCGGTCACGTCGCTGCGCGGCCCGCTCGGCGAGACGCCGGTCTCGACGGGCTTCATCGCGGCCACGGTGCGTCCGCGCGCGCGCAGCGCGGCCGCGAGCGCGCAGGTGACGACCGTCTTGCCGACGCCGGTATCGGTGCCCGTGACGCCGAGCCGGAGCGTCGGCGAGCGGCCGGACGGGGGTGCGACGGCCGCCCGCCCCGTCATGGTGCCGACGACTGTACGGCGCCGACGCGCAGCACGCGTTCCCCGCAGAGATGCATCGTCAGCGGCAGCGCCGTCGCGCGCGTCGCCCCGGGTGGCGTGACGCGGAGCGAGTCGGCGTCGACGCACGGGCGGCCGGCCACCCGGATGCCCGTGTAGCTGACGCCGAACGTCGCGCGCGCGCCCGGCGCGACCGTGACCGCCGGGTCGGGCGAATACGTCACCTTCAGTCCGCCCGCTCGCGCACCCTCGGTCGCCGCGCCCCGCGTCCGCGCCTCGACGATCGGCCGCCCCGAGATCGTGCACCGCGTCGCGCCGACGTTCATGAGCGCGAACGTCGCGCTCCGCTCACCGGCACCCGTGTCGGACGCGAGGATCGTCACCCGCAACGCGTCGCCACACGCCGCGCCGTCCTCGGCGCCTGCGGACGATCCGTCGGGCCCGGTCGCGACCGCCGAGTCGGTCGGCAGCGTCGCGGCACGCGTCGAGCCACGCGCCGCCGCCTCGTTCGCCGCCCGCTCGGTGCCACACGCCGCGACGACGAGGCACACGCTGGCCCCGAGCCGCGCACGGCCCCGGCGCGGTCGTCTCGTCACGGCCCACCGTCGAGAAATCCCGCGATGACGTCGTATGCGTGGGCGAGATCGTCGTCGCTCGTGCAGTAGGGTGGCATGAGGTAGCAGGTGTCGCCCAACGGCCGGAGCAGCACGCCGCGCTCCAGCGCGAACGCGCCCAGCGCGGGCCCGACGTGGGCGAGGTACCCGTGCTCCGTCCCCGCGAGCTCGAACGCCGCGATCGTGCCGAGCACCCGCGGACGCTTCACGCGCGGGTGGCCGGCGATCCGCGCGATCCCGCGCCCGTGTGCCGCCTCGATGCGCGCGCGTGCGGCGATCGACTCTGGCGCCCGCACGAGCGCGAGACTGGCGAGCGCCGCCGCGCAGGCGATCGGGTTCGCCGTGTACGAGTGGCCGTGGAACAGTGTGCGCCGCCGGTCGTTGCTCAGGAACGCCGCGAAGACCCGCTCCGTCGCGAGCGTCGCGCCTAACGGCAGGAAGCCGCCGGTGATCCCCTTCGACAGGCACATGATGTCCGGGGTGATCGCGGCGCGCGCGCAGGCGAACAGCGCGCCCGTGCGCCCGAACCCGGTCAACACCTCGTCCGCGATCAGCAGCACGTCGTGCGCGCGGCAGCGAGCGGCGAGGGCGCGCAGCGTCGTCTCGTGCCAGAGACGCATGCCCCCGGCGCCCAACACGAGCGGCTCGACGATGAGCGCCGCGACCTCGCCCGCTCGGTCCGCGAGCAGCGCATCGAACGCACGCAGCGTCGCGTCCGGATCGACGCCGGGGTCGGGGAGCCGCGCGACGTCGAACAGGTGCTCGTCGAACGGCGCCGAGAACACGCTGCGGTCGCCGACGCTCATCGCGCCGAACGTGTCGCCGTGGTACGCGTGTTCGAGCGCCGCCACCAGTCGCCGCGGCGTGCCGCGGTTCGCCGCGTACTGCAGCGCCATCTTCACCGCCGCCTCGACCGCCGTCGATCCGTTGTCGGAGAAGAACACGCGCGAGAGCCCGGGCGGGGCCGCGTGCACGAGCCCGTCGGCGAGGCGCACCGCCGGCTCGTGCGTGCAGCCGGCGAAGATGACCTGGTCGAGCGTGCGCGCCTGCCGCGCGATCGCGTCGGCGATCTCCGGCGTGCCGTGCCCGTGGAGCGTGACCCACCAGCTCGAGATCGCGTCGAGGATCTGCCGTCCGCTCGCGTCGTACAGGTAGGCGCCCTCGGCCCGCTCGACGACGATCGGCGTCGGCGCGGTGAGGTGCTGCGTGTACGGGTGCCACACGTGCCGCGCGTCGAGCGTCGGGATGTCGTAATCGGTCATGCGTGGGCCGTGATTGCGAGAGAGCCGCCGACGACGGGCGCGTCGCGCCCGTCGTCGGCGGCAAGGTGAACCGGTTCGCGCGTGGTGTCGGCGCGTGCCAGATCGGCGAGCGCGCCGAGCAGCGCGTCGATCTGTCCGTCGTCGTGCGCCGCGCTCACGCTCAGTCGCAGTCGCGCGCTCCCCTCGGCCACCGTCGGCGGGCGGATCGCGCCGACCGCGAAGCCGCGGTCGAGCAGCGCGGCGCCGATCGCCACGACGCGCGCCGCGTCGCCGACGAGCACGGGGACGATGTGGCCGTCGTCCGCGCCCGGGGGCGCCTCGCCGAGCGTCGCGAGCCCGGCGCGCAGACGGCGTGCGTTCGCCTGCACCCGCGCGCGCCGCCACGGCTCAGCCCGCGCGACGTCGAGCGCGCGCATCGCGGCGACCGCGAGCACCGGCGGCGACGCGGTCGTGAACACGAACGAGCGCGCGCGGTTGAGCAGCACGTCGCACAGCGCCGCCGACCCGGCGACGAAGGCGCCCGACGTGCCGAACGCTTTCCCGAGCGTGCCGACCGTGACGTCGACGGCGACGCCGTGGTGCGCGGCCGTGCCGCGCCCCTGCGGACCGACGACGCCGGTCGCGTGCGCGTCGTCGAGGAGGGTGAATGCGCCGTGCGCACGCGCGGTGGCGACGATCGCGTCGAGCGGCGCGAGGTCGCCGTCCATCGAGTAGACGCCTTCGACGACGACCCAGCGCCGACGGAAGCGGCCGGCGTCGTCGCTCAACGCCTGGTCGAGTGCCCCCACGTCGTTGTGCGGCACCACGCGAACGGTCGCCCGCGACAGCCGGCACCCGTCGATCAGCGACGCGTGATTCAGCGCGTCCGAGTAGATCACGTCGTCCGCGCCGGCCAGCGCGGAGAGCGCGCCGACGTTCGCCGCGTAGCCGCTCGAGAAGAGCAGCGCGCGCTCGGTTCCCTTCAGCTCGGCCAGCGCGCGTTCGAGCGCGCCGTGCGCCGGGTCGTCGCCGGTGATGAGCCGCGCCGCGCCGGCGCCGACGCCGCGCGCGGTCAGCGCCGCCGCCGCCGCCTGTGCGATGCGCGGATCGTCGGCCAGGCCGAGATAGTCGTTCGACGCGAAGTCCGTGACCACGCGCCCCTCGACGGCGAGTCGCGCGCCGCCGAGTCGCCGCGTCGACCGGAGCGTGCGTCGCAAGGCGCGTCGGTCGAGGTCGCGGAGCTCGGCGTGCAGTGCGTCGTCGAGCGACGGCGATGGTGAGCGCACGCTACCCGCGTCGCGTGGGAGGCGCGAGCGCGACCGCCGGCGCGACGCGCATCGGAACGCCGCACACCGCATCGCCGTCGATCGTGTCCGTCTCGACGTGCACGCGTTCCGTGTCCGGCCGGCCGTGGCGTTGCGCGGCGGTGAGCCGCCGATCGTGCGTCGTGACGGTCGCCATGTGTCCTCCCTGTGTCGGCGCGCGAGCTTCAACATAGGCCGGGTCGAACGGGTGGCGCGAGCGCGACCCGGCATCGTCGCGCGCTACCGCCACATCGCCGTCACACGGTGCGTCGCATCGACACACCGCGAAACGACCGAGGCCCCTCGTCGCGGTGACGAAGGGCCTCGGCGCTGTCCGCGAACCGCTCAGCGGCCGTAGCGCTTCTTGAACTTGTCGACGCGTCCCTGCGTGTCGAGAAGGCGCTGCTCGCCGGTGAAGAACGGGTGCGACATGTTCGTGATCTCGAGCGTCACGACCGGGTACTCGTTCCCGTCGCTCAGGCGAATCTTCTGTTCGCTGGTCATCGTCGAGCGGGTGACGATGAGCTGCCCGTTCGAGAGGTCTTTGAAGACGACCGGATGATAGTGCGGGTGGATATCGGCCTTCATCGCGTGTGCCGGAAAGAGGGTGCGTCGACTGCGCGCCTCAGACGTGCCACCGGCGCGGAACTGCTGAATCTACAGGAACTTGCGGGAAATTGTACCCCGCGGTCGCGTCGCGCCCGTCACGTCACCCCTCCAGCTCGAGCCGCCACTCCACCGGCATCGCCGGGTCGAGCGAGTCGCGCACCGAGCAGTACTTCGTCACCGCCAGCTCGATCGCCCGCTCGGCGTGCGCCCGCTCGATGCCGGCGCCGCGCATGTGGTAGACCAGCGTCGCGCGGACGACACGCTTCGGGATGCCGTCCTGCCGGTCCCCGACGACCTCGATCGTCAGCGACTCGACCGGCGTCTTCCGCTTCGCGAGAATCTCGACGACGTCGATCGCCGTGCAGGCGCCGAGGGCCGCGAGGAGCGCGTCGACCGGTCCCGGGCCCGTCTCGGCGGTGCCGTCGAGGCGGATCGTCGGACCGCCGGGGCGGCCGGCGTCGAAGCGCCGGTCGCCGGCCCACGTGATCTCGACGCGATTCGTCGGGCCGCTCATCGTGCGCCCTCCGTGCCCGCCGGTGCGGCGGCGCCTTTCTCGATCGGCGCGCGCACGGCGTTCCCCCACTCGGTCCAGCTCCCGTCGTAGTTGCGAACGCGCGGATAGCCGAGGAGGTACCTGAGCGCGAACCAGGTGTGGCTGGATCGCTCGCCGATGCGACAGTACGTGACGACGTCGTCGTCCTGCGAGAGCCCCTGCTCGCCCTCGTAGATCGCGCGCAGTTCGTCGGCCGACTTGAACGAGCCGTCGGCGTTCGCGGCCCGCGCCCACGGGACCGAGCGCGCACCCGGGATGTGTCCGCCGCGCAGCGTTCCTTCCTGCGGATAGTCGGGCATGTGCGTGCGCTCGCCGGTGAACTCCTGCGGCGACCGCACGTCGACGAGTTTGCGCTCGCCCGCCGGCTGCCGGATGTGCGCGCGCACCTCGTCCATGTAGGCGCGGATCTGCGCGTCGCTCCGCTCGGGCGCCGAGTACCGGGTCGCGGGATGGCGCCGCGCGTCGGTGACGAGGGGGCGCCCCTCCTGCTCCCACTTCGTCCGCCCGCCATCCATCACGCGCACGTCGCGGAAGCCGAACAGCTTGAACACCCAGAAGACGTACGTCGCCCACCAGTTGTTCTTGTCGCCGTAGAGCACGACCGTGTGCGAGTCGTCGATGCCCAACGCGCGGAGCAGCGACTCGAAGCCCGCGCGGTCGACGTAGTCGCGCACGGTCGCGTCGTTCAGGTCGTGGTGCCAGTCGATCTTCTGCGCGCCGGGGACGTGGCCGAGGTCGTAGAGCAGCACGTCCTCGTCGCTCTCGAGCACGCGGACGGCAGGGTCGTCGAGGTGCGCCGCGACCCAGTCGGTCGAGACGAGCACCTCGGGGTGGGCGTAGCCTTTCGCGGCGATGGCGGGGTCGGTCGCGCTCATGGTCTCGGGATCGAACGGGTTCGATGCAGCATGCTGCCTCAAAGCTAGCGGGCGCGTGTCGGACGCGAGCCGGTGCTCGCCGCGCCGACGCCGTTAGCTTGCGCGCATGTCACCGCTCGACCGAGACACACTGCTCCACAGCTGCGTCACCGCCGGCGGCGCCGCCCTGCTCGCCTACGCCTCGTACGTCTGGCGCACCGGCCACGCGCCCCGCCAGCAGGCCCGCGGCCTCGCCGCGTGCGGCGTCGGCTTCCTCCTCAGCGCCGCCGCCTCGATCTACCTCCGCGCCGCCCCGCTGCTCGGACCCGCCCTCTCGCTCGCCGGCTGCGCCGCCACGCTCGCCGGCACGCGGATGGTGCTGCGCGACCGCCAGCTTCGCCACGCCGCGTCGCGCCGCGGGAAGTAGCTCGCCGGGAGCCGAGTCGTCGATGCCGTCCCCGCTCCCGCTCATGGAGCGCTACACCCGCCACGTGATCGTCTGCACGGGCAGCTACTGCTCGCCCGACCGCCGCGGCCGCGAGATCTACGCCGAGCTCGCGCGCCTGCTGCAACGCGAGGGGCTGCTCTTCGGCTCCACCCGCGTCAAGCGCGGTGAGACCCCCTGCCTCGGCGTCTGCGCGGCCGGCCCGATCGTCGTCGTGTACCCCGACGGCGTCTGGTACTGGAGCGTCACGCCGAAGCTCCTCGAGCGCATCGTGGTCGAGCATCTCAAAGGGGGACGCGTCGTCGAGGAGGCCGTGTTTCACCGCCTCGACGCTCCCGCGCGTTAGGCATCTCGCACCCGCCGCGCCACCTCCTCCCGCACCGCGCGCAGATGTCGTTCCCACACGTGCGTCGCGAGGCGAAAGAAGTGCGCTCGCGCGGCCGCGTCCCCGGCGAGGAACTCGGCCAGTCGCTGGTGGCCTTTGCGCGTGTTGCACGCCTCACAGGCCGTTACTAGGTTGCCCGCGGAGCCGTCGCCGCCGCGCGCGCGCGGCTGCACGTGATCGACGCTCAGGGCGTCCGCGGGGAAGACCTCGCCGCAGTACACGCACCGATAGCCGTCGCGCGCGAACAGCTCGCTCCGTTTCATCGCCGCTCGTGTCGTCGCTCGTTGCTCATCGCGCCCGTGCCGGAAGCACGCTCTCTGTGACGAACCCGCTGAACCCGCGCCGCTTTCTCCTCGACACCGCGCAGAAGCTGTTCAACCCGGACGAGTCGGCGACCGAGCGGCACGACGACGCCCCGCCGCGACTCACCGGCCAGGCGCTGCACTCTCTCCCATCCCTGCGCATGTCCCGCTCCCGCGACAAGATCCTGGCGAACCTCGACGAGATGTATCGCGAGGCGTTCGAGCGCGCTCAAGCCTCCGGCGACGCCGCGCAGATGGCGACGCTCGACTTCGCGTACCGCCGCGAGCAGCTCTACTTCGAGATCCTGCTCGACGTGCGCGACGCGGCCGAGCAGCAGCGGCGCTGACGGCGCGCGCGCTCGACCGCTCGTGCGCCGTCCGGCCGGTGCGCTCGCCGGTGCGCTCGCCGGTGCGCTCGCCGGTGCGCTCGCCGCCACGCTCATGAGTCGCTCGCTCGGCGCGCAGCCCGCGCCGGTGGCGCCGCCCGAGGCGGTCACGCTCGCCGTCGTCAACGCGCGCGTCTGGACCGGTAACCCGCAGCGCCCGTGGGCCGACGCGCTCGCCGTGCGCGGCGACCGGCTCGCCGCCGTGGGGTCGAGCGCCGAGGTCCGGAAGCTGGCGTCGGCCGGCGCCCGTGTCATCGACGCGAAGGGGCAGATGGTCGTCCCCGGCTTCATCGACGCGCACGTCCACTTCGTCGACGGCGGCTTCCGGCTCGCGTCGGTGCAGCTCCGCGACGCGGCGACGCCGGCGGAGTTCGTCGCCCGCATCGGGGCGTTCGCGGCGACGGTCCCGAACGGCACGTGGATCACTGGCGGCGACTGGGACCACGAACGGTGGGGCGGCGAGCTCCCCACGCGGGCATGGCTCGACACCGTGACGCCGAACCACCCGGTGTGGGTGAGCCGACTCGATGGGCACATGGCGGTCGCGAACTCCGCCGCGCTCCGTCTTGCCGGCGTCACGCGCGCGACGAACGACGTCGACGGCGGCACGATCGTGCGCGACGCGAGCGGCGAGCCGGCCGGCGTCTTCAAGGACAACGCCATGTCGCTCGTCGACCACGCCGTCGCGGAGCCGAGCGACGCGCTGAAAGACAGAGCGTTGAACGCGGCGATGGACTACGTCGCCGCACAGGGCGTCACCGCGGTCCACAACATGGGGACGTGGGATCACCTCGCCACGTTCGAGCGCGCGCACCGGGCCGGGGCGCTCCGCACCCGCATCTACGCCGCGGTCCCGCTCTCGTCGTGGGAGCGGTTGCGCGACACGATCGCCGTCCGCGGCCGCGGCGACGCCTGGCTGCGACTCGGCGGACTCAAGGCGTTCGTCGACGGCTCGTTGGGCAGCCACACGGCGCTCATGCTCGAGCCGTTCAGCGACGCGCCGAACGACCGCGGGCTGTTCGTCACGCCCCCCGAGCAGCTCTACGCGTGGACGAAAGGCGCCGACGCCGCGGGGCTGCACGTCATCGTGCACGCGATCGGCGACCGCGCGATCCGCTTCCAACTAGATGTTTTCGCTCGCGTAGCGAGCGAGAACGGGCCGCGCGACCGCCGCTTCCGCATCGAGCACGCGCAGCACCTGGCACCGGCCGACGTGCCACGGTTCGCGGCGTTGGGCGTCATCCCGAGCATGCAGCCGTACCACGCGATCGACGACGGGCGCTGGGCGGAGCGAGTCATCGGTGCCGAGCGCGCGAAGGGGACGTACGCGTTTCGCGCGCTGCTGGAGGCGGGCGCGACGCTCGCGTTCGGAAGCGACTGGTTCGTCGCGCCGCCGACGCCGCTCGAGGGGATCTATGCCGCCGTCACCCGCCGCACGCTCGACGGTGCGCACCCGGACGGCTGGGTGCCAGAGCAGAAGATCACCGTCGAGCAGGCGCTGCGCGCCTACACGCAGGGCGGCGCGTACGCCTCGTTCGACGAGGGGGACCGTGGAACGCTCGATCGCGGGCGGCTCGCGGACTTCGTGCTGATCGATCGCGACCTGACGCGGATCCCGCCAGCGACGATCCGCGACGCGCGCGTCACCATGACGATCGTCGGCGGGCGGGTGGTGTACGAGCGGGCACCCTGAGTCACGGAGCGACGAGATGCGTCCGCGTCGACAGCTCGAACGAACCCTCGTCCGCGGCGCGCTGGCCTGCGTCGCCGCCGCGCTCGCTGCGTGCACCGCCTCGTCGCCGCGCGCCGACTCGACGGCGGCGACCGCTGCCACGACCTCCGGGACGCCGGCGTCGGCGAATGGTGCACCCGCGTCAGACACCCCTCCGGGGAGTGCGGCCGCGGCAGAGCCGACCCGCCCCGCGTCGGAGCTCCCCCCGCCCGCCGATCGCAGCCTGGCCGCGCCCGGCACCTCCGGACGTCGTCGACTCGGCGCGGGCGGACTCGCCCCGGACCGACACGGCGCCGCGTCGCCCGGGGCTGGTGCCGCGCCCGCCGCATCCGGTGCCGATGCCGATGCCGCCGCAGGACACGATGCTGCACGGAGATGAGGCGTCGGACCGCCGCGCCATCGATCGACTGCGCGGCGAGGCGCGCGCGCTGGCACACACCGATGGCTGCTCCACCGCCGGCCAGTGTGGCGTGCTGCCGCTCGGCGAGCGCGCCTGCGGCGGGCCGGAGGAGTTCCTCGTCTACTGCCCGCGTTCGACCGACGTCGCCGCGCTCACGCGCAAGGCCGACGCGCTGGCCGCCGCGCAGCGGGCGTTCAACACCAGGTACGGCGTCGCGTCGACATGCGAGATGCGACTCGCGCCGACCGCGACGCTCGCCGGCGGCCGCTGCGCACCGGCGCCGGTCCGCCCCGCCGGCGGCGCCGGTGCGGCATCCACCCCCGAGCACGACTCCGACCGATGACTGTCTCCACCGCGACGGTACTCGCCGTACGGCCCGCAGCCGACGAACATCTCGCCTACTTCGGCCGCTACGTCAGCCAGGTGCCCGACGGCGACGTGCTCGCGCGGCTCGAGACGCAGTTCGAGGACACGATCATGCTGCTCACCGATGTCGGCGAGCGCGGCGCCGCGACGCGCTACGCGCCCGGCAAGTGGAGCATCAAGCAGATGGTCGGCCACGTGTCGGACACGGAGCGGATCTTCTGTTATCGCGCGCTCTGCGCGGCGCGGGGCGAACAGGGCGCGGTGCCGGGGTTCGACGAGAACGTGTACGTCGACAACGCCCGCTTCGACGCGAGGTCGCTGAACAGTCTACTGGGCGAATGGTCCGCCGTGCGCCGCGCCACACTGTCGCTGTTCAACAATCTCGACGACGAGGAGCTGCTCCGCCGCGTCGTCGCGAGCGGCGCGCCACTCTCGGCGCGCGCCGTCGCGTGGATCATCGCGGGGCACGAGCGGCATCACGTGACGCTGCTGCGCGAGCGGTATCTGCCCGCGCTCGCGTCAGACAGTCAGAACCCGTCGCCGAGGTAGTGATTGCCCGATCGGATGTCGCGCGCTCCCGCCGCGACCCCGGTCCCGATCGCGAGCGCGAACGTCAGCGTGACCGGCAGCAGGCTGGGAAAGATCGATGACAGGATGGCGCCGATGACGAACGCTGCGCCGCCGGCGAGCCAGGGGGTCGAGCCGCGCTGCGCCGCGTCGACGTAGCGGAGCCGCTCGCGCACGAAGCCGCGGGCCGCGCGGAACGCGACGAACGCCACGGCGAGCGAGATCAGGAACGAAACGATGAGCGAGAGCATGATCAGCATGTCACTCCGCGGAAGGCCAGTCGGGTACACTGTCCCTACAGTGTAGCGCGCGCGAGAGTTTCGCGGATCTTCGCCGAGCCCGCGCCGTCGCGGCCACCGCGAAGGGTTCCCGACGCGCGAGCAGTGCCGACCGACGCGGGGGCGCAGCGCGACGGGGCCGGCCACTCGCATCGAGCGGCCGGCCCCGTGCGCACCCGGGCCTCGTCAGGCGTGTCGGCGTCGTCGCGCGAGCATCGTGACGCCGGCGAGCCCAGTCGCGACGAGCACGATCGTCGCTGGCTCCGGCACGGCGGTGGCGCCGAGCGTGCCGTTGTAGACCGCGTCGAAGGTCGTCGGGAGGTCGGTACCGGCGAACACGACATTCACGAAGAACCGTTCGCCAGGATCGATCTCGAGTCCGGCCGGCGCCGTGAACGTCGCCGTCGTGCGGTCCGCGGACACGACGGCGTCGAAGAAGCCGAAGGTCGTCGCGTTCAGCAGCCGTGTCCCGAAGAAATCGAGCGTGTCGAGATTGGTCGACAGCGGCGATCCGCCGGTGAAGCGGATCTCGAACGACGCGATCGTCGGCGCGCCCGCCGGGAGCGGACGCGTGCCTGCGTTCAAGCCGGGAATCCCGAACGCCAGCACGCTGATCCCGCCGTCCGTCAGGACGTCGGTGAGATAGGTGAGCCCGAACGGGTCGGTGCCCGACGCCGGCGCGCCACTGAAATAGATCTGTGCAGACGCGGGCGCCGCGGTCGCGAACAGCGTCGCGGCGATGGCGGCAAGACGAGCGATGGGGCGCATAGGCGAGCAGGTGAAGCGGGAAGCTGCGACGACACGGCAGCCGATGTGACTGCCATGCATGACCATCGGCGCCGGATGACCAGCGCGCTCGCCCACGTCGTCCGAGCGCGTTGGTCTTCAGCGAGACTACGGACCGCGATCACCGCGGTCAATTGTTGTGCCGATGCATCACCCGTCAGCGACGCGCGCCGCGTGCTGCGCGTCACACGCCACAGCGACTTCGTCGCTGGCCTGGCTCACGCGACGAGACGCCTCAGAAGCGCATCAGCTCTTCGTACGCGCGCCGGAACGTCTCCTGCTGCGGCAGAATCGCATCCTCGAGGCTCGGCGCGTAGCCGACGAACGTGTCCGTGCTGGCCACGCGCTTCACCGGCGCGTCGAGCCACGCGAAGCAGTCGTCCGCGATGCGCGCCGCGATCTCGGCGCCGTAGCCCCACGACGATGCTGTCCTCGTAGGCCACGATGACGCGTGACGTCTTCTTCACGCTCGCGTAGACCGTCTCGTGATCCCACGGGGACAGCGTGCGGAGGTCGATCACTTCGACGCTCGGGCCGCCTCGATTCGGCGGCCTGGTTCGCGGCGGCGAGCGCGCGCTGCACCGTCGCGCCGTACGTCACGAGCGTTATGTCCGTCCCTTCGCGAACGATCTTCGCCTTGCCGAACGGGATCATGAAGTTCGGGCCCGGATACCGCGCCCTTGTTGTACGTCTGACGGTAGAGGTGCTTGTGCTCGAGGAAGATCACCGGATCGTCGCAGCGAATCGCCGTGCGAAGCAGCCCCGTTCGCGTCGAGTCGCGTTGCTCGGGCAGACGACGCGCAGTCCCGGGCAATGCGTGAACAGCGACGCGCCGGTCTGCGAGTGATAGATCGCGCCGCGGATGTAGCCGCCGTAAGTCGTGCGAACGACCACCGGCGACGAGAACGCGTTGTTCGAGCGCCACCGCATCGTCGCGAGCTCGTCGCGGAGCTGCATGTACGCGGTCCAGATGTAGTCGAAGAACTGGACTTCGACGACCGGCTTGAAGCCGCGAAGCGCGAGGCCGATCGCGCGGCCGACGATGTTCGCTTCGGCCAGCGGCGAGTTGTAGACGCGCGCCGACTCCGAACTCCGTCTGGAGCCCGTGCGTCACCTTGAACACCCCGCCCTTGCCCTTGACCTTGCCGAGGTACTGCTCGCGCGAGACGTCGGCCACGTCCTCGCCGAAGACGAGGATGCGGTCGTTGCGGCGCATCTCGTCCTTCATCACGGCGTTGATCGCGTCGATCATCGTCGTCGTCGCCGCCGGCGTACTGCGGATCGTCTTCGGTGTCGAACTGCTCGCCGGTCGGATCGACGTCGGGCGAATAGACGGCGTAGTGGACGGTGCTCGCGTCCGGCTGCGGCTGCGTCAACGCGTCGTCGGTCGCCGCGAGGACCTCCGCGTCCACGCTCGTCGGCGATGTCGGCGAGCTCCTGCTCGGTCGCGTGCCCTTCGGCGACGAGCCACCTCGGGAACGTGATGAGCGGATCGCGCGCGCGCATCCGCTTCACGCTCCTCGGCGGGACGGTAGAGCGTCTCGTCGTCGGAGAGCGAGTGCGAGTACGGGCGGATGACCTTCGCGTGCACGAGCGCCGGGCCCTTCCGCGTCGCGCGCGTGCTGCACGGCGCGCCAGCATCGCCTCGTAGCTCGCGAGCAGGTCGCAGCCGTCGACTCGCTCGATGTGCAGATCGGGAAAGCGCTCGACGAGGTTCGAGATCGAGCCGCCGGCGGTGTTCACTTCGACCGGGACGGAGATCGCGTAGCCGTTGTCCTCGACGAAGTAGACGACCGGCAGCTTGAGGTTGCACGCCGTGTTCAGCGACTCCCAGAACTCGCCCTGGCTCGTCGTGCCGTCGCCGGTCGAGACGAGCACGACCTCGTCGTGCTGAAACCCGTCGGTGATGCCGAGCTGCGACGCGCGGAGCGTCGCCCTCCGCGGCGCCGACGCCCTGCAGGAACTGCGTCCCCGTCGGCGACGACGACGAGGCGATGTTGAGCGCCTTGTGTCCCCAGTGGCTCGGCATCTGCCGGCCGCCGGAGTTCGGGTCCGACCGCCGCGCCGACAGCCGAGTAGAGCATCTCGGCGGCGGTCATGCCGAGGGCGAGGCAGAGCGCGCGGTCGCGGTAGTACGTGTAGAACCAGTCGTAGGCCGGCTTGAACACGAAGCCGGCGGCGGTCAGCACCGCCTCGTGGCCGGCGCCCGAGATCTGGAAGAAGATCCGGTTCTGCCGCTTGAGCTGCACCTCCTTGTCGTCCAGGCGGCGCGACAAGAGCATGGTGCGATAGGCCGCGAGCAACTGCTCGCGCGACAGCGCCGGCGCGCCCGACCCGGTGGTGGGGCTGGCAGCCGGGGCGCTCTTGCGCGTGGGACGTGTGGTGGTGGCCATCGAAGTCGGTGGAAGTGAGACGCGCGAAAGATAGTCGACGGCGTGCGGTCAGGCGCTTGCGGAGCCGGGCGCGACGCGAGACACTGCCGACGTCACCTTCCGCGCCCCTGCCATGCCGCCTCGCCCGCGTTCGTTCGCACTCCCCGCCGCGTTGCTCGCGGCACTGGTGGCCACCGCCGCCGTCGCGCGCCCCACCGCCGCGCAGCCCGGCCCGTTCGGCGGCAAGACCGCCGGGTATGACCGGATGGACGGCTTCCTGCCGATCTACCACGACACGCGCACGGGGAAGCTGCTCGTCGAGCTTCCGAGCGATTCGACGCGGGCGCTCCTCATCACGACGCTCGCGACGGGACTCGGATCGAATCCGGTCGGACTCGATCGCGGCTCGGACGGCAGCAGCTACGTCGTGCGCTTCGACCGCCAAGGCGAGCGCGTCGTCGCCGTCTTCGAGAACTGGCAGTACCGCACGTCGGACACCGCGAATGCGGCGCACGTCCGTTCGGTGACCGAAGCGTTCCCGCCGAGCACCGTGGCGGCGCTGCCGCTCGTCGGCACCGAGGGCACTCGCCTGCTGGTGGACGCGACAGAATTCTTCGTGCGCGACTGGAGCGACGTCACGCGGACGCTCGAGGCGACGCAGCAGGGGACCTACGCCGTCGCGCGCGACCGCTCGGGGATCAACCGCGCGCTGACGCGCAACTTCCCCGGGAACACCGAGGTCGACGTGTCGCTGACGTTCGCGTCGAACCGCCCGGGGCCGATCGTCGACCGCATCGTGCCGGACGGCAAGGCGTTCACGCTGCGCGAGCACGTCTCGCTGCTGCCGCTGCGCACCGGCTACCGCCCGCGCCCGGCCGACCCGCGCGTCGGCTATGGCGGCATCCGCTTCGCCGACTACGCGGCGCCGATCCAGCGACCGCTCTTCCAGTCGTGGATCTCGCGCCACCGTCTCGAGCGGGTGAACCCGAACGATCCGACGAGTCCGATCAAGAATCCGATCATGTACTACGTCGACCCGGGCATTCCCGAGCCGATCAAGACGGCGACGATGCAGGGCGTGAAGTGGTGGGAGGACGCGTTCGCGAAGGCGGGGCTGGCCGGCGGCCTGCGCGTCGAGTGGCTTCCGGCGGGCGCCGACCCCATGGACGCGCGCTACAACGTCGTGCAGTGGGAGAACCGCAACGAACGTGGCTGGTCGGTCGGCGGGAGCGCGCGCGACCCGCGGACGGGCGAAATCATCAAGGCGATGGCGCGCATGGACTCGCACCGCGCCCGTACCGACTACGGCCTGTACGCGGGGCTCATGGGCGCCGAGGCGGCGGCGGCGGACACGGCGTTCGTGCTCGCGCGCGTGCGGCAGGTGAGCGCGCACGAGGTCGGCCACACGTTGGGCCTGTCGCACAACTACATCGCGTCGTCGTACGACCGCGGCTCGGTCATGGACTATCCCGCGCCGCGCGTCCGCGTGAACGCGCGCGGCGACATCGACATCGCCGACGCGTACGGCATCGGCCCGGCAGCGTACGACGTGTGGGCGATCCGCTGGGGGTACGGCATCTTCCCCCCCGCGACCGAGTCCGACTCGCTGCGCGCGATCGTCGCCGACGGGCTCCGGAACGGCTACCTGTATCTCTCCGACGGCGATGCCCGCCCCGAGTCGGGGAGCGACCCGCGCACGAACCTGTGGGACGACGGCGCGACGGCAGAAGAGTTCTTCTCGACCCAGTCGGCGGTACGTCGGATCGCGATGGCGCGATTCGGCGAGCGCGTCATTCGCCCCGGCGACCCGCTCGCGCTGCTGCAGGAGCGGTTCGCCCCCGTCTACTTCATGCACCGGTTCGCGGCGAACGCGTTGTCGCGCGTCGTCGGGGGGATGGAGTACGCGAATGCGCTGCGCGGCGACGGCCAGCAGGCGACGCGCCCGATCGACGCCGCGCGGCAGCGGCGCGCGCTCGCGATGCTGGGTGCGGCGCTCGCGCCGGCCGAGCTGCTGATCCCGGACACGGTGCGCACGCTGCTGGGACCGAACGCCGGCGCCGTGACGCCGAACGTGGAGCTGTTCGGCACGCGCACGACGCCGTCGTTCGACGCGTTGGGCGCCGCGCGCACCCTCGCGCAGATGCTCGTCGACCTGACGTTGCAGCGCGAGCGCGCCGCGCGGCTCGTGCAGCAGCACGCCTTCGACGGCCGCCAGCTCTCGCTCGCCGAGGCGATCGACGGGCTGTCGAGGAGCGTCCGCTGGGCGAGCAATGGGGCGGCCGAGTCGTCGCGCGACGCGTCGCTCCGCTCCGGGCAGACGGACGCACTGCGCCGAGTCGCACAACGCGCGCTGTTCGACCGCCTGCTCCTGCTCGCCTCCGACGCGAACGCCTCACCCGAGGTCCGCGCGATGGCCGACCTCAAGCTCACGGAGCTCGGCACGAGCGCACGCCGCGCGTCGGCCGCCGGCTCGGCGGAGTCGCGCGCGCACTGGACGCAGATCGGGCGCGACAGCGAGCGGTGGCTCACGCGGCGCGAGATGCCCGCCCTGACGCGCGCGCTCGCGGCGCCGCCGGGGGATCCGTTCGGGATGCCCGAGTGACGGCCGGCCCGTCAGACTCTTGCGCCGCCCCGGTCCCCCCGAGATGTTCGCGACAGAGCACCAATCGCACGACCGACGCCCGCCCTGCGAGCCCCGCATGCCGAAGACGCCCACGCACTGCACGTTCTGCGACATCATCCAGGGCGCGGCCGAAGTGTCGGTGTGCTACGACGACGCGACGGCGATCGCGTTCATGGACGTCCAGCCGGTGAACGACGGGCACGTGCTCGTCGTGCCGCGCGAGCACTACGAGCGACTCGAGGACGTCCCGAGCGAGGTCGGGCGGCACCTGTACGACGTCGCCGTGAAGCTCATCCCGGTCATCCAGGGAGTCGCCGGGGTCGACGACATGAACATCGTCGTCAACAGCGGCACGGCGGCGGGGCAGGACGTCTTCCACTTTCACGTGCACCTCATTCCGCGTCGAGCCGGTGACGGCTTCGACGTGCCGCTCCCCTTCGCCGGCTCGGCGATGCCCGACCGCACGCGGCTGGACGCGATGGCGGCGCGCATCGGCTCGGCGCTCCGCAACCCGATGCGCGCGTCGCTCCACCCGGAGCCGAAGCGACGGCGCGCGGGAGACCAGCCGTCGCGCGACGGGTGAGTTCGGCGCCCGCGCCGTGTGCGCGACGGCGGGCGTCGGTTGCCTCGAAACACGTGGCACACCAGGTGCGTTGAGCATTCGTACGATGCGTCGACTCCTTCCGACACACTCCACGCCCCGCGCCGGGATCGCTCCCGAGGCGGGGCGTCGTCGTTGTACGCACCCTGCTCTCGACGAGGTCACATGTCCCGGCCCGCCGTGATTCGCCGCACCGCCTGCTCCGACCGCCGCGCGCACCGTGCGCTGCTTCCTCGCGCCCCGCGCCGCCGGCTGCGCGGGCCGCGTGAGATGGTCGAGCTGTACACACTGAAGAAGCGCTCGCGGAAGCTGGACGCGCTGCGCGACTGCGGTCGGCGTTGCGTCTACTGCGCGGTCGCGCTGCAGACCGACGAGACGACGGTCGACCACGTGTACCCGCGCTCGAAGGGCGGGCCGGACATGCGCGGCAACCTCGTGGCGGCGTGCGGGGCGTGCAACCGGATGAAGGCCGACATGCTGCCGACCGAGTTCTTCCTGCTCTATCCCTGGGCCGGCGAGAACTTCGTGCGCTACGCGCGCGCGGTGCACCGGGCGCTCAAGCGCGGGGCGCGGCGGGCGGTGAGTCTGGCGTACGCGGCGTAGGCGGGAGCTGTGGGGCTGGGAGCCATCTCGATCATGAACCGACCGTGCACCCTGACGATGGACCGGCGCGTCACGCTCGAGACGCTTCCAGCCACTGACGGGCGAGCCGGTCGGTTCGTGTTCGGAACGTTCCGGATCGTTCAGCCAACGACGCTCTCGAGCGACGCTCCGGCCGACGGCGTGCAGACGTAGACGGCGGCGTGCAGACCGACGTCGCGGGCGTACTGCGCCGCGACGTCCGCACTGAACGCGTCGGTCGCGGCCCGCTCGACGAGCGCCACCGCGCACCCGCCGAAGCCGCCTCCGGTCAGGCGCGCCCCCCAGCAGCCCGGCTGCGCCTGCGCGAGCGCGACGATCGCGTCGATCTCCGCACGCGACACTTCGAAGTCGTCGCGCATGCTGACGTGGCTCTCGTTCATGAGGCGCCCCATCGCCGCGAGGTCGCCGCGCTCGAGCGCCGCGGCCGCGCTCAGCGTGCGCGCGATCTCGGTGACGACGTGGCGCGCGCGGCGGCGGGTGACGTCGTCGAGCTCGCCGGCGCGCGCCGCGAACGTCGCGACGTCCACGTCGCGCAGGAGGGCGACGCCGAAGTGGCGTGCCGCCGCCTCGCACTGCGCCCGCCGTTCGTTGTAGGCGCTCGTCACCAGTTCGCGACGGGTGGCCGAGTCGAGCACGACGATCGCGGCTTCGTCGGGGACGGGGACGTGTCGCATCTCGAGCGAGCGGCAATCGAGCAGCAGCGCGTGGCCGGCGCGCGCCGCGGCGGAAACCATCTGGTCCATGATCCCCGTCTGTACGCCGACCCATCCGTTCTCGGCGCGCTGGGCGGCGAGCGCCATGCGGGCCGGATCCCACGGCAGCGCCGACGCTGCGGCGAGCGCGCGCGCGACGGCGAGTTCGAGGGCGGCGCTCGACGACAGCCCGGCGCCCTGCGGGACGTCGCCGGCGAGCGTGCCGTCGAGCCCACGCGTCGGCGGCAGTCCTGCCTCGCCGAGCGCCCAGGCGACCCCGACGACGTAGTCCGCCCACGAGCCGAGCCGCGCGGCTGGCAGCGCGTCGAGGTCGACGACCATCGCGCCGTCCATGTCGAGCGCGTCCAGGGCGAACGCGCCATCGTCGCGCGGAGTGAACGCGAGCCACGTCGCGCGGTCGATCGCGACGGGGAGGACGAAGCCGCCGTTGTAGTCGGTGTGCTCGCCGATGAGGTTCACGCGGCCCGGGGCGCGCGCGAGCAGCGCCGGCGGCGCGTCGAATTTCGCGCGGAAGGCGTCGAGCACGCGGGCGCGCGGATCGTTCGGCATGTCGTCCGCGATGTCGTTCGGAACGTCCTCGGTCGACGCGATCATGTGGTGGCGCGCGCGAGCGGGAGCTCCGGGACCGCGCGCAGCCGCTCCGCCGCGCTCTCCGGCGTCAGGTCGCGCTGCGGCTCGCCCAACAGCTCGTAGCCGACGAGAAACTTGCGCACCGTCGCCGAGCGGAGGAGCGGGGGGAAGAAGTGCAGGTGCAGGTGGCACGCGTCGTACGTGGTGCCGTCCGTCGGTGCCTGGTGGATGCCGGCGGAGTAGGGGAACGACACCTGGAACAGCTGGTCGTAGCGGCGCGTGAGCCGTTGCACGATCTCCGCGAGCCCGTCGCGCTCGGCGTCGCTCAGCAGGCCGAGATGCGGGACCGGCCGGCGCGCGACGACGAGGGTCTCGAACGGCCACACCGCCCACCACGGCACGAGCGCGACGAACGCGTCGTTCGCGGCGACGATGCGCTCGTCGTGCGCGAGCTCGGTCGCGAGATAGTCGCCGAGCAGCGTGCGGCCGTGGCGATCGAAGTGCGCCTGCTGCCGCTCGAGCTCGCGCGTCGCGTGCAGGGGCACCTGCTCCTGCGCCCAGATCTGTCCGTGCGGATGCGGGTTGCTCGCGCCCATCATCTCGCCCTTGTTCTCGAAGATCTGCACGTGATTGATGCGCGGGTCGGCGCCTAACGCGGCGTACTGTTCGGCCCACACGTCGACGACCGTGCGGATCGTGGCGACGTCCATGTCCGGCAGCGTGAGGTCGTGGCGGGGCGAGAAGCAGATCACGCGGCAGCGTCCCGATTCGGTCTGCGCGACGAGCAGCTCGTCGGAGACGACTGCCGCGTCCGGTCCGTCGGGCCGCAGGGCCGCGTAGTCGTTGTCGAACACGAACGTGCGCTCGTACCGCGGGTTGCGAGCGCCACCGGCGCGCTCGTTTCCGGGGCACAGGTAGCACGTCGGGTCGTGCGCCGGACGGGTCGCGGCCGCCGGCGTCTCGACCTGGCCGAGCCACGGACGCTGCGTGCGGTGCGGCGACACGAGCACCCACTCGCCGGTCAGCGCGTTGCGCCGGCGGTGCGGATGCTGGGCCAGCTCGCCGAGGTCAGCCACCGGCCGCCTCCGCACTGCGCTGCACGCGTCCCTGCACCACGACGACGGCGAGGAGGAACGCGCCGCGGATCACCCACTGCCACCACGGAGAGAACGTCCCCTCGAGGTTCAGCAGGTTGAGGATCACGCCGAGCAACAGGACGCCGACGAGCGTGCGTCCGGCGCCGCCGACGCCGCCCGTGAGCAGCGTGCCGCCGACGACGACGCCGGCGATCGCGTCGAGCTCCCACCCGGTGCCGGCGACCGGCTGGCCGGCGCCGAGCCGCGCGGTGAGCACCGCGCCGGCGAGCCCGGCGAGCGCGCCGCTCACGGCATAGGTCGCGATGACGACGCGGTCGGTGTCGAGGCCGAGCAGCCTCGCCGCCTCGCCGTCGTCGCCGACCGCATAGACGTGGCGGCCGAACGTCGTGTAGCGCAACACCACCCACCCGACGGCGAAGGCCAGCGCGAGCACGAGCACCGGCACCGGGACGGCGCCGAGCGTGCCGCGACCCAGCCACGTCAGCGCTCCTGCCTCGGGTGGGACCCCGACCGAGTTCTCGTGCGTGAACGCGAGCACGGCGCCGCGCACCGCGATCATCATCGCGAGCGTGACGACGAACGGCTGCAGGCGCCCCTTCGCGATGACCACGCCGTTCGCCGCGCCGAGCAGTGCCCCGACGGCCACGGCAGCGGCGATCGCGACCGTGGCGCCCTGCCCCGCGAGCGACGCCGCGACGACGCCGGCCGCGGCGAGCAGCGATCCGACCGACAGGTCGATGCCGCCGGTGAGGATGACGAACGTCATGCCGAGCGCGAGCAGCCCGACCATGCTGTTCTGCCGCAGCACGTTCAGCACGTTCTCCGGGGTCGGGAACGCGACGTAGCGCGCGGCGCCGAACGCGACGGCGACGGCGAGCGCGATGAGCGCGCCCTGATGCTGCACGAGCGACGCCCAGCGGCGCCGACGCCCGGCCGCGGGCACCGGGGCGGTGGCGGCGGCGGACGGGTAGCCGGCGGTCGCGGGGCGGAGCAGGGGATCTGGCATGAGGGCGTGGCGGGTTCTGCGAAGATCGCGCCGCGCGAGGCGCTCGCGAGGGCGCTCGCGACGGGCGCTCGCGACGGGCGCTCGCGACGGGTGCGTTACACCCGCCTCGGTCGCTGCGCGAAGACGGCGGCGAGGATGATGACGCGCCTTGAGCGCGAGCGACCACGCGTACGGAATGAGCAGCATGTTGAAGCTCGTCGCGATCACCTGCATCACGAGCGCGCCGACGACGGTGCCGAGGATCGTCGCGCGGCCGCCCGAGAGCGCGGTGCCGCCGACGACCGTCGCGGCGATCGCGTCGAGCTCGATGTTGAGCCCGATCTTCGCGCCGTCGCTCGCGCCGAGGCGCGACGTCTCGAGCAGCCCGGCGAGGCCGGCCAGCAGGCCGCTCAGCGCGTAGACGGTGATGAGCGTGCGCTGCACCGGCACGCCGGCGAGCCGCGCCGCCGCCGCGTTGCCGCCGACCGCGAGGACATAGCGTCCGAACGGCGTGGCGTGCAGCACGAACGCGGCGACGGCGACGACGGCGACGGCGACGAGCACCGGCGCCGGCACGGGGCCGACGTGCCCGCGCCCGAGCACGAAGAACGCCGGCCGAGCGGATCGGCACGAGCTGGCCGTCGTCGCTCAGCACCTGCGCGAGCCCGCGCCCGGCGATCAGCGTGGCGAGCGTGACGACGATCGGCTGGATGCGGTTGCGGGCGATGAGGGCGCCGTTCAGCGCGCCGACGGCGAGCGCGCCGACGAGACCGGCGACGATCGCGACCGCCATCCCCATCGTCTCGAGGCGCGTCGCGGCGAGGGCACCGGCGATCGCCATGACCGAGCCGACCGACAGGTCGATGCCGCCGGTCGCGATGACGAGCGTCATGCCGACCGCGACGAGCGCGACGGTCGACGTCTGGAGCAGCACGTTCCAGAGGTTGCTCGCCGTCGCGAAGTTCGGCGTGAACAGCGCGTTGCGCGGCGACGAGCAGCACGAGTGCGACGAGCGCGCTCGTCGTCTGCGTGGCCGCGCCGCGGCGGCGGGGGAGCGGCGCCGCGCGGTCGACCGGCGGGGCGGCGGCGGTCACGGCGCCACCTCCGGCGGTCCGGCGCCGGCCATCGCCTCGATGATCGCGCCCTGCGTCAGCTCGTCGCGGCGCAGCTCGCCGACGTCCTGCCCGTCGCGCAGCACGACGACGCGCGTGCTCCCCTCCACCAGCTCCTCCAGGTCCGACGAGATCATGAGCACGCCGAGCCCGTCGCGCGCCAGCTCGTTGACGAGCGCCTGGATCTCGCCGCGCGCCCCGATGTCGATGCCGCGCGTCGGCTCGTCGACGATGAACAGCTCGGGGCGCGTGCACAGCCAGCGCGCGAGCAGCACCTTCTGCTGGTTGCCGCCGGAGAGCTCGCGGATCCGCTGCTCGGCGCTCGACGCCTTGATGCCGAAGCGGCGTCATGTACTCGTCGACGATCGCGCGCTGGCGTCGCCGTGTCGACGACGCCGAAGCGCGTCAGCGTGGGCAGCGCGGCGAGCGTGAGGTTCTCGCGCACCGACAGCTCCGGGATGATCCCCTCGGCCTTGCGGTCCTCGGAGACGAAGGCGATGCGCGGCGCCGATCGCGTCGGCCGGCGACGTCGGCGCGAGTCGCTCGCCGCGCACCGTGATCGTGCCGCCGTCCGAGCGGGTCGGCGCCGAAGATCGCGCGCGCCGTCTCGCTGCGGCCGGAGCCGAGCAGCCCGGCGAGGCCGACGACCTCGCCGCGGCGCACGTCGAGCGACACGCCGCGCAGCTTCTGTCCGCGGCGCAGCGCGTCGGCGCGCAGCAGCGGCGCCTCGCCCGCCGGCGGCGCGTCGGCGGCGCTGGAACGCCGTCTGGCCGGCGGCGAGCGCGTCGCGCGACTTGCCGAGCATGAGGCAGACGAGGTCGATCCGCTCGAGGCCGGCGAGCGGGCGCGTGGCGACGAACTTTCCGTCGCGCAGCACGGTGACGCGGTCGCAGATCGCGTAGAGCTCGTCGAAGCGGTGGCTGATGTAGACGACCGCCGTGCCCTGCGGCCTTCAGCGTGCGGATGAGCGCGTAGAGCAGCGTCACCTCGCGGTCGGTGAGCGAGCTCGTCGGCTCGTCGAGGACCAGCACCTTCGCGCCCAACGACACGCCGCGCGCGATGGCGACCATCTGCTGCTGCGCGGTGCGCAGCGTGCCGAGCGTCGCGCGCGGGTCGACGTCGATGCCGAGCCGCGCGAACAGCGCGCGCGGCGTCGGCGAACATGCGCGTCCAGTCGACGAGACCCCCACCGCCGCGGCTCGCGCGCCGAGGAAGACGTTCTCGGCGACGGTGCGGTGCGTCGAGCAGGTGGACCTCCTGGTGCACGGCGATGACGCCGGCGCGCCTGCGCGTCGGCCGGCGTGTCGAACGCCACCTCGCGGCCGTCGAGGCGGATCGCGCCGCCGTCGCGGCGGTAGGCGCCGGTCATGATCTTGATGAGCGTCGACTTGCCGGCGCCGTTCTCGCCGACGAGCGCGTGCACCTCGCCGCGCTCGAGCGCGAGTCCGACGCCGTCGAGCGCGGTGACGCCGGCGAACCGCTTGGTGATCCCCTCCATCCGCAGGACCGGCTCGGCCATCGCGGCTCGGGGGTCCGTCGCTGACCCGCTCGACCTGCCGTCAGTACGCCTCGGCGACGAACTGCGCCGCGTTCGTCTTGTCGAACAGCCGGTCGGTGAGCGAGGATCTTCGTCGGCACCGGCTCGCCTGCGCGGTATCTTCTCGATCGTCTCGAAGGCGAGCGGCCCGAACCGCGGGTTGCTCTCGACGGTCGCGCCGAGCTCGCCCGCGCCGATCGCTTCGAGCGCGGCGCGCTGGCCGTCGATCGAGACGACGATCACGTCCTGCCCCGGCTTGCGGCCCGGCCGCCTTGCAGCGCCTGGATCGCGCCGAGCGCCATCTCGTCGTTGTGGGCGTAGACGGCGGTGATCCTGCGGCCTAACGACTGCGCGAGGTTCTGCATCACGCGCTCGCCCTGCGCGCGGGAGAAGTTGCCGGTCTGCGAGGCGAGGATCTGTCATGCCCGGGTACTTCGCGAGCCCGTCGCGGAACCCCTTGCGCGCGGTCGGCGGCGACCGAGGCGCCCGGCGTGCCGGAGAGCTCGACGATGCCGGCCTTGCCGTTCGGTCGGCCGCGCGAGCCACTCCGCGGCGCGCTGCCCCTGCTCGACGAAGTTCGAGCGCGAGGAGCGTGACGTAGTCGGTGCCCGGCCGTGCCCTTCGCCTCGCGGTCGACGAGGATGACCGGGATGTTCGCGGCCTTCGCGGCCTGGAGCGCGGGGGCGAGCCCCTCGAACTCGCGCGGCGCGAGGAGGATGACGACTCACGCGGCGCGCGATGAGGTCCTCGACGTCGGAGACCTGCTTCGCCGTCTGCCCCTGCGCGTCGGTGACGACGAGCTGCACGCCGCGCTTCGCGCGCCTCGTCGCGCAGGCTCTTCGTCTCGGCGATGCGCCACGGGTTGTTCGACTCCATCTGCGAGAAGCCGACGACGAACTGGTCGGCGCCCTTGCGCGCGCAGCCGGCGAGCGCGAGCGCGGCGGCGGCGACGGCGGCCGCGGTGGTGACGGTGCGAGCCAGTGCGCGCACGGCGCGGCGCCGGATACGAGGAGCCATGGCGAGTCGGGCGGAAGGAGACGGCGCGGTCGGCCGAACCGGTTCGAGCGAGTTCGGCGCGTTCAGTGAGTATTGGCGCGGATCGCGC
The DNA here is from genome assembly GCA_963843845.1 of uncultured Gemmatimonadaceae bacterium. Lineage (GTDB taxonomy): Bacteria > Gemmatimonadota > Gemmatimonadetes > Gemmatimonadales > Gemmatimonadaceae > Gemmatirosa. The sequence goes on along the minus strand of CAWJMB010000002.1, from coordinate 3,094,506 downwards.
GTTGTCAAGCGGCGGCGTCGGCGCGCGGCGTCGACCCGGCGAGCGTCGCCGCTCGCCGCACGCGCGAGTTCGGGGAATTCCCGCCTTGACAATAAATCCGCGCGCTCCCACACTCAGCGTCGCCGAACGGGGTCGAACCGTGCCGAACCGGTTCGAACATTCATGACAGGCTGGGAACCGACGACCGTGAAGCGTCCCACGATCTCCGACGTCGCCGCGTCGGCCGGGGTCTCGAAAGCGACCGTCTCGGCCGTGCTCAACGACGGCGATGGCGTGAGCGACACGACGCGCGACCGCGTCCTCACGGCGATGGAGCTGCTGAACTACCGCCCGACGCAGCTCGCCGGGCGCGCCGTCGCGCGCCGCGATCGCAGCATCGCGGTCCTCATCAAAGAGCTACGACAACCCGTACTACACGGACATCATCGCGGGCGCACGCGCCGCCGCCGACGCCCAGGGCTACACGCTGCTCGTCGCCTCGTCCGAGGGGGCCTACGACGCCGAGCGCCGGGCCGTGCGGCTGCTGCGCGAGAAGGACGTCGACGGCATCGTCGCCACGCCGGTGCTCGACGAGCACGCCGACCTCGCGCACTTCTTCGAGCTCAAGCGTCGCAACGTCCCGCTCGTGCTGCTCGAGGAGGTGCGCGGCCTGCGCGCCGGCATCGTCGACGTCGACAACGTCGACGCGTCGCGCCGCGCGGTCGAGCACCTGTTCGCGTTGGGCCACACGCGCGTCGTGCACTTCGCCGGCCCGTCCTATTCGGCGCACAGCGAGGAGCGCGTCGACGGAGTCCACCGCGCGTTCAGCGGCTCGCACCTCGCGTTCACCGAGGACACGATCGTGCGTGCCGGCGCCCACCTCGCCGACGGCATGCGCGCGGGCGTCGCGTGCTTCGGCCCCGACGCGCGCCGCCCGCGTCCGACCGGCGTCACCTGCTACAACGACCTCGTCGCCATCGGCCTCTGTCGCGCGCTGCGAGAGCTCGGCCTGCGCGTGCCCGACGACGTCTCGGTCGTGGGCTTCGACGACATCTCGCTCGCGGAGTACCTGGCGGTGCCGCTGACGTCGGTGCACGTGCCGAAGTACGAGATGGGCGAGCGCGCGGCGCAGATGCTCATCCGCCAGATCGAGCAGGGGCAGGCGGTCACCCCCGAGAAGATCCTGCTCGACGCGCCGCTCGTGCTGCGCGGCTCGACCGCCGCGCCCGCCGCCGCGCCCGCCGCCGCCCCCGCCGACGCGCTGCCCCGCGCGCCCCGCGGCCGCCCGACCACCCGCGTCTGACCATGCGTCGACCCGCTCTTCCGTCCGACCGCGCGACCGTGCCGACGAGCCGCCGTGCCGCGCGCCGCGCGCTCGCGGCGCTCGTCCTCGGCGCCAGCTGCTCGCCGGCGCCGACGCCGGTGCCCGTGACGCCCGCCGCGCCGGTGCCTGGCGCGGCGCCGGTGACGGCTGCGCAGGCGCCCGCGGCGCCCGCGGCGCCCGCGGCGGCGGCGGCGACACCGGGCGGCACGGCGCCCGCCTGGCGCCCCGCTCCCGCGCGGATGCTGACGCGGTGGGCCGCCGACGTGCGTCCCGACGCCGTGCTCCCGGAGTACCCGCGCCCGCAGCTCGTGCGCCCCCGCTGGCAGTCGCTGAACGGCCTGTGGGAGTTCGCGAGCGGCCCGACCCGCACGCCGACGCCGGGGCGCGACCCGTACCGTCTCGCGCACCCGTCGCGATCCGACGGCACGCCGCCGGCCGGCGCCGCGCCGGGTGATTTCGACCGCCGCATCCTCGTGCCGTTCGCCCCCGAGGCCGCTCTCTCCGGCGTCGGCGCGCACGCCGAGCGTGTGGCGTACCGGCGCACCTTCACGCGCCCCGCCGACCTCGCCGTCGGGGAGCGGCTGCTGCTGCACGTGGGCGCGTGCGACTGGGAGTGCGCCGTCGTCGTGAACGGCCGCGAGCTGACGCGCCACCGCGGCGGCTACGAGGCGTTCACCGTCGACGTCACCGACGCCCTCGTGCCCGCTGCGGCGCAGCAGCTCGTCGTCTCCGTGTGGGACCCGACCGACGAGTTCGGCCAGCCGCGCGGCAAGCAGGTGAGCGCCGCCGAAGGGATCTGGTACACGCCGGTGACGGGGCTCTGGCAGACGGTGTGGCTCGAGCCGGTGCCAGCGTCGAGCGTCGCCTCGCTGCGCATGACACCCGACCCGTCGCCCGACCCGTCGCCCGGCTCGCGCCAGGCTGGCGCGAGCGTGCTGCGACTCACGGTGACCGGGCGCGGCACCACCGCGGGGCAGCGCGTCGTCGCCGTCGCCTCGTCCGCCGGGCGCGAGGTCGGACGGGCCGAAGGCGCCGTCGGCGCGCCGCTCCGCGTGCCGGTGCCGAACGCGCACCTGTGGAGTCCGGACGACCCGTTTCTCTACGACCTCCGCGTGACGCTCGTCGACGGCGGCCGCGAGATCGACCGCGTCGACAGCTACTTCGGCATGCGGACGTCGGGGCTCGTGACCGACGCGCAGGGCAAGGCGCGCCTCGCGCTCAACGGCCGGGCCGAGTTCCAGCTCGGGCCGCTCGACCAGGGGTGGTGGCCGGACGGGCTCTACACGGCGCCGACCGATGCCGCGCTCCGCGCCGACGTCGAGATGATCAAGGCGCTCGGCTTCAACATGGTGCGCAAGCACATCAAGGTCGAGCCGGCGCGCTGGTACTACTACGCGGACAAGCTCGGACTCGCCGTGTGGCAGGACATGCCGAGCGGGTGGAACGACTCGCCGGCGGCGCGGCAGGCGTTCGAGCGCGAGCTGCGCGGCATGCTGGCGCAACTGCACAACGTCCCGTCGATCGTGACGTGGGTGCCGTTCAACGAGAAGTGGGGGCAGTTCGACACCGAGCGCATCGTCGGCATCGTGCGGCGGCTCGACTCGAGCCGGACGATCAACGACGTCTCCGGGTGGCAGCACGGGCAGGTCGGCGACATCATCGACGTGCACCGCTATCAGGGCCCGCAGGCGATGTGGGGCACGGCGGCGCGTGCGTCGGTCGTCGGCGAGTTCGGCGGGCTCGGTTACAAGGAACCCGGACACGCGTGGGCCGGCGACGCGTGGGGATACGGCGGGCTGTTCCCGTCGCGCGACTCGCTCGCCGCGCGCTACGAGCTGCTGACGAAGCGCATGTGGGATCTGCGCGACTCGCACGCGATGAGCGCCGGCGTCTACACACAGCTCACCGACGTCGAGGTCGAGCTGAACGGCTTCCTGACCTACGACCGCGCGGTCGCGAAGTTCGACACGGCGCGGACGGCGGCGGTGAACCGCGGCTACGCACCGTACATCCAGCCCGAGCTCGGCGAGTTCACGAACGCGGTGCGAGTGCGCATCACGCAGGGCACGCCGACCGAGGTGCGCTACACGACCGACGGCAGTGCGCCGACCGCGACGAGCCCACGCTACCGCGCGCCGTTCACGGTGCGCGCGACGACGACCGTGCGGGCGCGCGCGTTCGGCGCCGGCGCCGCGGCCCCCGAGGCGCGCGTCGACTACGTGAAGGGGCCCGGCCGCGCCCCGGTGCGGATCGCCGCCGAACGGCTCGCGCCGGGGTTGGCGTACGCGTTCTACGCCGACACGACGACCGAGCCGGCGTACCGCATGAACTGGCCGGTGCGCTGGCAGCTCGAGCGTCCGGACGTGCAGGCGAAGGACATCGCGCCGCGGAAGACGGGCGTCGCGCGCGATGTCGCGTTGGGCGTCGCCGACACGACCGAGCTGTTCGGGCTGCGCTTCACCGGCTACCTCCGCGTGCCGCGCGCCGGCGTCTACACGTTCACGGCGCGCTCGGACGACGGGGCGGCGCTCTGGGTCGGCGACCGCAACGTCTTCTGGTCGGTCGGCCAGTCGCCGACGACGACCGAGACGCCGGGGCAGATCGCGTTGGGCGGCGGGCTGCACCCGATCACGCTGACGTACTTCCAGGCCTACGGGCCGCGGGCGCTGGAGCTGTGGGTCGAGGGACCCGGGGTCGCGCCGCAGCGCGTCCCCGCCTCGTGGTACGTGCACGACCGGCCACATCGTTAGGCGCGTGAGGCGCCGGGCCGCACCTTTTCCGATCCTCGCGGAGGACCGCACTTTGATCTCCCCCTCGTACCGCTCGACGCGGGCCGCCGCAGGGCTGGTGACCGCACTCGGGCTCGCCTGGTCGCCGGCCGCCCTGCTCACGAACGCGCTCGCGCCGGCGGTCGCGCGCGCGCAGCAGCCGCCGCGCGGCACGGCACGCGTCACCGGCACCGTGCGCGGTGACGGCGGGCAGCCGGTCCCGTCGGCGCAGGTCACGCTCCAGGGCACGGCGTTCGGCGCCGTGGCCGGCGACGATGGGCGCTTCACGATCAGCGGCGTCCCAGCCGGCACCTACACGCTCCGCGTCGCGCGGATCGGCTACACGCCGGCCACGCAGCAGGTCAACGTCGGCGACGGTGCGACCGTCACGGCGGACGTGACGCTCGCCACGAGCGCGACACAGCTCTCCGCGGTCGCCGTCGTCGGCTACACGAACGAGACGCGACGCGACATCTCGGGCGCCGTGACGACGGTGAGCGGCGACGACCTGCGCGACCAGAAGGTCGCCACGGTCGAGGAGGCGCTGCGCGGGCGCACTCCCGGCGTGCAGATCGCCGCGAGCGGACAGCCAGGTCGGCCGGCGCAGATCGTCGTCCGCGGACAGAACGGCTTCGGCAATCCGTCGCCGCTCTACGTCGTCGACGGCATGTACCTCGGGGCGCAGAACCCGAATCTCAACCCCGACGACATCGCGTCGATCAACATCCTCAAGGACGCGTCGGCCGCCGCGCAGTACGGCGCGCAGGCGTCGAACGGCGTCGTCGTCATCACGACGCGCCGCGGCGAGGCGGGACCGAACCGCTTCTCGCTGAACAGCTACTTCGGCTACCAGGAGATCCCGAAGCGCATTCCGCTCGCGAGCGCGGCGGAGTACCAGGCGATCTTCCAGCAGGCGTACCAGAACGCGAACGCCCAGCTCCCGGCGAACGCGCAGCTCGTCGTGCCGACGGGCGTCAGCCAGGCGTCTTCGATCAACACCGACTGGCAGGACGCGCTGTTCCAGGGCGGCGCGATCCAGAACTACAACCTGACCGCGTCCGGCGGCACGGGGAGCGCCACGTACCTGCTCAGCGGGTCGGCGCTCGACCAGAAGGGAACGGTGATGAACACCGGCTTCCGCCGCTACAGCCTGCGCGTGAACTCGGAGGCGTCGACGGGGCGCGTGCGCGTCGGTGAGGCGATCGCGCTCTCCCAGTCGAACCAGCGCGCGTTCCCGAACGGCATCTTCGGCGGGCAGGCGCTGCCGCTCGTCGACGTCGTGAGCCTGCTGCCGACGATCCCGGTGCGCGACCCGAACAACCCGGGCGGGTGGGGCTACGGCAACGACGCGAACCCGAACTACGGCGTGAACCCGATCGCCGTCCTCACGAACAACTCGAACCGCGCGCGGTCGAACCAGGTCATCGGCACGGCGTTCGGCGAGGTGCGCATCGTCGGCAACCTGCGCTACCGCCTGAACCTCGGCATCAACTACAACGACCTGCAGCACACCGTGTGGACGAGCGCGAACCAGGTGCGCTACCTCACGCCGGTGCTCACCGGCGCGTCGCTGTTCCAGGAAGCGCCGAACAACCAGCAGTTGCTCTACGAGAATCTGCTGACCTACGACGACGTGCTCGGCCGCGACCACCGCCTCTCCGCGGCGGCGGGACAGACGTCGCAGCGCAACGACTACCAGCAGCTCAGCGCGTTCCGCCAGGGCTTCAGCAGCGAGGCGCTGCAGCAGCTGAACGCCGGCTCCACGACCGGGTTCACGAACGGCGGGTTCCTCACGCCGTTCCGCAACAACTCGTTGCTCGCGCGCGTGACGTACGCATTCCGCGACCGCTACCTCGTCACCGGCAGCGGACGCCGCGACTGCTCGTCGCGCTTCAGCCCCGGCAACCGCTGCGGCACCTTCGGCGCCGGGTCGGTCGGCTGGGTGGCGAGCGAGGAAGCGTTCTGGCGCTCGATCCCGCTGCTCGGCGGCGCGAGCTTCTTCAAGGTGCGCGCGAGCACCGGCGTGCTCGGCGACCAGAACATCGGCGACCTGCGCTACTTCGTTCCGGTCGCGCAGAACGTGAACTACGTGACGAACGGGCCGAGCGGCGCCACCGTCATCGCGGGCGGTGCGACGCAGGACCAGCTCGCGAACACCGACCTGCGCTGGCAGCGCAACCGGTCGTCGGACGTCGGCGTCGACCTCGGACTGATGAACAACCGGCTGTCGATCACGGCGGACTACTACCGCAACGACGCCGACCAACTGCTCGTGAACCTGCCGCTCCCCGGCTCGCTCGCGTCGTCGTCGGACCCGGCGGTGAACGCCGGCGAGGTGCGCAACACCGGCTTCGAGTTCGGCGCCACGCACCGCTACGAGCGCGGCGCCTTCGGGCTCAACACGTCGCTCAACTTCACGACGACGCGCAACCGCGTGGTGTCGTTGGGCAACGGCGGCCAGCCGATCACCGACGCGCTCTTCGGCGTCGCGCGCACTGCGGTCGGCCACGAGATCGGCGCGTTCTACGTCAAGCAGACGTGCGGCATCTTCCAGTCGGCGGCGGAGGTCGCGGCGCACAAGGCGCAGCCGAGCGCGCGCCCCGGCGACCTCTGCTTCGTCGACCAGCCGGACTCGCTCGGCCGCGTCGACAACGTCATCAACGACAACGATCGCGTCTTCATCGACAAGGCGATCCCGAAGTTCACGAGCGGACTGTTCCTCGACTCGCACTGGCGCGCGCTCGACGTCGGCGTGAACCTGCGCGGCTCGTTCGGCAACAAGATCTACAACGCGATCAAGCTGGCGACCGAGCGCACGACGGGGCTCAGCAACCTGCGCGCAGGGTACAGCCCGTGGACGACGACGAACACCGACACCGACACCCCGCGCGCGGTGTTCGGCGACGCGGTGAACGGCGACCCGGTGAGCGACCGCTGGCTCGAGCGCGGCGACTTCGTGCGCGTGCAGAACCTCGTGCTCGGCCTCCGGCTGCCCCAGACCGTGGTGCAGCGCCTGCGCCTCTCCGGCGCCGATCGGCCGCGGCTCTACGTGAACGTGCAGAACCTCTACACGTTCACGAAATACTCCGGCTACGACCCCGAGGTGCTCGGCTTCGGCGCCCGCTCGCGCGCGGCGTGGACGACGGCCTGATCTACCCGAACCCGCGCACGTTCACGTTCGGCATCGACGTTCGCTTCTAACGGGCCCCGCACCTCGCCTCAGACACTCATGCGACTTCGCACACTTCTCCTCTCGACCCTGGCGGGCGCCGCGCTCGTCGGCTGCCGGAACGACGTCGACGTCACCGACCCGAACGCGCCGAGCTCCGGCAACTTCTGGCGGACGGCGACCGACGCGGGCGCCGGCGTCACGGCGTCGTACAACGCGCTGCTCCGCCTCGGCACGTTCCAGCGCTGGCAGGCCTTCTCCTACGACACGCGCTCGGACGTCGGCACCACGAACACGAGCCCGTGGGCCGAGCTGAACGCGTTCTCGAAGTTCCAGTTCCCGTCGGGGTACGACTTCGACATCAACCGCGACACGTGGAACGAGACGTACCTGCTCATCAACCGGGCGAACCTGGTGCTCGCGAACGTGCCCGGCATCGACATGGACGCGACGCGCAAGGCGACGTACCTCGCCGAAGCGAAGTTCCTCCGCGGCCTCGCGTACTTCCACCTCATCACGCTCTACGGCGCCCAGGTGCCGCTCATCACGACGCCGCCGTCGGCGACCGACCGCCCGGCGAGCTCCGACAGCGCGACGGTGTTCGCGCAGATCGAGAAGGACTTCACCGAGGCGGCCGCCGCGCTGCCGCGGCAGCTCACGTCGCAGGCCGGCGGGCGCGCGACGGCCGGCGCCGCCCAGGGGATGCTCGGCAAGACGCTGCTGCAGGAGCGGAAGTGGACGCAGGCCTCGGCGGCGCTCGCGCCCGTCGTCGCCGGCACGTACGGCGGCTACTCGCTCGTCCCGAGCTACGCGACGCTCTTCACGCAGGGGGGCAACAACAGCGCGGAGAGCCTGTTCGAGGTGCAGATGGGGAACGTCGACCTCTGCGGCCAGGGGCTCTGCGGGCTGAACATCGCGAAGATGGCCGGCGCCTGCGGGCCCGGCTACTGTGACGGCCGCCCGACGCGCTGGTACCTGCAGCAGTTCTTCCTCGACTCGACGACGACCGGCCAGGTCGACCCGCGCCTCGACGCGACGCTGTTCTACTACAAGGGGCCGAACACGCCCGTCTATGCGCGCACGTGGGCGCAGTGGCAGCAGGCGGACCCCGGCAACTACAACGACACGACGCGCATCTACTTCAAGAAGTACGGCGAGTACTACACCGGCTCGAACGACCAGACGTGGGAGGCGCAGATCAACTACAAGGTGCTGCGCTACGCCGACGTGCTGCTCATGCAGGCCGAGGCGCTGAACGAGCAGGGGCAGACGAGTGCGGCGATCCCGCTCGTCAACCAGGTGCGCGCGCGCGCCGGTCTCCGCCCGCTCGCGACCTCGCTCTCGCAGGCCGCGGCTGCGCGCCGCGATCCTCAAGGAGCGGCTGCTCGAGTTCGGGCTCGAGGGGCAGCGGTGGCTCGACCTCGGCCGGCAGAACCTGTTCGCCGATCTCGCGACGCTTCGGTCGCACGACACCGACTTCAACACGTTCGTCGCCGGGAAGTCGCAGCTGTTGCCGATCCCGCAGCGAGAACGGAACCTGAACCCGAACGTGCGACAGAACCCGGGGTGGTGACCGCGCGCTCGCGGCAGGTGCCTCGCGCGCTCGTCCTCGCGCTGGGCACCGCACTCGCCGGCGGCTGTCACCGCGCCGGCGCCCCCGCCACGCCCGCCGGCACCGCGCCGGCGGGCGTGGCGGGAGCGGCCGCGTGCACGTTCACGAACCCGATCCTGCGCGGCGCCGACCCGTGGATCGTGCGGCGAGACCGACACGTACTACCTCGTGCAGTCGCGGAACGACGCGATCTGGGTCTACCGATCCAACGCGCTCACGCGCCCGGCGCAGCACGGTGTGAAGGTGTGGACGGCGCCCGACACCGGCTGGAACCGCACGCAACGTGTGGGCGCCGGAGCTGCACTGGATCGACGGGCGCTGGTACATCTACTACGCCGCCGGCCGCGCGGGGCCGCCGTTCCTGCACCAGCGCGCCGGCGTGCTCGAGTCGGTCGAGCGACGACCCGCAGGGTGCGTTACGTCGACCGCGGCATGCTCTACACCGGCGACTCGGTCGCGACGCGCGCTCACCCCTACTGGGCGATCGACCTCACGGTCGGCCGCGTGAACGGGGCGCTCTACGCGTTCTGGTCCGGCTGGACTGGCGACGCGGCGACCGACCGCACGCCGCAGCACACCTACGCGGCACGCATGGCCAACCCGTACACGATCGCGACGAACCGCGTGCGCATCTCGTCGCCGGTCGCGCCGTGGGAGCGCGGCACGGAGCTCGACCTGCAGGAGGGGCCCGAAGTGCTCGCGCGCGGCGGCGCGACCTTCCTCGTCTACTCGACGCGCGAGTCGTGGCTGCCGCGACTACCGACTCGGCGTGCTGCGGCTGCGCGGCGCCGACCCGCTCGACCCGGCGAGCTGGGAGAAGTCGGGGCCGGCGTTCGCCGGGCACCGACGACCGTCTTCGGCGTCGGCCACGCGAGCTTCACGACGTCGCCCGACGGTCGCGAGGACTGGATCGCGTACCACGCGAAGGTCTCGACGACGCCCGGGCTGGGAGCGCGACGTGCGCGCTGCAGCGGTTCGGCTGGCACGCCGACGGCTCGCCCGACTTCGGCACGCCGGTGCCCGTGCGGCAGCCGCTCCCGGCGCCGTCGGGCGAGTGCCGGTGACCCGCCGCGCTCCCGCGACTCGACTCGATCTCTCATGATCCGCGCTCACCCGATGCACCGCTCACACCTCGCGCGCGCCGCGTGCGCCGCGCTCGCCGCGCTCGTCGCGCTCCCAGGCACCTCGCCGTGCGCGCAGTCGCAGAGCGCGCCGCCGCGGGCCGCGCTCCGTGCGGACACGGTCCCGCTCCCCGAGCACCCGCGCCCCGACTTCGAGCGCGCGGAATGGCTGAACCTGAACGGGCGCTGGCAGTTCGCGTTCGACAGGGCGGACGGCCGGCGAGCGGCTCGGGTGGCCGAGCGGCGGGATGCCGTCGGCACACCGCATCCTCGTGCCGTTCTCGTGGGGAGCGCCGGCGTCCGGCGTGCCGGACAGCGCGGACGTCGGCTGGTACGCGCGCACGATCACCGTGCCGCGAGTCGTGGCGCGGGCGACGCGTCTTCGTCGTCTTCGGCGCCTCCGACTGGCGCACGGCCGCCTGGCTCGACGGTCGCAAGCTCGGCGAGCACCAGGGCGGGTACACGCCGTTCTCCTTCGAGCTCACCGCGCCGGGCGCGCCGCTCGCGTTAGGCACCTCGCACCGCCTCGTCGTGCGCGTCGACGACACGCCGCACGACTTCAAGCTCGAAGGGAAGCAGGGGTACGGGAAGGCGCGCGGCATGTGGCAGACGGTCTACCTGGAAGCGCGCGGCACCGTCCCGCTCGAGACGGTGCACTTCACGCCGCGCGCCGACCTCGCCGGCGTGCGTGTCGACGCGCGGCTGCGCGAGCCGGCGCCGCGCGACCTGACGCTCCGCCTCGCGTTCACGAACCGCGACGGCCAGCCCGAGGTGACGCAACGCGTGCCGCGCGGCGCGACCACGGTCCGCGTCGACGTGCCGCTGCCGAACGCTCGGCCGTGGTCGCTCGACGACCCGTTTCTGCACGAAGTGACGGCGACGGTGAGCGGCGACGGCGTGGCCGAGGACCGCGTACGCACCTACTTCGGCATGCGCACGATCGGCGTCGCCGATCTGCCCGGCACGACCTATCCGTACGTCGCGATCAACGGCCGCCCGGTCTACCTGCAGCTCGCGCTCGACCAGGCGTACCATCCGACCGGCTTCTACACGTTCCCGACCGACAGCATTCTGCGCGACGAGATCCTGCGCGCGCGGCAGATCGGGCTCAACGGGCTGCGCGAGCACATCAAGATCGAGACGCCGCGCAAGCTGTACTGGGCCGACCGCCTCGGCGTGCTCATCATGGCCGACGTGCCGAACTGGTGGGGACCGCCGGACTCCGCGAGCTTCCGCGAGCACGAAGCCGCCATGCGCGGCATGATCGACCGCGACTACAACCACCCCGCCGTATTCTCGTGGATCGCGTTCAACGAGACGTGGGGGCTCACGACGAAGCAGGGCGATCGCGAGCGCTACCTCCCCGAGACGCAGCGCAAGGTCGCGAGCGTCTACCGCCTCGCGAAGTCGCTCGACCCGACGCGACTCGTCGAGGACAACTCGGTGTGCTGCGGGCGCGGCCACACCGAGACGGACCTCAACACGTGGCACAACTACCTCCCCGGCTGGGAGTGGGAGCGCACGCTCGACGTGATGAGCGACAGCACGACAGCAGGCTCGCCGTGGAACTTCGAGCGGCCGTGGACGCAGGCGCGGCAGCCGATGTTCAACTCCGAGTTCGGCAACGTGTGGGGCTACGAGGGGAGCACCGGCGACGTCGACTGGAGCTGGGACTACCACCGTGCCGTCGACGCCTTCCGCCGCCACCCGAAGCTCTCCGGCTGGCTGTACACGGAGCATCACGACGTCATCAACGAGTGGAACGGCTACTGGCGCTTCGACCGCTCGTGGAAGGAGACCGGCTTCGACGACCTCGTCGGGGGCATGTCGCTGCGCGATCTGCACGCGCCGCTCTACGTCGCCGTCGGCGCGCCGGAGTTGAGCCAGGCCGTGCGCCCGGGCGCGCAACTGAGCGTCCCCCTCTACGCGTCGTTCCTCGGCGGCCCGGCAGCGTTCGGGGACTCGCTCGTGCTGCGCACAGAGCTCTCCGGCTGGAACGCGCTCGGCGAGCGCCGCTCGTACGCGACGTCGATGCGCCGCGTGCCGTACCGGCCGTACATGGCGCAGGCGCTCGCCCCGCTGTCGGTCACGATGCCGAGCGAGCCGGCCGTCGCCGTCCTCGCCGTTCGCCTCGAGGACGCGAGCGGCACCGTGCTGCACCGCAACTTCACGACGTTCGTCGTCGAGGGCGAGCGCGCCGCGACGGCGACGCTCGCCGACGGCCGGCGCGCCCGGGTCGCGCGCGTCTCCGCGCTGCCGGCCGCGGGGGCGTGGTCGCTCAAGCGGTGGACGATCCTCGACAGCCTCAAGGTGAACGGGGCGGGGAGCGGGTTCTTCGAGTACCGCATCCCGTGGCCGCGCGGGCTCGCCGCGGGGGACGTCGCGAGCGCGACGTTCCTCGTCGAGGCGTCGGCGAAGCGCCTCAACGGCAAGGACCGCGACTCGACGCAGAAGCAGAGCGGCGACTACATGCGCGGCGAGGGCTTCCACGACCCGAGCGCGAACCCGAACGCGTACCCGATGACCGGCGCGACGAAGTTCCCGAGCGCGGTCGGCGTGCGCGTGAACGGCGCCCTCGCCGGCCGATGGGACCTCGCCGACGACCCCGCGGACTCGCGCGGCATCCTGAGCTGGCACGCGCAGCTCCGCGACCGTCGGCTGCGCGAGGCAGGCTCGTACGGCGAGCTGCTGCGCGTGCCGATCCCCGCCGCGGCGCTCGCCGACGCGGCGCGGAGCGGCGAGGTCGTCGTGCGGCTCGAGGTGAGCGACGCGCTCCCCGGCGGCCTCGCGATCTACGGCGCGCGCTTCGGCCGCTACCCCGTGGACCCGACCGTGCTCTTCGTGCTGCGCGACGGCACGTCGGGCGGCGACGACCGTTAGGCAGGAGCATCGACATGACGACGTTCGACGTCGCGGCGATCATGGGGAGTCTGTACGGCGATGGCATCGTCGCGCACCGCGGCGCGTTCGATCGCGACTGGGTGCGGCAGCTCCGCGAGGACGTCGACGCCGCCTTCGCGGAAGCGTTGGGCAGGCCCGGCGGCGCCGTCGGCCGCGGCCCGAACCGCTGGTATGTGGAGACGCACGCCGAGCGGCTGCGCGGGTTCGCCGATCTCGTGTCGCACCCGTGGGTCGTCGCCGTGTGCGAGGCCGTGCTCGGCCCCGACTACCGGATCGTCGAGATCGGGTTCGACGTGCCGACGCCCGGCGCCCTCGACCAGCCGTGGCACCGCGACTTCCCGTCGCCCCCCGAAACGCTCGTCGGCCGGCGACTCAACTCGCTCGCCTTCAACGTCACGACCGTCGACACGACCGAAGACATGGGACCGTTCGAGATCGCGCCGGGCACGCAGTGGGACCCGCCCGACGGCTTCGAGCACGGCATGTTCCCGCCGCGCGAGCTGTACGACCGCTACGCCGCACGCGCGCAGCGCAAGCTGCCGCAGATGGGGGACATCTCGGCGCGTTCGGCGCTCACGATCCACCGCGGCACGCGCAACCGCTCGCAGCGCAGCCGCCCGGTCCTCGTGCTCGGCGTCGACGCGCCGGACGCGCGCAACGCCGAGCGGCACGACCTGCAGATGACGCGCGGCTACTACGAGTCGCTCCCCGCGTCGGCGCGTCCGCACCTCGCCGCCCGCGTGGTGGACGCGCTGGAGCCGATCGTGCAGGCGCACACGATCGAAGGGCTCGTCATGGGCGAGGCCTGAGCGTGACGGCACGCCCCACGCTGCTGGGCGAGCTGTGGGCGTTCATGCGTGCCCGCAAGAAGCTCTGGCTCCTGCCGCTCGTGCTCGTGCTCGTCGCGGTCGGGATGCTCGTCACGCTCGCCCAGGGCTCGGCGCTCGCGCCCTTCATCTACACCGTCTTCTAGCCTCACCCCGTCGTCCGATGCAGCAGACCTCGACGCGCGCACTCGCCGCCTTCTGGATCGTTCTCGCCGCGTGCGGGGGCGGGGGCGACGGCGGCGGCGGCGGCACCGTCACGCAGCCGCCCACGCCGGTCACGCCGACGGCGCAGCAGTACGTGAACCCGGTGCTCGATGCCGACTTCCCCGACCCGGCGGTGGTCCGCGCGAGCGACGGGAACTACTACGCCTACGCGACGCAGACGACCGGCGTCATGGTGCAGGTCGCCCGCTCGCGCGACCTCGTGACGTGGACGCGGCTCGGCGAGGCGATGCCGACCCGCCCGACGTGGGCGAGCGAGTCGCAGAACTTCTGGGCCCCCGACGTGCTGGAGCGCGACGGCCGCTTCGTCATGTACTTCTCGGCGCAGATCGACGCGTCGAAGCGCACGAGCCCCGACGACGGCTTCTGCATCGGCATGGCGACGGCCGCGACGGCGGCCGGACCGTTCGTCGATGTCGGCCGGCCGGTGCGCTGCGGGCCGAGCTTCACGACGATCGACCCGATGGCGTTCGACGATCCGCAGACGGGGCGGCGCTATCTGTACTGGGGCTCGGCCGGCTCGCCGCTGCTCGTGCAGGAGCTCGCGGCGGACCGCCAGACGTTCGTCGTCGGGAGCACGCCGAAGGCCGTCGTCGCGGTGCGCGGCGGCAACGACCCGAGCGCGTACGACACGGGGCTGATCGAGGGGCCGTGGGTGACGTACACCGCGCCGTACTACTACCTGTACTTCTCCGGGAACGGCTGCTGCGGCGCCGGCGCGCACTACGCGGTCATGGTCGCGCGCGCGTCGTCGCCGACGGGGCCGTTCGAGGTGCTGTCGAGCGGCGGCGCGGCGCAGCCGATCCTCCGCGCGGGCGGCCCGTGGCTCGCGCCCGGCCACAATGCCGTGGTGCGCGACGCGGCCGGCGCGGAGTGGATGCTCTACCACGCGATCAGCGCGACGAATCCGTACCTCATTCCCGGGAATACGGCGATCTCGCGCCGGCCGATGCTGCTCGATCGCATCACCTACCAGAACGGCTGGCCGACGGTCGGCGTCGCGAGCGCGCCGAGCTCCACGCCGCAACAGCGGCCGACGCCGTAGTCACCGACGCGCTCTGCTCGTCGCGGTGTGTCGACAGAAGGAACAGAAGGAACAGAAGAGAACCGACGATCGATTGGTCCTTCTTCCGTTCCTTCCGTTCCTTCTGTCGAACGGTCGAGCCGCCCGCGGATCCCGGTGGCGCGCGTGCCGTGAACGGCGCGGGTCAGAACTGACGCCGCAGGTCGCTGCGCCGCGTGCCCGGCGCGCGGCGCACGAGGAACGTGCCCGCGTCGCGCGCTCGATCACGGCGCCGCACGACGCGGAGCGCGAGGCCGAGCGGCGTGACGACGCCGAAGTAGACGACGCCCATGAACAGGGGCGTCGTCACGCGCGACATCGCGTGCGCCAGCACCATCCACCGTCGCTCCACGGCCGCGAGCCGCATCGGCGCGATCGCTGCCGCCGCGAGCAGGAGCGTGCCGAACGCGCCGGCCACCGCGGCCACGATGCCGCGCCCGCGCCACGCGCCGAGCGCCGCGAGCGCGAGGAACGCGGTGCCTGACGTCAGGCCGAAGTGCCGCATCGCGCGCGGCGTCGCGGGAGCCGTCGGGGGCACCATCGCTCAGTCGAGCGGCGGCGGGACGACCGGCGCCGTCCACGCCGGCTGACGCGACTTCGCGAGCACGTACGGGCCGATCACGAGGTGATCGAGCCCGGTCTGCATGAAGCAGCGGTACGCGTCCGCCGGCGTGCAGACGATCGGCTCGCCGCGCACGTTGAAGCTCGTGTTCACGAGGATCGGGCAGCCGGTGCGCGCGTGGAACGCGGTGAGCAGCGCGTGAAACGCGGGATGCGCCGCGGCGTCGACCGTCTGCACGCGGGCCGAACCGTCGACGTGCGTGACGGCGGGGACGTCCGACCGGTGCGCCGCGGCGACCGGCGCGACGAGCATCATGTAGGGCGAGTCGACGTCCAGCTCGAACCACGCGTGCGCGTGCTCGCGTAACACGCTCGGCGCGAACGGCCGGAATCCTTCGCGCCCCTTGACGCGCATGTTGATCGTCGACTGCATCCGCGGGTCGCGGGGATCGGCGAGAATGCTGCGCGCGCCGAGCGACCGCGGGCCGAACTCCATCCGGCCGCTGAACCAGCCGACCACACCGCCCGCGGCGAGGAGCGCCGCGCCACGCGCCGGCAGCTCCTCGGGCGCGACACGCTCGTACACGGCGCCGAATGCGTCGAGCGCCGCCGCGATCTCGGCGTCGTCGTACGACGGTCCGAGGTACGCACCGCCCATCGCGTCGTGCGCACCACCGTCGTCGGCGCCGGCGCCGCGCGGGGTGGCCGCGTCCGCACCGCTGCGGTGCATCGGTCGTCCGCGCGCGCCTCCGAGGGCGCGGTGCCACGCGAGCGTGGCCGCGCCCAACGCCCCGCCCGCGTCGCCTGCCGCGGGCTGGACCCAGAGCGCGCGGAACGGCCCCTCGCGCAGAATGCGCCCGTTGGCGACACAGTTCAGCGCGACGCCGCCGGCCAGGCAGAGTGCGTCGAGCCCCGTCTCGCGGTGTGCCGTGCGCGCGAGCCGTAACATCACCTCCTCGCAGACATCCTGCACCGAGCGCGCGAGGTCCATGTCGCGCTGCGTGAGCGCGCTCTCGGGCGCGCGCGGCGGTCCGCCGAACAGCGCGTGGAACGCATCGGACGTCATGCGCAGCCCGCCGCGGTAGTCGAAATAGCGCTGGTCGAGCGTGAACGATCCGTCGTCGCGCAGATCGATCAGGTGGTCGAGGATCGTCCGCACATAGCGCGGCGTTCCGTACGGAGCGAGCCCCATCACCTTGTACTCGCCCGAGTTGACGCGGAAGCCCGTGTAGGCAGTGAATGCCGAGTAGAGCAGCCCGAGCGAATCGGGCCACCGCAGCTCGGCGAGGATCTCGAGGTCCGTGCCGTCGCCGCGGGCGATCGACGCCGTCGCCCACTCGCCCACACCGTCGACGGTGAGGACCGCGGCGCGCTCGAAGGGCGACGGGAAGAAGGCGCTCGCCGCGTGCGACTCGTGATGCTCGGCGTAGAGCACGTCGCCGTCGTAGGGCGTGCCGCGTCCGGCGCGGGCGCCGCCGCCGAGTGTGCCTAACGCGAGGCGCACGTCGCGGTCGGTGAACAGCTTCTCCTTCGCCCACAACGGTCCGGCCGCGCGAAAGCTGCGAAAGCCGCGCGGCGCCATCGCGAGGTACGTCTCGAGGATACGCTCGAACTTGAGGAGCGGCTTGTCGTAGAACGCGACGCACGCCAGGTCGTCGACCGTGACGCCGGCATGCCGAAGGCAGTACGCCGCGGCGTGCGCGGGGAACGCCGCGTCCCCTTTGACGCGCGTGAAGCGCTCTTCCTGCGCGGCGGCGACGATCGCGCCGTCGGCGACGAGGCAGGCGGCGGCGTCGTGGTAGAACGCGGAGAGGCCGAGGACGTAGCGCGTCGCGCTCACGATCGGTGCACCGCCCGCGCGCTCAGCCGCCCGGCGGGATCTGCGCGAGCAGCGCGCGCCCTGCCTCGTGGCGCGGTGCGACCGCCAGCAGCGCGCGGAGCGCGGCCCGCGCCGAATCGGGCTGCGACGTGAGCGCGTACGCAGCAGCGAGCTTGTAGAGCAGCGACGTGTCGCGCGGCGCGCGGGCGCGGGCACTCATGAGGTAGGGCAGCATCCGCGCGGCGGCGAGCGCGCGGCGCGCGACATCGTCGCCTGGCGCGAGTGCCGCGGCACGCTCCAGGTCGCGCACTGCCGAGGAGTCGCCGGCGCGCAGGGCGAGCAGGCCGACCTGCGCGGCGCTCGCCGCCGTCTCGCGCCGCGCGTTCGCGAGCCGGGCGGCGCGCAGCGCCTCTCCAACGCGTCCGTGCGCCGCCGCGACGCGCGCCGCGTCGAGGTACGGCTGGGCCGAGTACCGGTACTCCGCGGCGAGCGCGTACGACGCGCGCAGCGCTCCGTCGACGTCGCCGGCGGCCTCGCGCTGCGCGCGGAGACGGTCCGTCGCCTCGGCCCACGAGACGCGGCCGTCGACGAGGCGCTGCGCGAGCGAGTCGAGAAGTGTCCGTGGGCGCAGCGTGTCGGCGAGCGACGGGATGCTCGTGCCGCGCGGCCGGAACGGCCAGGCGGCGGTGAGGCGGTCGGTGCGCATGATCGCCGCGAGCGAGTCGAGGGGCGTCGTCGGCACGAGGCGGCGCGCGACGTCGGCGCCGACCGGCGCCGGCCAGGTGCCGAACGCGCCGCGCGCCCGCAGCGCCTCGTAGAACGCGTCCGCGACGACGAAGTAGCCGTCGAGGTTCGGGTGCAGGTGCTCGAGAATGAGCGTCCGCCCCGGCGTGCCGAGCGGCGACGCGCGCTCGACCGCGCGCTCGGTCTCGACAACCGTCGCGCCGCGTCGCGCGGCGACGTCGCGGACGATCGCGTTCATCGCGTCGGGGGCGCGGAAGCGCAGCGCGTCGCGCTCTTTCGCCGCGCGATACGCGAGGCGCGCGCGGGCGCTGTCGCCGCGTGCCTCGCGCACCCTGCCCAGCGCGAACAGTCCGTCGGCCACAGTGCTGTCGAGTCGCCACGCCGCGCCGAGCGACCGTTCGGCCGTCGCGACGTCGCCGTGCGCGAGCGCCGCGACGCCGGCCGCGTACTCCCGGCGCCACGCGACGCTGTCCACGCCGGGCGCGAACACCGAGACGAACGGCGGCTGGTCGCGCTCGTTGCTCACGAGCGTGCCGACGAAGACCGGGATGCGTGCCGCCCGGTATCGTGCGAGGAGCGCATCGAGATTCGCCCGGAACTGCGCGAGCCCCGCGCGATAGCGGTCGGAGCCGAGCGGCACGAGCTGCTCGCCGGCCATCAGCTCCATGACGCTGCTCGCCGCGGTCGGCGTCCCCGGATCCGTCCGCGCGCCGCGCGGCGAGACGAGCCGCTCCACGAGCTGCACGATCCGGAGCCGCCGCAGCGTGAGGTACGCCCGCACGACGCCGCGCGAGCCGCCGAGGGCGCGCGTCGACGCCGCGCCGAACACACCGTAGTACTCGTTGTGCCCGGCGTAGATGAGCACCGCGTCGGGGCGCTGCGCCACGATCTCGTCGGCCTGGTCGAGGAGCACGTACGAGCTCACCGCGGTGAGCGCCGTGTTCACGACCTCGACGTCGCGGTCGGGAAAGGTCGCCTGCAGGCGCGCCTCCAGCATCCGCGAGGGCGCGCCGCCGTGGCCGTACGGAAACCCGGCGCCCGACGACTCGCCCTGAAACACGAGGCGCAGCGTGCGCGGCCCTCGCGTCGCGCGGAAGAAATCGAGGTGCGTCGACGGGACGAAGGCGCCGCGGAACCAGCGCCGCCCCACGGAATCGTTCGTCATCAGAAAGCGCCGGTCGTCGGCGTAGGGAACGAACAGCGGGTCCGTGTGCCCGACGTCCGCCATGCGCAGCGCGCCTTCGGCGAGGGCGAGACTCGCCCAGGGGAGGGCGAGCGCGATCCCGGTGAGCAGGCGCCGGCGTTGCGCCGGCGCCCGCACCGCCGTCACCGCGCCGCGCCGATCCAGCGCCGCGCCTCGGCCTGCGCGGCGTCGACCTCCCTGCGCAACTGCTGGTACCGCTCGACCGCGTCGCGTCCGATCTTCTGGTCAGCCTGCGACGTGAGCCCGGCGAGGTACTGCACCTGCGCTTGCAGGCCCGGACGGCTGTAGCGCACGGGCGGTGTGACGAGGAGGGACTCGAGCGCCTGCACGCCGGTGAGCGTGTCGGACGCGCCGCCGGCGGCGAGGCGGGCACGCTCGCTCCGCACCCGTTCGACGAGGGCGTTGGTCTCGGCGACGAGCGCGCGCACGCGCTGGTTGTGCGCGAACTGCTCGCGCAGCACGGCAGTCGTGATGCCGTCGCGCGCGAGCCGCGGATCGATCTTCACGACGAGCGGCTGCGTCATCGTCCACTGCGACGCGCTCGTTCCGGCGCCGCGCAGGGTGAGGCGAACGGTGAAGCGGCCAGGCGGCACGGCTGGGCCGCCGCCCGGGATCGGCGCCTGGTTCATCGTCGTCGTTCCTGCGATGGTGCTCCCGGCGACTGTGTAATCCCAGACGTAGCGATGCATCCCCGGACTCGCGTCGAGCGACTCGGCGCGTCCGCCGAAGCGGCCGCCCCCGGCGGCCGGCGCCGGCGCAGCGCCGCTCGTCACTCGGCGCAGCACGGTGCCCGCGGAGTCGAGGATCTCGAGCGAGAGTACCCCCTCCGGCGCCTGCGACACCACGTAGTCGATCATCGCGCCGACGGGCGGATACTGCGGGTCGACGGCGCTCGCGCGGTCGGACTCCTCGCCGCCGAACGAGGCGCGGTAACGAAGCCGGACCGCCTCACGCGGCGCGAACAGGTGAGCCGGCGCCGCGGCGATGCGCGTGCGCTGCACCGAGTCGGCGAGCGCGTGCAGCGGCGTGAGATCGTCGAGGATCCAGAACGCGCGCCCCTGCGTCGCGACGACGAGGTCGTTGCGGTGAATCACGAAATCGGTCACCGGCACGGCGGGCATGTTCTGCCGGAACGACTGCCAGCGGCGCCCGTCGTCGAACGACACGAACGTGCCGTACTCGGTGCCGGCATAGAGCAGCCCGGCGCGCGACGGGTCCTCGCGCACGACGCGCGTGGGGCTGTCGTCCGGCACGCCGTTGTCGCCGGGCGTCAACAGTCGCCACGACTTGCCGTAGTCGTTCGTCGCGTAGATGTAGGGCTTGAAGTCGCCGAGCTGATAGCGGAGCACCGACACGTACGCCCCGCCGGCGCGGTGCGGCGACGGCTCGACGGTCTGCACGCGACCGCCCGGCGGGAGGGTGGGCGGGGTGACGTTCGTCCACGTCGCGCCGTTGTCGCGCGTGACGTAGACGGGGCCGTCGTTCGCGCCCGTCCAGATCACGCCTTTCGCGACCTTCGACTCCGCGATCGCGTAGAGCGTCGCGTACATCTCCTCGCCCGTCACGTCGATCGTGATCGGCTCGCCGGAGATGGTGTTGCGGTAGCGCGGGTCGTTGGCCGTGAGATCGGGGGACATGCGGGTCCACGACTGTCCGCCGTCGAGCGAGCGGTGCAGGTACTGTGAGCCGTAGTAGACGATGCGACTGTCGTGCGGGCTCGTCGCCATCGGCGAGACGCGCTGGAAGCGATAGACCAGATCCTTGTTCGGCATGCCATACAACGACTGTCCGCCGACCCAGTACTGTTGTTCCACTCCGGTGCGCAGCGACGTGCGACTGAACTGTCCCTTGCACGAGCCGTAGACCGTGTCCGGGTTCGTCGGGTGCGGCATCACGGGACCCGTCTCGCAGCCAGGCCCCTGTCGCCAGCTCTGGATCGGGTCGTCGATCGCGCCGGCGGTCACCGGGAGCGACGGCACGATCAGCGTGCCGCCCTGGTCCTGCTGTGCGCCGTAGACGCGGTACGGCCACTGCGAGTCGACCGCGACGTTGTAGATCTCGGCGGTGGGCTGGTTGTACAGCGTGCTCCACGTGCGGCCGCCGTTCAGCGAGACCGCCGCGCCGCCATCGTTCGACTGGATCATGACGTTGCCGTCGCGCGGGCTGACCCACAGGTCGTGATTGTCGCCGTGCGGCGTCGGCATCGAGCGGAACGTGCGGCCGCCGTCGGTCGACTTGAAGAACCCTTCGGCGCCGGCGTAGACGACGTCGGCGTTCGTCGGGTCGGCGGCGAGCGTCGTGTAGTAGAACGGTCGCGTGATGAGCGAGCCCTGCGCGGTGACGAGGGCCCACGTCGCGCCGGCGTCCTCCGAGCGATAGAGCCCGCTTCCCGGCTTCGCCTCGATCAGCGCGTACACCCGGTTCGGGTTCGCCGCGGTGACGGCGAGGTTGCTCTTGCCGAACAACCCGTTCGGCAGCCCCCCGCCGAGCTTCGCCCACGTCGTGCCGCCGTCGGTGCTCTTGTAGATGCCGCCTTCGCGCGCGCCGCTGATGATCGTCCACGGCTTCCGCTCGCCGCGCCACATCGACGCGTAGAGCACGTTCGGGCTTCCCGGCTGCAGCTCGACGTCGACCGCGCCGGTGCTGTCGGAGACGAACAGCACCCGCTGCCACGTCTTGCCGCCGTCGCGCGTGCGGTAGACGCCGCGCTCGGGGTTCGGCTTGAATGCGTTCCCGATCGCCGCCACGTACGCCACGTTCGCATCGCGCGGGTCGACGCGGATCGCGCCGATCAGCCCGGCGTCGCGGAGGCCGACGAACGTCCACGTCCGCCCCGCGTCGCCGGAGCGGTACACGCCACGACCCGTCGACACGTTGCTGCGCATGCCGTCCGATCCGGTGCCGACGTAGACGACGTTCGGGTCGCTCGCCGCGACGTCGATCGCGCCGATCGAGCCCTCGCCGAAGAAGCGGTCGGAGACGTTGCGCCAGTTCGCGCCGGCATCGTCGGTCTTCCACACGCCCCCGCCGGTCGCGCCCATGTAGAACGTGAACGGCTGGCTCGGCACGCCGGTGACGGCGGTGACACGGCCGCCGCGCGCCGGGCCGATCATGCGGTAGCGGAGCGCCGCGAACATCGCCGGGTCGACGGGCGGGGTGCGCTGCACGGGTGTCGATTGGGTCGACGCGGTGCGCGGGAGGGCGGCGGCGCTCAGCGCGAGCGCCGCGGCCAGGGTGAGCAGAGGGAAGGGTCGCATGGCCGAATGATGGCAGCGTGATCGCACAACGAGAACGGCCCCCCGCGCGAGCGCGAGAGGCCGAGGGAGATGATCGGTGGCGCGTCGGGCGATGCGGCCGACGCGCTGTGTTACGGCAGGATGCGGATCGGCGTGCCCACCGGGACCGCGCGCCAGATCTCTTCGATCTCCTTGTCGGTGACGGCGACGCAGCCGTTCGTCCAGTCGTAGCTGCGATGCTCGCCGCCGACCCACCCCTGACCGTTCGGCAGGCCGTGGATCATGATGTCGCCGCCGGTCGCGACGCCGAGCGCCTTGGCACGCGCGATGTCGGCCGCGTTCGGGTAGGAGACGTGCAGCGCGAGGTGAAAGCGGCTGTTCGGGTTCCGCCGGTCGATGTAGTACAGCCCTTCCGGGGTCCGGTTGTCGCCCATGCGCACCTTCGCCGTCATCTCGCCCTTGCCGATCGCGACGAGGTAGGTACCGACGCGCGCGCCGCCGGCGAACAGCGACATGCGGTGCTCGCTCTTCTCGACGACGATGCTGTCGGCGTGCGTCGCGCGGACGAGCCCCATCCGCGCTCCCACCGCCCACGCCGGCATCGGCACGCGCCCGTCGTCGAATCGCACGACGGTCGGCGCGACCGCAGCTGTCGCGATCGCGGCCGCCGGCGCGGCCGCGGGCTCGGCGACCGGCGCCGGCACCTCGATCGCCGCGAAGCCAGTCGCTGGCGCGACGAGCGAGCGGGCCGGCGCCGCGGCGTCGGACGTGTCGCGGGCGACGCCGGTCACGGTCGCGACCGTGGCGACGACAGGCGGGGGGGTCGTCGGACGGACGCGCGGCGTGGTGCTGTCCGACGAGGACGGCAGCGACGTCGACGCGCCGAGGACGGCGATTACGAGCGGCAGGAACGTCATCGTGGCCGCAGGGGACCAGGGGACAACGTGCGGGACGAACGCGGCCGGGCGGCCACGTCCGGGGGGACGCGAACGAGTTGTTCCCTGAAGCTATCCGACGCCTCGGCTCGTACAAGTGCTCCGTCGAGGCGCCGGTCGACTCCTGGCGGCTCGTCGACGGACGACCGTGGCGACGCGCCGCTCAGTAGTCGACCGGGCGCAGATACGCCTCGCCGATCGCCGTCGGGCTGATCATCGCGACCGCCGGCAGCCGCCGCTTCCAGTGCGTTCCGGCCAGCCGTCGGCGAACGAGCTCGATCTCCGCCGGGTCGAAGTCGCGGGCGACGAGGTCGTCCGGTGTGTGGCCGTGCAGCAGCCAGTTCAGCAGCTCGTCAGCCCGGGCGTAGCTGATCCCGAAGTCGCCTTCGTCCGTCTGCCCCGTGATGAGGTCCGCCGAGGCCGGCTTGTCGATGATGACGCCAGGCACGCCGAGCTGGCGCGCCAGTGCCCAGACCTGCGTCTTGTAGAGGTCGCCCAGTGGGTTGATGGGCGGCGAGTCGTCGGCGTGCCAGGTGAAGTAGCCGAACAGCCGCTCGGTCTTGTTGCCGGTGCCGACCGGGAGCGCGCGGTAGCGTGACGAGAGGTCGAACAGCACGATCATCCGCATGCGCGCCATCACGTTCCCTCGGCGCGCGGGGTCGGCGTCGGGCTCGAACGCGAGGTAGCCGTCGACCGCGTTCGTGATCTCGACCGTACGCAGCTCGATGCCGAGCGCGTCGCCGACGAGCTGGGCGTGGGCGAGGGAATCGGCGCTCGACGTCCGATACGGCATCCGCACCCCGACGACGTTGTCGGCGCCGAGGGCGCGGGCAGCGAGGAACGCGGTGACGGCCGAGTCGACGCCCCCCGAGACCCCGACGATGGCCTTGCCGAAGCCTCGGCGAGCGAATTCGTCGCGGAGAAAGGCGACGAGCCACTGTTCGACCATCGCCGCGTCGACATCGAGCGGTGGCGGGGTGCCGTGCTCGGCGAGGGGGTGCTGCGTGATGCGGAGGCCGGCGGCGTGCGTCGCGTCGCGACCTGCGGCGCGCACGAGCCCCGCGCCGTCGTCCGTCCGCGCCGCGTCGTACTCCAGTCGCGCCGGCACCCGCCGCCGGATCTCGTCGAGCCCATCGAGTAGATGCGGCAGCGCCACGCGCAGGTCGTTCAGCAGCGGCGAGTCGGCCCGCGCCCGCGTGATGTCGTCGAGGTCGACGGTGATCGACACGATCGCCTCGTCCCACGCCGGCGCCCGCGCGCGAACGTCGCCGTTCGGCCCGACGATGCTCGACGTCCCGGCGAAGCTCTTGCCCCCCTCGCTCCCGACGAGGTTGGTGTACGCCACGAACACCCCGTGCTCCTCGGCGATGTCGCGCACGAGGCGCTCCCACCGTGCGGCCGTCGCCGGCCCCGGCACGCCGTCGCTCCGCGGCCACGCGCCGCGCGCCGGGGCGGCCGACGGGACGAACACGAGCTGCGCCCCGTCGAGCGCCGCGAGCGTTCCGCTGAGCGAGTGCCACGCGTCCTCGCAGATCAGCATCGCCGCCCGCCCCCACGGCGTGTCGAACGCCCGGACGTCGAGACCGCGCTCGACGAACCGCTCCTCGTCGAACAGGCCGTACGTGGGGAGGAAGAGCTTGCGGTGGACGTGGTGCACGGTCGTGGCCCGGTCCCCCACCGTGACGTACGCCGCGGAGTTGTGCAGGGTGTTCCGCCACACCTCGTAGAACCCGACGACGACGTCGAGCCCCCGAGCGCCGCCCGCCGCGCGGTACGACGCGTCGAGGTCGGCGGCGAGCGTGCCGGCGGTGACGGCGAGGTCGCGAACGCCCCCTTCGACGAAGTAGCCGGTGAGCGCCGTCTCGGGGAGCTGAACGACGCTCGGGCGCGGGTCCAGCGCGTCGCACGCGGCGAGCAGCTCGCCGACCCGGCGCAGGTTCGCGGCGTAGTTCCCCTTGGCCGGCTTGAACTGCACGAGGGCGAGCGTCAGCGGTCGCGACATGCGTGAAACGTAATTCGCAGGCGGTGTATGTTCCCGCATGACTGAGTTCGTATCGCGGGCACTGCGTCAGAGCGTGACCGCTGCTTTCCTCATCGGCGCGACGCTGCGCGCGCAGGCCCCGCCGACGCCGCAGCCCGCCCGGCCCTCGACCGGCGAGGCGTGGCGCATCATCCCCCTGCCGCAGTCGACCGTCGTCTATGCGCGCGACGGCGCGATGCTCGGCGAGTTCGGGCGCCAGGTGCGCACGAGCGTGCAGCTCCGCACGCTGCCGCGTCACGTGCCGACGGCGTTCATCGCCGTCGAGGACAAGCGATTCTATCAGCACAACGGCGTCGACGTCGTCGGCATCGCGGGCGCGCTGAAGGACGCGGTGACCGGCGGCGCGCGCGGCGCGAGCACGATCACGCAGCTCCTCGTCGGCAACATGCACCCCGACCTCATCGATCGCAGCGAGCGGTCGGGCGTCGCCGGTGTCGAGCGCAAGGTGCGCGAGCAGAAGGCGGCGCTCGAGATGGAGCGACAGTACTCGAAGGAGCAGATCCTCGAGGCATTCCTGAACACGCTCGACTTCGGCCACGGCTGGTTCGGGATCGACGCCGCCGCGCGCCACTACTTCGGGCACCCCGCGTCGCAGCTCACGCTCGCCGAGGCCGCGTCGCTCGCGTCGATGCCGAAGAGTCCGGCCATCTACGATCCGATCCGGCATGCCGATCGGAACCGCGAGCGGCGCAACCTCGTGCTCGCGCTCATGGCGGAGCAGGGGTACGTCACGCGCGCCCAGGCCGACGCAGCGTCGCGCGAGCGGGTGAAGACCGTGCCGAACGGCGGCATGGCGGCGACGGCGCCCTGGGTGATCGACGTCGTCCGCGTGCAGGCGGAGCGCGCGAACGTGCCGGTCCGCGACGGCGGCTACCGTATCTACACGACGATCGACGCGGCGCTTCAGCAGGCCGCCGTCGACGCGCTCGCCGAGCAGACGGCGGCCATCGAGGGGCGGGCGGGGTACCGGCACGCGACGTACGCGCAGGCCAAGGCGAAGGGCACGAGCGCCGGCGCGCGGCAGACGAGCTATCTCCAGGGCGCCGTCGTCGCCGTCGAGCCGTCGAGCGGCGAGGTGCGGGCCCTCGTCGGCGGACGCGACTATCAGGACTCGCCATTCAATCGCGCCGTCGACGCGCAGCGGCAGCCAGGGTCGTCGTTCAAGCCCATCGTGTATGCGGCGGCGATCGCGGCCGGACTTCCGCCGAACGCGCCGGTCGGCGACACGGCGATCGCGATCCCGCTCGCGAACGGGCAGACCTACCGCCCGGAGAACTCGGACAACGCCTTCCTCGGCCTCATTCCGCTGCGCGAAGCGCTGACGCGGTCGCGCAACCCGGTCGCGGTGCAGCTGTGGCAGCTGTTGGGCGCCGACACCGTGACGGCGCTCGCGCACCGCATGGGCATCCGGGCGACCATCGCGCCGTACCCGTCGAGCGCGATCGGCGCGTCGGTCGTCCAGCCGCTCGACTTCGTCACCGCCTACGCGACGTTCGCGAACCTCGGCGTCGCCGTCGAGCCGCGCTTCGTGGTGCGCGTGGAGGACCGCGCCGGCCGGACGGTGTGGACGCCGACCGTCGCTCCGCCGCAGCTCGCGCTCGACCCGCGGGCGGCGTTCATCGTGCGCGACATGATGCGCGACGTCGTCGAGCGCGGGACGGCGACGAGTGTGCGCAAGTATCTCCCGGCGCGCATCCCGATCGCCGGGAAGACGGGGACGACGAACGACAACGTCGACGTCTGGTTCGTCGGCGTGACGCCCGACCTCGTCATGGGCGCGTGGCTCGGCTTCGACCGGCCGAAGACCATCACACCCGGCGCGGCCGGGGGGACGCTCGCCGCGCCGATCGTCGGCCAGGCGTTAGGCCGGTGGTATGGCGGGCGCGAGGCGGCGCCGTGGCTGCCGCCGGCGGGGCTCGTGGCGATGGAGATCGACCGCCAGACCGGGCTCCCCGCCGACGCGGCGACGCCGGCGGAGCGGCGGTACACGGAGTACTTCCTCGACGGGACGCAGCCCGGGGCGGCGGCGTTCGACGCGTGGTCGATCTTCCGGCATCCCGGGATGCGGTGATCGGGGTTCGCTCGTTCCGCCGCTGTTCCGCCGCTGTTCCGCCGCTGTTCCGCCGCCGCTCGACGGCGGGTGAACCGCGGTGATACGGTTTGACTCACGGCGGACGAGAAGCGGCGGTACCTACGCGCGCTGAGCCGTAGGTACCGCCGTTTCTCGTCCGCTTTCACGGCTCCGTATCACCGTCGTTCGACCGCTGTTCGACCGCGGCAGAAGTGCGCCTGAAGTGCGGCTGAACCGCAGTTCGAACGCCCTCAGGCGACGCCCGCCGCCTCCTCCTCCGCGATCTCCATCTCCGTCTTCGGCGTGCTCACCGGCCGCACCGCCGGCAGCAGCGCGATCTCGAACACCTCGTCGAGCGTGTCCACGGGGTGGAACGTGAGCTGGTCGCGCACCTCCTCCGGGATGTCCTCGATGTCGGCCTCGTTGGCCCGCGGAAGGATGATCGTCGTGATGCCGGCGCGGTGGGCGCCCAGCACTTTCTCCTTCAGCCCGCCGATCGGCAGCACGCGCCCACGGAGCGTGATCTCGCCGGTCATCGCGACGTCCTTGCGAACGAGTCGCCCACTCATCGCCGACACGATCGCCGTCGAGATCCCCGTCCCCGCACTCGGGCCGTCCTTCGGGATCGCGCCCTGCGGCACGTGCACGTGCACTTCGATGGAGCCGAGTCGGTCTTCGGGGATCTGCAGCGTGCTCGCGTGGGTCGCCGCGTAGGTGAGTGCCGCGCGCGCCGATTCCTTCATCACGTCGCCGAGCTGGCCGGTGAGGATGAGCGACATGTTGCCGTAGCCGCTGACCTGGGTCACGTCGTCGCCGTCCGACGACCGGCGGGCGCCCGTCAGGCGGCGGATGGCCGCCTCGACGAACATGATGTCGCCGCCCATCGGCGTGTAGTACATCCCGGTCGCGACGCCGACCTCGTTCTGCTCGGCCGCCTTCTCGGGGTGCACGCGCGGCCGGCCCAACAGCTCCCGCACCTCGTCGGCGTCGATCGTGTTGTCGTCGAGTACGGTGGAGTCGCCGGTCGCGACGCGCCGCGCCACCTTCCGCGCCACCGCGCCGACCTGACGCTCGAGCTGCCGAACGCCGGCCTCTCGCGTGTACTCGGAGACGACCTTCATGACCGCCTCGTCGGTGAACGACACGTTCTTCCCGCCGAGCCCACTCTCCTCGAGCTGGCGTGGGATGAGGTACTTCTTCGCGATCTCCGCCTTCTCGCGCTCGGTGTAGCCGGCGAACTCGACGACCTCCATGCGGTCCATGAGCGGCCCGGCGATGTTCTGCGGGAAGTTCGCCGTCGCGATGAACAGACACTCGCTCAGGTCGAACGGCACGCCGAGGTAGTGATCGACGAACGCGTTGTTCTGCGCCGGGTCGAGCACCTCGAGCAGCGCCGCCGCCGGGTCCCCCTGGAAGCCGTGGCCCAGCTTGTCGACCTCGTCGAGCAGGAACACGGGGTTCTTCGTGCCGGCCTGCTTCATCCCCTGGATGATGCGCCCCGGCATCGCGCCGACGTAGGTGCGCCGGTGGCCGCGGATGTCCGCCTCGTCGCGCGCGCCGCCCAACGCGACGCGGACGTACTCGCGGCCCAGCGCCTTCGCGATCGACTTCGCGATCGACGTCTTGCCGACGCCCGGCGGGCCGGTGAAGAGGAGGATCGGGCCGCGCGCCATCGCGCGTGCCTTCGCCTCTTTCGTGTCGGTGATCTGACGGTCGACGTCGTTCGTGCTCGTCGAGAGCGTCGGCGTCGCCTCGTCGCTCTCGGGCATGAGCTTCGCCGCCGGCACCTCGCCGGTCAGCTCGACCTCTTCGGCGATCTGCTGCGCGCGGAGCTGCCGCACGGCAAGGAACTCGAGCACGCGGTCCTTCACGTCCTGCAGGCCGTAGTGGTCCTCGTCGAGGATCGACGTCGCGCCGTTGAGATCGAGCTTGTCGTCCGAGCGCTCGCCCCACGGCAGCTCGGCGATCCACTCGAGGTACGTGCGGATGACCTGCGCCTCCATCGACTCGCGCCCGGCGCGCTCGAGGCGCCCGAGCTCGCGCTCGACCTCCTGCCGCGCCTCGCGCGGCAGCTCGAGCTTGCCGAGCTTCTCGCGCAGCTCCTCGAGCTCCTTGTTCTGGTCGTCGTCGCCGAGCTCTTTCTGGATCGCCTTCATCTGCTCGCGCAGGAACATCTCGCGCTGGCGCTCGCCGAGCTCCTCCTGCACGGCGCTCTTGATGTCCTCCTGCGCCTCGAGCAGCCCGATCTGCCGTTGCACGTGCACGAGCACGCGCCGCAGTCGCTCCTCGACGGAGAGCGTCTCGAGCAGTCCCTGCTTCTCCGAGACCGAGAGGTCGATGTAGCCGGCGACGAGGTCGGAGAACTTTCCGGCGTCGCTCACCGAGTCGAGCACCTGGTGCACCACCTCTTCGGGAAGCCCTCGGCGCTCGCCCAGCTCGGCGGCCCGCTCGCGCGTCTCCTTGTGCAGCGCCTCGAACGCCGGGTCGCGTTCGTTCAGCGGCAACATCTCGTCGGCCGGCATGATGACGGCCTGGAGGTGTCCCTCGTTCGTCGTGTACTGCAGTGCGGTGGCGCGCTGCTCGCCCTGGAGCAGCAGCTGCACGCCGCCGAGGCCGCGCTGGATCTGCCCGATGCGCGCGATGACGCCCATCGAATAGAGCATGTCCGGGGTCGGCTCGTCGGTATTGTCGCGCTGTGCGACGGCGAACACGACGCGGTCGCTCCTTGAGCGCCGCCTCGATCGCCCGCAGCGTCCCCGGCCGCCCGGCCGCGATCGGCTGCGTGACGCCAGGGAAAATGACCGTCCCGCGCAGGGGCAGAACGGGAAGCGTTCGGCGTTGTGCCATACAGGTCATCCGTAGTCTTGGGGCGGTAAGAGCCGCCCACTCGATCCCGAAAGGCGAACGCACACGGCGCGCCTCTGGTTGCTGATTCGTCGAAAGTGCACGATCCGCACACGCTGGACCCGCCATCGTGGCGAGTCGCCCGACCGGTCGACATGCCGGGCTGTCACACGCCTCGGACCGTGCTGCCGCAACGGCGCGGCGTTCCTGCGGCGTTCCTGCGGCGTTCCTGCGGCGTTCCTCGGGCGTCCCAGCCGTGTTCACTGGCGATGCCGCCCTGCGTCCCTGTTCACGCATCGCAGGGGGTGATACACTTGTGTGACCCTCCCGGCCAGCGCCCGGCCTCCTCGTAGCGACTCGTCCGAGTGTCCGACCCCGCCGTCTCCACTTCCGAATCCGAGCTTCGTCCCATCGTCGAGCGGGCGCTGTCGACGGGATACGAGCTGGATCGCGAGATCGGGCGCGGCGGGATGGGGATCGTCTACCGCGCGAAAGACCGCCGGCTGAAGCGGCACGTCGCGATCAAGATTCTCCCGCCCGAGCTGGCGTTCCGCTCGGAGATCCGGACGCGCTTCCTGCGCGAGGCCGAGACGGCGGCGCAGCTCAGCCACCCGAACATCGTCCCGATCTACAGCGTCGACGAATCGGGAGGGCTCGTCTACTTCGTGATGGCGTGCGTCGACGGCGAGAACCTCGGCAAGCGCATCCACGACCGCGGGCCGCTCTCGATCGAGAGACACGACGCGCATCCTCGCCGAAGTCGCCGACGCGCTCGCGTACGCGCACGCGCGCGGCGTCGTGCACCGCGACATCAAGCCGGACAACATCCTGCTCGACGTCGACGGGCCGCGCGATGGTGACCGACTTCGGCATCGCGCGCGCGATCATCGAGGGGAGCGACTCGCGACTCACGGCGACGGGCATGGCGATCGGCACGCCGGCGTTCATGAGCCCGGAGCAGAGCGCCGGCGACCGCGAGATCGACGGCCGCAGCGACCTCTACTCGCTCGGCGTCGTCGCGCTACCAGATGCTCGCGGGCGAGCTGCCGTTCCAGGCGACGAGCACGCCGGCGATGCTCGTGAAGCACCTCTCCGAGCGACCCATTCCGGTCGAGCAGCGGCGTCCCGACGTGCCGCTCGGGCTCGCGGCGACGGTCATGCGGCTGCTCGAGAAGGAGCCGGCGAACCGCTTCGCGAGCGCGGACGAGTTGGAGGGCGTGCTGCGCGGCACGATCGCGCCGCCGTCGCCCGCGTCGTACAACACGACGCGGCCGGCGACCGCGCAGCCCGCGCCTCGTCCGGCGACGGCGCCGTACAGCTCGAGCTACGACGCGGGGTATGCCTCCGCGTACTCGGCGCCACCGTCATACAACGCGCCGGCGGGGATGCCGCCGGCCGCGGCCAACTTCCCGGCGCCGAACGACGCGTCGCGCGGCTTCATGGAGCAGGGCGCGAGGTCGGGCGCCGGCATGAGCGCGTTCGGCCCGATGACGGGCGCCGAGAAGTGGGAGCACCCGCAGGTGCGCGAGTTCCGGAAGAAGCTCGGCTGGTTCGCGATCGTCGGGTCGGTGTTGCTCGTCGTCTCGATCTTCGGCGACTCCGATTTCTTCACGCTGCTCGGCGCTCTGGGCGATCTACATCGCGTACAAGTACGCGAAGCTCTGGTCGGACGGCTACGACTGGCGTGACGTCATGCGGCAGCCGAAGGACCGCCTGTTCGCCGACGTCGTCGCCGAGCAGGCCGAGGAGGTCAGCGCGCTGTTCGACCCGACGAAGCGCGAGCGGGTGCGTGAACGAGAGCGGGCGCGCGTCGCACAGTTCGGTGCCTACGGCTCGGCGCTCCAGACGCAGCCGACGGCGTCCCCCCGCCGTCGGGAGCACGCGACGTCGTCCGCCTGCCGGGCTTCAGCATCAGCCTGCACGCGCCCGTGCCCGCGCTCGACCCCATCGCGTTCGGGCGCGCGCCGGGCCGCGCCGCGGGCACCGCCGGCGCCCCGGCGCCTGCCGATCCGTACGGCGCGCAGCACGCGGTCGTGCGTGAGGCGCTCGAGCGACCGCGATGAAGTGTTGCGACTGCTGCAGGCGACGCCGAAGCAGGAGCGCGAGCAGCTCGCCGACGTCGGCTCGTCGGCGCACAAGCTCGGCGACCAGGTGCAGCTGCTCGCGGCGTCGATCGCCGAGCTCGACCGGAACAACACGCGCCGGCGCGGTCGAGCCGATCGAGGCGCGAGATCACGCGCCTCGAAGACCGAGGCGAACCCGCTCGACCGCGCGGCGAGCGAGGACGCGCGTGAAGCGGCTCGCGTACCTCAAGCGGCAGCGGCGCGCGCTGCGCGACATGAGCCGGCGCCGCGAGGAAGCCGCCGCGAAGCTCGAGAGCTGCCGGCTGCTGCTCCAGCACATGCGCCTCGACCTCGTGCGGCTCCGCACGGGCGGCGGCGGGTCGTACGGACAGGTCACGACAGTCGCCGAGCGCGCCATGGCGCTCGCCCGCGAGGTGGACGCGGCGGTCTACGCGGCCGACGAGGTCCGCCGAATCTGAGCGCGCGCCGCGCCGCGTACGGGGAGCAGCTCCGCTCCTCCCCGCGCGCCGCGCTCATGCCGCTGCCGGCGCCGCTGATGGCCTTCCTCGCCGCTCCGACCTCCTGCTCGATCGCGTCGTCGCCGCCATCGGCGACCGGTACGACGTCGAGGGCGAGCTCGGGCGTGGCGGGATGGCGGTCGTGTATCGCGCGCGCGACGTGCGCCTGCGCCGCCCCGTCGCGCTGAAGGTGCTGCCGCCCGACCTCGCCTTCCGCGACGGGCGTCCGCGCCCGCTTCCTGCGCGAGGCGGAGACGGCGGCGCAGCTCGTCGCACCCGAACATCGTCCCGATCTACGCGGCGGACGAGGCGAGCGGCATCGCGTGGCTCGCGATGGCGCTCGTCGACGGCGAGACGCTCGGCGCGCCGCATGGCGCGCGCGCCACGCCTCGCCGATCGACGACGCGGCCGCATCCTCGCCGAGGTCGCCGACGCGCTCGCCTACGCGCACGCGCGCGGCGTCGTGCACCGCGACATCAAGCCCGACAACATCCTCCTCGACGCGCGACGGCGGCCGGCGCGCTCGTCACCGACTTCGGCATCGCGCGCGCGGCGGAGGCCGACGCGCGGCTCACCGCTCACCGGCATCGCCGTCGGCACGCCGACGTACATGAGCCCCGAGCAGGCGCTCGGCGAGCGCGAGGTCGACGGGCGGAGCGACATCTACTCGCTCGCCGTCGTCGGCTACCAGATGCTCGCCGGCGTGCCGCCGTTCCAGGCGACGAGCGCCGCCGTCGCTGCTCATGAAGCACGTCGGCGAGCGGCCCGCGCCGCTCGCGCCAGCTGCGCCCCGACGTGCCCCCGGCGCTCGCCGCCGCGATCGACCGCGCGCTCGCGAAGAAGCCCGAGGAGCGGCTGACGTGGACGCTCGCGCGCGTTTCGCGACGCGCTGCTGGGCGCCGGGTCCGACGATGGCGACGCCGCGCCGCGATGCGGACGCGCCGAGCCGGCGCGCGATCTCCGCGTCGCCGCGGTGCCGTCGCGCGACGCGCCGGTCGTCCCTCCGTCGCTGTCGGCGACGCAGGCGCTCGACGCGCGCGACCCGCTCGACTTCGGGACGCGCGTGAGGCGCTCCGCGACCAGCGTCGAGGCGCTCCGGGAGCAGCGTCGGATGTGGAAGGAGCGGCGGCGCGACGAGCGCGAGCGGCAGGAGTACTGGAAGGAGATGGCGCGCGGCGACGTCGCCATGCCGCGCCCCGGCGTCGCCCGAGCGCTCGGCGACGTTCCGGCGGTGCCGATGCCGGCGAGGCGTCGGCATCGGCCGCTACGGCATCGACCGCTAGCGGCGCTCGACCGCTACGGCGTACCGTCCCGCCGAGTGCGTATCCGCCGTCGCCATCGAGGCGCGCGTCGAGCTGGTCCGGCGCAAGGCATGGAGCGTGTTCGGCGTGCTCGCGTTCCTCGCGTGCATCAACCTGTTCACGATCGCCGTGTCGCACGCGTGCCGTTCCGTGGGTGATCTTCCCGGCGTTCGGGATGCTCGGCGGGGCCTGCGAAGCGATGGCGGCCGTTCGGCAGCAGGGACTGTCGTTCTGGGACATGATGCTCGGCGGATCGAGGCGCGCCGGGAAGCGGGATCGGCGAGCCGCAGCTCACGCGGCTCGTGCGGCGGCTGCACCGGCGGCTCACGCTCGTCGTCGTCGGCGTCCGTCGGCGCCGCGATCTCGTTCATCATCGGCGACGCGTTCAACGTGGACCCGATGGTCGTGCCGTTCGTCGCGTGCCTCGTGCTCGCCGCGGTCTCGTCGCTCATCGGCCCTGCGCACGCTGCGTGCGCGTTCGGCGAGCAGGAATGCGGACCGCGACGCGCTGTCGAGCCAGTGGCGCGCGCGCGTGACCGCGGCGGCCGCGGCAGCCGATCGGCGCCCGCGCTGAGGCGATCCTCGCCGACGAGGTCGCGCAGCTCGCGCCGGCCGACGTGCTCGCCGGCCGCGTACGGTCCGGCGATCCGCAGCGCCGCCGCCGACCGGCGCACGATGCGCGAGACGCTCGCGAAGCTCTCGCCGGCCGATCGCGCGCTGCTGCCGAACGACGTCATGCCGACGATCGATGCGCTCGTGCAGCAGGTGACCGATCTCGCGCAGTCGCTGCACCGGCTCGACGGCGACATCCGCCGGCGCAGCTCGCCGAGCTCGACGGCGCGCCTTCGCGCCGTGCAGGGCGAGCCGGCGTCGGCGCCCGGACCACGAGCGGAAGCTGCAGCTCCTGCAGCGCCAGCGCGCGTCGGTCGCCGAGCTGATCGAGAAGCGGACGGCGCTCGCCGCGCAGCTGGAGAGCGCGCAGCTCGTGCTCCAGAACCTGAAGCTCGACCTCATCATGCTGCGCTCGAAGGGCGTCGGCGCGGCGATCGGCGAGGTGTCGACGGCGACGCAGGAGGCGCGCGTCGCTCTCGCGCGACATCGCGAACGCGCTCGCTGCGGCGGCCGAAGTGCGGTCGCTCTGAGACCCGGCGCATGACGCGTCGTGCGCCCGCCGGACGTGAAGGGGATCGCGGGCGAGACGACGTGGTCGGCGGCTGGACGCTCTGGAAACCGAGCAGCGACTCTCACCTCGGCGCGCTCCGGCCGGACTCGGCGGCGCGGTAGGCGGCCGGTCGGCGCGTCGGTCAGGCGCCGAGCTCCTCGATCCTCTCCTCGATCTCGGCCGCCATGCTCGGGTGGCCGAAGCGGTGCGACGCCTCGATGCCCTGCTGATGAACGCCTCGCGCGCCTCGTCGGTGCGGCCGAACGCCGACGAGCGCCTCGGCGAGCCGGCCCCAGCCGTTCCCCTCGTCGTCGTAGCGCGCGAGGTAGGCCCGCAGGTGCTCCGCCGCCTCGGCGTGCAGCCCGAGCTTCTGCGCCTCGTTCGCGAGGCCGAAGTGCGCGAGGTGGTTCTCGGGGTTCTTCGCGACCATGTCGCGGAACGTGTCGATCTTCGCAGGTGCGGTCATTGCAGGGAGCGGCTCGCGGGCGAGCAGCGCCGTGACGACGTCGGCCAGCGCCTCGGGCGACTCTTCGGGCACGAAGTGGCGACCGTCGGGCACGATGTCGAGCGTCGCGTCCGGGATCGTCCGCCTGCAGCCGCTCGGCGACCGCGGCGCGGCAGGAAGGGGTCGTGCGCGCCGGCGACGATCGCGCACGGCATCACGAGTCCTTGAGCCGCGGCGCGAGCGCCATCGTCTCCGCCGCGTCGAGCGCGAGCAGGTGCGCCACGAGCGCGTCGCGCCCCTCGGCCGTCGCCGAACGGCTTGACATAGCGGTCGATCGAGTGCGCGCCGAGCTCGTGGTCGGTGTAGCCGGCGAGCAGCTCCTTGCGGAGCAAGCCGAGCAGCCACGTCGGCGGCAGGTGGCGCGTGAGCGGCAGCATCGCGCGCAGCAGTCGCATCTCGCGCGCCGGCCACCCGTCGTACGCCACCGACGACACGAGGCAGAGTCGCGAGACGCGCTGCGGCCAGCGCGATGCCATCGCCTGCGCGACGCCGCCGCCGAGGTCGTGCCCGACGACGCACGCGTAGTTGATGCCGAGCACGTCGAGCAGCTCGATGACGCGTTCGGCGTGCGCGCGGAGCGTGAGCGGGCGCATCGCGGGCCGGTCGCTGCGGCCGTAGCCGAGCAGGTCGACGACCACGACGCGGTGTCCGTCGGGGAGAAGCGGCACCACCTTCGCCCAGAGGTGCGACGAGGTCGGGAAAGCCGTGGAGCAGCACGATCGGCTCGCCCGCCCCGCGCGTTCCCGCCGCGAAGTAGTACAGTCGCGCGCCGCCGAGGTCGACGAACTCGCCGCGCACGCGGTCAGCCTGGGGTCCGCAGCCGACGATTCACGCGGTGAAGATCGCCGCCGGCCGGTCGGGGGACAAGCGGCGAAGACGCAGCGCGGGGCGGAGATTCACTGAATCTCCGCCCCGCGCGAACGACTGCGTCTGCTTCGACCACTCGATGCCGACCCTGGCTCAGCCGGCGCGGACACCGCGCCGTGGGGCGTGCGGCCGCGGCGCCTCCACTCGTGCCTCGTTCCGGTCGCGGACCTTCGCGACGTTCGCGTCGAAGGTGCGCCGCTGCTCCGCCGAGAGCACGGTGCGGAGCGCATTCAGCTGACGTGTCTGGAGCTCGCGCGTCTGCGCCCGGAGCTGCGTGCGTGCCGTGCTGTCCCGCCGCGTGCGTGGCGCGTTCTGCAACAGCGCCCGGCGCTGCTCGGCGGAGCGCGCCATGATGGTCCGGACCTGCTCCTGCTGCGCCTTCGTCAGGTTCACGTTCTGGAACAGCGCGCGTCGCTGGCCGCGTCCGGCGCGCACCGCCCGATCGCGCGGGCCACGGTCGCGAACTCCCTGCTTGCGGAGCGTACGGTCGCCGCGCCGCGTGGTGTCGGTCGCCGAAGCGGCCGGGCGGTCGCGGCCGGCCGGCGGCTGGGCGACGATCGCCGTCGAGATGCCGAGCGTGAGCGCGGCGCCGAGCGCCGCGAGACGAGTTGCATGCATCGAAATTCCCTCTGCTGCGTGGCCGCGCTCCGTGCGCGGCGCGTCGATGAAGCAGACGGGTCGAGGGGCACGACGTTAAGCCCGGAGCAAACATTTGCTTGCCGGAAAGGGGCGACGTCTGGTGCGCAGCGGATTTCGCGGTAAGTTCTGCGCCGCCATGACCGTTCCCGCTCAGAACGTCGCGCCGGCTGCGCCCGAGCCCGCCGCCCCCGCTCTCCCTGCCGCACCGCTCCGGGTGCCGATGCAGTGGCTCCTCGACCACGGCAGTTGGCCGGTGCGCGTCCGCGCCCTGCTCGAGCTCGCGCCGGGAGACGGCACCCGCGCCGCGGCGAGTGCCGCATACGCGTACGAGCCGGCCCTTCGCCTCGCCATGCAGCAGCACCGCGACGGCACGTGGGGAACGCGGATTCTCTCCGTGCCGCCGCCCGACGATCCGAACTTCACCGGCGTCGGAACGATTCCGGCCGTGCGCCGACTGCTCGAGTACGGGTGGGAGCTGAACGCGCCGCCGTTCCTCTGCGCGAAGCGCATCCTCTTCCGGCTGCTGGCGGAGGACACGGACCCGGAGTTCCTGTTCGAGCTGCGGAGCGATACGCGCGGGGATGACGAGTATCTCGTGCGCCGCGGCCGCCTCGTTCTCCGCGAGGCGGCTGCCGCGACGCTGGCCCAACTCGGCTACGAGGCCGATCCGCGGCTCAGAGGGGCCGCGGTGCGCATGCTCGACCGGGTCGCGACGTACGTGCGGGCGACGCTGACGGCGCAGCAGAGCGACGGCGATGCGACGAAGCCGGCTGCGGACCCGAAGGAACCGCTTCCGGCCAACGCGGCGCCGCCGTCGGCGCACCTGCTCGTCATGCTCGCGCACATGCCGCGCTTTCGCAGCGAGCACCAGGACGAGATCGCGAAGCTCGGGACATACCTCGCCGCCGCGCCGACGACGACCACGCTCCGCCAGATCCTCGGCAAGCAGGCCGTCGATCAGCCGCAGCTCGTCCTCGGCGACCCGCTCGTGGGGGCGGTCGCGGGGACCGACAAGTCGGCAGCGCTTCCGACGACGCTCGCCTGGCTCGAGGTGTTCGCGCGGATCGGGTACCTGAAGACGAACGCGGCGTGGAGCAGGCTGCTCGACACGCTGCTCGCGGAGCGCGATAGCGACGGACTCTGGAAGGGGCGCCCGGCGACGTTCGGGCCGTCCACGCGCGCGTGGGACTGGCCGACCTATCCGCTCGGCGATCCGTCGATCCGCGAGCACCGCGTCGCCGACATGACGTTCCGCCTCGCGCTGATCGCGCGTCTGGCCGGCCGGACGCTCGACCTCGCCTAGCACGCGCGGCGCGCGTCGGCGCGCGTCGGCGCCGTCGGTCCACGCCGTCCGTCCACGACGAGGAGCAACAGGGCGCGACAGCGCGCTATTGTAGCATAGCCGCTCGTCGCCCCCTCACCGCTCATCGCATGTCTGTCGTTCGCGTCGCCGTCGTCGGCGCTCTCCTCGTGGCCGGCTGTGCGCCACGCGCCGCCGCGCCCCCAGCTGCCGCCACGCCCACTCCGGCGCCTGCTCGCGCCGCGCCGGCGACGCAGCCACCGGCGAGCGGTGGCGCACCCGGGACCGATTCGTCGTCGAGCGCGCCCGCCGCCGGCGCCGCCGCGCAGCCACCGCGCCGAGGACCGCGCCCGTACGCGCAGGTCATCACGAACCGCGCGCGGACCGACCGCGGCGGCATCACGGTGCACCAGGTCGACGAACGCTACTTCTTCGAGGTTCCCGACTCGCTCGTCGGGCGCGATTTCCTGATGGTCACGCGCGTCGTCGGGCGCGCCCGCGGGGACCGGCGGCTTCCAGAGCGCGCGGCAGTCTCGCTCAACGAGCGCATGATCCGCTGGGAGCGCGTGAACGACCGCGCTGCTCGTACGAGCATCAACGTCGACGCCGTCGCCGACGACTCGCTGCCGATCGCGCGCAGCGTCGCGCAGAACAACTACTCCGGCCATCATCGGCGCGTTTCCCATCGCGGCGTTCGGGCGCGACAGCAACGCGTTACGTCATCGACGTGACCGACTTCTTCGCGGCCGACAACCCCGCCACCTCGGGGCTGAGCGCCGCGCAGCGCCGCACCTACGGCGTGCGCCGCTTCGATCGCGGCGCGCAGCTACATCAGCGAGCGTGCGCGGCTTCCCGATCAACATCGAAGTGCGGCAGGTGCAGACGTTCGACGCGGCGACGCCGCCGGACGATCCGAACGGCGCGACGGTGACCATGGAGACGCGGCAGTCGATCGTCCTGCTGCCGAAGACGCCGATGCGGCCGCGCAACGTTCGACCCGCGCGTCGGCTACTTCTCCGTGATCGCGTGAACTACGGCCTCGACGTGCAGAAGGCGGCGACGCGAGGACTTCATCACGCGCTGGCGCCTCGAGCCGAAGGACCCCGCGGCGTACGCGCGCGGTGAGCTCGTCGAGCCCGTCAAGCCGATCGTCTACTACCTCGACCCGGCACGCCGACGCGCTGGAAGCGCTACGTGAAGGAGGGCGTGGAGAACTGGCAGCAAGTGTTCGAGAAGGCGGGCTTCAAGAACGCCATCCTGGCGAAGGAAGCGCCAACGAAGGCGCAGGATCCCGACTTCGACATGGACGACGCGCGCTACTCGCGTCGTGCGCTGGGCGGCGAGCCTCACGCGCAACGCCGTCGGGCCCGCACACGCACGACCCGCGCTCGGGAGAGATCATCAACAGCGAGATCACCTGGTACCACAACCACATGCGCTCGTACCGCAACTGGCTCATCATGGAGACCGGCGCGGCGAACCCGATGGCGCGCTCGCTCGACATTCCCGACGAGCTGATGGGCGAGACGATGCGCCAGGTCATCACGCACGAGATCGGCCACGCGCTGGGCCTGCAGCACAACATGATCGCGTCGGCTCGTTCCCGACCGACTCGCTGCGCAGCCCGTCGTTCACGAGCAAGTACGGCGTCAGCGCGACGATCATGGACTACGCGCGGCAGAACTACGTCGCGCAGCCCGCCGACGGACTCAAGACGAAGGACTTCATCCGCCGCCTCGGACCGTTCGACGACTTCGCGATCAACTGGGGCTATCGCGTCATCGCCGCGCCGAGCGCCGACGGCGGAGCGGCCGACGCTGAACCGGTGGCTCACGGATCAGCGGGCGGCCCGATTCCCTACCGCTTCGTCTCGCAGGACCTGGGCAGCGGCGACCCGCGCAAGCAGACCGAAGACCTCGGCGACGACGCGGTGAAGTCGTCGACCTACGCGGTCATGAACTACAAGCGGATGATCCCGCAGCTCGTCGCGTGGACGACGAAGCGCGGGCGACGACTTCAGCGAGCTGCAGGAGGTCTACGAAGAGTCGATCGGCCGCTGGTCGGGCTACATGGGACACGTCGCGACGTCGATCGGCGGCGTGAAGGTCGATCTCAAGACGGCGGACCAGAGGGCGCCGTGTATCGCGTCGTGCCGAAAGCGAAGCAGAAGCGCCGCGCTCGCGTTCCTCGGCGAACATGTTCGCGACGCCGACGTGGCTGCAGCCGCGCGACATCGTCTCGCGCATCGGCCCGTCGACGGTGCTCGCCGGCGCGACAGGCGGCGCATCGTGACGTCGCTGCTCAGTCCTGCGCGGCTCGTCGCGCCTCGCGGCCTCCGAGACGTACGATGCGCGCGAACGCGTATCCGCTCGCCGAGTACCTGGCGGACCTGCGGCGCGCGATCTGGAGCGGCTCGCCCCCGGACGCGAACCGGCGCGCGTTGCAGCGCGTGTACGTGCAGCGACTCGAGGCGATGTCAGTCCGCCCGCAGCGCCGGCGGCGCCGCCGGGCGGCGGGGGAGG
The DNA here is from genome assembly GCA_963843845.1 of uncultured Gemmatimonadaceae bacterium. Taxonomy (GTDB): domain Bacteria; phylum Gemmatimonadota; class Gemmatimonadetes; order Gemmatimonadales; family Gemmatimonadaceae; genus Gemmatirosa. Next base: position 3,053,188 of record CAWJMB010000002.1, on the reverse strand, counting down.
GGCGGGCGGTCCGGGCGGCGGCGCGCCGCAGCGAGCGATCCCGTTCGTGACGGCGGCGAATCGTACGCGCAGAGCGATCTGCCGGCGCTCGCCCGCGCGCAGTTGCGAGAGATCCGCACGGACGCGCGTGCGAAGGCAGCGAGTGCGAGCGGCGCGATGGAGCGGGCGCACTGGAGCGACATCGCCGATCGCGCGACGGCGATCCTCGAGCCGAAATGACCTGATCGTCGGTCGGATGGGAACGGTGTTGCCCGGCCGGCTCGCCCCGGCCGAGATGTTTCCGGCCGGGCGAGCGGGCTACGCGGTGCAGTACGTCACGCTGCCGAACGGCGTGCGGGTCCGCGTCGTTCGATGCGAGCCAGACGTGGCGGCCGCCCGCGACGCGCCGACGGCCGTGTTCGTGCACGGCTGGGCGTGCTCCGCGTACACCTGGCACCGCAACCTGCGGGCGGTCGCCGACGCGGGGCATCGCGTCGTGGCGTTCGACCTCGTCGGCCACGGGCTCTCCGACAAGCCGCTCGACCGCACACACTACACGCTCCCGGCGCTCGCGGAGTTCGTGCGCGCGACGCTCGACGCGCTCGACATCGAGCGCGCGGTGCTCGTGGGACATTCGATGGGCGCGGCGATCGCGATGCGCGTGGCGACCGACACGCCCGCACGGGTCGCGGGGCTCGTGCTGCTCGCCCCCGTCGGTTTCGGGTCGATCGGCATGATGCGGCTCGTGCTGCCGTTCGCGCGGTGGCCGTTCGAGGCGATCCTGCCGTACGTGACACCGCGGTGGAGCTTTCGCGTCGGCCTCTGGCGCGCCTACGGCCGCATCGGGCGCCCCTCGGCGCGGGACGTCGACGAATACTGGGCGCCGACCCGCGACCCCGACTTCCTCCGCGCGATCGCCCGGCTGTCCCGCGCGTTCGAGTGGAGCGACGGGCGGCCGGCGGAGCTGGTGCGCATCGCGTGCCCGACGATGGTGCTGTTCGGAGCGCGCGATCACCTCGTGCGCGAGCGGGCGTGCGCGCGCTACGTGGAGTGCATCCCCGGGGTGAGGTGGGCGACCATCCGGAACGCCGGACACACGCTGCCGGAGGAGGTGCCCGAGCTCGTGAACGCGACCGTGCTCGACGCGGTCCGCCGTGCCGCGATCGCTCACGAGTCGGCGTCCTGAGCGTCAGCGACGGCCCTGCCGTCGAGGCGCACGACGCTCGCCGACTCGGCGTGGGTCTCCGTCGGCGCACGACGGTGGCCGTGTGACGCGGCGTCATCGCACGCGCCCGAGTCGCGAGACGGTGATCGTCTCCGCGGCCGCGCGCCGCTGCACGACGAAGCGCGCATTCGCAGCGCCCCAGCCGAGCCCGTTCCCGGCATACGCCACCGAGTCGCGCGTCGCCGACACGCGCACGCCATAGCGCGCGCCGATCGAGCGCACCGACGACGTCTCCGACGCGACGACGACCGTGACGACGGGAGGTGCCGTGTCGACGCGCACCGCCGCCCGCGCCGCACGCAGCACCGCGAGGTGGCGCGCCTCGCGCAGCCCCGCGCGCAGCTCGTGCGCTGCACCGCGCACGGCGAGCGAGTCCGCGACGCGCGCCGCGCCCGACAGCGCGATCGACGCGAGGATCGCCGCGACGGTGAGCGCGATGAGCAGTTCGGGAAGGGTGACACCGACCCGCGCGGCGCGGCGTGCGACGTCGCGTGCGACCGAGCGTCCGTCTGCGTGTGCCGTCATGCGACGAAAGTCGCGACGATGTGCGAATGTGGCGTATCGTCCGAACGCCCGAGCGACCGAACGAACGCACAAACGAACGCGGCGCGCGGCGCGTAGAACGAACGTTCCCCCCACCCCTCTCGAGGACGCCATGCGCCGCCTGTGTAGTTTCGCCGCACTCGTCACGACCACGCTCGTCCCGCTCGCGACCGCCGTCGCGCAGCAGGGGACGCAAGCGATCGACACTGCCTACACGCGGCAGATCCGCGAGCTGACGCCGGTCGACGCGCGCTACAAGTTCACCACGGAGCTCGTCGACTACCTCCCGGCCTCGTCGACCGTGCCGACGCCGCTCAAGGTGCTCGGCTACGTGCCCGGCACGGTGGGGAAGCTGACGCACGTCGAGGACATCAACCGCTACTTCCGCGCGCTCGCCGCCGCGTCCACACAGCGCACGAAGCTGTTCTCGTTGGGCATGAGCGAAGAGGGGCGCGAGGAGCTCGTGCTCGCCATCGCCGACGAGGCCACGCTCGCCCGGCTCGACGACTACAAGGCGATGCTCAAGCGCCTTGCCGAGCCGCGTGGGCTGGCGGCGGCGGAGCGGGCGCGGCTCATCAAGGAGGCGAAGCCGATCTACTGGATCCTCGGGTCGATCCACTCGCCGGAGACGGGAAGTCCCGAGATGCTGATGGAGCTCGCCTATCGCCTCGCGGTCGACGACGGCGACGTCGCGCGCGGCATCCGGTCGAACGTCATCACGCTCATCACCCCGGTGCAGGAAGTCGACGGCCGGGACCGCATGGTCGACGTGTACAACCAGGCGCAGGCGATGAAGCTCGGGCAGGCCGGCATGAGCCTGCCCTACTGGGGGAAGTACACCGCGCACGACAACAACCGCGACGGCATGGTCGCGTCGCAACAGATCACGCAGAACTACCTCAAGGGCTTCCTCGACTGGCGCCCCACGGTCGCGCACGACCTGCACGAGTCGGTGCCGTTCCTCTACATCAGCACCGGCACCGGCCCGTACAACGACGAGATCGACGCGATCACCGTGCACGAGTGGTACACGCTCGCGTTCAACGAGATGACCGAGCTGACGCGCCGAGGGCTGCCGGGCGTCTGGACGCACGCGTTCTACGACGGGTGGGGCGCGAACTACATGATGTCGATCGTGCAGTTCCACAATTCGTTAGGCAGGTTCTACGAGACCTACACGTCCAGCGGTGCCGGCTGCACGAACGTCAATCTCCCGGCGACGCAGCTCACGAAAGAGTGGTACCGCCCGAACCCGCCGGTGAACGGCGTGCGCTGGTGCATCCGCAGCAACCTGAACTACCAGCAGTCGGCGGTGATGTTCGCGCTCAAGTACGTCGGCGAGAACCGGTCGACCTTCCTCGACAACTTCACGGCGAAGGGAGAGCGCATCCTGCGCCGCGGCCTCACGACGGCGCCCTACGCGTTCGTCATTCCGCGCGCGCAGAAGCGGTCGGCGCAGGCGGCGGAGCTCGTGAACCTCATTCGCCGCATGGCGAGCGAAGTGCAGGTCGCCACCGCAGACTTCTCGGTGCGCTCGATGCCGCGGCCGGTCGAGGACCGCGGGCCGAACCCGCCGGGGACGAGCGCGGTCACGGCCGGTGCGGCAGGACCGGGGACTCGAGGCGCAGGCGACTCGGCCGCGGCAGGCGGTCGCGGGCACCCGGGTCGCGCAGCGGCGAGTCCCGGATGGTCGACGTCAAAGCGGGCGACTGGATCGTCCGCATGGACCAGCCGTACACGCAGTACGTCCGCACCATCCTCGCGACGCAGCGCTACAAGCCCGAGGACCCGCAGCCGTACGACGACACCGGCTGGACGCTCGACGAGCTGCAGCACGTCACGTCGTACACGATCGCCGACTCGAGCATCTCACGCGGCCGATGCAGCTGCTGACGGCCGACGCGGTCGTCGCCGGGACGGTGGCGGGCGCCGGCGGCACGCTCATCGTTCGGCACCTCGGCGACTGGCGCTCGGCGGTGCTGCCGTGGAAGGCCGGATCGAACGTGCGGGTCGCCGACACCGCGTTCACCGTGAACGGCACGTCGTTCCCCGCCGGCACGTTCATCGTCGACGCGGCCAAGGCACGCGCCGCCGTGCAGGAGCTCGGACTCACCGCGGTCGCCGTCGCGCAGGTCCCGAGCGTCGCGATGCACACCGTGTCGCTGCCGCGGATCGCGTACTTCCACAGCTGGCAGGAGACGCAGAACGAAGGGTGGGTGCGCTTCGCGCTCGACAAGATGGGCGTGCCGTACACGTACATGGCCGACCAGAAGCTCCGCACCCCGGGGCTGCTCGACCGTTACGACGTCGTGCTCTTTCCGCATGCCGGCCAGGGCGGGATGGCGCTCGTGAACGGTCGGCCGATGGTCGGTCCGGCGATTCCGTGGCGCGCCTCGAAGCTCACGCCGCACCTCGGCAAGTGGGACGAGACCGACGACACGCGGCCGGGGATGGGGCTCGAGGGAGCCGCGGCGCTGCGCCGCTTCGTCGAGCGCGGCGGCTTGCTGCTCGTCGAGGGCGCGACGTCGCGCCTGCCGATCGAGCTCGGCTTCACGAGCGGCGTGACCGAAGTGCAGCCGAGGACGTTAGGCGCGAGAGGAACGATCGTCCGCGCGCAGCCCGTGACGACGGCGAGTCCGATCCTCTATGGCTACGACGACCGACGCTCCTTCCCGGTCTACTTCAATCAGACGCCGCTGCTGCAAGTCGGCGGTGGCGGCGGCGGCGGCGGCGGCGGCGGCGCGCAGGAGGGCGTCGACACGGCGATCGTGAACGCGCAGCGCCGCGCCCAGCCGCGCGTCGTGCTCCGTTTCCTCGACCGTGCGGACTCGATCGGCGTCTCGGGCATGCTGAACAATCCCGGCGAGCTCCTCGGCAAGGCCGCCATCGTCGACGCGCCGGTCGGCAGCGGCCACGTCGTGTCGTTCGCGATCCGCCCGCTCTGGCGACAGGAGACGCAGGGCACGTTCGCCCTCGCGCTCAACGCGCATCGCGAACTGGAATCACCTCGCGACCCCGCTCGCGACCGAGCCCGCCGCGGCGGCCGGACGGCGGAGCGGGTAGGCCGATCGACGGCGGAACGTCCAGCGGGTGAGAGGCGACGTCGATCGGATACCGCTGTCTCGATTCGCACATCCGGCCCCAGTACCCGCTCCGCCTGTAGTTTGCTAGCACATGCGCATCGCTCTCTCGACCGGCGGCGGCGACGCGCCGGGACTCAATGCGGTCATTCGCGCCGCGGTGCTCTCGGCGCTGCACCGCGGCTGGGACGTGCTCGGCATCAAGCGCGGCTACGCGGGCCTGCTCGGCGAGGACGAGGTCATCCCGCTGACCCGCGACACGGTGCGCGGCATCGGCCACATGGGCGGCACCATCCTGCGCACGACGAACCGCGGCAGCCCGTTCAACTACCCGATCCTGCAGCCGGACGGCACGTACACGTACGTCGACCGCTCCGACGAGCTGATCGAGAACGCGCGCAACCTCGGCATCGACGCGATCATCTCGATCGGCGGCGACGGGTCGCTCGCGCATCGCGCAGCAGCTCGTCGCGCAAGGGGATGAAGGTCGTCTGCGTGCCGAAGACGATCGACAACGACGTGCCGTGCACGGTCAACACGTTCGGCTTCGACACGGCCGTCACACCGCGATCGACGCGATCGACAAGCTGCACACGACCGCGGAGAGCCACGACCGCGTCATCGTGCTCGAGGTCATGGGGCGCGACGCCGGATTCATCGCGCTCCACGCCGGCCTCGCCGGCGACGGCCGACGTCATCCTGATCCCGGAGATCCCGTTCGACATCGAGAAGGTCTGCGAGAAGATCCGGGCGCGCGACCGCGCGGGCCGGCTGTTCTCGATCGTCGTCGTCGCCGAAGGGGCGATCCCGGCCGGCGGCGAGGAGTCGATCATCGGCGAGTCGATGCCCGGCCAGGCGAAGCGGCTCGGCGGGCTCGCGGAGCGGCTGGCGCGCGAGATCCAGCGGCGCACGGGCAAGGAGACGCGCTCGCTCGATCCTCGGCCACCTGCAGCGCGGCGGGCAGCCGACCGGCTACGATCGGCTGCTCTCGGCACGCTTCGGCGGGGCGGCCGTCCGGGCCGTCGAGGAGGAGAAGTGGGGGCACATGCTCGCGCTGCAGTCGCCGCACATCGTCACGGTGCCGATCGAGGACGTGCTGCGATCGGAGAAGCGCGTCGACCCGCACGGCGACGTCGTCACGACCGCGAAAGAGTGCGGCATCTCGTTCGGTGACTGAGTCGGCGTCGCAATCGGATTCGCCGCCGCGCCGCTGACCGATCAGTGACGCCGAGTGCGCTCGGCCGTCCTGCGATCGGGACGCTCCCGTCATCGCTCACGGACACCGTGACGAGCCACCGCCGGCAGTCTCTCGCCAAGTCGTTGTCCTGCAACGTCTTGCGAGACATCATCGGGGGGCGCGTCGTGGCACCCGGCGTGCTTTGGACGGGGAGCGTATCGTCGACGTCGGCGATCTTCCGTAGTCGCGAGGTGTCATGAAATCAGCTCTGCTGCTCGCCGCGCTCGTGCTCACCGTGCCTACCGCCTCCGCGGTCGGCGCGCAGGGAGCACAGGTGCGTCTGCCGTCGCGGCCGGCGATCCGCCAGCTCGACCCGCGGGCGCGATCGGAGCGCGACAGCCAGCCGGTGCCCACGGCCTACCGCCCGCCGCCTGGCATGTGCCGCATCTGGCTCGACGGCGTACCGGCGTCGCAGCAGCCCGCGCCGACCGACTGTGCGAGCGCCGTTCGCAATCGACCGAACGGTGGGCGCGTGATCTTCGGTGACGACTACGTCGAGAAGCGTGGGAAGGACAAGGAGCGGGCTCGCGATCGGGACAAGCGGCCGGACGGCGAGGAATACGCAGCGATCGTCGTGCTCGATGCGCCCCTCGATGCGCCCCTCGGTGCGCCGCTCGACGTCCTGCCGTTCCGCTCCGGGCCGTCGGCGGACGACGATGCCACGATGTGGTCGCAGCCACCCGCGCGTTCGCGTACCGACAGCACGCTGTCCGAGCGGCGTCGCGTGGAACGAGGGCGGCAGGATGCAGAACGGCGAGCGGCGCAGCGTCGTCGCGCGCCGTCGCCGCGGCGATCCTCGCGATGACGACGACCGCCTGCGGCGCGACGACCCGCGTGCTGATCCCCGCTCCGACCCGCGGTACGATCCCCGCTCCGACCCGCGGTACGACGATCGCGCGGTACGATCCGCGGTACGATCCGCGGTCCGATCCGCGCTACGATCCGCGGCTCGGCGCCAGCTACGATCCGCGCGTCGGACCGGGCTACGGACTCGGCTACTCGCTGCCCGGCCGCGCGAACGGTGTGTGTCTCGACCGCGACGGCGACGGCTGGTGCGACGACTCTCGCACGGGTGGCGGGTTCTGCCGCGACCTCGACGGCGACGGCCGATGCGACGACTACCCGGGGCTCGCCTCCGCGCCGTACTCGTCCTCGATGCCCCCGATGCGCGCCGCCCTCGACGTGCAGCGCGGGATCGGGTCGCCGCTCGCGCTTCGCTGGCTCGGCACGGCGGAGGTGTTCGTGCGCCTGTCCGAGCTGAAGCGAACCGGCACGCCCTACCGCGCCATGTGGCTCGACGCGAACACCAGCCGGCTGCTGCAGGTGTGGACCGACCGCGACGGCGACGGCGTGGCCGACCGCATCGAGATCTACCAGAACGGACGCGTGTCGAAGATCATCGGGCGGTAGTGCGGCGTGGTGGCTCGGCCGGTTGTTCGTGCGGTGGCACGGCGGCTGAACGGCTTCTCGGCACCGTTTCCAAAGCGCAGAGTGCATCTTTCGCCCATGCGCCAACCGACCGACCGCTACCTGCCTCCCGACCGTGACGCGTTCGTCGCGGCCGAGCCGCCGACCGGCCGCATCATCGTCATCGCGCCGACGCGGGCCGCCTGCGAGACGATCGAGCTCGCCCTCGGACTGCACCTCGACACGTACCTCGAGCGGAGCACGGCGCGCGGGTGCGCGACCTGGCGCGCTCGGGGCACGGGTTCGGCATCGTCGCCGGGACGGGCACCGGCAAGACGCTCGCGATCCGGCCGATCGCCGAGGAGATCCTCGGGCGCCGACTTCGGGTCGGCGTCGTGAATCGCGAGCGCGAGGCGACGCCCGAGACGCCGACGTGGAACGTCATCATCGTCACCACCGGCATCGCGCGGCGCTGGTTCCAGGACGGCGACATCCTGCCGTCCGACACGCTCATCGTCGACGAGATCCACCAGACGTCGGCCGAGCTCGAGCTCTGCCTCGCGCTAGGCAAGCGCGTCGGCTGCCGCTTCATCTGGCTCTCGGCGACCGTCGACCCGACGTTCTACGCGCGCTACCTGAACTCGGCGCGACGTGCTGCAGGTGTACTCGTTCGATCCGGAGAAGGCGGCGAAGGTGCAGGTCGTGCGCAAAGGGCCGGTCGACTTCCTCGACGAACGCTTTCTGCAGGGCGTCGTGAAGCAGCGGCGCGGCGTCGGCATGTTCCTCCCGACGCGCGCCGGCGTCGAGGAGGCGGCCGAGCAGTGTCGAGACACGCTATCCGCGCATCAACGCGGCTTCTACCACGGCGGCGAGCCGATCCGCGTGACTGCGCCCCTTCCTCGAGGGCGAGGAGCACAAGCCGTACTTCCTCGCGATGACTGCGGCCGGGCAGAGCGCGCTCAACGTGCAGGGGCTCGACACGGTCATCATCGACGACACGCGCTTCACGAACGTCGTCGAGCGCGGCCGCAACGTGCTCACGCGGCTGCACCTCGGCGCGAACGAGATCCTGCAGATGGCGGGGCGCGTGCACGGGCGCGTCGAAGGCGGTCGCGTGTTCATCCTCAGCGACCGCGACATCGACTTCGACGCGCTGCAGCCGACCGCGCCGGAATTCCAGCTCGCCGGCGACTCGGAGCGCGTCGCGCTCACCTGCGCGGCGTTGGGCGTTCGGGCCGACGACCTCGAGCTGCCGGTCGCCCTCGACCGCGTCGCGTACCGGCGCGCCTTCACGCGGCTGCAGGGGCGCGGCGTCATCGACGAGCGGGGGCGCCTGACGCAGTACGGCAGGGCGGTCGAAGCGCTGCCGGTCGAGCGGATGTGGGCGGAGCTCATCGTCAACGCCGACGACGACCTCGTGCCCTTCCTCGCCGTGATGAGCGCCATCGAGTCGCTGCACCGCATGACGCGCGAGGAGCGCGACCTCGATGGCGTCGTGGTGCCCGGGAGCGATCACCTCACCGCGTACAACCTGTACGCCGAGGCGTTCCGCGAGGCCGGCTACGTCGGCGAGGTGTATGGCCTCGAGCGCCACCTGTTCGACGCCGAGCGGATCGCGGCGTGGGCAGAGCGCCGTGGCGTGCTCGTGAAAGCCGTCGAGGATGCGGCGCTCGCCGCGGCGAGCGTGTACCGCTCGTTGGGCATCCCGCTGCCCGACCGGATGCCGTGGGCGACGGAGCGCGTACATCGCCGCTTCGCCGACCTGCTCGCGCGCTTCATGCCGTTCGACCTCGTGATCGACGAGGAAACGGCGTGGGGGGAGGAGGCGCGCGTCTCGAAGACGAGCGTGTGCGGAAGCTGGGGCGCGATCGCCGGTGCGCTGCGCTTCTTCGCCGACCGATTCGGCGTGCCGCGCGCGTCGATCGAGGGGACGCAGATCCCCATGGATCTCGTGCGGCAGTACGCGACGCGGGGCGACGCTGAGCTGATCTACGATCCGCGCCGCAAGCACAACCCGCTCGCCCTCACCCGACGCGTCGAGTACTACGGCTTCGAGCTGGAGCGTGACGTCGAGGACGTCGACGTGTTCCCCACGGACGTCGCACCGCAGGCGCGCCGCGCGCTCGCCGAGGCGATGGCACGCGAGGAGGCGCGCCACGTCGCGGTGAAGCGCAATCACGACGCGATTCATCAGGTCCGCGAGGTGTGGCGGCGCTCGGGCGGCGTGACGGCGAAGCTCGGCATGCGCGAGTTGGCGGACCTGTACGAGGCGCAGCTCGCCGACGTCACCTCGCTGCACGACTTCCGCGCCGCGCCGCTCCGTCTCGATCTCGACGCGCTCGTCTCGGCCGAGGATCGCGCGCGCTATCTGGCGCTGCCGAACTACGTCGAGGTGCGCGGAAAGCCGATCGACATCGTGTACGACGTCGAAGACGCCGGCGATGACCGGCTCGCCGGCGTCGCGCGCCTGCGGCTGCCCGAGAAGATCGCGCGCACGCTCGTCGAGGACGAGGTGCCGCGGCTCGACCGGCCGGTACGGTTCGTCGTCACGCGCGGGCAGCGCGGTGCGGTGCGCGCCGATACGCTCGACGAGCTGCAGGAGCTGCTCGACCGGCCGTGGGCGCCAGAGGAGAATGACGAGCGGCACGCGGACGCGCCGCCGCGCGCGGAACACCGGCGTGAGTTCGGACGCCACGGGCCGAAGGCTGACGCGCGACACGGGCCGCGCGGCGGGCCGCCGGGCGGAAATCGGAAGTTCACGAAGCGGCGGCGGCGCTGACGCTCCGCTGCGGAGATCGGCCGCACGGCGTACTTTGTGACCGCTCGCAGCACGCACCAGAGGCGAGCGGTTCGCGACTCGTGGTCGCTCCTTCCAGCCGGAGATCGACGTGATGAAAGAGAGAAGCCGTGCGCCCGGCCGCATCGAACGGTTGCTGCTGCTCTGCGCGCTCGCCGCGGCGCTCGGCGCATGTGCTCGATCGGAGGCGGCGAGCGACGGCGTCGTCGCGCAGGCGGGCGACCTCTCCCTCGACGTCGACAGCGCGACGTCGCTGCTGCTGATCGCCCCGCGCAGTCGTGGCGACACGCTCGAGGTGCAGGCGCTCGCCGACCTGTGGACCGACTATGCGCTGCTCGCGACGGCCGCCGCGGCGTCGGATACGGCGCTGAGCGCGTTCCGCATCGAACAGTACATCGTCCCCGAGCGCGAGCAGGCGGTCGCGGTGAAGCTGCGCTCGGTCGCGGTGCCCGGCCGTGCGGTGTTCGAGGCCGTGCAGAAGGCCGAACGCGAGAACCGAGGCGGCGACCGCGACGAGGAGCGCCCGCGGAACGCGGCAGACGCGTTCGACCGCCGGATCGCGGAAGAGAAGCGGGAGATGGACGAGGATCGCGCGTTGCGGATCGCGGAGTCCGCGTACATCGACTCGCTCGAGGGTGGGGCGAACGTGCGCCTGGCTTCAGGGTCCATCGCCCGCGCGCGCCAGATCGCCTCGTCGACCGCCGCACCCGCCGTCGACGACACGCTCGCGACCTTCCGGGACGGTGCGGTGACGGCGCGGGAATTCGCGGCGTTGCTCGCGCTGCAGCCGCCGCTCACGCGCCGGGCGCTCGCGGCCGGGTCGGATGCCGACGTCGAGAGTGTGGTGCGGCAATCGGCGCGGCGGGCGCTCGTGGTGGGCCTGGCGCGGCAGCGTGGCGTCTCGCTGACGGCACTCGAAGACGATTCGCTGCGCACGGCGGCGGCGCGCGCCGTGCGCGACGCGCTGACGGCGACTGGCTTCATGTCGCTCGCCGGCACGTCGCCCGATCGAGCGACGCTCGAGCGGCGCGTGATGGCGAGCGTACGTGACATCATCGGTCGGAGGGCGCGCGTCGTCCCGCTCGGACGACTCGCCGCTCATCTGCGGACGCTGTATCCGAACACGATCCACGCGGCCTCGTTCACCCCCGTCGCCGACGCCGTGCGCTCACGCCGCGCGGTCTCGCCGGCCGGCTCCACTCCGTGAGCGCGGTCCCCGAACGGAACGCGCGGGCCGCTCGGATGTGCTCGAGCGGCCCGCGCGTTCCGTTCGGGGTGACCGAACGATCACACCTGGATTAGCGGCTGCGACGGCGGCGGGCGATGATGCCGACGACGCCGAGTCCGGTCGCCATGAGCAGGACGGTCGCCGGCTCGGGCACGGAGGAGACCGCGGGTCCGAGCGTCGCCGTCCCCGTGATCGGCGCACCGTTCGGGGGCGTGAGCGTGATGTTCGCCACGAGGCCGTCGGGCAAGGTGGGCGTGTTGAACGTTCCCTCGAGCTGCACATAGCCGCTCTCACCGGCTGCGGTCAGCTCGAACGGAAAGCCGGCGCCACCGGCGAAGTCGATGTCGATCTGCTTACCGGTCGCATCGATCGCCGAGAAGCCGCCGAACGCACCGATCGCGTCGACCGCCGTGTATGTCCCGATTCCCGGCGCGAAGCCCGAGACGAGGGTGAACGGCGTGTTGAACAGCGAGATCGAGAGCGAGTTGACCTGGACCGGTCCCGACGCGGTGTAGGTGAAGCGGAGCTGGGTGCAGCCGACGCCGGGGGCGCAGGCGACCGTGAACTGCGCGGACGCCTGGCGAGGCGCGGCGGCTCCGAGCGCGAGCGCTGCAGCGGCCAGGACAAGGCGCATGGGTGGACGCATGACGATTCCAGTGAGAAAGTGGGTGAGGCTGCATCGATCGCGGTGGCGCCGGATGGGCCGGCGCCTGCGAATTCCGGGACGACGGAACTACCGGACTACGGGCCGACGGAGCGACGGAGCTACGGAACGATCGTCGGGATGACCGTGTCGCTCGCGTTGAACTTGCCGGACGCGCTCGTGAGATCCTGGACGACGAAGTTCGTGGAGCTCGTCGTGAGGCCGGCGGCGCGCAGCGCGCTCGTGTTGAACGTGAGCAGCCGATCGAGGCGGCCGTCGCGATTGTAGTCGGCCGTCGACGTGATGAAGGGAGCGCCGGCGCCCGTGCCACGCCGCGCGACGCTCGCGCCGGCGGCGGTGTTCCCATCGACCACGAAGCGGATGTTCGCGAGATTCGCCGTCGTCGCGTCGAAGATCCCGTTCGAGATCAGGATGACGTTGACGATCGGGTTGTTGGCGAGGCTGATCTGGTTCGGCTGCACGTCCATGACGACGGCCGTCGCTGCGAGGCCGCCGAAGGGGCACGCGCCGGGCTCGATCGCGTACGCCTGGATGTCGCGGTCATAGGCGTCCTGCTGCCAGATGACGGCGATCCCCTCGCTGCGGAAGGTGAGGTCGTCGCACTCGAGATCCTCGATGCGGCGCGGGAAGGTGGCGAACAGCGTGCTCGTCGTCGGCGGCTTGTTCGCGACGTAGATCTGCGAGCCGCCGTTGTTCGCGAGATACAGATTCCCGCCGCCGGCGGCGATCCCCGAGTTCCCATTACCGCCGAGCAGACCGCTCACGGAGTGCGTCCCGATGAGCGTGCCCGCGAGCGAGTAGTGTTGGAGCGTGGAGGCGGCGTCGCCGCTCGCCCACGCGGTGCGGTCCGCGCCGTCGAACGCGAACCCGTCGATGCAGGACTGAACCGTGAACTGGAACGCGACCTCGCCCGGCTCGACGATGCCGTCGCCGTTCGGGTCGCTCGTGTCGATGCGATACACGCGATTGCCGCTGGAGCAGGCGTAGAGCCGCTGGTCGCGCCCGTCCCAGCCGATCGCGTAGAACCCGCCGCTGAGCGACGGAACGTTGAGGCGCTTCACGAGCGCCCCGGTCGAGGGGTTGTACAGATCGATCCGCTGGTTGTACCAGCAGGTCATCATCAGATTCGTGCCGTCGAACGCGATGCCCGTCTGGATGCCGCAGCCGTCCGGGTTCGGCGCCGTCAGCGATCGCACGAGCGTGCCCGGCGCGACGGCGGCGGCGACGACGGCCTGCGCGCCGACCGCCCGTGCCGGAACGGTGACATCGACGGCGTTGAGGCGGAGGAAGCTGGCACCACTCGCCGGACGCGCCTCCAACGTGGGAAGGACCGGAACCCCCGCAGCGATCGCGGCGGCGGCCGATTGCGGAACCTCGGGACGCGCCGTGGACGTCGTGGGTCCCTCGCACGCTGCGACGGCGAGGCCGGTCGCCGCGATCGCGGCGACGCGGGCCGAACGGTGAAATTGTGCGGTCATGGTGACACTCCGCTCCAGAGTGCGGTAATGCAGGTGGGTGTGCGCCTGCTGCGTAGTACTGCGGACTTGCCCCCTAGATAGGAGTGAAGAGCAGACTCCGCAAGAGATTCTTTGTGCGCACCGCGAACTGGGTCAGAGAACGCGCGACACCGTCGACGCCGCGCGCTCGTACAGCCGGTCGCGCCACGGCCGCCGCTCGTACGCGTCGCGCGTGATCTCGGTCGCGTACCGGAGATCGGCCTCGAAGACCGCCTCCATGCGCGCGGCCACCGCCTCGTCGTGCGTCATGAACACCGTCTCGTCGTTGAACGCCATCGAGCGGTTGTCGAAGTTGTTCGTGCCGATCGAGGTCCACACGCCGTCGACGACGAGCGTCTTCGCGTGCATCATCGCCGCCGAGTATTCCCAGATGCGAACGCCGGCGCGGAGCAGCGCGGCCGTACTGGTGGCGACCGGCGTGGTAGGTCGACACTCACGTCGCCGTGCTCGCGGTTCGGTGCGAGCACCCGGACGTCGACGCCGCGCTTCACCGCGAGCGCGAGCATCTCGCAGAAGTGGTCGTCCGGCACGAAGTACGAGTTCGAGATCCACAGCCGATGCCGGGCGCCCGAGATCGACAGCGCCATGAAGCGCTCGGCCGGCGTGCTGCCCAACGTCGGCGAGCAGTGGAGCAGCCCGGCGCAGACGTCGTCGCCGTGGCGCGCGGCCGGTGACTCGCCGTCGTCGTCGATCGCGAAGAAGTGGTCGCCGGTGAGCAGCACCCCGGTCGCCTCCGCCCAGCCGGCCGCGAAGGTCGCCTGGAGCTGGTTCACGGAGGGGCCCGTGAAGCGCACGGTCGTGTCGCGCCACTGGTGAGCGTGGCGACCGTCACCGAACCACTTGTCGTCGAACCCGAAGCCGCCCGTGTACCCGATGCGGCCGTCGACGACGACGACGCGGATGTGGGAGCGGTGCTGCACCTTGTGCAGCTCCCATGGGCGCGTCGGGCGGAACACGGCCATGCGCACGCCGCCCGCCTCGAGCCGCTCGAGATACTCGCGCGTGAGCTTGGCGCTGCCGAACGCGTCGCGCAGAAAGAGCACGTGCACGCCGGCCCGTGCGCGCTCGATGACGATGTCCGCCAGCTCGTCGGCCATGCGGCCGGGCTGACAGTAGTAGAGCTGCAGCGTGATCGAGCGGCGCGCGGCGCGCAGATCGTCCCACAGGCACGGGTAGAGCTCGTCGCCGCACGTCATGACCTCGACGCTGTGGCTGTCGTGCAGGTCGGTCTTCGTGAGCAGCGCGACCGTGGCCTGGAACTGTGGGTCGCGCACTTCGGGCGGCCCTTCCGCGTCGCCCGGCGCGCGGACGCGGCGCACGATGGTGCCGCGCGTGACGTACAACACGCCGATCGTCGCGAACAACAGCACGACGCAGACGCCGAGCGCGAACAGCCCGACGAGCAGCCAGTAGGTCATGAGGGTCTATCGCGGTGGTGACACGACGTACGTCTCCTCGCGAACCACGCGGAAGCCGCGCGCGAGGTAATTCGGGAGCGCGGCCGGCCCGTCGAGTGTGCAGGTGTTGAGCACGACTCGCGCCGCCCCCATCGCCCAGGCTTCGTCGACCGCCGCCGTCAGCAGCTGCGCGCCGAGCCGCCGGCCGTGCAATCGATCGACGAGGCCGAAGTACACGATCTCCACCGCGCCGTCGTCGTGCCGGGCGAGCTCGAAGTAGCCGCCCGGGCGTCCGCCGTCGTCGCGCACGGTCCACACGCCGACGTCGGGGCGCGCGAGATGAGCCGCGAGCCGTTCGTCGGACCAGGCGTTCCGGTCGTGCCACTGGTACGGTTCGCCGACCAGCCGGTACAGCGCGCGCGTACTCGGCGACCGAGCATGGCGTGCGGCGCTCGACGTGGACGTCGGTCGCCGTCCACGGTTCCCGCGGTGCGCCTCCGGCGAGCGCAGCTCGAGGTACGTGCGACGCGCCGTGAGCGGAGCGGTCGGGTCGGGCATGCCCCTCAGGAAGTTCACGGATTGACGATAGGACCGCGTGGTCCTACCGTGGAGGGGTGCATACCGACCGCCGAATGCAGATCGTGGACGCCGCCGCGCGGCTCATCGCGCGAGCGCGGCTACACGCACACGTCGGTCGAGGACGTGATCAAGGCGGCGGGGCTCAGCGGGAAGAGCCACTTCTACCACTACTTCGAGTCGAAGGAAGCACTCGGCTACGACGTGCTCGAACGGCAGTTCGAGCGGTTCGCCGAGCGCGGGCTCGCGATCCTGCGCGAGCCGATGATCGATCCGCTCGAGCGGCTCGGGCTGTTCATCGACACGCTCATCGCGCTGCAAGCCGCGCGCGGCTGTCGCGAAGGGTCGCCGTTCGGGTCGCTCGCCGCGGAGATGGCCGACGCGCACGAGGGGTTTCGCCGGCGGATCGACGAGGTGTTCGAGCGGTGGACGACACAGATCCAGTCGCTGCTCTGGGAGGCGCGTGACCGGCTGCGCGGACGGGACGCCGACGCCGACGCGGCTCGCGCGGTTCGTCGTCGCCGACGCTGGAGGGGGCGCTGCTCGTGTCGCGGGTGAGTCGCGACGTGCGCGGCGCTGCGTGGCATCGGGGAGGATCTGAAGCGGTTCGTCGCGTCGCATCTGCGCGACGGTGCTGACGTCGTAGCGGTCGAGCGCGAGCGCTGGGGTGCGTGCGGCGACGGCGGCGGGACGGAGGCGGGCGGGAGGGTGCGCAGAGAGTCGATGAGTCGACGGAGTGACGACCGACGCGTTCATGCAGGACGGCGCGACGCGCGCAGCGGACGAGCCCAGTTCGAGCGCGAGGCGCTCGAGCAGCTCGACGCGCTCTACAGCTTCGCGCTGAAGCTCTGCGCGCGTGCGCGACGACGCGGAGGACCTGGTCTCGGACACGATGCTGCGCGCGTTCGAGCGGTGGGAGCAGTACCGGCTCGGCACGAACATCCGCGCGTGGCTGTTCACGATCCTCTACCACGTGTTCGTGAGCCGGAAGCGGCGCATCGACGCGCGCGAGGTGCAGCCGACGGACGACGGCGAGGCGGCGGTCACGTACGATCCGGTCGGCGAGGCGGACCCCGAGGGGCGCTTCTACGACTCGTTCCTCGACGAGGAGATCGTGCGCGCGATCGACGCGCTGCCGGCCGAGTACCGCACGGCCGTCGTCCTCAGCGACATCGAGGGGCTGCGCTACGCGGAGATCGCCGCAGATGCTGCGTGTCCCGGAGGGGACGGTGAAGTCGCGGCTGTTCCGCGGCCGCCGCATCCTGCAGCGCAAGCTCCGCGGTACGCCGTCGGAGATGGGCTACATCAAGTGCGCTGCCGCCGGCGACAGCCTGACGTCGCGCGATCGCACGCGCCGACGCGTGCAGCTCCGATGCCGGTGCCGCGCCGCCTTCGCGCGGTTGCCGCAGGTCGCCATGTCGCACCAGCGGCGGCGCCCGTTCTTCGTCGTCGTCCTGGAAGACGCGCGCGCAGCGCGGTCGGCGCAGCGGCGCACGCGCGCCAGCTCCCCGCGATGAGCGCGTCGGCCGCGCGAGTCGACGATCGGGATGCATGCAGGCCCGCGAAGGCGTCGCCGCCGCCACGAACGTGCGCGCGAAGCTGCCGTCGTCGCGCAGCTCCACGCGGCGCGTGCCGGCGCTGCGGCCGAGCACGCGGTTGATCTCGGCGAGCGCGTCGTCGCGCACCTTCGCCGAGGCGGGTGCCGCGCTCGGCGAGCGCGCGCAGCGCGGCGCGGACGCGCCGCGCGTCGACGAGTGCGGCGGCCGCGCCGGCGGGCTGCTGGAAGGCGCGGCGCTGGATGCCCGACGCGCGCTCGGCGTCGAGCGCGCCGGCCGCCTGCAGCCAGCTCGACGAACAGGTCGAAGTCGCGCAGCGCGTCGACGCGGCGCTGCCCGTCGCCCCGACGCGCGTCGTCGGTGTTCACGAAGTCGAGCCAGAGGCGGTCGCCGAGGAACACGAACGGCGTGTCCGCGCTGGAGGGGCGGGCGAGGGTGCCGGCGAGAGGCATGCGACGTAGCATGGAGCGCGGTGCAGAGCGCGGCAAGCCGCACGCGGCGCGAACGCGAGCCGTGCGACGCGGGCGTTACGTTGTGCGTCTCTCCCCTGCGCTCGCATCATGACCACGCCCCCCGCTCGCCCCCCGCCACGGCGTTCGAAGTCGCCGAGCGCGTGCGCTGGGAAGACGTCGATCTCGTCGGCATCACGCGCTACAGCGCGTACACGCGTCTGCTCGACGTCGGCGAGACCGAGCTGCTGCGGTCGGTCGGCCTGCAGCACCCGCGCACGGCGGACGAGTACCACGTGTGGCTCGTGCGGCGCGTGCTGCACCTCGAGTACGTCGCGCCGTCGCGCTTCGACGCCCTGCTCCGAATCCGCGTGTGGGTCGGACGCGTGGGGCGCACGTCGCTCACGCTGCACTACCAGATCGTCGACGACGCGACCGCGGCGCGCCACGTCGAGGGGCACGTCGTGCTCGTCGCCGTCGACGCGACGACGATGCAGGCGCGCGAGGTGCCGGCCGGTATCGTCGCGGCACTCACGACGGGGTAGAATGGTCTAGATTCCAGGCATGGCAACGGAATCCACGTACTTCCGCAAAGGGTTCGGCCTCAAGGCGGAAGTCGAGACGCTGCTCGCCAGCGACTACAGCGCGCGGCTCGTCGACCGGCTGCGCGAGAACGGGTACACGCTGAGCGCCGGCGGGATCACCGTCCGGCTCGCCCACGAGTTCGGCTTCTGCTACGGCGTCGAGCGCGCGGTCGACTACGCGTATCAGACGCGGCGCAAGTTCCCCGACCGGCGCGTCGTGCTGCTCGGCGAGATCATCCACAACCCGCACGTCAACGCGAAGCTGCGCGACATGGGCGTCGAGACGCTCGTCGCCGGAGCGGACGGCTTCGACTTCTCGCAGGTCTCCGCGGAGGACGTCGTCATCATCCCGGCGTTCGGCGTCACGATCGCCGACTTCGAGCGACTGCGCGCGATCGGCTGCGTGCTCGTCGACACGACGTGCGGCTCGGTGCTGAACGTGTGGAAGCGCGTCGAGTCGTACGCGCGCGACGGGCTCACGGCGCTCATCCACGGCAAGTACTACCACGAGGAGACGCGGGCGACCGCGTCGCAGGCGCTGAAGCACGGCGACGGACACTACCTCGTCGTGCGCGACATGGCCGAGGCGCGGATGGTCTGCGACTACGTCGAAGGGCGCGGCGACCCGTGACGAGCGCGGGGCGGCGCCGCGAGGCGTTCCTCGCGAGGTTCGCGAGGGCGGTCTCGGCCGGCTTCGACCCCGACGTGCATCTGCGGCGCGTCGGCGTGGCGAACCAGACGACCATGCTGGCGAGCGAGTCGCTCGCGATCGCGGCGGAGGTCGGCGCGGCCATGGAGCGTGCGCACGGCGCTCCGTACCGCGCCGCGAACTTCCGCTCGTTCGACACGATCTGCTCGGCGACGCAGGACCGGCAGGACGCGGTGAAAGAGCTGCTGCGCGAGCCGCTCGACGTCATGCTCGTCGTCGGCGGCTACAACTCGAGCAATACGATCTCGCTCGCCGCGCTGTGCGGCGAGCACGTGCCGACGTACCACGTCGAGGACGCGTCCGGGATCGACCCCGCGCGCGGCACGGTGCGCTACCGCCCGATCGGGGCGCACGCGGCCGAGCAGGAAGCCGCGGCGTGGCTCCCCGCCGGCGACGTGCGCGTCGGGCTGACGGCGGGGGCGAGCACGCCGAACAACAAGATCGGCGAGACGGTCGCGCGCGTGTTCGCGACCCGCGGCGTCGAGGTCCCGGACGCCGCGGGCGCCTGACGCATGGAGACGGTCACGCTCGCGTGCGGCGGCTCGCGCGTCGACATCGTCCCCGCGCTCGGCGGCAAGATCGCGTCGCTGCACGTCGCCGGGCGCGAGTGGCTGTGGACGAGCGACGTGCTCCCGCGCGTCGCCCCAGACGAGTCCGTCGCGACGGACGACGCCGCGTCGTACGTGCGGACGGCGGACACCGGCGGCTACGACGAGTGCGTGCCCACCGTCGGCGTCTGCCGACTCCCGGACGACGTCGCGGTGTACGGCGGCGTCGCACTCCCCGACCACGGCGAACTCTGGTCGCAGTTCGCGACGACCGACCGGCTCGGCGACGACGCGAGCGGGTTCGCGGCCATCACGCGCTGGACGGGGCGTCGCCTGCCGTACGACGTCGCGCGCACGGTGCGGGTCAGCGAGTCGGGGACGGTGTACATGGACTACGCGATGACGAATCGCGGCGGCGTGCCGATGCCCTTCCTCTGGTCCGCGCACCCGCTCCTTCCGCTCGCCGACGACACCACGCTCGACCTGCCGGCCGGCGCGCGTGTGCGCGTGTGGGCGCAGCACGGCATCGACCTCGGCGGCGAGGGGGCGGAGCACGTCTGGCCGATGCTCCGCGCGTCCGGCGAGCCGACCGACTTCTCGCGCCCCGGGTCCGTGCGCGGCGGCGGGTGGGCGTGCAAGCTGTTCCTCGACCTGCCGGCGTCCGACGAGCGCCTCGCGTTGGGGATCACGCAGGGCGGTGTTCGCCTCGCCGTCTCGGTCGACGTGCGCGAGGTGCCGCAGTTCGGTCTCTGGATCAACGATCGTGGCTGGACCCCGTTCGACGGCGGCGCGCCCTATCGCAACCTCGCGTTCGAGCCGTGCATCGGCGCGCCCGACGCGCTCGACGCGGCGCTCGGCGCGTGGCGGAGCGCGGCGTGGCTCGACGCGGGTGAGACGCGGCGGTGGACGCTGGAGTGGGGCGCGCGCTGAGCGCGCCGTTCGCCTCTCGCTCGATGTCGTGGCCCGCTCCATGAAAGAAGCGCGGTCGTTCCCCGACGCCGAGGTCCCATGCCGCGCAGCCAGCAGACGCTCCGCCGTACCCGTCGCCCCACGCGCGTCGCCGCCGCGCGAGTCCCCGAGACCGACATCGCGCGTCGCGCCGCGGTCGGTGCGACGGCGGCGCTGCTCGCGCTGTTGGCGATGCTGCTCACCGCGTCGCGCGCCGTCGCGGCGCAGTCGAGCGACCTGTCCAGTCGCTCGGTAGCGCGCGCGACGATCGACGCGACGGCCGAGGACGTCGCGACCGACCTCGATGCCCGTCCGAGCCCGCACCTCTCTCCCGACGACGTGGTCGCGATCGTCGTCGCGGCGCTCGGCCGCAACGATCGGCCGGTGAAGGACTACGGCGTCTCGGTGACGTTCGCGTTCTCGTCGCCGGCGAACCGTGCGTTCGTCGGGCCGGTCGAGCGGTTCGCCTCGCTCGTGCACGAGAAGACGTACAGCCCGCTCCTGAACAACCGTGGCGCGGCGCGCGGCGTCGCGCGCGTGATCGGCGACCGGGCGACGATGCGCGTCGTCGTGACGACGGCGGCGGGGCAGCGCGTCGCCTACCTGTTCACGCTGTCGTTGCAGGGCGACGGGGCGTACAGGGGGTGCTGGATGACCGACGGCGTCACGCGCGAGCCGCCGAGCGGCCTGGCGGCGATGCAGGTCGCGATGGCGCGGTGAGGGGGAGGGGAGGCGAGGGGAGTGATCCGGTGACCGGACCGCGGAGAGGCGGGTAGTCACGAGAGGGCGCTCGGGGAACGAGCCCCTCTCGTGTCGTTTCGCCGACTGGAGGGAATCATGTCGTTGGTGCGTCGGTTCGTACCCGTGCTCGTGCCGGTGGCCGTGGCGTTCGCCGCGTCGTGCGACTCACCCCCGACCTCGGACGATCCGCCAGACGGCGGCACGCAGCCGTCGCGTCTCGAGTCGCTGCCGCGCGCGCTGACGGCCGGCGAGCGCGCCGCCGTGGCGGCGAGCGGCGACTTCAGCTTCGCGCTGCTCCGCGCGGTGAACGCGCGGAAGGCCGGACAGAACGTGTTCATCTCACCGCTCAGTGCGTCGGTCGCGCTCGCCATGACGGCGCAGGGCGCCGACGGCGCGACGGACGTCGCGATGCGCACGACGTTGGGCTTCCCCACCTCGACGGCAGAGTCGATGGGCGAGTCGCTCCGCACGCTCTACGCGTTGCTGCTGACGCTCGACCGCTCGGTGACGCTGAAGAGCGCGAACGCGATCTGGTACCGGAACACGCTCGCCGTGCAGCCGTCGTTCGTGGACGCGACACAGCGACTGTTCGACGCGCGGATCGGTGCCGCGAACTTCGACGACGCCGCCGGGACGGTGTCGCAGATCAATGGTTGGGCGGCGACGCAGACGAACGGCAAGATCACGAAGGTGCTCGACACGGTCGCGCGCGACCAGGTGATGTTCCTGCTGAACGCGCTCTACTTCAAGGGGGCGTGGCGCGACAGGTTCGACGCGGCGCGCACGCAGGCGCAGCCGTTCACGGCGTCCGACGGGCGGAGCGCGTCGGTGCCGCTCATGCAGCGCACCGGCGCGATGGGGTACGCGCGCCTCGACGGCTATCAGGCGGTCGACCTGCCGTACGGCAACGGCGCGTTCTCGATGACGGTACTGCTCCCCGACGCCGGCCGGAGCGCCGACGCGCTCTCCGCATCGCTCGACGGCGCCGGGTGGACGCGTCTCGTCGCCGCGCTGCGCGAGGGGCAGGTGCAGCTGTCGCTGCCGCGCTTCACCTTCTCCTACTCGGACCAGTGGAAGGACGTGCTCACGACGTTGGGCATGGGGGTGGCGTTCACCGACGCGGCCGACTTCTCGAAGATGGTGCGGGGCGGCGGCGTCCTCATCGACTTCGTGAAGCAGGACGCGTACGTCGACGTGACCGAGGAGGGCACGGAAGCCGCCGCGGTGACGAGCGTGGGCATCAGCCTGACGTCGGCGCCCGTGATCCCCGAGGTGCGCGTCGACCGCCCGTTCGTGTTCGCGATCCGCGAGCGACTCACGGGCGCGATCCTCTTCCTCGGGAAGATCGATCGCCTGTAGCGGCCCACCCCAACCGGGGCATCCCCGCGAGCGTCGTTCACTTCCTCGCGACGAGCATCCGCGCAGGCGGAAAGATCCAGCGCGCGAAGCCGAGCACGTCGACGCGTGAGAGGCCGGCGTCGCGGAGATCGGCCGCGTCGTCGGCGACGTAGGCGATGTCCACGATCGCGATCTGACCGCCCGGACGGAGCACGCGCACGATCTCACGCATCGCCTCGCGCCGGCCGCGACGGTCGGCGACGTTGTGGATCGCGAGGCTCGAGACGACGACGTCGAACGTGTCGTCGTCGAACGGCAGCATCGTCATGTCGCCGTCGTGCACCTCGACGCGGTCCGCGACCCCCTCGGCCGCGGCGTTCGCGAGCGTCGCGGCGCGCGAGTTCGCGCTCTGGTCGGCCTGCGACCACAGGTCGATGCCGACGGCCCTCCCCTGCGGCAGCCGACGCGCCGCACCGACGAGGAGCAATCCGCGCCCGCAGCCGACGTCGAGCACGCGCGCGTCGGGCGCGAACGTCAGCAGATCGAGCAAGCGGTCGCGCGCGCGTGGCTTGCCCACGCGGCTGCTGAGGACCATCATGAGCCCCGTGAGCACGTACGCCCCGCCCCCCCAGCGAAACGTGCCGAGCGCCCACCGCGCGTTGCCGAGCCACGCCGGCGGCAGCACGTGGGGGAGGACGACGCTCGCGACGACGGCCGCGGTGCCGCCCAACAGAAAGCCGCGCACCAGCCCCGGCGCGTCGAGGCCGTAGTCGGTGCGTCCGCGGCGGGACGCTGGGATAGTCATGACGCCGTCATAATCGCACGACGATACGAACTGGGCGGATGATTCGCGAGCAGCTCCTGAAGGCGCACCCGGAGCGCGACGGCCACTTCCGGTGGCGCGGCGACGGCGTGTCGCGCATCGAAGGGTTGAGCGACGCCGTGTTCGGCTTCGCGCTCGCGCTGCTCGTCGGGTCGTTGGGCGTGCCCCGCACGTACACCGACCTGGAGCAGATGCTCGTCAGCTTCCCGGCGTTCGCGGCGACCTTCTGGATGCTCTACGTCGTGTGGAGCGCGCAGTACAAGTTCTTCCGCCGCTACGGGCTCGAGGACGGCCGCACGATCACGCTCAACGTCGTGCTGCTGCTCGTCGTCGTGTTCTACGTCTACCCGCTCATGTTCCTGTTCAACACGTTCATCGCGCTCTGGCTCGGCGTGCTCGGTCGCTGGCTCGGCGTCGAGGCGATCGTGCGACAGGCGGAGGGGGCGAGCCGCGCGCTGCGGCCGGCGCAGTGGCCGGCCGTCATGGTCGTGTTCGCGGCCGGGTATGTCGCGGTGTTCGTCGTGTTCGCGCTGCTGCATCGCCACGCGCTGCGGTGCGCGGGGTCGCTCGATCTCGATGCCGTGGAGGCGCTGGAGACGCGCGCCGCGGTTCGCCAGCACCTGTTGAGCGCCGGCGTCGGCCTGTTCTCGGCGGCGATCACACTCGGGCTCGTCTACGGCGCGGGCGTCCCGGCGGCGTTCGGGGGGATGGTCGGCGGCATCTCGTACGCGCTGACGGGGCCGGTCATGACGGTGCATTTCCGACGCGTGCGGCTGGCGCGCGAGGCGCTCGCGGCGCTGCCGAACGCGGCGGGCTGACGGGGCTGCCTACCGCGCCTGCCCGGCAGGCCGGCCTGGTGGGATCGCCGGGCGCGACGTGGTGTGCGGCGTCCGGCTCTCGTCGAGCGCACGTTCGACGCGGCCTGGCCACGCGGCGTCGATGCGCGGGAGGCGTCGTTCGTCGCGGAGCGCACGCCAGATCGCGAGGCTCCGCGCGAACGCATCTGCCGACGCGCGACCGTCTGCCGCCCGCGTCGTGCCGTCGCCGCGCGCGCGCCGCGCGTAGCTCTCGCCGAGCTCGAACAACAGCGCCGCATGGCGGGTGCGGATCGCCGTGTTGGCCGGCGTTCCCGCGGCCACGTCGCCGGCCAGCGTGACGGCGCGGGTGAGCGACGCGATCCCGGCGGTCGGGTCGCCGAGTCCGGTGAGGGCGACGCCGATGCCGCCGTGCGTGACGGCGAGGTCGTCGCGACTGCGGTGGGTCGCGGACGCGGCGACGAGTGGCACGTCCTGCAGTGCGAGCGCGCGGCGATACTGCGCGAGCGCGCCGCGGTCGTCGCGCGCGGCGTGCAGCGCCTCCCCCATCAGCTGCAACGTGAACACCAGATCGCGGCGCGCGTCCGGGTTCGCCGGATCGGCCGCAGCCAGCGACTCGGCGATGCGGAGCGAGCGGACGAGCGCCTGGCGCGCGCCGCCGACGTCTCCAGCGCGCAGCAGATCACGCCCGAGCGCGTTGAGCGTCACGGACAGGCTGCGGCGGGCGAGCGTGTCGTTCGAGTCGGCGGCGGCGAGCCGTTCGAGCGCCGGGACGACGCGCCGGCTGTTGGCGATCGCCTCGGTGAGCAGCCCTTCGTCGACGAGCGAGTAGCGCAGCGTGACGATCGCCGAGAGCAGCGCGAACTGCCGCAGGACGTTGTTCGGCTCGGCGTTCGCCGCCGTCTCGAGCATCCCGATCGCGCGACGTCCGAGCGCGATGCCCGCCTGCGGATCGCCGGTGACGCGCGCCAGGTTGCCGCTGCTCGCGAGCGTCGCCCCCAACGTCGCGAGCCGCGCCGGGTCGTTCGGGCGCCGCGCGACGAGCCGCTCCTGCGCCGCGATCGCCGCGCGGTAGTGGCGGAGCGCACCCGGTGCGTCACCGAGGTTCGCGTACCCCTCCATCCCGGTCACGTCGCCGACGCGCGTGTGGGTGATGGCGAGCGCCAGGCGGAGGGAGTCGTCGGCCGGGTTCGCATCGACGAGCCGCCGGCGGATCGCGAGCGCCCGCTCGTAGCTCGCGAGCGCGGCGCGCAGATCGCTGCGGGTGTACTGCATGTCGCCGACGCCCTGATGGCTGTCGGCGAGCTCCGCCTGCGCGACGGCGTCGCTCGGATGCGCGGCAGCGAGCCGCGTGCGGATCGCGAGCGACTTCTCGTAGCTCCGGGTCGCGCCGTCGGTGTTGCCGAGGTTCGAGAAGTACGAGTTGCCCTGGATCCGCCCGATCCGCTCGTACGCCGCGCCGAGCTCGCGCTGCAGCGACGCGTCACGCCGCGTCGCGCCCGCAGCGAGTCGGTCGAGATACTCGAGCGCGCGGCGCACGACGGCCTCGCGCGCGGCGGTCGCCCCGGGCAACGGCTCGATGAGATCGTGTAGCTCGAACAGGAGCGCGTTCGCGAGGCGCCGTACGTCGGCGAAGCGCTCCTCGGCGCGCGCGCGCTCACTCCGCGCGACGCGTGCCTGCCACGCCGTCGCGGCCAACCCGCCGACGAGCGAGAGCAGCACGAGCGCCGCCGCGACCACGCCGACACGGTTGCGGCGCACGAAGGTCGTGACGCGATAGCCGATCGTGTCGGCGCGCGCGATGACGGGGCGTCCGTCGAGGAAGCGCGCGACGTCCTCGCCGAGCTGCCCGGCCGACGCGTAGCGCCGCGCCGGCTCCTTGCGCATCGCCATCGCGACGATCGTGTCGAGGTCGGCGGCGCAGGCGCGGCACGACCGGTGCTCGGCGCGCGCCAGGCTCCTGCTCCCAGACGACGCGTGCCACGACATCCGGGCTGCGGCTGCGTGAAGCGGTACGGCCGCCGACCCGTGAGCAGCTCGTAGAGCAGCACGCCGAGCGAGTAGACGTCGGTCTGCGTGCTGACCGACTCGCCGCGTACCTGCTCCGGACTCGCGTACTCGGGCGTCATCGCGTGGACGGCGCCGTCGACGACCGCGGTCGATGCGATGCTCGTCGTCGCGGGGTCGAGCAGCTTCGCGATACCGAAGTCGAGCAGCTTCGGCGTGCCGTCCGCCGTGACGAGGATGTTGCTCGGCTTGATGTCGCGATGGACGACGAGCTGCTGATGCGCGTACTGCACCGCGCCGCACACGTCGCCGAAAGAGCCGCAGCCGCGCGTCGGTCGGGAGCGAGCGCTCCGCGCAGTAGCGCGTCGATCGGCTGGCCGTCGATGTACTCCATGACGAAGTACGGCAGCCCGTCCGCCGTCGTGCCGCCGTCGAGCAGGCGGGCGATGTTCGGGTGCTCGAGGCGTGCGAGGATCTGTCGCTCGTGGCGGAAGCGGCGGACGATGGCGTCGGTGTCCATCCCGCGTTTGATGAGCTTGACCGCGACGCTGCTGCCGGAACGCCGCGTCGTCGCGCTCGGCCAGGTAGACGGTGCCCATGCCGCCGCGGCCGATCTCGCGCACGAGCCGCTACGCGCCGACGCGCTCGCCGATCCGCGCGCGACCGTCCTCGGCGAGCGCCGTCGCGGCCGCCGCGAACGCCGACCGTTCGAGGAACGACGCCTCGGGCACGTGCGCGGCGAGCAGCGACTCGACCTCGGCGCGCAGGGCGTCGTCGTCGCCGCAGCGCTCGACGAGCAGCGCGGCACGCGCGTCGGGTGCCGCGTCGAGACAGTCGCCGAACAGCGCCTTCGTGCGTTCCCAGCGTTCGACCGGCGACCCCGTCACGCCGCGGCGAGCTCCCGCCGCAGCCACGCGCGGGCGGCACCCCAGTCGCGCTTCACCGTCGCCGACGAGACGCCGAGCACCTCGGCGGTCTCGTCGACGCTCAGTCCGCCGAAGAAGCGCAGCTCGACGACGCGGCTGCCGCGCGGGTCGACCTCGGCGAGGGCGACGAGCGCGTCGTCGAGCGCGACGAGATCGACGTCGCGTTCCTCGACGAGACCGACGGCGTCGTCGAGCGCGACGCGCGTCGCGCCGCTGCCCCGCTTCTGGGCGCGCCGGTCGCGGGCGTGGTTCACGAGGATGCGCCGCATCATCGACGCGGCGACGCCGACGAACTGGGCGCGGTTCCCCCAGTCGACGTCGCGCTGACCGGAGAGGCGGAAATACGCCTCGTGCACGAGCGCCGTCGGCTGCAGCGTGTGCTCCTCGCGCTCGGCGCGGAGGTACGCGAGCGCGAGGCGGCGCAGCTCCTCGTAGACGAGCGGGAAGAGCGCGTTCAACTGCGCCGCGTCGGGCGCGCGTGCGGACTCGGGGCGCTCGATCGGCGGCATCGACATCAGCGGAAATCGGGGTGCTTCGCCGCCTGGATCCGGGCCATGAGCCCGAACGGCGGGATTCGGTGCGTTATCAGCCGAAGGACTGCTGACGGCGGGCGACGACCTCGAAAGGCACGGTGGCATGTGCCCGCGGTGCGGTCAAGTGGCCCGCGCGCCACAGGCGTCGACCGCGCTCGCCGTCCGGGGGCGGTCCCAACCGGAAACCATCGATGCACATCGGACCTCCCGCTGCGCCGCGCTCGTCGATCCTCGTTCGGTCGTGGCGACCGGTCGTCGCGTTCGCGGCGCTCGCCGTCGCCGCGTGGCCCGCCGCGGCGCGGGCGCAGCGACACGCGGCCGAGTCGTCGTTCGAGCGAGTCACGGTCTCGCTGGTGACCGTGGGGAGCGGAGCGGCGCCGCTGACGTGGCTCGGCCATTCCGCGCTGCTCGTGCGGGGCCCGCAGCGTGGCGTGACGACGCTGGTGGACTACGGCGCGATCGAGGGTGGACCCGGGGTCCTCGCCCGCGCCCTCTCGGGGCGGCTGCGCGCGGTCGTACGGCTGCGTGACGGCGATCGCGCGCTCGCCGCGTTCGCCCGCGACGGGCGCTCGGTCTCCGTGCTCGGGCTGCAGCTCCACGACGAGGAGGTGCGGACGCTGCTCCGGCTCGTCGAGACCGACGTCGCCACGGCGCGCGGGCGCTACGTCTACCGATACGACCGGGACAACTGCGCGACGCGCCTGCGCGACCACCTCGATGCCGCGCTCGGCGGGCGTCTGCGCCGGAGCGGCGGCTCGCCGGCCACGGAGACGCTCCGCGCGCACGGGCTGGCGCGCGTCTACCCGCGCAACGCGCCGGTCGCGCTCCTCGGCGACGTCGTCATGAACGGCGACGTGGACGGCCGCGCGACGACCTGGACGCTCGCGGCGCAGCCGGCCGGGCTCCAGGCGCTCGTCCGCGCGACGACGACCGACTCGGCCGGCGTCGCCGTGCCGCTCGCGGTCGAGGCGGTGGCGCCCGCGCGCGGCGGCATCGACGAGCCCGTCGGCACGCCGCCTCCGCGCGGCGCGATCGCCGCGATCGGCGCCCTCGTCGCGGCGCTCGCGCTCGGCGCCGCGCGATCCGCGCGATCCGCGCGCGGCGGACGGATCGTCCTCGGCGCGCTCGGGGCGATCACCGCAGTCGTGCTCGGCGTCCCCGGTCTGCTGATCGCGGCCGGCTGGACGCTCACCGAATACGCGTTCGTGCGCGGCAACGAGAACCTGCTCCTCGCCAACCCGCTCGCGCTCCTGCTGCTCCCCGCGGCGATCGCATTCGCCGCGGGCTCCTCGCGCGCCGGGCGATGGCTGCACCTCGGGTGGCGCGCGCTCGCCGCGCTCGCCGTCGCCGCGCTCGCGCTCAAGCTCGTCCCCGGATTCGAGCAGGACAACGGGCGCGTGCTCGCGCTCGCCGTTCCGCTGACGCTCGGACTCGCCGCCGCGTTCGGGCGCGAGGCTCGTGCGCCCCACCCCGCCCGCTCCGCTCTCACCACCATCGAGGCTCGCGCATGATACATCGGCAGTACGTCCCACTCGCCCGCCGGCTCGCCCAACTCGTCGGGGTGTTCGCCCTCGGCGCGACCACCATGGCCTCCGACTGCGCCGGGCCCGAATCGGTCACCGAGCGCTCCATCGTCGCGCGGATCGACCCCGCGACGCGCGTCGACACGACGTACACCCTCGACACGCTCGTCTATCGCGCCCCGTTCGTCACCGGCAGCAACGGCGTGGGGCTCACCGACTTCGACGTGCGGTGGGAGACGAGCCGCGCCACGGTGGCGCGCCTGCTCGACCCGCCGGTGCAGCGCTACTCGGGAGGAACGACGCTCGTCGACTCGGCGACGCGTCCACTGATGCGGGTCGAGGTCGTCCGCGACGGCGACGCCGTCGTCACCATGACGCCGCTCGACGTCAACTTCGCCGGCGGCACGACACAGCGGTACACGGCGACGATCGTGGCGCTCGCGAACCGCCCGACGACGCTCGATGTCCAGTCGGTCTACAACCTCCGCGTCGGCGACACGCTCTCGCTCGCCGCCTCGCCGCGCGGCTCGTCGCCCGGCGTCTTCACCACGGGGTCGGTGGAGTGGACCGTCACCAACGCCGCCGTCGCGCAGATCTCCACCCGGCCGACGGACGGGGGGACGCCCGCCGTGCGGAACCCGATCACGAACGGGCCGCTCGACCGCATCGGGCTCCGCGCGCTCGCCGTCGGCACGACGCCGCTGCGCGTCGTCTACACGGGACGCGCCGGCGTGCGCCTCGAGCGCACCGTCACCGTGAACGTCACGGCGAACGCGGCGCGTGTCCAGATCGACCGGAGCACGCCGCAGACCATCGTCGCGAACGACGTGAACGGCGTGATCTTCGCCTCGCTGCTCGACGCCGCTGGCCGGCCCGTGGACCCGTCCTCGCTGCGCTTCACGTCGCGCGACTCGATCGCCCTCCCGATCCGCCCGGCCGTCACGGGGTGCCCCGCGACGAACGATCCCACGGGGTGCGCGACCATCGTGGAGCCGAACTCCGGCGAGATCGTGCGGCGTGGCGGTGTCGTCCGCGGGTGGATCGTGGCCACTGCCGGCACGGCCGCGCCCGACTCGGTGGAGCTCACCGCCTATCCGGCGGTGGCCTCGCTCGAGATCTCGCCGCCGTCCGCGACGATCGCGCTCGGCGGGGCGGCGGACTTCACGGTGATCGCCCGCGACGCGTCGCGGAACGTGATCCCGGCCGCGGCGTTCCCGAGCCCGATCGTCATCGCGCGGCCGCCGGGTGCCTCGTCGGCGATCGCGTTGCAGCTGAGCACCGCGGGGAAGCCGGCGATGGTGACGAACGTCGTGGTCAGCGCCGTCCCACCGGGACCGGCCACGGCGACGGCCGAGCTGGTCGCGACCCGCAGCTTCAGAACGGGAGTCCTCGAGGCGCGCGCGACGATCACGGTGCGCACCGTCGACCGCATCGTCGTCACTCCCGCCACCGCCACGCACCGCATCGGCACGGCCGGCGTGACGTTCACGGCACAGCTCCTCGACGGTGCCGGCCGCCCCGTCGTCGACCCGGCGATCCGCCCTACGTGGACCACCGCCGACAGCAGCGTCGCGACGGTCGCGCCGACGACGGATCGCACCGCGGTGGCCAGCGGGCTTCGCACCGGACGGACCGACGTGATCGCGTCGGCGCAGGGCGTCACCGGACGGGCCTCGCTCGAAGTCACCGGCGCCCTCGTGACGCCGACCATCACCGTGACGCCCGCCGACCTGTTGCTCGAGGTCGGGCAGGTGGGGACGATCACGGCGACGGTCGCGAACGTCGCCACGCCGACCACCGTCGAGTGGGTGTCGCGCAACCCGGCCGTCGCCGCGATCACGCCGAGCGGGCTGTCGACGGCCGTGCGCGCAGGGTCGCCCGGAACGACGTACATCGTCGCCACCTACATCGGCGGCGCGGGCACCGTGCGCGACTCCGCGCGCGTGCGCGTCCCGGTGACGAGCCGCGTGCGCTTCGCGCTCCTCGAGCCGCGCGCCGCCGAGATCACGGCGCCGGCATCGGTCACTTATCGCGTGAGTCTGTTCGACTCGGCCGGCACGGTGGTCAATCCGACGACGGAGTTCGCCTCGGCCATCCGCTACACGTCGTCGCGGCCGAGCGTCGCGACGATCGATTCGACGACGGGGCAGGCGACCGGCGTGAGTGGTGGAACGACGGTGATCCGCGCACGCTATCTGCTCGGCGGCGTCGAGGTCGCGTCGGACACGTCGACGCTGCTCGTCTACCCGCCGACCGCGGGGCACCTCGGCTCGCTCGAGATCTCGACGGCCGGGAACGCGCGCGAGGTTCGCGTCGGGCAGGACCTGCTGTTCCAGGTCATCGTCCGCGACGTCGCCGGCACCCCCGTGCGGTCGGGCGTGACGGTGGACGTCGGGCCGGCGAGCTCTCCGTACGTGGACGTCACGCGCGCGACCGAGTTCACCGAAGGCTACTTCTATCGCATCCGCGGCAAGGCGCCGACGCCGTCGCTCGCGGTGAACCCGCTCGCAGCCTTCGTGCTGATCCGCGCCGACGTCATCGGTGCCGGCGCCGCCGTGCCGATCGTCGTTCGACCGTAGCACGCGGCCGCACCGCGGCGCGTTGACCGACGGTGTTTCTTCGCTAGCTTTCACTCCAGTAGAACGACGGTCGGTCGGGAAGACTCCTGTTTTGACCCGACACTTTTTGAAGCCGGATGCCGTTCATTTCGCCGACGTCATGCCCCAGTGCGGGGAAGGCGGAAATCGGAAGCGCGGACATCCACCGATTCACACTCGGGGCTTCAAAACAACCTTCCCTCCGGCCACACGAACGACACGGCCCCCGCGCAGCTGCGCGGGGGCCGTGTCGCGTTCCAGCGGTCCGGTCGCGGTCGGCGTCGGACGTGCTCCACTCAGGCGGCGTACACCTCGAAGATCCCCGCCGCTCCCATCCCCCCGCCGACGCACATCGTCACCATCCCGATGCCGCCGCCGCGCCGGCGCAGCTCGTAGATCAACTGCGTCGAGAGCTTCGCGCCGGTCGCGCCCAACGGGTGGCCCAACGCGATCGCGCCGCCGTTCACGTTGACCTTGTCGAGGTCCATGCCGAGGTGGCGGGCGACGGCGAGCGCCTGCGCGGCGAACGCCTCGTTGAACTCGAACAGCTCGATGTCGGCGAGCGACATCCCCGCCTTCCTGAGCGCCTTCGGGATCGCGTTGATCGGCCCGACGCCCATGATGTCGGGATCGATCCCGGCCACGGCGTAGCTGATCAGGCGCGCGATGGGCGTCGCGCCCAGGGCCTCGGCCTTCTCCGCCGACGTGACGAGCAGCGCGGCGGCGCCGTCCGAGTATGGGCTCGCGTTTCCGGCCGTGACCGTGCCGTTCATCTTGAACGCCGGCCTGAGCTTCGCGAGCCCTTCGATCGTCGTGTCGGCGCGCGGCAGCTCGTCGCGGTCGAACACGCCGGCGGTCTCGGTCTTCGTCGCGCCCCGCCACGACACGTGCGTCACCGGCACCGGCACGATCTGCTCGGCGAACACGTTCGACGCGAGCGCCTTCGCCGCGCTCTGCTGGCTGCGCAGCGCGAACGCGTCCTGGTCCTCGCGGCTCACCCCGTACCGTTCGGCGACGCGCTCCGCCGTGAACCCCATCCCGATGTAGCTCTCGGTCAGCTCGGGGTGGAGGCGTGTGTGATAGCCGGACATCGGCACCTGCGACATCATCTCGACGCCGCCGGCGAGCACGACGTCCTGCATGCCGCTCATGACCGCCTGCGCCGCGGACGCGACGCTCTGCAGGCCGGACGAGCAGAAGCGGTTGATCGTTGCAGCTGACGCGTCGACCGGGAGGCCGGCCATGAGCGCCGCGTTGCGCGCGACGTTGAGCCCCTGCGACCCCTCGGGCATCGCGCAGCCGAGGATGACGTCGTCGACTTCCGCTGACGTCGACGCCGGCGCGCGCGACCGATTCGCGCATGACGAGCGACGCGATGTCGGTCGGCAGCACGCCGGCCTTCGCGAGTGCGCCGTCGGCCTTGCCCTTCGCGACCGCGGTGCGAACGGCGGAGAGAATGACTGCATCCATCGTGATGGTCTCCTGATCAGTTGCGCAGGGGCTTGCCCGTGCGGAGCGTGTACACGATCCGCTCCTGCGTCTTCTCGTTGCCCAGCAGCGACAGGAAGGCCTCGCGCTCGAGGTCGAGCATGTCCTGCTCGCTCACGTCGCGCGGTGGGCCGTCGCCGCCGCAGAGCACGTGGGCGATCTTGCCGCCGATGACTTCGTCGTACGCCGAGGCGTAGCCGCCTTCGCGGAACGAGAACAGCGCGTAGCGCAGGTTGCCGATCCCCTCGCGGCCGAGCGCGCGCACCCGGCGCGGCGTGGGCGGGACGTAGCCGGGCGCGAGGTCGAGCACGCGCTGCTTGGCGTCGGCGATGAGGTGGTCGCGGTTCATCGAGATGCGGTCGCTCGCGCGCAGAAAGCCGAGCGTGCGGGCCTCCGCGGCGCTCGTCGACGTCTGCGCGGTGGCGATGAGCTTGAACGCGCGCTTGACCGCCTCGAACGGGTCGGCCTCCTCGTACGGGGCGAGGTCGCCCATGAATCGGAACAGCAGCTCCTTGCACCCGCCGCCGCCGGGGAGCAGCCCGACGCCCGCCTCGACGAGCCCCATGTACAGCTCGGCGTGCGCCTGTACCAGGTCGCTGTGCAGCGCGAACTCGCAGCCGCCGCCCAACGCGAGTCCGGCCGGCGCCACGACGACGGGGAAGGGCGCGCGGCGCACGCTCTGCGTCGCGTTCTGGAAGCGGGCGATCGCCTGATCGATCACGTCCCACATCCCGGCGATCACGGCGCCGCTCGACTCGGCGAGGTCGGCGCCGGCGCTGAACGTACGCGGGTCGTCGTTGCCGATGACGAGCCCCTGCATCCCGTCGCGGTCGACGCGTTCGATCGAGCGCTCGAGCAGGTCGAGCACTTTCGACGACAGCGCGTTCGCCTTCCCGCGGAACTCGAGCAGCGCGACGCCGTCGCCCAGGTCGAGCAGCCGCGCGCCCTTCGTTCTGCTCGAGGATCGCAGTCGGCCGTGCGGCGACGGCCGCGAGACGCAGGTTCCCGGCGATGTCGGGCACCGGCGCGTAGCGGCCGTCGAAGCCGAGCGCCTCCTCGCTGCCGTCCGCGGCGCGGCGGTAGAACGAGCCCTGCGCCTGGGTGAGCAGCGCCGGCACGGCGCCGCCGTGCTTCGTCAGCTCGCTCCGCAGCCAGTCGAGGCCGAGCAGGTCCATGACGCGGAACGGCCCGGCCTCCCAGCCGTAGCCCCACTCCATCGCGCGGTCGACGCTCGGCACGTCGAAGGCGAGCTGGGGCGACGTCGTCGAGCACGTAGCGCGACAGGTCGACGAGGAGGGTGCGGAGGAAGTCGCCGTGCGGGCCGGTCAGCGTCTTCACCGCCGCGAGCTTGCCGCGCGAGCGGCTGCTTGTGCGCCGCCTTCAGCTCGGGGGTCTCGAGCTTCTGCTGCGGGCCGTAGTCGTTCGTTCGCCGGATCGAACGTCAGGATGTCCTTGCCGACCTTGCTTGTAGAACCCGCCGCCGGTCTTGTCGCCGAGGCTGCTTCTCGGCGATCATCTGGTGCACCCAGGCGGGGAGCGAGAAGTCCTCGCCGGTCGTCTGGGCGAGCCCCGCGCTGACGTGCCCGATGACGTCGACGCCGGAGAGGTCGCGCGGTGCGGAACGTCGCCGACTTCGGGCGCCCGAGGAGCGGGCCGGTGAGCGCGTCGACCTCGTCGATCGTGAGGCCGAAGCGCTCCATGAGCTGCGATCGTGTGCACCATGCCGTACACGCCGAGCCGGTTCGCGATGAAGCCCGGCGCGTCCTTGCACATGACGATGCCCTTGCCGAGCACCCGCTCGCCGAACGCGCGCACCGCGTCGATCACGGCGGGGTCCGTCTCCGGCGCCGGGATGATCTCGAGCAGGTGCATGTAGCGCGGCGGGGCGAAGAAGTGCGTGCCGAGGAAGCGGCGGCGGAACTCGTCGCCGCGTCCCTCGGTCAGCACCGCCATCGGGATGCCCGACGTGTTCGACGCGACGATCGCGCTCGGCTTGAGCGACCCCTTCGAGCTGCGCGTAGAGCGCCTGCTTCGGCGCCGGCTGCTCGATGATCGCCTCGATCACGAGGTCGCACGTCGGCGAGCAGCGCGAGGTCGTCGTCGATGTTGCCCGTGCGTGATGAGCGCGGCGCGACGGGCGTCCATGAACGGCGCCGGCTTCGCCTTGAGGGCCTTCTGCGACGGCGCCGCTTCGCGATCGCGTCGCGCCGCTCCGCAGCCTGCCCGAGCCCGCCTGCGGGGGGGCGATGTCGAGCAGCACGACGGGGATGCCGGCCGACGCGGCGAGGGCGGCGATGCCGCTCCCCATCGTGCCGGCGCCGATGACGCCGAGGGTCCTGATGCGGATCGGCGCGGCCGCCGGCGCCGTCGTGTCGTCGTCGAGGCCGAGATCGAAGCCACCGAACGACGTTCGGCTGGCGGCGTCAGAGGTGTCGGATTGGGTCATGCGCGAAAGCTCGCCGGTCGGGCGGCGTCGTGGCGCGACGCTCGCGACCGCCGCGTCGCCCGCTCCGCGGGGAGCGCGGCAGGCACCCGGGCGTGTCGCCCGTGGCCGCACGAGCGTGCTCACTTTCGAGGTCGCTTCTCTCACCGGAGCTCTCGGCGATATGACACTCCTCGCCTGGCTCATCGTCGGTCTCGTCGCCGGCGTGCTCGCCTCGATGGTCATGGGCGGCACGGGCTACGGACTCATCGGTGACATCATCATCGGCATCGTCGGCGCGTTCGTCGGCGGGTGGATCTTCACCGCCCTCGGCGTCGCGTCGCCGCTCGGCGGGTTGGCGGGGACGATTCTCGTGGCGTTCATCGGCGCCGTGGTCTTGCTGTTCGTGATCCGACTGCTGCGACGCGCGACCACGACCTGACCCGCGCGGCGCTCCCCGCGGCGCTACCCCGCGGCGACCGACGCGACGAACGCCTCGAGCGTCGTCGCGTCGAGCGCGCCGTCGCGCCGTACGCCGGAGCAGACGTCGACGCCGAACGGCCGCACCGCCCGAACCGCCTCGCCGACGTTCGCTGCGGTCAGGCCGCCCGCGAGCCACACCGGTACACCGGTCCGCGCGACGATCGCCCGGCTGAGCGCCCAGTCGTGCACCCGTCCCGTCCCGCCGAGCTCCTTCACGGCGAGCCGCGGATTTCCCGAGTCGAGGAGCAGCGCGTCGACGTGCGGCGCGACCGCCGCGGCCTCGTCGACCGACGCCAGGTCGAGGACGTGGATGACCTGCACGAGCCGCACGTGCGGGACGCGCGACCGCAGCGCGCCGTAGACGGCGCCGAGCGACGCGCCGGATGGACCGCCCAACGCGTCGACCAGCTGCACGGTGTCGACGCCGGTGCGCACGAGCTGCGCGGCGATCGTCTCGACGTCCGTCGCCGACGTGAGCAGGAAGCGCGACACCGGCGGCGGCACCCGACGCGCGAGCGACGCGATCAGCGCCTCGCCGATCGGCCCAGGCCCGCTCGGCATCGCGGAGACGAACCCGAGGGCGTCGGCGCCTGCCGCGACGGCGAGCCGCGCCTCCTCGGCCGACGCGATGCAGCAGATCTTGACACGCACTCTCACCGGACGGCGCTCACGACTCCGAGATCGGCGCAGCGCCGGCGATCGGGTGCGTAGGCGCCGGCGCTGCATCGACGCCGGCGCGATGCGCGCGCCACGGATCAGCGCCGCCGCTGGCGGCGCAGCGCGTTGATGCGGCGAAGGCCGAAGGCGACGACGAGTACCGTCGCGGCCGTCCACACGGCCCCGAAGATCTGCGTCGTCCGCATCGGGCGATTCGCCATGTCGGTCAGACGATAGATCGCGATGGCGATCGTGTGCACGAGGACCACGAGGCCCATCATGATCGTCAGCTCGCGCCGCGCCGGCGAGCGGAAGCGGAGCGGAGGACGCTCACGCATCGGAGAGTGGCGAGCGAGGGTGTGGCGCGTCGGACATGAGTGGCGTGCGGAGTGGTGCGCGAGTCGCGAGAACACAGGAAACTCGCCGCGGCGTGCGCCGATCGTCCAGTCGCCCGCGTTGACACCCTCGCCGTGCGCCTCGACCTTACGGACGTGCCCTCCTGCCTTCGGCCCTCGCGCCGGCCTCGACGCGGCGTCACGCTGCTCGAGCTTCTCGTCGTCATCACGCTGATCGGTCTCGCCGCGGCGCTCGGCGCGCCCGCGCTCCGGCGTGAGCGACCCGACCCGACGACCGACGCGCAGCGCGTGGTCGCGTTCGCGCGCGCGGCAGCCGTGCGGCGCGGCGAGACGCTCGTGCTGGAGACGGCGCGGAGTGGCGTGTGGACGCTCGTCGTCGCGCGTGGCGACTCGCAGCCGCTGCGACGGGGAACGATCGCGGCGCCCGCCGCGCTGCCGGCGCGACTGCTCGTGTCGCCGCTCGGCAGCTGCCTGCCCGACGGCGAACGCGCCGACGCCGCGTGGGATCCCGCGGCGTGCCGCGTCGCGGCGGGCACGAGATGACGCTGCTCGAAGCGCTCGTCGCGCTCGTCATCCTCGGCGCGGCCGCCACCGGCTTTCTCGGCGTGTTTCAGCAGACGGCGCGTGCGGCGCGCGACGCGAGCGAGTGGAGCCGCGTCGTCGCGTACGCCGAGTCGGGGGTGGAAGCGACGCTCGCCGGCGTGGCGCCGGACGACTCGCTCGCCGGATGGACGCGCGCGATCGTCAGACGTCCGCGCGCCGACGGGCTCGTCACCTTCGACGTGACGGTGACGTCGCCGAACGGGGCGCGGTTCGCGCTGCAGCGAGTCGTCGCCGTGCAGGGAGCGGGGCGGTGAGGCGCCGCGGCTTCACCCTGCTCGAGGTGCTCGTCGCGCTCGTCGTGACCGGCCTCGTGGCGAGCCTCGCGTTCGGCGCCGCGTCGGCCGGGCTCGACGTGACGGCACGGCTCGAGCGCGTGCGGCGCGACGAGGGCGGCGCGCTCGCGCTGCGGTCGGTGCTGCACGACGCGCTGCGCCACGCGGAGCCGGGGAGCGGCGGGACGGACACGACGTTCGCCATGCCCGGCACCTCCCCGACGCTCGGCGCGCCACACGATCCGTCGGTCGCGCTCCGCTTCGTCACGCGCGGCGTGCGGCCGCCGTTAGGCACCGGCGGGCGGTGGGCGGTCGAGCTCTCGACATCACGCGACGGGCTCACGCTGCGCGCCGCACCGCTCGACGAGGACGCGACGCCGCTCCGCATCGTCGCGCCGGCGGTGGCGGGGCTCGACGTGAGCGTGTTGGAGAGCGTCGGCGGTCCGTGGCGCGACCGGTGGTCGCGTCCCGACGCGCCGCCGGTCGCCGTGCGGATCCGCTTTCTCGATGCCGCCGGACGCGACGCCCTGCCGGCGCTGATCGCGCGGACGCGCCCCGAAGGTGCGGAGGGCGTCACGCCATGAGCGTGTCGCGTCTGCACTCGGTCGCGCGCCTCTCGTGCGCCGCCAGCCGCCGCGCCCGCCGCGGCGCGGCGCTCGCGATGACGCTGTGGCTGATCGTGCTGCTCGCCGCGCTCGCCGCGTCGGTCGTCGCCGCGGCGCGCGACGCGACGGGCGCGGTCACGAACGTGCGCGCGCGCGCCGTCGCTCGGTATGCGGCCGAGAGCGGCGTCGTGGTCGCGGCGCACGAGATCGAGACGACGCTGGCGCGGCTCGCCGGCGACGCGACCGCGCGGCAGGCGTACCTGAATGGCCTCGAGGCGGCGAGCGGCGCCGCGCGGCCGGACACGTTGGGCACCGCACGCTTCCAGGTCGCGGTCGTCGACGCGAGTGCCCGCATCGACGTCAACCAGGCGGACGTCGACGTGGTGGCGGCGCTGTTCGCACACGTCGGCGCGCCCTCCGAGGCGAGCGCCGCCGCGGACGCGATCCGTACATGGATCGGTGCCGGCGGAGTGCAGCGCGGTGATCTCGCGCGCTCGCTCGCGCGCCCCCGCCGCGAGCTGCGCACGCTCGACGACCTGGCGCGCGTTCCCGGCGTGCCGGCGCCGCTCGCGCGCGCGGCGGCGCCGTACCTCACGGTCGACGGCGACGGGCAGATCAACGTGGCGTCGGCCGCGGAGCCAGTGCGACGCGCGGCGCGCGGATCGCTCGTGCGCGAGCCGACGCGACTCGTCCTCGTCAG
Organism: uncultured Gemmatimonadaceae bacterium; assembly: GCA_963843845.1. GTDB lineage: Bacteria > Gemmatimonadota > Gemmatimonadetes > Gemmatimonadales > Gemmatimonadaceae > Gemmatirosa. The sequence goes on along the minus strand of CAWJMB010000002.1, from coordinate 3,013,855 downwards.
CCGCGGGTGGTCGGACGGACACCCGCTGACGCACGAGATCCAGGGCGTGTACGCAGTGAGCGGCACCCGACTCACGTTCGTGCGGTGGCGGGAGCGCGACCTGTGAGCGCGCCGCCGCGACGGATCTTCGATGCCTGACCGCGTCGGCGTCGAGCTGCTCGCTGACCGCGTTCGCGCGGTCGCCCTCGGTCGCTTCGGCGCGATGCCGTCGGCGACGGTCGAGCTCGCGTGGGACCCGACCCGCCCCGACGACGTGGTACGCGAGCTGGAGTCGCGGCTCGGACGCGCGCGGCACGTCGCGCTGTCGGTCGGCGTCGCGTTCCTCGACGTCGCGCGCGTCGTCCTGCCGCCCCTCCCCCCGGCCGAGCGGCGGCGCGCGCTCGCGCTCGACACGGCGCGCCACTTCGCGGTCGACGACGAGACGGTCGTCGCACTGTTGGGCGACGGCGGATCGGACGGCAGCGCGCCAGCCGGCAGCGCGCCAGCCGGCAGCGCGCCAGCCGGCAGCGCGCCAGCCGGCAGCGCGCCAGCCGGCGACGCGCCAGGCGAGCCGGCGTTCGCCGCACGCCGCCCGCAGCTCGACGCGTGGATCGCCGCGTTCTCCGCGTGGGCGCCCGTCGAGTGCGTCGAGCCGGCGCCGACGTCGCTCGCGCGGGCCCTGCGCGGCGCGGCGCTCGGTGACGCGACGTACGCGCTGGCGGCGGCAGACGACGAGATCGGCACGATCGCGCTGCGCGACGGACGGATCGCCGCCGTGCGCCGCGTTCCGCGCATCGCGCTCGAGGGCGCGCCGCCGCGATCGCTCCCCGCGCACGGCGGTGTCGACGGTGTGTGGCTCGCCGCGCTCGGCGCGGCGTTGGGCACGGACGCGCCGGCCGACGTGCAGCTCCTCACCGACGACGCGGCGCGCACCTTGGGCGCTCGCCGCACGCGACGCGTCGCCGTCGCCGCCGTCGCCTGTGGCGCGGCGCTCGGCTTCGCACTCGTCGCGGCCGACCGGTCGCGAGCGCGTACGCTGAGCGCCGTCGACGCCGCGCTCGCGGCCGAGGCGCCGGTGGCGGCGCCAGCGGAGTCGCTCCTCGTGCGCCTCGCCGCGTTCGATGCCGCGGCGCGCGCCGCCGAGCGCGTCGCCGCGCGCCGCACGTCGGTGCTCGGCGGACTCGACGCGTTGGGCACTCGCTTGCCGACCGACGCGGTCGTCACCGCGATCCGCGTGCAGGGCGATGCGTGGCAGATCGACGGCACCGCGCGCGCCGCCGCGGCCGTGGTCCCTGCGCTCGACGCCGAACCGCGCTTCGACGCCGTGCGAGCCGCGGCGCCGAGCAGCGTCGTCGACGAGGGAGGCGGGGCGCGGTCGACGTACTCGGTCGCGTTCCGCGTGCGACCGGCCGCGCGGGCGGGGCGGTGAGCGTGCCGAGGCCGACGACACGCGAGCGGCGCACGATCGCGATCGGCGTGCTCGTCGCGGCCGTCGCGATCGCGGTGACCTACGGCGTCGTTCCGTTCGCGTCGCGGTGGTCGGCGCGCGAGGCGCTGCTCGACGCGCGCGTCGAGCGGTTGTCGCGGCTGCGGGCCCTGATCCGCGACCGGGGACGGGTCGCGAGCGCGGTGCAGGCACGGACGCTGACCCACGACGCGCAGTCGCCGCGTGTGCTGAGCGCGCGGTCGGCGTCGCTCGCCGCGTCGGCACTGCAGGCGGTGTTGCAGGAGTACGCGTCGGCGAGCCGCGTGCAGCTCGACCGCATCGACGTCGCGAGCGCGCCCGACACGGCAGGCGGACTGCCGGCGATCCCCGCGACCGTCGGCGCGACGGCCGACATCTACGGGCTCACCGACCTCGTCGCCCGCATCGAGCGCGGCGCGTGGCTCCTCGAGGTCGTGGACCTGTCGGTGCAGCGCGTGCGTGGCCCGCGCGGGGAAGAGCTGCTGCAGGTGGCGCTCGTCGTGCGCGCCCCGTACGCGGCGCTCGAGTGATGCGCGCTGCCGTCGTCGCCGACGCGTTGTGGGGTGCGGCGCTCGCGCTGAGCGCCGCCGCGGTCGCGCTGCTGGCGTGGCCGGCGCGCGCGCCGGTGCGCGACGTGCCGCCTCCGTCGCTCGCGGCACGAGCCACGGTCGGCACGCCGCCCCTCGCCGACGTCACCGTGACGCACGATGTGTTCGCTGCAGGCCACACGCCGCCGCGCGCGCGCTGGACCCCGCCGGAGCCCGATACGCTCCCGCCTGGGCTCGCCCCCGATCCGGTCGCGGCGGCGGCACTCTCCACGCTCGGCGGCGCCGGCGCCGCCGACGCGTACGAACGGCCGCGCTTCTATGGCACGGTCATCGACGCCGTGAGCGCCGGCGCGCTCCTGCGATTCCCTGGCACGCCCGCCGCGCAGCTCTACCGCGTCGGCGCGCGCGAGCGCGGATGGCGCGTGCTCGCCGTCACCCCCGAGCGCGTGCGGCTGGCGGCGCCGAGTGGTGAAGCGCTCACCCTTCGGCTCGCGCCCCCGCGCGACAGCGAGCCGACGGCCCCACGCGACAGCGTTCCTCCCGCCAATCCATGATCGCGCACTCCACGCCGCCGATGCCGTCACGACGACCCGCCGCACGACCCCTCGTCGGCGCGACGCGCCTCACGGCGGCGCTCGTCGTCGGGATGATCGCGACGCGGCTCCCGGCGCAGTCGAGCGCCCAGCCGCAGCCGCCGAGCGTCAGCGTCAACTTCGCCGGCGCGCCGCTCGCCGACGTCATCCGATCGCTCGCCGCCCGCATCGGCCTGACGGTGCTGCTGAGCGAGATCCCGGACCGGCGCATCACCTTCTCGACGCCGGCGCCGGTGCGCCTCGCCGACGTCGGCCCGATCCTCGAGTCCATTCTCGAGTCGAACGGACTCGTCCTCGTGCGGTCGAGCGAGTCGGCGACGATCGCGCAGATCGTGCCGATGAGCCGCGCCCCCGCGGTCGGACCGTTAGGCACCGGCTTCGACCTCTCGAGCCCGCCGCCGTTGGGCCTCGTCACGCAGCTCGTGCCCCTCAGCTCCATCCGCGCCGACGAGGCGGCGGAGGCGCTGCGGCAGGTCGCGGGCCCCACGGCGCGCATCGAGGCGGTGACGCGCTCGAACGCCCTGCTCGTCACCGATCGCGGCGCGAACGTCGCCCGGTACCTCGAGCTGCTCCGACGCCTCGACGCGCGCCCGGAAGGCGAGGCCGGGCTGCGGACGTATGTCGTCCCGCTCCGCTACGCGAGTGCCGAAGACCTGGCGGCGGCGTTAGGCCAGCTGTTCGGCGTGACGACGAACGCCGGCCGGACGGGCTCGCTCGCCGACCGGTCCCTGTCGCGCACGCTCGACACGTTCCGCGACCGCGAGCTGGACGCGTTCCGGCAGCGGCAGGGAGTCGGGCTCCCCGGCGTGCCGACGTCGGCGACGCCGTCCGGCAGTCCGTCGTCGCCGCTCGCGCAGCAGGCGCCGGGCGCAGCGCGCACCGCGCCGACCGCACAGTCGCGCGACAGCCTCGCCGCCGGCTCGCTCGCCGGCACGACCAACGTCGTCGCGAGCGCGTCGACGAACGCGCTCGTCATCCGCACGCAGCCGCCCAACTTTCCGCTGCTGCGCGAGACGATCGAGGCGCTCGACGTCCGGCCGCCGCAGGTGCTGTTCGAGGTCACCGTCGCCGAGGTGCAGCTCGGGCGCGGCACCGAGTTCGGGATCAACTGGGCGGGCGTGAGCACGCGCAACCGGCTCGACGGCGCTCACGATCACCGGCCCCGTCGCCGACACGCTGCCGGTCGGCCCCGGGCTCGTGCTGCGCAAGCTGTTCAGCGTCGACCGGTTCGACGTGCGCGCGGTGCTGCAGGCGATCGCGACGACGACGAACGTTCGCGTGCTGTCGACGCCGGAGATCCTCGCGCTGAACAATCGCGAGGCGCGCATCCTGGTCGGGAGCAAGGTGCCGTTCGTGGCCGCGCAACGCCTCGCGAACGACGTCGCGCTCGACCGCGCGGTGCAGTATCAGGACGTCGGCACGTCGCTCACGATCGTCCCGACGATCAACGATGACGGCTACGTGTCGATGCAGATCCTGCAGGAGGTCAGCTCGCTCACGACGCAGTCGCTGCCGAGCGCGCTGAACGCGCCCGTGATCTCGACGCGCGAGGCGTCGACGCGCGCCGTGGTGCGCGACGGACAGACGATCATCATCGGCGGACTGATCGGCGAGTCGCGCGAGCTGACCGAGTCGGGGGTGCCGTTCTTCAAGGACATCCCGCTCGTCGGGCCGCTGTTCAAGAGTCAGCGCGTGACGCGCACGCGCACCGAGCTCGCGATCTTCGTCACGCCCTACGTCATCCGCACCGACGCGGATGCCGACCGGGTGCGCGACCGCGCGCGCGGGCGGCTCGACGACGCGGCGCCCGGGCTGGTTCGGAAGCCGTGACGCGTTCCTTCTGTCGGAAAACGAACAGCTCCAGCTAGATGAGCAGCGTCGACGCTGCGGCGCTCCGCGCGGCCGCGCAGAGTGAGCTCGCCACACGGCTCCCGGCGTCGTGGCTCGCCGCGCACCTCGTGCTGCCGTTAGGCGTCGCGGACGACGACGCGCTGCTCGTCGCCGCCGCGGCGATGCCGGACGAGACGGTGCGCGACGAGCTGGCGCGGCGGTACGGGCGGCGCGTCCGCATCGTCGAGGCGCCGGCGGCCGAGGTGGAGGCGGCGCTCCTCGCGGCGCGTCCGCCGGACGCGGCGGCGATCGACGTCGCCGCGCAGAGCGCGAGCGATGACGACGACGAGAGCGGCGGCGATCTGCGGGCGCTCGCGAATCAGGCGCCGGTCGTGCGGCTCGTGAACGTGCTTCTGCTCGACGCGCTCCGACTCGGCGCGAGCGACCTGCACCTCGAGAGCACGGCGGACGGGCTGCGCGTGCGGTACCGGCTCGACGGTGTGCTGCGCGACGTCGAGCGGGTGCCGGCGTCGCTGCGCGCGGGCGTCGTGAGCCGTGTGAAGATCCTCGCCGGGCTCGACGTCGCCGAGCGGCGGCAGCCGCAGGACGGACGGGCGCGCGTGCGCGTCGGCGAGCGCGAGGTCGACCTCCGCGCGTCGACGCTGCCGGCGCTGCACGGCGAGAGCGTGGTGCTGCGCGTGCTCGATCAGGCCGGCGGCGCCCGCGATCTCGCGGCGTTGGGCATGCCGGATCACGTCCGCGCGCCGTTCGAGCGACTGCTGGGCACGACGAGCGGGCTGCTGCTCGTCACCGGGCCGACCGGCTCGGGCAAGACGACGACGCTCTACGCCGCGCTGCGTCGCGTGAGCACGCCGGGCGTCAAGGTCGTCACCGTCGAGGACCCGGTCGAGTACCGACTTCCCGACGCCGTGCAGATCCCGACGAACACGCGCGCGGGCCTCGGCTTTCCGGCGGCGCTCCGCTCGATCCTGCGCCACGATCCCGACGTCGTCATGGTCGGCGAGACGCGCGATCGCGAGACGGCGGAGATCGCGATCCAGGCGGCGCTCACCGGCCACCTCGTCTTCTCGACGCTGCACACCACGGACGCGCCGAGCGCCGTGACTCGGCTCGTCGACATGGGGGTCGATCCGTATCTCGTCGCGGCGACGGTGCAGGGCGTGCTCGCGCAGCGGCTCGTGCGCGTCGTGTGTGCCGAGTGCGGTCCCCGATCCCCGGGTCTCGGTTCCTGCCATGCCTGCGGCGGCACCGGCTACCGCGGGCGCACCGGCATCTACGAGCTGCTCGTCGTGAGCGACGCGTTCCGGCGCGCCGCCGTCGCCGGCGCGTCGCTCGACGAGCTGCGCCGCATCGCGCGCGCCGACGGCATGACCCCGATCGTCGACGACGGGATGCGACTGGCGCGCGAGGGGCGGACGACGGTCGAGGAAGTGTTGCGCGTCGTCGGCGAGCGGGAGCCCGCAGCGCCGACCACGCACGATCGCCCCCGCGCGAGCGACGCCGTCCTGCCGACCCCGCCGCCACGTCCGACGTGACGGCCTCCGCGTTCCGCTGGCGCGCCGCGACGGCCGACGGCCGCGTCGTCGACGGCGAGCTACACGCCGCCGACCGGGACAGCGCGCTCGCCGAACTGCGGCGCCGCGGGCTCGTGCCGCTCGACGTCGGCGACGCGCCGCCACGCGCCGCCGCCCGCTCGCGACGCGCGCCTGCCGTCGCCGCGTTCACCCGCGCGCTCGCCGCACTCCTCGGCGCCGGCATCCCGCTCGATCGCGCGCTGCGGCTCGCGGCGGCGCAGGCCACGCACCCGGACGTCGTCGCTGCAGCCGACGGCGTGCGACGCGACGTGCAGCAGGGCGTCGGGCTCGCCGAGTCGTTGGGCCGGCACCCGCGCGTGTTCGGGCGCCTGTACGTCGCGACGATCGCGGCGGGCGAGGAGGCGGGCGCGCTCGCCCCCGCCGCCGAGCGCCTCGCCGACTATCTCGACGAGGACGCCGAGCTGCGCGCGCAGGTGCAGGGCGCGCTGCTCTACCCCGCGCTCATGGCTGCCATGTCGGGGTTCGGCGTCGTCGTGCTGCTGACCGCCGTCGTGCCGCGCTTCGTCGCGCTGCTCGACGAGACCGGCGGCACGCTGCCGCGCTCGACGCGGATCCTCGTCGCCGCGAGCCACGTCGCGATCGGCGGCTGGTGGATCTGGCTCGCGCTGATCGCGATCGGCGTCGTCGGCGCGCGGCGGTGGCTCGGGCGGCCGGAGCATCGGCTGCGCTTCGATGCGGCGCGGCTCGGCTGGCCGGTCGTCGGCACGCTCGAACGTGCGCTCGGCGCCGCGCGGGTGACGCGGACGCTCGGACTGCTGCTGCGCGCCGGGATGCGGCTCGTTCCCGCGCTCCGCATCGCGGCCACCGCGGCGCCCAACCGCGCGACCGCCGCCGGCGTCGAGCGCGCCGCCGCCGCCGTCGCGCGTGGCGAGCGACTGTCCGACGCGCTCGGGACGGTGCTGCCGCCGCTCGCATCGCAACTGCTCGCCGCCGGCGAGGAGAGTGGCCGGCTCGACACGCTCGCGCTCAGAGCCGCCGACAGCTACGACGCCGAGGTCCGCCGCACGCTGCGTGCGGCGGTCGGGCTCCTGGAGCCCGCGCTGATCGTGCTGTTCGGCGCGATCGTCGGCTTCGTCGCGCTCGCGATGCTGCAGGCGGTCTACTCCGTGAACGTCGCGCTCTGAACCCACCCGGCGGCGCGGCAGCGCGAGAAGATTTTGTGGCCCGCACCCTGGATCGAGCGGGAATCGATCCGCATTCTGTTAACACTGCTGAGGCTGCGTCGTCACTCCTACGATCCAGTCGCGGTCCCGCCGTCGATGTCACCCCGCTCCAAGGCTGTGCCATGAGCCAGACGCACGCGTCGTCCCGCCGGGAGTTTCTCCGTCGTGCCCCTCTCGCCGCCGCCGGCATCGCGGCCGTCGCCGGCGCGACCCCGGTCACCGCCGACGCGCAGCTCGCCCCGCGCGCCCCGAGCGCCCAGCCCCCGAAGCGGCTCCGCGCGCAGCTCCCGCGCAAGTTCGCCGGCGTCAACGCCGTGCAGATGCCGTGGCAGCTCGACCCGACCGAGGAGTGGGAGAACTGGTCGCTCCGCCTCGCGCGCCGCGTGACGCTCGGTCTCACGGCGGAAGAGGCGCAGCGAGCCCGCGCGCTCGGCTACTCGGGGTACCTGAACTACCACCTGAATCACGAGGCGATCGACGACACGGCGGTCGAGACCTTCGTGAGGACGAAGTGGCCGAACCTCGCGTTGACCGGTGTGGACATCTACGCGATGGACGCCGGCCAGCTCCAGACGCAGTTGCAGGAGGCGACGCTCTACCGCGCGGCGTTCTCCAAGCGCCAGCTCTACCAGCGCGTCGTCGAGTTCTGGAGCGACCACTTCAACATCGCGATGTCGAAGGCCGGCTACCTGAAGGTGCTCGACGATCGGGAGGTCATCCGCAAGTACGCGATGACGACGTTCCCGCAGCTGCTGAAGGCGAGCGCGCACAGCGCCGCGATGCTCGTCTACCTCGATCAGTTCACGAGCCGCCGCCAGTCGCCGAACCAGAACTACGCGCGCGAGATCATGGAGCTGCACACCCTCGGCGTGGAGGGAGCGTACACGCAGCAGGACGTCGCCGAGCTGTCGCGCATCCTCACGGGGTGGACGGTGGCGGGGCGCGGCGACTTCGCCTTCTCGCCGTCGCTGCACGACTTCACGGCGAAGACGTTCCTCGGCACCGCCTTCCCCGCGATGAACGCACTGAACCAGACGAACCCGCAGGGCGTGACCGAGGGCGAGCAGGTGCTCGACATGCTCGTGAAGCATCCGGACACCGCGAAGTTCATCGCCACGAAGATGCTCCGATGGTTCCTCTGGTACGAACCATCGAAGGCGATGGTCGACGCCGTCTCGGCGGTCTACACGACGACGGGCGGCGACATCAAGTCGATGTTGCGCGCGATCGCTGAGCTTCGACCACATGCAGCAGGCGCCGGCGAAGTTCAAGCGCCCGTTCCACTGGCTCGTCTCGGCCCTTCGCGCGGCGAATCCGACGGTCACGGGGCTCGCGGCGCCGAACCGGCTGCTGAGTTCGTTGGGGCACACGCAGTTCACCTGGGAGACCCCGGACGGCTACCCGGACCAGGTGGAGTACTGGGCCGGCAACCTCCTGCCGCGGTGGAACGCGTCGACCGCAGTCTCGAACTACGCCGCGGGCGAGGTCGTCGTCGAGGTGGCCACCCTGTCAGGCGTTAGGCACCGCCGAGGCGGTCGCGAACGCGATCGGCAAGCGGGTGTTCGGCGGCGAGATGAGCGACCGCACACGCGCCGAGCTGGTCGCGTATCTCAGAACCACGCCGACGAGCGCGACCCGCATCCGCGAGAGCGATGGCGCTCGCGATGGCCTCCTCCAGCTTCCAGTGGTACTGAGCCATGCATGACGAACAGGACTTCGGCTGCCGCGAGTACAACGAGCTCTCGCGCCGCCACTTCGTCGCCGGCGCCGGTGCCGCGTTCGCCGCGGCGGCGTTCCCCTCGTGGCTTCCGCGCGTCGTGCTGGCCGAGAGCTACGCGAGCGCGCGCGACGTGATCGTGAGCGTGTTCATGCGTGGCGGCGCGGACGGGCTGTCGCTCGTCGTGCCGTACGGCGACAACAACTACTACACGTCGCGTCCGACGATCGCCGTCGCGCGCCCCGACGCCAGCGGCGTGACGAGCAAGGTCACCGCACTCACCGACTACTTCGGGCTGCCCCCGGCCATGGCCGGGCTGCTTCCGGCCTACACTGCGAAACAGCTCGCCGTCGTGCACGGCACGGGCGTCACGGTCGGCGAACCGCTCGCACTTCGACATGCAGCGGTTCATCGAGGTCGGCAAGGCGAACGACGTGAATCTGATCACCGGCTGGCTCGGGCGGCACCTCGCGACGACGCCGCCGACGCGCACCGACGCGCCGCTCCGCGCGCTGGGCCTCGCCGACGGCCTGCAGCGCTCGCTCTACGGCGCGCCGAAGACGCTGCCGATCGCCGACCCGTCGACGTACGGCCTCTCCGGCCAGGCGGCGACGGCGGTCCAGCGCGGTGAATGGCTCAAGGGCGACTACTCGCTCACGCTCGACCCGGTCCGCTCGGCGGCGCTCGACGCGTCGAACACGCTCGCGCTGCTGAAGACCATCAGCGTCGCGACGTACCGGCCGACGACCGGCGCGACGTACACGACGTCGGGATTCAGCCGGAGCCTGCGCTCCGCCGCGGCGCTCATCAAGGCGGACGTCGGGATCGAGGCGGTGCAGATCGACGTCGGCGGCTGGGACACGCACCAGCAGCAGGACCCGAACGGCGGCTCGATGTTCAACACGATGCGCGACTTCTCGAATTCGTTGGGCGCGTTCTGGGCGGACGTCATGGCGCCCGGCGGCGCGTCGGCGAACGTGACGCTCGTCGCGCTCTCGGAGTTCGGCCGCAACGTGCGCGAGAACGCGAGCGCCGGCACCGATCACGGGCGCGCCTCGGCGATGTTCGTGATGGGGCCGGGAATCGCGGGCGGGAAGGTCGTCACGAACAACTGGCCCGGCCTCGCGCGCGAGAACCTCGAATCGGGTCAGGATCTCAGAGTCACGCTCGACCACCGCGACATTCTCGCCGAGATCGTCGCGAAGCGACTCGGCAACACGAACGTGAGCGTGGTGTTTCCCGACTACGTCCCCACGTACCGCGGCGTGTCCGTCTGACGCGGTAGGCGTCGTCGTGCGCCGAGTCAGCGCACGACGACGATCTCGCCGACCATGCCGGGGTGGATCCGGCAGTCGTACGGAAAGGTGCCCGCCGTCGCGAACGTGCGCGTGATGCGCACGTTGCGCGTCTGCTGGATGTCCGCCGGCGCGCCCGCCTTCCGCTCGAAGAGCACGTTGTGGTCGACCCCGCCGAAGAAATCGAACGTGACCGTGCCGTTCACGGCGATCGTCGTCGACGGAGGGAGGAAGAACGCCGGGCCCATCGTCACTTCGGCCGTGCGAGGCGCCCCAGGCGTCGTCGGCGTCGTCGGCGTCGTCGGCGTGTCGGCCGCGGAGTCCCCGCCGCAGGCGACGAGAAGCAGGAGCGGTGCGAGCGCGAGTCGGTAGCGAAGGCTCATGGCGGACCGGGCGGGAAGGCAGAGTGTCGACGGATACAGCGTACGACGGTGGACGCCGGAAATGCCGCGTCGTAAAGAAAACGAGGCCCGCGCTTTGCCCTCGATGCGACATTCGACGCACGGCGCCAACGACGAATCATCGAGGAGGGCCACATGGCCGAAGTCGGAAGGAATCTCGTCTTTGACAACCTGCCGAGTGGCAACAGCGGCATCAACACCGGCACGACCGGCAGCCTGCACGACACCGCGTTCGGTACGAGCGGGTGGCAGGCGACCGACGACGAACACTGGCGGACGCAGTACGCGAGCCGCCCGTACGTCCAGGCCGACCGCAGCTACGACTACTACGCGCCGGCGTACCGCTACGGCACCGAGTCCGCGCACCAGCACGCCAACCGGTCGTGGGACGACGCGCAGTCCGACCTCGAACGGGGCTGGGACTCCGCGCGCGGCACGTCGACGTCGGCGTGGGCGGAGGTGAAGGACGCCGCGCGGGACGCGTGGGACCGCGTACGCGGCCGGTGATCGACGCGCGGCAGGGCGTCAGGCGCGAAGCCAGTCGCCCTGCCACTCGCGCACCTCGCGCTTGATCGCGTTCGGGGTCGACAGCTCGCCGCTCAGCACGCGCTCGACGAGGGCCGGCAGCTCCGCGTCGGAGGCGAAGCGGAGTGCGAGCAGCTCCCGCGTGCGGAGCTGGCCGACGCGCGCGAGGAGGGGGGGCGGCAGCAGCTGCGCCAGACGGAGCCGCATCTCGAGGCGGATCACTCGGTCCTGCACGCGCAGCGACATCAACCGTGCCGCGCCGGCGACCAGGAAGAGCGCGACCGCCATGACGAGCGCCCACGTCGTCGCGAACGACGGCGAGCGCGAGAGCGCGAGCGCTGCGATCACGACGTTCGCGAGCAGCAGCGGCGTGACGACGAAGTGATAGAGGGGGTTCCACCGGCGGTGGGTGGCGTAGCTCTGTGAGCGCTCGTCGGCCATGGAACGGAGAGGTTCGGGGGAAATCGAACGGCGGGTCGGTCGCGGCGGCAGTACGACGGCGCGCCGACTGAAACATGAGCGCACCGACTACGTAGGCGAGCTGGAGAATCTTCTCGGAGAATGTGACGATGTGGCTCGCGGCGAAGGCGCTTCTGCTCAAGTGGGTCCTCGGCCGCAGTGTCGGGGGGTTGATGAGCGTGCTGCTCGTCCTCGCGCTCCCGCTCGCCGGCGTGCTCAAGGTCGTCGGCATTCCACTGCTGATCGTCCTCGCGATCGTCGGGCTCCCGCTGCTGCTCGTGCTCGCCGTGATCGGCCTGCCGCTGCTCCTCGTCGTCGGCCTCGTGAGCGCGCTCATGGCCGTCGTCGGCACGGTGATCGGCTTCGCCTTCGCCGCGCTCAAGATCGTGCTGCCGATCGCGCTGGTGGCGATCGTCGCGCGCTGGCTCTACACATGGTGGCGCGACCGACGCAGCGGTGGCACGCCGCCCGTGCCTCCCGCGCCGCCCGCGCCGCCCGCGCCGCCCGCGCCGCCCGCGCCGCCCGCGCCGCCCGCGCCGCCCGCGCCGCCCGCGCCTCCCGCACCGCCGAGTGAGCCGACGATGTCGACGATCGATCCGGTCGTGCCGTTCGACGCGTCGGGAGCCTCGGCCTCGGCCTGACGCGACCCCTCGCACTGCCGATCGACGACGTACTGCCCGCGTTGCGCGATGCGCTGCGCGGGCAGTCGTCCGTCGTGCTGCAAGCGCCGCCGGGGGCGGGGAAGACGACGCGCGTGCCGCTCGCCTTGCTCGACGAGCCGTGGCTCGACGGCGGACGGATCATCGTGCTCGAGCCGCGGCGCCTCGCGGCCCGCGCGGCGGCGACGTTCATGGCGCGCTCGCTCCGCGAGACGGTCGGCGAGACGGTCGGGTACCGCACGCGACTCGACACGCGCGTCGGACCGCGGACCCGGATCGAAGTCGTCACGGAAGGGATCCTCACGCGCCTCGTGCAGCGCGATCCGTCGCTCGACGGGGTCGGCGCGGTGCTCTTCGACGAGTTCCACGAGCGGAGCGTCCACGCCGACCTCGGTCTCGCGCTCGCGCTGCAGACGCAGACGGTGCTGCGCCCCGAGCTGCGCATCGTCGTCATGTCCGCGACGCTCGACGGAGCGCGCGTCGCCGCACTGCTCGGTACCGCAGTGCCGATCGTGACGAGCGAGGGGCGGAGCTGGCCGGTCGAGGTGCGGTGGCGCGAGCGCCGCCCCGACGACGGGCACGGCGCGTTCGAGCGCGCGGTCGCGGCGACGGTGCGCGAGGCGGCGCAGGCGCATGACGGCGACGTGCTCGTCTTTCTTCCCGGTGCGCCGGAGATCCACCGCGTCGCGCGGCTGCTCGACGGCGCGCTGCCACGCGACACCAGCGTGCTCCCGCTGTTCGGCATGCTCGCGCAGGACGCGCAGGACGCGGCGATCGCCTCGTCACCCCCCGGGCGTCGCAAAGTCGTCCTCTCGACGAACATCGCCGAAACGAGCCTGACGATCGACGGCGTGCGAGTCGTGGTGGACAGCGGGCTCGCGCGCGTGCCGCGCTTCTCGCCACGTACCGGGATGACCCGGCTCGCGACCGCGCCCATCTCTCGAGCGTCCGCTGCACAGCGGCGCGGCCGCGCGGGGCGCGTCGCGCCGGGCGTGTGCTATCGATTGTGGAGCGAGGCCGAGGACGCACAGCTCGCCGCGCACACCGCGCCCGAGATCCGCGACGCCGACCTCGCGCCGCTCGCGCTGGACCTCGCGGCGGCCGGCGTCGTCGAGCCGCGGGAGCTGGCGTGGCTCGACCTGCCGCCCGACGCCGCGTTTCGACAGGCGCGCGCGCTGCTCACGTCGTTGGGTGCGCTGAGCGCGGCCACCGGTCGGGTGACACCGCACGGCGAGGCGATGGCGGCGCTCCCGCTGCACCCGCGGCTCGCTCACATGGTACTGCGCGGCCACGCGCTCGGCGCCGGCGAGCCGGCGTGCACGCTCGCTGCGCTGTTGAGTGAACGCGACGTCGTGCGGTCGTCCGGCGGGGCGCCGCGGGGCGGTCCGTTCGGCACCGTCGCATTCGGCGGCGACGTTCGGCCGAGACTCGACCTCGTCCGCCGCGCGTCGGAGGGCGACGCGCTCCCCGCGTCGTACGCGATCGACCACGAGGTAGTGCAGCGCGTTCGGGAGGAGGCGCGCCAGCTCTGGCGCCAGCTCCGACCGATCGTGCCACGTCGTGAGCGCGCCCGCGTCGACGCGGCCGCGGTGCCGGACGACGAGGTGGTCGGTGTGCTCGTCGCGTTCGCCTACCCGGACCGTATCGCGCAGCGCCGCGCTGGTGCCGGCGATCGTTACCTGCTCCGCAGCGGACGCGGCGCAGCGCTCGCGTCCGCCGGCTCGCTCGCCGGCTCGTCATATCTCGCCGTCGCGCAACTCGGCGGGACGGACCAGGAAAGCCGTATTCTGCTCGCGGCGCCCGTCACTCTCGATGCACTGCTCGATGCCGGCGCCGCGTCGATCGAGACGACGGCCGAACTGCGCTGGGATCGCGAGTCGGAGGCCGTGCGTGCGGGCGTCGTCGAGCACATCGGCGCGATCGTCGTGCGCGACCGTCCTGACCCGGCCCCCGATCCGGATGCCGTCGTCGCGGTGATGCTCGACGTCGTTCGCGACGAGGGGCTGCGCGTCCTTCCGTGGAGCGCCGCGGCGAGCGAGCTACGCGATCGACTGCGCTTCGCGCACGCGCTCTCTCCGAACGACTGGCCCGACGTCTCCGACGAGGCGCTGCTCGCGACGCTCCAGGACTGGCTCGCGCCGCACCTCGCCGGGCTCCGGCGGCGCGCGCAGCTCGCGCAGCTCCCGCTCGTCGACGCGCTGCTGTCGCGCCTCACGTGGCCGCAGCGCGCAGCGCTCGACGCGCTCGCACCGACACACGTGGTCGTACCGAGCGGCTCGCGCATTCGCGTCGACTACGCGAACCCGGGCGCGCCCGTTCTCGCCGTGCGCCTGCAGGAGATGTTCGGCGCGTCGAGCACGCCGGCGGTCGGCGCGGGGCGCGTGCCGCTGACGCTGCATCTCCTCTCGCCGGCGCACCGACCCGTACAGGTCACCGGCGACCTCGCCGGCTTCTGGCGTGGCAGCTATGCCGACGTGCGACGCGAGCTACGCGGGCGGTACCCGAAGCACGAGTGGCCCGACGACCCGGCGGCCGCGACGCCTACCGCGCGAGCGAAGCGGCGGGGATGAGGGCCCGCCGGGATGCGATTGCCCTCGAGTCGGGCGCCGCGCCTCAGGCGCTCGCCGCCATGGCGACGCCGAGCGCGGTCGCGATGACGATGCCGACGACCACGAGCACGATCGTTCGCTTGTCACTGCGATAGCCCTCGTACATCGACTCGTCGAACCAGTAGCCGCCAGCGCCCTGGCGCACGACGTCCGCCGCGATCAGCCGCTCGAGCCGGCTCCGGCCGACGAAGCGCTCAGGCTCGGGGAGCGGAACGGTTCGGCCGGGCGCGATGGCACCCGCGTCGCGGAAGTACTCGACGATCTCACGCTCGGCGCGGGCCGCGGCCATCGCGACGATGGCACCAGCTGAGGCTCCCATGGCACTGAGGAACAGGGGGAAATGACAGCGGCGCGGCGAGAGTCTCTCGCCGCGCCGTTCAATCTGCATCCGCGGCACACGAGCCGCAGGACCGGGTCAGTAGATGTAGACCGGCGTCCCGACCGGGACCTGGTCGAACAGCCACTCGATGTCCTCATCGAGCAGCCGCACGCAGCCGTGCGTCGCCGCCGTGCCGATCGACGCCGTGTGCGGCGTGCCGTGGAGCAGGAAGCCTTCGCCCATGTTCAGCTTGTACTTGCCGAGCTCTCCTTCGATGCGGCGATTCAGCGTGCCGCTCGGCGGGACGTAGACCGTGCCCTCGAAGATGATCTCCTCGTCGGTCGGCAGCGCCGTGAACGTCGCGCCGTCGAGCGTCCCGACCCGGTTGTCGCGCACCACGAGCTTGCGGCCGTCGGAGAGCGCGACCGCCCGATTGCGCTGCAGGTGTCCGAGCTTCAGCCCCTGCCGCGCCGCCACTTCGGCGTAGTGCCACTCGGGCGGAGTCCACACCGGCGACGCCTCTTTCGAAAGCACCTTGCGCTTCCCGCGCGGCGTCTCGAAGCGCCAGGTCTTCCCATTGAAGCTCAGCGACGTGTCGACCGCGACGGCCACGGGCGCGACGAGCAGCGTGTCGGCTCCGTCGAGCACGTAGAGCTCACGGTCGAACATCGAGACGACGACGCGGAACTCGCGCGCCGACTCGGCGGCGAGGCGTGCACCCTCGTAGATCAGGCTGTCCTTCGCCGAGCGGAAGACTCGTGCGGCTGTCGGGGCGGCGGGCGACGAGACGGCGAACGCCGTGTCGAGCTCGAACCGGCTGGCGACCATGTTGGCCGGAGCCGTCGCCTGCGCTGCGAGCAGCGTCGGGACGCCGGCGGCTGCGATGAGGAGAAGTGAGGTGCGCATCGGTTCTATGGGCGGCAGCGCCTCTGCGGGCGCGGTGGCGAAACAAGTGTGTAGCTGTGTATTGCAATCATGAAGCCAAACGGGCGGTCCGGACATAGCCGGACCGCCCGTTCTCCCACACCTCGACGGGTGCGGGGTCCTGCGTCCGGCTCAGCGCCAGTTGAACGTCAGGCCGAGCGTCACCGGCAGGTAGTCGATGTCGGTGTTCGGCGTGAACACGCGGACGTAGCGCGTCTCGGCGAACAGCGACGCGCCGGCGATGCCGAACGAGAGACCGCCGCCGACGTTCGCGCCGAAGCGGGTCTTGTCCTCGCTGTTGAACGTGTTCGTCACGTTGCCGCCCGTGCTTCCCTGTCCGTTCCCGCCGACCGTGCCGACGTTCGTGGTCTGGCCGAGCGTGTTGGCGTAGTTGCGGAAGTAGTGAACGCCGCCGCCGCCGACCGCGTAGAGGCCGCTCGTCGCGCCCAGCAGACGGCCGAACGGCAGGCGGAGCTTCGCGTCGAGCGTGCCCTGATAGATCTGCGGGTCACGGTACGAGTTGACCCCACCCGTCGGCAGCGTCGCGCCGCGCCGCGTGTCCGCGTTCAACTGCGTGTAGCCGAGGTTGAGGCGCAGGCCGAGCGGGCTGTTGGCCGGATCCCAGCCGATGTGCCCTTCCGCGCCGTAGCCGGTGCGATAGAAGTCGTTCAGGCGGTTCTGCGGGAACGCGGCCTGTCCTGCGAGGCCGACGTAGAAGCCGTTGCCGAAGCGCGTGCCACGATCCATCGGCATCGCCTCGCCCGTGCTGACTTCGGTCGTCGTGGTGGTCTGGACCACCGTGTCCGGCATCGGGATCGGGGTCGGCGCCTGGACCGGAGCCGGAGCCGGCTCGGGCATCGGCGTCGGGGCAGGGGTCGGAGCCGGCTGGCGCGGCACATCCTTGCGAACCGGGGTCTGCGCGGCGACCGAGGCCACGCTCCCGAGCGTCAGGGCGATGGCGGCGCCGATCGCCCGGGTCGTCGTGAACTTGAGAGTCATCACTGCTGCTCCTATGCGTCGTGGTCGAATACTTCGAGTGAATCACGACAGGAGTCGCTGTCGTGGTGACCACTCACAAAGCAGCATGTGTGCCGTCGCGCGGGCTTTCGCGGCCGATCTCTGCGTCGATCGTGCTCCGAATCACACCGCGAGGCGTGGCAGCGCCTGTCTCATAACCCCTTGCGCACCATCGGATTGCACGGTCGCTGTGACCACATCCATGGACGCGGGGTCTCAAGCCCGCCTCGCCGATGCCTAACGAAACATGCGGCGCCGATCCGGGCTCGCTCGGCGGCGCGGGGCGCTGGACTGGTCAGTGGGTCGCGAACACGCGCGTCGCGCCGTTCGCGTCGAACGCGACGACGTCGTAGCGGTCGGCGCGGCCGCCCATCTCCATGCCGGGCGAGCCGGCAGGCATGCCGGGAACCGCGACCCCTTTCGCGCGCGGACGCTCGCGCAGCAGCCGCAGCACGTCGGCCGCGGGCACGTGTCCCTCGACGACGTAGCCGCCGACGAGCCCGGTATGGCACGACGCCAGCGCGTCCGGGACACCGAGCCGGCGCTTCACGGCGTTCATGTCCGCCTCGTCGCGCACCGTCGTCGCGAACCCCGCGGCGCGCATGTGGTCGACCCACTTCGCGCAGCAGCCGCAGTTCGGATCCTTGTAGATCGTGATCGCGTGCGCCGGCGCGGCGACGAGCAGGGCAGGGCGCAGCGCGACGAGCGATGCGGCGGCAGCGAGCAGCCACTCGCGGCGAGAGCAGGATGCGGCAGACATGAAGGATGGGTCAGGCGACGAGGCGCAGCGCGGCGCGCCGCGCGAGACGATCGCCGCGAACGGCGTCGGCTGCGGAGAGGAGCGCCAGCGCGAGGAGCACGGCGAGGGGTGGTACCCCGAAGGCCCGCACCCGATCGGCGCCGACGTACAGCGCCACGAGGAGCATCACCTGCGCGACGCCCGCTGCGATGCGCCCCTGGATCAGCTGTCCGATTCCGGGCACGAGGAGGCTGGCCGCCGCAGCCCGAGACGGCGTCGGCCGCCCCACGCGTCCCTCGCCGCGCACGACGCGCAGACGGGCGCGCGGGCGGATGGGACGGGGCGCACGAGCGCCAGAGTCACGGGGCATGGCGCCACGATACGGCCGAACGGGCGGCGGTGAAAGGGGCGCCCGGAGATGACCGGCGGGCCCGGGGCGAACGTCATGCTGCCGGTGTATCATCTTGCGATGTCCGACCAGCCACTCGTCGTCGATGACCTCGACGCGATGACCCCCGAGGAGCTCGACGCGCTCCCCCACGGCCTCATTCAGCTCGACGCGAGCGGGCGCATCCTCAAGTACAACGTGGTCGAGTCGCGGCTCGCGTCGCTGCCGCAGGCGCACGCGATCGGGCGGGCGTTCTTCAGCGAGATCGCGCCGTGCACGAAGGTGCAGGCGTTCTACGGCCGATTCCGGGAGGGGGTGATCCGAGAGTCGCTCGACGAGACCTTCCAGTTCCACTTCGCGTTCAAGCAGAGCCCGCGCGACGTGACCGTGCGGCTGTTCTACTCGCGGCGCACGCGGAGCGTCTGGGTCATCGTCTCCGATCTGGCCCGCGCGCCGCGAAGTGGGTAACGTGTCGCCCATGCCCGCGCCCACCCGCCTCTCCGACATCGAGATCCAGCGCCTGCTGGGCCAGCTCACCGGGTGGAGTCGCCGCGGCGACACGCTCGTGAAGAGCTACACGCTGCCGACGTTCATGGCGGCGATCGACCTCGTGAACCGCGTCGCGCGCCTCGCCGAGTCGGCCGACCACCATCCCGACATCGCGGTCAAGTACACGAAGGTCACGTTCACGCTGAGCACGCACAGCGCCGGCGGCATCACGGCGGCCGACCTCCGCCTCGCCGCCGAGATCGAGGAGTCGGCGATCGGGGGACCGGACGCGATACGGGGCGCGACCGAGAAGCCGCGCCCCGTTTCCTAGTGCGTCACCGTTCGGTCGCCGATCAGTCGCGTCGGCCGCCGCCGAGCAGGCGCAGGATGAACAGGAACATGTTGAGCAGGTCGAGATAGATCGCCACGGCCGCGATCACGTAGTCGTTCGGGCCGTAGACGTTGCGCAGCCGCCAGGTGTCGAACACGAGCAGCCCGCTGAACAGCAGGGTGCCGGCGCCGGCGAGCCAGAGACTCCCGGCCGTGCTCTTGAAGAAGAACATGAGCAGCGACGTGCCGATCAGCACCCACAGCCCGACCGTCAGGAAGCCGCCCCACGCGCTGAAGTCGCGGCGGCTCAGGAACGCGTAGGCCGTGAGCACGGCGAACGTGCTCCCCGTGAGCAGCGCCGTCTGCAGGATGATTCCGGGCGTGCGCTGCTGCGCGACCCAGAGCAGGGGTGAGATCCAGACGCCTTCCGCGAACGTGAACGCGAGCGTGAGGCCGATGTTCGCCGGGAAGCGGTCGCGCATGACCTGTGCGAGCATCAGCGGAACGAACGTCGCGAAGAACGAGAGGAACGGGTGCCGCGCCACCGAGGCCATGATCCCCGGCTGCGAGAACCCGAACGCGGCGCCGAGCATCGTGACGAGAATGCCGGCGAAGACGAGCAGATAGGTGCGCCGAACGAGCGTCGCGCGCTCGGCGCCGGTGCGAACCGGCGCGACTTCGGCGTAGGGGCGGTACGAGACGCCCATCGAGCGGACTCCTGTGCGTGAGTGGACGGGGATAATAACCCCGGCGCGGTCGGTCGTTCCCGCGACTGCGGGGACGTTCGGGCAGTTACGGCACCCTCGCCACGCGCACCGACCCGTTCACGGTCGTCAATGCGATCGGGGAACCGCCGACGCCGAGCGCGATCCGCTGCGACCGCGTGTCGCGGACGACCGGTGCGAAATCGTTCTCGATGTGGCCGTTGACCGTGCTCGCCGTGAGCGCTCCGTTCGTCCCCGCGGGGAGTAACGCCGTCACCGAGCCGTTGACGGTTTCGAGGGACAGCGGTGCGCCGCGCGACGTGCCGTCGAGCCGAGCGGTGATGCCGCCGTTGACGGTCGACGCGCGCACCGCGCCATCCGTGCTGCCGACGACGATCGAGCCGTTGACCGTCGACAGCTCGACGTCGCGCGCGGCGTCGGCGACGGTGATGGCACCATTCACCGTGGTCACGCGGAGGCGCGCATCCGCGGGGAGCGCGACGACGACGGTGACCTCGGTGGGCGAGTAACGGCGGAACAGGCGCCGAACGAGGCCGCCCGTGCGGCGAGTCCGGCTCCCGCACTCCGTGCCGTCGGCGACCACACAGCCGACGACGTCCGCGCCGCGCCGCTCGACGTGCAGCTGCAGCGGCTCCGGCCGGCGCCCACGCGCCCTCCGCGTCGTGACGATGCGCACGGTGGCGTCCGGCGATCTGGCGACGCGCACCGCCCCGTTCACGTTGTCGATGCGGACCTGCGCGCCGTCCTGGATCGTGCCGCTCCACCGGTCGGTCGACGGCGCGCTGCGGACGTCGCTCCCCGAGCGGCTCGACGCGATCGCGACGGCCGCCGAGGTGCCGGCGGCCGCGATCAGGAGCACGCGGGGGAAGGTGACGAACGGACGGTCGGTGGTCGTGTCGTTCATGAGCGGATGACGGAAGAGGCGCGCGACGTCACTCGACGTACGCGCGCCGACGGTGCGCCGTTTCGCTCGCCGCGGCTACCGCGCCGGCGCGGCTCGGCCGGCCGCGAACGCAGAGTGCATGGACGCGCCAGCAGTGCGCGCGGTCCAGCCGCTCGAACGCCGACGGTCGCCCGACCGCGCGAGCGCGGCGCCGCTCGGCTCGACGAGCGGTGGATCGGGCGGGGGGTCCTGGATCGCAGCCATCAGGGACGAGAGGGGAATCGCTCCTCGTCCGGTGTGACGGGCGGACGCGGAAGCAGGCTCGTACGCAGCAGTGGCGTCATCGCGCGAATCGGCAGCGCGTACGCGGCGGCGAGCGAGTCTGCCGTCAGTGGTTCGTCGCCGAGCGCGTCGAGCCGCCGAGGGACCGGGAAGAGCGCGAGCGTCCAGGCGAGGTGCCGCCGGTATCCGCCGCGCGCTGGCTCGGCGAGCGCGGAGCACCAGGCGTCGGCGAGCGGGGAGGCGAGCAGCGCGGTCAGGCGGCGCGCGTCGCGATCGGTGGCACACCGAAGCGCGTAGCAGGAGTTGAGCGGGACGGTCGGATCTCCGGCGTCGAGCAGTCTCGGCAGCAGGGCGCGCGCGACGTCGGCCCAGACCACGCGCGGCGAGGTGACCTCCGCCGCCGCGGTGCGGAACACCCCCCACCAGCGGGCCCGCGACTGCGTCGCGTCGCTGCGGGCGGCGAGCCGGGCTCGCCACGGCGCGAGCCAGCGTGCGGCGAGCGGCGGGAGCGTCGGCAGCGCGTCACCGAGCGCGTCGCACGTCCAGAGGATGTACTCGCGCGCCGCCGCGTCTCCGGGCGTCGAGTGCAGCGTCTCGCCGCGTACGACGGGGCGCAGCATCGCGCGCTCGATCGCGCCGTGCCGCGGCGTGCCGTCGGGCCAGACGCCGTCGACCATCGCGACGTCGCCGCGCTCGGCCAGACCGCGAACGAGGAACGCGGCGTTGCACCCACACTTCACGCCCAGCGTGATGCGGACCGCGCCGCTGCTGCCCAACGGGGTGCCGGCGTCGGCGAGCGAGGCGAGGGCGCGGCGCACGTCCGGCGGCACGAGCAGCCACGGCGCTCCTGGCGAGCCGTCGAGCGGCAACGTCCCAGCCGCGGTCGTCCAACGGATGGCGCCGGTGGCGCCGGTGGCGCCGGTGGCGCGGTGTACGGTGATGCGGGACCGAGCATCGGCCCGGCACACTGCCCGGCCTGCGCCGCGAGGAGCGGCTCCCGCACACCGCCGCTCGGCGACGAGCACCGACGGATAGACGGCGGCGTCGAAGAGAGCCGGCGCGTCGCTCCAGTCCTCGAGCGCGTGCAGCATCGCCTCACGGCGCAGCACCTGCCGCAGGCCGCCGCCGGCGAGCGCGCGCCAGAGCTTCGCCGGCACGATGAGCGCCGCGACGCCGCCCGGCCGCACGAGCGCGAGCGACCGCTCGACGAACGGTGCGGCGAGATCGACCTGTCCGCCGAAGCCGCGGCCGGCGTGCGCCGCGCTCGCGCCCGGCACCCAGGTCGCGTCGCGACAGCTCTCGTACGTCGCGCGCAGCAGTCGGCGCTCGGCCGCCGGCATCGTGTGCGGGCGGACCCACGGCGGGTTCGCGAGCACCACGTCGGCGCCGCCGCGCGCGGCGAGCTCGGGAAAGTGCCACGCGAACCCGAACGGCAGCGCCGCGCCCTGGAGCAGCGCCCGACGTCGCGCCGCGAGCGCCCGACACAGCGCGCGCAGCTCGACGAGTCGCGCCCGCTCGCCAGGCAGCGCGCCTCGCCGAGCGCCGAACAGGTCGCGGCCGCGCGCCGCGGTGAGCACGTCGCGGCGCTCGGCGCGGCGGACGGCGAGCATCCGGTCGAGCGCGGCCACCGCGACGGCACGCTCGGCGCTCTCGAGGGCGGTGCCTAACGCGACCTTGCGGCGACCGGACGCACGAACGTAGCGGGCACGGAGACGTTCGGTCGTCGGCGTCGCGCTCGCCGTGGCGCTCGGCTCGCCCTCGCACCACGGGTCTCCGCCCCACCGTCGCGTCGCGGCGGGCGCGGCGAGCGAGTCGCCGACGCGTGCGTTGTGGTCGAGGTTCGGCAGCGGGGCGACGCGCATCGGGTCGCCCTCGTCGCTCTCGACGACCACCGAGAGCCAGAGCCGCAGCTCGCACAGCCACACCGCCGTCGGATTCACGTCCACCCCGAAGATGCCGTGCGTCAGCACGTCACGCCGGATGGTCGCGAGCGGCCGCTCGTCGCCGCAGCGCCGGAGCAGCTCGCTGATGCGCTCGAGGGCGTGGACGAGAAACGCGCCGCTGCCGCAGGCCGGGTCGAGGATGCGGAGTCCGGCGAGCCGGGCACGGAGTGCGGCCGCCCGGTCCCCGACGAGCGCCGCACCGCCCAGCAGCGCCTCGGTCTCGGGACAGCTGCCTAACGCGATGCGGAGCGCCTCGTCGGTCGTGTGCGCGACGAGCGCGTGCGGCGTGTAGAACGCGCCGGTCGTGCGCCGGTCGTGCGCGCTCATGAGCGACTCGAACGCGCGGCCCAGCATCTCGGGGTCGACGGCGGCCTCGGAATACGTCGACTCTTCCTCGCGCGACGTGAAGCGGTAGCGCCCGAGCAGCGCGATCAGCGCGCCGAGCGCGGCATCGTCGAGACGGAACGAGCGATGGCGGCGTTCGAGCACGGTCGGTGCGAACAGGCCGCCGTTCAGGAACGGCACGCGGCCGAACGCGCGCGCGGCCGCGGCGCGCTTCGACCACGGGGTGTTCAGCGTGCCGAAGTACAGCGGGCGCAGCACGCGACGGTGGTAGTCGCCGCCCGTCGCGACGCACGCGTCGTAGCCGCGGCGCAGAAAGTCGTGGTCGTCGTCCAGCCATCCTTTCGACTGCAGGAACGCGAGGAACAGCAGCCGCGACGTCTGCAGGAGGGCGAGCGATCGGCGCGTGGCGCCGTCGGCCGCGCCGGTCGCGCCCGCCGCGAGTCGCGCGACGACGCTTTCGAGCGCGCGATAGAAGCGGCGCGACAACGCCTCGCGCCCGAGCAGCTCGCCCCATCGCGCGTGCCGCGTCGTGCCGCCCCCTGTCGGCGACGTGCGGTCGCCGCTCGACGGCGTCGGTTCGCGATTCCGCGTACCTTCGCTCTGTGCTGCGGCGAGCGCGCACAGCGTCTCGACGTCGCTCGCCAGTACGCGCCGCGGGTCGAATGCCAGTGCGACGACGCGCCCCCGGCGCGCATCGGTCGACAGCGCGAGCATCGTTTCGCCGCCGTCGGCCCGCGCGAGCGCGACGAGCCAACGCGTGCCGGGCGAGATTCCCGTCAGCGTACGGAGCGCCGCGACCGCCGTCTCGCGCAGATCGTGAGCGGTCGCGACCTCGGCGAGGAGTGCGCGCTCGGCACCGCGACCGTCGATCGTGGCCGCCCCGGAGATCGCCGACGCGGCGCGAAGCGTCATCAGCGCGGAGCGGCCGAGCGGTCGCGTCTCGACCGCGAAGCCGAGCGCGTGCAGCAGCGGCGGTAGCGACGCGAGGGACCGGGCGTCGGCGAGCAGGCGGGCGGCGTCGGCGTGTCGCATGGGCCGACGGTGCGTCCGTCAGCCACACGCGCGGGTATCATGTCGACGCGAGATCGATCATTCCATCGCCGCGTCGAGACAGACCGTGCACGATGCTCGAAGGCTTTCCCTGTCGCGCGACCGATGCTGAAGGTCGTGGTCCGACTCGTCGCGGACGCGCTGCTCGTCGGGGCGCTTCTGTTCGCCGCCGCGGGGACGCTCGCGTGGTGGCGCGGATGGGTGCTTCTCGCGGTGATGCTCTCCGTCCGCGTCGCGGGCGCGCTGGCCGCCTACCGGATCCACCCGGACTTGCTGCGGGAGCGGGCCCGCCTCCCGATTCACGAGGATCAGCCGCGAGCCGACCGAGCGCTGCTCCTCGCGGTGCTGGCGACCGGCTTTCTGGGACTGCCCGTCGTCGCCGGCCTCGACGCGGTCCGCTGGCACGCTCCGGCTCCGTCCAGCCTGGTCAGCGGCGCCGGTCTCGTGCTGTTCGCGCTCGGATGGCGCCTCAAAGGCCAGGCCCTCCGGGCGAACGCCTTCGCGACGGCCGTGGTGCGTGTGCAGCGCGAGCGCGCGCACGCCGTCGCCGACTCCGGCGTGTACGCGGTCGTGCGACATCCCTTCTACGCCGCGGACCCGCTGATCCTCGTCGGGCTCGGTCTGTGGCTGGAGTCGTACGTCGCGGCGCTCGGCGCGGTCGTACCGGTCTCGCTCATGGTGATTCGGCTACGCTCCGAGGAGCGTGTCCTCGTGCGCGAGCTGCCGGGGTACGGCGACTACGCGAGGCGGGTGCCGTACCGCCTGATCCCGGGCGTCTGGTGACCCGCAGGCCGCGCCGCGTGGCTATGGCTCCGCGCCGTTGCAGCCGACGGTGCGCGGCAGGCGCGCGCGCGTTAGGCCGACACGTATTCCCGCCCCCGCCACTCCACGCGCTGCCCCCGCGCGATCGCCTGCACGATGATGACGAGCAGCACCGCGGCGCCGAGCGGCGCGACGAGCGCGTAGTGGACGGGCACCCCCGCACGCCGGTACGTCGCCGCCCAGAAGAGCAGCGAGGCGAGCTGCGCGATCCCCGCGGCGAGCACGACGACGTTCGGTAGCACGCCAGTCAGCGCGAGGAGCAGCACGAGGGCCGGCACGAGGCCCATGAGCGGCGGCATCACGAGGAACAGCGGGAAGACGACCTGCCCGACGCGGCCTAACGGCATCGCCTCGCGCCCCCCGGCGTAGACGTTCTTGCGCCACCCGCGCATGAGGTCGGGGAGCGAGGTGTACATCCGCGTCGCGAGCTGCCGTTCGCCGAGGACGAGGTGCACGGGGTGGCCCGACGCGAACGTGCGCTGCGCCAGCTTGAGGTCCTCGGCGACGACGTTCCGCACGGCGGCGTGGCCGCCGATCGCGTCGTAGGTCGCGCGGTCGAACAGCAGGCACTGGCCGTTCGCGATCTTGTCGACGGCGCGCGGCGAGCGGTCGACGCGGTTCGTGCCGCCGTAGCGGCCGAGGATGATGGCGAGGACCTGCGGCTGCATGAGGCGCTCCCAGAAGGTCGCCATCTCCTGACGGCCGACGACCGAGAGCAGTCCGCCGCCGCGCGCGCGCAGCGCCTGCACCGCGCGCGGCACGAGGTCGGGCTCGTGCACCGTGTCGGCGTCGGCGAACAGCAGCACGGCCCCGCGCGCCTGCGCCGCACCGGTCGCGCACGCCCACTGCTTGCCGAACCAGCCGGGCGGGAGCGGCGGGTTGTCGAGCAACGTCAGGCGCGCGTCGCCGCCGGCCGCCTCACGAGCGAGCGACGCCGTGCCGTCGGTCGAATGGTCGTCGACGACGAGGAGCTCGAGGCGCGGGTACGAGGCGCTCAACACCGAGCGCACGCACCGGGCGATGTTCGCCGCCTCGTCGCGCGCCGGGACGACGACCGAGACGAGCGGCGCGTCGTCGGCCGCGGTGGTCGCCTCGTCGTCGAGCGTGCGCGAGTCGCGCGCCCGCCACCAGACGGCGAGCGGCACGGCGATCCACGGCGACGCCGCGACCGCCGCGCCTAACGACTCCAGCGCTATGGGAGAGGGCACGCCGTGAAGGATACCTGCGCACCCCTCCGTCGCGCCGCCGGCTCAGCGCATCGCGTCGCCGTCGGCGCGCCCCGTGTTCCGTCCTCGCATGCCGACGTCGCCGTTCGGATTGCTGTCGTCGTCGCCGTGCTGCGTGTCGCGCTCGCCGCGCTGATCGCTGCCGGCGCTCGTCTCCTCCGAGAACCCGGACGACGCGCCATAGCCGCCGGTGCCGCCGCGGTCGGTCGCACCGTCGCGCGCGCCGTCGTGCTGATCTCCCTCCGTGCCACGTTGCTGCTGCTCGTCCTGCAAGCCACGCTGCTGCTGCTGATTCTCTTGATCCTGGGTCGAGCGGTTCTGCGTCGCCATCAGTTCCATCCTCCCGCGGAGTCGGTTCGTCGCTGGCATCGGCTGCCGCCAGGAATCGTGTCGGGGGCAACGCATGTGCCAGATGTTTGCACACCGAACGAATTTGCGGCTGCCGGCGGCCGTACGGGGCCGCACGGCGCCGCACTCCCGTTACGTTGCGTCGGTCATGTCCGACGCAGACGCGCCGTCGCCGCTCCATCCGCCGCCGCTCGCCCCTGGCGCCCGCGTCGCGCTCGTCGCGCCCGCCGGGCCGCTGCGCGACGCGACGGAGCTGGAGCGCGCCGAGTCGAACGCCCGCGCGTTCGGGTGGGAGCCGGTCGTGGGGGCGCACGCGCTCGCGCGCCACGACTATTTCGCGGGCGACGACGCGGCGCGCCTCGCCGACGTCAACACCGCGCTCCGGGCTCGCGACGTCGACGCGATCTGGTGTCTGCGCGGCGGGTACGGCGCGATGCGGCTGCTCGAGGAGATCGACTACGGCGCGCTCGCCGCCCGCCCGCGCGCCCTGATCGGCTACTCCGACATCACGGCGCTGCACTGCGCCGTCGCCGCGCGCGTGCCCGGGCTCGTCACGTTCCACGGGCCGACCGCACGCGCTGCGCTGTCCCCCTTCTCGCGCGACTCGCTGCGCCGCGCCGTCGTCGATGGCGCCGACCCCTGCGGTGCGATGCCGACCGCGCGCGTGCTCCGCCGCGGTCACGCGGCGGGGCGGCTCGCCGGCGGCAATCTGGCACTGCTCGCCGCGCTCGCCGGCACGCCGTACGCCCCGCGCTTCGCCGGCGCGATCGCCGTGCTCGAGGACGTCAACGAGGCGACGTATCGGGTCGACCGGATGCTGCGGCAGCTCGTGCTCGCCGGCAGCTTCGCCGATTGCCGGGCGATCGTCTTCGGGCACTGCACCGCCTGCCCCGACGCGTGCGACGACGACGGCCGCCGGTCGCTCGACGCGGTGGTCGGTGAGCTGGCCGCGCTGCTCGGCGTGCCGACGCTCGTCGGCGCGCCGGTCGGGCACATCGACGATCAGTGGACCATTCCGTTAGGCGCCTCGGCCGTGCTCGACGCCGACGCGGGCACGTTGCAGGTTGTGCGCTGACCTCTCACCACGAGTCTCATGAAGACCGCCGCTGAACTGTTCGCCGAAGCGAAGGCCCGCATCACCGAAGTCTCCCCGCGCCAGGTGCAGGAAGAGCTCGCCCGCGGCGAGGACGTCGCGATCATCGACGTGCGCGAGCCGAACGAGTGGAACCTCGGCCACGTCCCCGGCGCGATGCACCTGCCGCGCGGCGTGCTCGAGTCCGCGATCGAGCAGCGCGTGCCGCGCGACAGGCGCGTCGTGCTCTACTGCGCGAGCGGCAACCGTTCGGCGCTCGCGGCGGAATCGATCGCGCAGATGGGCTACGGCAACGTCGCGTCGATGTCGGGCGGGTTCCGCGGCTGGGCGGACAGCGGCGGCGACGTCGAGGGGTGAGCGCGGGGTGGGAGTGGTCGACGACCGGCGCGGGCGCGGCGTGAGGACGGACGACGCGCTCGCCGCCGTCCGTGGACACCCGACCCTCGCTCGCCTCGCCACGTCGCTGATCGAGCGCCCGGGCATCGACGACGTTCCGCGCCCCGGCGAGCGGCTGCCCCGCCGCGCCGCCGTCGCGCTCATCCTCCGGCTCGGCGACGCGGGGACCCTCGAGCTGCTGTTCGTGAAGCGCGCCGAGTACCCCGGCGACCCGTGGAGCGGCCACATCGCGTTCCCCGGCGGGCGGCAGGAGCCGGAGGATGAGACGCTTTGGGCGACGGCGGTGCGCGAGACGTGGGAGGAGATCGGCCTCGACCTGGGGCGCGACGGCGAGCCGTTGGGCCGGCTCGACGAGCTCTATCCGCGGATCGCCACGCTGCCGTCCATCGTCGTGCGCCCCTACGTCGTGATCGCCACACCGAGTGCGCCGCTGGCGCTCAGCGATGAAGTCGCCGCGGTGTTCTGGGTGCCCGTCGACCGGCTCGCGCGGCGCGATGCGCACGCCACGTCCGTCGTCCGGACGTCGCGCGGGATCGAGCTGCGAGAGCCGAGCTTCGTGCACGAGGCGCACATCATCTGGGGAATGACGTATCGCATCCTCGCGGGGCTGCTCGAGCGGCTGTGAACGCCGAAGGGTGCCGGTTCGCTCGAGGGGCGCCGCATTCTGTGGAGAGTGCAAACGCGAACGCGGAACTCGCTGTCCAAGCCATCATGCGATTCCTGCTCCTCCTGATCGCGGCGCTGCTCACGCCCGTCATCGCCCGCGCCCAGACCGACGTCATTCGCGGACGTGTGACGGGCGCCGACGGAACGCCGCTCGCGAACGTGCGGGTGACGGCGACGTCGATCCCGGGGAACGTCACGCGCGAGGTGCGCACCAACGCGCGTGGCCAGTTCCAGATCGCGTTCCCCGGCGCACAGGGCGATTACATGATGGGGTTCGCCTCGGTCGGGTACACGTTCCGGCAGTTCGAGATCAAGCGCACCGCCGACCAGGACGTGCTGATCGCCGACGCGCGGCTCGCGGTGATCCAGATGGACACGGTCGCCGTCGTCGAGCGCGTCCAGCAACGCGTGAACCGGAATAGCACCACGCCCGACGTCAGCGGCACCGAGCAGCGCATCGCGGACGACGTCGTGCCGGTCGAGGCGATCGGCGACCTCGCGGCGATGGCGGCGTCACTTCCCGGCGTGCTGCTCGTGCCCGGGCTCGACGGCGCGGCGGACGGCTTCTCGGTGCTCGGCCTCGGCGCCGACGCGAACCTCACGACGCTCAACGGGTCGCCGTTCGGGAGCGGCACCCTTCCGCGCGACGCGGCGATCTCGACGTCGCTCGCGACCTCGCCGTACGACGTGTCGCGCGGCGGGTTCAGCGGCGCGCAGCTCAACATCCGCACCGGCTCCGGGTCGAACCAGCGCAGCCGCGGGATGAGCGTGCAGCTCAACGCCCCGCAGCTGCAGTGGACCGACCGCGCGTCGTCGACGTTGGGCAACGAGTTCACGAACGTGTCGCTCGGCGGCGTGGCGTCGGGGCCGATCACGCGCAACAAGGCGTTCTACAACGTCTCGTACCAGCTCGGCCGCAACGCGCGGAGCAACGCGACGCTGCTCACCGTCAGCCCGCTGGGCCTCCGGACGGCGGGCGTCGCCGCCGACTCGGTCGCGCGCTTCCTCTCGATCCTGGGAGCGCGCGGCGTGCCGAGCGCGGGGGCGGTGCGGACGTCACGGCTGAGCGACAACGGGTCGCTGTTCGGCAGCTTCGACGTCAGCCCCCCGAACTCGCAGAGCGGCAGCTCGTACAAGCTCGCGGCGAACGCGACCTGGGGGCGTCAGCGTCCGGTCGGCGGCGGCGTGACGCAGCTCCCCAACGCGAGCGGCGAGCGCACGAACTGGGGAGGCAACGTCACGGCGAGCCAGAACCGCTACCTCGGCCTCGTGCTGAGCGAGACGTCGGTCGGCGTGAACGTCTCGCGCACGGGCGGGACGCCGTACCTCGTGCTCCCGGCCGGGCGCGTGCTCGTCTCGTCGACGCTCGGCGACGCGGTCGGGTCGGTGCAGAGCCTCGTGTTCGGTGGCAATCAGGGGCTCGCGTCGCGCAGCCGGTCGGTCGGCACGTCGTTCCAGAACACGCTGTCGTGGTTCGACGACGCGAACAGGCACCGCATCAAACTGTCGAGCGAGCTCCAGTGGGCGGCGACGACGCAGGCGATCGCGTCGAATCTGCTGGGCAGCTTCACCTTCAACTCGCTCGCCGACCTCGACGCCGGGCATCCCGCCGCCTTCTCGCGGCAGCTCACCGCGCGCCAGCGGTCGACCGGCGCCGTGACGGCGGCCGTGTCGGTGGGTGACTCCTACCGCCGGACGCCGGATCTCCAGATCCAGTACGGCGTGCGCGTCGAAGGCACGACGTTCACGACCCGCCCGGGGTACAACGCCGAGGTCGAGCGGGCGTTCGGGCGGCGGAACGACCGCGTGCCGCGCCCCATCGCCGTCAGCCCGCGCGTCGGGTTCTCGTGGACGGTCGGCCGGTCGCAGGAAGTCGAAGCGTTCGCCGGGGCCGTGCGCGGGCCGCGGGCGGTCGTGCGCGGCGGGCTCGGGCTCTTCGCGAGCGGCACCACCGCGAGCGTACTCGGCGGCGCGCTCGACAACACCGGGCTGCCGACCGGCGTGCAGTCGCTGTCGTGCGTGGGCGTGGCGGCCCCGATCCCGGACTGGGTCGCGTACGCGACCGGGCGCGACGCGATCCCCGACCGGTGCGCCGACGGCTCGGCGACGACGGTCTTCTCGAACGCCTCGCCGAACATCGCGCTCGTCGCGCCGAGCTTCCGGCCGTCGCAGGCGGTGCGCTCGAACCTGTCGTGGAACGGCAGCGTGCTCGACGCGCGCTTCACCGCCTCGGTCGAAGCGACCTACTCGCTGAACCTGCGGCAGCAGCGGTCGATCGACCTCAACTTCGTGCCGACGGCGCGCTTCACCCTCCCCGACGAGGCGGGGCGGCCAGTGTTCGTGAATCCCGCGAACGTCGTCGCGACGACCGGCGCCATCGCACTCGTCGACGCGCGGCGCGCGCCGCAATTCGCGCGCGTCACCGAGCTGCGTTCCGACCTGCGGTCGCGCACGGCGCAGCTCAGCGCGCGCCTGTCACCGATCACGCGCACCCCGCGCGCCCTCGGCTGGAATCTCGCCTACACGTTCTCGGACATCCGCGAACAGGTGGCCGGCTTCAGCAGCACGGCCGGCAGCCCGCTCGAGGTCGTGTGGGCGTCGGCGGGGCAGGGGCCGCACCAGCTCAGCTATGGCATCCGCTACAACCTGTTCAACTACGTGCAGGTGAACTGGACCGGCCAGTTCCGCTCGGGCAGCGCGTTCACGCCCGTCGTTGCAGCTGACGTGAACGGCGACGGCTACGCGAACGACCGCGCGTTCGTCGCCGATCCCGCGCAGACGGCCGACCCCGCGCTCGCCGCCGGGTTGCGCGAGCTGCTCGCGACCGCGTCGCCCGCCACGCGACGGTGCCTGGAGCGGCAGTTCGGCACGGTGGCCGCGCGGAACAGCTGCCGCGCGCCGTGGAGCTCCACGGCGTCGCTCAACGTCACGCTCGACCGCGTGCGCTTCCGACTGCCGCAGCGCGCGGCGCTCACGATGTCGCTCGCGAATCCGTTGGGCGCGGCCGACCTCCTGCTGAACGGCTCGGCCGGGCTGCGCGGCTGGGGGCAGACGGCGTTCCCCGATCAGTCGCTCCTCTACGTGCGCGGCTTCGACGCTGCGACCCGGCGCTTCACGTACGAGGTGAACCAGCGCTTCGGCGTGACGCGGCCGCAGTACCTCACGCTGCGCTCCCCCGTCTCGCTCACCGTCGCGCTCCGCGTGGATCTCGGACCGACGCGCGAGCAGCAGTCGCTCGTCAGCAATCTCGACAACGGGCGAACCGGCGGTCGGGGCTCGCGCGCCTCGGCGGGCACGTTCCGGTCGATGGGATCGAACGCCATCTCCAATCCGATGTCGACGATCCTACGCACGCAGGACACGCTGCGCCTCACCTCCCTCCAGGCGGACAGCATCGCGTCGATGAACCGCCGCTACGCGTATCGCGCCGACTCGCTGTGGACGCCGGTCGCGCGCTACCTCGCGGCGCTCCCCGATCGCTACGACCAGGGCGAGGCATATCGGCGCTACCTCGACGCGCGCCATGCGCAGCTCGACCTGCTGGAGCGGACGACGCGGCTGCTGCGCGACCTGCTGACGCCCGAGCAGCGGCGCAGGCTGCCGGCGTGGGTGAACAGCTACCTCGACCCGCGCTACCTGCGCTCCATTCGCAACGGCAACGGGTTGTACGTCGGGGGCGGCAGCGGCGGCGGGCAGTTCTTCGAGTTCGGGCGATGACGGTCGTGTCGTGCTCGTCCCGAGCCCGAGCGGAGCGAGCGAGCGCGACCCCGCGACGTCGCCTCGCCGGGACAGCGAGGGTCCTCGCTGCGCTCGGAACGACGTTGGTGGCGGGCGCGAGCGCCACCGCACAGGCGGCGCCGCTCCCCCCGCTTCCCGGCCCGCCGATCCGCCGCATCGAGAGCGCGTCCGCGATCTCGACCGAACCGTTGGGCGCGATCACGACGGTCCGGCCGCTCGGCGGCGGCCACGTGCTCGTGAACGACGGGCAGCGCCGCCGCCTGCTGCTGCTCGACTCGACGCTCGCGGTCGTGCGCGTCGTGCTCGACTCGCTGACCGAGGTCGAGAACGCCTACGGCACTCGCCCGGGCGCGTTGCTCGCCGCGCCGGGCGACTCGACGCTGTTCGTCGACCCGGCGACCTACGCGATGTTGATCCTCGACCCGCAGGGGCGGATCGCGCGCGTGCGCTCGGTGCCGCGCGCGCAGGACGTCAACGCGCTCGCGAACACGTCGAACGGTACCCCGGGCTTCGACGCGCGCGGGCGACTCGTCTACCGCGTGAGCGCGCAGCCGGCGCGGCCGACCGTGCCGCCGCCGCGCGGTGTGCCCTGGATCCCGTCGCCTCCCGACTCGGCGTTCGTCGTCGCGATCGACCTCGCGTCGCGCCGAGTCGACACGCTCGCGGCAGTCCGCACGCCGAAGACGACGCTCACGGTCCGCCAGCAGTCGAACGGCGGCATCGACGTCTCGTCGGTCACGAGTCCGCTCCCGCTCGTCGACGATTGGGGCGTGCTGCCGGACGGCACGATCGCACTGCTCCGCGGCCGCGACTACCGGGTCGAGTGGCTGCACGCCGACGGCTCGATCACGTCGTCGGAGAAGCTGCCGTTTCCCTGGGTGCGCCTCACCGACGACGACAAGACGCGGTTCGTCGACTCGACGCGGGCGCAGCAGCTGCGCGGCGCGCAGACGAGCTACACGACGCAGACGATCGTCTGGTCGAACCTCCTCAACAAGCCGTTCCCGCCAGGGTTCACCGTGTTCGCGGGGTACACGCTGCCGCCCGGCATTCCACGCGACTGGGTGCTCCCGGACGGGCTGACGTTCCCGGCACGGTACCGCTACGGCTGTCCACCACGCGTCGCGCCCGGCACCGCGACGGGCGCCGACTCGGGGTGCGTGGCGAACGGCTTCAGCGAGTACTACGGCAACGGCTACACGCCGCCGGCGCCGACGTATCGTGCGCCGACGATCGTGCGCCCCGAGGACCTTCCCGACTACAGGCCGCCGTTCGGCACCGGAGCGATGCGCGTCGACGCCGACGGCAACCTCTGGGTGCGCACGGTGCCGATGCGCCCGACGCCCGGCGGCGCCGTCTACGACGTGATCGCACGCGCCGGCGGGCTCACCGACCGGATCCAGCTGCCGAGCGGGTACACGCTCGTCGGGTTCGCGCCCGGGAAGGTCGTCTACCTCTCGATGCGGGACGCGAGCGGGCTGCACCTGGCACGCGTTCGACTCCGTTGACCGAGTTGCGCTCCGTTTTAGGATGAACTAAATCTTCTCTTCGCAACGACGAATCAGGACCCTGCGACGAGATGGCTCTCCCTCTTCGACCCCCCCCGATCCCGCCGACGTCGGCGCCCACCCCGATGCCGGGTGGCGCCGAGCGCGGGTCACGCCCTCGCTCGAAGAGGCGTACCGCAGCGTGCCCGTCGTCGGTCGGACGTGGTGGCGCAAGCTGCTCGCGTTCGCCGGCCCCGGCTACCTCGTCGCGGTCGGCTACATGGACCCCGGCAACTGGGCCACCGACCTCGCCGGCGGCTCGCGCTTCGGCTACACGCTGCTCATCGGTCATCCTGCTGTCGAACCTCATGGCGGTGCTGCTGCAGGGGCTCGCCTCGAAGCTCGGCATCGTCACCGGCCGCGACCTCGCGCAGGCGTGCCGCGACCACTACTCGAAGCCGGTCGCGTTCGTGCTCTGGGTGCTCTGCGAGATCGCGATCGCCGCGTGCGACCTCGCCGAGGTGATCGGCACCGCGATCGCGCTCAACCTGCTGTTCGGCATCCCGCTGCCGCTGCGGCGTCGTCATCACGGCGCTCGACGTGCTGCTCGTGCTCTACCTGCAGAACAAGCGGCTTCCGGCTGCTCGAGGCGCTGGTCATCGCGCTCGTCGCGACGGTCGGGCTCTGCTTCCTGTTCGAGCTGATCGTCTCGCGGCCCGACCTCGCCGGCGGTGCTGCGCGGCTTCGTGCCGACGACGCGAGATCGTCGCGCAATCCCGAGATGCTCTACATCGCGATCGGCATCCTCGGCGCGACGGTGATGCCGCACAACCTCTACCTGCACTCGTCGATCGTGCAGACGCGCAAGTACGAGCTGATCGCGCGACGGACAAGCGCGAGGCGGTGCGGTACGCGTTCATCGACTCGACGATCGCGCTGTCGTTCGCGCTGTTCATCAACGCGGCGATCCTCATCGTCGCCGCGGCGACGTTCCACACGACGCGGCAACACGGAGGTCGCCGAGATCCAGGACGCGCACCAGCTGCTCACGCCGCTGCTCGGCGTCGGCGGCGCGAGCACGGTGTTCGCGCTCGCCCTGCTCGCGTCGGGGCAGAACTCGACGCTCACCGGCACGCTCGCCGGCCAGATCGTGATGGAGGGCTTCCTCGACATCCGCCTCCGGCCCTGGCTGCGCCGCCTCATCACGCGCGCTCGATCGCCATCGTGCCGGCGGTGATCGTCGTCGATCTCTACGGCGCGAGCGGCACCGCGAAGCTGCTCGTGCTCAGCCAGGTCATCCTCAGCCTGCAGCTCTCGTTCGCCGTCTTCCCGCTCGTGCGCTTCACCTCCGACCGCGTGAAGATGGGCGAGTTCGTGAACCCGGCGTGGCTCAAGGTGCTCGCCTACCTCGTCGCGGTCGTGATCGCCGCCCTGAACGTGTGGCTGCTCGTGCAGACCGGTGCGCGATGCTATCGTGACGCGCCCGAAGAGCGCCGCTCCGGCCCGAGTCGCTCCGCCGTGCCGATGTACACGCGCATCCTGGTTCCGCTCGAGCACTCGTCGTACGACGACGCGATCCTCGCGCACGTGCGCGCGCTCGCGCGGCTGTGCGGCGCGTCGCTCGTGCTGATCCACGTCGCCGACGGCTGGGCCGCGCGCAACATGCAGCAGCTCGCGCTCCGCGAGACCGAGGAGATGCAGCAGGACCGCGCCTACCTCGAGCGCTGTGCGCCGAGCTGACGCGCGACGGGCTTCGACGCCGACTGCGCTGCTCGCCGGCGGCGACCCGGCCAACGAGATCCCCGCCGCCGCGGAGCGCGAGCGCTGCGACCTGATCGCGATGGCGACGCACGGGCACCGGCTCGTCGGCGATCTGATCTACGGCAGCGTCGCGAACGACGTGCGGCACCGCACGACGATGCCGGTGCTGATGGTGCGCGGCGCGCGCGACGTGCGCCGGTCGACGGCGTCGCGCCGTGGATCGGCAGCAGCGTGATCAGCCCGTCCCACCGAGTCACGCGATGGCGACGCGCCCGAGCTCACGGCCCCGGTCGAGGACTATCTCAAGGCGATCTACGAGCTCGAGCGCCGCGGCGGCGGCGCGGCGGCGACGACCGACGTCGCCGAGCGGCTCGGCGTCGCCCCGGCGTCGGTGAGCGGGATGGTGCGCCGGCTCGCCGAGCAGGGGCTGCTCGAGCACGAGCGCTACCGCGGCGTGCGGCTCACCGACGCCGGCCGCCGCGCCGCGCTCCGCACGCTCCGCCGCCACCGCATCCTCGAGAGCTATCTCACGACGCGTGCTCGGCTACCCGTGGGACCGCGTGCACGACGAGGCCGAGCGGCTGGAGCACGCGGCGTCGGATGAGCTGATCGACCGGATGGCGGCCGCGCTGGGCGACCCGGCATCGATCCGCACGGCGCGCCGATCCCGACGCGCGAGGGCAGCGTGGAGGAGCCGCGCCTCACGCACGCTCGCCGAGCTCGCGCTCGGCGAGCGGGCGCGCGTGGTGCGCGTGAGCGACGACGACGACGCGTTGCTGCGCTACCTCGCCGAGCTCGGGCTCCAGCCCGGGCGCGGTCGTCACGCTCGTCGAGCGGGCGCCGTTCGACGGGCCGTTGACGCTCGAGCGCGACGGGCAGCGGGTGGTCGTCGGGGTGGTCGCGGCCCGGCAGATCCTCGCCGCAGCGCTGTAGCGCGGCGACGTTCCGACCCGCGTCGACGAGCCGTCGCATCGAATGGGCGGGCGCGGCCCGCCATCGGTGACGCGGCCGGAACGCTCCTTGCCCGACGCTGGGAACCGCGCGCCGAGTCTGCGCGCTCGCATCACTGTCGTTCTGGAGGCTGTCGTGACCGCTCGCCCCGCACCGCCCATCGATCCCAACGTGGGGATCCCGGACCTCGTTCGCCGCCTCACCGACGACTCGAAGCGGCTCGTGAACGAGCGAGGTGCGCCTCGCGAAGCTCGAGACGAGCGAGAACATCCGCAGCGGCGCGCGCGGCGTCGTGCTGGCTCGGCCGTCGCGTTCGGCGCCGGCGTCGTCGCGCTCGTCGCGCTCACCTTCCTGCTCGTCACGCTCCTCGGCCGCCTGGCTCGGCGCACCACGTGGGCGGGGCGCTCGATCGTCGGCGCGCTCGAGCTGGTCGTCGCGTACGTGCTGATCCAGCGCGGCCTCCGCGTGCTATGCGCGAGCCGTCGTACACGTTCGCCGAGTCGCGTGAGGCGCTGAGCGAGACGATCGACTGGGCGACGCACGCGCGAGTGGGCTGACGCTGTTCCAATCGCCGCCGGTCCCTCCCGCCCCTCCGCGCACGATCGCCATCGACGAACGGCTCGCCGCGGACTACCGCCTCCGCCTCGGCGACCGTCTCGTGCTCGGCGGGTCGGCGGGCGCGGGTGGCGACACGGTCGTCGTCGCCGCCATCACGCGGCAGCCGGCCGATCCGGCCGACGTCGCGCGCGGCGAGTACCACGTGCGGCTGCACCTCGACCACCTGCAGCGACTCGCCGGCTTCGACGACCGCGTCGATCGCTTCGCCGTCGCGACGACGAGGCGACGCCGCGACCGATGCGCGCGCTCACCGCGATCAACCGCGCCGCGTTCGGCTTTCGCGCCTACCGCTCGTCGCGACGTCGCCGCCGGAACGTCCCGCACGTTCGAGGTCGTGCGCCGCTTCCACCGCGCGATCGGCGTCATCACGATCGTCGCGAGCGCGATGTTCCTGCTCTGCATCCTGCTGCTCAAGGTCGAGGAGCGACGGCGCGACGTCGCGGCGCTGCGGCTCATGGGGATCTCGCGCGCGCACGGTCGTCGTGGCGCTCGTGCTCGAGGCGGCACTCGTGTCGCTCCTCGGGAGGGTGATCGGCATCGCGGTCGGCTGGGTCGGCACGCTCGCGATCAACGCGCACTACCAGCGACGTCTACCGCACGCCGCTCGCGTTCGCGTCGCTGACCCCCGAGCGTCGTGACGCTCGCCACGGTGCTCTCGCTCGCGCTCGGCGTCGTCGCCGGATTCCTCGCCGCGCAGCGGCTCGCGCGCACGCCGCCGCTCGCGCTGTTCGGGCGGTGATGCGTCCGCGCTCGCCCTCGCCGTCGCTCGTGCGCCACCGCGCGCGCACGCTGCTCGCCGCTGCTCGGCGTGGCGGTGTCCGCGGCGCTGCTGCTCGACATGGTGATGCTCGCGACCGGCATGAGCGAGTCGTTCCGCGACCTGCTGCTGACGAGCGGCTTCCAGCTCCGCGTGACGCCGAAGGGCACGCTGCCGTTCGACACCGAGGCGACGATCGACCGCGCCTCCGAGATCACGGCCGCGCTCCGTGCCGACCCGCGCATCCTCCGCGTGAGCCCGATCGCCGGGAGCCCGCTGCACGTGCTCGGGACGCCCGGCCGCCGCGGCGTCGACGGCGCGCCGCTGCTCACGGGCTTCGCCCTGGGCGACGATCCGGCGGTGCAGGGCGACTACGCAGCTGCTGCGCGGTGAGGACAT
The DNA here is from genome assembly GCA_963843845.1 of uncultured Gemmatimonadaceae bacterium. Taxonomy (GTDB): domain Bacteria; phylum Gemmatimonadota; class Gemmatimonadetes; order Gemmatimonadales; family Gemmatimonadaceae; genus Gemmatirosa. The sequence continues at coordinate 2,975,300 of CAWJMB010000002.1, read as the reverse complement.
CCTCCGCGCCCGACCGGCTCGTCGCGAGCGAGCAGTTCCTGCGCGCCGCCGGCGTGCAGGTCGGCGACACCCTCGACGTGGCCGCGTCCTTCGACCCGCAGCTTCGCACGTACGGCGGGCGACGCCGCGTCGTCGTCTCCGGCGTCGCGCGCTTCTACTTCGGCGCCGCGTCGACGGCGCTCGTCGCGCTGCCGCTGACCGAGCTGCAGGCGATGCGCGGCGACGCCGGGCGCGACCGGGTGACGCGCGTTCATGGCGCAGGTGCGCGACGGCGTCGACGTCGAAGCCGTGAAGCGAGACGCCGAACGGCGCCTCCCGCGCGTGACCGTCGTGTCGACGTCGAGCGCGATGGCGCAGGTCGAGCAGCGACTGAGCTACTTCCGCCAGCTCGCCTTCATCCTCGGCGCGATCAGCCTGGCGATCGGCTTCCTCCTCGTCGCGACGCTCGTCACCGTGAGTGTGAACGAGCGCGTCGGCGAGATCGCGGTGCTGCGCGCGATCGGCGTGAGCCGCGGCCACGTCGTGCAGCAGATCGTGCTCGAGGGGCTCGCGCTGAGCGTCGCCGGCGCGCTCGTCGGGCTCGCCTTGGGCACCGTCACGGCGCGCTACCTGAACACGATCCTCGCCGACTTCCCCGGACTGCCGGCCGCGTTCGAGTTCTTCGTCTTCCGCGCCGGCGCGGCGTGGCGCGCGCTCGCTCTCCTCGTCTCGGGCGGCGTGCTCGCCGGGATCTACCCCGCCTGGCGCGCCGGCTCGCTCCCGATCTCGCGGACGCTGCGCGAGGAGGCGGTCGGATGACCGCGCAGGGTCCTGGCCTGGCGAGCAGGGCACTCATCGCCCTCACCGACGTCTCCCGCTCGTTCACCCTCGGCGGCCAGCGCGTCGACGCGCTGCGCGGGGTGTCGTTCGACGTCGCGGCCGGCGAGTACGTCGCGATCGTCGGGCCGTCCGGCTGCGGCAAGTCGACGCTGCTCAACGTCCTCGGCGGCGTCGACCGGCCGACGAGCGGGGTGGTCGAGATCGACGGGCGCGACGTGGCGACGTTCGGCGACCGCGAGGCGACCGGGTTCCGCCTGCGGCGCGTCGGCTTCGTGTTCCAGCGCTTCTACCTCATGCCGACGCTCTCGGCGCGCGAGAACGTCGAGCTGCCGATGGCGGAGGCCGGCGTGCAGCTGACGCTCGGCGGGCGCGGGCGCGCGAGCTGCTCTCGTACGTCGGGCTGGCGGCGCGCGAGGCGCACCGGCCGGCGCAGCTCTCCGGCGGCGAGCAGCAGCGCGTCGCGATCGCGCGCGCGCTCGCGAACCGCCGCCGCCCTCGTCCTCGCCGACGAGCCGACCGGCGAGCTCGACGCGCGGACGGGCGCCGAGATCATCGCGCTGTTCCAGCGGTTGAATGCCGACGGCACGACGATCGTCGTCGTGACGCACGACGAGCGGCTCGCGCAGGCGGCGCGGCGCGTCGTCCACATGGCCGACGGCCGGATCGTCGCGGACGGCGAGACGCGCCCGACGCCGACCGCGCCGCCTCCCGACGATGCGCTGCCTCGGGGGGCGCGCGTCGGATGATCTCGCTGCTGGCGTTCCGCAACCTCGCGCAGCGACCCGTGGCGCTCGCTGCTGCTGCTCGCCGGCTTCGCGATCGGCGTGAGCGTGATGATCGTGCTGCTCTCGGTCGGCGAGGCGCTCGTCGCGCAGGCGCGCGACCGGCGGCTCGTCGGCGGCGGCGAGATCACCGTGCTGCCCGAGGGCGTCGACCTCGAGGTGCTGCGCATGGGCGGGCTCGGCGGGCTGTACTTCTCGATCCCCAACGCGCGTTTCGTACAGCAGCAGCTGCTCGGCGCACCCCGCCTCGGGACGTCCGTCCGTGCCGTCGCGCCGCAGATCGAAGGGAAGCTGCTCTACCTCCGTCTCCGCCGACGGGCGCGAGCTCCCGGTGCGCGCGAGCGGCGAGGTGCCGTCGGCGACGGCGGCCGTCGGGGGCGCCGTGTCGCTCGCGTGCCGGCGCGTGGCGCGACGACGACGGCGACCGCCGCTGGTCGCGCCCGACGCTCGCCGAGCTGCGCCACGACATCGATCACTTCCACACTGCCGCCCGCAGGACTCGCACGCCCCGACTCGTGGGCGGAGTGGCACTACTTCAACGTGCTCTCCGCGGATCGCACGCGGTGGGCGTTCGTCTCGTTCATCGTCGCCGGCGACGTCGCGGGGCGCGCGAGCGGGCGGTGGGGCGGGCAGGTGCTCGTCACGACTGCACGTGCAGGGCGCGCGCGAGGGCCGCCGCTACAGCGCGACGTTCGGCAGCGACGCCGTACGCTTCTCGACGCAGCGACGCGGACCTGACGATCGGCACGTCGACCGTGCGCGTGCTGCCGAACGGCGACTACGCCGTGCACGCCGAGGCCCGCGCGGAGCGCGGCGGCGAGCCGATCGTCGTCGACCTCGTGGTGGCGCCCGCAGCCGCGGGCGTACTTCCCGGGCGCGACGCTCGAGAGCGGCGACTTCGCGTCCGGCTACGCCGTCGCCGGGCTGCGCGCCGACGCGACCGGCTCGATCTGCGTGGGCGCGGCCGGCGCGCCGCGCTGCGAGCGATACGACGCGGTGCAGGCGTACCACGATCACAACTGGGGCGGGTGGCAGCGGCGTGACGTGGGAGTGGGGCGCCGGACGCGCGGGCGAGTACACGCTGCTCTACGGCCGCGTGCAGCCGCCCGATTCGTTGGGCACTCGCTCGTCGCTCTTCCTCTACCTCGTCGATCGCGACGGCTTTCAGGCGCTGTTCCGGCCCGGCGACATCGCGTACGTCGACGACAGGACGATCACCGTGGCCGGGGAGGCGGTGCGCGTTCCGTCGAGCGGGGTGATGCTCGACGCCCGCGGGGGAGACACATTGCGGGTCGAGCTCATCGTGGACGACGCGACCGCGACCGATACGCGGCTCGGCTTCATCGAACGCGGGGAGGCGGAGGCGGCGCGCCGGCTCGTACGTCCGTACTTCGTGCAGATGAAAGGGCGCCTGCGCGTCACCGGCCGCGTGAACGGCCGGCCGGTGACGGGCGAGGGGAGCGGCTTCTTCGAGACCTACCGTTAGGCAGGATCGTCGGGCCGCGCCGTCAGCCGACCTCGCTCAGAAGCGACGGTCCGTCGGGTCGGTTCCCGGGCGCGAGGCCGGGTCGCCGTCGACGCGGTCCTTCATGTCGTCGATCGCATTCGCCGCGCGGTGGCCGGCGTCGCGCGCCGCGTCCTTCGTGCGGTCCCACGTGTTCTCGGCGCGGTCGGCGAGGCGCTCGCCGGTGTCGTCCGCACCGCTCGACGTCGACGACCCCGCGACGGCGCCCATGCCGAAGGCCGACGTGCGGCTGCGATCGTAGGCCGTCCGCGCGTAGTCACGCACATCGTCCCAGTTGCCGTGCGTCTGGCTCACGTCGGCAGACCACCCGTGCCGCAGGTCGGGCTCGACGTCCTCGAAGCCGCGATCGCGGTAGTCCGGGTTGCGCGCCGCGATGTGACCGACCTGGTACGCCGGACGGACGTCGTCGTACGAACGATCCGCGAGACGGCGGTCGGAGCCCTCGTAATGCGTGCGGTAGTAGTCCTCGTCCTCGCCCGTGACCTGCCCCGCGGCCTCGGAGATCGCGCGGCCGGCCCACCACCCGCTCACCGCGCCCGCGATCCCGCCGATCACCGTGCCGACCGGCCCGCCGAGCGAGCCGAGCGCCGCGCCGGTGAGGACACCGGAAATGCCGCCGACCGCCTCACCGATCTCGTCGCCCGCGCCGTTGTCGACGTCGCGCGTGTCAGCTGCAACGCGCGCCGTGCGGTTCGCGTCGGCGCCCAGGGTGCCGCGCGTCGTATCGACGTCTGTATTGCGATTCAAGTCATCCATGATTTCCTCTCCTCCGAAGAAGGCGTAGGGACAGCCATCCCCAGTAAGGCAAAAAGGGGACCCGGCGCGGCACTGCGGCGCGGATCGCACGGCCCGGATCCGGCTTGACACGTCCTCGCGCCGGATACCGATTGCCCACATGTCACTGTTCGAGGACGTCACGCACGTCACGTCTCGCCCGATCCGCGTCGGCACGCAGGGGTGGAACTACGACGCCTGGGTCGGGCCGTTCTATCCGTCGGGCACGCGCGCGGCCGATTTTCTCACGCTCTACGCCCGCGCCTTCGACACGGTCGAGGTCGATTCGACCTTCTACGCGACGCCGTCCGTGAAGACGGTGCGCGGGTGGGCCGAGCGCGTGCCCGACGGATTCGCGTTCGCGCTCAAGATGCCGCAATCGGTCACGCACGAGGCGCGCCTGCGCGGCGTCGCGTTCGAGCAGATGCGGCACTTCGTCGACCGCGCGCGCGAGCTCGAGGGAAAGCTCGGTCCGATCCTCATGCAGCTCGGCCCCGACTTCCTGCCGGGCGAGCTGCCGGCGCTCGCGACGTTCCTGCCCGAGCTGCCGAACGACGTGTCGGTCGCGGTCGAGTTCCGCCACCGCGGTTGGATCACCGACGGCGTCGTCGCGCTGCTCGCCGAGCACGGCGTCGCGCTCGCGCTCACCGACGCGCGCTGGATCCCGCGCCGCACGATGATCGCGCTCGCCGCGCGCCCCACCGCGCCGTTCGCGTACGTGCGGTGGATGGGGCCGAACCGCGACCTCGTCGACTACTCGCGGATCCAGGTCGACCGCACCCGTGAAGTCGAGGCGTGGGTGCCGGCGCTCCGCGCGATGCCGCCGCTCGTCTCGAGGGTCTTCGTCTACGTCAACAACCACTTCGCCGGACACTCGCCGGCGACCGCGCGCGACGTGCAGCACCGCCTCGGGCAGACGCCGGTGATGCCAGATCAGTTGGGAGAGCAGATTTCGCTGTTCTGAGTCGCTCGCTCTCTCGTCGATCCGTCATGACCCGCCGCACGACGCTCTATCTGCTCATCTCGGCCGCCGCGGCCGCGCTCTTCGTCCGACTCGGGATCTGGCAGCTCTCGCGATTGCACGAACGACGCGCGCTGAACGCGGTGGTGCTCGCCCGTCTCGCCGCGCCGCCGGCGTCGTGGCGCGCGCTGCCGACCGACTCCGGCGCCGTGCACTACCGTCGCGCGCTCGTCGCCGGCACCTACGAGTTCGCGCGCGAGGTCGTGCTCGCGAACCGGCAGCGCGACGGATCGCCCGGGCGTGAACGTCGTGACGCCGGTGCGCGTCGCGGGCACCGACACGCTGGTGCTCGTGAACCGCGGCTGGGTCTACTCGCCGAACGGAACGGCGATCGACGCCGCGCGGTGGCGGGAGCCCGACACGACGGTCGTCGCGTCCGGGTGGGTCGAGATTCCGTCGCGCCGTGCGGGAGACGCGGCGCTCGCCTCGACGGCGCGCGCCTACCGCTGGCTCGACGTCGACGCGCTCGCGAAGTCGTTCGGCGCGCCGGTCACGCCGCTACTACGTCGTCCTCGACCCGCCGCGCGACTCGGCGCGACGCGACGTGCCGGTTCGACTGGCGGCGCCGGCGCTCGACGAGGGGCCGCACAAGAGCTACGCCGTGCAGTGGTTCAGCTTCGCGAGCGTCGCCGTCGTCGGGGCGGTGGTCTACGCGCGCAGCCAGCGGCGTCCGGGCTAGGTCGTCCGCCGCCTGGCGTCGAGCTGCAACAGCAGCACGGCCGCCGCGATCAGCGCGCCGCCGATGACGTTCGTCGCGGTGAGCGACTGGTGCGAGCACGAGCGCGCCGAGGATCGCCGTCCAGAACGGCTCGACCGTGGACACGATCGAGCTGCGCACGGGGCCCAACGTCGCGAGTCCGCGGAAGAGCGTGATGAACGCGAGCGCCGTGCACACCACGGCGAGCAGCCCGACGGCGCGCCACGCCAGCCCCGTCGACGGAAGCGCGACGGTGCCGGTCGCGACGGCCGCGGCGGTGAACAGGATCCCGGCGCCGCCGGTCACGTAGGTCGCCGCCGCCCCCGACGAGCTCTCGCGCTGGAGTCGGTCGATGTACGGGCACATACAGCGCGTAGATCACCGCCCCGCCGAGCGCGAGCGACACGCCCTGCCAGGCGAGCCGCCCGCGGCCCGCCGACCATGAGCGCGATGCCGCCCAGCGACAGTGCCAGCGCGACGACCTGCCGCCGGTCGAGCCGCTCGGTGCCGCGGATGGCGCCGAACACGGCGACCCACGCGGGATACGTGTAGAAGAGAAAGCCGAGCGTCGCGCGCCGAGATCCAGCGCAGTGACGACAGCGTGACCCAGGCGACCAGCGCCTGACAGCCGCCGGCGATCAGCGTCATCGCGAGCGCGCGGCGCGGCGACGTCCGCACGTGCGTCACGCCGGTCAGCGCGAGGAGCACGAGCGCCCCCGGCACGTAGCGCCACGCCATCGTCGCCGCGAGCGGGAGGCCGGAGTGCGTCCGCGAGGAGCGACAGCACGCCGATCGACCCGAAGCAGCACGCGCTGAACGCGACGAGCGCCGTCGCCCGTGCGACGCCTTCGTCTCGCCCGGCCACTAGATCAGCGTACCGCGCAGGAAGAGGAGCGCGATCGTGAAGTAGATCACGAGCCCGGTCACGTCGACGAGCGTCGCGACGAACGGCGCCGACGCGCTCGCCGGGTCGAGTCCGAGGCGCCGGAGCAGGAACGGCAGCATGCTGCCCGTGAACGAGCCGAACGTCACGACGCCGACGACCGACACGCCGATCGTCGCGGCGACGAGCCCGTGGTGCGGCCCGATAGTCGTAGCCGACCGCGTGCCCGAACAGCCGCACGCCGCGGTCGTGCATCCACTGCCAGAGATAGATCCGCGCCGCGCCGAGCACCCCGAGGATCGCGCCGAGCGTGAGCCCGGTCGGCAGCTCGCGCGACGCGACCCGCCACCAGTCGCGCAGCCGCACCTCGCCCAGCGCCATCGCGCGGATGATGAGCGACGTCGCCTGCGACCCGGAGTTGCCGCCGGAGCTGATGATGAGCGGCATGAGCAGCGAGAGGATCACCGTGCGCTCCAGCTCCCCCTGGAACTGCGCCGTCGCGGTCGCGGTGAACATCTCGCCGACGAACAGCACGCGACAGCCACCCGGCGCGCTTCCGGATCATCGCTCCGAAGCCGATCTCCATGTACGGCTCGTCGAGCGCCTCCATGCCGCCGAGCTTCTGGATGTCCTCGGTCTGCTCCTCCTCGATGACGTCGATGACGTCGTCGACCGTCACGACGCCCAGCAGTCGGCGGTCCGTCGTCGACCACCGGCACGGCGACGAGGTCGTAGTCCGAGCGCGAGGCGCGCGACGTCCTCCTGCGCGGCGCGTCGGCAGCACGGTCTGCACCTCGGTCCACGCGACGTCGGCGAGGCGCGCGCCCTCGGGCGCGGCGAGCAGCTCGCGCAGCGACAGCACGCCGAGCAGTCGCCCCGTCACGTCGGTCGTGTAGACGGTGTACATCGCCTCGCGCCGCTCGCTGCGCGCCATCGCGCGCACGCCGCGCAGCGCCTCCTCGACCGTCAGCGTCTCGGCGGCCGACGACGAACTCGGTCGTCATGCGGCCGCCGGCGGAGTCGGGCTCGTACTCGCAGCAGCGCCTCGGTCTCGGCGCGCGCCTCGGCCGGGATCTCCTGGAGGATCTCCTCGGCCCGCTCCTCCTCGAGCTCCTCGAGGACGTCGGCGCGGTCGTCGGGCTGTCATCTCGGAGACGAGCGCCGGCGGCCTGGCGCGTCGTCATCGCCTCGAGCGCGAGCGAGCGCACGCTCCTCGCTCGAGGTACTCGAGCACGTCGGCGGCGCGCGGCGTTCGGCAGCGCGCTCAGGAACTCGACGACGCGCTCCTCGGGGCAGCGCCTCGGCGACGTCGGCGAGGTCGGCCGGGTGCATCTCCTCGGTCTCGCGCGCGACGCTCTGTCGGGTCCTCGTCGAGCAGGTCGAGGATGTCCGGCGCGAGCAGCGCGGCGACGGGGCGCTCGGCGTTGTCTCGTGGGGTGGCATCATGGTTGGCGGGTCCGAGGAGCGGTCGCGTCCGGGCGTCGGCGCGCGGGGACGAGGCGCGGGCAAGTTAGTCGGGGAGGGAAGCGCCTCGCGGCCGCCGGCGACCGGCCAGGCGCATGCCCGGTGGCGCCGGGGGGCGCAGGGCGCCAGTGCGGCGTCGCGGTCGGCGTTCGTGCAGCGGTCGGGTCAGTGCCTAACGCTCGTCGGATCGGCCTGCGCCGCTCCCGGTCCACGAGACGGAGCCGTCGCGGCGCCGAGCGCGAACCCCGGGGGCGGCGCCTCGCGCGGACCTCGCCGCCACGCGAGGACGTGCCGAGGCCTGGAGCACGCGTGGCACCGCCGCCTCACGCGCCGAGCGTGGGGAGGCGGCGCTCGTGACGCACGCCCGTGACCTGAAACCCGGCCAGGTCGACGGCCTCCCGCAGCGTCGCCTCGCTCACCGTCCCGTCGTGCTCGACGGTCGCCGCGCCGAGCGACACGTCGGCGCGCATGATGCCGGGCACGCCGGAGAACGCGGTGTAGACGGCGCGGACGGCGTGCACGGCGCGCATGCCGGCGATGGTGAGGTGCGCGGTGCGCATCGGCGACGGTGGGACGGTGCGGGGATCGGCAGTCGAGCCGAGTTCACTCGTCGCGACTCATGAACGTCGCCTTCCTCGGCCTCGGCGCGATCGGCGCGCCGATGGCCGCGCCACCTCGCCGCGCCGCCGTTCCGCCTCACCGTCTGGAACCGCACGGCCGCGCGCGCCGCCGCGTTCGCCGCGGAGCACGCGGCGCGCGCGTCGCCGACACGCCCGCCGACGCCGTGCGCGGCGCCGAGGTCGTCATCACCTGCCTGCCGTCGTCGCGCGAGGTGGAGGCGCTGCTCGACGGCGGACTGCTTCGACGCGATCGCGCCGGGCGCGCTCCTCGTCGACTGCACGTCGGGCGACCCGGCGACGTCGCGCCGCATCGCCGCGCGGCTCGCCGAGCGACGGCGTCGGCTTCCTCGACGCGCCGGTGAGCGGCGGCGTCGATCGGCGCGGAGAAGGGCACGCTCACCGTCATGGTCGGCGGCGACGCGGCGGCTGCTCGAGCGCGCGCGCCCCGTGCTCGAGGCGTTCGGCGAGAAGATCGTGCACTGCGGCGCCGTCGGCGCCGGCGACGCGCTGAAGGCGGTGAACAACGCGCTGCTCGCCGTGCACATCTGGAGCACCGCCGAGGGGCTCGCCACGCTCGAGCGCGCCGGCGTGCGCGCCGACGTCGCGCTCGACGTCATCAACGCGTCGAGCGGACGGTCGAACGCGTCGATGAACCTCTTCCCCGAGCGCGTGCTGACGCGCGCCTTCCCGCGCACGTTCCGCCTCGCGCTGCTCGACAAGGACGTCGGCATCGCCGCCGAGGTCGCGCGCGAGCAGCAGGTGCCGGCGCCGCTCATCCAGCTCACCGCGGAGCTCTTCCGCCTCGCGCACGCCGCGCTCGGCGAGGAGGCCGACCACGTCGAGGCGGCGCAGCTCGTCGAGCAGTGGGCCGGGGCGACGATCGGCGCGCCGACCGCCGCGCCGACGCCGGCCGCCGCGCCGACGCCGGCCGCCGCCGCCGACGCTCCCATCCCGCCGATCCCGCCGCAGGACGACAGGCTGGAGCAGGAGCTGTGACCGCGACCGCCGCCACCGCCCGGGCGGTCGACGTCGCCGCCGATGCGTGCGCAGTTCCCGGCGCTCGAGCGCGTGCACGCGGGCCAGCCGGTCGCCTACTTCGACGGGCCCGGCGGCACGCAGGTGCCGCGCGCCGTCGTCGACGCGATGGCCGACTACCTGTTCCACCACAACGCGAACACGCACTGGGACTACCCGACGAGCGCCGAGACCGACGCGCTGCTGCTGAACGCGCGCGGCGGCGGGCGCCGATCTGCTCGGCGGGCGCGCCCGACGAGATCGCGTTCGGGCAGAACATGACGACGCTCGACGTTCCACCTCGCGCGCGCGATCGGGCGCGGCGTGAACGGGCGCGCGCTCGGCCCCGGCGACGAGATCGTCGTCACCGAGCTCGATCACCACGCGAACGTCGCGCCGTGGCGGCGATGGCGGAGGAGCGCGGCGTCGCCGTGCGCACCGTGCGCATCGACCCGGCGACCGGCCGCCTCGACTGGGACGACCTCGCCGCGGCGCTCGGCCCGCGCACGCGGCTGTCGCGATCGGCGCCGCGTCGAACGCGCTCGGCACCATCACCGACGTCGCCGCCGCGGCGCGCCATGGCGCACGACGTCGGCGCGCTCGTCTTCGTCGACGCGGTGCACTACGCGCCGCACACGCTCGTGGACGTCGCGGCGCTCGGCTGCGACTTCCTCGCCTGCTCGGCGTACAAGTTCTACGGCCCGCACGTCGGCATGCTCTGGGGGCGCGCCGAGCTGCTCGCGTCGCTCGACGTGCCGAAGCTCGAGCCGGCGCCGGACACGATCGCCCGAGCGCCTCGAGACCGGCACGCAGAATCACGAGGGGATCGTCGGCGCGGCCGCCGCGGTCGACTTCATCGCGTCGCTCGGCGGCGCCGCCGGAGACGACCCCGCGGCGCGAGCGGCTCGCCCGCGCCTTCGACGCGCTGCACGCGCCGGGCAGGCGCTCCTCGCGCGCCTGTGGGACGGGCTCGGCGCGATCGACGGCGTGACGCTCTTCGGCCCGCCGCCCGGCACGCCGCGCACGCCGACCGTCTCGTTCGTCGTCGACGGCGCGCACTCGGAGGACGTCGCGCGGTCGCTCGCGGCGCGCGGCGTGTTCGTCTCGCACGGCGACTTCTACGCGTCGGTCTGCGTCGACCGGCTCGGCTACGCGGAGCGCGGGCTCGTGCGCGCCGGCGCGGCGTGCTACACGACCGCCGACGGAGGTCGACCGCCTGCTCGACGGCGTGCGCGCGCTGCGCAGGTAGTCGCTCCGAGCGCGGCGAGGCATCGCCGGGGGTGAACGCGGGTCCTCGCTCCGCGGGGGCCGGCGCGCGGGGGAGGGGCGGGCTACGGCATCGTCCCGAGCCGACGAGTCAGCTCGTCCGCCAGGCCGCGCACGTTCGCGTCGCTCGAGTCGAACGCGAGCCCGCGGCGCAGCGCGCGCAGCGCGCCCGCCGCGTCGCCCTGCTGGCCCAACGCCTGGGCGAGGGAGAAGTGCACGCTGGCGAGCGACGCGTCCTCGGCGAGCGCGCGGCGGTAGAGTGGCGCCGCGGCGGCCGGCTCGCCCGCGCGGAGGTAGGCGTTGCCGAGGTTCGCGAGCGCGAGCGGCTCGTGCGCGTTCAGCGCGAGCGCCCGCTGGTACGCGCTCACCGCGCCCGTTCCGTCCTGCGCCACCTCACGCGCGACGCCGAGGTCGACGAGGACGAGGGGCTGGGCCGGGTCGAGCGACAGCGACCGCTCGTACGCCGCCGTGCCGCTCTGCGCGTCACCCTGCGCGACGAGCGCCCGGCCTAACGCCGCGTGCAGTCGCGCGTCGCTCGGACGCACCTCGATCGCCTTGCGCAGCGTCGTCGCCGCGGCGCGCACGTCCCCCCGATCCCGCGCCGCGTCGGCGAGCGCGCCGAGCGCCGTCGCCCACCGCGCACGCAGCAGTGCGGGCTGCGAATCCGCCGTCAGGCGCTCGGCGAGGAAGCGGCGCACGCCGGTGCGCTCGCCGCCCGCGAAATGCAGCGTCGCGAGAGCGAGCGCGCGCACGTCGAGATCGGCGGCGCGCGCGAGCGCGCGCAGCCGCAGCAGCGAGCCGCCGTCGAACGCCTCGGGGTCTGGCGCCCGGAGCCGCGTCGCGAACAGTGCGAGCGCCGCGTACTGTGCCGCGACGTGGCGCGTCGTCGTGTCCAGCAGCGCGGCCGTCGCATCCCCGTCGTCGGGCGCCCGCTCCGCGCGCGCGAGCGCGGCGACGACGGCCGGGAGCGGCTTGATCGCTCCCCAGAGTCGCCGCTCGTCTGCCTCGAGCTGAGCCGCCGAGCGGTCGCGGTGGCAGTTCGCGCAAGCGTTCGGCACCCCGAGCGAGTCGTCGAACGCCGGCCGGGGGATCGACGTCGTGTGGTCCGAGCGCCCGTACCGGATGCGCGTGCCGACCGCGCGCTCCTGCACGTACGGCATGTGGCACGCGACGCAGCGACTTCCGGCCGACGACGGCCCGTGCTTCGTGTGCTCCTGTACCGCGGCCGGCGTCGCCCCGAGGGCCGTGTGGCAGCCCGTGCACTGCCCGTCGTCGTAGGGACTCGCGAGCGGTCGGCGGGCGACGTCCCGGTAGCCCTGCGAGTGCGGGTCGTGGCAGCTGGTGCACGTCATCGGCCCGTTGACGTAGCAGTCGCTCCACATGTGCCCTTCCTGATAGGCGAACGTTCGCGTCCGCCCGTCAGGGTGCAGCAACGAATCGCCGAGCACCGCGAGCCGCGGCGAGTAGTGCGCGCTCAGCGCGCCGCCCGGGAGGTACGGTGCGCCGCGCGCGCCACCGGCCAGCCGCGCCTTCGTCGCGTGGCACGACGCGCACGTCTCGATCGACGCGTCCTTGCCGACGCGCCGAGCTTCCGCATCGGCGTCGTGGTCGGCGCCGCGGCGTGCGCGCGCGCGGGGCCGTGGCACGACTCGCAGTCGATCGCGAGCGTCGCGAGCTCGGTGCGGTACGCGCGCGCGGCCGTATCGAGCGCCACGGTCACCCGGCTCGCGTGACATCCCTGGCAGTTCGTGAAGCGAGGCTCGTCGCCCAGCACGCGCGTCGGCGTCCAGTCGGCGCACGCCTCGATCGGCAGCTCCGCCGTGATCGGCGTCCAGCCTTGTGCGCCGCGCGTCGTCGTGTTGCAGAACCACGTGCCAGACGACCGCGACCAGTCGAACGGCAGAAAGCGGAGCGTGCCGTCCCCCCACCGCGTCACGAACCCCTGCGTGCCGCCGCCGCGCATGTGCCCGCCGCCGACGACCGCGGTGACGGGCCACGTCACGTCCGGCTCCCCCGCCTGCCGCACCGTGAACGCGTATCGCCCGCCCGCGCTCGACGGGATCACCGTCGCGTTCCGGAACCGAATCGGCGTGCCGTCGAACGGTGCGATCACGAGCGACGGCGACGGTACGCCGCCCGCCCGCCCGTGCGTCGACCGCGACCACGCGGCCGACTGCGTCGCGTGGCACGCCGCGCACGTCGCCGCCCCCGCGAAGTCGGCGCGCGCGACGCGCTCGCTCGGCGCGTCGTCCGACGGTGACGGTAGCGCGATCCGCGCGGCGCCGGACGCCACGTCGCCCCACAGCGCCGCGTCGTCGCGCGACGATCCGCCGCACGCGAACGCGCCCGCCGCGACGATCGCGGCGCTCCCCGCCCAGAAGAGGGCGCCCGCCGCGAGCCGGAGCGCGGCGCGTCGCATCAGGCGGGACGGATCAGGCCGCTCGTGCGGTCGTGCACGTCACTCGATCCCCTTCGACGCCGTCGGCTGCGCCTTCTTGCGCGACACGAGCTCGCCGCGCTCGAGCGCCGCCTCGAACGGCTCGTACTTCGAGCCGGGGTGCCAGAGCACCCACCCGTCGTAGCCCGCGTCGTACACGGCCTGCTTCTGCTGCCGTACCTGCTCGGCGCCGTACTCGGGCTTGCCCAACGAGAACGCCTGCAGCCACGGCCGCACGTGCTCCCCCGCCGTCGCCGCCGTGATGCCGAGCTTCTCGTCGCGCTCGCGCGCGCGGCTGATCGCGATGTTGATCGTGCGGTACGGGTCCGCGTTCGGTACCGGGATGCCGAAGCTGCCGCGCGGGTAGTGCGACGGGTACACCATCGGGAGCAGCACGTCGGTCACCGGCGAGAGCCGCTCCCAGTGCTGCGCGACCTCGAGGGGCCCGCCGACCGTCGTCACGAGCCCGAAGATGTCCGCCGTCGTGCGCACGCCGAGCTTGTCGAGCCGCTCGTTCGCCTCCTTCAGGAACGCGGCGATCGCGTCCGGCTTCGCGACGTTGCTCGCCCCGGGAAAGATCTGCTGCGGCAGCGACTTGTACGGCTCGGGAAAGCGGATGTAGTCGAACTGCACTTCGCCGAAGCCGAGCTTCGCCATCTCCTCGGCCACGCCGATGTTGTAGTCCCACAGCTCGTGGTGATACGGGTTCACCCACGCGAGCCCCTTGTGATCGCGCCACGCCGAGCCGTCGGCACGGCGGATCGTCCACTCGGGGTGCACGCGCGCCGTCACCGAGTCCTTGAACACGACGATGCGCGCGATGGGCAGGATCCCGTGTGCGCGCAGCGTGTCGACGAGCGCCTTGACGTCGCGCAGCTTCCCCATCGTACCGGAGTTCTCCGCGATCGACGGCACCGCCGAGCGATAGTTCAACCCGAACTCGTCTTTGATGTCGATGACGAGCGCGTTGATCTCGGTCGAGTCGGCGAGCGCGATGTAGTGCCGCATGCGCTTCGTGCTCTGCGCGGCGAACCGGTTCACGTACAGAGCGCGGACCGCCGGCGCCGGCCCGTCGTTGCGCGCGAGGCGGGCGGCCGCGGTGTCGGTCGGTGTCGGCGAGGATGTGCTCGACGGCGCGGTCGCCACCGTGTCGGCCGTCGTGCGGCCTGCGGCAGCGTCGCGCACCGCGGTCTGCGCGGCGTCGGCGCGCGAGCCGGTGTCACACGCGGCGAGCGCGAGCGTGGCGATCGCGTGCATGGCGACCGTGAGGAGGGCGCGGGTGAACGCGGGCGACGTCGTGCGACGTGCGGCGAGCGAGAACGGCATGAGCGAAGGCGTGAGACGGGACCGAACCGGGCGGAACTATATTTACACCGATGACGTTGCCTCGCTCTGGACCACGCGCCTCGCTCGCGCTGCTCGCCGCGACGCTCGCCTGCGGGGCGGGCGAGCGGGGCGGCGAGGGCGCCGCATCCCGCCGGCCGGCGGCGGAGTTCCTGCTCAGCGCCGGCGACTCGACGTTCTGGATCGCGACCGACTCGGCGCGTGTCCGTGTGCGGTCGTCGCCGATGCTCATCGCACACTACGGCGGACGCACGTACGAGATCTACGCGACCGACGACGACCGCTCGTATCACGACGCGGTGTTCGCCTCGCAGCGCATCTACCGCCGCGACCTCCTCGGCGGCGACTCGACCGCCGTCGCGGTGGACTCGCTCGTCCCCGCGCTCGCGCGACGGTACGGCGACGCGCACCCGCACGAGACGCCGCTCGCCCCCGACGACGACACCGCGGAGCGACCGCACACGTCGGCGATCGCCGACGTCTCGCTCGTCGACGTGCACGGCCCCTATCTCACCTACGACGCGTTCGCCGACGTCGACGGCGCCGGGATCGCCGAGCGCCATTCGACGCGCCGGGTCGTCATCGATCTGCGGTCGGCGACGACGGTGTCGCTCGCCGCGCTCTTCGGCCGGCCGGCCGCCGACTCCCTCGCCGCGGCCGGGCGCGTCGCGTTAGGCCGCGCGCTCGACTCGGTCCAGACACTCGCCAGAGGCGGCAGCGCCGACGACGAGGCCGGCGTGCGCGCGCTGCACGCGCTGCCGTCGTTCCGCTTCGCCGCCGACAACTTCGGTCTCGCGAACGACGGCCCGCGTCCGGCCGTGACGTTCGTCGCCGTCGGGCGCGACGTCGACGGCCACGACGTCACGCTGTCGCTGCCGCCGATCGCGGTGCCCGGCGCCGCTCCCGCGTGGTGGAGCACCGACGTCGCGCAGACGCTTCCCGTCGCCACGCACGACACGTCGCGCTGGACGCTCGACTCGGCCGACGTCATCGCGCGACCGTCGGGCACCGAGACGACGGCCGCGCTCGTGCTCCGCGCGCGGACGCGGCGCGATGCCGCCCGTGCCGAGTGGCCGCTCGCCCGCGTTCCGGCGCCGGTGCGCCAGCTCTACTCGCTCGACCGCGCGCGTCTCGACGCGGGCGGGCGCCGCGCGCTCACGCGGGCGTTCAACGAGAGCGCGCAGTACGGCGCCGACGCGATCTCGGCGTCGAACGCGCGCCGCGCTCTCGCGTCGCGCCTCTCCCGTGTCACGTACCGACCACCACCGTCGTCGCCCCGCGCCCAGCGAGGGACGACCAGGTAATCGTCATGACCTTCGCCAGCCGCTCTCCCCGTGAGAGCCAGCATGAGACCTCCGAGCTGATGATGCCGCACGACGCGAACGTGCTCGGCCACGTGTTCGGCGGCGTCATCCTCTCGATGATGGACAAGGCCGCCGCCGTCGCGGCGTTCCGCCACGCGCGCGCCGCCTGCGTCACCGTCAGCATCGACCGCGTCGACTTCCGCGAGCCGATCCACGTCGGCGACCTCGTGGTGATGAAGGCGAGCGTGAACTTCGTCGGCCGCACGTCGATGGAGGTGGGCGTGCGCATCGAGGCGGAGGAGCTCACGACGGGGCGCCGCCGCCACACGAACTCGTGCTACCTCACCTTCGTCGCGATCGATCGCAACGGCCGTCCGCTCGACGTCCCGCCGCTGCGCCCCGAGACCGACGACGAGGTTCGCCGGAACGAGGCCGCGCGCGCGCGCCGCCAGCGTCGCCTCGAGGAGCGTGACGCCGAGGCGCGCCACGCCGGCGCGTCCGACGAGCCCGACGCCGTTACTGTTCGCGCATGACGACCGCTCTCGAGGCCCCGCGATGATCTGGGCGCTGTTCAGCAAGCGACCGAAATACCGCGACTACGCCGCGCCGGACGGCGCCGTCTGGCGCGTCGAAGTCCGCTCTCCGAGCGCGTCGAACGCGATGGTCGTGTTTCATCACCCCCACCACACGACCACCGCACGCGACCGCTACGCCTGGTACCTGAGCAGCGGCCCGGAGGCGAGCGACGTGACGGCCCGCCTCGATCCGGCCGACGTGCTCGCGAGCCTGACCGCGGAGCAGCTGCGGACGCTGTTCCGCAAGTCGATGCCGATCGCGAGCACGGTGCCGCGGCTGTCGCCGCTGTGATCCGTGCGACGGCCAGCCGTCAGGCGCTCGGCTCGTCGCGAAACGGTACGACGATCTCCGTGCCGTCCTTCGCGATCGACGTCGCGGGGAAGACGTTGCGCGCCTCGCGCTCGAGATCGCGGGTGTCCGCCGAGTAGCGCGCGGAGATGTGCGTGAGCACGAGCCGCAGCGCCGCCGCGTCGCGCGCCACGCTCGCCGCCTCGCGCGCCGTCGAGTGACCGGTGTCCACGGCGCGCTCCGCCTCCTCCTCGGCGAACGTCGCCTCGTGCACGAGGAGATCGGCGCCGCGCGCCATCTCGACCGTCGTCGGGCTCGGGCGCGTGTCGCCGGTCACGACGACTCTGCGGCCGGGGCGCGTGGCGCCGACGAGCACCGCGGGATCGACGACGGTGCCGTCGTCGAGCGTGATGACCTCGCCGCGGTGGAGCCGCCCCCACAGCGGTCCCTCGGGAACGCCTAACGATCGCGCCAGATCGGGGTTGAAGCGCCCGCGGCGCTCCTCCTCGACGAACGCGTAGCCGACGGCCTGCGTGCGGTGGTCGACCGCGAACGGAACGATCGCGTAGTCGGTTCGCGCGATCGGCGTCAGCGGCTCGACCTCCACGATCTCGACGGGAAAGCCGAGCCGGTCGCCGCCGAACGCGATCGCCTCGCGGAGCTGCCGCCCCGAGCCGCGCGGCCCCCACAGCCGCAGCGGCTCCGTGCGTCCGCCGAGCTGCAGCGTCCGCGTGAGACCGATGACGCCGAGCACGTGGTCGGTATGCATGTGCGTGAAGAACACGTCGTCGAACGCGAACGTGATTCCGTACCGCATCATCTGCCGCTGCGTCCCCTCGCCGCAGTCGACGAGCAGCGTCTCTCCGCCCCGGATGACGGCGAGCGACGAGACGTTGCGTTCGACCGTCGGCCGTGCGGCGGCGGTGCCGAGGAAGCGAATCGTGAGCGACATGGGGCGGCAATCTATCGACGGGCGGCCCGCCCCCTGCACTTCCGACGCGCTCCTTCAATCACCTCACGCGATGCCACACAGCGACGATAGCTCGAGCACGTCCCCGCACGGCGACCCACTGCGCGACGAGATCGCGCGCGCGCGCGCCGCGGGCGCGGAGAGCAGCGACCCCGACCGGCGCATCGACCAGCACCCGTCGAAGATGCCGGCGCAGCATCAGGAGGAGCCGGGGAGCGAGCGCGACTTGCGACTCCAGCCGCAGTGGCGCGCGCCGTCCTATCGCGAGGCCGGGAAGCTCGATGGAAAGCGCGCGCTCATCACGGGCGGCGACTCGGGGATCGGGCGCGCGGTAGCCTGGCTGTTCGCGCGTGAGGGCGCGGACGTCGCGATCGTCTACCTGGAGGAGGAAGAGGCGGACGCGGCCGAGATCGCGCAGGCGATCGAGGCGCTCGGACGCCGGTGCGTGCGCATCGCTGGCGACGTGACGAGTGCCGCGTTCTGTCGCGACGCCGTTCGCCGCACCGTCGACGAGCTCGGCGGGCTCGACATCCTCGTCAACAACGCGGCCCATCAGAAGGACAAGGACTCGATCGCCGAGATCGACGACGCCGAGTGGGAGAAGACGTTCACGACGAACATCTTCGCGTACTTCTGGTTCGCGAAAGCCGCGCTCGAGCACCTGCCGCACGGCGGCTCGATCATCAACACCGGCTCGATCACCGGACTCGAGGGCGCCAGGACGCTGATCGACTACGCGTCGACGAAAGGGGCGATCCACGCCTTCACGAAGTCGCTCGCGCAGAGCCTCGTGTCGCGAAAGATCCGGGTGAACTGCGTGGCTCCCGGCCCGATCTGGACGCCCCTCAACCCGCAGTCCAAGCCCGCCGAGCAAGTGGCCGAGTTCGGTCAGGAGCAGCCGATGAAGCGGCCGGGGCAGCCCGAGGAAGTCGCGCCGGCCTACGTCTTCTTCGCCTCCAACGCCGACTCGAGCTACATCACCGGCGAGGTGCTCACACTACTCGGCGGCGAGACGGTTGCGGGGTGAGGGGCGGGTGCCTCGTGCGCCGGGTTGTCGTCGTGTGTGGCAACGCGCACGTCGTGACTGGACACTGTGGCGGCAACGCCGCACTTTACGAGGGACAAGCGGCTACAGGGGGGCCGCCTGACCTTTACGACCCGCGGGAGGCTGTATGGCCGGTTCGGGAAAGAGCAAGCGCGGCTTCGCGTCGATGGACCCCTCGCGACAGCGCGAGATCGCGAGCAAGGGCGGACGGGCCGCGCACGAGAAGGGGACCGCACACGAATGGAGCTCGGACGAGGCCCGTTCGGCGGGGCAGAAGGGGGGGATCGTCGTGAGCCGCGATCGTGCGCACATGGCGGCGATCGGTCGGGAAGGGGGTGAGTCGCGGAGCCGGGCGAGTCGCCAGGAGCGTGTCGTGGGTGGCGAGGACGTGGGGGGCAGCGATCGTGAGATGCAGCGCGCCGTCAGCCGCGGCGACGAGGCGAATGGCGGACTCGCCGATGCGCCGCGCGAGCGGGGGTTCGACGAGCGGGACGTGCCGGCCGACGCTCCGGTCGATCGTTCGAGTGACGTCCGGCCGTCGTCCGGCCAGCCAGCCGACGGTGCCTGACACGCTTGACGACGCAGGCACGCTCGCTATCTTTGGAAGGTCGAGCGGCCCCGCATCGCGGGGCCGTTTCGTCGCCTGGGGCTGTAGCTCAGCTGGGAGAGCGCACCGTTCGCATCGGTGAGGTCAGGGGTTCGATCCCCCTCTGCTCCATCGCAACAGTCTTGACGCGGCACAGTTCAGGCCGCATGGTGTAGAACACATCACTGCCCGCCGCCGCTCGGTAGGACGTAGAGTTCCAATGACGGCGCGCGAGGCAAGCGCATTCCGGCGGTCGCGTGACTAGCTCCCGCGATCCCGACGACATACGCTGAGCGCCGCGACTCCCTGCCGAGTCGCGGCGCTCTTGCCGTCGTCCTGGAACGGCGTGAGGCCTGCCGCCGTTCGAGCCCGTTCAGCCGCCGAGTGCCGCGATGATGTCGGCGCGCAGGGCCAGTAAGGCGTCAGCGATGAAGCGATTCTCCTCGGTCTCCGTGCGCCCCTGGAAGTCGTCCGCCGCCCCGGCCCCCAGCCCGCCGAGCCAGCGCACGATGGCACTCTCGCGCACCGTCGCGTCGAACTGTCGCACGAGCAGCGTCTGGTCACCGTCGTCGCGGAGCAGCAGGGTGAACAGGATGCCCTGATCCTGGAACGGGCGGTCGAGCGGACCGGAGATCAGGTGCTTCACGGCGAGGGGGAGGTGCCACTTCGGCGCTCGGCGGAAGCGCATCGTCCAGCCGCGCGCGGTCGCCGAGCGCAGCATGGTGAAGTCGCCGACCATCGCCGTGACGCCGACGTCGAAGATGAAGAAGTGCTCGAACGCGTCGACACGCAGCTGCGCCGAATCGGGGAGCGGGCGGGCCGGGCCGTCGAGCGCGAGCAGACGGCCGCCGGCAGTGCGGAAGCGGAACGTCATGATGGCGTCGTCCATGCGCGCATCCAGGTAGCGGCCGCCGCGCGCGTCGGCGAGCTGCACGACGTAGCGTGCCGGCTCGACGTACTTGTCGACGTAGCGCGCGAGCGCCGGCATCGCCGGCTTCAGGCGCTCTCCCTCGACCCGGATGCGCAGATCGACGACCGTCGACGCATCGGCGAGGCGCGTCGTGCGCACGCTGTCGAGGACGAACAGCCTGCCGAGCGCGGCGCTCGTGCGGGGGAGCGTCGTTCGGAGGGACGCGCGGAGGTCGGTCGCGCTCCGCTCGAAGCTCGCGAGCCACGCCGACATCCCCGCCGCGGCGTCGCTGGGCGCCACGCCCCCGACCGCGTGCTCGACGAGCGTCGACCAGCGGTAGTCGCTGTCGGTGAGCCGCTCGAGCCGGATGGTGTGGCGGGATTCGCCTGGCCGGCGCGGTACGGCGGCGCCGGTGCGCGGCGCGAACTGGTAGCCGCCGCCCGCCGGTCTCCCCTCGATCTCGAGTATGCGCGCAGCCGAGGTCGGTGCGCCGGTCCACACGGCCGTGTCGTTGACGAGCGAGCCCGGCGACAGCGCGCGCTTCGACAGCTTCGCGCGGGCGGCGGAGAACTTCGGCGTGCGCTGCACGTTCACGAAGCGCACGCCGAGTCCGCGAAAGAGATCGTCGGCGTTGGCGCGCGCCGTGGCCGCGGTCGCGCCGAGGCGAGCCGGCCCGTCGCCGCAAGCGGTTGTGGTGGCGAGGGTTAGTGCGGCGATCGCGAGCGCCGTGCGTGACGTCGATCGTCGGGTCTTGCGAACGGGCACGAGGTCGGGATCGGGGTTGCCGGAGGCAAACGCTACCGATAATTTACGTGTCTCGCCCCGCAGGGTTCCGTTGGGCGCGGACTGCCCCTTGGTGTAACTGGCAACACGTCTGACTCTGGATCAGAAGAGTCCTGGTTCGAGCCCAGGAGGGGCAACTCCAGCGAGTGCGAGCGGGGCCATCACTTCGGTGATGGCCCCGCTTTCTCGTTCTCGTGGCGCGGTCGGGGTGACGAGCGGGCGGCCCGGGCGAGCGTCACGACGACGACGCCGGGCACGAGACGCGGCGGCCACTGGCAGCTCGGGGGCTCAGCCTGACGACGATCGTGGAGTAGCGGCGGGCGCGGAGTTGCTCATCGGCGTGCGGGCCGGGATGTTCCGCGAGACGTCCGACCCGACCGCCAGCGCCCCGCCCGCCCGACGTGACCGCCCCGCCCGCGCCTCTCCCCCTCGCCCCCGCCGACGGCGCGTGGTGGTGGATGGAGCACCCGACGAACCTGATGACGATCACGGGCGTCTTCACGTTCGACGGGCCGTTCGGCCTGGCCGAGGCGCGCGGCCTCGCGGAACGGCTGCTGCGCTTCGACCGCTTCCGCCAGCGCGTCGTGACCGACGGGCCGCTCGGCCGGCCGAGCTGGGTCGTCGACGCGGAGTTCGACCTCGCGAACCACGTGTTCGCGGTCGAGGCGCAGCGCGGCACCGACGACCATCGGGCGCTCGAGACGCTCGTCGGTGAGCTCATGAGCGCGCCGCTCGACTACGCGCGCCCGCTCTGGCAGTTCCACGTCGCGACGCTGCCGACCGGGGCCGGCGCGCTCGTCGCCCGCGTGCACCACTGCATCGCCGACGGCATGTCGCTCGTGCAGGTGCTGCTCCACATCGCCGACGAGCCGCCGCTGCTCCCGGCGTTCGACCGCACGGCGAACGCGGGGGACGCGGCGCGCGGGCTCGTCGGCCGGCGCGGGCTCGTGAGCGCGGCGCGCGCGACGGGAACGGTCGCCGCGGCGCTCGCGAGGATCGCCGATCTGCGCCCCGACCCGCGCACGCCGCTCCGCGGCCGGCTCGGCGTCACGAAGCGGGCGGTGTGGTCGCGGCCGCTCGCGCTCGACGCGGTGCGGCAGGTGGGGAAGGCGCACGGCGCCACGATCAACGACGTGCTTCTGTCGACGGTCGCCGGCGCGCTCGGGCGCTACCTCGCGTCGCGCGGGGCGGCGGCGGACGTGCTGCGCGCCGTCGTGCCGGTGAACCTGCGCCGACCGGGCGACGTCGCGTTGGGCAACAAGTTCGGGATGGTGTTCCTCCCCCTCCCGGTCGGCGTGCGCGACGCGTCGGAGAGGCTGCGCATGCTCAAGACGGCGATGGACGAGATCAAGCGCTCGCCCGAGGCGGTCATCATCTTCGGGCTGCTGCGCGCCTTCGGGCGGACGACGACGCGGCTGCTGCGGCTCGCGGTGAATCTGTTAGGCGGCAAGGCGACGACGGTCATGACCAACGTGCCCGGACCGCGCGAGCCGATCCGATTCGTGGGGCGCGTGGTCGACACGCTCATGTTCTGGGTGCCCCAGTCCGGGAAGCTCGGAATGGGTGTGAGCATCCTGAGCTACTGCGGCCAGGTGCGCGTCGGTGTGGCGACCGACGTCGGGCTCGTTCCCGACCCGGAGCGGATCGTCGACGCCTTCGAGGCGTCGTTCGAGGAGCTCCGGGCGGCCACGGCGCGGTGAGTTAGTGTTCCGGTCGACGGCAGATGACGCCCCTTCAACCGCACGCTCCATGTTCGTCCCGAAAGGCATTCTCAAGTCGCTCTACACGACCGGCAGCCTCGCGAACACCGCGGACGGCTTCCACTTCGAGCTGAAGAACCGACTGCTCGACGCGACGCTCGTGGGCGTGCGGCGGCTCGCGGTCGACGGGGTCGAGATCGCCCCCGAGCAGATGTCGCTCGACGACGGCCGATGGCCGGTCGGTCACACCGCACGAGGTCTCCGCCTCGATGCCGCTGACGTTCGACCTCGGCGACACGTTCGACATCCAGGTGCGTGGGCGGCCGCCCCTCGGCGCGGGCGCGCACGCGATCGAGATCGAGTTCGAGTCGCAGCCGTTCGGGACGTTGACGCTCGACGTCGAGGACGGTGTCGCGGTCTGACGTTCGTCGCGCGCCCCACTTCTCACCGCCTTCCGCATGTTCGTCCCCCGCCTGCTCCTCAAGCAGCTCTACACGCTCGGCAGCCTGAAGAACACCGGCGACGGGGTGCGCTTCTCGATCAAGAACCGGCTGGGCGACGCGCAGCTCACGGGGGTTCGGCGGGTGACGGTCGGGGGCACGACGGTCCCGCTCGACGGCGTGCGCATCGAGATCCCGGGCGGGAAGACGGTGACGCCGGCCGACGTCACCGAGCGCACGCCGATCGGCTTCGCGCTCCGCGACACGCTCGACATCTACGCACGCGGCGCCACACTCCCGGTCGGCAAGCACGCGATCGAGATCGAGTTCGACAGCCGGCCGTTCGGCACGCTGACGCTCGACGTCGAGGACACGATCCAGCACGACGAGACCAGGCGCGTGCGCATGCCGCGCAGCAGGGACGACGACTACGCCCCGGCCGCGATCGCCGAGCGGCAGCGGTTCGTCGAACGGTTCTCGAAGACGACGCTCGACCACGTGAAGGGGTACTCGTTCGACCCGCACACGACCGCCGGCAACTGCGAGCTGTTCACCGGCGTCGCGCAGGTGCCGCTCGGCTTCGCGGGACCGTTGCAGATCGACGGCGAGCACGCGCAGGGCGAGTTCCTCATCCCGCTCGCGACGACCGAGGGAACGCTCGTCGCATCGTACAACCGCGGCATCCGGCTCGTGAATCTGTCGGGCGGCGTGAAGTGCACGATCATGGGCGACGCGATGCAGCGCGCGCCGGTGTTCGTGTTCACCGACGCCCGCGAGGCGCGCGACTTCGTGCGCTGGGTCGACGCGAACCTCGACACGATCCGCGCCGAGGCGGAAGGCACGTCGCGCGTCGCGAAGCTCACGGACATCGACGCGTACCTGTCGAACAAGTTCGCCTTCCTCCGCTTCAACTTCACGACCGGCGACGCGGCCGGACAGAACATGGTCGGCCGCGCGACGTTCGCGGCGTGCAGCTGGATCCTCGACAGGTACGAGAAGCCGGTCGCGAAGTTCTATCTGGAGTCGAACTTCGCGACCGACAAGAAGGCGTCGCAGGTCAACATCATGCGCACGCGCGGCAAGCGCGTGACGGCCGAGGTGACGGTGCCGCGCGACGTGCTCATCGAGCGGATGCGCGTCGAGCCCGAGACGCTCGTCCACCACTACGGCGTCGCGAACATCGGCTCGATCATGTCGGGGGCGAACAACAACGGCCTGCACTCTGCGAACGCGATCACGGCGATGTTCATCGCGACGGGGCAGGACGTCGCGAACGTCTCGGAGTCGTCGGCCGGGCTCGCGTTCGCGGAGCTGACGCCGGAGCGCGACCTCTACATGTCGATCACGATCCCGTCGCTCATCGTCGCGACGCACGGCGGCGGCGTGGGGCTCGCGACGCAGCGCGAGTGTCTCTCGGTGCTCGGCTGCACGGAGCGCGGCAGCGTGTACAAGTTCGCGGAGATCGTCGCGGGCGTCGTGCTCGCCGGGGAGCTGTCGCTCGCGTCGGCCATCTCGTCGTCGGACTGGGTGTCGAGCCACGAGCGGTACGGGCGCAACCGGTGAGCGAGTCGGCGCCGGAGATCGTCGTGCTTCCGGCGCCCGTGCCGCCACCTCCGCCCGCGCTCCCTCCGCCGCATCGCACCACGATCACGCTCAACCCGCTCGCGCCCTACCGCGGCGTCGTGCGGCGCTTCTTCGTCGTCTACCGCCACGTGCTCGGGCTGCTCGCCGGCGGGCTCGTGGCCCACGTCCGCTCGCTCCCCGACGAGCAGCGGCGCGGGGTGCAGTCGGTAGGCGCGCGGCTCGGCGCGGCGCTCGTCCGGCCGTTCCTCAGTCGCGAGATCATCGCGCTGCCCTATCCGGCGCAGCTCCGCCGGCGCCTCGAGCTCCTCGGGCCGACCTACATCAAGCTCGGGCAGATCCTCGCCGTCCGCGAGGACATCCTGCCGCGCGTCGTCACGGCGGAGCTGCAGAATCTGTTCGACCAGCTGCCGGCGATCCCGTTCCCCGACGTGCGCGCGATCATCGAGCAGGGGCTCGGCAGGCCGATGGGCGACGTGTTCGCGAGCGTCGAGGACCCGCCGATCGGCTCGGCGTCGATCGCGCAGGCGCACCGCGCGCGGCTGCTGAGCGGCGAGGCGGTCGTCGTGAAGGTCATCAAGCCGGGCGTGCGGCGCCTCGTTCGCGCCGACCTGCAACTGTTAGGCGCCGTCGGGTGGCTGCTCGAGCGCGTCATTCCGCGCTACCAGCCGCGGCAGGTGATTCGCGAGTTCAGTGCGTACACGATCCGCGAGATCGACTACACGTACGAGGCGGAGAACGCGCAGACGTTCGCGGCGAACTTCGCCGACACGCCGGGGATCGCGTTCCCGACGATCTACCCCGGCGCCAGCTCGTCGACCGTGCTCACGATGGAGCTGTTCGACGGTCTCAAGCCGAGCGCGCCAGAGGTGACGCTGCTGCCGCGCGAGGAGCGCATGCGCCTCATCGACCTGGGCGCCGAGGCGATCGTGCGGATGCTCTACCGGGACGGCTTCTTCCACGCCGACCTGCACGCCGGCAATCTCATGATCCTCCGCGCCCCGGGCGGCGAGGTGCGGCTCGGCTTCATCGACCTGGGCATGGTGGGGCGGTTCGAGCCGAGGACGCGGCGGCGGCTGCTGCACTACTTCAACGCCCTGGTAACCGGCGACGTCGACGGCGCGACGCACCAGCTCGCGGCGCTCGCGTCGACGGGGCCGGGCGGCGACATGGACGGGTTCCGTCGCGCGGTGGCGGACATGTCGCGGCGCTTCGTCGCGCAGTCGCGCACGGGAAACTTCAGCCTCGGCCAACTGATTCTCGAGTCGGTGGGGCTGGGCGCGCGCTACCGCGTCTCCTTCCCGGTCGAGATGACGCTGATGGTGAAGGCGCTCGTCACGTTCGAGGGGGTCGGTCGCCTGCTCGATCCGCAGCTCGACGTCGCGGGAGCGGCGCAGGTACACGTGACGCGCGTGTTCCGCGAGACATTCGATCCGCGGGCGATCATGCGCGAGCTGTACCGCAGTGCGCCCGAGATGCTCGATCTGCTGATGCAGTTGCCGCGGCTCGCGTCGAACGGATTCCGGGTCGCGGACGCGGCGCTCGAGCGGGACGCCGCGGCCGAACCCGCTGGCTGGATTGCGCGGAGCGATTCTCTCGGGCGCCTGCGTCGTCGCGGCGGCGCTCGTCGTCGTGCAGCACGGACCGTGGCCGCTGTCGGTCGGGCTCTTCCTGTTCGGCGCGCTGCTCTACCTGTTCGGCGGCTAGCCGATTCGAGACGCGTCGGAGCTCTCGCCTGCGGTACTGGTCACGTCACCATCGTGACGTCACTCTCCGTGACAGCCGCCGAGCCGGGCCCCGGTCACGCCGCCGGCCGACGATTGCCGGTGCGCGCCACGGCGCGCTCGAGCCGCTCCAGCGCCGATCCGGCCGATCGCACGGCGGTCTGCATCGCGCTGGGGCGACGCTCGTCGACGAGGTCGGCCGGGTACAGCGTGCGGTCGGCTTCGAGCCGATCGCGCCGGAGCGTGAGGCCGTGCCGCGCGAGGAGCGGGGCGAGACGATCGAAGTCGTGCAACAGGTAGCGCCGCGTCGAGGCGTAGGCGTGCTCGGTGACCGCGCGGCGGTTGCGGAAGCTGAAGACGTTCGTGAAGAAGAGCGACTCGTCTTCCATCTCGGGCTCGATGAGCACGAGATCGGCGTCCGGATGCGAATGGGCGTAGCCGTCGAAGGCGGCGTGCATGCGGGAGTGGATCGCGGTGCGCAACGTCTGCGACAGCACCCCCGGCAAGCCGTAGGTCGTGAGCGAGCGACGCTCGGTCGCGTCGCCGGCGATGCGCACGGGAACGATCGGGTTCACGCACAACATCAAGCGCGCACCGTGCTTGAGACCGAGGCTCGCGTTCATCGTGCGGCGCGCGACGCCGTCGATGTACAGCTCGCCGTCGATCTCGACCGGGCAGAAGACGCCGGGGAGCGCCATGCTCGCGGCGACGGCACGCGCGATCGGAACGTGATCGAGGCCGGGAGCGCCGAACGCGACGAGTTCGGCCGTGTCGAGCTTCACGGCGGCGATGCGCAGTCGCGTCGGCATCGCGCGGAAATCGTTCGTCCGGCCGCACGCGCCTAACGCCGTCGCGAAGTAGCGCTCGATGCCACGCCCGTCGAACAGCGCGGTCGGGATCGCGGGGCTCATCTCCGTGAGCAGCCCCCAGGCCGAGCGGCGCGCGCCCCCCGTGGCGAGGCGGCGCGCCGTGCGGGCCGCGATGCCGGGGAGCCGGACGAGCCGGTCGGCGTACTCGCGCCACGCGGGCGTGAACACGCCGTCGGGGTGCAGGTCGAGCGTCGGGTCGTCCGCCTGCTCCAGCACCGCGCGGCTCAGTGCGAGCGGCGACACGCCGTTCGCCAGCAGCGCGGCGATCCCCGCGCCCGCGCTGACGCCGACGTAGACGCCCAACGCGGTGAGGTCGAGCCCCTCGATCGCCTCGCCCAGCGCGCAGAGGACGCCGACTTCGTAGAACCCGCCCTCGACGACACCGCCGGCGAGGGCGAGACCGATCGCATCATGTCGCGGCATACGGCCTCACCCCCTCACGCGTGATAGCCGCTCGTGTCCTGCACCGCTCCGTCCTTCGTGTAGACTGCGAGGTGGGTCGGCGCACGCTCGGCGGCGAGGCTGCGCGCGGCATCGACGGCGCGGGACTTCGATCGTGCCGATGAATGGGGCGTTCACGCGTCGCTCCTGGAAGAACGGTGTTCGGTGAGTGAGGTCGAGCGATCGCTGCGGTGCTGCGCTGAGCGTCGGCTACTTCGTGCGCGAGCCGCGGATCGCGCCGGGAGGGGGGCGAGTGGCCGCGGCCTGCTTGCGCGGTCGCCGCGACGAGGCCGCCGCGGGCTCCGTGGTCGGTGCGGGGTCGTCCCGGAGCAGGGTGCCGAGCGTCCGCTCGAGCGACGCGAGCTGGCCGCGCAGCTGCTCGAGCTCGTCGTGGCGCGCGGCCGGCAGCGCGCGCGTCATGCGATCGAGCGAGCCGCTGACGAGGCCGTCGACACGCTGCCGCACGGCGCCGATGCTCGACAGCCCCGAGTCGACGACCTGCTCGACGGCCTGCTCGCCGCGGCGCAGGAGGCCGTGCAGCAGGTCGGTGGGAAGCAGGCTCGTGCCGCGCCTGCCCTCGTCGAGGATGACCTGTGTCAGCGTCTGGGCGGTGATGTCGTCGCCGGTCGCGTGGTCGAGCACCTGCACCGTCTCCCCGTCCCGAACGAGCGCCGCGATCTCCTCGAGCGAGACGTACGCCCGCGCGTCGGCGTCGTAGAGCTTGCGGTTCGGGTAGCGCTTGATGACGCGGGGCATGGATGGACCATAACGCGGTGCGTCATAACTCGCAAGAATCGCTGACGCAATGCGTAAGGCCCTGCCAGGAGTGCCCCTTCTCCGAGAGAGGGACGGTGCTCCGGCTAACTTCAGGCGTCAGCGCATTCCGAGCATCGTGCCCCTTTCAATCCGATGGGAAAACTTCTCTTGACGTCGCTCGTCGCGCCGGCCGCGACGAGCGGGCGGACGCCGACGGAGCTGTGGCCGGCCGACCTGTCGTGGCGCGGCGACCGCCTCACCATCGGCACGCCGCGGACACTGCCGCACGACGAGGGAGCGAACGTGCGGAGCGCCGGCTACCTCGCCGGCTCCGATGTCGTCGAGGGCGCGATCGCGGGGCCGGTCGACGTGCAGTGCGCCGCGGAAGGCTCGGCGAGCGCGCCGACGTCGTACCGGCAGGCGGTGGCGCCGGATTCCCACGCGACCGTCGCAGACGGCGCCGCGCTGCGCGACGGGCGGCGGACGCTCGGAGCGCACCCGTGACCGCGCCACACCCGGCCGACGCGCCGACGGTCGACGACATCCACGACCTCGAGCGCCGTCTCGCGCCGCTCGTGCGGCGGACCCCGATCTGGCGATGGGAGTCGGACGCCGCGCGCGCGACGTTCGGCGGCGACACGCAGGTCGTGCTGAAGCTCGAGCTGCTGCAGCACGGCGGCAGCTTCAAGGCGCGCGGCGCGCTCGCGAACATGCTCGACCTCACGCCGGACGCGGTGGCGCGCGGCGTCACGGCGGTGAGCGCCGGGAATCACGCGATCGCGGTCGCATACGCGGCGCGTGTCGTCGGCACGACGGCGAAGGTCGTCATGACGCGGACGGCGAGTCCCGTGCGCGTCGCGCGCTGCGAGGCGTTAGGCGCCGAGGTCGTGCTCGCGGACGATGTGCACGCGGCGTTCGCGGCGGTGCGCGAGATCGAGTCGGCGGAGGGGCGGACGTTCGTGCACCCGTTCGAGGGTGCGCGCACCGCGCTGGGCACCGCGACGCTGGGCGCCGAGTGGTGGGCACAGGCGCGGGGCGAGGGCATGCCGCTCGACGCGGTCGTCGTCCCGATCGGTGGCGGGGGGCTCATCGCCGGGATCGCCGCGGCCGTGAAGCAGCTCGATCCCGCGTGTGCCGTGTACGGTGTCGAGCCCGAGGGCGCGGACTCGATGACGCGAAGTCTGCGCGGCGGGCGAGCCCGTCGCGATCGATCGTGTGAGCACGATCGCCGACAGCCTCGGCGCGCCGCACGCGGCGCCGTACACGTTCTCGCTCGTGCAGCGCTACGTCGACGACGTCGTGCTCGTGAGCGACGACGCGATTCGTGCCGCGATGGCGCTGCTCTTCTCGGACGTGAAGCTCGCCCCCGAGCCGGCCGCGGCCGCGGCGACCGCGGCGTTGGGCGGTCCGCTCCGCGCGCGGCTCGCCGGGAAGCGCGTCGGCGTCATCGTCTGCGGCAGCAACGTCGACGCCGACACGTTTCACGCGCACGTCAGCCGGGGGTGGCGCTCCTTCCACCCTAGGCTCGACGGGCTCTCTCGCTGCGACGTTCTGCGCCGACGTGACGGCCTGCCGCTGCTGCGCGGTGGGCGACGGGTCCTGGTGGCCGCGCTCTTCGGGCGGTGCCCAGAGCCGGAACGCCCCGCGGAACGCGTCGGCGTTCGAGCCGAGTCGCGTCGTCGGCGGGAGCTTGTCGAGGTGCTTGCGGAGGTGGCGCGCGTTGCCGCCGCCCAGCAGCAGGTTCGGCGTCTGCATCGCGTGCATCAGCCGCTCGACGATGTCGTAGACTCGGCGGCGCCACCGGCGGTTGCCGACGTTCTTGCGCTCGCGTTCGCCGATCATCCCCTCGAACGTGCGTGAGCGCGTGTACGGAAGGTGCGCGAGCTCGAGCGGTTGAAGGTGCCCTTCGACCACGAGCGCCGAGCCGAGTCCCGTGCCGAGTCCGAGGAAGAGCATGCGCCCGCCGCCGTAGCCCCCGAGCGCCTGCATCGCCGCGTCGTTGATGATGCGGACCGGGCATCCGAACGCGGCTTCGAAGTCGAAGCCGACCCATCCCGGACCGAGGTTCACCGGCTCGGCGACGACGCGGCCGTCGGCGATGGGGCCGGGAAAGCCGATCGAGACGACGTCGTACGACCAGTCGCTCGTCATCTCGCGTACCGTCGCGACCATCTGGTCCGGCGTGAACTCGGGGCCCGACGGGTGGCGCACGGGCGTCGCCTGGTCGGACGCGAGCGCCTTCACGTTCGAGCCGCCGACGTCGACGGCGAGGATGCGGGGCGAGGGGCGCGGCGGCGTCGAGTCGGTCACGGGCGAAAGTTAATCGTCTCGGCCCGCCAGGAGGGCGAGCAGCGCGGCGTCGGAACAGCTCGTCCAGTCGTCGGGAGGCGCCCAGACGCGGCGCACGATCGTTCCGCCGTCGAAGATCAGACAGGTCGCGCTGCGCGCGCCGGGGACGCCCTGGCAGTCGGTGGCGCGGACGCGCCATTCGTGTCCCGTCCGCTCGTCGCGCACGACGCGAACGAGGTTCCCGCGGTCGTCGAGCATGGTGTGCTGCGGCTTCTGCTGCATGCGCAGGCACAAGTGCCAGCCTCGGGCCATCGGCCGCGCCGATCACGAAATCGTCGAGGTCGACGTGGTCGTGCGCCGTGCGTTAGGCAGCACTGTCGTTCACGTCATCTTGCGGCGGACCGGCGAGCGCGGCGAAGTTGGCCGGCATGTCGAGCCGTCCGCTCCTGCCCCTTCCGCCGCCGCGTGCGCGCGCGCCGATGACCGGGTGGTTCGACCCCGGGCAGCTCGTGCGGACCGGCGTGCGCAAGACGGTGTCCGAGCTGTTCGGGCAGAACGCCGACCGCCGCATCCTCGACGCGCTCGCGCATCACGACGTCGTGCCGTGCGAGCTGGCCGCCGGCGACGAGCTGTGGATCGACTACGTGTCGGACACCGGCGACGGCTGGAACGCGACGTACGCGGTCGCGCACGCGATCGCGCAGCCTCGGCTCGCGGTGCGCGATCCGGCGGGCCGCGTGCACGAGACGGCGCGCGGGCATCTGCTCGTCTTCGGCGGCGACGAGGTGTACCCGACGCCGAGTCGCGCGGCATACGAGCAGAAGCTCGTCGCGCCGTTCGCGACCGCGCTGCCCGACTCGGCCGCGCCGCATCCGGCGGTGTTCGCGGTCCCCGGCAACCACGACTGGTACGACAGCCTCGTGGCGTTCACGCGGCTGTTCTGCGGCACGCGCCCGCGGTGGATCGGCGGCTGGCAGGCGATGCAGACGCTGAGCTACTTCGCGGTACGGCTGCCGCACCGCTGGTGGCTCGTCGGCACGGACGTGCAGCTCGACTCGGACATCGACGACCCGCAGCTCGAGTACTTCCGCACGCTCGCCGCGCAGATGCCGCCGGACGCACGCGTCATTCTGTGTACCGCGGAGCCGCACTGGATCGACGAGGCGCGCTATGCGAAGTACGACCCCACGCAGACCGAGCGCAACCTCGAGTTCCTCGAGCGAGACGTGTTCGGGGGGCGCATCGAAGTCTTTCTGTCGGGCGATCTGCATCACTACCGCCGGCACGCGACGCCCGACGGGCGGCAGAAGATCGTGGCGGGGGGCGGCGGCTCGTTCATCCATCCGACGCACCACGACGTCCGCGAGGTGGAGACGTTGTACGGGGGCTATGAGTACAAGGCGGCGTACCCCAGTCCGCGCGAGTCGAAGCGTCTGTCGTACGGCAACCTCGTGTTCGCGCGGCACAACCCGAAGTTCGGGCTCGTGACCGGCGTGCTCTACCTGCTGCTGGGCTGGGCGGTGCAGGCGCGCGTCTCGGCGTACGGCCTCTCGTCGCTCGGCGCCGTGTTCAGCGCGCTCCGCGACGCGGTACTCGCGAGCCACGTGGCGGTGCTCTGGCTGCTCGTCGTCGTGTTCGGCTTCATCTTCTTCACCGACACGGCGTCGCCGACGCAGAAGCGGCTCGGCGGGACGCTGCACGCGCTGGCGCACCTCGGCGCGGCGTTCGGCGTGGGGTGGGGTGGGGCATACGCGGCGCGCCACGTGTTCGGCTTCGCCGAGCGGAGCTGGCAGGCGCTGTCGATCACGGGTGCGGCGCTGCTCATCGGCGGCTATGTGTGCGGCGGCGTGATCATGGGACTGTACCTGCTGATCTCGCTGAACGTGTTCGCGCGGCACAACACGGAGGCGTTCTCGTCGCTCCGGATCGAGGACTTTCGGAGCTGGCTGCGGCTGCACGTCGCGCGCGACGGGGCGCTGCACATCTATCCGGTCGGGATCGAGCGGGTGGCGCGCCGCTGGACCGCGGCGACGCCGAGCGCGGAGCGGCCGTCGCGGCTGGTGCCGAACGATCCTGACGCGACGGCGCCGCACCTGATCGAGCGGCCCATCGTGCTGTCCTGAGCTCTCGACGCACTGCCGCACGGCAGTCGGGCTGCGGCACCGTGGGACTCGCTGCCCATCCCGCCCGTGCACTTCCATCCCGCCGTCGCCGTCGCGTTCCGCGATCGGCGCTGCGTCCCGCCCTCGCCCTCCCGTTTCGGTAGGAGTACGGACGAGCCACTCCGGATGGTCCTCCGTAGGCGGTGCCGTACGTTGCGACGCATGGAACGCGCAGACGCCGGACCGGCGCACGTCGTCGTCATCGGCGCAGGAATCAGCGGCCTCACGGCAGCCGAACGGCTCGGCGCGGGTGGGCTGCGGGTGACGGTGCTCGAGGCGTCCGACCGGCTCGGCGGGATGATCGGCACCGATCGCGTCGGCGAGTGTCTGCTCGAACGCGGCCCGGACGTCATAGTCGCCGCGAAGCCCGCCGCGCGGCTGCTCTGCGAGCGACTCGGCATCGGCGACCGGTTGCGCGGCACGGCCACGCGCGGCGGCTACGTCTCGCGGCGCGGGCGGCTGCGCCGGCTGCCCCAGGGACTCACCGGGCTCATGCCATCGCGCCTCGCGCCGATCGCGACGTCCGGCATTCTCTCGCCGCTCGGCCTCGCGCAGCTCGCACTCGAGCCGCTCCGGCCGCGCCGCCGCTCGGACGACGACGAGTCGATCGAGTCGTTCATGACGCGGCGGCTCGGGCGCGAGACGTACGAGCGGATCTGCGAGCCCCTGCTCGCCGGCATCTACTCCGGTGCCGGCACGCGGCTCAGCATGGACGCGACGTTCCCGCAGCTCCGCGCGATGGAGGCGGCACACGGCAGTCTGCTCGCCGGACTGCGTGCCCGGCCGATCTCGACGTCGTCGCCGTTCCTCACCCTGCCCAACGGGCTGCAGGAGCTGATCGACGCGCTCGCCGCCGCGTTCCGCGCGATGCCGCACGTCGACGTGCGCCTGCATGCGACGGTGCGGTCGGTGCGAGCGGCCGGACGCCCCGCCGCGACGACCGGCGGCGTGCCGAACGGTCGGCCGCCCGGCGCGATCGTCGAGCTGGCGAACGGCGAGTGCCTCACCGCCGACGCGGTGATCGTCGCGGCGCCGGCGTCGGTCGCGGCGCGGCTGCTCGCGCCGGCCGACGTCGCGCTGTCGGCCGAGCTGAGTGCGATCGACCACGGATCGCTCGCGACGGTCACCCTCGCGTATCCCGCGGCGGCCGTTCGCCGCCGGCTCGACGGTACCGGGTACGTCGTGCCGCGGACGGAGGGGCGGCCGGTGCTCGCCTGCACGTGGGTGTCGAGCAAGCACCACGGGCGCGCGCCGGCGGACACGGCGCTGTTCCGCGTGTTCGTCGGCGGGGCGCGGCACACGGCGGTGCCGGCGCTCCCGGACCACACGCTGCTCGGCATCGCGCGCGCCGAGCTGCGCGCGACGCTCGGTGTCGTGGCAGAGCCGACGCTCGCCCGCACGACCCGGTGGCTCGGCGCGATGCCGCAGTATCATCTCGGGCATCCGGAGCGCGTCGCGCGCATCGACCGGCGCGTGAGCGCCCTGCCGTGGCTCGCGCTCGCCGGCAACGCCTACCGCGGCGTCGGCGTGCCGGACTGCATCGCGTCCGGGGAGCGGGCGGCGGCGCGCGTGGCCGAGCAGCTCGTGACGGCGCCGCCGCGCGTCACGTTCGGAAGCGCGCGCGCGGCGGTGCGCGACGCGCAGGAGCTCGTCGCGACCACGGCGGGGGGCTGACGCGGTGCGCGTGCTCGTCGTCGGGATGCAGCACCGTACGGCCCCGCTCTGGATCAGGGAGCGCGTCGCCTTCGCGTCGCTCGACGGCGCCGCGGCCGAGGTCGCGCGCGAGGCCGGCGTCGCCGAGTCGCTCGTGCTCTCGACGTGTAATCGCGTCGAGCTGTACGTGGCGAGCGACGAGCCGATCGGCGCCACGACCGACCGGCTGGTCGACCTGCTCGCTGCGCGCGCCGCGATGCCCGCCGACGTGCTGCGCCGCTATCTGTACGTGTACGAGGGGATCGAGGCGGCGCGCCACCTCGCGCGCGTCGCCGCCGGCGTCGACTCCATGGTGCTCGGCGAGACGCAGATCGCGGCGCAGATCAAGCGCGGCGTGGCGGCCGCGCGCGCCGGCGGGGCGGTGGGCCGGGTGCTGTTCCGCCTCGCGCAGACCGCGCTCGCGGCGGGCAAGCGAGCGCGCCCGCTCCTCCCCGTCGGCGGTCGCCGCGCGGGGTCCGTCGCCGAGGCGGCGGTGCATGCGTTCGGCGGCGTCGCGGCGCTCGCCGGCGCGTCGATCGCCGTCGTCGGCGCCGGGGAGACGGCCGCGGACGTGCTGCGGGCGCTCGCCGGAGCACGCCCGCGGCGCGTCGTCATCGTGAACCGCACGCTCGCGAACGCGCTCTCGCTCGCGGCGAAGCACGGCGCGGCGGTCGCCTCGTGGGAAGCGTTGGGCGTCGTCGTCGCCGACGCGGACGTCGTGTTCGCGTGCGCCGCGGCGTCCGAACCGGTCATCGACGCGACGCATCTCCCGCCGCCCCGCGCCCGCGCACCCTCATCGACCTCGGCGTGCCGCGGAACGTCGCGCCGGCCGTCGCCGCGCTGCCCGACACGCGCGTGCTCGACGTCGACGCCCTGGGACGGTGGGAGCCGCGCGACGCGGAGCGCGACGTCCGGCGCGACGTGCACGCCGCGGAACAGGAGATCGACCGGTGGGCGGCCCGGTTCGCGCGGTGGCTGAGCGCGCAGGAGGCACTGCCGACAGTGCTCGCGCTGCGGGCCGGCGCGGCGCACGTCTGCGACCGCGAAGTCGAGCGAGCGCTCGCCCAGCTCGCCCAGCTCGGCCCGCTCTCGCCGCGCGAACGCGAGATCGTGCGCGCCATGGGGCTGCGCCTCGTCGCGAAGCTGCTGCACGGCCCGCTGCATGCGATGGCGGTCGACGACGAGCCGGTGGCGCTCGCGTCGTCGGCGCGGCGCCTGTTCGGCATCGACGCACCCGCTGCCCCCGTCGCCCCCGACCCGGCAGCGCGACTCACGCGCGCGACGCCGCGCCTCCATCCAGAACATGCCTGACGATCGACCGCGCACCGGGGTGATGCTCATGGCGTACGGCACGCCCGAGACGCCCGAGCACGTCGAACCGTACTACACCCACATCCGCGGCGGCCGCCCGCCGTCGCCGGCAGCGGTCGCGCATCTCGTGCACCGCTACGAGGCGGTCGGCGGGCGCACCCCCCTCACCCGCCTCACCGCGGAGGTGCGCGCCGCGGTCGCCGACGGGCTGCGCGCGCGCGGGCACGACGTGCCGGTCTATGTGGGGATGAAGCACTGGCACCCGTTCATCGCCGACGTGCTGCCGCAGGCGCACGCCGACGGCGTTCAGCGGCTCGCGTGCGTCGTGCTCGCGCCGCACTACTCGCGCTTCAGCGTCGGCGGCTATCAGCGCTATCTGTTCGAGGGGATGCACACGCACGGCCTGCGCTTCGACGTCGACTTCGTCGAGCACTGGCACACGCACCCCGGCTTTCTCGACGTCATGGCGACCCTCGTCCGCGACGAGCTGGCGCACTTCCCGGACGGCGCGCGCGACGGCGTGACGGTCGTGTTCAGCGCGCACTCGCTGCCGGAGCGCATCCGGACGTGGGACGATCCGTACGAGCGGCAGCTCGCCGAGAGTGCGCACGCGGTGGCGGCGCTGGCCGGCGTGCGCGACGTTCGCTTCGCGTGGCAGAGCGCGGGCGAGACGGGCGAGCCGTGGATCGGGCCGGACATTCTCGACTACCTCGACACGCTGCACGCGGACGGGGTGCGGCAGGTGCTGCAGGTGCCGATCGGGTTCGTGTGCGATCATCTCGAGATTCTGTACGACCTCGACGTCGAGGCGGCGGGGAAGGCGGCGGCGTTAGGCATCACGTACCGGCGGACGCGACTGCCGAACGTGCGGCCGGATTTCGTCGCGGCGCTGACGGATGTGGCGGAGCAGGCGGTGATCGGGCGGAACACGGTGCATGTCGACGCGCCGCCGCCGACGACGCGGTCGCGGGCGGAGCTCGCTGCGGGGGCGTCGCCGATCCACGCCGAACGGCGGGGCTGACGGCGGAACGCGACGCCACCGCGACTCGGGGACGGGGACGGCGGGGGGGCATTCCAGAGACGGCGCCTGCGTCCGCGGTATCCGTCCCGCCGTGCCGTCACGTCGCGCCGTCGCCCGTGCGTCCCGCCGTCCCGCCGTCACCCCCGCCGTCCGAGAGCTCCGCGCACCGAACGATCTCGTCTCCGCCCGCGTAGTGTGGGAGACCCGCCCGTCTCCCGTCGTCCCCGCATGCGCCTTCGCTCTCGCGCCGCACCGTTCGCGGCGCTGCTCGCCCTCACCGCTGCCGCAGCGCATGCGCAGTCCGCTCTCCCCGCGCCTCCGCCGCCCGTCCTGACCGTCACGATCGACGAGGCGGTCCGCCGCGCCCTCGCCGCGAGCCCCGAGGTCGCGCGCGACACCGGCGCCGTCCGCGTCGCGCGAGCCGCGGAGCGCAGCGCGCGGGCGGCGTTCCTGCCGACGGTCTCGCTCGAGTCGAACGTGCTCCGGTCGACGAATCCCGGCCCGTTCGGACAGCCCGGCGCGCTCCCCGGCGCCGTGAACGGCACGTCGGCCGCGGGGCTCGGCGCGACCTACGACCTCTTCACCGGCGGCCGGCGCGGCGCCGAGATCCGACGCGCCGCGGCGACGCGCGACGTGAGCGATGCCGACCTCGTGGCGCGTCGGTACGCCGTGTCGCTCGACGCCGAGCGCGCCGCGTTCGACGTGCTGCGCGCCGCGGCGCAGCGTCGCGTGCAGTCGGCGCGTGTCGCGCGCGCGGTCCAGGGCGAGAGCTATGCGAAGCGCCGCCACGACGCCGGCGTCGCGACGCGGAGCGACGAGCTGCGCGCCCGCCTCGAGCTGTCGCGCGCGCGGCAGGCGCTCGCGCAGACCGAGGGGCAGTTCCGCACCGCCCGCTACGCGTTCGGCCGCGTCGTCGGCGTCGACGGCGCCGTCGACGTGCAGGAGCCCGACTCGCTCGCGCCGCGCGCGTTGTCGCTGGACGACTCGGCGCTCGTTCGCTCGTCGTGACGAGCGCGCCCATCGTGCAGTCGGCGGAAGCGACCGACCGTGCCGCGGCGGCCGCCACCCGCGCCTCGCGCGCCCGCTACGCCCCGACGGTGCAGCTCGGCGGCGCCTACCGCGTGATCGGGCAGCATGCGTCGGCCGCGACCGTCGACCGCGATCCGGTCTGGGCGCTGCGGCTCGGCCTGAGCTACCCGCTGTTCGACGGGTTCCAGCGCGAGGAGGCCGTCGTGCGCGCGCGCGTCGGCGGCGACGTCGCGACGACGCGGCTGCGCGACGTGCGGCGCTCCGCGCGTGTGAACGCCGAGCGCGCGCTCGAGACGCTGCGCGTCGCGGAGACGCGGATCGCACTCGCGCAGGAGGGAGTGCAGGTCGCGACGGAAGATCTGCGCGTCGTGCAGGTGCGCTACCAGGCCGGCGCCGCCGACATCCTCGACCTCATCACTTCGCAGACGAACCTCGCCGACGCGGAGTCGGCGCTCGTCGACGCACGCTTCGATTACGCCGTGGCGCGCGCCGAGCTGTCGGCGCTCGCCGGGCGGCCGCTGTAACGACGTGTAGACGCACATGTGGATCGTCCGCCTCGCGCTCCGGCGCCCGTACACGTTCGTCGTCATGGCGCTGCTCATCGTCATCCTCGGCGTGCTGACGATCGCTGCGCATGCCGACCGACATCTTCCCGGACGATCGACATCCCGGTCATCTCGGTGATCTGGAACTACGGCGGGCTGCCGCGCCGAGGAGATGGAGAAGCGCATCGTCACGACTACGAGCGCGTCGCTCACCACGACGGTCAACGACATCGAGCACATCGAGAGCCAGTCGCTGACCGGCGTCGCGGTCATCAAGATCTTCTTCCAGCCGGGCGCGAAGATCGAGGCGGCGATCGCGCAGGTCGACGGCGGTCTCGCAGACCATCGTCGCGCAACGATGCCGCCGGGCACGACGCCGCCGTTCATCATCCGCTACAGCGCGTCGAACGTGCCGATCCTGCAGGCCGCGCTCGCGAGCGACACGCTCACCGAGCAGCAGCTCTTCGACCTCGGCGACGAACTTCGATCCGCGCGCGACTCGCGACCATGCAGCGGCGCGCAGATCCCCTGGCCGTACGGCGGCAAGCAGCGCCAGATCATGGTCGACCTCGACCCGGCAGCGCTCTACGCGCGCGGCCTCTCGCCGCGCGACGTGAGCGCGGCGATCAACGCGCAGAACGTCGATCCTGCCGACCGGCACGGCGAAGATCGGCGAGCACGAGTACCCGGTCGGCTCAACGGCAGCCCGGAGGTCGTCGAAGGCGCTCGAACGACCTGCCGATCAAGACCGTGAACGGCACGACGGTCTACATCCGCGACGTCGCCAGGTGCGCGACGGCTACGCGCCTGCAGACCAACATGGTGCACGTCGACGGCAAGCGCGGCGCGTGCTCATGTCGATGCTCAAGAACGGCAGCGCGCTCGCACGCTCGACGTCGTGCAGCAGCATCCGCGCGACGCTGCCGGCGATCGCTGGCGCACGCTGCCGCCGGAGCTGCAAGGTCGAGCTGCTCTTCGACCAGTCGCTCTTCGTGCGCGCCGCGCTGTCGACGGCGTGCGTGAAGGAGGCGCTGATCGCCGCGGGCCTCACGGCGCTGATGATCCTGCTCTTCCTCGGCAGCTGGCGGAGCACGCTCATCGTCGCGTCTCGATCCCGCTCTCGATCCTCGTCGTCGATCATCGTGCTCGGCGCGCTCGGGCAGACGCTCAACGTGATGACGCTCGGCGGCCTCGCGCTCGCGGTCGGCATCCTCGTCGACGACGCGACGGTCGGCGATCGAGAACATCCACCGCAACCTGGGCATGCGGAAAGCCGCTCGTGCGCGCGATCCTCGACGGCGCGCAGCAGATCGCGGTGCCGGCGTTCGTCGTCGACGCTCTGCATCTGCATCGTGTTCGTGCCGGTGGTCTTCATCACCGGCGCGGCGAAGTCGCTGTTCGTGCCGCTCGCGATGGCGGTCGTCTTCGC
This sequence comes from uncultured Gemmatimonadaceae bacterium, assembly GCA_963843845.1. GTDB lineage: Bacteria > Gemmatimonadota > Gemmatimonadetes > Gemmatimonadales > Gemmatimonadaceae > Gemmatirosa. The sequence continues at coordinate 2,935,203 of CAWJMB010000002.1, read as the reverse complement.
GATGCTGACGTCGTACTTCCTCTCGCGCACGCTCGTGCCGACGCTGGTGCAGTACGCTGCTCGAGCGGCGAGGCGAGCAGCATCACGGGCACGCGCGACGGGCCTTCGTTCGGGCGCATCCGCGCGCTTCGACCGCGGCTTCGAGCGCCTGCGCGACGCGCTACGGCGCGCTGCTCGCGCTGGGCGCTCGCGCACCGCGGACGCGTGACGCTCGGCTTCGCGCTGCGTTCGTGGCGCTCGTCGCTGCTGCTCGTGCCGCTCGCTCGGCAGCGACTTCTTCCCGACGGTCGACGCCGGGCTGATCCAGCTGCACGTCCGCGGCGCCGGCCGGCACGCGCATCGAGGAGACCGAGCAGCTCGTCGCGCGCGTCGAGCGACGGATCCGCGAGGTCATCCCGCCGGACGAGCTCGACACGATGCTCGACAACATCGGCATCGCCGTCAGCGGCATCAACCTCGCGCTCGAGCGACGGCCCGATGATCGGCGTCGGCCGACGGCGAGATCCTGATCGCGCTGACCGAGCACCGCGACCGCCGACGGCCGAGTACGTGCGCGCAGCTGCGCGACGCGGCTGCACGCGAGTTCCCCGACGTCACGTTCTTCTTCCTCGCGCCGGACATCTCGACGCAGGTGCTGAACTTCGGCCTCCCGGCGCCGATCGACGTGCAGGTCGTCGGGCGCCGAACAAGGCGCGCGAACTTCACGCGTCGCGCAGCAGCTCGCCGACGCGCATGCGCACGATCCCGGGCGCGGTCGACGTGCACCTGCACCAGGTCGCGAGCGCGCCCGAGCTGCTCGTCGACGTCGACCGCACGTGCGCGCCGCGCAGCTCGGCGCTCACGCGAGCGCGACGTCGCGAGCGACCTGCTCGTGTCGCTCAGCGTCGAGTCGGGCAGATCGCGCCGAACTTCTGGCTCGATCCGGCGAACGGCGTGCAGTACCTCGTGGCGGTGCAGACGCCGCAGTACGCGCATCGACTCGATCGACGCCGCTCGAGGCGACGCCGTCTCGTCGCCGGCGGCGACGCCGCAGACTGCTCGGCAACGTCGCGCACGATCGACGCGCCGCTCGGCCCGCTCGGTCGTCACCCACTACAACGTGCAGCCGGTGTTCGACGTGCTACGCGAACGTGCAGGGGCGCGACCTCGGCGGCGTCGCGAGCGACGTCGACCGCGTCGTCGACGGAGCTGACGCCGACGCTGCCGCAGGGGAGCAGCATCGTCGATGCGCGGGCCAGGTCGAGAGCATGCGCGACGTCGTTCACGCGGCCTCGGCTTCGGGCTCGTCGTTCGCGGTCGTGCTCGTCTACCTGCTGATGGTCGTGAACTTCCAGTCGTGGCTCGACCCGTTCGATCATCCTCATGGCGCTGCCCGGGCGCGCTCGCCGGCATCGTCTGGATGCTGTTCGTCACGCAGACGACGCTCAGCGTGCCCGCGCTGATGGGCGCGATCATGAGCGTCGGCGTGGCGACGGCGAACAGCATCCTCATCGTCACGTTCGCCAACGAGCAGCGCGCGGCGGGGCTCTCGACGCGTCGACGCGGCGCTCGCCGCCGGCATGACGCGCCTGCGCCCGGTGATCATGACCGCGCTCGCGATGATCATCGGCATGCTGCCGATGTCGCTCGGCCTCGGCGAGGGCGGCGAGCAGAACGCGCCGCTCGGCCGCGCCGTCATCGGCGGCCTCGCGTTCGCGACCGTCGCCACGCTGTTCTTCGTCCCCGTCGTCTACAGCGTGCTGCGCCGAGCTGCCGCGCCGGCGCCGGGTGCGGCTCCGCTGCCGGCGCCGGAGGGGGCATGACCGCGCGCGCTCGCGGCCGCACGCTCGCCGTCGGCGTGGTGCTGCTGTTCGCCGCGCTGCTCGCGATCGGCATCGTGCCGCGCGTGCGCCGCAAGCAGGAGCTCGAGGCGCGCACGACGGCGGCCAACGCGCCGCCGGCGGTCACCGTCGTCACGATCGGGACGGCGAAGCCAGTGTCCGACATCACGCTGCCGGGGACGGTCGAGCCGATGCGCGAGGCGGCGCTCTACGCGCGGAGCACCGGCTACGTGCGCCGCTACCTCGCCGACATCGGCACACGCGTCCGCGCCGGCCAGTTGCTCGCCGAGATCGAGACGCCGGAGATCGATCAGGAGCTCGCGCAGGCGCGCGCCGCACTCGGCCAGGTGCGCGCCGCGCAGCTGCTCGCGCAGACGTCGCTCGCGCGGTGGGAGGCGATGGTGAAGGACAGCGCCGCGACGCGTCAGGAGCTCGACGAGCGGCGCGCCGCGTACACCGCCGCGTCGGCCACGGTCGCCGCGTCCGAGGCGAACGCGCGACGGCTGCAGCAGCTCCAGAGCTTCGGGCGAGTCGTCGCGCCGTTCGCGGGCACGGTCACGGCGCGCAACGTCGACGTCGGGCAGCTCGTGAGTCCGTCGCCGGCCGCGCGCCCGCTGTTCGTGCTCGCGCAGGCCGACACCGGGCGTGTGATGATCAACGTGCCCGAGACGGCCGCGGCGCAGGTGCACGCCGGCGCCGAGGCGTCGGTGACGGTGCGCGGGTCGGGGACGGCGGTGACGGGGCGCGTCGTTCGGTCGGCCGGCGCGCTCGACGCCGCGACGCGCACGATGCTGACCGAAGTGCAGGTGCCGAACGCGAGCGGCGCGCTGCTCCCCGGCATGTACGCGCAGGTGAAGCTCGCGGTGCGTTCGGTCGGCGAGCGCATCATGCTCCCCGCGAACGCGCTCATCGTCCGGACCGCCGGCCCGCAGGTCGCCGTCGTGCGCGATGGCGTCGTGCGCTTCGTGAAGGTCGAGCTCGGTCGCGACCTCGGCACCGACATCGAGGTCCTCTCGGGGCTCGCCGAGGGCGCGACGGTGGTCGTCAATCCGACCGACGACGTCGTCGACGGGGCGAAGGTGCGCGCCGTGCCGGCGGCGAAGCCCTAGGCCGCTCCGCCGGTCGGCACGCGGTCAGCGCTTCCGCGCCTCGATCGCCTGCATGATGAGCGCCGCGAGCTGCTTGTCGCCGAGGCGGTGCCACGTCGCCTCGAGCACGAGCTCGAGTCGGTCGCGCCCGGCCGCGCAGCGCACGACGACGAGCGATTCGTCGGCCGGCTGCGTCGGGGTCGCCGGATCGTAGACGCAGTTCCACGACGTGCCGCGCACGTCCTTCACGAGGCGGCGACGAGCGATCTGCCGCTCGGGGATCGGCTGGGTGCGACCCGCGGTGACCGCTGCCGCGTGGCCGTTGCCGCGCTGGAGCTGGAGCGCCGCCGCGAGCTCGTCGAGCAGCGTCTGGCGGGGCCATCCGAGCCAGTCGGCGCGCACGACGAGCACCGCGCGCGCCGTTCCCGTCGTGCAGCGCAGTCGGACGAAGCCGCTGGGAGCGATCGGGTCCTGCGCCGCCGGATCGTAGACGAACCGCCACACGCGGCCCTGCGCGTCACGCTCGGTCCGATGCCGAACGATGTCGGCCGGGTTGGCGACTGACGCGTCGCCCGACGGTTCAGGTGGCAGGGGAGAGCTCACGACGGCTCAAGGCGGGGAAAGGCAGGAGAGGCAGCGACGGCGGCGATTCGACGACGACCACACGCCGCGACGCGGCAAGATCGTTGGCGAACGTGATTCAAGCAACCGGGCGCCGACGATTTACCCTTGCGCTGGGACGAAGCGTACGAACCGCTTCCGCGAGAGCAAGCAAGCAGCGGATCGACGCGTCGGGGCGCCGGCTCGACTGCGGTCGCGCCTCTAGAGTCCGTGCTCTCGATACAGCAGCACGCGCAGCCGCCCCGCCTCGTCGGCGCGCGCGGCGTCCCAGTCGCCGGCGAGCGCGGCCGCATGGGCCGCGACTTCCTGCATGACGCGCCGCCACCCGAGTCGCGCGCCGCGCCGCCACTCGTGGATCTGCCAGAAGGGAACGAGGTCGGCGAGCGCGAACAGGTCGGCCGCGCGCGCGGCCGGCGGCGGCTCGGGAAAGGGGAGCGCGGCGTGCTCGCCGACGTGGCCGCAGGCGATGTGCGCCAGCGCGCGGCGCAACGCGAGTCGTCGGCTGTCCCCGGTCGACTCGGCGTCGCACAACACGAGATGCCTTCCGTAGATCGGCGGCGTCACGACGCAGCCACTCGTGCCGCCCAACGCGACGCCGCGCACCGCAGCGGCCGCGCGGCGCAGCATCACGCTCAGCGCCTCGTCGTGCAACGGCGCGAACAGGTCGTCATACCCCCCGACCGACGCGTGCTGTCGCTGCACGACCCGGATCGCCGAGGCCACCGCGCTCAACGCCTCGCGCGTCGCCGCCGCCGGATCGTCGTCGACGATCGTCGCGCCACTGCCGACCCACGCGACCGACCCGCGCAGCACGCGCGCCCGCAGTTCGTGCACGCCGATCGGCAGCGAGCGCCCCGCTTCCGCCGCCGCCGTCTGCACGGTCGTCAGCAGCGACAGCCGTAGCCGCCGCCCGAGCGGGTCGTCGTCGATCGCGGCGACGATCCGCTCGAGGAGCTCGACGAGCGAGTGCGGCACCGCGTCCGGCACCTCGCCGTCGGGCAGCTCGGTCTCCGCGAGCGCCGCGGCCGCGAACGTCGCGAGCGCGGCGGCGGTGGGGCGTCGCGGTGGCGTCGTGCGGATCGCGTCGTGAAGCGGCATTGCGGTCGACGATAGGGCACGCTCGTGGGCGTGTCAACGGTTTTTCTTCGGGGTGCGCCGGTCGCTAGCTTGCGCGCTCATGTGCTGCCCCGCCAACACCGCACTCGCATGACGCGGCTTCGATGACGCGACTCGGCGCGCGGCTGCGCCTCGTGGGAACGGCGGTGCTGTTCTCGACGGGCGGCGCGGCCATCAAAGCGGTCTCGCTCTCGGCGTGGCAACTGTCGTGTCTGCGCTCGGCCGTCGCGGCGCTCGCGGTGCTGGCGCTCGTGCCCGCCTCGCGCCGCCGGTGGACGCCGCGCGTGCTGCTCATCAGCGTCGCGTTCGCGGCGACGATGGTGCTGTTCGTGACGGCGACGAAGCTGACGACGGCAGCGAACGCGATCTTCCTCCAGGCGACGGCGCCGCTGTGGGTGCTGCTCGCCGGCCCGCTCCTGTTGGGCGAGCGCGTGACCGCGGCCGACGTCGCGTTCATGGGCGTCATCGCCGCCGGCATGCTCCTGTTCTTCGTCGGCGCCGAACCGCCGCAGGTGACGGCGCCCGATCCGGCGCGCGGGAATCTGCTCGCCGCCGTGAGCGGCGCCTGCTACGCGGCCGTCGTGCTCGGCCTGCGGTGGCTCGGGCGCGCGAACGATCCGCGCGACGGCCGCGAGCGCGGCCGGAGCGACGGTGGCGACGGTGGCGACGGTGGCGACGGTGGCGACGGCGTCGTCGTGCTCGTCGCGGGGAACGTGATCTGCTGCCTCGCCACGCTCCCGCTCGCGCTGCCGATCGCGCACGTCGCGCCGTCCGATCTGCTCGCGCTGCTCTACCTCGGCGCCGTGCAGATCGGGTTCGCGTACCTGCTCATGACCGCCGCGATGCCGCACGTCCCGGCGCTCGAGGCGTCGACGATCCTGCTCGTCGAGCCGGCGCTGAATCCGCTCTGGGCGTGGCTCGTACAGCGCGAGCGACCGTCCTCGCTCGCGCTCGCCGGTGGCTCGGTCATCGTGCTCGGTGCGGCGGTGAAGTCGTGGTGGGACGCGCGGCAGGCGGGTAACCTTCGGCCATGATCTACCGCATGTCGATCGCGCTCGGCAGCCTCGTCTCGGGGCTCGTCGCGCTCTACCTCCATCTGTGGAAGCTGGGCCTCGCCGGCACGCTCGCCTGCACGGGCGGGTCGCGCGGCTGCGAGTACGTCCAGGGAAGCCGCTACGGCTGGTTCCTCGGCGTCGACGTCGCGCTGATCGGAGCCATCGGATACGCCGCACTGTTCGTCGTCGCGTTGTTGGGCACCACTCCGCGGTGGGAGGACGCGCGGTGGCCGACGTTCGCGCTCACCGCCCTCATCTTCCCGGCGCTCGCGTTCACCGTGCGCCTCAAGTACGCGGAGTTCATCATCCTGCGCGGGTTCTGTCCATGGTGCGCCGTCTCGGCGGTGACGATCACGCTGTGCGCGCTGCTCGTGTGGCTCGACTGGCGTCGGCTGCAACGACTCGGGCGCGTCGGATGACGCGGCGGACCGTGGCGGCGGCGTGGCTCGCGCTCGCGGCGCCCTGCGTCGTGGGCGCGCAGAGCCGAGCGGACAGCGTCAGGGCCGACAGCGCGGCCCGCGCCGGGGCCGCCCGCCTCGCGCCGGTCGTGACGACGGTGCTGCGCACGACGCTCCCGGTCGTGCGCGCGCCGTTCGCCGTCACGACGCTCGGACGCGACGCGGTGCAGACGGCGCGCGCCGGGCTCGCCGCCGACGAGGCGCTGCGCGGCATCCCCGGGGTGCAGACCGACAACCGCTTCAACGCGGCGCTGGGCGAGCGCATCTCGATCCGCGGCTTCGGCGCGCGCACGCAGTTCGGCGTGCGCGGCGTGAAGGTCATCGCGGACGGCGTCCCGGCGACGATGCCCGACGGGCAGACGACGCTGAACCACGTCGACCTCGGCGCGCTGAGCACCGTCGAAGTCGAGCGCGGGCCCGCGTCGGCGCTCTACGGCAACGCGGCGGGCGGCGTCGTGCTGCTCGACCGTGGGCCTGCGCCCGACTCGGCGATCGACCTGTCGCTGCGCGCGTTGGGCGGCGGGAACGGGTTGTCGCGCGTGCAGGGGGCGATCGGTGGACGCGCGAGCAGCGTCGGGTGGACCGTCGACGGGTCGCGCGTCGACTATGACGGGTTCCGCGCGTGGAGCCGCCAGCGCAGCACGCGCGTCGGCGGGCGCGTCGACGCGGGCGGCGCGGAGCGTGGGCTCGGCGCGTGGCGGGCGAGCGGCGCGTGGGTCGACTACGACGCGCGCAACCCGGGCGGGCTCACCGACTCGCTGCTCCGGGTCGATCGCACGATGGCGTTCGCGAACAACGTGCGGCAGCAGACGGGAGAGCGCGGCGATCACGCCCAGCTCGGACTCCGCTGGCGCCGAGCGTTAGGCACCGGCACGGTCGACGCGTCGGCGTGGGGGCTCCGCCGCCGCCTCACGAACCCGATCCCGACGACGATCGTCGCGCTCGACCGGCGCGCCGGCGGCGTGCGTGCGGCGTGGACCGCGACCACGGGGGGCACGTCCGATGCCGCGGGCGTCGTCGCGCTGCCGCGGCCCGTCGCCGCGCGCCTGACGTTCGGCGGCGAAGCGCAGCGGCAGCGCGACGACCGGCAGAACTACGCGAACGCGCAGGGCGTCCGCGGCGCCCGCACGCTCGATCAGCTCGAGCGCGTGACGAACACGGCGCTGTTCGCGCAGAGCGACGCGACGATCGGTCGGGTGACGGCGCTCGGCGGCATCCGCGTCGACCGCACGCGCTTCGCCGCGGCCGACCGGTTCGTCACGCCGACGAACGCGGACGACTCGGGCGAGCGCACACTGACCGCGGCGACTCCGTCGCTCGGCGCGAGCGTCGCCCTGTCGAGGCGGGCGACCGTGTACGCGAACGTCGGCACCTCGTTCGAGACGCCGACGACGACCGAGCTGGCGAACCGCCCGACCGGCGCCGGCGGGCTGAACCCCGAGCTCGACCCGCAGCGCGCGCGCAACGTCGAAGTCGGCGCGAAAGGCGCCATGCCGTTGGGCACCGCCGGCGCCGCGACGTGGCAGCTCGCGGCGTACTCGACGCGCGTGCGCGACGCGCTCGTGCCGTTCGAGGTGCCCGGCGCCGCCGGACGACAGTTCTATCGGAACGCCGGCCGAGCGCGTCACCGCGGCGTCGAGGCGGCGGCGGAGGCGTCGGTGCGCGACGTGACGATGCGCGCCGCCTACACACTCGTCGACGCGCGCTTCACCGAGTACGTCGTGCGCGACACGTCGTACGCCGGGCGCCGCATTCCCGGCGTCGCGCCGCGCCGCTTCGACTTCGGCGCGCTGTGGCGACTCGCGGGCAACCGCGCGCTGATCGCCGCCGACCTGCGCGCCCAGGACCGGATGCCGGCGAACGATGCGAACCGCTTCTCGTCCGCCGGTTACACCCTCGTCGACCTGCGGGCGACGAGCGGCGCGTTGCGCGTGGCGGGGGCCAGCGTCGCGCCGTTCGGCGGGGTGACGAATGTGCTCGACGCACGCTACGTCACGTCGGTGACGGCGAACGCCGCCGGCGCGCGCTACTTCGAGCCCGGGGCGCCGCGCACGCTGTACATCGGCGTCGACCTGCACACCGGGCGCGGTCAGCAGCGCATGAGATAGAGCAGCACCCCCATCTGGATCGTCGCCATCACGATGCCGAACACGAGCGGGTGGCAGCCACGCGGCGGCGGGCGGTCGACGGGATCGGGCGCGGATTCTGGCACGGTGGGGTGCAACTAAGTAATTGAGTTCATTAGATTTACCTCACGGACCAGCGCGCCGCTCGGGCTTCCCGATGGCGCGCGTTCGTATGTCACCCTGTATCCCACCTGATGTCGTTTTCCAGCTTCGGCCTCCTTCCCTCCCTGCTCCGCGGCGTGCAGGACATGGGCTTCGACACCCCGACCCCGATTCAGCAGCAAGCGGTCCCTCCGGCGCTCGACGGCCGCGACGTGATCGCCTGCGCGATGACCGGGAGCGGGAAGACGGCCGCGTTCCTCCTTCCGATCGTGCAGCGCCTCGCCGACCGCCCGCGCGGCACGACGCGCGCGCTGATCCTCACGCCGACGCGTGAGCTGGCGGCGCAGATCGAAGAGCACCTGCGTTCGCTCGCGGTGCACACGCCGGTGCGCGGTGCGGCGATCTTCGGCGGGGTCGGGATGGGGCCGCAGGAGGCGGCGTTCCGCCGCGGCGTCGACATTCTCGTCGCGACGCCGGGGCGGCTGCTCGATCACCTGCGCATGCCGTACGCGAGCCTCAAGAACATCGAGATCCTCGTGCTCGACGAGGCGGACCGGATGCTCGACATGGGCTTCCTCCCCGACATCAAGCGGGTGCTCGCCCAGCTCCCCGCGAAGAAGCAGACGATGCTCTTCTCGGCGACCATGCCCGATCCGATCGCGCGGCTGTCGCGCGACCTGCTGCACGATCCGGTCGCGATCAACCAGGAGCGGAAGTCGGCGCCGGCGACCGGCGTCGAGCAGACGCTCTTCCCGGTACGCGAGACGCTCAAGGCGCAGCTCTTCCTCGAGCTGATCCGCCGCGGCGAGGTGAAGGACGTCATCGTCTTCACGCGCACCAAGCACCGCTCGAACCGGCTGTTCGACTTCCTGACGCGCCACGGCGTGTCGTGCGAGCGCATTCACGGCAACCGCTCGCAGGGGCAGCGCACGCAGGCGCTCGACGGCTTCAAGAGCGGGCGCGTGCAGGTGCTCGTCGCGACCGACATCGTCGCCCGCGGCATCGACGTCGAGGAGCTGAGCCACGTCGTCAACTTCGACGTGCCGCACATGCCGGAGGACTACATCCACCGCGTCGGCCGCACCGCGCGGGCCGAGGCGACCGGCGATGCCATCACGTTCGTGTCGCCCGAGGAAGAGAACGACCTGCGCGCGATCGAGCGGGCGATCAACCGCCGCCTGCCGCGCCGCACGCTCCCCGGCTTCGACTACAACGCCGCGCCGGCCGAGCGCTTCGAAGTGCCGATCGCCGAGCGCATCGCGGAGATCCGCAAGCGCAAGGCGGAGGAGCGCCAGCGCGCGAAGGAGAAGGCGGAGCGCAAGCAGCAGCTCGTCGGCGCGAGTGCGTCTCGCGCCGCGGCCCCGCCGGCGCGCGGTCGCAGCCGCCGCGGCGGGGGAGGGGGGCGGCCGCAAGGCTGAGCACGTTCGCGGCCGGCTCGCGCGTGAGGAGACAGGCGGTTCCGATGGCGGAACCGCCTGTTTCGTTGCATCGTGTCACCAACGTCTCGGCACCGGAACGAGGTGAACCCTGCGTCGGCAGGGGTGCAACGGCGGCTTCACGCAGGCCCACGCAGGCCGACGCAGGTGCGGCGGACCATCGGTCCGCCGCCCTCGCCCCTGGCTTCACCCGCACCGCGGAGAGAGTCATGCCCATGCAGAGCGCCCCACGCGGCCGACGGAGCGAGATCGCAGAGGTCATGCGCCGGCGTGTGCTCGGCGGAGTCAACGCCGGCACGCTCCATCGGAACGATCGTCTGCCGAGCGCCCGCGACCTGGCCGCGGAGTTCGACGTCGATCCGCGGCTCGTGCTGTCCGCCTATCGCGTCCTCGCACGCGAAGGGATCGTCGACATCCGGCGCCGGTCAGGCATCTACGTCATCGGCGGCACCCCGATCACCGGCGGCCCGTCGGTCGTCGCCGAAGGGTGGATCGTCGAGACGCTGAGCGCGGGAATCGAGCGCGGCGTGTCGGCCATCCGCTTCGGCGAGTGGTTCAGGCGCTGCATGTCGACGCGTCGGCTGCGCGTCGGCGTCATCGCGCTCGCCGCCGATCAGCTCGAGGAGCTGTGCGGCGAGCTGCGCGAGGGCTACGGCGTCGACGCGGTGCCGTTCGCCCCAGACGTGCTCGACGTGCCCACGCTGCCGCTCGAACTCGCGTCGACCGAGTTCGTCGTCACCGAGCCGCTGTTCGCCGAGCCGCTGCGCGCGGTCATGGACCCGCTGAAGAAGAACGTGCTCGTCGGCGGGCTGCGTCCCGACGTCGACACGTTCTGGCACGTGTTCCAGATGGCGCAGCCGCTCCATGTCGTCCTGAGCGACGCGCGCACCGAGCCGGCGCTGAAGGAGGCCGCCGGCCACAACGCGCCGCGCGTGCGCACGGTCGTGCTCGCGCGCGACTCGCTGAGCGACATCCCGGGCGACGCGCCGGTCTACGTGACGCGCAGCGCGCGCCAGCGGATCGGCGACGCCACCGTGCCTGGCATCCGCATCCCGACGGCGCGCGTCTTCGACCCGGCGACGTGCGGCGAGATGCTGAAGCTCATCGTCGCGGCGAACCTGAAGACGCTGCGGGCGCCGGTACACTGAACTGCGGGGATCGGGGGTCGGGCGCCTGACGCGTTCCCGACGCTCGATCCCCGCATCCCCGGGCTGCCCTCAGCACCCCCGCTTCGCGAGATACGTCAACTCCTCCTCGCGCTCGCCGAGCACCGCGCGGTTCACCCACTCGACGCCCTGCGCGACCGAGTGGTCCATGTTGCCGACTTCGTAGCGCCACGCGCCGAAGCGGCCGCGCGAGTAGACGTCCTGCGACTCGAGCCACGGCAGGATCGCGCGCAGGGCGCCGTCGCGCTCGAGACTCGGCGTCGGGTACGTGTAGTTGCGCTCGATGAGAAACGTGTCGGCGAGACTGTCGACGTCGGACTCTTCGAGCAGTCGCGTGTTGAGCATCCCCTGGATCGTCTGCTCGATCACCGCATCGCGGTTCTCCGGCTTGAACTCGGAGTGCGAGATCTCGGCGAGCAGCGAGTGCTGGCGCGTGACGTCGGGGACGACCTCGGGGCTGTAGTTCGAGAGATACGTGACGCGGTAGAACGGTGCGTCGCTCTCGGGATAGTAGATCCAGCACTTCGTCGTCGGCGCGGGGCGGTTCACGCCGACACCGACGACGAACGAGCCCGAGTGACGGAGCCGCTTCGACTCGTCGCGCACCGAGTCGGGCGCGCCGTCGGTCATGCCGACGAGCACGTCGAGCGGCATCGTCGACAGGAGCAGATCGTACGGCTCGCGCGTGCCGTCGGCGAGAACCACTTCCTTGCGTGCGGCGTCGACGCGGACGGTCGCGGTGTTCAGCGACAGGTGCTCCTCGATGTAGGGCACGATCCGCTCGAACAGCCCACCGGTCCCGCCGTAGCGCGGATACTTGAACGTGTTGTTCGGCCCCCACCCGGCGTCGTCCCTGTCGAGGACGACGTTGCCCAACACCCGCGCGATCGGCGGCGTCGACACGCGCTCGCCGATCCACTCCTTGTTCATCATGCGCGGCGGGTGCGCCCACACTTTGAAGTTGTACGGCATCATGAAATGCTTGGCGATGCCGGCGCCGAACTGCTTGTGAATGAGCTCCTCGAAGTTCTCGATCGCCGCCAGGTCGATCGGCTGCCGCTGCGCCTCGATGAGGCCCAACAGGCACTCGAGAACGACCTCTTTCGGAAGTTGCCGGATGTTGTTCTGGAATGGGTACGGCACGAACCGGTCGCACATCCACACCCAGGCCTCGCGCACGAGCTCCTGGTAGTCGTCGCCCATCAGCGTGTCGAACAGCCGGTCGAAGTACGGGTAGTGCGAGAAGAGCACGTGCCCGCCGATGTCGTACGTGAAGCCGTTCGGGCTCGTCTCGCTCGACGCGAGCCCGCCGACTTTGTGCCGTGCCTCGAGCACCTTGAAGTTGCGGTACCCGAGTTCCTGCAAGCGATACGCGGCGCCCAGCCCGGTGGGGCCGGCGCCGACGATGACGATTTTCTGCTGATCCGACACTTAAACGGCGCTCCTCGCGCTGAGGCGTGAAACTCGGCGCGTCACCACCGGTGACGCGGGTGACAACCAGGGGTTCGATCCGTAGAGCCGCCGGTGCGTGGCGACGAAGTCCGCGAGCGCCTCGTCGATGTCGCCCACCAGGAGGCCGCGCTCGCTCGCGAGCGCGCTGTAGCGCGGGCGCGGGGCGGGAAGTGCGGCGTCGGCGAGCGACACCGGCACCAGCGTGTCGTGCGACAGTCCGGCGTGGCGCGCCGCTCGCACGGCGAGCTCCGACCACGTCACGGCGCCGGCGTTCGCCAGGTGCCAGACGCCGCGTTCGCCGTCGACGACGAGATCGAGCGCGGCGTCGGCGGCGGTCGGCAGGAAGGTGGCCGTCACGGTCACGTCGGCGAGCGCGCGGAACGGGCGGCGCGCGGCGAACGCGCGCAGCGCGCGCGCGACGAACCCGCGGTCGTCCCACGGCGCGACGCACGAGCCGAGTCGGAGCACGAGGGCCGCGTCGTGGGCACCGAGCACCTCGCGCTCGCCGGCCAGCATCGACGTGCCGAGCGCGTTGACGGGGCGCGGCGTGTCGCGCTCGACGTACGGCGACGCGGCGTCGCCGTCGAACACGAGATGCGACGAGACGGTGACGAGTGGAATGCCGCGCTCCGCGCAGCGCCGGGCGAGTGCGGCCGGCGCGTGCACGTTCGCGTCCCAGCACGCCTCGCGCTCGCGCTCGGCGTCGTCGACGCGCGTGTAGGCGCCGGTGTCGACGATCGCCCACGGGTTCGCACCGTCCAGGGCGCGGTCGAGCGCGTCAGGGTCCGACGTGCCGACCGCCATCGCGCGCCACGCGAGCCCGCGCCGATCACACGCCTCCACGAACGCCCGGCCGAGCGACGTCGCGGGCGATGTGACGAGGACGGGGCGCGCGGTCGTCGAGCGTCGCGCGACGACGGCGCGCTCGCGCGCCGACGCGACGTCGCCCCGGCGGTCGAGCGATCTGGCGGACGGGTAGAGCAGTCGCGACGGCATCTCCCACCACCCCGGACCCTCGAGCGCCGGGTGCTCGTAGTCGCCGGTCGTGGCCAGCCCGCGGAGCATCGCGGCGAGCGCCGTCGCGCGTGGGGCCGCGGCGCCTCGCACGTCGAACACGCCAGGCTCGTAGCGTCCGTCGTCGCGGGTCAGCAGACTCGCCCAGTCGTACGAGCCGAACGCCGCCCAGGCGGTCACGGCGCGCACGTCGGCGCCGCGCGTTCGCGCGCTCACGGCTGCCGTCCACACCTCGTGCAGCCACCGCATCTGCTGCTCGCGCGTGCAGGCGAGGTGGCATTCGGTGATGGCGATCGGACGGCCGTAGCGCACCCACGCCTCGCAGAGCAGCCGCTCGGGCCCGGCCGGTCCGTCGGCGAGCACGCGCACGGCTTCGACGTCGGCGTAGCGCTCGCGCCCGTTGCCGCCGTGCGTGTGCGACGGATAGCGCGACAGGCGGCGGTCGAGGAAGCGCTCGCTCGTGAGGTAGTGGTTGATGCCCAACACGTCGGGCGGACAGGGCGCGTCGACGAAGCTCGCCAGTGTCCGTTCGTCGAGGCCACCCTCGTGCGTGAGGAATTCCCACGTCACGTCGTCGGGCGCGAGCGTGCCGCAGAGCAGGTCGAACGTGAGCCAGCGGCGCGTGTTCTCGAAGTGCGCCTGCGCGGCGAGCGACGGCACGCTGTGCGTCTTGCCGAGGTCTTCCGTCTGCACGAGGCGCGCGTTCGGCACCACCGCGCGGATCGCTCGCATCGCGCGACGGATCCCATCGATCTGGTGCACGAAGGCACGCGCGAACGAACGATCGTCGGCGGCGTGCGGGTACCACATGCCGTAGAGCGCGCTGAAGCGGGCCGTGGTCAGCGGCTCGTTGATCGGCGTCCACTCCTCGATCCACGCGTACCGCCGCGCGCACGCGTCGGCGAACTCGGCGAAGCGCGCGGGGAAGTCGGGGTCGAGCAGACTGGTGTCGCGGGGGCCGCTGCCGTGGTGCAGCAGCGTGACGATGGGACGCACGCCGCGCGCGCGGAGCCGATCGAGGCGGGCATCGGTCCACGACCAGTCGGCGTTCTGCAGCCCATTCGGAGCGACGCGCTCCCAGAGCACCGGCGTGCGGAGCGCAGCGATCCCGAGCTCGGTGAGCCGGTCGAGATCGTCCAGCCTGTCGGCGTGACCGGTACGCGCGATCTGATCGCTGTACCGGTCGCCGACGCGGTTGACCGTGCACTCGACGCCGGCCCAGAGTTCGAGCCGGGACGTCGTGGTCATCGGCTCAGGCCACCTGCTCCTCGCCCGCATGCACGGTGGCGGCCGGGATGCGACGCGTCGCCGGGGCGGACCGGGATGCGAGTGGCGCGACCGCCGCCGCCGTCGACACCTCGACCTCGGGCACGGTCTGCTGCGGCTCGAGCGCGGCGGCGATGATGCCGCCCATCCGCGCGACGATCGACTCCCACGAGTGGTCCGCGGCCATCTCGATGCCGCGCGCGATCAGCCCCGGCTCCGGGCAGACGAGCGCCGCGCGCACCGCGGCGACGAAGCCGTCGTCGGAGCGCGCGACCTTCACGACCGGCGTGAAGTGGTGCACGACGTCGGCGATCGGCGTCGAGACGATCGGGCGGCCGGCGGCCATGTACTCGAGCGTCTTCGTCGGGTTGATGTACTCGGTCGCCTCGTTCAGCGCGAACGGCATGAGGCAGACGTCGAACGCCTTCGCGTACTGCGGCAGCTCGCCGTACTGCTTCTGCCCGAGCCAGCGAAGGTTCGGCGCCTGCGGCAGGTCGCGGGGGTCGACCTTCACGACCGGCCCGACCATCGCGACGACGTACTCCGGGTACGCCGCGGCGAGCGACGCGATGAGCGGGTAGTCGATCCGCTCGTCGATCACGCCGTAGTAGCCGAGGATCGGCGCGTCGACGTCAGCCAGGTCGCTCGGCACGGGCAGCGACTCGTCGCGTGCCGTCGAGAAGTGCGCCGAGTCGACGCCGCACCCGAAGAAGTGCACGTTCGGGTGATGGCGCGACTTCGACTGCCAGAGGCGATGACCGCCGGTGAAGACGACGTCGGCGCGCGACATCAGGACGCGCTCGCGCTCGATCAACTCCGGGGGGGCGAAGCGGAACTTCGACAGCTCGTCCATGCAGTCGTAGACGACGCCCCGCTCGCCGAACGCGCCGAGCATCGCCGGCGCCGGCATCGGCGTGTAGAACCACTGCACCGGTGCGCTGAACTGACCGGCCAGCGGCCCGCCGCGCCCGATCGCGCGCAGCACGAGCGAGCGGACCTCGGCCAGCGCCGAGTCGGCGTCGTGGCGCACCGAGCCGGAGAGCACGGGCACCGCCCGCGTCACGTTCGCTGCCGGCGTGGAGAGGTCGAGGCGCGCCTGCACGACGTCGTCCGCGAAGATCGGCTCTTCGACGAACAGCACCGGAACTCGCGCGGCGAACCGGGAGAGCAATTGCTGCGGACGCTGCCAGACGAAGTCCCAGCGCAGGTGGCTGTGAACGATGAGCGGCGCGTCGAGCGTGAGGAGTGCAGAGCGAGCCGAGCGGTCGAAGCGGATCATGACGACGGTGCAGAGTCGGAGACGGCCACGCTGCCGCCTACGAAACGACGTTCGTCACGCGGAGCAGCGATGTGGCGAAAGGGCGCGCACAACCGCGTCCCCGCCGTCGACGACGTCAGCTCCGCGATTTCGCTCTGCCGTAGAGCAAGTGCCGTTCCTGTCTCAGCCGTCGCCGCGCTGGGTGCTGCTGTCGTTCGTGGCGAGCAACCGGCGCGCGCCGAGCCAGCGGCGGAAGAGCCGCGTGTTGCGCTCGATCGTCGTCTCGATGACCTGCCCCGACTTCACGCTCGCGTGGATGAAGCGCCCCTCGCCGAGATAGATGCCGACGTGCGAGACGCGCGTGCGGCTGCCGAACGTCAGCAGGTCGCCCGGCCGGAGCTGCTTGCGATCGCGCGGCACCGCGTCGCCGACCTTCGCCTGCTGCGCCGCGGTGCGCGGCAGCGTGATCCCGAACGCCTGCATCGCGAAGCGGGCGAACGAACTGCAGTCGAGCGCCTCGTCCGGCCGGTTCCCGCCGAGCACGTAGCGCGTGCCGAGCTGGCTGCGCGCGCGGTCGATCATCCCCGACATCATCCGCTCCGCCGACGCGCTGAACGCCGCGAACGGGCGCGCGTCGGTCGAGGACGCGTTCGAGGACGCGTTCGAGGACGCGTTCGAGGAGCCGGTGGCCGGCGCGATGCCGACGATCTCGAGCGGCGTCTCGCTGCCGCCGACGTTCAGGGTGCCGATCGACTGCGACACGAGCGTCGGCAGCGACGGCAGGATGGCGCTGTCCGCGGCTGGTCGCGTCGTCGGGCGGGTGGGCTTCGTCGACGCTCCCCGACGTGCCACCGTCCGACTCGTGCGGCGGGCGCTCGCGCGTTTGGACGTCGGCTTCCCCTTCGTCGCCGCCGCTCGCTTCGGTGGCGCCGAGCGCGCGGCTGCCGCACTGCCCAGGGTAGGCGCGGCGGCGACCGGAGTGGTCGCGGTGATCGCAACGAGCGCGATCAGCGCGTAGGCGCGGCGGAACGTGAGCACGGACATGCGGCGGGACCTCTTACGTCGAGGCGGAGCCGGGGAAGGGGACGAACGCCCCCGGCGAACGACTCCGGAGAAGCTACCCCGCCGCGCCGACGGCCCAGAACCCGGCGGGGTCGAGCAATCCGGCCGAGCGCTGACCGCGTGGTCAGGACGATCCGAACGGATTTTCCCTTACCGGATGCCGACGACCTTGTGTGTCTGCACGGAGAGCCGCCACTGCGGATGTGCGAGGCAGTAGGCGATCGCCGCGTCCGTGTTCGCGGCGGCGTCCGGCCCGTCCATCGGCTGGAGGAAGAAGTGCCGGAACGCCAGCTCCGCGAATCGTTCCGGCTGCGCCTCGGCGGCGGTCTGCGGGTAGACGAGCTTCAGCTCGTCGCCGCCAGTGACCGCGAGCGGCGCGTTGGCCTTCGGGCTGACGCACATCCAGTCGATCCCGGGCACGGCCGGCTGCGTGCCGTTCGTCTCGACGGCGACGAGAAAGCCGCGTGCGTGGAGCGCGGCGACCGCGACCGCGTCGAGTTGCAGCAGCGGCTCGCCCCCCGTGCAGACGACGAACGGGGTCCCGAGCGGGTCGCCCCGATCGTTCACCGGCCACCGCGCGGCGACCGCCGCCGCCAGCGCCTCGGCGGTCGCGAATCGACCGCCGTCGGGCCCGACGCCGACGAAGTCCGTGTCGCAGAACCGACAGACGGCGCGGTGCCGGTCCGCCTCGCGCCCCGTCCAGAGATTGCACCCCGCGAAGCGGCAGAACACCGCCGCGCGGCCGGCGTTCGCGCCTTCGCCCTGCAGCGTGTAGAAGATCTCCTTGACCGTGTAGCTCACACGCGACTCACGGCGCGTACGCGATCGGGTCGCGCGCGCCGGCCTCGGCGAAGCCTCGCAACCGAAGCTGGCAGGCGTCGCAGTGGCCGCACGCGACGCCGTTCGGCGGCGGGTCGTAGCAGCTCGTGGTCTCGCCGTAATCGACGTCGAGCGACCGCCCGAGCCGGATGATCTCGGCTTTCGTGAGCGTGAGGAGCGGGGTTCGGATGCGGAGCGCGGTCTCGCCGCGCGCGGACGCGTCGACGCCGGCGCGCGTCGCGAGGTTCGCCATCCGCTCGAACGCGGCGACGTACGCGGGGCGGCAGTCGGGGTAGCCGGAATAGTCGAGCGCGTTCACCCCGATGAACACGTCGCGCGCGCCCCTCACTTCGGCGAGCGCGAGCGCGTACGAGAGGAAGATGGTGTTCCGCGCAGGCACGTACGTGATCGGCACGCCCGCCGCCATCACCTCGGCCGGCCGGTCCTTCGGTACGTCGATGTCCGCCGTGAGCGCCGAGCCGCCGAACGTGCGAAGGTCGATGTCGACCACGGTGTGGCTGGCGACGGCGTAGCGCGTCGCGACGCGGCGCGCGGCCTCGATCTCGTGCGCGTGGCGCTGGCCGTAGCGGAACGACAGCGCGTGGACGGCGAACCCGTCGCGCGCGGCGAGCGCGAGGCAGGTGGTGGAATCGAGCCCACCGCTCAGGAGGACGACGGCGGGCGGTGGCGGGAAGACGTCGGTCGACACGGGTGAAAGGTAACGGTGTCGGTCGAGCATAGATTCTGCTCGGGGCGTCCGGCGTCACCCTCACGAACGGTCCATGTCCTTTCTCTCCGATCCCAGCGCCTGGGTCAGCCTGCTCACGCTGACGGCGCTCGAGATCGTCCTCGGCATCGACAACATCATCTTCCTGTCGATCCTCGCGGCGAAGGTGCAGCCGTCTCAACAGGTGCTCGCGCGCCGGCTCGGCCTCGCCGGCGCCTTCCTCACGCGCATCGGGCTCCTGCTCAGCATCAGCTGGCTGACGCGACTCACGGCGCCGCTCTTCTCACTGCCGGCGCTCGGCGGGCTCTTGGGGACGGAATCGCGCGACATGTCCGGACGCGACCTGATCCTGTTGTTCGGCGGGCTGTTCCTGATCGCGAAGGCGACCTACGAGATCCACAACAAACTCGAGGGCGAGGAGCATGGCCCGGACGACGCGAAGGGGCGGAGCACGCTGCTCGCCGTGGTGACCCAGATCGCGGTCGTCGACATCGTGTTCTCGCTCGACTCGGTCATCACCGCGGTCGGGATGGCCGACCACGTCAGCATCATGATCATCGCGAACGTCATCGCGCTCGTCTTCATGCTCGCCGCGTCGGGACCGATCGCGACGTTCGTCGAGCGTCGGCCGACGGTGAAGATCCTCGCGCTGGCGTTCCTCGTGCTCATCGGCACGAACCTCGTCGCCGAAGGGTTCGGCGTGCACGTGCCGAAGGGTTACACCTATTTCGCGATGTTCTTCTCGGTGCTCGTCGAGATGCTGAACCTGAAGATGCGGACGTCGTCGGAACCGCCCGCGCCCCTGCGCCGCGGTGAGACGATCGAAGCGGGACTCGTCGGCGAATGAAGACACTGCATGTGCTCGTGACCGGTGGGAGCGGCGTCGTCGGCGACGCGGCGGTGCGCGCGCTCGTCGCGCGCGGCCACACCGTGAGGCTGCTCGCGCGGCACGCCGACGACGCGGTGAAGGGGTGGCCGCGCGGCGTCGAGGCACGCGTGGGCGACGTCACCGACGCGCAGTCGCTGAGCGGCGCGGCCGACGGGTGCGACGCGCTGCTGCACCTCGTGGCGATCGTCGACGAGGACGGCGACGCGACGTTCGAGCGGGTGAACGTCGAGGGAACGCGGCACATCGTCGACGAGGCGCGCCGCGCGAACGTGCCGCACGTCGTGTACGTCTCGTCGTTGGGCGCCGAGCGCGGGCACTCGCCGTACCACCGAAGCAAGCTCGCGGGCGAAGAGGTCGTCCGCGCCGCGTTCGGCGATCGGGCGGTCGTCGTGCGACTCGGGAATGTCTACGGGCCGGGAGACGAGCAGATCTCGATGCTGCTACGCATGGTCCGCGCGCTTCCCGTCGTTCCAGTCCTCGGCGGCGGGAAGCAGGCGTTTCAGCCGCTGTGGGCGGAGGATGCCGGCGCGGCGCTCGCGTCGGCCGTCGAGAACACCTCGCTGGGCGGTCAGACGCTCGATGTCGCGGGGCCGGAGCGCACGTCCATCCATGACCTGCTGGACCGCTTCGAGGTGCTGACCGACCGTCACCCCACGCGCCTCCCCGTGCCGACTGCGCTCGCCTCGCTCGGCATTCGCGCGGCGGAGGCGCTCGACGTCGACCTGCCGCTGAACGGCAGCCAGCTCACGATGCTCGTCGAGGGGAACGTGATCGAGGCGCCGGCCGTGAACGCGCTCGACACCGTGCTGGGCGTCACGCCGACGTCGCTCGACGCAGGACTGACGGCGCTGCTCGACTCGCTGCCCGAGCAGTTGCCGGAAGACGGCGTCGGCGCGCTGCACCACAAGCGTTTCTGGGCGGACGTCGTCGGCGCGACGGGGTCAGCGGAGTCGCTGTTTCGCCGCTTCCGCATGCGGTTCCAGGAAGTGACGCCCGGCTCGATGGACCTCGAAGCCGAACCGGACTCGCCGACGTCGGTCCGCGAGCTCGGGCAGACGGTGACGATGGCGCTGCCGGCCCGTGGCAACGTGCAGGTGCGGGTGGCCGAGCTCTCGCCGACGCACATGACGTTGCAGACCGTCGAGGGGCACGTGCTCGCCGGCGCCGTCCGTGTCACCGTCGCGCCGGCGGGCGAGGCGAAGCTCCGAGTCGAGATCGACGTGTTCTCGACCGCGCGGCGAACGTGATCGACTGGCTCGCGATGAGCACCGTCGGCAACAGCGTCCAGAACGCGACGTGGCGTCAGATGATCGAGAACGAGGTCGCGGAGAGCGGAGGCTCGGCCCCCGACGGGGTGCAGTTCGAGACGGCGACGCTCGACGGTGCGGACGCCGAGCAGGTCGAGGAGTGGCTGCGGCGGCTCGCCGAGGCGCAGCAGCGGGAGCGGAACGACGTGTAGACCGATGCCGGCTCTGTTGGGGAATGTCCCCTCAAGTCGAAGCCTCGCCGAAGTCGAGCAGTTCCTGCTTCACCGTACAGTGCTCCCCGCAGCCGAGCATGTAGCGATGTCGCGCGAACCAGCCATAGAAGCGGTTCGCGAGTGGGCGGACGAACGGGATCTTGAAGATCCATGCGATGAGTCCCCCGCGCGGCATGATGGCGATGATCTCCTCGATCGCGCGCGCGCCCTGCCACGTCTGGCCGTTGGGGCCGACGAGTTGTACGCCGTCGAGGAATGCGCGGGCCGGAATCCACGGAAAGCGCGCCTGCACGCCGGCGAGCTGCGACGGCACGATTTCGAGCTGGCGCGCGGAACGGTCCCAACTCCGTAGCAAGCCGACCATCCTGCCGCACACCTTGCAGTGCCCGTCGTAGACGATCGTGTACGGCCGCCCCTCGCCGGTGCCGGACCACCCTGCCGTGAACGCCGCCGCCGGCGTGGCGTCGCGTGGGCGCCCCGCGATGGTGAACTGCACGACCGAGACGCTCACGCGACGGCACCCTCGACCGTGAGCGTCGTGCCGTGCGCGAGCGTCGTGTGCACGGGGCAGAGATTCGCGGCGCGCGTCGCCGCCTCGAGGCGGTTCGGCGGAAGGCTCTTCCAGCGGAACGACAGTCCCATCGAGCCGACGCGGTGCGGCCGCTCGGCGAACGTCCACGTCACCTCGATGACGAGATCGTCGATCGGGATGTTCGCGTGCGTCGCCCACGAGGCGAGGACGGAGAAGGTGCAGACGGCGAGTCCGCCGGCGACCATGTGGTACGGCGAGAATTGGCGGTCGGCGCTCTCGGCGTCGACGGTCAGCGGGCCGGGCGCCGCCTCGTAGCGAATGCGGTCGTCGGACAGGAGGGTGATCTTCACGTAGCTTACCCGGTGCAAGCTCCACGCCCTCACTCGACCGGTCGATGCACCCTCGCCTTCACGAGCTCGACGTGCTGCTCGCACGCCATCATCAGGACGTCCTCGACGCGGTCTCCGCGATTCCCGCCGACGCGCGCGAGCGCCGGCTCGCCGCCAGCGGGTGGAGTGTCGCCGAGCACATCGACCACCTGAGTCGCGTGGACGCGGCCGGAGCGGCGCTGCTCGTCAAGCGCGCGATGCGGGCACGCGAGAGCGGCGTCGGCCCCGACGGCGAGACGAGCTCCATCGCCGGGCGGCTCGATCATCTGCGCGTCGCCGATTCGACGACTCCGCTCCAGGCGCCCGAGGTGGTGTGCCCCGCGGCGGACGTTCCGTTCGACGCCGCGATGACGGAATGGGAGCGGTCGCGAGCGGCGCTGCGCGACGCGATGCGCGCCTACGAGGAGATCGACGCGACGAAAGTGATGCTGCGCCACCCGATCGCCGGCGAGATCGACGCCTATCAGTGGCTGCTCCTGACCGCGCAGCACCAGCTCCGCCACGCACGGCAGATCGCGCGACTCGGCGCCGCGCTGGCGGCGAGCTCCGCCGAGGGGTGATGGTCTGCGAGGACGCCGCGCTGTCCCTTCCGCGCGACAGCCGACGCCGGCGCGTGTGGTGTAACTCGTTGTCGGACAACGTGTTGTAGCGTATCGCCCGCTGGTCTCGATGCTGCTCCTCCGCTGGGGCGTGGCTCGCATCCGCGAGCCGATTCCCAGAGGCCGCTCATGCATCGATCCCTCGTTCGTCCGCTCGTGCGCACCACGTCGATCCTCCTCGCCGCCGCCACTGCGGCCGCCGCCCCCCTCGCCGCGCAGCGCTCGCGTGCCGCGTCGCCGAAGCCCACCGTTCTCGACGTCACGCCCTACGCCGGCTTCGCGCGCTTCGGCACGCTGCTCGACGGCCCGCTCGGCACGAGTCTGCGAAGCGCGGGGTCGGCGCTCTACGGCGCGCAGGCAGGGCTCGCGTTGAGCGAGCACGTGAGCGTCGTCGGCAACGTCGCGTATGCCAGCTCGGACCTCGAGATCGGTCTGCCGATCATCGGTGGCCTCGACGTCGGGACGACCAGGCACCTCGTGTACGACGTGGGCGTCGAAGGGCGGCTGCCGCTCGCCGGTGCGTCGCGCACGATCACCCCGTTCGCGCAGGGCGGCGTCGGCGCCATCGAGACGCGGCTGCAGAACGTGCTGCTCCGCACGAAGGACACGAACCTCGCGTTCAACGGCGGCGCCGGCGTCGACCTGGCGCTCGGCAGCGGGCTCGGCGTCCGCGCGATGGTGAAAGACTACGTCGGCCGCTTCGACGCGAGTGGCAGCACCGGCGTCGGCGTGCGCGGCGACTGGACGCACAACGTCGCCGGCAGCGTCGGCGTGCGCCTGTCGTTCTGAGTCGCCGGACCACCTCGCTCCGGCGGCGCGCGGCGTGCGAGTGAGCGCGGTATGGCGCCTGCCCACCCGTTGCTCCGACTCGCGCCGCGTGACGACGGCGGCCACGTCAACGTCGTCGTCGAGACGCCGCGCGGCAGCGTCCACAAGATCAGCCTCGACGCCGAGCGCGGGGTGTTCGTGCTGAAGAAGGTGCTGCCGCTCGGGCTCGCGTTTCCGTTCGAGTTCGGATTCGTCCCCGGTACGCGCGCCGGCGACGGCGACCCGCTCGACGTGCTGCTGCTGCTCGACGGCCCGCTCCCGCCGGGCGTGGTGGTACAGACGCGGCTCGTCGGCGCGATCGAGCTCGAGACGACGAGCGACGACGGAGCGCCGCAGCGCAACGACCGACTCGTCGGGGTGGGGGTGCTGTCGCGCACGTTCGCCCGCGTCCACGACGTCGAGCAGCTCCCGCCCGAGCTGCTCGACGACGTCCAGCGATTTCTCGTCGCCTATCCGACCGCCCTCGGTACGCACGTGACGCTGTTAGGCAGGGCCGATGCGGCGCGGGCGAGCGGACTGCTCGACGAGGCCATCGCACGCGCCGAGCGGTAACACCCGCTTGGCTTCGCCGGGCGCGGCGCGTTACCCTGACGTCGTGCCGACGCCGCCAGCAGCTCGCCCTCACCGCCGCACGACGCGCGCGACGCGCGCGACGCAGACCGTCGGCCGCGCGCTCGGACGCGGCGCGCTGCGGACACTCATCCAGCTCCTGCGCCTCTACCCCGGCGGCCACGACCGCGCACTCGCGCTCGGCCGCGCGCTCGGCCGGCTCACGTGGCGGACGCAGCGGCGCCGGCGCACGGTCGCGCTGCGGAACCTCCGCATCGCGTACGGAGACACGCTCACGCCCCACGAGCGCGAGCGCATCGCGCGGGAGAGTTTCGAGCATTTCGGCATGACGGCGATCGAGACGATCCGCTTCGCGTTCATGTCCGCTGCGCAGGCAGAGTCGTTGCTGCGCGTCGAGCCGGCGTCGTACGACGAGCTGCGCGCGCTGCTCGCGCGGGGACGGGGCGTCATCCTCGTCACGGGGCACGTCGGCAACTTCGAGGTCATGGGGCGCTGGCTCGCCGCGCGCGGCCACGAGGTGCTCGCACTCGCGCGCGAGGCCGCCGATCCGGGGACGACGGCGATCATGATCGGTCTGCGCGCGCGGAACGGAATTCACGTCGTCACGCGCGGCCAGTCGCTCCGGCCCCTGTACGACGGGCTCGCACGCGGGGCGTGCGTCGCGATCATCGCCGACCAGAACGCGCGCGACGTCGTGGCGCCGTTCTTCGGGCACCCGACCGGCACGTTCGACGGGCCGGCGCGCGTCGCGCTGAAGTCGGGCGCGCCGCTGCTCTTCTTCTCGTGCGTGCGCGACGGCCGCGGCGGCTTCGCGGTGCGCAGCCACGGGCACGTACTGCCCGAGCCGAGCGGCGACCGAGCAGCCGACGTGGTACGACTCACGACGGCGGTGAACGCGCACATCGAGTCGATCATCCGCGCGTTCCCCGAGCAGTGGCTGTGGATGCACAACCGCTGGCGCTCGTCTCCGCCGGTCCGCCAGCAGTACGGGTTCTGATGCGCCGGCGTCTGCGTCCGCGCCGCGCGACGTCCCCGCGCGCCGAGTGCCTCACGGTCATCACGCGCCGGGCGCTCGGCGTGTGCCTGGTGCTCGGCGCGTGCCTGGTCGCTGGCGCGCGCACGCTCGGCGCGCAGACGGTCGCGGCGACCATCTTCCTGCCGGTCGGCCACTGGAGCGTCGACGCCGCGCGCAAGCTCGACGCGGCCGATCGCGACGTGCGCTTCGACGGCGGCGCGCGGACCCCGTCGCTCGGCGACGTCGTGCTCGTGCTCGAGCGCGCGGCGTCGCGGCCGGCGACCGATCCGCTCGGCGCGCTCGGTCGGGCGTACCTCGCACGTCTGCGCGAGGAGTTCCGCGAGTCGCTCGGTGCCACGACGGTGTCGGCGACGCTCGCGGCGGGTGTGGGGCGCGAGACCGGTCAGCTCGCGCCCGGCGCCGGGCTGACGACCTCGATCTTCCCTCCGCCGCGCCGGATCGCGGGCGCCGACGGCCTCGCCGGACGCGCCACGCTCGCCGCGCGCGCCGGCCGCCGTCTCGCGCTGCGCGTCGAGGTCGGCGGGTCGCCCGACCGCGTCGCCGTCGACCGCGCGCAGGCGGTGCTCGCCGTCGGCGCGTTGGGGATCTGGGCCGGCCGCCGCGCCCCGGCGTACGGCCCGTCGTCGCTCGGCGGTGTGAC
The DNA here is from genome assembly GCA_963843845.1 of uncultured Gemmatimonadaceae bacterium. Taxonomy (GTDB): domain Bacteria; phylum Gemmatimonadota; class Gemmatimonadetes; order Gemmatimonadales; family Gemmatimonadaceae; genus Gemmatirosa. The sequence continues at coordinate 2,909,654 of CAWJMB010000002.1, read as the reverse complement.
GATCGGGGGCGGCGCGGCGTTCGACGGTGCGGGGCTCTTCATCCTGCGCGGCTCGCGCATCCCCGGTGTGCTTCGTCACCTCGGCCCCTGGCACGCCGAGGTGTGGGCGTCGCGACTCGATTCGAACTACACGCAGCGGCATCCGTACTTCGCCGGCGGGCGGCTCTCGATCGCGCCGCTGCGTGTCCTGCAGCTCGGCTGGAACCGCGGCACCATCTTCGGCGGCGACGACAACGAGCGCGTGACGGTGCAGCGGTTGCTCGACCTCGCGTTCATCGGCTTCCGGAAAGGGCGCCCCGGCTTCGAAGATCAGGTCATGTCGTTCGACGCGCGGCTCACGCCGACGGTGGGCGGCGTCCCGGTCGTCGGGCATCTCGAGTGGGGCACCGAAGACGCGGCGGGCGCCATCCGCGACGTGCCGGGAATCGTCGCCGGAGTGGAGCTGCCGGTCGTCCCCGGCGCGCCGTGGCTCGCCGTCGGCGCCGAGCGATCGAGCTTCGCGCACAGTTGCTGCCGGAATCCCCCGTGGGGGCGTCACGCGATCTTTCGCGACGGGTGGACCGAGGGAGGCGCGCTCATCGGGCATCCGCTGGGCGGGGAAGGGGCGCAGACCGCCGTCGTCGCGCGAGCCGAGCTGGCCGACGCGCGCGTGCGGCTTCGCGCGACCGCGTTCCGCCGCGTGCGGGGGGAGGAGAACCTGTTCGCTCCGAACTGGCAGGGGCGAAGCCACGGCGGGTCGGCGCGCGCGATCGTGCGACTCGGTGCGCGCGCGGAGGTGCAGGCGGCGGCGGCCGTCGAGCGGGGAGATGCGCTGGCGCTCCGCCCGGCACGCCCCGCCTGGCGGGCCGACGCGCTCTCGGCGACGGTGCGCGCGTGGTTCTGAGCAGGTGCCTAACGACGCAGCCCCGCGCTCACGAGCACACCGCGCGACGGGCTGTGGCGCGCGAGCCCGAACACGCCGGCGACGCGCACCCACCGTCGCGCGCCGAGCTGCACCGTCGGGCGCACTTCGGCGAGATTCTCGGTGCCGAATGCCTGGAAGTCCGCCGTCGTCGCCTGGCCGAGCAGCATGACCGACGGCGTCAGCGCGCCGATGCGGTAGGAGAGGGTGCCGGCGTACTGCACGATGTCCGCCTGCTCGTAGTCCTCGAACCGCGTTCCGACGATCCCGATCCCCGTCTCGAGCGCGGCGTCGAACGGGCCGCGCGTGTAGCCGAGATCGATCAGTCCGTAGAAGTCGGTGAGATCGCGATCGAGCCCGTTGCGGTTGTCGGTCGTCGGCAGCCGCGTGCCGAACCGCGTCGCGGCGCGGACGGACGACGTCGGGGGCGTGAGCAGCACCGTCGTGAAGACCCGGTAGTCGCCGGAGCCGGAGCGTCGAACACCCGGGCCGCGATCACCGCGCACGCCCGGGAGCGCGCCACGGTAGACCGAGTCGTCGCGGAACGTGCGCTGCACGGTGCCCCCCGCCTCGAGCAGCACGCGCCCGGTGCGCCACGCGACGAGGAAGTTGCCGGCTTCGGTGAGGCGTCCCTGCACGCCGGCGAGCGAGGCGCGCTGGTCGGCGAAGCGGCCGGCGCCGATCCAACCGCTCGTCGTGACGTCGCTGCGCAGCGCGGACCAGTCCAGCGGGTCGAGCGGGCGGAGCTGCGCGCGCGCCGCGCCGGGTGTGGTGAACGTCGCGACCGCGACGATCGTCGCGAGCGACGGGGCCGCGCGGCGCGGGGCCGGCGCGTAGAATTGGTGCTGCGGCGCTCGTGAGCAGCTCGTCATGCGCATCTCGGTCATCCTAACGACGTACAATCAGCCCGGGCACCTGGAGCGCGTGCTCTGGGGTTACGCCATGCAGTCGTTCGCCGACTTCGACGTCGTCATCGCGGACGACGGCTCGGACGCGCGCACGGCCGACGTCATCGACCGCACGGCCGACGCGACGGGGCTCTCGATCACGCACGTCTGGCACGCCGACGACGGCTTCCGCAAGACGACGATCCTGAACCGCGCGATCGTCGCGTCCGCGGGCGACTACCTCGTGTTCTCCGACGGCGACTGCGTTCCGCGCGACGACTTCGTCGACGCCCACGCACGCCTCGCGCGGCCCGGTGTGTTCCTCTCGGGCGGGTACGTGAAGCTGCCGGCGTCGGTCACGGGGCGCGTGACGACCGACGACGTGCGAGCCGGACGCGCGCTCTCACTGCCCTGGCTGCGCGACGCGGGGTGGCGCGCCGATCGTCGCGCGCTGCGGCTCGTGCGGTCGCCGTCGCTCGCCGGGCTGCTCGACCGCGTGACGCCGACGCGCCGCACGTGGAACGGGCACAATGCGTCGACGTGGCGATCGCTCGTGCTCGACGCGAACGGCTTCGACGCGCAACTCGGCTACGGCGGGCTCGACCGGGCGTTCGGCGCGCTGCTGCGCAACGCCGGCGTGGTCGGGCGGCAAGTGCGCCACCGCGCCGTGTGCGTGCACCTCGACCACGCGCGGCCGTACGTCGATCGCGCGCAGTGGCGCGCGAACGACCGCGTTCGGCAGGCGATCCAGCGCGACGGCGTGACGCGCTCGCGGCTGGGCATCGCGGAGCTGCAGCCGGACGCACGCCTGACCGTGCGCCGCGCGGGCACGCCGGTCGAGTCGTCGCTCGCGCGATCGGTCGCCGCGGTGTGAGGGCGGGCGCGTCGCTGCGTTCGCGTGACGGCGCGCGCGACCGGCCCAGATCGTCCGCGGCGGTCCCCACGATCATCGGCGCGCTACTGGTCGTGCTGTCGGCCGCCGCGGCGCAGCCGGATCTCGTGACGCTCGCCGGCCCGCCGGCGAGCGCGCGACTCGAGCTCCCGCTCGGCTACGTGCTGCTGTCGCCCGTGTCCCGGGTGTGCGACGCGCTGTCGCTGCTCTCGCTGCCGCAGCACGTCGCGCTCTGGTGCACGGCGCTCGCCGTCTGGATGGCGTGGTGGCGAGGGCGACGCGTGCGACCGAGACGGGCGTCGCTGGTGCTCGCGGCGATGGCCGCGACGACGTTCGCGAGCTACGCCGCAGCGACATTGCTCGAGCGCCCGATGGCGCGGCTCGTCGCCGCCAGTCCCGACGTGGTGCGGGTCGACGTGCACGCGCACACGAACGCGTCGCCCGACGTGCCGCGGTGGTTCGACGTCGGCCGGCGCCGGGCGTGGCACGCCGCGGGAGGCTTCGACGCGGCCTATGTCAGCGATCACCGCTCGTGGCGCGGCGTCCGCCTCGCGCTCACGACGAACCCCCGCCGCGCCGGTGACGGGGTCGTGCTCCTCTCGGCGCTCGAGGGCTACGTCGGCGATCTCAACGCCGTCTTCCTCGGCGCGACGCCGGCCGACAGCGCGCTCGTCGTGCGCCAGCACCTCGACGCGGCGACGCTCGCGACCGGGCGGCCGCCGCTCACGATCGCGACGATCCCGGGACCGGTGCTCGCCACGGCGACGGCGGCGACGCGCGACACGCCGCCGTTCATGCGCGCCGTCGAGATCGTCGACGGCGCGCCGAAAGGACTGTGGCAGGGCGACCGCGAGCGGAACGCGATCGACACGCGCGCCGAGTCGTTAGGCATCACGCGCGTCGCGGGGTCGAATCATCACGGCTGGGGGCGCACGGTCGTCGCGTGGAACCTGCTTCGCATCCCCGGCTGGCGCACGCTCGCGCCGAGCGCGCTCGGCGGCCGGATCGAAGACGCGATCGGCGCCGGCGCCGTCACCGTCGTCGCGCGACGACGGCCGGGCGCTGCGTCGTGGCTCGCGGTGGGCGCGACGGTCCCGACCCTCGTCTGGCAGACGGCGACGACGCTGCACCCGCCGGAGCGCGCCGTCTGGCTCGCGTGGCTCGCCGCCCTGGCGGCGATCGCGCGGCTCGCGTCCCGGCGCCGCGGGCTTCGCTAGCTCGCGGCGCGGAACAGATCGAGCTGCGCGTGCTTCGGCGCGAGCCGGTCGCGCAGCGTCGCCGAGTCGAGCAGGCGCAGCGCAGGGTTCTCGTCTGCCGCGACGATGAACGGGAGCGTCCGCGCGAGCGGCACCCTGAGCGGCACGAGGTCCGACGTACGTACCCGGCGCGTGCGTCGCAGCCTGAGCAGCGCGTCGACCGAGGTGCGCCCGAGCCCGGGCACGCGGAGCAGCTCCTGACGCGACGCGCGATTCAGGTCGACCGGAAACTGGTCGCGCCGCCGCAACGCCCACGCGAGCTTCGGGTCCATGTCGAGCGCGAGGTTCGGCTGGTCGTCGGGAACGAGCTCGGGAAGCGCGAAGCCGTACTGTCGTAGCAGCCAGTCGGCCTGATAGAGGCGGTGCTCGCGGGCGAGCGAGATGCCGTCGACGGCCGTCGGCGCGGCGTCCGGCCCGCCGGCGATCGGCACGTACGTGCCGTAGTAGACGCGCCGCAGCCGCTGCCGGTCGTAGAGCGTCGTCGCGACGGACAGGATCTGCCGGTCGCTCGAATCGTCGGCGCCGACGACCATCTGCGTCACCTGGCCGGCCGGCGCGAACGCCGGCGCCCGCACGTACCGCCGTTGCGCGTCCTCCGACTCGGCGATGCCGTCGCGGATGCGGCCCATCGCGCGCGCGATCGTCACGAGCCGGCGTCCCGGCGCGAGCGCGTCGAGGTGCTGCTGCGTCGGCAGCTCCACGTTCACGCTGAGGCGGTCGGCCCAGCGCCCCGCCTCTTCGATCAGCTCGGGGCTCGCCTCGGGGATCGCCTTCAGGTGGATGTAGCCGTCGAACGCGTGGTCGCGTCGCAGCGAGCGGGCGACGCCGTTCATCTGCTCCATCGTGTAGTCGGCGCTGCGCATCACGCCGGAGGAGAGGAACAGGCCGTCGATCGCGCCCTGCCGGTGGCGCTCGAGCACGAGGCGCACGATCTCCTCGACCGTGAAGCGCGCCCGCTCGACATCCGCGGACCGGCGGTTCACGCAATAGCCGCAGTCGTGGATGCAGTGGTTCGTGAGCAGCACCTTGAGCAGCGCGACGCGCCGGCCGTCGGCGGCGATCGCGTAGCAGATGCCGAGGTCCTCGGGGTGGTCGAGCGGCTCGATCACCGGCAGGGCGGCGTGGGTCGACGCGCCGGGGCGGTCGGGGCCGACGCGGCGAGCGCACGGCGCGTCGAACCGCGCGGCATCCGCGAGGACGGCGAGCTTACGGCGGGTATCCATCGACAGCGTTCCTTCGGTCGTCGGCTACGTGAATCGGAGCAAACCCCTCGTCCGAACAGTACCCGAAGATCGACCCCGCGTTCCGCTCTAAGTGGCTGAGGGCGCGGCGCTTAGCGCGCGGCGCCTCCCGCCCCGTTCATCGCCGCGACCGCACCGAAGAGCACGACGGCGATCACGACGAAGACCCCCGTGCGGTTCACGCTGCCGAACCGCTCCAGCCGGGTGAGCAGCGTCGGCGCATCGAAGGCGCCCTGTTGGGCGAGCCGGATCGCGGCCTTCGCGCGCCGGAACAGCAGGTAGTTCGCCGACCCTCCTGCGAGCAGCATCGCCGAGAGCTGCACGCCGAACAGCACGAGCGCGGCGTCGGTCATCGCCGGCGACGGCGCGCCGCCGGACGCGCCGATCGCACGCATCGTCGGCGGATCGCCGTCCCAGAGCATGCGGAACACGACGCCGGGGATGACCCAGAAGAACACGAACGGCAGGTACAGCTTTCGGTAGAGAAACCAGACCGGCGTGAACAGGCCGGCCGACCAGTTCCACGTCGGCTGGAAGCGCGGGTCGTCGAAGAACGGCGCGAACTTGCGCCGGTACGTCGTCCAGCGCGGCCCGATGAACGCCGCGTACTGACGGTCGAGCGGCGAGTCGGCCGCCGGCGGCCCACCCTGCCGCGTGGTCGCCCAGGGGGGAAGCGGCGCGCTCATGCCGCGCTCCTGGCCGCGAGCGGCTGCGCGGCCGGCTGTTGCTGCGTGAGGCAGTGCAGCGTCCCGAGCCCCCACACGAGGTCGACGGCGTGGATGCCGACGACCTCGCGATCCGGAAACAGCTCGGCCAGCGTGTTCAGCGCGATGCGGTCGTTGCGGTCGTTGAACGTGGGCACGAGCACCACGCCGTTCGCGATGTAGAAGTTCGCGTAGCTCGCCGGGAGGCGCACGCCGTCCATCGTCACGGGGCGCGGGAAGGGAAGCGTCACGACGCGGAGCGCACCATGCGCCCCGGCGGCCGCATGCAGGCGGTCGAGGTTGTCGAGGGAGCGGCGGTGGTTCTCGTCGGCCGGATCCTCTTCGTGCGCGAGCACGACCGTGTCGACCGTCACGAAGCGAGCGACGTCGTCGACGTGTCCGTGCGTGTCGTCGCCGACGCACCCTTCGCCAAGCCAGAGCGTCTGGCGAACGCCGAGCCAGTCGCGGAACGCGCGCTCGTAGTGCTCGCGCGTGAGACCGGGGTTCCGCACCTGGACGTCGGACAGGAGCCACTCTTCGGTGACCAGCATCACCCCGGCCCCGTTCGTCTCGATGCCCCCGCCCTCGAGCACGAGGCGCCCTCGCCCGTCCGGCCGCAGCGGCTCGACGCGGTCGATCCCGGACACGCTCGCGAACACGCGCCCGACGTTCGCGTCGGCCCCGTAGTTGTCGTACTTCGCCCAGCCGTTGAACGCCCAGTTCAGCCACGTCGGGTCACCCGTCGCACCGAGGACGCCGGTCGGGCCCGAGTCACGCAGCCACACGCGGTCGTTCGGCGTCACGTGCAGCCGGACGCGCGACGCGTCGTCGGCTGCAACGCCGTGCGCGACGAGCACGCCGCGCGCCGACTCGCGCACGGCGTCGTCGTGACAGAGAATCTCGACGCGCTCGGACCGATGCAGCGCACGCACGATCTCGGCGTAGACCCACGGAATCGGGCCGAGCTTGCCGGGCCAGTCGGGCTCGTGGTGCGGCCACGCGATCCACGTCGCGTCGTGGCGCTCCCACTCGGCAGGCATGCGGTAGGGCGGCACGGTCAGCGCGCCGTCCCGAGGTACCGATTCAGGATCGGCCGGTACGCGTCGACCCGTCGATCGCGAAGGAACGGCCAGTTGCGGCGCACCTCTTCCTGCAGCCGCGGGTCGCACGTGTGCACGAGGATCGCCTCCTCCGTTCCGGCTTCGGCGACGACGCGGCCGAACGGGTCGGCGATGAACGAGTGGCCGAAGAACTCGAGCCCGTTCGTGCCCGGCTCGTCCTCGTGGCCGACGCGGTTCGGGCTGGCGACCCACACCCCGTTGGCGATCGCGTGCGCCCGCTGGGCGGTGCGCCACGCCTGCACCTGCGCCTCGCCCCACGTGTCCTTCTCCGCCGGGTGCCAGCCGATCGCCGTCGGATAGAACAGCACGTCGGCGCCCAGCAGCGCGGTGATGCGCGCCGCCTCTGGATACCACTGATCCCAGCAGACGAGAACGCCGACGTTCGCGTAGCGCGTCTTCCAGACCTTGAAGCCGTTCGCCTGCCCCGGCTGCTCGCCGTGATAGTCGAGGTGCGCGTCGCCCGGGGTGAAGTAGTACTTCTCCTCGAACATCGGGTCGTGCGGGATGTGCATCTTGTCGTACACGCCGAGCAGCGATCCGTCGGCGTCGATGACCACGGCGGAGTTCATGTACAGCCCCGCCGCGCGGCGCACGAAGATCGGGACGACGATGACGACGGCCAGCTCCTTCGCGAGTGCCTGCATCCGATCCGTGATCGGCCCCGGCACCGGCTCGGCGAGGTCGAAGTGCTCGACCTTCGTCGACTTCGCGAAATACGGCGTGTTGAACAGCTCTTTCAGGCAGACGATCTGCGCGCCGCGCTCTGCCGCCTGGCGAATGAGGGCGATCGCGCGGTCGACGTTTTCCGCCGCCTCGCTCGTCGCGTGATCCTGGATGATGCCGATCGTGAACGGGGTCGTCGCCATGCGCGAAATGTAAACGCGCACCGTCCGCCCCGGCGTCCGCCCCAGAGAACAGCGATGTCTCCCGAGCGGACGATCGGCAGAGTTAATCGCGCCGTCGGGGCGCTAACGCCTGGTATCCATCGTGCCAACTGAGGGGTGGATTCCACTCGGAGGCTCAGATGCAGACTCACTCGTTCGCGAAGCTCGCTCTCGGTTCGGCCCTCGTGCTCGCCACGGCGTGCGGCGGCAAGGACGCCCCGGCGGCCGACGCGTCGTTGCAGAGCGACCTCTCGCTCGCGTCACAGGCGCAGGCGTACCGTGCGCAGCAGTTCGTGTCGCCGCAGGAGCTCGCGGCGCAGGGGTATCCGTATGGCCCGCCGGCGGCCTACCCGTACGGCGCCGCGCCGACGCAAGCCGGCTACGTCGCCGGGCCGTACACGGCGCCGGCACCCGCACCGCGCGCGGTCGAGCGCGTGGTCTACCGTACCCGTTCGGCGTCGAGCGGCGGCCGCAGCACCGGCTCGTCGAGCGGCGGTGGCGTGTACCGCGCGCCGCAGCCGCAGACGACGACCGTGAAGCACGGCGCGCGTGACGCGGCGATCGGAGCCGCGGCCGGCGCGGCGATCGGCGTCGCGACGAGCGCGCGGAAGGACCGCCTGAAGGGTGGGCTGCTCGGTGCCGTCGTCGGCGCCGCGGCGGGGGCAGTGGTCGGCAACAACGTCGACAAGCACCGCGTTCCCGTGCCGTTCTGATCGACGTGTCCGCGGCGGCGAAACGAGCACGCCCGAAGTCGGGCGTGCTTTTCGCATGCGCCCGTCGCGCATGAACCAGCCCGACGCGCGGAACGCGCCCGCGAGCGCCGAGTCGTACGGGGAGGCATCGGGGCGGAATCGCCGTCACCGGCGCGAAGGGACCGCGCGCGCCGTCAACGCGATCAAGGCGCGGCACGCCGCCGAGCGCACGTGGGTCGAGCGGATCGCGAACCGTCTGACCGAGGCCGCTGGCTCGACGTGGTTCCTGGTCGTGCACGCCGCGTGGTTCGCGACCTGGATCACTCTCAACGTCGGTGCCGGGCGTCGGGCGTTCGACCCGTTTCCGTTCGGGCTGCTGACGATGATCGTGTCGCTCGAGGCGATCTTCCTCTCGCTCTTCGTGCTGATGTCTCAGAATCGCGAGTCGCACATCGCGGAGCTGCGCGAGGAGGTCACGCTCGCGGTGAACCTCCGCGTCGAGGAAGAGGTGACGAAGGTGTTGCAGCTCGTCGCCGGCCTGTATGGCCGGCTCGGGCATCGCGTCGCGGACGACCCGGAGCTGGCGCGGATGCTCCAACCGCTCGACGCCGACAAGATCGAGCAGGAGCTGACGGAGCAGATCCGGAAGTCGCTGGAGGGAGAGCGACACCGCCCGCCCACGCCCTGACGTCGGCGCGCGCCACTATCATTCCCGGCGCATGTCCTCCGCGATCACCCCTCTCGCGCCCGACGGCGCGCCGAGCGCGCCGCCGTTCATGTCGTTCACGCGCGCCGAGTGGGCGCCGCTGCGCGCGAACACGCCGCTGTTGTTGCGCGAGGACGAGCTGGAATCGCTGCGCGGGGTGAACGAGCCGATGCCCGTGGACGAGGTCGCGGAGATCTTCCTGCCGCTGTCGCGCCTCATCAACCTGCACGTCGGCGCGGCGCGTCGTCTGCGCCAGGTCACGGACACGTTCCTCGGCCGGCCCTCGATCTCGCCGCCGTTCATCATCGGCGTGGCGGGGAGCGTGGCGGTCGGGAAGAGCACGATCGCGCGCGTGCTGCGGGCGCTGCTCGCGCGGTGGCCGGCGCATCCGACCGTCGCGCTCGTGACGACCGACGGCTTTCTGCTGCCGAACGCCGAGCTCGAGGCGCGCGGCCTCATGTCGCGCAAAGGATTTCCCGAGAGCTACGACGTCGCCCGGCTGCTGCGCTTTCTCGCCGACGTGAAGGCGGGCGTTCCGGAGGCGCACGCGCCTGTGTACTCCCACCTCACGTACGACCTCGTCGCCGACGAGTCGATGCCGATCGCGCGTCCGGACGTCCTCATCGTCGAAGGGATCAACGTGCTGCAGGGGCCGGTCGGACGGCGCGAGTCGGCGAGCGGGTCACGCGTGTTCGTGTCGGACTTCTTCGACTTCTCGATCTACGTCGATGCGGACGAGGCGAGTCTCGAGCGGTGGTACGTGCGGCGCTTCCTCACCCTGCGCGACACGGCGTTCCGACAGCCCGAGTCGTTCTTTCACCGCTTCTCGCTCCTCACCGAGGAGGAGGCGATCGAGACGGCGCGCCGGATCTGGCGCGAGATCAATCTCGTGAATCTGCACGAGAACATCGTCGGCACGCGCGAGCGGGCGACGGTCATTCTGCGGAAGGGAGCGGAGCACGCGGTCGAGGAGGTGCGACTGCGGCGCGCCGATCGGCGGGCGTCGGGCGGCGGTGAGCGCCGGGACCACCCCGATCACGAACTGACCATCCGACCCGTCGATCGATCGCCGCCTCGCGCTCGAGACGGGCCGAACGATCGCCCGGGGTGATCGTCACTCCATGATCGGAATGCTCCCCGCGATACGCGCTACGCCTTCCTGACGAGCGACCGCAGGACGTACGGCAGGATCCCGCCGTTCTTGTAGTAGCTCAATTCCTCGGGCGTATCGATCCGCGCCCTCACCTCGAACGACTTCGTCGACCCGTCGGGCGCCGTCGCGTGGACGGTGAGGCGCTGCCTCGGACGGAGCGCGTCGGTGAGCCCGGCGATCTCGTACGTCTCGAAGCCCGTGAGCGCGTGCGACTCGCGGCCCTCCCCGTTCGTGAACTCGAGCGGCAGCACCCCCATCCCGACGAGGTTCGAGCGGTGAATGCGCTCGAACGATTCGGCGATCACGGCGCGGACGCCGAGCAGCACGGTTCCCTTCGCCGCCCAGTCGCGGCTCGACCCGGTCCCGTACTCCTTGCCCGCGACGATGACGAGCGGCGTTCCCCGCGCCTGGTACTGCATCGCCGCATCGTAGATCGACAGCGTCTCGCCGCCGGGCTCGGTCGTCGTCCACCCGCCTTCGGTGCCGGGCACGAGCTCGTTGCGCAGGCGGATGTTGGCGAACGTGCCGCGCATCATCACCTCGTGATGCCCCCGGCGCGCGCCGAACGAGTTGAACTCGCGCGTCGTCACGCCGTGCGCGATGAGCCACTTCCCGGCGGGACCCGCCGCCGGAATGTTGCCCGCCGGCGAGATGTGGTCGGTCGTGATCGAGTCGCCGAGCATCGCGAGGCAGCGGGCCCCGGCGATCGGCTGCACCCCCGGCGCGTCCATCGTCATCCCCTCGAAGTACGGCGGGTTCGCGACGTACGTCGACGCCGGGTCCCACGCGTACGTGTCGCCCGTCGGAACGCTCGAGCGCCTGCCACTGCGCGTCGCCGTCGGCGACGTTCGCGTACTGCCTGCGGAACTGCTCGCTCTTGACGCTCGACAGGATCGTGTCCTGGATCTCCTGTGACGACGGCCAGATGTCGCGCAGGAAGACCGGTCCGTCGGTGCCGATGCCCAACGGCTCGCGGTCGAGGTCGATGTCCATGCGCCCGGCGAGCGCGTAGGCGACGACGAGCATCGGACTCGCGAGGTAGTTGAACCGCGTGTGCGGGTTGACGCGCCCCTCGAAGTTGCGGTTGCCGGAGAGCACCGCGGCGACCACGAGCTTTCCCTTCTCGACGGCGTTCGAGATCGGCTCGGGGAGCGGCCCGGAGTTGCCGATGCACGTCATGCAGCCGTAGCCGGCGAGATAGAAGCCGACCGCCTCGAGGTCCTTCATGAGATCGGCCTTCTCGTAGTAGTCGGTGACGACGCGCGAGCCCGGCGAGAGCGACGTCTTCACCCACGGCTTCGCCGTGAGCCCGAGCCGCGCCGCGTTCCGCGCGAGGAGGCCGGCGCCGAGCATCACGCTCGGGTTCGACGTGTTCGTGCAGCTCGTGATCGCCGCCAGCACGACCGCGCCGTTGCGCAGCGTGAACGTCTGCCCGTTGTACTCGACCTCGACGCCGTCGTGCTCCTGGTGCTCCTCGCGCATCGCGACCGCGCGCGGCGAGAGCTGGGTCGGCGCGCTCACCTGCGTCGCCGCCTTGATCTCGGCCTTGCCGGCGGACGTGCCGGCCTTCGCGAGCACTTCGCCGAGGTGCGTCTCGAACAGCGCCTTCGACTCGCGCAGCGGAATCGCGGTCCTGCGGGCGGCGCGGGCCGGCGATCGACGGCTCGACGGTCGCGAGGTCGAGCGCCAGCGCGTCCGTGTAGACCGGGTCCGGCGTCGCGTCGGTGCGGAACAGCCCCTGCGCCTTCGCGTACGCCTCGACGAGCGCGATCTGCTCGTCGCTGCGACCGGTGAGGCGCAGGTACTTGAGCGTCTCGTCGTCGACCGGGAAGAAGCCCATGGTGGCGCCGTACTCGGGCGCCATGTTCGCGATCGTCGCGCGATCGGCGAGCGGCAGGCCGGAGAGGCCGGTGCCGTAGAACTCGACGAACTTGCCGACGACTTTCTTCTTGCGCAGCATCTCGGTGACCGTCAGCACGAGATCGGTCGCCGTCGCGCCGGCGGGGAGCTTGCCGGTCAGCTTGAAGCCCACGACCTCGGGGACGAGCATCGACAACGGCTGGCCCAGCATCGCCGCCTCCGCCTCGATCCCGCCGACGCCCCACCCGAAGACGCCGAGGCCGTTGACCATCGTCGTGTGCGAGTCGGTCCCGACGAGCGAGTCGGGGTAGACCACCGGCTCGTCGCCCTCCTCGTTCACGAACGCGACGCGTGCCAGGTACTCGAGGTTCACCTGGTGACAGATGCCGGTGCCCGGCGGCACGACCCGGAAGTTGCGGAACGCGCTCTGCCCCCAGCGCAGGAATCGATAGCGCTCCTGATTCCGCTCGAACTCGAGGTTCACGTTGATGAGGAACGCGGCGTCGCTGCCGTACTCGTCGACCTGCACCGAGTGGTCGATCACGAGGTCGACCGGCTGCAGCGGGTTGATGCGCTGCGGGTCGCCGCCCAACGCAGTGATCGCGTCGCGCATCGCGGCGAGGTCGACGACGCACGGCACGCCCGTGAAGTCCTGGAGCAGCACGCGCGCGGGCCGGTACGCGACCTCTTTCTCGGCGGCGGCGGTCACGTCCCAGCGGGCGAGCGCCTCGATGTCGCCCTTCTTGACGAACGCATCGTCTTCGCCGCGAACGAGGTTCTCGAGGAGCACCTTGAGGCTGAACGGAAGGCGGTCGACGGTGCTGCCGTCGAGCGCGCGGAGCGGGTCGAGCCGGTAGTACGTGTACCGGCGCCCTCCGACGTCGAGCGTGGCGCGGGCGTCGAAGGAGTTGGGGTGCGTCATGCGAGTGCTCGGTGATCGCGCCAGCGGGTTCCTCGACCCGAGAGGCGTGGCGCGGCGGTGAGAGCAGAGCCGCTGCGCGAGGGGGAGGACTCCTGAGAGGGCCCGCGCAGGCTGTGCGCAATGTAACGCGCCGCCTGCCCGCCCGAAGTTCGCCGCCGGCGCTAGCTTGGGCGCATGACGACTGCCGCCCGCTCCCACGCGCTCCGTACGGCGAACATCCTCGATCCGCTCGACGTCGCCGTCGCGCTCATGGCCGCCGAGTCGACGAGCGGCGCCGAGGGACCGGCGATCGACGTCGCCGAGCAGATCCTCGCCGCCCGCGGCTGGCAGACGACGCGCATTCCGGTCAGCGATGGCCGCGACGATCTGTTCGCGACCGCTCCGGGCGCCTCACCGATCGCGACGCTGACGACCCACCTCGACACGGTCCCGCCCTACATCGCGCCGCGCGTCGACGGTCCGCGACTGCTGGGCCGGGGCGCCTGCGACGCGAAAGGGATCGCGGCCGCGATGATCGTCGCCGCCGAGCGGCTGCGCGCGCAGCACGTGCCGATCGCGCTCCTGTTCGTGGTCGGCGAGGAGACGGCGCACGACGGCGCGCACGCCGCGAACGATGCACAGCCACGCCTCGCGCCGCACAACCGCGTGCTGATCAACGGCGAGCCGACCGAGAGCAAGCTCGCGACGGGCACGAAAGGCGCGCTCCGCTTCGTCGCCCACACGGCCGGCCGCGCCGCGCACTCCGCCTATCCCCACCTCGGCGACTCGGCGACGCGCAAGCTCGTCGCGCTGCTGCACGACATGCTCGCGCTCGACCTGCCGCACGACGACCGGCTGGGGGCGACGACGATCAACGTCGGCCATCTCGCCGGCGGCGTCGCCGACAACGTCACGGCGCCGTGGGCCGAGGCCCGCTGCATGGCGCGCCTCGTCACGCCGGCCGACGAGCTGAAGCCGATCCTCGCGCGCTGGGCTGACGGCCGGGCGACGCTGACGTGGGGCTCGCTCGTCCCGCCGATGCACCTCGGCACGGTCCCCGGATTCGACACGGACATCGTGGCGTTCGCGACCGACGTGCCCGCACTCGGCGCGTGGGGAACCCCGTATCTGTTCGGCCCCGGCTCCATCCACGTCGCGCACACCGACGACGAGTGCATCGAGATCGCCGAACTGCACGCGGCGGTCGACGCGTACGAGCGGCTCGTGCTCGCCGCGCTCGCCGCGCCCGACGCGCGAGGCTAGGCCGGAACGGGGACGCTGGCGTCGCCGACGATCGGGAGCGCGCGCGCCGACAGATCTTCGACCGAGATCGCGAGCGTCGGGCACTGCTTCACGAAGTCGCCGTCGGCGGGGGACCACGACAGCTCGTGCGTCATCGCGAACGCCGTCCCCGTCGCGTCGAACGCCATCGTGCGCGGCGCCATCGCGACGCAGAGCCCGCAGCCGGTGCACTTCTCGCGGTCGACGTGGAGCCGCACGAGCCGGCGCGGGTAGATCCCGCCCGGCGCGACGAGGAGCTCGTCCAGCTCGCGCAGCGCGTCGACGGTCGCCGTGTAGCCGGCGTCGATCAGCTCGTGCGTGCGACCGAACGCGAACCAGCCGATGTGGTTGACGCGCGGACGCACGAGCAGCATCGGCGGACCGTCCCAGTGGCGGAGCGGCGCCTCCTGCAGGGCGTGCATCATCGTGCTCGCCGCGCGCATGAAGATCGACGCGAACCCGTTGCCGCCCACGGCGTCGTTGCGCCCCAGTTCGGCATTGCCGACGTCGATCGCGATCACGGCGTCGACCGGAGGCACGCCGCCCGCGCGCACCGCGATCGACGCCGGCAGGTTGTCGGTCGTGCCGCCGTCGACGCAGAGGCGGCCGCCGACCGCTCCGGGGGGAAAGAAGCCGGGCAGCGCGCACGACGCGTAGACCGCGTCGCGAACGCTCACGTCGCGGAGCCCGGGCAGCCCCCACACGACCTGCGTGCCGCGCACGAGGTCGACCGTGTTCACGAGCGTCGGCGTCGCGAGCGCGTCGAAGGTGCCCTCGGGCACCACTTCGTCGATGAGCGCGCGCAGCGGCTCCGCGGCGTAGAGCGACGCGACGCGCCAGCGGTCGACGAGCATCTGGTAGTGGTTCAGCCGGAAGAGCTGCCGCCGCTCGAGGTGCTCCGCGCGCCACGCCAGCTCGTCGACGCCGATGCCGCACGCCGTCGCGCTCGCGATCAGCGCGCCGATGCTCGCGCCAGCGTAGAGCGCGGGCCGGATGCCCCGCTCACGCAGCGCGCGCAGCACGCCGATGTGTGCGAATCCCTTCAGTCCGCCCCCGCCGAGGACGAGGGCGATGCGCGGTCCGACGCGCACGCCGGTGCGCGGAACGATGCGTGGGGCGGTTCGGCGGTCGGGGTCGGTCGTGGTCATGCAGCGAGCACGGCGAGCGCGGGTGGGCGGGCGACGGCCATTCGCGGGAAGGACCGCCGCCCCCCGCCCGTCGTCACCGCAGATACTGGAACAGTCCGATGAATCCGGCAATCGCGCCGCCGACGATGAGCGCCGACCCCGCGTCGTCGCCGACGAGCAACCCGAGCACGACCGCCGACGCGCCGACGACCATCAGCGCGACCGACGTGCCGTGGTGCTTCCGCTGCTGCATCAGTGCGTCCGCCGCGTCCGCCGCGTCCGCCGTCGCACGCTCGGCGCGCGGAACACGGACGCCGACCGTGGCGCGCTCGGCGCGGGGGCCGGCGGCGGTCGTCGCGATCGAATCGGTCGACAGCGCGACGCGCGTACTGTCGCCGAGGGCGAGGAGCGGGCGGCCGGCGAGGGTGAGCAGCAGAACGGCGGGCGTCACGAGGTGACGTGGCGAGAGGCGCATGATCGATCTCCGGTTGGCGTTCTCCCGAGCCCGTGGAAAGTTCCGCGCCACGACGGCCGCCGTGTGTGCCGGCGGCTACATTCCGCCGCCATGGCTGATCCCATTCCCTCGGAGCGCGCCCTCGTTCGCGCCGTCGGCCCGCTCACGCTCGCCGCGGGGATCGTCAACATCACCGTCGGCGGCGGCATCTTCCGCCTCCCCGCCGCCGTCGCCGCGTCGTTAGGCCCCGCCGCCCCGCTCGCCTACGTCGTCTGTGCCGTGGCGATGGGGCTCATCGTGCTCTGCTTCGCCGAGGCCGGGAGCCGTGTCGCGATGACCGGCGGACCTTACGCGTACGTGGAGGTCGCGTTCGGACCGTTCGTCGGCTTCCTCGCCGGCGTGCTGCTCTGGCTCGTCGGGACGTTCGCGCTCGCCGCCGTCGCGACGCTGCTCGCCGACGCGGTCGGCGGGCTCGTCCCGGCGCTCGCCAGCCCGCTCGCGCGCGGCGGCACGATGGCCGTCGCGTTCGTCGCGCTCGCCTGGGTCAACGTGCTCGGCGTGCGGCAGGGCGCGCGGCTGAACCTCGTGATGACGATCGCGAAGCTCCTGCCGCTGCTGCTCGTCGCGGTCGTCGGCGCGTTCGCCGTGCGCGCCGAGCATCTCGCGATCGGCACGCTCCCCGCGGCCGGCGACGTGTCGCGCACGGCGATCGTGCTCATCTTCGCGTTCGCCGGCGTCGAGAGCGCCCTCGTGCCGAGCGGCGAGGTGCGCGAGCCGGCGCGCACGGTGCCGCGCGCGATCGCGCTCGCGATGGTCGGCGTCACCGCGTTGTACCTGGCGCTGCAGCTCGTCGCGCAGGGCGTGCTCGGACCGGCGCTCGCGACGTCGACGACGCCGCTCGCCGACGTGGCCGGCGCGGTGCTCGGGCCGTGGGGGCGCACGCTGCTGCTCGTCGGCGCCGCGATCTCGATGCTCGGCTACGTCGGCGGGATGACGCTGGCGGTGCCGCGCGCGCTGTACGCGTTCGCGCGCGACGGTCTGCTGCCGCGCGCGCTCGCGACGGTGCACGCGGCGCATCGCACGCCGTACGTCGCGATCGTCGTGCAGGCCCTCGTGTGCTGGGTGCTCGCCGCGAGCGGCCAGTTCGAGCGCCTCGCGCTGCTCGCGAACGTGTCGACGCTCGTGCTGTATGCCGCGTGCTGCGGAGCCGCGTGGCAGCTTCGCCGCGCGGACGTGCGCGCGGGCGGCGTTCCGTTCCGCGTGCCCCTCGCCGGCGTCGTTCCGGCGCTCGCGATCCTCGTCATCGCCGCGCTGCTCACGAGCGTGACGCGCGGCGAGTGGCTCGTCGTCGCCGGCGCGCTCGTCGTCGCGACCGCGGTCTACGGCCTCGCGAGACGAGGCAGAGCATGATCTCCCCCGTCGCGTGAGTGCCCGATGACCGACGACCTGCTTCGCTTCCGCGCCGAGTTCCCGATCCTCGCGCGCTCGACGTACCTCGTGTCGAATTCGTTAGGCGCCATGCCGCGCGCCACGCGCGACCGGCTGCACGCGTACGCCGACGCCTGGGAGTCGCTGGGCGTGAAGGCGTGGGCCGCGGGGTGGTGGGAGCTGCCGGTCTCGGTCGGCGACGAGGTGGCGCCGCTGCTCGGAGCCGCGCCGGGCGAGGTCGCGATGGTCGCGAACGTCACGGCCGCGCACGCGTCGATCGTCACGGCGCTCGACTACGCCGCGCCGCGCGACACGATCGTCATGACGGCGCTCGACTTTCCGTCGGTACGCTACGTCGTCGACGCGCTCGCCGCCCGGATGGGCGCCCGCGTCGTCGTCGTGCCGAGCGACGACGGCGTGACGATCGACGCCGAGCGGGTCGTCGCGGCCATCGACGAGCGGACGCGGCTCGTCGCGATCTCGCACGTGCTCTTCCGCTCGGCGTACGTGATGGACGTCGCACCGATCGTCCGCCGGGCGCGCGAGGTCGGCGCGCTCGTCGCGCTCGACGCCTACCACTCGGTCGGCGTCCTCCCCGTCGACGTGCACGCGCTGGGCATCGATTTCCTCGCCGGTGGGGTGCTCAAGTGGCTGTGCGGCGGACCGGGCGGCAGCTTTCTCTGGACGTCGCCGACGCTGCGCGACCGGGTCGGCGACGTCGTGCCGGCGACGGCCGGGTGGCAGGCGCACGCCCGCCCGTTCGCGTTCGAGCCGGCGATGGATCCCGCGGCCGGCGCCTGGCGCTGGCTCGGCGGGACACCGTCGATTCCGTCGCTCTACGCGGCGATCGAAGGGCCGCGGACGCTGCGCGCCGCCGGCATCGACGCGATCCGCGCGAAGAGCGTGCGGCAGACCGAGCGGCTCATCGCGCTCGCCGACGCGCGCGGATATCCGCTGCGTCGCCCCGCGCGACTCGGCGCGCCGCGGGGGGACGGTCGCGTTCGACGTCCCGCACGGCGCCGAGGTGGCGCAGGCGTTGTTGGCGCGCGACATTGTGATCGACTTCCGCCCCGGAGCGGGGATCCGCGTCGCACCGCATTTCTACACATCGGACGACGAGCTCGACGCCGCGGTCGCGGCGATCGACGAGATCCTCGCCACCGGGGCGTGGCAACGCTACGCCGGCGAGCGGCGGGTGGTGACCTAACGCGACGCAATCCGACTCATGGCTCCCAAGCGCATCCGCAAGCAGTACGCGAACCACGATTACCCGCTCGTCATCATGCGCTTCGAGGACGGGCACGAGATCAAGGTGTACAAGGGCACGGGCAAGGAGTTCGACGCCTACCCGAGCGAGACGATCAAGCTGCTCGCCATGTACGACCCGACGTCGCACGACCGCGAGCTGATCGAGGCGCGGAAGTCGGACGACTTCGAGGACGTGACGGACTGAATGCCGGGGACCGGGAGTCGGGGGTCGGGGGTCGGGACGCCGCTCCGCCACGCGCTGTTCGCGGTCGCGTTCCTCGCTGCGGGTTGCGCCCACGCCCAGCGACCCATCCCCGATCCCCGATCCCCGGTCCCCGGCAGCTTCGCTCGCGCCGACAGCGCGAGACTCCGGCGCACCCTCGATTCGATCGCCGACCGCCACCGCGGCGTTGTCGGCTACACGGTCTGGAACCTCGACACCGGCGAGCGTCTCGCGCGGCGCGGCGACGAGACGTTCCCGACGGCGAGCCTCATCAAGGTCCCGGTTCTCGTCACCGTGTTCGACCTCGTCGAGAAGGGGATGCTCTCGCTCGACGATCCGCTCACCGTGCTCAAGATCGACCAGGTGCCGGGGGCGGGGTCGCTGCAGTTCATGCACCCCGGCATCGCGATCACGGTGCGCGACGCGTCGTGGCTGATGACGACGATCAGCGACAACACCGCGACGAACCTGCTGCTCGACCGCATCGTCATCCGCCGCGTGTGGGACAAGATGGAAGCGTTAGGCCTCGCCCACACGAAGGTGCACTCGAAGTCGTTCATCCGGGCGTCGAGCGTCGCGATGGACAGCTCCGTGAAGTACGGACTCGGCGTCACGACGCCGAACGAGATGGCGACGCTGTTCGCGCTCCTCGCCGACGGCCGCGCCGTGAGCGCGGCCGCGGACTCCGCGATGCTCGACTTCCTCGTGCACAACGAGGACGGATCGAAGCTCCAACGGTGGGCCGACGGCGTCCGCGCTCCGCACAAGACCGGCGACGTCGACCAGGCGCGGACCGAGTGCGCCCTGTTCTACTTGCAGTCGCGCGTCGTCGCCTGCGGCCTCACGAAGGAGAACGTCGACCGCAGCTACGCGGTCGACAGCGAGGGGAACACGACGCTCGCCGAACTCGGTCGCGCGATCGTGAGCGCGTGGCCGAAACGCACGCCGGCGCGCTAGCGCGTGCGGTCGAACGACGGCACGTGGCGTGCGCAGCGTGGCACCATGCCAGCTCGCTTCTTCCCGATCGCGGTGCTCGCCGCGCTCACGCTCGCGGCTCGCGACGCCGTCGCGCAGAGCGCCGGTGTCATCACGCCGCCCCCGGCGCGGCGCGCCGCGCCCGAGTCGCCGGCGGTGGTCGCGCGCCGCGACTCGGCCGCCCGCATGCGGCTCGACTCGCTCTCGATCCGTCAACGACTCGGCATCCAGGCGTGGGTCGACTCGGCTTCCGCGGCGCTCGCGGCGGGCAGCCCGGCGACGACCGTTCCGCTCACGCCGCCGCCGCCGCCGCGAACCCCGCCGCCGGTGCGGACGGACACCCTCCGCACGCGTCGCGTCCCCGCCGCTCGTTGATCTCCGCGGTGCCCGAGCAGTACAATAGGCATATCGACTGGAGGCGTTCCGAGCTTATGCCCAACCCCTTCCTGAGCTCCGAAGAGTACGACGAGCGCGCCCACGCCCTGTACAACGAGGGGCAGTACGACGAGGCGCTGGTCGTGCTCCGTGAAGGGCTCTCGCTCTACCCGAGCGCGGTGGAGTTGCACGTCGGAATGGGATACGCCCGCCTCGCGCGCGAGGAGTTCGCGTGGGCGCGCCGCGCGTTCGACGAGGCGCTCGTGCTCGACGCCGAACACGAGGACGCCCTCGCCGGGCTCGGTGAGACGCTCATGAAGTTCGGCGAGCAGGACGCGGCCGTGCGCTGCTTCCGCAAGACGCTCGAGCTGGGCTACCAGGACGACATCGACCTGATGCTCCAGATCGGGCGCGCGCTCTTTCGCGAAGGGCTCATCGACGACGCGAAAGAGTTCTTCGAGATCGCCACTCAGCAGGCGCCCGACAGCGCCGAGGCCGTGGCCTGCGTCGGCTACGCACTCCACCGGCTCGGCGACGACGACGGCGCGGTCGCGTCGCTGCGTCGCGCGCTCCAGCTCGACAACGACCACGTCGAGGCGCGCATCTACCTCGCGAACGTGCTCTACGACCGTGGTGAGTCGGAGGCCGCGCTCTATCATCTCGATCGCTCGACGCCCGACGATCACTGGGACGAGCTCGGGATCTGGCGACTGATCGAGCTGAAGAAGTCGATCTACCGCCTCGCCGACGGCGACCCCGAGCTGACGCCGTGGGAGGCGCGGTTGGCCGATCTGGCAGGGGAGCCCGATACCATCGACGAGATGCTCGCGGACATCGAGCACGCCGCCGACGAGGCCGCGCAGGCGGGCGACTCGCGCCATCAGCTCGATCTGTTCGGTACCATGCTCGGCGAAGCGATGGCGGCGGACGCGCGCGACGCGAAAGCCGCCCGCGCCGCAGAGTCGGCGAGGCGCCGGCATCGCGTCATCCTGCAGGATGGCCAGCAGCTCGAGGGGTCGTGGGACGACATCGTCACGCGGATGCGTGAGCTGCGCACGGGCGAGCGGCCCGCGCGCGACGAGCACCCGGAATCGCTCTCCGAATTCATGGCCGCCGAGTCGCGCCGCCACTTTCGTTCGACCGGCGTGCGCATCTCCGCGCACAACGCCGAGGCGTTCGTGCGCGGGAGCGCCGACGCCGGACTGCTGCGCATCGTCCAGTAAGCCTGCAGAGCCCCGTGGCCACGCCGAATCAGCGATCTGCCCTCGCCGCGCTCGAGGCGGCACGCCCCGTCGTCGCGCGCCTCGACGCCGAGCGACATCCGGACGACGTCGCCGCCGACGTCATCGAATCGTGGAGCGCGGTCGAGACCGCACTCCGCTCGCTGCTCGGCGGCTCGGCGCTGACCGGGCAGGCGCTCGTGAGCGACGTGCGCCAGGGCGGGCAGCTCGACTATGCGCACGCGCACGCGCTGCTCGGCTTTCTCGCGGCGCGTGACCGCGTGAGTCGCACCGACTACCGGCCGACGCAGGACGACATCGACGCGGCGCGTGCCGGCTTCCAGGCCATCGAAGCGGCGCTCGGTGTCGGCATCGCGGCCGACACGGCGGCGTACCCGACCCCGCCGCGCGGCGCGACGAGCGCCGCGCCGCCGCTGGCGCCGTCGCTGGCGCCGTCGCCGGCGCCGCCCGGGTCGGTGGCGCCGGCGCGGCCTGCGACGGCGCCACCGCCAGGACGGGCGTACGAACCGACGACGGCGCGCGCCCGACGCGGGCCGGGGCCGCTCATTCTCGGCGTCATCGTCGCGCTGTTGATCGCCGGGGTGGGCGCGGTCGTCTTCCTCCGCGGGCGTGACGGCTCGGCGCTCGCCGCCGGTCGGACGGCGATGGAACAGGGAAACCGGGTCGAGGCGCGCCGCCAGTTCGAGCAGTCCGTCGCCGACGATCCGACGCTCGCCATGCCGCACGTCTACCTCGGCCGCCTCGCCCGCGACGACGGCGACATGCCGCGTGCGTTCAACGAGCTGCGGACCGCCGTCCAGCTCGAGCCGGAGAACGCGCTCGCGCTCCGCGAGATGGGACAGTACCTGCTGTTCACGAATCACCCGGATCAGGCGACGCGCTGGTACGAGCGCGCGATCCGCGCCGATCCGACCGACCGCGTCGCGCTCGGCTGGATGGGGTGCGCGCTCCGGCGGCAGGGAAACCGCGAGCTGTCCGACCGGTTCTTCCAGCGCGCCGGCGTCGGCGACTGGTCGCCCTGCCAGGCCGCGCCGGCGCCGGGCATCCCGCTCGTGCTCCCGCAGCCGAACGACCCGCGGCGCGCCGCGCCGACGCCGTAGCGGCGCGCTGAATCCGGCCGCGGTGACGACCGTAGGGGAAGGAGCGTTAACGTCAGGTCAGCGTTCGCTTCCCCGGTCTGGTCGGTCGTGCAACCACTCGTCGAGTTTCGTGGCGTCGGTAAACGCTACGCTCCGTTCCTCCAACGCCCCGTCGTCGCGCTCGACGACGTGTGGCTCGAGATCCGCCCGGGCGAGGTGATGGGGATCGCCGGTCCGAACGGGGCCGGCAAGAGCTCGCTCATCTCGATCCTCCTGGGCTACGTGCGGCCGACGTCGGGCGTCGTGGCGATCGACGGGCAGGAGCCGCGACGGTACATCGAGCGCAACGGCATCGGGTAT
The DNA here is from genome assembly GCA_963843845.1 of uncultured Gemmatimonadaceae bacterium. Lineage (GTDB taxonomy): Bacteria > Gemmatimonadota > Gemmatimonadetes > Gemmatimonadales > Gemmatimonadaceae > Gemmatirosa. The sequence continues at coordinate 2,886,665 of CAWJMB010000002.1, read as the reverse complement.
CTGTCGGAGCTGATCGAGATCGACCCGCGCTGGACGGTGCGCGACGCGCTCGCCCGCTTCGCGACCCTCGGCGGCGTGCCCGACGAGCAGATCGCGCTGCGCAGTCAGCAGCTCATGGAGCGGCTCGGTCTCAGCGACCTCGCGGACCGGAAGTTCAAGCACGTGTCGAAGGGGAACAAGCAGCGCCTCGGTCTGGCGCAGGCGCTGCTGCGCGAGGAGCGCGTGCTCATCCTCGACGAGCCGACGCACGGACTCGACCCGCTCTGGCTCATGCGCTTCCGCGGCATCGTCGCCGAGTTGCGGCGCCCCGGGCGCGCCATCCTCATCGCCTCGCACAATCTCGAGGAGCTGGAGCGGCTGTGCGACCGCGTGGCGATCTTCGACCGCGGGCGGATGCAGAAAGTCGTCGAGGTCTCGCGCGCGCTGCCGCAGACCGCGGAGTCGCTCTGGCGCCTCACGATGGCGCGCGGCGCCGAGCATCTGAGCGAGGTGTTCACGCAGGTGACGGAGCTGGGGCGCGGCGACTGGGGCGTGTACGCCGCGACGCTCGACGACCTCAACGCCGGCCTCGCGACGCTCATCGGCCGCGGCGCGCTCGTGGCGGGCGTCGCGCCGGCGCAGAGTGCGCTCGAGATGGAATTTCACGACGCGGTCGCGGAGGCGCTCGTATGACGATGCCGGAGGTGCAGACGACGACGCGGACCGCGCCGCCCCTCGACGACGCCTTCGAGGCGGAGCTCGAGCGGATGGCGCTCGCGGTGAACGAGCCCGACGTCGCCCCGCCGCTCGAGACGGCGCGCGATGGCGGCGTGCTGCGCTACGCACTGTACCAGGCACGCGACTTCGCGAAGTACCGCGGCAGCGTCATGCTCGCCGTGGCGATGCTCGCGATCTGGATCTTCCACCACAACTTCGCGGAGATCGTCGCGGACAATTCGGAGATCCGGGACGCGCTCAACCCGTTCACGCTCCTCACGCCGATGGCTGCCCTGGTCCTCGGCGCGTTAGGCACGCTGTTCGCGACGGCAGGGATCGTCTCGCGCGACCGCGAGGGCGGCTACCAGCGGTTCCTGTTCGCGAAGCCGGTCGGGCTCACCCGGTTCTACGTCCAGTCGTTCGTGATCCACGGGGTCGGGCTGCTCGCGGTCGCCGCGCTCACGCTGCTCGTGACGGGGCTCGTGTTTCCGTACGCCGTGCCCCTGCTCGTACCGCTCGCCGTCATCGCCGTCGTGTACGTGACGGTCGGCGGGCTCGCGTTCCTGCTCTCGACGCTCGTTCGCTACGAGATCGTCATCGCACTGCTGTGCATTCCGCTCTCGATCCTGTTGCGCGCGGCGTCGAACGACGGCTACTGGTGGGCGTCGCTGTTCGCGTGGATGCTCCCGCCGATGCAGACGCTCGCCACCTTCTTCCCGGATCACCCCGAGCATACGGTCCGCAACATGATCCAGGGCGCCGGGTCGATCATGGCCTACGGCGCCGTGTACCTCGCTGCCGGCCTCGCGGTGCTGCGGAAGCGCTCGATCATCCGCTGAGCGCGGACGATTAGACTGCGTGGATGCCGACATCGACTCTCGACACGTCCGCGCTCGCCGCCCCGCCGCTCGACGTCCCGGACGTTCGCCGCGAGCGACTGCCTAACGGATTGACCGTCCTCGTGCGCCGCGACACGTCCGCGCCGGTCGTGGCGATCAACACGTACGTGAAGGCCGGGTACTTCGACGAGACCGACGACGTCGTCGGCATCGCGCACGTGCTCGAGCACATGTTCTTCAAGGGGACCGAGCGGCGCGGCGTCGGCGAGATCGCCAAGCAGACGAAGGCGCGAGGTGGCTACCTCAACGCGCACACGATCTACGACCACACGAGCTACTACGCCGTGCTGCCGTCGAGCGGCTTCGCCGCGGGGCTCGACATCCAGGCGGACGCGTACGCCAGCTCGATTCTCGACGGCGCGGAGCTGGCGCGCGAGCTCGAGGTGATCATCCAGGAGGCGAAGCGCAAGCTCGACAACCCGAACGCGGTCACGATCGAGTCGCTCTACGCGCTCCTCCACGACCGCCACCGCATTCGCCGCTGGCGCATCGGCGTCGAGGCGCAACTGCGCGGCTTCCGGCGCGACGACGTGCTGCGCTTCTACCGCAACTTCTACCAGCCGGCCAACACCATCCTCGCGATCGTCGGCGACGTCGATCTCGACGACGCGACCGCACGAGCGCGGGCGCTCTACGGCGCGCTGCCGAACGCTCCGGTCGAGCGGTCGCCGGGCGATCGCGAGGCGAGCGCGCCCGGGTTCCGGTATCGCGAGCTGGCGGGCGACGTGCAGCAGTCGCAACTGGCGTTCGGTTGGCGCACGCCGGGAACGCTCGACGCGGACACGCCGCTGCTCGAGCTCGCGGCCGCGGTGCTGGGCACCGGCCGCGGCTCACGCCTCTACCGCGCCGTGCGCGAACGGAAGCTCGCGTCGTCGATCGGCGCGTTCGACTCGACGCCCACCGAGCTCGGCGTGTTCACGATCCACGCCGAGATGGCGCCGGCGCAGGCTGCCGACGCCGCGCGCGCGATCTGGGCGGAGGTCGCGGCGCTGCGCGACGGCGGTGTGAACGCGGCGGAGCTCGAGCGGGTGCAGCGCGTGCTCGAGTCGCGTTGGACGCGGCGGCTCGAGACGATGGAAGGGCAGGCGAGCTACCTCTGCGAGTGGGAAGCGTTAGGCGGATGGACACGGGGCGACGATTACCTCGCCGCGCTGCTCGGCGCCACGCCCGACGACGTGACGGCTGCCGTGCGCCGTCACCTCGCCGCCGATCAGGTGAGCGTGATCTACTATCGACCGGCCGGCTCGCCGTCGCTCGCCGTCGACGCCGTCGCGCTTCACGCGCTGCTCGACGGCGCCTCACCCTCGACGCTCGTCCCCGCACCGCGGATCGCCGAGTCGCCGACCGTCGCGCGCGCCGTGCTCCGCGCCGAGCGGGTCGAGAACGGCGTGCACGTCTATCGCACCGACGCCGGTGTCCCGATCCTCGTCGCGCCGAAGCCTGGTGCCGCGATCGTGCACCTCGGCGCGTACGTCGCCGGCGGCGCGGTGCAGGAGGGGGACGCGGAGAGCGGGCTGACGTCGCTCATGGCGCGCACGGCGATCAAGGGCACGACGACGCGCTCGGCGGCGCAGCTCGCGGACGCAGCGGAGTTGCTGGGCGGCAGCGTCGGGGCGAGCGTCGGGAGCGAGAGCTTCGGCTGGGGGATCTCGGTGCCGCGCCGTCGGCTCGGCGCCGCAGCGGCGCTGCTCGCGGACGTCGTGCAACATCCCGTGTTCTCCGACGAGGCGTTCGAGACCGAGCGCGGGGTCGCGCTCGCCGAGTTGGCGCAGGTGCGCGACGACATGTATCGCTATCCCATCCGCCTCGCGCTCGCGACCGCATACGCCGGACACCCGTACGGCCGCGCGACGGTCGGGACGAGCGAATCGCTGCAGGCGATCGACGCGTCGCGCGCGCGCGCGTGGCACCGCGCGCACGTGCTCACCGGGGCCAGCGTCGTCGCGATCGTCGGCGACGTTGATCCCGACGAGACCGCCGGACTCCTCGCGAGCGCGTTCGGCGAGCTACGCCACGAGGAGCAGCCGACGATCGGGGCGCCGGCGTGGCCACGTGCCGTTCGCGAGACGGTCGAGTCGCGCGACAAGCGGCAGAGCGCGCTCGCCATGTTGTTCGACGGCCCCGCGCGCGGCGACGACGACCGCTTCGCGGCGCAGCTCCTCGCCGGGATCGCGAGCGGGCTCGGCGGGCGCTTCTTCGACGAGCTGCGCGACCGGCGGTCGCTCGCCTACACCGTGCACGTCTTCGCGAGCGCGCGCGCGCGCGGCGGGACGCTCGGCGCGTACATCGCGACGTCGCCGGAACGCGAGATCGAAGCGCGCGACGGACTGCTCGAGCAGTTCGCGCTCCTGCGCGAGCAGCCGGTGACGGCGGACGAGCTCGAGCGGGCGCAGACGTACGAGATCGGGACACACGCCATCCACCAGCAGAGCGGCGGCGCGGTGCTCGGCGAGATCGTCGACGCGTGGCAGTTGGGCGGCGGGCTGCACGAGCTGGCGGCACACGACGCGCGGGTGCGCGCCGTGACGCCGGAACGCGTGCAGGCGCTCGTCGCGCGCTACGTCGATGCGTCGCGCCGCGTCGACGGCATCGTGCGGGGTGTGGCGTGAGTCTCGCACTGGCGAGCGGTCGCGAACGAACCCTTTTCCCGAGCGAGGATCGCGATGACCGCCCGCCCCGATCGTGACGACGAGCTGAACCCGCACCGCCTCGAGGACCGCGAGCGCGCTGCCACCGTGGCCGCGAGTCAACTTCGCCAGCGCGGCATCGACGCCGACGAGAACGAGTCGAGCGACGATCTCGCGACGCTGCTCTCCGCCGTCGAGCGGTTCGAGCAGGCCGTCGCGGCCCTCGGCGGCGACAGCATGACGAACGCTCTGGACTCCGACGAGCACGATGACGAGTCGATGGTCCTCCCGGCGCGGCGCGGCGACGAGCGGCTCCCGGACTACGCGGACCGCGTGACCCGCGCCGCGGAGACGCTCGAGCAGCGGCGCTGACGCATCGTCCCGCGTCAGCGCGACGCCGTCTCGTCGAGTCCTCGGGCCGCCCTGCCCAACGCGGACACGACCGGTCTGAACCGCCCCGACGCCGTGCGTAGCCCGCTCGTCGACAGGTAGTCCTCCGGCTCCGCGACAATGACCCCGCGCACGGCGGCGCGCGCGGTCGCCCACGACAGCGTGTGCCACACCGTGCGCTCCTGGCTCGCGTCGCCGTGCGTCATCGGATACCCGCGCACGTCGAACACCCAGTGCGCTTTCGGGCGCCGCGGGGCGTCCGGGGCGGCCGCGGCGAGGCGCATCCACCGGTCGGCCGTCCGGAGCCGCGCGTCGACCCCGGTGCCGCCATTGAACGACGGCGCGACGACGAAACCGACGGCCTCGAGCGGCGAGCTGCGGGACGCGGCCCACGCGTACAACGCACTGTCGGCCGCGTCGTACCGCGCGGACGCGACACCGACGCGGATGTTCGCGTTGACACGGTTCGCGCGCGCGGCGGCGTCGGTCAGGTAGCGCCGCCACAGCTCGACCGGCTGCTCGCCGAGCACTCGGCGGTCGTCGCCGTAGGGCGCGGTCGCGGGCAGCAGCACGTCCGGCCGCAGTGCCCGCGCGACGCGCTCGACGAAGCCGAGTCGGCGCGTCAGGAAGCGATCGGTTCCCTCGCGGAGTGCCGCCCGGTCGTCGTCGTCGAAGCCGATCGCGACGATCAGCGCCGTGCTGTCGCGCCGTCGGATGGGGTCGATCAGCCGTGCGAGCGAGTCGAGCGAGGTGAGCGTGAGCGCAGCCGGGTGCAGCGTCAGGCTCACCACGTCGAGGTCGAGCGTGTCGGCGAGCGGTAGCGCCGTGCGCACCATCGTCGCCGACGGTAGTCCGGTCAGCGTCGGCAGCAGCTTGATGCCGAGTGCGAAGTCGCCAGCGGGACGCTCGCTGAGTCGTTCGGTCGCGTACGGCTGGTAGCTGCGCACCGCGCCGTAGCCGCGCGGCAACTCGAGCAGCAGCACGCCCGCGAGCGTCGTCGTGCCGACGGCGAGCAGCGCGCGCACGACCTTCGTCGCCCGCCACCGCGCGGGGTATGCCGGCACGAGGAGCGGAACCTGGACGAGGAACGGCGCCGCGAGCGCCGCGCGGCCGAGCAGCGTGCCGAGCAACGACGCCTGGGCGGCCGTGAGGGCGAGCAGCACCGTCGGGGCGCGTCCGTTCCACCGCAGCAGCCACTGCGCCACGGCGATCGCGAAGAGCAGCGTGTCGTAGGCGAGGACCGGCACGCCGATGAGCGGGGTGACGTAGCGTCGCAGCGTCGCGTACGCGGCCTGGGCGACGAACAGCCCTGTCGTCACCGGCCACAGCCACGCCACGGCCGCGACGGCGTGGCCGCCCAGCACCGAGGCGCCGGCGAAGCCCGCGATGAGCGCGGGCGCGACGAGGAAGCCGCACAGCGCGCTGAGTGTCGCGAGCGGTTTGGGCGCGCGGCGGAGCTGTGCGATCCGTCCGCCATAGACGACGTCCCAGAGCACCGCGAGCAAGGTCGCGACAACGAAGAACAGCGTCGGCGTACTGAGGGTCGGCACGATCGCCAACACTCGCCGGTGCGTATCGGCGGCGCAACCGGCTACCTTGACCCCATGTCGTTCGATGGGTCGCTGTGGACGTTGCCGAACGTGGTGAGTCTGTCGCGGATCGGCCTCGCCGCGGCGTTCGTGACCACGAGCGAGACGACGACCCACGTCGCACTCGTCGCCGTCGCGTCGCTCACCGACGTGCTCGACGGGTGGCTCGCGCGGCGGCGCAACGCCGTGACGCGATGGGGTGCCCTCATCGATCCGCTCGCCGACCGTGCGTTCGTCCTCTCCGCGGCCGTCGCGCTCGTCGCGAGCGGGCGGCTCACGCCGACGCAGTGCCTCGTGCTGCTGATCCGCGACATCATGACGGCGATCGGCTTCCTGGTCGCGCGGCTGGTGCGCTGGCTTCGCCCCGTCACCTTCAGCGCACGGCCGCTCGGCAAGGGGGTGACGGTGTTGCAGCTCGCGGGGCTGATGGCGGCGATTCTGCGACCGGCGGCGGTCTCGCCGCTCGTCGCCGCGGTCGGCATCACGTCCGTGGCGGCGACGGTCGACTACACGTTCGCGCTCTGGCGCGCGCGTGACCGGACGCTCAGGCCGTGACGGTCGTGAGCCGAGACCGACGGCGAGCGGGTGTCCGGCTGCGCGCGATCGGCCGTGTCACGGTGTCCGCGCTGGTCGTCGGCCCGGCGTGCGCCGCCGGTCAGCTTTCCCCGCCCGCGCCGAGGACCGCAACCGCCACGCGGAGCCGTGGCCCGGTCGTCGAGGCGCGGGTCGACGCATTCGCTGGGGAGCGCGCCGGCGCGCAGGGCGGGGTCGGCCTCGCGTTCGATGCCGCGCCGTACGTGCGGTTCGCGGTCATCGCCGGCGCCGGCGTGGAGCGACGGCCCGGCGGGGAACGGCCGGCGTGCAGCGGCTCGAGGGGATCGCCCGCTTCCACCTGGACCCATACCGCCAGGATCGGCGCGGCGTGTATGCCGGGGGCGGGGTGGGGGTGCGCCACGTCGCCGGCGACGCCCTCCGGCCACTGCTCGTCGCACTCGTCGGCGTCGAGCTCGCGCCCCGCGGCAGCGTCGTTCCGGCGATCGAAGCCGGCGTCGGGGGTGGCGCGCGGCTCGGCGTCGTCCTCCGGTCGCTGCGCCCGGGACGCCGCTAGCGCAGCGGCGCTTGGACGGCGGCGCCTGGACGAGCGCGCCGACGAGCCCAGCGCCGACGAAAACGCCCCGCGGTGAGCGGGGCGCGCAGATCAGGCAGCGGTCGTCGCGGGCTGCCGCTTCAGCGGCTGTGCGAAGCGCTCACCGAGCGTGCGCAGCTCCTGCACCCGGTCGGCCGACAGCTCAGGATACCGATCCGACAGATACGCGATCGTGGCGTCGAACCACTCGCGCTGGTCGTCCGGCTCCGAGCCGATGACGCCGCACTGCATCACGTGCTGAAACAGCTCGTCGCGCGCCTCCTCGAACGGCGTCGCGGTCGCGACGGAGTTCTGACGACCACGCTGCGGATTACCTTGTGTCTTCTTGGCCATGTAGGTCTTAATAACGGTACGCCTCGTAAGAATGTTATACGTCCTAAGATAACTCGGTTCTCCGACTCATCCTAGTGTCGGACGGTCACCGAGAGTGCAAGTTGGCGGCCGTCATCGCGTCGGCGGCACCGGTGTCGGCGGACCCACGGTCGCGAGCGTGCGCGGCGGGTCGGGAAGTGCCGCGAACTGGCTCACGAAATCGAGAATGAGGCGTGTCAGCTCCTCGGGCACCTCCTCCGGCACGAGTCGGGCGACGCGCGGTAGGCGAACGAGGCGCAGGTTCGGAATCGCGTGGAGCAGCCGCGACGGAATGTCGGCGTCGGTGAACGAGTCGGCCTCCCCCCAGACGACGAGCGACGGCGCGCCGATCGTCGCGAGGTCGAGCTCCTCCATCTCCTCGACCCGGAGCGAGCGGGCGAGATCGAGCAGGTGCGCGACGCCGTCGCGTCCGACGAACGGGGCGAGGTAGCGAGCGACGAGGTGATCCGGCATGTGCGCCGGGTCGGCGACGCTGCCGCGGAGAATCGGCGTCAGCAGTGGCGCCGCCGCGAACATCCCGCGCGCGACGCGGAACGCGAACCGTGCCGTGTTGTGCTGCAGGATGCGGACGTCGCGCCCCGGCAGCTCGTCGAATGCGACGGTGTTCACGAGCACGAGCCCGCTCACCCGATCCGGCCGCGTCGTCGCGAGCCGCAGCGCGACCCCCCCGCCCACGTCGACGCCGACGATGACCGCTCGCGCGACGCGCAGCGCCGTCAGCGCCCGATCGAGGTACTCACTCTGCGCCGCGATGCCGTAGTCTGCCTCTGCCGGCCGGTCCGACTCACCGTGCCCGAGTAGATCGATGGCGAACGCCGACTGGCGGCCGAGCGCGAGGCCGGGCGCGACGTGACGCCAGAGGAAGCTCGACGTGCCGAAGCCGTGGAGCAGCACGATCGGCGTCCCGCCGTAGCCGTAACGCTCGACGTGAACGGAGCCCGGACCGACGGGTATGCGAAGATGATCGGCGCGCACGCCGGCAAGCTAATGAGCGCGCCCCACGCAGGTTACCTTTCCGCGCATGCAGGAACAGACGTACGACGAAGGACGGTCCCGCAACCTGCGCGCGCTGCTCGTCGCGCTCGCCGGTCGCATTCTCGAGCTCGAGCAGCGCGGCGAGCTGTTGCGCAACGCGAACGAGCTGATGACGCTCATCGGCGACGTGCGCAGCGAGCTCTTTCACTACGAGGTCCGCGCGACGTACGATACGCCGGAGGTGGCGGAGAGCCGCCGCATCGTGCGCGAGGCCATCGACAACCTGACAAGCACATGGCAAAGAACCGAGTGGATGCCGGACGGGGAACGGGGGGACGGACCGGGGGGGGAACGTCGTAAAAGGCGCGCGGACCGGCGCCTCGCGCCGTCCGTTCTACGTGGCGATCGGGCTCGTCGTCGCGGTCGGCCTCGTGCTCATCTCGTGGGCGATGCAGCGCACGAAGGCGAACGCCGTCATCGCCGTCGACCCGCGCGCCGCCGTCGGCATGACGGCCGAGGGGCACGTCATGGGCAGCGCGTCCGCACCGGTCGAGATCGTCGAGTTCGGCGACTTCGAGTGTCCGGGGTGCGGCCAGTTCGCGACCGTCACGGAGCCCGACGTGCGCGAGCGGCTCGTGAAGACGGGGCAGGCGCGCTTCCGCTTCTATCCGTTCCAGGTGACGACGGCGCACGTCAACACGGTCGCGGCGACGCTCGCCGGCGAGTGTGCGGCGGACCAGAACAAGTTCTGGGAGATGCACGACCGGCTGTTCCAGGGGCAGTTCGACTGGAACACGCAGGCCTCGGCGAACCCGACGTCGATCTTCAAGGGGTACGCGAAGCAGCTCGGCCTCGATCAGGGGGCATTCGATGCCTGCTACGACACCCGCAAGCACCTCGGGCGCGTCGCGGCGAACGCCCAGGAGGCGGAGCGCCGCGGCGTCCGGTCGACGCCGACGCTCATCATCGGGGGCCAGATGCTCGCGAACGGCTCGCCGTCGTACGACGCGATCAAGGCGGCCGTCGACTCGGCGGCGAAGGTCGCCCCGGCGGCGGCGGCGGCGCCCCCTGCGGCCGACTCCGGGAAGCGCTGACGACCGAGCTGTCGTCGCTCGCCGCGCTCGGGACGGCGGAGGTCGCCCTCAGGCCCGCCGCTTCGCGCGCGCGTCCGCCGCGTCGTCGAGCCGGAGCTTCGGCTTGCCGAGCGGCTCGCGCGCGTCATCGCTCTCGGTGGCGCTGCGCTGCCGGCGGCGGAAGGGCACGAGGTCCTGGCCGAGCACGACGAGTGCACGCGTCGCGACGGTGCTCGCGAGCGGCTCCGGAATGCCCAGGACGCGGATGTACGTGTCGATCGCGCGGTCGAAGCTCAGGTCCTCGGCCAGGGTGTCCATGAACATCAGCGCGTTGTCGACGTGCGTGCGCACGATCGACTCCTCGGCCCGCGCTTGCGCGAGCCGGAGCCGACGCTCGGCGTCGGGGGCGAGCTTGCGGGCGAAGATGGACTCGGGGAAGAACTTGCCGAACATGGCGATCAACTCTCCTGGCTCTCGTACTGGTCTTTGAGGCTCGCGACGACGCTCGGGTCGGCGAGTGTCGTCGTGTCGCCGAGCGCGCGCCCTTCGGCGATGTCACGCAAGAGTCGACGCATGATCTTTCCGGACCGTGTTTTCGGCAGGTCCGCCGAGAAGAGGATGTCGTCCGGGCGCGCGATCGCGCCGATCTTCGTGGCGACGTGCCGCCGGAGCTCGTCGCGGAGCTCGGGGCTGGACGTGTGGCCGCCGCGCAGCGTGACGAACGCGGCGATCGCCTGCCCCTTCAGCTCGTGTGCCCTGCCGACCACCGCCGCCTCGGCGACCGCGGGGTGATCGACGAGCGCGCTCTCGACCTCCATCGTGCCGATGCGGTGTCCGGCGACGTTGAGCACGTCGTCGACCCGCCCGAGGATCCAGTAGTAGCCGTCGTCGTCGCGTTTCGCGCCGTCGCCGGGAAAGTAGAGGTCGGGGCGCCCCTCCCACTTCGAGAAGTAGGTCGAGACGTAGCGCGCGTCGTCGCCCCAGATGGTGCGCAGCATCGACGGCCACGGTCGCGTGATCGCGAGGAGTCCCCCACCGCGCCCGATCTCGGTGCCCGTCGAATCGAGCAGGGCGGCGGAGACGCCGGGGAAGGGCACCGTCGCCGACCCGGGCTTCGTCGCCGTCACGCCGGGGAGCGGCGTGATCATGATGGCGCCGGTCTCCGTCTGCCACCACGTGTCGACGATCGGGCATCGCCCGTGGCCGATGTGCTCGTGGTACCACATCCACGCCTCGGGGTTGATCGGCTCGCCGACGCTGCCTAACAGTCGGAGCCGCGAGAGGTCGTGGCGGTCGGGATACTCGGCGCCCCACTTCATGAAGGCGCGGATCGCCGTCGGCGCCGTGTAGAAGATCGTGACGCCGAGGCGCTCGCAGATCTCCCACATGCGGTGCTTGTCTGGCCAATCGGGGGCGCCCTCGTACATCACGCACGTCGCGCCGTTCGCGAGCGGGCCGTACACGATGTAGCTGTGCCCCGTGACCCAGCCGACGTCCGCCGTGCACCAGTAGACGTCGTCGTCGCGGAGGTCGAACACGTACTTCGTCGTCGCGGCGGCGGCGGCGAGGTACCCACCCGTCGAGTGCACGATCCCTTTCGGCTGTCCGGTCGTTCCCGACGTGTAGAGAATGAACAGCAGATCTTCGGCGTTCATCGCCTCGGGCGCGCGGTAGCCGCCGCCGTCCGCGTCACGCGCCTCGGTCATCAGCTCGTGCCACCAGCGGTCGCGCGGGCCGATGGACGCGTCAGGCACCGTCGTCGCCGCGTCGCGCCGCACGACCACCACGTGTTCGATCGACGGGCATTCGGCGACCGCGAGGTCGGCGTTGTGCTTCAGCGGCACGAGCTGCCCGCGACGGTAGCCGCCGTCGGCCGTGATCAGCACCTTGCACTGCGAGTCGTTGATGCGGTCGCGCAGCGACTCGGGCGAGAACCCACCGAACACGACCGAGTGCACCGCCCCGACGCGCGCGCAGCCGAGCATCGCGATCGCGGCCTCCGGAATCATCGGAAGGTAGATCGCGACGCGGTCCCCCTTCCGAACGCCGAGTGCGTCGAGGACGCGGGCGAACTGGTTGACCTCGCGGTAGAGGTCCCAGTACGTGAGCGTACGGCGGTCGCCCGGCTCTCCCTCGAAGATGATCGCCGCCTTGTTGCGCGTCGCGCCGACGACGTGGCGGTCGACACAATTCGCGCTCGCGTTGAGCGTGCCGTCTGCGAACCAGGTCGCGTGCGGCGGCGTCCAGTGCAGTGTCTCGGTGAACGGCGTCATCCACGTCAGCTCGCGCGCCATGCGCGCCCAGAACGCCTCCGGGTCGCGCGCCGCGTCGGCGTGCACCGAGCCGTCGCGCACCCAGGCCGTCGCGCGGAACCCGTCGGGCGGCGGGAACGTGCGGTCTTCCTGCAGGAGGACGTCGAGATCGTTCATGAGCTGCGGCGTGGCGGCGCTGGTCTGACGAAGGGAGGGCGTCGTGCGTAATCTGCCTCGCGCGCCAATGACCCGTCCAGCCGATCGCCGTCGTGACCACTTCGATTCGTGACATCCGCACCGTGATCTTCGCGTCGTCGCTCGGGACGATGTTCGAATGGTACGACTTCTACCTGTACGGCTCGCTCGCGGCGATCATCTCGCAGCAGTTCTTCTCCGGCGTGAACCCGACGGCGGCGTTCATCTTCGCGCTGCTCGCGTTCGCGGCGGGGTTCGCGGTGCGGCCGTTCGGCGCGCTCGTCTTCGGACGACTCGGTGACCTGGTCGGACGGAAGTACACGTTCCTCGTCACGATCCTCATCATGGGCGCGTCGACGTTCGTCGTCGGCGTCCTCCCGGGGTACGCGACGATCGGGATCGCGGCGCCGGTGATCCTCATCCTGCTGCGGCTACTGCAAGGGCTGGCGTTAGGCGGCGAGTACGGCGGCGCGGCGACCTACGTGGCGGAGCACGCACCGCCGGGGAAGCGCGGCGCGTACACCTCGTGGATCCAGACGACGGCGACACTCGGCCTCTTTCTCTCGCTCCTCGTGATCGTCGGGTGCCGGCTCGCGTTGGGCGACGCGGCGTTCGAGGCGTGGGGGTGGCGCATCCCGTTCCTCGTCTCGCTCCTGCTGTTGGGCGTCTCCGTCTGGATCCGACTGCGGCTGCACGAGAGCCCCGTGTTCCAAGCCATGAAGGCGGAAGGAACCGGGTCGAACGCACCGATCCGCGACGCGTTCGGGTCGTGGCCGAACGTGCGGCTCGTCCTGATCGCGCTCTTCGGGCTCGTCATCGGGCAGGCCGTCGTGTGGTACACGGGGCAGTTCTACGCGCTGTTCTTCCTCACGCAGATGCTGAAGGTCGACGCGCAGCGCGCGAACCTCCTCGTCGCCGCGGCGCTGCTGCTGGGCACCCCGTTCTTCGTCGTCATGGGCACGCTGTCCGACCGCGTCGGGCGGAAGCCGATCATCCTCACCGGGTGCCTCCTCGCCGTCGTCACGTACTTCCCACTCTTCCGCGCGCTGACGCACTTCGCGAACCCGGCGCTCGAGGCCGCGCACTCGCGCGCGCCGGTCGTCGTCGTCGCGGACCCCGCGACGTGCTCGGTGCAGTTCGACCCGGTCGGCAAGAGCCGGTTCACGTCGTCGTGCGACGTCGCGAAGGCGGCGCTCGTGAAGGCCGGTGTGCCCTACCGCAACGAGGCGACGTCGGCGCCTGCCGAGGTCCGTGTCGGCGCGACGCGCGTGGCATCCTACGACGCGACGGCACCGGACGCGAAGCGACGGGCCGCGGTCTTCGATTCGACGGTCGGTGCCGCGCTGTCGGCCGCCGGGTACCCGGCGAAGGCGGACCCGGCACGGATGAACCACGTCATGATCGTCGCCGTGCTGTTCGTGCTCGTGCTGTACGTGACGATGGTCTACGGGCCGATCGCCGCGATGCTCGTCGAGATGTTCCCGACGCGCATCCGCTACACGTCGATGTCGCTGCCGTACCACATCGGCAACGGCTGGTTCGGCGGATTCCTGCCGACGACGGCGTTCGCGATCGTCGCCGCGACGGGCGATTTCTACTCGGGGCTCTGGTACCCGGTGATCGTCGCCGGGATCACGCTCGTCGTCGGCGCGCTCTTCGTGCGGGAGACGAAAGACGCGGCGCTGTGACCGCATGTACGCTCGCGGGGATCGGTTATCGTTCGTCGTGATGACTGCACTGCCCGCCGAGCCGTTCGCCGAGCCCCGCGCCGAGCCGGCTGCGCGCCCGCCCGCGCTCGCCGCGGAGGGACTCGTCCGCACGTTCGGCGCGCGGCGCGCGGTGAACGACGTGTCGCTCGCGCTCGACGCCGGCGATTGCCTCGCGCTGTTCGGCCCGAACGGAGCGGGGAAGACGACGCTGCTGCGGCTGCTCGCCGGGCTGCTGCGCCCGACGGCCGGCGCGGCGCGCGTCGGTGGCGTCGCGGTGGGAGACGGCGCGGCGGCGCGCGCGCAGGTCGGGCTCATCTCGCACCACAGCCTGCTCTACGGCGCGCTCACGGCGCGCGAGAACGTCGAGTTCGCGGCGCGGCTCTACGGCGTGCGTGACGCGGCCGACGCGGCGACGGCGGCGCTCGAGCGCATGCGCATCGCCGACCGCGCCGGCACGCCGGCGCGCCGGCTGAGCCGCGGCTTGCAGCAGCGAGTGTCGATCGCCCGCGCCATCGTGCACGCGCCGAGCGTCGTGCTGCTCGACGAGCCGTTCACGGGGCTCGACGAGGCAGGCGCCGCGGCGCTCACCGGCGCGATCGGCGACCTCCGCGCGCACGGTGCCGCGATGCTCCTCGTCACGCACAACCTCGCCGAGGGCCTGCTGCTCGGCACGCACGTCGGCGTGATGTTCGGCGGGCGCCTGCGCTCGCTCGCGTCGCGCGCCGAGGTCGATCCGGCCGCGTTCGCGGCCGAGTACCGTGCGCTCGTCACGTCAGGCGGGTGACCCGGGCGTCGTGGCGAGGCACGTTGCAGCCGAGGCGCGCGCCGTGAGCGTCAACGTCGCGCCGTCGTTCGCGGCGACGGCGTGGCTCGTCGCGCGCAAGGACCTGCTCATCGAGTTCCGCACGCGGAGCGCGTTCTTCGCCGCGATCGTCTTCGCGCTGCTCGCCGTCGTCATCTTCCGCTTCTCCTGGGATTCGACCGCGGTGCCCGTGATCGACCTCGCGCCGGGTGTGGTCTGGGTGACGTTCGTCTTCTCGGGGCTGCTCGGTCTGCACCGCTCGTTCGGTGTCGAGGAGGCCGATCGTGCGATCGACGGCCTGCTCGGCGCCCCGGTGGGGCGGGAGGCGCTGTTCGCCGGGAAGGCGGTCGCGAACCTCGTGTTCGTGGCGGCGGTCCAGGCGATCACGATTCCGGCGGTCGCCCTGTTCTACGACGTGCCGCTGCTGCGGGGCGGGACCATCGGTCCGCTCGCCGCGGTCGCCGCGCTCGCGACGATCGGGCTCGTCTCGGTCGGCACGCTGTTCAGCGCCATGACCGTCAACACGCGCCTGGCCGAGCTCCTGCTGCCGATGCTCGCGCTGCCGTTCTTCGTGCCGATCGTCGTGCCGGCGGCGATCTTCACGTCGCGCATGCTCGCCGGGCGGCCGCTGGCGGAGCTCGTCGGGCACATCAAGATTCTCGCAGCGTTCGACATCGTGTTCCTCACGGCGTGCACGCTCGCCTTCCCCTACACGCTCGAGGAGTGAGCGTCCGCCTCATGCTCCGTTGCAGCTCATGAGTCATCCTGCCTCTGCACTCTCCACCCCGATGCGCGCCGAGCCGGGCTCCCGCGGGGGGATCGACCTCCTGCTCGCCGCCTCGGTCCTCGCCGTGGCGGCCGCCGTGGTCTACGTGGTCGCGTTCACGCCGGTCGAAGCGATGCAGGGCCCGGCGCAGAAGATCTTCTACGTCCACGTCTCGTCGGCGATCATCGCGTTGTACCTCGGCTTCGGCCTGCTCACCGTCACGAGCGCCGTGTACCTCTGGCTGCGCGACGATCGCGTGGACCGCCTCGCCGAGAGCTCGGCCGAAGTCGGGCTCGTGTTCATGACCGTCGTGCTGCTGACCGGGCCGATCTGGGGAAAGCCGATCTGGGGGACGTGGTGGACGTGGGACGCGCGGCTCACGCTCACGCTGTTCACGTGGCTCATCGTCCTCGGCTACCTCACGCTGCGCAACGCGATCGAGGACCGCGCGCAGCGAGCGCGCTACGCCGCGGTGCTGGGCATCCTCACCGGGCTGCTCGTGCCGTTCATCCACCTCAGCACGACGATGTTCCGCACGCTGCACCCGCAGCCGGTCCTCATCAAACCGAGCGGGCCCTCGATGCCGCCGGAGATGGTGACGACGTGGCTGTTCATGCAGGGCGCGCTCACGCTGCTCTTCTTCGCGCTGCTGCGCGCGCGCTACCGGTTGGGCACCGACCGCGAGGCGCTCGCGGCGCTCCAGGGGGCGGACGCATGACGCCCGACAATGCCGTCTACTATCACGTCGCGTACGTCGTCGCGCTCGTGGTCTACGCCGGGTACACGGCGCTGCTCTGGCGACGACGGTCACAGACGCGCGAGGCACTGCGGCGCGCACACGGAGAGGGCTGACCCCGAATGCTCAACCCCTGGCACGACCTCGCGCCCGGCCCGCAGCCGCCCGACCAGGTCACGGCGATCATCGAGATCCCGGCGAAGAGCCGCAACAAGTACGAGCTGTGCAAGGACTCGGGGCTGCTACGCCTCGACCGCGTGCTCTACTCCGCGGTGCACTACCCCGGCGACTACGGCTTCATCCCGCGGACGCTGCACGAGGACAACGACCCGATGGACATCCTCGTCCGCATCCAGGAGCCGACGTTCCCCGGTTGTCAGATCGACGCGCGGCCGATCGGCGTGCTCCGCATGCTCGACAAAGGCGAGCCCGACGACAAGATCCTCGCGGTGCCGTGCAATGACCCGCACCACCAGGAGTACTTCGACATCGCCGACCTGCCGGGGCACTACCTGAAGGAGGTCGAGCACTTCTTCCACATCTACAAGGATCTCGAAGGCAAGCGTGTCGAGATCCTCGGGTGGGAGAAGAGCGAGAGCGCGATGCGGCTGATCGAGGAGTCGATCGCGCGCTACCAGGCGAAGTACGGGGACACGATGCGGCGCGGCGCGGTGGGGGCGCCGGGGGCGACGGCGCCGTAGGGGGGGCCGCCTAACGCCACGTCCGCCGCCGCCACACCCGCTCCGCCTCGGCCATCGCCTCCTCGGGAGACAGGCCGAGCGGCGCGACCCGCACTTCGACGTTGGACATCACGACGGTGCCCGTGATGCGGAGGGTGGGCCCGTTCGCCGACGCCGTCCCGTCGTCGAGCGCGGCGTTCTCGACGTTCGCCAGGACGTCGTGCGTGAGATCCTCGACGACGACGCCGTGGCGCACGAGGATCTCGACGTTCGCCCACATCGCGAGCAGGTCGATCTCGCAGAACGCCGGGAGCGCGACGTCGCGCAGGTCGAGGATCGTGCTGCTCATGAGCGCGCGCAGCTCCATGCGCCCCGGCATCGCCCAGCGGCCGGTGCGCTGCGTGGCGCTCATGATCGACAGCACGCGGCGGTTCGCGCGGCTGTCGTACGGCGACGCGACGGCGGCGCTCGGGCGCGCTTGGTCGACGTCGGCGAGGAGCGCATCGAGGTCGGCGACGGTGGCCGCCTGATACATCCGGTCGAGCCGCGCCTCGAACTCGTCCATCGACAGCGTGTCGTCGGCGAAGCGGTCGGTGAGGACGCGGACCGCGCGCTCGCGAGCGTTGCCTAACGCGCCATCCCGTGGCGCGGACGAACCGTCGCTCACCCCGCGTGCTCGCGCGGCCCGCGGCGTCGCTGCTCCGGCGGCGCGGGCTGCACGGCGCCGCTCCCCGGTGTCTCGGGAGGGCGCGGCAGGAAGAGCTGGTCGTAGAGCACCGCGGCCGTCACCGCGCCGACGATCGGGCCGAGCCAGTAGACGATCTGCCCCTCGAACTGGCCGAGCGCGACCGCCGGGCCGAACGCGCGCGCCGGGTTCAGCGCGGCGCCGGTGAGCGGGCCGATCGCGAGGATCGCGGCGGTCATCGTCAGGCCGATCGCGAAGCCCCCGATCTTCGGCGCCTGCGGGTCGACGGCGCTGCCGAACACCGCGAACATCAGGAAGAACGTCGCGATCGCCTCGAGGAGGAACGCCTGCGCCCCGCTCGTCGCGAGCGCGATGGACAGCGTGCCGCCGTGGGCCGCGTTGTAGACGTCGATCGGCACCAGCCCTCTGTGCGCGTACCCCGCGGCCATCGCGCCGGCGAGCTGCGCGAGGATGTAGAGGCCGGCCATCGTCGGCTGGATCCGGCGCGTGGCGAGGAAGCCGAGCGTGACGGCCGGGTTGAAGTGTCCGGCGACGCGCATGACGGCCGTCACCATGACCGCGAGGATCAACCCGGTCGCGACGGCGACCGTGAGCAGGTCGCCGTTCCCCTGCTGCGCCATGAACAGCGCGCCGCCGCCGACGAAGACGAGCGCGAAGGTGCCGATGAACTCGGCGAGAAAGTGACGCAGCGAGTCTCTCATGGCGAGTGCGAACGGGAGTGCGTCAGGCGATCGGTCGGCCGGTCGTCAGGCGCGGCGCAGCACGAGCGCGGCATTGATGCCGCCGAAGCCGAAGCTGTTCGTCAGCACGTGCTCCACGCGCGCCGCGCGGCCGGCGCCCGGAATGTAGTCCAGATCGCACCCGTCGGCGGGCGTCACGAGGTTCAGCGTCGGCGGCAGCCACTCGTCGTGGATCGCGAGCGCCGAGATCGCCGACTCGAACGCGCCCGACGCCCCGAGCGCGTGGCCGTAGTAGCCCTTCGTCGAGCTGACCTCGAGCGTCGCCGCGTGCTCGCCGAAGACCTGCTTCATCGCGAGCGTCTCGGTCGGGTCGTTGAGGGGTGTCGAGCTGCCGTGCGCGTTCACGTAGCCGATCTCGTGCGGGTGGACGTCGGCGTCGGCGAGCGCGAGCGACATCGCGCGCGCCGCCTGCCGTCCGTCGGGGCGGGGCGCGGTCATGTGGTGCGCGTCGTTCGTCGTGCCGTAGCCGATCAGTTCGGCGTAGATGCGCGCGCCGCGGGCGATCGCGCGGTCGTGCTCCTCGAGCAGCAGCACCGCGGCGCCTTCCCCCATCACGAAGCCGTCACGCCCGCGGTCGAACGGGCGCGAGGCGGTCGACGGGTCGTCGTTGCGGGTGCTCATCGCGCGGATGATCGCGAACGCGCCGAACGAGAGCGGCGCGAGCGGGGCCTCGGCGCCGCCGGCGAGCATGATGTCGGCGTAGCCGTCGCGAATCGCGCGCAGCGCGTCGCCGATGGCGATGGTGCCCGACGCGCAGCTCATCGCGTTCGTGCTGTTGGGCCCCGAGACGCCGAGCTCGATCGCGATGTTGCAGCTCGCGGCGCCGCCGAAGACCTTGAGCGCGATCGACGGGTCGACGCCGTGCACGCCCTCGCGCAGGAAGTTGTGGACCTCGACCTCGGCCGCTCCGACGCCGCCGAGTGCCGTGCCCATCATCGCACCGACGCGGTCGCGGTCCTCGTGCGCGAGGTCGAGCGCTCCGTCGGCGAGCGCCATGCGGGCCGCGACGACCGAGAACTGGCCGAACCGGTCGAGCCGCGCCGACCGCTTCTTCTCGAGGTGGTCGCCTGGCGAGAAGTCGTTGATCTGCGCGGCGATCTTCGTGCGCCAGGGCGACGGATCGAACCGCGTCACCGGCCCGACCGCGGACCGCTCCGCGCGGAGCCCCTCGCGCAGCCCGCTCACGGTGAGGCCGATGGGGGTGATCGCTCCGATCCCGGTGATGACGACACGACGACGCTGCTTCAACGAATGACCCTCAGGACGCGAGACAGTGCGCACACGGCGAGAAGGCTCGCTGCGCTCGAAATGACGGACACGGGTGCCTACCGCTCCGCCGCCGCCGCCAGCCCGGCGAGCGTACGCGACGCGATGCCGTGCACGAAGACGGGGCCGATGACGCCGACGGCGGCGACCGTGCTGATGAGCGGCCATCCCGGGCCGTTCCAGACGTGTACGATGCGAACGTGCGTCGTCGATGCATCGACGCGTCGGAACGTCCACTCGACGTCCATGCCCGTCGTGATCCCGTCGACATGACGATAGCGCACTGCCGGCGCCGATTCATCGACGCTCATCTCGGAGAGCCACCACGTCGGCCAGCTGGCGGGGCCGAAGGGGCGGTTCGCCGCCATCTCGACGAGACCGCCACCGTCGGTCGCGCGGCGGCGGAACTTCACGAACCGGTAGTGGGGAAGGTGCTCCGGCCACTGCTCGACGTCACGGGCGAGCGCGAAGATGCGCGCGACCGGCGCGCGCACCGTCCGCTCGTCGAGCGTGAGCATCGAGCGGTCGAGCGGCATCGGCCCGAGCCGATACGGGCGGCGCGGGGCGCGCTCGGAAACGTCGGGGCGGCCGGGGGCGTCGGGAGCGGTCATGGCGCGACGGACAGAGCGAGCGAAGGAGAGTGGCCGTGGCCGGCCCGCGTCACGCGGCCCACGTCGCCGCGACGCGCCAGCCGAGCATGCGGCGCACGTCGGGCGAGTCGACGCCTGCCGCGCACGCCAGCCGCCGCATGTCGTCGGTCGTGAAGCCGCGCAGCACCGAGACGACGCCGTCGTGGCGCGTCACACGATGAAAGCCTAGCGGAAAGGAGACGAGCCAGAACAGCGCCGCGGCGAGCCAACTGCGCCGCAGATCGCCGACGATGACCGCGACGCGGGCGACGCGGGTCATCTCGCGCAGCAGCGCGACGGCATCGTCGTCGGCGAAGTGGTGCAGCACCTGCGAGCAGGTCACGACGTCGACGCTCCGGTCGGCGAACGGCAGCCGCAGTCCGTCGGCGCAGACCGCGATGCCGATGCGGTCGCGGCTCGCCGCGGCGAGCGACGCGCGCAGATCGACGCCGAGCGTGACGAGCGAGACGCCGTGCCGCGCCGCACGCCGCCGCGCCGCCGCCGGGATGTCGCCGAGCCCGGTGCCGACGTCGAGGAGCGTCGTCGCAGTCCCTGACGCGGCGCCGAGCGACGCGAGCTGCGGCAGGAGGCGCTCGAACGTCCGCACGACCGCGCGGCGCCCGCCGAACAGCACGTTCGACCGGGCGACGTCGCGCAGCGAGCGTTCGGCGACGTTCGCCGGGACGTCCGGGTCGTCGAGCAGCTCGACGCCGCGGCGGCGGGCGGGAACCAGTCCGAGCACGGGCGCCTACCGCTCGAGCTGCGCATAGCCGCCGCGATAGTACAGCAGCGGGCGCTCGTGGCGCGTCTCCGCGAGCTCCACGCGGCCGACGACGATCGTGTGGTCGCCCGCCTCGTGGCGCGCCGTCACCCGCGCCTCGAGCCAGGCGACGACGTCGTCGAGGATCGGTACCCCCGTCTGCCCGCCGTGGTAGCCGAGTCCGTCGAAGCGATTCGGCGGATCGCCGGACGCGAATCGGCGCGAGAGCGCCTCCTGGCCCGCCGAGAGCACGTTGACGGCGAACGGGTGGTCGCGCTGCAGCAGGTCGTGCATCGACGCCGTGCGGTCGATGCAGACGAGCACGAGCGGCGGCTCGAGGCTCACCGAGCAGAACGCCGTCGCCGTCATGCCGTGCGCGAGTCCGCCGTCGTCGCAGCTCGTGACGACCGTGACGCCGGTGGCGAAGCGGCCGAGGACCGCGCGGAAGCTGTCGGGGTCGAGCGCCATCGAGGGGCGCGCGGCGAGGCGGAGCGGAAAGCCGAACACGTTCCAGACGTAGGGAAGGTTGAGCACCGCGGACGGCGGCACGAAGTCGCCGGCGACGCCGACGAGCAGGTCGGCGAGATCGCGTCGGCGAGAGAGCGAGCGCGCGGCGCGATTGATCAGCCACGGCGCCGCGACGACGCGCGCCGATGATCCGCTCGACGGCCCACTTGCCGCCGAAAGGTGCGCCGGCGCGCGGCGTCGTACCCGGCGCAGCGCACGATCGCGCGCCGCGGTCGTGCCGCGCGGCACGCCTCGGCAGGAACGGGGCGAGCAGCTCGCCGCCGCGCAGCGCGGCGTAGATGCCCTCGCCGGTGAACGGGTCGAAGAAGTCGGCGGCGTCGCCGACGAGCGCGGCGCCCGGCGCCCAGGCGCGGCGCGACATCGACGCGAACGGCCCGTCGCGCGCACCGGTCCGACGCGCTCGGCGCCGGCGAAGCGCTCGGCGAGCTGCGGCCGCCGGGCGATCCAGCGGTCGAGGTACGCCGCCGGGATCGCCGCTCGACGCTGCGGCGGCCTCGCGCGACGGCACGACCATGGACGTGTTCGTCATGTCCGCCGCCGACGTCCGCGATGCCGATGAAGCCGTCGCGCTCGACGTGCATCTCGCAGAGCGCGCCGACGTCGCGCACGCCGCGCCAGTGCGCGACGAGCGCGAGGCGCCGCGGCCACGGGCGCGTGCGGGCGGCACCGAGCCGCCGCGCGACGATCGACCGCAGCCCGTCGGCGCCGACGACCCAGCGCGCGCGCAGCTCGCGCGTGCCGACCGCGGCATCGCCGGCGCCGCTCCCGGTGTCGACGCACGCCCCCCGCCCGCCGCGCTCGTCGCGCACCACGTCGCTCACGTGGGCGCCTTCGTGCACGCGCGCGCCGGCCGCCCGCGCGCACGCCAGCAGCGCCGTGTCGAGCACCGGCCGCCGCACGGCGAGTCCGTAGTCGCGCGGCGCCTGCCAGCCGTGCGCGGCGGAGAAGTCGCCACGGATCGTCGCGCCGTCCGGCGCCCGCACGATCATCCCCGAGAGCCGCGCGCCTTCGGCCTCGAGCGCGTCGAGCGCGCCCATCGAGAGCAGCAGGCGCGACGCCTCGGGACTCAGGCACTCCGCGCACGCCTTCTCGCGCGGAAACCGCGCCCGGTCGAGCACGAGCACGTCGACGCCGGCGCGCGCGAGATGCCACGCCGTCGACGCACCGGCCGGCCCGCCGCCGACGACGATCACTTCCGCATCGTACCGACCGTTCACGCGATTCTCCCGTTCATGATCCCATCCGCGCCGCGAGCCACACGCTCACGACCGCGCCGAGCGCGGCGCAGGCGACGTTCACGAGGTCGTTGTCGAGGCGAGGGATCCCGCCCGCATGTGTCGTCGCCGTGCCACAGTCGTGCACGCGCCGCTCGGTCCCTGCTTGGCAACGAGCGCACCACCGCCGCGCCTGCACCGCCGCGCCGAGCAGCGTGTCCGCGACCGCGCCGGCGACGCCGCCGGCGATCGCCGGGAGCACCGGTGCGACGCCGAGGAGCCGCGCGAGCCCCCCCGTGACGACGGCGCCGAGGACCAGGGCGATCGTTCCACGCGCCGACACCGCGCCCGACGTCCCCGGGTCGACCCGTCGAAAGGTACGGAGCGACAACGGCCGACCAGGCGCGAGAGTTCCGAGCTCGGTCGCCCAGGTGTCGGCGGCCGCGGCGGCCAGCGCGCCCGCGCCGGCTGCCCCGAGCCAGAGCGGAGCGTCGGTCGCCCCGGCCACGAATGCGCCGTCGGCGAGCGTAGCGCGTCCGAGGCCCAGCTGCGCGGCGACGCTCCCGAGCGCGGCGAGCGCGAAGATGCCGCCGTTCGCGAGCACCTGGCTCGCGTCGCGCGCGCCTCCCTTCTCGACGATCGTCCCCGTCCGCGCGGCTTTCTCGGTCGACCGCCAGCGCGAGAGCGCACTCCCGAGCACGAAGTACGCGATGAGCAGGGCGCCCCACCCCCACCCCGCTCCGATCGCGATGGTGCCGAGCGCCGTCGCGGCGAAGGCGCCGCTGCGCGACAGCGAACGTGCCCGCAGCGCCGCGGCGGCGATCACGGTGGCGAGCGCCAGCCCCGCGAGGATTCGCACGGTGATCACGATCACGCTTGAACGGCATCAGGGGCGCGCATAGCGTTCCCGTCCCTCGTTTTCGTCTGGTGTGATGACTGGTACGGTGGACGCCCTGCTCCCGCTCAGCCTACTCGAAGCCGTGCGCGTCGTCGACCGCCCGGTCGAGGATCCCGATGCGGAGTTCGTGGCCGAGCTGCGGAACAAGCGGCTCGGGCTCAGCGACACCGTCAACGCGCAGATCCGTCGCTACGGCGACGCGGTGCGGCGCAGTCAGCGCGCGGCGGTCGATGAGGTGACGGGACTCGCGCGGCTCATCGACCGGCGGCCCGATGCGGAAGAGGTCTTCCGCGCCGCGGGGCGCCTCCTGGCGGGTCGCGTCTACGACGGCATGCCGGCCGCGACGCGGCGCGTGGTGCGCGCACTGCCCGGACTGCTCTCGCGTCCCCTGGCGCTGCGGCAGGTGCGCCGCGTCGCGCGCCGCTACTTCGCCGGGTCGGTCGCGCGGAGCGGCGCGGCGATCGTGCTCGACGTGCCGGCGCCGGTCACGACGCAGACCGGGGCAGCGGGATGCGCCTACTACGAGGCGGGCTTCCGCGAGTTGCTACACCTGCTGCTCGGCGGCGAGAGCTCGGTCGAGCACGTGCGCTGCGCGCGGCGCGACGAGGGTCGCTGCCAGTGGCGCGCGGAGTGGCATCGCGGGTGACGGGCGTCATTACATTCTCGCGATGCTGACCCCCGACGCGCTCCCGCGATTCCAGGACGCCATCGCCGAGGCCGGACTCGACGGCTGGCTGCTCTACGATTTCCGCGGCACGAACCCGATCGCCGCAGGGCTCGCCGGCCTCGAAGGGATGGTGAGTCGGCGCATCTTCGTCTGGATCCCGCGCGACGGCGCGCCGACGGCGATCACGCACGCCATCGAGCAGCGCGTGTGGCATCGGTGGCCGGTCGAGTGGAAGAAGGTCGTCTACAGCGCGTGGCCGGTCCTCGAAGCGTCGGTCGCCGCGCTCGTGCGCGGGCGGCGCGTGGCGATGGAGTATTCGCCCGGAGACGCCGTGCCGTACGTCGACCGGATCCCGGCGGGGATCCTCGATCTCGTGCGCGCCGCGGGCGCCGAGGTCGTGTCGTCGGGCGAGCTGATCTCGCGGCTGTACGCGGTCTGGACGCCGGGCGATCTGGCGTCGCACCGGAAGTCCGCCGAGATCGTCGCCGGGGTCGCGCGCGACGCCTTCGCCGATACGGGCGCACGGCTCGGTCGCGGCGAGACGGTTCACGAGCACGAGGTGCAGCAGCGGATCCGCGACGCGTTCGCGCGGGCGGGGCTCGTCACCGACCACGGACCGAACGTGTCGTCGGGCGCGAACGCGGCGAATCCGCACTACGAGCCGTCGCCGGACAGCCCGCACCCGATTCAGCGCGACGCGCTCCTGCTGATCGACCTGTGGGCGTGCGAGCCCGGCCACCCGTACGCCGATCAGACGTGGATGGCGAGCGTCGGGGCGCCGAGCGAACGCGCCGTCACGATCTGGGAGGCCGTTCGCGACGCGCGTGACGCCGCGATCGAGCTGCTCCGCGCTCGCATCGACGGAAGGCAGGACGTTCGAGGGGGCGAGGCCGACGACGCCGCGCGACACGTCATCACGTCGCGCGGGTTCGGGCCCTACTTCACGCACCGTACCGGCCACTCGATCGACGCGCGCGAGCTCCACGGCTCGGGGCCACACCTCGACAACCTGGAGACGCGAGAAGAGCGGCTGCTGATCCCCGGCGTCGGCTTCTCGATCGAGCCCGGCGTCTACCTTCCCGGGGAGATCGGCGTTCGCTCCGAAGTCAACGCGTACGTCGGCGACGGCGCACTCGTGATCACGCCCGCCGACTATCAGCGGGACCTGATCGTGCTCGCTCAGGGAGCGTAGTACGCCTTGATGCAGAGCGTGATGAGGCGCTCGCGAAAGCGCACCGCCTCGAGCCGCCGCTCCGGCTCGGTCAGCTCGGGAAGCGCCGCCAGCAGCTCTTTGAATGCCAGGATCAGGTCTTCCGCGCGCAGCGACCGCTGACGCGCCTCGGCGATCATGCCGCCGATCGCGGCGTGCAGGGCACTATCTCCCTCGCTCGGGTGTTGCCAGAGACCGAGCACGGCGCCCCGGAGGGCCGTCGTCGTGACCTCGCCGAGAGGCCGCCGCTCGGATGTCGAGCGCGAATCGTAAGCCATCATCTACCGGACCACTCGGGAAGGCGGGCGTCGTCGTGCGGGAGGGGTGGTCGGACCGGGAGGCCCAGCAGCAACAACAACGTGCCCCGGCGGCGAGCAAGGTAGGTCCCCAAACATAAGAATCTGTTTCGTGCTCGTCAAAGGGCCTCGGCGTACGCTTTGCACGCGCGCGGCACCCGGCGGGCGCGTCCCGAGAACGGATTCATCGACTGGAGAGCGAGGGAGACAGCGTGGTGCGGAGAGAACAGCAGACGCAGGTGCTCATCCTCGCGCGCGAGAGCGTCATCGCGGCGCTCATCGGCATGCTGCTGGAGCTGGAGAACTACCAGCCCGTGTTCGCCGCGCCGGGCGAGCGCCCCGAAGATGCGATCCGACGACTGCGGCCGACCCTCGTCGTCATGCTCGACGGCGCGCTCGACGAGGCGAAATCGGATCTGTTCTACGCACGGGCTGCGGCAGCGGGCGCGCGGCTCGTCCTCTTCAGCGAGCCGGTGGCGGTCGACGAGATTCGTGCCGTGGCGCGGGAGCGGCGCGTCGCGTTCCTGGCGATGCCGGCCGATCGCGCGATGCTGAGTCAGGTCCTCGATCGCGTGGTGAACGGCTGACGCGTTCTCGTCGCCCCGCGGGTCGCCAGCGCCGGTGAGTGCGGCGCGGCGCTTGCCCGGTGTCGAGGCCCTGCCTTCTCCGTTCGGTGCTCGCTGACTCTCTGTCGTCGCCTCTCGTGTCTCGCTGCGTGTTTCGCTCTGTCTCGCCGCTGTTCGTCGTCGTCGCTGCCGCCTGTGGCCGGGAGGATGCCACCGTGACGACCGCCCACGCGCAGGCGGCGGCCGCTCTCCCGGCCGCCCGGCCGGCCGGCGAGGTGGCGCTCCCGGAGATCAGTCGGGGGGCGCAGCCATACGTCGTGCGCGCCGTCGTCGACGGAGGGCGCATCGACGGGGTCGTCGAGGTGGACCGGGAGCTCGCCGCCGACTCGGCGATCGTGCCGCCCGAACAGCTGCGTCGCGCGTGCGGGGCGCGTGTCGTGCCCCCCGCGGTCCCGACGCGCGACGGGAAGGGGGCGGGAGTCGCCGTGTGGCTCGAGGGCGTCCGCGAAGGAAAGGCACTTCCTGCGATCCGCCGGCACGAGGTGCTGCTCGACGCGTGCCAGCTCGCGCCACGCGTGCAGACGGTGGTCGCCGGCGGAACGTTGCACCTGCACAGCGCGGATCCGATGCGCGCGCTCGTCCGCTTCGTTCGGTGGCCGGCGGGGGATACGGTCGGGACGGTCGCGACGAACAACGCCGGCCAGGTGGTCCCCGACGACCGGGTGCTCGCCGAGGCCGGCGCGATCGAAGTCGCGGGGCTCCAGCCAACGTGGCTGCGCGCGTGGGTGCTGGTCCTCGATCATCCGTACGCGACGACGTCGACGGCGACTGGCGCGTTCGAGCTCGACGCGGTGCCGCCGGGGCAGTACACGCTCGTCGCATGGCATGAGCGGCTCGGGCGCGTCGAGCAGCCGGTGACGGTGACGGCCGGGGGGGCGACCACGGTGTCGCTGCGGTTCGGGGGGGCGAACGCGGCGCGGTGACGGCAGGGTCGCCCGGCGCCGGACTCGGCGTCAGGCGCCGAGCGCCTCCTCCCTGAACTGCCCCTGATAGAGCCGCGCATAGAGCCCATCGCGCGCCAGCAGCTCGGCGTGATTCCCCGACTCGATCACCCGTCCGTGGTCGAGCACCACGACCCGATCGGCCCGACGGACGGTGCTGAGGCGGTGCGCGATGATGAGCGTCGTCCGCCCGTCGAGCAGCTCCTCGAGCGCAGCCTCGACGAGCCCCTCGCTCTCCGAATCGAGGCTCGACGTCGCCTCGTCGAGCACGACGACCGCCGGATCCTTGAGGAACACGCGCGCGATCGCGACGCGCTGCCGCTGCCCGCCCGACAGCTTCACGCCGCGCTCGCCGACGGGTGTGTCGTAGCCGTTCGGTAGCCGCTCGATGAACTCGTGCGCGTGCGCGGCCTGCGCCGCGGCCAGGACGTCGTCGAAGCTCGCGTCCGGGCGGGCGTAGGCGATGTTCTCGCGGATGGTGCCGCTGAACAGCGTCGGCTCCTGGGGCACGACGCCGATCGCGCGGCGAAGGTCGGCGAGCGGCAGCGTGCGCACGTCGTGGCCGTCGAGCGTCACGCGCCCGCTCGACACGTCCCAGAAGCGTGGGAGGAGCGACGCGATCGTCGTCTTTCCCGCGCCGCTGCGGCCGACGAGCGCGACGATCTCACCCGGCGCGGCCGAGAGCGAGACCTCGTGGAGCACGTCGGGGAGCGCGTCGCCGTAGCGGAACGACACCCGTTCGAGGGCGACGGCGCCGCGCACCGGACCCGCGAGGCGCGCCGGCGCCGCAGGGTCGGCGATCGTCGCCGGCGTCGCGAGCAGCTCGAAGACGCGTGCGGCCGCGCCGATCGCCTCCTGGAAGTTGCCGAACAGGGTGGCGAGCGATCCGACCGCCGCGGCGATGAAGAACGCGTAGAACAGGAACTGCACGAGCGTTCCCGCGGTCAGCGTGCCGACGAGCACGCGCTGCCCGCCCTCCCACAGCACGGCGACGACCCCGGCGAACGCGACGAAGCCGACGACGCCGAAGAAGGTCGCACGCATCCGCGCTCGCGCGACGGCGGCGATGATGACGGTGTCCAACAGTCCGCGGTAGCGCTCGATCTCGACGTCCTCGCGCACGAAGCTCTGGACCGTGCGGATCTGCGCGAACGCCTCGTCCGCCATCCCCGTCGCCTCGGCCACCCGATCCTGCACGCCGGCGCTCGCCCGCCGGAGCATGCGGCCGAAGACGAGCGCGACGGCGACGATCACGGGCGCGACGGCGAGCGTCGTCAGCGTGAGGCGCGGGTCGGTGAGCGTCAGCAGCGCGACGCCGCCGACGAGGAAGATGATCTGCCGCGCGCCCTCGGAGATCCACGTGTTGAGCAGCGACTGCAGCGCCGAGAGGTCCGACGTGATGCGGCTCGTCAGCTCGCCGGTGCGCTGCTCGGTGAAGAATCCCGGCGACAGCCGCATGAGGTGCGCGACGAGCGCCTCGCGCAGCCGCGCGATGACGCGCTCCGCAGTGGAGCTGAGCAGATAGACCTGCACGTAGTTCATGACGCCCTGTGCCGCGAAGATCGCGAGCAGCCCGAGCGCGATGCGGTCGAGTCGGGCGGCGGATCGCTCGGAGAACGCGGCGTCGAGCAGCCAGCCGACGACCTTCGGGAAGGCG
This sequence comes from uncultured Gemmatimonadaceae bacterium, assembly GCA_963843845.1. Taxonomy (GTDB): domain Bacteria; phylum Gemmatimonadota; class Gemmatimonadetes; order Gemmatimonadales; family Gemmatimonadaceae; genus Gemmatirosa. The sequence continues at coordinate 2,857,619 of CAWJMB010000002.1, read as the reverse complement.
AGCCCGGCGAGCGCGGCGAGCACCAGGCACACGGCGGCGACGACCAGCCGCCAGAGGTACGGGCGGAGGAGCGGGAAGAGCCTGCCTAACGGTTTCGGCGACACGAGCCGCCGCTTCTCGGCGGGCGGCGCCGTCACGCCAGCCCGTCGAGCCAGTGGCGAATCAGGTGCAGCTCGGTGTTCATGCGCCGGCGCTCGCGCGCCAGCTTCTCGAAGCGGGCGCGCAGCACGTCGGTCTGCTCCGCGTACTCCACCGGGGCGCAGCCGCCGACGATCTCGCGCACCTCGACGATGCCGTTCCGCGGCTTCCCCAACACGTACACGCGCTCGGCGTCGCCGCGCTTGCCGACGACGTGCACGGAGAGCGCGTCGCGCTCCCCGACGGGCGACGGGTCGTAGGTCATCGCGCGATCGCGCGGTCCGCCGCCATCGCGACGAACAGCAGCGCGAGATACAGCAACGAGTACTTGTACGTCCACCACGCCGGCTGCGACCACGGCGTGCCGCGCCGGTGCGCGACCCGGGTGCGCAGCACGCCCCACAACAGCAGCCCGCCCAACACGGCGGCGCTCGCGAGGTAGAGCAGTCCGAACGCCCCGAACGCGACCGGCAGCACCGTCAGCGCGATCAGCACGACGGTGTACCAGAGCATCTGGTCGAGCGTGTTGCGCTCCCCCCAGACGTTCGGGGCCATCGGAATGCCGGCGCGGCCGTAGTCGTGCTGCTTCATGAGCGCGAGCGCCCAGAAGTGCGGCGGCGTCCAGTAGAACACGATGAGGAACAGGTACAGCGCGGCGAGGTCGACGCCGCCCGTGACCGCGGCCCACCCGACGAGCGGCGGGAAGGCGCCGGCCGCGCCGCCGATCACGATGTTCTGCGGCGTCGAGCGCTTGAGCCAGCGCGTGTAGACGAACACGTAGAAGTAGAAGCCGGCGAGCGCCAACCCCGCCGTCGGGAGATTCACGAAGTGGCCGAGCATCCACGTGGCCGTCGTCGACAGCAGCACGCCGAAGGCGAGCACCGCGCGCGGGCGCATGCGGCCGCTCGGGATCGGGCGAAGCCGCGTGCGCGCCATGACGTCGTCGATGTCGCGGTCGAGGTACATGTTGACCGCGTTCGCGCCCCCCGCCATGAGGTAGCCGCCGAGCGTCACGAGCAGCACGAGCCCCAGCGTCGGCCGCCCGGCGACGAACATCGGGGCGATCGTCGTCACGAGGAGCAGCGAGATGATGCGCGGCTTCGTCAGCGCCAGCAGGTCGCTCGCCAGCGACCGCTGCCGCGGCGCCGCGTCCGACAGTGCGACGCCAGTCATCGCCCTGGCTCCACGGCGAGAACCGGCAGCTGATCGGTCGGCGTCGTCACGTCGGGACGCGCGCGGTGCGGGATCGCGAACGCCGGCGTGGATGCGCCCGCGGCGATGCGCGCGAGGTAGGTCGCCGTGAACGTCGTCAGCCAGAGCAGGATCCCGGTCGCCTGGTGCGCCGAGCGGAGCACGGGCGGAAAGGCGAGCAGGACCATCGCCGCGCCGAGCCCGATCTGGAGCACGACGACGCCGAACGCGGTACGGACCGCGGCGACGACGGTGCCCGCCTCACGTCGGCGCGACACCGCGATGAGGAGCCCGACGAGGTGGAACGCCAGCAGGTAGGCGACCACGCGGTGCGTGAGCTGCACGTGCTGTCCGCCGCCGCCGAGCGATCCCGCGCCGCAGAGCGGAAAGCCGGCGCACGCGACCGCCGCCCCGGGGATCTTCGCGGTGAGGCCGCCCAGCAGCACGGCGATCAGTGCCATCCCCGCTGCCAGCCCCGCGCCCCGCGCCGCCTTCGCCGACGCCGACTGCGTCACCGCGCGCGCCGCGCCGAAGCCTCCAGCCCGCAGCACCGCCACGGCGAGCACCGCGAGCAGCGCCGCGGCGAGCAGCTTGTGCACGACCGTCGCCCACGGCGCGTTGCCGACATAGACCGTGACCGCGCCGAACACCGCCGGCGCGAACCAGAGAGCGACCGCGAGGCCGGCCGTGCGCAGCGGCCCGCCGCGCCCCGAGACGCCGGGCGCCGCGCGGTGACGCCACGCGGTCGCGAAGAGCGCCGCGATCGCGACGAACAGCCCGGCCGCGAGGTAGCGGTGCGTGACCTCGATGATGAGGTCCGGCCGGGTCAGCGGGGGGAACCAGTAGCCGTAGCACTTCGGCCAGTGGTCGCCGCACCCCATCCCCGAGCCAGAGATGCGGACGATCGCGCCGAACACGATGTGGACGAGCGACACGGCGAGCGCCGCGTAGGCGGCGCGGCGCACCGCGGCGGGGGGAGGGGCGGCGTCATGCGGCCGCTCCGGCGCCCTGCGATGACGGAACGAGGGCGGGGCCGGCGAGCGGCGCCGGATGCAGCGCCCGCCACGTCAACACGAGCACGACGGCGAGCGCGATCACGGGCAGCGCGGCCCACAGCATCTCTTCGGCGCGCGTCGAGGCGCGGTGCGAGGCGACGGCGGCCGGACCGTCGGCGGGCGAATCGCCGCGGGTGGCGACGGTCGCGCGCAGAATGCCGATCTGTGCGACGGCGCATGCAACGACGGCGATCCAGAAGATCGCGTCGGCGAGGAACGGAGTCATGGAGACGGGAGAGGAGAACCGGCGAAAGGTCGCGGTCCCGTGGCGCAAACTCAACCCGGATCGTTACCTACGCCCCCGACAGCCGCGCGCCACGGCCTGTTCATCCTCCGCGCGCCGTCGTACGATTCCGCGCATGGCCCCCCCCACCCCTGCCGAACCCGCCCGTACGCTCCCCCGCCGCATCGGTCTCTGGAGCGCCGTCGCCGTCCTCATCGGCTCGACGATCGGCTCGGGCATCTTCCGCTCCCCTGCCGGCATCGCCGACAAGCTGCCCGGCCCGCTCCCGATGCTCGCCGTCTGGGTCACCGGCGGGCTGTTCGCGCTCTGCGGCGCGCTGACGCTGGCCGAGATCGCGGGGGCGAGGCCCGAGACGGGCGGACTCTACGTCTTCATCCGCGACGGCTGGGGGCGCCTCCCCGCCTTCCTGTTCGGCTGGGCCGAGCTGGCGGTCATTCGGGCCGCGTCGTTGGGCGCCATCTCGACCACGTTCGCCGAGTACTTCCTGCGCGTGCTGAAGCTACGATCCGAGCGTCGCGCCGTACAACGAGTGGGTGCACTACATCGCGGCCGTGGCGATTCTCGCGACCTCGGTGTTCAACTACCGCGGCGTGCGGACCGGGGCGCTCGTGCAGAACGTCACCACGGTCGCGAAGTACGGCGGGCTGCTGTTCATCGTGATGCTCGCGCTCGCCCTCGGGCTCCCGCGGACGGGCGGCGCGAACTTCACCCCGGCGACGCCGCCCGGCAGCTTCGCCGTCGGCGCCTTCGGTCTCGCTCTCGTCTCGGCGCTGTGGGCGTTCGACGGTTGGGCGGATCTCTCGTTCGTCGGCGGCGAGGTCGAGAACCCGCGACGCAACCTGCCGAGAGCGCTCATCATCGGCACGATCGCCGTCATCGCGATCTACCTGCTGGCGAACGTGGCATACCTCAGCGTGATGTCGGTCAGCGAGATCCGCGCGTCGAAGCTCGTCGCGGCCGACGTCGCGCAGCGGTTGATCGGGGCGCCGGGCGTCGTCTTCGTGGCCGTGACGGTGATGCTGTCGACGTTCGGCACGCTGAACGGCACGCTCATGACGGCGCCGCGCATCTTCTTCGCGATGGCCGACGACGGGCTCTTCTTCCGCCCGGTGGCGAAGGTCCACCCGAAGTACGACAGCCCGTACGTCGCGATCGTCCTCACGGCGCTCCTCGGCGTCGCGTTCGTCATGTTGCGGACGTTCGAGCAGCTCGCCGACCAGTTCGTGACGGCCATCGTGCCGTTCTACGCGCTCGCCGTCGCGAGCGTGTTCACGCTGCGCCGACGGGCCGACTGGGCGCCGCCGTTCCGCACCCCCGGGTATCCGGTCGTGCCCATTCTCTTCGTGCTCGCGACGCTCTACCTGCTCGGGAACGCGATCATCGATCCGTCGAGCCGGGGAGCGACGCTGGCGACGCTGGGGATCGTCGCGGCGGGGGTGCCGGTGTACTACCTGACCGTCGGGCGGAGGGGCGCGCGCCGAGCGTGAGTCGGCGGCGTGGGGGGGGGTGGCCGCGATGCCCGGAGAACATCTCGACCGCTGTTCGTAGGCGAGCCGACTCGTCGCTCGCCGATCGTCGCTCGTGACGCGTCGCGAGCGTTGGTCGCTCGCGACGCGCGACCGTCGACCGGTCGGATGGCCCTCCGGGGCGGGACCGACACCGTCCCCGGACGTGTCGGCAGGCATGCCGACCGTCGTGAACGTCCGGCCGCCGTGGTGCGCAGCCCGGCGTTCGTCACCGACGCTGGCCCCGGCCTCTCCATCGATGATGTCGCGGGCCCACGCGAGGTCGGGGACCGACTCGTCGCGCATCACGATACCGCCGGGCAGGTGACCCGGTACGTCCGGACCGGGTCCGCCCGTCGTGACGGAGCCGTTTCGACCGTCGGGGGAGGTCCACGTTGACCGCCCGTCGCCACGGCCGGTAGCTTCTCTGCGGCGCGTCCGGGCGAGCTCCCGCCCGCGCACGCGTCTTCCCTCCCCAGGGCACTCTCCCGAAGGACCACCATGAGCATGAATCGTTGGAAGTTCGCCGTCGCCGCGGCGTGTCTGACTGCGGCGGCGTCGTCGAACACGTATGCGCAGACCACCACGGGCGGCATCACCGGCGTCGTCTCGGGCGACAACGGGGCGCCGCTCGAGAACGCGCAGGTGCAGGTCGTCAACCGGGCCACCGGGTTCACGACCGGGCAGGTGACGCGGTCGAACGGCCGCTTCTTCGTGCAGAACCTCGAGGTCGGTCGCAACTACGCCGTCACGGTCCGGCTGCTCGGCTACACGCCGCGCACGGTCGAGCCAGTGGTCGTCACGCTCGGGCAGGCGACGACGGTGAACCTCGCCATCTCGACGCAGGCGACGACGCTGGCGGCCGTGACGGTCAGCGCGAGCGGCGGCTCCGACTTCGCGGCGACGCGCCAGGGCGTGCAGACCGTCATCAGTGACACGCTCCTGCAGCGGCTCCCGAACCTCGACCGCGACTTCACGTCGCTCGTGCGTCTGACGCCGCAGGTGACCTCGCAGACGGGCGGCTTCAGCGCCGCCGGCTCGAATCCGCGCCTCAGCCAGTTCACGATCGACGGCGCGAATCAGAGCGACCGGTTCGGTCTCAACTCGACCGGCGGGCTTCCCGGCGGCGGCGCCGGCGGCCGGATCGTGCCGATCGACGCCGTGAAGGAAGTGCAGGTGTCGCTGACTCCGACGGACGTGCGGCAGGGCAACTTCGCCAGCGTGCTCGTCAACGCCGTGACGCGCAGCGGGACGAACGACTTCACGGCGGGCGCGACCTACACGTTCCGCAACCCGAGCCTGGCGCGCGACACCGCGTACATCCGGACCGGTAACCTCCGCCAGCAACAGTATGGCGGGTTTCTCGGCGGCCCGATCATTCGCGACCGGCTGCACTTCTTCGGCGCGATCGAGTTCCAGCAGCGCGACCAGCCGAACTCCGGCCCCTCGTTCGCCGAGACCGGCGCGGCCACCGACACCGTCACCGGCGGCGGCGGCGTGACGCGCGCCCAGATCGACCGCGTGCGCAGCGTCGCCCAGACGCTCGGCATCGACGCCGGCACCGCGCAGGTGCTCTCGCTCGAGACGCCGCTCACGAACTTCATCGGGCGCCTCGACTTCCGGCTGAACAACAGCACCCGGATGGTTCTGCGCCAGCTCGTCAACACGGCGACGCAGACGGACTTCTCGCGCAACGGAACGACGTTCAACGCCGACGCGAACGTGCAGGGAACGGGCATCCGGCTCACGTCCAACCGCATCCCGCGCGAGAACAAGAACTACTCGAGCGTCTTCCAGGCGTTCACGAATCTGCAGAGCGGGATCGCGAACGAGTTCAGCGCGGCGTACAACCGCGTCGAGGACGTCCGCACGCCGCCGCTCGCGACGCCGGAGATCTCGGTGTCCACCCGCGGCGTCAACGGCGCGAACAGCCAGATCACCTTCGGCACCGAGCAGTTCTCGTCGGTGAACCTGCTGAAGCAGAACGTCGTCGAGCTGACCGACAACCTGACGATCCCGTTCAACTCGCACACGTTCACCGTGGGCGGGCGCATCAGCCTGACCTCGATCCTGAACGACTTCCAGCAGCGCAGCTACGGCGCCTACAAGTTCGCGAGCATCGACTCGCTCGCGCGCGGACAGCCGCTCAGCTACTCGGTCGCGTACGCGAACGGCCCCGGCGTCGTCGCCGACTTCGACGCGCAGATCTTCAGCGGCTACGTGCAGGATCAGTGGGCGCCGACGAACCGCTTCACGCTGACCGGCGGGCTCCGCGTCGACGTGCCGCGGCTCCCGACGACGCCGGCCGACAACCCGAACATCTCGGCGGGCTTCGCGGCGAAGGGGCTCTCGGTGTCGACCACCGGCACGCCGAAGACGCGCCCGCTCTTCTCGCCGCGCCTCGGCATGAACTGGGACGTGCGCGGCAACCAGTCGCTCCAGCTGCGCGGCAACGGAGGCATCTACACCGGCGAGCCGCCGTACATCCTCATCGGCAACGCCTACGCGAACACCGGGCGCGGGCTGGCGCTGTTGACCTGCGCGTCGGCGGTCGTGCCGGCGTTCACGACCGACGTGTCGAATCTGCCCCGGTCGTGCGCGGGGCAGGCGGCACCACAGCCCGGCGCGGCCGGTACGGCCGGCGTCAATCTGAACGACCCGAACTTCAAGTACCCGCAGCGCTTCGTGACGTCGGCCGGCGTCGACTACCTGCTCCCCGGCGGCGTGGTGTTCACCGGCGAGGCGCTGTACGGCCGCGACGTCAACGGCATCCGCATCCGCGACCTGAATCTGCTGAACGCGCGCGGCGGGAACGCCAACCCGTACACGACCAACACGGGGCGGGTGCTCTACGCCGACACGATCACGTCCGGCGGCACGAGCCTCACGATCGTGAACAGCGGCCAGCGCGCCATCATCACGAACGGCACGAACAACGCGGCGTTCAGCGAGGGCGCGATCCAGCTCACGAACCAGTCGAAGGGATACAACTACGCCTTCACCCCGCAGCTCAAGAAGCGCTTCTCGCGCGGCGTCGACCTGACGACGTCGTACACGTACACGCGCGCCTACGAGGTCCAGGCGTTCACGTCCGATCGCGCGATCTCGATCTGGCGCAACGGTCGTGAGTATTCCGGGCTGCAGGACGAGGACGAGCTGACGACGTCGGCGTACGAGCAGCGCCACCGCGTGCAGTTCTACGGCTCGGTGACGGCGCCGTGGAAGCGGTTCCCGACCGACCTGTCGCTCGAGTACAACGGCAACTCCGGCTCGCCGATCACGTACACCGTGAACGGCGACCTGAACGGCGACGGGTTCAACGCGAACGACCCGGTGTACATCCCGCGCAACGCGACGGACGTGAACGAGATCCGGATCGTCACGCTCCGCAACCCGGGAGCGGCGTTCAACGCCACGACGAACCCGTACGAGCCGAACGCGGCCGCCGCGCAGCGCTACGAGCGCTTCATCTCGGCCTTCAGCTGTCTGAACGAGCAGCGCGGCCGGATCATGGAGCGCAACACCTGCCGGAATCCGTGGCAGAACCTGTTCAACGTCAGCGTGCGGCAGACGCTGCCGGAGTTCCGCGGCAACCGCTTCATCGCGCAGCTCGACGTCTTCAACTTCGCGAACCTGCTGAACGAGAAGTGGGGCGTCAACAAGGGAACGATCATCTCGACGTTCCCGCAGCAGCAGATCCTCATCGCGCGCAACCGCGCGGCGGGCCCGATCAGCAACGAGTCGCTCATCGGCTACGAGTTCGACACGCGCCTGCAGGACGGCAACGGAAACCCGCGGGCGTACCAGAACTTCGTGAACTCGCTCGGCAACGTCTACCGCATGCAGCTGACGTTCAAGTACTCGTACTGAGCGAGCGCGGTCGGACCGTCGTGGAGGTAGAAGCGCCCCGCACCGAGCGAATCGGTGCGGGGCGCTTCGTTTCGTTCCGACAGAAGGAACAGACAAGAACGCATCAGAAGATCCGAACGATTCCCCGCGTGTATTTGCCCGGGTTCTTCTGGAAGTCGAGCGTCAGCGAATCGACGCGCGCCAGCACGCGGCGGAGGTCGACGTAGAGCGTGGTGTCGGCGGCGAGCTTGCCGATCGTGCCCTGGCCGCCCTGGATGCGCGCGACGAGGCCGTTCACCTGCGCGAGCGTCGAGCGCAGCGAGTCGCTGAGCAGCGAGGCGTTCGCGCTCACCGTGCGGAGGTTGGTGAGCGTCGAATCGATCTTGCGCGTGTCGACGTTGCTCAGCGCGGTGCGGACCTGCGACTGGGTCTGGGTGAGCTGACGCGACTGCTCGCTCGCGATCGTCGCGATCTGCGCGATGAGCGTGTTCGTGCGCGCGATCGCCACGCGCATGTCGCGCAGCCCGCCCGAGTCGACGAACTCGGACTGCACGCGTCGACTGAGCGTCACGGCGACCGTCGCCACGCTGTCCGCCTTCGCCGTCAGCGCCGCGATGCCGGCAGCGGCCACCCCGGCCGGCACCGTGTCGCCCCGCTCGTAGACCTGCGGGCTCGGCGTGCCTTGCAGCGCGACCTGCGCGTCGCCGAAGATGCCGACCGGCTCGACGACCGCCTTCGCGTTCGACGGCACGTTGCGCCCCTTCTGGATCGCCATCGTCACGATGAGCCGGCCGTCGTCCTTGAGGTCGACCGCGCCGACGTAGCCGATCGGCACGCCGGAGAGCACGACCGGCTGGCCGACTTTGAGGTTCTGCCCCCACGTGAACGTCGCGTAGAGTGGGTAGCCGCTGCTCAGCCCCCCCGCACGAGCCAGATCGTGCCGAGGACGCCGATGAGCAGAGCGACGATGAGCAGCCCGCCGACGAGGACTTCGTTGCGTCCTTTCATGTATGCCTCAGGATCTCACGTATTGCGCGAGCGCCGCGGCGATGACCGCGTCGAGCACGAGAATCGCCATCGAGCCGATGACGACGGCGCGCGCCGTCGAGCGGCCGACGCCCTCGGCGCCGGCGCCAGTCACGTAGCCTTCGTACGAGCAGAAGAACGCGACCGCGCCGCCGAAGAAGAACGCCTTGATCAGCCCGTAGATCGCCTGGAACGGCGTGAACGACAGCCGGAGCCCCGTGACGTAGTCCTGCGACGTGACCGGAGTCGCGACGAGCAACGTCATCCAGGCGACGACGATCGCCGTCGCGTTCGCGATGACGACGAGGACGGGGAACATCACGAACGCCGCGAGCACGCGCGGCAGCGCGAGAAACGCGACCGGATCGTAGGCGAGCGTCTCGAGGGCGTCGATCTGCTCGGTGACGCGCATCGTCCCGATCTCCGCCGTCATGCGGGCGCCGACCCGACCGCAGAGCACGAGCGCCGTGAGCAGCGGCCCGAGCTCGAGCACGATCGAGCCGCGCACGAGCAGCCCCAACACCGAGAGCTGCACGCCGGCGAACAGCTGGTAGTACGACTGGAACGCCGTGACGCCGCCGAGGAACGCGGAGACGACGAGCACGAGCGGGAGCGAATCGACGCCCATGCCGCGCATCTGGCGGATCGATTCGGCGAGCCAGGTGCGCGGCTCGCCGACGGCGCGGCCGATGTCGCGCGCGAAGTAGCCGCGCGCGCCGACGCCCTGCAGGAACGCGCGCGCCGCGCGCGCGGTGCGGCGCGAGAGCGGAAACGAGTAGCGGCGCCGGCGCGCCCGGGCGCGCGGTCTCGCGGCGATCGCCTGATTGGGTGTCGTCACAGGCGCCAATCCATCGGCACAGTCCGCGCCAGGCGGACGACCCGGCGCACCTCGCGCGGGGCGCAGGGTACGCCGCGACATGCGCTCCGCGTCAGGACCGGCGCGCGGAACCTGTTAGTGTGCACCCGGTCCCCCCCGTAGCCGACCGCGCCTGCGCCTCCACCTCCGCTCGACCTCCGTGGCCTCGCCGTCATCTCAGCTCCATCCCATCCATCCGAACGAGACGCCGTCGGCGATCGAGCGCATGCTCGGGCCGTTCGAGCGATTCGCGGCGCGCGAGTCGTCGGGCGGCGTGGCGCTGCTGGTCTGCACCGTCGTCGCGCTCGCCTGGGCCAACTCGCCGTGGGCCGAGAGCTACGTCCACCTGTGGGAGCAGGAGGTGGCCGTGAGCATCGGGCCGCTCGCCGCCCGCGGCACGCTTCACCACATCATCAACGACGGCCTCATGGCTGTCTTCTTCTTCGTCGTCGGGCTCGAGATCAAGCGCGAGATTCTCGTCGGGGAGCTCGCCTCGCTCGGCCAGGCGGCGCTGCCGCTCGCCGGCGCGCTGGGCGGGATGCTGGTGCCGGCGGCGCTGTACCTGGCGTTCAACGCCGGCGGGGCGGGCGCGCACGGCTGGGGGGTGCCGATGGCGACCGACATCGCCTTCGCGCTCGGCGTGCTCGCGCTCCTCGGGCCCCGCGTGCCGGGTCCCCTGCGCGTGTTCCTCACCGCGCTCGCCATCGCGGACGACATCGGCGCCGTGCTCGTCATCGCCGTCTTCTATTCCGGCGGCGTCGTGTGGGGCGCCCTCGGCGCCACCGGCCTGCTGCTCATGTTCGCGCTGCTGGCGAACGCCGCCGGCGTTCGCCGTCCGTCGGCCTATGCGGTGATCGGCGTCGCCCTCTGGGTGGCGGTCGTCGCGTCAGGGGTCCACGCCACGGTGGCCGGCGTGCTGCTGGCGCTCGCGATCCCGGCGCGCACGCGGGTGCGCGAGGCCACCTTCCTCGTCGGCGCGCGCCACGCCCTGGCGCGCTTCGACCGCGCGCTCGACGACGTGCCCGCGGGGATGGCGGTCGCGGTGCTGACGAACTCCGAGAGCCAGGACGCCCTGCACCACCTCGAGGAGCTGTGCGAGGGGGCGCAGCCGCCGCTGCACCGCATCGAGCACGGGCTGCACGGCGTCGTCGCGTTCGCCATCATGCCGCTCTTCGCGCTCGCGAACGCCGGCGTGCGGCTCGACGGCGATGTCCTCGGCGCGCTCACGAGCCCGGTCGTGCTCGGTGTGGTGGCCGGGCTCGTGATCGGCAAGCCGCTCGGCATCACGCTGTTCGCGTGGCTCGCGACGAAGGCGGGGCTCTCGTCGCGCCCGAGCGGGGCGTCGTGGGCGGCCCTGCACGGCGTGAGCTGGCTCGGCGGCATCGGTTTCACGATGGCGCTCTTCGTCGCCGCGCTCGCGTTCGCCGACCCGGGCGACGCGGAGCTCCTGGCGCGCGCGAAGCTCGGGATCCTCGTCGCGTCGCTGCTCGCGGGCGTCGTCGGCTGGCTCCTCGTGCGACGCTCCGCGGCGCCGGACGGTCAGCGCGTCCCGCCGCCGGGCGAGGTCACGCCCGGCGCCTAACGCGACGCGACCGGAGGCGCGTCGACCGCGCGATGGCCGACGAGCGCGCGCAGGCGCGCGCGGTCGTGCTCCGCGGCCACCGTGCGCTCCGCGTCGGACGCGACGAGCGCCGTCTGCTCGTCGACCAGTCGGCGTCGTGCGGGGGTGGCCGTCGCGTCGCCGACCCACCCGAGGACGTCGATCAGCCGGACGAGGACGCTGACGTTCCCCGCGGCGTTCTGCCGGATCTCGTCGACCGCTGCGGCGAGGAGCGACTCGAACGTGGCTCCGCGCGCGATCACGTAGAGCTCGCCGTCCTCGCCGCGCGCGCGCTCCTCGACGCGCCGGCTGGCGAGTCGGACGAGCACCGCGCCGAGGTAGTCGACGCAGCTCACCGCCGTGGTCGTGTCGTTGATCCCGGGAGAGAGCGCCTTGAGCGCGATGTCCACGAGCTGGCGGATGCCGAACCCCGCGTCCTGGTCGACCGTGCGGTACGCCGGCCACGGTGAAGCAGCCCGCGACCGAGCGCGCGACGTCGTCGTCGTCGTCGTCGCCGCCACCCCCCGTCCGCGGCGCGATCGCGGCGAGCGGCATCCCATCGACGACGAACTCGCCGACGGCGCGCTCCATCCGGACCACGCACGACGCGTCGCGCGCGATCCGCAGCAGCGCCGGCGCGTCCACCGACTGCACGTAGCCCGTGACGGTCGATGGCGCCGGGCGCCATGCCGACGGCGGGATGTCGTGGAGTGTGTGCGCCGCCGCGCCGGGCGCGGCCTCGTCGCCCAGCTCGTCGGGGAAGAGGCGGTCGACCGCGGCGACGGTGTCGCGCGCGACGCGTCGGAGGATCGTCGACGCCTGCAGGCTCGTCGCGATGTGGTGCACGAAGAAGATCAGCACGCCGACGGCGACGATCGCGAGCAGTACGCCCATGAGCACGGCGATCGACGGCACGAACTCGGCGACCCCTTCCTCGCTCCCGCCGCGGATGGTGCGGAGCACGACGATGCAGTAGGCGAACACGCCGACGAACACGCCGAGCACCGTCTGGTTCGCGCGGTCGCCCATGAAGTTGCGCAGGATCCGCGGCGTGTACTGACTCGACGCCTGCGTGACGGCGAGCATGGTGAGCGAGAAGGACAGGCCCGCGACGGTGATCATGGACCCGGCGATGGCGCCGAGCATGGCGCGTGAGCTGTCCGCGCTCGCACCGAAGAGGCGCGGCATCTCGTAGAGCAGCGTGCGGTCGACGCGACTGGAGAGCTCGACGAGGGCCACGGCGAGGCCGATGCCGCCGACGACGAGGAGTGTGGGCACGAACCACAGGCTCTCGCGCAGCTGCCGCCACGCGGCGCGGAGTCGGCCGAATGGGTTACGCACGCCCGTCACTCATGAGCTGGTCGCCTCTGGGTCGAGCGGAAGGAGGGGATCGGCGTCCTGCGCGCGCGACTCGCCGCTGCGGTCGAGCGCCAGTCGTGCGCTGAGCGGGCCCGCGATCTCGAACACGACGACGGCGCCGAGGACGACGGTCGACACCGTCGGCGCGATCTCGGGAAAGCGCTCGCGGGTGACGAGCACGAGCCCGACCGCGAGCCCCGCCTGCGCGAACAGCGAGAGCCCGAACAGCGGCTGCACCGAGTGCGGGAACGACTCCCGCCGCGCTGCCAGCCAGGCGCCGCCGAACTTGCCGGCCGCGCGACAGAGCACGTACACGGCGCCGAGCACGCCCAAGGACGGCAGCAGCGCCAGGTTCAGGTCCGCCCCGGCGAGCACGAAGAAGATCACGTAGAGCGGGGGATCGGTGCGGCCGAGCGCATCGAACAGCCGACGGCTCTTGCTCGAGAGGTTCGTCATCGTCGCGCCGACGGCGAGGCTGGCGACGAGCGGCGAGAGCCCGAACGTGCCCGCGGCGCCGACGGTGAGCAGCACGCAGCCGACGAGGAGGATCAGCACCTCGCCCGACTCGACGACCTTCGCCGCCCACGACGCGAGCAGCAGTCCGACGAGGAAGCCGAGCGCGCTCGACCCGACGAGCTGCCAGACGAGGGGGAACACCGCGCGCAGCACGCCGTCGACACTGACTCCGGCCCCGGACGCACCGCTCGCCATCGCGCTGAGGTCGAGCACGACGGCCGCGAGGCTGAACGCGATGAGCGCGAACACGTTGTTCAGCCCGATGATCCCGGTGAGCGTCTCGGTGAACGGCCCGGCGGCGTTGTTCTCGCGGATCACCATGAGCGTCGACGCCGCCCCCGTCTCGACGGCGATCGCGCCCAACAGGAGCGCGATCGGCCACGGCTGCCCGACGACGAGCATCCCGCCCCCAACCAGTCCCGCCGCCAGCAGCGATTCGGCGAGCGTGACGGTCAGCAGTCGCCGACCCATGCCGCGCAGCCGCGAGACCTCGAACACGCCGCCGATCGAGAACAGGATGAGGCCGAGTCCGACCTCGCTGAACACGTGCAGCGCCTCGAGGTTCTCGTGCGACACCCACCCCAGCACGGACGGCCCGACGAGCATCCCCGAGATCAGGTAGCCGGTGACCTCGGGGATGCGGGCGAACTTGACGAGGTGCCCGACGAGGAGGGCGGAGAGCAGGATGAGACCGAGCGACGCCAGCTCGCTCATCGATCGGCCGGGCTCGATCCGAGCGGCACGAGAACGCCGCGCTCGATCGCGCCGCGCGCCACGACGACGAACGCGTTCCCGGCGCGCGACGCGGCCAGTCGCCGGCGCACGTCCGCGGCCGATCGCACGGCCTCGCCGTCGACGCGGACGATCCGGTCGCCGGGGCGCAGCCCACCGAGCGCGGCGGGCGACGCGAGACGAACCGCCTCGATCGTCGCGGCATCGGTCGCCCTCGCGAGCTGGAGGCCCAGCGCGGTGAGGGGATCGGCGACGTCCTCCGCGGCGGCCGCGCGGCGCCCGAGGCGGACGGTGGACACCGTCGCGCCCCGACGTCGCGTGACGGTCACGCTCTCCGCGGCGACCGCGACGCGGGTCAGGTCCTCGGCCGTCGCGACCGGCGCGCTGTCGACGGCGAGGAGCACGTCGCCGACCCGCAGCGTGGCGGCGAGGCGCGACGGATCGGCTTCGGTGACGAGCAGCCCGGCGTTCACCCCGAAGAGCGCCTGACCGCGCCCATCGAGCGGCGTCGCCGCGAAGCCGAAGTCACGCCGCACGCGCTGCGCGGTGGAGAGCGCGTCGGCGAGCAGCCGGACGACCTCCGCGGTCGGCACGCCGACGACGCGACCGGCGCAGCGCACGGCCATGCCGACCAGCCGGCCGTCGAGCGCGAAGAGCCCGGCGCCGGCGAACTGGTCGTCGAGCGCGGTGCCGAGCACGAAGGCCTCGACCGCGCGGTCGCCGCACGGAGCGCTCGTCAACCCGCCGGCGAGCGAGGCGGTCGAGACCACGCCGCCGCTGGCGTGCCGGCCGATCGCGATGACCCAGCGGTGCCGCATTCGCAGCGCCATGGCGCGATCGGTCGAGTCGTCGGCCGACCGTGCGAGGGACGGGCGCACGCTGTCGCCGGCCGGGAGGCGCAGGGCGACGATCGGCTGCTCGTCGCGCGTCGCGAGGACCGTGTCGGCCGTCCAGCGAATGCCCGCGGTCTGGGTCTCCGGAGCGAACACGACGCGCGACGCCGAGCTGCGGACGCGCTCGTCGACGAACTCGGCGATCGCGCGCAGATCGCCTTCCCGCGAGAGTTGCTGCAGCGCCGCGGCCTCACTCGGGGGCGCGGCCGCCGGCATCCGGTCGACGTGGGTCAGCGATCGTCGGACGACGAGGCCGACGGCGAGGATGGCGACCGCGACGGCCGCGAGCGCCGCGAGATACGATCGACTCATGTTCGCCGTCCGGGTGGCGAACTCGGGCGGTCGGTCGACTCACCCGGCTCGGCGCCGGCGGCCGGCGTCTCACGAGCGCGGGCCTGGTCATCACGCACGGCGGCGCGCGTCCGCGGCACGTCACCGTCGCCCGCAGGCCACCCCTCGCGCTGGCGGCGCCGGTCGCCGTCGGTCTCCTCGGTCTGATCGTGGAGGAGGATCTGCTGCGTCGGGAACGGCAGGTCGATGCCGGCGGCGGTCAGCCGCCGCTTCGCCTCGGTGAGCACCCGGTCCTGCGCGACGAGGACGTCTCCCATGCGCGAATCGCTCCACCACCGCGCGCGGAGATTCACGCTCGACCCGGCGAGGTCGACGAGGATGACGTCGGCCTTCGGGTCCGCAGACACGCCCTCGGCGTCGCGCAGCACACCGAGGATGATCTCCCTCGCCTTGGCGACGTCGTCGCCGTAGCCGATGCCGATGTCGTACTGCGAGCGCCGCTGCGGGAACGCGGTGTTCACGACCACGGAATTCGTGAACAGCTCGGCGTTCGGGATCACGACGCGGCGCCCGTCGTAGGTCTTGAGGAACGTCGCACGCGTCTGGATGTCCTCGACGGTTCCCTCCTCGCCCTGGAAGCGGATCTGGTCGCCGACGACGAACGGACGCGTGATGAGGAGGAGGAGCCCGGCGAGGAAGTTCTGGAAGATGTCCTTGAACGCGAAGCCGATCGCGACGCCGCTGATGCCGAGCGTGCTGACGAGATTCGCCGGCGTGAACGACGGGAAGGCCGCCGTCGTCGCGACGAGCACGCCGACGATGACGACGACGCCCTGCGCGACGCGCCCGAGCGCCCGCTCCAGCGTGTGATGCTCCTGCCCCCCGCGCGAGACGCGCGCTGCGGTGCGCCGGACGAGCGAGCGGATGCCGCGTCCGATGAGCACGAAGATGAGGAGGACGACGGCGGCGAGAATGAATCGCGGGATCGCCGCGACCGCCGAGTTCGAGAGCCGCTGCGTCGTCGTCCAGGCTTCGGAGATGTCGAATTGCATGCGAAGGGGCGCGGGAGGGCGGTGGTACCGGAGGGCGCGGCCGTCAGCCGGCGCCGGCGCCGCCGAGCGCGTCGATGAACGACGCGGCCCAGCGGTGCACATCGTTCTCCATCACGTGTCGGCGGAGTGCCCACATGCGGCGTCGGCGCTGGGCGCCGTCCATGCGCAGCGCCGCGTCGATCGCGTCCGCGGTGCCGTCCAGGTCGTACGGGTTCACGAGCACGGCGTCGCTCAGCTCCGCGGCGGCCCCGGCGAACTCGCTCAGCACGAGCACGCCGTCCTCGTCGATGCGCGCCGCGACGAACTCTTTCGCGACGAGGTTCATGCCGTCGCGGACCGGCGTGACGAGCATGACGTCGGCCGCACGGTACAGCGCGAGCAGCGTCGTCGATGAGACGCTGCGATGGATGTACTGCACGGGGGTCCACGTCGGCGTCGCGAACTCGCCGTTGATCCGCCCGACGAGCGCGTTCACCTGATCGCGGAATCGGCGGTAGGCGTCGACGCCGCCGCGCGACGGCACGGCGACCTGCGTCAGCCGGACGCGCTCGTGCCATTCCGGGTGGCGTTGCAGCAGCCGCTCGATCGCGAGCAGGCGGCGCGGGATCCCCTTGCTGTAGTCGAGCCGGTCGACGCCCAGGAGCAGGCGGGTGCGGTCGCCGCGGAAGGAATGCATCGCCGCCGTCACGTCGCGGTGCTCGGCCTGCGAGGCCAGGGCGGCGGCGTCGACACCCATGGGGAAGACGCCGACCCGCACCGCGCGCCCGCGCCACTCGATCGGTGCGCCGTCGTCGTGCGGCAGGCCGAGGAGGCGCGCGGCCGCGTCGCGGAAGTGGTGCAGGTAGCGGTGCGTGTGGAAGCCGATCAGATCGGCGCCGAGCAGCCCTTCCAGCAGCCAGCGCCGCGGCGCGAGGGTCGCGAACAGGTCGGCCGGGGGGAAGGGGATGTGCAGGAAGAATCCGATCCGCGCGTGCGGAATGCGCTCGCGCAGGAGCGCCGGCAGGCGGAGGAGCTGATAGTCGTGGACCCAGATCGTGTCGCCGGGGCGATACTGCGCGGCCACGACGTCGGCGAAGCGGGCGTTGACGGCATCGTACACGTCCCACCCTTCGACCGCGAGCGGCAGCCGGTCGAGCCGGTCGTGGAAGAGTGGCCAGAGCACGGCGTTCGAGACGCGCTCGTAGAACACGTCGACCTCGCTCGCCGAGAGCGAGACGGGAACGAGGCGGAGCGACGCCAGCTCACGCCGGAGCTCCTCGGCGTGTGCGTCGTCCGCGTGCGGGTCGTCCGCGTGGGGGTCACCGGCCGCGACGTTTCCAGGCCAGCCGATCCAGAGCCCGCCCGAGCGCTCGTGCGGTCGAGCGAGCCCCGTCGCCAATCCGCCGCTGCTGCGGGTGACGACGAGCCGGCCGTCGACGAGGCTCGCGGTGACCGGCAGCCGGTTCGAGACGATGAGGATGCGGCCCGTGCTCGGCGCGGTCGGCGTCAACTCACACTCCGTCCGCGCCGAGCATCTAGGTGCGCGTCCGCGCGAGCAGGATCAGTCCCGCGACGCCGAAGAGCGCCGACGGGATCCACGCCGCGAGCTCCGGCCGCACCACGCCTTTGCCACCGATCGCGCGAGTGAGTTGGATCAGCACGAGGAACACGACCGTCGTGCCGAGCGACAGTCCGACGCCGAACGCCGCGCCGCCGCGCTGCGTGCTCGTCGCGAGCGGGGCGCCGAAGAGCAGGATGATCACGCACGTCACCGGGATCGTGATCTTGAGCATGCGCGACACGCGGAGCGCGTTCACGTCCGACCCCGACCGCGCCTGGGCCTCGATGTGGCGCCCGAGCTCCGCGAAGCCCATGTCGTCGGGGGCCTTCGGGGTGAGCATGAGGTCGCGCGGACGCTCGACGAGGCGGCGGTCGACGAGCGAGTCGAACGCGAACGCGATGTCGCTCGTGTCGGTCGGCAGCAGGTGGAACGCGCCGCTCCGCAGCGTCCACCCTCTCCTGGCCGTCCACTTCGCGTCTTTCGCGGCGATGAGCTGCGTCGGGTAGTCGGGCCCGGTTCCGCGCCGCTCGATCTCGACGAGGCTCATGGTGCCCGAATCGACGAGCAGCTGCTGCGCGCGGTAGACGCGCCCCCCCTCGCCGGCGTAGGCGAAGCGCACGCGCACGTTGCCGGCCGAGTTGCGCGTCTCACCGATGAGCGCGAGGCGCTTCGCGTTCCAGCGCGGCGCCAGCTCGCCGAGTCCGAGGCCGAGTCCCATGGCGATCGTGGCGCCGACGACGATGGGAACGATGAAGCGATAGAAGCTGATCCCCGAGGCCTTCGCCGCGGTGATCTCCGAGTGCCGCGTCACCGCGCCGACCGTGAACACGGTGGCGAACAGCACCGCCGCCGGCAGGACGTTGAACATCGTCTCCGGCAGCCAGTACACGTACGACATCAGGATCGCCGGCTTCGGCACGTTCTTGTTCAGGAACTTCGACAGGTTCTCGACGAGGTCGATGACGAAGACGAGCACCGGGAAGCCGAGTGCCGTGACGACGAAGATCTTGATGAACTCCGCGAACACGTACCGATCGAGCGCGCGGCCGACGCGGAAGCCGAGAAGTCGCATGAGTCGCTCGCCCCTCAGCTCGGCCGCGCCGCAGACACGGCGCGCGCGCGCTGCCGGCGGAAGCGGAGGTTGTCGAGCCACTCGCCGACCCCGCCGCCGCGCGCCGAGCCGCTCTCGCGTCCCATGCGCCAGGCGAGCGGGAGCGCGGCGAGCGTGAACAGCACGTTCGCCGCCCACATCGAGATCCAGGGCGGGAGGTAGCCGCGGTTCGCGAGCTCCTCGCCGGCGATGAGGAACGAGTAGTAGGTGGCGAACACGAGCAGGCTCACACCGATGACGAGGCCGACGCCGCCGCGCGGAAAGCGGATGGCGAGCGGGGCGCCGAGCAGCACGAACACGATGCAGGCGATGGCGAGCGCGAACTTCTTGTGGATCTCGACGTCGTAGCCGTTCATCTGGCCGCGCGTCTCGCGTACGCGAAGGCGGGTGAGATCGAGCGTGGTGGCGCCGAAGACGTTCGGCCCCTCGGCGACCGGCGTGCCGGCCGGTGCCTGCGGAACGACGACCGGCGGCGCGACGGCCGCGGCGGCCGAGTCGGCGGCGCTGACGGCAGGCGGGGGGAGCTGGGCGGCCGGAACTCCCGGGGCACTCGGGACGGTCGGGACGACCGGGGCCGCCGGGAGGACCGGTGCTGGCGACGGCGGTGCCGGCGCCGGGCGCGTCGTGTCCGCACGCACCGAGTCGCGGCGAACCGAGTCCCGGCCGTCACGCCGAACGCTGTCCGGGCGCGGCGGCTGCGCGGCGGGCGGCTGCGCGGCGGGGGGCTGCGCGGCGGGGGGGGGGGGCTGCGCGGCGGGCGGCTGCGCGGCGGGCGGCTGTACCGTCTGCGCCTGCGCCGGCCGCGCGATGAGCGAGCCGATGCCCTGGATCGCGTCGCAATAGAGGCGGCCGACGCCGAGGAACACGCGGCGCGGCGGGATGGAGCGGGGGCGCTGCCGCTTCGCCGAGTCGGCGAGCGCGCCGCGGTAGTCGAGCTCCGCGCGGAAGTAGTCGGTGCGGGCGCGGATGTAGGCGCGTTGCAGCTCGCAGATCGACATCTCGCGGTCGCTCTTGAAGTCGTCCGACCCCGGCTTGGACGGATCGAACTTGTTCAGCACGTTGCGCACGCGCACGAGCTGCCGGTCGTAGAGCATGTGCTGCAGCTGGTCCGGCTTGCCGGCGCCGAGCCACTTGATGTCCCCGTCGAACAGGGTGAGCTGCAGGTCGGTGCCGTCGGGGAGAATGCCCATCTGCCCGCTGTCGGCCGTGATCGTGCGCGGCTCCGTCTGGCTCATGTCGTAGATCGTCACGTCGTGCATCATCTCGTGCGAGTGATCGATGCGCGCCGTGCGGATGCGGAAGCCGTCGCCGAACTCGTTCAGCACCTGCTCCTTGAGCGCGATCGTCGGCGACGTGCGGGCGATCTCGCCCTGCAGCCAGCTCAGACGGTGGTTCGCGCGCGGCAGGACCTGATCGTTGAAGAAGATCATCCCCGCCGCCGTGAGCGTCGCGCCCCACAGCACCGGCGCGAGCAGCCGTCCCATCGACACGCCGCTCGCCTTGAACGCCGTGACCTCGTTCTCGGACGCGAGGCGGCTGAAGGCGTAGAGCACCGCGACGAGGACCGCCATCGGCAGCGTCATGGCGATCGTGAACGGCACCGAGAGCACGAAGAACTGGGCCACCGCCTGCCACGGAATCCCCTTGCCGACCAGGTCGCCGAACTTGCGCGCGATGTAGTTGAGCAGCAGCAACGACGTGAGTGCGCCGAGCGAGAACGTCAGCGGACCCAAGTGCTCACGCAGGATGTATTTCGACGTGATCTTCACGCGGCTAAGTATAAAGGCCTCTCCGTGTTACCCCCGCCTCCCGCCTAGGTGCGTTCTCCGCTCGGCCCGCTGGTCGGCGCGCTGGCGACCGTCGTGTTCGCCACTGCCTCGACGGCCGCCGCGCAGGTGCGCCCGACGCGGCCTCCTCCTGGTCAGCCGCCGCTTCCGGCCGTTCCGGTGCGCGTGGACACGGCCGGGCGTCGCCAGCTGCCGCCCGACTCGGTGCCGACGACGCCCGCGCCGGCGCGAGCCCCCGCGCCGGCCGCGCGCCCGACGCCGCTCACGCAGCCCCCGCGTCCCGCGGGGATCGACACGGTGCGGCCGCGGCCGGCGGCGCGCGACACGGTAGCGCGCGACGCGCTTCCGCGCGACACGGTGCCGAATCCGTTCGGCGCGCTCTCGGTCGCGTTCGACGGGCGGCTCGAGACGAAGCTCGAGCGAACGCGCAACGACCGCTGCGCGAGCGGCGTGTCGGCGCTCTCGTTGGGCTGTCGCGCCGGCTTCCAGTTCGACGGCAACTTCCTCTTCGGCATCCGCTCCACGGGGACGGTCGCCGAGCAGGTGCACGTCGACCTCGACTACGACACGCGGCGCGAGTTCGACGCGTCGAACCAGATCACCCTGCGCTGGGAATCGACGCGCCCGCGCGCGGCCCTCGGCCGCTTCGAGATCGGGAACGTCACCTTCGTGCCGCCCGCCTCGCGCTTCATCACCGGCGGGATGCCGAGCAACAACTACGGAGTGCAGCTGGGGGGCCGCGTCGGCGCGGTGCAGTGGCGCGCGATCGCCGCACAGCAACGCGGAACGGTCATCCGCGACCGGGTGTTCACCGTCGGCGGCGACCGCGCGTCGCAGACGATCGAGCGCGCCGTGAACGACTTCGAGTTCGAGCCGCGGCGGTTCTTCTGGACGATCGATCCGCGGCGGCTGCCGGGGTTCCCGAACGTCGACGTGCTCGATCGCGTGTCGCTCGAGCGCGCGGCGCGGTCGCTGCCCGACACGGTGCGGCCGGCGCGGCTCGTCGTGTACCGACAGCTCATCGGCGCGGCGTTCCAGAATCCGCGCGGGCCGAAGCTCACCGTGCGCGGCGCGAAGAACCAGACGCCACAGACGTACGAGGTGCTGCGCGAGGGGATCGACTACTACGTCGACCAGACGCTGCTCTGGATCGCGCTCGTCAATCCGCTCAACGTCAACAGCGAGCGGCTCGCGGTCGCGTACGAGGTGAACGTGAACGGCCGCCGCACGCGCGTCGAGGGCACCGGCGGCACGCCCGACCTCGAGCTGACCGGCGCGACGCAGCTCGCGAACCTGCTGTGGGAGCCCGAGCTGGCGCCCGGGGACAGCGCGTTCGTGCGCGAGATGCGCAACGTGTACCGCGTGGGCGGGGAGGATCTGCGGCGCGAGACGATCGGCGTACGGATCGTCACCGGCATCGGAGACCAGGAGAAGCCGCCCGACGCGACGCTCGGCGCGACGTACCTCCAGCTCTTCGGGCTCGCGCAGCGCACGAGCGCGACCACGTTCGACGTGCCGAACCGCCTCTGGCCGCGCGCGACCGACCCGAACGCGCGCATCGGCGGCGACGGCGCGCTGGGCGGGAAGCAGCTGCGCGACTACTTCGTGATCTTCCCGTCGCAGCGGCCGTTCGCGCGCGGCGGCGGGTTCGGCGGCAGCGGCGGCGGGGTCGTGAGCGCGCAGAACCCGGCGAACGACACGCTCTACACCTTCCCGAGCGAGTTCCTCTACTCGTCGCAGCAGCCGCCGGCGATCTACCGGCTGCGGCTGCGCTACGAGTCCGAGCTCGGGCCCGAGGCGGCGACGACGATCGCGTTAGGCAGTCTGCAGCTGCGGCAGGGCTCCGAACGGATCACGGCGCTCGGCCGCACGCTGATCCGCGACGTGGAGTACACGATCGACTACGAGCTCGGCACGGTGACGTTCCTCGCGCCGGCCGCGCTCTTCCCGACGCCGACGCCGGTGTCCGTGAAGTTCGAGGAGAACCCGACGTTCATCTCGCAGCCGACGAACGTGATCGGTGCGGCGATGGAGTGGCCGACGCGTGCGGGGGCGGTCTACTTCACGGGGCTGTACCAGGCGCGCCGGTCGTCGTCGTTCACGCGCCCGCCCCTGGGCCTCGAGGCGGCCGCCGGGACGATCGCCGGGGTGGGGGCCGACTTCTCGTGGAACGCGCCGTTGCTCGCGCGCCTCGCCGACCGGCTCACGTCGCGCTCTCGCCGCGGCGCTCGCCAGGCGCGTGTCGCGGGTGACACGACGGGGCCGCCGGCCGCCCGCATCACGCTGCACGGCGAGCTCGCGGCGAGCAAGCCGAACCCCGGCGCGACGCAGCAGGCGTATCTCGAGACGTTCGAGGGGGAGGGGGGCGTCTACCTCCCGCTCAACGAGGCGGGGTGGTACTACGGCAGCCGGCCGGCGGTCACGAGCGCGCTGACGCGCGCCGTCGGCTCGATCTTCTCGCTCGACCGCGCGACGACGCTCGCCTGGCAGTCGACGGTCTCGGCGCTCGGCGGCTCGGCGCCGTACTTCCGCACGATCCAGCAGATCGATCCGGCGATCCAGTTGCAGGGCGCCGGCTCGACGCCGTCGGAGCCGGTGTTCTGGCTCACGCTCTACCCGGGGAGCATCGGCGGACTGCCGGCGTCGGAGGGGGCGGTGGCGGGCGGCAGTCCGCGCTTTCGCTGGCAGACGGGGCACCCGGTCGTCGGCCGCCGCTGGCGCTCGATCCGCAGCGTGCTGAACGCGGGGGGCGCCGATCTGTCGCGCGTCGAGGACCTCGAGTTCTACGCGCTCGTCCACGACCCGCGCGGCGCGCAGCGGACGCGCAACCCGACGCTCGTGTTCGACTTCGGCGAGCTGTCGGAGAACTCGGTCGCCTTCCGGCCGGACACGCTGCGCGTCGTGCCGCGCCCGGGGGCGCCGACCGGCGTCGACTCGCTCTACTCGGGCCGCGTGCTCGCCGGCTACGACACGCTCGACACCGAGCGCGATCCGCTGTCGCGCGTGTTCGACGCGGCGAACGGCGACCGCGGTCTGCCCGGCGATCGCGCCGCCCCGCTCACGGTCGTCAGCGGCGGGAGTGTGAGCCGCGTCGACTCGCTCCCGCTCTGCCGCGCGACGCTGGGCGGGCTCCGCGCGATCGGCGATCCGACGTCGGACTGCACCGTGCTGAACGGACGCCTGGACGAGGAGGACATCGACCAGGACGGTGAGCTCCGATTCCGCGACGCGGAGCTCGGCAACGAGCGGTTCCGCCGCTTCGTGATCGACCTGAGCAGCCCGACCGTCGGCCGCGTCACGACGTGCGACACGATCCCGCCGACGCTCGGCGACGCCGTGCGCGTTCCGGCGGGCGCGCCCGTGAGCACCGCCGGCGTGCCGCGCTGCTGGGTGCACGTCCGCATCCCGTTCCGCGCGCCGACCGATTCGTCGGGCACGTTCAATCCGCGGCGCGTGCGCGCGGCGCGCCTGACGGTCGTCTCCGGTGTCGACGAGCCGACCGAGGCGGCGACGACGATCGCGCTCGCCCGCGTGCGACTCACCGGCGCGCCCTGGCTTCGCCGCACCGACCGCGTCGCGACCGGCATCGCCGGCGACTCGTCGGGCACGCAGTCGAGCTACGTCGTCGCCGGCACGATCGGCACGCAGGACTCGACCGCCCGGCGCCCCTACACGCCCCCGCCGGGCACGGTGCAGCAGGGCGAGACGGTCCGCACGGGGCTCGAGCAGAATCGCGTGCAGGTCAACGAGCGCTCGCTGCGCATCGTCACCGGCGTGCCCGGCGGCGAGCTCGCGCGCTATGAACGCGCCGAAGCGTATCTGCGCTTTCCGGAGGGCGCGAAGAACGTGCAGACGTTCCGCCAGCTGCGCGTCTGGGCGCGCGGCAACGGCAACGGATGGGGGGACGACGGCGACCTGCAGTTCTTCGTCCGCATCGGGCGCGACGAGAACAACTTCTATCTGTACCGCACGCCGATCCGTGCCGGCGCGGACCGCAGCGCGTGGCTTCCCGAAGTGCGGATCGACTTCGATCGATTCTACCGGCTGCGCGCGGCGTTGCAGGAGCAGCTCGTGCCGGGTCGCCTCGCGGGGCCGTCGCGCTTCGCCTGCACCGGCGTCGACTCGGCGCTCATCGCGCGCTCGAACCTGCCGCGCAACGCGCTCGCGCGGCGCACCGCGGCGTGCGACGGCGGCTACATGGTCTATACGGTGGACGGGCTGACGACGCCGCCGAACCTCGCCGCGGTGCAGGAGCTCGCCGTCGGACTGGTGCGCGTCGACGAGGCGCGGCGCGGCGCGACGCCGATCATGCCGAACGACACGCTCGAGCTGTGGGTCGACGACGTGCGCCTCGCGAACGCGGAAGGGCGCGCCGGACTGGCCGGACAGCTCGGTGTCGGCGTGCGACTCGGCGACCTCGCGGACGTGCGGGTGAACGTGACGCGGCGCGACCCGCAGTTCCGCCAGCTCGGCGAGGCGCCGTCGTTCGTGACGGCGGGAGGGACGGAGATCGGCGCCTCGCTGCGGCTCGACCGGCTGCTGCCGTGGGACCTCGGGCTCGCGCTGCCGCTGACGGTGACACGCACCTCGCTCGACGCGTCGCCGTACTTCATCGCGGGAACGGATCTCCGCGGCACCGCGCTGAACGGCCTGCGCGCCCCGCGCGAAGCGACGACGAGCTACGCGCTCTCCGTGCGCCGTGCCTCGCCGACGAGCGGACCGCTCGCGCCGCTCGTGAACAACCTGTCGCTCACGTCGACCTACGTGGCCGGCCGGGCGCGCAGCGCGTACCAGGACGGCGCGCGCCACGCGTTCTCGCTGCGCGCGGACTACGACCTCGCGCCGGGCGAGCGCCTCGCGTTCGGCGGCGTGCGCTGGACGCCGACCGCGCTGCGCGTCACCTCCGGCGTCGCGCGCACGGACGAGCGGCAGACGGCGTTTCTGTCGCCGGTGCGTTCGCCGCTCGACACGGGGCGCGTCGCGAACGGGCTCGACCAGGTCTTGCAGCAGGGCGCGACGCTCGAGCTGCGGCCGATCCCGTCGCTCTCGGCGCGGTGGGACGCGAGCGTGGTGCGCGACCTGCGCGACTATCCCACCTTCACCGGCGTCGTCGGCGACACGGTCGCGCGCGGCGTCGCGCTCGCCGCCGCCCGGCACTCGTTCGGCGGCGTCGACCTCGGCTTCGAGCGGCAGCGTGTGCTCGCCGGCGACGTGCGCTGGAACCCGGCGCTCGCGAGCTGGGTGCGCCCGCGCGCCGCCGTGGCGACGAGCTACGCGATGACGCGCGACCCGAACGCGCCGTCGCTCGTGAGCGGGGCGCTCGACCTGCCGGCGTACGCGAGCCCGGGCGCCTTCGGCGGTGGGGGGTCCGTCACCATCCCGCGCCGCCTCGGCGCGACGAACCAGCTCTCGGCCGGCGCGACGCTCGACGTGGCGCGCGCGCTGACGGGAGGCCCGGTGCCGACCGGCCCGGTGCCTAACGGCTCGACGCCGGCAGACACGAGCGCGGCGCGCGGCCCCTGGCTCCGTCGCGTCGTGCAGCCGATCGACGTCGCCGTCACGCGCACGCTGACGTCGAGCTACGACGCGACGTCGGCGGACGCCGGGCTCGGCGCGCAGCTCGGCCTCGTCGGCATCGGCGCGCTCCGCACGCTCGACGGCCGCGCCGCCACGCTCGCCGGCGTCGTCGACCGCGCCGACCTGTCGAACACGCTCGTGCTGCCCTACGGCCTCACGCTCACGAATCGCGTCGGCGTCGGCACGAACCGCAGCTGGTGGCGCCGCGCCGGCACCGGCGCCATCGCCGAGGGGACCGGCGACGTGCGCGTCGTGCCCGACCTGCTCGCGCGATGGAACTGGCGCGCGCGCGGCCCGTCGGCCATGGTCTCGAGCGTCGGCCTCACGGCCGGGATGACGCGCAACTGGCAGACGGCGCTCGCCCCGGCCGACTCGCTCTCGCCCGCCGACCAACGGTCGACGCTCGTGCAGCGCTGGCCGCTCAGCGGCTCGCTCACGTGGGGCGCGCTCGGCGGCCTCACGACCTCGGGCGGCGTCTCCGTGCAGCGGCGCCGCGACGACCTTCCCGGCACGCGTCTCACCGCCACCTCCCGCGACGCGAGCGCCGAGGCGGCGCGGGCGTTCCGGGCCCCCGCGCGCTGGGGGCTCCGGAGTGCGCTGCGCACCAACGCGGGGTGGCAGGACAGCCGGACGCGGACGCTCGTGTCGGGAGCGCTCGTGCCGCTCGGCCTCTCGCTCGTCGGTGCGACGTCGCCGGCGTTCGCCACGCCGCTCGGCGCGACGGTGCAGACCGACTACGGGCGGCGCGCGGTGTCGTTCGGTGCGAACAGCGACGTCGCGGAGAACCTGACGTTCGGGCTCACGGCGGCGCGGGTGACGACGTACAACCGGAATCTCGGCACGCAGTTCACGCAGACGGTGCTGAGCGCGGTGTTGCAGATGAACTTCTTCGCGGGCGAGCGGCGGTGAGCGCGGTCGTCGGCCGCCGTCACTCCAGCCGAGCGCCTGCCCGGTCCGGACGGCGACGCACGTCGCCACGGCGTCGCAGGCGCTGAGCGCCGGCGGTCGCCGCACGCCGACGCCCGTCCCGCCCGCCCGGCGTACACTCGGCCACACGATGCCCCACTGTCGGGCGCGCCGGCATGCGGCACCGAACGCTCATCGGAAGCTGTGCGCCTGGTGCGTCAGCGCGTCTCGGGCGCCGAGCACGTCCACCTGCCGCGCGATGACCGACACGAGCGCCCCGTTGTGCTCGGCCGTGCCGTAGACGACGACGAACTGCGCGTGCCGGATCGACTCGCGGTACCGCTCCTCGATCCGCTTCCAGCAGACGACGTTGATCTGCCCGTGCTCGTCTTCGAGCAGCAGGAACAGCGTGCCGTTCGCCGTGGCCGGCCGCTGGCGCACGGTGACGAGGCCGGCGACGATCACGCGCTGGCCGGACGGCGTGGCGAGGAGCTCCCGACTGTCGATCGCCCCGACGCGGCGGCACCACGCGCGATGCCGCTCCATCGGGTGCCCGGTCGTCGAGCAGCCGACCGCGTGGTAGTCGGCGACGACGGCGTCGTGCGTGCCGAACGCCGGCGCGCCGTAGCCATCGTCCGACGCCGACGGACTCGGGCCGAGCGGCAGCGCGTCGCCGACGGCGCGCAGCGCCTCCCACAGCGCCTGCCGCCGGTTCGGCGCCCAGTGCGCCATCGCGTGGCCGCGGGCGAGCGCGGCGGCGTCGGCGCGGGTCAGCGCGGCACGACGCACGACGTCGGGGATCGAGTCGAACGGCCGCCGTGCGCGAGCGGCCGTGAGGCGCGCCAGGGTCTCCGTGCCGATGCCGCGCACGATCGACCAGCCGAGGCGGAGTGCCGGCGCCGCCGAGTCGTCGCGCCGCTCGAGGGTGCACGTGGCCGAGCCGTGCGCGAGACAGGGATAGCGGATCTCGACGTCGTGGCGGCGCGCGTCGTGGATCAGCGTCGCCACGGAGTAGAACCCCATCGGCTGCGCGTCGAGCAGACCGCCGTAGAAGGCGGCCGGCTCGTGACGTTTGAGCCACGCCGTCGCGTAGGCGATGAGGCCGAAGGACCAGGCGTGGCTCTCGGGAAAGCCGTAGTTCGCGAACGACGCCATGTCCGTGGTGAGCTGCTCGGCGACGCCGGCCTCGATGCCCTGTCCGACCATGCGGTCGCGCAGCTCGCGCAGCGCCGCCTTCAGTCGCTCGGCCTTGCGCTGATGTCCCATCGTGCGGCGCAGCGCGTCGGCCTCGACGGCGCTGTAGCCGCCGAGCGACATGGCGAGCGCCATCGCCTGTTCCTGGAAGATCGGAATGCCGAACGTGCGCTCGAGCGCCGGCTTCATGCGCTCGTCGAGCCCCCCCGCATACGTCACGTCCTGCCGTCCGCGCCGCCGCTCCGTGTACGGGTGCACGAACTTCGCGACGATCGGCCCCGGCCGGATCAGCGCGACCTGCACGACGATGTCGTAGATGCGCTCGGGTCTCGTGTTGACGAGCGACGCGATCTGCGCGCGGCTCTCGATCTGGAAGGTGCCTAACGTGTCGCCGCGCGAGATCATCTCGTACGTCGGCGCGTCGTCGAGCGGAATCGCGTAGAGCTCGAGGCGCCGCTCCTCCGGCCTGAACTGCTCGACGAGATCGAACGCGCGTCGGACGGCCGCCAGCGCGCCGAGCCCGAGGAAGTCGTATTTCGGGATGCCGACCAGGTCGAGGTCGTCCTTGTCGTACTGGATGATCGTGCGCCCCATCGTCGTCGGCTCGATCGGGCAGTACTCGCCGAGCGGCGCCGCCGAGAGCACGAAGCCCCCCGGGTGCGTGCTGCGCATCCGCGGCAGTCCGTCGAACGCGGCGATCGACGCCAGGATCGCCTCGCCGCGCGCGCTCGTCACGTCGAGGCCGTGCTCCGCCGCGAGCCCGTCGCACAGCCGCGCGATCGCCTCCGACGGCTCGAGCATGTGGACGCGCTTCGAGAGCGCGTCGCTCGTCGAGGGGGGGACGCCGTACGCGCGACAGACGTCCTGCACCGCCGTCGACGCGCTGTACGTGCTGCACGACGCACGTGATCGCCGAGTGCGTGCGGCCGTACTTGTCGTACATGTACTCGAGCACCTGCTCTCGCCGATCGTGCTCGACGTCGACGTCGATGTCCGGCGCCTCGCTCTGCGCGTCCTTCCTCGCCTCGGACAGGAATCGCTCGAACAGCAGCCTGTTGTCGACCGGATCGACGGCCGTCACTTCGAGGCAGTACGTGACGGCACTGCTCGCGGCGGAGCCGCGGCCCTGACAGAGGATGTTCCGACTGCGCGCATACCGCACGGCGTCGTGCATCACGAGGAAGAAGCCGGCGTAGCCCAGCTCCTTGATGACGCGCAGCTCCTTCTCGACTCGATTCTGCTGCTCCGCGGAGAGCTTGTGCGCCCACCGCTTGTGCATGCCGTCGTAGGTCAGCCGTCGCAGGCACTCGTCGGGATCCTCGCCGTGCAGGTCACCGAAGGCGGGCAGGGGCGGCCGCACCCACGACAGGTCGAAGTGACACGCCTCGGCGATCGCGCGACTCGACGCGACGCCCGCGGGGCGCCGCTGCCACTGCGCGGCGATCTCTCCCGGCGCCGTCAGCATCCACGCGTCGTTCGGCAGCAGCAGCCCTTCGCGCGCCGCCTCGTCGATCGTCCGCCGGTGGCGCAGCGCCATGAGCACGTCGAGCGCCCGCCGCCCGGCGGGGTCGACGTAGCGCGGGTTGGTGCAGACGACCCATCGCACGTCCGCACTCTCCGCCAGCGCGATCAGCTGCTCGGCGACCACGGCCTCGCGCCGGCCGGCCGAATGCAGGTGGACCTCGACGGCGAGCGCGTCGCCGCACGTCGCGCGATACCGATCCAGCCAGCGGCGCGCGTCGTCGTACCGACGATGGAGCACGAGCTGCGCGAGCCACCCCGACGGGGGGCCGGTGAGCAGGAACACCCCCTCCGACCGTTCGGCGACGTCGGTCCAGTGAACGTACGGCGCGCCGCGCCCGGGCGTCCCGGCGCTCGCGCCGCCGTCGGCCCGCCGCCACTCGTGCACGCGCCCGATGCGCGACTGCGTGACGAGCGCGCCGAGGTTCCGGTATCCCTGCGCGCTCGTCACGAGCAGCGCGAGCGGCACGCGCGGCGCCCGCGGCTCGTGCCGCACCATCAGCTCCGCGCCGACGATCGGCCTGATCCCCGCCTCGCGACAGGCGTGCGCGAACGTGACGACCCCGCCGAGGTCCGACGCGTCCGTGAGGCCGAGCGCGTCGTAGCCGAGCGCCTTCGCCGCGGCGACCAGTCGGCGTGGCGCGACGGCGCTCTCGCCGAAGGAGAACGCGCTCTGCGCCCGGAGCTCGACGAACGGACCGTCTCCGGATCGGGGACCGTCATGGGCCACAGACGCGCCGGCAGCGGGAGGCACGACGGTGCGCGCGGCCGAACGATTCAGTCCCACCAGCCGTGCAGATACCACGACTCGGCAGCCCCGTCGCCGTGCTCGCAGTACAGCAGCACGAACTGCTCGTCCTCGGTCGCGCACTGCCAGTAGTGGCGGCCGACGCGCGCGCCGATCTCCTCGCCCGTCACGATGCGATCCGGTCCGGCAGCCGCGACGATCGTCACCGGCTCGGCGGCGCGGGGAAGGCGCGGGCGGGGCGACGGGGCGGTGACCGACGCGGGGTGGCGTACGCGGTAGGCGGTCGGCGCCGTGCGGCCGTGCGCGAGGCCGGTCGTGACCGTGACGGGCACCGGCTGGTCGAGCACGCGGAGCGCGAGCGTCTCGGCGGGGCGGACGTCGGGCGCGCGTTCCGCGACGCGCCGACGGTCGAGCGACGTCGGGTCCTGCTCGACGTGTCGCTCGACGCGCCGCTCCGGCAGCGGGTGACGCATCGCGGTGTACGTGACGACCTCGCCGTCCTTGCGGTCGAGCACGCGCGCGAGCGCCGACTCGGCCGACGCGCCGCTCTGGAATCCGGCGTCGAACAGATCGCCTTGCGGACCGGCCGCCGCCTCGTCCGCCTCGACGTCGAGGGCGAGCGCGGCGATGCCGTGGCGCAGGACGCCGGCGTCGAGCCGCTCGAGGTCGGCGCGCACGAGGCGCGCCCAGACCGCGCGGTTCGCGGTCGGCCGCGCGCTCGCGAGTCGACGCACGAGCGGCGCGCCACGCGCCGCGGTGATCGTGAGCCGCAGCCGGTGCGTCTGCGCGCCGCTCCGGGCGAGCGCGTCGCACACCTGACCGAGCAGCCGGTTGACGGCGAACACGAGCTGCGTCGCGTCGCGCAGCTCGAACTCCGTCCACGCGAGCGACGCCGACGGCCGCGACCGCGGGCATCGCGCGAAGATGCGGCGGTCGTCGCGCGCGCGCGCCAGGTGCCACAGCGCGACCCCCGGCCGCCCGAGCCGCACCTCGACCGCGCTCGCCGACACGCCGGCGAGCTCGTCGCACGTCGCGACGCCGAGGTCGAGCAGGAGCGTCGCGACGTGCGGCTCCCACGCGCCTTCGGCCGCCGCCGACGACGCGAGCGACTCGACCGGGTGTGCGCCGAGGAAGCGGCGCTCGTGGTCGCGCCGCACGACGAGGAGCGGCCGGTCGTCGGTCGCCCGCGGATGTCCGCACCGCCCCGCGATCTCGGCCGCGAGCGCGACGCACGAGACGCCGAGTCGCGCGCGCGGCACGCCGGCGGCGGCGGCGGCGGCGAGGATCTGCACGGCCGTCGCGCGCGTCGGCAGGCCGGTCAGATCGACCCACACGACGTCGTGCTCCGCGCGCACGTGCGGCACGTGCGCCAGCAGCGTCGTCAGCAGCGCGGTCGACGACGGCGTCGCAGACGGCGCGGCGCCCGGCGGCGCGTCATCCGTGGGGCCATCCGTCGCGGTCGCCCGTGCCCTCGGCGTGCGACTCTGCGGAAGCCGCAACGTCGGCACGGACCTCGCCGCGCCGGTCCAGGCCGGGCTCCACAGCGCACCGAAGATCATAGGGCGCGATCTCCAGCGTGAGATCGGCCGACGCGTTCCAGCCCATCGCCTGCGCGCGCACGTGTGCGCGCACGGCGACCGGCATCGCCGGCGCGCCGAACGGATCGCGGCGCCACCGCATCCCCGCGCCGCGGATCATGAGCCGGGAGCTCAGGCGCAGCGTGGCGAGCGACGGCACCGGCGTCAGCGCCACGAACGCGCCCCCCCCGTCGCGCGCGGCCCGGCTCAGGCGGACGGTCTCCGTCCCGATCGGATGCTCGCCCGCCACCGTGTCGAGGACGACGAAGCCGAACGCGCCGGACGCGAGCAGCACTTCGGCCGCGCGGAACGCGCCCCGTCGATCGGGCGCGCTCACGATGAGCGGCGTCGACTCCGACGTCCAGCCGAACGACGTGGAGCGCGAGGCGTCGACCCAGGCGGCGCGCTCGCCGCGCGCGATCACGGCGCGGCAGGTGGCGCGCAGCACCGCCGCCGCGCCGCCGCCCGGCGCCCACACCGTCACCTTCCCCCGCGGCAGCCCTCCGCTCGGCAGCGCCCGGTCGAGCGCGTCGATCCCGGTCGACACCTCGGTCGCGACGCCATGCGCGCGCCGCTCGGCGAGCGGCACGGCGTTGGGAAAGCGCTCGGCGATCTGGCGTTGCAGATCGCGGAGGTGGAGCGACGAGGGCATGCAGGCGCGGCACGGTTCGGTGGCGAGTCGACAGCGGACGCGACGGTTCGGGGGCAAACAGTATACCCGAACATAAGCCGAATCAAGGCGTCGGGCGTCGCGTGCGGCGTTCGCGCGACACGAGCTGCGTTCGCCGGGCACCGCGCCTCGCTGCCGCCCGCGCCACGTTCGCCGCATGACTCCAGGCGAACGCAACGCCCTCCTCTTCTTCGCCGCCGTCGCCGTGCTCGGCGCGGCGGCGCGCGTGCTCTCGTCGCCCGACGCGACCCCCACACGCGCCGAGCGACTCGCGCTCGCCGGCCAGCTCGTCGCCGTCGACTCGGCGCGGGCGTCGGCGCGGGCGTCGGCGCGGGCGCCTCGGGCGCCGCGGGCGCCGCGCCCACGAGCCGCACGAGCGCGTCGACCGCCGGCACCCGCGCTCCCGGCACCCGCGCTCCCGGCACCCGCGCTCCCGGCACCCGCACTCCCGCCCCCCCTCGTCGACCTCGTCGACCTCGACGTCGCCGACAGCGCGACGATCGAGTCGCTTCCCGGCATCGGTCCCGCGCTCGCCGCGCGCATCGTGCTCGACCGCGCGCTGCACGGCTCGTTCGGTTCGCTCGCCGCGCTCGACCGGGTCAGGGGGATCGGTCCGAAGCTCGCCGCGAAGCTCGCGTCGCGCGTGACGTTCGGCGGCGCGCCCCGGCGATGATCCGTCGCGGAGCCGGACCGAATGCCGCGGTGCAGGACGCGCGGCGAGCGGCCGACACTCTCGTCCGTATGGCCGCCGCCCCCCTCGCCCTCGTGCCGGACCGCGAGCGCCTCGGTGAACTCCTCATT
Source organism: uncultured Gemmatimonadaceae bacterium (assembly GCA_963843845.1). Lineage (GTDB taxonomy): Bacteria > Gemmatimonadota > Gemmatimonadetes > Gemmatimonadales > Gemmatimonadaceae > Gemmatirosa. The sequence continues at coordinate 2,823,880 of CAWJMB010000002.1, read as the reverse complement.
CGCGAGGGGCTCATCACGCGCGATCAGCTCACGCGCGCCCTCGACGAGCAGCGCTCGTCCGGCATGCGCCTCGGCTACTGCCTCGTGAAGCAGGAGGCGCTGACCGAGACGGCGCTCACGAAGATGCTCGCGCGGCAGTACCGCATGCCGGCGGTCGATCTGTCGCGCTTCGAGGTCGACGCGCGGATCCTCAAGCTCGTGCCGGCGGAGCTCGCGACGAAGCACCTCGTCGTGCCGCTCAAGCGCGACGGGCGCACGCTGACGGTCGCCATCGCCGACCCGGCGAACGCGACGGTCCTCGACGACCTCAAGTTCGTCACGCGCTGCGACATCTTCCCCGTCGTCGCCGGCGAGGTCACGCTGCGCACGCTCGTCGAGCGGCACTACGAGAGCGCGAGCGCCGCCGCGGACGTGCAGATGCAGCAGATGCAGACGCTGCTCGCCGAGATCGCGGGCGACGGCGACGACGTCGAGGTGCTCGACGCGACCGACGAGAGCGAGGGGTCGCCGCTCTCGGCGCAGGTCGACGAGGCGCCGGTCGTGCGGCTCGTGAACGCGATCCTCACCGACGCCGTGAACCGCGGCGCGAGCGACATCCACGTCGAGTGCTTCGAGCACGAGGTCCGCGTCCGCTTCCGCGTCGACGGCGCGCTGCAGGAGATCATGAAGCCGCCGATGAAGCTCAAGGCGGCGCTCATCTCGCGCCTCAAGATCATGTCGTCGCTCAACATCGCCGAGCGGCGCGTGCCGCAGGACGGGCGGCTCAAGCTCAAGATCGGCAAGCGGGTCATCGACTTCCGCGTCTCGACGCTGCCGACGCTGTTCGGCGAGAAGATCGTGCTGCGGATCCTCGACAAGGGGAACCTCACGCTCGACCTCGAGACGTTCGGCATCGAGACGCGCGCCGAGCGCGAGCTGATGGAGGCGATCGCGAACCCGTACGGCATGGTGCTCGTCACCGGCCCGACCGGCTCCGGCAAGACGACGACGCTCTACTCGTGTCTGTCGAAGATCAACACCGGCGACACGAACATCATGACGGCCGAGGACCCGGTCGAGTACAACCTGTTCGGGATCAACCAGGTGCTCGTGCGGCCGGAAGTCGGGCTGACGTTCGCGTCGGCGCTGAAGGCGTTCCTGCGCCAGGACCCGAACGTCATCATGCTCGGCGAGATCCGCGATCTGGAGACGGGCGGGATCGCGGTCAAGGCGGCGCTCACGGGGCACATGGTGCTCTCGACGCTGCACACGAACTCGGCGCCGGAGACGGTGACGCGTCTGCTCGACATGGGGCTCGAGCCGTTCAACGTCGCGAGCGCGCTGAACCTCGTGCTCGCGCAGCGGCTCGTGCGGCGCATCTGCGCGAAGTGCAAGGTGCGCTACCACCCCGAGGCGGCCGAGTTCGCGGCGATGAAGACGACGCCGACGGCGACGCTCCGCTCGCTGCGCATCGGCGTGGAGACGCTCGACGGGGCGCGGGCGAGAGCGACGAAAGAGGCGGCGCCGTTCCTCGGGGACGCGACGATCGACACCCCGCTCAAGGAGCTCGCCTACTTCCGCGGCGCCGGCTGCGAGGCGTGCAACGGCACGGGGCTCAAGGGGCGCCAGGGGATCTACGAGGTCATGACGATGAGCCCGAAGCTGCGCAAGGTGATCCTCTCCGGCGGCGGCGACGCCGGGCTGCTGCGCGAGACGGCGATCGAGGAAGGGATGCTGACGCTGCGCATGGACGGCTGGCTCAAGGTGCTGCGCGGCATCACGACGTTGGAGCAGATCATCCGGGAGACGAGCGCATGACGACGACAGTACAGCCGGAGATCGGGGCTCGGGGATCGGCTGCCGACGCCTCCCGACCGCCGAGTCCCGATCCCCGGCAGTTGAACCTCCGCACCCTGCTCGAAGAGATGGTCGAGCGCGGCGCGAGCGACCTGCACCTCACGGCCGGCGAGCGGCCGAAGCTGCGCGTCGACGGCGACATCGTGAACGCGAGCGTCGAGCAGACGCTGACGCCGCGCGACACGATGGCGCTCGCCTACTCGGTGCTGACCGACGCGCAGAAGAAGCGGTTCGAGATGGACGACGAGCTGGACTTCTCGTTCGGCATCCAGCAGCTCGCGCGCTTCCGCGGCAACGTGTTCAAGCAGCGCGGCTGCGTGTCGGTGGCGATCCGGCAGATCCCGTTCACGATCCGGACGCTCGACGCGCTGGGGCTGCCGCCGGCGATCTCGCGGATGGCGGAGAAGCCGCGCGGCCTCGTGCTCGTCACCGGCCCGACGGGCTCGGGCAAGAGCACGACGCTCGCCGCGATGATCGACAAGATCAACAAGGAGCGGCGCGGGCACATCATCACGGTCGAGGACCCGATCGAGTTCGTGCACCGCCACCAGAACTGCATCGTCAACCAGCGCGAGGTCGGCACCGACACGAAATCGTTCCAGAGTGCGCTGAAGTACGCGCTGCGCGAGGATCCGGACGTCATCCTCGTCGGCGAGATGCGCGACCTGGAGACGATCCAGGCCGCGCTGACGATCGCCGAGACCGGCCACCTCGCGTTCGCGACGCTGCACACGAACAGCGCGGCCGAGGCGATCAACCGCATCATCGACGTCTTCCCGAGCCACCAGCAGTCGCAGGTGCGGGCGCAGCTCGCGTTCGTGCTCGAGGGGATCGTGACGCAGACGTTGATCCCGAAGACGGCCGGGAAGGGGCGCGCGCTCGCGGCCGAAGTGCTCGTCGTGACGCCGGCCATCCGCGCGCTGATCCGCGACGACAAGGTGCACCAGATCTACTCGCTGATGCAGGGCGGCAAGAAGTTCGGCATGCAGACGCTGAACGACGCGCTCTACCGCCTCTACGTGGAGCGCCAGATCACGATCGAGGAGGCGCTGCGCGTGAGCGGCGACCCGAACGAGCTGCTGCGCATGAGCGGGCAGAGTCCAACGGCCTGACGGGAGTCCACGATGCCGAGTTTTGCCTACACCGCCCGCGCCCTCAACGGCGACCTCAAGACCGCGACGCTCGAGGCGCCGAGCCGCGACGACGTCATCGCGCAGCTCCGCCGGCAGCGGATGCACGTCGTCAAGATCGACGAGGAGGCGAAGAAGCCGAGGCCGAAGGGGAAGGTGAAGATGCGCGACGTCGTCATCTTCACGCGGCAGTTCTCGACGATGATCAACGCCGGCCTGCCGCTCGTGCAGGCGCTCGACATCCTGTCGAAGCAGACCGAGAACAAGGCGCTCGCCGACGTGACGCGCGCGGTGGTGTTCGACGTCGAGAGCGGCGCGACGGTCGCCGGCGCGATGGGGAACCACCCGAAGGCGTTCAGCGAGCTGTACGTGAACATGGTCGCGGCGGGGGAGGCGGGCGGCATCCTCGACACGATCCTCATGCGCCTCGCGACCTTCCTGGAGAAGAACGACCAGCTCGTGCGGAAGGTGAAGGGGGCGATGATCTACCCGACGGTGATCATGAGCGTCGCGGCGATCGCGATCGTCGTGCTGCTGTGGAAGGTGATCCCGGTGTTCGAGACGATGTTCGCGAGCGTGAACCTCGCGCTGCCGCTGCCGACGCAGATCGTCGTCTCGATGTCGCGCTTCGTGAACGGCTACTGGTGGGCGGTGGCGGGGGGGATGGCGTTCGCCGCGGTGTCGATCAAGAAGTACTACGCGACCGACGCCGGGCAGCTCGTGATCGACCGCCTCATGCTGCGCGTGCCGGTGCTCGGCGACGTGATCCGGAAGGCGTCGGTGTCGCGCTTCACGCGGACGTTGGGCACGCTGATCTCGTCGGGCGTCTCGATCCTCGACGGGCTCGAGATCACGGCGCGGACGTCGGGGAACCGGGTGGTGCAGGACGCGATCCTCGCGTCGCGGGCGTCGATCGCGGGGGGCGACACGATCGCGGCGCCGCTGCAGAAGTCGAACGTGTTCCCGCCGATGGTGATCTCGATGATCGCGGTCGGGGAGCAGACGGGCGGGCTCGACGAGATGCTCTCGAAGATCGCGGACTTCTACGACAGCGAGGTGGACGCGGCGGTGAGTGCGCTGCTCGCCTTGCTGGAGCCGATCATGATCGTGGTGCTCGGCGTGGTCGTGGGGGGGATGGTGGTGGCGATGTACCTGCCCATCTTCGACATGATCAACACGGTGCAGTAAAGGGGCGACGCTGTACGCTCTTGAACCGCGCCGGGTTTACAGGAGGCTTGGGATCTTGCGTGGGGTCTCGTAATTCCTGATCGCGGCCACTCGTAATCGTTTGCGATCTTCTCGTAATCTCGTAACGCTAAGCATAGCAACGAGGTTGTGTGGCGAGGACGGGTGTGAGAACGGGGGTGGCGCCGTATCACGGCGCCGCCCCCGTCCTCTGTGCGCCTCGCCCGCGGGCGCGAGGTCGCCCCGGCAGTTGCTATCCGGGGACCACGTGGGGTGCCGCACCCAGGAGGCCGTGAGCCGCGTCCGGGCCTGCGCCGCCGCCCCCCTCCTCGAGCGTGGGCAGGGCCGGAGCCTCCAGCGGCGCCGCGACAGCGTTCGCCACGCCGAACGGCACGTGCACGGAAGGGGTGACCTCCGAAGCCCCAGTGACGTGGGTGAGCTGGTCGTCGAAGAAGATGTGCGGTCGGAACGTCCGGAGGATCTCGGCCTTCTCCACGCCGCCGAGGAAGAAGGCCTCGTCCACCTGGATGCCCCACTGCCGCAGGGTCGTGATCACCCGCTTGTGGGCCGGGGCGTTGCGCGCCGTTACGATGGCCACCCGGAGCCGCGGCTGATACCCGGGGTCGCGGCACTGGCGGGCCCGCTCTTTGGCCTGCACGCCCGCCACCTCGGCGAAGAAGCGCTGCAGGGGCCCCACCGCCATCGGTTCGAGTGCCCGCTCCCGCTCGCTGGCGTGGAAGCTGGCCAGCCCGCCGGTCTTGAAGATCGCCTCCGCGGAGTCGTCGGCGATGATCCCGTCGAAGTCGAACGCGATGCGCAGCTCCGTCTCCGCCTCGTCGTCCACGAACCGCGTTGGGAAGACCTGCCCAGCGGGGAGCCCCGCCGCCACGGCCCGCCGGACGTCCTCCGCGTGCGCCGACAGGAACAGCGAGGCGTTGAACGCCGGCAGGTACAGGTGCGGGTTCCGGCCCTTCACGAACGCCGCCCGGGAGATGGCCAGTCCATGGTGCTCGATGGCGTTGAACACCCGGAGCCCCGTGTCGGGATCGTTGCGCGAGAGCAGGACGATCTCGACCACCTGGTCGCCCGGGTCCGCCCCGTTCAGCGCCAGCAGCCGGCGCACGAGCGGGAACGCGACGCCTGGGGCCAGCACGTCGCTCTCGTGGTCCCGCTGGTACTGGCGGTAGGCCTCCTCGCCGTGCTCGCGGAAGACGCGGTCGGAGTCCTCCAAGTCGAAGAGGGCGCTGGACGCGACGGCGACGACGAGGCGATCAGTGAGGGTGATCGGCACGTGTGTCGAGGCTCAGGTCAGGCGGCGGTGAGGCGATGCACCACCGCGGCGGCGAGGTGGGTGGCGCAGTTGCGGGCGCGCGTGAGCCGGACCTCCAGCTCGTTGCACAGGGCCATCAGCTCGTCTACCCTCGCCACGATGCGCCGCTGCTCCGCCAGCGGGGGCAGTGGGAGAACAAGTTCGCTTACTACGGTCGACTCGAGTCGGCACGTGCCGTGAGTGGACCGCTCGACGGCCGCCAGCACGCGCGGCTCCATCGCGCGCAGCATGAGCAAGAGGTACTCGGCGAGGCGCGCATCCTTCGGTACCAGCGCCTTCATGTCCTGGTTGACCGTGACGGGCCGCTCCGTGAGCGCCACCGGAAACGCTCTCGCTAGGATCATTCCGCGAACCACCATGAGCAGCGCACCCGCTGGGATCAGGCGCACGGCTGACCGGGACAGTGCCGGCTGGCTCACGTGATCCTCTGAGTCAGCGATTCTGAGTCGCTTCATGTCCTTTGGACTAACCCAAGGGATGTCGCCCGCCCAGAGCGATGGGTCGGACTTGGAGGGTGTCCCGCCCCCCATGAAGGAGCCCAGCTCACAAAGGCGCGCGCACGCCCACCCCGCTGGAAGATCGAGCTCGAGGGGCGCGTCTTCGGCTCGGCACCGGTACTCCGCGAGAAACGAAGTCGCCGGTTCGTCCTTCGGATCCTGTGGCCACTTTCCACCACCCAGCTGCAACACCCGCTCCAGTCAGTTACTCTGCGCGTTCACCAGCGAGTCAAAGCTCCCATGCAGCCGCTCCCATGCGGTGTCCAGCTCGCGTCGTCTTCGCCGCCGTAAGCTGCTGCAGCACCGCGCGGTTCGCCCGCGCCCGCGCCTCGGCGCGCCGCTCCTGCCGGGTCTCCAGTTCGTCGCAGAGAGCCATCAGCTCGTCTACCTTCTCCACGATGCGGCGCTGCTCCGCGAGAGGCGGTAGCACTATCGCAAGGCGGTCCAACTTGCCCTTCGTGATGTGCTGTAGTCCGACGCCGCCATGAGCCTGCGAGATCATTTCGTTCCAGGCGTGCGTTGATTGCCATGCGCGCGAAGTCGTTGACGTACGCGCCGCCACGAAGCTCGCACCGGAAGATGTGCTGGTTGAGCACGGCCCGGCCGCGACGCCAGACGAACGCACCAAAGCACGTGCCTGGAGTACCAGACCAGCTCAGCAGCAGATCCTCATCCTGGATGTAGAACTTCGCCGGCACCTCCGACGCACTGTAGTTGAACGGCGCGGCGGGGCTATTCAGGTTCTGAATGCGAACAATGGGCGTTCCCGCCGCAGCCCACTCAGCGCGCTTGAACGCTCGCCCGTTGACGAGGTTCATCACGTCGCCGATCCGCACCCAGGCCCAGCCACTCGGGTCCGGCGCGGACCCCACTCCAGCCGGCGACAGCTCAGATATGGCGTCCAGCGTCCGTCGCGATGCGATCGAGCACCACTAACCCTCGTCGTCCCGTTTCACAACGCAGCTCGCCACGCACCGCGAGCTGGAGGATCACCTTGCGCACTTGCTCCACCCCACCTGGCGACTCCGCCATCATGTCGAACTGCTCCAGCAGCGCTCCGGGCGTCACGCCCCCACCTCCACCGCAAGGACCGATGCCAACGCCGCCGCCAGCTGCGCCTTCAGCGCCTCGCGCGTCTCCGCCACGTCCGCCATCGCCTGCCGGTACTCCGCCAGCAAGTCGTCCGGATCGCGGTGATCCTCGTCGCGCGCGTTCGGGTTCTTGATGTCGAGGTTGTAGCCCCGCCGCCGGATCTCGTCGACCGAGACCCTCCACGCCTGCTCGGTCTCCTCGCGCGTCGTCCACCACGCCTTCTCGGCGTCGAACTCCTCGATGCGGATCGGCTTGGTCTTGGAGTAGCTCTTCTGCGCCCGCGGGGTACGGGTGCTCGTAGAACCAGACCTCCTTGGTCGGCTCGCCCTTCGTGAAGAACAGCAGGTTCGTCTTGATGCCCGTGTACGGGCTCGAACACGCCCTTCGGCAGCCGCACGATCGTGTGCAGGTTGCACTCGTCGAGCAGCTTCTCCTTGATGCGCGTCTTGACCCCCTCGCCGAACAGCGTGCCGTCCGGCAGCACCACCGCCGCGCGGCCGCCGTCCTTCAGCAGGTGCATGATCAGCACGAGGAACAGGTCGGCCGTCTCGCGCGTCCGGAACTGCGCCGGGAAGTTGTTCTCGATCCCGTCTTCCTCCGTCCCGCCGAACGGCGGGTTGGTGAGGATGACGTCCACGCGGTCCTTGGCCCGTAGTCGCGCAGCGGCCGGGCGAGCGTGTTGTCGTGGCGGACGTTGCGTCGGCACGTCGATGCCGTGCAGCAGCATGTTGGTCGTGCAGAGCAGGTGCGGCAGCGGCTTCTTCTCGACGCCGCGGATGACGCCTGCAGCACTCGCTCGTCCTGTCGGGCGTCCGGACGTAGCTGCCTGCGCACGTGCTCGATGGCGCAGGTGAGGAAGCCGCCCGTGCCGCACGCCGGGTCGAGCACCGTCTCGCCGAGCTGCGGGGCGTCATCTCGGTCGACCATGAACTGCGTGACGGCGCGCGGCGTGTAGTACTCGCCCGCGTTGCCGGCGCTCTGGAGGTCCTTAGGATCTGCTCGTAGATGTCGCCGAACAGGTGCCGGTCGCTCGAGCGGTTGAAGTCGATCTCGTTGATCTTGTTGACGACCTGCCGCAGCAGCGTGCCCGCTCTTCATGTAGTTGTAGGCGTCCTCGAAGACGCTGCGGACGACGCGCCGCGATCGCCGCGTCTTGCCGCGTCGAGTCGGCGAGCTCCTTGAGCGTCGGGAACAGGTCGTTGTTGACGAAGTCGAGCAGCGCGTCGCCGGTGATGCCCTTCCGCGTCCGCGGCCCAGTGCGCCAGCGGAGCCGCGCCGGGATCGGCGAGACGTAGGCTCGTCCCGAGCAGCTCCGCTCCGCGTCGCGGTCGTCGAAGATCTTGAGGAAGAGCATCCAGCCGAGCTGGCCGATGCGCTGGGCGTCGCCGTCGATGCCGGCGTCCTTGCGCATGATGTCCTGGATGCGACTTGATGGTGGTGCCGATGCGACATGGGTGGTCACTGTCGGTCAGCGTGCGTTGCTTGTAGAGCTCGCTCTTCGAGCTCGCTGACGGCCTGCAGTGTAGCCGGTCCGTGCCGCCGAAGCGCTGCGACGATTTCGATCGGGGTGCCGATGCGCGGTCGAGCGGCTGCGACCTTGAGCACGCTCGATGTCCTCGATGGTCGTCGACGCCTTCGTCGGCGTACTTGTCGAGCAGCGCCTCGAGGACGCGCGGGCCTTCGTCGCCGTACTTGGCGAAGTAGTCGCGCTTGCGCACGTTGTCGGCGCGCTCACGGCGGGTGAGCGGCGGCTGATCGAAGGCGACGTGGCAGACGAGGTCGAAGGGGTCGAGTCGTGCCTTACCTACGTCCTCGGCGAGCGCCTCGAAGAAGACGCCCTGCTCGTCGAGCTCGTTGATGATCGCCTGCTTGCGGTCGGCTGGCCTCCAGCGCTTCAGGAAGTCGTCGAGCGATGGCGTACTCCTCGCGGACGCGCTGCGCGTGTAGTCGCGCAGCGACTCGGTGATGAGCTTGCCGTCCGGGCCGTAGTACTGGACGCGCTCGGCGACGACGCTGACCGGCACGTCCGCCGACGACGTACTTGCGCTGCCGGGCCGCGGCCGGCATCGTCGTCCGGCGTCGCCGTCGCCGCCCGGCCGTCCGGCGTCCGAGGCGGGCATCCGTCGATCGGCGTCTCGGCCGTCGTCGGCGTCGATCCGTCGTCGGGCGGCACGATCGGGTCGTCGCTCGCCGGGCTCGTAGATCTGCACCGGGTCGCCGTCGAAGTCGGGGTCGGCGAACAGCTCGGTCGCCTTGCGGAAGTCGAGGATGGTGAAGCAGAGCTTGCCGTGTCCTCGTTGATGCGGGTGCCGCGGCCGATGATCTGCTTGAACTCGGTCATCGACTGGATGCGCTGGTCGAGCACGATCAGCTTGCAGGTCTGGGCGTCGACGCCGGTCGTCATCAGCTCCGACGTGGTCGCGATCACCGGGTAGCGCTCCTCGGGGTCGATGAAGTTGTCGAGGTGCCGCCTTGCCCTCGGTGTCGTCGCCCGGTGATGCGCATGACGTAGCGTGCGGTTCTGGCCGCGGCCAGGTCGGGGTTCTCGTTGACGAGCGCCTGCCGCATCCGCTCGGCGTGGTCGATGTCCTCGCAGAAGACGATCGTCTTGGCGAAGCGGTTCCGGTCCCTTGAGGTACTCGGTGACCTTCGCGCGCCACGAGCTTGGTGCGCTCGTCGAGGACCAGCGTCGCGGTCGAAGTCGCGCTGGTTGTAGATGCGGTCCTCGATCACCTCGCCGTGCTTGTCGCGCTTGCCCTTCTCGGGGCGCCAGCCGGCAGGTCCTTGTCGAGGTCGACGCGGACCACCTTGTACGGCGCGAGGAAGCCGTCCTCGATGCCCTGCTTGAGCGAGTAGGTGTAGACCGGCTCGCCGAAGTAGTGGATGTTCGAGACGTCTTCGTCTCCTTGGGCGTCGCCGTCATGCCGAGCTGCACGGCGGCGGAGAAGTAGTCGAGGATCTCGCGCCACGCCGAGTCCTCGGCGGCGCTCCCGCGGTGGCACTCGTCGATCGACGATCAGGTCGAAGAAGTCGCGGCGAGAACTCCTTGTAGATGTTGCGCGCTCCTCGTCGCCCGTGATGGCCTGGTAGAGCGCAGAGGTAGATCTCGTAGCGACTTGTCGACCTGTGCGGTTGCGTGATCTTCGTCATCGCCTCGCCGAACGGCTTGAAGTCGTTCGTCTCTCGTCTGGTCGACGAGGATGTTGCGGTCGGCGAGGAACAGGATCCGCTTCTTCGCGCCGGCCTTCCACAGCCGCCAGATGATCTGGAAGGCGGTGTACGTCTTGCCGGTGCCGGTCGCCATCACCAGCAGCACGCGGTTCTGTCCCTTGGCGACCGCCTCGACGTCGCGGTTGATGGCCTGACGCTGGTAGTAGCGCGGCTCCTTGCCGCTGCCATCGGCGTGGTAGTCCTGCGTGACGATGCGCTTCGGCGTCGGCGTCGAGCCCCTTCCACGCGCGGTAGCGGCGCCAGAGCTCCGCCGGCGACGGGAACTCGTCGAGCGCCAGACTCGCGTCTCGATCGCCGGCTCGGGCCCGTGCGGTCGTGGAAGAGGAAGCCGTCGCCGTTCGAGCTGAAGACGAACGGCACGTCGAGCATGCTCGGCGTAGCCGAGCGCCTGCTGCATCCCGGCGCCGACGCTGTGGTTGTTGTCCTTGGCCTCGACGACGGCGAGCGGGAGGTCGGGCTTGGGAAGAGGACGTAGTCGGCGCGCTTCGCCCTCCCCGCGGGCCGACGAGCTTTCCCCGCACGATCACGCGGCCCTTGGTGAGCTCGACCTCCTCGCGGACCTGGCGCATCACGTCCCAGCCGGCCGCGTGGATCGCAGGCGATGATGTACTTGCGTGCGGACGTCCTGCTCGGAGAGGGCCTGCTTGTCCATCGGGGCTGAAGGTGAGGCGGGGCTAGCCGAGGGTGTACTTCGTGTCCGATGGTGCGGTGCCGCACGGGGTGCTCCTGCCTTCGCGCCAGGGACGTGCCCGTCTGTGTCTCCCCATCGGTGGAACGCACGCTCGCTGCCGCTCTGGGGTCCTGGACCCCCAGGTGGGAGCCTGGCTGCCCAAAGCGCGCCCCAGGGTCATGGGCCCGGGGTGCCCAGCCCGAGCATCGGCATGGCGCACCGGTCGAGTTCAAGGTCCCCGGCAGGCGCGCCGCGCACCACGCCGCCCGGGCCCGACGCTGGGATCGAGCAGAAGCCCGTGCGCCCATCAAGATGAGCCAGAATGCCGGGGTCGCTAGTCCTGAGACGGACGGCGTACCGCAGGACCTCCATGGTCGCTCGCTTGGGTGCCCACTTGCCACGGGCGGCCTGCAGGGCGCGCAGCGCCGTGCTGCGATCTCCAGTAGCGCATCCCGAGCACAGCATGGTGTGCGGCGCCTCGGCCGACGCCGCCTCGGCCAGCGCGGCGTCACGTGCCCCGCCCGTCGCCCGCTCGCTCAGGAAGACGTCACGGACCCGCACCCACGGCTGGGCGCCACGATTCCTAGAGGACGCCTCTGATCGCGCAGGATCCCTGGGTTCCCCGGCCGCCGGCCCAGAGGGTGGCCCACTGACCGGCGCCCGACAGGCGCGCGAGTCCAGGCGGGGACGGTACGCGCACAGGGTGCGCTACGGTCACGCCGCGGGGAGCGGTGGCACGTCCGCGCTGCCGCGACGTGCGAGCGCCCGCTATCGGGCAGGCATGAACCCTGTGATCGAGACGCGTCCGCGATCTCTGGCCACCACGCCGGTGACGGCGGTTCGCTGGTCCGCGCCGGACGGGAGATCGGAGCCGTCCGAGGTGCGTCAGGTCTTCCGCGCAGACGTACGTCACGTTGTCCACGGGGTCGTGCACCAGAGACACCGACGCGCCAGTCTCGGGGGCTTGCCGGGGGGACCGCCACTCGACGCCGACTTCGGTCCGGCGGTCACCCCATCGGCCAGGTGCCCGGTCGATCCACCGACCGACGAACGCCTGCCAGAGCGCCTCGGTCTCGGTGTCCTGCCAGTACCCCGGCGCGTTGATCACGCCCCGGTGGGCCGCGATCCAGTCAGCGATGTCATCCGGACCGCTGAGGCCCGTCGGGAACGCCGCGACGAGACGCTGCACCATGGTCCGCGACGACAAGCCGGCCTGAGCGAGCACGATCCCCGGCGCCGTGGGCAGCCCGTAGGTCAGCGTCGCGGCTACCGTCCCGTCCAGCAGTTCGGCGTCGGGGACGCCGGTCTGCACCGCGTGCAGGCGCACCGCCTCCGCGGCCCACACCAACCGGTAGACGACGTCGCCCTGCAGGAAGGCGACGATCTCGCTCGCGTCACCGGCGAGCGGCGGGGCGCTCACCAGGTCGCCCGTCACCCACGCGCTGAGCGCGGCCTCCCGAACCCCTGGAGCATCCTCGAACTCGAACGGTGGCACTGCACGCACGTGGCGCGCGAACGCGACGAGGGCGTGCGCCGCCTCGGCCGCCGCGCCGCGGAGCAGCGCCCCCTCCGCCGACAGCAGCAGCGGGACGAGCGTGTCGCGCTGGGCGTCCAGGAACTGCCCGGCGGCGTACCCGAGCCCCGCCGCATGGTACGCGCGTCGCGCCGCAGGCGTCGTACGCGTCCACAGCCACCGTGCTCTGCCGACGAGCACGTCGCGCGCGAGGCCGGCCGCTTGGTCCGTGCGCGTGCGCAGGCGCCGCGCCAGAGCGAGGCACGCAACGCCGTGTCGAGCGCGTCTGCCAGCGTCTCGATCGCGCACTCGAGGTTTTCCACGCTAGCGAGGATGGCGGCGTCGAGCTCGGCCAACGCGGGCGCCATCAGCTCGACATCGGTCGGCACGCCCTGCGGATCCAGCGCGTACACCGGCACGTCCCAGCCTGCTCCGACGTCCAACACGTACGCCCGGACGTCCTCGGCCGATGCGCCGAGTGCCTCGCCGAGCAACTCGATGAGACGTTCGACGAGCAACACGAGGCCACTCTCCAAGCGCCGGGCGGCCGACGACTGAACGAGCTGTCGGAACTCCCACGCACGGCGCCCGCCCTTCGAGCCCTGCTCGAATACGGGGAAGACCGTCACGCCATCGAGGTCCACGTGGGCACGGCCTGCCCGGCCAACAACGTTCGCGAACTCCTCGGGTTCGATGGGCCGGTTCCCGACCCGGTAGATGGACCGGAAGAGCAGTACGCTGCATGACAGGTCGATGCCCTGCGCCAGCGTCGGCGAGGCGATCACGATCGGATTATGCGACGCTGCAACAGATCCTCCACCTCCGAGAGGAAGGGCCGGGGCAACGACCCGTGGTGCAGCGCGACACCTCGCTCGAGAGCGCGGAGCGCGACGTGCTCCGGGCCCAACCACTCCCGTCCGATGCGGAGCGCCCGCGCGAGCGCGCCGGCGTCGGGGACCTCGACCGCGAAGTGCCCCTGCCGCGCGACCGTGAGATACGCCGCCCCGAGCGACTCTACCGACCGTCGCTGGGGGACAGTAGATCAACACGCGGTGCTCGTCCGCGAGGAAGGCCTTGGCGGCCGCCAGCACGAACTCCGCGTCGTTCTGCGGGAAGCCGTTGCGTCGCTGACCCAGCGGGGGCTCCGTGCGCACGAACCCCGGGACGTATGGCTCCTCCTCGTCCACTGCCAGCGAGTCGTCCCGCCGTCCCGTTCCAGCGCAGCACGCCGGTTCGCTGGCGGGTCGGCCGCCACGACGACATGATCGCGGCGCCGGGGGCATCGCCTCGGATCACGCCGTGAAATCCGCGAACGCCCCGCCGACCGCCCCGTCGGTGGCGGCCGGGGCGGGCATACCGTTCCCGTCTCCTCGACCGCCCTGCGGTTCGTCATCGTGCGGGTCGCGGGCGGCGGCTCCGTCGCCACCCGCCCGTTCGTCACGGCCGGCGCCAGCCGGGCCGAAGATGGCCGAGAGGCAAACGATCCGCCGGGCGGCGGCGTCGGACGCCGCAGCAGGCGCTGCACGAGCACCTCGTACCGAATCTCGCGCGTCCCGAGTCCGATCATGTGCCCTTCGTCCAGCACGACCAAGCCGACGTTGTCGAGCACCGATGGATCCACCCGCAACGCGAAGTCGAGCTTCTCGGGGGTGGCGACCACGATGTCGGCGTCGCGCAGGGTGGCGACGTCGGCCGCCGCGACGCCGCTCGCACCGTAGAGCGCCGTGACTGAGTGGCCGAGCGGACGGAAAGTACGGGAGAGCGTTCGCTCCAACTGCGCCGACAGCGCCCGCAGCGGCGTGACGTAGATGACGCGGCGTTCGTCCGCAAGGGTGCGGAGGATGCACAGTTCGGCCACCCGCGTCTTGCCGGCACTCGTCGGCAGCGCCACCACCAAGTCGTCGGCAGGGTCCACGCAGCGGGACGCGGCCTCCCACTGCGACGGCCAGAGGTCCACCTCCGCCGTCCCACGCCCGCGGAGGACGTCGATGTAGCGCCGACGAAGCGATCGCCACCGGGTTGCCGGAGGGCCGTCGATCTCCAGCGGGATCCGCACGTGGAGGCTGTTGCCCCACAGGCCGTCGGTGAGGTGGCGGGCCAAGGTGCACGCCCACCAGAGCGGCACGTGTCGGATTATTGCCGCGGCCTCGCTGCCCTCGGCGAAGCTCCGGATGGCGGCAACGGCCAGGGTTGCGTCGCCGCGATCCAGGGCTGAGAGGAACGTGGCGAGCGACCGGACGAAGTTCGCGGTCACCGCGATGCGCTCGACCTCATCCAGTGCATCCATGCCGTCGCGCGCGAGCCGCGCAGCCAGGGCGGCGTCCTGGTGGCGGTCGTCGCGAGCGCGCGCACATCGCGCGCAGCGTCCCGAGGTCGCGGCGAAGCAGCGTGACCAACGCGAGCTCCGGCACTGACAAGTTCGGGTTCGCCTCCAGCGGCGGTACGAGGCAGTACGCGCGGGCCCCGAAGTGCGACAGGTGGAACGCGCAGGCGGCGACCACCAGGTGAAAGTCACGGTCCGCGTCGCGACCGCCCCGGCGGACGGCGGATTCGATGCTCTCGCCGCGACGCGCAGCCCGTGCTCGACGTCGGAGGTCGACCCCCCGCGCTCGCGGAGCCGGAGCGCCTGCGAGAGCACAAGGTACCCGTGGTCGAGCAGGTCCGCCGTGAGGCTGTCCGTGAACCCCGGCGCCCCGTCGGGGAGCCGGCCGTCGCGCCATCAGCCCGCGGGCGAGCCCACGCCGCACCAGCGCGTCCCGAGCGCCCGGAGCGTGAGGACCCGCAGCCGGGCCGCCAGGTCCTCAAGTGTCTGCGGCATCGTCGGGCGGCTCCGGGGCCGAGGGAGCGGCCACCCGCGCCGGGACCGCGGCCGCGGTCGGGGCAGCGGGAGCAATCCGGCCCGCGCGCACTGCGTCGAACACCGTACTGATGAAGCGCTGGTGGTCTGCGACGCGAAGTCCAACGAGCCGGCGGTCGCCGATGAGTTGTCGCGTGCCGGCGTGGGCACTGAGAGCCGTCGAGGGATCGTTCCCCGACAGGGTGAACACGAGATGCGCGATGTCCCGGACGCCGAGCCGCTCGCTCTGGAGGTGCTCGATCAGTTCGGCTTCGGCGTCGCGGTCCGTGTAGCGCAGATGCATCGCGATGAAGCCGAGCGTCTGCGGCTTGGGTCGGCCGCGGTGGTGTTCGAGTGAGGTGCACGCCTCCTCGACGACCGCGGCTGCCAGGGTCGCGCGGCTCTTCACCTCAGCTTTCAGCACGGTGGGCGTTCCGCCCGACTTGTGGAGGCCGATGATGTCGTCGCCCCGCATCGACATCTCGCGGTCGTCCTTGTGGCGGAGCCGCTTGAGCGGCACCGCGAACTCCGTGTGCGCCTGCACGTACTCCGTCGCGATGATCTTAGCCAGGTCCCCAGAGCGGATGCGGCTTCCGCGCGGAATCCGGGAGTCGAACGTCGCGGCCGCCTGCGGAAACTTCATCCGGGTAAGGACGTGCGCGCCGACGAGATGGTCGACGACCCCGCACAATGCGTCGCAGACGGCGTCGCGCTGCGACTCGCGCTCGGTCAGTAGCTGGACGTTTGGATGGACGCCGTGCGCCGCTCGATCCAGCCACGCGTCCAGGAACCCCGCGACCGGCGCCAGCCAAGCCATCGCAGCGGCCGCGGCGGGGACGCCCGACGCCGGGGTACCTCCGGGCGCCGTCGGCGCGTAAGGCGCCACGGCGCTGCGAGTCGGGGCGCTGGTTGGGGCGGAGGGCGGTCACGCGAGTCACGCGGGTCGGCGTCCGTTCGACCAGGGCCGACGCGTCTGACTCACCTCGCGCGGCGGGATAGGCCTTGCAAGCTGAAGCGGTCCGAACGCATGAACAACGCGAATGAAACCCGAAGGCCGCGCGATCGGCCGTCGCTGACGTATCTGGCGAGCGTGGTCGAATCGGCCGGCGTCGCGATGGTCGCGTGCCGCTCAGGCCATGAATTTCGCCGCGTTGATCACGACCGCCGTCTCGCGCAGCCGGTCGAGCAGCCGGCGCACCACGGGCCCGCCGGCCCGGGCGAGGTACGTCACGTTCGCGACCACGACGGCGGTCTGGCGCGCCCGCGTCAGGGAAACGTTCAGCAGGCGCCCGCCCTCCTCGGAACAGCCGGCGGCCCGAAGGAAGGTCACGCCGGCGCCGGGTGCGTCGCAGAGGTCGAGGACGGCCACGTCCACCTCGCCCCCCTGCGCGCGGTGAACGGTCGCCGTGAGGTCGGCGGGCCGGCGCCCCGACGCGGCCCGCTGGAGCGCCGCCACCTGGCCGCGATAGAGCGTGAACACCCCGACGCGCGCATCGCTCCCGTCCGGCCGCGGCGCCTTGATCGCGTCGACGAGCGCGGCGACGAGTCGGGCGTGCACCGGGTTGGCGCGGTCCGGCCCCCGCGTCGTCGGCTCGAGCGGCGACGTGTCGATCAGCACGACCGGGTGGGTCCCGAGGGGCGGCGGGACCGGCGTGGCCCCCGCCGCGCGGCGCGCGGGGGCCGTCGACAGCTGTCCGAGGTAGTAGTCCTCGCTCACCAGGTCGCAGATCGCGGGCGCCATGCGGTACTGCACTCGGAGCATCGTCACGTACGGCGGCGTGTCTCCGGTCGCGAGCATCTCGGGGATTCCCGCGACGCGGAACGGGTCCCGCTTGAGCCAGGCCCGGACGGCGGGGGTGTCCGCCGCCGTCACCGCGCCGAGCTGCTGGAAATCCCCGGCGACGACGAGCCGCGTGCGCGCGAGCCCCGCCGCCAGGTAGAGGGCGGGCAGCGCGACCATGCTCGCCTCGTCGCACACCACCGCGTCGTACTCCCGCCAGAGCGCGCGCGACAGATAGACGTTGGCGATCGGGGTGACGGTCACGTGGCAGTGCCGTGCGAGGTCCTCGCCGATCCGCTCGCGCTCCAAGGCGAGGGCCGCGAGCTCCGCGTCGAGCGCGTGGACGTCGGCGGCCCGGCCCGCGCTCGCCGCGGCGGCGCGCTCCTCCGCGAGCCACGCGACGACGGCGTCGTTCTCCTCGCGCAGGCGGCCGCCGATCGCCGACGGGACGAACAGGTCGTGCAGGGCGGGCGGGAGCTGGTCCGTCACTCGCGACCCGAACCGCTGCACGAGCCCCCGCGCGATTAGGGGTGGTCGGCGACCCGAGGGTGGAGCTGCGTCAGGAGCACGTCGGCGGCCGCATTGGACGGCGTGACGACGAGGATCCGCTGGCGGTGCTCGACCAGCGCCGCGATCGCCGCCGCAATCGTGGACGTCTTGCCCGTGCCCGGCGGGCCCCAGAGGTAGGTGATCGGCTGCTCGAGCACGCGCTGGACCGCGGCGACCTGCTCCTCGTTGAGCGGCACGCCCGTCGCGCCCTCGAGGAGGTGGTCGGGCAGCGGGAGCCGCCGGAACGCCGGCGGCGGCGCCGCGTCCTCGGGCCGCAGGACGGCGAGCGCGCGCTCCGGCGAGAACGGGCCGGTGGGCTTGCCCCGCTGCAGGCGGCCGGCGATGGCGGCGAGCCGGCTCCGGAGCGTCGCCTCGATCCACGCCGCGTCGCGCTGGACGACGGCGGCGTCGATGCGGGGGCCGAGGTCCGCCTCGAGCGCGAGCGTCAGGCCCGGTGCCGCGTGGCCCACGACCGTCGCGCGCACGGGCGGCGCGCCGTCGACCTGGCAGCGCACGCGCTCGCCGACCTGCACGCGCGCCGGGCTCTCGGTCTGGAAGAGGTAGCGCACGGCGTCGCCCGCGGGTGTCGGCCGCGCGCTGGCCGTCGTGGACGGGCACGGCCTCGCGGCGCTCGGCGCGCTCGACGGCGGCGATCTCGTCGCGCAGCGCCTCGTCGGCGCCGCGGTGGAAGTCGATCGCGTACTGGAGGTCGAACGCGGGCGTGATCTGGGTCGCCATGACTCACCTGAGGTTGAAGGTGAGCCAGGACTACCCGGCGGTCGCGGCGCGCCGGAAACTCGTCCGAGGGCCTTCGCGACGCGTTTCGGCACGCCGCGGCGTGACAGCCGCACGCGCCCGACCTTATGGAGAACTGGTGCGGGCGACTCCGTCGCGGGCGGGGCGTGCGACCGGCAGCCCGAGCGCTGTGCCGCCCGCCGTCGTCGGGCGCCTCGCTCCAGGTCGCGCTGACGACGGTGCGGGTACAGGACCGCCAGACCGACGGCGGTCGCGGTGGCACCGGGCCTCGCCCCGGCACACCCGTATGGCGGCGATCCCGATCGCGCGTCGCCCGATCGCGGCGCCGCCGCCGGGTGCTCTCCACTGCGCGATGCCGGTCACCAGGCGCTCCCCGCACAGCGCATCGAGGCAGCGATTCCGGGTGTGGGGGGGCGGCACAGGGCCGCGCTCCAGGCGCCTCCGGTCGGTCCGGTGGCCGATCGGCGGTGCGGTCGGCGGGGTGGCACGGGCACACGCACCGCGGCGTCGGGTGTGCCGCCTGCGCCGGCGCGGGGCTCCGCCGCCCGCATCGGACGTGAACGACTCGCACTCGACCAACGGGCGATGCGGGTCGGCCCGTGGCGCCTGTGTGCCGGCGGTCCACCGTCATCGTGCCCTGTGCCGGAGCTGCCGTCCATGCCCGGCGCGCAGCTCCGCTTCCGCACGTCGACGTGACTGCCGGACCATCGCGATGCGCGACTCGACACGCTGGATGGTCCCGATCGACGGCCATTAGGAGGCCAAGGCCGACGTCGAGTAGAGTGGCGCTCGAGGGCTCACCGAGGGGTCCTCACCGGCCCGGGACGAATTTCCGTCGGGCCGCGCCCACCGGGTAGAGGACGGCGACCGCCGGACTCTCGCCGCGGTGGGCTCCGTCGCCGACAGCGCGGCGCCCCCACCCTCGATCCCACCGGGCGCGAGTTCACGCCCCACGACCGCAGCCGCACGGAGCAGCATCGCATGGCCACGTCTCGCCGACAGTCCCGCCGCATCACGCGCAAGCGCAAGAAGCACATGGGCGCGCCCGCCAACGCCTCCGCGACCCGCGGCCCCTCGGCGAGCGGGGCCTCCGGGGCGCCGCGGCGCCCCGGAGGGTATCGGCCGGCCTGGGCCGGCGCAAGTGCCAGCGGTGGGCCCGCCGACGCCGGTGCGGGCCGCCGGCTCGACGAGTTGCCGCGCGACCTCCTGCTCCGGGCCACCCGGGAGAAGCTCCCGTGGGTCCAGCGGTTCGTGCGCGAAGGCTGCCCGCGCGGCAAGCTGACCAAGTACGCGGCGCTGTACGCGAAGGCGAACGGGTTCGCGAAGACCGCGATCCCGCCCTACAGCACGCTCAACACGTGGGCCCACCGGCTCGCCGCCGGCGGCCTCGCCGCGCTCGTGGACGCGCCGAGCCCGCAGGCCGGCCGTTCGCGAGCGGTCACGGGGGACGTGGCGAAGCACTTCGAGGCGGCGGTCCTGCTGGGCAAGGGGGCAATGGGGATTCTCCACCACCTGTCCCACGTGCTGCCCCCGGGGACGCGGCTGCCCAAGTACCCCTCGGTCTACCGCGCGCTCAAGGCCTACGAGCAGCGCGAGCCGCTCCTCGTCGCCCTGGCGCGCAAGGGGCCGACCTGGTTCCGGGACCACTGCGAGGAGGCGCTCTCGCACGGGATCTTCCCGGGCGGCCTCCGGCTGACCATCGACAGCACCGTCGCCGACGCGTGGGTAAAGGTCTGGGTCAACAGCGTGTACATCCCGTTCCGACCCGTGCTGACGGTGGTCGAGGATGTCGGCTCACGCGTGTTGGTGACGTTCAACCTGTCGCTCTACGCGATCGACTCCGGCATCTGCCTCGGTGTGCTCGGGCGGGCGCTCAACCAGGACCGGAACTACCCCGGGCTGCCGTCGGTCGACGTGCCGCACGAGATCACGATGGACAAGGGCGCCGAGCACCAGGGCGCCTTCCGCGAAGCCCTCGACTGCTCGGGATCGACGTCGTGCCGCGAAAGGACAACGACCCGCGCGGCGGCGCGCACGTGGAGAGCCTCATCGGGACGATCACCGAGGAGGTCTTCAAGAACCTGCCGACCGGCTACAGCGCCTGCGAGCGCCCGTTCGACCCGTACGCGCCGGCCGACCGCGACGTCAAGCGCAACCTCGCCGCGCTCAAGTACGACCCGTACAAGCGCGAGGTGCCGATCGAGGCCCTGCCGACGCTCCAGGACCTTGAGGCCGCGATCTGGGGGTGGGCGACGCTCTACAACGAGCGTTCGCACGTCTCGCTGCCGGTCGACAGCCCGGAGGTCCAGGAGGGGCTCCGGCGGGTCCAGCGCATCGTCGCCCGCCAGCACCCGTTCACGCCGGACGTCGAGACAGACGCCTCTGACGCGGAGCGTGTCGCGTGACCCGGCCCGTCCCTCACGACGACACCCACGACGGCGCCGGCGAAGGCGCCGAGGACGCGCCGACCGTTCCGATGTTCGAGGAGGCGACGCACCTCCCGGGGCACGCACGCGTCGCGTTCTCGCCGCTCCAGTTCTACGCCCTGAGCCGCGTCCGGCGCCTCGACGTGGATGGCACCGCGGAGGGCCTGTGGCTGACGGAGGCCCCGTGCCCCGCCGTGACCGAGAAGGGCATCGCGTTCTTCGGCCGCCAGTTCACCCACGAGCGCATCCAGCCCTACATCAACGGGCTCCCGAACACCCCGCGGCGCGACCTCGTCATCCGCTACGACCGGGCGCTCCTCGCCCGTGGTGTTCTCCAGGAGGTGATCCTCTGTGAGCGCCTCGCCGGCGGGCAGGTCGTCGAGCGCCTGCGGCTGCGCGACCGGGAGCGCGTCTCGCGGAGCGCGACGTGAACGCCGCGCTCCGCGAGCGGGAGCGATTCCTCGCGGTGTACCGCGCCAAGATCACGGCCGCCCAGGAAGCCCAACTCACCCTCGTGCACGGGCAGGCCGCGCTCGAGCGGTTCCGGATGAGCAGGCCGAGCGCCGGCAGCGGCAGCGGCGCGAGCACCCAGCGCCGATGGCGGCCAAGCCGGACCCGGGCGCGCAGCCGCTCGGACGCGGCCGCGCGCGAGGCCCAGACGAAGGTGCACGCGATCGCCGAGCACCTCGCCGGCGGCACGGCGGTCGAGGCCTTCGACGCACCCGAAGCGGAGGACGCGGCTTCGGGCGCGGGCGCGTCCTCCGGCGGGGCCAGTGGGACAACGCCGCGGCCGCCGGCCGACCGGCCGGCGGCCGGCGACCGGACGTCCCGCCGATCGGGTGGCCGGCGGGCTACCGGGGGGCGCTCGACCTCCAGTACGGTGGCTCGTGGGCGGCCGGTGCCCAGCGAAGGAACGCCGCCGGCCGCCCGGGCGCCCACCCCGGTCTCCCACCAGGCCTCGCAGGCCCCCCCCACCCCCGCCACCCGACCCGACGAGGCGTCGACCGCCTCGCTCGACGTCCCCGCATCCCCGGCGTCCTCGTCGCTCCTCGAGGTGCTCGGCGGCCGGACCGGCTTCCTCCTCCTCGACGACGAGTAGTCCCTCTCCCGATCCCACCATGTCGAACACGATCCCGCCCAACCCGAACGGCGCGCACCCGAACGGTCCCTGCACTCGCCCCCCTTCCTCACGCTCCCCGTGCACGCGCTGCTCGAGCACCAGTTCTGCGCCTCGCGCTGCGCGGCGTCGAGAGCACCCTTGGTGCACGGCCCGTTCGGGTCGGGCAAGACGGAGTGCGTGCGCCGCCTCATCCAGAAGCTCGAGGCGGAGCAGCTCAAGGCGCAGCTCGCGAGCGGCGCGCAGCCCGGCGTGATCCTCGTCTACGAGACGTCGCGCGCGACCGGCCCGAAGACCGTGCTCACGGACATCTACATCGCCCTGACGGGGCGGCCCATGGGCAAGCGCAGCCGGCAGGACTGGGACGCCGACCCAGTTCATCGCGCAGATCGCCTCGACCGCACCGTCGACGACAACGTGCGCGTGATCGCGATCGACGAGGCGCACCAGATCGACCCCACGAATCTCGACCTCCTGCGCCAGATCCCCGACGCCGTTGCGCGGCGCGGGCACACCCTCCGGTTCGTCCTGGTCGGCAACGCGGGGCTCACGCAGAACGTCGCGGCGACGGGGCAGGACGGCGAGCGCTTCACGGGGGACGTGGTGTTCCCCCCGATGGCCCCCGAGCACGTGGCGCCGCACCTCCCGCAGTTCCACCCCGGCCTCGGGGCGCTCCAGCAGGCGTTGCC
The DNA here is from genome assembly GCA_963843845.1 of uncultured Gemmatimonadaceae bacterium. GTDB lineage: Bacteria > Gemmatimonadota > Gemmatimonadetes > Gemmatimonadales > Gemmatimonadaceae > Gemmatirosa. The sequence goes on along the minus strand of CAWJMB010000002.1, from coordinate 2,801,243 downwards.
CGCGAAGGGGTGGAAGCGCCTCGAGCTCGACCTTTTCACGGAGGCCGGCGGCAGCTTCCTGATGGCTGTGCACCCTCATCGCGAACGCGCACGAGTTCGCGCTCAAGCGAGGGCAGGCGATGTCGGAGGCCGACGTGCGCCTCGCCATCGAGAAGATCCGCAAGCAGGGGGACGCGTGACGGCGCCGTCGCGCTCCCGCGCGGAGCCGGGCCGCGCGTCGCGTGCGCCCCGCGGTTCCTGGCCCGCGACCGACAGCGAACGGGCGGACCGATCGACGGTCTTCGACCTCGTCCGCCGCGTCGGTCGCGAGCGGCTCCGGTTCGGCGTGGTGGACCTCCAGCGCATGCAGCGCGAGGAGCCGCGCTTCCGCCTCGCGCACCCCGGCGCGCTCGCGCGCCACCTCCGGGCGCTCGTCCCGTCGACCGTCACGCCGGTCGCGCAGCCGCTCGCCGCTTTCGCCGTGCGCGGAGGCGACGGCGCAGACGCGTCCGACGACCAGGGTGGCGGGGGCCGGCCCACCCGTCACCTGTACGTGCTGACGGACCGCTTGATGGGCAGCGACGAGGAGGCGCCGCCGGACTGGCCGGAGCCCGCGCGCGTCTACGTCGCGCTCTGGGTCGCGAGCGCGGCGGCGGGCGGCGGGCCGGTCGAGACGAACGCGGTGACGGTGCGCGTGTGCGGCACGATCGAGGCGCTCGCCGTCGACGAGGGGGTGCAGATGTCGACGCGGCTCGCCGCGCTCGAGACCCGGGCGGTGCCGCTGGCGCGTCGCGTCGACGCCGACGACGAGAACAGCGCGACGTCCGACCACCCATCCGGCGGTGCGCCGACTACCACCCGTGCCGCCGCCGCAGACGGCGCTGAAAACGGAGCTGAAGACGGCGCTCGCGCCGGCCGGCGGTGGCGCCGCTGGGTCGCCGTGGGCGCGCGCGCCCGGACGACCCGCGTCTGGAAGACTGGGTGGAGGTCATGCGTGTGCTCGAGACGGACGCCACGGCGCTGCGGCGGCTCTCGGGCACGTCACAGTGCACGACCTGATGACGGAGCTGCTCGACATCACCATCGACCGCAGCCGCTCGAAGGGGTTCTGGCCGGAGGGCCACTCGGTGACCGTGGAGGACGTGGCGGCCGCCTGCGCCGCCGACCCGCGGGCGCGCGAGCTCGACGCCCTGCTGCGCGAGCGCGGTACGTCGCGCGGGCGCGTGCTGGGTCAGGCCCCCAAGGCCCGCATCGTCGGGCGGGATCGCGTCCACAAGCAGATTGTCAAAGTGGGGCAGGTGCCAGGTTCCCACACGTATTACGACCTGCCTGCGCGCCGCGGCTACGACGCGCGCCGGCTGATCGTGCCCTACCGGACCCTCCGCGCCGCGCTGCGCGCCGAGACGTTCGACGCGCTCGCCCAGGAGTACAAGGCGGCCGGTCGCCTGTCGGCCGGGTCGACGGAGCCCTGTTGTCGCGGCGATCGCCGCCGTACGTGTCGCGCTCGTCCACCGCACCGTGGGCGTGCTCGAGCGCGACGCGCACGCGCTCGCGACGTCGCGTCACCTGCTGGGCAACGCGGCGTGGAAGACCCTCGAGTGGGACGTGCGCCGCATCGCGGAGACGCGCCGGCACCTCGCCCAGGACGAGGCGGAGGCGCTCGAGGTGGCTCGCGAGCGCGTCGCGGCGGTCGACGCGGTTGGCGGCGACGTCGCGCGGATCCTGCAGGCGCCGCGCCCGCTGCTCACGGGCGAGGAGTTCATGGAGTGGATCCCCCGCGGCCAGCGGAACGGGCGCACCGGCCCGGAGCTGCTCGCCGATGCCACGGTCCTGACCCGGTTCGCGAACCCCGCGCACACGCGCCGGAGCGACGAGGACGGGCGGCGGGCCGCGGTCACGGCGGTCGACCGGGTCGACGCGCTCCTACACCTCGCCGAGAAGCTCGCGGCGCGCACGCTCACGTTCCTGCATGGTGGCGCGGACCTCCTGGGCGGAGGCCTGCGCGACGCGGTACTCCCGGCGCAGTTGTCGCGAGCAAGGACGAACGGTTGTGGGCCCGCGGCCTCGCCGCCCTGGCGCTCCTCGGTGACCCCGCGGCGGAGCGTGGCGCGCTCGAAGCGCTCGCCGATTCCGCGGTGTCGAGCGGCCGAGTCGTCCGCGCGCTGTACGCGCTGTCCGTCGTGCGTCGCGTGGAGCCGGATCGGTGGCCGCAGCACGTGCGAGAGTCGCGCGACCCGTCGGTGGTGACGACGCTCCGCGAGGTGCTCGCCGCCCCGCGCAGCGCGCGCTGGCTTCTCTGAGCCGCTCCGTCGCCCCGCGCGACGCACACCGGCGGCGCCGATGGCGCGCGTCGTCTCACCCCCCGTGTGCTCACGTCGGCGATGGGCCCGCGCGCGAGCCGTTCGTGCCGCGCCGCGGGGAATCAAGATCCCGCCCGAGTCTCCACCCTCTGCACCCACCCGTCCCCATGTCCAGCCTCAGCACCGTCGCCCCGACCCTCGCCGCCCTGCCGATCCGTCTCGAGCCCCGCACCGCGGACTGGTGGGAGCTGGAGGCGCAGAACCGTGCAGAGGGTCGCGTGGGCGCCCGCACCTTCCTCTCGGCGATTGGCGCCTGTTCCGACATCGACGTCGCCGGGAGCGGTCCCGCGTCGCCGGCCGTGCGGCAGACCTAGGTCGATCACCCTGACGAGCGCGTGCCGCTTACAGCGTTGAAGCGCGGGTGCCTCGGAACGGCGGATACGCGACGGCTCGCCGACCGGGCCATCCGCGAGGCGCGGGCCGACGGCCAAGCCTGGACGCCGCTGCTCGACGCCTGCGACAACGCGGGGTGGCCAGCGTGCCGGAGTGAGGTGCGCCGCGCCGCGGCCGTGCTGGCTGGCGGCGTCCGTCCCTGGCTGGAATCGCCCGCGTCGTGCTCTCCGCCGGTCGTGCGCACCCTGCTGTGCTTTCGCGGACCGACGATCGCGCGACTGATCGTGACCGCGAGCGCGACGCTGGACGACGAGGCGCTGCCCTCGCTCGCGATGCGCGTGCCTGCCAGGCAAGCCGGTCCGCGCGCGAGGCGTGAACGCGCACGGCCGCGGGGTGCTCGCGGCGTGGGCGGCCGAGACGGTGGCGATGTACCTCGCGAATCAGGTGCTCGGAATGACTAGCTGGTCGCTGGCGGCGCTCAAGATGTTGGCGGTGCTGGACGCGCACGGACACGTGTTGCCGCTGGAGCTGGCGGCTCGGCTCGATGGCGTGCGGCGCGGCGTGTCCTGGTCAGGCGCCGAGGCAGACCGGACGCGGGCGCTGCTGACGGGCGTCGTCGCGCGCGCACTCCGGGACGCGACTCCCGACGCGGCCCGGGTGTTCGGTCGCGCGGCGCTTTCCCCGTTTCTGAGCCGCCGATGCGGGAGAGATCCGCCTGGCCGCGCAGATCGCGGCGGGTCGCACCCGGCGCACGACGTGATACGTCAGGTCGTGCCGGACGCCGAACCCGCGCTCGAGTGCGTCCGGCGCGCGCCGGTGGCGCGGGCGAGGCGAGGGACCGACCGCCGCGCGCCGAATTTCCGCGCGGCCAGGTTGCCCGGGTAGGGTCGCCGCACGTCGGGGATCGCCCCGGCGTCACGCCGCCGGGAGCGCAGTCTTCTGGGCCGGCGCCACGCGACCAACGGAGCCTTCTCCATGTCGACCCGCCCCATCCGCCGCCGCTTCCTCCACCGCCTCGTCCGCGAGTTCGGCGCGCACGCGGTGCGCCGCATCGCGCACGCCGGGAGCCGCTCGATGATCGCGCTCGGCCACGACGCGGCGATCCTGCTGCGCGCCGGCCGCCTCGACCGCGAGCGCCGCATCTTCACCGCGCTGCGCCGCACCGACGTCCTCGCGCTCCAGCGCCGGAAGCGGTCGGCCATCTGCTTCCTCATCCCGGAGCTCGGCGAGCCGCTCGTCGTCCCGGTGCGCGAGTTGGTCGCGCACGCCGCGGCCACGGCCGACCCGATCCGCATCCACATCCGCGTCGGCGCGCGCGGCGAGGTGCGCCTCCTGGAGTCGGGCCGCGACCTGCGGCGCTACAGCGGGTGGACGCACCTGCGCCGCCTGCGGCCGCGGGAGCCGCGCGCCGCGGCGACGCCCGCGCTCAGCCACGCCCAGTGGCAGACGGCGGTGGCGGCGATCGGGCACCGGCTCGGCAAGGCCGTCTGGGTGCCACCCGCCGACCACGCGGCGCTCGACCCGGCGCTCGCGGGCGGCCGGCGCGTGCTCACCGACGTCGACGTCCTGCCGCCGGCCGCGGCCGGGATCGACTCGCTCCGCTACGCGGACGTGGTCCTCACCCAGCCGGGGGCCCCGTGGCCGGAGTTGGTCTGTGAGGTGGAGCACGGCGGGGACGTGACGGCGGCGCTCCGCCGGTGCGCCGAGACGCTGGAGGAGCTGCGCCGCCTCGGCGCCGACCCGCTGCCGCGCTTCGCGATCGTCGCCGACACCGGCCGGCGCGCCGAGTACGAGCGCAAGCTGCGCGGGGCGCTGCTACGCCCGGACGGGGCTCGCGGCGCGGTGCACGTTCTGCGCCGTACCCGCAGGTCTGGGTCGCCGCACCGCTGGCTCCGTACCGCGCACGCCAACGGCCCCATCGACGGCATGGGCCAGGGCATCGTCGAGAGCACCGACTGAGCCACTCCGCGCTCTCCTGCGCACCCCGTGGGCCGTCCGCGGACGGCCCACGGGGTGGGCAGCGGGCGCGACTCGCCGGACGACCGCACCTACGCGCACGCTTGTCGCGCTCGCCCGAGTGCTCGCCTCGCGCGCCAGGACACCGGCGCGATGCCCGAGGTGCGGAGGATCCGTAGCTCGGAGGCCGTCAGCGCGCGGACCTCCTCGGCCGGCGCGGCGTCGAGCGCGGCGACGACCAGCTGGTGCAGCGTGTCGTGCGACGGCGGCGGCACGGGGACCTCGACCAGCGGGCGGCGGAGGGCGCGCGTGAGCCGGACGGCCTGGCGGACCGAGAGGCGGTGTTCGCGATTGTGCAGCGTGGTCAGCGCCATCATGGGCCCGAGGTAGGTGCGCCGTGGGGAGCGGCGTGAGCGCGCTCTCGGCGGCGTCTAACGCCTGCACCGCCCACTCGGCGAGCACCGAGCGGTCGCGTGCGGACCGCCGAGGCGAGAGCGCGAGCTCGGACACGCAGTGCCGCTCGGCGAGGCGGCGCACCTGGGATGGCGCGAGCGCGGGGCTCGCGTTCGCCGCCGCTCCGGCGATCCACGGGCTGCGGAAGCGGAGGAGCGTGCCGACGACGGCCCGGCCCTCCGCCGTGGGCACCGACCGCACGCGGCGACGTGGGCGTCGCGGCGAGGCGCTGTCCGATCGAGCGGGTGCGGTTATCCAGGCGCGCGTAGAACTGCGGGGCGTCGCAGAAGAGCTGGTCGAGGTCGATGACGTCGAGCAACGGCGTCCACAGCAGACCATCCGCCTCCGCCTCCCTGAGGGCCCGTGCGGCCAGCCTCCGCACGGCGGGACTCTCGAGCAGCCGCTGGCGCGCGGTGAAGCGCGGCACGCGCTCGTCCGGGTGGTCCACCCACGTCTCCTGAAGCAAGCGGGAGGGCGGGGCGCCGGCCGCCCGCATCGCTGCGATCGTCGGACGGGCGGGGCGGAACGTGCGCGCCCCGAGCGACCCTCTGCCCGGTTACGCGCCGCGAGCTCGGAGCCGGTGGCCAGACGAACGGCGAGGCGCACGGGCAGCGCCGGCACCGGCGGTAGTGTCGTGGCCGACGTGGCCGACGTGGCCGGCGCGACGGCGGAGGAAGCAATTCGCACGGGAGAGATTCGGAGGAGGGGAAGCGTGCGGAGGGGAGGCGTGCGGAGGGGAAGTGCGCCGCGCAGAGCGTCGGCCGGTGGGCGAACCGAACATCGGACGCGCCTCGCGGTCGTCACGGGGCGGGCGGCGCGCGCTCGCATCCGAGGACGCGAACAGCGTGGTCCACTTGATTCGGCGTCGTCAGAGCGACCGGGGCTCATCCCCCGCGCGTCAGGCGCCAACGCCCGAAGACAGCGTGGTCGCACCCGTCGATGTGGGGGGCGTCACCCAGTCCAGGTCAGTGGGACGCAGAGCGTTCGGTTCGGATCCCGGGTCCACTGGGGCTGCAGCCCGACGTGGGCCAGCGTACGCGCGACGAGCGCTCCGACCGCGCGGATGTCGGCCTCGGTGCCGCGGGTGCTCCCGTACTGCGGGTGCACCTCCAGCGCCGGGCTGCAGCCCCGTGTCCCTGCCGGCTGTACACGACGTGGCGTGGTACGGCTGACCGGGGGACGCAACGCGTCAGTCAGGGCGCCACTCGAGCGGGACGTCGATCACCTTGGCGGGATCGCCGGTCCACTCGGGATGGAGCCCGGCCGCGAGCAGCGCGTCGACGACGCGGACCCCGATCGCGCGGGCGCCCTGGTCGCTGCCGTCCACGGTGCCGTACCGCAGGCCCAGGGCGGCGCCCCCGGCGGCGGAATTCTGGTCCTGGCGATGGTAGAACACGTATCCACGTATGGCCGGCTCGTCGCCGCCTCGAGTAGGATGTCGCGGAGCGCATGGAGGCCGCAGGTACTACAGCACGCGAAATTCTGGCGCACGAGCAGGCCGGACCGCCGGAGCGTGACGAACGCGGCTTCGAGGCAGGTCGGTCGGTTCGGGGCGGCGAGCCGGCGCGGGGCAGGGCGTCCGCGCCCGACGACGGCGACCCGGAAGCGGCGCTGACGGCGACTGGCGGGGGGCCTCGCGGAGCGGTTCGACTCCGCGGGCGCGGTCGGAGCCGCCGCCGGAGTGTTGGACGGACGGAAGGTCGAATCGAGCGTGTCGCGGACGAGCGTGAGGTGGGAAGCGCGCGGCATCGGCGGCGTGGCGGAGGGTGTCGGCGAGGGCTTTCGGTGACCTGCCAACCACCCTGGCCGTTCCTCCGGGCCCGATGCCAAGTGGCGCCGTGTGTCAGTTCAGCGGGACGTTCAGTCGCGTTCGGAGCGCCACGTACCGGCACGGAGGTGACCCCCCTTGATGTCCGACGAGGACCTCGCGAACGCCTTCCTGTGGGCGCCGCCCGGCCCGGTCCCGGACGGCGTGCGCCTGGAGCTTCACCGGCGCGGCCTGTGGCGATTGCTGTCGCCCGCGCGGAAAGTCTGTCGGCTGCTGCTCGCCGCCGAACCCGACGCGGCGGCGCTGTCCGCGGCGGCGAGGGCATTGCCGGACGCGACCTGGCACTACCTGGCGAGCCACGAGCGGGTGGTGGGCGGCGCCCACCGCGCTCAGTTCCTGGAGGCGTCGGGCGGTTACCGGCCGATCCTGGGTATCCCCGTGCCGTGGAGGCGCGGCCCGTAGAGCGCGGCGATCGCCTGCGCGGTCCGCGCTCGTGACGTCGGATCGCCGCTCGCCCCGGCGTCGCGGAGGGGCCGGCATCTTGGCCGGCGCCGCGGCCGCGCCCCGCGACGGGGGCGATCTGCGGTCTCTCCCGCTACCGCCAGGTCGGGCTCGACAGACGTCGGACTGAGCGCCACACTTCCCGGTACGGCCGAGTCCGCACTTCGGTCTCCTCCTCTCGTCCCACCGCCGCTTGGCCCACAAGACGCGTCCCTCGTCGCCACCGGCGCAGGGCCTCGAGAATAGTCGGCGCGCCTTCCTGGACCGAATCGCCAAGCCCGCGTACGCGGTGAGCGTCTCCCAGCGGCCCATGCACCAGGGTCTCGACGACTTCATCGCGTGGAGCCAGGATCGCCCGGATCGCCTGCAGTATCACGACGCGGACTACGACCAGGACGTCGTCAGCTTTCGAGCGACCGCGCTCGGCACCGTGTTCTGGTCCGCCTACCCGAAGCACCGGGACGGCGCGAAGCTCAAGGCATGGCCGGGAAGTGCGGACCGGTTGCCGTCGGACGTGCGCCGGCACGCGATCGACGAGCTCCTCGCACTGTCGTCGCGCGAGCAACTCGGCGAGGGCACGACCCTCCGCATCTCCTTCCGCGTGCTCAAGAGCGCCGCGCATCGTGATCGCGTGAAGGCGTTGATGGTTCGCCTGCTCGACGAAGTGCACCACCCGCGGTAAGCGCGCGAGTTTGCCTCTGCGGATCGCCCCAACGTTTCATCTCGATCATCTCAACATGTCCGAGCTCGATCGCGACACGCTCCGTACGCACCTGCCTGATCTCTTCGACTTCGACCGCACGCGCGGACAGTGGGACGCCGAGTGGATCGTTGTCGCCGTCGACGACGCCGAGTCCCACCTCCTCGACCACGTCGAGGCCGAACTCGACTTCGGCGAGGTCGTCCCGACGGGCGCGCGCCGGCCGCCTCGCACGCGCGAGCCCTACGTGTGGCCCGACGGCATCCGGCTTCCGAGCGTGTACACCGGGGAGGCCGCGCAGGCCGGTGCCGTGCCCGGAGCCCCCGACGCGCGTGCCGGCTATCCGCCCCCACCCGACGCGCTCGCGTTCTATCTCCCGTTCCACTACTTCCCCGAGGACGTCTGGGGATCTGATCACCAACAACCAGGGCGTCGCCGCGATGGCGGACATCACCTCGTCGCGCACTCGCGCGCGCAGGCGCCCTCGCTGCTGCAGGCCGCGTACGCGGCGCGTCTATTCCTCATGGGTGCACGAGGCCTTCCACCACGGGGTCGAGAGCTTCGCGACGCGGCTTGAGATCGACCGCCGCGTGCCGCTCTACCGCGACGGCTTCGAACGGCTGTACCGGCGCGGGTCGGCGCGCGGCGCGAGCCTCGAGGAGGCGCTCGCGACAGGGATTGCGGTGCAAAAGGCGGTCGGGTCCGCACGGCGTAAGGGGTGGAGCGCCGCGAAGCGCAACGCCCTGCAGCACGGGCTCGAGGGAGACGCGCGCGCGCTTCCCTCATCGTACCGCGCCGGCCTCGCGTATCTCGACACCGCGGCGTTCGAGGAGGGACGAGACGATCTGCGGGAGGCGAGTCGCATCGAGTGCATCGGCGGGCCGGCCCTGCCGTCCAACATCCCGCCGGACGCCACGCACGAAGCGTTCCGCGGAATCGCCACTGTCGCCCAGCGGCGTAGACGACATCGTGCACGTCGGCTCGTCCCTCGCGGCGAGTATGAGCGGCCAACTCTGGCGCTTCTGCACCCCGAGGCGCTCGGACAAGCTGGGTTGACTCGTCGGCCTCCAATTGGTGCGCCACGGCGGGAACCACGACGTGTGGCTAATGCGCGATGGCAGATCGGTGCCCATCCCTCGCCATCGCGACCTGCGCGACGCGACGGTGCGTGACATCGTGCGGCAGTGCGGGCTCGAACTTTCGCTGGAGCAGTTCCGAGCCGCATAATCTGGTCCGACGGCATCATCGCGCGTGCGCGCTAGCAGGCTTCTACCCGGAAGCAGGCCGCGATCTCATCGCACACCGTCGAAGGCACTGCACCGGCGCTTCCAGCGTACACAACACACAGCACCTCGCGCTCAGCGACGCGTTGTCCTCTCGTAACGCGGAGTCGCAGCCCAGCCTCAGGTCGCCCCGCCACCAGCAGCCACTCCCCCAGCTCCAAGCACGAAGTTGACCAAGTAGCCGAGGCGCGCTGATCTGTTGGGCGACACGGTAATCTGACCCCCTGACGACACGAGGAATTGACCCCCTCCCACTCGTCCCGGGAGGTTGTCCGTCGTGTCCGACCCGTCGTTCCCGCTCCTCGCCGCCGGCCCCGCCGCGGCTTCATCGTTCCCCATTTCGCCGCCGGCGCCCGGCGCCGGCGCGGATGGGGAGCCCGTGCGCACGCCCGACGATGTCGCCGTCATCCTGCGCCTCCACCAGCTCGGGTGGGGCTCGAAGCGCATCGCCCGCGAGGTGGGCTGCGCGCGCAACACGGTGAAGCGCTACCTCGCCGACGGCGCCTGGACGCCGGTCCGGCGCGCGCGAGCGGCCCAAGGCGCTCGACCCGCTCGCGGACTGGATCGCGGCGCGCTTCCGGCAGCACCGCGGCAACGCCGACGTGGTGCGCCAGGACCTGCTCCGGGAGCACGGCATCGTCGTCTCGCTGCGCACGGTGGAGCGCGCGGTCGCGCCGCTGCGCCAGGCGCTCCGCGCCGAGGCGCGGGCGACGGTGCGCTTCGAGACCGCGCCGGGCGAGCAGCTCCAGATCGACTTCGGCGAGCGGCGCGTGCGGATCGCCGGCGTCGCCGAGAAGCTGTTCTTCTTCGTGGCGACGCTCGGCTACTCGCGCCGCTGCCACGTGCGCGTCTTCCGCCACGAGCGCCAGAGCGCGTGGTTTGATGGCCTGGAGAGCGCCTTCCACGCCTTCGGCGGCGTGACGGAGACGGTGCTCCTGGACAACGCCCGCGCGCTCGTGCTCGAGGCGCGGCGGAAGGACACGCCGGCGGTGTTCCACCCGCGGCTCCTCGCCTTCGCGAAGCACTGGGACTTCCGGCCGGTCGCGTGCATGGCCTATCGGGCGCGGACGAAGGGGAAGGACGAGCGCGGCGTCGGGTACGTGAAGGCGAACGCGGTCGCGGGGCACGACTTCGCGAGCTTCGCCGCGCTCGAGGCGCACCTCGTCGCCTGGACGCGCGACGTGGCCGACGTGCGCACGCACGGCACGACGGGCGAGGCGCCGCTCGCGCGCTTCCTGCGCGACGAGGCGCACCGCCTCCGCCCGCTCGCCGACCGGCCGAGCTTCCAGCCGACGCGCGAGTGGACGCGGCGCGTGCAGAGCGACTGCACCATCGAGCTCCACCGGAACTGGTACTCGGTGCCCTGGCGGCTCCTGGGCGAGACGGTGCGCGTGGTGCAGCACGGGGCGCGCCTCACGATCCACCACGGCGCGGCGGTCGTCGCGGAGCACGCCGTCGCGGCGGGGGCCCGCGTGCGGCGCGTCGACCCCGCACACCTCGCGGGGATTTCGGGGCACGCGATCAGGACGGCGAGCGCCGCCGGCGGCGGTCCACCCGCGGTGCCTCACGTACACGCGGCGTCAGGCGAGGACGGGCTCACGCTGCTGCGCCCGCTCGCCGAGTACGCCGCGCTCGTCGGCGAGGTCGCGGCATGAGTCCGCGCCCGATGCGCACACCAGCGCCTAACGGTGCCCACGACGCACCGGAGCTCGCGCCGCGGCCGGATCTCACGCGTCTCCCGGCGATGCTCACGCGGCTGAAGCTCACCGCGATCCGCGACCAGCTCGACCCGCTCCTCGGCGAAGCGGCGCGCCGGGAGCTCACGCTCGCCGAGACGCTCGCGCTGCTCTGCGAGCGCGAGATCGCGCGCAAGGACGAGCGGCGCATCGAGATGGCGCTCGGCCTCGCGCGTTTCCCGATGGTGCGCGAGCTGGACGGCTACGACTTCGGCGCGCAGCCCGCGGTCGACAAGCAGCAGGTCCGCGAGCTCGCCACGGGGCGCTTCATCGCGAACGGCGAGGCCGTCCTCCTGTTAGGCCCGCCCGGCGTCGGGAAGACGCACTTGAGCATCGGCATCGGGCGCGCCGCGATCACCGCCGGCTACACGGTGCTCTTCACGACGGCGTCGTCGCTCATCGCGCAGCTCGTGAAGGCGCAGGCCGAGGGACGGCTCGACGAGCGGCTGCTCCACTTCAGCAAGCCGAAGCTGCTGATCATCGACGAGCTGGGCTACCTGCCCGTCGCGCCGGACGCGGCGCACGTGCTCTTCCAGCTCGTCAGCCGGCGCTACGAGCGCGGGTCGATCCTCCTCACGTCGAACCGGGCGGTCGGGGAGTGGGGCACGGTCTTCGGCGACCCGGTCGTGGCCACGGCGATCCTCGACCGCCTGCTGCACCACTCGCACGTGCTCACGATCCGCGGCGAGAGCTACCGGCTGCGCGAGAAGCGGCGGGCCGGGCTCCTCGCCACATCCAGTCCCCCGCGCGCCGCCGACGCGTCGTCCATAGCTCGCGCTGCGCGCTCGCCGGATGCACCCCACAGGGGGGTCACTTCGTAATGTCGCCAGGGGGTCAGCCCCTGATGTCGCTTGACACTCCGTGACCAGGCGCGCCGTCAGGGCTGGGCCGTCGACCCGCCGCGGAGCATATCGCTTGCAGTGCTAGGTCACACCGAGCGAACTGCGAGTATCTGAATTGCGCGATGATGTGACGTATCAACACGTACTGACGCGAGGAGTCGGCATCTGCCGTGTTCGATGCGCCACGCCAACTCCAGCGACGCTCCCGGGAGCTGGAACGCTAGGTTCATCGCCGATAGTCCCGCTTACCTGGGGTCCGGCGGCCGCCCGGGATCTTTGATGATGACGTTGCGAGCGACGACTTCGCGTCGGGCGTGCGCGCCGCGCTGAACGACGGCGGCGATTCGAGCAGCATAGACGGCATTTCCGGGCGCTTTCTCGGTGCGGGCTCGGCCAACGCGCGATTCCGATCGTGTGGTTCGATCAGCTGAACCTCCCCGAGGAGATCTCCGCCCTTGCCGACCATCCTTTTGACTGGTGGGAGCGGGAGTCCCTAGCGGTGGTAGCGATGCCCCTGCTACGACGATGTGCAGCTGGCCCCGCGACTCGTACGAACTCTGGCGACCGTCCGCGTGGCGGCAGGGCGTCGGGCAGGCGTGGAGGGCGGGGCGGTGCTAATTCGGGCTGCCCAGGATCTCGCGAGAGCCCCGCGACTGCGCGCGCTCGTCGAGTCGCCTTCGGCGTTCTCGGTCCGCTCGATGCGCTGTACGAGAGTTGGATCGAACCGAATCTCCCCGCGGCGGACGCCGTTGCAGCGTTCCATGCGGCACTCACGGCGTACGTGCACGACCCACGCGCCGAATTGCTGGTGCGCCAGGTGACCGGGATGGAGCGGCGTGCGGAGTACGCGACCGCCGACGGCACGCGGCTCCGGGCGACGGACAACGCGCCGGCGTGGTGGGTCCACTACGCGTTGCTGCAGGGCCATCGCATCGCGCCCGGCGCGTTCGCGGCGGTCGTTCGAACGCTGCCGGCCCACCTCTTCTACGTCGCGCGGACGACGCCCGCGTCCGCGAACGCAGCAGGCTGGCACGTGGCGCACCTCTTCGCCGTCAAGGACGGACGGACCGACTTCGCGCGTTGGACGCGCGCGGACGCGGTGGGGCGTTCGTACGGAACGTCCATCCGTGCAATTACTTCCTAATGCCGAAAACTGACTGGCGACGCTGGGGCGGGGACTCCCGGGTAATTGCGTTCATGGGGAGCGCCTTGCCGCGCGGTACGTCGCCGTCTGGGACGAGTTCCTCCGGCTGGCGCGCGCGGACGGGGTGGCGTTGGGGCGAGTCACCGGCACCATCCGCGCGAGATCGGCGTCGGCACCGCGGGCGCTCCGGAGCGACGCACTGAGCGCGCGTCGGTTGTGAATGACGCACCTAGAGGGAGGTCCGATCCGGTTGCAGCCCGGCCGATGCTCCGCGGACGCCGAGTATGCGGCGAAGCGCCTACTGTTCCGAAGGAGCGTCATCGAGGCGTTGCCACCAGACCAGCGATTCCGCGTGGTCGCGCCGGAAGGAACGTTCGAAATGAGTCGCGCCGACTTCGAGCGAGAGTTCCCCAACGTGGTCGCGAGCGCGAGCTACCAGGAGCGCGGCATCTACCATTACCCTAGAGCGCCGCGGGCTGCGATGGCGTTTCTGGTGCCTGATTCCATGGAGGGGCGCCGATGAGCGGCATACGTTCAGCGCCGGAGGATGGCACGATGATTCGCGTCGCCACGTGGAACCTCGCGCGCGTCACGCCTCGGTCGTGGGCCCGCCTCCCGCGCATGGAGCGGGAGATGCGCGGAATCGACGCGGACATCTGGATCCTCACGGGAGACGCACCGCGACGTCGCACCCGGCCCTGAGCATGCCCGGGTAGCGACGTCGTCATCCGCGCCGGACCGACCGGGAGGCGAACGCTGGGTGGCCATCTGGGTGCGGTCCGCCTGGCCGGCCACCTCGCTGCCGGTTGACGCCGAAGCGGAGCGGATGGCGCCGCGCGCGTCGAGCGTCCCGGCGCTCGGCCGCTGCTGGTGATCGGGACGGTGCTACCGTGGCGCGACGATGCGCGCGGCGCTCCAGTGCGTGGCAGCGCCGCATTCTGCGCGGCGCTTGGTGCGCAGGTGGCGGAGTGGGGTCGTCTCCGTCACGAGCATCCCGACGCGGACCTCTGCGTCGCGGGCGACTTCAATCTCGAGGTGGGCCACCGGCTCTGGGCGGGCACCCGCGCCGGGCGGTATGCCCTTGATGCGGTCCTCGCCACACCTGGGCAGGAGCTCTTGCGCATCACCGGCGGCGCGTCCGACCCGCTCGCGCGACGAAGCTGGGGGCGAGCATCGACCACATCCTCGTGAGCCGAGGCCTGACCGCGTGTCTGGCACGGGGAATTGGCGTGTGGCCGCTCGAGTACCCGCTCCCACGGACCGTGTCCGACCACTACGGTGCGCGCGCCGACCTGGAGGTCGTCTCCGGTGCTGTGAATCGGGGGACGTTGGGCATGGCGGCATCGGCGGCTGCTTCTTCCCTGGCCAGAACCGCCTGCGAAACTAGCGCAGCGCCTGACCTACTCTGGGGAGAGGACCAAGGCACGTCGACCGGCGTCCACGCTGGCCGACGTCGCGGGGGGAAGGCCGCGATGGCGGGTGTAGGGATCAGCCACAGAAGTGACGTATCGCGATGGTGAATAGAGCCTCGTCTGTCGGCATGGGCGATGTGCGACTCACGGTATGAACCCCGCACGCTCTTCGCCGAGGACCGCTGTGAACTGGATGTAGTGGGCGGTCGCCTTCACGCCCTCCGGCGGCTTCTTGTTCTCGAAGACGATGACCTGCTCGTTGCGGGCGGCCGCCGTGGACGCGAGGCTCTCGAAGAAGGCGTTCTGCACATCCTCTGGGGCCGCCGTGTGTCCTCGTCGCCCGCCGCGCGCGCGCCGGGCTTGCGATACGCGGTCAGCGGGGAGTCCAGTACGACGAGGCCGGGGTGCGGGAGCCCCCGCGCCTGAGAGCGCATCAGGCCGATCACGAAGGCGGAGTACATGATGGCGCGGATACCCTTCCCATGGGTGCCACGCGCCTGTCCCGCCACGATGATGTCCATCTTCTTCTCGTCGAACCTGACGGGGAGCTCTCCGGGTAGCGCCACTCCGCCAGCAGCTCCTCGATCGTCGCGGCGAACTCCTGGTAGGGCGCGTCCGCTGCGGGCGCGGATGCGTCGAGCGCCGTCGCGAGCTGGATCAGCGCGCGTTCGATGTCGTGGCGTCGTTCGAGAAGCGCCGCGCGGTGCTCGAGGTCGGCCTCATCGTGGAGTACGCGCTCACGTGCGAGCTGCGACCGTCTGAGTTCGGCGATCCCCTCGGCCAGGCGCGGCCGGAGCACGCGTTGCACCTGCTGGTTGGCTTCGCGGTATCGTGCCGTTCCCTCCGTGATCGAGCGTGCCAGGCCACCGCGTTCCCGCTCCAAGTCCGCGACCGCCTCATCGAGGTCGCGTAGGTGGGTGCGGATCTTTGCGGCCTCCCGTGCGCACGCGGCCTGGACGTCCTCGGCCGCGGCGGTACCAGGCGCGCACAGGCTGCGTCGCGCCGTCATCTTCGAGTGGGCGGTTGCACGTGGGGCACGTGACGACCGTCAGCGGCGCGAGGTAGCGGTGCCCCTCTGCGACGAACTCGAGACGTTCAAGATCCGTCTCGTAGCTGCGGCGCAGAAGGGCGAAGCGCGAGAGCAGTTCCCCAACGACCAGTAGTCGCGACCTCGCGGCTGTGACATCGCGGTGCGCCGCCTCGCTCTCCGCAGCCACCGCATCGGCGTCACGCGTCCCTACGGTGATCGCTTCGGTGAGTTCGTCGACACGGCGGCTCAGCGTTTCACGCTGCCGCCGCAGCTCCGCGCGGTCCGGCGCCATGGGCTCGCCCGGCTTCGATGAAGGACCGAGCATCGCGTCCAGCAGGTCCCGCTGGGCCTCGAGCCGCTGCTCGCGGTTGGTTCTTCACCGCAGCGACCAGTCCGGCCTCGTCGCCACCCGTCAGGAGGAGCGTGAAGAGCGACCTGTCCGCAGTCTCGTCCGTTTGTGGTCACCGAGCGTGGGCGACCTGCTCGATATCACCCGCTCCTCATCGACGACGATGAGCTTCGCGACGTTCCGGAAGCTCACCGTGCGCGTGACGTTCTTCTTGTTCTTCCGCACCACGCGTCCGGCCAGCGCGCAGAGCTCGAGCAGGCGGTACGAGAGCGTCTTCCGGGTGCTCGGACTGTGCTTGGGGGCGAGCTCCTCGTACTCGGACTCCGGACGGATCTCGCTGAACGGCATGCCGTACCAGCGGACGGGACTTCCTTGAGGGAACGCTCGATGGTGAACACGTTCCCTCGGAGGACTCGATCTCGAGCGCCACCCACTCTGCGTGCGTGCCTGCGGAATCTCCTTCGGGCGGTCCGACGCCCCGAACGCGAAGTCGATACACTGGAGAGCGAAGGACTTCCCAGTATCCGAGGGGCCCGTGACGATGTTCAGCCCCCGACGGAACTCGAGGGAGGCGGTTGGGGCGTGCGCGCCGATGAGGACGAGGCGGCGGATGAAGAAGCCGGCGGTGCCCGCTGACGCGCCACCTCCTTCGGACCCAGGGGTCGCGGTCCCGCTCACGGAGTCACCTCCCGCACGAGCGACTCGGAGCTGAACTCTCCGCCCCACCGGTCGAGCCGCGCGGCCACGTAGCGCTCGAGCTCCGCATCGGCCATCGTGCCGAAGCGGCGGACGACCCACGCGGCCGCCTCACGAATCCGACCTGCATACGGCGCGTCCATGTAGGCGAGGACCCGCGGCGTGAAGTCGGTGGCCGCGTACCACACGCCGTCGGGATCCATGTGCAGCGCGACCAGCTCCCGCGCGACGAAGTGCAGCAGCCCCTGCCGCATGAGGTCACGCCTGACGAGGATCTCGCCCGCGCGGTGCGGTGTGGCCGGGTGTAGGCTGGGGGGCCCCCCTCCACGTCGCCGGAGTGCACCAGCAAGTAGTCGAGGATGACGAGCCGACGCACGTTGGCCGTGTGGCGGCGAGCGCATCGAGCAGGAAGGCCGCGCGCAGCCCCACCTCGAGCGGCGTGCTGAAGAGGCGAGCGGCTCGCGATGACGCGCCCGTCAGCTGCCGCCACGGCGTTCTGCCCCATCGGGATCCGTCACGGCACCCACGTCAGTCGGTCCTCGTTCGCGAGATGATGGCAGATGCCGACGCGGTCTTCCACGTGCATGTCGCCAACGAGCACGTAGTCCGTAGGCTCCAGCCGGTGGGCTTCGCGGGTGACCTCCACGACGCGCTGGTAGCCAGACGGGTGTGGCGCCTCGCAACGTCGATGACGCCGCGGTGATCTTGTCCTTCACGGCCTCGAACGCCGAGTCATCGGCGAGGGTGTCGCGCTCGAACTCGCGCAGCGACTCTGCGCGATAGAAGGCCTCCCGCTGGCGGGCCAGGTGGCCGCGAAGCTGCGGCTCGGCATCGAGCGCCGATGGCGCCGGACACGGACGTCCGAGGTGGTCGCCGTACGCGTGGAGGAGCTGCGCGAGATAGCGCGCTTCGGACGCGGTGGGCTCCTCGGGGGGCGCCGGGGGGGCTGGACGGCGCCGTGCAGACCGCGCCGAACCGTCGCGCGTGATACGGGGTGTCACGGTGCCCTTCGATCAGTTCCAGCGGCTCGACGTACCCGAAGATCGAGAAGTCAAACCCCTCGACGTACGCGCGGAGGTCCCCGTCCAGCGGGATGGCCGCTCGCTCGGAGATCTTCGTCTCGCACTCCTTCGGCCACTGCTCGATCAGTTCGCGCTTGAGCTCCTCCGGGTTCTCGAGCAGGCGGTGGAGCTTCGGCCCGACGCCGTGCGTCGAAACGAAGAGGAACTTCCGCGGCAGGCGGTACTCGCCGCGGTGCGAGTAGACGCAGACCTTGCCGAACTCCACCCAGACGTCGGACGGGCGCAGGCGGTGGCCGTACGCCTTGCACTGGTACACGTCGGCGGGGCTCGTGCTCACGTCGTCAGCGAGGTAGCCGATGACGTCTCGACCCATGTCGCCCGCCCCGGGCGCGCGCTGCACCCGCGCGTAGCGCGACGGCCGCGAGAACTGCCACCCACTCCTGCACCGTCTCCTCAAGCTCGTCGTCGCCGTACAGCGTCAGGCGCTGCAGGGGCGTGACGGGCGGCCCCGCGAAGATCTCATGGTTCGACAGCGGGCCCCGGACCGGTCCGGACGCCTGGCCGGTCGGGGTGGGCGATGCGGGCGGCGCGGTGGTGTCGGCGCCGCCCGGCCTGCCCGGGGAGTCGGCCTGCCGGCGGCGAGGGGGACGAGGAGGCAGCGGTCTCTGGGAGTGAGTCAGTCGCGAGGCATCTCGTGAGGCGGGAATCTACATCACGTTCGCGGAGACGCAGCCACGCCGAACCGACCGATGCCGGGCCACGGAGGCCGGGGACCGCCCCCCACTGGAGACGAGCCCGCACGTCGTCTCGGTCCCTCTGGGGGGCAATTGCGGAGGCACCGGGGACGCGACGTTCGTCAGTGGGACGCCCAAGCAGAGGAGCCGCAGCCGAATTACGAGAGCAGTTCCGGAGCCCCCGCGCGGACGTTACGAAAGCACGCGACACGAATTACGAAAGCCCGCGAAAGATCCCAAAGGAGGCTCCCACCCTTGAAAGGTTGGGAGCATGGGAGCATCGAAGCCATTCTCGCCTGAGGTCCGCGAGCGCGCCGTGCGCCCCGTCCGGAAGCACCAGGGCGAGTACGCGACACGGTGGGCGGCGATCACGTCCATCGCGGCTGGCGGGCGCACACCACGATGCGCACGGACCTCGTGCTCGACGCGCCGGAGCAGGCGCTGCACGACCGTGAGACCGACGCGGGGCTCGTCCGTCACAACGACCGGAGCGTGCAACCCGGGCCGATGCGCTACACCGAGCGGCTGGCCGACGCGGGTATCGCGCCCTCGGTCGGCAGCACCGGCGACAGCTACGACTGTGAGTATCGTGCGCTTAACGCGCTGGCCGAGGGCGTAATCGGCCTGTACAAGGCCGAGGTGATCCGCCGACGCGCACCATGGCGCGGCTTCGACGACGTCGAACACGCGACGCGCGAGTGGGTCGCGTGGTTCGACCAGCAGCGTCTCCTCGCCCCGCTCGGCTATGTTCCGCCCGCCGAGTTCGAGGAGCAGTGCTACCGCCGTCAGACCGCTCAGACCGAGGCGGCCGCACTCAATTGACCGAGCCTCCTCAAACCTGGGGCGATTCACGCCTCGACCTGTAGGACTTCCGCTGCGGATACGCTCTCAACGCCCCGAGCACCAGTCATGGGTCCAATCCTGATCGTGTGTCAGATCGCCGCCGCGCTCGGCCTCCTGAACGTCTGGCTGCTGCGGTCGAATCGCGCGACGTCCTACCGCGGGGGCACCGCGCGGTCGATGCGTGAGGAGTTCGCGGGCTACGGGCTCCCCGCGTGGAGCGTCGCCGTCGTCGGCGGCCTGAAAGTCGGGGCCGCGCTGGCGCTCCTCGCGGGGATCTGGTATCCCGCCCTCGTGCGCCCGGCCGCCGTCGTCGTCGGCGTGCTCATGGTCGGGCGCGCTGGCCATGCACCGGAAAGTTCGCGACCCGCTGAAGAAGTACGTGCCTGCCCTCGTCATGCTCGCACTCGCCGTCACGCTCGTGCTGGGGACCGCGGGTTCCGCGACCTGAGTTCGGGCCACATTCCGTTTCCGACGCGGCGCTACCCACGCCGTCGCCAGGGCCGGCGACTCGCGGCGGTTGTATTACGAGAGCCGGTTCGCCGCCACGGCTGCGTTGTTCCGGAAGAAGGCGCGCGGACGTACGAACGACCATGGAGAAGCACACGAGCGCGCTCTGATTCGCCGCATGCTCCCCATCGCCGTTCAGGGCGAGCGCGTCGCCGAGTTCTGCCGCCGGCATGGCGTGCGGTCGCTCGCGCTGTTCGGCTCCGTGCTGCGCGACGACTTCGGGCCGGAGAGCGATGTCGATGTACTCGTCGAGTTCCTCCCCGAGGCGCGGGCCGGGCTGCTCGCGCTCGCGGCGATGGAGCTGGAGCTCGGCGAGCTGCTCCGCCGCGCGGTCGACCTGCGAACGTCCGCCGACCTGAGTCGCTACTTCCGGGACGAGGTCCTGCGCGCGGCCCGACTGGTCTATGCGGTCTGACGACCGCGTGCGCCTGCGGCACATGCTCGACGCGGGGAGCGCGGCGATGCGGTACGCGCGAGGGCGAGACCGTGGGGCGCTGGACGCCGACGTGCTGGCCGCCCACGGGCTCGTCCGGCTGATCGAGATCGTCGGCGAGGCGGCCGCGCGTCTCGCCGGAGACGCGCGTGGCGCTGCCAGCGATTCCGTGGCGGGCGATGGTTGGGATGCGCAACCGGCTCGCCCACGGCTACTTCGACGTCGATCTCGACATCGCCTGGAACCCGATCGTCATCGACCTGCCGCCGCTCGTCGTCGAACTCGAGCGTGCACTCGAAGCCGCCTAACGGTGCACCCGCGAGCGACTTGACCGAACCCCGCGCCCGCTACGGCTGGGAATCCGACCTCCCCGCCTTCTCCGACGCCCAGCCGCGCCGGGTCCGCGAGGCGCTCCGCGAGTTCGTCCCCGACGCCTCCCCCCGGCAGCCGCGCGCCTGGAGCGACGCGATCCCGCCGCTGCAGGAGGAGGTCCGCGAGGGCGTCCTCCGCGACGCGCTCATCACGCGCCTGTCGGACGAGCGCGGCGCCTCGGCATCGTGGTAGCAGGACCCGGGGACATCGTGAGGAGGGCGACGCGGCCGCCGCCTAACGGGTCCACGCGCCGCTGACCGCCGCTGGCGGCCGCCTTCCCAGGCGGCACGCCGCCGCTGCGGGCGGTTCGAGGACGCGCGGACGTTCGCGCCTGCGTCACACGGCGTGTAAGCGCCACGGCGCCGTCCGGTGTGGAGCCTGGCAGACGGCCGCACGGCCGTCCCGCCGCCATGGCCCACCGGCAGTCGCCGCCCGCACCGGAGATCTCTCATGACGCTTACCGCCGTTGCCCTGCTCCCGCTCGCGCTCCTCGTCGCGCTGCGCGCTCCCGCCGCGGCCCAGCCGACCACCGCGCCACCGCACGGCTCGCCGGCCCCGGCCGCCCCCGCGGCGGCGCCGGTCCCCACCGGCACCTGGGCCGGCACGCTGCGGGCCGGTCCGATCGCCGCGCGCCTGCGGCTCACGTTCGCCCCGGGCGCGTCCGGCAGCATGGGGAGCGCGCGCATCACGCCCGACGCCCCGCAGCCGGAGCTGACGGGCGAGATCCGCGACCTGGTCGCGAGCGATCGCGAGGTCGCCTTCAGCGTCGCGACCGCCGAAGGAACGATGCGCTTCACGGGCACGCCCAGCGGCGTCGGGAGCTTCCAGGGACGCCTCATCATCGTCGGCGACGGTGGCGCGATCGAGGCGCGTGGCGTCTGGACGGCCAGCGCCGAGCGCGGCGACGCGGCGCGCGCCGACACCGCGCGCCGCGACACCGCGCGCCGCGATTCCGACCGGACGCGCGAATGACGCGGCGGACGCGCTGCGTGCAGGCGCGCTGCCCGGCCCTCGCGCTGCTCGCCGCCCTCGCAGCCGCGCCGGCGCGGGGACAGGCGCCGACGCCGACGTCGGCGCCCGCCGCGCGGCGCCTCTCGGAGCTCGCCGCGCTCGTCGCCGCCGACGACCGCGACGCCGCGGCCGCGTACGTCGACTCGGCCTACGACCGGCGCACGCTGCGGCGCGAGCCGGGGTGGTACGTGGACCAGCTGAGCCACCTGCGGCGCGCGACGCAGGGACTGCGCGTCGACACGGTCCGGTCGGCGTCGCCGTTCGCCGTCACCGCGCGGTACCGCGCGCGCGTGCACGACACGCCTCTGACGCTCGCCGTGGAGGTCGAGTCGCTCCCGCCGCACCGCGTCGCCGCCTTCCGCGCGACGACCGGCTACCGCCGCGGGGGAGACCCGCCCGCGCGCTGGCTCACGCACGCGGAGATGGCCCGGCAGCTCGGGGATGCGGTCGGCCGGCTCGCCGCGGCCGACCTGTTCGCCGGCGTGGTGCTTCTCGCGCGCGGCGACCGCGTGCTCTTCGCGCGGGCGTACGGCCCGGCGAGCCGCGAGCGCGGCGTGCCGAACACGCTCGCGACGCGCTTCCGGATCGGCTCGATGACCAAGATGTTCACGGCCGTCGCGGTCGTGCAGCTCGCCGAGCGAGGCAGGCTGTCGCTCGACGACCCGGTGGCGCGCTACGTCCCCGGCCTGCTCGACCCGGCCGCGGCGCGCGACGTCCGCATCCGCCACCTCCTGACGCACACCTCGGGGCTCGGCGACTACCTCACGCCCCGCCTCCGGCGACGCGCGCCCGCGCTGCGAACGGTCGACGACCGGATCGCCGCCATCCGCGCCGACTCGGCGCCGACGTTCTTCGAGCCGGGCACGGCGTGGATGTACAGCAACGTCGGCTACGTGCTCCTCGGCAAGGTGGTGGAGGCGGCGAGCGGGGAGGACTACGCCGGCTACGTCGGGCGCCACGTCTTCGCGCCGGCGGGGATGCAGCACTCCGCGTTCGTCGACTTCGACTCGGTCGCCGCAGGGGTCGCGCGCGGGATCGCGACCGGTATCGCGGTAGGTTACGATGCCGAGGCGACCGCCGGCGGTTGGGCGCTCCGCCAGGCGGTCGACCCGCCGCGGACCCGGAGTGGGCCGGACGGCAACAGCGTCACGACGGCCCACGACATGATGCGATTCGCGCGCGCGCTCCGCGAGCACCGCCTGCTCGGACCCGCCTCCACCCGGCTCGTTCTGACGCCGAAGCCGGAGCTGGGCGCGCCGACGTGGGGTTACGGCTTCGCCGTCGACACGCTCCGGCGGATGGTGGGGCACGGCGGCGGCGCCCCCGGCGTCGAGACCGAGTTCGACATGTTCCCCGAGACCGGCTACACCGCCGTCGTGCTGGCCAACTACGGAAGCTCGGCGGGTCCGGTGTGGCACGCGCTGTGGGACGTCGTCGCGGCGTCGCCGGAAGCGCGCCGGCGTGGGCGCTGACGGCCTCGCCCCGCTCGACGCGGCGCCCGCCGACGCCGAGCGTCTCGAGCGGCTCTACCGCGAGCACGCCGACCGGGTGCACGGGCTCTGCCTCCGCATGACGGGCGACCGCCTGCGCGCCGCGGAGCTCGTGCAGGACGTGTTCGTGCGCGTGTGGCGCAAGCTGCACCTGCTGCGGAGCGACCACGACGCGGGGGCGTGGGTCTGGCGCGTCGCGACGAACACCGTCTTCAACGACACGCGCGCGCGCCGGCGGCGCGAGGCGCGCCTCGAGTACGCGGAGGACCTCGGCGCCGCCGAGGCGCGCGCGCTCCCGCCCTCGCTCTCGACGCCGCCGGCGGTCCGCCGCATGGACCTCGGCGCCGCGATCGCGCGCCTGCCGGACCGGGCGCGCGCGATCTACCTGCTGCACGACGTGGAGGGCTTCACCACCGAGGAGATCGCGGAGCGACTCGGCATCGCGGCGGGCACCGTGCGCGCCCAACTCCACCGGGCGCGTCATGCCCTGCGCCGGATCCTACTCCCATGAACGCGCAGCCCCCGACGACGCCCGGCGGGGACGCAGAGCCCGCGGCCGCCGGCCACCTGCCCCCGGACGTGCTGAGCGACCTGCTCGACGGACGACTGCCGGCGGAGGCGCGCGACCGCGCGCTCGCGCACTGCGAGGTCTGCGCGCACTGCCGCGCGGAGCGCGACGCCCTCGGCCACGTCGTCGCGCTCGGGAGCTATCTCCGCGCGACCGAGCCGGTGCCGCCGGAGGTGTGGCCGCTCGTCGCGGCCGTCACGCTCCACGAGCGCACGGTCCGCCGCGCGGTGCTGCGGTCCGCGTGCGGTCGGCTCGTCGCCGCCGCGCTCGTGCTCTGCGCCCTCTCGGCGTGGCTCGGCGTCGTGGTCGGGCGCGAGCTCGCGCGCCGCGAGCGCCGCGCGGGCGCGACCGCGGAGCGCACGCTGGAGCGCGAGATGCGCGAGCTCGAGGAGAAGACACGTGAGGCGGATCGGCGCGCGCGCGGGCTCCGCCCGTGACCGGCCTGTAAGCGGAACGGCGTCGAGCGGTGTGGATCGAACGGACGGCCTTCCGGCCGTCGCGACCGATCCATCGGGCCACCCACGCTCCGCTCACCCGCCCTACCGATGCCTGCCTCCACTCGCTCCGCTCGCGTCGCGCTCGCCGCGACCCTCGCGCTCCTGTCCGCCGCGCTCGTTCCGGCGAGCACCGCCGGCGCGCAACCGACCGGCTACACCTACGTCCGCGCGAAGAGCACGCTCGTCGGCCTCGCCGTTCCGTGCGTCGACGTGACGACCGTCGGCCGCGGTACGGTCGCCGGGGCCGACTGCCAGACGCCGTCGACCACGCCGGACTGGTGCCTCGGCTACCACCCGAACGCCACCGTCGACTGCAAGGCGTACGACGGCAACGTGTGGAAGGACGCGCCGGTGAGCCTCGACACCGTCCGCGCGTACGTCCACGCGAGCAACGCCGACGGGCGCCTCCGCGCCGAGACGGGGCTCATCGTCGAGACGCGGTCGCGGGCGGCGAGCGCGCCCGGCTTCAACGCGGGCTACGCCGCCGACGCCTACAGCCAGTGGAGCGACCAGCTCGACCTCGGTGTCCCGCCGGTCGGCGGGTGGTCTGGGGGAACGAAGGTGCAGTTCACGTTCTGGGCGCACGGCCTCATGGGCCTCGTCGCCAACCGCATCGTCACGCCCGGGAGCGTCGACGTCGGCATCACGTCGCGCCTGCGCTGGGGCTTCGACATGAACACGGCCGACGCCAGGAGCAGCGACTTCGACGGCACGATCGTCCTGCAGAGCACGGGCTCGGAGGGCACACGCCTGCAGGAGCGCGGCGTCGACTCCCTCGTCGTGCTGACGCGCGAGATCGGCCCGGCCGACCGCTACCTCGGCTTCCAGTACTTCCTTCACAGCGACCTGTTCGTGCCGCCCGGCGGCGGCTACGACGTGATGCAGCAGGTCCTCTCGGCGCGGGCGTGGGGCCTCTTCGGCCACACCGCGGGGCTCGCGGGGGTGCGCATCCTCGACGCGACCGACGCCGACATCACCGCGTCGACCCCGTTCACCTTCGTGAACGGCACGCAGTTCGTCACCCCGTCGTCGACGGTGCCCGAGCCGAGCACGTGGGCGCTGCTCGGAACGGGGCTGCTCGCGCTGGCGGGCGTGGCGCGGCGGCGGCGCTGAGCCGGAGGACGGCGGGAGAGCGTACCGGCGGCCGTCTCGTTTGCCGCGATCGCTCGCCATGTACGTCGCGGACGACTCGCGGGCGCGCTGCGGCCTCGTCGCGTCGTCGACGGACCGGCGTCGCGTGGACGTCGACGTGCCTAACGATTTCGCGTCGACGAAGCGCGTGCACGGCGGCCCGTCGCACGGCGCCGCGGAAGACGCACGCGGCGAGCGCCTGCCCGAGCGGGGCCCGGCGCGCCGTCACCGACCGCCGTCGTCGCGCGTGATCGTCTCCGCGAGCGTCGCCCACGGCACGCCGAGGACCGTCACGCGTGCCAGGTTCCGCACCGTGCGGCCGTCGGGCTGCAGGTAGAGCCACTGCTCCATGTAGACCGCCGGGCGCCGGACGAGGTAGCGCAGGTGGAACAGGTTCCCCCGCGACTCCGCCCGCACCTCCCCCTTCGCGTCGGAGAGCACGCCCGTGAAGTGTGCGGCGTCCGCGCGCCGCAGCCGCCAGACGCGCGTCTCGACCGCGCCGTCGCCGAAGGTGATCGTCTGCTCCAGCCGGAACGTCCCGTCGGCCTCGTCACGTCCGACACCCAGGACGCGCAGCGCGCGATCGCCCCCGAAGCGGACGTGGAGCGTCCCCTCGCCGCGCGTGCGGCCGGCGAAGAACCGCGTCGGGTCGAACGAAGGCTCCGGCGTGACCGGCGGCCGCTGTGGCAGCCGGGGAAGGCAGGCAGTCATCAGGACGAGAACGGCGGCGCCGATCGCGCGGTGGGCGAGGGAACGCGTGAGTCGCATCCCGCGCCGCAGCGCACCAACCGAGCCGCGCGCGCCGGTCTCACTCGGCGAGCGCGCGACCGTGATGAGACACCAGCGCGGGTCCATCCGCCCACGACCGGCGGTCGGACGGCGAACGCCCCGAGACCCCGCACGACTCCCTTCGCCCGATCGTCGGGCGCGGTGCGTCGTCATGGGCGGTGATGGCACGCTGCCAGCGCTGTCATGCATGGGAATGGCCGAGTATGAAGCATGTAAAATGCCGCAAAACCGGATTTCTGGCCCCGATCGTGCACTATCTGATGGCGTAACGCTCCAACGATTCCCCACCCCAGGAGGCGCCCGCCATGGCCACGATTCCCGTCCAGCACAAGGAACGCACGCTCTGGCCCTGGGTGCTGTTGGGAGTGGCGCTGCTCGCGGTGCTGGCGTGGTGGCTGCTCGGCAGCCGCGACGACGACCGGGTGGGTGTGGCGGGCCGGCAGGCCGCGCCCGCCGTGGCCGACACGGCCGCCAGCGGCGGCGACGCCGCCGCGGCGCTCGCCCCCGTCGATCGCCTCGCCCGCTTCGCCGAGGGCGGCCGGAGCGCCATGGGGCCGTCGCACGACTACACGGCCGACGGTCTGCGCCACGTCGCCGACGCCCTCGTCGCGGTGCGCGACCGCGCTCCGGCGGGCATGGACGTGAATGCCCGCGCGAGCGAGATCCGCGAGCGCGCCGACGCCATGCAGCGCGACCCGAGCGCCACGACGCACGCGCTCCAGGCGCGCGAGGCGTTCCTGCTCGCGGCGGGCGTGCTGCGCGAGATGCGCCCCGACGCCGGCGACGGCGACCGCGTCGCCGCCGCGCACGCCGCGGCCCTCGCCGTCGACCCGAAGACGCCGCTGCTCGACCAGGGCGCGCGGGTGGAGGCCTTCTTCGCCAGGACCGCGGACGCGATCCGGCAGATCGCCGGCTGAGCGCCGAGCGCGGACGGCACCGCCGCCCGCGCCCGCCGCCCGCGCCCCCCCTCGCGCCCCCCCGAACGACTCACTCACACACGTCTGGAGGATACCTCATGCATGACGAACAGGATCGGACCAGGAACGATTCACGAGACGCCGCCGGCGACACGCCACTGACGTACGACCGCACCGCGCGCGGGCTCGACACCGTCTCGCAGGGCGCGCTCGCCCACCTCAGCAAGCTCGACGACATCGAGGTCGCCGACGGAGCGCCCGACGTCCGCGGCTGGGCCCTCCGCAGCGCCATCGGACGCGACAAGCTCGGCGAGGTGACCGACCTGCTCGTCGACACCGGCTCGATGCAGGTGCGCTATCTCGAGGTGAAGCTGGAGGAGGACGCGGCCGCCCGCCGCGCCCGCGCCGCCGGCGACGACGACTCGCGCGTCGACCCGACGCGCTACGCGCTCGTCCCCATCGGCCTCGCGCACCTCGACGACGAGAACGACGACGTGCTCGTCGAGGCGAGCGCGCTCGACCTGCCCGGCCTCCCGCCGTACGAGCGCGGGCGTCTCGACCGCGAGTTCGAGCGCGCGGTCGTCGACGGGTATCGCGCGCGGGGCAGGGGCGCTGCGGCGCCGACGGGGGGGGCCGCGCCGAGCGCGCAGCGTACGCCGCCGGCCGACGGCCGCGACGACTTCTACGACGACACGACCTTCGACGGCCGCCGCTTCCTCGGCCGGCGTGGCGCGAGGGCCGACGGCGACACCTACATCCGGCGGCGCGAGGAGCAGCTCGAGGTCGGCAAGCGCGCGGTCGAGGCGGGCGCCGTCCGGGTGCGGAAGACGGTCGAGTCCGAGCGCGTGCGCGAGACGGTGCCGGTGCAGCGCGAGGAGGTGACGGTCGAGCGCCGCCCGGTGTCCGCCGATGCCTCGCGCGCCGACGCCGCCGCTGGCCCCGGTGCCGCGACGCTCGGCGAGTCGGAGATCCGCGTGCCGGTGATGGCGGAGGAGGTCGTCACTCGGAAGCGCGTCGTGCCGAAGGAGGAGATCGTCATCCGGAAGCACGCCGTCACGGACCAGCAGACGGTGGAAGACACGGTGCGCAAGGAGCGCGTCGAGGTGGACCGCGACGGCGCCGCGCGCCCGTAGCGCTGAGGCTCCCGCGTTGGCGCGCCGGCCGATCCACGCCGAGCGCGCCGCGCTCGCCGCGCTCGCCTCGGCGCGCCCGCGCTACGCGGACGCCGCGGCGAGGTTGCGCTGCACGACGAAGCGGAGGATCTCCAGCCGCGTCTCGCGCGAGAACGCGCGGAGCGTCGACAGCGCCCGCACCTGCGGCGGCACGCCGCCGAGTCGGTCCCGCGCCGTCCGCATGACGTAGGCGGAGGCGCCGGCCGGGATCGCCGCCGCCGCGGCCGCGTCGTCCCCGGACGTCTCCGTCGAGGATGACCGGCCGCACGTGCGCGTCCGCGACCCGCCCCGCGTAGACCGCGCGCACCTTCGCACCGAAGCGCGGGTCGGTGCCCAGGAAGTAGACCGGGCCGGCGGCGAGCAGCCGCTCCAGCTCGCGCGTCAGGTCCTCGCGGTGCGCGACCACGACCATCGGCCGCCCGAGTCGCTCGGCCGTTGGCGCGACGGCGTCGGCGTGGTGGCGGGTCGTCACGAAGAGATCGGCGCGGCGCACGACCAGGGGGAGCCGGGCGTCTTCCGCCCTGGAGGCGTCGGGCCCGTCCGCGCCCGGCTCGTCCGCGCCGGACGGCGGGTCGAGCATCTCGCGCAGCGCGTCCAGCTCGAGCGGCGTGGCGTCGATCCCGTAGTCGTCGTGCAGCTCGCGGCAGAGCCAGGTGAGGTGGTCGCGGTTGCACTCCACGCAGACCGCGCGCAGCCGCACCGTGTCGGTCGCGCGCCCCACCCGCTCGGGGAAGCGGGGCGCCGGGATGTCGCGCTCGATCGCCTGGGCGAGGACGCCGGCGAGCCATTCGACGGGGCGCGGATCGCTCCCCTCGCTCCCCTCGCTCCGCTCGCCCGTCGTCGTCGACGCCCTCGACGCGCCACGCTTCCCAGCCGCGGCCGCCGCACGCTGGCCGCGCCGGTCCGCGCCGTGGCCGGCCGCGAAGAAGCTGCGCGAGCCCGGCCGTCGCTCGACGAGGCCGTCGCGCTCCAGCCCGCGGTAGGCCGCCATCACGACCCGCGGGTCGACGTCGAGCTCCTCCGCCAGGACCCGGGCGCTCGGCAGGCGGCCGTCGGGGTCGAGCGTGCCGAACCGCTGTGCGCTGACGATCCGCTCCCGGAGTGTGTCCGCGACGACGCTCCGCTTCTGCATGGGTCGGCCTCGCTATCGACGTGAGTTCGGAGCGGTGCACCGCGCGCCGACGATGCGCGTAACCTAGCGACGCGTCGAACGCCCCCCGCCCCGCGACGGAGGCGCGCGCCCCGTACACCCGGTCCGCGCACGCCATTGCCGCGGATGTCGATGCAGTGTACTTTGTGTTGCAAAGTTAGCCGCCCGCACCCACCGCTGGAGCCGCAGGGAATGACCCACGACGCCGTACGATCGCTCCGCGCCGTCGCGCGCACCGCTCTCACCTGGGGCGTCGCCTGGGCCGTCGCCGGCGGCGCGCTCGTCGTCGCCGTGAACCTCGTCAACCCCGAGCCGAGCGTCGACTCGCTCCCCGAGCGCGTCGGCGTCGCGCTCTTCGGCGGCGTCGCGCTCGGCGTGCGCTTCGGCATCATCGGCGCGGCGATGGGCGCGCTGTTCGCCGCCCTCATCCGCCTCAGCTACCGCGGCCGCCGCCTCGCCGACATCGACCCCGCGCGCTTCGCCCTCCTCGGCGCCGCCGTCGGCGGGATCGGGATGCCCCTCTTCCTCCAGCTCATGAACGTGCTCAGCGGCGACGGGCCGGCCGCCTGGGGCGACGTCCTCGACGACGTCCGCTGGGCCGCGCCCTTCGGCGCCGCCGCCGCCGCCGGCACCATCTGGCTCGCCCGCCGCGCCGACACCGTCACTCCCGGCACGAGCGACGACACGGTCCCGTCAGGCGCGTCTGGCAGGTCAGGCACGGTAGTGAGCACGAGCGCCGACGCGGCATGCGACGACCGTGCACTCTCGGCCGGCACGCCGGGCCTCGCGGCCACGGAGCGCGAGCCCGCGAGCCGCCCGGTCGACCCCGCCGTCCGCGCCGCGCGATGGAGCTGAGGATCGACGGGGTCTCCAAGACCTACCCGAACGGCGTCCGCGCGCTGAGCGACGTCTCGCTCACCATCCCGGCCGGCATGTACGGCCTCCTCGGCCCGAACGGCGCCGGCAAGTCGACGCTCATGCGCATCCTCGCGACGCTGCAGGATCCCGACGCCGGCACCATCTCGTTAGGCACCACGGCCGCGCCGGGCGGCGCCCCATCCGTCGCGCGCACGATCGACGTCCTCGCGCAGAAGGACGAGCTGCGCCGCACGCTCGGCTACCTGCCGCAGGAGTTCGGCGTCTACCCGAAGGTGAGCGCCGAGCGGCTGCTCGACCACTTCGCGCTGCTGAAGGGGATCGCCGACCGCGCCGCGCGACGCGCGACCGTCGAGGCGCTGCTCCGCCAGGTGAACCTGTGGGACGTGCGCGGCCAGAAGCTCGGCGGCTACTCCGGCGGCATGCGGCAGCGCTTCGGCGTCGCCGTCGCGCTGCTCGGCAACCCCGCCGCTCATGATCGTCGACGAGCCGACCGCGGGACTCGACCCCGCCGAGCGCGTGCGCTTCCTGAACCTGCTCGCCGAGCTGGGCGAGCGGAGCGTCGTGCTGCTCTCGACGCACATCGTCGAGGACGTGAGCGAGCTGTGCACGCGCATGGCGATCATCGACCGCGGCCGCATCCTGCTCGAGGCCGAGCCGCTGCGCGCCGTCGCCGCGCTGCGCGGTCGCATCTGGCGCCGCGTCGTCGCGAAGGACGAGCTCCCCGCGGTCGAGCGCGCGCACGCCGTCATCTCGACGAAGCTGCTCGCCGGCCGCACGCTCGTCCGCGTCCACGCCGACGCGCCGCCCGGCGAGGGCTTCGAGCCCGCCGAGCCCGACCTCGAGGACGTGTACTTCGCCACGATGGCGGGGCACGGATCGACCGGCGCGCCGGCGCGCGCCGCGCACGCCGCGCCCGGCGCCGCATGAGGCTCTGGGGCGTCGTTCGCTTCGAGCTCGCCTACCAGGCGCGCCGCGTCTGGCCCTGGCTCTTCTTCCTCGTCGTCCTCGTCGTCGACTTCCTGATGGCGCGCGACCGCGCGCTCGCCGACGCGATGCTCGAGGACTTCCCGGCGAACGCGCCGTTCGCGATCGCGGCGACGTCGGTGTTCGGCGGCCTCGTCTGGCTGCTCGTCGCGCCCGCGATCGCCGGCGAGGCGGCGGCGCGCGACGTCGGGACGCGCATGTACCCGCTCGTCTACACGTCGTCGCTCACGAAGGCGGAGTATCTCGGCGGCCGCTTCCTCGCCGCGCTGGCGATCAACGCCCTCGTTCTCCTCGGCGTGCCGCTCGGCATGCTGCTGGGGGTCCACTCGCCGGGCGTGGCGCCCGAGGTGATCGGGCCGTTCCGGCCGGCGGCGTATCTCACCGCGTACGCGTTCCTCACCCTGCCGAACGCTGTCGTCGCGACGGCGCTCCAGTTCGCCGTCGCGGCGCGCACCGGGCGCGCGATGGCGAGCTATGTCGCGAGCCTCGGGCTCGTGTTCATGGGGTTCTTCGTCGCCTCGCTCGTGCTCTTCCGCCAGGCGCTCGGCGGGCTCGCCGATCCGATCGGCATCCGCTTCCTCGTCGAGGACGTCGCGCGCAGCTGGACGGTGGCCGAGAAGGCGCAGCGGCTGCTCGCGCTGAACGGTGCGCTGCTCGCGAACCGCCTGCTCTGGCTCGGCGTCGCGGCCGCCGCGCTCGTCGTCACCTACCTCACGTTCGCGCTCGAACACCGCGCCGAGCGCTCGCGCGCGCGCCGAGCGCGCGGTGCGACTCGCGACGCCGCGCGCGAGGCGGCCCGCGCTGCCGCGCACTCGGAGGCCGTCGCGCGGCCCGCCGCCGCGCCCGCGACCGGGCTCGCGATCCAGCTGCGCCGCACGCTCGCGGTCGCGTGGGTCTCGTTCCGCACGCTGGCGCTGAGCTGGGCGGGGCTCGCGCTGCTCGCGTTCATCCCCGCGCTCACCGTCGCCGTCCTGCTCGATCAGATGTCGGTCGCCGACGTGCCGGTCGTGCCGACGACGGCGCGCGTGCTGAGCGAGCTGACGGCGCCGCTCTCCGCGGAGCTGAGCCGATGGGTCATCGTCCCGCTGCTGCTCGTGTTCTTCGCCGGTGAGCTCGTGTGGCGCGAGCGCGAGGCCGGCGTGAGCGACCTCACCGACGCGATGCCCGGCTCCGACTGGGCGCCCCTCCTCGGCAAGCTGCTCGGCCTCTCGCTCGTCGTCGTCGCGCTGCTCGTGATGCTCGGTGCGGCCGGCGTCGCGGCGCAGACGATCCGCGGCCATCACGACTACGAGCCCGGGCTGTACGCGACGGTGCTGTTCGGGCTGCAGCTCCCCGAGTACCTGCTGTTCGCGACGCTCGCATTCGCCGTGCACGTCGCGGTGAACCAGAAGTACGTCGGCCACCTCGCCGCGATCGTGGCCTACGTCTTCATCGCCGCGCTCGCCCCGATGTCGGGCGTCGAGCACGACCTGCTCGTCTACGGCGCCGCGCCGAACTGGTCGTACTCCGCGATGCGCGGCTTCGGCGCGTCGCTCGCGCCGTGGCTCTGGTTCAAGCTGTACTGGGGCGCGTGGGCGCGTCCTGCTCGCCGTCGCGGCGCGGCTGCTCTGGGTGCGCGGGCGCGAGAGCGGTGCGCGGGCGCGCCTCCGTCTCGCGCGACGTCGTCTCGCCGGCGGCACGCGCGCGGCCGCCGTCGCCGGCGCCGCGCTCGCGCTCGCGGTCGGCGGCTTCGTGTTCTACAACACGAACGTCCTCAACGCCTACGAGTCGTCCGGCGACGCGAAGGCGCGCCGCGCCGACTACGAGCGCCGCTACCGTCGCTTCGAGCGCGCTCCGCAGCCGCAGCTCGTCGCGACCGCGCTGCGGATCGAGCTGCACCCGGCGCGGCGCGAGGCCACGCTCCGCGGCACGCACCGCCTCGTGAACCGCGGCGCCGCGCCGATCGACTCGGTGCTCGTCGCGGTCGCGGGGGGCGCCGTCGAGACGCGCGCCCTCACGTTCGACCGGCCGGCCGCCCTCGTGCGGAACGACGCGCGGCTCGACACGCGCCTCTACGCGCTCGCCGAGCCGCTCGCGCCCGGCGACACGCTTCGCATCGCGTTCGACGTGCGCGTCGCGCCGCACGGCTTCGGCGAACGCGGCGTCGACCCGTCGCTCTCCCCCGGCGGCAGCGCGTTCACCGGCGCGGCGTGGCTGCCGTTCGTCGGCTACCGGCGGCAGCGCGAGCTGATCACCGCCTCCGACCGGCGCGAGCACGCGCTGCCCCCGCGCCCCGTCATCGCGTCGCTCGCCGGCGGCGAGGAAGGGGAGACCGACGCGCGCGGCGGCGGGATCATGCTCCGGACGATCGTCGGCACCGACGAGGACCAGGTCGCGGTCGCGCCGGGCGCGCTGCGCCGCACGTGGACCGAGGGGGGACGGCGCTGGTTCGACTACGGAACCGACGCGCCGATCGGCGACGAGTGGTCCTTCTTCTCGGCGCGCTACGCCGTGCGCGAGGAGCGGTGGACGCCGCCGCCCGGCGCCGCGGGGCGCCCCGTCGTGCTCCGCGTCTTCCACGCCCCCGAGCACACGCGGCACCTCGACCGCACGCTGCGCAGCGTCCGCGCGTCGATGGACTACTTCAGCGCCGCGCTCGGCCCCTACCCGTACGGCCACCTCACGATCGTCGAGCACCCCGGGCGCACGGGCACGGGGCTGCACGCCGACGCGGCGATGATCAGCCACGGCGAGGGCTTCCCGCTCTGGTCGCCGAGCGACGCGGCGGGAACGCTCGACTTTCCGTACGCCGTCGTCGCGCACGAGATGGGGCACCAGTGGGGCGTGCCGTACGCGCCCGTCGAGGGCGCGCCGTTCATGAGCGAGGGGCTCGCCTGGTACGGCGCGATGCAGGTCGTGAAGGCGTCGCGCGGCGAGGCGGAGCTGCGACGGCTGCTCGCGCGCATGCGGCAGCCGTCGCCGTACCCGCCCATCCGCCGCGGCGAGCCGCTGCTGCGCGCGCTCGACCCCTACCTCTCGTACCGCAAGGGCCCGTTCGCGATGTACGCGCTGAGCGAGTACCTCGCCGCCGACCGCGTGAACGGCGCGCTGCGTCGCCTCCTCGCGGCGCACGACGCGCCCGGCGCGCCGCTCGCGACGACCCTCGACCTCTACCGCGAGCTGCGAGCGGTGACGCCCGACTCGCTGCGGTACCTGCTGCACGACCTGTTCGAGGTGAACACGTACTGGCGGCTGGAGACGCGGCGTGCCGTCGCCGCACGCGTCGCCGACGGCACGTGGCGGGTCACGCTCGACGTGCGGGCGCGGAAGTCGGTGTTCGACAGCGCGGGCGTCGAGCGCGAGGTGCCGATGCACGATCTCGTCGAGATCGGCGTGTTCGCCGAGTCGAACGCGGGGGAGCAGTGGGCCCCGCTCCACCTGCGGTTGCATCGCATCCGTCCGGGGACGCAGACGATCACGCTGACCGTGCCGCGGCGCCCGTCGCGCGCCGGGGTCGATCCGCGCAACCTGCTGATCGATCAGGTGCCCGACGACAATACGGTGACGGTCGCCATCGACCGCTGACGGTGTCGGCACCGATCGTGCGCAGCGCCGCTCCGTTCATGACGACCGCGCGATCCGATGGGACCACCCCGGCTGACTCTCCGCCGCGCCGCCTTCCGATCGGCGCCGAACCGCTCGCCGGCGGCGGGGTTCACTTTCGCGTCTGGGCGCCGCGCCGTACCGCCGTGGGCGTGGTGCTCGAGCGTGGGCCGGGCGCGCCGGCGGAGGTGTCGCTCGTCGCCGAGCGCGATGGCTACTTCGCCGGCATCGCCCCGACGGCCTCGGTCGGCACGTGCTACCGGTACCGGCTCGACGGCGGCGGCGCGTTCCCCGATCCGGCATCGCGCTTCCAGCCGGACGGGGCGCACGGCCCGTCCGAGGTCGTCGACCCCGGCGCGTTTCGCTGGACCGACGGCGACTGGCGCGGCCTGACGCTGCACGGCCAGGTCGTCTACGAGCTGCACGTCGGGACGTTCACCCCCGAGGGGACGTGGGCCGCTGCGCAGCAGCACCTGCGCGCGCTCGCCGAGCTCGGCGTCACGGCGATCGAGGTCATGCCGGTGGCCGAGTTCCCGGGACGGTTCGGATGGGGATACGACGGCGTCGACCTGTTCGCGCCGACGCGGCTCTACGGCACGCCCGACGACTTCCGCCGCTTCGTCGACGCGGCGCACGCCGTCGGGCTCGGGCGTGCTGCTCGACGTGGTCTACAACCACTTCGGCCCGGACGGCTGCTACCTACCGCGAGTTCGCGCCGCAGTACTTCAGCCGAGCGCGACAAGACCGAATGGGGCGACTCGCTCAACTTCGACGGCCGAGGGCGCGGCGCCGGTGCGCGAGTTCTTCGTCGCGAACGCCGGCTACTGGATCGACGAGTTCCACCTCGACGGGCTGCGGCTCGACGCGACGCAGAGCATCGTCGACGAGTCGCCGACGTCACGTGCTCGATCGAGATCGGCGACCGCGTGCGCGCGGCCGCGGCGCGGACGCGGGCACGATCATCGTCAACGAGAACGAGCCGCAGCACGCGCGCCTCGTGCCGCCCGGTCGAGCGCGGCGGCTACGGGCTCGACATGATCTGGAACGACGACTGGCATCACGCCGCGATCGTCGCGATCACCGGACAGGACGAGGCCTACTACACCGACTACCGCGGCACCGCGCAGGAGTTCGTCTCGGCGGCGAAGTACGGATTCCTGTATCAGGGGCAGTGGTACCGCTGGCAGCATCGGTCGCCGCGGCACCGCCGACGCTCGACGTCGAGCCGGCGCGCTTCGTGCACTTTCTGCAGAACCACGACCAGGTCGCGAACGCCGGGTGCGGCGAGCGCCCCGACCGCTGACGAGCCCGGGCCGGTGGCGCGCGATGACGGCGCTGCTGCTGTTCGGGCCCGCAGACGCCGATGCTGTTCCAGGGGCAGGAGTTCGCCGCGTCGTCGCCGTTCGTCTACTTCGCCGATCACGAGCCCGAGCTCGCGCGCGCCGTCGCGAAAGGGCGTCGCGAGTTCATGGCGCAGTTCGCGAACGTCGCGAGCGCCGACGCGCAGGCCGTCGCTCCCCGACGCCGCGCGACGTCGCGACGCGTTCGAGCGGTGCAAGCTCGACCACGCGGAGCGCGACGAGCACGGACACCGCGAGTCGTTGGCGCCTGCACCGCGATCTGCTTCGCCTGCGGCGCGACGACCCGGTGTTCTCGGCGCAGCGCCGCGCGCTCGATGGCGCGGTGCTGGGCGCGGACTGCTTCGTGCTCCGCTTCTTCGACGCCGACTCGGCGACGGGTGCGGGCCAGGGTCACGGGGACCGGCTGCTCCTCGTGAACCTCGGCGCGGACCCTGCACTTCGACCCGGCGCCGGAGCCGCTGCTCGCGCCCCCCGACGGCGCGCGGTGGCGCATCGCGTGGTCGAGCCAGGACGCGCGCTACGGCGGCGTCGGCACGCTCGACCCCGACGCGCCGCAGATCGACCGCACGGTGCCGAACCGCGAGGAGCTGCGGCCGCGCGAGAACTGGCGCGTGCAGGGCGAGACGGCGCTGGTGCTCGTTCCCGAGCCCGTCTGACGTGCCTCACGACTGCCTCACGACTGCCTCACGACTGCCTCACGACTGCCTCACGATCGCATGCCCGACATTCTCGACTCCGTCGTTCGCCGGCGTCGCCCCGGAACTCGCCGCGACCGCGGAATCGCTGTTACAGCAGGAATGGCTCGTCACGAACGGACTCGGCGGCTACGCGTCGGCGAGCGTGCCGGGATCGCTGACGCGGAAGTACCACGGCCTGCTCGTCGCCGCGCTGCCGAACCCGATCGGGCGCACGGTGCTGCTGAATCACGTCGTCGAGTGCGTCGCACTCGCCGACGGCACGCGCATCCAGCTCACCGGCGAGGAGCGCACCGGGAACCGTCTGTCGCTGCCGGGCTTCGACCACCTGCACGACTTCCGCCTCGAGGCAGGCATGCCGGTGTGGGAGTTCACCGTCGGCGACGCGCTGCTCGAGCGGCGGGTGCTCATGCCACACCGCCAGAACACCACGTTCGTTCTCTACCGCCTGCTGCACGGGTCGGGCGACGTGCGGCTCGAGCTGCGCCCCGCCGTGCACTTTCGCGGCTACGAGGCGGAGGTCACGACGCCGATGCAGTCGAACTATCGCCTCTCGTTGGGCGACGTTCACGAGATCACCTGCGACGACGGCCCGGCGACGCTGCGGCTCAAGCTCTACGGCGCGGATCAGCAGTTCGTCCAGGACCCGTGCGAGCACGCCGAGCTGCATTACCGGGTCGAGCAGGACTCGCGGCTACGCGTCACGAGGGCGCGCTGTGGAGCCCCGGCACGCTCTCGGTCCAGCTCTCGCCTGGCGGCGGGGCCGCGCTGGTCGCGTCGACGCGAGTCGCGTCGGAGACGATGCTCGCGATGTCGCCGGACGAGGCGCTCTGGGCCGAGCAGCGAGCGCCGCCGGCGGCTGCTGCGCCCGTCGCCGCGCCGTTCGCAGCGAGGCGCCGGCGCCGAGCTCGTGCTCGCCGCCGACCAGTTCGTGATCACCCCGGCGGGCCGCCACCGCGACGCCGCGCGCGCCGTCGCCGAAGGCGACGAGTCTGCGCAGCGTGATCGCCGGCTATCACTGGTTCACCGACTGGGGCCGCGACACGATGATCAGCCTCGAAGGACTGACGCTTGACGACGGGCCGCGTGCGCGAGGCGGCGCAGCATCCTGCGCACCTTCGCGCACTACGTTCGCGACGGGCTGCTGCCGAACATGTTTCCCGACGGCAGCAACGAGGGCCTCTACCACACCGCCGACGCGACGCTCTGGTTCTTCCACGCGCTCGATCGCTACGCGCAGCGTCACCGGCGACGACGCGCTGGTCGAGCGGCTGCTGCCGATCGATGATCGGCATCGTCGAGCGCCACCTCGCGGGCACGCGCTTCGGCATCGGCGTCGATCCCGCCGACGGCCTGCTGCGCCAGGGTGCCGGACGGGTTACCAGCTGACCTGGATGGATGCGAAGTGCGACGGCTGGGTGGTGACGCCGCGCCGCGGCAAGCCGGTCGAGATCAACGCACTCTGGTACAACGCGCTCTGCGTGCTGGCCGGCTGGACGCGACGCGTTCGCGACCCGCGGCTGACGGCCGCGCGCTGTGGCCGAGCACGCGGCGCGCGCACGCGAGTCGTTCAACGCGCGGTTCTGGTACGACGCGGGCGGCTATCTCTACGACGTGGTCGACGGCGCCGGACGGCGACGAGCGGCAGCGAATGCCGGCCGAACCAGGTGCTCGCGATCTCGCTGCCGCACGCGGTGCTCGACCGAAGCCCGCTGGGCGAGTGTGCTCGGCGTCGTCGAAGACGCGCTGGTCACGCCCCTACGGGCTGCGCTCGCTCGCGCCCGGCAGCGCGAACTACGCGCCGCACTATTTCGGCGTCGCTGCGCGACGCGCGACGCCGCGTATCACCAGGGAACGGTGTGGGGCTGGCTGATCGGCCCGTGGCGTCGACGCGTGGCGCAAGGTGCATCCCGACGACCTCGACGGCGCCCGCCGCCGGCTCGACGCACTGCTCGACCACCTCGGCGCATTCGGCGTCGGCTCGATCGCCGAGGTCTTCGACGCCGAGGCGCCGTACACGCCGCGCGGCTGCGTGGCGCAGGCGTGGAGCGTCGCAGAGGTGTTGCGGCATCTGGTCGCGTAGCTGACGGGGATCCCCGGCCTTCATGAGCCATTTCGTTCTGACGTGGGAGCTGGGCGGCGGGCTCGGACACGCCGGGCGATTGAAGCCGGTCGCGCGCGAGCTCGTCCGGCGCGGGCACCGCGTCTCGCTCGTGCTGCGCGACCTCGTACAGACGGATGTGCTGCTGCGCGATCTCGACGTGCCGCGCTATCAGGCGCCGGTGTGGCTGCACAACACCGTCGGCGTCCCGAAGGTGCAGGCGTCGATGGCCGAGATCCTGTTGGCGTTAGGCTACCTCGACGCGAACGCGCTGCGCGGGCTCGTCGCCGGGTGGGCGAACCTCATCCGCCTGCTCGGGGCCGACGCGCTCGTCTGCGACTACTCGCCGAGCGCGCTCGTCGCGGCGCGCGCGCTCGACGTGCCGACGACGACCGCCGGGATCGGATTCTTCCTTCCCCCGGACCAGGCACCGATGCCGGCGTTCCTCGACTGGGAGCCGATCGCGGCTGGGCGCCTCGAGTATGCGGAATCACGCGTGTCGCAGAGCGTGACCGACGTGCTCGCGGAGTACGGCGCGCGGCCGTTCGACCGCCTCGCACAGCTGTTCCGCGGCGACCGGCCCGTGCTCTGCACGTGGCCCGAGATCGACCACTACACGCGCGACGTCACCGAGCGCGTTCACTTCTCCGGACCGAGCCTCGGCGATCGGAGCGGCGAGCCGGGGCGGTGGCCGGAGTGCGACGGCCCGAAGGTGTTCGCGTATCTGCGCGGTCAGCACCCGGACTCGGCGGCGGTGCTGACGGCGCTCGCCGGGGCGGGGGCGCGGACACTCTGCTACATGCCTGAGGTCGCGGCCGGAAAACCGACCCCCGTCGTCTCGCCGCGCATTCGCTACGCGCGCCGCCCGGTCGACCTGTTCACCGCGCTCGACGGATGCGCGCTGTGTGTCGGACACGGTGGCGAGGCGACGATCGCGCACGCCCTCCTGCACGGCGTGCCCCTGCTGCTGCTGCCGATGCAGACCGAGCAGTTCCTGATCTCACGCAACGTCGAGCGGGGCGGCTACGGGCTGAACGCGGCGCTGCGGCCGCGCCCCGCCGACTGGCCGGCACTCGTGCGCCGCCTGCTCGACGAGCCGGCGTTCCGCGCCCGCGCGCACGACTTCGCGACCGCGCACGCCGGCTACACGCAGGAACGGCAGACCGCAGAGATCGCGGACGCGGCGGAGAGTACGCTGCGTTAGGCAGGCGCCGTCGACCGCGCGACCGGCACCCGTCGGACAGGCGCTCGGCAGGCTCGGCGAAAACGGAACGCGGGCCCGGGACGAGTCCCGGGCCCGCGTCGCGCACGGCAGGACCGCGCAGCGCGTCGTTCAGCCGAACGTCACCTTCACGCGGCGACGGCGTCGTGCGGCGAAGCCGATGATCGCCAGCCCGCTCATCGTGAGCCCGATCGTCGCCGGCTCCGGCACGGTCGCGGCGGACGTCACGAACGACGTGCCGACCGGGTCGGCGCTGTTGTTCCCGTCGCCGATGACGCGGCCGTCGACGTCGAACGTGAACGGGTCGCCCGAGCTGGCGTGCGAGCTGCCGGGCGCGCCGTCGACGAAGTGCTCCTCGATCGTCACCGTCGTGCCGGGCACGAACTGCGCGCAATCGTTGGCAGCGACCGCGGCACCGCCGAACTCGTTGCTCACGAGCGCCGCGGCGAGGTTGCAACCGTATCCACCGTAGCCGTATCCGCCGCCGCAGCAGAACTCGATGTAGTGATCGGGCACGACGAACGTCTGCGCCGGCACGAAGAACGTCCGACCCGGCAGGTTGCCGCTCGCGAACGTCGAGAGGGTGTACTCGAGCGTGAGCGATGCCAGCCCGTCGAGCATGCCGAGCGACACCGTCCGGGCGCCGCCGTTGATGTTGTACGTCGTCGACGGGGCGCCGGCCGGTGCGGGCTGCGGCGTGTAGAGGTTCTCGCCGTTCTGCACGTACGTCGTACCCGACGCGTTCGTCGTCAGCGTCGCGTCGCTGCTGAAGACCGACGTTCCGTCGCGCCGGATGTTGAACGCGATCCCCGCCGTCACGAACTCGCTCCCCGTCAGCACACCGGGCGCGTAGTTCTGGATCGTGCCGGGATTGATGTAGAAGTTGAAGGCGACGTTCTGCGCGGTCGTGAACGGGTTCGTGAACGTCTGGCGGATCAGATAGTCGCCGGTGATCGCGTAGACCCGCGTTCCCGACGAGCGGCTGCCGAAGTCGCCGGTCGTCGAGCCGTACGTGTGGATGCCGCTGTTGTTCCCGTCCATGTCGAAGTCGAAATCGAGGACGTCGACCGGATCCGAGAACATGCCGTTGGCCGGGTCGTACACCTGCTCGAACGTCTGCGCCGGGCTCGCGCCGAGCTGCTTCGTCGCGGCGGCGCGCATGTAGGTGACCTGTGCGTGCGCGACGCCTGTCGCCGCGAAGGGGACCACGGCGGCCCAGATCTGATGAGGAACGGTGCGACGACGGGTCGGCTTCATTGTGAGAACCAGGGTGCGGGTCAGTACATCCAACGGCGGCGGCATTCGGCGAACGGGCACAACAATACCATCCTCCGGGGATGGCGGCCATCACTTTTTTGGGCCGCAGCTGTAGCGGCG
The DNA here is from genome assembly GCA_963843845.1 of uncultured Gemmatimonadaceae bacterium. Lineage (GTDB taxonomy): Bacteria > Gemmatimonadota > Gemmatimonadetes > Gemmatimonadales > Gemmatimonadaceae > Gemmatirosa. The sequence continues at coordinate 2,759,864 of CAWJMB010000002.1, read as the reverse complement.
ATGCCACAGCGTGCTCCACGCGACGAGGGGCCGCGGACGATCCGTCCGCGGCCCCCCGTCATTCCTGCGCCGTGACGCCGACGATCACTTCGAGACGCGCGTCCCCGTGCCGGTCGCCAGCTCGCGCACCGAGGCGGCGAGCATCTGCACCTTCGCCATGTCGCCCGACCCGCGCGCGTCGGCGTCGATCTGCGTCGCGAGACGGGTCAGCGCGCTGCGCCGAGCCGCGCCCGACGCGCCCTCCGCGCTCTGCAGCGCGCTCCGCACCGCCGAGATCCGATCGGCCGTCAGCCCGCGCGACCGCTCGAGCTGATCGACGAAGGCACGCGACTTCGCGAACGACGGCGGCCAGACGTACGTCGGCTGCCCCTGCGTATTGAGGTACTCGAGCTTCACCGTGTTCGCCGCGTCGATCTCGTTCTGCGACAGCCAGTCGCTCGGCGTCAGCTCGAAGATGTCGAGGCCGCGGGCGATCTCGGAGCTCACGAGCTTGCCGTTGTACCAGTAGACCGACCACGAGCCGCCGCTCGTGAAGCGCGTCGAATCGATCGGGCCACGGTCGAAGAACGCGATCTCCTTCACGTTCTTCGGGTCCGTCCAGTCGAACACCGTGATGCCGCCCTGATAGAACGCCTGCACCATGACGTCGCGCCCCGGGATCGGGATGAGCGAGCCGTTGTGCGCGACGCAGTTCTCCTTGTCCGTCTGCGCGGCCGGGAGCTTGTAGTAGCCCTGGAAGGTCATCCGGCCGTTGTCGATCGAGTAGATCGCGTCGGCGCCCCACTCCTTCGGGTCGGACGCACGGCACTTCGGCGCGCCGCCGCCGCCCCACTCGTCGGAGAACAGCACCTTCTTCCCGTCGTTGCTGAACGTCGCCGAGTGCCAGTACGAGAAGTTCGTGTCGGCGACCGCGGCGAGGCGGACCGGCGCCGTGGGGTTCCTGATGTCGATCAGCAGCCCGTAACCCTCGCACGCACCGCCGGCGAGGCCGAGCCCCGGGTGGAGCGTGACGTCGTGGCACTGCGTGACCGCCGGGCGCTGCGCGCTCGCGTCGCTCTGCGAGCCCATCATGCGGGCGATGATCGACGGAAGCTGCTCGCGGAGCGCCGCGCTGTCGGCCGCCGTCGCGGCGGACGCGCCGGTGCCGCCGCGCAGCTTCACGATGCTGTCGAGCATGACGCGCACGTACATGCCGGGGAGCTGCATCGGCTCGCCGCCGACCTCGACGACGAAGCCGCCACGCGCGCGCACGGCCTCGAGCGCGGCGCGGTCGTCGGGCGCCTGCGAGCGGCGGCGCGGCACCGCCGCGAGGTTGTTGAACACGCGCGGCGACGAGACGATCGCCGCGCGCTCGGGGTTCGCGAGCGGCACCTTGATGACCTCGAGGCGCATCTCCGCGGTGTTGGCGTCCTTCACGTCGCGGATGCAGCCCGACAGCTCGGCCGCCGGTCGGATGCCGGCCGAGCCCGAGACGTAGACGTAGACGTTGGCCGGGTCCTTCGGGTCGACGAGCACCGAGTGCGTGTGCGAGCCGCGGCACGTCTGCACGTTCGCGACGTTGCGCGGCTTCGTGATGTCGGTGATGTCGAAGATCCGGATTCCCTTGATCCGGTCGGTGCTGACGGTGTCCTTGACGCCCTGGTTGCCGCAGTCGATCCGCCCCGTGTTCCCCTCCGCGGAGACGAACAGCAGGTTCTTGTAGACCGAGACGTCGCTCTGCGACGCCGGGCAGTAGTTGGCGACGACGTTCCGAACGGCCGACGGGTTCGAGATGTCCCAGATCTGGTAGCCGTTGTAGCTCCCCTGGATGACGTAGTTCCCGCGGAACGCGAGGTCGGAATTCGTGCTCCCGACGAACTTCTCCGACGGCGGCGTCTTGGAGAGGACCTCAGGTTCCAGATGGCTTCGCCGGCGTCGTTCAGGCCGGCCTTGAGGCCGACGCGCGGGTCGGGCTGACGGCTGCGCGACGAGCGGCGCGGCGGCGAGCGCGAGTGCCGCGAGGCTCAGTCCGCGAGCGGTGGTACGAGACAGCATGGGGTCTCTGGCGTGGATGAGGTGGGAGAGATGCCGCGCGCGACGACCTCAGGGCGTCGCGCGCTCGAACAACACGGTGAAGAGCATGCGCTGCATGCGCGCGATCTCGGTCGTCTGATCGACGTTCACGTCGGACGCGAACTTGAAGATCGTTTCGTCCTGCCCGGCGCCGTACGTGTCGAACAGCTCCTTCACCATCGACGTGGCGCCCGAGTGGTGCTGGATCATGTACTGGAGGAAGAGCCGGTCGAACTCGCGCCCGCGCGCCGAGTCGAGCTGCGCGAGCTGGGCCGCGGTGAGCATCCCCGCCATCGGCATCGTATGCTCCGACGCGCTCCCGGCGGCGTTCATCGCGCCGTGATCCATCGCCATGCTCATGTGATCGTCGTGCCCGGTCGCCGCCGCGCCCCGCGGCGCGAGGGCGGCGGGCTGCGGCACCGGCTGTCGCCGGTCGGCCAGCCATCGCTGCATCGCCGCGATCTCGTCTTGCTGCGCGTTGATGATGCGGCCGGCGAGCGTCTGGACCGACGCGCTCGCACCGTGCGACGGCGCCATGCGCGACATGACGATGGCCTGCGCGTGGTGGCCGATCATGTTCGTCATGAAGCGCACGTCGGCGGCCGTGTACGGGTACTTGAGGCTATCGGCGCGCGCCTTCGCGATGCCCGCGCTGTCGCCGCCGGCGTACGCACGCGTCACGGTCGCCTGCTGCGCCGCGGCCGACGCGGCCGGCGCGGCCGGCGCAACCGCGAACACCGCTGTCAGGATCCTGAGTCGGGAGATGCGCATGTAGAGGGCGTGTGGGGGACAGAATGATAGTTTGTACCCCACAGCCGTCCGTACGGAAGGCGTCCCCAGGCTTTCGCGCATGACCACGTCCGACCGTCCGGCTGCGGCGCCCGCGCTCGCGGCGACTGCGGCACCCGCTGTGCCGCCGGCTCGTCCCGGCGCGCGTCGCTTCGACCGGTCGATCATCGAAGGGCCGCTGCGCTCGGCCGTGTGGAAGATCGCGTGGCCGACGATGCTCACGAACGTCATCGGCGGCCTGCAGGGGATCATCGACCACGTGCTCGTCGGCCACCTCGTCGGGTACCCGGGCAACGCGGCGATCGGCGTGAGCTGGCAGATCTTCCTCGTCGTCATCGTGTTCATCTCGTCGCTGTTCACCGGCATGAGCGTGCTCGTCGCGCGCTTCGCCGGCGCCGGCGACGAGGAGAAGGTCGACCGCACCGTCTACCAGGCGTTCCTCACCGCGATCGTGCTCGCGCTGGTCGTCATGGCGCCGATCGGCTACTTCGCGTCGCCCTCACTGCTCGACCTCGTGAACGCCGCGCCGGCGGTGAAGGCGGAGGCGCTGCCGTTCCTGCGCATCATGTTCGTCTTCAGCATCGGCATGCTCGTGTTCTTCATGCTCGGCGGCGCGCTGCGCTCGGCGGGCGACGCGCGCACGCCGATGGTGCTGGGCATCGCGATGACGGTGCTGAACGTCGCGTTCAACGTGGTGCTGATCCGCGGGCTCGGACCGATTCCGGCGTTCGGCACGGCCGGCGCGGCGATGGGGACGGTGCTCGCCTCGGGGCTCGTCGCGACCTACGCGCTGTGGAAGCTGTGGGCCGGCGGGTGGGTCGTGTCGCTTCCCGCGCGGCGCGCGGCTGCTGCCCCGACTGGGCGATCATCCGCGCGCTCTTCCGGTTCGGGCTGCCGACCGGCATCCAGGGCATCGCGATGAACGTCGGCGGCGTGCTGATGCTGGCGTTCATCGGCTCGCTCGCGCAGAGCGCCGCGGCGCAGGCGGCGTTCGCGGTGTCGTACTCGCAGCTCTTCTCGCTCATCACGTGGACGTCGTCGGGCTCATGGGCGCCGCCGCCGCGGTCGCCGGTCAGAACCTCGGCGCCGGGCAGCCGGACCGCGCGCGAGGCGGCGGTGCACGTCGCGGCGCGCTTCGCGTTCGGCGGGCGCAGCGGTCGTCGGCCTCGCCTTCTTCTTCTTCGCCGCGGCAGCTGCTCGCGAGCGTTCGGCATGAACCGACGACGGCGTGCTCTCGGTCGGCACGCAGCTGCTGCGCGTGCTCAGCGTGTCGGGGCTGTTCATCGCCGTCGCGCTGACCTACACCGGCGGGCTGCAGGGCACGGGCGACACGAAGAGCCCGCTCTACATCTCGATCGTCTCGCAGATCGTCGTGCCGCTCGGCATCTGCTTCGTCGTGCAGCGCACGTCGCAGCTCGACCCGATGGACATCTGGCTCGCGATCCTCACGGGGCACGTGACGCGGTGTACGCTGAGCGTGCTCCGATTCCGGCAGGGCCGGTGGCGAGCGATCCGCGTCGAGTGACGCCGCGGGTCAGCGCGAGGCCGCGACGATGGTGACCGCCGCGACGGCGAGCGCGATCGCGACGCCGTCCTCGACGAGCGCCGCCGGCAGGTCGCGCCCGAGGCGCCGCGCGAGCGCCACGCGGAACGCGTAGCCCCCGAGCGTGCCGCACACGGCGCCGGCCGCGCCGGCGAACGCACCGACCGCGGCGCCGAGCGCCGCACCCTCCGCGGCCGTGCCGACGACGGCACCGCAGAACGCGCCGCTCAGCACACGCCCCGCGAACGGGCCCGGCGCCTTGCGGCTCGGCGCGAAGGGAAGCTTGTCGACGACCAGCTCGCCGAGCGCGAGCACGACGGTGACGAGGTGGGCGACCATCGTCTCGAGGAAGTGCGCCCACGTGCCGTCGACGTCGAGGCGCCCGGTCGCTGCCGCGTACGACACCGCGGCCGGCGCGAGCATCGAGCGCGAGCCGGCGACGACGCCGAAGAGGAAGGCGGCGAGGAGCGCGCTCACCGGTTCCGGACCGCGAGGACGGCGTCGGACGTGATCGGCGAGGCGGGGGTGTCGGTCATGGCGCGGGGCGGACGGAGGTCGCGGGGAGAGCGGAACGTACCCGTCGCGGTCGCCGCCGCAAGTCGGGCCCTCCGCGGCTGCCTAACGGTTCCCGCGCGCCGGCCGCGGCGACATCTTCCGCACCACTCTCTCTCTCGCGGAGCGCTCGCCGCATGTCCGTCGCCACCGTCGCCACCGTCGCCACCGTCGCCACCGTCGCCACCACGCCGTTCGCCGACCAGCGTCCCGGCACCTCGGGGCTGCGCAAGCGCGTGCCGGTGTTCCAGCAGCCGCACTACCTCGAGAACTTCGTGCAGGCGATGCTCGACGTGGCCGCGCTGCCCGCCGGCGCGACGCTCGTCGTCGGCGGCGACGGGCGGTACCTCAACCGCGAGGCGATGCAGATCGATCCTCCGCATGGCGCGCGGCGAACGGCGTCGGCGCGCGTGGTCGTCGGGCGCGGCGGCCTGCTCTCGACGCCGGCGGCGTCGCACCTCATCCGCGGCCAGGGCGCGGCCGGCGGCATCATCCTCTCGGCGAGCCACAACCCCGGCGGGCCGGACGGCGACTTCGGCATCAAGTACAACATGGCCAACGGCGGCCCCGCCCCCGAGCGCGTGACCGACGGCGATCGCCGCGCGCACGCGCGCGCTCAGCGACGTACCGCATCGCTCGACGCGCCCGACGTCGCCGCTCGACGCGGCCGGCACGCACGCCGTCGGCGGCGCCGACCGTCGAGGTCGTCGACCCGGTCGCCGACTACGCGGCGCTCATGGAGACGCTGTTCGACTTCGCGCGCCATCCGCGCGCTGCTCGCCGGCGGCGTTCCGCATGCGCTTCGACGCGATGCACGCCGTCACCGGCCCGTACGCCGTCGAGATCCTCGAGCGGCGCCTCGGCGCGCCGGCCGGCACCGTCGATCAACGGCGACGCCGCTGCCCGACTTCGGCGGCGGCCACCCCGACCCGAACCTCACGTACGCGCACGAGCTCGTGGACGAGCTGTTCGGCGCCGACGCCCCCGACTTCGGCGCGGCGTCGCGACGGCGACGGCGACCGCAACATGATCCTCGGCCGCCGCTTCTTCGTCACGCCGTCGCGACTCGCCTCGCCGTGCTCGCCGCCAACGCGACGCTCGCGCCCGGCTACGCGCGCGGGCTCGCCGGCGTCGCGCGGTCGATGCCGACGAGCGCCGGCCGCCGACCGCGTCGCCGCAGGCGCTCGGCATCCCGTGCTTCGAGACGCCGACCGGGTGGAAGTTCTTCGGCAACCTGCTCGACGCCGGCCGCATCACGCTCTGCGGCGAGGAGAGCTTCGGCACCGGCTCCGACCACGTGCGCGAGAAGGACGGCCTGTGGGCGGTGCTCTTCTGGCTCAACGTCGTCGCCGGCGCGCGGCGAGTCGGTCGAGCGGATCGTGCGCGCGCACTGGGCACGCTTCGGGCGCAACTACTACACGCGCCACGACTACGAGGCGATCCCGGCCGACGCCGCGGCCGGCCTGATCGCGCACGCTGCGCGCGGCTCGCTGCCGACGCTCCCCGGCACGCACGCTCGGCGGCCGCCGCGTCGCCGACGGCCGACGACTTCGCCTACCACGATCCCGGTCGACGGCTCGACGAGCGCGCGGCAGGGGCTGCGCGTGCTGTTCGACGACGGCGCGCGCATCGTCTACCGGCTCTCCGGGCACGGGGACCGAGGGCGCGACGCTGCGCGTCTACGTCGAGTCGTTCGAGCGCGACGTCGACGCGGCAGCAGGCGGACGCGCAGGTCGCGCTGCGCGCCGCTCATCGCCGCGGCCGCACGACGCTCGCCGAGCTGCCGGACGCGCACCGGGCGCGACGCGCCGACCGTGATCACGTAGCTCGCGGCGGTCGCCGCCGTGCGGGGGCATGACGGATGCTATTGATGAGCACACCGTCTCCCCCGAGGTCTGCCGTGTTGCCGATCGACGCCATCGAGCCCGACGCTCGACGCCTCACCGACCGCTACGAGTTCCAGCGCGAGCTCGGGCGCGGCGGGATGTCGGTCGTGTATCTCGCGCGCGAGGTCGCGACGGGGCGGCTCGTGGCGGTGAAGCTGCTCAAGGGGGCCGCCGACGGGGACGACGAGATGGGGCGCCGGTTCGAGCGCGAGGCGCGCACCGTCGCCTCGCTCGAGCACCCGAGCATCCTCCGCGTGCTGCACGTCGAGGCGCTCGACGGGCGACCCGCGGCGATCGTGAGCGAGTACGTCAGCGGCGAGTCGCTCCGCGAGACGCTGCGGCGGGAGGGAAGGCTGCCGTTCGAGCGGGCGACGGCGCTGCTGCGCGAGATCGCCTCGGCCCTCGCCCACGCGCACGAGCGCCGCATCGTGCATCGCGACGTCAAGCCGGACAACATCCTCATCGAGGAGCACACGGGCCGCGTGCTGCTCGCCGACTTCGGCGTGGCCCGGCTCATCGACGTCGACACCCAGCTCACCGCGGTCGGCTCGGCGATCGGCACGCCGTCGTACATGGCGCCGGAGCAGGTGGACGGCCGTCTGGTCGACGCGCGCGCCGACGTCTACGCGCTCGGGCTCGTCGGCTGGGAGATGCTGGCCGGCCAGCGGCCGTGGGAGGGCGAGACGCTCTACGGCGTGCTCCACAAGCAGCAGCACGAGCGGCTGCCCGCGCTCGACGCGCTGCGCCCGGACATTCCGACGTTCCTCCTCCGCGCCATCGAGGGGGCGATCGAGAAGGACCCCGACTGCCGCTGGCGCGACGGGGGCGAGCTGCTGGAGCGGCTGACGCCAGTCGCGAGCACGCTGCCGAAGCCGCGCGCCGTCGCCTTCGAGGACGCGTCGATCGACGACGACACGCTCTCCGTCGCGCGGGCCGCGACCGCCACGCCGTCGCCGTCCGCGGCACCCGCGCCGGTGACGGCGTCGACTCGTTCGTCCGGCCCGGAGCACCGTCGGCACGGGCGCCGTCGGCGAGGCGCCTGGGTCGGCGGCGCGGTCGCGCTGCTGCTGGTGGTGATCGCGGCGTTCGCGCTCACGTCCCGGCGCGACCCACGCGCCGTCATCGCCGCGGACCCGGCCCTCGACTCGCTGCTCGTCGCCGCGACGGCGGGAGCGCCGCCCGCGCAGGACGTCGAGCCGATCCCGGTGCCCGCGCCGCGCGCGACGGTGCGCGAGACGGCCGGCGGCGGCGTCGACCTGGCCGCACCGCCGCCGCTGTCGCGACCGACCACCGTGCGTCCCGGCCGGTCACGCGCGACGCCGCCGCCCTCGGCGCCGCCGCCCTCGGCGCCGCAGCGCGCGACCTCGCCGCGCGCGACCCCGCAGCGCACGACGCCGCCGCGCGCGACCCCGCAGCGGGTCCCGGCGCGCGTGCCGGCACCTACCGCGCCGACGGTGCCGCGCGTGCCGACGGGATCGGCCACGTACGGTGACGCGCGCTGCGACTCCGCCGCGAACGACGACCAGGAGGCCTGCCTGCTCGCCGCGATCGCTCGCAACGACGTCGCGCTCAACCGCACGTATCGCGCGCTGATCGCCGAGGTGCGCCTGCGCGGCGGGGCGCGGGCCGAGGAGGCGCTGCGCGCCGAGCAGCGTGCGTGGGTGAGCGAACGCGATCGGGTATGTCGCCTCAGTGCGCCGGCGGGGCCCGGGTCGCGGTGGGGCGCAGCGCGCGTGCCCTGCTTCGCCGACCGAACCGCCGCCCGCGCTGCGACGCTCCGGGAGCGCCTCGCGCGGTAGCGACCGCGTCAGGTGCCGCGCACCTCGCGCACCTCGCGCACCGCGCGCTCGCCGCGCGCGAGGAGCGCGACCGAGGCGATGTGCCCCGTCACGTTGAGCGGTGTCTTGAACAGATCGGGAACGAGGTCGAGCGCGATGAGCACCCCCACGCTCTCCGGCGGGATGCCCACGGCCGCGAAGAACGGCGCGACGACGAAGAGCGACCCGCTCGGGATTCCGGGCACGCTGAAGCTCATGAGCACCGACGTCACGGCCAGCGACACGACCTGCTCGGTGCCTAACGGGACGCCGTAGAGCTTCGACGCGAACAGCGCCATCGCCACCCACGACACCGCCTGGTTCAGTCGGAACACCGAGACGGCGAGCGGCAGCGCGAAGCTCGTGACCGCGCGCGGCAACCCCAGCGCCTGCTCCGCCGCCGTGAACGCGGACGGCAGCGCGGCCATCGACGAGCGCGTCGTCGCCGCGACGATCTGCGCCGGGAGCGCCGCCCGCGCGAAGCGCAGCGGCGAGACGCCGCCGAACGCCGCCACGACGACGTAGACCAGCGCGATCGCCACGACGATGAGGGCCGAGTGTGCCGCGAGGTAGAACGCCACGGCGCCGACGACACCCGCGCCCAGCCGCGTCGCCAGCCCGACCGCGAGCGCGAACACGCCGAGCGGCGCGGCGGCGAGCACCCACTGCACGACGACGGTCATCGCGTCGGCGACGCCCTGGAAGAACAGCACGACCGCGCCGCGCGTCTCCTCCGCGAGGCGCCCGAGCGCGAGCGCGAACGTCAGCGTGAACACGATGAGCGGCAGCATCGCGCCGTCGGCCGCCGCCCTGATCGGATTCGCCGGCACGAGCGACACGAGCCAGCCGACGAACGTCGGGAGCTCGGGGCGATCCACCGCCGTCGCCGCGGCGCGGATCGACTGCGCGGCCGCCGGGTCGACGACGAGCCGTGCGAACAGCGGCGGCGCGAGCAGCGTCGTCACGAGCGCGACGAGCGACAGCAGCGCGACGAAGATGACGAATGCCCGTACGCCGAGCCGCCCGACGGCGCGCCCTCCGGCGGCAGCGACCGCGACGAGCAGCGACGAGACGATCAGTGGGATGATCGTCATGCGGATCGCGTTCACCCAGAGCGTGCCGAGCGGCTCGATCCACGACACGGCGCGCGCCGCCGTCGCCGAGCCGGACGAGACGACCGCGATGCCGAGCGCGAGCCCCGCGATCAGCGCGACGAGCGCACGAACCGCGGGGCCGCGGCCGCTCGTCGCAGCGCGAACGCCGCCGGTGGGGAGATCGGAGGTCGTGGGCAAGGCGGCAATCGAACGCGGCCGACCGGCGTGGCGCAAGCCGCACCGTGCGGCAACCTTTCATGCGACATGCGCGAGGACACCTTCGATTACGTCGTCATCGGCTCCGGGTTCGGCGGCAGCGTCTCCGCGATGCGGCTCGCCGAGAAGGGGTACCGTGTGCTCGTGCTCGAGCGGGGAAAGCGCTACCGCGACGAGGACTTCGCGCGGAGCACGTGGAACGTGCGTCGGTACCTGTGGGCGCCGGCGCTGCGCTGCTTCGGCATCCTCCAGATCAGTCCGTTCCGCAATGTCGTCGTGCTGCACGGCGCCGGCGTCGGCGGGGAAGCCTCGGCTACGCGAACGTGCTCATGGCACCGGAGGCGCGGACGTTCGAGGCGCCGGCGTGGAGATACCTCGTCGACTGGGGGCGTGCGCTGGCACCGCACTACGCCACCGCGCGCCGCATGCTCGGCGTCGCGGACAACCCGCGCTTCGGGCCGGCGGACGACGTGCTGCGCGACATCGCGACGACGTTGGGCGCCGCGGCGACGTTTCGTGCGACGCCGGTCGGCGCGTTCTTCGGCGTGGCGGGGCAGGAGGGCGTCGAGGTCCCGGATCCCTACTTCGGCGGCGAGGGGCCGTCGCGCCGCGGCTGCGTGCACTGCGGCGGCTGCATGGTCGGCTGTCGCCACAACGCGAAGAACACGCTGGTCAAGAACTATCTCTGGTTCGCCGAGCGCGCCGGCGCCGAGGTACGTGCGGAGTGCGAGGTGCGCGACGTGCGCCCTTCGTGCGGTCCGCGGGAGAACGACGTTCGCTACGACGTCGAGTACCGACGCAGCACCGGCCTCTTCTCTCGTGAGGCGCGCGTCGTGCGGGCGCGCCACGTCGTCTTCGCGGCCGGTGCGTTGGGCACGCTCCGCCTGCTGCTGCGCTGCCGCGACGTCACGCGGTCGCTCGGCGGTCTGTCGCCGCGGCTCGGCGACATGGTCCGCACGAACAGCGAGGCGCTGCTCGGCGTCGTGAGCCGCGACCGAACGACCGACTATTCGGCGGGCGTCGCGATCACGTCGATCTTTCACGCCGACCCGGTGACGACCGTCGAGCCGGTGCGCTATCCCGCCGGCTCGTCGGCGATGCGCCTGCTCGGCGCGCCGCTCGTTGCAGCTGACACGGTCGCGGCCCGCGTGGCGAGATCGCTGGCCGCGGTCGTCCGCCACCCGGTGGACTTCCTGCGCACGCACGTGCTTCCGGGGTGGGCGAAGCGCACGACGATCCTGCTCGTCATGCAGACCGAGGACAACCGCATCCGGCTGCGGCTGGGGCGCAGCCCGTTCACGTTCGGGCGGCGCGACCTGGTGTCGCTGCCCGACGAGGAGCGGAGCATCCCGACGACGATCGAGATCGGGCACCGCGTGGCGCGCGAGTTCGCGGCGCGCACGAACGGCATCGCCTCGGGCTCGGTGAACGAAGGACTGTTCGGCATCCCGATGACCGCGCACATCCTCGGCGGCTGCCCGATCGGCGTCGACGTGCAGGACGGCGTCGTCGGGCCCACCCTCGAGGTGCACGGGTACCCCGGCCTGTTCGTCGTCGACGGCTCGATCATGCCCGGCAACCCGGGCGTCAATCCGAGCCTCACGATCACCGCGCTCGCCGAGTACGCGATGAGCCTCGTGCCGGCGAAGGAGCGGACGATCGCCGCGCCGATCGAGGTGCCGATCGAGGTGCCGGTCGCGGCGCCGGTCGCGGCGCCGATCGCGGCGCCGGTCGCGGCGCCGGTCGCGGCGCTCGAACGCGCGGCGCGCGCGTCAGCCGGTGTTGCGTAGTCCCTGCGCGATGCCGCTGAGCGTCGCCGCGACCGCCGGCTCGATCGCTGCACGCTCCGCGTCGTTCGACGCCGCACGCTTGCGCTTGAGCAACGACACCTGCAGCAGCGAGAGCGCGTCGACGTACGGGTTGCGGAGCGTGATCGCCGCACGCAGCACGGCCGAGTCCGCGATGAGGTGGTCCGAGTCGCGGATGCGCAGCAGCGCGCCAACGGTGCGATCGTACTCCGCGGCGAGCGCATCGAACAGCGCGAGCGCGTCGCCCGCGTCGCCCGCGTCGCCCGCGTCGCCCGAGCCGCTCGGTGCCGCGGCGGCGAGCTGCTCGGCGTAGAGGCGCGCGATCGCGAGGTCGGCTTTCTCGCACACCATCTCGATCTTCGCGAGCAGGTCGTCGAAGAACGGCCACGTGCGCGCCATCCGTCGCAGCGTCTCGAGACCGTTCGGGGCGTCGATGAACTCGCTCAGCGCGGTGCCGACGCCGAGCCAGCCGGGGAGCATGAGGCGGATCTGCGTCCATCCGAACTGCCAGGGAATGGCACGGATGCCTCCGACGCCGGACCCGGCGCCAGGGCGGTACGCCGGACGCGAGCCGAAGCGCGCCGCCGCCAGCTCGGCGACCGGTGTCGCGGCGAGAAAGAACGCGAACAGCGCGTCGCCCTCGTGCACGAGCGCGCGGTACACGTCGAGCGAGCGCGTGGCGAGCGCCGCCATCGTGTCGCGGAAGCGCGCGACGTCCTCCTCGGCGACGCCGTCGCGCCAGTCCGTGAACCCGTGCAGCAGCGTGCCGCTCAGGGTGACCTCGAGCGTGCGCTCGGCGATCGGCGGGAGGCCGAACTGCTGGGAGATGATCTCGCCCTGCTCCGTGATCTTGACCCGGCCGCCGCCGCCGTCGGGCGGCAGGGCGGCGAGCGCGCGGTAGACCGGCGAGCCGCCGCCGCGCCCGACGCTTCCGCCGCGGCCGTGAAAGAGTCGGAGCGTCACGCCGTGCTCGCGGCACACCGCGGCGAGCGCCTCCTGCCCCTCGTACAGCGCCCACGACGACGCGAGCATGCCCGCGTCCTTTCCCGAGTCGGAGTAGCCGATCATGACCTCCTGCCGGCGCCCGCGCGCCGCGAGCTGTCGGGCGTAGGCGTCGTCGGCGAACAGCGCGCGCAGCACGTCCGGCGCGTGGCGGAGGTCGTCGAGCGTCTCGAACAGCGGCACGACGTCGAGCCGTGACGTCGGCGGGTCCGCGGCGAGGTCGACGAGGCCGGCGTCGCGCGCGAGGAGCAGCACGCGAAGCAGGTCGTCGGGTGACGTCGTCATCGACGTGATGTACGTCGACGCGGCGGGCTCGCCGCTCTCGTGCTGGATCGTGCGGACCGCGGCGAACGTGTCGAGCACGCGGCGCGTCGCGTCGCTGACGGGCATGTGCACGCCGCTCAGCGGGCGACGGCCGAGCGCCTCGCGCCGCAGCCAGGCCGACGCGCCGGCCGTGCGGTCGGACGGGTCGCTCGGTACAGGAGCAGGCACGTCGATCCCCGCCTGCGCCGCGAGCTCCGCGACGGCCGCCGCGTGCGCGTCGGCGTGGTCGCGCACGTCGAGGCGGAAGCCGTAGAAGCCGCAGGCGCGGAGCTGGGTGAGCAGCGGGTCGAGCGTCGTGCGGCACGCCTCGATCGCGCCGATCGCGAGCAGGTAGTCGCGCACGAGCAGCAGATCACGCTCGAATGCCGCGGCGTCGTCGTACGCGGCGGGCGCGGCGATCGGCGCGCCGGCGTCGCGCGACGCCACGCGGCGGCGCGTGGCGTCGAGTCGCGCGGCGACGAGCGTGAGCTTGAGGCGCAGCGGCTCGTCGGCGTTCCGGCGCTCGTTCGCGGCCCAGACATCCGGCAGTGCCGCACGGTCCGAGTCGAGCGACGCGCGCAGCGCCGCGGACGTGGTCTCGTGCGCACCGGTGCCGTGCGACGCGACGTGCGACGCGAGGTGCTGCGCGATGTGCGCTGCCACCGAGAGCCGCTCGACGAGCCGATCGACCGCCTCGCCGTAGCGCCCGAGGATCACGTGGCTCGCGCGGCGCGCGGCGGCGATCGTCACCTCGGGCGTCACGAACGGGTTGCCGTCGCGGTCGCCGCCGACCCAGTTGCCGAAGCGCAGCGGCACGCTCTGCCGGACGCGGTCGACATCCTCGCGCGACGCGACGAACTCGCTCTCGAAGGCACGGACGAGCGCGTCCTGCGTGCGCGCGCCGGCGTCGAGCAGGCGGGTCTCGAGATACCAGAGCACCGTGCCGACTTCGTCGAGCACCGACGGTCGCTCGCGCCGCACCTCCGCCGTCAGCCAGAGCAGTTCGACCTCACCGTCGAGCGCGTCGTCGAGAGACGCCAGCTCGCTCGACGGGGCGCGCTCGCGGCGGAGCAACAGGTCGGCGACGCGCGCCTGCAGCCCCAGCAGCGTGCGGCGCGTCGACTCGGTCGGGTGCGCGGTGAGCACCGGGCGCACCTCGAGCGCGGCGATCGAGTCGGCGACGTCGTGTGCGGTGCAGCCGCGCTCGCGCAGCTCGCGCATCGTCCACCGCGCCGACGCAGGCTGCAGCGCGTCGGTCGTCTGCGACCGATAGCTCTCGCGACGCCGCACGCGGTGCACCTGCTCCGCGGTGTTGATGAGCAGGAAGAACAGCGTGAACGCGCGTGCCGTGATCGCGCACAGCTCGACCGGCAGCGCGTCGACCTGCGCGAGCAGCGCGTCCAGGTCGGTCGCATTCGCGGCGCCGCGCCGGCGCGCGCGGCAGGCGCGGCGCAGCGCCTCGACGGTCTCGAACGCCGCGTCCCCTTCGAGACGTCGGATGACGCGGCCTAACGTCGCGGCGAGGCGGCGGACGTCGTCGTGCAGCGGGAGGTCTTCGGGGCGCGGCGCGGGCTCGGCGGCTGTGACGGGTCGGCGTGGCATGCGTCGGAAGATACGCCGGGTCGGAGCGTGGATAGTTCGGCGGCTCTCGCGGAACCGTCTCAGACGATCGCGGCCCCCTCGTCCACGAGCATCGACGCGAGCTCGCGTGCGTTCACCGCGCCGTAGTTCGCGTGGTTGTTGTTGAACGACAGCCGCACGCGCGGAAGCGCGCTCGCCGCGCGGGCGCTCGCGATCGCGTCGCGGATGCGCGGGGCCCAGAACGACAGCTCGTCGCGGTCGTAGAGGTAGCGATATCGTTCGGAGACCGGGTCGTTGCGCGCCTCCCACGTCGCGGTGCGACGCCCGTGCAGTCGCAGCACGATGAGCGTCGGCGACGTCACGGCGACCGTCGGCGGCATGGAGCTGCGCGTGCCCGGCGGCGCGTCGACGATCGTGTACGCCAGCTCGAGGTCGCGCAACAGGCCGAGGGTGCGGGGCCCGACGCGCTCGGCCATCCACGCCGGGTTGCGGAACTCGACCGCGCCGACCGCGTCGCCGAGCTGCTCGCGCGTCCAGCGGAGATAGCGTGCCGCCGACGGCGACGGCTGGAACCAGCGCGGAAACTGGAGGTAGATCGCGCCGAGCTTGTTCACCGACCGGAGCGGCTCGAGCGCCGAGAGGAAGCGCCGCCACAGCTCGGCCCGCAGCTCGTCCGGCAGGTCGAGGCCGGACACGAGCGCCGAGTCGGCGAGCCGCGACGGCAGCGCGCGGCGCAGCCAGTCGGGAAGCCGGCGCAGCTCGGTCGCGTGCGTCGTCGTGAGCGCGAACGCCTTCACGTCGAAGGTGAAGTGCGGCGGCGTCCGGTCCGCCCACGCCGCGGCCGTCGAGCGCGCGGGCAGCGCGTAGTACGTCGCATCGACCTCGACCATCGGGTAGCGCGACGCGTAGTAGCGGAGCCGCGCTTCCGGCGTCGTCGCGTCGGGCGGGTAGAACACGCCGGGCGCGAGCAGCGACGGATCCGTCCATCCCGCCACGCCGTGCGCCACGTGGACGCCGTCGAGCACCAGCCCCGCTGGTGCGTCGTGCGGAACGGCGGCGTCTCGCGCGTGCGCGGTGACGGTCCCCGGGTCGTGGACCGGATCCCACGCGTTCGGCAGGGCGAGATACGCCGGGTCCGCCGTGCGGCGAACGGCCGGCCTGCCGAGCGGTGCGTCGCGCCGCGCCTCGAAGCGTCGCTCGCGCTCCGCGCCCGCCCGCGCTCGCATCTCGTCGGGAATCGACTCCGCCGGCGCTTCGATCTGCGCGAGCATCGCGCGCACGCGCGATGCGGCGTCGCGCGCGAGCGGCCCGATGAGACGCGCCTCCGGCAGGTTCGCCCAGTACTGCTTCGGCATCTCCGCCCGCATCGTGCCGAGGGCGAGACGCGCAGGGTTGAAGATGTGCGTGTAGTACGTGCGCCACAGCTCTTCGAGCGAGTCGCTCGCCGGCGCCGCGTCGCGCGTGACACCGGCCGAGAAGCGAAGCGCGTCGCCGTCCCACTGCGCGCAGCGCTCGGGCGTGAGAATCGTCCAGCGCATCGCCGCGAAGCGCCGCGCGAAGAACGGCGTCGCCCGCTCGACGACGTCGTGCGCCGGCTCGAACCACGCGACGTACTCGGGGCCCCGCTCGGTGTGGACCGACCGGAAGCGCACGAACGCGTGCATCTTGTGCACGGCGCGCTTCACGGCACGGCGCATCGCCTCGAGTCGGTGCACGTCCGGATCCGTGAGCACGTCGAGCAGCGCGGGCTCGCCGTGGGTGAGGCGCCAGAGCACGCGGTACAACGTGTCCCACCGCGACCCGTCGCGATGGCAGGCGACGGCCGCCGCGAGCGTCAGGAAGTCGCGAGGCACGCGCGGCGGACCCGTCGGCGCAGCAGCTGCAACGCTCGCCGGGTCGCGCGGCCCCGCGAGACCGTTCGGCTCGGCGTCGCCGACGTGTGCGAGCGGCAGGAGCGACCACTGACCGCTCTCGACCGGTCGCCACACCACGCACGCGGGCTCGCACTCCGCGATCAACAGCGCGCGCGCGGCGCTGCGCCAGCCGGCGAAGCCGCCCGCGAACTCCGCCGAGCGCACCGCGGGGCTACAGCTCGCCGGTGCGCGCGCTCGCCGCGACGCCGAACAGATCGAGCTGTCGGTCCGGGACGATCACGCGTCGGAGCACGGCCGAGTCGGGCGTCGCGACGCCGCGCGGCACGTGGTCGATCGTCTCGATGAACGGCAGGGTGCGGCCCAACGGGACCCGCAGTCGCGCGAGGTCGGCGACGCGCACGCGCCGCCACCGCCGCGCCGCGATGATGCGGTCGACGCTCCGCACGCCGAGCCCGGGCACGCGCAACAGCTCGTCGCGCGACGCGCGATTGACGTCGAGCGGGAAGAGCGCGCAGTTGCGCAGCGCCCACGCGAGCTTCGGGTCGATCGCGAGCTCGAGGTTCGGCGCCTGCGCCGTCGTCAGCTCGCCGACCTCGAAGCCGTAGAAGCGGAGCAGCCAGTCGGCCTGATAGAGGCGGTGCTCGCGGACGAGCGGCGGCGCGATGACCGGCAGCGTCGTCGACGCGTCCGGAATCGGCGAGAACGCGGAGTAGTAGACTCGGCGCAGTCGCTGCGTCGCGTAGAGCGTCGACGAGAGCTCGAGGATCGTCGCGTCGGTCGCCTCGGTCGCGCCGACGACGAGCTGCGTGCTCTGGCCGGCAGGCGCGAAGCGCGGCGGCTCGGCCGACGTGGTCGGCAGCGACGAGATCTTGCTCGCCGCCTGCTCGTCGGCCTTCGCCTCGGCGATGCGGTCGCGCAGCCCGCTCCATCGCGCGCCGGATCTGCACGAGCTCCTTGTCCGGCGCGAGCCGGTCGAGATCCTCCTGCCGCGGCAGCTCGACGTTCACGCTGACGCGATCGGCCCACCGCCCCGCCTCGGCCACCAGCTCGGGCGACGCGTTCGGGATGACCTTGAGGTGGATGTAGCCGGCGAAGTCGTGGTCGACGCGCAGCGTGCGCGCGACGCGCACGAGCTGCTCCATCGTGTAGTCCGGCGTGCGGATGATGCCCGAGCTGAGGAACAGCCCCTCGATGTAGTTCCGGCGGTAGAACTCGAGCGTGAGCCAGACGACTTCGTCGGGCGTGAAGCGGGCGCGCCGCACGCCGCTCGACCGGCGGTTGATGCAGTACGCGCAGTCGTAGATGCACCAGTTCGTCAGGAGGATCTTGAGCAGCGACACGCAGCGCCCGTCCGGGCGTATAGCTGTGGCAGATGCCCATGCCTTCGGTCGATCCGATGCCGCCGTTCTTCGCGCGCCGTCCCTTCGACCCGCTGCTCGCGCAACTCGCGTCGTACTTTGCGGCGTCGCTCAGAATCGCCAGCTTGTCCCGCAGCTCCAGCCCCATCCGCCCCTCCCCGGTGCATACGTCGTCTCCGAATATACACCGAACATCACGAACGAGTCCACCGGCGAACGCGAACGCGATCGCGGACGCGCTCGCGCACGCGTCTCCCGCGCTCGACGGGGCGCTCGCGTCGATCCTCGACGCGCAACGTGCGGCCTTCGCGGCCGGACCGCCGGGCTACGCGCGTCGGCTGGAGTCGCTGCGGGCACTCGACGATCTCGTCCGCACGCATCGCGACGCCTTCATCGACGCCGTCTCGGCGGATTTCGGCGGGCGGGCGCGCGAGGAGACCTTGCTGTTGGAGCTGACGCCGCTGCGCGAGGAGATCCGCCACGCGCGGCGGAAGCTCCGGCAGTGGATGCGGCCGCGGCGGGTGATGCCCTCGATCTTTCTGCTGCCGGCGACGGCGCACGTGCGCTATCAGCCGTTGGGCGTCGTCGGCATCATCGGGGCGTGGAACTACCCGATCCTCCTCACGCTGTCGCCGCTCATCGGCGCGGTCGCCGCCGGCAATCACGCGATCGTCAAGCCCAGCGAGCTCGCGCCGCGGACGGCCGAGCTGATCGCGCGCGCGCTCGCCGAGCGGTTTCCCGCCGAGTACGTCACGACCGTGACCGGGGGCGCCGACGTCGCCGCCGCGCTCTCGGCGCTGCCGCTCGATCATCTCGTGTTCACCGGCTCGACGCGCGTGGGACGCCTCGTCATGCGCGCGGCGAGCGAGCATCTCACGCCGGTCACGCTCGAGCTGGGCGGCAAGTCGCCGGCGATCGTCCACGAGAGCGCGCCGCTCGCCACGGCAGTCGAGCGCATCGTGATGGGAAAGCTCTACAACGGCGGGCAGACCTGCATCGCGCCCGATTACGTGCTCGTGCCGCGCGCCCGCCTCGGCGAGTTCGCGTCGCTCGCCGCGCGCTCCGCCGAGTCGCGGTATCCCAGGCTCACGGGAGCGAGCGATTACACGCGCATCGTGAACGACGCGCACTGGCGTCGGCTCGACGCGCTCGTGGAGGACGCGCGCGGGCGTGGCGCCGAGGTGCGAACGATCGACCCGGCGCGCGAGTCGTTCACGGCGGAGAATCACGTCTTCCCGCCGACGCTCGTGCTCGATCCGCCGGCCGACGCGGCCGTGATGCAGGAAGAGATCTTCGGGCCGGTGTTGCCGCTCGTGCCGTACGACACGCTCGACGACGCGATCGCGTTCGTGAACGCGCGCCCGCGCCCGCTCGCACTCTACTACTTCGACGACGACCGGACGCGCGTCGGGCACGTGCTCCACCGGACCACGTCGGGGGGCGTGACCGTGAACGACGTCCTCTACCACATCGCGCAGGACAACCTGCCGTTCGGCGGCGTCGGGGCGAGCGGGATGGGGCACTATCACGGCTTCGACGGCTTCGAGCGCTTCTCGAAGAAGAAGGGGATCATGATGCAGTCGCGGTGGACGACGCTCGGCCTCGTGTGGCCCCCGTACACGGCGCGCGTGCGGCGGCTGATCGACTGGATCGCGCGTTAGGCAGGGTGCCGTCAGGCCGGTGCCGTCGGGCAGGTGCCGACAGGCAGGTGCCGACAGGCGCGTGCCGGGGTCACCGTGAACGTCGCGCCCGCCCCGTCGCTACGACGACGAGGTCTCGCTCATCATCCGCCGCGCGCTGAACGACGTCGGCTCCGTGAGCCTCCTCGGCCGGACGCTCACGAGGACGTCGATGCCGGGGTTCGGACACCGTCGCCAGCGGGGGCGGCAGGTGAGCGTGACGGTCGTCGCGCGCGGTGGCACGACGACGACCCGCGTCGACGAGGCGACGGGAAACTTCGCCGGCGGCATCTTCGGCGGCGTCATGGGCGGCATCGGCGGCGGAAGCGGCATCGCCGTCGGCGTCGGGCTCGCGACCTTTCAGTCGGGCGTCGCGGCGGCGGGGATCCGGGCCGCGCTCGTCGGCACGAGCTACGTGGTCGCGCGAACGGTGTTCACGGGAACCGTGCGGCGGCGCACCCGGCCGCTCGAGGCGCTCGCCGACCGCCTCGCGTCGCACGCCGGAGCGGCGGTCGAGGCGGCGGCCGGCGCGACGACCGTCGATCAGAACGGCAGGTCGTCGTCGTCGTAGCCCGGATAGTCGCGGTCCGACGGAGGCGGAGCGTCGTGCTTGGGTGGCGGCGCGGCCGGGCGTGACGGCGCCGGTCGCGCCGCGGCGGGGCGCCCGGCCGGCGCTGCCGCACGCATCTCACCGTCGCGCGGCGGCCAGATGATGCCCTGACAGCCGGGGCCGCCCATGACCTTCGGCTTGTTGCGGCACTTGAAGTCCGGCGCGCGCGGATTGCGCTTCGACAGACGGTCGTCCCACATCTTGCCGCCGCACACGGGGCAGGCCGGGTCGTCCTCGGTGCCGGCGGGGGCGGGCCACTGCCGCGCCTCGTTCGGCTCGGACGCCGCGGCCGTCACGGCGGCGTCCACCGCCTCGCGGGGAGGCCAGATGACCCCCTCGCAGCTCTTGTCGCGGCACTTGTAGTCCGGTGCCCGCGGGTTGCGCTTGGAGGCGCGGTTGTCCCACATCGCGCCGCCGCACTTCGGGCAGCTCGGGGCCTCGGTCTCCGAGGCCAACTGTTGTTCGCTCATGCTCGCATCTTACGCGGCTCGCGCGCTGCCACCAACCCGGGAGAACGCGGACCGGGACGTGGAGACGCACACGGCCGGGGATCGGGGAGATCGGGTGCCTAACAGTTCCCGATCCCCCGATCCCCGGCCGTCACATCACTTCTTCGGATCCAGAATCCCGTCGATCCGGTGCACCGCGCCCTGCAGGTGCAGCTTCGTCGACCGATCCGTGGTGCGCGGGATGGCGCGCTGGATGTCGGTGCGGAGCGTGGCGAGCGTGCCGCGGAGCTGCGACTTCGCATCGTCGGAGAGCGGAGCGGCCGGCGCGCCGAAGCCGCCGCCACCGCCGGCGCCGGGCGCCGTCGCCGGCGGGTTCAGCTTGCGGTCGATCGCCGCGAGGAAGTCGCTCTGCAGCTCCCGGCGGTAGGCGTCCGCGTCGGGGCTCGACATGTACACCTCGGACCAGATCCCGCGGCGCACGTCGTCGAGCATCGCGGAGAGCGGGTAGGCGCCGCCCGGGTTGATCGCCTCCTGCTCGAGGAGGCGGTTCAGCCGCCCGTCCTGCATGAGGCTCGCGAGGACGCGCGACTGCGCCCCATTGATGCGCGCGATCATCCCTTCCGCCTCGATGCGCGCGGCGATCTCGGGGAGGATGAGGAAGGTCGGGGTGCGGAACACGTTCTCGTTCAGGAAGCGCACCGCTTCGGCCTGCTTCGCGCGCGACAGCGCGGCGTAGACCGGGCCGCTCTGGCCGCCCGTCTTGTACTGCACCGTGCCGCCGCCGACCATCGTCGCGACGTGCCCGGCCTCGGTCGCCCACTGACCGACGGTCCGGTTGTAGAGCTCCTCGAGATCGCTGTTGTCCTCGAGCGGCTGGCGCGTGGCGTCGACGATGTAGCCGACCACGCGGCGCAGGTTCTTGTAGCCCAGCGTCGTCGACTTGACCGGGTCCGCGTCGCCGACCGCCTCGCTCAGCGTCCCGAAGCCGCCGAACTCGTTGTTCGCCGAGAAGCGGTACCAGGGCACCGTGTCCTGCATGCGCGCCCACTGGTCGAGCGTCGGGCGCTCCTGGTCGGACGTCCGCGCGTTCGGGATCGGCTTGTAGCCCCACATGATCGCGAACTTGTCGTACGGGCCGACGCGCGGGATGATCGCGTCGAGCGGGATGTTGTCCTCCGGCTGCGCGACGTAGTTGTAGCGCGAGTAATCCATGATGCTCGGCGAGTGTCCCATGCGGCGCACCCAGCTCGCGCTGCGGACGCTGTCGGCGGGGTAGGTCGACGAGCCGATCTGGTCGTGCTGCAGCCCCAGCGTGTGGCCGATCTCGTGCGCGACGACGAACTGGAGCAGCCGCCCGCTCAGCGAGTCGGGCATCGGCAGCTTCCGGGCGCGTGGGTCGATCGCGGACGCCTGCGTGAAGTACCAGGAGCGGTTCAGGTTCATCACGTTGTGGAACATCCGCACGGAGCCGTTCAGGATCTCCCCCGTGCGCGGGTCGTGCACGTGCGGCCCGACCGCGTTCTCGACCGTCGACGGCAGCCAGCGGATCATCGTGTGACGGATGTCTTCCGGGCTCCAGTCCGGGTCGTTCGCGGGCACCTCACCGGCGACGATGCCGTCCTTGAACCCGGCCGCCTCGAACGCCGTCTGCCACTCGAGGATGCCGGCCTTCACCCACGGCTTGAGCCAGTCGGGCGTCGCCGGGTCGACGTAGTACGTGATCGGCTTCTTGGGGTAGCAGAGATTCCCCGCCATCCGCTCCGAGCACTCGAGCCGGTACTTGGTGATGTACTGCCGGCGCGACGAGCGCGCCTCGTTCGTGCCGAAGTCGACGTTCCGCAGCGAGAAGAAACCGACGCGCTCGTCGAAGCGGCGCGCGAGCATCGGCACCTCGGGGAGGCGGACGATGCTCCAGTGCGCGAGCACGCTCTGCGCGGGGCGCGCCGCGCCGGCCGCGCCGCCACCGCCGGGCGCGCCGGGCGTCGCCGCGACGGTCCCCGTCTGCGTCGCCTCGACCTCGACGTTGTCCGGGAACGCGACCGCGCGCTCGATGTACGAGCGCGTCGCGTCGACCTGGCCACGGATCGCCGCCAGCTCGGGGACGTTCGTCGTGAACAGGCGCGTCACGTCGACGACCGCCGCGCTGTCCGGGCCATACGCCTCGACGTTCAGCACCGCGACGATCGGCCCGTAATTCGAGCTCTGCACGGCGCGGTAGACCGACGATCCCGTATCCGCCGTGATGTTGAACGACGGCGACCGCAGCACGACGCGGTTCCCGTTGCGCTCCCAGCGCAGCGTGCGCTCGGCGAACTGGTCGCCGCCGTACTCGCCGAAGCCGCCGCCCGGCGCGTTCGGGTTGCTCGCGGCGGCCGCGGCGTAGCGTCCGACGGCGAGCATGTCCTTGTTCAGCTCTCTCGACGGGATCTCGAAGAGGAGTCGGTCGTTCACGCGGTGGACGATGAACATCCCGCGGCGCGTCTTCGCGTCGGGCGTGACGACCCGGTTGTACGGCCGCGGCTGGCCGGCCGCCGCCACGCCGCCGCCCGCGCCGCCGAGTCGCACGCCGGCGGAGTCGCCGGCGGGAGGCTGCTGGGCGGGGAACGACGCGCCCGTCGGGCGGGGCGCGTTCGCAGGGGTCGGCGTGGGCGCCGGCGTGGCCGCGCTGCGCGCGCAGCCGGCGACGGCGACCGTCGCGAGCAGGGAAGCGACTCGCTTCGTCATCGAGAGAGTGGGGCAGAAGGGAACGGCGTCGATCTTCGGAGTCGAAGCCGACGCGCCCGCAGCGCAACACGCACGATACGGTGCAGGCATTCTACTAGAGGACGCGGAGCGAAGGGGAAGCGCTGAGGCTCCGCCGCGACCGAGGGGTTGTACCGCGTCACCCGCGGGACGATCCTCCGCGCATCGTGAGTGCTCCTCCTTCTGCGACGGCGTTCCCGCGCACGTCAGGCGTCGTCCGCGCGGCATTGCAGCTCCCGGCGGGGCGCCTCACCTCGCGGGCGTCGCTGCTCGCCGGCGTGCGCGCCGCGACGGCGACGGTCGTTCCGATCGCCGCCGCGTGGGCGACGGGCGACACGCGCCTCGTCTGGGCCGCGCTCGGCGGGTGGCTGACGACGTTCGCCGACGCCGGGGGCGCATACCGGTCGCGGGCGCGAGCGATGGGAGCGTTCGCCGTCGGCGGCGCGGTCGCGGCGTCGCTCGGCGCGTTCGCCGGGCGGGCCGGGTGGTTCGCCGTGCCGCTCGTGCTGCTGTGGGCGACGGGCGGCGCCATGCTCCGCGTCTACGGCGACGCGGCGACGACGGTGGGCAACCTCCTCGCGATCGTCTTCGTCGCGTCGTTAGGCACCCCGGTATTCGACGGTCGAACGCTCGTCGACGGCGCGCTCGCGCGCGGCGCGTTCATCGGCGGCGGCAGTCTCGCCGCGGCGGCGCTCGCGCTCGTCGTCTGGCCGCTGCGCCCGTGGCAGCCCGCGCGCCGCGCGATCGCCGAGTGCTACGACGCGCTCGCCGAGTTGGCGCGCAGCCTGGCACGCGTCGTCGCCGACACGCCGCACGAGCGCGACGCGTGGCACGCCGTCGCGCTGCGCGAGCACCTGCGCATCCGCACCACGATCGAGGTCGCCCGCGCGACGCTCGGTGAGACGCGGCGGTCGCGCACGGGGGCGAGCGCGCGCGGCGAGCAGCTCGTCGTGCTGCTCGAGATCGCGGACCAGGAGTTCGAGGCGCTGATCGCCGTCGCCGAGTCGGTGGAGGTGGCGGCGCGCGCCGCGGGCGCGCGGCGGAACGGTGACGTGGCCGTCGTGGACGCGGCCATCGTCGCCGCCGCGGCCGCCGCGCTCCGCTCGCTCGGTGACGCGCTCGCGGCGTTGGGCACACACATCCCGCTCTTCGGTCGGTGGCGGACGGCGCCGCCCGCGCCGCGCCCGGCCGTGGACCGCGCCGTCGTCGCGCTCTGGGACGCCGTCGAGGCGGCCGAGCGGCGCGCGGGAGACGCGGTCGACCGAGTCGCGCCGGCGCTGCAGGCCGCCGCGCTGCTCGAGCACGCGGCGACGCTCGCCGACTCGGCCGCCGACACGGCCGACGCACTCGTCAGCGGCTCGGCGTCGGCGCCGAGCCGCACCGCGTCGCCGTCGGCGCCCCGCATCGACTCGGGTCCGGACGGCGCGCCGCGCGCCGACGGGTCGGGCGGCGCGGGGCTCTGGGCACCGCTCCGCGCGAACCTCACGACCGACTCGCTCATGCTGCGCCACGCGGCACGCGTCGGCGTCGTCGCGGCGATCGCGACCTGGATCGGGCTGCTCCTCGACATCGCGCACGCGACGTGGATCACGACGACGGCGCTGCTCGTCCTGCAGCCACACGCGGGCCCCACGCTGCGTCGAAGCGTCGAGCGGGTGACGTGGACGGTCCTCGGGGGGGTCGTGGCGGCGCTGCTCGCGGCGTTCGTGCACGACCGGCTCGCGATGGCGGGGATCATGTTCCCGCTCGCGGTGGCGAGCATCGCCGTGCGAGCGGTGCACTACGGCCTGTTCACGTTCTTCCTCACCCCCGTGTTCGTGCTGCTCGCCGAGCCGGCGATGGGGGACTACCAGCTCGCCGGCGTCCGCGCCCTCGACACGCTCGCCGGTGGGCTGCTCGCGTTAGGCGCGAGCCGCGCGCTCTGGCCGAGCTGGGAGCGCTACCGCCTTCCGTCCGAGCTCGGCGCGATGATCGCGGCGCTGCGCACGTACTTCTGCGCGATCGAGTGGCAGGCGTTCGGCACCTCGCGTGCGTCCCCCGGCGACGTCGCCGCGGCGCGGCGCGCGACCGGACTCGCGAACAACAACGTCGACGCCGCCGTGCAGCGACTCGTCGCCGAGCCGCCCGGCGCGCTGCGCGACGTCGAGACGATCATGACGCTGCTCACCTTCGCGCGCCGGGCGTCGGGGGCGCTGACGCTGCTCGCCGTCAGCGCCGCACACCGCGGCCCGCCGAGCGCGGAGCAGGCGGCGCTCGCGCGGGCGATCGACGCGGTGCTCGCCGACGTCGCCGAGGCCCTCCCCGCCCAGCGCGCGCCGGCGCCGCTGCCGTCGGTCGTCGCCCGCTACGCGCGGCCGCGCGGCGACGGCACGGCGGACGCGCGTGCCGTTCGCACGACGCTCGAGCTTCCTGCGGCGAGCGTCGGTCTCGATCGCGTCGCGCGCCAGGTCGCGATCATCCACGGTGCGGCGGCGCGATTGTTCGACACGTCGCAGGCGTCCGCCACCTAGCCAGCGCGACGACGAGCGGCCTCGGTCGGACGATCGCGACACCGACGATCGCGACACCGACGATCGCGACACCGACGATCGCGACACCGACGATCGCGACACCGACGATCGCGAATCCCCGATTCGAGCGCGCTACGCCGGTACCACCGCGTCGCCGACGCGGAGAGTGCCGCCGCGGACGACGAGCGCGTTCTGCGCGAACATGACCTTGGCGCCGCGCGTGCGGTAGGTCGCGAGCGTCCGGAGCGGCTCGCCGCGCGGCGAGACCTCGGCCGTCGCGGGGTCCACCGTCGTGAGGACGCAGCGCCCGCACGGCTTCACGATGCGCAGCTGCACGTCGCCTGCCGCCACGTCGCGCCACGTGTCCTCGGCGAACGGCGCCGTGTCGGTGACGACGACGTTCGGGCGAAAGCGCTCGACGACGACCGGCTCGATGCCGCGCTCGGCGAGGCGCGCGTTGAGATCGGCGAGCGACGCGTCGGAGAGCACGAGCAGGGGGAATCCGTCGCTGAACGCGGCGCGGTCGTCCGGCCCCGCGTATGCCGGGTCGACGGGGCGCCGCACGTCGTCGGGCATGTAGACGAGGTGGCACGCGTGCCCGATCGCCTCGCTGCACCACGCATCGATGTCGGCGTCGTAGCACTGCGCGTCGACCGCGTCGTCCCAGATCTGGACGATCCGGCGCGGCGCGTCTGGCGGCGGCGGGACGACGTCGAGCGGCTCGTGCCCGGGCGTCGTGAGTCGGATCGCGCCGGCGCCCGACGGCGTCGCATGCGCCCGCGCCATGCGTGGCAGCGTGCGCTGCGTGAGGAAGGTCCCGCCGTCGTCGACGAGCAGCCAGCGGCGGTCGAGCGCGAGGCCGAAGTCGGTCACGGCCGCCGCGTCGACCCGCACCCCGCCCAACGACTTCACCGGATAGAGGTGGAGCGAGGCGACGGTGCCTAACGGGGCGGGAGCGGTCACTGGTACTGGATGTAGTACGGCACGGGACGCAGCGCGAGCACCGCGCTCGGCGTCATGAGCGCCGTCCCCGACTTCGTGTCGTTGTGGTAGAACAGCTTGAAGCCCGTGTACTCGATCGGGTACGGGTAGATGTACCGCTCGTACGACGACCGCTTGATGTGCGGTGGGCCCCAGCCGTCCATGTTCACGACGATCTGCACGCGCGGATCGAGCTTCACGTTCTGGGCGTTCGTCAGCATCGGCTTCGTGAAGCGGTGCACGACCAGCACCTTCGGCGGCAGTCGGTGCTGCGTCACGAGGTCGGCGAGGACGCCGGCGGCGTGGTTGATGTGCCGCGCGTCGAGCGTCCCGATGCGCTTTCCCGGCAGCCCCCCTTTCGTCATCGCGAACTCCGGGTCGAGGCCGAGGTGCACGTCCGGGCGGCGCAGGTAGGGGAGCAGCGGCTCGAGTTCGTTCTCGAGCGTACTCTTGCCGAGCTGCACGTCGAGAAAGAGCAGCGCATTCCGCTGCCGCGCCCACCCGTAGACCTTCTCGATGAGCGCCGGCACCGAGCGCTGGCGGTACATCCCATCCTTGCCGGGGTCGGCCTGCGCGACCGAGACGACGAGGTGCAGCGCGGGCTGCACCGGGTGCGCCGGGTCGGCCGCGTTCCACCGCGCGGTCTCCCGATCGAGGCGCGCCAGCATCTGCTCGGGCGGCAGCTCGCCGAGGATGCCCATCCGCTTCGACAGCGGGTTGCCGTAGTAGGCGACGATGCGCTTCTGCGGCAGGATCGCCCCGGGGAGCGGCCTCGGCGCGTTCGCGACCGGCCAGAGCTTCGGCCCGGAGTCCACGACCGCCTTCGCGACGCGCGCGGGCTGCTTCTGCGCGCCGAGGACGGACGCTGTGATCGACGACAGCACGACGAGGTACGAACCGAGACGCATCGAGCGACGAGAGGGAGAGACGTGGGTCGGGGAATCGTGGAAAAATCTAAGGTGTCCAGAACCGGAACCTCACGGCGCGCGCCCGACGTACTATTTCTCGTGCCTTCACTCGCGCCGCTCGTCTCGAACTCGTCGTCGTACTGGCAGCTCAGCCGGGCGCCCCGCTACAGCCTGCTGTTCGTCCTGCCGCTCCTCGCGCTCTACGAGGGGCTCGCCGCGCTGCTCACGACGGCGGGCGCGTCGCAGGTGCGGAACGGCGCCGAGGTGCTGCTCGCGTCGCTCTTCTCGCTCGTCGCCGGACCGCGCGCGGCGCTCGCGCTCGGCGCCGTCGTCGCGCTGACGTGCATCGGGCTCGCGGGGTGGGACCTGCGCCGCGCTCGCGGCGGCCTCCGGTGGCGCGTGTTCGGGCTGATGCTCGCCGAGTCGGCGGTGTTCGCCGTCGTGTGCGGGGTCGTCGTCGCGGCGATCACGGCGCGGCTGCTGCACGCCGTGACGCCGCACCTGGCGGTCGAGGCCGTGATGCAGGCGGTGCGGGGCGCGCAGGACGTTCCGGTCCCGGTGCCGAGCGGAGGGGCGGCGGCGCTCGGCGGACCGACCCGGCTGATGCTGTCGTTAGGCGCCGGGCTGTTCGAAGAGCTCGTGTTCCGCGTGATGCTCGTCGGCGCGCTGTCGTTCGGGCTTCGCCGGTGGAGCGGACTGCGGCCGACGGTGGCGGGGGCGATCGCGGTGCTCGCCGGCGCGCTCGTCTTCGCGGCCGCGCACTACGTCGGCGCGTACGGCGACCCGTTCACGGTGCAGTCGTTCGCGTTCCGCGCGATCGCCGGACTGTTCTTCAGCGCGCTGTTCGTGCTCCGCGGCTTCGGGATCGCCGCCTGGACGCACGCGCTCTACGACGTGATGGTGCTCGCGATCGGCTGATCGCGGCCGGCCGACTCAGTGCTTCGTCGCGGCGGGCGCGGCGCCCTTCTCGGCGGGCGCGCCGTGCTCACCCGCAGGCGCGCCCGCCGGCGCGGCATGGCCGCCGGCCGCCGCCGGTCCATCTGGCGCCTTCACGTACCGCCCCGACGCCGTCGGGCCGGCCGTCAGCTCGAACGTCTCGCGCATCATGATGTCGCGCGGGTGACGGTACGTCTGGTTGTGGATGTACCACGCCGTGAGAAACGCGCCGGCGGCCGCGGCGGTCGTGAGGATCGCGGCACCCCACCCCCCCTTCTTGTAGGGGATGTGCTTGTTGGGCGGCAGAACGGGCGTGGTAGCCATCGAAGTCGCTCGGAGCGGGTGCAGGCCGCGGGCGCGGGTCGCGAACGCGTGTCGCGGAAGTCGTGCCCGGAACGAGGCAGAATCTAACGCGGCGTGCGGAGCGCGCGGCAGAGGGCGACGACGGTCTCACGCTTTGCGGTCGACCGGCAGAATCGCGTCGCGGCCGAAGCGCGCACGGATCGTGTCGACCGTGCGCGAGAGCGTGCGGTCGCGCTCGGTCTCGACCGGCTCGTCGGCCGCCTCCGCCTCGGCCGGAAAGAGCGCGAGCTGCTCGGGCGTCGCGACGTCGTCGAACTGCGACAGCGTCACGCCGACGAGCCGCGCCCCGACTCGGCGCGCGCGGCGCAGGCGGAGCAGGAGCTCGCGCGCGACTTCCCAGATCGCCCGATTCGACTCGATCGGGTACGGCAGCGTGCGCCCCGCCTGCCGCTGCGTGAAGTCGCCGTCCTTGATCTTCACCGTCACCGTCCGCGCCCGGAGCCCGTCGCCGCGCAGGTCCCCGCCGACCTTCTCGCACAGTCGCAGCAGCTCGTGCTCGATCGCCGCATCGTCGTGCAGATCGCGCGAGAAGGTGTCCTCGCGTCCGACCGACTTCTGGACCCGGCGGCGCTCGACGGGCGCGTCGTGAATCCCCCGCACCCGCTCGTGCAGCCACCGTCCGGTGTTCGCGCCGAGCATGCGCTCGAGCGTCGCGACGTCGAGCGGGAGGACGTCGGGGACCCGCGTGAGCCCCATGCGCGCGAGCCTGTCGGCGAACACCGGTCCGATGCCGGGCAGCTCGCCTAACGCGAGGCGCGCCATGAACGCCGCGACGGCGCCCGGCTCGACGACGATGACGCCGTCGCCGCCTCGTCCCGGCTTCGCGTAGTCGACGGCGACTTTCGCGACGAGGATGTTCGGCGCGACGGCCATCGACAGCGTCATCCCGGTCTCGTCGCGCACGGCGGCGCGCAGCGCGCGGGCGAACGCGCCGGCGTCGGCGAAGGTGGGCAGCGCGTCGGTGCCGGTGAGGTCGACATAGCCTTCGTCGACGCCGCGCGGCGCGACGTGCGGGCAGCGCGCCTCGATCGCCGCGACGACGGCGCGGGACTTCCGCCCGACCATCTCGCGCGGGACCGGAACGAACAGGGCTTGCGGGCAGAGGCGGTGCGCCTGGGCGGCGGGCATCCCGGCGCGGATGCCGAACTCGCGCGCCTTGTAGCTGGCCGACGTCACGACGCCCCGCGACTGCGCACTCCCGCCGACGACGAGGAGCTCGGCCTTCCCCGCGGTCTCCGGCCACTCCGCGGCGGCGCACTGCGTGAAGAAGGTGTCGATGTCGTAGTGGAGAATGCGGCGGGGGGGCGGCATGCCCGAATGTAGTCCGAACGACAGAGCGCCGGTCCGATGACGGCGCTGCGGCCATTGACGGCGGGGTCGCTACGACGGGGTCAGTGTGGCGGTGACGGGACGGCGTACTGGCGCCGGCGGTGAACCGCCAGCGCTTCATCGCCAGCGCTTCACCGCCAGCGCTTCACCGCCAGCGCTTCGCCGCCGGCGCCGTCTCGCCAGCGCTGCTCCGCCGTCCCGTCACCGCATGATCGCCCCCGCCGGACGGACCCCGCCGTGAGCGGCCCGGGCCCGTGCTACCACGCCGGGATCATCTCGGGCACCTCCCGCCCCCTCGCCGCCACCGCCCACCGCGTCTCCACGATCCCGTTCCGCACGCCGTACACCAGGTCGTTCAGATGCACCACGATGCAGACGTGGTTCGGCACGAGGCGGACGACCTCGCCGACCTTGGGCCGCCAATCGGTGCGGGCGAGGTCGAGAATGCCGTGCTCCTCCGACATCCGCGTCACCACCACCTCCGGCCGGTCGAGCAGCGCGGCGAAGCCAGGCGCCGCCGATCCGCGCGTCGCGTCGAGCGGCTCGCGGCCTAACGCTTTCGCGCCGGCGTCGATCACGGCCTGGCCGGGCACCGCCGTGCTCACGACGGTCGCGACGACGGTGAGCGCGCACTCGTCCCACTCGCACGCGCCGAGGGATGCCGTGGTGCGGTCGTTGTAGACGTACGTCCCGGGTCGCACCTCCGTGACGCGCGGCACCTCGTGCATCCGCCACGCGGTTGGCGTCGAGCCCCCGCTCACGACGCGCGCCCGAAGCCCGGCAGCGTCCAGCGCGTCGAGCGTGTCGCCGAGCGCACGCGCGACCTCGCTCAGCGCGTCGCCCTGCTCGCCGATAGCTTGCCGCACGTGCCCGGGATAGAACGTGACCCCTTCGTAGCGCAGCGGCGCGCGGTCGGCGACGAAGCGCGCCAGCTCGACGGCCGCCTCGGGTGTCTGGACCCCGACGCGGTGCATCCCGAGGTCGAGCTCGATCAGCACGCCGACGTCGCACTGCACCTCGTCGGCGGCCGCGGCGAGCTGCACCGCCGTGCGCGCCGAGTCGAGCGCGACGCGCACACGCGCGCGTCCGGCGACTGCCATCAGGCGGCGCAGCTTCGTCGCGCCGATGACGGGGTACGCGACGAACAGGTCGCTCGACAGCTCGGCCATGACTTCGGCCTCGCGCACCGTCGCGCACGTGAGCCCCACGGCGCCCAGCCGCAGTTGCTCGGCGGCGATGCGCGGCGCCTTGTGCGTCTTCACGTGGGGACGGAGGTGCAGCCCGTGCAAGGCGGCATACGCCGCCATGCGGTCGAGGTTGCCGGCGAGGACGTCGAGGTCGACGACCGCGGCGGGCGTCTCGAGCTGCTCGATGTATTGGGGCACCGACCGATCCGAACGAGAGAGAAGTGAACGCGACGCCACACCACCCATCGCACCTGGAGGATACATGACATCCGCGTCGACTCCTGAGCAACCCGCCGCACGCCCCTGGACGCCGATCATGTTGCCCGACGCGCCGCCGCCGGCGGGCGCGTACTCGCCTGGCGTGCGCGCAGGCGATCTGCTGTTCGTCTCGGGTCAGGTCCCGCGTGACCCGCGCACCGGTGATCTGGTCGGCGCCGACGTGACCGAGCAGACGCAGCAGGTGCTGCGCAACGTCGAGGGCGTACTGGCCGCGTCGGGCGCGTCGCTCGCCGACCTCGTCTCGGTGACCGCGTACCTGACGAACGTCGACGACTGGGCGGCGTTCGATGCGGCGTACCGCGCGGCGTTGGCCCCGCCGTACCCGTCGCGTGCGACGGTCGGCGTGTCGCTGCGCGGGATCCTCGTCGAGATCAGCGCCGTCGCGTACGTGCCGCGCGAGTCGCCCGCGCCGTGAGCGAGGCGCGCGTGCTGCACGTCACCGTGCCGCGCACCGCGCGCCTCTACGCGCTCGGCGACGCGGCGACGGCGCGCGAGCTGTGGGTCGCGATCCACGGCTACGGACAGCTCGCGTCGCACTTCGTTCGACACTTCGCGCCGCACCTCGCCGAACGGCTCATCGTCGCGCCGGAGGCGCTGTCGCGGTTCTATCTCGAGTCGCGCGAGGGGAACGCCGGGGCGCACGGGCCTCGCGTCGGCGCCACGTGGATGACCCGCGAGGACCGCGAGGCCGAGATCGCCGACTACGTGCGGTGGCTCGATCTCGCGGTCCGGGCGGCGTACGACACGCGCGCCGCGGAGCACGTGCCGCTCCACGTGCTCGCGTTCTCGCAGGGAACCGCGACGGCGTGCCGGTGGCTCGCCGCGCGTGCCGCGTCGGGCGCGGCGCCCGCGCGGCGGCTCGTGCTCTGGGCCGGCGACACGCCGCCCGATCTCGACCTCGACGCGGCGTGGCTCCGCGCGACGCGCGTGACGCTCGTGGCGGGACGCTCGGACCCGTTCGTGACGCCCGAGCGGTTCGCCGAGCTCGAGGCACGACTGACGACGTCGGGTGTCCGGCTCGACGTCGTCCGATTCGACGGCGCGCACCGGGTGGACGCCGGCACGCTGGCCGCCGTCTTGGGCGACCGGGGCGCGGCCCGTCGAGGCGCCTAACGCCCCCGGAGTCGCTGGATGTCGCGCCGGTCCTTCTTGTTCGGCCGGCCGTCGTCGAAGTCGAACGATTGCGCCGCGAGCCGGTGCTGTTCGGCCTCGCGCGCGCGCGCGGCCACGCTCTCCGGCGTCTCGTCGTACAGCTCGCGCGCGACGGTCGCCGAGCCGCGGCGCTCGCGCGTGTCCTTCACGTGTACGACGAACAGCTGCGCCCCGACGCGCACGCGCACCTCGTCGCCCGGTCCGACGAGCTTCGACGGCTTCACGCGCGCGCCGTTCACGTCGACCTTGCCCCCCTCGACGGCGTCGGTCGCGAGCGAGCGCGTCTTGAAGAAGCGCGCCGCCCAGAGCCACTTGTCGATCCGCACGCGATCCGCGTCGTCAGCCATCGGCCGTCGCTCCAGCGAGCTGATAGTTCGTGTACCCGGACTCGTCGGTCACGTCGCGCACGACGTACGGCGCGAGCCACTCGGGGATCTCGACCGACGTCTGCTCGTCCGGCAGCTCGACTTCGGCGATCACCAGGTCGGGGCCGTCGCGCGTCTCGTCGAACGCGTCGATCTCCCAGGTCAACTCGCCGACGGGAATCCGGTAGCGACGCTTCGTGATGCGCCGAGCCGTCGTGAGGGGCCAGAGCGTGCTCCAGATCTCCGCCGTCGTCTCTTCGTCGAGCTCGATGCGCGAGAGCCCGCGGCCGAGCTTCACGGTGCGGTAGAAGTGGTCGCCGCTCGCGTCGCGGACTCGGCGCACGCGCTCGCGCAGCGTCTCGCCGGGGATCCACCCCTGCGCGACGTCGAGCGGCTCGACCTCGCGCGCTCGCGGCGGCAGTCCGCGCAGCAGGTACTTGCGCTCGATCTCGCGCGGGATGCCATCGGTCGGCCCGTACGACGGCCCGCCGACTGGCGCGGCGAACGACTGTGCGACCCGCTCGACGCGCGCGAAGAACGGCGCCGCGGCGCCAGCGAACCAGCGTCCGGCGATCTCGTGGTACAGCGCCTCGCGCCGGGTGCGACCGCGCCGAGCGAGCGAGAGGAGGCCGGGACGCGGGTCGCGCGCTGACCGGGGCGGTGCCGCCCGGTCCGGCGCCGCGGACTCGTCGGGCGCCGGCGTCGCGTCGTGCGGGTCGTCGTCGGCGCTCGTCGCAGTCGACGCCTCGGACGCGTCGCGCTCCGCCGCGGTGTCGTCGGCGGCGGACGACTGTTCGGCGTCGAGCGCCGCCAGCGCGTCGGTCAGCTCGACCGCGACCACATCGAGGTCGTGCAGCTCGCCCAACGATTCCTGCAGCGCCTTGATCGACTTGACGACTTCGGTCACGCCGGGCTCGCGGGCCACCGGCTCCAGCAGGTAGCGCAGTCGCTTCGCCGCGATGCGCGCTTCGTGCGCTTCGTCGACCGCCCCCGGCCCGGTGACGACGCCGAGTCGCGCCGCGAGCTCGATCGCGGCGGCCCGCACGCGGGTGGCGAGCGCGTCGGCGAAGCGCGGCGGCGCGCTGGCGTCGCCGACGGTGTGGGTCAGCGTGTACTGCGGCAGCGCCGTGCGCAGCGCCGCCGCGACGCGATCGAAGTCGCCGGCGATCTCGTCGTGCAGCCGGCCGTCGGCCGCGGCCTTGCGCGCGCGCAGCCGCTCGCGAAACCAGAGCGCGCCGGGGCGGTGGCGCGAGTAGAGCGACGCGCGCTGGGCGTCGACCCACTCGATCTGCACTTCGGCGTCGCGCCCGACGCTCGTCGCCGACGCGACGCGCCGCAACCGTCGCCGGTCCTTCGTCGAGACACTGTCCGCCAGCGCGTCGCGGAACGCGCGCTCGGTGCTGCGCAGCCGCCGGATCGCGACGCGGAAG
This sequence comes from uncultured Gemmatimonadaceae bacterium, assembly GCA_963843845.1. GTDB lineage: Bacteria > Gemmatimonadota > Gemmatimonadetes > Gemmatimonadales > Gemmatimonadaceae > Gemmatirosa. The sequence goes on along the minus strand of CAWJMB010000002.1, from coordinate 2,725,069 downwards.
TCGTGCAGCGCCTCGCCGTCGCTCGTGTCCGCGAGGCGCGCGCGTGCGGCGATCGCGTCGCCGAGCCACTCCAGCGCGACGAGTCGGACGGCCTCGAGCGGGTGGCGCGCGAGCAGGTTCTCGGTCATGCGCGCACGCTGGCCGATCCCGCGGGTCGTCGCAAGGCCGCGGCCGTGAAACGCGGCGTGCGGCGGCGGCGTACGGTCGGCACCGACACACTCCTTCGAGACCGAGTCATGTTCCGCATCTCCGATCGATCGGGGCGACACCCCGTGCTGGCCGCGACGCTCCTCGCCTTCGCCGCGCCGGCGCTGGTCGCCGCGCAGACCTACGGGGCGGCGACGCGACGCGGCGAGCCGCGCCTCATGGGTGGCGGCGGCGTCACCGTCGCGCAGCCGGTCGGCGAGTTCGGCGACTACGTGCGCGGCGGCGTCGGCGTCGGCCTGCACGGGCTCGCGCGGCTCGGCGGCTCGGGCGCATTCGCCGTGCGGCTCGACGGCAACTTCGTGCAGTACGGCCGCGAGCGCGCGCGCGTGCTGCTCAGCCCGACCGTCGGCGGACGCATCACGGCCGACCTGACGACGTCGAACAACATCTACTGGCTCGGCGTCGGCCCGCAGCTGATGGCGCCACGCGGCGCGGTCCGCCCCTACGTGAACGGCAGCGTCGGCTACACGAGCTTCCAGACCGAGTCGTCGCTGCAGAGCTCGCGGAGCGACGACGACGAGCCGCTGTTCCGCACGACCAACCTCCGCGACGGCACGCTCTCCTACGGCGGTGGGCTCGGCACGCTGATCCGCGTCGCCGGCAACGCGCGCACGCTCTTCTTCCTCGACGTCGGCGCGCGCTACAACTCCAACGGGCGCGTGCAGTACCTGCGGAAGGGCGACATCCAGGACCTCCCGAACGGCGACATCGTGCTGAATCCGGTCACGAGCACGGCGAATCTGTGGACGTACCACATCGGAGTGTCGATCGGGGCGCGCTGACGGTTCAGCGCCCGGCGCGATGCACTGCGCCAGCGCCAGCGCCAGCGCCAGCGCCAGCGCCAACGGCGAGCGGCGGCCCGCGCGCTCGCCGTCACTCGCCCTGCCAACGGCGCTGGCCCTTCTTCTGGGACTGGCGCCGCTTCTCGTCGAGCCGTTTCGCCTTGGCCGCGCGCGACGGCTTCGTCGCCTTGCGCGCCTTCGGCACGTGCAGCGACTGCCGCACGAGCGCCACGAGCCGCGCTTCCGCCGCCTCGCGGTTCTGCCGCTGACTGCGGAACTCGCTCGCGACGACGCGCACGCCGCCGTCGGTGTCGAGCCGCGCCGCGAGCTGCGCGAGGACGCGGTCGCGCTGCGCGTCGTCGAGGGCGCGCGTGCGGCGCACGTTCCACCGCAGCTCGATGCGCGTGCTCGACGTGTTCACGTGCTGGCCGCCCGGTCCCCCCGCCCGACTCGCGCGGATCTCCAGCTCGCCGCGCGGGATCGCGATCGTGGGGGTGACGCCGAGCGCGTCGGACGCGGGATCGGCCGGCGGGGCGGCGGCGTGCGTCGGATCACTCATCGCCGATCGTGCGTCAGCGCGCGAGCGTCGAGCACCCTCGCGCGGCGAGCGCGCCGGCGACGCGGGCGGGGGGCGTGAGCGAGTCGGACGGCGGCGCCGTGAACAGCGCGACGTACGCGCCGTCGGCGAGCACGTCGGTGCGACTCCACCGGTAGCCCATCGACTCCATCTCACAGCGGAGTAGCCGGATCGGCGTGCCGTGCGCGCTCGTCGGCCCGTCCTGGTCGACGATGACGACGCGTCCGCCCGAGCGCATCGCGCCGGCCAGGTTGTAGAGCAGCCCGAACGGCTGCGTGATCTCGTGATACATGTGCACGAGGAGCGCGACGTCGACCGAGCGCGCCGGCAGCCGCGGGTCGTGCGGCTCTCCGAGCGCGAGGACGACGTTCGTGGTCGGCGCCTCGCGCAGGCGGTCGTGCAGCAGCTCGAGGTATCGCTCGACGATGTCCTCGGCGAACACGCGGCCCGTGGGGCCGACGCGCGTCGCGGCGCGCAGGGCGTAGTAGCCGTCGCCCGCGCCGATGTCGGCGACCGTCTCGCCCGCCTTCACGCCTCCCGCGTCGAGCACGCGTGCCGCCTCGCCCGCGTCGTCGCGTTCGTCTTCGCCCGACCACCGCGGCGAGACGATCGCTGAGACCGGCCGCGTCGGGGCGGGGAACTGCGCGGCCGGGGCACCGGCGGGGGCGCGCGCGACGATCGTGTCGTTCGCGGTGCCGTCGGGCGCCGCCGCGGGCGACGCCGTCGCAGCCGCCGCGGGGCGCGACTCGGGGCGCGTGCACGCGCCGAGCGTGCCGATCGTCGCGAGCGCGCCGATCGCGCCGAGCGCGCCGAAGGCGAGGACCAGCGCGCGTGATGCGCGGCTGGACAGCGCCTCAGGCACTGGCCGTCTCGCGGTGCACGCGGACGGCCGCGACGCGCCGCCCGTCCATCGCGACGACCTCGAGCTCGCCGCCGGGAAACGGAACGCGGTCGCCGATCTTCGGCAGCCGGCCGAGCGTGCTGAAGACGTAGCCGCCCAGCGTCGTCCAGTCGCCGTCGGGAACCGGCAGGTGGTAGTCCGATCGTACGTCGACGAGCGACAGGGCGCCCGCCAGCTCGAGCACGCCGTCGAGTTCGAAGGCGTCGCGCTCGCGCTGGTCGTACTCGTCGCTGATGTCGCCGACCACCTCCTCGACGAGGTCTTCGATCGTCACGATCCCCGCCGTGCCGCCGTACTCGTCGAGCACCACGGCGAGGTGCGCGCGCGTCTTCCGCAGGTCCTCGAGCACGCGCTCCGCCGCGCGCGTCGACGGTACGTACAGCGGCTCGCGGATGTAGTCGCGCAGGTTGAACGGACGGTCGTCGTCGCGCAGCCAGTAGTCTTTCGCGAGGAAGACGCCGACGACGTCGTCGAGCGAGTCGCGGTAGATCGGATAGCGCGAATAGCGCTCCGTGCGGAGCACTTCGCGCACCTCCTCTTCCGTCGCCTCCTCGTCCAGCCCCGACACTTCGGTGCGCGGGCGCATGACGTCGTAGGCCTTCTTGTCGTGGAAGTCGAACACGCCGGCGAGCATCGCCGAGTCGCTCTCGTCGAGCGTGCCGTGCGCGCGCGCCTGGACGATGAGCAGCCGCAGCTCTTCGGGCGACGTAGCGTGATTCTTCTCCGTCACCGCCGGGATCCCGAACAGCCCGAGCAGCGCGTTGTTCATCGCGTTCAGCACCCAGATGAACGGCTTCATGAGCTGCGTGAACAGCACGAGGGGTCGCGCCGTCCACAGCGCGAGCCGCTCCGCCGACACGATCGCGAACGACTTCGGCGTCTGCTCGCCGAGCGTGATGTGGAGCATCGTCAGCACGATGTACGCGACGACGACCGACGCGATGCCGTGCGACGCGGCGGCGGGCGGGGGGAATCCGACCGCCGTGAACGCGCGGTCGAAGAGCACCGCGAACGTCGCCTCCCCGATCCAGCCGAGCCCGAGCGACGCGAGCGTGATGCCGAGCTGCGCCGACGAGATGTAGATGTCGAGCCGGTCGAGGATCCGCTGCACGAGCTTCGCCGAGCCGCTCCCCTGCTCGGCCAGCTGGTCGATGCGGCTGCGGCGAGCGCTCACGAGGGCGAACTCGGCGGCGACGAAGAACGCGTTCAGCGCGACGAGCAGCAGCACGAACCCCAGCCGCAGCGCGATGCCGCCGAGCGTCAACGCCTCGCCTGTCTCCACCCAGTAACCCTCGTCTCGCTGGCTCGTCCCCCGGACGTGCACCGCACGCCTCGAACGTTCCCGCAATCTACCGCTCTCGCGCTGCAAGTACCGCCGGATCCGCGCCAGCCGATCCGCTGGACGCACGTGGCGCGCGACGTCCTCGCCGCGCTGCTGCTCGCGGCACCGCTCGCCGCGACGTTCGTGTGGACGAACGCGCCGGAGGGAGCGCGCCAGCTCGCGGCGCTGGTGTGCGCGGCGAGTGCGGGCGGGTGGATCGGGTGGGAGCTTCGCCGCACGCGCGGCGGACGCCAGCAGCTCGCCGCGTTCGCCCGCGCGCGGATCGAGGCGGCCGAAGTGTTGCGCGCCATGAGCAGCGGCGTGCTCACCGTCGACGCCGACGGCACGCTTCTCTACGCGAACCCCGCCGCCGTCACCCTCCTCGGCGTGCCGCTGCACGAGCGGTTGGCGGCGCCCGTGCTGCACGAGATCGCGGCACGCGCACCCGAGCTGGCGGCGCTGCTGCGCGCCGCCGCCGTCGACGGGGTGCGTACGACGCGCGCCGAAGGACGCGTGCTGTTCGACGAGACACGCCGCATCGGTGTGACGACCACGGCGTCTGCGGGGCGCGACGGGCGCGGCACCGGGACGGCGATCTTCTCCGACATCACCGACTCGAAGCGCATCGCCGCGCTGCGCGGGCGCGCCGAGCGGCTGGAGGCCATCGCCGAGCTGTCCGCGTCGCTCGCGCACGAGATCCGGAACCCGCTCGCCTCGATCCGCAGCGCCGTCGAGCAGCTCGCCCGCCGCAGCGCGCGAGACGACGACGACGCGCAGACGCTCGCCGCGCTCGTCGTGCGCGAGAGCGATCGGCTGAGCGATCTGCTGGGCGAGTTCCTCGACTTCGCGCGGGCGCGCGTCCAGCGTGTGGCGCCGGTCGACCTCGCCAAGGTGGCGCGCGCCGCAGCGCAGGTCGCCGCGTTGCACCCGACGTGCGCCCCGGGCGTGACGGTCGGCGTCGTCGCGGACGAGCGCGCGCCGCTCGTCGTCGACGGCGACGAGGAGCTGCTGCACCGCGCGCTGCTGAATCTCGTGCTGAACGCGGTGCAGGTGACGCGAGACGGCGGCGCCGTGTCTGTGACGCTGCGACGTCCGACCGCGAGCGAGCTGCCGCTGCGGGAGACCGCGCGCGCCGTCGCGATCGACATCGTCGACACGGGGCCGGGGATCGACGCGAGCGTCGTCGACCGGCTGTTCGATCCGTTCGTCACGACGAAGCTCGGCGGGAGCGGGCTCGGGCTCGCGATCGTGCACCGCGTCGCCGAGGCGCACGGCGGCGTCGTGCTCGTCGACGCGGGCGGCGAGAGAGCCGGCGCGCGGTTCACGCTCGTGCTGCCGCACGCGAACGGTGAGAACGGCGAGAGCGGCGAGAGCGGCGAGAGCGGCGAGAGCGGCGAGGGCGGCGAGGGCGGCTGACTGTTGACGCGCGGTCACGTCCGTTCGTCTCTGCCGTATGACCGCCCCCCGCGTCCTCATCGTCGACGACGAGACGTCGATCCTCGACACGCTCCGCATCCTGCTGAAGGGCGAAGGCTTCGAGGTGCACACCGCGCACGGCGGACGGGCGGGGCTGGAGCGGATCGGGAGCCTGCGCCCCGACGTCGTCGTGAGCGACGTCCGGATGCCGGGAGTCGACGGCCTGCAGATCCTCGCGGAGGCGCGGCGACACGACGCGGCGACGCCGGTGATCCTGATGACGGCGCAGGCGACGCTGCAGAGCGCGATCGGCGCGGTGAACGACGGCGCGTACTACTACCTCCAGAAGCCGTTCCGCAACGACGAGCTGGTGACGACCGTGCGGCGCGCGGCGGAGCACCGCGGTGCGCGCGTCGAGCACGTCATGCCGAAGCAGGAGATCGCGCGTCGCGACCGCGGCGACCGGAGCGCCACGCCGTTAGGCAGGAGCCGCGTGTGGCGCGACGTCCTCCGCCTCGTCGAGACCGTCGCGCCGAGCGACAGCACGGTGCTCGTGACCGGGGAGAGCGGTACCGGCAAGGAGGTCGTCGCGCGTTGGGTGCACGAGCGATCGTCACGCGCGCGCGGGGCGTTCCGGTCGGTGAACTGCGGCGCGCTCCCCGAAGGGTTGCTCGAGAGCGAGCTGTTCGGCCACGTGAAGGGCTCGTTCACCGGCGCGGTGAGAGACAAGCACGGCCTGTTCGCCGCGGCGACCGGCGGCACGTTCTTCCTCGACGAGATCGGCGAGACGACGGCGGCGACGCAGGTGAAGCTGCTGCGCGTGCTGCAGGAGCGCGAAGTCATCCCGGTCGGCGCGACCGAGCCCGTCGCGGTCGACGCGCGCCTCGTCGCCGCGACGAACCGCGACCTCGAGGACGAGGTGAAGCGCGGCCGGTTTCGCGGCGATCTGTACTACCGACTGAACGTCATCACCGTCCACCTGCCGCCGCTGCGCGACCGCCGCGACGACGTGCCGCTGCTCGCCGAGGCGTTCCTCGCGCGGACGGCGGCGCTGCGCGGCGCACGTCCGAAGGCGCTGAGCGCCGACGCGCTCGACGCGCTGCTGCACTACGACTGGCCGGGCAACGTTCGCGAGCTGGAGAACGCGCTCGAGCGCGCCGCGATCCTCTCGGCGGGCGACGTCATCGACGTCGGCGCGCTCCCGGCGCGCGTGAGCGCGCGTGCCGCGGAGCCGTTCGTGTCGGAGAAGCCCGCCGCGACGCCGACGCTCGAGGCGATCGAGCGCGCGTACGTGACGTGGGTGCTGCAGAACGAGAGCGGCAACAAGAGTCGCGCGGCCGACGCGCTCGGCATCGACCCGTCGACGCTGTATCGCAAGCTGACGCGCTACGGCATCGACGGCTGATCGAGGCGCGACGCGCCGGCCGGACGGCGGGACGCGCCGACTGCCGCAACGTGCGAGAGATCGTGCACGACGCGGCACGCGTTGGAATGGTCCGACGCGCGTCGAAATGATGTAAGTCGTTCGGAGATAGCGCGTTAGCGTGTCGTGCGCGAGTCGGCACAGGCGCTGCCATACCGAGCGTCGCGACGCAGCGCCGGCCGCGCCCCACGACGAGCGACACGCCGCTCAAGTCCGTGCGCCGAACTGCCGATCACTAGAAACGGGTTCGAGAGCGCATCGAATGCACATCGAACCGCCCGACGCCTTCCTCGCACGACCCCTCACCCCCGCACGGAGAACCGCAATGTCGCAGAACAAGAACCGCAAGGGCTTCACCCTCATCGAGCTCCTGATCGTCGTCGTCATCATCGGCATCCTCGCCGCGATCGCGATCCCGAAGTTCTCGTCGACGAAGGAGAAGGCGTACATCGCGTCGATGAAGGCCGACCTGAAGAACCTCGTGAACGTCCAGGAAGCGTTCTTCGCCGACAGCGGCTACTACGGCGCCGGCAGCTCGCTCACGGGGCGCTACACGGTCAGCCAGGGCAACGTGATGCCGGTCGGCAACATCGCCGGCGGCCCGACCGGGTGGTCGGCCAAGGTGACGAATCCGTCCGTCACGGGCTCGTGCAACATCTTCGCCGGAACGGGCGCCGCGGCGACCTCGAACGCGGGCGGCGCGACGCAGGACGGCGCCCCGGACTGCCGCTGATCGACTGTGGGGATGATCGGCTGACGATCGCCTGACGATCGCCTGACGCTCGGCGCTGTGCGGGAAGGGGGTGTCACCTCAGGGTGGCGCCCCTTTGCCGCGTCGTCGCTCCCCCTTGCCGCGTGCCACGACGGCGTCGATCGTCCCGTCGCCATGGCATCCACCGCCGAGCGTGGCGATCCCGCCCGCACTCTCGTCCGTCCCCTCACGCGGCGCGTCGCGGCGCTCGCGGCGTGTGCGGCGCTCGCCGGCATCGGGGCCGGCGTGGCCGCGTGGCTCGTCGCCTACTCCGCGATCGACGAACTCGCCGGCGCGGTGCAGGCGCTCGCCGTGGTCGTCGCGACCGCGGTGGTGTGGGGCGCGATCGGCGCGTGGCTCGCCGGCCGGTGGTCCGTGCGCTGGTCGCGCCGCGAGGTCGTCATGCCGATGAGCGACCTGACCGAGCAGCTCCGTGCCGCCGAGGCGCAGCGGGCGCGCGTGGAGAAGATGGCGACCGTCGGCCACATGGCGGCGGGGATCGCGCACGAGGTCGGCAATCCGCTCGCCGCGATCGCCGGCTACGCGCACGTGCTCCGCTCGCGCACCGCGGCCGCACCCGATGCCGCGGTCGTCATCGACGCGCTCGAACGAGAGACGGAGCGCATCGACCGCATCGTGCGCGGCCTGCTCGATTTCGCGCGTCCCCGGCGCGTGACGCCGACGGCGATCGACGTGAACGCGGTGCTCGCCGACGTGCGACGCCTGCTCGCCGATCAGGGCGTGCTTCGCCGCGTGCAGGTCGACGAGGAGCTCGATACGGCGACGCCGCTCGTGTTCGGCGAGCGGCCCGAGCTGGAGCAGGTCTTCGTCAACCTGCTGCTGAACGCCGCCGACGCGACGGATCGGACGGGGCGCGTGGCACTCCGCACCCGAACCGTGCCGCTCGCCGAGCTGAGTGCGGTGCGCGGCCGCGCCGGGGACGCGCCCGGCGAGTACATCCCTCACCGCCCGCACCGGCGCGTGGTCGAGTGGCTCTCGGGCGCGCCGCAGGCGCCGGAGACGGTCGTGCAGATCGTCGTCGCCGACTCCGGGCCGGGCGTGCCCGCCGAGGACGCCGAGCGCGTGTTCGATCCGTTCTACACGACGAAGAGTGTCGGAGCAGGCACGGGGCTCGGGCTCGCGGTCGTCGCGCGCATCGTCGACGCGTCAGGCGGGGCGGTGTGGGTGCAGCGCGCGCGTGAAGGCGGCGCCGCGTTCGTCGTCGTGCTGCCGCAGGCGAGCGGGCGCTCCGGACACGCCGCGGTCGGGCCAGACGCGGCCGACCGCGCGCGAGGCGGCCGGGGCGGCAACGAATCGGTACGCGCCGCGGTGAAATGATGCGGTAGCGCGCGGCGGGCGGTCGCACTCTCTGCGGCATGCACCGCTCGCACACCGCACGCTCACGTCCTGCTCCTTCGCGCGTCGCGCGATCGGGACTCACGCTCGTCGAGCTGCTCGTCGCGCTCGGCGTGCTCACGGTCGGCGCGCTCGCGCTCGCGGGGAGCTCGTCGGCGCTGCTGCACGCCGACTCGCTCGCGCGCCGCGCCACGGACGCGGCCGCGGTCGTCTCGGCGCGCGCCGAATCGGTCGTGGCGAGCGGCTGTCGCGCGTCGAGCGGCACACGGATCGCGGGGCCGCTGAGCGAGTCGTGGCACGTGTGGGTGGCGGATTCGGTGTGCCTGCTCGCCGACAGCGTGCGGTCGGAGGGACGGCCGCTGCTGACGATGACCACCGTCGTGCCGTCCGAGCCGTGACCGGGCGCCGAGGCTACACCCTCGTCGAGCTGCTCGTCGCGCTCACGCTGCTCGCCGTGCTGCTGGCGGGGCTGACGGGCGTGCTCGCGCGGCAGTGGCGGATGTACGCGTCGCTCGACGCTCGACACGCGGCGCGCGTGCAACTGCGCGCCGGCGCCGACGCCATGCGCGCGTCGCTGCGTCCGCTCTCGGCGCGCGCCGACTCGCTCGTGGCGAGCGACGTGGTGGCACTCACCGACACGCTGATCGACGTTCGCTCGACGCTCGGCGCGTCGGTCGTCTGCGGCATGCCCGACGCGCGGACCGTCGACCTCCCCCCGCTGTCGCTCGACCCACCGACGCTGTCGTGGTGGACGTCGCCCCCGCAGAGCGGCGACCTGATGCTCGTCCACGACGCGCCGACCGACAGCTGGTCGAGCGCGACGATCGAATCGGTCGGGAGCAGCGTCGGTGCGTGCGGCGCCTCGCCGCTGCTCCGGCCGAGCGACGCGGGACGCGCGCGGCTTCGCGTGCGGATCACCGCGCCACTCGCCGCGGGCGCAGCGGTCGGCTCGCCCGTGCGCCTGCTGCGCCGGGTGCGCTGGCAGCACTATCGTGCGTCGGACGGCCGCTGGTATCTCGGCCAGCGCGAGTGGGATGGGAGCGCGTGGAGCGGCGTGCAGCCGGTCGCGGGGCCGTTGCGCGGTCCGGGGTCGCCGGCCGGGCTCTCGGTCGGCGGACGTGACTCCGCCGGCGCCGCGTCAGGCGGCCCGGCGGGAGGTCCGCTCGACGCGGCGTCGCTCGCGCGAGTGCGGGAGATCGGGATCGTGCTGCGAGCGGACGCACCGGCGGCCGGCGATCGGCGTGGCGCGCCGCGCATCGACTCGGTCGACGTTCGCGTGGCCGTCGAGCGCACGCCGTGACGCGGCGTCCGATCGCGGCTCGCCTCGCGCCGGCGCCGCGACGCGGGATGGCGCTCGCGTCGGCCCTCGTCGCACTCACGATCATCGCGGCGCTGGGCGCCGGGACGCTCACCGCGGCCGTCGTCGTGAACCGCTCGGCGCGCGATGCGACGGCGGTGCTCCGCGCGTCGCTCGCGGCGGAGGGCGCCGTCGCGCTCGCTCGCCATCCGTGGGACGTTCGCCGCAACCAGCTCGCCGTCGGCGCGTCCGACACGATCGGCCTGCCGCGCGTCGGCGACGCCGCGGTGACCGCGCGAGTCGTGCGGCTCGACGCGACGCGACTGCTCGTCGAGGCCACCGCGCACGCCCGGGCGTCCGCGCCCGGCGCCGGCCGCCGCGCCGAGCGGACGACGACGGCCGTGATCCGACTCGTGCCCGCGGCGCCGATCCCGCGCGGCGCCGTCACCGCGGGGAGCGCGATCGCGCTCGCGAACGGCGCGACGGTCGACGGCGCGGATCACGTGCCCGACGGCTGGACAGGCTGCGCCGCACCGTCGGCGCCGATGCCGGCCGCCGCCGTCGACGCCGATGTCGCGACCTACGACACCTTCGGCGCCGAGCGATACGGCGCGGTCGCGGCGCGCGGCGCCGTGCAGATCGATTCTCCCGTCGCGACGCTCGCGCCGATCGCGCCCACCGACGCGGCCGCGTTCCCGATCGCGCACGCGCGCGGCGCGGTCACGCTGCGCGGTCCGACGCGGGGGCAGGGCATGCTGCTCGTCGACGGCGACCTCACGATCGACGGCCTCGTGACCTTCGCCGGGATCATGGTCGTCCGCGGCGCCCTGCACGCGGGCGGCGGCACGCTGCAGCTCGACGGCGCGCTGTTCGTCCAGGCGACCGTCGCCGGCGGCGCGTTAGGCGCCGGCTCGCGCGTTCGCTGGTCATCCTGCGCCTACGCGCGGGCGCGCGACGGCGCGGCGCGCGTGACGCTGGCCGGACGACGCAGCCTCGCGTTCGTCACACGGTGACACCAAACACGCGTCTGCGCCCGCGCCCCTGTTACCTGCGCCGCGTCGGCTCGTGTAGAGCACGGACGACGACATCCGACGCTGTGGCGCGGATGCATCAGCCTTCACCTCGGATCAGCATGGCGTTCCTCCGTCGCAACAGAACCGCCGTCGGCCTCGACATCGGCTCGGGGCTCGTGAAAGCCGCCGTCGTCGATCACGGGCGCGGCGCGCCGGCGCTCGTGCGCGTCGTCGTCACGCCGCTGGCCGCCGACGCGATCGTCGACGGCGAGATCATGGACCCGGCGCTCGTCGCCGAGGCCGTGCGCGAGACGATGCAGGCGACGGGAGTGAAGCCGCGGAGCGTCGCCGTCGCCGTCGGCGGGCGCGACGTCATCGTGAAGCGCATCCGGACGGAGCGGGCGCCGGAAGCGCAGGCGCGCGAGCAGCTCAAGTGGGAAGCGGAGCAGCACGTGCCGTTCGACATGAGCTCGGTGCAGCTCGACTTCCAGATCCTCGACCCCGCCGCGGAAGGGCGCGAGATGAGCGTGCTGCTCGTCGCGGCGAAGCGCGAGCTCGTCGAGGCGAAGCTTCGCCTCGTCGCCGACGCCGGCGCCACCGCCGACGTCGTGGACGTCGAGGCGTTCGCGTTGCACAACGCCTTCGCGACGAACTACCCCGAGGCGCTCGACGGCGTCGTCGCGCTCGCGAACATCGGACACGAAGTCACGACGGTCAACGTGCTCGACGACGGTGTGCCGGCGCTCACGCGCGACCTCGCCTGCGGCACGCGCCGCATGCGCGAGGACTTGCAGCGGGACCACGGCCTCTCCGCCCGTGAGGCAGAGGCGCTGCTGCGCGCCGGCGTCTCCGACGGCCGGCTGGACCGCGTCGTCGCCCGCCATGCCGAAGAGATCGCGGCGGGCGTCGAGCGGGCGGCGGCGTTCCTCGAGTCGGCCGCGCGATCGACGCGCCCGCTGCGCGCGCTCTACCTCTGCGGCGGCGGCGCGCAGGCGCCGGGCCTCGCGCAGGCGTTGGGCGCCCACCTCCGCGTGCAGGTCGAGCCGGCGAGCCCGCTCGCCGCGCTCGAGATCCTCGACGGCGCGCTGGACGATGTCGACGTCGCCGCCGTCGCGCCGCTGCTCATGCTCCCGATCGGCCTCGCCCTCCGCGCCGCGTGACGCCGTGCTGATTCTCATCAATCTCCATCCCGAGCGCGGCCGCCGACGCCGCCCGAGCCCCTTCGCCGCGACCGCGGCGCTCGGCGGGCGCCTCACGATGCTGCGCGACCGGTACCTCCTGAGCGCCGTCGCCGCGGTCCTCGTCGCCTGCGCGGCCGTCGGCGGGCTGTACACGACGCAGCAGCAGGAGCGCGACGGGCTCGCGACGCAGGAGGAGGGTGCGGTCCGCGACTCCGCACGGTTCGCCACCGTCATCGCGGCTCGCGTCCGCGCCACCGCGCGCCGCGACTCGCTCGCCCGCGAGCTGCGGGCGATCGCCGCGATCGACAGCAACCGCTACGTCTGGGCGCACCTGCTCGACGAGGTGAGCCGCACGCTCCCCGTCTACACGTGGCTCACGAGCGTGCAGCAGACGAGCGCCCCGGCCGCGCCGCCCGTGCTGCTCGCGAAGGCGGAGCCGAAGGGCGCGAAGCCCGGCGGCGCAGCGTCCGATACCAGGAAGGACGGGGCCGACACCGCGTCGACTGCGATCCGCTTCCGCCTCGTCGGGCAGACCGTCGACCTGCAGGCCCTCACGCAGTTCATGCGCGACCTCGAATCCTCACCCTTCGTGCGCAGCGTGCAGCTCGCGCACTCCGAGCCTGTCGCCGGCGGCAACGCCGCGGCGGGTGCTGGCCGCGACATCACCGAGTTCACGCTCGACGCCGAGTTCGAGCACGCGCCGCGGTCGGCGCTGCGAACGACGTCGATCATCGTCCCCGTGAGGTAGCCGTGGGTCTCCTTCCCAGCTCGCAGCGCGACCAGACGAAGGTCGCGATCGCCGTCGTCGCGCTCGCGCTCGCCGGCTACTACTACGCCTATCCGTACACCGCGCAGGCCGCGGAGCTCGACGCGGTGCGCGAGCACATCGACGCGCTCGAGTCGCAGAATGCGAAGGCGCGCGTCCAGGCGTCGCGCCGCGACGTCGAGACGCTGAAGGCCGAAGCGGCGCGCGCCGGCGCGGGGCTCGAGGCGATGCAGCGACTCGTCCCGACCGAGCACGAGGTGCCCGCCCTGCTCGAGGAGATCTCGACCGCCGCGCGCCGCGCCGGACTCGAGATCGCCGGCGTCACGCCCGAGCCGGTCCTCCGCGGCGACGAACTCGACACCTACCGCTATCGCATCTCGGCGACCGGCGGCTACCACGCGCTCGCGCATTTCCTCGCGAACGTGGGCTCGCTGCCACGCATCGTCGCGCCGGTGACGTTCACGCTCGCCATGACGAACGAGGCGGCGGCGAAGGGCGCGACCGGCAAGGCCGCGCCGCTCGCCGCCTCGGTCACGCTGCAGGCGTTCGTCGCGCATGCGCCGGTCCCCGGCGCCGGGCGCGACTCGTCGGAGCACGCCGAAACCCGAGCCGGGGAGACGATTCCATGAGCTGCCGCCCCTCAGGCGCCTGCCGCGCGGCGCTCGGCGCCGCACTCGCGACCGCGATCGCCGCGACGTCGCTCGGCGCGCAGACCGCCGTGCACGCCGTCGCCGACCGGCACGCCGCACCGACGCACGCGTCGGCGCCGTCGACCGTCACGGCGGCGAAGAAGCCGCTGACCGAGGTCACCATCGAGCGCGAGGTCTACGACTACGCCGGCGCCGGTCGCCGCGACCCCTTCCGCTCGCTCATGACGACGACCGTCCTGCGCCCCGCGCTCGCCGAGCTGCGGCTCGTGGCCGTGGCGTACGACCCGGCCGGCGCGTCGGTCGCGATCCTTCGCGACGTCAACTCGAAGCAGCAACACCGCGTGCGCGTCGGCACCCCGTTAGGCCGCATGCGCGTCGCCGCGATCCGCCAGAAGGCCGTCGTCTTCACGATCGAGGAGCTCGGTTACAGCCGCCAGGAGACGCTGGCGCTCAGCGATTCAACTGCAGTGAGGAGCAAATGAGAGGCGTTGGCACTCTGATCACCGCGGCCGCCGCGCTGCACGCCGCCCCGACGCCGTCGGCGCCGACGGCGGCGCCGACGGCGGCACCCACGACGGCGGCACCCACGACGGCGCCGGCGGCGTTTCGCAGCGCGCGGCTCGCCGCGGCCCCCGCGCGCGGCGCCGTGACCGCGGTCCGCGTCGCGCCCACGGGCGGCACCGCGACCGACGGCGGCTCGGCGGACGTGAGCATCCACGTCGGACAGCCGGTCACGGTGCAGGACTTCGTGCTGACGTCGCCGCACCGCGTGGTCGTCGACATCGCCGGCGCGACGCTCGCGCATGCGGCGCGGGCATACGACCGCACGGCGCGCGGCGGCGTGACGAACGTGCGCCTGTCGCAGTTCCGCGCCGGCGTCGTCCGCATCGTCGTCGAGCTGGACATGCTCCGCGGCTACGAAGTGCGCCAGGCGAACGGCGAGGTGCACGTCATCGTGAAGGGCGCCGCGAGCGAGTTCGCGCCGTGGCAGAGCGGCGCCGTGTCGGTCGCGCCCGCGACGGAGCCGGCCCGCGACTCCGCGCGCGAGGCGCACCTGGAAGCGGCGCTGGAGCAGCGCATCGATCAGCGTGTCGAGCGTGTCGAGCGGGCCGAGCGGGCCGAGCGCGTCGCCCCGGGCCACGAGCCGGTGCGCGCCGAGCACACCCGTGTCGAGCCGACCCGCGCCGAGCCCGTCGCGCGCGCCGCGACGGCGCCGAAGATCACGACGACGTTCGCCGCCACCGACATCCACGACGTCGTCGCGACGTTCGCCTCCTTCTCGGGGCGCACCATCATCGTCGGGCGCGAGGTCAGCGGCGCGGTCACGGCGGAGATCAAGGAGCAGCCGTGGGACGTCGCGCTCCAGGCGATCCTCCGCGCGCAGGGCCTCGCCGCGTCCGAGGACAAGAGCGCCATCATCACCGTCGACAGCTACAAGAACATCGCGCTGACGCGCGCCGTGGAGCCGCTGATGACGCAGATCATCGACATCAACTACGCGAAAGCGTCGTCGATCCGGTCGGTGATCGAGACGCTGCTGTCGCGCGACTGCGGCGTCGCGCCCGGCGCCGAAGTCGCGAATCCGTCGAGCGCCGGCGGCGCGTCGGGGCAGGCGGCGGGGGGCGGAGCTGCCTCGTGCGCGGCGCCGTCACCGCGGACACCGCGACGAACAAGCTGCTCATCACCGACGTTCCGTCGCACATGCCGGAGATCGTCGCGCGGTTGCAGCAGCTCGACGTCCGCACGCCCCAGGTCGCGATCAAGGCGAAGATCATCTTCGTCAACCGCACCGGCCTCGAGGACATCGGCGTCTCGTACGACCTCGGCACCGGCGCGCAGCAGTTCTTCAACCAGCTCGTCAAGCGCATCGACCCGACCACCCGCAAGCCGGTCGACACGAACGGCGACGGCGTGAACGACGCGTTGGGCGGCGGCGCTCCGTTCGACGGGGACCGCATCTCGGTGGGCGGCAACGCGCTCTCCGCGCTCGCGAACGCGGACCGCGCGCTCGCGCCCTCCGCCCTGAACCTCATCTACTCGGCGACGATCGGGCGCTTTCAACTCACGAGCTTCCTGAACCTGTTGCAGCAGTCGTCGCTCGCCGACATCCAGTCGGAGCCGACGATCGTCACGCTGAACAATCGCACCGCGGAGATCTTCGTCGGCCAGCAGATCCCGATCCGCGTCATCGACGCGAGCGCGGGCGGGGCCGGCGGCGCCGGAGGGAGCGGAGGCGCGTTCCCCCGCGCCACGGTCCGGCTCGAAGAGGCCGGCATCAAGCTCAGCGTCACGCCCCAGGTCACGAACAACCGCAACGTCGTGCTCTCCGTGAACGCCGAGAACTCGAATGCGCAGATCGGGCCGTCGGACGTCGGCGTCGTGTTCAACCGCCAGCGCGCCGAC
This sequence comes from uncultured Gemmatimonadaceae bacterium, assembly GCA_963843845.1. Classification (GTDB taxonomy): domain Bacteria; phylum Gemmatimonadota; class Gemmatimonadetes; order Gemmatimonadales; family Gemmatimonadaceae; genus Gemmatirosa. The sequence goes on along the minus strand of CAWJMB010000002.1, from coordinate 2,709,025 downwards.
AACCAGCTCCTCGTCGGCGACGGCGAGACGGCGGTCATCGGCGGCCTCACGGTCACCGAGAAGTCGAAGACGCGCACCGGCATCCCGTTCCTCGTCGACCTGCCGCTCGTCGGACGCCTGTTCGGGCAGACGACGACGTCGGAGACGAAGCGCGACCTCCTCATCCTCATCACGCCGCACATCCTCGACGAGGGGGAGCCGGCGCCCGCCCCCACCATCCGCCGCTAGGCGCCGTCATGCCGAACCGTTCTCCTTCCAGTCCGCACGACGGCGAGGGGCCGCGCATCCTCCGCGTGTTCCGCGCCCTCGGCGCCGTCCTCGCCCTGCTCTTCCTCGGCGGGTGCGGCGCGCAGTCGGACGCCCTGGTGTCGACGATCGGCGACAAGGCCGCGCCGCGCGTCACGCTCCGGAAGTCCGTTGCAGCTGACAGCGTGATCGCGTTCGCGGTCGACGCCGCCGACGACCTCGGCGTGAAGACCGTCCGCGTCCGGCTCACGGGCGGCGTGAAAGGGAGCTACGACACGACGTTCACGACGGCCGTGACGAACGTGTCGCTCCCGTTCTCGATCGCCGTCGCGCGCGGCGTACCGACCGGCTCGATCGTCACCGTCGTCGCCGACGCCGTCGACGGCGCGACGAACCAGTCGCGCCCCGACACGCTGTCGCTCATGGTCGGCAACGTCGCGCCGCCGAAGGTGAGCGTCACCGGCCCGACGGGCGGAACGCTGTTCGTCGTCGGCAAGTCCGGCGTCATCTCCCTCAGCGCGCGCTCGCAGCTCCGCGTACGCGCGGTCGGCTACACGACGAGCGGCCCGTACGTCACGACCGACTCGACGCTGTTCAAGGCGCCGCTCCGCGACACGGTCGCGCTCCTCGACACGATCGCCATCCCCGACACGACCAAGGCGGGCGTGCTCGTCGTGACGCCGTTCGTCATCGACTCGCTCGGCCAGCGCGCCTCGGGGGATCCGGTCTCGTACAGCGTGCAGCCGCTCAGCGCGGTCAACAGCGTGCCGGTCGTCTCGCCCGGACTCGCACGTCGCGCGGAGGTCTACGATACGGTGCGCGTCGCCGCCACCGACCCGACGGGCATCACGCGGCTCGGCTACGAGGTGCGCACGCTCGCCGGCGCGCTCGTCGCGTCCGACTCGGTCGCCTCGTCGGGGCGCCTGACCGCCGCGGAGACGACGTTCACCTGGCGGGTTCGCGTCACCCCGCCGGCGCAGCTCGTCGTGAAGACGTTCGCGGTGAACGGCGCCGGCCGCCGCAGCCTCGCGAAGCTCGCCTCGGGCGCCGACCGCGCCGACACGACGCTGCTCGTCGCCGGCCTCACGCGCGGCCTGCCGAACGGCGGCCGCCTCGCCGACGCGATCTATCTCCAGCGCTACGACCGGCTGTATCTCACGAACATCGAGCGGAACCAGCTCGAGGTGTTCAGTCTCGCCGACACCCAGTTCCTCGCGCCGGTCATCGTCGGCTCGCGTCCCTGGGGCATCGCGCCCTGGCCCCGCCACCGCGACGGCACCGGGGGGGACACGCTCCTCATCGCCAACTCCGGCGGCACGAACATCAGCTACGTCGATCTGCGGCGCGGCTCGACGGGGCGCGAGGTGTACCGCTACCCGCTCCCGAACATGCACGTCTGCACCGTCACGACCGAGGTGGCGACGTCGGGGGAGAAGTTCCAGCAGCGCACCTGCTACGACTTCAGCGACCGTCCGCAGTACCTCGCCGCGACCTGCTCGACCCCCGACGGGACGGGGCTCTGCGCCGACGCGATCGTCGTCTACTCGACCACGCCGACCGGCGCGCAGCCGACGCCGTTCACGAATCGCGGCTCGGTGCGGTGGGAGAATCTCAAGACGCACGCCTCGCACTTCCTCTACGAGCAGGCGATCGGCCAGGAGGCGAAGCGGTCGGACACGCTCGAGATCACCCGCTACGCCGCGCAGGGCGTCGGCGCCGACTCGGTGCTCGTGCCCTACTCGCAGTGGGCCTACGGCACGCTCGGCGACTCGGTGCGCGTGTCGGTCGTCGTCAACGTCGGCAACCTCGCCTTCCGCGACACGACGTTCGTCCGCAACTCCGGGAACTTCCGACGCGCCGTCATCGGCGAAGGCGGTCCGGTGAAGTCGAGTCGCGCCCTGCTCTACGACGCGGGCCGCGGCATGCAGACCGTGACGCCGTTCACGATGATCGGGAATCAGTACGTCTACTCGTTCCCGATGATCGACGAGGGGGTCTCGCGCTACTTCGACATCTCCGACTACGTCGTCAATTCGGCCGCCCGCGTGCTCGGCGTGGCGATCAACTTCGACGGGGCGCTGTCGGCGATCCGCGCCGACTCGACGTACATCATCGACCCGACCCTCCGGCTCCAGGGGCTGATCCAGACGTCGGGCGGCAGCAACGCCGGCTTCGACTTCCACCCCGGCAACACCGGCCTCAGCTCCGAGACCGCGTCGACCCGACTCGCGTTCTCGGCGAGCGAGGGGCCGCGCATCGATGTCTTCGACAGCTACTGCTACCAGAAAGTCGGCGTCATCGAAGTCCGCGACCCGATCGTCGGTCCGATCAAGTCGTCGGTGCGCCCCGACGGCCGCCTCGTGCTCGTCGGCGCCTCGGCGACCGGCGTCATCACCGTGACGGTCGACCAGCCGTTCACGTCGGCGTGCGCGGCCGGGGTGCGCATGCGGTGAGGCCGGCGTGCGGGAGGGGTTGACCACGCGAATAGCTTCCGCGACCAGTCGATCGTCTCCCGCACTCTATAGATGTCTGCACTGCGTTTCACCACCGCCGGCGAATCGCACGGCCCGGCGCTCGTCTCGATCCTCGAAGGCGTCCCGGCCGGCCTGCCCCTGCTGGCCGAGCACGTCGACCACGAGCTCGCCCGTCGGCAGCAGGGCTACGGGCGAGGGCGTCGCATGCAGATCGAGCGCGACCAGGTCGAGTTCCTGACTGGCGTGCGCGCCGGCGAGACGATCGGCGCGCCGGTCGCGATGCTGATCCGCAACACCGACTGGAAGAACTGGCAGGACGTCATGGACCCGGCCCCCCACGCCGGCGATCCCGACCCACGCCGCCGAGCGGTCACGCGCGTTCGGCCGGGGCACGCCGACCTGACGGGCGTCCTGAAATACGACCGCAGCGACGCCCGCGACATCCTCGAGCGTGCGTCCGCCAGGGAGACGACGGCGCGCGTCGCCGCCGGCGCGATCTGCCGCCGACTCCTCGCCGAGTTCGGCGTCCGCATCGGCAGCCACCTCGTGCACCTTGGCGGCATCGACGCGACAGCAGTGTCGCTCCCGGCCGACCTGAACGCGGCGGCGGACGGCAGCCCGCTCCGCACGCTCGACCCTGACGCGGAGTCGCGCATGATCGCGCTCATCGACGTCACCAAACGAGCCGGCAACACGCTGGGCGGCATCTGCGAGATCGTCTGTCGACGGGCTGCCGGTCGGGCTCGGCTCGCACGTGAGCTGGGATCGCAAGCTCGACGGACGTCTCGCCCAGGCGATGCTGTCCATCCCCGCGGTGAAGGGGGTCGAAGTCGGGATGGGCTTCGAGACGGCGCGCCGCACCGGCGCCGACGTGCACGACGAGATCGAGCTCGCACCGGCGCGGCTGCGTACCGGCCACGTCCGTCGCCGCACGAACCGCGCGGGCGGACTGGAAGGCGGGATGACGACCGGCGAGCCGCTCGTGCTGCGCGTCGCGATGAAGCCGATCAGCACCCTCATGCGCCCCCTCGAGACGATCGACGTCGCGACATCGGGGCCCGCCGCCGCGACGGCGGAGCGCAGCGACGTCACGGCCGTCCCGGCGATGGGCGTGATCGCCGAAGCGATGGCGGCATTCGTGCTCGCCCAGGCCTTCCTCGAGAAGTTCGGCGGCGACTCGCTGACCGAGACGCGGCGGAACTACGACGGGTACCTCGCTCGCGTCGGCGAGCGGATCGTGGTCGAGCCCGCCACGGAGCCGGTCGCGTGACCTGCGCCGAGTGTCACATCGTGCTCGTCGGGCTCCCGGGCGCCGGAAAGACCGCGGTCGGCCGCCGGCTCGCCGCGCGGATCGGCCGGCCCTTCCTCGACTTCGACGCCGAACTGGAGCGCCGAGCGGGGTGCTCGGTCGCGCGAGCTGTTCGCGCGCGACGGCGAGTCCGCCTTTCGTGCGAGTGAGGTCGCGCTGTCCGAGGAGCTCGTCGATCGGGCGCCGATGGTGCTCGCGCCCGGGGGCGGATGGATGGCCAATGCGCTCGCCTCGGCAACATTGCGACCGTCGGCGCGTATCATCTACCTGCGTGTGAGCCCGGAGACCGCACTCGCCCGCATGGGCGACGCGCTCGGCGCCCGCCCGCTGCTCGCCGGCGACGATCCGCTCGCCGCGCTCGACGCCCTGCGCCGCCGCCGCGCCGCACTCTACGCGACGGCCGACGACATCCTCGATACCGAGGCGCTGTCGCTCGACGAAGTGGCGGATACGCTCGCCGCCGTGACGGGCGGACTCGCGAACGTCGTGCTGTGACTCGCCCTCCGCCCCTGCACCCCATGACCGACACGCTGTCCGCCTTGCTGACCGAGCTCCGCGAGCGCTTCGCGCCCGGGGCCGACGTCCGCGAGGTCGAGGTCTACCTCGCGTCGCGAGGGTACGACGCGCGTCAGATCGGCGAGATCCTCGCCGAGTTCGCGACGCACCTTGGCGGCGGAGAGCATGCTGAGGCCGCGCGGAGCACCACGCCGCGGCACGACGGCCCGACGTTTCGTGTTCTCGCGGCGCACGAGCGCACACGCTTCGCCTCCGACGCGTGGGGCCAGCTCCTCGCGCTCACGGCCGCCGGCACGCTGACCCCCTTCGAGCGCGAGCAGCTGATCGACCGCGCTCTCCAGCATACTGACGGCCGCATCGGCCTCGCCGAACTGCGCGCGCTGCTCGACAGCGCCGGGTTCGACGACGGCCCCGCGGCCGCGACGATTCACTGACGCATGCCAACGAAGAAAACAGCCTCCGCGCGAACGGCGCCGAAGAAAGTCGCGCCGAAGAAGACCGCGACGAAGAAGACCGCGGCCACACGGTCCGCCGCGGCGCGCGCCGCCGAAGCGCTCGAGGACGAATCGAGCGAGCCGGGCGGCACCGCGCTCGTCATCGTCGAGTCCCCGGCGAAGGCGAAGACGATCGGCAAGTACCTCGGCCGCGGCTACAAGGTGCGCGCGACGGTCGGGCACGTCCTCGACCTGCCGGAGAAGAAGCTCGGGATCGACGTCGACAGGGGGTTCAGACACGAGCTCGTGCCGATCCCCGGGAAGGAGCTCGTCATCGCGGAGTTGAAGAAGAACGCGAAAGACGCGCGCGAGGTGTTCATCGCGACCGACCCCGATCGCGAAGGCGAGGCGATCGGGGCGCACGTCGTGTCCGTCATCAAGCGGAAGGACGGCGCGCCGATCCGCCGCGTGCTCTTTCACGAGATCACGAAAGACGGCGTGCAGCGCGCGATGGCGAACGCGACGCAGATCAACGAGAAGAAAGTCGAGGCGCAGCAGGCGCGGCGCGTGCTCGACCGGCTCGTCGGCTACAAGGCGAGCCCCATTCTCTGGAAGACCGTGAAGAAGGGGCTGTCGGCGGGTCGCGTGCAGACCGTCGCGCTGCGACTCATCGTCGAGCGCGAGCGCGACATTCGCGCCTTCACGCCGGTCGAGTACTGGTCGATCGGCGCCACGCTCGAGAAGGCCGGGCAGACGTTCGGCGCGAAGCTGCACCAGATCGACGGCAAGAAGGCGGAGATCGGGAACGAGGCGGCGGCGCAGCGGATCCTGGCCGACCTCGAGGGTCGCCGCGTGTTCCCGGTCACCGACGTCAAGCGGCGCGAGCGCCGGAAGAACCCGTCGGCGCCGTTCACGACGAGCACCCTGCAGCAGGAAGCCGCGAAGAAGCTCGGCTTCGGCTCGAAGCGCACGATGCGGCTCGCGCAAGATCTCTACGAGGGGATCGAGCTGGGCAAGGAGGAAGGTGCGGTCGGCCTCATCACCTACATGCGGACCGACTCGACGCGCGTCGCCGAGAGCGCGGCGCTCGAGGCGCGCGACTATCTGCACACGCTGTTCGGCGCCGACTTCCTCGCGAGCGCACCGCAGCTCTACGAGAGCAACAAGGCGAAGAACGCGCAGGACGCGCACGAAGGTGTTCGTCCGGCCGACCCCCGCCGCCGTCCGGACCAGGTGCAGCGGTATCTGAAGGAGGATCAGTTCAAGCTCTACCAGCTCATCTGGCAGCGCTTCATGGCCTCGCAGATGGCCCCGGCCGTCTTCGACACGACGACGATCGACTTCGATCTCGACGGCGCGCCGAACCGCTACCTGTTCCGCTCGACCGGCAGCGTCGTGAAGTTCCAGGGCTTCCTCGCGCTCTACAAGGAGACGCGCGAGGAAGGCGAGGCGAAGGCGCTCGAGGACGAGCAGGAGCTCCCGGCGCTCGAACTTCGCGAGCAGGTGCCCGTGAAGGCGATCGTCCCCGCGCAGCACTTCACGCAGCCCCCGCCGCGCTTCTCCGAAGCGAGCCTCGTCAAGGAGCTCGAGCGGCTCGGCATCGGCCGGCCGTCGACGTACGCGAGCATCATCTCGGTGCTCGCCGACCGCCGCTACGTGCTCCTCGAGCAGCGCCGCTTCTTCCCGACGCCGCTCGGCGAGACGGTCGAGAAGGTGATGGTGAAGAAGTTCCCCGACGTGTTCAACGTCGCGTTCACGGCGAACATGGAAGAGGAGCTCGACCGCGTCGAGGACGGCGCCGTCACGTGGCAGCACGTGCTCGACGAGTTCTACACGCCGTTCTCCGCGACGCTCAACGACAACGACCTCGACCAGCTCATCGCCGAGGCGCACGATCTCTCGGTGTTCGAGAACGAGCGCTGCCCCGACTGCGGCGGCAAGCTCGTCGCGAAGGGCGGCTTCTTCGGCCCGTTCGTCGCCTGCGAGAACCACCCGAAGCACTGCAAGCACACGCGCCCGATCCGAGGCGACAAGAAAGAGGCGGTCGTCACCGACTACCTCTGTCAGGAGTGCGGGGCGCCGATGCTCCTTCGCCAGGGCCGCTCCGGCGACTTCCTCGGATGCAGCCGCTTCCCGAAGTGCCGCGGCACGAGATCGGTTCCCACGGGCGTGAAGTGCCCGAAAGACGGCGGCGACATCGCCGAGCGCCGCTCGAAGGCGCGCGGCAAGGTGTTCTACGGCTGCGAGAACTACCCGAGCTGCGACTTCGTCGTCTGGGACAAGCCGGTGGCGGAGGTCTGCCCCGAGTGCGGCAACGTCGGCGCCGAGGCGAAGTCGAACAAGACGCGCGGCGCGTACCGGCGCTGCCTCAAGTGCGCGAACGAGTGGGACGTGCAGACGCCCGAGGAGGCGGAGGAGCCGGTCGCCGTGTGACGCGACCGTCGTCCCGGGCGGATCGAGGGACCGGGCTGTCAGGCCGACGGTGAGACGGGCCGCCAGGGATGGTGGCCCGTTTCGTCGCGGGGCACATTCGGCCGCTCACCGCCGCACCGTCGCACACGACACGCGAGAGGATCGCTATGCGCACCCGCCCGTCTCTGCTCGCCCTCGCCCTCGTCGCGGCCTGCGCGCCGGGCGCGCGCGAGACCGTCGACTCGTCGACCGCGGCCGCCGCGGTCTCGGCGCCCGCCGCGAACGTGAAGGCCGACGAGGACTCGATCCGCGCGATCAACAAGCGCTGGCAGGACGCGCGTCGCGCGCCGCGATAGCGCCGCCGATCGGGGCGCTCTTCGCGGACGACGGTGACGACCTACTCCGTCGAACGCGCCGGCCGGCCGCGGCCCGGGCGCCGTCTCCGCGGCTCTACAGCGCGCCGTCTCGAAGCGCCGGCAACGGATCCAAGTCCACGTTCGACATCGGGACCATCACCGTCGCGCGTCGCGGCGACCTCGCCGCGAGCGACGGGACGCTACGCAGTCGTCGTGGACCGACGCGAACGGGCAAGCGAGTCACGGACGCGCGGCAACTACGTCACGACGTGGAAGAAGGTCGACGGACGCTGGAAGGTGCCTACGACGACGTGGCCGACGGCCGCCGCGCCACTCTCGACGAAGTGAGTCCGCGCGAGGAAGTAGATTCGGGTATGGAGATTCACGTCGTCGGCGGCGGCCTCGCCGGGTGCGAGGCCGCCTGGCAGCTCGCCGAGCGCGGCCACCGCGTCGTGCTGCACGAGATGCGCCCCGCGCGCACGACCCCCGCGCACAAGACCGCGTGGCTCGCGGAGCTCGTCTGCTCGAACACGTTCAAGAGCACCGAGACCTCGAACGCGCACGGCCTGCTGAAGGCCGAGATGCGCGCGCTCGGCTCGATGATCCTGACCTGCGCCGACGAGGCGCGCGTCCCCGGCGGCAGCGCGCTCGCCGTCGACCGCGACGCCTTCGCGCGCGCCGTGCACGCGCGCGTCCACGCGCACCCCAACGTCCGCGTCCAGACGGGCGAGGTGACCGAGCCGCCGGCCCCCGGGATCGTCGCGACCGGGCCGCTCACCTCCGACGCGCTCGCCGCGTCGCTCCAGCGCGCGCTCGGCGTCGACGCGCTCGCGTTCTACGACGCGATCGCGCCGATCGTCGCCGGCGACTCGATCGACACGAGCGTCGCGTTCCGCGCCGCGCGCTGGGACAAGGAGACGTCCGACAGCGCCGATCCGTTAGGCGCCTACTTCAACTGCCCGTTCACGCGCGACGAGTACGAGGCGTTCCTCGACGCGCTGATCGCCGCCGACCAGTACGCGGGGCAGGCGTTCGACCCGATCCCGTACTTCGAAGGGTGCATGCCCATCGAGGAGATGGCGAAGCGCGGACGCGAGACGCTCCGCTTCGGGCCCATGAAGCCGATCGGCCTGCGCGACCCGCGTACCGGCCGCCGCCCCTGGGCCGTCGCGCAGCTCCGGATGGAGGACGCCGGCGGCCGCATGTGGAACCTCGTCGGCTTCCAGACGCGCATGCGCACCGGCGAGCAGCAGCGCGTGCTCCGGATGGTCCCCGGACTCGCGAACGCCGAGTTCCTGCGCTGGGGCTCGATCCATCGCAACGCGTACGTCAACGCGCCGGCCGCGCTCGCGCCGCACCTCGCGCTCCGCCACGCGCCGGCGACGCTCGTTGCCGGCCAGCTCACCGGCGTCGAGGGGTACACCGAGAGCACCGCCACGGGGCTCCTCGCCGGCATCAACCTCGACCGCATCCTCGCAGGCGACGAGCCGCTGCTCCCCCCGACGACCACGATGCTCGGCGCGCTCTACCGCTACCTGCGCGATGCGGACCCGCGGCACTTCCAGCCGATGAACGCGAACTTCGGCCTCGTCGACGAGATCTCGCCGCCGGTGAAGGACAAGCGCGCTCGGCGCGACGCGATCGCCGTGCGCGCGCTGCACGACCTCGCCGCATGGCGCGACGCGCACGACCTCGCGCCGGCGCTCGCGTGAGCGAGTCGGACGCCCCGCTCGCGCCGGAAGTCGCCGACTTCATCGAGCACCTGGCGAGAGAGCGCGACGTCTCGCCGAACACGCTGACCGCGTACGAGCGCGATCTGCGCGCCCTCACCACGTTCCTCGCGACCTTCTACGGCAACCGCACGTGGAGCTGGCAGACGGTCGACCGCCTCGCGATCCGCGGCTTTCTCGCCCACCTCTCACGACGTGGGCTCGCGAAGCGGTCGAGCGCGCGCTCGCTCTCGGCCGTCCGCAGCTTCTTCCGCTTCCTGAGCCGCGAGGAGATCGTCGACGCGAACCCGGCGCGCGCCGTCGGGTCGCCCAAGCTGGACCGCTATCTCCCGGCCTACCTCGACCGCGTGCAGGTCGAGGCGCTCTTTCGCGTCGCGGAGACGCGCGCCACGTCGGGCCGGTTCGTGGACGTCCGGAACCTCGCCCTGCTCGAGCTGCTCTACTCGGCCGGATTGCGCGTCTCGGAAGTGCACGGCGTGAACCGCGCGGACCTCGACCTCGTGACGCAGCAGCTCAAGGTGCGCGGCAAGGGGCGCAAGGAGCGCATCGTGCCGATCGGCGACCACGCGGTGCGCGCCCTTCGCACCTACGAGGCGCGCCGCGACGACCTCGCGCGACAGCTCGCCGCGAGCGGGAACGGACGGGCCGATCGGCTCGCATTCTTTCTCTCCGAGCGCGGTCGGCGACTCGGCGTCCGCGCCATGCAGAACGCGGTCGTCGGGACGCTGCGATTGATCGACGAGGAGAGCGGGCTGTCGACGCACTCGATGCGGCACACGTTCGCGACCCACCTGCTCGACGCCGGCGCCGACCTCCGCGCCGTGCAGGAGCTCCTCGGCCACGCCTCGGTCTCGACGACGCAGATCTACACGCACACGAGCGTCGAGCGGCTGAAACAGATCTACCGGAAGGCCCACCCACGTGCCTGACAGCAAGCCCAACACGATGCCGATCACGCTGGGCCGTCCGCCCCGCCGCACGCCCTCCGTCGTCCTGAGCGCGTTGCTCCTCGTCGCGGCGTGCAGCAGCGACCCGACGTCGCCCGCGCCCGCCAACCCGGCGACGCCGACCGTCCCCACGACCCCGACCACCCCGACGCCGCCGGCGGTGCCGTCCGCGGCCGACACGGCGCCCACGCCGCGGCGCGAGTTCCGTGGCGGCTGGATCGCGACGGTCGCCAACATCGACTGGCCGTCGCGCACGACGCTGACCGCCGACCAGCAGCAGGGCGAGCTGCGCACGCTGCTGAACGGCTACGTGGCGACGAACCTGAACGCGGTCGTCTTCCACATCCGCCCCGCCGCCGACGCCCTCTACGCGTCGCCCTACGAGCCCTGGTCGCGGTACCTGACCGGGACGCAGGGGCGTGACCCCGGATACGACCCGCTCGCCTTCGCGGTGCGCTGAGGCGCACGCGCGCGGACTCGAGCTGCACGCGTGGTTCAACCCGTACCGCGCGGGCAACGTCGGCGACACCTCGCGATTCGCCGCCACGCACGTCTGGAACGAGCGGCGCGATCTCACGCGGCTCTACGGCACGCAGCTGTGGATGGATCCGGGCGACCCCGCCGTGCAGGATCGGGCGATGCAGGTCATTCTCGACGTCGTGCGCCGCTACGACATCGACGCGGTGCACCTCGACGACTACTTCTACCCGTACCTCGAGCGCAACGCCGCCGGCGCGATCATCGACTTCCCCGACAGCGCGACGTACGCGGCGTACAACCCGCGCCGACTCGCGCGTGCCGACTGGCGCCGCGACAACGTGAATCGCTTCGTCGAGCGGTTGTACCGCGAGGTGCACGGCGTGAAGCCGTGGGTGCGCGTCGGCATCAGCCCGTTCGGGATCTGGCGCCCCGGCAACCCCGCCGGCATCACCGGTCTCGACGCGTACACCGAGATCTACGCCGACTCGAAGCTGTGGCTGAACAGCGGCTGGGTCGACTACTTCGCGCCGCAGCTCTACTGGTCGCTCGCCTCGACCGCGGCAGAACTACACGTCGCTCCTCACGTGGTGGGGGCTGCAGAACACGGCGCGCCGGCACCTCTGGCCGGGCAACGCGTCGTATCGCGTGAGCGACGGGACGTCGAGCGCGTTCGGCGCGTCCGAGATCCCGAACCAGGTCACGGCGACGCGCGCCGCCGGCGCGACGGGAAACATCATGTACAACACGACGTCGCTGTTCGCGCGCGGCAGCGAAGTGTCGCGCGCGCTCACCGCGAGCGTCTACACGACTCCCGCCGTCCCGCCGGCGACGCCGTGGCTCGACGCCGCGCCGCCGAACGCCCCGACCGTCGTCGTCGTCGAGGGCACGGGCACGTCGACGACCCGCGTGTGGCAGGTCCGGATCACCCCCGGGGCCGGTGAGGCCGCCCGCTGGTGGGTCGTGCAGCCGCGCGTCGCCGGCACGTGGGCGGGGCCGATCCTCGCGACCGCCGATTCGCTGACGGTGACCGTCGGCGCGGCGGGGCAGGGCAGCGCGGCGCGCGTCGACGCCGTCGCGGTGCGTGCCGCCGACAACGTGTGGAACCTGAGCGACGCCGCGTACTGGCGGGCCCCCTCGATCGTCGCGGCGCGCCGCGAGTAGTGTCCGGCGTTCGCCGAGTCGCTCGGCGCCCCGATTCTTGCACTCCGCGGCGCCGTGCGACTCGAGATCCTTCCACTCATCCTCGGTGCTCTCGTGGCCCTCGTCGGCGCCGCGCTGATCGCCGACGCGCGTCTCGCCGACTCTGCGCCGCGCGTCGAGGAACGTCGCCGCCGCGCGCGCGCCGAACGCGATCGACAGGGCGAGGGGTGGATCGGCGCCGGCTGGATCGCCCTCGGCGCCGCGCTCGCGGGGCGCGACCGGTGGGCGTGGAGCAACGTCGCCGTGCTGCTCGGCGTCGCCTGCTTCGCGTATCGGCGCGTGGCGTAACCGCACCTACCTGCGGGAGGTCTTGACGTTCCGCGGTGCCGCGCGCCGCGGGCGATCCGCCGAGCAGAGCCGCGCGCCCACGGCCGAGCGCCGCGAGCCGAAGAGTCCGTAGCGGGGGCGGCGCTCGGCGCCGTGCCTCCTGCGCTAGCTTTGTCTCATGCCTCTTCCTCGCATGCGCGCCACGACCATCCTCGCCGTTCGCCGCGGCGACGCGGTCGCGTTAGGCGGCGACGGTCAGGTCACGGTCGGTGACACGGTGATGAAGTCGAACGCGCAGAAGGTGCGGCTCCTGCGCGGCGGACGCCTGCTCGCGGGGTTCGCCGGCTCCGCCGCCGACGCCCTCACGCTGTTCGAGAAGTTCGAGGAGAAGCTCGAGCGCTACCCGGGCAACGTGCCGCGCGCGGCGGTGGAGCTCGCGAAGGACTGGCGCAGCGATCGCGTGCTGCGCCGGCTCGAGGCGCTGCTCGCCGTCGCCGATCGCGAGCATGGCTTCGTGATCTCCGGCGACGGCGAGCTGATCGAGCCGGACGACGGCATCCTCGCGATCGGGTCCGGCGGAGCGTACGCGCTCGCGGCCGCACGCGCCCTCGCCGCGAACACCGACCTCGCGCCACGCGACGTCGTGCGCCGCTCGCTCGAGATCGCCGGCGAGATCTGCGTGTTCACGAACACGAACATCACCGTTCTCGAGCCGACGGCGTAATCGTTAGGCAGCTCGCACGACCAGACGAGACCCGTTCAGACATGCCGTCCCAGCGCACGCAGCAGGCGCTCGCCCGCCTCGCCGACCTCACGCCGCGACTGATCGTCGCCGAGCTCGATCGCTACATCGTCGGACAGGAGGAGGCGAAGAAGGCCGTCGCGATCGCGCTCCGGAACCGCTGGCGCCGCCAGCGCGCGCCTGAGGCGCTGCGCGACGAGATCTCGTCGAACAACATCGTCCTCATCGGCCCGACCGGGAGCGGCAAGACCGAGATCGCTCGCCGCCTCGCGAAGCTCTCCGGGCGCGCCGTTCATCAAGGTCGAGGCGTCGAAGTTCACCGAAGTCGGCTACGTCGGTCGCGACGTCGAGTCGATGGTCCGCGACCTCGTCGAGAGCGCGATCGACATGGTGCGCACGGAGCGCGAGGGCGAGCTCGAAGACCTCGCGAACGAGCGCGTCGACGAACGGTTGCTCGACCTGCTCCTGCCCGCGTCCGCCGCTCCGAGCGCGCCACTCGGCCATGCGCCCACCGAGCCCCCGAGCGAGCCACCGAGCGAGACCGACGAGACCGACGAGGCCGAATCCGAGCGCGAGCGCCTCCGACGCACGCGCGAGAAGCTCAAGCAGCTCCTCCTCGACGGCGGACTCGACGAGCGCGAGGTCGACGTCGAAGTCGAGCAGCGCGCTCCGTCGTTCGACGTCGCCGCGAGTCCCGGCGCGCCCGACGGTGCCGACGCGTTCTCCGAGTGGTTCCGCGAGATGATGCCGAAGCGCAAGAAGACGCGCCGCGTCAAAGTCCCCGAGGCGCGCCGCATCCTGCTCGACGAGGAGCTCGAGAAGCTCGTCGACGCCGACGACGTGACGACCGACGCCCTCGACCGCGTCGAATCGTTAGGCATCGTCTTCCTCGACGAGATCGACAAGATCGCGAGCCGGCGCGGCGACCACCTGGGCGGCCCCGACATCTCGCGCGAAGGCGTGCAGCGCGACCTGCTGCCGATCGTCGAGGGCTCGAACGTCCCGACCCGCTACGGGCTCGTGAAGACCGACCACATCCTGTTCGTCGCCGCCGGGGCGTTCCACGTCGCGAAGCCGAGCGACCTGATTCCCGAGCTCCAGGGACGCTTCCCGATCCGCGTCGAGCTGAAGCCGCTCACGGAAGACGACTTCATCCGGATCATGACCGAGCCGGAGAACGCGCTCACGAAACAGTACGCCGCGCTCGTCGCCGCCGACGGCGCGTCGCTCCGCTTCGAGGAGGGCGGCGTGCAGGAGATCGCGCGCACCGCCGCCCGCGTCAACGAGCGCATGGAGAACATCGGTGCCCGCCGCCTGCACACCGTCATGACGACCCTGCTCGAAGACGTCCTCTACGAGCTTCCCGACCGCGGCCGCGCCGAGATCGTCGTGGACGCGGCGATGGTCCGCGACCGACTCAAGGAGATCTCGGAAGACGAGGACCTGCGGAAGTACATCCTCTGACGGCGCGGCGAGTCAGAACCGCAGCCCCGCCGTGATCGGCAGCATCCCCGAGAACCCGCGCGTCGACGCGCGGTCGAGCAGGTAGTACCGCATCTCGGTGAACAGCCGCACCGGCCCGCGCCCGAACTCCAGGCCGGCGCCGGCGTTCAGCCCGATGTCCGTCCGGTTGCGCCCCTCGGTGCGATACGTGAACGCCGTCCCCGGCAGCCCGGACAGCGGCGCACTGGAGGTGAGGACCGGAGCGACCTCCTGCGTCACGAGCACCCCGATGCCGCCCAGCGCATACGGCCGGATCGGCGAGCCACGCAGGAACGCGTACGTCGCGTTCAGGTTCGCGCCCAGCAGCTTGCTCCGCGAGCGGTACTCGTACGGCGCGAACAGCGCGAGGCACGTCTCGCAGCTCACGCTCGGTGCCGACGCGCGCTGGCGGTCGGTCCACGCGTAGACGACCTCCGGGCGGATGCCGATCCCCGACCGCCCGCGGAAGTCGACGCCGAGCTGCCCCGAATAACGATCGACCGAGTCGAAGCGACGCACGTCGGCGCCGCCGCCGATCCCGATCCGGGGACGCGTGTCGTCGCGCACCCGGCGCCGCGGAATGTCGCGGATCCGCTCGCGGAGTCGGTCGCGCGCCTCGTCGGTCCGGCGCCGCGCTGCCTCCGCCCGCGCGCGCGCGTCGGCCGCGCGGCGCTCGGCCAGCGTTCGAGCGCGTTCGCTGTCCTTGCGCACTGTGGCGCAGTCGATCGTCCGGCCGTCGCGCGAGCAGATGACGGTGCCATCGCCGCGGGTGCGGATCTCGACCCGTGAGCCGCTCTGTGCGACCGCTGTGAGCGGGAGCACACCGGCGACCATGCCTGCCACGAGCAACGGAATACGGCGCATCACGAACCCCCGGACGAAGTCTCGCGCGCGGCATGGCGCGCAGCACGCCAGGCGTGACGGTCGCCACGCTGGCACCTGTCTGACAACCGATCCCCGGCGAAGCGTTTGCACCCTCCCTAGATTGCGCCCCTTTCCCGCGCCGCCCATCCGGCCCGTTCGCGACCCGCATATGTCTGAGCACACGCCGACGCACCGCGATTTCCTCGCGATCCCCGATTTCTCGCGCGAGGAGCTCGACGGCCTGCTCGCCCTCGCCGAGCGCATGCGACGCGGCAGCTACACGGCGAGACCGCTCGCCGGCCGCTCGCTCGCGATGATCTTCATGAAGTCGTCGACGCGCACGCGCGTCTCCTTCGAGGTCGGCACCTACCAGCTCGGCGGGCAGGCCCTCTTCCTCTCGCCACGCGACGTGCAACTCGGCCGCGGCGAGCCGGTCGCCGACACGGCGCGCGTCCTGTCGCGTTACGTGCACGGCATCATGCTCCGCACGTACGCGCATGGCGACATCGAGGAGCTCGCCCGCCACGCGACCGTCCCGGTGATCAACGGGCTGACCGACCTGCTCCACCCCTGCCAGGTGCTCGCCGATCTGCTGACGATCCGCCAGCACCTCGGCACCTACGCGGGGAAGAAGGTCGCGTGGATCGGCGACGGCAACAACATGGCGAACTCGTGGATCAACGCCGCCTACCGACTCGGCTTCGAGCTCGCCCTGGCGTGTCCCGAGGGCTACGACCCCGACCCCGCGATCCTCGCCCGCGCGCAGGCCGTCGCGCCGGTGACCGTCACGCGCGACCCGGCCGAAGCAGTGAGCGGTGCGCACGTCGTCAACACCGACGTCTGGGCATCGATGGGGCAGGAGCAGGAGCAGTCGCAACGCGCCGCGCGCGTTCGCCGGTTTCCAGGTGGATGTCGAGCTCATGGCTCGCGCGGCGACCGACGCGATCTTTCTCCACTGCCTCCCCGCCCACCGGGGCGAGGAGGTCACCGCCGATGTCATCGAAGGACCGCAGAGCCGCGTGTGGGACGAGGCGGAGAACCGCCTGCACGTGCAGAAGGCCGTCATGGCCGCGCTGATCGGCGACGAGCCGCTGCGCTGACCTCGCCATGCCACTCGCCACCGGTACGCTCGCGCCCGACTTCACGCTGCTCACCGACGGTGGTGAGCCGCTCACGCTGAGCGCGCTCCGTGGCCGGCCCGTCGTGCTCTACTTCTATCCGAAAGACGACACCCCGACCTGCACGACCGAGTCGTGCGAGTTCCGCGACGCGTTCCCGCGCTTCACCACTCGATCCGCCGTCGTCCTCGGCGTCAGCCCGGACGGTGTGGCGTCGCACGCGAAGTTCAGACGCAAGTTCGCGCTCCCCTTCACGCTCCTCTCCGACACCGAGCACGCGGTCGCCGAGGCGTACGGCGTGTGGCAGGAGAAGCGGCTGTTCGGATGCCGCTACATGGGCGTCGTCCGCACGACGTATGTCCTCGACGTCGCGGGGCGCGTGGCACACGTCTTCGAGAAGGTCTCCGCGAAAGGACACGCCGCCGAGGTGCTCGCGGCGCTCGACCGGCACTGAACGTGCTTGCTGGGGAGTCGACCGCCGGCCACAGCGGGCCGCGCGGCACGACCGATCGGGAGGTGGGGGCATGGCCGACGAAGCGAAGCGAGACCGAACCGCCGACAAGAACTGGGACAACGAAGTCCCACTCGAGAAGAAGCTCGACGACCTCTACGCGCTCATCGACGGCATCGAGGTCGCCATGTTCACGACGCGGCGCGCCGACGGCCAGCTGGTGTCGCGGCCGATGCAGGTGCAGCGGCGAACGCGCGGCACCGACATGTGGTTCATGACGAATGTCGCGTCGCACAAGCTCGAAGAGCTGGCGACCGACCCGAGCGTCAATCTCGCGTTCTACAAGGACCGCACGCGCGAGTGGGTGTCGGTGAGCGGCACCGCCGTGCTGTCGCAGGACAAGAGCCTCATCCACGATCTCTACCAGCCGGACTGGCGTGCCTGGCTCGGCGACGAGGGCGGCGAACGCGACGGTGGACCGGACGATCCGCGCATCGCGCTCGTGCTCATCGAGGCGCACGTCGGTCGTCTACTCGAAGCAGAGCAAGCCGATGCCGCTCGTGCTGTTCGAGGTCGCGAAAGGCGTCGTCACCGGGTCGCAGCCGAAGGTCTCGGACATGCGCTCGCTGGATCAGGGCGAGATCGATCGCGCGCCGGCGAACGAACCGAAGTAGCGCGCGCGCGCGCAGTGTCGAGGGGGCTGGAGCACTTCCAGCCCCCTCGTCGCCTCGGCATATTCCGCCTCCTTCCACACCCCTGGAGAGCTGACCGATGGCCGATGGCGTCGCGACCGATGCGCTGAAGCGGACACCGTTCCACGACCTCCATCGCGAGCTGGGGGCGAAGCTGGTGCCGTTCGCCGGCTACGAGATGCCCGTGCAGTACCCGACCGGCATCACGGCCGAGCATCGCGCCGTGCGCACCTCGTGCGGCATGTTCGACGTCAGCCACATGGGCGAGTTCATCGTCCGCGGCTCCGACGCGGTCGCCTTCGTCAATCACGTCACGACGAACGACGTCGCGAAGCTCGAGGTCGGCCAGGTTCACTACTCGACCATCCTGAACGAGCGCGGCACGATCGAGGACGACTGCCTCGTCTACCGTTTCGCCGATCGGCTGATGATGGTCGTGAACGGCTCGAACAAGGAGAAGGATCTCGCGCACGTCCTGCGCTACGCCGGTCCGTTCGCCGTCAACGTCGACGATCGCACCGACGACATCGCGCTCCTCGCGGTACAGGGGCCGGACGCCGAGTCGATCCTGCAGACGCTGACCGCGACCGACCTCGCGGCGATCAAGTATTACTGGTTCGTCGAAGGAGAGATGGCCGGCGTCCCGGCGATCATCTCGCGCACCGGCTACACCGGCGAGGACGGCTTCGAGCTCTACTTCGACTCGGCGAACGCGAACGCGATGTGGACGGCGCTCATCGCGACCGGCCGCATCACGCCCTGCGGGCTGGGCTCGCGCGACTCGCTGCGCCTCGAGATGGGGATGGCGCTCTACGGCAACGACATCGACGACACGACGACCCCGCTCGAAGCGAACCTCGGGTGGCTGGTGAAGATGGGGAAGGGGGAGTTCGTCGGTCGCTCCGCGCTCGAAGCCCAGAAGGCCGCCGGCCTGTCGCGCAAGCTCGTGGGTTTCACGACCGAAGAGCGCGCATTCCCGAGGCACGGCTACCCGGTCTACTACGGCGAGCAGTCGAGTGGTGTCGTCTGCTCGGGGACGATGAGCCCCACGTTGGGCGCCCCGATCGGCACCTGCTATCTCCCGGCTGCGGCCGCGAAGGAAGGCACCCGCTTCGACCTCGAGATCCGCGGCAAGCGTGTGTCGGCGACCGTGGTCAAGCCGCCGTTCTACAAACTCGCGTCGCACCGGTAGGCACCCGTCGCGGGAGGCACGGCAGGGTGCGCATCGCCATCCTCACGATCTCCGACGCCGGCGCGCGCGGTGAGCGCCACGACGCGTCGGGAGACGCCATTGCGGCGTGGTCGAGCGCGAACGGCGACGAGTGCAGCGCGCGTGCGCTCGTCGCGGACGACGTCGCGGTGATCGTTCGCACACTCACGACGTGGTGCGACGACGACGTCGCCGACCTCGTGCTGACGACCGGCGGCACCGGCCTGTCGCCTCGTGACGTGACGCCCGAAGCGACGCGCGTCGTGATCGAGCGCGAGGCGCCCGGCATCGCGGAGCGGCTGCGCGCCGTCGGCGGCGCGACGTTTCCGCTCGCCGCACTCTCTCGCGGGCTCGCCGGCACCCGCGGGCGCACGCTCGTCGTCAATCTCCCCGGGTCGCCGAGCGGCGTTCGCGACGGACTCGCCGCGCTCGACCCGATCGCGCGTCACGCGTGCGACGTGCTGCGTGGCGCCGTCACGGAGCATACGGGCGAAGCGCACGCCGGCCGCGGCGACGGAACGTCCCGCGTCGCCCGTGAGGGCGAGCGCTCATGAGCGCGCCGACGCCGCGCGCCGTCGCGCGTGACGCCGAGCGTCCGATGCGGGCCGTCATCACGCTCGCCGACGTCGAGCCGGCGGTGCGCGTGAATGCGCTGCTCGAGAGCTCCGGCGTCGCGACCGAGCTCGTGTCGCCGGTCGACGACCTGCGAGCGACCCTCCGCCGGGCGCGGCCTGACGTCGTCCTGCTCACCGGCGCACTGCTCGACGAGCACAACGTCGCGATCGTCCGCGATCTGCTCTGGGACGGCGTCTCCGTCGTCGGTCTCGTCGACGTCGCCGATCCGCAGACGACACAGCGACTGCACGACGCCGGCTTCGCCGAGCTCTACTCCAAGCCGGTCGTGCCGAGTGAGGTGGCCGACGGCATGCGACGGCTCGTCGAGCGCCGGCGGATGCAGCTCGTCACCGGGCTCATCGGCGAGAGCGCCGCGATCCATGAAGTTATTGTCAAAGTAGAACAGATTGCTCCGGTATCCAGTACTGTATTGATCGAAGGAGAGAGTGGGACGGGGAAGGAGCTCGTCGCGCGAGCGATCCATCAGCTCAGCCCCCGCCGCGCGCGGCCGTTCATCGCGGTGAACGTCGGCGCGCTCCCCGAGACGCTGCTCGAGAGCGAGCTGTTCGGCCACGAGAAGGGTGCCTTCACCGGCGCCGCCGAACGTCGCCTCGGTCGTTTCGAGCTCGCCGACGGCGGGTCACTCTTTCTCGACGAGATCGGCGAGATCCCGACGTCGACGCAGGTCAAGCTGCTCCGCGTGCTCGAGGAGCGTGAAGTCACGCGACTCGGCGGGAATCAGCCGATCGACATCGACGTACGGGTCGTGGCAGCGACGAACCGTCCGCTGCGCGAGCAAGTCGTTGACGGCACGTTCCGCGCGGACCTGTTCTACCGCCTCGATGTGCTACGGATCTACCTCCCGCCACTGCGCGAACGCCGGTCCGACATCTCCCTCCTCGTTCGCCGATTCGTCGCGGAGTTCTCAGCGCGACACGATCGGGCGTTTCATGGCATCTCCGGCGACGCCATGGCGCTGCTCGTCGACTACCCGTGGCCCGGCAACGTTCGCGAGCTCCGGAATCTGATCGAAAGCATGGTGGTGCTCGCGCCCGGGCGCGAGATCCGACCCGAAGACCTTCCCCGGCACCTGCGGGAGGGGAGCGAAATCGCGGCGGGCCGGCTCCTTCCGGTTCCCGCGAGCAGATACGCACGTGATGGCGAGCGGGCGCAGGGGCGGGAACTCGAGTTCATCGTCCGGAGCCTGCTCGAGCTCAAATTGCAGGTCGAAGAACTGCGGCGCCGTCTCGACGACGAGCGGACGCAGCGCACCCCCGCAGCGCTGTTCGACGCGCCCGGCGACGTGCCGCGTGTGGAAGGGACCGTCCCCGTCGGCGCCCTCGCGGCGCGCGACACCGTTCCCCCACCGAACGTCGTGACGATCGTCCCCGGCATGACCATGGCCGCCATCGAGCGGGCCGCGATCGAAGCGGCGTTACGCGAGACGGGGGGTAATCGTCGTCGGGCTGCGGACCTGCTCGGGATCGGCGAACGCACGTTGTACCGGAAGCTCCACGAATACCAACTCCCGATCACCGGCCTCGACAGTTGACGTAAGTTTCACCTGTTGAACGGGTTGCGACACCCGCACGGTTCGTGCAGCTTTAGTCCGCGTCAGCTCGACCCCTCTCCCGCTCGTCCCCCCTCCTCTGGATGCGACGCTCGCGCCCTCGCGCTCGCGTCTCCCCCTCGCGAAAAAGCTTCGGGTTGTTGCACGTGCCGGCCAGCAGTCGCCGGTTCCCGTCTCTTACGCCTCCCGCCGTGTCGCATCCGTCCAGCAGTACCGCCGCGCGCCCGCTCCCCCCGGCGGCGCCCCCGCTTTCGATCCCTGATGCCGAGGCGCTGATCGCGAGTCTTCCGGGCGTCATCTCCGCCCGCATCCTGGAGCTCGACGGCGGCGGTGTCGGCGACGTCCACGTGCTGACCAGCGCCGACGTCGTTCCGAAGCAGACCGTCCGCAACGTGGAGAGCGCGCTGCTGGCCCACTTCGGTGTGCGCGTCGATCACCGCAAGATCTCTGTCGCCACGACCTCCGACGGCTTCCGTGCTCGCTCGTCGCGTCCGACGCCGACCCTCGTCCCTGCGAGTCCGGTCGACCTCGCCCCGCAGCGTGTGATGTTCGAGGACGTCGAGGTCCGCCGCTCGTCGCGCTCGGCCTGGTGTCGGGTGACCCTCCGCCGCGGCGAGGAGTCCGTCGACGCCGAAGCCGAGACGCAGTCTGGCGCGCGTGCCCGCACCGAGGAGATCGCTGCCCGCGCCACGCTGAGCGCGCTCGGCGAACTCGCACGCGAGGCGGCGGGGCTGACGCTCGAGGGGGCGGAAGTCATCACCGCCTTCGACCGCGACTTCGTGTTCGTCGGCGTGACCGCTCGGCAGGGCCGCGGCGCCTCGCTGTTGACCGGAAGCTGTGAAGTGCGCGAGAGCGTCGAGACCGCCGCCGCGCTCGCCGTGCTGGACGCGACCAACCGCTGGGTTGCGCGCGCGCGCTAGCGCGCCGCGGCCCGAGTGTCACCCTTTTCCCCCGAGGAGATCATTCACCGCCGGCAGTCGCGGCGGTGAGCCCCCGCGCCGAGAATCTCTAGCTTCCCCCATCTCGTTAGCCCGCAACGCGTCATCTGCCGTCTGTTCGTCCAGTGGCTGTCGGGATTCGTGTCTGAATTCCGGGGCCGCGCCGTACGACCAGTCAGACCAGTAGGTGTAGTGCCGAGCAGTCGAGCGGAGCGGAATCAGATCGTGTTATGAGCGGAGCCGAACCGTGATCTGTGTGTGATCCTCACACGACGTCTCTTCACCGGCGAGGTTTTCTCCCATGAGCCTGATTCTCTCGATCATCGTCGACGGCATTTCGGCGCTGAGCGGCTATCCGATTTGGAACTAAGCTAATGCTTCTCGGTCGGGGGAATTCGCCTTCCATGCGCACAGCAGTCAAGCTTTACATCGCCGCGGTGGTTGCGGTAGCTGTGTGCTGTACGGTCGCACTGGCTACTCGCGGCCCGTCGGCAACCGTTGAATCTGCTGCTACGGCCGCGTTCCTCTGTGCGATCGGCTGGCTCGCGAGTCAGGTTCGGTACGATTTAGATCAGAAGGGAACGTCAGCCACAGTAGGGTTTCTCCTATTTCCCGCAGCTGGCTTCACAGTCGCGAATTGGACTGTACCGGTTCTCGTTGCCATTACCGTAGCAACCCTCCAACTACGGCAGAAATCATTACCATCACGCGTAGTATTCAACTCGGCAGCGCAGGCCACCGCAAACGCACTCTCAATCCTGGCTTTTCAGGCAGTTGGGGGTACCGCGTGGCTCGGAAACGGTTCTAGGACACTGTCGTCTGTCGGAGCCCTTCTGATCGTCGGTAGCTTGGTGTGCAGTGCTCTCACGACGGGTGTGGTTGCGTTGTCGCAGGATCAACCATTCTGGAGTACTTGGCGGGCCGTTACGGGGCGTACCGCATTGGACGACGTGCTTGTCAGTCCAGTGGTTGGTGCTATCGCTTACTCGGCTGCTGTCTGGGGAATGTGGCAGACGGTACTTGTCTGTTCGACGCTGATATGGATTGATCGGCTGTATCAGACCAATCGGGCATTGCAAAAAGTATCGCGAGAGATGCTCGAGTTGATGGTTAGTGCAATTGAAGCACGAGACCCCTACACGTCAGGGCATTCGCGTCGGGTGTCTCGAATGGCTATCGAAATCGCGCGATCGATTGAGCTACCAGCCCGCGACGTCGACCGGATCGGCGTAGCGGGATTACTGCACGATGTCGGTAAGATCCACGAAAAGTACGCCCCTATCCTCAGCAAGCCTGATCGACTTACACGCGACGAGTGGATGTTGATGAAAGAGCATCCAATCGACGGGGAAAGGCTCGTCGCCAACGTTTCGCAGCTCCACGATGTTCTGCCCGCCGTACGTCATCACCATGAGCGTTGGGACGGTGCGGGCTACCCGGACGGACTGCGGGGCGACGCCATCCCTCTCATGGCTCGGGTGCTAGCTATCGCAGACACAATAGATGCGATGACCTCGGACCGCTCGTATCGTCGGGGCTTGACGATCGCGGAGGTTCGACTGGAGGTCGAACGTTGCGCGGGAACTCAGTTTGACCCCCTAATTGTCAAGCGTCTCTTAGCGAGCCCCTACTGGAACTACCTGTTTTCCCCCGAGGAAGGATCAAGCCACTCTCGCTATGGGATCAAGCTGGTATCCAACTCCAGAGGGACTGGTCAGTGATCCGATGCTTGCCAACTCACACGCTTGACAGTTCAGGCCGACTTATTCGTCGCTAAATGTAGCTGCTAAATCTCTTGGCGGCTCATCGCAAAGGTGTGCCACTTGAATGCAGGGCCGCTCCCACTCTGAGAGTGACGTACGTTCCGCATTCGTGTATCGCTGGACCAGTTCGAGAGCCTCAGCCGTCCGTCCTGCGCGATCAAGCGCTATCGCGAGCACAGCGACAGTGCGATCGTGGGATGGTATGTGCTTGCTCGTGTCATGCGCCGAAAGGAGATCACTTACCAAATGTTCGCTCGGTGCACCGTCGAACTCAGCCATATACAGCTCTAGCCGCAACGTAGCGAGACTTCTTCTGCGCCAATTAGTGTTATGGCCGGACTTGTCCTGATGGGCGGCGAAAACTGACAGTAACTCATGCGCTCCGCGATAATCGCGCTCAAGGATCGCTATTCTGCACTTCTCTTCGCGCACGGCCTGCATCAGCGCATCGAAGCTAATTCGGCTCATGAATGACTCAAGTCTAGTTAGCCACTGTTTTGCCGATCGCACATCGCGCGCGTCGAGCGCGCCACTTGCCATGCGATAAGCCGCGAAGGCTTGATACTGTGGGGAATCGAGTCGGGTAGCCTCGGCATAGACGATCTCGTCGCAGCGCCGAGCATCCTGAGCTAGTCCTGCGATACGATAGGCGTCTGCTACCAACGCCAGCTGCCGCATGCCCAGAAGTCGATCCTCCATGCTCGCCGTTAGCGCCTCGAGCTCACGCGCTTTGGTGATGCCGAGTTCCAACTGACGCACATTGATACGGTACACAATCTCGACTGAGAGGAGACTTCCAAGATCTTGGTTGCTCCGGTTGGTGAAGGGCTCGATGCATTTCCAGAGTTCGTGCTGATCTTGCTCAATGCCATGGTGACTCGCGATCATCATGCCGAGACGTGCTGCCGCGACGCGTCGACTTAGATTCAGGGTATCGTCGGCGGCAATGTCATATGTGTCCGCAATGAGGTCGTGCGGGTTCCATCCGAGCCGCCAGGCGGCCTCAATACTGTATGTTCTCGCCTCTGCCGAGTGGTCGCTGCGGGGAAGTGCGCCCGACGCTTTTAGCGAGTTATACCTGTCGAGCGACTCTTGGAACTCGCCGTTCGTCGTAAGTAGTCTGATGAGTCGAACGTCAAGCTCGGGTTTTTGAAGACCATGAGTTGCGATGATCGCGCTCGCGTGGCGTAACAGATCGATCGCCATCGCCACGTCGCCCAGCGCCACGACGTTGGTCGATGCTGTGTCTAATGTGCGGATCGCGTTAGAGAGATCGCCCGCCATTTGCCAGTGAGTTGCTGCAGCAAGGACGCGGCCGGTCATCCCGGCCTCGGCCCGCCCGGCTGAAAGCGTCGCCGCCGTCCGCCGATGAAACAGCCGCCGCACCGTAGGAGACATCCTCCCCATCACCCGCCGCTTCAGCAACTCGTGCCGAAGCTCCGCCGTCGGGGAGTCCTCGGTCAACACGCCCGCCTCGCTCAGCCCGCCGAGCGCGCTGGCCATCTCGTGCGCCGTCAGCTGCAGGATCTCCGCGAGTTCGTCGAGCGTCGCGATGCCGTCGGCGATGGCGACCGCGTCGACGAGTCGTCGCGAGAGTGGGTTCAGCGCGTCGAGCCGGCCGTCGAGGAGCCCGGCGAGTGACGGCGGCACGACGTCGGGGGTGTGGCGCGCCGCACGATGTGCGGCGAGCTCGCGCAGAAAAAGTGGGTTCCCTTCGCCGGCGCCGATGCACCAGGTGACGTCGTCGACGTCGAGGCGCCCGGCGTTCGTGACGGCGACGGCCCGCACGAGCTCGTCGGCGGCGACCGCGTCGAGGGGGGGAATCCGGTGCCAGCTGAACTCGTTGACGCAACGCTGTGGGACGTCGCCGAGCGGGTAATCCAGGCGCGACGTGAGCACGAAGAGGAGGCGGCGCCGCGACAACCCGTCCGTGATGGCGGCGAGCGCAGCCCACGACTGCGCGTCGAGCCAGTGCGCGTCGTCGATCAGCATGAGCACCGTGCTCTCCGTCGCCACGGCGTCGACGAGGTCGACCACGGACTGACGGATGCGCATCGCGATCCAGTGCGGATCGACATGGTCCTCGATCGGCGGCGCCGTCGCCGGAGGCTCGGTCAGTCGGAGCAGGTACTCGAGTGAGCTCGGCGACACGCCGATCGCGCCCGGGAGTGTGCGTAGTTGCGGCACCGCGTCGGAGAAGGCCGACATCGGGCGATGGTGATCGGCCTCCTGCGTCGAGACGCGGACGAGGCGCGCGCCTTGGAGCGCAGCGGCGCGTAGGAATTCCTGAGTCACGCGCGTCTTGCCGATGCCGGACGTACCTGTCAGCACGACCCCGGTGCCGTGGCCCGCACGGGCACGCTCCAGCGCGTGCGCGAGGACTTCGAGCGTCTCGGCGCGACCGACGAAGCACTGGTCGGCGCGCGACGCATAGCTTCGTGCCGGGAAGCGCTCGGCGATGCGGCGGCGAAGGATGATGGCCGGAGCGAGGATGTCGTCGCGCGAGCCGGTGAGTTCGCGTGATGTATCGGTCGAGTATGATCAGCGCGTCGCCCTTGCCGCCGAGCATCGCGGTCGCCTCCGTGTGCGCGAACGTCGCCTCCTGATTCAGCGGGTCGAGCTGCAAGCACTGCAGGGCGAGCGCCTCGACCTGCTCCCACTCCCCGCGCAGCCGGTGCGCGCGGGCGACTTCGAGCAGCACCCGGCGCACCCGGGACTCGATCGCCGAGCGCGTCGTGTCGACCCACTGCGCGAACGGCTCGGAGAGCTTCGGCCAGTAGCCGGGAAGGAACCCGCCCAGCCGCAACGTCCCGGCGTCACGCTCGGCGACGAGGCGCTCGGCGGACGGGGCGGCGGAGAACGTCGGGACGACCAGCGCGTCCGGGATCCAGACCGTGTCGCGTGCCCCGTGGACTTCGACGCGTGCGTTGCGCATCCGGTAGAGCAGCTGCCGCAGGCAGTGGCGGGCCTCGTCGGGATCGTGGTGCGGCCACAGCAGGCTCGAGAGCGTCGACCGCGGAATCGGCGCGGCGCGTTCGACGGCGAGGTAGACGAGGGCCGCGAAGAGTGAGTCGAAGTCGGGAGTGAACGGCGTGTTCCCGACTTCGATGACGCATTCTCCGAGCGTCCGCAGGCGGATCATGACGGTCGCGACGCGATGTGCTGGACATGGGTCGGCCCGCGCCGCCGTCGTCGGCGCCGCCGGGCCCGCCCTAAGTCAAATCCCCGAGCGTCACACGAGCGTCAAACCGGAACAGAGTGAACGCCCGCAACGGTGCTCGGCGCTAGCCGTTCTGGCGTCTCGCGCAGATCGAGGAGCTGCTCGACGCCGACGCCGTCCGCTTCCGCCTGGAAGTTCAGCACGAGGCGGTGGCGCAGCACCGGGAGTGCGACGGCTCGCACGTCGTCGATGTCCGGCATCGCGCGGCCGTCCATCGCCGCGCGCGCCTTCGCGCCGAGCACGAGGTACTGCGACGCGCGCGGCCCGGCGCCCCAGCTCACGTACTTCTTCACCTGCGCCGTCGCGTCGGGGTCGTCGGGCCGCGTGGAGCGCGCGAGGCGCACCGCGTACTTCACGACCGTCGGCGGGGCCGGAAGGCGGCGCACGAGCCGCTGCAGCTCGGCGAGCCGCGTCGGCGCCGAGCACCGGCGACGCGGCTCCTGCGTCGACATCGCCCGTCGTCGTCGCGACGATCTGCTCCTCCTCGTCGCGCGTCGGATAGCCGACGCGGAGCTCGAACATGAACCGGTCGAGCTGCGCCTCGGGCAGCGGGTACGTCCCCTCCTGCTCGATCGGGTTCTGCGTCGCGAGCACGAAGAACGGCTCCGGCAGCCGGTGCGTCGTGCCGGCCGGCCGTGACCGCGTGCTCCTGCATCGCCTGCAGCAGCGCGGCCTGCGTCTTCGGCGGGGCGCGGTTGATCTCGTCGGCGAGCACGATGTTGGCGAAGATCGGCCCGCTGCACGAACCGGAACACGCGGCGCCCGGTCGCGTGCGTCCTCCTCCAGCACCTCGGTGCCGGTGATGTCGCTCGGCATCAGGTCCGGCGTGAACTGCACGCGCGCGAACTCGAGGTCGAGCGCCTGCGGCGACGGTCTGCACGAGCAGCGTCTTCGCGAGCCCGGGCACGCCGACGAGCAGGACGTGCCCGCCGGCGAGCAGCGCGGCGATCAGGTTGTCGACGATCTCGTGCTGCCCGACGACGCGGCGGGCGATCTGCGCGGTGAGGGCGGCGCGGGCGGCGGCGAGCTCGGCGAGCAGCGTCGACGTCGTCGCGAGGAATGCGGATCGGTCACGGCCGTCCAGGTAAGGGATCGGCCGAGTCTAACGAGCGCGCGAACAAGCTCAGGGTGTCGCGCGCGCCGTTCGAGCACGCGCCGCACGACGGCGCTCAGCGTGCGCTGTCGACGCTCGCGACCACGCGCGCACCCGACGACGCGACGACGAAGGCACGCCGTCGCGCTCGACCGGGTAGTTCGCGCTCCTGAGCACGGCGACGACCGTGTAGCGTCCCGGGCGCGGCGCCCGCCAACGGATTCGTAGCGCGCCGTATCGCCGGCGGCGAGGAAGCGATTCTGCACGGTCTGGGTGAAGAGCCGGCCGCGTGCTCCACCGCCAGACTTCGACGACCGCGCTCGTCGAAGATCGCGAAGTCGCGCGTCTGACCGTCCGGGAAGTCGATCTCGAGCCGCCTGCGCGTGACGTTCACGATGTCCAGCGCGATCTGGACGCGGCCGCTTCGCGGTGTCGACGGCGAGGGCGCGCGTCGACGGCCGTGGTCGTCGCCCTTCCGACGCGCGGACCGACGCGCTGCGCCGCAGCCGGCGAGCTCGGCCGTTCGCTCGCGTGAGCGAGTCGCGCGCGGGCGGCGGCCGGTGAGGCGGCACGGAAGCGCGGCCCGCACGCGAACGACGATCGCGGCGGCGCAGACGAGCGGAACGACGATACGACTCTGCATGACTGGGCTCGACGCGCGGCGTCGGGACGCGGTGCGACGCGGTCGAAAAGAGGCGGGAGGGCGCAGGTGACGACAGCATCTCACCAGCGATCGGCAACCTACCGGCCGAGAGACGAGGCGTCAACCCGACAGGTCACAGCTAAGTCACGTAGTTACCGTGACTTATCGCACACTCAGACGTCTTCGCGGTCTGTTCGGGATTGGGCGCAAATTCGCTTGCGAAAAATTTCACAAGCACTAGATTCCCGCCCGCGATGACCAGGGAAGGACGAGCGGCGCCGGCGCGCGGCGGACAGACCGGCAGGGCGCGGGCCGAGTCGCGCTCGGCGACGGAATTGGCCGGGTTCGGCGTGCAGTTCGTCGTCTCGGTCCTGCTCTTCCTCTACGCCGGCCGGTGGCTCGACACTCGGCTCGGCACGTCGCCCTGGTTGCTGTTGCTCGTGAACGTTTCGTCGGCGCGGCGGCAGCGTTCTACAGCCTCTATCGCAAGCTCGGGTGCGGACCGTGCGGGCGCGGTGAAGGCGGTCGCGCTCTACGCGGCGCTCTCGCATCGCCGATCGTCGCTCGGCGCTGGCTTCGCTGCTGACGGCGCTCGTGTTCGACGGCGACGCGGCGCGCCAGGCGATCGTCGTGAGCGGCGGCATCGCGATCGTGGTGCAACTGTTCGCGTTCGTGGTGCTCCGGCTCGTCGCGCGGGACCCGCGCAACGCGATCGCCGGATGGGGGCTCGGCGCGCTGCTGCGGATGGTCGACGCTCGGGGTGTACGGACTGTTCGTCGTGAAAGCGCTCTCGCTGTCTCCGGTCGCGGCGCTCGTCAGTCTCGCGACGTTTTTCTTTCTCTCGATGCTCGTCGAACCACTCGCGCTGAACGTCAGGTCATGAAGACGGCTGCTCGCTCGCCGTCCTCGCTCGCGCTCGTCCGGCGCCGCTCGCGCCCGACGCGCGCACGCCGCGCGACGCCGCCGTCGCGCACGGCCACGGCGGCCCGTCGCGCCGCAGCTCGATCAGCACGTCGCCGAGAAGCGGCGGGGCGGCGGCGTCGACATCATCATGCCGCACATCACGGACAGCCACCACCTCGAGCTGCCGTGTCCTCGAATGGCCGGAGTTCGCGTGCGAGGTGGAGCTGCCGCACTGGGCGCCGCTCCGCATCGGCGCCGCTCACGCATCGACCTCTCGCCGACGAAGCACGTCGTGATGATGCTCGTCTCGGCGCTGCTCTGCTGCCATCGTGCTCATCACGGCGCGCGCGGCGGCGCACAAGAAGCACTCGCACGCGGTCGGGCGCCCGAAAGGCTTCGCGGCAGGGATCGAGGCGCATGGTGCTCTACATCCGCGACAAGGTCATCCTCGCGAACGTCGGGCCGCACGGCATACGCGTTCGTGCCGGTGATGCTGACGTTCTTCTTCATGATCCTGTTCGCGAACCTGCTCGGCCTCATCCCGTTCGGGTCGACGGCGACGGGCAACATCGCCGTGACGGCGACGCTCGCGGTGATCGCGTTCGTCGTCATCGAGGTCGCGGGCATGCGCGCGCAAGGCTCGCACTACATCAACACGATCTTCTACTGGAACAAGGATCTGCCGACTGCCGATCCGGGTCCTCCTGTTCCTGATCATGACGCCGGTCGAGCTGCTCGGAAAGTTCACGAAGCCGTTCGCGCTCGCCATCCGTCTGTTCGCGAACATGACCGCCGGGCACGTCGTCGTGCTCGCGTTCATCGGCATGATCTTCACGTTCGGTACCTGTTCCTGGGCATCGCGGTCGCGCCGCTGCTCGATGGCGAGCGGGATCATGGTGCTCGAGGTGTTCGTCGCGTTCCTGCAGGCGTACATCTTCACGCTGCTCGTGAGCGTGTTCATCGGCCAGATCCGCGACGCCCATCACTGATCACTCCGTGGTACGCACGCGGCGTCGCGCTCGACCGCGTCGCGACTGTAGCCGGCCGAGGGGCCGGTGAAGCTCGTTGGGCGTCAGCCCGGTGACGAGCAGCGCCGTGAGGCGCCGGGCGCAACGATTGGACACCACGCACTGACTGAACGAATCCATGGCAATCCTTCCTCTCCTGCAGGCGGCCGCCGAGAGGCGGCGCGTTCACGCGCGACTACATGGGCGCGTGGGCGATGATGGGCGCCGGCATCGGCGCCGGCCTCGCGGTGATCGGCGCCGGTCTCGGCATCGGCCGCATCGGCGGTTCGACGGCCGAGGGCGATCGCGCGTCAGCCGGAGGCGGCCGGCCAGATCCAGACGGCGCGGCATCATCCTCGCCGCGCTCATCGAGGGCGCCGCGCTGTTCGCGATCGTCGTCGCGCTGCTCATCCAGCTCAAGTTCAACTAATCCCGCGTTCGCGGCGGCGCGTCTCGTGACGCGCCGTCGCACGCGTCTCTTCTTCTCCGCTCATGCGACCGTTGCTTCGCGCGTTCGTCGCCACTCCGCTCTCCTCTCGGCTCGTCGGCCGCGTCGCCGGCGCGCAGGAAGCTGCCGCCGGAAGGTGGTGCGGCGTCTCTGATGAACGCCCAGCACGGGGTTGATGTTCTGGACGCTGCTGATCTTCCTGATTCTGTTCTTCGTGCTGTCGCAAGTACGCGTTCAAGCCGATCACGGCGGCCGTCGAGGCGCGCGAGCGGGCGCTCGAAGAGGCGATCGAGAGCGCGAAGCGTGACCGCGAGGAGGCAGCCCGGGCTGCTCGCCGAGCATCGCCGCGCAGATCGACGGGCGCGCGTGCGGAGGCGCAGCGGCTCATCGCCGAGGGGCGCGTGACGTGCCGAGCGGCATGCAAGACGACATGCTCGAGCAGACGCGTCAGCAGCAGCAGAGATGCTCGAGCGCGCGCGCCGCGACATCGAGGCCGAGCGCGAGCGGGCGATCGCCGAGCTGCGGCGCGAGGCGGTCGATCTCGCGCTCGCCGGCGCGTCGAAGCGTCATCGAGCGCAACCTCGACGAGAGCTCGCAACCGCCAGCTCGTCGAGAACTTCCTCGCGTCGCTCGACACGTCGCGGGCGCCCGGTCAGCTGATGCGCGACTCCACGATCGCGCGGAACTACGCCGAGGCGCTGCTCGCGCTCGCTCGGAAGGCGAACGACGCCGAGGGATGGGGCGCGCATGGCGACCGAGGTCGCCGACGCAGTCGGCACGGACCCGACGCTGCGGCTCTTCCTCGAGTCGCCGCGCATCGCGGCGGAGCAGAAGAACGAGATCCTGACGAAGGCGTTCCAGGATCGCGTGCCGCGGCTGTTCCTCCGCTTCCTGCAGATGCTCGTCGACGAAGCGGCGGCAGATGCTGATCCCGCAGATCGCCGACCGAGTATCGCGCGCTGCTCGACGCGAACGAAGGACGCGTGCACGCGCAGGTCACGTTCGCGCGGCCCGTCTCGGACGCGGAGCGCGACGCGGTGGCCGCGCGGCTCTCGAAGACGCTCGGCAAGCAGGTCGTGGCACACGTGACGATCGACCCGCAGATCGTCGGCGGCGTGATCGTGAAGGTCGGCGACCAGGTGATGGACGGCTCGGTGCGGCGTCGGCTGCGACTGCTCCGCGAGCGACTGGTGCACGGCGGCGCCACCGGGTGACGAAACGCGCCGTCCGGCTGGTTCGTCTGTGAGCGAGTCTTCATCCTCCCTCCTCGATCCCTGCCGTGACTGCGACCCGCCTCGACATGACGTTCACGCCCCCAGACGCCCAGAGCGGCCGGTCTCCCGTTCGGATCGTGCCGAAGCCATGGGGGCACGAGATCATCTGGGCGCACACCGATCGCTACGTCGGCAAGATCCTGCACATCACGGCGGGCCATTCGCTGTCGGTGCAGTATCACGAGCGGAAGGACGAGACGGTCTATCTGCTCACGGACGAGATGCGCTACTGGGTGCAGCTACCCGGCGACGACGAGCTCGCGCGACGTGCAGCTCCGCTCGGGCGAGGCGTTCCGCATCACGCCGGGCACGATCCACTACATGGAAGCCGTCACCGATTGCGACGTGCTCGAGGCGTCGACGCCCGAGCTCGACGACGTCGTTCGCCTCAAGGATCGATACGGGCGCGAAGGCACGAGCGCGCCGTAAACCGCGACGGATTCACCACACCGCGACATGAAAGTCATCATCCCGCTCGCCGGCAAAGGCACTCGGCTCCGCCCGCACACGCACGTCACGCCGAAGCCGATGCTCCGCATCGCGGGAAAGCCGGTGATGGACTACGTGATGGACGACGTGAAGAAGCTCGGCGACGTCGAGCAGGTCGTGTACATCACCGGCCACCTGAAAGACAAAGTCGAGGCGCACGCGCGGAACGACATCGGGCTGCCCGCGGTCTTCATCGAGCAGAAGGTGCAGGACGGCACGGCGGGCGCGGTGAATCTCGCGCGGCCGTACGTCGATCAGCCGGTGCTGATCATCTTCGTCGACACGATCTTCGATGCCGACCTCTCGATCGTGCAGTCGACCGACGCGGACGGGATCATCTGGGTCAAGGAAGTCGACGACTACCAGCGGTTCGGCGTCGTCGTGAGCGACGCCGACGGCAACATGACGCAGATCGTCGAGAAGCCATCGACACCGATCTCGAAGCGCGCGAACATCGGCCTGTACTACATCCGCAACTGGCAACTGCTGTACGAGGGGATCGACCATGTGCTCTCCCGGCCGAAGAACAAGGGTGAGTACTACCTGACCGACGCGTTCCAGTACATGATCGACAAAGGCGCGAAGATTCGCGTCGTCGACGTGGACGGGTGGTACGACGCCGGGCAGAACGAGACGCTGCTCGACACGAACCGGGTGATGCTCGACGAAGGGCCGCGCGCGCCGTCCGGCGCATCTCGACGCGAGCGCGCAGATCGTCGAGCCCGTGTACATCGAGGACGGCGTGACGATCACGAACTCGACGATCGGGCCGAACGTGTCGATCTCGTCGGGTACGGTGATCGACGGCTCGGAGGTGCGCGACTCGGTGATCGGCGAGAAGGCGCGACTCACGAACGTGCAGCTGCGCTCGTCGCTGATCGGCGACGCGGTGTCGCTCGACGGCGTGCGTGGGGTCGTGACGATCGGCGACCACTCCGAGGTGCGCGTCGAGGCCTGACGGCGCGCCGGCCTGACGGCGCGCCGGCGTGACGGCGCGTCAGGCGAGACCCGCTGCGGCTACCGTGAGCGTCAGGGCACGCGCGATTCCGCGCGTGCCTTCGACGTTCTCGAACCACTCGTCGACGGTGTGCGCCTCGCCGCCGCGGCCGCCGGCGCCGATCGCGACGGTCGGGATTCCGAGGGCGATCGGCACGTTCGCGTCGGTCGAGGCGACGGAGAGCTCGGGCGACCGCCCGACGAGCTGCGTCGCGGCGATCGCCGCGCGGACGAGCGGATCGTCGGCTGCGACGGCGCCAGGCGGGCGGTCCCCCGTCGCGGTGATCACGAACGTCAACGGCGGCGCGTTCGCCGCGCGCCGCGCGTTCTCCTCGGCGGCGGCGGCCCGTGCGGCGGCGTGTACGTGGCGCGAGAGGTCGTCGAGCTGCGTCGCGTCGGTCGAGCGGATGTCGACCTCGAGCCACGCCTCGCTCGGGATCACGTTCACCGCGAGCCCGCCGCCGATGCGGCTGACCGTCAGCGCCGCGCGTGGCGAGGTCGGCAAGTCCAGCGCGGCGAGGCGCGCCGCACAGCGCGCGGCGGCGTGAATCGCGTTCGGCACGCCGAACGCCGTCCAACTGTGCCCCCCGGGACCGCAGAACGCGACGTGGAAGCGGCGCACGCCGAGCGCCCGATGTACGACGCGGTCGTCGCCGGGGCTGTCGACGACGATGACCGCGGCAGGGCGCGCGTTCTCCCTGAAGTAGTGCTTCGCGCCGCGGAGATCGCCGTGCCCCTCCTCCCCGACCGTCGCGACGAACTCCACGGGGCGCAGCGTGCGCAGCTCGCGAAGCGCTTCGGCGATGGCGAGCAGTCCGGCCAGGCCGCGGCTGTTGTCACCGATGCCCGGACCGACCCACCGCGCTCCGACGCGGCGAACGTTCAGGGGCACGTCGCGCGGAAACACGGTGTCGAGGTGCGCGCAGAGAACGACGGGGGCCGCAGCGTACCGCCGGTCGTACCCCGCGCGTCGGCCGATCACGTTGCCGACCGCGTCGCGTCGAACGTCGCCGAGTCCGAGCGCCAGCAGACGCTCGGCGATCCAGTCGCCACGCTCCTGCTCGTCGCCGGTCGGCGCCGCGATCCGCGCGATGTCGACCTGCGTCTGCACGAGCAGCTCGTCACGGGCGCGGAGTGCCCGGCGCGTCGTCGCGAGTGCCGCGTGCACACGCTCGGGGCTCGCGACGATCGGGGCGTGAGTGTCGGGCATCGGCGCTAGATGCGCGCACGTCGATCGCACCGCAAGTGTGACGGGACCGTGGCGTTAGGCCGCCGTCCGCGCCCGGATGCGTTAGCTTGCAAAAACCTTCCGACGGAGTCGACGTAGCATGAGTGGTAGGATTAACCGCGACGATCCCGCGTACGCGACAGCGATGCGCGAGGCGAAGGCGCAATTCGACGCGGCGATGGCGAAGAGCGCGATGAAAGGGCGCGGCCGCTCGGCCGTGAAGCCACCGGTGCCGAGTCCGGCTGAAGCGGAGGCGGCGGACGCCGCCGAGCTACAGTCCGACGTGGCGGCGGTGCTGGAGGATGCCAAGCGCGCGGCGGCGGCTCAGGCCGTCGAGGTGCGCGGCGCGGACGTGGCCCCGGCAGGTGGGGCTCCAGCTGACGCGGCGCAGCGTGACGTCGCACCGCCCGAGATGGCGCCGGCGGCGGAGGAGGCGCACGCGCCGGAGTCGCCGGCGAAGCCCGCCGCGAAGTCCGCGGTCAAGGCAGCGACCAAGCCGGCCGCGAAGAAGGTCGCGAAGTCGGCCGCTCCGACGCGATCCTCAGGGAAGCGCTAGCAGCAGCGCGCGCCAGGGCGGTTGTAGCGCGCGGCGAGCCGCTCGCGCGCGAATTCGTCTCGTGACATCGGTGCCACGTGTGGCGTGCGGGCGGCCGTGAGGGCGACGTAGCGGTCGTAGTTCGGCGCGCCGAGGATCGCGAGCAGCACGGTATGTACGCGCCGTTGCAAGTCGCGAGTCGCGCAGACGACGCGTCGGATGGTCGAGGGTGTGATCGCGCGGTCCATGCGTGAATCATCGACAGCGGAGGCGACCGCCGCAACCGGTCGCTCGCACGCTCGGGCGGGTTTCGCCGGAGACGCATCGGTCGTCTGTCGGGTGACGCGGCTCCACGCCGAGGGCCGCGAGCGCTCACCCCGTGCGACGCCATGTCCGTTCTCCCGTTCAAGCGGTGGCTCACGCGCCACGACGCCGAGGACCGCTCCGCTACAGCGCTCCGCGTCGAGCGGAACGAGCAGCCGCACGCATCACCGACCGTGATGGGCGTCGACGACGCGACGCTGGGGAGCATGGTCGACACGATCGGATCGCTCGTCCAGCTCGCCGGCGCCTACGCGCACGATACGAGCGCCCGGAGCGCAGGCGACGCTCGGCGCGTCGCGGAGCTGTGGCGTCGCCATCTGACGCTTGGCCTCGAGCATCCGTCGGCACTCGAGCCGCGCGACGCCGACGACGCGGCCGGTCATGCGGCACCAGACGCGTCGGCGGTGCCGCGCGGGTGCAGCGTCGCACAGCGCGACTGGCCAGGCGCGTCCCGATTCGCCGTCGGCGATCGGCGTGCGGAGCACGCGCACGTGTCGTCGACGCTGGCCGAGCTCCGGGACACGATCTGGACGCTCGTGCACGGCCTGCACCGCGTGGCGCAGGCGGATGGCGACGCGGGGCGCGCGTCCGTACGCGCTATCGAGCGGCACGCGCGCGCGCTGCGCGAGGCCGATCCGGATGTGATCCGGGAGGCGGCGCTCGCCGCGCTGAGCGACCTCTCCGCGCAGCTGTCGACGCGCGAGCAGCGGCGCGTGCGGCAGCTCGCGACGCTCGGCGAGCAGGTGATGTCGCTCGGCAGTGCGCTCGACGCGGCGAGGCGCGACAGCGCGACGGACGCGCTGACCGGGATCGGCAATCGCCGCGCGTTCGACGCCGCCATCGCGGACGCCGTCGCCGTGCACGAGCTGTGGAGTCAGCCGGCGTGTCTGGTCGTGCTCGACGTCGACGGGCTGAAGACGGTGAACGACACGTACGGACACGCGGCCGGGGACGATCTGCTGAAGCACGTCGCGCGGCAGCTCGCGCGCACGTTCCTGCGACGAACGGACACGCTCGCGCGCGTCGGAGGCGACGAGTTCGCGGTCATCATGCGCGACACGCCGGTCGCCGACGCCGCGCGGATCACGGCGCGACTCGCAGCGAACGTCGCAGCGCTCACGCTCGACCTTGGCGAGGTTCGCGCCGGGATCTCCGCCGGCGTCGCCGCGCTCCGGGATCAGGAGACGTCGGCGGAGTGGGCCGCACGCGCCGACGCCGCGCTGTACGCCGCGAAGCACGGAGGGAAGGGGCGCGTGGAACTGGCGATCTGACACCGACGTCCCGAACGCCGTGAGGGACCGCGCTGCTCGGCCGGAAGGCTGAGACGGCGCGGTCCCTCACGGCGCTCGGGACCGACGGCGGGACGGTTAGTCGCCGGCCACCGGGACGGTGCGCGCCTCGAAGGGCACCTCCGAGCTGCGAATCGCCTTACGGCCCGAGAGCACCGCCGACCACTCGCGCAGCGAGTCGGCGAGAATGACGACGACCGCGATCAGGAAGAACGCGGCGACGGCCGCGTCGAGCCGGTCGTTGAAGATCATGCGTTGCGCGGCCTCGATCGACTTCGCGCCGGCGGGGATCTGGCCCGCGGCGATCGCCTCGCTGAACACGCGGGCGTGGGTGAGGAAGCCGACCTTCGGGTTCGACGAGAAGATCTTGAGCAGGCCGGCGGACATCGTCACGATCACGAGCCACACCATCGGGAGCAGGGTGACGAACGCGTAGCGCGCCTT
Organism: uncultured Gemmatimonadaceae bacterium; assembly: GCA_963843845.1. Classification (GTDB taxonomy): domain Bacteria; phylum Gemmatimonadota; class Gemmatimonadetes; order Gemmatimonadales; family Gemmatimonadaceae; genus Gemmatirosa. The sequence continues at coordinate 2,671,316 of CAWJMB010000002.1, read as the reverse complement.
CCCCATCTTGATGATGACCGTCGTGCCGACGCAGAGCGCGACCGTGGCGAGCAGCTGGTTCGAGATGCCGAAGAGCGGCCAGAGCGAATTGATGCCGCCTAGCGGATCGGTGACGCCTGAGTAGAGGAAGTAGCCCCACGCCGAGACCGAACGAGCGCGCTCGCGAGAATGACGGCCGGGTACCAGGAGACGCGGCCGAGCGGCTTCCAGAGGTTGCCGAGCAGATCCTGCAGCATGAAGCGGCCGACGCGCGTGCCGGCGTCGAGCGTCGTCAGGATGAACAGCGCCTCGAACATGATCGCGAAGTGGTACCACAGCGCCAGCGGCGCCGCCGCCCAACGCGCGGCTAGAACAGGTGCGCCATGCCGACCGCGAGGCTCGGCGCGCCGCCGGTGCGCGAGAGCAGCGAGGTCTCTCCGACCTGCTGCGCGAGCTGATCGAGCTCGAGCGGCGTCACGGCGAAGCCCCACCCGCTGATCGTCTGCGCCGCGGTGGCGGCCGTCGTGCCGATGATGCCGCCGGGCGAGTTGATGGCGAAGTAGACGCCGGGGGTCAGCACGCACGCGGCGATGAGCGCCATGGATCGCGACGAGCGACTCGGTGAGCATCGCGCCGTAGCCGATGAAGCGCGCGTCCGGCTCGCGCTCGAGCAGCTTCGGCGTCGTGCCGCTCGAGATGAGCGCGTGGAAGCCCGAGATCGCGCCGCAGGCGATCGTGATGAACACGAACGGAAACAGCTTGCCGGCGAACACCGGACCGGTGCCGTCGATGAAGCGCGTGACGGCCGGCATCTGGATCGGCGGAAGCACGATGAGGACGCCCGCCGCGAGCGCGACGACGACGCCGATCTTCACGAAGGCCGACAGGTAGTCGCGCGGCGCGAGCAGCAGCCACACCGGCAGCACGGACGCGAGGAAGCCGTACGCCATGATGATCAGCGCGAGCGTCGTGCCGGTCAGCGTGAACACCGGGGCGAGCCCAGGATTCTCGGACACCCACTTGCCGGCGAACAGGGCGAACACGAGCAGCACGAGCCCCATCGCCGTCGCCTCGAGCACGCGCCCCGGGCGCACCCAGCGCAGGTACACGCCCATGAGCAGCGCGATCGGGATCGTCATGCCCATGCGTCACCACGCCCCACGGAGCTCTCGCGCAGCGCGTTCACGACGATGAGCGCGAGCACGGCGATGAGCACGATCATGATGCCCAGGACGGCGACCAGCGCGGTGAAGCCGGCGACCGGCCCGATCTCGTCCTTCGCCATCTGGCCGAGCGTCTTGCCGTCGCGGCGCACGCGACGCGCAGAGGATCACGAAGTCCTGCACCGCACCGCCGAGGGCGACGCCGACGATGATCCAGAGCGCGCCGGGAAGAAATCCGAACTGCGCGGCGAGCGTCGGCCCGACGAGCGGGCCCGGGCCGGCGATCGCGGCGAAGTGGTGGCCGAAGACGACCCACCGGTTGGTCGGGACGTAGTCGCGCCCGTCGGCGAGGCGTTCGGCAGGCGTGCGGCGCGTCGCGTCGAGCGCGAAGATGTTGGCGGCGATGATGCGGCTGTAGAACCGGTACGCCATCGACGTACGTGCAGACGGCCGCGGTGAGGAGCCAGGCGGCGTTGATCGGTCTCGCCGCGTTGGAGGGCGAGGGCGCCGAACGCGCCGGCGCCGAGGAGGGCGACGGCGATCCAGCCGAGCGTGCGGAGGGTCGTTTGCATGGCGGGAAAATGAGGGCCGCACAGAGCGTGTCAACGCCTCCACACAACGCAGGTCATGCCGGTTGCGTTGGCGCGGGGCCTCCTGCTGGTTCCGCCCGCGGGCCGCGCGTTAGGTTGCGCGTTCGACCCTCGAACCGACTCGACCGACTCTTCGATCATCTCGACCCACGGACATGGCGACGCAAGTCACTCTCATTCCCGGCGACGGCATCGGTCCGTGCATCGCCGACGCCACGGTTCGGCATCCTCGACGCGGCAGGCGCCGACATCGCGTGGGACACGCAGGTCGCCGGCATGGCGGGCGTCGCGCGGTGGAACGATCCGATGCCGGAGCAGACGCTCGACTCGATCAAGCGGACGCGCCTCGCGCTCAAGGGGCCGCTCGAGACCCCCGTGGGGCAGGGATTCCGCTCGATGAACGTCGCGCTGCGCAAGACGTTCGACCTCTACGCGAACGTGCGGCCGGCCCGCTCCATCATCGCGAGCCCACGCGGTTACGACGATCTCGACATCGTGCTCGTGCGCGAGAACACCGAAGGGCTCTACATCGGCATCGAGCACTACGTGCCGATCGGCGACGACCCGAAGGCCGCGGCGGAATCGGTCGCGCTCATCACGCGCTCCGGCTCCGAGCGCATCGTGCGCTATGCATTCGAGTACGCGGTCGCGCACGGGCGCAAGAAGGTCACGCTCGTGCACAAGGCGAACATCCTGAAGTTCTCGCAGGGACTCTTCCTCGACGTCGGGCGCGATGATCGCGCAAGAGTACGAGGGGCGCGTCGAGTTCGAAGAGCAGATCGTCGACGCGATGGCGATGCAGCTCGTCCTGGCGCCGGAGCAGTTCGACGTCATCGTGACGACGAATCTGTTCGGCGACATCCTCTCCGATCTGATCTCGGGGCTCGTCGGCGGGCTCGGGCTCGCGCCGGGCGGCAACATCGGGCCGAACGCGGCGATCTTCGAGGCGGTACACGGCACGGCGCCCGGACATCGCCGGGAAGAAGATCGCGAACCCGGGCGCGCTCATGCTCGCGGCCTGCATGATGCTCGACCACCTCGGCAAGAGCGACGTCGCGCACGCGCATCCGCTCGGCGTTCGAGGCGCAGATCGCGCGAACGGCACGTCGCTCACGCGCGACCTCGGCGGCACGGCGAGCACCGACGAGTTCACGAACGCGGTCATCGCGCGGCTGTGAGCGGACGGGTCGTCGCGTGACGTCGGTGCTTCACGTTTCCGATCTGCACTTCGGGCGCCCCGCCGTCCCGGAGCAGATCGACGCGATCGAGGAGGCGATCCAGTCTCGGCGCTACGACGTCGTCGCGATCTCCGGCGATCTCTCGCAGCGCGCGCGGGCCGGCGAGTTCCAGCGCGCCAAGGCGTTCCTGCGCGACGCGAGGCGGGTGAGCCGGACGATCGTCGTGCCGGGAAACCACGACGTGATGTGGTGGAAGGCGCCGTTGGGCCTCGGCGACGACGCCGCCGTGTACGCGAGCTACCGCACGTACGTGGACGCGGACCTCGAGCCGGTGTTGCACGTGCCCGGCGCGACGTTCGTCGGGCTCAACACCGCGCAGGGAGTGCGGGCGCAGACGCTGACGTGGAACGTCCGCGACATCTCGATCATCGGGCACCTGCGGAAGCGGCAGATCGAGGCGGCGCGCGAGGCGTTCGAGGCGTCGCCGGCGGGCGACGCGCGCGTCATCGTCATGCACCACAACCCGGTGAAGGGGAGCTGTCGCAGCGTCACGGCCTGAAGCACACGCCGCGTATCCTCGGCGCGTTCGCGGAGATCGGTGTCGATCTCGTTCTGCTGCGGACACGACCACCAGGAGGCGGTCAACTACATCGCCCACACGAAGAAGGGCACGATCGTCGCCACGGCGGGCACCGTGTCGAATCGGTCGCGCGGCGGCCGCCCGTCGTCGATGAACGTCATCGAGATCAGCGATTCGGCGATCGACGTGACGACGCACGTCTGGTCGTCGGAGCGGGGCGCCTTCGAGCCGGGGCCGCACAAGTGCTTCGGGCGGTAGGGGACTGGGTGCGGCGCGTCTCCGAGTCCGTGCAGCAGTTGGCGCTCGATCTCGAAGGTCGTCACGTGCGCGGCCGGGACGCGGAGCTGGAGGCGCGGGGTGTGCGGGACGACCGGCTCCCGAGCCCCGAGTCCCGGGCGTTCGAGGCCCGGCTTCGCGCCCTCGGGCTCACCGGCATCGACCGCGTGCGCCTCACGCGCAACCGCGCCGTGATGGTCAGCTTCAGCGGCGGCGAGCTGCGCGTGCACGAGGGGTACGTCGACGCGCCCGAAGTCGTGCTGCGGGCGATCGTGCGATTCGTGTGCGGCCGGACGCGCGCCGAGCGACAGCGCGCGCGGGCGGCGATCCTCGCGCACCAGATCGTGCGACCGACGGCGCCGACGCGCCGACGTGAGCGGGTGCGCGCCGACGACGCGCCGACGATCGCCCAGCTCGAGCGGTTCCATTCGGAGTACAACCGGCGGCACTTCGGGGGCCGCCTGCGGGCGGTCCCGATCCGCCTGTCCGGCCGCATGCGGACGCGACTCGGTCATTACATGGCGGCCTCGCCGACCGGCGACGTCGCCGAGATCGTGATCGGCCGCGACCACCTCCGGCGACACGGGTGGGAGGAGGCGCTCCACACGCTGCTGCACGAGATGGTGCACCAGTGGCAGGACGAGACCGGACACGCGATCGACCACGGCGCGACGTTCCGGCGCAAGGCGCGCGAGGTCGGCATCATCGCGTCCGCGCGGCGGCACGTGTTGCCGCGCCGCGGCCGTGCGGGAGCGGCGCCGCACGCGGCGTCGCAGGCGATCGGACTGCGTGCGGCGCGCTTAGATTCCGAGTGATCCCGCCGGCGACCCCCGCGGGGCGACCGCTCACCGGAATCTCATCATGGCCACCGACCTCGCCGAGTCCTATCTCCCGTCGCCGCAGATCACGCCGCGCGAGGGAGATCTGTTCAACATCGACGCCGCGCTGACCGAGGAGGAGCGCGCCGTCCGCGACTCCGTGCGCCGGTTCGTCGACGAGAAGGTGCTGCCGATCATCGGCACGGCGTACGTCGACGGGCGCTTCCCGAAGGAGCTGATCCCGGAGATGGGAGAGCTCGGCGTGTTCGGCGCGAACCTGCCGGAGGAGTACGGCTGCGCGGGGCTGAACAACGTCGCCTACGGACTCATCATGCAGGAGCTCGAGCGCGGCGACTCGGGAATCCGCTCGTTCGCGTCGGTGCAGGGCGCGCTCGTCGATGTACCCGATCTATGCGTTCGGCAGCGAGGAGCAGAAGCGGCACTGGCTGCCGAAGATGGCGACCGGCGAGATCATCGGCTGCTTCGGGCTCACCGAGCCGGACTACGGCTCGAACCCGGCCGGCATGATCACGCGCGCGCGGCGGCAGGCTGACGGCTGCTGGATCCTGAACGGCGCGAAGATGTGGATCACGAACGGCTCGACGGCGCAGGTCGCGATCGTGTGGGCGAAGACCGAGGACGGCGACGACGAGCGGCAAGTCGATCCGCGGCTTCGTCGTGCCGACCGACGCGCCGGGATTCCAGGCGCGCGACCAGAAGGGGAAGCTGTCGCTCCGCGCGTCGCGACACGTCGGAGCTGGTGCTCCAGGACGTGCACCTGCCGGCCGACGCGCATCCTGCCCGACTCGGGGGACTCAAGTCGCCGCTCATGTGCCTCACGCAGGCGCGCTACGGCATCTCGTGGGGCGCGTTAGGCGCCGCGATCGCGTGCTTCGAGGAGGCGACGAGCTACGCCAAGACGCGCGTCATGTTCGACCGGCCGATCGGCGGCTTCCAGATCCAGCAGGTGCGGCTCGCCGAGATGCTGACCGAGATCACGAAGGGGCAGCTCGTCTCGCTGCACCTCGGGCGGTGCAAGGATCTCGGCACGTTCACGCCGACGATGGTCTCGCTCGCGAAGCGGAACAACGTGCACATCGCGACCGACATCGCCCGCGAGGCGAGGCGGCTCCTCGGCGGCAACGGCATTCTCGCGGAATACGCCTCGATGCGGCACATGGCGAACCTCGAGAGCGTCTATACCTACGAGGGAACGCACGACGTGCACTCGCTGGTGCTCGGACAGGCGATCACCGGACTCAACGCCTTCAAGTAAGACGACCCGCAGGGTTGAACACCGTTCGGCGGCGGGCGACCTTTCCCCCGCTATCCACGAATTCCGCCTAACAGGGAGGCTGCGCGGTGAAGATTGCCGTGTGCATCAAGCGCGTGCCGGTGATGGAGGTCAAGTTCGCGATCGGGAAGGACGGCGCGAGCGTCGACGAGACCGGCCTGAAGTACGACGTGAACGACTTCGATCTGTGGGCGGTGGAAGCCGCCCTGCAGCTCAACGAGAAGAATCCGGGGGGCGAGGTCACCGTCGTCTCGGTCGGCACCGACGCGGCGCAGGAGCAGATCCGCAAAGCGCTGTCGATGGGCGCCGACAAGGCGGTGCTGTTGAAGGCGGACAAGGTGCCGACTGACGGACTCGCCATCGCCGACGCGCTCGCCGCGGAGCTGAAGGGGGGCGGCTACGACGTGATCTTCCTCGGCAAGAAGGCGATCGACTCCGACGCGCAGACCGTCGGGCCGATGCTCGGCGAACTGCTCGACGTCGCGTGCGTGAGCGGCGTCTCGAAGCTCGAGATCGCGAACGGACGCGGGCGCGCCGAGCGCGCGGTCGAGGGCGGCGTCGAAGTCGTCGAGTTCTCGCTCCCCGCGGTCATCACGGTCGACGAAGGGTTGAACAAGGAACGGCTCCCGTCGCTGAAGGGGATCATGGCGGCGAAGAAGAAGCCGATCGAGACGAGGCCGGCCGCGTTAGGCACGGCCGGCGTCACGGTGTCGAAGATGGAGCTCCCCGCGGAGCGCGCGGCCGGCCGCATCGTCGGCGAGGGCGCGGCGGCGGTGCCGGAGCTCGTGCGTCTCCTCCAAAACGAAGCGAAGGTGCTGTGATGGCGAACGTGTTCGCATTCGCGGAGACGCGCGGCGGTGAGCTGCGCAAGGCCGGACTCGAGGCCGTCACGGCGGCGCGTCAGCTCGCCGACGCGGGCGGCGGCGGCGAGGTGCACGCGATGGTCGTCGGCGCGCCTGGCGTCGGCTCCGTCGTCTCGAAGCTGGCGGAGGTCGGCGCCGACCTCGTGCTCGTCGTCGAGCACGCCGGCCTGACCCACTACGACGCCGAGTCGACGACGCGTACGGTGGCGGAACGCATCACGAGTGGCGGCTATCGCGCGGCCGTGTTCAGCGCGACGGCGCAGGGAAAGGATCTCGCCCCGCGCGTCGCCGCCAGGCTGCGCGCGCCGCTCGCGGCCGATGCGACGTCGGTCGGCGTCGACGGGGACGCGATCGTCGTGAAGCATCCGATGTACACGGGGAAGGTGAACGGGACGCTGTCGATCGGCGCGTCGCCCGCGCTCGTGTCGGTGCGGCTGGGCGCGATCACGATCGTGCCGAGTGCGAAGGGCGGACGCACGGAGAGCGTCGCGCTGGTCGGCGACCCGGCGCAGTCCAAGGCGCGCACCGTCGAGCTGCGCGAGGGGAGCAAGGGCAAGCTCGACCTCGGCGAGGCGGCGACGATCGTCTCCGGAGGGCGCGGGCTCAAGTCGGCCGACAACTTCAAGCTCGTCGAGGAGCTGGCCGACGCGTTCGGCAACGCGGCCGTCGGCGCGACGCGCGCGGTGACCGACGAAGGGTGGCGCCCGCATTCGGAGCAGATCGGGCAGACCGGCCGCGTCGTGAGCCCGACGCTCTACATCGCGGTCGGCATCTCGGGCGCGATCCAGCACCTCGCCGGCATGCGCACATCGAAGACGATCGTCGCGATCAACAAGGACAAGGACGCACCGATCTTCAAGGTCGCGGACTACGGCGTCGTCGGCGACGTGATGGAGATCGTGCCGGCCCTCACGCAGGCCGTCAAAGCGGCGAAGCAGTCGTGACGATCACGAACGTCGTCTTCCTCGGCGTCCTCGTCCTCGCGGCGGCGTTCTTCGCGTACAACGCGCAGCGGCTGTATCGCTACATGACCGTGGTCGGTAAACCCGACCCCCGCGGCGATCATCCCGCGGAGCGCCTGTGGAATCTGCTCACGATCGGGTTCGCGCAGACGAAGATTCTGCGCGACCCGACCGCGGGCGTGATGCACGCGTCGGTGTTCTGGGGCTTCTGCGTGCTGACGATCGGGACGCTCGAGATCCTGATCCAGGGCGTGGTCACCGGCTTCACCTACGAGTGGCTGCTGCCGTCGCCGATCTACGGGCTGTACGGGCTCTCCCAGGAGCTCTTCGCGCTGCTCGTGTTGGGCGCGGTGTCGTGGCTCATCTACCGGCGGCTGGTCATCAAGCCGCGCCGGCTGCAGGGCGACGACGTGCACACGTGGGAAGCGGTCGTGATCCTGAACGTGATCGCGCTGCTCATGCTCACGCTGCTGCTGAACGGCGCCACCGAGTCGATCTACGATCCTGAGGCGGTCAACGGAGCGCGCCTGCTGTCGCGCGGGCTCGGCGTCGCGTTGGGCGGCATGTCGGCGTCGACCGCGCGCACCGTGCACGACGTGAGCTGGTGGGCGCACGCGATTCTGATCCTCGGCTTCCTGAACTACCTGCCGTACTCGAAGCACCTGCATGTGCTCGTGTCGCTGCCGAACGTCTACCTCTCGAACACGAGCGGCGAGACGTGGCCGAAGGTGATGCGGCCGATGGACCTCGAGGACGAGAACGCAGAGCAGTTCGGCGCGAGCGACGTCGAGCACCTGACGTGGAAGAATCTGCTCGACGGCTACTCGTGCACCGAGTGCGGACGCTGCACGGCGGCCTGCCCGGCGAACATCACCGGCAAGGTGCTGTCGCCCCGCAAGATCATGGTGAACACGCGGCAGCGGCTGATGGAGAAGGCGCCGCTCGTGGTCGGCGACCTCGGCGAGGCGCGCAAGCCGCAGCTCGTGCAGGGCGAAGGGGGCGACGCCGGGAGCCAGACGCTCACGGCGGTGATGGAGAACCGGCTGCTCGACAACTACATCACCGAAGAGGAGTTGTGGGCGTGCACGAGCTGCCGCGCGTGCGTGCAGGAGTGCCCGGTGTCGATCGACCAGCTCGACATCATCAACGAGCTGCGCCGCGAGCTCGTGCTGACCGAGTCGCGCTTTCCCGAGGAGCTACAGCCGGCGTTCACGTCGATGGAGCGCAACGGCAGCCCGTGGGCGTTCAGCGCCTCGGCGCGTGAAGAGTGGGCCGAGGGGCTCGACATCCCGACGATGGCGGAAGCGTTCGAGCGCGGCGAGCGGCCGGAGATCCTGTTCTGGGTCGGATGCATGGGCTCGTTCGACGACCGCGCGAAGAAGATCACGGTCGCGTTCGCGCGCATCCTCAAGGCGGCGAACGTGAACTTCGCGATCCTCGGTCAGGAGGAGACCTGCAACGGCGACCCCGCTCGGCGCATGGGGAACGAGTATCTGTACCAGATGCTCGCCAAGGGCACGATCGAGACGCTCGACCGCTACGAGGTCAAGACGGTCGTCACGTTCTGTCCGCACTGCTTTCACCAGATCGGCAACGAGTTCCCGCAGCTCGGCGGCAACTACGAGGTCATTCACCACACGACGTACATCGACCGGCTGCTGACGCAGGAGCGCATCCCGCTGCGCGACGAGGATACCGAGCGCCTCACGGTGGCGTATCACGACTCGTGCTACCTCGGACGCTACAACGACATCTACGACGCGCCGCGTGAGACGCTTCGGCGCGCGCTCCCCGTCGTGACACTCGTCGAGCCGAAGCGGACGAAGTCGCGCGGGCTGTGTTGCGGGGCGGGCGGCGGCCGGATGTGGATGGAGGAGACGGCCGGCAAGCGCATCAACGTCGAGCGGACCGAGGAGTTGCTCGCGACGGGCGCCGAGACGATCGCCGTCGCGTGCCCGTTCTGCATGACGATGATGACCGACGGCGTGACGGCGAAGGGGTCCGACGTGCCGGTCCTCGACATCAGCGAGGTCGTCGCGTCGCGGCTCGCGCCGACGGAAGTGGCGAGCGCGTGACGCGTCGCGCTCAGGACGGCGCGAGGGTGTAGACGGCGATGCGCTGAGTGATGCCTGCGACGTCGATCGGCATCACGTCTGGCGCCGCGACCGTCAGCCCGAGGGCGCGCGCCGCGTCGACGAATGCGGGGGCGGCGACGCGCCCCGGATCGGCGACGAATGCCACGCCGTGCGGCGCGAGCGCCCGATCCAGCACTCGCGCCACGAGCTCGGCGTACGGACGCTCGTAGAGGACGTCGGACGCGACGACGACGTCGTAGGTCGGCAGATCGTCGGGAAGCTGGCGCCAGTCGAGCGTACACGCCGTGGCGACATGACCGGCACGTCCGAGGTTCAGCCGCGCGAACGCGGTCGCGTCCTCGTAGTAGTCGCTCACGGTGACGTCGTACCCAACCCGCGCCGCGGCGAGCGCGACGACGCCGACGCCGCACCCGAGCTCGAGGAGCGTGCGGCCAGCGCCGCGGGTGCCTGACAGTCGCTCTGCGAGCACGACGGACGAGGGCCACACGTCGGCCCAGTACGGCAGCCGCTCGTCGCGGTCGAAGTCCGCTTCGCTGATGAGTGCCTCGGCGCTGCGGGGGCGCAGGATCCGGAACGTGGTCTCTCCGACGTCGACGTCGCTCTCGACGACGTCGAAGCGACGTCGCAGGTCAGCGTCCAGCGCGTCGATCGCAGCGAGCGCGGCCCCGTCGAGCGTCACGGCGACGCGGCATCGAGTGCGCCTTCGCCGAGCAGGATCGCGGAGACGGTCGACTGGGCCGGCAGCTCGGCCACATCCTCGGGAATGACGAGCAACGCGTCGGCGCGGGCCATCGACGTCAGCAGGTTCGAGCCCTGCGCGCCGGTGAGCCGCGCGACGAGCTGGCCGGACGCGTCGACGTCGAGCGACGCACGGAGGAAGTGCGTCAGTGGCGCCGGCGTGCGGATCGGATCGAGCACGCGCACGGACACGCGCCGCCGATGGACGCGCGCGTGACCTCCGAGTCGGCGCAGCAGCGGTCGGCCGAACAGCTCCATCGTCACCATCGCCGACACCGGGTTGCCTGGAATGCCCAACCATCGCACGATTCGCCCGCTCGCGTCGCGCAGCGTTCCGAAGCCGAATGGCCCTCCGGGTCGGATGCGGACCCGCCAGAAGGCGAGCGTGAGACCGAGGTCGGTGAGCGCATCGCGCGTGTGGTCGTGGGCGCCGACCGAGACGCCGCCGGACGTCACCAGCACGTCGCAGCCTCGCGCGTCGTTCAGCGCGGCGGCGAGCCGGTCGCGCAGCACGTCACGGTCGTCGGGCGTCGCCCCGAGGTCGCGAACCTCGGCGCCGGCGAGCGTCGCCTGCGCGGCGAGCGTGTAGCCGTTCGACGAGACGATCCTGCGTCCGCCCAACACTTCGTCGAAGGCATCGACGTCGACCAGCTCGTCGCCGGAGCTGACGAGCGCCAGGCGCGGGCGTCGAACGACATGCACCTGGGCGGCGCCGACGCTGGCGAGGACCCCGGCGTCGGCGGCGGTGATCGTCGTGCCCGCCTCGAGCACGGTCGTCCCGGCGGGCACGTCCTCGCCGCGCGGGCGGACGTGCCGCTGCACTGCCGTCGCACCACGGACGTCGCGGTCGTCGACGACGGCGACCCGCCCGTCGCTCGTCGACGCCTCTGCGTCGCCGGCGCTCACCGTGTCCTCGACGCGGACGACGGCTGTCCGCGTCTCGGGGACCGGCGCTCCGGTCGAGATGCGCACCGCGTCGCCGCTGCCTAACGTCGATGGCACGCGCGTCTCCGCCGGCGGCGACCTCGCCGACGACGCGGAGCACGACCGGGCGCTCACGCGACGCGCCGCGGACGTCCGCGGCGCGCACCGCGTAGCCGTCCATCGCCGCGTTGTCCCACGGCGGCAGATCGACCGGCGACGCGACGTCGGCTCCGCGAGCGCCCGGCCGAGCGCGGCGCGGAGCGCGCACGCGCTCGTCGCGCCGACGGCTCGGCGCCGGCGAGCACCGCCGCGAGCGCGTCGTCGAACGAGAGCGGACCGGCGGGCACGTCAGCGCGCGCGAGGCGCCGAGCGCCGGGACTCACCGGCTCGACGTCGTGGTCGCGGCGCCCAACGACGCGAGCCGCGCCGCGATCGCGTCCTGCACCCGCTCGACCTCGCGCGTCGGCACCGTGTAGTTGTTGCACAGGAAGCTGAACATCGAGCATGCGCGCCGTCCGCTGTCGTGACGTAGCCGGAGAGCGAACGCGCCTTGTCGACCGTGCCGGTCTTCGCGTGCACGTTCCCCTCGGCGAGCGTGCCCTTCATGCGGTTGCGGATCGTGCCGTCGACGCCGCCGATCGGGAGCGCATCGTAGAACGCGCGGAACGCCGTATCGCCGCGGATCGCCGTCGAGCACGCGGACGATCGCGTTCGGTGACACGTAGTCGTGGCGCGACAGGCCGCTGCCGTCGCGCACGGCGACGTCGCGCTCGGGCGTGACGCCCCAGGCGCGGAGCTGGTCGTTCACGACGCGTCGCCCGCTGTCCGCGAGCCCGACGCCGGTGCGCACGTAGCCGAGCGTTCGGAACAGCAGTTCCGCGATCTGGTTCTGCGACGGCTTCTCGAGCGGCGGCAGCACGGCGCGCAGCGGCGGCGAGAGGATGCTGAACAGTGTGTCCGGCGTCGTCGCCACCGCGGCGCGGCCGGGCGCGGGCGCGCGCGTCGCGCGTCGGCGGCTCGATCGACGGCGATGCCGCGCAGCGCGAGCGCCTCGCGCAGCGCGGCGAGGTACGACGCGCCCGGGGTCGGGATACGCGAGTTCCAGCGCGACGCTGTCGTTCACGCCGATCGTGCCGGTGAGCACGTAGCCGCCGGTGGTCGAGTCCTGCCGCGCCTCGACGCGCGGCCGGCCTCCGTCGTGGTCGTCGTGCTCGATCGTGACGGACGTCGACGCGGAGCGGCGGATAGGCCGACACGGGCGCGGTCCACGCACGTCGGCTGCCACCCCGGCTTCTCCGCGCCGCGCACGACGATCCGCGTGAAGCCCTCGTTGAACGTCAGCTCGTCGACGCCTGCACCATAGGCGAAGTTCGCGTCGTCCCAGTCCCAGCCGAAGCCGTAGATCGGTCCGGGAAAGGCGTTGCCGTCGGCGACGATACGCCCTCGGATCCGCCTCACGCCGCGCGCGGCGAGCGAGTCGGCGACGTCGCGCAGCGGGGCGAGCGCGTCGCCGCGCATCGCGTCGCTCACCGTCGGATCGCCGCGTCCGATCACGAGCAGATCGCCGTCGAGCGTGCCGTTCTTCGATCGCGGCCACGGGTCGCGAACGTCGTCCGCCACCGATAATCCGGGCCGAGCTGTGCGAGCGCGACGGCGCCGGTGATGATCTTCTGGTTCGACGCGGGCAGGAAGAGCTTCGCCGCGTTGTGCGAGTACAGCGTCTCGCCGCGTCGCCGGATCCACGATGAGGATCCCCCAGTGCGCGTTCGCCCACTGCGGCTCGGCTCACCATCGAGTCGACGTCGCCGGCGCGTCAGCCGGCGACGTGGGATCGACGCGCGGCGGCACGTCGGGCCGGGGGCCGGCGTTCGGCACCGGTCGGGCGCAGCGGCGACGGCCGGCGGCGACGGCAGACGCGGCGCGGTCGCGCAGCGCGGGGAGCACAGCGCGAGCGAAGCGAGGAGAGCAGTGTCGGGCGCGATCGCGCCCGGCAAGCTACTCGGCGCGAACTCTACGGTTCGTAGGTCGCGCTCAGAGTGTGGCGTCCTCGGCGACGGTGACGCGCCGCCACGCGAGGCGCGCGCGAGCCGAGCGCGTCCTCGAGGCGGCGCTGAACGCGCTCGCAGATGAAGCGCGCGAGATTCTCGCCGGTCGGGATCAGCGCGCCGTCCGCGAACTCCGGCACGTCGAGATTGATGTTCGCGTGGTCGAAGCGCGCTCGCACCTCGTCGTGCAGCACGCGATCGAGCAGCCCGAGGTCGACGACGAAGCCGGTCTCGGCGTCGATGGACTCCGCCTGCACGGTGACGTCGCAGCGATAGCTGTGCCCGTGATAGTTCGGCCGCGCACAGAGCCCGAACGTCTCGGCGTTGCGGTCGTCGCTCCAGTCGGGGCGGCGATAGCGATGCGCCGCCGCGAACGTCACGCCGGCGGGTGAGCGAGACGCGAGGCATGGCGCGCTCGACGGTGGGATCGCTCACCGGCGCCGAGCTCAGTGGTCCTCGCCCCTCTCTCCGGGCCCGGCGTCGGACCCGCGCATGCCTTCGGACGTCGGCATGTCGGGCGGCGTGTACGACGTGCCGTGCGCGATCGCGTTGTGCATGTCGGTCGTGCCGAACATTCGCCGTCGAGATCCGCGTCGGCGCGCGCCTCGAACGCCTCGTCCGACTCCTGCGGCGGCAGGTCTCCGAGCGCCGTTCCGGCCTGATCGCGCTCGACCGCGATGTGCGCCTCGACGTCGAGCGGCGCCTCGCCGCGACGGATGGCGTCGACGACGAGCGAGTTGTCGAGATCGTCACGCCGACGACGTCGGTCACGATGTGCTCGGCGATACGCAGCTCGCTCTCGGTGCCGACGCGCCCCTCGAGGCGTACCGTCCCGGCGGAGACGTGGACGCTGATGTCGTCGAGGTCGATGTCCGGATGATCAGCGAGGCGGTCGCGCACGAGCTGCCGCAGCTCGTCGTCGTCCAGTGCCTCGATGTTGCTGAACTGCTCGTAGTCGCGCGCCATCGTGCCGCTCCGATGCAAGGCGGCGCCGCTCGTGGCGGCGCCGCGTGGATCGGTCGGCTCAGCGGAAAATCTGGTACGTGAGGCCGACCGTGACTGCGGGGCTGTTGAGCCAGTTGCTCTTCGACGATCCGGAGGGGAGCACCGACGTGCTGTCGAGGGCGGCCTGGAAGTAACGATCGGGGTAGCGAAGCTGGAACAGATGCCAGACGACGTCCCCACGTACCGACAGGCGGCCCGACGTGACGTAGCGCACCCCGCCGCCGTACGAGAACGCAAACCGGGTGCCGAGGTTGAACCCGCCCGCGTCGACGCCCTTGAAGTTCGACACGACGCCGATGCCACCGTTCACGAGCGGCACGAAGCCGCGGTAGCTCTTCTGCCCGGTCAGCGCGAACGAGAACCCCGCGTCGGCCATCGTGAGCGGCTGGCGCTCGACGCCGAGCAGCCGCGTCGCGGTCGGACGCGCCGGGTCGATGACGTTCCGCTCGGCCACCGCCGACGCGATCCGTGCCGTGAACGACGCCGGCCCACCGAGGTAGATGTCGTACTGCACGCCGAAGTACGGCGCGGACTGCGGCGCGACGCCGGCTCGGTCGCTCGCCGCGAACAGGTAGCCGGCGAACGGGGTGAGACCCTGTCGCGACGGGAGGTCGACGAAGGGACTGCGTGCGGGTACGGTGCCGACCTGCGCGGCGGCAGGCGCCGCGAGCCGGGTGACCACCAGCGCGACCGCGGCGAGGAACGTCGCCACGTGGAGTGATCGGGACATCACGCTGCGCTCCCGGCGAACGCCGCGGCGTTCGGCGCGGCGAGGTTCGCGAGGTCGACCCCCGTCATCTCGTCGGGCTGCGGAATGCCGAGCATGCGAAGCACGGTCGGCCCGACGTCGCAGAGTGCGCCCCCGGCGCGCAGCGCCGCGTCGTCGTCCGGATCGACGACGACGAACGGAACGGGATTCGTGGTGTGCGCCGTGTGCGGGCCGCCGGTTGCAGGATCGATCATCATCTCACAGTTGCCATGATCGGCGGTCACGAGCAGTCGCCAGCCGCCTCGCGCCGCGGCTGCGACCACGCGGGCCAGGCACCGATCGACCGTCTCGACGGCCTGGATCGTCGCCCGGAGCGAGCCGGAATGTCCGACCATGTCGCCGTTCGCGTAGTTGCACAGAATGAAGTCGTGCGAGCGCGTCTCGAGCGCGCGCACGAGGCCGTCGGTGAGCGGGATCGCGCTCATCTCCGGCGCGAGGTCGTACGTCGCGACCTTCTGACTCGGGACGAGGAGGCGCTCCTCGCCGGCGTACGGCGCCTCGTTGCCGCCGTTGTAGAAGTAAGTCACATGCGGGTACTTCT
Source organism: uncultured Gemmatimonadaceae bacterium (assembly GCA_963843845.1). GTDB lineage: Bacteria > Gemmatimonadota > Gemmatimonadetes > Gemmatimonadales > Gemmatimonadaceae > Gemmatirosa. Next base: position 2,655,495 of record CAWJMB010000002.1, on the reverse strand, counting down.
CCGTTTCCGCCGTCTTCAGCATCGTGCGGCCCGCATCGCTCACTACCTCGGCGACGATGCGCGCCATCGACTGCGGCGCGAAGGCCGCCCGCACGCCGAGCGGCTCGAACGTGGCGTCGTACACGGTCATCGTCACCACCGACACGCGCGGCCGCGTCGACACGCTGAAGCCATCGAAGGCCGGGTCGACGAGGGCGCGGACGATCTGCCGCATGCGGTCCGAGCGGTAGTTCCAGCAGACCACGACGTCGCCGCTCCGCAGCGGCGCGATCGGCACGCCGTCGGGGCTGGCGATCGTCACGGGGAGCAGGAACTCGTCGGTCGTCCCCGCGTCGTACGCCGTCTCGATCGCCGCGATCGGATCGCCCGCGAGCGGCGCGCGGCCGAGCATCGCATCGTAGAACAGCTCCGTGCGCTGCCAGCGTCGGTCGCGGTCCATTCCATAGTACCGCCCGCCGACGCTCGCGACGACGGCTCGTCCGGCGACGGTCTGCACCGTCTCGCGCATGTAGCCGAGAGCGCTCTTCGGCAGCGTGTCGCGTCCGTCGAGCATCGCGTGGATCGCGACGCGCGGAACTCCCTCACGGGCGGCGAGGTCGACCAGGGCGAACAGGTGCCGGTCGAGCCCGTGCACGCCCCCCTTCCCCACGAGGCCGAGCAGGTGAAGCGTCCCGCCGTTCGCCCGTACCGCCCGGCACGCGCTCACGAACGCGTGGTTGCGATAGAAGTCGCCGCTGCGGATCGACTCCGAGATTCGCACGAGGTCCTGCATCACGATGCGCCCCGCTCCGAGGTTCAGATGGCCGACCTCGCTGTTCCCCATCTGACCTTCGGGAAGTCCGACCGGCAGCCCGGACGCGTGCAGCAGCGTGCGCGAGCGGAGGCGCCAGAGCGCGTCCCAGGTCGGCGTCTGCGACATGGCGATCGCGTTGCCGTCGGTCGCGGCGCGGTAGCCCCATCCATCGAGCACGACGAGCGCGACGGGGCGGGCAGTGGGGTGTGACATGCGCGCAATGTACCCGGCGCCAGGAGGGCGTTCCACTGAATCGGAACGCGGGCGTCGCTCGTCGGTAGGACGCTGGGGCCGGCGCGGCTAGACTGCGCGGCCAGGAGCGTTCTGAACCCTGCGCATGACCGTGTGACCGACCCGACCGCCGACGACGGCTCCCGCCGCCTCACGATGTTCGAGCTGGCGCGCCTCGAGGAGGCGCGGCGCAGCGCCGCCGCGAGCGACGTTGCCGTGCGCCATAGCGCGAGTACGACGCGCGCGGTGCGGCGGCCGTCGTACCTGCTCGTCGCGGCGCTGCTCCTCGTCTCGGCCACCGCGGTGCTCCGTCTGTACAAGCCGCTCGGCGAGATCGCTGGAGCGGGGCGGTTCGCGCGGGAGGTGAACGTCGGGTCCGATGTCGAGCGCAGCGGGCCGCTGCTGTCGTCGGCCCGCGCGACGCGTGCGTTCGGCAAGAGCGGCGACGTGCTCGTCCGCGTCGCGATGCCGGGGCAGCTCGTGGAGTACCCGCTCCCGATCGCGGCGGATGCGCGGCGCCTCACCTACCGCTGGGTGCGTGCGGCCGACTCGTCCGACGCCGCGCCCGAACGCCCGCTCGCCAGCGCGACGGTCGTCGCGCCAACGCGACCTGGCCTCTATCATCTGGCGCTCGCCTCGGTCACGCCCGCGCCGATGGAGTCTCCGCACGTCCTCGGGGAGATCACGATCGCGGTACTCGTGCCGTTCGCCCAGAAGCTCGGAGGCATGGTGAACGGCTATCGCGTCGGCTCGTATCCGTTCGAGCGGTTCGGCGGGGAGAAGCCGCCTGGCTTCATCGAGATCGATCAGCGGAACACGGACCTGCGCCTCACGCCGCACCTGCGTCTCGCCGACTTCATGACGCACGACGGGCAACGACTCTGGCCGAAGTACGTCGTCGTCAGTCCGCGCCTGCTCGACAAGCTCGAGCTGGTGGCCGACGAGGTCGCACGCATTCGTGGGATGACCGATCCGCTGAAGCTCGAGGTCGACGTGCACTCCGGCTTCCGTACGCCGCTGCACAATGGGAGCGTCGAGGGATCCGCGCTGAACAGCCGTCATCAGTACGGCGACGCGGCCGACGTCGCGATCGATGCCGACGGGGACGGGCGTTTCACCTCGTTCGACAGCCGGATCGTCGCGATCGCGGCCGAGATGGTCGAACGGAAACACCCCGAGCTGGCCGGGGGCCTCGGCGTGTACGTGAGCGCCAAGTACCGGCGACCGTATGTGCACATCGATGCACGCGGGAAGAAAGCGCGCTGGTGGGGCTGACGCGTCTATCTTTTCTGTCATGACCCAACATCTACGGGACCGCATCGCGCGGCGCCTCGAGCCGCTCAGCGAAGAGCGCCTCTATCAGGTGCTCGACTATGTCGAATTCCTGGAGTCGAAGTACGCCGAGCGCCAGAACCCCGCGCCGAACCTCTTCCAGTCGTTCGCGGAGACGGTCGAGGACAAGATGCGCGCGGGCCGTGTCTCGGCGACGACGATCGCGGACACGATGGGGCTGCTGAACAAGGCGGCCGGGATGCTGAACAACGTCGCGACGGTCGGGAAGACGATGGCGACCGACCTCGCGACCGCGGCGCAGCGTGTCGGCACGGTCGTCGCGGATGCGACGACACAGCCGGGGAGCGCCCCTTCAGCAGGTGGGGTGCCGCCGGCGGATCCGACCGCACCCCCGTCTGCGCCGCCCGGCAGCTCCACTGGACCGACCACGGGCCCGAGCGGCGCCCCTACACCCGGAGACCGCACCCCGTGACCGCACCGAGAGCACGACTTCGTAAGACGGCTCGCATCGCCGAGCGTATCGGCGACCGCGTGTCCGAACGCGTGCGCGACGCCGCCGAGCGCGCAGGCGGTGGCGTGCGCGATGGCGTGCGCGACGCGACAGCGCGAGCGCGCAAGGCGATGCGCCCGCGTCGTGGCGCGAAACGCACGCTGCTCGGAACGATGCAGCAGATCCCGCAGTACCTGCGTCTGTTGGGCGGACTCCTCGTCGACCGGCGCGTCTCGGCCATCGACAAGGTGCTCGTCGGAGCGGCGATCGCGTACATCCTCACGCCGATCGACTTCATTCCGGATTTCCTGCCATTCCTCGGTGAAGTCGACGACGTCTTCCTGCTCGTGACGGCGCTGCAGCGGCTCGTGCAGAACGCCGGGCGGAGCGTCCTGCTCGATCACTGGACCGGCTCGCGGGCGGAGTTGAGCGATCTGAATCTGCACCGCGTCGTGAACGCGGCGTCGTTCTTCCTGCCGCTCGGCATGCCGGCCCGGTTGCGGCGACTGGTGCGCGGCAGAAGTAGCTGAGGCCGGCGGGCGGCGAGGCGACGGAGAACGTATCGACTCCGACCGCCGTCGTGGAGTCGGCGCACTCTTTCCCTGGCGAGCTGTGCGGTGCATAGTGGGGCGCCGGGAATTCCGGCGTTGCACGTGGCCTCGAGCACATCTGGCTCTGGAGACTGGTCATGCACCGCAGACTCGTAGCCGCAGTCGCATTCGTGGGAAGCGCCCTCGTCACGGCGAGCGGACCGGCGCTCGCGCAGTCCGGGATCGCGAACGTCAGTGCATTGGCGAACATCTACCTCGCAGGGGGGAACGCCGGCGGCGGTGACGGCGTCGCGCCGACCGCGATCGCGCTGACCGCGGGGATGAATCGCGTTCTCACGTTCAGCTCGGTCGGGAGCGCTGCCGGCTGGTCGTGCGTCGGCGGCGCCGGGTTCTCGGCAGACGGTTTCAACAGCAGCGGTGGCATCTGCGTCGGGCCGGCCAACATCGCGGCGTCCGGCAGCATCTCGTCGCTGGTGACGCCCGGGCGCTCCATGACCCTCGTCGGCGTCTTCCTCGACGCGAACGTCCCGGCGGGGATGCCCCCGGCCGGCATCGACTACTCGGCCGCCGGTGCGCTCAACCGGCTGTCGTACGGTCCCATCGGCCTCAATCAGGTCTTCTTCGTCGGCGACGGACGGACCACCGACCAGAACTTCGGTCAGGCGCAGAGCGGCATCGTGCAGATGTTCGCCGTTCCCGACGCGGCCACGCGCCTGTACCTCGGTATCGCCGACGCCTGTGGCTTCTCCGGCGGGCCGAGCTGCTACGGCGACAACAGCGGCTTCATGGACGCGGCGTACGACGTCAGGCCGGCCGTCGCCAGCGTGCCCGAGCCGGCAACGATCGCGCTCCTCGGCGGCGGTCTGCTCGCACTCGGCGGTATCGCGCGCCGTCGTCGCGCCGCGTGAGCCGGTGACTCGGACGGCGCGTTCGGCTTGAACGCGCCCGAGTGGCCGCCTACGTTTGGCCATGGCGACTACGACACCGATCGAATTGCAGCGCACGCCAAGCCCCGCTCGTCCGGCCCAGCCGGAGAGCGGGGTTTCGCGTTCCGCGGCACCCCGCACAGCCGCGCACGGCTCCGCCCGCGTGCGTGACGACGTCGCGCTGACGTTCGACGACGTGCTCCTCGTGCCGCGTCACGCGCGGGTGCATCCCAAAGATGCCGACACGAGCTCGCGCTTCACGCGCGGCATCACCCTCCGCGTGCCGCTCATCTCCGCCGCGATGGACACGGTGACCGAGAGCGAGATGGCGATCGCGATGGCGCGTGCCGGGGGCATCGGCGTGCTGCACAAGAACATGTCGATCGACCGGCAGGCGGCCGAGGTGGATCGGGTGAAGCGGTCGGAGAGCGGGATGATCCTGAATCCGATCACGCTCATGCCCGAAGCGACGCTGCGCGAGGCGATCGCCCTCATGCAGCGCTTCAAGATCTCCGGGGTGCCGGTCGTCGATCCGGACGGCAGGCTCGTCGGGATCATCACGAACCGCGACATCCAGTTCGAGCGGAGCGTCGACCGCCCGCTCCGCGACGCGATGACGAGCGAGCGGCTCGTGACGGCGCCGATCGGTACGACGCTCGACGAGGCGGAGGCGATCATGGGGCGCCACCGCATCGAGAAGCTCCCCGTCGTCGACGACAGCGGGGTGCTGCGCGGCCTGATCACGGTGAAAGACATCCACAAGCGCCGACAGTACCCGGGAGCGAACAAGGATCAGCACGGCCGGCTGCGCGTCGCCGCGGCGATCGGTGCGGCCGGCGACTTCCTCGTCCGCGCGCGCGCCCTCGTCGATGCGGGGGTCGACGTGCTGATCATCGACACGGCGCACGGCCACTCCCAGGGAGTGCTCGACGCGACGTCGCACGTGCGCGACGCGCTGCCGGACGTACAGCTCGTCGTCGGCAACGTCGCGACGCGCGACGGAGCCGCGGCGCTCGTCGAGCGTGGGGTCGATGCGGTGAAGGTCGGCGTCGGTCCCGGCTCGATCTGCACGACGCGCGTCGTGACCGGCGTCGGCGTGCCGCAGCTCACTGCGATCTTCGACGCGGTCGAGGGTGCGGGCGACGTGCCGGTCATCGCCGACGGCGGGATCAAGTATTCGGGCGACATCGTGAAGGCGCTCGCCGCCGGCGCATCGTCGGTCATGATGGGCTCGATGCTCGCAGGCACCGAGGAGAGCCCCGGCGAGTCGCTGCTGCTCGAAGGGCGCCGCTTCAAGATGATCCGCGGCATGGGCTCGCTCTCCGCGATGCAGGACGGAAGTGCCGATCGCTACTTCCAGGACGGAGAGATGAGCGCCCGCAAGCTCGTGCCCGAGGGGATCGAGGGCCGCGTGCCGTACAAGGGACCCGTCTCCGACGTGCTGTTCCAGATGGTCGGCGGGCTGCGCAGCGGGATGGGCTACGTCGGCTGCGGCTCGATCGACATGCTGCGGACGGAAGCCCAGTTCACGCGCATCACGACGGCTGGCTTGCGCGAGTCTCACCCGCACGACGTGACGATCACGCGCGAGGCGCCGAACTACTCGGTGTGATGCCCTGCCGGGTCGAGGTCCGCCCTGACCCGACGCTGACATCCGGTGCCTCGTCCGAACGCGCGCGTATTGACAACGTTCGAGCAGCCGCGGCAGTTTGCCGCGTTCGGTTCCTCCCGCCCGCCCACCTCAGAGAGACCCCCTCATGGCGTTGTTTTCGACGAAGAACATCGAGCTGATCCAGTCGGAGGCTGGCGAGGAAGGGCACAACACGCTGAGACGCACGCTGACCGCGACGAACCTCGTCATGCTCGGCATCGGTGCCATCATCGGCGCGGGGATCTTCGTGCTCACCGGCTCCGCTGCGGCCCAGTACGCGGGGCCAGCGGTCGTGCTCGCGTTCGTGCTCGCCGGGCTCGGATGTCTGTTCGCCGGACTCTGCTATGCGGAGTTCGCGTCGATGATTCCCGTCGCCGGCAGTGCGTACACCTACGCCTACGCGACGCTCGGCGAGCTCATCGCGTGGATCATCGGGTGGGATCTCATTCTCGAGTACCTGGTCGGCGCATCGACCGTGGCGGTCGGCTGGTCGGGCTACTTCAAGGCCTTCATGGGGAAGCTCGGCGTCATCCTCCCTGACTCGCTGACGACCGCACCGCTCGTCTGGAACTCGCAGACGGAGACGATCCAGCGGGTGCCCGGCGGGATGGTCAACATTCCGGCGATGGTGCTGACGCTCCTCATGACGGCGCTCCTGGTCGTCGGGATCAAGGAGTCGGCGCGGTTCAACAACGTGATCGTCTTCGTGAAGGTCGCGATCGTGCTGCTCGTGATCGGCTTCGGCTTCATGTACGTCGACACGGCGAACTGGAAGCCGTTCATCCCGCCGGCGCAGGGTCCTGGGCAGTTCGGCTGGGACGGCATCGTCCGCGCGGCCGGCGTCGTGTTCTTCGCCTACATCGGGTTCGACGCCGTCAGCACGGCGGCACAGGAGGCCAAGAACCCGCAGCGCGACATGCCGATCGGGATGCTCGGCTCGCTGGCGTTCTGCACGGTGCTCTACATCCTGATGTCGCTCGTCATGACGGGACTCGTGCCGTACGCGCAGCTCAACGTGCCGCACCCGGTCGACGTCGCGCTCGCCCGCGTGCCGCAGCTCGCGTGGCTGAACTACCTCGTCGACATCGGCGCGATCATGGGTCTCGCCTCGGTGGTGCTCGTGATGCTCATGGGCCAGCCGCGCATCTTCTACTCGATGTCGCGCGACGGGCTCCTGCCGCCGGTGTTCGGGAAGGTCCACCCGAAGTTCCGCACGCCGTACGTGACGACGATCCTCACGGGCGTCCTCGCGGCGGTCGGCGCCGGACTCCTGCCGATCGACCTGCTCGGCGAGCTGGTCTCGATCGGGACGCTGTTCGCATTCATCGTCGTCAGCGCCGGCGTGCTCGTGCTGCGCTACAAGAGCCCGAATCTGAATCGCCCGTTCAAGACGCCGTTCGTGCCGGCGGTGCCGATCCTCGGCATCCTCACGTGCGGCTACCTCGTCCTGGGACTTCCGGGCGCGACGCAGATTCGGCTCGTGATCTGGCTCGTGATCGGGCTCGTGATCTACTTCCTCTACGGCAAGTCGCACTCGCGCATCGGGAACGGGCGTCCGGGCTACGCCGGCGACTGACCCCACGTACGCTGACGAAGGCCGCCGAGACGAGTCGATCGTCTCGGCGGCTTCTTCGTGTGGACAGCAGGGGTGAAGCAACACGCCGCGTTCCTGAACAGTTGCCCTTCGGCTGCTCCATCTGTTCCTTCTGTCCACATGAACGATCCAAAGTCGCAGACAGCGCCGATGGACCTCCTCGCCGTTCCGCCGCACCGTGCCGATGCGCTCCGAACGTTAGGCGCGCAGCTTCGAGCCCGGCATGCGTGTCGCGCTGTCGACCCACATCAACGCCGACGGCGACGGGTGCGGCTCCGAGGCCGCGATGGCGCATCTGCTACGGCAGATGGATGTCGAGGCGCGCATCGTGAACCCGACGCCGTGGCCGGAGATGTACGCCTTCCTCCTCGACGGGGTGCGTGACGACTCCCGGCACGGCGGGTCGGCGCTGCCGCGGCATCGACGCGCTCCTCGTGCTCGACATCAGCGACGTCAAGCGCCTTGGCAACCTCGCCGACGTGGCGCGGTCGCTGCGCGTGCCGCGAGCTCGTGATCGATCACCACATCGCGGCCGACGAGCCGGCGGGCGACATCGATCGTGAGCGACACGACGGCGTGCGCCACGGGCGAGCTGATCTACGACTTCGCGCGCGACGCTCGACCTCGAGCTGACGCCCGCGGTGGGCGTCGCGCTCTACGCGGCGATCCTCACCGACACAGGGGGATTTCGCTTCAGCAACACGTCGCCGCGCTGCCACGCGGTCGCCGGCGCAGCTGCTCGCGACCGGCGTCGACCCGGAGGAGATGTACCGCCGCATCTACGCGTCGATGCCGGTCGGCAAGCTGTCGCTGCTGCGCGAGGCGTTAGGCACGCTCGACGTCGACCCTGCGCGCGGGCTCGCGTGGATCTCGGTGCCGTCGGACGCGATGGAGCGTCACGGCGTCCGCTCCGAGGATCTCGACGGCATCGTCGAGCACCCGCGCTCGATCGCCGGGACGCGCCTCGCGCTGTTCTTCCGCGACCTGGGGCACGGCAAGGTGAAGGTGTCGTTCCGCAGCACGGGTGCCGTCGACGTGAACGCGCTCGCGCGGCAGTTCGGCGGCGGCGGGCACGCGAAGGCGTCGGGGGCGCTCGTCGCGGTGGGGCTCGACACGGTGGTTCGGCGGGTAGCTCGACGCGTCGCGGGCGTACCTGGACGGGATGCCTAACGCCGACGCGGCGACCGGGTGAGCGTGTACGATTTCGAGCATGGCAGACAATCTTCTTCAGCGCATCCACTTCGCGCTGCACGGCATCCGGCATCCGCGCCTCGGCACGGACCTCATCAAGGCGGACGTCGTGCGCGACGTCGCGACGACGACCGACGGGCGCGTGCGCCTCACGCTCGTGCTCGCCGCGGACGACGACGCGACGCTCGTGCGTGACGTGCGGCAGGCCGTCGAGGGCTCGCCGGCGTGTCCGACGTGCGCGTCGACGTGATGGACCCGGCGCAGTACGAGGCGGCGCGCGGCGACCAGCGAGCGCGCGAACCAGGCGCGCGCGTCGGCGCCGCGCCCCGCGCCGCGGCGCGCGCTCCCGGTGATGGACGCGGCGCCCGCGCGCGCGCCGCAGCCGCGGCGCCGACGCCGGTGAGTATCCGAAGCTCGGCCGCATCATCGCCGTGTCGAGCGGCAAGGGCGGCGTCGGCAAGTCGACCGTCGCCGTCAACCTCGCGATCGCGCTCGCGAAGAAGGGCGCGCGCGTCGGCATCATGGACGCCGACGTGTACGGCCCGAACCTCCCGCGCATGCTCGGCGTGGACGAGCCGCCGCCGGTGCGCGACGAGAAGATCCAGCCGCTCGAGGCGCACGGCGTGAAGGTCATGAGCATCGGCTTCCTCATCGAGCGCGACCAGCCCGCGATCTGGCGCGGGCCGATCGTCATGAAGGTCATCACGCAGTTCCTGCGCGACGTCGCGTGGGGGCGAGCTCGACTACCTCATCGTCGACATGCCGCCGGGCACCGGCGACGCGCAGCTCTCGCTCGTGCAGGCGACGCACGTCCACGGCGCGCTCATCGTCACCACGCCGCAGCAGGTCGCGGTCGGCGACGCGCTGCGCGGCGTGAAGATGTTCGAGCGCGTCGGCGTGCCGGTGCTCGGCATCGTCGAGAACATGAGCTACCTCGAGAACCCCGAGACCGGGCAAGCCGATCGCCGTGTTCGGCTCGCGGCGGCGGGCAGGCGCTCGCCGACGAGGTCGGCGTGCCGCTGCTCGGCCAGATCCCGCTCGACCCGCGCATCGTGGAGGGCGGAGACACGGGCCGCCCGATCGTCGTCGCCGAGCCGAACGTCGGCGGCCGCGCGGGCGCTGACGACGATCGCGGACCGGACGTCGAGCAGGTCGCGGCGCACTGACGGTGCGTCGCGCGGCGCGCACTCGCGGGCGCGGCGCGCGTAGATGATCGAGGAGCGCGACGGCGGGGTTCCGTCGCCGCTCGCGGAGCTGCGCCGGCGCCCTTCGCTGACGACCGAGCCGCTCCAACGGCTCATGGCCCGCGTCGCGCTGCCGGCGGTCGCGTCCAACCTGCTGATGACGGTGTTCCTCGCGGTCGACGCGTACTGGATCGGCACGCGCCTCGGCGCGACGTCGCTCGCCGCGGTGACCGCGGCGATCTTCTGGGTCTGGATGGGCGATCTCGGTCGCCGAGATGGTGAGCATCGGGCTGACGGCGGTCGCGGCACGACGGCACGGCGAGCGTGACCCCGCCGACCGCGGCGCGCCGGACGACGGCGACGCGCTCGTGCTCGCGCTGGTGTTGGGCGGCGCGATCGCCGTCGCCGGCCGCCTCGGGTGCGCACGGGATGCTCGCCATGATGGACGCGCCGCCGATGCCGTAGCGGACGAGGGCGCGCGATACCTCGGCGCTGTATCTGCTCGCGGCACCGGTGCTGTTCGGATACTTCGTCGTCGACGCGGCGTTCCGCGCCTCGGGCGACACGCGCACGCCGCTCGTCATCCTCGCGCGTCGCCGTCGGCGTCGCGCTCGTGCTCGATCCGCTGCTCATCCTCGGCGCTCGGGCCGATGCCCCGCGCTCGGGATTCGCCGGCGCCGCGCTCGCGACCGGTCGCCACGCGCAGCGCTCGCATTCGTCGTCGGACTCGTCGTGCTGCGACCCGACGCGGGCTGCTCGCGTGGTCGGCGGCCGAGCCCGTCGTGCTGCGCGCAGGTCGCGCGCATCGGGCTGCCGACCGCGGCGACCGGCGTGCTGTTCAGCCTCGTCTACGTCGTGGTCGCGCGCACCGCGTCGCCGTTCGGCACGCGCGACGCTCGCCGCGCTCGGGCCTCGGCTTCCGCGTCGAGAGCTGGCTGTACATGATCGGCGTCGGCTTCGGCGCGGCCGCGGCGGCGATCGTCGGGCAGAACCTCGGCGCCGGCCACGTCGACCGCGCAGCGCGCGCCGGCTGGTTGATGCTCGGCTACTGCACGCTGCCGGCGGTAGCTGTCGCGGCGATCGCGCTCGCTCGCGCCCGGGTGGGCGGCGGGCGTCTTCACGCGCGACGCGGACGTGATCGCGCAGACGGCGCAGCTACCTGCGCATCGCCGCGGTCTCGCAGCTCCTGGTCTGCGCCGAGGTCGTGCTCGAAGGGGCGCTCGGCGGGGCAGGGCATACGCTCGCGCCGATGGTCGACTCGACCGCGCTGACGACGCGCGCGCATTCCGCTCGCGGCGTGGGCCGCGCGCGGTTGGGGACGAGTCGGGCTCTGGTGGACGATCGCGCTCGACGCGCGACGGCGGCCGCGGCGCTGGCGATGATCGTCGCTCTGGCGTAGCGGGCGGTGGAAGCGCGCCACGCGTCTGACCCTCGACCGTCATGCGACCGCTCGTCACCCTGCTCACCGACTTCGGCACGGCCGACGGCTACGTCGCGGAGATGAAGGGCGTCATCCTGAGCGCCGCCCCGGACGCGCACGCTCGTCGACGTCTCGCACGACGCTGCCGGCGCACGACGTCGAGTGCGGGCCGGCTCGCGCTCGCGCGCTACTGGCGCCGGCTTCCCGCCGGGCACGGTGCACCTCGCGGTCGTCGATCCGGGCGTCGGCTCGGCGCGCGCGGCGCTCGCGGTCGCGAGCGATGGACGCTTGCTCGTCGGGCCGGACAACGGCGTGCTGTCGCCGGCGCTGCTCGTCGCCGGGCGCGCGCGTCGGTCGCGCTGCCGGTCCCGGCGCACGCCTCGCCGACCTTTCACGGCCGCGACGTGTTCGCGCCGGCCGCGGCGCGACTGCTCGCGGCGTGACGCGATCGAGGCGTTAGGCGCGCCGATACGACGCGCCGATCGTCCGGCGGACGCCGGAGGCGCGGCGGCTGCCCGACGGCGCGATCGCGCGGCGAGGTGATCGCGGTCGACCGGTTCGGCAACGCGATCACCAACCTGCATCGCACGCGGCGCCGTCGAGGCTGGTGATCGACGATCGGACGCTGCGCGCTGCGTCCGCGTCGTACCCGGACGTGGCGAGCCGGGCGCGCCTCGTCGCGCTCGCCGGCTCCAATGGGCTGATCGAGATCGCGCGTCCGCGACGGCAGCGCGGCGGCGCCTCGGGCTTCGCGCGCGGCATCGCCCGTGGTGCTCCGCGCGACCGGCTCGCCGGTACGCTAGGGCGTCCGTCAGGCTGCGCTCGGGACCGTCACGCCGCGCGATGGCGGGACGGTACGACGGTGCACCTGCTCGACCGACGGCCGAGCCACCTCGCCGCCGTCGGAGATGCGCCCGTTGTAGAGGTGGCCGACGCGGGTGCGCATCGCCCCCGTGCCGTGGTGCAGCTCCGAGGCGAGCTCGCCGCCGGTGAGCAGCGCGACCATCGACAGATACATCCACGTGAGCAGCACGATCACGCGCGCCGATGCTGCCGTACGTCTTGTTGTAGCTGCCGAAGTTCTGGACGTAGAAGCGGAAGCCGAGCGTGACGATCGAGCCAGAGCGACGTCGCGAGCAGGGCGCCGGCGAGCGCGTGCCACTTGTTCTGCCGCACGTTCGGGCAGGAAGTAGAACACGGCCCACGCCGTGACGACGAGGATCCCGAGCGCGAGCCGTACTGCAGCGACCGTCCAGACGATCCGCCCCGCGACGCCGATCCGCGAGGAAGTCGGCGAGCCTTGTCGACGATGTTGCCGCCGGCGAGCATGACGATCGTCGCGAGGACGAACAGCCCGCCGATGCCGATCAGCGCAGCGCGATCGCGATCAGCTGCCGCTTCCACCACGGCCGCTAGTCCTTGTCGCAGTCGTACGCGGTGTTCAGCGCGCCCATGAGGTTGCTGAACACGCTCGACCCCGACCACAGGGCGAGCAGCGCGCCGACCGACACGAGCCCCGGCGCGCTCGGTGCGAAGACCACCTCCTCGACGACGCTCTGCACGAGCGGCGAACGCTCTCCGCCGGGACCGCGCGCGCGAGCTGGCTCAGCAGGACACGCGAACGTCTCGCGCTTGTCGCCGACGAGCGCGAGCAGCGGCGCGAGGAAGAGGAAGATCGGGAAGAGCGAGAAGAAGAAGTAGTACGCGATCTGCGCGGCGAGGCCGAGCACGTTGTCGTCGATCACCTCGCTCGCGGTCTTCTTCAGCAGCGGCCCGACTCGGTATCCCTTGACGATCATCGGATGCTCCGATGGTTGCGGCGGTGCCATCGGATGGGCAAGCGACGGGCCAGCAAGTCGAGTGGGCGCTGGTCGCTCGGCTCACTCCGAGCGGCGCCGGACCGCCGCCGGCGCAGCGCCGTCACCGGCGCCGGCCCGCCGCGCGTGCGGGATGCCGGGGCCGGCGCGCGGCGACGACGCCGTGGACGGGCGTCGGGGTCTGCCACCCGGGACGCCGCGACCGGTACGGGCGTCGGCTCGGCGGCCGCGGCACTCGCGCATCGCGCGCGGCCGCGCGGCGGCCTCGGAGCGCGTGCCGGCGCGCGAGATGAGCGCGGCGCCGAATCCGGCGGTGGCGGCGACCCAGGTCGCCGCGAGCGCCACGGTGCGGAGCGACGACCGCGACCGCCGGCACGGCGGTCAGCGCAGCCGCGGCGAGCCACAGCGACAGGTAGACCGCGAGCCGACGGCGAGCGCGCGAGCGCCTCGCCGCGGGCCGACGCGGCACGGCGGCGGGTCGGACCGCGCTCGCCGCCGACGAGCGACCGGCCGGTCACGAACGCCACGGCGAGGAAGCCGAGCGTGAGCAGGCCGGCGACGGCGATCACGAACGCCGACGATCGCCAGCGGAATGGCGAGCACGCCGACGACGGTGAGCGCGAGCGCCACGACGAGCACGAGCAGCGCCGGCAGCGACGAGCATCTGCCCGACGATGCCCGACGCCGAGCGCCCGGGCGAAGCTCCCCTCGAACGCCTCGGCGACGCCGTCGAGATACGGGCTCGCGGTCACGAGCACGCCGAGCCCGATGACGAGCAGCACCGTGAGCCAGCCGAGCACGAGCTTCACGGCGTGCCACGTGTCCGCGACGGTCGGCGCGACGGGCGTGACGGCGTGGGCGGCGCGGCCTCGGCGCGTCCCGCCATCGAGCGACGTGGCGCCGCGACGCGTCCGCCGGCAGCACGCGCACCTTGCCGAACGCCGAGTCGACGTCGCCGGTGACCCGGCCGCCCGGGTGGACGGTGACGTCGCCGGAGACCGCCATGACGTCGCCGTCGACCGTGCCGTAGACGTCGACCGGGCCGCGGAGGACGACGACTCCGACGCTGCGCGCGCCGGCGGGAACGACGAGCGCCGCCGTGGCGGGGGCGCCGCGGCGCCGTCGCCTGCGGCCGGGGCCGCGGTCGCCGGCGGCGCACGCGGCGAGCGGGGCGACGGCCGCGGCGAGGAGTGCGACGAGCGGCGAGCGGAGCGGCGACGAGCGAGGCGGCGCATCGGCCACGCCGCACGCGCTGCCGAGCGCCGTCGCGCGGCCGCGCGGAGCCCGGCCGCGGCGAGCACGATGGCGACGACGAACGTCGGTCGCGAGCGAGCGCGACGCCCGGTCCGCTCTGGAGCAGCCCGGCGGCCGGGTCGCCGAGCGCCGACGGCGACCGCGTCGCCGAGTGCCGAGAGGGCGCCGCCTGCGCGCGATCGAGCGCCGAGCCGCCGAGCATCGTGAGGATGTCGACGCGGGCGCCGACCCAGAGCAGGAGCGAGCGTCAGCAGCGAGGCGACCGAGAAGGCGCCGGCGGCCGCGAGCACGCGCGCCGGGCGCGACTGCGGAACGAAGCGCCGGGCCGTGTCGAGCAGCGGCGACGTGCCAGGGCTCGAACACCTGCACCTGCTGCATCACCCGGTCGGCGAAGAGCGGCGACGGCGCGAAATGCGGCAGCGCCTCGAGCTCGGCGACGAGCGCGCCGGGCCGTCGTCGAGCTCGGCGGCGCACTCGGCGCAGCTCGCGGACGTGCGCCCGCAGCGGCGCGACGCCGAATCCGGCCTCGCCGTCGAGCAGCAGGTCGATCTCGTCGGGAAGTAGATGTCGGTTCACAGGTCTCCTCTGCGCGGGTCTACGCGCGGCACGGACGGAGGTTTCAGGCGGACGGACTCCGTAGATCGCCGGAGCGCGACGCGTCCGCGGATCACTCGCGCAGGTGCTCCAGCGCGCGGCGCAGCTCGTGGCGCGCGCGGTGGATGTAGGTCTTGACGGTGCCGAGGGGCAGGTCGAGCGTCGCGGCGATCTCCTCGTACGACCGCCCCTCCACATGACGCAGCATGATGCAAGATCGGTACTCGGGCCGCAGCCTGGCGATCGCCCGCTCGATGGCCGAGCCGAGCTCGCGCGCCTCCATCTCCTCGAGCGCGGTCTCCTGCTGCGCCGCGAGCTCGAACGCGTCGCCTCGACCTCGGCGGCCGTCGCGGCGTGCGGCGAGCCGTCCATGCTCACGGTGTCGAGCTGTCTTCCGCCGCAGGTGAGTCGATCGCGACGTTGTTCGCGATCTTGAACAGCCAGCTCGAGAACTTGAACTCCGGGCTGTACCGGTCGATGTGGTTCAGGACCTTGATGAACGTGTCCTGCGCCAGGTCCTCGGCGATCTCGCGGTCGCGCACCATGCGGAAGACGAGCGAGAACACCGGCCGCTCGTAGCGCCGCACCAGCTCCCGGAACGCCGCCTCGCGCCCCTCCTGGGCGAGGCGAACGACGTCGGCATCCGGGAGGTTGGCGAGGTCGAGAGCTCGGAGCATGCGGGAGGGCTGGCGGCGGCGCGGGCAGCGTGCGACGCGCAGACGCGGTCGACGCGAGTACTCGGCGTGGCGGGCATCCTGCAGCGTTCGCGGCGACACGTTGCAGCCGGATGCTCCGCCTGCCGCGCCGACACTTCGCACGATGCCTCGACGACCGGCGCGCCGACGTCGCGCGCGCGCGCCGCGGCGCGGCGGGGCGGAGAAGCGCGCGTACGTGCAGCGCATCTTCTCGGAGATCGCGCCGCGCTACGACCTGCTGAACCACGTGCTGAGCCTGAACATCGACCGCGCCTGGCGCCGGCGCGCGCTCGCGGCGCTCGGCTGGACGCGCCGGCCGGCCGGCGACGTACCTCGACCTGTGCGCGGGAACGCTGGACGTCGGCGCGCTGTTGGTGCGACAGCACGGGTTCGCCGGGCTCGTGGTCGGCGCCGACTTCGCGGAGCCGATGCTGCGCGCCGGCGCGGGGAAGGCGCCGCGCGATCGCGCTCGCGCCGGTCGGCGCCGACGCGCTCGCGCTGCCGCTCGCCGACGGCGTCGCTCGACGGGGCGATCGTCGCGTTCGGCATCCGCAACGTCGCCGACCTCGACGCGGCGCTGCGCGAAGTGCTGCGCGTGCTCGCGCCCGGGCGCGCGGTTCGTGATCCTCGAGTTCTCGACGCCGCGCATCGCGCTCGTGCGCGCCGGCTACCACCTCTACTTCCATCGCGTGCTGCCGCTCGTCGGTCGGCTCGTCAGCGGGCACCGGACGGCGTACAGCTACCTGCCGGCGTCCGTCGCGCACTTCCCGGCCGAGGAGGAGCTCGCGGCGCGCATGACGGCGGCGGGCTTCGCGCGACGTGCGCTGGGAGTCGCTGTCGCTTCGGCATCGCGGCGATCCACGTCGGGACGAAGCGCTGAGCCGGCCGTGAGCGCCTCCGCATCCGCTCAGGCGTGGCCCTCGACACGCTCCGGAGTTCATCGCGGCCATCGACGCGGTCGGCGAGCTGCACCGGATCACGCGGCCGGTGAAGGCGCACCTCGAGATCTGCGAGATCACCGACCGCGTGTCGAAGATGCCGGGCGGCGGGCACGGCGCTGCTGTTCGAGCACGTCGATCCTCCGCGACGGCACGCGCTCGCCGTTTCCGGTGGCGATCAACCTCTTCGGCTCGATGCGGCGGATGGCGCTGGCGCTCGGCGTCGACCGGCTCGACGAGCACGGCGAGCGCATCACGCGAGCTGCTCGACCTCAAGGTGCCGGAAGGGATGCTGGGCAAGCTGTCGATGCTGCCGCGGCTGTTCGAGGTGGCGAAGTTCCCGCCGCGCATGAAGAGCGGGAAGCGCGCCGTGCCAGGAGATCGTGTGGCGCGGCGACGAGATCGACCTCGACCAGCTGCCGATCATCACCTGCTGGCCGGACGACGGCGGGCCGTACGTCACGCTGACGATGGTCGATCTCGAAGGACCCGGCGCGCGGCATCCGCAACGTCGGCATGTACCGCGTGCAGCAGCTCTCGAAGCGCACCGTCGCGATGCACTGGCAGCGCCACAAGGTCGGCGCGGCGCACTGGCGCGAGATGGCGGAGCGCGGCGAGACGATGCCGGTGTGCATCGCCGTCGGCGCCGACCCGGCGTCGATGTACTCGGCGAGCGCGCCGCTGCCGCCGATGGTCGACGAGTTCATCTTCGCCGGATTCCTGCGCGCAGTCGCCGGTGCCGCTCGCGAAGGCGGTGACGTGCGACCTCGAGGTGCCGGCGGACGCGGAGATCGTGCTCGAGGGCTACATCGACCCGCGCGAGGCGCTCGTGGTCGAAGGGCCGTTCGGCGACCACACGGGCTTCTACTCGGAGGCGGACCTCTACCCGCAGGTGCACCTCACCGCGGTGACGATGCGCCGCGACGCGACCTACGCGACGACGATCGTCGGCCGGCCGCCGATGGAGGACTTCTACCTCGGCCACGCGACCGAGCGGATCTTCCTGCCGCTGCTCAAGCTGACGGTTCCCGAGATCGTCGACTACCACATGCCGGCGGAGGGGGTCTTTCACAACCTCGTGTTCGTGTCGATCGACAAGCAGTATCCGGGGCAGGCCTACAAGGTGATGAACGCGCTGTGGGGCGCCGGGCCTGATGTCGCTCGCGAAGGTGCTCGTCGTCGTCGACAAGCACGTGAACGTGCGCAACGCGCAGGAAGCGTGGTGGGCCGCGCTCAACAACATCGACCCGGAGCGCGACGTGCGCTTCACGATGGGGCCCGTGGACGTGCTCGATCACGCGAGCCGCGCGTTCACGTACGGCAGCAAGATGGGGATCGACGCGACGCGGAAGCTGCCGGAGGAAGGGTTCACGCGCGCGTGGCCGCCCATCATCGAGATGGACGCCGCGACGAAGGCGGCGGTCGACGCGATGTGGCCGGAGCTCGGGCTGTGAGCGCGCCGTCTGGCGTCCGGCGCCCCGCCGAGCCGCAGACGTTCGCCGGCGCGTCGCGGCTCGGCGCGCTACGCGAGCTTCGTGAAGCTGCCGCACACCGTGTTCGCGCTGCCGTTCGCGCTCGTCGGCGTCGTCATGGCGAGCTGGGTGCGGGTGCCGGACGCACGCGCCGCTGCTCTGGATCGTCGTCGCGTTCACGGCCGCGCGGTTCGCGGCGATGGGCTTCAACCGCATCGTCGACCGCGACGTCGACGCGATGAACCCGCGCACCGCGATGCGCGAGCTGCCGAGCGGCGCGCTGGCGTGTGCGCGAGGCGCGGATCGCGGTGGCGCATGGCGTCGCTGCTCTTCATCGGGGCGGCGGGCGCGTTGAACGGGCTCTGCCTCGTGCTGTCGCCGGTCGCGCTCGCGTGGGTGTTCTTCTACAGCTACACGAAGCGCTTCACGCGCTGGTCGCACCTCGTGCTCGGCCTCGGGCTCGGCATCGCGCCGGTCGGCGGCTACCTCGCGGTCACCGGGCGGTGGAGCGAGCCGTGGTGGCTGCTGTGCGCGCTCGCGCTCGCCGTCATGGCGTGGTCGGGCGGGTTCGACATCCTGTACGCGCTGCAGGACGAGACGTTCGACCGGGCGCGCGGGCTGCACTCGCTGCCGGCGGCGTTCGGCGCGCGGCGGGCGATCGGCGATCGCGCGGGCGCTGCACGTCGCGGTCGTGCTGCTGTTAGGCGCGGCGGCGTACGGCGCGCCGGGCGGCCACGTCTGGCTCGGGGTCGGGGTGTGCGTCGTCGCCGCGCTGCTGCTCTACGAGCACTCGCTCGTGCGCGCCGACGACCTGTCGAAGCTCGACGCGGCGTTCTTCACGATGAACGGGATCATCAGCATCGCGTTCCTCGCCTGTCGCGCTCGATCGCCCGCCGTCGTGGCGGGCATGCGACGCTCCCGATCGTCGTCGCGATCACCGGCGCGAGCGGGCGCGCCGTACGCCGTGCGACTGCTCGCAGGCGCTCGCCGCGCGCGACGCCCGACGTGGCTGGTGGTCAGTGCCCACGGCTGGCGGCTGCTCGACACGGAGAGCGGCATCGCGACGATGGAAGCGCTGCGCGAGGTCGTCGGCGCCGACGCGTGGGACGCGCACGTGACGGTGTTCGACGACCGCGACCGCGGCGCGCGCCCCGCGTCGGGGTCGGCGCGCACCGCGGGGATGGTCGTCTGTCCGTGTTCGATGGGCACGGTCGCGGCGATCGCGCAGGGCACGTCGCGCTCGCTCGTCGAGCGGGCGGCGGACGTGACGCTGAAAGAGCGGCGGCGCCTCGTGCTCGTGCCGCGAGAGACGCCGTTCAGCGCCATCCACCTCGAGAACATGCTGCGGCTCACGCGCGCCGGCGCGACGGTGCTCCCGGCATCGCCCGGGTTCTATCACCGTCCGCGCGACATCGGCGAGTTGGTCGACTTCGTCGCCGCACGGGTGCTCGATCATCTCGACGTCGAGCACGGTGTCGGACGGCGGTGGGGTGAGGCGCCGGCCGATGGCTGACGCTTCCACGCCCGACGCGCCCGGCGTCGTCACGATCGGCCTCATCTCGGACACGCACGGTCTCGTGCGTGCCTCGGTGTTCGAGGCGCTCGCCGGCGTGTCGCGCATCCTGCACGCGGGAGACGTCGGCGCGGGGGTGCTCGCCGAGCTGGAGCTCATCGCGCCGGTGGATGCCGTGTACGGCAACACCGACGCGCCGGGCCAGCCACGGCTCACGCAGGCGATCGACGTCGTGATCGGCGGGCTCTCGATCCACGTCAGTCACGGCCACGAGCTCGGACGCCCGCGCCCCGAGCAGCTCCTGGCCGCGTACCCCGCGGACGTGATCGTCTACGGGCACACGCATCGTCAACTCGTCGTGCGGGCAGGCGACCGACTCGTCATCAATCCGGGCGCAGCCGGCCAGCGCCGCTTCGACATGCAACCGAGTGTGGCCCGGCTGACGATCACGGACGGCAGAGCGGACGCCGAGATCATCGAACTGGCCTGACGGCGACGAGGGCGCCACGCCTGACGGTTCGTCGTTCGACGGCCTCGCGCCGAGGAGCGTCACACCTCGCTGAAGTGCGACGCCGGGTAGAGGAAATCGTCGTCCGAGTCGTCGATGATCCGGTACAGGCGCCCGTCCGCTTCGACGCTGACCAGCTCGTAGATCTTGTCGAGCGTGAGGTCGTGACAGCCGCCCGGCTCGTCGTCGCCGGGGATGAGCAGCCAGGGCTCGAGGCTGACACACTTCACGAGCGTCGTCGGCTGCCAGGCCGTCTGCTCGGGCTGCCAGAGGGTCGCCATAGGTGCACTCCTGCGAGCTCGTCGCGGTAGGGGGCGGAGCGGCAGTCGGTGCGCCAGCGTCGCACACGAAGCTGTCGCGAGCGTGGGGAGCTAGTGCAAGAGGGCGGCCATTTGCCGGGTCGGTGCCGTCAGGCGGCCTGCAGCTCGAGCAGCGCGTCGGCGCTGCGGGTGCGCGCCAGCTCGTCGGGGAAACGCCGGAACCAGCTCGACAGCAACAGCAGCTCGTCGACTTCGTGTGCGGGGACGGCGGCGCCGCGCGGCTCGCTCACCGCGAACACGTCGGCGAGCCGCTGACGCACGTCCGCCTGGTCGCGTGCGCATCGTGGGACGGCGCACTCCGCGCGTACCCGCCCGCGCCGCACGAAGTACATCCGTTCCTCGCCGTCGTGCCCGGGGACCGTGTACACGAACGTGAGGGTGTCGACCGCGTAGCGCATCCGGTCGAACTGCTCGCGCAGCCCCTCGAGCCGGCGCAGCTTGTCGCGCAGCAGCGCCGCGCGCTCGAAGTCGAGCCGCTCCGCGCTCTCCTCCATCCGCGCCCGCATCTGCAGTCGAGCGGTCCGTCGTCGACGCCGTCGAGGAACGACGCGGGCGAGTGCCACGCGCTCGCCGTACTCGTCGTGCCGGCACGCCGCGACGCACGGGCCGAGGCATTTCTTGACCTCGTGACGGATGCAGCGCGGCGCGCGGCGGGTGAGCTGCACGAGCGCGTCGGCAAACAGCTCGCGCTGGTCGGCGAAGCTCATCTTCACGTCCTGCGCGCAGTCGCGGAGGCCGAGCGCGTCGCTCAGCTCGCGCACGGCCTCGACGACGCGGTCGTAGCCCTGATACGGTCCGTACTAGATTCCGGGCTCGTCGCGCCCGCCGCCGCGAACGACCTGGAGCTTGGGAGCCGGCCCGCGCGTGAGCTTGATGAACACCCAGTGTCGCGCGTCGCGTCTTCAGCTGCACGTTGAAGCGCGGGCGCAGCTTCTTGATGAGCCGCAGCTCGTTCAGCAGCGCGCCGAACTCGCTCGGCACGTAGTCCCACTCGATCGTCGCGGCCTCGCGGACGATGCGCGCGCCCTTGTCGGCCGGGTAGCTGCCGCGGAAGTAGCTCATCAGCCGCGTCCGCACTCGCTTGGCCTTGCCCACGTAGATCACGTCGCCGTCGGTCCCGAGCATGCGGTACACGCCCGGCCGGTCCTCGGCGCCCGCGCGCACGAGCGCGCGGAGGCCGGCGACGCTGGACGTCGTCGTAGGTGGGCGGCGTACATCGAGACGGTTCAGCGTTGGCAGCGCGCGCAGTACACCGTCGTGCGCCCGTCGATCGCGTGCGTCTCGACCAGCGTCGTGCCGCAGCGCGGGCAGGGGCACTCGCCGCGTCCGTACGCCTGCGAGCCGTTCGACGAACCGCGCCGCGACCGCCGCGCGCGTCGACGTAGTCGCGGAAGCTCGTGCCGCGCGAGCGCGATCGACTCGGTCAGGACGTCGACGATCGCGGTCCGGAGTCGCGCGACCTCGACTCGGTCAGCGCGCTGGCCGCGCGCGGGCGGGGTCGATCCGTGCATGCCAGAGCGCCTCGTTCGCGTAGATGTTGCCGATGCCGGCGATCCGCCGCTGATCCTGCAGCAGCTTCTTGACGGCCTGGCGCGAGCCCCGAACAACGCCCGATAGATGCGCGGTGGTGAAGGCGGGGTCAAGAGGCTCGATCGCCGAGCGGCGGCGATGTACTCGGCGAAGCGGGCCGGCGCCATGAGCGCGACGGTGCCGAGGCAGCGGATGTCGCGATAGTGCAGGAGGCGGCCGTCGGTCGAGCGGGAACGTGACGCGCACGAAGCGCTGCTCCCGCTCATCGAGCTGGCCGGCGTCGAGCAAGCAGCGCGCCGGTGAAGCGCGGCTGCACGACGAGCCGGTCGCCGGTCGAGAGGTCGAGGATGACGAGCTTCGCGCGGCGCCACGCACGGTCGACGCGGGCGCCGCCGATGCGGGCGTCGAGCTCGTCGGGCGTCGATCTCGCGCAGGACGTCGCCGCGGTGCACGACCGACGCCGGTGAGCGTGGCGCCGCGACGCTCCGCGTCGAGGTCGCGGGCGATCGTCTCAGTTTCCGGAAGCTCCGGCATCCTCGGTCGCCCGACTTCTCAGGACCGGCCCTCCGCTCGGCCTCGCGCCAGCCGATGTCGGTGCGGAACTGCTTTCCGGCGAACCGGATCTGCTCGGCGACCGCGCCGGCTCAGCGCCTGCGCCGCTTCGAACGTGTCGGCGACGGCGGTGACCGCGAGAACGCGGCCGCCGGCGGTCACGAGCCGGCCGTCGGCATCGCGCGCGGTGCCGGCGTGGAAGATCGTGACGCCGTCGGGAAGCTCGGTCGGCAGCGTGATGGCGTCGCCGGTGCGCGGCGCGTCGGGGTAGCCGGCGGCGGCGACGACGGTCGTGACCGACGCACGGATCGACGCACCCGCACGATCCGGAGCGCAGGCGTTCGCCTCGCGGGAGGCGTTCGCCGCGCGCGACGCTCGCCATCAGTCGCGCCGAGGCCGGCAGTCGAGTTCGCGCCATCGGCGGCAGGATGCGCTTGCGTCTCAGGGTCGCCGAAGCGGCAGTTGAACTCGACGACCTTCGGGCCGTCGGCGGTGAGCATCAGCCCGCGTAGAGCAGGCCGGTGAACGGCGCGCCGGCGTCGCGCATCGCGGCGAGCGTCGGGCTCGACGATCGCGCCCATCACCTCCAGCGCTCGGGCGCGGCATCGCCTCGAGCGGCTCGCCGGCCGGCCGAGGTGGCGTGACCGGCGCGTAGGCGCCCATGCCGCCGGTGTTCGGCCCGACGTCGCCGTCGAGCAGCCGCTTGTGGTCCTGCGCGGCGAGGAGCGGGAGCGCGGCGTGGCCGTCGGTCAGGTAGAAGCACGACAGCTCCTCACCCTCCATGAACTCCTCGACGAGCACCTCGGCGCCGGCGTCGCCGTAGACGTGCCTCGACGAGCATGTCGTCGATCGCCCGCTCGGCCTCGCCGTAGCGTCTGCGCGACGATCGACGCCCTTGCCGGCGGCGAGCCCCGACGCCTTGATGACGACCGGCGACGCCGAACGCGTGCGCTGCACGCTTCGCATCGGCCGGGTCGGTGTGGCGCGTGGCGCGTCGCCGTCGGCACGCCGGCGTCGAGCATCAGCGCTTCGCGAACGCCTTCGACGTCTCGAGCTGCGCCGCGGCGCTGCGTGGGACCGAAGATGGGCAGGCCGCGCGCCCGGAACCGGTCGACGATGCCCGAGCGCGAGCGGCGCCTCGGGCCCGACGAGCGTGAACGTCGGGCGCTCGGCCTCGGCGAGGGCGATCGAGCGCGTCGACGTCCGTCGGCGCGATCGGCGACGCAGCGGCCGAGCTGCGGCGATGCCCGGGATTTCCGGGCGCGGCGACGATCTCGACGTCCGGCGTCTCGCGCTTGAGCTTCCAGGCGAGCGCGTGCTCCCGCCCGCCGCCGCCGACGATCAGAACCTTCACACGCCCTCGAACGCCTGCTCGAGGTCGCTCAACAGATCGTCGAGGTCCTCGACGCCGCAACTGAGTCGGATCAGGAGTCGCTCAGCCCGATATCGCCGCGCCGCTCCATGTCGACCTACGCGTGCGTCATCGCGCGCCGGCGGCGGATGAGACTCTCGACTCCGCCGAACGATTCGGCGAGCGCGAAGACGCGGGTGCCGCTCGAGCACGCGGGCGGCGCCTCTCGTCGACTCGAGCTCGCACGGAGATCATGCCGCCGAAGCCCGCTCATCTGTCTCGCCGCCAGCTCGTGCTGCGGGTGCGACGGCAGCCCCGGATAGATCACGCGCTCGTCGCCGACCGCCCGGCCAGCCACGCGGCGACGGCGCGGCCGTTCTCGTCGTGCGGTGCATGCGGAGGTGCAGCGTCTTGGTGCCGCGCAGGACGAGCCACGCGTCGAACGGGCCGGGCACGGCGCCGGCGGCGTTCAGGATGAACTGCAGCCGCGTCGCGAGGTCGTCGTCGTTCAGCACCGCGATCGCCGCCGACCATGTCGCTGTGGCCGTTGAGGTACTTCGTCGTCGAGTGCCAGACGATGTCGGCGCCGAGCTCGAGCGGGCGCTGGAAGTACGGCGTCGCGAACGTGTTGTCGACGACGAGCAGCGCGCTCGCCGCCGGTGCGCGACCTCGGCGGCCGCGGCGAGGTCGGTGAGCCGCATGAGCGGGTTCGTCGGCGTCTCGATCATCAGCATGCGCGTCGTCGGGCGTCACCGCGTCGGCGATGCGCTGCGGGTCGCGCGTGTCGACGTAGCTGAATCTCGAGCCCGTAGTGCTGCAGGAGCTTGTCGAACAGGCGGAACGTGCCGCCGTAGACGTTCTCGCCGCAGACGATGTGGTCGCCCGCAGCGGCAGAGCTTCATGATCGAGTCGAGGCAGCCCATGCCGCTCGAGAAGGCGAAGCCGTGGCGACCGCCTTCGAGCGCGGCTACGTTCCGCTCGAGCGCCTCGCGGGTCGGGTTCTTGCCGCGCGCGTACTCGTAGCCCTTGTGCCGGCCGAGCCCCTCCTGGACGTACGTCGAGGTCTGGTAGATGGGCGTCATGATCGCGCCGCTCGTCGCATCGGGGCGCTGGCCGGCGTGGATCGCGCGCGTGCCGAACGCGCCTGCAAGTTCGTCGTCGTAGATCTTCGTCATCGCGGTACGGTCGCTCGGGCTCGTCGGAAGGCTTGCTGCGTCGGCTGCAAAGATACCACGCGTGCCCCGATGACGCCGCGCGCGGCCGCGGAGCCGTCTCCGCGCCGACCCGCGCGCTCATCGTCGACGACGAGCCGCGGCTGCGTCAGGTGCTGGTGCGCCTCATGACGCGCGACGGCTTCGAGTGCGTCGATGCGGCGAACGGCGCCGAGGCGCATCGGGCGCTCGAGCGGGCGCAGCGTGAGCGGGCGCCGGTGTCGATCGTGATGAGCGACCTGCGGATGCCGCGGTATGGACGGCGTCGAGCTGCTGCGCGGACCGCGCGAGTCGGCTGGCCCGACACGGCGGTCGTGATGATCACCGCGGTCGCCGACGTCGACGTCGGCCGTGAGCTGCCTGGCGCTGGGCGCGATGGACTACCTCACGAAGCCGTTCCACCTCGACGAGGTGCGGGCGCGCGTGCGGCAGGCGCTCGACAAGCGGCGGCTGGTGCTCGAGAACCGGGCGTACCAGCAGCGGGCTCGAGGCTGCGCGTCGCCGACCAGGCGCGGCGGCTCGAGCACCTGTTCCTGGCGAGCATGCAGTCGCTCGCCGACGCGCTCGAGGTCAAGGACCCCTACACGCGCGGCCACTCGGTGCGCGTCGAGTCGCTACGCCGTCGGCGATCGGGCGCGCGCTCGGGCTCGACGCCGAGACGCTGCAGCAGCTGGAGCTCGGCGGGCACCTGCACGACATCGGCAAGATCGGCGTGCGCGAGTCGGTGCTGAACAAGGCCGGGCCGCTCACCGACGACGAGTACGCGCACATCATGACGCACCCGGTCGATCGGGTGGCGCCTGCTCGCAGCCGCTGCTCGGCGACGCGCCGCTCGCGCTCGCACGTCGTGCGCTCGCACCACGAGCGGTGCGACGGCAGCGGGCTGCCCGGACCGGCTCGCCGGCGACGCGATCCCGTTCGTGGCGCGCATCGCCGCCGTCGCCGACTCGTTCGACGCGATGACGAGCGACCGGCCGTATCGCCATGGCCTCACGCTCGAAGCGGCCCGGGCGGAGCTGCGTCGCTGCGCCGGAACGCAGTACGATCCCGACGTCGTCGAGGGGTTTTGTACCGCCGTCGCCCGCGGCGACCTCCGACTCGGCGCCTGACCGACTGACGCGGTTGTGACGCGGCGCACGCGCCGACGTCTCATAACGTGTTGGTGCGCGCGCATTTCGCTTGGCGGGCATCTCCGGCGACTGCTATCTTGCAAGGTTTCCGCAGCGCCGCTTCGTTCACACGGTCGGGTCGAGCATGGCATACGACGGGTTGATGGTGAGCGTGTCCGGAGTGCGCGGACGCGTTGGAGAGGCGTTGTCTCCGGAGATCGTCGCGCGGTTCGCGTCGGCGTTCGGCGCGTGGGCGATCGCGCGGCGCAGCGGGGAGCAGGCGCGAACGATCGTGCTCGGCCGCGACAGCCGTGTGTCCGGGCCGCTCTTTCACCGCGTCGCGCTCTCGGCGCTGGAAGCGGTCGGCGCGGACGTCATCGACATCGGACTGACGACGACGCCGACCTGCCAGCTCGCCGTCGAGCACCATCACGCCGCCGGTGGGCTCATGCTCTCCGCGAGCCACAACCCGATCGAGTGGAACGCGCTGAAGTTCATCGGCCCCACCGGCCTCTTTCTCGAGGCGTCGGAAGGGGCGGAGATGCGGGCGATGATGGACGCGGGCACGCGCTACGCGACGTGGGACCGGCTCGGCCACGTGCGCATGGATTTCGACGCGGCGGCGCGTCATGTCGAGCAGATCCTCGCGCTGCCTTTCCTGGACGTGGCGATGATCCGGGCGCGGAATTTCACGGTCGCGCTCGACGCCGTGCGCGGGGCCGGCTCGGTCATCATGCCGATGTTGCTCGAGCGGCTCGGCTGCACGCTGCACGCGATCAACCTCGAGCCGGATGGTCGATTCCCGCGCCCGCCTGAGCCAGTCGCGGAGAATCTCGGCGAGCTGGAGGCGTTCGTGCGGTCGACCGGCGCCGACATCGGGTTCGCGACCGACCCGGACGTCGATCGGCTGGCCCTCGTGTCCGAGCGCGGCGAGGCGATCGGTGAGGACTACACGCTCGCGCTGGCCGCGCGGATCGTGCTCGCGCACCGCCGGGGCCCGGTCGTCACGAACCTCTCGACGAGTCGCGTCGTGGAGGACATCGCCGCCGCGGCCGGTGTGCCATGCCTGCTCGCCGCGGTCGGCGAGGTGAACGTCGCCGTGAAGATGCGCGAGACGGGTGCGGTGATCGGCGGGGAGGGAAACGGCGGCGTCATCCTCCCCGAGCTGCACCTGGGACGCGACGCGCCGCTCGGCGCCGCGCTCATGCTGCAGCTGTTGCTCGAAGACGGTCGGGCGCTCTCGACGATCGTCGCTGACCATCCGCGCTACGTAATCGTCAAGGACAAGTTGGATCGGCCGCCGGTGCCGCTCGACTCCGTCTATGCGGCGCTCCTCGCCGCGTTCCCCGACGCGTCGGCCGACACGCAAGACGGGCTGCGCCTGTCGTGGCCCGATCGCTGGGTGCACGTCCGGCCGAGCGGCACGGAGCCGATCGTCCGCGTGATCGCCGAGGCGCCGACGCGCGAGATGGCGCTGTCGCTCGTCGCGCAGTCGCGCGAACCGCTGAACGCCCTCGTCGCGCTCGTCTGACGTCTCGATCTCACTTCCTGCCATCCCGTAACGCTCATGTGTGGAATCGTCGGATACGTCGGCCCGCGCGCCGCGACGCCGCTGCTGATTGAAGGGCTCAAGCGCCTGGAGTACCGTGGGTACGACTCGGCAGGCGTCGCCGTGATGAACGGCAAGGGCGTCGAGATGCGGAAGGCGGCCGGCAAGATCGCGCGCCTGGAGTCGGCGATCGGCATCGCGCCGATCCACGGCACGCTCGGCATCGCGCACACGCGGTGGGCGACGCACGGGCAGCCGAACGA
Organism: uncultured Gemmatimonadaceae bacterium; assembly: GCA_963843845.1. GTDB lineage: Bacteria > Gemmatimonadota > Gemmatimonadetes > Gemmatimonadales > Gemmatimonadaceae > Gemmatirosa. The sequence continues at coordinate 2,627,495 of CAWJMB010000002.1, read as the reverse complement.
GCGCAACGCGCACCCGCACATCGACGAGAAGTGCGAGGTGGCGGTCGTGCACAACGGCATCATCGAGAACGCGACCGCGCTGCGGACGGTGCTCGAGCAGAACGGACACACGTTCTCGTCGGAGACGGATACCGAGGTGCTCGCCCACCTGATCGAGGCGTCGTACGCCGGCTGCCTCGAAGACGCCGTGCTCGAGGCGCTGCACCACGTCGACGGCACGTACGGCATCGCCGTCGTGCACGGACGCGAGCCGAACAAGATCGTCGCCGCGCGGAAGGGGAGCCCCCTGCTCATCGGGATCGGCGAGGGCGAGTACTTCGTCGCGAGCGACGTGTCGGCGATCCTCGCGCACACGCGCGACGTCGTCTACCTGGACGATGGCGAGATGGCCGTCGTGACGCGCGACGGCTACAAGATCATGAGCCTCGATGCGCGGTTGCTGGAGAAGGAGGTCAAGCGCATCGACTGGGATCTCGACGAGATCGAGCGCGGCGGCTTCGCGCACTTCATGCTCAAGGAGATCTTCGAGCAGCCGCAGACGCTGCAGAACGCGATGCGCGGCCGGGTGATCCTCGAAGAGGGATTCACGAAGCTCGGCGGGCTCAATCTCACGAAAGACGAGATGCTGAGCATCGACGCGATCACGATCACGGCGTGCGGCACGAGCTGGCACTCGGCGCTCATCGGCGAGATGATGATCGAGGAGATGTGCCGGATTCCGGTCGAGGTCGAGTACGCGTCGGAGTACCGCTACCGGAACCCGATCGTCACGCCGAACACCCTCGTCATCGTCATCTCGCAGAGTGGCGAGACCGCCGACACGCTCGCCGCGATGCGCGAGGCGAAGCGTCGGGGCGCGCGGACGCTCGGGATCGTGAACGTCGTCGGGTCGACGATCGCGCGCGAAGACGACGGCGGGATCTACGTCCACGCGGGCCCGGAGATCGGCGTCGCGTCGACGAAGGCGTTCACGAGCCAGGTCGTCGCGCTCGCGCTCTTCGCGCTGAAGCTCGCGCGCCTGCGCAACCTGAGCGTCGAGCGCGGCCGCCAGATCGCGCAGGCGCTCGCCGACCTCCCAGCGCAGGTGCAGTCGATTCTCGACCGCGCCGAGGAGATCGAGGCGCTGGCCGAGCAGTTCAAGAGCGCGCACAATTTTCTGTACCTGGGCCGCGGGTACAATTTCCCGACGGCGCTCGAGGGCGCGCTCAAGCTCAAGGAGATCAGCTACATCCACGCCGAGGGATACCCGGCGGCGGAGATGAAGCACGGGCCGATCGCGCTGATCGACGACCTCATGCCGGTCGTCGTGGTCGCGCCACACGATGCCGTGTTCGACAAGGTCGTGTCGACCGTGCAGGAGGTGAAGGCGCGCAAGGGGCGCGTCATCGCGCTCACGACCCGCGAGGAACCGTCGCTCGCCGGGAAGATCGACTACGAGTTCCGGATCCCGGAAACCGTGGACATGCTGATCCCGATTCTGGCGAGCGTGCCGCTGCAACTGCTCGCGTACTACATCGCCGTGAAGCGGGGGTGCAACGTCGACCAGCCGCGGAACCTCGCGAAGAGCGTCACGGTCGAGTAGGCCGCACAAGCACAGCGTTCGGTAAGTCACGGGTGTCGGGGCGGTCGACGGGGCGTTAGCTCTCTGTCGGCTGCCCCGTCGCTTTCCCGTGACTCCCGAACGCCGCTGATGATCGTTCCCGAACGCGAGACCCTCGCGAAAGTCGAAGTCCTGGACGACCTCGAGGAGGTCGTGCGCGACCTCATGGTCGTGCATGAGTCGAAGCGTATCCTCTGGTTCCCGAGCGAACTGCTCGCGCCGCCGCCGGACACCGACCCCGATCGCTACGTCAGCGAGCTGCGGAAGCGCGCCGAGGGGATCAGCCTGCCGGGTCGCGTGGCGCTCGCGCTGAATCTGCTCACCGAGGAGGGGCTGCCACACTTCCACCGCCTGCTCGCCGCGTACCTCGGCGGCGACACCTTCTGGTCGAAGTGGACGAACCTCTGGACGGCGGAAGAGGACCGGCACGGTGCGGTGCTGCACGACTACGCGCGCGACAGCCGGATCCTCGACAATCCCGTGCTCGAGCGGATGCAGTTCGAGTATCTGCGAGCGGGGTTCAACCCGGAGTGGGACAAGGACCCGTACCGCGTCTTCGTCTACACGACGCTCCAGGAGCGCGCGACGCAGGTGAGTCACGCGAACACCGGGGAACTCGCGAGCGAGTACGAGCCGATCATCGGCGAGGTACTCGCGAACGTCGCGAAGGAAGAGGCGCGGCACTACGTGTTCTATCGCACGATCTTCAAGGAAGTCCTCGCGCGCGATCCGAACCGTGCGCTGGCGTCGGCAGTCGCGATCATGCCATCGATCGACATGCCCGGCGTCACGATGCCGCACTTCCGCGAGATGGCGGACGTCATCCGGCGCGCCGGGATCTACGGTCCCCGTGACTACCTCAGGATCGTCGAGGAGCAGATTCGATTCTGGACGATCGACGCCCTCGTGGGGCTCGACGAGGTCGGGAAGCGCGCCCAGGAGACGATCCTCGGCATTCCGCAGCGGCTCGCGCGCATCGCGGATGCGATGGAGACGCGGAGCCGCGCGAAGACGTTCCAGTTCGCGGTCGCGTTCTCGCGCGAGTTCGGCATGGGGTGACCGAGCGGGTGGCCCTGGCGATCTGCGGATCATCGGTTGATCCACCGCCGCCCGTGCGTGAACAGCGCGATCGTGAGCCCCGCGGCGGCGAGGGCCAGCAACACCGGAGTGAGCCACCCGCCGCGCCCGACGACGTGTAGGCGCACGAGCTTGTCGTCGACCTCGACCCGGCGCGCGGAGCCGGCGTCGTCTATCCCGAGCCGGAGCTCGTAGTCGCCGACGGTGGCGTCTGGCGGAGCCTGCACGCGCAACTCGACGCGCGCCTCCTCGCCAGGCGCGAGTCGTGGCACCACGCCCGGCGCCGACGTGATGTGCCAGCGCGACGGCGGCTCGACGCGAAGCCGCACGTCCTCGACGCGGCCCGACCCTGCATTGCGAATCGTGACCGGCAGGACGCTCGACCGGCCGAGTGCGGTAGTGAGGGTGAGCGTCGCCGGACGCATCTCGAGTCGCGCGACGCCGCGCGGGACGAGCTCGAGTCGGGCCACACCGCGACTCGTCGCGGACGTATGCGCGATCGGACCGTCGCTCGCGTCCTCGGCAACGACCGAGAACGCGAGCGCCCGCTCGACCGGCACGGCGTTCGATGGACGGTCGGGGAGCGACAGCACGAGCTGGACGCCTCCGGCCGTGGCGCCGTCGGCGAAGCGCAGCTGGCGCAGTCGCTTTCCGCCGACGGCCTCACGAAACTCGAAGGCGATCTCCGCCGGGAGCTCGCGCACGTCGAGTCGTAGTGGTGCGGCACTCGGCCGGGCGCGGCGAAGGTGCAGGTCGTAGACGATCTGCGTACCCAGGTCGCCTTCGAGTGAGGACTGGGCGGCGTCGACGGTGATCCCGCGCTCACTCGACGCGACCTCCAACCGGATGCGTCGCTCGTCGGTCCGGCCTGCGGCGTCGAGCGACACCACGATGTCGCTCAGATCTTCGAGCAAGTCGAACTCGACGGTCGCTCCCTGACCCGGGGCCAGGTCGGGCAGCGTGCGCTCGTAGGGGCGCGAGATCGCCACGCCATTCGCGCCCGATTCCGTCTTCAGCGCGACGACCGCAGCGTGCGCCGTCGTCCACGCGACGAGCGCGGCTCGATCGTCGTCGGCGTTCGTGAATGTGAGGTCGCGCACGGACGGGTCGTCGGCCGGTGTGTCGGACTGCTGCCAGAGCCCAGCGATGGTTGGGAGGCGTGCGTCGTTGCGCAGTGCCAGCTCGACACGAAGCCGTCCATCCGGCCGTCGTACCTTCACGGCGCGTACGATCGCGACATGCGTCCGCGCCCCGCCTGCTGCTGCGAGCGTGCCGAGATAGGTGAGCCGCGCCCGCTCCCACGCGGCGCGCCGTTCGTCGTATTCGCTCGGCGACAGCATGGCGCGCGAGCGCAATGCCGCAGCGCGCGCGAATTCCGCGGTGGCCTGGCGCAGGTCGGTGCCCGCGCGAAGCACGTCGAGGTAGGTCGACGGGCTGATCGCCGTCGGTGCAGATTGCGCGGAGGCGCGCTCGACGGCCGAGGCCAGCGGCGTTACGAGGACGCTGCCTAACGCGAAGGCGCGGATCGTCGGTCGCATCGCGGTCACACGTCCATGCGCAGCACGGCGACACCGGCGAGCGCGAGGAAGACGAGAGTGTGCGTGACGAGCACGCCGAGTAGGGGCAGCGCCGCTCGTACGTCCGCGCCGAGGTCCGCCGCCGGTGGCGCGAAGGCGGGCAGCTCGTCGTATCGTGGAAGTCGCTCGCTCGGATCGTTCGCGTTCGGCAGGAACGCGACGCGCAGGTAGTTCAGCGGCTTCACGAACAGCTCGGTGCCGAACTGCCGGTCGAACATCGTGCGCTCCAGCCGCTGCTGGTGCTCGTCGACCGCGAGCTGCCATCGGCTCAGGGCGCCCGTGCTCGTCCCCGCGACTGCCGAAGCGACCATCGCGAACGCCGCCGGCGGGGACAGCACGTCGATCGTTTCGAGCACGGCGAGCTGGCGCGCGATCTGACGCCGGCGGTCGTCGGCCGTCGTGCGCAGCAGCGTGCGCTTCCGGCGCATGAACTCCTGCTCCGTGCCGCGTCGTGCCTCGTCGTACTGCCGGCGCAGTCTCGGCGTCAGGGTCGTCGCGTCCGGCACCACGCCTGTGCCGCTCACCTGCTCCCAGATCGCCGCCAGCGCGCGAGCGCGCTCGGTCTCGAGCTGCCGGACCGACTCCGTCCGTTCGTACGCGACGACCTCGTCGGACGCGACGGGTCGGACGACGGCGGCGGCGAGAGGCGCGGCGGCTGGCACGACGATGACCACGGTCGCCCACGTCGCGACCAGCACTACGACCGCCGTCTGGGCGTCGCGACAGCGTGCGCTGATGCAGGTGCCCAACGCGAGCATCGCCGCCAGGTACGCTCCGCTCGCCGCCGCCAGGAGGAGCACGCGTACGCCGAGCCCCGCCGTCAGCAGTGCAGGCTGCGTCGTCGCGACGACGATCGCGGCGGCGATGGCGCCCGTGAGCAGCGGCACTCCGAGGGCGAGCACTCCGCCGAGGTACTTGCCGAGGACGATGTCGACGCGTGACACGGGGGCCGCGAACAGCGTCCGGAGCGTTCCTCGCTCGCGATCGCCGGCGATCGTGTCGGCGGCGACGAGCAACGCGGCGAGCGAGAGCACGACCCGAACGACGAACGTCAGGTCGAGCGTCGCTGCGCCACCGCTTCCAGCCGCAGCCGATTCGGCCGCTGGTGCCGGGCCGGCGACGGCGCCCTCGGTACCGAACTGCCAGTACCCTGGCGTCGCGAGATCGGCGCCGAGGGCGAAGACGCTCGCGGGAACCGGCGGACGAATGGCGCGGAGTGCGGGGTCGTTCGTCAGCCGTCCGGCGCGCCAGCCGAATCGTGCCGTCATTCCCTCGGCGTCGTCGCGCGGGAGTGCCGACGCCGTCACGCGCATCGCGTCGAGCGCGTCGGCGAAGCGAACGCGCGCCTGGTACCGCCGCACATCGACGTACGTGCCGACGGCGAGCAAGAGGACGACGAGCGCGAACAGCGCCCGGAGTCTCGTGCTGCGCAGATGACCGAGCAGCTCTCGTCGCGCGATGAGGAGGATCATGCGACCTCTCCCCTCGCGACGCGGTCGTACCACGACTCCAAGCCGTGCCGCCGAACCGTCGTTCCGCGCGCCGTGTCGACGACTCGGCCGCGAGCGAGGCACACGGCGGCGTCGGCGACGCCGGCGAAGCGGGCGAGGTCGTGTGAACTGGCGAGCACGGCACAGCCATCGCGGCTCAGCTCGTGAAGCAGCGTGACGAGCGCGCCTGCGGCGTCGGGGTCGAGCCCGGTGGTCGGTTCGTCGAGCACGAGATTGCGCACGCGACACGCGGCAGCGATCGCGAGTCCGACGCGCTGACGCATCCCCTTCGAGTACGTCGAGACCGGCTGGTCGATGGCATGCGCCGGGAGTCCGAGCCGAGCGAGCGCGTCTCCGGCCTCCGTGGCGGACAGACGGGTTCGCCCCGCGAGCCGAACGAAGAAGCGGACGTTCTCGCGGCCGGTGAGCCGAGCGTAGACGGCAACGTGCTCGCCGAGGAACGCGAGGCGTCGGCGGGCGTCGACCGGCGCTCGTGCGACGACGACGTCGTCGATCGCCGCGTGCCCACCATCGGGGCGCACGAAGTCGAGGAAACAGTTCATGCACGTCGTCTTGCCGGCACCGTTGTGCCCGACGAGCGCGCACAGCTCGCCGTCGGCGACCTCGAACGAGACGTCCACGAGCGCGTCACTCGCCGGAGCGAAGCGCTTGGTGAGGTGATGAGCGCGAAGCATGGATGGGCCGAGGTGGCAGTGCCTAGCGAGGCCAGCGAAAGGCGACCAGCACGGGCAGGCCACGCCGGCGGGTCAGCACGAAGAGCGAGGAATCGTTCGCGGCGATTCCACCGATCGCGGTCGTGAGCCGGAACGACTCGACGTAGCTGCCGCGCCGGTCGTAGACGTCGACGAGGTGGTTCCGGTCGGGGGAACGACCACCGAACGCGATCGCGATGCGAGTCGGGGTCGCCGCGACGTCATTCGCGGCGACCTCGGTCGACCGGAGCGTCGTCTCGATGCGGCGGCCGTCCGGTACCGGTGTGACGACGCTGTCGACGGCGGGGAGCGCGGTCGGCTCGACATACTCCACCACGTCCGAGAAGCGCCCGCCCGAGAAGTGGGCGAACCCGACTCCGAACGACAGCGCCATCACGCAGCCATCGCCCGCAGGCGCGAGTACCGCATGGAGCCGAAGGTCTGGTGACGTCTGCAACCCCGGCCACGGGATCGCGTGCGTGGAGCGCACGGTGCCGGACGGGTCGAACACGAAGACGTCCCGCCGGCGCTGGAGCGGTGCCACGAGCAGCGTCGTGTCCGGCAACTCGCACATCGCGCTCGCCGTCTGTGCCGTGGAGAGCACGATGCGTTCGGCGCGCCCGCCGCGTGCAGGGACGTGCCAGACGACGCCGGGCGTCATGTCTCCCACGTACACGCCGCCGCGGCGGCTCGACGCCAGCCAGTTGTGCGTCAGCGTGTCGCCCTTGTCGGACAGGATCGGCGCACGCCAGCGGACGCCTCCCGTGCCGCGGTCGAGCGCGGTGAGGCTCCGCGTCGCCTGGTCGGCGAGGTAGAGCTGTGTCCGGTCGAGGGCGATGTCGGTCGGCGCGAACAGGCCACTGTCGGTACCGAGCTCGACGACCCATGCCGTGTCCGCGAGCGACCGCGTGAACGCTCGCCCCGCGGTCGCAGTGAGGCCAGGATCCGGCCGAGACATCGCTGCCCGAGCGGTCGCGGCATCCGGTGGCCGTGACGATGGCGAGCGCCCCGAGGGGGAAGACGAGGCGGAGACGTGCGACGGTGAAGGTCATCGGGACGAGTCGAGGTGAGCCGCGGTGAGCGCGAGCACATCGCGCTTGAACTGCACGAGTCCGAGCGAGCCTTCGGCCGGGCGAAGCGCCAGCGCCACGCGATCGCGTCGGACGATCAGCACTGTCATGCGATGGTCGTGCGACGCTGCGCGGAGACTCTCGCGTGTCGCATCGCGAACCGTGAGAACTGGGGCGTGCACGTCGAATGCGGCGAGCGATCGACGGATGCGGGCCGAGTCGGCACGCGGCTCGAGCGCCACGACGCCGACGAGCGGCACCGCCCGTCGGACCTCGTCGCGGTCGAACACGCCGAACGCGGCGAGGTTGCTGTCGCAGTCCCGCTCACTCATCAGGAGGACGGCTCGGAGCTCCGAGCCGCCCGCCGCTGGCAACTCCGCCAGCGGCGAGGGGCCCGCGAGCCGGCACGCATCGAGTGCGACGGCGATATGGAGCGTCGCAACAATGGACGGTCGCATCGGTGTGCGCGCGGGGGGGACGGCTACGACGTCTTGCGCAGATAGACCGTCTCGGTCGTCGTGACCGTCTCCGAACAGGTGCGCGTGGCGCCGGCGCCGATGGTGCCTCCGCTCGACGTACCGACCGTGACGGTGACGGTGCCGTTCGCTCCCCCGATCACCCACGCCGTGCACCGCTCGGTCACGATCGTCTTGCACGCCGGCCCGTTCCCGCCGTCGCAGACGTACTTCGGAGCGGGACCGTCGGCGGAGTCGCCGTATCCCCCGCCGACGCCGCCGCCGCTGCCGCCGCCGCCGATCCCGAACTGGTCCATGTAAGGCGAGCCGCCACAGCTGCTCACCATGTAGTCGCACTCCGCGAGCAGCGTCTTCGTCGTGCCGGCCCGCGCCTTCGTCGGCGGCTGCGCGGCGACCGATCCGGCCGCCGCCATCGTCGTGACCGCAGCGAGTAGTGCCGCGAGGCGTGGGCCCATCGCTCGTGTCGTCATGTCGTTCTCCTCCGCTTGAGGTATGGCGCTCGCGCCCACGAACGCCGCGGACGTGCGCCGCCGTGAACGCGAGGCCACGATGCGGCGACGCGCCGTCGTGCCCGCACACTCCGCGCGACACGCGTCACGCCTCGCGTCATGCCTCGCGTCATGCCTCGCGTCATGCCTCGCGTCATGCCTCGTCGCCCTCACTGCGGACTGCCCGGACGTGCGCCTCCCGGAAGCGCGTCACGAGCCGATCGACGCCGCCGTCGCGGATCGCGGTCGGCGTCGCGCCGGCGTAGCGCTGCATCGCGTTGCGGAGGGCGTTCGCGGACGAGAAGCCGACGTCGTGCGCGATCCGTTCGACGGCATCGTCACCGGCGAGCCGTTCCGCGGCGACGAGGAGTCGACACCAGATCTGCAGCGCGCGGGGCGGCGGCAGTGCGGCTCGCACGAGCCGGCGCTCGAATCCGCGACGACTCGTGCCCAGTGCGGCCGCGGCGCGATCGACGGCGCCTGGATCGTCGACGTGCGTCAGGAGCGCGTCGAGCAGCGGCACGATCGAGTGCGGCAGCCCGGCGGCGACGAGACGCTCGACGATGGCACGGTGGATCGCTGCCGTGGTGCGCGCGGCACGTGGCGCCAGGGCGGCGACCAGCGCGTCGCAGTTGCCGTCGACGAGCACGTCGGTGCCGCCGGCGCGCGCGAAGTCGAGCAGCAGCCGGCAGTCGTGCGGCACCAGCCGACAGCGCGCGAAGACGGGCAGGGATGGCGCGACGATGCGAACGGCGCGCACGGTGCCGTTCGTCGGCCGCCCGTCCGCATCGTGCAGGTCGACGACGATCGCGGCGGCCGAGCCGCTGCGCGCGCACGCGAGGAGCGCGCGACGATCGTCGAACAGTCGGAGCGTCGCGCCACGGACGTCAACCAGGGGTGCGACGAACGGATGGGGCGAGGCGAGCAAGCACGCGACGATGCGGGGACGGAACGGAACGCGCTGGAGGGCTCCAGGGTGCGTTCGTCGCGTCACGCGACCGTCACACGAGCGCCCGGAGAGACGTGTGGACATGCCTCCACGCTGCGGTCGCGGGCCGCGGGAGCGCGTGCCACGCCATTGCGCGATGACGCACGAGAACGCAGCATCGGCGACGGTGGGTGCGACGTCACCGCGCACGCGCGAACCGACCGAAAGCCGGTCATTGACGGGCTCGCTCGCACCGTCCATTCTGCGTCCGGCGAACTCCCGATTCGTCGCGCCTCTCACTGTCGTCGTCGATGGCCTTGTCGTTCCGATCGTCGTTTGGATCGCTCGCGTACGCGATGTCGCTGGCGATGTTGGGACCGGGCCTGGGGCACGCCCAGCGGCCAGCCGAGGGCGCGACCGGGGACGGCGCGACCGCGGACGGCGCGAGTGCGGACGGCGCGAGTGCGGACGGCGCGAAGGCGGACGGCGCGAAGGCGCAGCCGATCGGTGCCGTGATCGCGGCCGCGCGCATCGGGGACACCGTGGCGATCGCCGGGCGGGCGACGGTACCGAGCGGAGCGTTGCAGCCGAGACACCTACTGATCGCCGTCTCGAACGGGGGGTCGGCGATCTGGGTGTACCGGCGCGCGACGACGCTCCGCGTCGACGAGGGAGACAGCGTCGAGGCGCGAGGCACTCTCGCGACGTACCGCGGGTCGCTCGAGCTGATCGCGACGTCCGTGCGCGTCGTCCCGGCACAGACTCCCGTCCTGGTCGCGCCCGACACGTCGTGGCCCGGCGCCGTGGTCGCCGAAGGGCGACTGCTCCGCGTGCGCGGCGTCGTCGGTGCACGCGGGGAGAGTGAAGGGGGGCGGTGGCTTCGCCTGCATCACAAAGGCGCCGGTGACTCGCTCACGCTCTGGGTGCCGTGGACGCATCACGATCCGCCCGTCCTCGCCGACGTGCAGCGGGGTGATCAGCTCGAGGTCACCGGGAACGTCAGCGTCTATCTCGACAACCCGGGCGACGCCGCGGTGACGCAGATCATTCCGCGTCGGAATGGTGACGTGCGCACGGTCGGGTACTCGCGGCAGGTCGCGCGACGGGTGCGCGACGGCGTCGTCGCGTTCGTGCTCGCCGGCCTCCTCGTGCTCACCACGATTCGCGTCGTGACGCGTCGGCAGGCGCGTGCGCTGCGCGAAACGGAGCAGCGCTATCGCCAGCTCCTACAGCTGTCGCCCGACGCGGTGCTCGTGCACGATCGGGCGCGCGTGCTCTTCGCGAACGCCGCCGCGGCGCGCCTGCTCGGCGTCGCGGACGAGCACGTGCTGGCAGGGCGCGACGTCGACTCGTTCATCGGCGACGGCGACCGCGAGGCGCCGGAGTCGAGGGATGGGGAAGTTCCGACCGCGTCGTCGGGTCGGGTGCGGACGACGCTGACGCGGAGCGACGGGAGCCCGATCGACGTGGAGCTGGCGTCGAGTCCGTGCCGCTATCACGATCGGGACGCCGTCGTCGTCGTCGCGCGCGACATCGGACCGCAGCTCCGCAACGAGCGCGAGCTGCGCGAGCTGGCACTGCTCGACGAGCTGACCGGGTTGCACAACCGGCGCGGCTTCTCGCTCTTCGCCGAGGGGGAGCTTCGGCGGCTGCGAGAGCGGGGCGGCGACGCGGTCGTGCTGTTCGCCGACCTCGATGGTCTGAAATACATCAACGATCATCACGGGCACGCCGCCGGCGACGACGCGTTGCGCCGCGTGGCGCGCGCGCTGCGCGAGGTCGTCGGCGAGCAGGGGCTCACCGCGCGCTGGAGCGGCGACGAGTTCGTGGCGCTGACGTCCGATCCGGCCGCGACGAGCGGGGCTGACGATGCGTCGCCATCGGACGACGCGCGTGCCGCGGCCTTCGACGAGCGGCTCGCCGTGGCGCTCTCGCGCCACTCGGCGCCCGCCGCGCCCTTCGCCGTCACCGTGTCCATCGGCGCGTGCCGCGTCGCCGCCGACGGCCACGACGCGATCGCCGACGCCGTCGACGTCGCCGACTCGGCGCTGTATCGGCGGCGCGGGCGCGACATCGCGACGGTCGGCGAGTCGTAGGGACCGTGCGCGTGCTCGTGCAGCGCGTGTCGCGCGCCGAGGTGCGCGTCGAGGCGCGGACGATCGGACGCATCGCGCGCGGCTACCTGGTGCTCGTCGGCTTCACCGGCGCCGACACCGCGGACGCGGTCGAGTGGATGGCGGACAAAGTCATCGGTCTGCGGCTGTTCGCCGACGCCGAGGGGAAGATGAACCTGTCGTTGGGCGAGGCGGGCGGCGCGCTGCTCGTCGTGTCGCAGTTCACCCTCTACGGCGACGCCCGGAAGGGAAAGCGACCGAGCTTCATCGACGCGGCGCGGCCGGAGATCGCGGTCCCGCTGTACGAGCGCTTCGTCGCCTCGCTGCGCGCACGCGGCGCCGTCGTCGAGACCGGGGAGTTCGGCGCGACGATGCACGTCGAGCTCGTGAACGATGGACCCGTGACGCTGTGGCTCGAGCGGTGAGCCCGTCGGCACAGGTCGTCCTCGCCTCGCAGTCGCCGCGTCGCCGCGAGCTGCTCTCGCTCGTCGGCATTCCGCACACGGTGATGCCCGCCGACGTCGACGAGACGCCGTTCGCTGGGGAGGCGCCGATCGCCTACACCGAGCGGCTCGCGCGCGCGAAGGCCGCCGCCATCTCGAGCGCCCTCCCCGACGCGGTCGTCATCGGATCCGACACGACGGTCGTCATCGACGATCTCATCCTCGGCAAGCCGGTCGACGCGGACGACGCGCGACGCGTGCTGCGGCGGCTGAGCGGACGAACGCACGTCGTGCACACGGCGGTCGCCGTCGCGCGCGGAGCGGATGTGCGTTCCGCGGTCGTCGACGTCGCGGTCACGTTCCGCGCGCTGCGCGACGACGAGATCGCGGCGTACGTCGATACCGGCGAGCCGATGGACAAGGCAGGCTCGTATGGCATTCAGGGGTACGGCGCGACGATCGTCGAGCGGATCGACGGCGACTATTTCGCGGTGATGGGGCTCCCGCTCGTCACCCTCGTGCGGCTGCTCGGCGAGGTCGGCGTGCCGTACCGATTCGGGGCGCCGACGATCGCGAGCGGCTACCGGTCGTCGCGATAGCGCGCGTGCCAGCGCTCGACCCGGTCGAGCACGTCGTCGACCGTGATCCGCGGCATGCGGTCGAGCCGATTGGCCATCGAGATCGGGTAGTCCTCACCGGCCTCGCCGTACGCGTCGATCATGAGGTCGTGAAACCGACGGTACGGCCCGACCCGCTTCGGATTCGAGTAACCGATCAGGCTCACGACCGGTCGGTTCAGCGCGACCGAGATGTGCAGCGGACCCGTGTCTGGCGACAGCACGAGCGCCGACCCGTCGAGGATCGCGACGAGGCGACGCAGCCCACTGCCCAACGCGGACACGACCGGCACGCGCGCCGCGCGCCGAATGACCGACTCGGCGGCCATCTCCCGCGGCGAGCGGCCGCCGACGAGGACGGGCTGCACGCCGAAGTCCGCGTACAGCGCGTCGCAGACGGCGGCCCACCGCTCCGGAAGCCAGTCCTTCTGGGCCTTGCTCGTCGCGACGACGATCGATGCGACCGGGCGCGCGATCGGCGCGAGGAACTCGCGCTGCCACGCCCGTTCCTCCGGCCATGGCCCGACGTGCCACGCCGGCTCGCCACGCGGAACGCCCAGGGCGTCGACGAACTCGAAATACTGATCCTGGACGTGCTGCATCGCGTGCGGGGGAATCTTCGCGTTCGTGAACAGCCAGTTGAAGTCGCGCGCCCGCGCGCGGTCGAAGCCGAGCGTGACGCGCGCCGGAACGAACGACGTGATGAGCCCGGCCTTGAAGTAGACCTGCAAGTCGAGGCAGAGGTCGAACGGGCCGCGCGCGCGCAGCTCGCGTCGGACCTCGGCGAAGCCACGCACACCCGCGCTCCGATCGAAGAGCACGATCTCGTCGACCAGCGGGTGGCCGCGCACGAGCGTCGCCGGTCCGGGCTGCAGGACCCACGTGACGTGCATCGCAGGGTGCGCCTCTTTCAGCGCGGAGAGCACCGGGAGCACGTGAACGACGTCACCGACGGCGCTCATCATGACGATGCAGACCCGGTCGAGCGGCACGTGCGCGTATGGCGCCGCGAGACGGCGCGACTCAGGCGGCACGGATCGCCTGCAACGCGTCGTCGGACACCGGCAGCCCACGCCGCCCGCGCCACTTCTCGAGCGACCGCGCGAGACGCGCGGCGTTGCGGCGTGCGGCCTCGGCGGGCGGGGTGCCTAACGCGACGACGTCGACGTCGAGCGCCCACGCGCCCTCCGGGGCGATGAGGATGTTCTTCAGGTTGAGGTCCGCGTGGCGCGCGCCGGCGTCCGCGAGCGCGCGCAGCAGATCGACCACTGCCGGCACCCAGGCCGCCCGGCCACCGTCCTCGGCGATGACCTCGGCGAGGTCGCGAGCGTTCGGCACCAGCCGCGTCGCGACGTCCGCGCGTCGGAGCAGGGGGAGGAATGGGCCGGCCATGTAGACGACGGTCGCGACGACCTCCGGCGTGCGAACGCCCGCTGTTCGCAGGGCGACCGACGTCGCCAGCTCGTGCGGCGCGCGCGTCGGCGCGAGGAACCGGTCGCCGGTCACGCGCGCGAGCGCGCCCCCGTGACGGCTGTGGCGCACGACCACCCGCGTCACGCCGTCTGGTAGCGTGACGGCCCACGCGACGCCTCGCCCGTGGAGCGCGCGTCGATCGGCTCGTGCGCCGGCCCACTGGTGCAACGTCCCGGTGCCCAACGCTTCCCGCACGGCGCGCTCGCAGCGGCTCACGCACACGGCGTTCGCACGACCGACGGCGATCGACACGTAGCCGGGCGGCGCGACCGCCACCACTCAGCTCGTGCGCCGCGCGACGACCCAGATCGGCGCGTCACCGGCGTCGGCGACCGGCTCGGTGCCTGCGCGCATCGGCGGGGGGGCGTGGAGGGCACTGCGCAGCGAGTCGCCGACGAGAATCACGTTCGGACCGGCCGCGTCGCACAGCCGGCTCGCCAGGTTGACCGCGTCGCCGAGGACGGTGAACTCGAGGCGGCGCTCGGAGCCGATGTTGCCGGCGAACACTTCGCCGTACGCCATGCCGATTCCCATCGCGAGCGACTCGCGCCCCTCGCGCTGCCACCGCAGGTTCAGCGTGTCGAGCGCATCGAGCATGTCGAGCGCAGCGCACATCGCGCGGTCGGCGTCGTTCGCGTCGCCCTCGGGCGCGCCCCACTGCGCCATGACCGCGTCGCCGATGAACTTGTCGAGCGTGCCGCCATGGCGGAACACGCAGTCGACCATCGCGCTGAGGAACTCGCTCACGGTCGCTGCGACCGCGTCGGGGGACGCGCCGGCGGCGAAGCGCGTGAAGCCGCGCAGGTCGCCGAACAGCACCGTGACGTGACGTCGCTCGCCTCCGGGCCGCACGACCTCGTTCGACTGCGCGATGCGCGCCGCGACGTTCGGCGCGAAGTAGCGCTCGAAGTTGCCGCGCGCGACCGCCTCCCGCCGCAGGCGCTCGGCGAGTCGCGCCGTCTCGAGCGCGGCGGCGGTGATGCCGGCGAACGCAGCGAGGAAGTCGAGATCCGCCGGCTCGAAGCTGTGGCCTGGCGCGCCGCTGTCGACGTACAGCACGCCTAACGGTACCGCCTCGGAGCCGAGGAGCGGCGCGCACATCGCGGAACGCACACGCTGCTGCATGATCGACTGCCCGCCGAACCGCGGGTCGACGGCGGCGTTCATGGAGAGCAGCGCAGCGCGCCGTTCGATCGCGGCGTTCGCGATCGACCGCGGCACGGCGCGCGCGGCCTCGTTCGCGACGAGATCGGCGCCCCACCGATCGCGCGCGACGGCCGGCCGGAGCGTGCCGTCCGCCTCGGCCAGCAGGATGACCGCGCGGTCCGCCTCGAGCGTCTCGAACGCGGAGCTGACGACACGCTCCAGCAGGACGGCGGGATCCGTCGCCGTGCCCAGCCGCTTCGCCACGTCGAGCAGGAGCGCGAGCTTGCGCGCAGCCATCTCGTGCCCGGGCGTCGCGTCGCCCAGCTCGGCGACGATCGACAGCGGTTCGTCGTCGGGCGTCGGCTGCTGCTCGACCGGCGACGGCTCGGCGTCGGCGACCGCGTTCGGCGCCTCCTCGATCGAGCGGTGCGGTGCCGGTGCGTCGGGCGCCGGCTCGTCCGCCTCGAGTGCCGGAGCCGGCGGCGCCGCACCGACCGCCGCTCCCTCCGCTCGGAGCGACTGCTCCTGCGCCGCGGCCGCGTACCACTGCGCCGCGTCATCGCTCGACGGCGCGGGCGGCAGGGCCGACGGTGGTGCCGCGGCGATCGACGGCGCCGCGGGCGCCGGGGCGACTGCCGCCGGGGCGACTGCCGCCGGGGCGAGCGCCGGCGGCGGCGCGGCCGCGACCCGCAGCGTCAACCCGCCGAACGTCACCGCGTCGCCGGCGCGCAACTGTGCCGCGTCGATCCGCTGCCCGTTCCGGAACGTGCCGTTGCGCGACCCGAGGTCGCGCACCGTGAGCACGTCGTCGTCGCCGCGCAGCTCGGCGTGACGGCGGGAGATCGTCGGATCGGTCAGCGTCACCTCGCACTCGGCCGCGCGCCCGACGACGATCCGCGACCCGGCGGGAAGCGCGGCGATCGGGCGGCCCGAGAAGTCGACGAGCGCGAGCGTCATCCGACGAATCTACGCCCCCCGATCGGTCGTCCGCGATGGCGCGCGCACGCGGCCGATCGCCGTCAGCATCGCACGCGCCTTGTTCTCCGTCTCCTCCCACTCTTTGACCGGATCGGAGTCGTAGACGATGCCGCCCCCGGCCTGCACGTTCGCGACGCCGTCGGCGATGACGCATGTGCGGATCGTGATCGCGAGGTCCATCCGCTCGTCACCCGCCGCGATGTAGCCGACCGCGCCGGAGTACGGCCCGCGTCGCTCCGGCTCGAGCTCGTCGATGATCTCCATCGCGCGGACCTTCGGCGCGCCGGTCATCGTTCCTGCGGGGAACGTCGCCCGGAATGCGTCGAGCGCCGACGCGCCGTCGACGAGCGTGCCCTCGACCTGACTCACGATGTGCAGCACGTGCGAGTAGCGCTCGACGTGCATGAGACTCGTGACGTCGACCGACCCGTAGCGCGCGACGCGCCCCACGTCGTTGCGCCCGAGGTCGACGAGCATCAGGTGCTCCGCGCGTTCCTTCTCGTCGGCCAGCAGGTCGGCCTCCATCGCGTCGTCCTCCGCGGGCGTCGCGCCGCGCGGACGGGTGCCGGCGATCGGGCGCACCGTCGCGCGGCCGTCGGCGACGCGCACCAGCAACTCGGGCGACGAGCCGACGAGCTCCACACCGTCGAGGACGAGATGGAACATGTACGGCGACGGGTTGATCGCGCGCAGGGCACGATAGAGCGACTCGCTCGCGAAGTCGTGCGGGACCCGCATCCGTCGCGCGAGCAGCACCTGAAAGGCGTCGCCGGCGCGGATGTATTCCTTGATCCGCTCGACGTCGCGCAGGTAGTCGTCGCGCTGGTAGCCGATCTCTCCGGTCGCGGGCGGCGCGCTCGGGTCGAGGTCGAGCGGCGCGAGCGGTTGCGGCGTGCGCAGCCGCGCGATCGTCTCGCCGATCGTTCGCTGCGCGCCCTCCCACGCCGCGTGCAGGGCGCGCTCGTCGCCGCGCTCGCGCTCGCCGACCGGCACCCCGACGACGACGCGCGCCTGCGCGCGCAGGTTGTCGATGACGACGAGGGCGTCGGTGAACAGAAAGAGCGCATCCGGCGCGGCGATCGTGCGCGGCGGCGGCGACGGCAGCCGCTCGATGTGGCGCACGATGTCGTACCCGAAGTACCCGACCGCGCCGCTCCAGAACGGGCCGAGCGCGGGCACGTCGATCGGGCGTCGGGCGACGAGGAGGCGCTGCAGGTCGGCGATCGGGTCGGCAGGCGTGCGTGCGCCGTGCCAGCCGCGTTCCGCCGTCCACTCGTCGACCACGCCGTCGGTGAGCCGCCACGCCGCGCGCGGCTCGGTGCCGAGGTACGTATAGCGCGCCCAGGTCTCGCCGCCGGCCGGCGCGCTCTCGAGCAGGAACGCGAACGGCCCGCGCCGCAGCTTCGCGAACGCGCTCACCGGCGTGTCCGTGTCGAGCAGCATGTCGGCCCACACCGGCACGAGCGAGCCGCCGGCCGGGCACTCGGCGGTCGACGCGGTGACGAGTGCGCGGAAGTCGTCGAACGAATGCATGCGCGAAATGTATTCGCCCCCGTCGCTCGGTAGACTTCGCGCATGCGGCGACTTGTACTTGCTCTGCTGATGACACTCGGCGCGCGCGCGCACGCGCAGTCGGCGACCGACCCGCGCGCGTGGAACGCGCCGCAGGCACTCGAGCTCGCGGCGCGTGCGACGACGCGACGCGTGACGCAACTCGCCGACACGGCGCTGCACGATTATCGGGCGACGGCGCGCGGCTATCTCACCTTCCTCGGCCAGCTCGGCGAGATCGAGCTGCCGCGCGTCATCCAGGCGACGCAGATCGCCACCGAGGTGTACTGGAAGGCGCCGAACGTCAGCAAGCAGCGCGTCGTCGGCGAACGCGACACGACGCTGCTTCCGACCGACAACGAGTTCTACCGCGATCGCTTCGGCATCGTGCAGAACAACTTCCCCGAGATCATCCGCGTCGGGAACGGCAACGACGTCGCGGACGTGCCGCATCCGCTGTCCGGCGCCGGGCTCGCGGCCTACGACTTCGCCGTCCGCGACTCGCTGCAGATTCGCGTCGGCGGCAACACGCTCTCGGTCATCGAGGTCCAGGTCCGCCCGAAAGACGGGACGCGGCCACGCTTCGTCGGCTCGCTCTTCGTCGATCGCGACGACGCGCAGGTCGTCAGGATGGCGTTCACGTTCACGCGCACCTCGTACCTCGACAGGCGCAACGAGAGCGTCGCGATCGTGCTCGAGAATGCGCTCGTGCAGGGTCGCTTCTGGCTGCCGCGGCGGCAGGAGGTCGAGGTGCGCCGCTCGGGCACGTTCCTCGACTTTCCGGCGCACGGCATCATCCGCGCGCGCTGGGAGATTGGCGAGTACGCGGTGAACCTCGAGCTCCCGCCGCAGACGTTCGCCGGGCCGGCGCTCGAGTTCCTCCCCCTCGCGGCGCGACGCGCCTACCCGTTCGCCGGCCGCGTGCTCGACTCGCTCCCCGCCGACGTCCGCATGGTCTCCGACGACGACGTTCGACGCGTGCAGCTCGAGGCGCAGCGGCTGGTACGACGCGATGTGCTCGCGCGCGCGCGCGGCAGGACGATCTCGGCGCGGTCGGTCTCCGACTTCGCACGCGTCAACCGCGTCGAGGGACTCGCGCTGGGCGCCGGCTATCTGCTGCGACTCGGCGGCGGCGTGAGCGTCGCGACGCGGGCGCGCTACGGGTTCGACGACGAGGACGCCAAGCTGCGCGTCGCGCTCCAGCGCGAGTGGGCCAGCGGTGCCACGGCGCGCCTCACGGTGTTCCGCGACTACCGAGAGGCAGGCGACGAGCCCGAGGTGTCGCTCGTCCGCAACACACTCGCCGCCCAGGAGTTCGGCAGCGACTACACCGACCCCTTCGACACGCGCGGCGTCTCGCTCGGCGTCGACGGCGCACCAGCGTGGCTCGGGTTCCGGCCGGCCGCGGAGCTCTCGCTCGAGCGACAGGGGTCCCTCCGCGTGAACGCATCGCCCTTCAACGGCCGCTACGAGCCTACGATCGCGGCACGGTCGCTCGACGCCCTGCGGCTGTCGTTGGGCGCCGAGCGGCCGCTGATGCCGGGGCCGCTCGGCGCAGACTGGGGCGCGCGAGCGCAGGCGCGCGGTGCGCTCTGGTCGGCGCGCGGCGGACGACTCGGGTGCGACGACGCGGCGTGCGGCGCGGTGGCGAGGCTCGCGCTCGGCGCTCGCGTGGAGCGTCCGTTCGGTGATCGGCGGCTCGTGTCGCACACCACGCTCGGCGTCGTCACGGGCGCGCGCGGTGGCTCGACGGCGGTCGGCAGCGCGGCGCCGGGCCTATCGCCGGTGCCCCAGCAGGACCTGATCTACCTCGGTGGTCCGGTGACCGGACCCGGCTATGGGTTCCACGAGTTCGCGGCGCGCTTCGCGGCATCCCAGCGCGTGGAGCTGCGCCAGCCGGTTCCGTTCGTGTCGATCCCGCTGGGCCAGTACGGCCGGACGCCTGCCGCGGCCACGCTCGCGCCCTTCGCCCACACTGTGTACGTCGCGCGGCCATCGCAGGCCGGCCGGTCCCGCCGCACGAGCGGCGGCTGGTTCCCGGCACTCGGCCTCGGGGCGTATGTCTTCTACGACGTGCTGCGTGTCGACGTCGCCCGAGGGCTCCGCGACGGTCGGTGGATGTTCTCGTTCGACGTGACGCGGGAGTTCTGGCGCATCCTGTAGGGGCTGCAACCGTTTGCCGTCGGGCGCGTCGCCTCGGTACGGACTGCCGGGGCGACGCCGCCTACCGTCGTCGCATGTCGACTGCGCCGACACCGGACGACCGCCTCCACGCCGTGCTCCGGCTCGTCGTCGGGCGCGACGCGCTCGATGCGCTCGACCGGCGCGCGGGCGGCGACTCGCTCTGGTACGCTGCCTGCCGCGCGCTCGACTGCGACGACCGGGCGCTGTCGTCGCGGATCGCGCGACACTTCGGCATCGGCGTCGCTGTCGTCGGCACGCTCGACCCCGCGCTCCGCCGCCTCGTCCCCGAGTACCTCGCGCGGCGGCTCGGGGTGCTCCCGCTCCGCGCCTCCGAGACCGTGCTCACGCTCGCCACTGCCACGCCCGGCGATGCGGACGCCGAGCGCGCGATCGCGGCGGGAAGCGGCCGGCGCGTGCGCCTCGCCGTCGCGCCGCCGAGCGTGGTCATCGCGGGGATCGACGCGCTGTATCGCGACGCGATCCGTGAGAGCGGGGTCGATCGCGCCCACCCGGGCGTCCCCGAGCAGGCGCAGCGGCCGGCGCCGGCGCCGACGGCGCGCGAGGAGACACGAACGACCGTCATGCTCGTCGACGAGATCGTCGCGCGCGGCGTGCGGGGGGGGCGAGCGACCTGCACCTCGAATGCAGCGACGCCGGCGTCGCCGTGCGCTTCCGGATCGACGGCGTGCTGCGCGACGGCGGGACCTTCGCACGCGACGCCGGGGCGGCCGTCGTGTCGCGCATCAAGATCATGGCGGGGCTCGACATCGCCGACCGCATGCGTCCGCAGGACGGCCGCGCGCACGTCACTGTCGACGGCCGCCCGCTCGACCTCCGTGTCTCGACGCTGCCGGCGTCGCAGGGCGAGAAGGTCGTGCTCCGCGTGCTCGACGCGCGCAAGACGTCGCTCGGCCTCGACACGTTGGGGCTCGTTGCAGCTGACGCCGCGCGACTGCACGCCCTGCTCGAGCGCGCGCGAGGGGCTGATCCTCGTCACCGGTCCGACCGGCTCCGGCAAGACGACGACGCTCTATGCCGCACTCCGCCACGTGCAGCAGCGCGGCGTCAACGTCGTCACGGTCGAGGACCCGGTCGAATACCGACTCCCCGGCATCGCGCAGGTCCAGGTGAACGAGCGCACCGGCCTCACGTTCGCGGCCGCGCTGCGCTCGATCCTGCGCCAGGACCCCGACGTCATCCTCGTCGGCGAGATCCGCGATCGCGAGACCGCGTCGATCGCCGCGCAGGCCGCGCTCACGGGCCATCTCGTGCTCTCGACGCTCCACACCGTCGACGCGCCGAGCGCCGTGGCGCGCCTCGCGGACCTCGGCGTCGAGCCCTTCAAGCTCGCGGCGGCGCTCCGCGGCGTCGTCGCGCAGCGGCTCCTGCGCCGCCTCTGCGACGCCTGCCAGCGAGCCGAGCCGCCGAGCGGACAGGCAGCATGCCCGCGGTGCGACGGGAGTGGCTACCGCGGCCGCGTCGCCGCCGTCGAGCTCCTCGCGTGCGACGCCGAGCTCGCGCGTCGGATCACCCGCGGCGACGGCGCATCGAGCATCGGCGACGCGGCGCGCGCGTCCGGCATGCGCTCGCTGTGGGAGTGTGCTCTCGACCACGCCGCGCGCGGTGTCACGGACATCGAGGAGCTGCACCGTTGCCTCGACCCGCCGCACGCCCGTCGCGACGTCCCGGCCCCGCTCCCCGCCCTCGACGCACTGTTCGAGCTCACGTAGCGCACGCCGCCCTCGCGCCCGCGCCCCACCGATGCCGCCGTTACCTTCAACCCAATGACCGCCCTGGAAGTCGGCGTCGTCGACGTCTACGTCATTCACCCCGCCCCGACGGGGTGGCGCCTGCTCGTCCTCCAGCGGGCCGCCACGGGCACGCGCTGCCCGCTCGCGTGGGAGACCGTGCACGGCCGCATCGAGCGCGGCGAGCGCCCGGAGCACGCCGCCCTCCGCGAGGTCCGGGAGGAGACCGGCCTCGCCGTCGCCCGCCTCTACAACGTCACGACCCAGGCGTTCTACCTGCACGGCGTCGGCAGCGTGCAGCTGGCCGTCGTCTTCTGCGCGTTCGTCGACGCGCCGACCGAACCGGCGTTGAGCGCCGAGCATCAGACCGCCGAGTGGCTGCCGCTCGAGGCGGCCCGCGCGCGGTTCGCCTGGCCGCGCGAGCGCGAGGCCCTCGATCACATCGTCCAGCTGCTGGGCGCCGGCGACGCCGGGCCGCTCGAAGACGTCCTGCGCGTCGTCTAGCCCTTCCGCGCCTTCTCCCGCGCCGCCGGCGACACGTGGCAGTCCTGCGGCGGCGCGTTCGGCTTGATCGTGATGCTCTTCGCCGGAATGCCGACGTTCACGTGGTACGGCCGCACGTCCTTCGTCGCCACCGCCACCGCGCCGACCATTCCCTGCTCGCCGACGTGGACCCCGGCGAGGATCGTCGCGTGATACGTCACGCGCACCCCGTCTCCGAGCACGGTGGTCACGTTCGTCACGTCCTTCTGCTCGACGATGCTGTGCGTGTGGCTGTAGACGTTCGCGTAGTCCGAGACCGACACGCGGTTCCCCAGCACGATCCCGCCGCGGTCGTCGAGCAGCACGTGGCGGTGAATCACCACGTCGTCACCGACCTCCATGTTGTAACCGAACGAGAACTCGACGTGCTGGAAGCACTTGAAGTTCTCGCCGCACCGCCGGAAGATGTGCGGCGCGAGCAGTCGGCGGAGGCGCACGCCGACGTCGACGAGCTGGCCGCCTAACGGGCTGCGGTCGAACGAGTACCAGAGCCAGAGCAGCGGCTTGACGCGCTGAAACTGCGCGTCGTCGCACTCGCCGTAGTACTCGGGCTCGAGCGTCACGTTGCGCGGGTCGAGCGTCGCGAGCGCGAGCCGCGTCCCGAGGGGAAGAGCCTCGTCCGCGACCGCGCTCTCCAGGTCGCTCGCGTACGTCGGGTACAACAGCGCGCCGAGCGTGTCGCGGCAGAGCAGGGCACGCGCCTCGGGCGTGTCGCCGCCGTCGGCGCGCAGCCGGTCGTCGATCGCTTCGAGCCACGACGTCGTGAGCGCGGCCGTCGAGCGGTCGGAGAGCTGGCGTAGCGGAATCAGGGGCATCGCGAGGAGTGTGCGAGTTGTGGTCCTGCCGAGCCGACCGTCAGACGGAGCCGTCTCCGACGACGGGTCGGTGTCGTACGCCTGCGAGCCGCCTTCCGGAGCGCCGAACGGTGCGCGCGTCCAGCTCGCCGTCGAGCATACCCCATCCGCGCCGCCACCACGCCGCAGCCTCGCCCGGCGTGTGTGCCCGCGCCATGAACTCGGCGTCGCGCTCGCGCCACGCGCCCTCGCCGAGTGGCCGGCACCGCTGATTCACGGCGCTGACATCGTGGAGTGGCACGCGCGGCGCGGGCATCGGCGGAGGGGTCAGGGGCGCTGCTGCGTGCGCGTGCGAACGAGGGCGCGCTCGCGCTCGAGGCGCGGCAGCACCGCGCTGCCCCACGACCCGTCGCGCGCGCCCTGCACGGTGACGACCAGCTGCGGCTGATTCACGTCGAGTGTGCCGTCGAACGCGTAGAGCGCGCTCTGCACGCCGCGCTGGCGGATGCGCTGCGACCCGAAGCCCGGCGTGAGGGGCACGATGTCGAGCGGCCGGAAGTCGCGCCCACCCGTCGTGACGATGACCTCCTGAGGGCTGAAGCGCGCCTCCGCCTGTTCGGTGCCGTAGAAGGTCGCCTGCCACACGCTCAGCCGCGCGTTCCCGGCGCGTCGCGCGATCTCGCGCAACTGCGCCGCGCGTCCGGCCGCCAGGTCGTGCAGCGACTGATACGAGTCGCGCGAGAGCAGCCGGATCACGCTCTCGTCGAGCGGAATGAGTCGCACCGTGACCCCGCCGTCGAGCGTGAGCCGGATCGCGACGTCGTCCTGTCGCAGCGTGCCGAGCCCGGGTGGGACGAGGCGCGTCGAGTCCTGCGCCGTCGTCACGCCGACATCTGCGGACATCGTGCCGCCCCCCGCCGCGCTCCCCACACTTCCCGCGCTCGCGGCCGCACACGCTCCCGCGCCCGCCATCGACAGCGCGCCGAGCGAGCGCCTGAGGCGCCGTTCGATCACGGCGCCTCAGGCGCTCGCTCGGCGCGCCACGACGGCCCGCCGACGAGCGCGACGATCGCGGCCGCGAGATCGTCGCGCCCCTCGCCCGTGACCGCGCTGAACGGAATGATCTGTTCCGGGTCGCCGCCGATGCGCTGAGCCAGCGCGGTGATGCGCGCGTCGACGTCCCGGCGCGACAGCTTGTCGACTTTCGTCGCCACGAAGATCGTCGGCGCGCCGATCTCGGCCAGGAAGTCGAGCATCTGCACATCGTCGTCGGTCGGATCGTGCCGCGCGTCCAGCAACTGCACGACGCCGCGGAGCGGTGCGCTGTGGCGCAGCAGCCCTTCGATGAGCGGCTTCCACTCGGCCTGCCGCGCCTTCGAGATGCGCGCGTAGCCGTAGCCCGGGAGGTCGACGAGGGTGAACAGGTCGTTGATCGCGAAGAAGTGGATCTCGCGCGTCCGCCCGGGCGTGTTGCTGACGCGCGCGAGCGACTTCCGGCGGACGAGTCGGTTGATGAGCGACGACTTGCCGACGTTCGAGCGGCCGCCGAACGCGACCTCGGGAAGGTTCGGCTCCGGCCGCCACCCCCCCGCGCTCGCCATCGGGCCGAGGTAGTCGATGCGTCGAATGACGAGCGGGTCGGCGCTCACGACGCACCCGCCGTCGCCGGTCGCTGGCGGCGGCGCGGTGCGCGCGCCGACGAAGGCACCGCGACCGCCGACTCGGTCGGCGCCTTCGTCGGCGCGTTCCGCAAGGCCATCGCGAGCACGTCGTCCATCGACGAGACGGGGCGCCATGCGATCGCCTCGCGCACCTCGGCCGGCAGCTCGATGAGGTCGCGCTCGTTCAGCCGCGGGAGGATGACGGTGCGCACGGCGTAGCGATGCGCTGCGACCGCCTTCTCCTTGAGGCCGCCGATCGCGAGAACGCGCCCGCGCAGCGTGATCTCCCCGGTCATCGCCACGTCGCCGCGCACCGGCACGCCCGTGAGCGCGCTGACGAGCGCCGTCGCGATCGTGATCCCCGCGGACGGTCCGTCCTTCGGCGTCGCACCGGCAGGGATGTGCACGTGGATGTCTCGCGTGCGGTGGAAGTCGGCGTCGATGCCCAGCGCCGGCGCGCGCGTCCGGACGTAGCTCAGCGCCGCGCTCGCCGATTCCTTCATCACGTCGCCGAGCGCGCCGGTGAGCTGCAGGCGTCCGCGCCCCGGCACGACGCTGACTTCCACCTCGAGCAGCTCGCCGCCGGCGGCGGTGTATGCGAGCCCGTTCGCCACGCCAACCTTGTCGTCGGTCGTGTGATCGTCCTGCTCGTGCGGTGCGGGACCGAGCATGGCGGTGAGGTCCTCGGTCCGCACGACGAGGCGCGACGGGGGGATCGGCGATCCCCGGCTCTCCGCCTGCCGCCTCGCGAGCTTCCGCGCCACCCGCTGCACCCGCCGCTCCAGATCGCGCACGCCTGCCTCGCGCGTCCACCCGCGGATGATCGCGAGCAGTGCGTCGTCGTCCCACGTCACGTGCTCCGCGTCCAGCCCCGCATCGCGGAGTGCGCGCGGCACGAGGAAGCGGCGCGCGATCGCGAGCTTCTCGGGCTCCAGGTAGCCGGGAATGCGGATGATCTCCATCCGGTCGCGCAACGGCTCGGGGATGCCGGCGAGCGAGTTCGCCGTGGTGAGGAAGAGCACGCGCGACAGATCGTAGTCGACTTCGAGGAAGTGGTCGCTGAACGCGTGATGCTGCTCGGGGTCGAGCACCTCGAGCAGCGCCGCCGACGGGTCGCCGCGCCAGTCGCTCCCGGTCTTGTCGATCTCGTCGAGCAGCAGCACCGGGTCGACCGCGCCGGCGCGGCGGATCGCCTGGATCACGCGCCCCGGCATCGCGCCGACGTAGGTACGCCGGTGCCCGCGGATCTCCGCTTCGTCGCGCACGCCGCCCAGCGAGACGCGGACGAACGCCCGGCCCAACGCGCGAGCGATCGACCGGCCCAACGACGTCTTGCCGACGCCGGGCGGGCCGACGAGGCAGAGCACCGGCCCGCGCATCTCGCCGACGAGCGCCAGCACCGCGATGTAGTCCAGGATGCGCTCCTTCACGTCCTCGAGCCCGTAGTGATCGGCGTCGAGCGCCTCGCGCGCGGCGAGGAGCGCCTGTCCCGAGCGCAGCGCTGGACTCGGCTCCGTGGCCGCGGACCGGACCGACCAGGGCAGCGCGAGGATCCAATCGAGAAAGGTCCGCGCGACGGTCGCTTCGGGCGACACGCTCTGCATCCGGCGCAGTCGCCGGAGCTCGCGCATCACACGCGTCTCGACCTCCGGCGGCAGCCCCTTCGCGCGCGCCTGCGCCTCGAGCGACGCCACGTCGTCGCCGTCGTCGCCGAGTTCGCGGTGGATCGCCTTGAGCTGTTCGTTGAGGTAGAACTCGCGCTGGTTGTGAAAGATCGCGCCGCGCACCCGCTCCTCGATCTGTCGCTCGAGCCCGAGCATCTCGAGCTCCCCGACGAGCACCTCGGCGAGTCGCGCGAGCATGTCGCGGACGTCGACCGTCTCGAGCAGCCGCTGGCGCTGCTCCTGCTTCACCGCGACGTGTGCGGCGATGCCGAACGCCTGCCGCTCCGCGCTCTCGACGTCGCGCAGCAACGAGACGATCTCGCCGGGCACGCGCTTCTGCAGCGCGGCATAGTCCTCGAACAGTGCGAGCAGTTGCCGCGTCGTCGCCTCGTCGGCCGGCGTTCGCTCGGTCGTGGCCAACGGGTATGGTGTGACGGTCGCGCGGAGCGGCGTGGCGGGGGTCGCGGCGGTGCGCGAGTCGTACCGCGTGACCTTCGCGCGTGCCGCACCCTCGAGCAGCACGCGCACGGCGCCGTTCTGCAGGCGCCCGGCGTGCTGGATGCGCGCCACGACGCCGACGCGATGAAGGTCGCTCGCGGCCGGATCGTCGACGGTCGCATCCTTCTGCGCGACCACGAACAGCAGGCCGTCGCGCGTCGCCGCCGCCTCGACGGCCGCGAGCGATCCGGCACGCCCGACGAGCACCGGCGTGACGACGTACGGATAGAGCACCGTGTCGCGCAGCGGAAGGACGGGCAGGCGAGTCGGTGCGTCGAGCGGGTCGCCGTCGCGAGGGAACAGGGGCATGCCGGAAACTAACAACGCCCTGTGCAGGGCGTTGTCGTTCGTCGTCAGGCCTCTTTCTTCTTCCGCCGCTCCTGCGCCGTGATCTCGAGCATCGGCGGGTCCCCCTTCACGATGCACCCCTCGGTGACTTTGACCTCGAGCACGTCCTCGCGGGTCGGGAGGTCGAACATCACGTCGAGCAGCGCCTCCTCGAGGATCGCGCGCAGGCCACGCGCGCCCGTGCCGCGTTTGAGCGCCTTCGCCGCGACCGCACGCAGCGCGCTCTCCTCGAACGTGATCTTCACGTCTTCGAGGTTGAACAGCTTCGCGTACTGCTTCGTGAGCGCGTTCTTCGGCTCCTTGAGAATGCGAACGAGCGCCTCCTCGTCGAGCGCGTCGAGCGGCACGCACACCGGCAGTCGCCCGACCAGCTCCGGGATGAGCCCGTAGCGCAGCAGGTCCTCCGGCTCGACCGACGAGAAGATGCTCTTCTGGACTGCGCCCGGCGGCAGTGCCGCGCCGCCGAAGCCGATCTGCCGCTTGCCGACGCGGGCCTCGATGATCTTCTCCAGTCCGTCGAACGCCCCGCCGCAGATGAACAGGATGTCCTTCGTGTTGATCTGGATGTACTCCTGCTGCGGGTGCTTGCGCCCCCCCTGCGGCGGCACGCTGGCGACCGTGCCCTCGAGGATCTTGAGCAGCGCCTGCTGCACGCCCTCGCCGCTCACGTCGCGGGTGATCGACGGGTTCTCGCTCTTCCGGGCGATCTTGTCGATCTCGTCGATGTAGACGATGCCGCGCTCGCACTCGGCGACGTTGAAGTCGCCCGCCTGCAGCAGGCGCACGAGGATGTTCTCGACGTCCTCGCCGACGTAGCCCGCCTCGGTCAGCGTCGTCGCGTCGGCGATGGTGAACGGGACGTCGAGGATGCGGGCGAGCGTCTGCGCGAGCAGCGTCTTCCCGACGCCCGTGGGCCCGACGAGCATGATGTTCGACTTGTCGAGCTCGACGTCGTCGTCACGCGCGCCGGCGGCGTTGATGCGCTTGTAGTGGTTGTAGACGGCGACCGCGAGCGCTTTCTTCGCCTGCTCCTGCCCGATCACGTACTGATCGAGCACGTCCTTGATCTCGGTGGGCGTCGGGACCTGCGTGATCGCCTCGGCGACTTCACGCTCCTCGTCCTCTGCGAGAATCTCGTTGCAGAGGGCGATGCACTCGTTGCAGATGTAGACACTCGGCCCGGAGATGAATTTCCGGACCGAGTCCTTCGATTTCCCGCAGAACGAGCAGCGGAGATGCTTGTCGTGCGACATGAGGCGCGGTGAAGCGTGATCGGGGTCCGGGGCCTGACCCCGAAGGCACGTAATAGTATCGGCGCGGAACGGTCAACCGTTGACCGACCGCTACGCCGTCACCGTCGGCTGCTTGCTCTCGTCGACGATCGCACCCGGCGCCGAGATGACCTCGTCGATGATGCCGTAGTTCTTCGCCTCGTCCGCCGACATGTAGTAGTCGCGGTCGAAGTCGCGCTCGATGCGCTCGATCGGCTGGCCGGTGTGGTTCGACATCAGCTCGTTCATCTTCGCGCGGAGATAGAGAATCTCCTTCGCCGCGACTTCGATGTCCGACGCCGTGCCCTGCGCGCCGCCGGACGGCTGGTGCATCATGATGCGCGAGTGCGGCAGCGCGAAGCGCTTGCCTTTCGCCCCCCCGGCCGCGAGCAGGAAGCACCCCATGCTCGCCGCCATCCCCATGCAGTCGTCGAGACGGGCGACCGGAGAAAGCGCATCGTGTCGTACATCGCGAGCCCCGCCGACACGCTGCCGCCCGGCGAGTTGATGTAGATGCTGATGTCCTTCCCCGGATTGTCGCTGTCGAGGAAGAGCAGCTGCGCGATCACGATGTTCGCGACGTCGTCGTTGATCGGCGTGCCGAGGAAGATGATGCGGTCCATCAGCAGGCGCGAGAAGATGTCGTACGTCCGCTCGCCGCGGCTGGATCGTTCGATGATGTAGGGCGTGTAGATCGTTGGCATGGGCTCGTCGTCTTCGAGAACCGTCGCGTCAGGCACGTGGGGCCTCACTGCGCCGGGTTCTTCTCCATGAGGTACCCGAACACGCGGTCCTCGGTGATCTGGTGCTCGATCTCGCCGAGCCGATTCTGCTTCTGCAGCGCGGCGTAGAGCTGGCCCGGGTCGACGCCGCGCTCGCTCGCCATCGCCTGGATGCGCTCGTCGACGTCGGCCTCGGTCGCCTTCAGGTTGTTCTGCAGCGCGATCGCTTCGACGACGAGGTCGCGTCGCACCTGGCGCTCCGCGAGCCCCTGGAACTCCTGCGCGAATCGCTCGACGTCCTGTTCCGGGATCTGATACGCGTTCGCGTATCCCTGCGTGAGTTGCCGCACCCAGCTCGGGGGCACGTCGAACGGATTCGCGTCGATGATCTGATCGAGCAGCTGCGAGCGGGTCCCGGTCTCGGCCTCGCGCGTGACGTGCGCCGTGAGATCCTTGCGAACCGCGTCGCGCAGCGCGTCGAGCGAGTCGAAATCGCCGACCTCGCGCGCGAACGCATCGTCGAGGTCGGGCGACGTCTTGCGCTTGACGTCCTTCACCGTGACGCGCACCGTCTTGGTCTGGCCGCGCTGCGCTTCGTCGGGGAAGTCGTCGGGCCACTTCACGGGGCGCTCGACCGTCTCCCCGGCCCGTCCTTCCATGATCAGCTCCTCGATCCCCGGAATGGCCTGCTCCTTCCCGAGCTCGAGTGGAAAGTCCTGCGGCTCGCCCATCGCACCGCTCGCGTCGGCCGTCGCGAGCGCGACCGTGACCTTGTCGCCGCTCATCGGTCGGTCGTCGGTCGGCGCCCAGAGCGCCTTCTGGTCCCGGAGCGTGTCGAGCTGCTCCTGCACCATCTCGTCGGTGACCTCGGTCGACTGACGCTCCACGGTGAAGCCGTCGAGGCGCTCGAGCTTCACGTCCGGGCGCACTTCCATGTGCAGCGTGAACGTCAGCGGCTCGCCCGGCTCGAACTTGAGGTCATGGATGTGCGGCTGCGCGATCGGCTCGACCTGCTGCTGCTCCATGACCTGCTTGTACGCCTCCTGCACGAGCTCTTGCAGCAGATCCTGGCGGATCTCTTTCTCGAAGCGCTTGCGGACCATCGCCGCGGGCGCCTTGCCCGGGCGAAAGCCGGGAAGGCGCGCCTGCGACGTATAGCGACGGGCGAGGCGATCCTCGGCGGCGCGCACGGCGTCGGCCGGAACCGCGACGTCGACGTGGCGCTCCACACCGGCGCTCTCGCGTTGGGTGATTTGGATGTCCATTCGCGAAAGCTAATCCGACGCCGGACCTCCTACGAGTTCCGCCGGGTACGACCCGCGCGGCCCGCTGGTACCCCGTGTCTCACACCCCACATCGGCATGCGTATCACTCGTCGATCGCTCGTCGCGTGCGCCGTCGCGCTCGCCCTTCCTGCCGTCGCCTCCGCCCAGGCCACCGCTCCGGCGTCGCCGGTCCTGCCGCGATTCTCGATCGCGACGAACCCGGTCGTGATTCCATTCGGACTCTTCTCGTTCGAGTACGAAGGTGCGCTGCGCATTCCCGGCATGACGCTCGGCGTCGGCGGCTCACACTGGTCGCGCGACGAGGACCGCGACACGTGGGCCGAGGCGAAGACCATGTACTACCCGCAGGAGACGCCGTTCCGTGCCTTCGCGGTCGGCCTCACCGCCGGCGTGCACTCCTCGCGCCGCGATCGGTACAGCTGCGACGCGGTGATCTACAACCCGGCGAACCCGTACGGCGAGTGTGGCTCCAAGCGCCGCCGCCAGACGTCGCCCACGCTCGGAGTCATGGTCACCTACGACTGGTTGCTCGGCCGCACCGAGCGGTTCCGTGTGGGACTCGGCGGCGGCGCGAAGCGGATCCTCAAGGATGTGAAGAGCGGCGACCCGCTCGAGCAGGTCTGGCCGGACGGGCGGTTCCTGATCGGATTCGTGTTCTAGCCGATGAGATCGGCGACGATCTTCCCCGAGCTGAGCACGCCGGGGAGCCCGGCGCCCGGGTGCGTGCCGGCACCGGCGAAGTAGAGGTTCGCGACATCCTCGCTCCGGTTGTGCGGGCGCATCCAGGCGCTCTGCGTGAGAATCGGTTCCACCGAGAACGCGGAGCCGAGGTAGCTCGACAGCGTACCCTCGAAGTGCAGCGGGTCGATGCGGTGCTCGGCGACGAGGTGCTTCGAGAGGTCGGGGAGGTAGTGTCGCTCGAGGTGCCCCATGATCGCGTCACGGTACCGCGGCGCCGCGGTCGCCCAGTCCGTGTCGCCGCCGAGGTGCGGGACGGGGAGAGGACGTACCACGCGTCGCACCCCGGCGGCGCCAGGCTCGGATCGGTCGCAGTCGGGCGGTGCAGATAGAGCGAGAAGTCCTCGGCCAGCCGCTTCGTGCGGAAGATGTCGTCGAGCAGCCCCTCGTAGCGCGGGCCCATGAGGATCTCGTGGTGCGCGATGTCGTCGTAGCGGCGGTTCGTGCCGAAGTAGATCACGAACAGCGACATCGAATAGCGCATCTTCTTGATGCGGCGGTCGGTGTTGACGCGACGAGCCTGCTTCGGCACGAGGTTCAGGTACGTCCAGGCGACGTCGGCATTGCTCACGACGGCGTCGGCGGCGAGGACCTCGCCCGTCGTGAGGCGCACCCCCGTCGCGACGCGCCGATCGTTCACGACGATCTCCGCGACCGGCGTCGACAGCCGCAGAGTGCCCCCGATGTCCTCGAACAACGAGACGAGGGCGCGCACGAGCGCCCCCGTGCCGCCCATCGCGAACCACACGCCCCACTCCTGCTCGAGGCGGTGGATCAGCGTGTAGATCGACGTCGTCGCGAACGGATTGCCGCCGACGAGCAGCGGGTGGAAGCTGAACACCTGCCGCAGCCGCTCGTCCTTGATGTAGCGGCTCACGTACGACGCGACGCTGCGATCCGCGCGCAGGCGCACGAGATCGGGGAGCACCTTCGCCATGTCGGTGAGGTGCAGAAACGGCTTGTCGATCAGCCCGAAGCCGGTCTCGAAGATTCCGGCGCTGTCCCGGTAGAAGCGCTCGTATCCGTCGACGTCGTCCGGATTGAAGCGGCGCACTTCGTCTCGGACGTGCTCGCGATTCCCGTCGTAGCGAAAGACCGAGCCGTCGGTGAACCGGATGTTGTAGTACGGATCGACCGGGACGAGGCGCACGTAGTCCGCGTGGTCGCGCCCGCAGAGCGTGAAGAGGTCCCGGATGAGCCAGGGCGCCGTGATGATCGTGGGGCCGCCGTCGAACGTGAAACCGTTCTGCTCGTAGACGTACGCCCGCCCGCCGGGCTTGTCGCGCTGCTCGACGATCGTGACCTCGTGCCCCTGCGCCCGTAGTCGGATCGCCGCCGCCAGGCCTCCGAAGCCGGCGCCGATGACGACGATCTTCATCGCGTCGGGATCGGCTCCGGCATGCGGCCGAGTGAGCGCTCGTCGGGGCGGGCGTCGGGGACCGTGCGCGGCGCGCGGCGCACCGCGAGCGCCAGCGGCGTCGCCATCGCGAGCAGGCCGAAGCCGAACGCCCACCACATCCCGGTGCGCGCACAGATGGTCAGCGGCAGCACGCCGTTCACCGCGTACAGCGCGAGCGGAAAACGGCTCGGCGACGCATCGCGCACCCACTCGGCGGGCTTCACGATCGCGACCATCAGCCGCGCGATGATGACGCCCGTGAGGAGCCAGCCGAGCCAGTTGGAGAGCGGCATCCCGTAGAACGCGTCGCTCACGAACACGCGGTGCAGCACGTCGGGCGCGGTCGCGTCGAGGTGCCAGAGCCAGTGCCCGGTCTTCACCATCGCCGGGTCCATCGACACGTCCCACGCCGTCAGGACGAGCCCGCCCACGAGCGCCCACGTCCACGCCTTCCGCGTAGTGAGCAACCGCCCCGTGATCGCGAGCGAGCAGTACAGCATGTAGAACCAGGACGTCGGGATGTTGAACGGCACGAGCCCGCCGATGCGGTACCCGAGCAGCGGCGTATAGCTGTAGGGGCCGAACGGATAGCCAGTCGCGGTGCCCGTCAGCTCCGCCGTCAGTGCGACGCCGAACGCGACGACTGCGAGCGTCGCCGCGCGGCGCGTCCCGAAGCGGGACGCCGCGTGCAGCACGCCCGCAAGCGCGCCCAGCACCACCGTGGTGGCGGGGCCGAACGTCCACCCGATGACGAGCATCCGTTGATTCGCCGGCGACTGCAGCCACGCCGGCGGCGGGCCGCTCAGGAACGTCGCAAACGCGATCGCGGAGAAGGTGGACAGGGCGGCGTGCCCGATGAGGCAGCCGGTCGCGATGCGCGCGAGGCGCTCGGCTCGAGTCGTCATGCAGGATTTGGAAGCTCGGCGCGTCCGCGCGACGCGGCATCATCGCCGAGCAGCGTGAGCGGATCGTCGCCCGGGAACGGCCCGATCGGCATGCGGCTGCCGCCGCGCCAGGCGCGCCAGAGCACCCCGAGCCGCGCGCTCACGCCGAGGCGGGCGCGCGTCGAGATGGTGTCGTACCCGATCGCCTCGATGGCGTCGAGGATGCCGGCATAGCCGTCGGCGCAGGCGGTGGCGCAGCGCGCCGAGTCGGGGGCCAGCAGGGCGAGCCCCGGGCGTGCCGCCTCGTACAAGGCGCGCGCGCGTCCGATCTCGAACGCGACGAACGGACGCCACCGCTCGTCGCGCGCGAGGTCCGCGCGGTGGAGCACGTCGTTCGGAGTGAGGCCGAACGCGGCGAGGTCGTCGGCCGGGAGGTAGCACCGCCCGCGCCGCGCGTCCTCGCCGACGTCGCGCAGGATGTTCGTCAGCTGCATCGCGGCGCCGAGCACGCGGGCGTAGCGCACGGCGCTCGCGCGCGTGTCGTGTCCGCCGACGACGCCGAACACGTGCGTGCACATCTCGCCGACCGAGCTCGCGACGCCCTCGCAGTAGCTCGCGAGCGCGCCCCACGACGCGTACGACGCCGGGTCGAGGTCGAGCGCGACGCCGGCGAGCAGCTCGCGCAGCGACTGATGTGGCACGTGGTAGCGGCGCACCGCCCATGCCAGCTCGCGAAAGACCGGCCCGTCCGCCCACCCCGAGAGCATCGCCTCGAGCGCTCGTTCGTAGTCGCCGAGCCGCCGCCGCGCGTCGACCGGATCCTGCTCGCCCGTGTCGACGATGTCGTCCGCGACGCGGCAGAATGCGTAGAGCGCGAATGCCGCGCGCCGCTTCTCCGCCGGGAGGAGCAGACTCGCGGCGTGGAACGTTCGCGCGTGGACCCGGACGACGGCGGCGCAGTGCCGTGCGTCGGCGCGCGTCGGTGTCGTCAGCTCGTGCTGCATCGGCTCGTGCAATCGCTCATGTCGCTCTCCTCAACGCCCGCCGCCACCCATCCCGTTCCCACGACCACGCCCGACCCACAGACCACGTGCTGGACACTCGCTGCATGCTCGAGGCGGGACTCGAACCCGCACGCCTTGCGGCACCGGCTCCTAAGACCGACGCGTCTACCAATTCCGCCACCCGAGCGCACCCGGAAGCTAACGCGCGCCCTCGACCAGCCGCAGGTTCACGACGCGTGCCCCGATGAGCGGCTCGCGTGTGCCGTAGACGCGCAGGCTGACGACGTCGCCCGGTCGCAGCGCCGCGAGGGCCGCCGTGAGGTCGGCGATCGTGCGCAGCCTGCGCTTCGTCGGATACACCAGGTCGGTCAGCACGTCGAACCCGGGCGTGAGCTGCGAGCGCGCCGGACTCGCGGCGCTGATCGCGACGACGCGCAATCCGCGCTCGCCCGGCTCCAGGTTCGCGTCTCGCGTGAACGTCGAGTCGACCGGGAGCACGGTGATGCCCAGCGGGGCACTGCGACCCTCCGCAGGCGGCTCGGGGCGCGTCGGCGCGGCCACGCTCGCCACCGTCGGCGCGTCCTCCCGCTCGCCGAGCCGCACGCGGAACGTCTGTCGCTTGCCATAGCGCATCACGTCGATCGCGATCGTCTCGCCGGGCTCGCGGCCGCGCACGATGCGCTGGAGCGTGCTGACCCGGTCGACCGCCCGCCCGTCCGCGCCGACGATGACGTCGCCGGCCTCGATCCCTGCTGCCTCGGCCGGGCTCCCCTCGGGTGGGGTGAACGCGTGCACCGTCGCGCCCGCGATCCGCTGCAACCCCGCCACCGTCGCGTCCTCGGGGGTCGCGTCCTGGATGGACACTCCGAGGACCGGGGCGCGCACGCGGCCGTGCTTGATGAGATCGTCCATCACCCCGCGGGCGAGCGAGATGGGAATGGCGAACCCGTAGCCGGAGTAGAAACCGGTGCGGCTCGCGATCGCGCTGTTGATGCCGATGACTTCGCCGCGTGCGTTCACGAGCGGCCCCCCCGAGTTTCCCGGGTTGATCGCGGCGTCGGTCTGGATGAAGTCGGAGATCGCGTACGTGCTGCCGTTCAGGCCGGGGAGATCGTTCGCACTCCGCCCCTTCGCGCTCACGATTCCCGCCGTGACGGTGAAGTCGAGGCCGAACGGATTGCCGATCGCGACGACCCAGTCGCCGACCCGGGTCAGTGTGTCCTCGCCGAGCGCCGCGACGGGGAAGTCGCGCCCCTCGATCTTGATGACGGCGACGTCGGTCGTCGCGTCGCCGCCGACGACGCGCGCGGTGAACACGCGGTGGTCGGTGAGCGTCGACCGTCACCCGATCGGCGTCGCCGACGACGTGGTTGTTCGTGAGGATGTAGCCGTCCTTCGAGACGACGAAGCCGGAGCCGTCCGCCTGCACCGGCTCGCCGCGCTCGGGATCGAACTGACGGAACAAATCCTCGAACCCGGGGCGCCCGCGTCCGCGCGACTGCGCGCGGTGCCGCGCGGGTCGCGCTCCGTCTGGATCGACACGACGGCCGGCGTCACGCGCTCGGCGATCGCACGCGAAGCCGTTGCGGACGTCGCCCTCCGGCAGCGGCCCGCGACGCGACGCGCGTGCCCGTCTGCGCGTAGCTCGAGCGCGTGAAGTCGATCGCCGAGGCGACGAACAGCCCGCCGACGAACGCGGCGACGATGGCCGCGCCGACGCGCACACGAGTGGGATGCTCGCGGACATGGTCAGGATTCCGATGGCCCGGTGCGAACGACGCTCGAGGCCGCCGGAGCAACGCCCCGACGCCTCGAATCTACTCGACCGTCAGTGCACCGGCTTACTTCTTGTCGTCCACGATCTCGTAGTCCGCCTCGACCACGTCGTCCGCCGGCGGGCTCGACGCCGTGCCGCCCGCCGCACCGCCGTCGCCCGGCGGCGTCGCGCCGTCGCCGCCCTGCGCGCCCTGCTGCTGATAGAAGCTCTGCCCCGCCTCGCGAGAACACGCGCGTCAGCTCCTCCTGGGCCGAGCGGATCTCGCTCATGTCGTCGCCGCGGAGCGCCTTGCGGGACCGCTCGACGGCGGCGTCGATCTTCGTCTTGAGGTCGGCGGGACACCTTGTCGCCCCACTCCTTCACGTTCTTCTCGACCTCGTACGTCAGCGAGTCGAGGCGGTTGCGCGTGTCGATCTCCTCGCGACGCTTCTTGTCCTCCTGCGGCGTTCGCCTCGGCGTCCTTGACCATCTTCGTCGATCTCGGCCTCGGAGAGGCCGCTCGACGCCTCGATGCGGATCTTCTGCTCCTTGCTCGTCTGCTTGTCGCTCGCCGTCACGTGCAGGATGCCGTTCGCGTCGATGTCGAACGTCACCTCGACCTGCGGCATGCCGCGCTGTGCCGGCGGGATGCCCGTGAGCTGGAATTTGCCGATCGTCTTGTTGTAGATCGCCAGCTCGCGCTCGCCCTGCAGCACGTGGATCTCGACCGTCGTCTGGTTGTCGTCGGCCGTCGAGAAGGTCTCCGTCTTCTTCGTCGGGATCGTCGTGTTGCGCGGGATGAGCACCGTCATCACGCCGCCGAGCGTCTCGATGCCGAGCGACAGCGGCGTCACGTCGAGCAGCAGCACGTCCTTCTGCTCGCCGGTCAGCACGCCGCCCTGGATCGCGGCGCCGATCGCGACGACCTCGTCGGGGTTCACGCCCCTGTTCGGCTCCTTGCCGAAGAACTTCTTGACGATCTCGCTGGATCTTCGGGATGCGCGTCGACCCGCCGACGAGGATCACCTCGTCGATCTCGCTCGGCTTGCATGCCGGCGTCCTTGAGCGCCTTCTCCATCGGCGGGATGCGTGCGCTGCACGAGGTCGTCGACGAGCTGCTCGAACTTCGCGCGCGTGAGCTGATAGTTGAGGTGCTTGGGGCCCGCTCTGGTCGGCGGTGATGAACGGCAGGTTGATGTCGGTCGACTGCGTGCGTCGACAGCTCCATCTTCGCCTTCTCGCCGGCTTCCTTCAGGCGCTGCAGCGCCATCGGATCCTTCGACAGGTCGATCGCCTGGTCGCGCTTGAACTCGCGCGACGAGCCAGTCGATGACGCGCTGGTCGAAGTCGTCGCCGCCGAGGTGCGTGTCGCCGTTCGTCGACTTCACCTCGAACTGGCGCGTGCCGTCGACGTCGTACAGCTCGAGCACCGAGATGTCGTACGTGCCGCCGCCGAGGTCGAACACGGCGACCTTCTCATCCTTCTTCTTGTCGAGACCGTAGGCGAGCGCCGCGGCCGTCGGCTCGTTGATGATGCGGAGGACGTCGAGCCCGGCGATCTTGCCGGCGTCCTTGGTCGCCTGGCGCTGCGAGTCGTTGAAGTACGCCGGCACCGTGACGACGGCCTTGCGACACGGAGTGGCCGAGGTAGTCTTCGGCGGTCTGCTTCATCTTCTGCAGGATCATCGCCGAGATCTTCGGGCGGCGTGTAGCGCTTGCCCTGGATCTCCACCGCGGCGACGTCGTTCGCGCCCGACGCGATCTTGTACGGCACGCGCTTCGTCTCCTCCTGCACCTCGCCGGTCTTGCGGCCCATGAAGCGCTTGATGGAGAAGATCGTGTTCTGCGGATTCGTGACCGCCTGGCGCTTCGCGATCTGCCCGACGAGCCGCTCGCCGTCCTTCGTGAATCCGACGACCGACGGCGTCGTCCGACCGCCCTCGGCGTTCGGGATGACGACCGGGTCGCCGCCTTCGAGCACCGCGACGACCGAGTTCGTCGTGCCGAGGTCGATGCCGATGACTTTTTCTGCCATTGCTGTCCTCTATGTGATGAGTAGAGCGCCGAGTCGTTTCGACTGGCCGCGTAGCAAAGGCAAGCGGTAGGGCGCCTGATTTTGCTGCCACTCCGGCAGTGCATGCGCGATCCGTGAGAGCGGCCGACGTCGTGGCAGCTCGGCGCACCCGTGCAGCTGCGCCCTGCCTACCCGAACTCGTGACATGATCCCGATCAGCGACGACAATCCGACGCTCCGCACGCCGGTGATGACCTACGTGCTGCTCGCCGCGCTCGTCGGGATGTGGGTGCTCGTGCAGGGCGCGGGGGCGAACCCGCAGCAGGCTCGCGGCGAGCGTGTGCAACTACGGGATGGTGCCCGGCGAGCTGACGCACCGGCGCCGGTGGGGTTCGGCGATTCCGATCGGCCAGGACCTGGCGTGCGTCATCGACAACGAGCCGATCAACCCGCTCACGCCGCTGACGTCGATGTTTCTGCACGGCGGCTGGGGGCACCTGCTCGGCAACTCGCTCTACCTCTGGGTGTTCGGCAACAACGTCGAGGACAGCATGGGCGCGTGCCGCTTCCTCGCCTTCTACCTGCTCTGCGGGCTCGCGGCGGCGGCCACGCACGTGCTGCTGAACGGCGGCTCGCCGGTCCCGACGGTCGGCGCCTCGGGCGCGATCTCCGGTGTGCTCGGCGGCTACCTCGTGCTCTATCCGCGCGTGCGCGTGCGGACGTACTTCCCGCCGATCTTCCTGTTCCACGTTCCCGCGTGGTTCGTGCTGGTCTTCTGGTTCGGCGAGCAACTGCTCGCCGGGCTGCCGCAACTCATGTCGCTCCGGCGCGAGGTCTCGGGCGGCGTGGCGGTGTGGGCGCACGTCGGCGGATTCGTCGCCGGTGTGGTGCTCGTGAAGCTGTTCGAGGACCGGTCGCAGGTCCGCGAGCGCGTCGCCGTGGGCGACGCGGCGGCCGGCTGGGAGTTGTAGGAGCGTAGATTCCCGCCGTTTCAGAATCGTTACGCCGCGCGGCGTGCTGCTCGTCGGCGGCGCGATGTGATTTCAGGCACCTGACCGAATCAATCCCCCGGGAGAGCTCCCTTCGTGCGTCTGATACCTCGCGACGAACGCTTCTTCGAGATGTTCGCGCAGCTCGCGCAACGCATCACCGGCTCCGCGAAGCTGCTGCACCAGCTCTTCACCCACCCGGAGCGTCTCGCCGAGTTCGAGGCGAAGATCAAGGACGTCGAGCACGAAGCCGACGACCTGGTGCATCAGGTCAACAAGCGGATCGACACCAGCTTCGTGACGCCGCTCGACCGCGAGGACATTCACCTCCTCGCGAACCGTCTCGACAACGTCGTCGACCTGATCGACGGCACCGCGCGACGCGCGCGCATGTTCCGCATCACCGAGACGCGCGAGGCGGCGCTGCGCCTGAGCGACGTGCTCGTGCGCGCCGGCGGGTGCATCGAGGAGGCGGTGCGGCGACATCAAGCACCCGCGCGCAGGTCGCCGAGCTACGGCCGGAAGATCAAGGCGCTCGAGGAGGAAGGGGACGCGCATCTACCACGAGGCCGTCGGCGCGCTCTTCGACGGCACGCCGAACACGCTCGACGTCATCAAGTGGAAGGAGCTGTACGACAAGCTCGAGGACGCGATGGACGAGTGCGAGGACGTGTCGAACGTGCTGGAGAGCATCTCGCTCAAGAACAGTTAGGCTCGCCGGCCGTGGTCACCTACGTCCTGGCGATCGTCTTCGTCGCGTTCATCTTCGACTTCATCAACGGCTTCCATGACTCCGCGAACTCGATCGCGACGATCGTCGGAACCCGGGTGCTGAGTCCCGCTCGCGGCTGTCGTGTGGGCCGCCGTGTTCAACTTCTCGGCGCTGTTCTTCGTCGAGGACGGCCGTCGCGAAGGCCATCGCGACCGGGTTCATCGACGCTCCAGATCGTCGAGCCGAACCTGATCTTCGCCGCGCTGCTCGGCGCGATCGTCTGGAACCTCATCACCTGGTACTACGGCATTCCGTCGAGCTCTTCGCACGCGCTCATCGGCGGACTCGCCGGCGCGGCGCTCGCGAAGGCGGGGCTCGACGGCGATCACCTTCGGGAGCAAGTGGATCGCAGACGCTGAGCGCGATCGTCGCCTCGCCGCTGCTCGGCGCGCTCATGGGCTTTCTGCTCATGCTGCTCGTGTTCAACGTGTTCCAGCGATCCACGCCGGCCAAGGTCGACCGCGTCTTCCGGCGCGGCCAGCTCGTCAGCTCCGCGCTGCTCTCGCTCGCGCACGGCAGCAACGACGCGCAGAAGACGATGGGCATCATCGTCGGGCTGCTCGCCTCGGGTCCGGTGCAGGCGGCCTTCGCCGGGCGAACGGGGATCCTGAGCAACTTCTACATCGCGCGCCCGGACGTCACGCCGCCGCTCTGGGTGGAGGCGCTCGCCTATCTCGCCATCTCGTTGGGCACGCTGTTCGGCGGGTGGCGCATCGTCCACACGATGGGCTCACGGATCACCAGGCTGCGCCCGGTCGGCGGCTTCTGCGCCGAGACCGGCGGCGGGATCGTCATCCTCGTGGCCTCGCGCTTCGGGATTCCGGTCAGCACGACGCACACGATCACGGGCTCGATCGTCGGGGTCGGGGCGACGAACCGGCTGATCGGCGGTGCGGTGGGGGCTCGCCGGGCGTATCGTCTGGGCGTGGGTGCTCACGATCCCCGCGTCGGCGTTCATGGCGGCGCTCGCGTTCTGGATTCTGCGCGCGGTGGTGCCATTCCGTTTGCTAGGATCTCTGTCGTGAGTAGCCGCCTTCCGCCGACCGCGCTGTTCATCAATCGCGAGCTGAGCTGGCTCGAGTTCAACGCACGCGTGCTGCACGAGGCGACCGACAGCCGCACGCGGCTGCTCGAGCGAGTCAAGTTCCTCAGCGATCTTCAGCACGAACCTCGACGAGTTCTTCATGGTTCGCGTCGCCGGCCTGCGGCGAAAGGCGGCGCAGGGTGCGGCGCAGTATCCGCCGGACGGCCTCACACCGGCCGAGCAGCTCGCGGCGATCCGCCGGCGCGTGACCGAGCTGCTCGCGCGTGCGCAACGAGTGTCTCGATCGCGAGCTGCTCCCCGCGCTTGGCCGGCCACGGCGTCGTGCTCAAGCGGATGGCGGAGCTGACCCCGCCCGAGTGGATGACCGTCGACGAGTTCTTCGAGTCGCAGGTCTTTCCGGTGCTGACGCCGCTCGCCGTCGATCCCGGGCATCCGTTTCCGTACATCTCGAACCTGTCGCTCTCGCTCGCCGTCGAGCTGCGCGATCCGGCGAGCGGGGGCGAACCGAGCACTTCGCGCGCGTGAAGGTGCCCCGCTCGCTGCCGCGCTGGGTGCCGACCGGCGTGCCGAACGTGTTCGTCCCGCTGGAAGAGGTCATCGGCGCGAACCTGCCGGCGCTCTTTTCGGGGATGGAGGTGCTGCGCTGGTTCGCCTTCCGCATCACGCGCTACTCGGACCTCGACCTCGGACAGATCGACCAGGTGGACGATCTGCTCGACCAGGTCGAGCAGCAGGTGTTCCGCAGGCGGTTCGGCGAAGTCGTGCGACTCGAGGTGCAGGGCGGCATGCCCGCGGCGCTCCGGAGGCTGCTGCTCCAGGAGCTGAACGACGTCGAGACGCAGTCGGTGAGCGCGCTCACGGAAGACGACGTGCACGAGGGGGGCCGCCTGCTCGAGCTGGGCGACCTGATGGCGCTCGTCGGGCTCGAGCTGCCGGAGCTGAAGGACCCGCCGTTCACGCCGATCGTTCCCGGCGTCCTGCGCGAGGCGGGGCGCTCGATCTTCGACGTCATCCGCGAGCGTGATCTGCTCGTGCACCACCCCTTCCACTCGTTCGACGCGACCGTCGAGCGGTTCATCGAGGAGGCGGCCGAGGACGATCACGTCATCGCGATCAAGTTGACGCTCTATCGCACGTCCGGTGACACCGAAGTCGTGCGCGCGCTCGCCGACGCGGCGCAGGCGGGGAAGCAGGTTGCGGTGCTCGTCGAGCTGCAGGCGCGCTTCGACGAGGTGAACAACATCAACTGGGCGCGCACGCTCGAGCGGTACGGCGTTCACGTGGCGTACGGCCTGCGCGGGGCTCAAGACGCACTGCAAGACCGCGCTCGTCGTGCGGCGCGATCCGGACGGCGTGGTGCGGCGCTACGTCCACATCGGGACCGGGAACTACAACTCGAAGACGGCGCGGCTCTACACCGACATCGGGCTGTTCACCGCGAACCCCAGCGTCGGAGCCGACCTGTCCGACCTGTTCAATTCGCTCACCGGCTTCTCGCGGCAGCGGTTGTACCGCAAGCTGCTCGTCGCGCCGGTGAACATGCGCTCGCGACTGATCGGGCTCATCGAACGCGAGGCGGCGCACGCCGCGCGCGGGGCGCCGCGGCGCGCATCATCGCGAAGATGAACGCGCTCGTCGACCCCGAGACGATCGCGGCGCTCTACTCCGCGTCGCAGGCCGGGGTCGAGATCGACCTCATCGTGCGCGGCATCTGCTGTCTGCGGCCGCAGGTAGCCGAGGTCAGCGAGCGCATCCGCGTGACGAGCATCGTCGGGCGCTTCCTCGAGCACTCGCGCGTCTTCTACTTCGCGAACGGCGAGCACTCGGAGTACTACATCGGCTCGGCGGACTGGATGCCACGGAACTTCGACCGGCGCGTCGAGGCGATGGTGCCGGTCGAGGACCCGTCGCTCCACGCGCCCCTCCGCTCGCTCCTCGACACGTGCCTCGCGGACAACCGCCAGGCGTGGGACCTCGCGTCGGACGGGCGCTACGCGCAGCGAATCCCGGCGCCCGGAGAGCCCGCGCGGGCGACGCACCGCACGCTCCAGCGTGACCCGTGGGGGCAGGTGCACGCGCTGCCGGTCGAGGTGCCGAACGACGAGGCCCTGACGAGAACGAGTGAACACTCGGCGCGGTGGTAGCCGTCCGGTCCCGAACGGCGCGACGCACCGCTGAGCGGCGGGACTCGGGGCGATACGGCGGGGCTGCACGCTCGGGACGCGACTGACGTCGCGAAACGCAACCGCACCCGCGGAAGGCACGAGCAGGGTCCGGGTGGAACCGTCCCGGCGGGGTGCGACCGGCGCACGCTTGCCGGCTGGCCGACAGCCCGCACGACACATCCCGCTGCCCCCGGTGCGTTCCGCAGCCTCCGGCGCGTCCCGCCGTTCAGCGGCGAGTCGGGCCGAGCAGCGAGTCAGAGCGTCGCGGGCCGCACCGTCGCCGCGTCAGGCTCGACGACCTCGACGGGCGTGCCTAACAGCTTCGCGAGCAGATCGCTCTTCCGCTGCCCGCCCCACGCCTCGAGCCGCAGCGACGTCGCCTCCGGAACGGGCACCGTCTCGATCCGCAGGCGCTTCTTCGTCGCGGTCACGAGGACGTGGTCGACCGCGCCGGCGTGACCGCGGTCCAGCCCGTCCGCGACGCGCAGGAGCGACGCGAGCCGCCGGATGCGACGCCGCAGCGGGCGGTCGAGCGCGCCGAACTGCGCGTGCGCCTTCTTCGGCGTCGGGCCGCGGTGGTAGCGCGCGACGTTCGCGACCGCCACCTGCTCGGCCGGCGTCATCCCGAGGAAGTCGGCGTGCAGGATGAGGTGATACGAGTGCTTGTGGTGCGAGTCGTACGAGATGTGGTAGCCGACGTCGTGGAGCAGCGCCGCGTCGGCGAGGATCTCGCGATCGCCGGGTTCGCATCCGAGCCGCGCCGCGAGCTGGTCGTAGAGCTGGAGCGCGAGCGTGCGCACCTGCTCCGAATGCGGCGCCTCGAAGTGCGTGCGCTCGGCGAAGGTGCGCACCGACCGCTCGCGGGCCTCGCCGGGGTCGGCGATGCGCGGCGTCACCC
Source organism: uncultured Gemmatimonadaceae bacterium (assembly GCA_963843845.1). GTDB lineage: Bacteria > Gemmatimonadota > Gemmatimonadetes > Gemmatimonadales > Gemmatimonadaceae > Gemmatirosa. Next base: position 2,583,371 of record CAWJMB010000002.1, on the reverse strand, counting down.
GGGCGGCCTCGAGCAGCAGGCCTTCGCGAATGCCGTAACTCGACACGTGCAGCTCGCGCGACTCGAAGAGCGTCATCACCTCGGCTGCGACGGCGAGTCCGGCCACGATGATGTCGGCGCGCTCCGGATTCAGCCCGGGGACCCCCGCGCGCTCGGCGGCACTCATGCTCGCCAGCAGATCGAGCGCGTGCTCGACCTCGTTGCGGATGACGACCGTGCCGTGGCGGCTTCGCGCCGTCTGCAGCCCCTGACGTGCGGTCACGATCGCCGCGAGGTTCGTGAACGTGCCGCCCGACCCGATCACGCGCGCGCCTCGCCACTCCTTCACCGGCAGGCGGTCGCGCACGGCCCACCGGACGGCGCGGCGCAGCTCCTTCAGCGTGCGCTCCTTCGTGCCGTCGCGCAGGAATTGCTCGGTCGCGCGGATGGCGCCGAACGGGAACGACTCCAGCCGGTCGAGCAGCCCGTCCGCGGAGAGCGCGAGCTCGAGCGACCCCCCGCCGATGTCCATGATGACGGTGCGTCCCGCGCCGAGCTCGAAGTGCGCGAGCGCGGAGCGGAAGGCGAGGCGCGCCTCCTCCTCGCCGGTGAGCAGCCGCACGCGCAGCCCGGTCTCCGCGCGCACGCGCTCGAGAAATGCGCCCCCGTTCGCCGCGTCACGCACGGCGCTCGTGGCGACCGCGTCGAGCCGCCGCGCGCCGACCTGACGGGCGAGCGTCGCCATCCGGCCCAGCGCGACGAGCGCGGCCTGCATCGACGCGTCGCTCAGCATCCCGCTCTCGTCGACGCCGGCGCCCAACCGGGGCATCGCCTTCATCTCGTCGACGACGCGGATCTCGCCTCCGGGGGAGACGTCGGCGACGATCTGCCGGATCGAGTTCGAGCCGATGTCGATCGCGGCGATGCGGACGGAGTCTTCGGTGGTCATGCGTTAGGCGGGTGCGTGCGCGTCGTCGTCGTCCCTCGCTCCGTTCGGGACGACGGGAAGTTACACGCTCAGTTGCGCGCGTAGTTCGTCCACGCCTGCCACCATCTCGTAACGCTCGACGGATCGACCGCGCCGACGTAGCTCGTGACGGCGAGCGAGCCGCCGAAGTAGCTCGTCGTCCGAGCCGTGACGCGCGCCGGCCACGCGGTGTAGCCGCGCGTGCGGAGCGGCGACGCGTTGTTCGGCGTCCAGTCGAGCGCCGTCAGCGCGGGAACGGTTCCGGCGCTCGGCAGACCGAGGAACAACGAGGACGCCGGCACGCCGAGGCTCGACGCGAGCGGAAAGCTCGTCGCGAGCCCGAAGCCGATGCCGCCGACGACGTCGAAGTCGCCCGCCGGGTTGTCGGTCAGCAGGAGCCCGCCGACGAACAGCGAGTCGCGCAGGCGCAGTGAGTCGGTCTGCAACTCGCGCACGGAGAACCCGACGCCCGGCCAGCGCGTGACGACGCCATTCAGGAGCGTGCCACCGGTGCCGCGGCGGAGCATCGTTCCGTTCGCGCCCGCGGCGACCGCGCTCGCGTAGACCCCGGTGCCGGGGCCGACGAGCGTGAAGTTCGCGAAGACCGGCTCGGACAGCGGCGCTTGCAGGTAGCTGATGCAGTCGTCGTTCGATACGTCACAGCCGTACCCCTGCAGCCCGCGCGGCGTCGAGGAGGGAAACCCCGACAGGTCGGAGCGCGGTGTCGGCTGATGCGTCTGATAGGCGATGAGGAACTGATTCCGCCCCGAGTAGCCGTCCGCCCACGAGAAGTGGTCGTCGCCCGCCTCGTACGACACGAGGTGCCGCCCGTCGACGGTGCCGCCGTACCAGGCGAACCCCGCCCCGAGGCTCTCGAGCGACTGGACATACTCGATCGTCGTCGCGCGACCGACGGCGTAGAGCGTGAGGCCGGCCATCTGCCGGTCGTCGCCGGCGACCGGCGCCGAGCCCGCGAACTCGATGCGGACGTAGGTCAGCACCCCGCTGTCGTCGTTGGGCGCGGCCCCGCCGCCGTAGCTCTCGGGAAGGTTCGTCGTGCCGCTGCGGCCATAGGTCGCGGCGCCGGCGACGGTGCGGCTCGTCGGCGCGTTGCCGATGATGACGACACCTCCCCAATCGCCAGCCGCGCGCTGTCCGGGCGCGCGTTGCGACGTGAAGACGATCGGCTGCGACGCCGTGCCCCGCGCCTGGAGCTTGGCGCCGCGCAGAATCCAGAGCGAGCTCCCGAGCACCGTCGTGTCGCCGACGAGGCGGACGCCGGCGGGGATGGTGAGCGTCGCTCCCGCCCGCACTTTCACGAAGCCGCTCAGGATGTACGTCGTGTCGACCGATAGCGTGCGCGAGGCGGTGATGTCGCCCCGCAGGACGCCGGGCGCTGCGCCGACGGATCGCGTCGCGACGCTGACCGCCGGCGAGAACACGCTCGTGTCCGCGCCGCGGATCGTCGCGACGGCGTACTCGTAGGTCGTCGTCGGTGCGAGCCCGGTATCGTCGAACGTCGCGGCCGTGACGCTGGCGCGCGGACCCGCCGTGCCCCCGGCAGAGCGCTGCACGACGTAGCTCGTCGCGCCGCTGACGGCCTGCCACGTGACGCGCACGCTCGTCGAGCCGAGCGCGGTGGCCTGCAGGCCGGTCGGCGGAGTGGGGCGGGTCGGCGTCGGCGTCGTCGGCGTCGTCGGCGTCGTCGGCGTCGTCGGCGAGCTCGGCCCGCCACCCGAGTCGGCGCCGCAGGCGGACAGGACAGCCGCGCCGGCGACGAGCGCCGCGAGGAGACGAACGGAGCGGAGGAGCGTGCGTGACAGCGGCATTGCGCGACGGCGAGGAAGGAGCGCCAGGAGGGTCGTGCGAGCGACGCGTCGGCGCGCGCCGAGGTCACCGCTGCGAGTCTGACACACGGGGGTGGTTCGCGCCAGCCGTCGCCGCCGACGTGCGTGACGCCGGACGCGGCGACGAGCATCCTCTGCGCGCGATGGTGGGACGCCGCGGGCCGACGTTCGTTAGTCGGCGTCCGGCAGGAACACTTCGATCGTCGTGCCCGCCCCCTCCGCGCTCTCCGCCCGCACCTCGCCGCCGTGCGCCTCGGCGAGGTGCTTCACGATGGCGAGGCCGAGCCCGGTGCCGCCGGCTTCGCGCGATCGGCCGGGTCGGCGCGGTAGAACCGCTCGAAGATGCGAGGCAGGTGCTGCGGCGCGATCCCGCTCCCCGGTGTCGCGCACGCCGAGCCAGATGCCGTCGCCACCGCGATCGGGCGCGGCGCGCGACGACCGCGACCTCGCCCGCCGCGGTGTGGCGCACGGCGTTCTCCACGAGGTTGCTGACAGCACCTGCCGCACCGCCGTCGCGTCCGCCCACGCCGTCGCGCGTCGGGCGCGACGTCGACGACGAGCGCGACCCCCTTCGCGACCGCGCGTCTCGCGCGCCGCGACGAGGCCTCCTCGGCCGCCTGCGCGACGTCGAGCGGCTCGGGCGCGGGCGCCAGCCGCCGCTCTCGATGCGCGACAGGTCGAGCAGGTCGTCGACGATGCGCTGCATGCGCCGCGCGTTCGCGCCGGATCGTCTCCGCGAAGCGCCGTCGCGCGTCTGCCGGCACGCTCTCGTCGGCGAGCGTCTCCGCGAACCCGCCGACGACCGTGAGCGGCGTCTTCAGCTCGTGCGACACGTTCGCCACGAAGTCGCGCCGCATCGCCTCGAGCCGCCGGATCGGCGTGAGGTCGAAGAACGTCGATGCACGGCGCCCGCGTTCCGCCGGCGATCGGTCGCGCCGTCAGCGCGAGCACGCGCTCGCCGAGCTGCAGCTCGCACCGGCCCGGTCGCACGCCCCGCGAGCCCGTCGCGGAGCGCCTCGCGCAGCTCCGCGGTCGCGCGGCAGGTGGTCGGCGCGGGAACGGCACGCGCGCGCGGCAGCCCGCAGCAGCGTGCGCGCGGCGTCGTTCACGTAGACCACGGCTGCCGCGCGTCGACCGCGACGATCGCCTTCGGTGAGCGACTCGCTCAGCGCGCACGAGCAGCTCGCTCTCCACGTGCCGCGCCCGCATCCGGCGCCGACCTGTTCGCCGAGTCGGGCGACGGCGCGCGCGACGTCGCCGACCTCGCCGGGCGCGTCGACCGGGAGGCGCGCGCGGCTCACCGGCGGCGAGCGCGCGGGCGACGTCGCGCAGCTCGGCGAGGGGGCGCGAGACGGCGCGGCGGCAGCCAGACGAGCGGCGGAGCGTCGCGAGGCCGGCGACCGCGGCGACGAGCACGTCGCGCTGCAGCGCCACCTCGAGGCGAGCGTCGGCGAGCACCGCCTGCGCGGCCAGCGGATCGCGGGCGCCCCGGTCGGCGGCGGCGCGCAGCGTCGCGCCGACCGCGGCCAGTGCGACGGTGGTGACGACGAGCAGCACGCCGAGGAGCGACGCGACGACGCGCCACGTGACGCGCACGGGCGATCCTGCTAGCGCTCGGCGCTCCGCGACTGCTGCGGCGCGCGGAGGCGGTAGCCGAACCCGCGCACCGTCTCGATCAGATCGCCCGCCGGCGCCGAGCTTCGTGCGCAGCCGCTGCACGTGCATGTCCACCGTCCGCGTCTGGATGTCCGGCGCCGCCTCCCACACCGTCTCGAGCAGATGGCTCGCGCGCCTGCACGCGGCCGCGCCGCTCGGCGAGCGTCAGCGAGCAGCTTGAACTCGGTCGCGCGTGAGCTCCACGCGGCCTGCCCGTCGACGTCGACCGTCATCGCCGCGCGGTCGATGCGCAGCGGCCCGACGCTCAGCACATCGCCGCCGACGACCGGCTCCGGCGGCGCGCCGGCGAGCGCGGCGCAGGATCGCGCCGACGCGCAGCACGAGCTCCTGCGGGCTGAACGGCTTCGTGAGGTAGTCGTCGGCGCCGAGCGCGAGGCCGCGGATGCGGTCCGGCTCCTCGCGCCGCGCGGTCAGCATGAGCACGCCGACGCCGCGCGTGGCGTCGTCGCCGCGCAGCGCTCGAGCACGTCGAAGCCGCTGAGATCCCCGGCAGCATGAGGTCGAGCACGACGAGCGCCGGCCGCTCGCGCCGACGCGATCGCGACCGCCTCCGCGCCGCTCGCCGCCGTCGACACGCGATAGCCCGACTTCGCGAGGTGATAGTAGACGAGTGCGACGATGTCCGGCTCGTCGTCGACGACGAGGATGCGCTCGGCCGGCGCGCGGTCGACGATCGACGGCACCAGCGTGCTCACGCGGTCCCGCCGTGCGCCGTATCCGACGCTGCGTCGAGCAGCGGTGCGTCGATGACGACCGTCGACCCCGCCGGGGTGAGGGTCGCGTGGCGCGCGCCGAGCCGGCGGTGGATCTTCGCGACGATCATCTCGATCGCCACCGCGTTGTGGCCGCCGCGCGGAACGATGACGTCCGCGTACCGCTTGCTCGGCTCGACGAACTGCAGGTGCATCGGGCGGACGGTCGAGAGATATTGCTCGAGGATCTCGTCCAGCGGCCGGCCGCGCTGTGACAGATCGCGCCGCACCCGGCGGATGAGTCGGACGTCGGCGTCGGCGTCGACGTAGACCTTCACGTCGCAGAGCGACCGGACGCGCGCGTCGACGAAGAGCAGGATCCCGTCGATGACGACGACGTCCGCCGGCGCGATGGCGACGGTGCGGGCGGCGCGGACGTGCTGCACGAAATCGTAGACCGGCTTCTCGATCGCCTCGCCGCTCGTGGAGCTGCGCGAGGTGGTCGACGAGGAGATCGATGTCGAGCGCGTCGGGGTGGTCCCAGTTCACGCGCCGGCGATCGCTCATCGACAGGTGCGCGAAGTTCTTGTAGTAGGCGTCCATGTCGATGAACGCCACCGAGGCCTCGGTCAACGCCTCGGCGACGCGGCGCGCGACCGTCGACTTTCCGGACCCGCTGCCGCCTGCGATTCCGATGATGAGCGGCTTCGTCATGGTGCCCGTCCGTCGGAGATCACGGTAGCACGGCCGCTGTCACGGTCAGGTATCGGGCGCGGCGAGCGGTGAGCATGCGGAATCCTCGTCGGGCGTGCCCGACGCGTCAACGTGGCGCTACGTTTGTGGCATGCGACCCCCCGTTCGACCGCTGCTCGTCGGCGCCCTCCTCACACTGCTCGCGGCGAGCGCGGAGGGGCAGTCGCCGCGCGTGCAGAAGGACGCGTCGGCGCCTGCCGCTCGCCCGCGGCGACTCCGCATCCTCGCGACGAACGACGTCCACGGCGCGCTCGAGCCGCGTCCCGACGCCGAGGGCGTCGTGCGCGGTGGCATCGGCCCGCTCGCCGCCGCGATCACGCAGGCGCGCGCCGAGTGCCGCGGCGACTGCGTGTCGATCCTGCTCGACGGCGGCGACGAGTTCCAGGGCACGCCCGCGTCGAACCTCGCGTACGGCCGTCCGATCGTGGCGGCGTTCCGCGCGCTCGACCTCTCCGCCGCGGCGTTGGGCAATCACGAGTTCGACTGGTCGGTCGACACGCTCCGCGCGCGCATCCGCGAGGCGCCGTACGCGATCCTCGGGGCGAACGTGCGGTATACGGACGGGCGCCCCGTGCCGTGGCTCCGCGCCGACACGATCGTGCGGCGCGGCGGCGTGCGGATCGGCGTCGTCGGGCTCGCGTCCACGGAGACGCCGACGACGACGCGCGCCGCGAACGTCCGGCAGCTCCGCTTCGACTCGCTCGCGCCGGTGATCGACGCACGCGCCCGGTCACTCCGCCGCCGGGGTGCGGACGTCGTCATCGTCACGGCACACAGCGGCGCATTCTGCGACGCGAAGCTGGCGAGCGACACGCTGCCGGGCGGCTGCCGCGGTGACATCGTGAGCGTCGCGCGCGCCGTCACCGAGAAGGTCGACGCGATCGTGAGCGGCCACACCCACACGCCGATCGGTGTGGTCGTGAACGGCATCCCGATCGTGCAGGCTCGGTCGACGGGGCGCGCGTTAGGCATCATCGACCTCGCGCTCGACGGCGCCACGCCCCGGCCGTGCAGGTGCGCGACGTCGTCGCCGATTCGTCGACGCGCGTACCGCCGGCGGTCGCGGCGGTCGTGCGGCGCGCGGTGGCGGTGGTCGCCGACCGCGTGAACCGCCGCGTCGCCGACGTCGCGGACGACATGGCGCGCGAGAACGACGAGCAGTACGCGTTAGGCAATCTGATCGCCGACGCGCAGCGGTGGGCGGGGAAGGGAGACGTCGCGCTGATGAACAACGGCGGCATCCGCGCCGACCTGCGGCGAGGCAGCGCGACATACGGCTCGCTCTTCGAGATCGCGCCGTTCGGCAACGTGCTGTACAAGGTCGCGGTGCGCGGCGCCGCCCTCCGCGCGTACCTCGACCGACTCGCCGCGTCGGCACGCCCGCGCATCCACGTGAGCGGCCTGACGATGGTCTACGACCCGCAGCGGGCGGCGGGCAGCCGCATCGGCTCCATCACGATGGTCGACGGAACGCCGCTCGCTGACGACCGGCTGTACACCGTGGTCATGAGCGACTTCCTCGTCACCGGCGGCGACGGCGTGACCCTCGCGCGCGGTGCGGCGTCCGTCACGCCGCTCAACATCGTCGACCTCGACGCGCTCGTCGGCTACCTCGGCACGCTCCGCTCGCCCGTGCGCGCGCCGGACGAGCTCCGGCTGAAGGCGGAGCGCGCGCCGTGACGGGGCCGAACGACTCGGCGGTCGCGCCCGACGTCCGCGTGTACGTCAACGAGCGCGGTGTGAACGTGGCGCGGGGCGCGCGCGCCGTCGACGCCGTCCGCGCGCACGACGCCGACGACGCGGCGCGCGTCGCGTCCGGCGAGCGCGCGATCGTCGATTCGCGCGGCCTGCCGATCGCGTCGGATTCGCCGGTCCACGGCGGCGCGATCTACCGCACCATCACGGCGCGCCGCGAGGCGAGCGCGCCACCGACCGACGACCACGCATGACGATCTCGCGCGACCTGCTCGTGCGGTTGCCGAAGGCCGAGCTGCACTGCCACCTCGACGGCTCCGTGCGCCCCCAGACGCTCATCGAGCTCGGCGACGAGCTGGGGGTCGCGATGCCGCGCGGCGACGCCGCGGCGCTCGCCGACTACATGCGCGTCGACGACGCCCGCAACCTCGAGGACTACCTCGCGCGGTTCGAGATCACGCTGTCCGTGATGCAGACCGAGGCGGCGCTCGAGCGGATCGCCTACGAGCTCGCCGTCGACGCGGCCGACGAGGGCGTGCGCTATCTCGAGGTCCGATTCGCGCCCGTGCTCAACACGCGCGACGGGCTGGACCTCGGCGCCGCGATCGAGGCGCCGCTGCGCGGGTTGCGGCGCGCGGAGCGCGACCGCGACGTCACGGCGCGCGTCATCGTCTGCGGTCTCAAGCACCAGCCGCTCGACCTCGCGGTCGAGCAGGCGCGGCTCGCGCTCGCCTACCGCGACCGAGGTGTCGTCGGCTTCGACATGGCGGGGCCGGAGGCGGGGTTCCCGGCGCGCCGCTTCGCGCCGGCCTTCCAGCTCGTGCGCGACAACGACATGGCGTGCACCTGTCACGCGGGCGAAGGCTTCGGCCCCGAGAGCGTGCGCGACGCCGTCCACGTCTGCAACTGCGATCGCGTCGGGCACGGCACGCGCATCATCGAGGACGCGTCGCTGTTCGACTACATCAACGACCGCCGGATCTGCGTCGAGTGCTGCCTCACGTCCAATGTGCAGACGCGCGCCGCGGCGTCGTACGAGGCGCACCCGTTCCGCAGCTATTTCGACCGGGGACTGAACGTGGTGCTCAACACCGACAACCGACTGATGAGCGGCACGACACTCGTCGACGAGTACGAGCACGCGAATCGGCAGCTCGGCTTCACGCTCGGCGAGCTGGCGCGGGTCGCGCTGAACGGATTCGAGAGCGCCTTCCTGCCGTACGAGCAGCGTCGCGTGCTGATCCAGCGCGTGCAGTCCGAGATCGCGGCCCTCGTTCAGGGGGCAGCATGAGCGACGCCTTCGACGGCGAAGCGTCCGCGGCCGCGGCGTACGGCACCGAGGCGGCGCAGCGTGCGGCAGCGGTCATTCGCGAACGGCTCGGGGTCGCGCAGCCCGTGTGCGGCATCGTGTTGGGCTCCGGGCTCGGCGCGCTCGTCGACGACCTGGTCGACGCGCGGCGGATCGCCTTCGGCGAGGTGCCGGGCTTTCCGCACGCGACGATCGTCGGGCACGCGGGGGCGGTACTGACCGGGCAGCTCGCGGGACGCGAGGTCGTCGCGCTCGCCGGGCGCTTTCACCTGTACGAGGGGCACCCCGCGGCGCTCGCCGGCTTCCCGGCTCGTGTGCTGCACGCGCTCGGCGTGCCGACGCTGTTCGTGAGCAATGCCGCCGGCGGCATCGCGCCGACGCTCGTCCCAGGCTCGCTCATGGTCATCGCGGACCATCTGAACCTCATGGGCCGGAACCCGCTCGTCGGTCCACGGCAACCGACCGACGCGCGCTTTCCCGACATGTCGAACGCGTACGACCGCGAGCTCCGCGGCGTCCTCGACGAGGCTGCGCGCGCGGTCGGCGTCGAGGTGCAGTCTGGCGTCTACGCCGGTCTGTTGGGTCCCACCTACGAGACGCCGGCCGAGGTCCGCATGCTCCGCGCCCTGGGCGCCGACGCCGTCGGCATGTCCACCGTGCCCGAGGTGATCGTCGCGAATGCGTTAGGCATGCGTGCCGCCGGCGTCTCGTGCATCACGAACCTCGCGTGCGGCATCGGCGAGCAGCCGCTCGACCACGCCGAGGTGCTCGACGTCGGCGCGCGGGTCGGACGTGAGTTCCGCGCGCTGGTCGGCGAGTTCGTCCGGCGCCTCTAGCTCGGGTCGCCATCCCGAACGGGGGGAGGAAGCTCGCCGTGCGATCGGCGCTCGCAGCGAGCCTCCTCACGCCGTGCGGCACGGCGCACGGCTCAGTGCCCGGTGCGCCGCTGCTGGGGTGCCGCCGGCAGCGACCGCAGCCGCGCCTTGAACGATTGGAAGTTCTGCGTGTCGCGGGTGAGCCGGTTCAGGTCCGTCGTCGCATAGCGCGAGATCGTCGTCTGCGTATCGCGAATGCGGTTCTCCTCGAGCGGGTGCGTCTGGAACCACGCCTCGAGCAGGCCCGGCTGCGTCTGCCGCTCGTTCAACAGGATCTGGAACATCTCCGGAATCCCGCGCGGGTCGATCCCCGCCTTCGTCGTGTACTGAATCCCCGCCTGGTCGGCTTCGGCCTCGTCGCCGCGGCTGAACTTCGCGAAGACTGCGTTCGCCCCGAGGTTGATCGCCGTCGCGCCGACCTGGCTGTTGCAGATGCTCGGCTGAAGGATGCAGCCGAGCGTGAGACCGATCTGCGCGCCGTTCTGCTGCTCCATCTGCTTCACCGAGTGGCGGTTCGTCACGTGACCGATCTCGTGGCCGAGCACGCCCGCGACCTGGTCCATGCGCTCGGCACGCTCGATGAGCCCGCGGTTGATGTAGATGTATCCCCCGGGGACGGCGAACGCGTTGACGTCGGGGCTGTTGACGACGTAGAAATGCCATTCCAGTCCGCGCGTGTCGGCGACCCGCACGAGCTGCTGCCCGAGGGTGTTGATGTATTGATTGACGAGCGGATCGGTGATGATCGGGAGCTGCGCGTTGATCTGCTGCGCGTACTGCGCGCCCATCTCGATCTCCTGCTGCTGCGAGACTCCGCACGCCGCGGCGCTGAACGCCAGCGCGGCCCCGACGGTGGCGCGGTTCACGAGTGCACGTCGCATGATGACTCCGATGCTCGCTGAAGGATCTGTCTGTGCTCCAGGCCGACGCGATCGCGCCGAGCTCTCTCCGACCCGGCCCCATCGAGCAAGGTCCATTCCGGACCGGCGGATTCTGGTAAGGCTTTGCGGCTGCTGACGTTAGCGCGAGACCTCCGGCGTCGGCGCGCGCGCGACCGGCAGCGCCTGTTCGTCGCCGAGGGGATTCGCGCCGTGGAGGCGCTGCTCGCGTCGTCGCTTCCGGTTCGCGGTGCGCTGGTGACCGCCGCATTCGAGGCGACGGCGCGCGGGCGCGCGGCGCGCACGGCGCTCGATGCGCGCGCCGTCCCCGTCGCCACCGTGAGCGAGGCGGAGTTCGCGACGGCCGCCGACACCGAGACGCCGCAGGGGGTGCTGGCCGTGGCGGCGCAGCCGGCGTCGGACGCGCCACGCGTGTTGGCGCACGCGCGCGACGGTGCGCCGGTGGTCGCGCTCGACTCGCTCCAGGACCCCGGGAACGCCGGGACGATCCTGCGTGCCGCGGCCGCGTTCGGCGCCGCCGGCCTCGTGGCGATGCCGGGCACGGTGGACCTGTGGAGCGCGAAGGTCGTCCGGAGCGGCATGGGTGCGCACTTCCAGGTGCCGCTCGCGCAGGCGAGTTGGGCCGAGGTCGACGTCTGGCTCGCGGAGCCGGGCACGGCGCTGTGGGGAGCGGCCGGCGACGGCGACGCGATCGCCGTGGTGGCGCCGCGCCGGCCGGGTCGTCTCTTGCTCGCGATCGGCAACGAAGGGGCGGGCCTCGGCGACGAGGCACGTCGCCGCGCCGAGCGGCTCGTCGCCGTGCCGATCGCGCCGATCGTCGAGTCGCTGAACGCGGCGGTCGCTGCGGCGGTGCTGCTGTACGAGCTCCGGCCGCCCGCACTTCGCTCCGCCACTCCCCCGTCGTGATCCCTCCGCTGCTTCCCGTCGCGTTCGCGTTCGCCCTCGGCGCCGTGATCGGCTCGTTCCTGAACGTCTGCATCGTGCGCTGGCCTGACGGGCTGTCGGTCGTCCGGCCGCCGTCGCGCTGCCCGAAGTGCGGGCGCGGCGTGCGCTGGTACGAGAACGTGCCGATCGTGAGCTGGCTGCTGCTCCGCGGCCGCTGCGCGGGGTGCGGGCTCTCGATCTCGCCGCTCTATCCAGCCATCGAGCTCGCCGTCGCACTCGGGTGGGCCGGCGCCGTGCTCGCGTTCGGCCCGACGCTCGAAGCGCTCCGCGTCGCGGTCTTCGGTACCGTGCTGCTCGGCATCGCGGCCACCGACGCGCGTCACTACGTCATTCCGGACGGTTTCACGATCTTCCTGCTCGGCTGGCAGGTCGCGGTCGCCACCGCGATCTGGGTCGTGCCGAGCCTGAACGAAACGTCGCGCTTCGCCGGCCCGTACGAGGCCATCGTCGGGGCGTGCACCGGCGCCGGCGCGATCGCGATTCTGCGGTGGCTCGGCGAGCGGGCGTTCGGGCGCGAGGCGATGGGCGAGGGGGACGTGACCATGATGGCCGGGGTCGGCGCGGCGCTCGGGCCCGAGCGCGCGGGGCTGACCGTGCTCGTCGCCGCGTTCATCGGCGCCATCGTCGCGACGATCGTCATCGTGCCGGCGCGCGTGCTCGAGGCGAGGCGCCGAACGATCGCCGTCTCGTCGGGTACGGTCGACGACGGGGCCGAGGTCGACGGCGCGCGCGACATCACCGAGATTCCGTTCGGTGTGTTTCTCGCACCAGCGGCGGTAGCGACGCTCCTCTGGGGCGAGCGGCTGATCGCCTGGTACGTCACTCACATTCTGCAACTCGTGACGCTTCGGCCCATGGCGCGTCAGGAAGCTGCTCTCCGCAAGTTCACGCGCGATCTGACCGCCGCCGCGCGCGCGGGCCGCCTCGACCCGATCCGCGCCCGCGCCCACGAGATCGACCGCGTCGTCGACGTCTTGCTGCGCCACGGCAAGAACAATCCGGTCCTCGTCGGCGCCGCCGGCGTCGGCAAGACGGCGATCGTCGAAGGGCTCGCCCAGCGCGCCGCGACCGACCGCCTGCCGCTCTCGCTGCGCGGCTCGCGCATCCTCTCGCTCGACCACATGGCGCTGCTGGGCGGCACCATGTACCGCGGTCAGTACGAGGAGCGGATGCAGGCGATCGTCGCCGAGGTCTCGGCCGCCCCGGACGTGATCCTGTTCGTCGACGAGCTGCACAACCTCGTCGGCCAGGGAACGGCGCAGGGCGCGGCGATGGACGCCGGCAACATGCTGAAGCCGGCGCTGACCCGCGGCGACTTCCGCGTCATCGGTGCGACGACGAGCGACGAGTACGATCGGTGGATCATGTCGGACCCCGCGCTCGAGCGCCGCTTCCAGCGCGTCGAGGTGCGCGAGCTCACGTCGGAGGAGACGATGGACGTACTGCGCGCGCGCCAGCGCGTTCTCGAACGCCACCACGGCGTGCTGCTGAGCGACGACGCGGTGACCGCGGCCCTCCGCCTCACGGACGAGTGGCTCGTCGACCGCGTCCGCCCGGACCGCGCGATCGACGCGCTCGACGAAGCGTGCGCGCACGTGCAGGGCAAGACGACGCACACGCCGCGCACCGAGGCGCTGCTGCACGAACGTCGCGAGGCGATCGCCGCGCGCGAGGCCGCGGCCGCACCGCCCCCACCGCCGCGACGTGAACGTCGGGCGGAGCCGGCGCCACGCGAGGCGACCGTGCCGTTCGACGACGAGTCGAGCGGCGAGCGGTTCGAGCGCTATGCGCGCGACGGGATGGCCGCGCTCGAGCGCTTCGGGACGGAGATCGAGAACTTCTTCGCCGAGCCGAAGGTCGAGGCCGTGCCGAAGTCGCGCCCCAGCCCCGCCGCCACGGCGCCGGGCGATCCGGGCGCGCCGCCGCCCCCTCCACCCCGCGCCCTCGGCGAGATCGAGGCCGACCTCGTGTCCGCGCTCATGACCGACGGCGCGGTCGTCCGCGGCGTCGACGTGGCACGCGTCGTCGGACGGATGGTCGGCCGGACGGTCACGTGGCCGTGAGGCGCCCGACGATCGCCGCCGGCGCGCTCGCGACGCTCGCCGCGCTCTCGACGCTCGCCGGGCTCTCGGCGGTGCGAGAAGCCCGTGAGCTACCGCACGTACGTCGAGCGCGCCATCGCGATCGCACCCCAGATCGAGGAGCAGACGGGGCTCAAGTTCGTCACGCCGCCGAAGGTCGAGGTACGCACCGCCGAGCAGGTGCGCGGCTACGTCGAGCGGCAGCTGAACGACTCGCTCGCGCGCGACGACCTCGCGTCGCTCGAGGCCGCGTACAAGCGCTTCGCGCTGATTCCCGACTCCGTCGATCTCCGGGCGCTGCTCGGGCGGCTGCTCGCCCAACAGATCGTCGGCTACTACGACCCGCCGTCGAAGACGCTGTACATCGTCGAGGGCGCCGACAGCGCGGCGGCAGAGACCACGCTGCGTCACGAGCTGGTCCACGCGCTGCAAGACCAGCATCTCGACGTCGACTCCGCGCTGCGCATCGCGGGCCAGAGCGACCGCGCGATCGCCGCACAGTCGGCGCTCGAAGGCGAGGCGACGTTCGCGCAGTTCGCGTCGTTAGGCATCGCGCTGCGCGGCCCCGGCGCGTGGGAGCGCATCCGCGGGCAGATCCGCGACAACATGGACCGCACGCCCGCCATCGCCGACGCGCCGTTCGTCGTGCGCGAGACGCTGCTCTTTCCGTACCTCAGCGGCGCCGAGTTCGCGCGCCGTCTCGCCGACCGCGGGAGCGGCGACTCGCTCCTGACGCGCCTGCCACAGTCGACCGAGCAGGTATTGCACGCCGATGCCTATTTCGGGAGGAACGGCGGCCCGCCCGACGTGCCACGCACGGTGGTCCTCCCGACTCCGAACGGCGGTACGATCGTCCGCCAGAACACGCTCGGGGAGTTCGCCACGCGCCTGCTGCTCTTCCATCACCTGCAGGAGCTCGACGAAGCCGCCCGTGCGGCGCTCGGCTGGGGCGGGGACCGGTTCGCCGTCATCCGCACGCCCCAGGGCGACGCGTTCGCCTGGGTCACCGTGTGGGACACCGCTGAAGACGCCGCTGCGTTCTACGACGCACTCGGCTCCGTGATCCCGAAGCGCTACCCGGACGCAGCGGTGGTGTCGAGCGACGCGACGCCCGGGGGCGGTCGCCGGTACACGGCGGACCGGTCCCGCGCGCTGGTCCTGCAACCCGGTGAGGTCGGCGGTCTCTCGGCGGTGCTCTACGTCGACGCGCCGGCGGGTTCGTCTCGCTCACTGATCGACCTCGCGAAGGTCACGCTGCGCGAGTGACGACCCCGCTCCTCGCGCCGGCCGAGCGGGCCGTCGAGCCCTCCCCGATCGGCACCCCTGACCACGCGGCCGGGCACGACCCGCGCGTCCCGCCACCGATCGCCGACGAGGCGGAGAAGGCGAGGCAACTCACGGTCATGCAGCGCCGCGCGACGGGGCTGCTCGTCGTCGCCGCCGTGCTGTTCGCCGTCGCGCGCTGGTTCGAGCCGCGCTACCCGTGGCTCGGCTATGTGCGCGCGATGGCCGAGGCATCGGTCGTCGGCGGGGTGGCGGACTGGTTCGCGGTGACGGCGCTCTTTCGCCATCCATTGGGGCTGCGGATTCCGCACACGGCGATCGTGCCGGCGCGCAAGGACCGGATCGGCCGCAGCCTCGGGCTGTTCGTGCAGCGCAACTTCCTCGCGCGCGAGGTCGTCGGGGCGAAGCTCGAGACGGCGCAGGTCGCGCGCAAGCTCGCGACGTGGCTCTCGGACCCGGCGCACGCGCGCACCGTCGGCCGGCAGGTCGCGGCGAGCCTGCACGGTGCGGCGCAGGTGCTGCGCGACGACGACGTACAGGAGTTCATCGAGCGGAGCCTCGTGACGCGCGCCCGCGCGATCCACGTCGCGCCGCTGTTGGGCCGCGGCGTCGCGTTGCTCACGGCGGACGGGCGGCATCAGGAGCTGCTGGACGAAGCGCTTCGTCTCGCCGCGAAGTTCGTCGCCGAGAACGAGACGATGATCCGTGACCGCATCGCGGCCGAGTCGCCGTGGTGGGTCCCGGGCGCCGTGGAGGACCGGATCCACGACAAGGTCGTCGCCGCGCTCGAGCGCACGCTGCACGAGATCGGGCAGAACCCCGAGCACCCCGTGCGCGCCCGATTCGACGAAGCCGCCCGCACCTTCGCCGAGCGGCTCCGCACCTCGCCGACGACGATCGCTCGCACCGAGGCGATCAAGGAAGAAGTGCTCACGCACCCCGCCGTGCGCGAGTACGCCGCGTCCGTGTGGAGCGACGTGAAGGCGAAGCTCGCGCGTTACGCCGAGCAGGGCGAGGGAACGAGTCTGCTCGACGCGATCGAGCGAGGCCTCGTCTCGTTGGGCGCCGCGATCCTCGCCGACGCCGAGCTGATGGCGAAGGTCGACCGCTGGATCGCCGACGCCGTGCTCTTCGCCGTCGAGCAGTACCGCGCGGAAGTCTCGCAGCTCATCGAGCAGACCGTCGCCGGCTGGGATCCCGACGCGACCTCGCGCCGCATCGAAGTGCAGATCGGGAAGGACCTGCAGTACATCCGGATCAATGGGACCGTCGTCGGCGGGCTCGTGGGGCTGGCGCTCTACACGGTGCAGCGGCTCTTCTAGCGGCGGGCCCGCCGCGGTCAGTCGGCCACCGTGACCTCGTCGCGTGCCGACGGCGTCCGCCGATTCGCCCCGATCTCGAGCTCCAGCGAGTCGGACACCGCGTCGGTGTCGTTCGGCGCCCGATCCGCGCGCCCGATCGGCCGCTCGAGGAGCGCCAGCCGCAGTACCTCGTCCATCGAGCCGGCGAAGGTGAACGTCATGTTCTGCCGCACCTCGGCCGGCACGTCCCGCAGATCCTTCTCGTTCCCCTTCGGGAGGATCACCTCGCGCAGGCCGGCGCGGTACGCGGCGAGCACCTTCTCCTTCACGCCGCCGATCTCGAGCACCCGTCCGCGCAGCGTCACCTCCCCGGTCATCGCGAGATCGCGGCGGACCGGCCGGCGTGAGAGCACGCTGGCGATCGCCAGCGTGATCGCGATGCCGGCCGACGGACCGTCTTTCGGAATCGCGCCGGCGGGGAAGTGCATGTGCACGTCCGAGTCCTTGAACTCGCGCTCGTCGACTCCGATCTGGACGGCGCGCGACCGCACGAACGAGTGCGCCGCGTCGACGCTCTCGCGCATCACGTCGCCGAGCTGGCCGGTGACGGTGAGGCGCCCGGAGCCGGGCATGCGCAGCGCCTCGATCACCATGAGATCACCGCCGGTCGCCGTCCACGCGAGACCCGTCACGGCGCCGATCTCCGGCTCCTTCTCCGCCTCCTCGACGGCGTACCGCGGCGGCCCCAACACTTCCTCGACGGAGGCCAGGTCGAGCACCCACGCGCCCTCCTCGCCGTCGGCCTTGCGGCGTGCGCGCTTGCGCATGAGCGTCGCCACATTCCGGCTGAAGTTCCGGAGCCCCGCCTCGCGCGAGTACCGGCTGGACACGAACGACAGCACCTCGTCGGTGAAGACGATGTCCTTGTCGCTGAGCCCGTGGTCGTCGAGCAGCTTCGGGATCAGGTAGCGCCACGCGATCTCGACCTTCTCCTCGATCGTGTACCCGGCGATGCGGATGACCTCCATGCGGTCGCGCAGCGGGCCCGGGATGTCGAAGACGTTGTTCGCCGTGCAGATGAACAGCACCGACGACAGGTCGAACGGCAGGTTCAGGTAGTGATCGGTGAACGTCGAGTTCTGCGATGGATCGAGCACTTCGAGCATCGCGGCCGTCGGATCGCCCGACGGGCCGCCGCCGGACATCTTGTCGATCTCGTCGATCAGGAACACGGGATCTTTCACGCCCACGCGACGCGCCGCCTGGATCAGCAGCCCGGGCATCGAGCCGACGTACGTGCGCCGGTGGCCGCGCACCTCTGCCTCGTCGCGTACGCCGCCGACCGAGATGCGGTAGAACTCGCGACCGATCGCCTTCGCGATGACCTCGCCGAGCGACGTCTTGCCGGTACCAGGCGGGCCGGCGAAACAGAGGATCGGACCGCTCGGATTGCCCCCCTTCAACTTCTGCACGGCGAGGTACTCGATGATGCGATCCTTCGCTTCGTCGAGACCGTAGTGCCGCTCGCCTAACGCCTCCTCGACCTTCTTGAGGTCGATCTCCTTGTCGCCGCTGACCGTGTTGTAGGGCAGCGCGAGGATCCAGTCGAGGTACGTGCGGATGACCTGGTACTCGCTCGACGCGGGCGAGAGCATGCGCAGCCGCTCGACCTCGCGCTTGGCCTCCTGTCCGACGCGTTCCGGGAGCTTCGCCTCGTCGACGCGCCGCAGCAGGTCGACCGCCTCCTTCTCGCCGGGGTCGGTCTCGCCGAGCTCCGTCTGGATCGCGCGGAGCTGCTGGCGGAGGTAGAACTCGCGCTGGTGCTGCTCGATCTTGATCTCCGTCTGGCGCTTGACGTCTTCCATCACGCGCGCCCGCGCCACCTCGCGCTCGAGGCGCGACAGGATGAAGCGCAGGCGCTGGCCGACGTCGAGACGCTGCAACACCTCGTCTTTGTCGGCGATGCGGAAGTTCATGTTCGTCGCCGCGAGGTCGGCGAAGCGTCCCGGGTCCGACACGTTCATCTTGAGGATCGCCGGGACCTCGTCGGGGATCCGATCCACCATGTTCGCGAGCGCCTCGGCGGCCGTCGCCACGCGCGTCACCAGGTCGTCGACTTCGGCGCCGTCGGCGGGGACGTCCGTGGCGGGCTGCACCTTCGCGATCGCGTAGGGCTCGGCCTGCTCGATGCCGTCGATCCTGATGCGCCGCAGGCCCTGCAGCGTGATCTGAACCGTGTCGCCGGGCAGGTTGATCCGCTCGTGTACCCGCGCAGCGACGCCGACGCGGCCGACGAACTTGCCGACTTCGAGCGGATCTTCGTGATCGCCCGAGGCGACGACGAGCGCGACGATGACGCCGGGCTCGTCGTGCGCGCGGAGCAGCGCCAGGTTCTCCGGCGCCCCCATCTGCACGGCGATCGTCCCGAGCGGGTAGACGATGGTCGAGCGGAGTGCCATGAGCGGGAGGACCGGCGGGACCTCCGAGGCGAGAATTTCGTCCTTGCGCTGCGAGCGAGCCATGCGGATACGTCGGAACCGGAGTGACGACTGAAGCACCGCGCGGCGAGACCCGCGCCGGTTGCCCAAGATGTTATGTGACGGTACCTTAGAAGGCTATGTTCGATGAGCTGACCGAGAAACTGGAAGCGACGTTCTCCCGCCTGCGCGGGCGCGGCGTCCTCACCGAAGCCGACATCAAGGAAGGGCTGCGCGAAGTGCGTCGCGTCCTCCTCGAGGCCGACGTGAACTTCGCGCTGACGCGCCAGTTCCTGGAGCGGGTCGAGCAGAAGGCGATCGGTGTCGCACAGCTCCGTGGGGTCAACCCCGCGCAGCAGCTCGTCAAAGTCGTCTACGACGAGCTGACGACGATGCTCGGCGAGCGGCAGGAAGGGCTCAAGATGAGCACCATCCCGCCCACCGTCGTCATGATGGTCGGTCTGCAGGGCTCGGGGAAGACGACGTCGGCGGGCAAGCTCGCGCGGAAGCTGAAAGGCGAAGGGCGCCAGGTCCGGCTCATCGCCGCCGACGTCTACCGACCGGCCGCGATCGACCAGCTCGAAACGCTGGGCCGCCAGCTCGACGTTCCGGTCTACGCCGATCGCTCGACGACCGACGTCGTGCGGATCGTACGCGCCGGGATCGAGCAGGCCAAGAGCGCCCGCGACCGCGTCGTGATCGTCGACACCGCCGGCCGCCTGCAGATCGACGCGACGCTCATGGACGAGCTGAAGCGGCTGAAGGCGGCCGTGCAGCCGACCGAGATCCTGTTCGTCGCCGACGGCATGACCGGACAGGAGGCCGTGCGCATCGCGCAGGGCTTCGACGATGCGCTCGGCGTCACCGGCGTGATCCTCACGAAGATGGACGGCGACGCTCGCGGCGGTGCGGCGCTGTCGATCTACGGCATCACGAAGAAGCCGATCAAGTTCATCGGCGTCGGGGAGAAGCTCGACGCGCTCGAGGATTTCCACCCGGACCGCATGGCCGGGCGCATCCTGCAGCAGGGTGACATCCTCACGCTCGTCGAGAAGGCGCAGGCGACGTTCGACCAGGACGAGGCGAAGCGGCTCGAGAAGAAGGTCCGCAAAGAGGGAATGGACCTCGAGGACTTCCTCACGGCCATGCGCCAGATCCAGAAGCTCGGGCCGATGCAGAACATCCTGAAGATGCTCCCCGGGATGAACTCGGCCCTGCTGAAGCAGGCCAACGCCGTCGACCCGAAACGGATGAAGCACGTCGAGGCGATGGTGCTCTCGATGACGCCCGCCGAGCGCAAGAAGCCTGAGCTGATGAACGGGTCGCGACGGCTGCGCATCGCGAAGGGGTCCGGGCGGTCGGTCACCGAGGTGAACCAGCTGCTCGATCAGTTCAAGCAGATGCAGAAGATGATGAAGATGATGACCGGTGGCGGGCGGATGCCTGGCCTGCCGGGACTGCCGGGCGGGATGGGGGAGGAGGTCGACCCCCGTTCCGACGGTGACGGGCCCGAGTCCCGTGAGCTCGACCGGGGTGCGCACCGGAAACGCCGGCCGCGCGATGAGCCCCGACAGCATGACCCACTCCAGCAACGAGCGTTAGGCACATGGTTCGTATCCGTCTCCGCCGCGTCGGCCGCAAGAAGGCCCCGGCGTACCGTATCGTCGTCGCCGACTCCAAGAGCCCGCGCGACGGGAAGTTCATCGAGATCATCGGCCAGTACGCGCCGCGCTCGAGCGACGAGAACAAGGTCAACATCAAGCTCGACCGCGCCAACTACTGGCTGAGCGTCGGTGCGCAGCCGTCGGACACCGTGCGCTCGCTGCTCCGTCGGGCCGGCGTGCTCAAGCAGCGCCACGAGGCGCGGCTCGGTCGCACGCTGACCGCATCCGCCGTCGCGCTGCCGGACTCGGAGCCGTCCGCCAACCCCGCTGCGTCGGACGTGCCGACGCCGGAGCAGGGTGGGCCCGACGTCGCGAACGCGGTGCCGCTGAGCGACACCTCGGACGAGTAACGCACGAGCATGATCGACGAACCGCGCGACGACGACCTCGTCGTCGTCGGGCGGGTGCGGAACGCGCACGGCATCCGCGGTGAGCTGGCGGTCGAGTCGCTCACGACCGCGCCCGACGTCGTGTTCGCCGCGGGCCGGCGGCTCTTCGCCGGCCTGCCGAACGGGCGGCCGCTCCGCTCGGGGCCTGGCCGCAGCGGCCCGATGCGCGAACTCACCGTGCGCCGTGCCTCGCCGTTCAAAGGCGGCTGGATCGTCGCCCTCTCGTCGATCGACGATCGCAACGAGGCCGATCTCTGGCGCGAGCGCACGCTTCTCGCCCCGGCGTCCGAACTGCCGCCGCCCGCCGACGACGAGGTCTTCTACCACGATCTCGTCGGTCTGGCGGTCGAACTTCCCGACGGCACGCGCCTCGGCGACGTGGCCGCGTTGTACGAACTGCCGCAAGGGCTCGCGCTCGACGTGCGGCGCGCGCCGCCGGCGACGGGAACGGTGGTGCTCCTCTACCGTCCCGACACGGTCGCCGAGGTCGATCTCACTCGGCGCGTCATCGTCGTGACACCGCCGGACGGCCTGTTGGAATGAGCAGCGAAGAGCCGGCGATCGGGGACGGGGGGACGGGTGCCCGACGTGACCCCGTGTCCCCGATCTCCGATCCCCGGCCGCTCGTCATCAACATCGTCACGATCTTCCCGACGTTCTTCGAGGGGCCGCTCGGCCTGAGCATCCCTGCGCGTGCGGCGGCGGCGGGCAGCGTTCGGTACCGGCTCGTCGACCTGCGTGACTTCACGCACGACCGTCACCGCACGGTCGACGACGCGCCGTACGGCGGTGGGCCGGGGATGGTGATGACACCAGCCCCGTTCTTCGAGGCCGTCGACGCCCTCGGCGCGACGCGGCCGATCGTGCTGCTCTCGCCGCGCGGGCGCCGCTTCACGCATGCCGACGCCGTTCGTTTCAGCGAAGGACACGAGCTGACGCTGCTCTGCGGCCACTATAAGGACGTCGATCAGCGCGTCGCCGAGCACCTCGCGACCGAGGAACTGTCGCTCGGCGATTTCGTCTTGAGCGGGGGGGAAGCGGCGGCGCTCGCGATCGTCGACGCCGTCGTCCGGCTGTTGCCGGGCGCGATGTCCGACCTCGAGAGCGCGCGCGGCGACTCGTTCTTCGGCCGAGAGCTCTCGGGTCCGAGCTACACGCGGCCTCCGAGCTATCGCGGGCACGCCGTTCCCGACGTGCTGCTCTCGGGCGACCATGCGAAGATCGCCGCGTGGCGAGCGTGGGAAGGGGTTCGCCTGGCCGCCCGGCGCGACGGTCTGCCCGAGCCGGTCCCTCCGTCGAAGCCGCCGAAGCGCCGCCGCTCTCGCCCGCCGGCTGCCGACCCGCCCCGCGATCCAGCTGACCCGGTGGGCTAGTCGGCTGGCACGTCGTCGGTTAGCTTGCGATTCTCTTGTCCGTATCCTGAAGCCTGAACGGGCGTCACCACCAAGCCCAGCGCGTCATATGCATCCGTTCATCGAGACCCAGAAGGAGTGGCTCCGCAGCGTTCCCCCGTTCCGCGCCGGCGACACGCTGCGTGTCAACGTTCGCGTGAAGGAGGGCGACAAGGAGCGCCTTCAGGCGTTCGAGGGCGTCTGCATCGCGCGGCGCGGCAGCGGCGTGAGCGAGACGTTCACCGTTCGCAAGATCTCGAACGGCATCGGTGTCGAGCGCATCTTCCCGGTCCACAGCCCGATGCTCGGTGACATCGCCGTCGTGCGGCGCGGCCTCGTGCGCCGCGCGAAGCTCTACTACCTCCGCAACGTCACCGGCAAGGCGGCGCGCATCAAGGAGCGCAAGGCGCCCCCGCGCCAGGCCGCGGCGGCCGCGAAGGCCTGATCCGGCGGGACCACCGTGCTCGACGAAACGGCGCGCTCTGCATCACGCAGGGCGCGCCGTTCGCGTTGGAGCGCCCTCGAGCGGACGCTTCGCGCGGCGCACGGCCCACTCGTCGCGGGCGTCGACGAGGTCGGGCGTGGCCCGCTCGCCGGCCCGGTCGTCGCCTGCGCCGTCGTCATGCCCCCTGACGCGCGGGCGATCCCCGGCATCGACGACTCGAAACGGCTCTCCGCCGCCGAGCGCGAACGCCTCCTGCCGCTCATCCGCCGGCGCGCGCTGGCGGTCGCCCTCGGCGCGGCGAGCGCGCGCGAGGTCGATCGACTGAACGTGTATCACGCCACCGTGCTCGCGATGCAGCGCGCCCTCGCGCGACTGGAGCGTCAGCTCGGCTGTCGTCCCCACCACGTCATCGTCGACGGCAGGCCGATCCGGACGCTGGGCGTGGCGCACACCGCCGTCGTCGGCGGGGACGGTCGGGTGCATGCGATCGCGTGCGCGTCGATCGTCGCGAAAATTACGCGTGATCGTTTGATGACCTCACTCGCGGTGCGTCGTCCTGGCTACGGCTGGGAGCGAAACGCCGGCTACGGCACGGCAGGTCATCGAACCGGGCTGGACAATTTGGGTCTTACAGCGCATCATCGGCGGTCATTCCTCGGTCACGGACAGCACGAGCTGGCATTGGGCGATGCAACCAGCGCGGAAGTCACACTAGGTTAGCGGTTTACGCTCAGAGCGCGGCGACGCGGCGAGGGCGGACGACGACGTGATCGTGTGACGTGGATCACGCGATGATGGCATAGATCGCCTTACGTTTCCACAACGCTCGCGCTCGCTACGCCGGCGTTCGAAGGCCGGTTCGCACGCTCCGCGCGCGCGACCGATGAAGCACGTCCTCGCACGACCCCCTCCTCGCACGACCCCTCGTACGACGCACGACCCGCACGATTGCCGGCGACGCGCACTTCTGCGCCGCTCGGCTCCCTCTCTCGCGCGCAGCAGCAGCGGTCCCGGAGGCCGTCCCACCCATGAAGCGCATCGTTCCGTTCGCAGCCGTTGCTGCCCTTCTCGCCGCCTGCGGCGACAGCCCGCTCGCTCCGTCCGCCGACACATCCGCACCGAGTGCGTCGTCGATCGTGCGGGCGTCGCTCGCGCAGTCGTCGCCGGTGCCGGGGCAGTACGTCGTGCTCCTCAAGCCCGGTGCGGACGTTCGCGCGGTCACGGCCAACCTGCTGGTGAATCCGACGGTCTCGATCGAGCGGATGTACCCCGCCGGCGTCATCACCGGGTTCGCCGCCAAGCTCAGCGACGCGACCGCGGCGTCGCTTCGCAGCGACCCCGACGTCGTCTCGGTCACGCCCGATCTCTCGATGGCCGCGGTCGGCGGTGTCATGACCGGCGCCCCGTGGGGCCTCGATCGACTCGATCAGGCCGCGCTGCCGCTGAACGGCACGTACGCCTACGCCAACGACGGGTCCGGCGTCACGGTCTACATCGTGGACAGCGGCATCAATCTCACGCACACGGAGTTCACCGGGCGCGTGGTCGCCGGCTACGACGCGATCCGGACGGCGAGCACGGGCGCCGTCGACTGCAACGGCCATGGCACCCATGTCGCCGGTACGGTCGGGGGCACGGTGTACGGCGTCGCGAAGCAGGTGTCGCTCGTGGCGGTGCGCGTGCTCGACTGTGCCGGGAGCGGCAGCGGATCGGGCGTCGTCGCGGGTCTCGACTGGGTGCTCGCGCAGAAGCAGGCGAGCCCGTCGCGCCCGATGGTCGTGAACATGAGCCTCGGGGGCGGCGCGTTCGCGGCGCTCGACAGCGCAATCGCGCGCCTGTCGCGGGCTGGCGTCACGGTCGTCGTGGCGGCCGGGAACTCGGCCGTGGACGCGTGCACGTCGTCGCCGGCGCGTGCGGTGACGGCGATCACCGTCGGCGCGACGATGTCGGACGACGGGTTCGCCGGCTTCTCGAACTGGGGCACCTGCGTCGACGTCAACGCGCCGGGCGTGGCGATCCCGTCGGCGTACGTCGGCAGCAACACCGCGCTCGCGACGCTGAGCGGCACGTCGATGGCATCGCCGCACGTCGCTGGCGTCGCAGCGCTCTACCTCGCCGCGAACCCGCTGGCGACGCCGGCGCAGGTCGCCGACGCGCTCTCGGCGAACGCGACGCAGAACGTCGTGACCGGGCTGCCGGCGGGGACGCCGAACCGGCTCGCCTCGATGGCCTTCCTCGCCCCGGCGGCGCCGGTGCCGCCGGTCGTCAACAGCGCGCCGACGGCGACGATCACCTCCCCGTCGGCGGGTGCGTCGTTCGTGCTCGGCACGCCGATCGCGTTCGCGGGGAGCGGGTCTGATGCGGAAGACGGCGCGTTGAGCGGGGGCTCGCTCGTCTGGTCGAGCAGCATCTCGGGCGTGCTCGGGTCTGGCCTCGGGGCGGCGATCTCCACCCTCACGGTCGGCACGCACACCATCACGCTGACCGCGACCGACTCGAAGGGCGCGACGGGCACGGCGACGCGCGTCATCACCGTCACGGCGCCGGTCAACATCGCGCCGGTCGCGGCGATCGTCTCGCCGGCGAGCGGCGCGTCGTTCGTGCGCGGAACGCCGATCACGTTCGTCGGCGGCGGCACGGACGCGGAGGACGGCACGCTGGGCGGCGCGTCGCTCGTCTGGACGAGCAGTGTGAGCGGGGCGCTCGGGACGGGCGCGTCGGTCTCGACGGCCGCGCTCGCGGTCGGCACGCACACGATCACGCTGACGGCGACCGACTCGCGCGGCGCCACGCACAGCGCGGTGCGCACGATCGCCGTCGTCGAGCCGCCGAACACGGCGCCCTCGGCGGCGATCTCGTCGCCGGCGAGCGGCGCGTCGTTCGTGCTGGGCACGGCGGTGACGTTCACCGGTGCGGGCACCGACGCGGAAGACGGCGCGTTGAGCGGCGCGTCGCTCGTCTGGACGAGCAGCCTCGGCGGGCAGATCGGCACCGGCGCGTCGTTCACGACGTCGGCGCTGGCGGTCGGCACGCACGTCGTCACGCTGACGGCGCGCGACTCGCGGGGGCTGGTGTCGACGGCGGTGCGCACGATCGCGGTCACGGCGCCGGTCAATCAGGCGCCGACGGCGACCATCACGTCGCCGGCGACGGGGAGCGTCGTGGCGCGCGGCGCGACGGTCACGTTCACCGGCGCCGGCGCCGACGCCGAAGACGGCGTGGTCGGCGGCGCGTCGCTCGTGTGGACGAGCAGCATCGACGGTACGATCGGCTCGGGCGCGACCGTGTCGACGGCGGCGCTCGCGGCGGGGACGCACACCATCACCCTCACGGCGACGGACTCGCGGGGCGCGACGGGCACCGCGACGCGGACGCTCGTCGTGAACTCGGCGCCGGTCGCGGCGATCGTCTCGCCGGCGAGCGGCGCGTCGTTCGTGCGCGGAACGCCGATCACGTTCGTCGGCGGCGGCACGGACGCGGAGGACGGCACGCTGGGCGGCGCGTCGCTCGTCTGGACGAGCAGTGTGAGCGGGGCGCTCGGGACGGGCGCGTCGGTCTCGACGGCCGCGCTCGCGGTCGGCACGCACACGATCACGCTGACGGCGACCGACTCGCGCGGCGCCACGCACAGCGCGGTGCGCACGATCGCCGTCGTCGAGCCGCCGAACACGGCGCCCTCGGCGGCGATCTCGTCGCCGGCGAGCGGCGCGTCGTTCGTGCTGGGCACGGCGGTGACGTTCACCGGTGCGGGCACCGACGCGGAAGACGGCGCGTTGAGCGGCGCGTCGCTCGTCTGGACGAGCAGCCTCGGCGGGCAGATCGGCACCGGCGCGTCGTTCACGACGTCGGCGCTGGCGGTCGGCACGCACGTCGTCACGCTGACCGCGCGCGACTCGCGGGGGCTGGTGTCGACGGCGGTGCGCACGATCGCGGTCACCGCGCCGGTCAACCGGGCGCCGACGGCGACCATCACGTCGCCCGCCGGTGGCACCTCGTTCTCGAGCACCGCGAAGATCACCTTCACGGGCGCCGGCGCGGACGCGGAGGACGGCGCGCTGAGCGGCGCGTCGCTCGTGTGGACGAGCAGCATCGACGGCGAGTTCGGCGATGGTGCCAGCGTCACCGCCAAGGATCTCTCGCTCGGCACGCACACGATCACGCTCACCGCGACCGACTCGAAAGGCGCGACGGCGACGGCGACCACGACGATCACGGTCAAGCAGAACAAGGCGCCGGTCGCGAGCTTCGCGGTGAGCTGCACGGGCAGCAGCGGAGCCCGGCAGTGCACCTTCGACGCGAGCGCCGCGAGCGACGATGACGAGATCAGCACGTACACGTGGATGATCAACAACGAGGTCGTCACGCTGCAGACGCCGGTCTACACGCGGACGTTCACGAAGGACGGCTTCTACCTCGTGTGGCTGAAGGTCGCCGACGGGGCAGGGCTCACGGCGACGTCGATCAAGCAGGTGCGCGTGCAGTAAACGGCCCGGCGTTCGGCCGGACGAACGACGAGGCCCCGGAGAGCTGACGCGCTCTCCGGGGCCTCGTCGTTCGCCGAGCGCCCGCGCGACCGAGTATCGTACCGCGCGTCCCACTCACCCCCGGGGAACTCGATGCTCGACACGTCGGTCTTTCGCGAAGGGCTGCTCGACGGTCAGGTCGCACTCGTCACGGGCGGCGGCACCGGCATCGGTCTCGGCATCTCGGAGCTGCTCGCGTCGCTCGGCGCGCACGTGGTGCTCGCGAGCCGCAAGCCCGAGCACCTCGACCCGGCGGTGGCATCGATCGTCGCGGCGGGCGGGACGCGCCTCGTCGGTGGCGGTGGACGTGCGCGACCCGGAGCGCGTCCGCGCGATGGTCGACGAGGTCGTGTCGACGCACGGACGGATCGACGTGCTCGTGAACAACGCCGCCGGCAACTTCTACGCGCCGTCGCGAAACGCTGTCGCCGAACGCCTGGAAGCTCGGTCGTCGAGATCGACCTCTACGGCACGTTCTTCTGCTCGCAGGCGGTGATGCCGGTCATGAAGGCGCAGGGCGGCGGGCGCATCGTGAGCATCTCGATGACGCTGCACTATCGCGGCTGGCCGCAGATGGCGCACGCCACCGCCGCGAAAGCCGGCGTCGACGCGCTGACGCGCACGCTCGCCGTCGAGTGGGCGCCGTACGGCATCCGCGTGAACGCGATCGCCCCCGGCCCGATCCCGACCGAGGGCGTGCGGAAAGCGTTCACGCCGCCGCGCCGAGCAGCGGTGTGCCCGACGTGTTCGCGGCGGCGGACCAGGCGATGGCGGCGTACGCGAAGCGCGTGATTCCGCTGCGCCGCTGGGGCACGCCGCGCGACATCGCCAACATGGTCGCGTTCCTCGCCTCCCCGGCCGGGGATTGGATCACGGGCGCGATCCTCGTCGTGGACGGTGGCGAGTGGCTGGCGAAGCCGCCGCTCGGGTGACGTCGGTCACCTCGTGCGCGCGGCGTCACGATCAACGTTCGATCAACGTCGGATCGCGATGTCGACAGTCGAGGGCGACGTTCACTCGAACCCTGTCCCAGCGGGAGTGCCATGATGTTGCAGAACGTGAAATGGGTGGCCGCCGGACTCGCCGGTGCCGTACTGAGCTCGGCGTGCGCGACGAAGGGATACGTCAACCGGCAGGTCGTCGCGGCGAGCGAGCGCGAGAGCGCGGCGCGGACGAGCGCGGACGAGGCGCACGGGCGCGACCTGGCGGCGGTGAGGACCGATCTGACCTCGCTGCGCTCCGACCTCGCGTCGCTGCGCAGCGACCTCGCCGGCCTGCGCACCGAGTACGGCGCGCGCATCTCGGCGATGGAAGACCAGGTGAAGTTCGACATGCCGGTACACTTCGGTTTCGACGACGCGGCGGTGCGCGCGCAGGACCGCGCGGCGCTCGAGCGGTTCGCGAAGGTGGCGCAGAAGTACTATCCGGGCGCGAAGATCACCGTCGAGGGCTTCACCGACGTCGCCGGCTCGGCGCGCTACAACCTCGCCCTCTCGAAGCGCCGGGCCGAGTCGGTCCGCGACTTCCTCGTGCAGCAGGGGCTGAGCGACGCGCTGCTCGCCGCGGTCGGCTACGGCGAGACGCGTCAGGTGAGAGCCGGCGCGACGCATGACGTGGCCGGTGCGGAGCTGAACCGTCGCGTCATGTTCGTGGTGGAGGCGACCGACGTGGGCGCGGTGACGGCGCTCGCCATGCAGTAGCGGCGACGCGGCACCGCGCGCAGGCGAGACGAACCCGGCGACCTCGCCGGGTTCGTCGTATCCTGGCCTAGCTCTTGTAGGTTGGAGACCGGTCGCCCTCCACCCACCCAACCGCTCCGCACGCATGCCCGCCCGCACCGAGCCCGCTCCCCGGCCCCGGCCGTCACGAGGGAGCAGCGCGTTTCCGCACCTCACGATCGAGCGCGTCACCCCTGTCGTCGACGACGGGCGCTACGCGGCCAAGCGGATCGTCGGCGACGTCTGCACGGTCGGCGCGGACGTGTTCAAGGATGGACACGATCTGCTCCGCGCGCGCGTGCGCTTCGTTGGGCCGCGCGACCAGGCGCCGCGTCACGCGCCGATGCGCCTACGACAAGGACGAGGACCGGTGGGTCGGGGCGATCGCGCTCGATGCGGTCGGGCCCTGGACGTTCACGGTCGAAGCGTGGACGGATCAGTTCGGGTCGTGGCGGGTCAAGTTCGAGAAGAAGGTCGCCGCCGCGCAGGAGGTCGGCGTCGAGCTGATGGAGGCGACGGCGATGGTGCGCGAGGCCGCGCGCAAGACGCGCTTCGGCGATTCGCGCCGCACGCTCGAAGCGTATGCGAAGCGCCTCGCCGACACCGCGAACCCGGCGGGGCAGGTCGAGGCGGCGCTCGCGAGCGAGCTGGTCGGGCTCATGGAGACGTACCACGCGCCGGCCGACCTGGTGACCTACGACCGCGAGCTGCCGCTCTGGGTCGATCGCGAACGCGCCGCGTTCGCCGCGTGGTACGAGTTCTTTCCGCGCTCCGCGGGCCCGAACCGGCGAGCACGGCACGTTCGCGCGACGCCGAAGCGCTGCTGCCGCGCATCGCGGAGCTGGGCTTCGACGTCGTCTACCTGCCGCCCATCCACCCGATCGGCCGCACGTTCCGCAAAGGGCGCAACAACACGCTGAGTGCGAACCCGGACGACGTCGGCAGCCCGTGGGCGATCGGCAGCGACGAGGGGGGGCACGACGCGGTGAACCCGTCGTTGGGCACCGTCGACGACTTCGAGCGATTCGTGCGGCGCGCCGCGTCGTTGGGTCTCGAGGTCGCGCTCGACTACGCGCTGCAGTGCTCGCCGGACCACCCGTGGGTGACGACCCACCCCGACTGGTTCCACATCCGACCCGACGGCACGATCGCGTACGCCGAGAATCCGCCGAAGAAGTACCAGGACATCTACCCGATCAACTTCTGGTGCGACGATCGCGAGAATCTGTGGAACGCCTGTCGTGACGTGCTGCTGTTCTGGGTCGAGCGCGGCGTGACCACGTTCCGGGTCGACAACCCGCACACGAAGCCGTTCGCGTTCTGGCAGTGGGTCATTCGCGACGTGCAGTCGAGACATCCGGGGGTCGTGTTTCTCTCGGAGGCGTTCACGCGCCCGAAGAAGCTGCTCAACCTCGCGAAGCTCGGATTCACACAGTCGTACGGCTACTTCACGTGGAAGACCGAGGCGTGGCAGATCGAGGAGTGGCTCGGGGAGTTCCTCGCACCTGACGTGGTCGAGTACCACCGCGGCAATTTCTTCACGAACACGCCGGACATCCTGCACGAGTATCTCGTGACGGGCGGGCCGAACGCCTTCCGCATTCGCCTCCTGCTCGCGGCGACGCTCAGCCCGCTCTACGGGATCTACAGCGGCTTCGAGCACTTCGAGAACGTGCCGGTGCACGAGGCGAGCGAGGAGTATCTGGACAGCGAGAAGTACGAGCTGCGCCATCGCCCGTATCACGAGAGCACGCATTCGCTCGACGCCGACATCGCGCAGCTGAACAGGATCCGGCGCGCCGAGCCCGCGTTGCAGCGGCAGCACAACGTCACGTTCCTGGCGTCGGAGGACGAGGCGATCCTCTGCTATCGCCGGGCGGCCGTCGGCGACTCGGCGGACCTCATCGTCACGGTGCTGCTGGACCCGCACCAGCCGCACTACACGTTCGTCGAGGTGCCCATCGCCGACATGGCGATCGGCGACGACGAGGCGTACGTGGTGGAGGATCTGCTGACGGGCGCGCAGTACACCTGGCGCGGGGCGCGCAACTACGTGCGGCTCGATCCGGCGCGGCAGCCGGCGCATCTGTTTCGCGTCATTCCGCCGACGCGTGCGGCGGTGGCGCCCGAGGAGGCCGTCGTATGAGCAGGCACGAGTGCGCCGGGCGTCGAGCCGCTCTGGTACAAGGACGCGATCATCTACCAGCTGCACGTCAAGGCGTATCGCGACAGCAACGGCGACGGGTACGGCGACTTCCGCGGCCTGATGGACAAGCTCGACTACGTCCAGTCGTTGGGCGTCGACTGCATCTGGCTGCTCCCGTTCTACCCGTCGCCGCTCAAGGACGACGGCTACGACATCGCCGACTACAAGGCGATCCACCCGCAGTACGGCACGCTCGACGACTTCCGCGCGTTCCTCGATGCGGCGCACGCGCGCGGCCTGCGGGTCGTGACGGAGCTGGTCATCAACCACACGTCCGATCAGCACCCGTGGTTCCAGCGGCGCGCCACGCGCCGAAAGGGTCGCCCGAGCGCGAGATGTACGTCTGGAGCGACGACCCGAATCGGTACGCGGGACGCGCATCATCTTCACCGACACCGAGACGTCCAACTGGACGTGGGACCCGGTCGCGCAGCAGTTCTTCTGGCACCGCTTCTTCGGTCACCAGCCGGACCTCAACTTCGACAACCCCGCCGTGCTCGAGGCGGTGATCGACGTCATGCGCTTCTGGCTCGACATGGGCGTCGACGGACTGCGGCTCGACGCGATTCCGTATCTCATCGAGCGCGACGGCACGAACTGCGAGAACCTGCCCGAGACGCACGTGGTGCTGAAGGCGCTGCGCACCGCGATGGACGAGCGAGTACGAAGGGCGCGTCTTCCTCGCCGAGGCGAACCAGTGGCCGCCGGACGTGCGACCGTACTTCGGCGATTCCGACGAGTGCCACATGGCGTTCCACTTCCCGCTCATGCCGCGCATGTACATGGCGGTCGCGCAGGAGAGTCGCACGCCGATCGTCGAGATCATGGCGCGCACCCCGGACATTCCGAGCGACTGTCAGTGGGCGATCTTCCTGCGCAACCACGACGAGCTGACGCTCGAGATGGTGACCGACGAAGAGCGCGACTACATGTACGGCCAGTACGCGCGCCACCCGCGCTCGCGCATCAACGTGGGCATCCGCCACCGGCTCGCGCCGCTCATGGACGGCGACCGTCGCCGCATCGAGCTGATGAACACGCTGCTGATGTCGATGCCAGGCACGCCGATCCTGTACTACGGCGACGAGATCGGCATGGGAGACAACGTCTTCCTCGGCGACCGGAACGGGGTGCGGACGCCGATGCAGTGGAACGGGTCGTGGAACGCGGGCTTCTCCGAAGCGGACGCGGCGGCGCTCTACAGCCCGATCATCGTCGATCCGCCGTACGGCTATCAGGGGGTGAACGTGATGGCGTCCGAGCGCACCGACAGCTCGCTGCTGCGGTGGATGCGACGGCTCATCGCGGTGCGGCGCTCGTCGCGCGCCTTCGGACGTGGGCGGCTCGAGTTCGTCCCGACCGACAACAAGAAGATCCTCGTGTTCCTCCGCCAGTACGAGGGCGACACCGTCCTCGTCGCCTGCAACCTCGGGCGCTCGGCGGAGTCGGCGGAGCTGGACCTGGCGCGCTTCCGCGACTGCCGCCCGATCGAGCTGTGGAGTGGCCGTCCGTTCCCGGCGATGGGCGAGCTGCCGTACGTGCTCACGTTCGGGCCGTACGGCTACTACTGGTTCCGGCTCGAGAGCGCGACGGCGTGAGCGACGAATCGTTAGGCGGCTACATCGCGTCGCAGCGGTGGTCGGGGGCGCGCGGCGAGGCGCTGCGCGGCGTGCGCGTCGAGGCCGAGGTGCCGGTCGGGGAAACCGGGTCGGCGTGCGTCGTCGTACACGCCGAAGTCGACGGGCGGCCGGTGCACTACCAGCTCTGGCCGCGCGGCGCGCAGTACGACGCGCTCGGCGACGCGGACGTCCGGGCGGGGCTCGCGCGACTGCTGGCGAGCGGCGCGACGGTGCGTGGAACGGACGCCGCGCTCGTCGCCGAGCCCGAGGCGGGTGTCGACGTGCTGCACGGCGGCGCGGAGTCGTCCCGCGCGTTAGGCACCGAGCAGAGCAACACGTCGATCGTCTACGGCGACCGCGCGATCGTGAAGCTGTTCCGGCGGCTCACGCCGGGCGTGCATCCGGACGTCGAGATCGTGCGCTTCCTGACGCGACGCGGCTTCGCCCACACCCCGCCCCTGCTCGCTACACTCACCGTGCACGACGCGCGCGGCGCGTCGCTCGCGGCGATGGCGCAGGCGTTCGTTCCGGGCGCGGGCGATGCGTGGGGGCAGGTCGTGCAGCACGCGCGCGCCGCTGCATCCGACGGGCGCGACGAGGCCGGCGCGGACGAGGCGCGTCGAGTGGGCGAGGTCA
Source organism: uncultured Gemmatimonadaceae bacterium (assembly GCA_963843845.1). Taxonomy (GTDB): domain Bacteria; phylum Gemmatimonadota; class Gemmatimonadetes; order Gemmatimonadales; family Gemmatimonadaceae; genus Gemmatirosa. The sequence continues at coordinate 2,549,999 of CAWJMB010000002.1, read as the reverse complement.
CGCGCGCGCTGCACGACGCGCTCGCGTCCGACCCGAGCGACCCGGACTTCGCGCCGCGACCGGCCGACGGCGCGACGGCCGCGCGCTGGGCGGCATCGGCCGCGCGCTCGGTCGAGCGTGGGCTCTGGTTGCTGCGCGAACGGCTCGCGTCGGGGGCACTGGAACGGCTCGGCCAGCACGCTCGCGCGCAGGGCGCCGCCGTCGGCGCTCTCGACGCGGCGTCGGTCGTCGCCGCGCTCGACGCCGCGGCGGCGCGCGCGGCGGACGACGCCGGCGCCGCGACGCGGCACCATGGTGACTATCACCTCGGACAGATTCTTCGTGCGCCGGACGGAACGTTGTACGTGATCGACTTCGAAGGAGAGCCATCGCGCCCGCTCGACGAGCGCCGTGCGCGCCATTCGCCCCTGCGCGACGTGGCAGGAATGCTGCGCTCGTTCGCCTATGCGGCCGCGACGGCCGCGTTCGAGCGCCCCGGTGACGCGGTCGTGGCGGGGCACGCGGCGCGGTGGGAGGCCACGTCGCGTGCCGCGTTCCTCGACGGGTATTTCGGCGACACGCCTGCGACGTACCTGCCACGCGTCCGCACGAACGCGGACGCGCTGGTCGGCCTGTTCGAGCTCGAGAAGGCGTTCTACGAGCTGGCGTACGAGCTGCGCAATCGCCCGACGTGGGTGCCGATCCCGCTCGCCGGCATCGCGCGCCTCACGGCGTCGCCAGACGCGAGGGTCGCCTGATGCGCGTGTGGCCCGGCCAGCCCTTCCCGTTGGGCGCCCACTGGGACGGCGAGGGCGTCAACTTCGCGCTGTTCTCGGAGAACGCCACGGCCGTCGAGCTGTGTCTGTTCGACTCGGCGGACGACGCGCGGGAGACGACGAAGATCCCGCTGCGCGAGCGGAGCGACCAGGTGTGGCACTGCTACCTGCCCGACGTGCGGCCGGGGCAGCTCTACGGCTACCGCGTGCACGGCCCGTACGATCCAGCGAACGGTCACCGCTTCAACGCGGCGAAGCTGCTCATCGATCCCGTACGCGAAGGCGGTCGGGAGCACGATCCGGTGGAGCGACGCGCTGTTCGGCTACAAGGTGGGCGGACGGAGCGAGGACCTCGAGCCGACGACCGACGACAGCGCCGCGGGCGTTCCGAAGAGCGTCGTCGTCGACAACGCCTTCACCTGGGCCGACGACCGGCCGCCGCGCACGCCGTGGAACCGGACGGTGATCTACGAGTGCCACGTGAAGGGGATGACCGATCCGGCACCCCGACATCGACGAGCGCTATCGCGGCACGTATCTGGGGCTGGCCTCCGACCCGATGATCGACTACTTCCTCGCGTTAGGCGTGACCGCGGTCGAGCTGCTGCCGGTGCACCACTACGTCGTCGATCGCCACCTCGCCGAGCGCGGGCTGTCGAACTACTGGGGCTACAACTCGATCGCGTTCTTCGCGCCGGACATCCGCTATTCCACCATCGGCACGAGCGACGCAGCCGCCGCGCGCCCGCAGTACGGGCAGCAGGTCTACGAGTTCAAGTCGATGGTGAAGAAGCTGCACTCCGCGGGGATCGAAGTGATCCTCGACGTGGTGTACAACCATACGGGCGAGGGCAATCACCTCGGCCCGACGCTGTCGCTGCGCGGCGTCGACAACAAGGCGTACTACCTGCTGAACCCGGACGATCCGCGCTACTACATGGATTTCACCGGGACCGGCAACTCGCTGAACATGATGCACCCGCGGACGATCCAGCTCATCATGGACTCGCTCCGCTACTGGGTGACCGAGATGCACGTCGACGGATTCCGGTTCGACCTCGCGCCCGTGCTCGCGCGCGAACTGTTCGAGGTCAACCGACTCTCGGCGTTCTTCGACATCATCCATCAGGATCCCGTCCTCTCGCGCGTGAAGCTCATCGCCGAGCCGTGGGACGTCGGGCCCGGCGGGTATCAGGTCGGCAACTTCCCCGTCGGGTGGGCCGAATGGAACGGGAAGTATCGTGACGCCATGCGTCGCTACTGGCGCGGCGACCGCGGGATGGTCCCCGAGATCGCCTCGCGCCTGTCCGGGTCGAGCGACATCTACGAGTGGAGCGACCGGCAGGCGTACGCGAGCGTCAACTTCGTCACCGCGCACGACGGCTACACGCTGCGCGATCTCGTGACGTACGAGCGCAAGCACAACGAGGCGAACGGCGAGGGGAACCGCGACGGCCACGACGACAATCTGTCGCGCAACTGGGGCGTCGAGGGAGAGACCGACGACGAGGCCGTCGTGGACAGGCGGCGGCGCGCGATGCGCAACTTCCTCGCGACGCTGGCGTTCTCGCAGGGCGTGCCCATGATCTCGCACGGCGACGAGTTCGGCCGCACGCAGGGCGGCAACAACAACGCGTACGCGCAGGACAACGAGATCAGCTGGATCGACTGGTCGCTCGAGCCGTGGCAGCGCGAGCTCCTCGCGTTCGCGCGCCGCGCCTTCGCGATCCGCCACGCGAACCCGGTGCTGCGACGCCGGAGCTTCTTCCGCGGCCGACCGGTGCACGCGGCGGGCGCGAAGGATCTCACCTGGCTCCGACCGGACGGGCACGAGATGACGAACGACGATTGGGAGGCGGGCCGCACCCATGCGATCGGGATGCTGATCAGCGGCGAGGCCGCCGACGAGACCGACGACCGCGGGCGCCCGGTGCGCGGCGACACGATGCTCCTCCTGCTCAACGGCGGCTTCGACGAGCAGACCTTCACGCTGCCCGACGTGCCCGGCGACGGGGCGTGGCGCACGGTCGTGGACAGCGCGAGTGACGCGCACGGTCCGACGGGCGGCGACGCGGTGCAGCTCGCCGGCTTCTCGATCGCGCTCCTGTCGTTCGGCGCCGACCGGCGGGTCGATACGCACCGCCACGCTCACCCGGGTCGCCCGATGAGCGCCGAACGCCGGAAGGGCGCGGCTGGCGCGACGCGCACGACGCGCTCGACGCGCGTGTCGAACGCCGAGGAGCCGAGCGCGGTCGCGATGCCGGCGCCGTACGCGGCACCGGCCGACGTCGCCGCGTCTGCTCGCCGCCGATACCGTCGACCCGCACGCGATCCTCGGCGCGCACCCGGAGCGCGTGGACGACATCGCGGGGCTCACGATCCGCGCCTGGCACCCCGACGCGACGTCGGCGTCGTGTCTGCTGCCGGACGGCGCGGTCGATCGACATGACGGAGCAGGCGCGGGGCGTGTTCAGCGTCTTCTTCCCCGGAGAGACGCTGCCGTTTCGCTACCGCGTGCGCTTTCGGTTCGCCGACGGCGCCACGTGGGAGCGCGACGAGCCGTATCGCTTCCTGCCGACGCTCGGCGACGTCGATCTGCACCTGTTCAACGAGGGGACGCACCGCCGGCTGTGGGAGAAGCTCGGCGCCCACCTGCGCGAGGTCGACGGCGTCGCGGGCGTCGCGTTCGCGGTGTGGGCGCCGAACGCGCGGCGCGTCAGCGTCGTCGGCGAGTTCTGTCGCTGGGACGGCCGCGTGTACCCGATGCGGCGGCTCGGCGGCGAGCGGGCGTGTGGGAGCTGTTCATCCCCGGCGTGGCGCCGGGCACGCTCTACAAGTTCGAGCTGCTCACGCGCGAAGGGTACGCCGCGGCTCAAGACCGACCCGTTCGCGCGCATGATGCAGCAGGCGCCGGCGACGGCGTCGATCGTCGTCGACGACGACACGTACGCGTGGAACGACCGCGCGTGGATCGACCAGCGCACGACGCGCGACCCCGTCCACGCGCCGATGGCGATCTACGAGGTGCACCTCGGCTCGTGGGCGCGCGTGCCGGAAGACGGGAACCGATCGCTCACCTACCGCGAGATCGCGCCGCGGCTCGCGGAGCACGTGAAGCGCCTCGGCTTCACGCACGTCGAGCTGCTGCCGGTCGGCGAGCATCCCTTCTACGGCTCGTGGGGCTATCAGGTCACGGGCTACTTCGCGCCGACGTCGCGCTACGGCACGCCCGACGACTTCCGCTTTCTCGTCGACACGCTGCACCAGGCGGGCATCGGCGTGCTGCTCGACTGGGTGCCGGCGCACTTTCCGAAGGACGACTACGCGCTGCGCCGTTTCGACGGCACGGCGCTCTACGAGCACGAGGACCCGCGGCTCGGCGAGCACCCCGACTGGGGCACGCTGATCTTCAACTACGCGCGCCACGAGGTGCGCAACTTCCTCCTCGCGAACGCGCTCTACTGGATCGACGAGTTCCACATCGACGGCCTCCGCGTGGACGCCGTCGCGTCGATGCTCTACCTCGACTACAGCCGCGCGCCGGGACAGTGGCTGCGCAACAGGTTCGGAGGGCGCGAGAATCTCGACGCGATCGAGTTTCTGCGAGCCGTGAACCACGCCGTGAAGACCGAGTGCCCCGGCGTCATCATGATCGCCGAGGAGTCCACGGCGTGGCCGGGGGTGACGCAGCCGGTGGGCGAGGGCGGGCTCGGCTTCACGTTCAAGTGGAACATGGGGTGGATGCACGACACCCTCGAGTACTTCTCGATCGACCCGCTCTTCCGCTCGCAGCACCAGGACAAGCTGACGTTCGCGATGATGTACGAGTACAGCGAGCGCTTCATCATGCCGCTGTCGCACGACGAGGTCGTGCACCTCAAGCGGTCGCTGCTCGAGAAGATGCCGGGCGACAAGTGGCATGAAGCTCGCGAACCTGCGCCTGCTCCTCGCCTATCAGTTCACGCGTCCCGGCAAGAAGCTGCTGTTCATGGGAACGGAGCTGGCGACGCCGCGCGAGTGGAACCACGACGCGAGCCTCGACTGGCACCTGCTCGAGGACCCGATGCGGGCCGGCTTCGACCGGTTCATGGAGGCGCTGGGCGCCGTGTACCGCGCGCACCCGGCATTCTGGAAGCACGACCACGACTGGACCGGGTTTCGGTGGATCGACGTCGGCGATCGGCAGAATTCGGTCGTCTCGTACGTGCGGAACGACGGCGAGCGGCACGTCGTCGTCGTGCTCAACCTGACGCCGGTGCCGCGCGAGCACTACCGCATCGGCGTGCCGGGCGCGGGGCCGTACCGCGTCGCGCTGTCGTCCGACGACGAACGGTTCGGTGGGAGCGGGATCGGTGCGGCCGAGCAGGTCGCCGCCGACGCCGCACCCTTTCACGGCCACGCCCACAGCGTCGAGCTGACGCTGCCGCCGCTCGGCGCGCTCGTGCTCGTTCCCGAGCGAGGCACTGCGGAGGGTGCGGACGTCGCCGACGAAGCGAGCGCGCTCGACGGCGAGCGCGTCCCGTCGCTCGCCGTGGAGAACGTGCTCGTTCCGGCGGCCCACACGCCGCAGCCGCGTCGCCGCCGCAGGCCGACGTGACCCGGGATGAGTGACGGCGCGCTGGTTCGTCTCGCTGACGCCGTCGGCATCCTCGGCGAGTACTTCGACGTCTCGGGGACGCGGCGGGTGACGAGCGACCCGACACGCCTCGCGCTGCTCCAGGCACTCGGTCACGATGTCGGGAGTGACACCGAAGCCCAGGAGCATCTCGCCGCGATCCTCGCGCGTCGTCAGCGCCGACTCGTCGCGCCGCTGCGCGTCGCTCACCACGAACGGGTCGGCGACCTGGTCGTCACACTCCCCGACGCGGGCGGGGCGAGCGTCGAGTTCACCGTCGACGTCGAGGTCGACGGCGGCGACCCGGTCCGGGTCGAAGGACGCGTCCCGCTCGACGACGACGGGCGCGCGACGATCGCGTTCGGCACCGAGCTTCCGCTCGGCTACCATGCGGTGCAGGTCGCCGCGCGTGCCGCCGGGGCCGACGAGCGGACGGCGACACAGCGACTCGTCGTGGTTCCGCCGTCGTGTCCCTCGCCGGGCGCGTCGTTAGGCGGTCGGCGGGTGTTCGGCCTCACGGCGAATCTGTACACGGTTCGCAGCCGACGGAGCTGGGGGGTCGGCGATCTCTCGGACCTCGCGACGCTGCTGGGTACGGCGGCCGACCTGGGCGCCGCATTCGTCGGCGTGAATCCGCTGCATGCGCTGCGCAACGCCGACGGCGACATCAGCCCGTACAGCCCGGTCAGCCGGCTGTACCGCAACCCGCTCTACCTCGACGTCGCCGCGATCCCCGAGCTCGCGCACGATGCGAGCGACCCAGGCGCTCGTCGCGCGGATCGAGACGTCGGACGCGCTCCGGCGCGTCCGCGAGACGTCTCGCGTCGAGTACGCCGAGGTCATGCGGCTCAAGCACGCGGCGCTCGAGGCGCTGCACCGCGCGTTCGCGACCCGGCCGCGGCGGTCGTCGCGATGCGTACGCGACCTGGCGCGCGCGGGAGGGAACGCGCTCGAGCGGTTCGCGCGGTTCCAGGCGCTCGACGAGCACTTCCGGCCCCAGGGGTGCGGCTGGTGGCGCGAGTGGCCCGCGGCATACCAGCACCCGGAGTCGCCGGCCGTCGAGACGTTCGCCACCGAGCACGCGACGCGCGTCGACTACCATCGGTGGCTGCAGTTCGAGCTCGATCGCCAGCTCGGCGAGGCGGCGCGGGGCGCACGAGCGCGGGGGATGCCGATCGGCCTGTACGAGGACCTCGCGATCGGGACGTCCCCGGCGGGCAGCGACGTGTGGGCGTCGCCGTCGCTGTTCGTCGAACGGGTCAGCGTCGGCGCGCCGCCGGATCCGTTAGGCCCCGACGGGCAGAACTGGGGGCTGCCGCCGATCAGCCCGCACGCGCTGCGCGAGGACGGCTATCGCTACTGGACCGCGCTGCTGCGCGGCGCGCTGCGGCACGCGGGCGCGCTGCGGCTCGACCACGTCCTGGGCCTGTTCCGCCAGTTCTGGATCCCGGAGGGGATGAGCGGCGCCGACGGCGCGTACGTGCGCTTCCCGGCCGACGAGCTGTTGGGCATCCTCGCGCTCGAAGCGACACGGGCGAACGCGCTCGTCGTCGGCGAGGACCTCGGAACCGTGCCGCCCGAGGTGCCGCCGGCGCTCGCGCGGTGGGGCGTGCTGTCGTCCAAGGTCCTCTACTTCGAACGCGACGAGCGCGGCGGCTTCCGCACGCCGCGGCACTATCCGCGCGGCGCGCTCGCGACGGTGAACACGCACGACCTCGCGCCGCTCGCGGGCTGGTGGCGGGGACGGGAGCTGGACATTCGCCGTGACGTCGGGCTGCTCGCGGACGACGAGGCGCTCGCGCGTGCGCACGCCGAACGCGCACACGATCGCGAGGCGCTGCTCGCGCTGCTCGTGGCCGAAGGGGTGCTCGACCCGAGCGTCGCCGAGCTGGGCGCGGATGCGGTGCCGGAGCCGGTCGTGCGCGCTGCCGTGCACAGTGTGCTGCGGCGGGCCCCGTCGTGGCTCGTGGGCATCTCGCTCGATGACCTCGTCGGGGAGACGGAGCCGGTCAACGTGCCGGGCGTCGGAGTCGATCGGTACCCGTGCTGGAGCCGCCGCCTGACCATGGGGCTCGACGAGCTCGCGTCGGACCCCTCCGTGCGTCTCGCGCTCGGCGACGAGCGCGCGTGGGTTCCGTGAGCGAGCCGCGCGGGCAGCAACGGCCGCCCCTCACCGCGACGTACCGGCTGCAACTGAACGCGGAGTTTCCGTTCGACGCTGCCCGGCGCGTGCTGCCGTATCTCTCGCGGCTCGGCGTCTCGCACGTGTATCTGTCGCCGGTGCTGGCGGCGCGGCCGGGGAGCGGCCACGGCTACGACGTCGCCGACCCGCGCATCGCCAACCCGGCGCTCGGCGGCGATGCGGGGTTCGAGGCGCTCGCGCACGACGTGCACGCACACGGCATGGGACTCGTCGTGGACATCGTGCCGAACCACATGGGGATCGGTCCAGCGAACCCGTTCTGGATGGACACGCTGCGCTACGGCCAGGAGTCGGCCTTCGCGAGGGTGTTCGACGTGGACTGGACCGTGCCGGGTCGCGAGGGCGTCGTCATCCTCCCCTCGTTGGGCGGCGAGCTCGCGGCGGTGATCGCGAGCGGCGAGCTGCGCCTCGCGTGGCGCGACGGCGAGGTCCGCGCGGTGTACTACGAGCACGAGTGGCCGATCGATCCGCGAACGCTGCCGACCCTCGTCGACGTCGAGCAGGTGAGCGGCGAGCCGCTCGCCGCGTTGGTCGCGCGTCAGCACTGGCGCCCAGTCCACTGGCGGCGCGGGCCGCGCGAGCTGAACTACCGCCGCTTCTTCGATGTCGGCGAGCTCGCCGCCGTGCGCGTCGACGACCCGGCCGTGTTCGATCTCACGCACGCCTGGACGCTCGACCGTGTGCGCGACGGATCGATCGACGGCCTGCGTGTCGATCACGTCGACGGGCTCAGGTCGCCACTCGCGTACCTGCGACGTCTGCGCGCCGAGCTCGACGCGCGGCGCCCGGGTGACCACGTCCCGATCTTCGTGGAGAAGATTCTCGGAGGCGACGAGGCGTTGCGCGGCGAGTGGCCCGTCGACGGCACGACGGGGTACGAGTCGCTGAACGCGATCGAGACCGTGTTCGTCGACGCGGCGGGCATGGCGACGATCGACGCGGCGTATCGCCGGTTCATCCGGGTGCGCGCCGACCGCGGCGGCTTCGACGAGGTCGCGGTGCGCGGCAAGGAGCTGGTGCTGCGCCGCGCGTTCGACACCGACGTGCGGCGCCTCGTCCGCCAGCTCGCGCGCGCCGCGCACGGCGTCGCGCCGCGACTGTCGCGCACGATGCTCTACGAGGCGATCGTGCAGCTCGTGGCGGAGCTGCGGGTCTACCGCACGTACGTCGAGTCGACCGACGACGCGGCCCGGCCGCTCGCGGCGAGTGCGGACGACTACCGCTGGATCGGCGAGTCGGTGACGCGCGCGTTCGGCCACGGCGTCGCCGACCGCTTCGCCCTGCAGTTCGTCGGCGACGTGCTGCGCGGCGAGTGGTCCGCGTCGGCCGACGCGACGGCGCGCGCCAGGCAGAGCACCGCCGCGTTCGTGCTCGCCTTTCAGCAGACGAGCGGCGCGGCGACGGCGAAAGGGGTCGAGGACACCGCGTTCTACCGCTGGTTCCCGCTCGCATCGCTGTGTGAGGTCGGGAGCGATCCGGGGCGCGCGTTAGGCGACCGCCGTCGACGACTTCCACGCCGCGAACGCACAGCGGCAGAGTCGGTACCCGACCCAACTCTCGCCGGTCGACACACACGATACGAAACGCGGGTCCGACGTGCGGGCGCGCCTCGATGCGCTGAGCGAGATCCCGCGCGAATGGGCAGCGCTCGTCGCACGGTGGCGCCGGGAGCACGCCGGATTCCGCGGCCGTGTCGGCGCGCGATCCGCGCCCGACGCGAACGCCGAGTACTTGCTGTATCAGACGCTCGTCGGCGTGTGGCCCGTCGGTGGGGTGGCGAACGACGCCGCGCGCGACGCGTTGCGCGACCGCGTCGTCGAGTACATGCACAAGGCCACGCGCGAAGCGAAGGCGCAGACGAGCTGGACCGACCGCGACGACCAGTACGAGCGGGCACTGGACGCGTTCATCGGGGCGCTCGTCGCAGGCGAGGCGAGCGCGACGTTCCGCGCCGAGCTGACGGCGCTCGTCGACCGCGTCGGGCGGGCAGCGCGGTGGACGGCGCTCTCGCGCACGACGCTGCAACTGCTCGGTGCCGGCACGCCCGACGTGTATCAGGGAACGGAGCTCGGATCGCTCGTGCTCGTCGATCCCGACAATCGCCGCGCCGTCGACTTCGCACGACGAGTGGCGATCCTCGATCAGCTCGATGCGCTCGGCGAGCGCCCCGAGCCGGCGCGGCTGCTCGGAGAGGACGACGAGGCGCCGCTCCGCGCGCACGTCGTCCGGACCCTGCTCGGCGCGCGCCGGGACGATCCGACGCTGTTTCGCGACGGAGCGTACGTCCCGCTGGCCGTACGGGGTCCACGCGAGGCGCACGTCGTCGCGTTCGCGCGCGTCCTGGATGGCCGCGGCGTGCTCGCGGTCGTTCCGCGACTGACGCTCCGTCTGCATCCGGCGGGCGCCGCTCCCCTCGGCGAGCGCCTGTGGTGCGACACCCGGGTCGAGTTGCCGTCCGAGCTCGTCGGATCGAACGCCGAGTCGCTGTTCGGCACCGCGTCGGGCGCGCTCGGGTCGTCGCTCGACGTCGCTGCGGCGCTCGCCCACTTCCCCGTCGCGTGCTATCGCTGGCAGGCGCTCCGGCGCGGCCCGCAACGCCGGCGCCGGTGAGTCGTCCATAGGGACCGCCCGGAACGCCGGCGTCGTGATGGTCCACGCGATTGTGCATTTCGTGTAAACCGAACACATTTCGCGGCCGGTGGTCTCGGCTACCGTCACTCTCCTTCGCGGCGCCTGCCCTCCTGCGTCGCTCGACCCTGACACACAGAGGACCCGTATGGCTACGGGCGCGATCCCCGCCGTCGCCTACTTCTCGATGGAGATCTGCCTCGAGCAGGCGATCCCCACGTACAGCGGCGGGCTCGGCGTGCTCGCCGGCGACACGCTCCGTTCGGCGGCCGATCTTCGTGCGCCGCTCATCGGCGTGACGCTGGCGCACCGCAAGGGCTACTTCCGACAGCACCTCGACGCGAACGGGGTGCAGACGGAGACGCCGTCGGCGTGGTCGCCGGAGGACCGCCTTCCCGCCGCTGGCCCGACCGTGTCGGTCGAGATCGAAGGGCGCACGGTCGCGGTGCGGGCGTGGCGGTACGACGTGCGCGGCGTGAGCGATCACGTCGTGCCCGTGTATCTCCTCGACACCGATCTCCCTGAGAACTCGGAGTACGACCGCGCGCTGACCGACACGCTGTACGGCGGCGATTCGCGCTACCGCCTGTGTCAGGAAGTCGTGCTCGGCATCGGCGGTGCGGCGCTCATCGGCGCGCTCGGATTCGAAGGCACGTACCACATCAACGAAGGGCACGCCGCGCTGCTCTGCCTCTGGCTCCTCGAGCGGCAGCTCGCGTCGCGCGGCGCGTTCGAGGTGAGCGTGAGCGACGTCGAGGCAGTCGGACGTCGCTGCATCTTCACGACGCACACGCCGGTGCCGGCCGGTCACGATCGATTCGCGGAGGAGATGGTGCGCGCCGTCCTCGAGCGCCGCGCCGCGCTCCTCGACTCTGCCGAGCTCTGGGACGGTGGCGAGCTGAACATGACGCGGCTCGCGCTGCGCTGCTCGCGCTTCATCAACGGCGTCGCGCTGCGGCACCGCGAGGTGAGCCAGGAGATGTTCCCGGAGTTCCCGATCGGCTCGATCACGAACGGTGTCCACGCCGTGACCTGGACGTCGGCGCCGTTCCGCGAGCTGTTCGACCGGCACATCCCCGAGTGGCGTCGCGACAATCAGTACCTGCGCTACGCGATCACGATTCCGCTCGACGAGATCCGTGCGGCGCACGCGGCCGCGAAGGCGGCGATGATCGCGGAGGTCGTGAGCCGCACGGGTGTGGCGCTCGAGCCGAACGTGTTCACCATCGGGTTCGCACGGCGGGCGACTCCGTACAAGCGCGCCGATCTGCTGTTCTCCGATCTCGACCGGCTGCGGGCGATCGCGCGCAACGTCGGACCGCTGCAGATCGTCTTCGGCGGCAAGGCGCACCCGCGCGACGAGGCAGGGAAGTTCCTCATCCGCCGCGTGCACGAGGCCGCGCACGCGTTGGGCGACATGCTGAGAGTCGCGTACGTCGAGAACTACGAGATGACGTTGGGCGCGCTGCTCACGTCGGGTTCGGACGTGTGGTTGAACACGCCGATGAAGCCCCTTGAGGCGTCGGGAACGAGCGGCATGAAGGCCGCGCTGAACGGCGTGCCGAGCCTCTCCGTGCTCGACGGCTGGTGGGTCGAGGGGTGCCTCGAGGGGACGACGGGCTGGGCGATCGGCCCGGACGTCACCGTGCCGCAGGATCCGTCGCGGGACGTGCACGAGCTCTACTACCAGCTCGAGCGCGTCGTGCTGCCGTTGTACTATGGTCGCCCCTACAGCTACGCCGGCGTGCGGCGCAACGCGATCGCGATCAACGGGTCGTTCTTCAACACGCAGCGCATGGTGTCGCAGTACATCCAGAATGCGTACGCGCTGGGCGGTGGCGGCGCGGCGGTGCTCGCCGGCACCCGCTGACCGACCCCCACCGACCCCGACCGCCGCACCCACGCGAGCGACCCGGCGCGCCGGCCGCTCGGCAGCGCGCCGGGTCCATTAGATTGCAGACGTACTCGGCGATCCTGTAGCTCAGCTGGTAGAGCAGCGGACTTTTAATCCGTAGGTCGTGGGTTCGAGCCCCACCGGGATCATGTGACGCGATGCGAACGAAGCGCCCGCCGCCGCCCAGCGGTCCGGGCGCTTCGTCACAGTGGGACGCCGACGGGTGACGCGACGATGACCGGATCGTCATTCGCGCAACCCGTCCTCCCACCGCTCAGAGAAGGGCGAGCGACCCGTGACTTTCCTCGCGACCCAACAGTATCAGCGCGCTGCACTCGACGCCGTCTCTGACGCGTGGGTGTTTCTGCGTGCCGTGTGCGACGCGGCGGGTCGCGTGGTCGACTTCACGATCGTCGACGTCAATGCGGCCGCCGAGCGGCTCGCCGGTGAGACGCGCGATGAGCTGGCTGGCGCCGCGCTGTGCGACCGGTTCCCGATGCACCGCGAGCTCGGCCTGCTGGACGCCTACCGGCGCGTCGCGCAGTTCGGCGAGTCGATCGAGGAAGAGCGCTACGTCGAGTCGGCCTCGGGCGGCGAGCAGTGGCTCCACGTCATCGCCGTTCCGATCCCCGACGGGCTCGCGATCGCGACGCGCGACATCAGCGAACGGCGTCGCGCGGCGCTGTCGCAGGCGCGGCTCGCGGCCATCCTGGAGCAGATGCCGGACATCGTCGCCGTGACCGGCGTCGACGGCCGCGTCGAGTACCTGAACGCCGCCGGGCGAGCGATGCTCGGGCTCACGCACCACGAGGCGTCGGACATGTGCTACACGATCACCGTCGCCGACTTCCAGCCGCAGCTCCTTCCCGGCGGCGCGCTCGACTCTGCCCCGCGACGTGCGGTACGCGACGGGATCTGGCGGGGCGAGACGGTGCTTCGCAAGCGCGACGGGCGCGAGGTGCCGGTCGAGCAGGTGCTCATCGCGCACCTCGACGGCGCAGGGCAGCCGCGCTTCTACTCGTCCGTCATGCGCGACGTCACCGACCGGCGGCAGACCGAGGCAGCGCTGCGCTCGCTGTCGCTCGTCGACGAGCTGACCGGCCTGTACAACCGCCGTGGATTCCTCACGATCGCCGAGCAGACGTTGCAACGCGCGCGCGATCGCGGCGCGCCGGTCCTCGTGTTCTACATGGACATGGACGACTTCAAGCGCATCAACGACACCCACGGCCACGCGATCGGCGATCAGGCGCTGCGGGCGGTCGCGGACGTGCTGCGTGCGACGTTCCGCGAGTCGGACGTCATCGGGCGCCTCGGCGGCGACGAGTTCGTGGCGTTCGCCGTCCACGGCGTCGGGATGGACCCGGCCACGATCGCGAACGCCGTGACCGAGCGTATCGCGAGGCGACTGGAGACGGTGACCCTCGTCGAGGACTGGCCGTACACGCTGCGGCTCAGCGTCGGCACGGCGCGCGCGTCGAACGGCGCCGACGAGCAGGGCGCCGGCGTGCCTGCGCTCGAGGCGCTCCTCGCCGACGCGGATGCCGCGCTCTACGCCGAGAAGTGTCGGCGGAAGGCGATGCGGCTCGTCGCCTAGCGGCGGAGGGCGGTTGTCGGAGTGATGGTGATGGCGTATCGTCTGCGCCATGTCCGCACCCGACACAGACGTCGCCGGGCCGCCCCGCGTGCGGTTGACCGACGTGCGCGTGCAGCGAGCGCCGTCCGGCCGGCAGCGGGTCGAGGTCGCGCTCGATACCCCGGACGGGCGCCGCGTGACGGGCACGTTCGAAGACGTACCGACGGCGACCGGCGACGTGCGCATCGCCGCGGAGGCGGCGCTCGCGGCACTGCGCTCGGCGCTGCCGTCGCTCCCGTCCCTCGTGGTGGCCGGCACGAAGACGCTCCGCGCGTTCGACCAGACAGTGACACTCGTCCTCATCGGTGAGGCCGCCGGTCCGGCGCGCCTGCTCGGCGCGGCGTGCAACGAGGAGAACGTCGCGCGCGCGGCGGCGGTCGCCGTCCTGAACGCGACGAATCGTCTGCGCGCGCGTCCTTCCGCAGACTGACGGCCGGGGGCTCGCATGGTGTCTCGATCGACGACGGCAGCCGTCGCGCTCGCCCTCGTCACCGCGGCGTGCGCGCACGCTCCGCCGCGCGCGGCCACGGCGACGCGCCCCGCGCCGCCGGTCGGGGTCCACGCCGCGCCGCCGACTGACCCGCCGCGAGGCGCTCCCGCGACGGAGGTCGCGTCGCCCGCCGCCAGGGCGACGGCGGTGCGAGCGCCGCACGAGCACCTGCCGGGCGTCGAGTTCGGACTCGCCGTGCACGAGTGGGAGCAGGACGAACGCGTCGTTCGCTACGTCGCGCGCCTCACCGGCGCGTGGCGTGAAGAGTTCGTGGCGCAGCTCGAGCGCGGCGCGCGCTACGAGTCGTTCATCCGGCGCACCCTTCGCGACGCCGGGCTGCCCGACGATCTGCACTACCTCGCGCTCGTCGAGAGCGGCTTCGATCCCGACGCGACGTCGCGCGTCGGCGCAGTCGGCATGTGGCAGTTCATGGCGGGGACGGCGCGCGACGTCGGACTGCGTGTCGACTGGTGGATCGACGAGCGGCGCGACCTCGTGCGGGCGACGCAGGCCGCCGCACGGAATCTGCGCTGGCTCCACTCCCAGTTCGGCTCGACGTTGCTCGCGGCCGCAGCGTACAATGGCGGCGAGACCCGTGTCGCACGCGGACTGACGCAGCTCGCCGCCGACGAGCACCTCCGCGCGCTCGATGACCTCGCGCCCGCCGTGCCGAGCGACGCGTTGGCGCCGGCCGACGACGCCCGCTACTTCGCGCTCGCCGCAGGCGACTACCTCCGCGCGGAGACGAAGAACTACGTGCCGAGGCTCATCGCGACGCTGCTCGTGGCGAAAGAGCCGTCGCGCTACGCCGTCGCCGTCCGGCCGCAGCGAGAGTTCACGTTCGACACGGTCCGCGTCGCACCGCTGACGCCACTCGCCGTCGTCGCCGGCGCCGCCCGCATCTCGCGCGACGAACTGCTCGCGCTGAACCCGCAGATCCTGCGCGGCGTCACACCGCCCGGCGGCGCGACGACGGTGCGCGTTCCGTCGGGGAGCGCGGCGCGCACCACCGCCGCGCTCCACGACGTCGACGCGAGCGACCGAGTCGCGTTCCGCTCGATCGTCTCGCGCAAGCGCGAGCTCCTCGCCGGCGCGGCCGAACGCGCGGGCGTGAGCGTGGCGACGCTGCGCCGCTACAATCCCCAGCTCGCACTCGCGACGAGCGGAAAGTGGAAGGGGCGCGTGATCGGTGGTCAGCAGCTGCGCGCGCCGACCCGCGCGGTCCGCGCGTACGCGCGCGACGTGGCCGACTACGGCGGCGCGTTGGGCACGCTGCCGTTGCGATAGGCAGCGTCAGTGCCCGACGGTGCCGCGCCCCTTGTAGCCTTTCGCGACCACTTCCTCGTAGCCGTTGGCCGGGTCGTCGCCCCGCTCGAGCGCCGCCTTGACCGCGACCGGACCGCGATTGTAGACCAGCAGGGCGAGACGCAGGCTCTTGTACTCGCGGATCAGGCCGCGCAGATAGCGAAAGCCGACGTGCAGGTTGAGCTGCCGGTCGTACAGACGCGTTCGCGACACCCCGGACACGTAGTACCGGGCCGTGCCCGGCATGACCTGCGTCAGGCCGACCGCGCCGACGGGACTCGTGGCGCGCTCGTTGAACTCGCTCTCGACCCGCACGAGGCGGAAGGCGAGCGCCGGATCGATCCCTTCGGCGATCGCGATGTCGTGGATGGCGACCGCCAGCTCGGGCGCGACGCCGTAATGTCCCGAGAACCGGTACAGCCGGTTCCACCGTCGGAGTCGCTCCACCGTCCGCGACGTGTCCGGCGTCGCGAGCAGCCGGGCGACCGGGGCGTGCGTTCGCGAGGGCGTGCGCGAGCGGACCAGGGCAGCGAGCGGCGCGTGGACCGTCGCCGCCGTCGCGACGGCCGGGGCAGGGTCGCGTACCGCGAGCGTCCCCGTGGCGGCGAGCGCGGCGCCCATCAGCAGCCGGCGGCGACGGCGGCGTCGGCGCTCGCGGTCCCCACGGTAGGCGTAGCTCACCGCGGCTGCGTTCGCGTCCACGCGCCGCTCCGGCCGCCCTGCTTCTCGAGCAACACGATCGACCCGATCTCGAGCGACTTGTCGACGCCTTTCACCATGTCGTACACGGTGAGGAGTGCGACGCCGACGGCGGTCAGCGCCTCCATCTCGACTCCCGTCCGCGCGACGGTCGTCGCGATCGCCTCGACGCGGACGCCAGGCAGCGAGTCGTCGAGCGTGACGACGACGTCGACCGCGTCGAGGGGCAGCGGGTGGCAGAGCGGGATGAGGTCGGCCGTCCGCTTCGCGCCCATGATCCCGGCAACGCGCGCGACGCTCAGCACGTCTCCCTTCGCGATGCGATTCTCGCGCACGAGCGCGAACGCCTCCGCGCTCATGCGAACGACGCCCCCCGCGCGGGCCGTCCGGCGCGACTCGGACTTCGCCGAGACGTCGACCATCCGCGCGGCGCCGCTGTCGTCGACGTGCGTGAGCTTCGTGAGGTCGGAGCTCATCGAAGGTCCGCCGCGAGCTGGCGCACGAGGCGCGCCGTGGTGAGCTGAGGACTGACGTTGCCGTGTGCGCGCGCCTTCGCCTCCTCGACCGCGACGATCGCGCGGCTCGCACCGAGCGCGCGCCGCTCGTCGACCGGCGTCGACGAGGCGCCGCTCGCGTCGCGCGCGACCGCGTGGAGTGCGACCGTCAGCTCGTCGAGCATGTCGCTGAACGCCCCGCGCGCGCCTGCCACGCCGCGCGTGAAGGCGAACCGCAGGAGGTCGGCGCGCGTTCCGGTCGTCACGGCGTCCACGAGTCGGCGCGCGTCCTTCCGCGCCGCGCCGCTCTCGGCGCCGACGAGCGTTCCGGGCGCGCCGGCGGCGGCACGCACCCGCTCGTCGTCCGCCGCTCCGCCGATGGCGGCAGCCATCGCGGGGTCGTCGAGCGCGGCGCGAACGTCGGCGTCGGGGAGGGGCCCGACGCGCACGCACACGACACGCGAGCGGATCGTCGGGAGCAGCGCGCCCGGCTCGCTCGACGTCAGCAGCAACAGCGTGTCGGCCGGCGGCTCCTCCAGCAGCTTGAGGAAGGCATTCGCTGCCTGGTCGGCGCCTTCCTGCGGCACCATTCGGTCCGCCTCGCCGACGACGAAGATCTTCTTGCGCGCCATCGCCGGTGACACCGTCGCGAGCTGCACGATCGCGCGCGTCGCCGCGACGAAGAGCCCCTCGCTCCCCGGCGGCGCCTCGTACACGCCACCCGCCTTCACGCGCTCGGCGATGGCCTCGGCGTAGTCGCTTCGCACGTCGGCGACGGTCGGGTCGCTGTCCTTCAGGCGCGGGCGCGGGAAGATCCAGTGCAGGTCCGGGTGCGTGAGGGTGAGCGCGAAGCGGCAGCTTCGACAGGCGCCGCATGGCCGCTCGTCCGCACGCTCGCACAGCACCGCCTGCGCGAGCCAGAGCGCGAGCCGTTGCTTGCCGACCCCGCGGGGGCCGGTGAACAGCAGACTCGCCGGCAGCGCGTCGCGCGTGATCGCGTCGAGCAGCCGCGCGCGGACCGACTCATGTCCGTACAGCGGAAGAATGGGCACGAAAGCAATATGCCCTGTCCTGGCCCGCCGACCCAATCGTCGACGGCGCGCCACAATGCGCCGCGACGCGCGAACCTTCGGAACGGCACGGAACGTGACCTCTATTCAAACGAGGCCAACGTGGAGGCGATCATGGGTGGGAAGCGACCAGACCAGTACGCGATCGACCCGGCAGAGGCCGGTGAGCCGGGACAGAGCCGTAGCGACGAGAAGCTGTTCGAGAAGGAGAAGCAGGAGCTGACGCAGTCGCGCGCCGAGGTGAAGGAGGGGATGATTCCGCGCCGCGGCGAGAACCCGGCGCTCGCGGATCTCAAGGCGCGACGTGAGGAGCGCGCGGAGACCGGCTCCGATGGCTGACGGCGCGACGTCGCGACAGGACGCTGCGGCGAGCACGAACGGCGGATCGCTCTCCGGTCGACGCATCGCCGCGCTCGCGTCGGACGGTGGGGAGACCGGCGGTCTGGGTGCCTCGCTCGACGCGTTCCGCGCCGCCGGGCTGGACGTCCACCTGGTGTCGCTCGACGCCGATGCGCTCGGCGACGAGCCAGGGGGCGAGCAGGCGGCGGGCAGGTCGGTCGACGCGGTCACGGTCTCCGACTACCAGGCGCTCGTGCTGCCGGCGACCGCGGCGGAGGCGAAACGCTTCGGAGCGGACGAGCGCGTGCGAAAGCTCGTCCGGGCGTTCGTCGAGCATGATCGTCCGGTCGCCGCACTCGGCGCCGGGGCCGCGCTCCTCGTGGCCTCGGAGCTGGTGCGCGGGCGGACGCTGACGTCCGATCCGTCGCTCGCGGCGAGCGTCCGTGACGCGGGCGGCGAGTGGGTCGACGAAGGGGTCGTCGTCGACCAGAAGCTGGTCACCGGCCGCGGCGGCGCGAACGCGGCCGACTTCGCCGAGAAGCTGCTGTCGCTCGTCAGCGATTCCGTCGAGGAGTCGCTCGTCGACCGTCAGATCGAGCAGACCTTCCCGGCGAGCGATCCGGTGAGCTGGACACCGACCATCACCGGCAAGATGAACGAGCGTCGCGACATGCCGCGCGCCGACGCGCCACCCGGCTAGGTCGCGTCCGTTCGTCGTGCCCGGCAGTGCGAGGGGCCTCGCTGGTAGATCGACTCTACCGGCGAGGCCCCTCGCACTGCCCGGCATGGCCGTGGTGACCACGCGGTGTGCACGTCATCACTTCACGCGGCCGATCGCCGCGGTCCAGTGCGCGATCTCGTGTGCGCTCATCCCCCCCTGCGGCGACGAGCGAACGTCACGTCCGTCGGCGTATCCCCACTCGAGCACGTCGGGCAGATACTGCTCTCGCGACAGCACCGTTCCCTGGCACAGTCGCCCGACGTCCGCGTCCCGCGCGAGCTCGCGACGCAACCGCGTCAGGAGCACATCCATCACCCACCCCGGCACGCGCGTCCGCTCGCCGGGATACACGAACCCGAAGAGCACGAGGAACGACAGCAGCACGCGCCAGTGTGCGCCGAACCGCGCGAGCACCCGTCGCCAGTCGAGCCGCTCGGCGCGCGCGCGGAGAAGGTGGATGACGTCGGCACCATCGTAGCGCTCGCGCTCTTGCACGAACGCCTTCGACCAGAGGATCTCCTCCGCCGGCGCCAGCGCGACGTCGACGCCGAGCACGGTGCCGCGGAGCGCGTACTCGAACCACCCGACGTCGACCGGCGCGACGCCGTTCCCGGACCCGAAGATCAGATCGACGAAGTCGTCGCCCCAGTATGCCTTGCCGAGCCAGTGCGGAAAGGTGAGCTCGGTCGCGAAGCCGTCGTCGGCCAGTACGCCGAGCGCGCGGCGAATGTCCGTCTTCGCGACGAAGAGGTCGAAGTCCTTCGTCGAGCGCGGAATGCCGGTGATCGGCGTGAAGGCGTACGCGCCCCCCACCATGAACGGCACACCTCCGTCGCGCAGTGCTTCCATGACGCGCCGGTACACGGCCTGCGCTTCGGGCGAGGCCAGATCGTACCGGGGGGGCGGCCGCTCGGTGAGACGCCGGTCGGCATCGGGGATCGGCGCGTCGACGCGCAGCGCGCGCCGAGGACGTCGTGGGCGCGAGCGGACAGGTGCATCCTCGCGCGAAGTCTCGATGTCGTCGGCGGGCACGAGCGGAATGGATGTTGAAGTGGACGACCGCTCACGACCTCTCGCATCGACTATGCCCACCGTTCGTATCGCCGCCATGAGCGACGTGCACGTCAGCAAGACGTCGCAGGGCGCGCTCGCCCCCATCCTCACGCAGGTCGCCGAGCGCGCCGACGTGCTGCTGCTCTGCGGAGATCTGACCGACTACGGCACGCCCGACGAGACGCGCGTGTTGCTCAAGGAGCTGTCGGCGATTCGCATCCCGGTCATCACGGTGTTGGGCAACCACGACTTCGAGGCGGGACACCCGGAGCAGGTCACCGACGCGCTGCGCGAGGCGGGGATCGTCGTGCTCGACGGCGAATCGCACGAGGTGAGCGGCGTCGGATTCGCCGGCACCAAGGGATTCTGCGGCGGATTCGGGCGCGGCGTGCTCGGCTCGTGGGGCGAGAAGGCGGTGAAGGCGTTCGTCGACGAGGCCGTGCAGGAGACGCTCAAGCTCGAGACGGCGCTCGCCCGGCTGCGCACGCGGCAGAAGATCGCGCTGCTGCACTACGCACCGATCCGCGCGACGGTGGAGGGGGAGCCGCTCGAGATCTTTCCGTGGCTCGGCTGCGGCCGCCACGAAGAGCCGCTGCTTCGCTATCGAGTGAGCGCGGTCTTCCACGGCCACGCGCACAACGGCACCCCCGAGGGGCACCTCTCCAACGGGACGCCGTGCTACAACGTCGCGCTGCCGCTGCTCAGGAAGTCGGCGCCGGACGCGCTCCCCGTGCGCTTCATCGAGCTCGACCCCGACGCGCCGACCGATGAGGAGGGCACGTCGGGGCCGTACGACGGGATGGAGCGGCGCGTCAGGCCGGCTGCAGCACGACCTTGAGGCAGTCGTCCTGCTTGTCGCGGAAGATCTCGTACATCATCGGCGCGTCATCGATGCGAACCCGATGCGTGATGATTCCCGACGGGTCGATCTCGCCGCGCTCGATCCGCTCGAGCAGCGGCCGCAGGTACTTCTGCGTGTTCGTCTGCCCCATCTTGAACGTGAGCCCTTTGGCGAACGCCTGCCCCATCGGAAACTTGTCGATGAAGCCGGTATAGACGCCCGGGAGGCTCACCGTACCGCCCTTGCCGCACGCCTGGATGACCTGGCGGAGCGCCGTCGCGCGGTCCATCTGCACCTTCGAGAACTGCTTCGCGCGCTCGTACTCGGCGTACATGCCGGTGCCGTGCGCCTCCATCCCGACCGCGTCGATGACGTGGTCCGGCCCGCGGCCGCCGGTCATCTGCTTCAGCGTCTCGACGACGTCGTCGGTGTCGGTCGCGTAGTTGAGGATCTCCGCGTTCCAGAGCTGCTGCGCTCGGTCGAGCCGGTACTGAAAGCGGTCGATCACGATGACGCGCTCGGCGCCCAACAGGAACGCGCTCGCGGCGGCGAACTGGCCGACGGGGCCGGCCCCCCACACGGCGACGACGTCGCCCGGGCGGATGCCGCACTGCTCGGCTGCCTGGTAGCCGGTGGGGAAGACGTCGGTCAGGAAGAGGACTTTCTCGTCTTCGATCCCGCTCTCGATCTTCAGCGGCCCGACATCGGCGAACGGCACGCGGACGTACTGCGCCTGCCCGCCGGCGTACCCGCCGTACAGGTGCGAGTAGCCGAACAGCCCCGAGGCGTTGTACCCGTTCATCGCCTCGAGCAGCTGCGAGTTCGGATTCGAGTTGTCGCACATCGACCAGAGGTCGTGCTGACAGTAGTAGCAGTTCCCGCACGCGATGCCGAACGGCACCACGACGCGGTCCCCGACCCGCACCTTCGACGAGATGCCTCGCCCGACTTCCTCGACGACGCCCATGAACTCGTGTCCGAGGATGTCGCCACTCTTCATCGACGGCACCTTGCCGCCGTACAGGTGCAGATCGGAGCCGCAGATCGCGGTCGACGTGACCCGCACGATCGCGTCGCGCGGATTGATGATCTCGGGATCGCGCACCTCGTCGACGCGCACATCCTCGACGCCGTGCCAGCAGCAGGCCTTCATGCGCGTGCCTCCGACGGTTGTGTGGTGACGGTGCCGCGCGCCTGGTCGCTCGGCGTCGGCTGGAACGTGGGGTCGTGCGGTCGCGAGGGCGACGCGAGATCGCGTACTTTCGCGTCCTGATTCGCGCGGCCGTCCCACGTCTCGCGCGCCGGCACACCGCTGCCGGGGTTCTCGCTGACGGGGATCTCGCCCGCCTCCATCAGTGCCTTGAATCGGCGCAGGTCCTCGCGCACCTGCACGTCCGGCTCCTCGCCGAACAGCTTCGCGACGAGAGTGCCTAACGCGCCGCCCGGCGCATCGTACTCGAGCACGACCTTCACTTCCGTGCCGCGCCCCGCGGAGAGCGCCTTGAAGCGCACGGACCCCGCGTTCGGCACCATCGCGCCGTCGAGCGACCGCCACGCGATGAGTTCGTCGGGGAGCTCGTTGTAGACCTCCGCGTCCCACGACACGGTACGGCCGGCCGGCGCCTTCGCCGTCCAGCGCGAGCGCGTGTCGCTCTGCACCTCGACCGACTCGAGGTGCTTCATGACGCGCGGCAAGTTGGTGAAGTCGCGCCAGAAGGCGAACAGCTCGCTCGGCGACTTGCCGAAGATCGTGACGCTCCGTTCCACACGCTGTGCGCCGCTCGCCTCGAGCACCGCCGCCGCGCCGTGCTGCCGTGTGACCGTCTGCGGCGCGTCCGCCGTGCTCACGCCGATCGCCTGGTACAGATCGCAGTGCCCGGTCACTCCGCGGCGCACGAGCGCCCCACCGAGCGCACCGATGGCCAGCCCTGGAACGCTGCGGCGCCGAAGCGCGAGCGCCGCGAGCACCCCGCCGACGGCGACCGACGCGAGCCGCTCGAGATCGTTGATGTTGCGTTGCGCGCCGTTGCGTTGGCGCGTGCGGGTCCGCGGGCCGACGGCCGTGTCCGCTGTCGATGCTGCCATGAAGCACTCCTCCTGAAGATTGCGCTCGTCGCGCGTGCCGCGCTGCGCGGTCGGGGAGGGCGAATGCACGAAACCGCCCACGCCACGAAGGCGAGAGCGGTTACCAGGACCGTGCCGCGGAGCGTTCCGCTACACGATTATCGCGCGGTGCTCTGTCAGCGAGCGATCACGCCGCAGGCGATGCGATTGCCCGAATTGCCCGCGGGTTCGCTGGCATAATCGTCGGCGTCGGCGTGGACGACGACCGATGCGCCGTCCGCGTCGAACAACCCGACGGGACCCGGCACGAGCGACAGGTCGCGGCCGAGCGCCTCGACGCGGCCGGTGCCGTTCGCGGCGATCAGGAAGTTCGGAAGGTCACCCGCGTGGTGCGGCATCTGGGAGCGGTATCCGTGCGACCGCATCGTCGGGTTGTAGTGCCCGCCGGCCGTCGTGAACGGCGCCTCGCACCGTCCGGTGTCGTGCACGTGGATCGCGTGCCTGCCGGCCGGGAGGTTCGTCAGGTCCGCGGTCACGAGCACCCCGCCTCGCGTCTGCGTGAACGCCACGCTGCCGACGCTGTTGCCGTTCGCGTCGCGCAGCTCGGCTCGCGCGGTGGTGTTGGGTGCCGCCATGGGAATCGAATCGTTCCCCATCCGGCCAGGACCACCCGGCCGGCCGCCGCGGCCGTTCGGGCCCCCCTGACCGGACCCCGACGCACACGCGGCGAGTGCGGCGAGCGGGACGAGCGTAGCGAGCGTTCGAATCGTGCGCATCGTGCAGATCGGATCGAGAAGGTGACGACCGCGGTGACCGAGTGGAGCCGCGTCTGATGCGCCGCCCCGTCGCAAGGGCGGGGCCGCTAGCTGGCGGTGACGCTACCTGCCGCGCGCTCGATGGATGCGGCGTCGGCGGGTCGAAAGCGGTCGTACGCATCGCAGACGCGGCGCAGCGCTTCGTCGGGCGTCGCGCCGACGGTCGAGAGGTGCCCCATCTTCCGCCCCGGACGCGCGTCGCGCTTGCCGTACAGGTGGAGGCGCACCGCCGGCTCGCTCAGCGCGGCGAGCGCGTCGGGCGGCGTGCCACCGACCCAGAGATCGCCGAGGAGATTCGCGATCGCGCCGACGCTCGTCGGCGTCGGAGCGCCGAGCGGCAGGTCGCACACCGCGCGCACCAGCTGCTCGAACTGACTCGTCGCGCAGGCGCGCTCCGACGCGTGGTAGGTGTTGTGCGGGCGGGGCGCGAGCTCGTTGACGAGTAGCCGCCCGTCGGCGAGTACGAACATCTCGACGGCGAGCAGGCCGACGACCTCCAACTCCTCGGCGATGCCCAACGCGATCTCGGCGGCCTCACGGCCCACGTCGCGCGGGATCGCGGCCGGGAGCACCGACCAGGTGAGCACGCCGCGCGTGTGGTGATTCCGCGCCGGGGGGTACACCGCCATCTGCCCGCCCGGCCGCCGCGCGACGAGCACCGAGATCTCGTAGTCCAGCGTGAGCCGCTGCTCGACGACGCTGCGCCGCGCGCCGACCGCCTGCCACGCCGCGCGCGCGTCGCTCGCGCGCTCGACGTGCGCCTGCCCGCGGCCGTCGTAGCCGCCGTGCGCCGACTTCACGATGCAGGCGCCCAACGCCTGCACGGTCTCCACGACGTCCTCCTCGCCCTCGGCGGCGCGGAACGGGCCGACCGGGAAGTCGTGCGCATGCAGCCACGTCTTCTGGCGGACGCGGTCCTGCACGATCCAGATCGGCCCCGCACCCGGCCGCACCGGCGCGTGCGACTCGGCGGCCTCGATCGACGCGCGCGCGATCTGCTCGATCTCGAGCGTCACGACGTCCGAGCCGCGCGCCAGCTCGGCGGCGGCGTCGACGTCGTCGAATCGCGCGGTGATGACGCGCGCCGCGATCGCGCCGGCGGCGCAGTCGGGATCGGGATCGAGCACATGCACGCGGTAGCCCATCGACAGCGCCGCGAGCCCGGTCATCCGACCGAGCTGTCCGCCGCCGAAGATCCCGATCGTGGCGCCCGGAAGGATCGGTGACGCGCTCACGCGACGGGGGGAAGCGACTGCCCCAACACATCCGCCTCGCGTGCCGCACGGCGTTCGGCGAGCCGCTGCCGTAGCGCCGGATCGGTCGCCGCGAGCATCTGCGCGGCGAAGAGCGCGGCGTTGATCGCGCCGGGCTTCCCGATCGCGAGCGTGCCGACCGGGACGCCCGCCGGCATCTGCACGATCGAGAGCAGCGAGTCGATGCCGTTCAACATCGTCGCCGGCACCGGCACTCCCAGGATCGGAACGAGCGTCTTCGCCGCGAGCATCCCGGGGAGGTGCGCGGCGCCGCCAGCGCCGGCGATGATCACCTTGAGGCCGCGCGCCTCCGCCGACTCCGCATACTCGAACAGCCAGTCCGGCGTGCGATGCGCCGACACCACGCGTGCCTCGTACGGCACGTGCAGCTCAGCGAGCGTCTCGCACGCCGGGCCGAGGACGCTCCAGTCGCTCGCGCTGCCCATGACGACGCCGACCAGGGGAATGGGCGACGGCGGGGCTTCGGTCGAGTCGAGTGCTGCCGGACGGTGCGATGGCATGACGGGCGGAGAGAGTTCGCGGGCAAGATATCCGGCGCGCCGGAGCGTGGGCAGCGGATCCCGGACGGGTATCATTCGGCCCATGCGCGTCCCCGGCACTCGAATCGTGATGGTCCTCGCCGCGCTGCTCGGCGCGGTGCTGGAGGCGGCGTGCGAACGCAGCGGGGAGGCGGGGTCGCCGACGCTCACCGTGTGGGCCGCCGGAAGTATCCAGCGTCCGGTGCGCGCGGCACTCGACTCCTTCGCGGCTCGCGCAGGCGTGCGCTACGCGCTCGAGTCGCAGTCGAGTCTCGAGCTCGCACGGCGCATGACCGAACTCGGCCAGGCGCCGGACGTGATCCTCCTCGCCGACCGCGCCGTGTTCTCGTCGCTCCTGGTGCCGACCCACATCGCGCAGTACACGCTCTTCGCCCGCAATCGCATCGTGCTCGCCTACGGCGCTCGGGCGAAGGGCGCCGCGGACGTGGGGCGCTCCCCACGCTGGTGGGAGCTGCTCGAACGCCCGGGTGTCGAGGTCGGACGGGCGGATCCGGCGACCGATCCGAGCGGGTACCGCACGCTGCTCACCTTCCAGCTGCTCGAACGCCACTACGCCGTGCCTGGGCTCGCCCATCGGCTGCTCGCCTCGGCACCCGAGCGAAACGTGCGGCCTCGCGAGTCCGATCAGATCCCGCTCGTCGAGGCGGGTGAGCTGGACTACGTCTGGACGTACGAGAATCTCGCGCGCGCCGCGAAGCTGCAATACCTCACGCTGCCCCCCGACAGCGACCTCGGCACCGTCGCGGACTCGGCGACCTACGCGACGGCGACGGTGCGGGTGCCGGGGCGCGGACGTGGCGACACGCTGACCATTCGAGGCGAGCCGATCGTCTACGCGCTCGCCGTCCCGACGCGCGCCGCCCACGCCGCGCTCGGCGAGCGCTTCGTGGAGTTCCTCGCGTCGTCTGCAGGCCGGCGAACGCTGCGCGCGGAGCAGCTCGACGCGTACGACACCTTCATCGCGGTGCCGTGAAACGCACGACGGCGTGGCGTTCGACTACGAACGCCACGCCGTCGCAGCTCCCAGGGTGGGACTCGAACCCACGACCACTCGATTAACAGTCGAGCGCTCTACCGGCTGAGCTACCTGGGATCGGTCGGACGCGTAACGAGCGTACCTGCAAGCACTTACGACGTCCGAACAGAACACGCAATATAGCGGGGGCTGGCGAGAGCGTCAACCCGAAGCCGGGCGCCCCGCGCGGCTAGGACGCCCGCGCCCGACGCGCTCGCGGCTTCGGCGGCGGCACGTCGAGCAGCTTGGCCGCCGTCCGCGAGCGGCCGAGCACGCGCTGCAGGAATCGCCCCGTGTGCGACCGCGGCTCTCCCATGATCTCTTCGGGTCGCCCCATCGCGACGACCTCGCCCCCCCGGTCTCCCGCATCCGGCCCGAGGTCGATGACCCAGTCGGCGAGCTTGATGACGTCGAGGTTGTGCTCGATGAGCACGAGCGTGTGCCCCGCCTCGACGAGCCGGTCGAGCACCCGCGCGAGATTGCGGATGTCTTCGAGGTGCAGCCCCGTCGTCGGCTCGTCCATCACGTAGAGCTTCCGCCCCTTCGACTTCGCCGACGCCGCCAGCTCGCGCGCGATCTTGACGCGCTGCGCCTCGCCGCCCGACAGCGTCGTCGCGGGTTGCCCGAGTCGCAGGTACCCCAGCCCGACCTGTTGCAACTGCCAGAGCGCCTGGCCGAGCTTCTCTTCGCGCGGGAAGAAGCGGATCGCCTCGTCGACCGTCAGCGCGAGCACGTCGTGGATGGACCTGCCGCGCACCTGCACCTCGAGCACGTCCGGCTTGAACCGCTTGCCGCCGCACGTGTCGCACGGCACGTACACGTCGGCCATGAACACCATCTCGACCTCGATGTATCCCGCGCCCTCGCAGGTCGGGCAGCGGCCGCCTTCGGTGTTGAAGCTGAACGTGCTGGGGGTGAAGCCGCGCTGTTTCGCGAGCGGTTGGGTGGCGAAGATGCGGCGGATCTCGTCGTACGCCTTGATGTACGTGACGGGGTTGGAGCGCGGCGAGCGGCCGATCGGACTCTGGTCGACGAGCACGACGTCGTCGAGCGCCTCGTGCCCGCTGAGCCGGTCGAACGCGCCGACCCGCTCGCCCAGGTGCTGCTTCGCCGAGTGCTCGCCGGTGAGCGTCTGCTCGAGTGCGCGATAGAGCACGTCGTGCACGAGCGTGCTCTTGCCCGACCCGGAGACGCCGGTGACGACGGTGAGCGCGCCTAACGGAATGCGCACGTCGACCGCCTTGAGGTTGTGCTCGCGCGCGCCTTCCAGGGTGAGCCAGCGCGGGCCGAGCGCCCGCCGTTGCGCCGGGACGGGGATCTCGCGCTTGCCCGTCAGATACTGCCCGGTGAGCGGGCTCTCGGCGATGCGCGAGATGGGGCCGTTGAACACGACGTAGCCGCCCTTGTCGCCGCTCCCCGGTCCCAGCTCGACCATGTGATCGGCGACCTCGATCGCCTCGGGGTCGTGCTCGACGACGAGCACGGTGTTGCCGCGGTCGCGCAAGCGATGCAGCAGCCGCAGCAGGCGCTCCATGTCGCGCGAGTGCAGGCCGATCGACGGCTCGTCGAGCACGTACAGGGTGTCGACGAGCGAGCTGCCCAACGAGTTCGCGAGCCCGATCCGCTGCGCCTCGCCCCCGGACAGCGTGCGCGCGCCGCGGTTCAGCGACAGGTAAGTGAGACCGACGTCGCAGAGAAAGCGCACGCGGTCGCGCGCCTCCTTGAGCACGTGCTCCGCGACCTCGCGCTCGAACGGCGTGAGCACGAGCGTGTCGAGCCACTCGAGCAGCCGGTCGACCGGAAGCTCCGCGACCTGCGCGATCGTGCGCTCGGCGACGCGCACCTGCAGCACATCGAGCTTGAGCTTCGTGCCGTGACACGTCGGACATTCCTGCGCCGACTGGAACTGCCGGAGGAAGACGCGGATGTACTGCTTGTAGCGCTTCTCCTCCTTGCTCCGGAGGAAGGGAAACGCGCCGGTGTAGGCGCGCCCGGTCGCGTGCAGCAGCAGGTCGCGCTGTGCGGCGGGGAGCGACCGCCACGGCACGTCCATCGCGATCCCCTCGCGCCGCGCGACGTCGGCGAGCTTGCGCCGCTCGGCTTCGTAGCGCGGCGCGGTGAAGGGTGCGATCGCGCCGTCGCGCAGCGTGCGGTCGGGGTAGGGCACGACGAGCGCCTCGTCGTACTCGAGCACTGCGCCGAACCCGTTGCACGTCGGGCAGGCACCGCGCGGATTGTTGAACGAGAACGATTGCGGCGTCGGCGCCGGCAGGCGCGTGCCATCGTTCGGGCACTCGAAGCGGTCGCTGAACAGGATGCGGCGAATCTGCTCGCCGGCGACGAGCCCATTCTCACGCACGACGGCGATCGGCGACGCGACCGGCTCGGCGAACAGCACGGCGGCGTCGCCGTCGCCCTCGCGGAACGCGGCGCCCAACGCTTCGGCGAGCCGCGGCGCGGCCTCGGCGCCGACGGCGAGGCGGTCGACGACGACGAGCAGCTCGCCGGCGGTCGTGAGGTCGACGCCCGCCGCCTCGACGTCGTCGAGGTGCCGCGTCAGGCCGTCGACCTCGACGCGAACGAATCCCTGCGCGCGCAGATTCTCGACGACGACGGCGTGCGTCACCTTGTCCGAGAGGCGGAGCGGGAACGCGACCGTGAAGCGCGTGCCGTCGGGGAGCGAGAGGACGGCGTCCGACGCCGACTGCACCGTGTCCGGACGGAGCTCGCGCCCGCACTTCGGGCAGTAGGTGCGACCGATGCGCGCCCAGAGCAGGCGCAGGTAGTCGTAGATCTCGGTCGCCGTCCCGACCGTCGACCGCGATGTCTTCGTCGGGTTCTTCTGCTCGATCGCGACCGCCGGCGACAGCCCCTCGACCGAGTCGACGTCCGGCTTGTCCATCCGATCCAGGAACTGCCGCGCGTACGCCGACAGCGATTCGACGTACCGCCGCTGCCCCTCGGCATAGATCGTGTCGAACGCGAGCGACGACTTTCCCGATCCCGACGGGCCGGTGATGACGGTGAAGCTGCGCCGCGGGATCTCGAGATCGAACCCCTTGAGATTGTGCTGGCGCGCGCCGCGAATGACGATACGGTCTTTCATGACCGAAGATTAGCCGAACATTCGCGGCGCGTCGACGTCAGGTGGTCCGCCGTCCGGTCGCCATGCGGTAGATCCACAGCAGCAGCACTGCGCCGACGAATGCGATGATGATGCTCCGGATGTCCAGCCCCGACACGGTTCCCGTCCCGAGCAGCATCTGGCCGAGGTAGCCGCCGATGACCGCGCCGACGATCCCGATCAGCATCGTCACGATGATTCCCCCCGGGTCGCGCCCCGGCATGATGGCCTTCGCCAGCGCGCCCGCGATGAGCCCGAGTATGATCCAAGCGAGAATGCTCATATCTGATGCCTCCGAGAGATGTGGCCGTGCCTGTGTCGAGGATGACGGTGCAACCGCGGTGCCACCCGCGTGACGAACGCACACGATGACGACCTGCGTGGCGCCTCGTACGACGCGCGGCTCGCCCGGCGGCTGCTCGCATACGTCCGGCCGTACGTGGGGCTCGCGAGCGGCGCGGTGCTGCTGCTCTGCGTGGACGGCGTGCTGCAGCTCGCCGGGCCCGCGCTCACGCGGTGGGTCGTCGATGTAGCGCTCCCGGCGGGGGACGTGGCCGGGGTGCAGCGTGCCGCCCTGCTGTTCGTCGGCGTGCTGCTCACGCAGTTCGCGCTCGGCTTCGGCGACACCGTGCTGACGGCGTTGCTCGGGCAGCGCGTGATGCGCGACCTCCGCGAGGCGGTGTTCGCGCGGCTGCAGCGACTGCCCGTCGCGTACTTCGACCGCCAGCCGGTGGGGCGCCTCGTCACCCGCGTCACGTCGGACGTCGAGGCGCTGAACGAACTGTTCACGAGTGGTGTGGTCGCCGGACTCGGCGATCTGTTCACGCTGCTGGCGATCGCCGGCATGATGTTCGTCGTCGACTGGCGTCTGGCGTTGACCGCGCTCGCTGCGGTCCCGCTCGTCGTGCTCGTCTCGCGCGCCTTCCAATCGCGCGTGCGCACGGCGTATCGCGAGATCCGGACGCAGCTCGCGCGGATCAACGCGTTCTTGCAGGAACGGCTGACCGGGATGCGCGTCGTGCAGGCGTTCGGGCGGGAGCAGGCGGAGGAGCGGCGCTTCGCGGCGCTGAACCGCTCGCACCTCGACGCGCACCTCCGGTCGATCCGCATCTACTCGCTGTATTTCCCGGTCGTCGAGGTGCTGACCACGATCGCACTGGCCGCCGTGCTCGTCGCCGCGGCCGGCCGGGTCGGCGGACACGACCTCTCGGTCGGCACGGTGGCCGCGTTCATCCAGCTCGTGCGGCGCTTCTTCCAGCCCCTGCAGGATCTCTCCGAGAAGTACAACATCCTGCAGGCGGCGATGGCCGCGGCGGAGCGGACGTTCGGGCTGCTGGATACCCCAGTCGGTGATGAGCGCCCGGAATCGGGACCGGGGACTCGCGTGTCGGGAACCGATCGGGGCCCGAGCCCCGAATCCCGGGTCGTCGCGCCGATCACCGTGCGCTTCGACGACGTCTGGTTTCACTACGGCGATCCTTCGCCGGCGCCGGAGTGGGTGCTTCGCGGCGTCTCGTTCACCGCGCGCCCCGGAGAGACGCTCGCCCTCGTCGGACACACCGGCGCCGGCAAGTCGACGATCGTCAACCTGCTCATGCGCTTCTACGAGCCGCAGCGGGGGCGCATCACGATCGCCGGCGCGGACGGCGTCGCGCTCGACGTTCGCGACCTCGCGCTGAGCGAGCTGCGCGGGCTGATCGGGCACGTGCAGCAGGACATCTTCCTGTTCGCCGGCGACGTCGCGTCCAACGTGCGACTCGCCAACCCGCGTGCCGACGTCGACGCCGCGCTCGCCGCCGTCGGCGCCGACCGCATCGTCGCCCGCCTCCCGGGTGGTCTGGCGTATCCGCTCGGCGAGCGCGGCGCGTCGCTCAGCGTCGGCGAGCGGCAGCTCCTCGCGTTCGCGCGCGCCGTCGCGGCCGACCCGGCGGTGCTGCTGCTCGACGAGGCGACGAGCGCGATCGACAGCGAATCGGAGGCGCAGATCCAGGACGCGCTCGCGAGACTCATGCTGGGGCGCACGACGATCGCGATCGCGCACCGCCTGACGACGATCGTCGACGCCGCACAGATCCTGGTGCTGCATCACGGGCAGGTCGTCGAGCGCGGCACGCACGCGGAGCTGCTCGGACGGCGCGGCCTCTACGAGCGGCTGTATCGTCTGCAGGTCGGAACGGCGAACGCCGCATGACGTGCGTCGTGCGGGTACCGACGCTGCGGACGCGCGGCACGTCGGCCGCGCTTGCCAGCCCTCTGAGCCCCGGGTAGTTTCGACTCCACCCGGGCGTCCGGCCGGGCGTCGTCGCGCGATCCCGACCCGACCGCTTTCGACCTCGTGCTCCCCACCGCCGCGCCCATTCGCTAGTGCAGCTTTCCGTGGCCGCTCGCACGGATGTCGGTCGCATCCGCTCGGGGAACGAAGACAGTCTCTACGTCGATGCGTCCGAGGGGCGCGGACTCTTCATCGTCGCTGACGGCATGGGGGGACACGCCGCCGGAGAAGTGGCGAGCGAGATGGCGGTGGCGATCATCTCCGACGAGCTCAGCGTCATCGCGACCGCCGACGCTCCCGACGCTCCGATCCGCGTCGCCAGCGCGCTCCGCCGGGCGAACGAGGCGATCTATCGCCGGACGGTGCTCGAATCGGACAAGCAGGGGATGGGAACGACGGCGTCCGTGCTGCTGGTGTCCGACGCCGGCTACGTGATCGGGCAGGTCGGCGACTCCCGCGTCTACCTCCTGCGGGACGGCGGGCTGCGGCAGCTCACGAAAGACCACTCCTACGTGCAGGAGCAGGTCGACGCGGGGTTCCTGACGCCGGAGCAGGCGCGGTATCACCCCTACTCCAACGTCATCACGCGGTGCGTCGGCGCGAACGACTCGGTCGAGCCGGACGTGTTCTCCGGAACGATCCAGGCCGGCGACGTGTTCCTCGTCGCGAGCGACGGGCTGACCGGGATGGTCGACGACCGGCGTCTGCAGCAGCTCCTCGCGTCGAACGCCCCACCGCGCCGACTCGTCGACGCGCTGATCGCCGAGGCGAACGGACGGGGCGGGCTCGACAACATCACCGCCGTGCTCGTGCAGGTGCACCACGCCGGCGCCCTCCCATCCTCCGGCTGATCGTGGCGCCGGAGCCGACGCCGGACGAGGCGTTCGCCGACGTCGCGCGGTTGTACATCGGCAACATCCTGTATGCGATCGAGCTCGCCGCCATGTCGCTCGACGAGGGCGCGCGGCGGGAGGATGCCGCGTTCTACCGCGGGCTCGGCCGGAAGCTGGCCGAGGCGTATGGGCGGGAGAAGGGAGCCACGCGCTAGGTCGGTCGGCGTCGTGCCTCGCTAGTCGAGCAGCGCGTCGCCTCGGGCCACCATCGCTGCGAGCTCCCCCGCCGGGCGCTGGAGCGCCGACTCGAGCTGCTGACGCGCGAGCGGGACCGGTCGCGCGACGAACACGCGAAGCCAGCGCGCCGAGCGGTAGAGCTGTTCGGAGAGCGTCGGCAGGTTGATCGCGCCCTCGAGGCCGGCGGTGGTGAGGCGTTGCACACCTCCCGTGCGGCGAAGCACCGGCAGGTCGAGCCCGAGCATCCGCGTCTTCGCCGGGTAGTCGAGCAGCAGCTCGCCGGGCGCGAGTCCGAGTTCCGCGGCGAGCCGGTCTTCGACTGCCACCGTCAGCGCACGATCGTGCGCGATCCAGTCGCCGAACGTGTCGTCGAAGTCGGCCGCCGGGCACTCCACGGCCCGCTTGTACAGCCGCCGCGTCCGCAGCGCGCCGAGCAACGGAGACGGAGCGCGCTGCTCCAGCGCGTGCAGCAGCCCTTCGTCGGTGAACCCCACCAGCTCGCGCGCCCGGAGCGCCTCCGCGCGCAGCGCGTCGTCGACGAGCCGCTTGTACATCGCCGTCGCCGAGCGCACCGCGTGGTGCCAGTACACGTTGCGGTACATCTGATACTTCGCGAACAGCAGCGACTCGAGTGCCGAGAGCCCCTTCTCCCGCAGCGCGACGACCGGGGTGCCACGATCGGGGTCCGGCACGACCGCGAGCGCGTTCAGCAGGCGGTCGACGTCGATCTCGCCGTACGGCACGCCGCACATCAGCGCGTCGCGCTTCAGGTACTCGATCTTGTCGAGATCGATCGAGCCGGAGATCAGGCCGCGGAGCGGGCTGTCGCCCAGGCCGGCGATCATCGCATACACGCGCTCGGGCGCATCGTCGCCGATCGCGTCGCGCAGGATCGCTGCCACCGCGCCGTCGGTGACGAGCGGCTCGCCGACGCGCTCGTGATGCAGCACGCCGATCTCCTCGAGCGCGTGCGAGAACGGGTAGTGTCCGACGTCGTGCAGCAACGCGGCCGCGCGCACGATCGCCGGCTCGTCGTCGGCGACCGGCCGCAGGTCGCCGCGCTCACCCAGCAGTCGGAGCGTCGTGCACGCGAGATGATACGCGCCCAGGGCGTGCTCGAAGCGGGAGTGCGTCGCGCCCGGGTAGACCAGGTACGCGAGTCCGAGTTGGCGGATGTAGCGCAGCCGCTGGAACACCGGGGTATCGACGAGCCGCAGCGCGATCGGGTCGACGCGGATGTTGTTCCAGAGCGGATCGCGGATGATCTCCATGCGCGGGAAACGTTAGGCCGGCGACGGCCGAGCGTCGGTGAAAGGGCTCCGCCGGCGCCGATACTCGTGACCGATGATCCCCGCCGCCCCCCCCACGCGCCCCGCCGACTGCGCCGCGACGAGTACGTGCGCCGCATCCTCGCGGCAGACGACGTCCCGGCGTTCTCGCGGGTCATGACCGAGCTCATGGCCTCGCTGCGCGGCGACGACGCCTCGGCGCAGCGACTCGCGAACGTCGTGCTGCGCGACTACGCGCTGACGGTCAAGGTCATTCGCACCGCGAACACGGTGCACTACAATCGCTCGGGCCGCGCCGTGCAGAGTGCGACGCACGCCCTCATGCTGCTCGGCGCGCGCAACGTGCGCGACCTCGCGAGCGCGCTGCTGCTGTTCGAGCAGTACCGCCGGCGATCGCCGGGGCATGAAGGAGCTGATGCTCCTCTCGCTCATCACCGGGAGCCACGCGCGCGACGTCACCGCGTTCGCCGGGACGGCCGACCCGGAGACGGCGCAGCTCTGCGGCATGTTCCGCAACCTCGGCGAGGTGCTCGTCGCCGCGCATCTGCCGGTGGAGTACGACAACTTTCTCCGACACGTGCGGCACGCGCGAGGCCAGTCTCGCGAGCTGGCGTCGGCGCGCAGCGATGCGCGCGCAGGCGGCGCCCGCCGTGCTCGGCTGCTCCTTCGAGGACGTGGGCGTCCGCATCGCCGAACAGTGGGGAATGCCGGACAGCGTGCGCAACGCGATGCGCGCGACCGGTGCGCGCGGCGAGGATCCGCTCTCGCTCGCGACCGCGTTCGGGCACGACTTCGCGTGCGCGATCTATCGGGAAGACGCGGCGACGCCGCGAAACGCCGTGCAGCGCGTGGCCTTCCGGTACGGCGAGCGGCTCGGCCTCACGCGCGAGCTGCTCGCGTCGATCGCCGACGCCGGCGTCGCCGAGACGCGCGAGATCTTCGCGAGCGCGAACGTCGCGCTCGACGATCTCCGACTCACGCGACAGCTCGCCGTCGCGCTCTCCGACGCCGAGCCCGAGACCGGCGCTGACCAGCCACGACCGACCGACGCACCGAACGGCGAGGCGCCGCAGATCGTGCCGGTGGCGGATGGCACGGCGGAACCGCCGCTCGCCGGTCCCGCGCTCGTCGCGCTACGCGAACGGCTGCTGAACGACGTCACCGCCGCCGCCGTGCACGTCGGCGACGTACGAGTTGCCGCGCGCCATGCTCGTCGCGCTCGAGGCGGTCCTGCGCGGTGGGCCGTTCGACCGCGCCTGTTTCTGTGCGGCCCACCTCCGGACGAGCGAGTTCCGCGCGCGGTTCGGTCTCGGTCGCGGCGTCGAAGCGTTCGTCGAGCGCCTCGTCGTGCCGTTCGCGCACGCGAGTGAGATCGGCACGACGCTGTTGCGCGGGAAGGAAGTGGTGCTGGTCCGCGGCGGCCGCCACGCCGCGTCCGACGCGACGCTGTTGAAGGGGTGGGGCGCGACGTCGGCGGCGCTGTTCTCGATCTCGGTCGGCGGCACGACCATCGGCGCGATCTACGCCGACCGTACGGCCGTCGCGTCGCCGCCGGATGCCGCCACGCTCACCTACGCCCGGCGCGTCGTGGCGAACGCCGCGCAGGCGATCGCGCTGCGACGGTCGGCACCGCCGCGTTAGGCGGGAGCGGCGTCAGGCCGACCGGTGCCGGGGGATGTCTGCACCGTCGCCGCCTCGATCGAGGAGCGCACACGCGGTACCGTCAGCGTGAACAGCGATCCGGCTCCGACCTCGCTCTCGACCGTGAGCGAGCCGCCGAGCCGGGTCGCGAGATCGCGGCTGATCGCCAGCCCGAGCCCGACGCCGTCGTGCGGCCGGTTCAGCGCGCGCTCGACCTGCACGAACGGCTCGAAGATGTGCGCCAGCCGATCCGCCGGAATCCCGACGCCGGAGTCGCGCACCGACACGTGAACCACGTCGCGCGCCGCCTCGCAGCGCAGGAGGATCTCGCCGCCCGGTGGCGTGAACTTGACGGCATTGGTCAGGAGATTCGAGCACGATCTGCCGCAGCTTGTCGCCGTCCGCGTGCACGACGACGGAGGGCGCGCAGTCCTCGCGCCGGTAGACGATGCCCTTGGTCTCGAGCTGCGGCAGCACCATGGCCTCCGCCGTCACGAGCGTCTCGAAGATCAGCACTTCGGCGAGCGCGATCGGCTCGACCGACGCGTTCAGCTTCGCGAACGTCAGCACGTCGTCGATCAGCCCGAGCAGATGTTGCTGGCTCCGCGCGATGCGGCCGAGGGCCTGGAGCTGCGCGTCGGTCATCGGTCCGTAGACGCCGATGCGCAGCAGATCCGCGTAGCCGCTGATGGCGTTGAGCGGCGTTCGCAGCTCGTGGCTCATGACGGCGAGGAAGTCCCCTTTCGCGCGGCTCGCGCTCTCCGCACTGTCGCGCGCCTCGTTCGTCGCGCGTACCGACGTCTCGACGGCACCGGCCATCACGTTGAAGCTGTCGGCGAGCCGGTTCACTTCGTCGTACCCGCCCACGGCATTCGCGCGCGACCGGTAGTCGCCGCGCGCGATCGCCTCTGCGGCCGTCGTCAACGCGATGATCGGACGGGCGACGCGGCGGCCGATCGCCCAGGCCGCGGCGACGCCGACGAGCATGAGGAGGAGGCTGACGATGACGAGTCCGCGCAGGAGCGCGCGCGGACGCCGCAAGACGATGTCGAGCGGCTCCTCCAGCGTGAACTGCCAGTTCGACGACGGAATCGTCGCCGTGGCGGTGAGCTGCGTCCGACCGTCGCGGACCACGAGGTCCGAATCGTCGGTCGCCGCCGCGGCCACCGTCGACGTCCCGCGCATCGACGCCCAGAGCGGCTGGCCGCGCTGGTGGATGTAGAGTGCCACGTCCTCGCCGGTCAGATCGCGCAGCTGCGTCGCGACGCGCGGGTTGCTCGAGATGCGCCGCAGCATGTGGACGTAGCCGAGCCGCACGCCGCCGGCGTCGACCGGGGCGACGACGTCGAAGTAGACGCGTCCGCCCGAGACGTAGAGCTCGCTGACGTGCACCGAGTCGCGCGCGATGTTCGCGAGCGACGGGGGCGCGACGGCAGGAAGCTCGCCGCGCGGTTGCACGTCGACCGTGCCAGGCGAGGGGCGAATCGCGGCCCCGCCCCCGACGGCGGCGACTCGCTCGCCGTCAGCCGTCCAGAGTGTCGCCGGGAGGTTGCTGTCGGCCGGCTGCTGCACCCGCGCGAGCGCCGTCTCGGCGGCGGCGATGACGTCGCGCGGCGGTGTCGCGCCGCGCCCGCGGGCCGCCTGGAGTGCCCGAACGACCGCGCTGTCGCGCACCACGCGCGCGAGCAGCGCGTTCCGCGTCAGCGCCGCCTGCGCCGACGCCGCGGCGAGCGACTGACCGACCTGGGTCAGTCTCGACTCCGCCGCCGCCTCGGCGGCGGAGGAGAGGGCGCGGTACGTCGATGCCAGCGACGTCGCGAGGACCGCGGCGAGAACCGCGGTCATCAGCAACGGCAAACGGCGCTCGATCGACTGGGACACGAGGGGGGTCTGTCGGCGGCGATCAGCGAAGCCGGATCGGCATCCCCGGCGTGGGCACGCCGCGGGCCATCAGCGGCCCACGCCGCGCCCACGGCGCGCCCACCATTCGGTCGTCAGCCGCGCGGCCCTGCGGCGCAGATCTCCGGGCTCACCGCGTCGCCGAACTTGCCGATGTTCTGGCGAAACATCGCGGCCAGCTTCGTCGCCTGCGCGTCGTACGCGGCGCGGTCGCTCCACGTGTCGCGCGCGCGCAGCACATCGCTCGGGACGTTCGGAATCGTCGTCGGCACGGCGAGGCCGAATACCGGGTCGGTCTCGGTCGCGACGTCGTCGAGCGCCCCGCTCAGCGCCGCGCGGACCATCGCCCGCGTGTAGCCGAGCTTCATGCGCTTGCCGACGCCGTACGGCCCGCCGCTCCAGCCCGTATTCACGAGCCAGACGTGCGAGCCGTGCTCGCGAAGCTTCTCGCCGAGCATCTGCGCGTACTTCGTCGGATGCCAGACGAGGAATACGGCGCCGAAGCAGGCGCTGAAGGTCGCCTGCGGCTCGGTCACGCCGCGCTCGGTGCCGGCGACCTTCGCGGTGTAGCCGGACAGGAAGTAGTACATCGCCTGCTCGGGCGTCAGGCGGGCGATCGGCGGCAGCACGCCGAACGCGTCGGCCGTGAGGAAGACGACGTGCTTCGGGTGCCCGCCGCGTCCGCTGGGGACGTAGTTGCGGATGTACTCGATCGGATAGCTGGCGCGCGTGTTCTCCGTGATCGACTGGTCCTCGAACTTCACGCGACGCGCGTCGTCGAGCACCACGTTTTCCAGCACCGTGCCGAACATCTGCGTCGTCGCGAAGATGTCCGGCTCGCCCTCGGCCGACAGGTTGATCACCTTGGCATAGCAGCCGCCTTCGAAATTGAACGTCGCCGTCGTCGCTCCACCCGTGCTCGTCGTCGCCGATGAGACCGCGTTCCGGGTCGGCCGAGAGCGTCGTCTTGCCGGTGCCGGAGAGGCCGAAGAACAGCGCCGTGTCGCCATCCGGACCGATGTTCGCCGAGCAGTGCATCGAGAGCACGCCCTGCTTCGGCATGAGGTAGTTCATGATCGTGAACATCGCCTTCTTCATCTCGCCGGCGTAGCGCGTCCCGCCGATGAGGATCGTGCGGCGGCCGACGTGCACGACGATGAACGTGCCGGTGCGGGTGCCGTGGCGCGCCGGATCGGCCTGGAGCTCGGGCGCGTGCAGCACGGTGAAGTTCGGATCGAACCCCTCCAGCTCGTCGGCGCCGGGGCGGATGAACATGTTCCGCACGAAGTTCGCGTGCCACGCGTTCGGCAGGACGTAGCGCACCTTGAGGCGGAGCGACGGGTCGGCGCCACAGTACAGATCCTGTACGAACAGCTCGTCGAGACCGCTCAGATACTGCTGGACGTCGGCGAGCAGCGTGTCGAAGTGCTGCTCGCTCATCGGCTGGTTGACCTTGCCCCAGTCGATGTCCGCCTCGCTCGACGCCTCGCGCACGACGAACTTGTCGTTCGGGGAGCGCCCGGTGTGTGGCGACGTGACGGCGACGAACGGCCCGCGGTCGGCGAGCTGCCCCTCACCGCGGCGGATAGCGGCCTGCACCAGCTCCGGTGCGACGAGGTTCCAGTGCACCGCGCCTGACGGCGTGACGCCGAGCGCGTCGAGGGAGCCGGCGCCGCGGCCGGACGTTCCGTTCGTGCCGTCGGTCGCGCGCTGCGGTGAGGTGAGCGTCGCCATGCGTGGAAGGGGTAGCGGGAAGCGGTTCAAAGGATGCCGGCTTCGCGGGCGCGGGGCAGTCCCGGACCGAACGCGCTGCCTTCTGCGCTACGGCCACGCGACTGGGCGTCCATGACGGCGACGGCGGCCATGTTCACGATGTCTTGTACGTCGGCGCCCTGCTCGAGCACATGGATCGGACGCGCCATCCCGACGAGGATCGGCCCGATCGCCGTCGCCCCGCCGAGGTGATTCAACAACTTGTACGCGATGTTGCCGGCGCTCAAGTTCGGAAAGATCAGCACGTTCGCCTCGTCCTTGAGCGACGAGAACGGATACCGCTCGCGCAGAATCTCCGCATCGACCGCCGTGTCGGCCTGCATCTCCCCGTCGACGATGAGCGACGGGTCGCGCTGGCGCAGCAGCCGCACGGCCTGCGCGACCTTCTCGGCGTGCGGGTGGCGCACCGAGCCGAAGTTCGAGAACGAGAGCATGGCGACGCGCGGCTCCTCGCCGAACGTCCGCACGATGCGACTCGCCGCGTACGCGATCTGCGCGAGCTGCTCGGCCGTCGGGTC
This sequence comes from uncultured Gemmatimonadaceae bacterium, assembly GCA_963843845.1. Taxonomy (GTDB): domain Bacteria; phylum Gemmatimonadota; class Gemmatimonadetes; order Gemmatimonadales; family Gemmatimonadaceae; genus Gemmatirosa. The sequence goes on along the minus strand of CAWJMB010000002.1, from coordinate 2,509,963 downwards.
GATCGTGACGGTCGTGTCGCCGCAGAACACGACGCGCTTGTCGAAGACGAGCATGTACATCCCGCTCAGGATCCCCGCCTTCGGGTGGGCGCCGACCGCTTCGAGTGCGGGGCGGATGGTCTCCGGATACGCCGCGTTCACGCCGGAGAGCATCGCGTCGGCGTCGCCGCAGGCGACCATGCAGGCGCCGAAGTAGTTCGCGTTGTGCAGCCGCTGGTAGGCCTCGCCCAACGACATCCCTTTGCGTTGCCGGCGCTCCCAGAGGTAGCGCGCGTACGTGTCGCGCGCCGGCCACGACGCCGTGTCGACGACCTCGATGTCGTCGAGGGCGATCGCGTGCTCGGCGGCCGCGCGGCGAATGCGGTCGGCGCTGCCCAGCAGAATCGGGTCGGCGATCCCCTCGTCCGCGCAGATGCGCGCGGCGCGCATGATCTTCGGCTCGTCGCCCTCGGCGAACACGACCCGGCGCGGGTCCGCGACGGCGCGGTTGATGATCCCGCGCATGATCCCGCGCGCGCGGCCGAGCCGCGCCTCGAGCTGCTCGCGGTAGCTCTCGACGTCGATGAACGTCTGCGCGACGCCGCTCGCGACGGCCGCCCACGCGACCGCCGGCGCGATCCAGAGCAGGACGCGCGGATCGAACGGGAAGGGGATGAGGTACTCGGGTCCGAACTTGACCGTCTTCAGCCCGTACAGTCGGCTCACCGTCTCCGGCACGTCCTCGCGCGCCAGTAACGCGAGCGCGCGCGTGGCGGCCATCTTCATCTCCTCGTTCACCTCGGTCGCGCGCGCGTCGAGTGCGCCGCGAAAGATGAAGGGGAAGCCGAGGACGTTGTTGACCTGGTTCGGGTAGTCGCTCCGTCCGGTCGCGATGATCGCGTCGTCGCGCACGGCGCGAACCTCGTCCGGGAGGATCTCCGGCAGCGGGTTCGCGAGGGCGAAGATGATCGGCTGCGGCGCCATCGCAGCGACCATGGCAGGCGACAGCGCGCCGGCGACCGAGAGCCCGACGAACACGTCGGCATCGCCGATGACGTCGCCCAACGCGCGCGCCCCGTCGTCCGGGTGCGCGAAGCGCGCCTTGTACGGGTCCATGCCCCCGCGCCCGACGTAGACGAGGCCGTCGCGGTCGCACATCCAGATCCGCTCGCGCCGCACCCCGAGCCGCACGTAGTGCTCCGCCGTCGCGATCGCCGCGGCGCCGGCGCCGGAGAAGACGACCTTGATCTCGCCGATGGGCTTGCCGACGATCTCGAGCGCGTTCAGCAGCGCGGCGCCGGAGATGATCGCCGTTCCGTGCTGGTCGTCGTGGAAGACGGGGATCTTCATCGTCTTCCGCAGCGTCTCCTCGATGTAGAAGCAGTCGGGCGCGCGGATGTCCTCGAGGTTGATCCCGCCGACGGTCGGCTCGAGCAGCTGGCAGAAGCGCACGACGTCGTCCGGCGTCTCGCTGCCGACCTCGAGGTCGAAGCAGTCGAGGTCGGCGAACTGCTTGAACAGATTTCCCTTGCCCTCCATCACCGGCTTCCCGGCGAGCGCGCCGATGTTGCCCAGTCCCAGCACGGCCGTGCCGTTCGTGACGACGGCGACGAGGTTCCCCTTCGCCGTGTAGCGGTACGCCTCCTCCGGGTTCCGCGCGATCTCGCGGCACGGTTCGGCGACGCCCGGCGAGTAGGCGAGCGCCAGGTCGCGCTGGTTCGTCAGCGGCTTCGTCGGGACGACGGCGATCTTGCCGGGGCGTCCACGCTCGTGGTATTCGAGGGCGTCTTCGCGCTTCATGGCGACAAACTAGAGCGCTTCGGTTACGCCGCGTAGCTCCGCAGCCGCTCCAACATCCGCGTGTCGGTCGCGGTCGCGTCGTCGAGCTTGGGCGTCTCGATCACCTTCGGCGTGGTCGCGAGGCGCGGGTCGGTCATGATGCGCCGGAACGGGCGCTCGCCGAGCGAGCCTTCCGCGATCAGCTCGTGGCGGTCCTTCCGCGACGCGAACGGCGTCTTCGAGTCGTTCAGGTGCATCACGCGCACGCGGTCGAAGCCGAGCGTGTCGCCGAGTCGCGTCATGACGCCATCGTAGTCGGTGGCGAGATCGTACCCGGCAGAGTAGACGTGACAGGTGTCGACGCACACCCCGACGCGCGACTGCTGGGCCGCGGGCAGTCGCGCGATGATCGCGGCCAACTCCTCGAACGTGCGGCCCAACGCCGTCCCGGAGCCGGCCGTGGTCTCGAGACAGAGCACCGTCGTCCCCGGCACGCGGTCGAGCGCCTCCGCGATCCCCTCGGCGTTGCGCACGATCCCTTCGTCGTGATCGTCGATGTAGTTGCCGGGGTGCGACACGAGAAAATGGATGCCTAACGCTTCGCAGCGGGCCAGCTCGGCCGCGAACGAGTCCACCGACCGTGCCCGCAGCAGCGCGTCCGGCGACGCGAGGTTGATGAGGTAGCTGTCGTGCGAGATCGTCGACGCGACGTCGGTCTCCCGCAGCGCGGTCGCGAACGACGCGCACTCGTCGTCGGGGCACACCCGTTCCGCCCACCGATTCGCCTGCTTCGTGAACAGCTGCATCGCCGACGCGGCGATGGCCCTCGCGCGCGGCGGCGCGGTCGCCAGGCCGCCGGCGGTCGAGACGTGAGCACCGAGGTAGTCGCAGGTCGCCATCGAACGAGAGGCAGAAGAGTCGTCAGCGCTGCGCGCCGAGCCACGGTAGCGGGTCGATCGCGCGCCCGCTCGGGCGGATCTCGAAATGTAGGTGCGGCGGAAGATCGGGGTCCGCCGAGCCCACCGCGCCGAGGGTCTCGCCGCGCGCGACCGTCGCACCCTTGCGCACGTCGGTGCGTGCGAGCGAGCCGTAGATCGAGTAGTCGCCGCCGTGCTGCACGATGACCGTGAGTCCGTAGCTCCCCATCGTCTCGGCCACGACGACAGTACCGGCGGCGACGGCACGAACGGGCGTGCCGGCCGGGGCGCCGATGCCGATGCCGTTCCAGCGCGTCGACGTGTTGTTCGCGCTCACCACGCGGCCGAAGCGGTAGAGCAGCGAGCCGTTCACCGGCCAGCCGGCGCGCCCCGCCGTGTTCGGCGCGAGCGCGCCCGCCGACGCGCCCGCCGACGCGCTCGTCGCTGCGCCGGCCGCGGGGACGGCACCCGATCCTCGCGTCGCCGTCGCGCTCGCCGCTCTGGCCGCCGCGGGCGGCCTGACGGCGGCACGTTTGCGCGCCGCCTCGAGCGCGGCGATCACGCTCGTCAGCCGCGCCTCGTCGCGCGCGATCTGGGCGAGCCGCGCCTGGGTCCGCGATGCCTGCTGGCGCGCCTGCCGCAGGCTCGCCACGCGCTGCGTCTCGAGCGCCCGGAGCCGCGTCTCCTCGTCCGCCTTCTCCGCACGGTTGCGCGCCAGCTCGCTCTGGAGTCGCAGCAGCATCGCGCGCTTGCCGGCGACGTCGTCGCGCAGCCCCTCGACCTGCCGAACGAGCGAGCGGTCGCGCAGCGTGAGCTCGTGGAGGTACTTGTACCGCGTCACCAGCTCGCCGAGCGACGCCGCCGAGAACATCACCTCGGCCGTGTACAGCGGGCCGCGCTTGTAGATCTCGACGAGCCGGCGCTGGAGTGCGACCTGCTTGCGGTCGAGGTCGCGCTGCGCGCGGTCGAGCTGCGCGCTCGTCGTGCCGACGTCTGCGTCGATCGACACGAGCTGGCGGTCGAGCGTGGCCACGAGCCGCGATGTCGCCGACGCCTGTCGCGCGATGTTGTCGACGTCGGCGCTGATGTCGCGCACCGTGCTGGTGAGCGACCGCATCCGCTGCTCGAGTGCCGCTCGCTCCTGCCGTACGCGGGCGAGCTCGGCGCCGCGCGCGGCGGTCGGGGGGGGCGGAGCGGGGGTGGGCTGGGGGCGCCTCGACTGGGCGCCGGCAGCACCCGAGCCAGCCATCAGCACGCCCGCGCCGAGCGCGACGAGCCGGAGGAGCACGCGCGGCGCCGTCACCGCCAGCGCCGTCGATCGGTCCCGATGAGGCGCAGGTGACGGCCGACCGAGATCGCGCTTCCGAGCAGGCCGAGCAGCGCGCCGACGAGCACCCCGAACGCGGCGAGCGTCGCATCGAAGAACTGGACGTGCAGGAACCAGCGGTCGACGACGAAGTACGCGACGCGCGTCAGCAGCAGCGCGAGGAGGCCGCCCAACACCCCCTTCGTGAGACCGTCGAGCAGGAACGGAAGTCGGACGAAGCTGTCCGTCGCGCCGACGAGCCGCATGATCTGGATCTCGGCCGACCGCGACAGCACCGTCATGCGGATCGTCGCGCCGACGATGATGATCGCGGCGATCGCGAACGCGGCGCCCAGCGTGATGCCGGTCGCCGTCGCGACGGTGCGGATGCGGTAGAGCTTCTGCACCCACTCCTCGCCGTAGCGCACGTCGTCGACGAACGGATAGCCGCGCGCGCGCGACGCGACCTGCTGCACGGTCGCCGGGTCGCGCATCCCCGGGCGCAGGCGCACGTCGAGCGAGGCGGGGAGCACCGCCGCCGCCCAGACGTCGTTGAACTCGCCGAGGTCGCGCCGCGCGCGGGCGAGCGCCTCGTCGGACGAGACGTAGGTCACCGCCGCCACGGCGGGCACGCGACGCAGCTCGTCGGCGGCCGCCTGCGCCGTCGCGGCCGGGGTGGTGTCGGCGAGGAACGCGCGGATCTCGACGCGATCTTCGACGCTGCCCAACGCGTCGCGGAGATTCACGGCGACGAGCCCGAACAGCCCGAACGCGAACAGCGAGAACGCGATCGTCGTGACGCTGAGGATGCTGAGCAGGGGCGTGCGACGGAAGGCGAGCAGCGCTTCGCGGAGTGCGAGTCTCATGCGCTCGCCTCGGGTCGCGGGCCCTCGGCGGAGTCGAACACCACGGCGCCGCGACTGAGCTCGATCACGCGCGCGTCGGCCCGACGCACGAGGTCGAGGTTGTGCGTCGCCATGAGCACGGCGGTGCCGGCCGCGTTGATCTCCTGCAGCAACTGCAGCACGCCACGCGCGGCGCGGTCGTCGAGGTTTCCCGTCGGCTCGTCGGCGAGCAGAACGAGCGGGCGGTTGACGATCGCTCGCGCGATCGACACCCGCTGCCGCTCGCCGCCCGACAGTTCGTGCGGCATCGCCGGCCCCTTCGCCGAGAGACCGACCTGCGCGAGCGCGCGTGCCGCCCGGTCGCGGATCGTGTCGAACGGGGCGCCGGTGACTTCGAGCGCGAACGCGACGTTCTGCTCGACGCTGCGATCGGCGAGCAGACGAAAATCCTGGAAGACGATCCCGAGCTTTCGCCGCAGCGACGGCACGTCGCGCGCGGTCGCCGTCCGCGAGCGCACGCCGCTCACCTCGACCTCGCCGCGCGTGGGCCACTCGTCGAACTGAGCGAGCTTGAGGAGCGTGCTCTTGCCCGAGCCGCTCGGGCCCGTGAGGAACGCGAACTCGCCCTTGGCGAGGCGGAACGACACGCGATCGAGTGCGGTCCCGCCTTTGGCGTACGTCTTCGTGACGTCGGTGAAGCGAATCACGACGGGCTACGTCCCGAGGGCCTGCTCCACGTCGGCGATGAGGTCGTCGATGTTCTCGATGCCGACGCTGATGCGGAGAAAGCCGTCCGGAATGCCGACCGCCGCGCGCGCCGCGGAATCGAGATGGGCGTGCGACGTGTAGCGCGGTTCGCTGACGAGCGAGTCGACGCCGCCGAGGCTCGCCGCGTGCGTGATGACGCGGAGGGCGCCGAGGAACGCGTCCGTGCGCTCGCCGCCGCCGGCCAGCTCGATCGCGAGCATGCCGCCGAAGCCGTCGAGGACTTCGGTCGCGAGCGCGTGGTCGGGGTGCGACGCGAGTCCGGGATAGTGCACCCGCGCGATCCCGGCCCGACCCTCGCACCACTCCGCGAGGCGCATCGCGTTCTCGTTCTGCCGCCGTACGCGGACGTCGAGCGTCTTGAGCCCGCGCTCGAGCAGCCAGCAGGCGAACGGATCCGGCGCCTGGCCCCACACGATCATCTTCTGGCGCGCCTCCTCGACGACGGCCGACGAGCCGACGACCGCCCCGCCCAACACGTCATGGTGCCCGTTCAGGTACTTCGTGGCGGAGTGGATGACGACGTCGGCGCCGTGGTGCAACGCGCGGAAGTTGACCGGCGAGGCGAGCGTCGCGTCGACGACGAGCGCGACGCCGGCATCGCGGGCCAGCCGGGCGAGCGGGCGCAGGTCGAGCACGCGCGTCGTCGGATTGACGGGCGTCTCGAGGAACATGGCGCGCGTCGACTTGCGTAGGCCGCGCCGCCAATTCCGCGCGTACGACGGGTCGACGAAGGTCACGTCGATGCCTAACGACGTCAGCTCCTTCGCGAACAGGTCGCGCGTGCCGCCGTAGATCCACTGGCTCGCGAGCAGGTGGTCGCCCGGGCGGAGCAGGGCGAGCATCGTGCACGCGGTGGCGCCCATCCCGCTCGCGCAGACGAGCGCCGCTTCGGCCCCTTCGAGCAGCGCCAGCCGCGTCTGCACCGACTCGGCGTTCGGCGTGTTGCCGTAGCGCGTGTAGCGCATGCCGTCGCCGGTCGCGATCGGCTGCCCGAAGTTCACCGACTGGACGAGCGGCACGACGACCGGGGCGGCCGTCGACGCGGCGTGCGTTCCGTGGACGGCGATCGTCGACAGCCCTGGCGACGGGTGAGGCATGCGAGTGACCCGGCGACGCGTCAGGCGTACGTGCGCGCCGGCGTCGGCGGCGCGTCGAGGTCGGGCTTCGTCACGTACACGATCTCCGACGGCGCGACGCCGCCCAGGTCGCGCACGATCACGCCGCCGCGCGGCACCGCGTCGTCGACCACGACGGTCGCGAGCTGCTGGCCGCGCGGCGTGTCGACGATCGCGAGCTCGCCGTCGACGAGCATGCGCTCCTTCGCCGCCGTGCTCTGCAGGCGCACCTGCGGGCCGCGCTCGGGGTCGCTGACCCGCGTCGCGATGAAATTCTCGACCCGCAGCGGGCGCGAGCTCTGCGGTCGCTTGAACAGCGGATTCATGCGGCTGCCTCCTCCGGCGCCGTCGTCGGGAAGATGCCTAACACGGTGTACACCGGCCCCAGGCGCACGACGAGGCGCCGCGCGGCGAGCCGGTCCAACTCGTCCGCCACGATCTCCGGCGGTCGGCCCAACGCCGCGGCGACGTGCGACGCGTCGCACGGCCCGAGCGCGCGCAGCCCCTCCCACGTCGCCCGCGCCAGCGCGTCCACGTCGCCGACCAGCACCGGCGTCTCGTCGTGCATGGCGACGATCGCGATCCGGTGGCGCTCGAGCACCGCCTCGACCGCGTCGAGGTGGTGGTCGCCGAGCCCGAGGAAGAGAAAGTAGCTGTCGCCCGCGCGGTCGGCGTCCGGCGGAACGCAGTAGCGCAGCATGAGCTTCGCCACGATCTCGTCGGCGCACGAGAAGTCGAGCAACATGACCTGCGAGAAGTCGATCACCGTCACGTTGCGGCCGCCGATCTCGGCGATCGACCGCTCGATCTCGGTGCGGACGGCGGCGCCGGTCGGGCGCGTGACGAGGTTCGAGTAGAGCTCGCACACGGTGCCGCGCAGCACGGAGCCGAGGTCGATGTGATGGTGAATCACGACGCGACGACGTTGCCGGGAATGGTGATCTGGACCTGAGCGCCGGGAAAGAACGGCAGGTGCTCGTGCATCGGCTCGTCGTCGTCCCAGTCGGGCTTGATCGCGATGCGCGCGGTGCCGCTGCGCACGCTCAGCTTCCCCGACCACTTGCCGACGTAGCGACGAATCCCGGCGAGCCCCTGCCCGCGACCGCTGTCGTTGAAGCGGCTGACGTTACGCAGCACGCCCTGCTCGAGCGCCTGTCCGTCGTCCCACCGGTCGCTGCGCGGGCGCGTCGAGTTCAGTTCGAGCGAGCGGCGAAACCCGATGCCGGCGTCGCACACGCCGATGACGACGACCCGCTTGCCCAACCGCTTGCGGTACGTGTACGTCTGCACCGCGACGAATCCCCCGCGCCCGGCGTGCTCGACGATGTTCTGACACGCCTCGGAGAGCGTCATCGAGAAGCCGATCGTCGCGCGCGGGTCGAGGCCGAGCCCTTCGCTCAGAATCGCCTTCGATCGCTCCTGAATCCGGTCGACGACGTCGTGCACGTGCCCCGACTGACTCACTTCGGTGATCTCGAGCAACACGGTCGAGTCGCCGCCGCGCGCCCGCGGGACCGGCCTGCCGAACTCGTACAGCGACTCGGCGTGACGGAAGAACGCGGTGCGCGCCCAGTACGACAGCGTGGTCTCGTCGTCCGGCGCCGCGAACGACGGCCGGACCGCCCGTGACTGCGCGAGCGCGAGCAGCGCCGTGAGGCCGTACGGAGACGCCCAGCGCGTGCGGCGCGCGTCGACGAGCACGCGCTCGTCGGGCGCGAGCGGCGCGAGCTGCGCGACGACGTCCTCGAAGGTCACGTCGTCGAGCGACGGCGGCACCGTGATGACGTGCGTCACGACGCGAGGCGGGAAGGGAGGGGGCGCAGCGGTAGCATCACGGGGTGTGAATCTCGCCTCGGAGAAACGCCGCGAGCCCCGAGGCGCCGCGGTGCACGACGTTGCGGCCGGCCGCCGCGTGCGCCGCGCGCATCGCGTCGGGCAAGTTAGCACCCGCGAGCAGCCGCGAGAAACAGGTCGCGCCCCATACGTCCCCGCACCCCGTCGGATCGCCGTCCCCGCTCACCGGCTCGGTCGGCACGAGCGCCGTCCGAACGGGCCCGAGCGGCGGCGTCAACGCGTCGGCGCGCCGCCGCAGCCCCAGCGTCTCGAAGTCCGGCTGCGCGAAGAACACCGCGCCGCGCTTGCTCATCGTCACGACGAGGCACTGCACGCCGCTCCCGAGCGCCGTCGCCGCGAGCGCCAGCGGGTCGGGGGCGAGCACCGCCATCTCCTCCTCGTTCACCTGCACGACGTCGAAGCAGCGGCACCACGCGTCGACGTTCGGCAGCGCCTGCGCGGTGATCAGCCCGCCCGGCTGCACGACGGTGAGCAGCGAGTGCAGGTCGCCGTAGATCGGTCCCCGGAAGTGCTGCCGCAGCAGCTGCGCGGTCTCGAGGTCGAGCTCGTACCCCGAGATGAAGTTGACGTAGATCGCGTCGAGCTCGCCGAGCAGTTGCTTCAGCCCGAGCCACGTCCACCCCGGCACCCCGCCGTGCAGGATCTCGCTCCGCCGCTCGCTGCTGTAGTAGAACAGCTCGACGCGGTTGTTCGGGTACGGCACCTCGACGAGCGCCGCGTCGGACGCGAGCCGACGCAGCGACCCCATGAAGTGCCCCGCCTGCGCCGATCGGTCGTACCCGACCTTCATAATCGGCGCGATCTCCCACTCGTCGCTCAGCGCCGCGTCGAGCGCGCCGAGCGCGTACGCGATCCCGCCCCATTCCTCGACTGGCACGCTCCGCACGTCGCGTCCGTGGATGACGTCCCAGACGAAGGTGCCGATGACGCCGAGGCGCTTCTTGCGGCCGGGGACGGGGGATCGGGGATCGGGACGCTGCAGTCGCTCCGATCCCCGATCCCCCGTCCCCGGCCCCGGATCCCCGGCCGTTCCCATCACGCCTGCTGCTGCAGGAATGTCGCGACCGCGCCGACCGCCCCCGCCGTGCCCGGCAGCATCCCCGGCACGATGCGGCACGCCTCGACCGCCGGGCGGAACGCGCGGCGCCGGACTTCCGCGTTCAGCGGCTCGAACAGCGCATCCCCCGCCTGCGTCACGCCCCCCGCGACGACGACGACGTCCGGGTTGAACGTGTTCAGCAGGTTCGCGATGCCGGCGCCCAGGAAGCGCGCCGTGTCGCGAACGACTTCGCGCGCGACGGCGTCGCCCCGCTCGGACGCCTCGTACACGGTCTGCGCCGTGATCCGATCGGCTCGCCCCTGCGCGAGGTCGAGCAGCATCGACGGCTCCTCGAGCGCGCGCAGCGCCTCGCGCGCGCGCTCGGCGATCGCGGGGCCGGACGTGTAGGCCTCGAGGCAGCCGTAGTTGCCGCACTTGCAGCGGCGCCCGTTCGAGTCGATCGTCGTGTGCCCGATCTCGCCGGCCATGTCCGACGAGCCGTGATACAGGCGCCCATCGAGGATGAGGCCTCCCCCGATCCCGGTGCCGATCGTGATGCCGACCACGTTGCGCGCGCCACGCGCCGCGCCCGTCCACCACTCACCCAACGTCGCGCAGTTCGCATCGTTGTCGAGCGTCGCCGGCAGCCCCACGCGTCGCTGGATGAGGTCGCGCAGCGGCAGGTCGCGCCACCCGAGGTTCGGCGCGATGAGCACGACGCCGCGGCCGCGATCCAGCGGTCCCGGCGCGCCGATGCCGACGCCGATGAACTGCTCGCGCGCGGCGCCGGTCTCCGCGCACGCGATCGTGATGGCGCTCTCCACCATCTCGCAGATGCGGTCGACGACCACGTCCGGCCCCATGTCGGCGCGCGTCGGCTGCGACCGCATCGCGATCTCGCGGCTGCCGTCGACCGGCATCACGCCGACGACGATGTTCGTTCCGCCGAGGTCGACGCCGACGACGTAACGTGTGGGGTGTGAGAGAGAGGGCTCGGTCATGTGGGGAATGAAGTGTCGGCGCCTAACGTACCGAGCCTGAGCGCGGCGCGCACGGCCTCGGCGACCGCGTCGGCACCGACCTCCCGCATGCATCGCCAGTGCGTCAGCGGACACCGCTGCGGCCCATGCTGGTCGCACGGGCGACACGCGAGCGACGCGTGACCGAGCGTGACACTTCGCGGCGCGAGTGGACCGAACCCGAACGCCGGCACCGTGGGACCGAACACCGTGATCGTCGGCACCCCCATCGCCGACGCGAGGTGCTGCGGCGCCGAGTCGTTCGTCACGAGCGCGGCGCACCGCGAGAGTAGCTCCGCCGACGCGAGCAGCGACAGTCGGCCGGTCGCATCGATCACGCGCCCGGGCGCGCACGCGGCGACGATCGCCGACGCGAGCGGCGAATCGCCGGCGCCGCCCGTCACGACGATGCGCCCGGCCTCGCCGAGCTGGACGGACAGCTGCGCGGCCAGCTCCGCGTAGTACGGCCATCGCTTCGTCGCCCACACGCTCCCCGGTGCGAGCGCGACGAGCGGCGCGCCGGCGGCGCCGGCTCCGACGAGCAGCGCCGTGACGGCAGCCCGCTCGTCGGTCCCCGGATAGAGCCGAGGGCGCAGCTCCGCGGACGTCGCCCGGAGCGGCCCGTCCAGGCCGAGGCTCAGCAACCGCTCGGCGTGATGGTGCTCGGGTCGGTAGGCGATCGTCCTCGTGTACAGCGGACGCGCCTGCCGCGAGGTCTCGAACCCGACGCGCTCGCCGTAGCCGCCCAACGACGCGAGCATCGCGCTGCGGATCGACCCCTGCGCGAGGTACGCCGTGCGCCGTCCGACCGCCCCGCCGCGTGCGTCGTCACGCGCCACCGCTCGCAGCTGCGCGGCCACGCGCCACACGCCGCGCGCACCCGCGTGCTCGCCGCGCTTGTCGTACACGAACACGCGCCGCACGTCGGGATTGTTCGCGAGCAGCGCCGCCGCGTCCGGCCGCACGACGACGTCCACGGGACCGCGCGTCGCCAGCAGCGCGACGAGCGGCGTCGTGAGCACCACGTCGCCGAGAAACGCCGTCTGCACGACGAGCGAATGCTCGCTCACTCCACCTGCAGCACCGCGAGAAACGCCTCCTGCGGAATCTCCACCGCGCCGACCTGCTTCATGCGCTTCTTTCCTTCCTTCTGCTTCTCCAGCAGCTTGCGCTTCCGCGAGATGTCGCCGCCGTAGCACTTCGCGAGCACGTCCTTCCGGAGCGGCTTCACGGTCGTCCGCGCGATCACCTTCGTGCCGATCGCCGCCTGGATGGCGACCTCGAACAGTTGTCGCGGAATCAGCTCCTTCAACTTGTCGGCGATCTTCCGCCCCCAGTCGTACGCCTTGTCCTTGTGCGTGATCACGCTGAACGCGTCGATCGGGTCGCCGTTGATCAGCATGTCGAGCCGAACCAGCTCGCTCTCGCGATAGCCGAGCATCTCGTAGTCGAGCGCCGCGTAGCCGCGCGACACGGTCTTCATGCGGTCGAAGAAGTCGAGGATGATCTCGCCGAGCGGAAACTCCCAGTCGAACTCGACGCGCGAGGTGTCGATGTAGCTCATGTTCTTGTACACGCCGCGCCGCTCGGTGCCTAACGTCATGATCGGCCCGATGTACTCGCTCGGCACCATGATGCGCGCCCTGACGTACGGCTCCTCGATGCTGGCGATCACGACCGGCCGGCGGCATCAACGACGGATTCTCGATCAGCACGATCTCTCCGTCCGTCTTGTACACGCTTGTACTCCACGCTCGGCACCGTCGTCACGAGGTCGAGGTTGAACTCCCGCTCGAGCCGCTCCTGCACGATCTCCATGTGCAGCAGTCCGAGGAACCCGCACCGGAACCCGAAGCCTAGCGCGGTCGACGTCTCCGGCTCGTACTGCAGCGACGCGTCGTTGAGCTGCAGCTTCTCGAGCGCGTCGCGCAGCAGCTCGTACTGCGTCGTGTCGGTCGGATAGAGGCCGGCGAACACGAACGACCGGATGGCCTGATAGCCGGGGAGCGCCTCGGCCGCCTTCCGCGTCGCGTCGAATACCGTGTCGCCGGCGCGCGTCTCGCGCACCGTGCGCACGTTCGCGACGACGTACCCGACTTCGCCCGGCCCGAGCTGCTCGGCCTTCACCTGGCGCAGCTGGTTGTAGCCGACCTCCTCGACCTCGTACACGGCGTCGTTCGCGCCGAACGTGATCTTCATCTTCGGCTTGAGCACGCCGTCGACGACGCGCACGCTCGGGATCGCGCCGCGGTAACGGTCGTAGTACGAGTCGTAGATGAGCGCGCGGAGCGGCCCGCTCGGATCGCCCTGCGGCGGCGGCACCTTCTCGACGACCGCCTCGAGCAGGTCCGGAATCCCCACCCCCTCCTTCGCCGACACGAGCAGCACGTCGTCCGGATCGCAGCCGATGAGGTCGACCACTTCCTGCCGCCGTTTCTCGGGCTCGGCGCCGGGCAGGTCGATCTTGTTGAGGATCGGGATGATCTCGAGCCCCGCGTCCATCGCGAGGAACAGGTTCGACAGCGTCTGCGCCTGAATCCCCTGGCTCGCGTCGACGACGAGGATCGCCCCCTCGCACGCGGCGAGCGAGCGCGAGACTTCGTAGGTGAAGTCGACGTGCCCGGGCGTGTCGATGAGGTTCAGCTCGTACGTCTCGCCACTCCGCGCCGTGTACGACATGCGCACGGCGTTCAGCTTGATCGTGATGCCGCGCTCGCGCTCGAGGTCCAGCGTGTCGAGCACCTGCGCTTTCATTTCCCGCTTCTGCAGCATCCCCGTCGCCTCGATCAGGCGGTCGGCGAGCGTCGATTTCCCGTGGTCGATGTGGGCGACGATGCAGAAGTTGCGGATGTGATCGAGCTGCAAAGCGGCCGGGGATCGGGGATCGGGGATCGGGACGGGGTCCAGGTGTCAGTGCACCCGATCCCCGCCCTCCGATCCCCGGTAAGTCGCTGTAGCCTCGGAATATAGCCGTTCCCGGCCGTTCAGTCCCACCCCCGGTCGCGGCGTCGATTCCGCGCCCACACGAGCGTGCCGACGATCCCGACCCACGTCACGAGCTGCCCGGCGGTCAGATAGATGTGCCCCATCGCCTCGTCGTGGGTGTGGAAGGCCCACCCGCCGAGGTAGAGGCCGATCGCGAACCAGAGGGTGCAGAGCAGGACGACACGCAGCGTGAACCAGCGCCGCTCGCGCACGTCGTCGCGATGCTGACGACGGTTTCGCTCGGCGGTCGCGGCGTGACGGTCGTCTCGCGTCGGCATGCCGCACGATGCGCGCGCGACGTAGCGCCTGTCCAGCGCGCCGCCTTACGTTCCCCACTCCATGAATCCCGCCCGCGCTGACCTCCTCGACCCTGCCGCGCTCGCCGCGCTCGGAAACCTCGAGATCGTCGCGCGCTGGGTCGTCGACGGCTTCATCACCGGTCTGCACCGCTCGCCGCGCCGCGGCTTCTCGGTCGAATTCGCCGAGCACCGCCCGTACCAGCCGGGAGACGACCTTCGCTACCTCGACTGGCGGATCGCGGCGCGCGCCGACCGCTGGGTCGTGAAGCAGTTCGAGGAGGAGACGAATCTCCGCGCGACGATCGTGCTCGATGTCAGCAAGTCGATGGCATGGAGCAGCGCCGCCGACGCGAGCTGGCACGACGCCGCTTCGACCGTCGCGGCGCCGCTCACGAAGCTCGATTACGCGGAGCGGCTCGTCGCTGCCCTGTCCCTCCTGCTCCTCCGCCAGCGCGACGCCGTCGGCCTCATCCGCTTCGACGAGCACGTGCGGAGCGTCGTGCCGCCGCGCGCCCGCCACGGCCAGTGGCGCCGCCTGCTCGCGTCGCTCGCCGAGTCCGGCGCCGGCACGCAGTCGAAGGCCGGTGACGCGCTCGGCCGCGCCGCGCGCCTCGTCCGGCGCGCCGGCATGGTGGTGCTCATCTCCGACCTGCTCGTCGATCCCGACGAAGTCGAGCAGTCGCTGCGCGGGCTCCGCGGCGCCGGGCACGATGTCAACGTGTTGCACCTGCTCGACCCGGCGGAGCGCGACCTCGCCGATCGCCCCGGGCGAGGCCGTGTTCGTCGACCCGGAGTCGGGCGACACCGTCCCCGCCGTCACGGCGGAGGTCCGCGATGCCTACCGCGCCACCGTCGACCGCGCGATCGCCGACTGGCGAGCGCTGTTCGCTCGCTACGGCGCTCGCTACGCGACCATCGTCACGAACGCGCCGTTCGGCGTGCCGCTGCGGTATGCGTTCACGCACTGACACGCGGGAGATCGGGGATCGGCGATCGGGTAGCGTCGGAGCCATGTCCGATCTCCGCTCGCCGATCCCGATCCCCGGCCGCTCCGCTGATGGAGCTCCTCGCCCCCTACTGGGCGGCGCTCGCCGCGGCCGCCGCGGTGCCGCTGCTCATCCATCTGATGCGGCGCCGGATCGGAACGCGCATCGCGTTTCCGGCCGTTCGCTACCTGCTGCGCGCGGAGCAGGAGCAGAGTGCCCGACTGCGACTGCGGAACTGGCTGCTCATGGCGTTGCGCGTGCTCGCCGTACTGCTCCTGGCGCTCGCGGCGGCTCGGCCGATCGCGCGGATCGGCGGGGCAGGGCATCCGCCGACGGCCGTCGCGATCGTGCTCGACAACTCGCTCAGCACCTCGGTCGTCGTCGACGGACGCCCGCTGTTCGCGTCGCTCCGATCCGCGGCCGAGCAGGTCCTCGACGACGCGACCGACGCCGACCGGGTGTGGCTCGTGACGGCGGACGGTCGCGTCGTCGGTAGCGATCGGACGGCGGCTCGCGCCGCGTTGGCGCACGGTCGTACCGCTCGCCGGCGCCGGTGACCTCGGGCGTGCCGTCGCGCGCGCCGCAGCCGTCGTCGGGTCGGCCGGGGCGGCGCTCGCGTCCACGGTCGTCGTCGTCACCGACGGCCAGGCGACGTCCTGGCGCACCCCGCCGGCGGTCGGCGCACTCGGCCGCACGCGGCTCGTCGTCCACGTGCCGCCTTCCACGCCGCCCGCCAACCGGGGCGTCGTCATGGCCGAGCCGTCGCCGCGCCGCTGGGCCGGCGCCGGTACGCTCGTCGCACGCGTCCGCGCGCCCGATTCCGTTCCGTACCGCATCGTCGAGCATACGACCGGCGCCGAGCGCACGCTGCTCCGCGGCACCGCGCCGCCCGACGCCGAGCTACGGCCGCGCCTCGCGACCACGACCCGCGGCTGGCTCGCGGGGAGCATCGCGATCCAGCCGGACGAGCTGCGCGGGGACGACGAACGCCACTTCGCGCTCTTCGTCGGCGATGCGCCCGCGGCGACGGCCGACCCGAGCGCGGGCCCGTTCGTCGCGAGCGGGCTCGCCACGCTCGTGCAGTCTGGTCGCGTCCGCGCCGCATCGACCGGCGGCGCGACGGTCGTCGACATCGTCTCGGCAGACCTGGCGCGCCGGCTCCCCGCGCTGCTCGTCGCCCCGAGCGATCCCGTGCGACTCGGCGCCGCGAACCTCGCGCTGGAGCGGCTGGGCGTGCCGTGGCGATTCGGCCCGCTGCGCACGGGGGAGTCGGCGGTGCGCTTCGCGGCGACGCCCGATTCGACGCGCGCGGGTGTCGTCGCGACGCGTCGCGTTCGACTGGTTCCGCGAGGTAACGCGTCGAGCGACACGCTCGCGACGGCGGGCGGCGAGCCATGGGTCGTCGCGGGAGCGAACTACGTGCTCGTCGCCTCGCCGCTCGTGCCGGAGGCGACGACCCTCCCTCTGCGCGCCGCGTTCGTGCCCTGGCTCGGCGAGTCGTTGAACGAACGACTCGGCGGCGCACCGGTGACGGTCGTCGACGTGGCACCCGGCGCGGCGTTCGATGCGCCCGAGGGCGCGGACGCGCTCGTCGCGCCCGACGGACGCCGCCTGCCGGCATCCTCGGCCGCTACGCCCGCGCCCGATCGCCCTGGCGTGTACTATTGGCTACGCAACGGCGCTCGCATCGGCGCGCTGGTCGTGAACGTAGAAGCAGAGGAATCGGAGTTGGCACGGATGAACGTCCGCACGCTCGCCGGCCGCATCGGCGGAGGAAGTGCGGTGCAGATCGCGGCCACCGCGCGCGACGCGGCCGCCGCGACGTACGGCGGAGACGGCGAACGCCCGATCGGCGGACCGCTCCTCGTCGCGGCGCTCGCCGCGTTGCTCGCCGAAGGGCTCGCGACGCGTCAGCGGTCGTCGTCCGCCGGCGCCGCGGCCGACGGCGCCGTGGCGGCCTGACCGCCTCTCAGCATGGCACTTCCATCGCTGCTCGACGCGGTCGAGTCGCTCTCCGCGTTCACACGCCTCGCGAACACACTGCCCGGCGCGAAGGGGCGCCTGACGGTCGGCGGCCTTCCCGGGTCGAGCGACGCCGTGCTGCTCGCCGCGCTCGCGCGTCGCCTCCCGCAGCGGCTGTTCGTCGTCCTCGCGAACAACGTCCCGGACGCGGAGCGCTGGCTCGCGGATCTCGAGGCCCTCGTCGAGGTTCCGGCGCGAACGGGAAGTGGCGGCGCGGATACCGAGGCCGCACTGCTCACCGCGCCGGTCGCGCTCTACCCTCCTCGCGAAGCGTTCGGCGAAGCCGAGCCCCACGCGGAAGTCGCGGGCGAGCGCGTCGAGACGCTCGAACGGCTCGGGCTCGGCCGCGTGCAGATTCTGCTCACGACGCCGCGCGCCGTGCTCGAGCGGACGCGCCTCCCGCGCGCGCTCGCCGGCCTGCGACTCGTGCTCCGCAAGGGCGACGTGCGGCGCCCCGAAGCTCTCGCCGCGCACCTGGAGCAGGTCGGGTTCGAGCGGGTGACGATGGTCGAAGACGTCGCGCAGTTCTCCGTTCGCGGCGGCATCTTCGATGTCTACGGCTTCGGCATGGCCGAGCCGGTGCGCCTCGAGTTCTGGGGCGACGAGATCATCGAGCTGCGACACTTCGATCTGTTCAGCCAGCGGTCGACGCGCGCCGCCGAGCTGGCGCTGATTCTTCCCGTCGACGGCCGCGTCAGTGAGAGCGCGGTGGGCGTGGAGCGGCTGTCGATCGCGGAGTTGTGGCCGCCCGACACCGTCCTCTTCGTTCCCGAAGGCGTCGAAGTCGTCGCCGAGATGCAGCGCACCTGGGATGAGGCGGAGCACCACCTCGACCTCGCGCGTCGGCGCGGCGAGGACGTCGCACGGCGCGAGGAGCTGTTCGTCGCCCCGAAGGACGCGGTGCGGACTGTCGAGAGCTACGGCACGATCCGCGAGGTCGACTCCGCGCCCGACGTCGGCTTCCCGATTCGCCCGTCGGAGAGCATCAACCGCGACATCCGCGCGCTCCGTCGCCTCGTTCGCGACGGCATCCCGACGATCATCCTCTGCGACAACCAGGGGCAGGCCGAGCGGCTCGACGAGCTGCTGAGCGAGGCGGAGGAGCGGTGGCGCCTCACGTCGCCGTCGCCGGCGGCGCTCGTCATCGGCGTGCTGGGCGGCGGCTTCGTCCTCCCGCTCGCGACCGGCACGCCGCTCCGCGTGCTCACCGACCACGAGATCTTCCGGCGCGATCGGCGCATTCGCCGCAGTCGCCGCTACGCCGCGGGAACGGCGCTCGACGTCGGCTCGGCGCTCAAGCCCGGCGACTACGTCGTTCACCTCGAGCACGGCGTCGGCATCTTCCGTGGTGTCGAGACGAAGTTCGTCGCGACGAACACGATCGAAGTCGCCGTCATCGAATACGAGGGAGGCGACCGGCTCAACGTGCCGCTCTATCGCCTCGACCTCATCGAGCGGTACCGCGGCGCCGGTGACGGCACGAACGACGACGCGCCGCCGCGCCTGCACAAGCTCGGCGGCAAGCGGTGGCAGCAGCAGCGCGACAAGACGCGCGCCGCGATCCAGGAGATGACCGTCGAGCTGCTCGACCTCTACGCGCGTCGCAAGGTCGCGGCGCGCCCGCCGCACAATCCGGACGGCGACTGGCAGCGCCAGCTGGAGAGCTCGTTCCTGTTCGAGGACACGCCCGACCAGCGCAAGGCGACGGTCGACGTGAAGGGCGACATGGAGAGCACGCGCCCGATGGATCGCCTCCTCGTCGGCGACGTCGGCTATGGCAAGACCGAGATCGCCGTCCGGGCCGCCTTCAAGGCGGTGCAGAGCGGGCGCCAGGTCGCCGTGCTCGTGCCGACGACGATCCTCGCCGATCAGCACGGGCGCACGTTCAGCGAGCGGTTCGCGGACTTCCCGGTGCGCGTCGAGGTCGTGAGCCGCTTCCAGACCGGCACGCAGCAGACGACGCTGCTCGCCGACGTGAAGGCGAAGAAGATCGACGTCGTCATCGGCACGCATCGTCTGCTCAGCAACGACGTCGCGTTCGCCGACCTCGGCCTCATCATCGTCGACGAAGAGCACCGCTTCGGCGTCAAGCACAAGGAGAAGCTGAAGCAGCTGAAGCTCGAGACCGACGTGCTGACGCTCACCGCGACGCCGATCCCGCGCACGCTGCATCAGTCGCTCGCCGGGCTGCGCGACATGACGCTGATGCAGACGCCGCCGCGGGACCGGTCGCCGGTGCTGACGTTCGTCGAGCCGTGGGACGACGGGCTCATGGAAGAAGGCTTCGCGCGCGAGCTCGACCGCGGCGGCCAGGTCTTCTTCGTGCACAACCGCATCGAGACGATCGAAGCGATCGCCGACCACGTCCGCCGGCTGGCGCCGCGCGCCCGCGTCGCCGTCGGGCACGGGCAGATGCGCGAGCGCGACCTCGAAGACGTGATGCACAAGTTCGCGAGCGGCGAGGTCGACATCCTCGTCTCGACGATGATCGTCGAGACCGGGCTCGACGTGCCGAACGCGAACACGATGTTCGTGAACCGGGCCGACTACTTCGGCCTCGCGCAGCTCTACCAGCTCCGCGGACGCGTCGGCCGGTCGCACCGCCGCGCGTATTGCTACCTCCTCGTCCCCGACTCGCTCGACGAGGACGCCGAGCGCCGGCTCGCGGTGCTCGAACACCATACGGAGCTCGGCGCCGGGTACCGCGTCGCGATGAAGGACCTCGAGCTGCGCGGCGCCGGCAACCTGCTCGGGCCCGAGCAGAGCGGCTTCGTGCACGCGGTCGGCTTCGACATGTACATGCGGATGCTCGACGAGACGGTCCGCCGCCTCGTGCAGGGCGACGGCGCGCCGAAGCTGGTCCCGAGCGACGTCTCGCTCGACCGCGCCGCGTATCTCCCGGACGACTACGTCGTCTCTCAGGAAGCGAAGCTCGACATCTATCGGCGGCTGGGCGCGCTCGCCACGGCCGAAGACGTCGACGCGCTGCGCGACGAGGTCCGCGATCGGTTCGGCCCCCTGCCGCCGCCGGCCGAAGCCTTCATCGCGACGGCACTGCTGCGGATCCTCGGCGGGGCGCTCGGGGTTGAAGGGATTCTCGTGCGTGGCGAGGAAGCCCGTATTAGCTTCCGGGACTCTGCCGTGCCGCGTATGAAGGCGCTCGGCGGGGCGTTTCACACGGTCCAGTTTCAGGTCGACATCCGTCGCGCCCAGCCGCTCGCGCTCAAGCTCACGCGGCAGGGCGGGGCAGACATCCTGGGCGGGCTCGTCCGCGCGCTACGAAGTCTCCTGCCTCAAGTGTCCGGCTGAAGGTCTCGGGTCGGCACGGTGCGCTCGCGGCGCGCCTCTCCCACAACATCCGTTCGTCCCAGGTCCATGAAACGTCAGATCATTCTTGGCGGCATCGCCGCCGCCGTGGGGCTCGCGGCGTGCGACGGCGCGCTGACGGCCCACGTCGATACGGTCGCGAAGGCCGGCTCCCAGGAGCTCACGATCGAGCGTCTCGGCTCGCTGCTCGGCAATGCGGGGCAGATTCCGATTCAAGGGCCCCAGGGGCGCGAGGTCGCGAAGAACCTGGCCAACCTCTGGGTCAACTACGAGCTCCTCGGCCAGGCGGCCGCGAAGGGGGACTCGCTCTCGAAGCCGAAGGAGATCGACGACGCGCTGTGGGCGCTCATCGGTATGGAGCGCATCCGCCGCCTCGGCGAGCAGATCCTGAGCAAGGCGCCAGGCGCCGACACGGCGAACAACGCGGCGAAGTACGCGTCGGGCGAGTGGCTCTCGGCGCGCCACATTCTGCTGCCGTTCCCGCGCGGGCCGCAGGGACAACCGCTCCCCGTCGAGGCGCCGGTTCGTGACTCGCTGCTCAAGCGCGCACAGTCGCTCCGCGCCCAGGCGACCGCATCGAACTTCGCCGACCTCGCATCGAAGAACAGCGGCGACCAGGGCTCGGCGCAGCGCGGCGGCGACCTCGGGCTGTTTCCGAAGGGCGTGATGCTCCCCGAGTTCGAGAAGACGCTCGTGGCGCTCCAGCCCGGGCAGATCTCGCAGCCGGTGGCGACGATGTTCGGCTGGCACATCATCTACCGGCCGAACTATTCCGAGATCTCGTCGAGCTTCGGGCCGGCCGTCGTGGCGCGCACCCGCGCCGTCAACGAGAGCACGTACCTGAAGAACCTCGAGGCGAACGGCAAGGTCGACGTGAAGCCGGACGCCGCGCTCTGGACCAAGGCCGTCGCGCAGGATCCGGCCGGACACAAGAACGACGACAAGGTCGTCGCCACGTCCAGCGCTGGCGATCTCAAGGCATCGCGCGTCGCCGAGTGGGTCACGTCGCTGCCGAACGCGCCGCAGATGCGCGCTCAGATCGCCGCCGCGCCCGACACGACCGTCCGCACCTTCGTCTCGCAGCTGGCGCGCAACGAGTTGCTGCTGAAGCAGGCCGACAGCGCCAAGATCCAGATGGACACGACCGACCTCGCCAACCTCCGACGCACGTTCGTCGCGGCCGTCGTGTCGGCATGGACCGGACTCGGCGTTCGCCCGGACTCGCTCGCCCTCGCGGCGAAGTCGGAGTCGGATCGTGTGCGCCTCGCCTCGACGCGGATCGACGAGTTCCTCGATCGCCTCGTGCAGCAGCGCGCGCAGTTCGTCGAGGTGCCGATCCCGATCGAGCGCGCGCTCCGCACCAAGTACGATTTCCAGGTGAACGACGCCGCGATCGACCGCGCGCTCGAGCGTGCGGCGCAGGTCCGCGCCACCCGCGACTCGACGAAAAACGCTGGCCAGCCGCAGACGGCCGTGCCGCTCCCCGGTGAGCCGGGCGCGACGCCGCCGGGCGCTCCGACTGCGGTTCCGCCGGGCACGAAGACGCCGTGAGCTGACCGACCGAAGTGAATGCGACGTTCGAGGGGCGGGCCCGACCGGGTCCGCCCCTGTTCGCTGACCGGACCCCGGTCGCCCGACTCGGGTAGTTTACCGCTATGCCTCGCTTCTCCTCCGCCCTCCGCGCGGCCACGCTCGCCGCGCTTGCCGTGCTCGCCGTCGCCGCACGCGCCACGTCCACGCAGGCGCAGACACCCGCGGCGGCGAACGCGCCGCAGTCGCGTGCGCAGCCCCAGTCGCTCGAGATCGACCGCGTCGTCGCGGTCGTCGGCGAGACGCCGATCCTCTATAGCGAGCTGCGCGAGCAGGTCATCATGCGCCGCGCGCGCGGCGAGGAGCTGCCAACCGACTCGGCCGCGCTCGCGACCCTCGAGCGTACCGTCCTCGACGAGATGGTCGACGCCGAGCTGCTGATCCAGAAGGCGAAAGAGGAGAAGATCGAGGTCAGCGACGAAGAGCTGGAGCGGAACATCGATCAGCGCCTGAAGCAGATCCGTGAACAGTTCGGCAGCGAGGCCGAGTTCCGGAGCGAGCTGCGGAAGGCCGGGTTCGGCACCCCCGACGACTACCGCAAGCAGCAGATGGACATGCTGCGCAAGTCGGAGATGCAGCGCGAGGTGTTCACGAAGCTGCGTCGTGACGGAAAGCTGGCCGCGGCGCCGGTCAACGAGACGGAGGTCACGGAGGCCTACGAGCGCAGCAAGGCGTCGCTCCCGAAGCGGGAGGCGCGCATCAGCTTCCGTCAGATCGTGGTCGCGCCGAAGCCCTCGACGGTCGCCCGCGCCGCCGCCCGAGCGAAGGCCGAGTCGCTCCTCGTCGAGATCGCGCGAGGGGGGGACTTCGAGCAGATCGCGAAGCGCGAGTCGATGGACCCCGGCTCGAAAGAGCTCGGCGGCGACCTCGGGTGGTTCCGGCGCGGGGCGATGCTCCGGCCATTCGAGGAGATGGCCTTCGCCCTGCCGGTCGGCCGCGTGAGCCCGATCGTCGAGACGGCATACGGCTTCCACATCATCCGCGTCGATCGCGCGCAGCCCGCCGAAGTGAAGGCGCGCCACATCCTCATCCGTCCCGTGATCGACTCGGTCGACGTCGCTCGCGCGCGGGTCCAGGCGGACAGCGTGCGCAAGATGCTCGACGACGGCGCGAACATCGACTCGCTCACCGCACGCTACCACGACCCGGCCGAGAACGTGATTCTGCCGGACGTGCCGCGCGACTCGCTCCCCGCCGCGTACGCGGCGGGCATCGGCACGGTCGGCGCGAACACGCTCGTCGGGCCGTTCCCGATCCCGGACGTGGCCAACGAACGCGAGAAGTTCGTCGTGGTCCGCGTGACCGCCGCGACGCCAGCCGGCGATTACCCCGAGGCCGAGGCGCGTCAGGTGTTACGCCAGCAGATCGGCGAAGCGAAGACGGCTCGTCGCTTCATCGATTCGCTGAAGAAGCAGACGTACGTCTCGATCCGATTCTAGCCTGACGTCTCGCTCGTCACACTCGCGTTAGGCATGCGCCCCCGCCTGGCCGTCACGCTCGGCGACGTGCGCGGGATCGGGCCGGAGCTCGTCGCGGCGACTCGCGCGCTCGCCGACGAACTCGCCGACGTCGTCATCGTCGGACCGAGCGGAACGCCCGTGCGGCCCGATGTCGTCGTCGGTGCGTGGAGCGCGGCGTACGACGTCGCGACGGCGGGCCGCCTCGCGGGCCTCGCGATCGAGCGTGCCGTCGCGCTGGCGCAGGCCGGAGACGTCGACGGCATCGTCACTGCGCCGATCGACAAGGCGGCACTGCACGCAGGCGGCTTCGACTATCCCGGACACACCGAGATGCTCGGCGCGCTCACCGGCCGTCGCACCGCGATGATGCTGACGTCGACCGACGGAGCGATCGCCGGCTCCTCGCACCCGCTGCGTGTCGTGCTCGCGACCACGCACATCGCGCTGCGTGACGTGCCGGCGGCGCTGACGCGTGACGCGATCGGTGACGCGGCCCGCATCACGCGGCAGTACCTGCGTGAGTGGTTCGCAGTCGCGGAACCGCGCATCGCGCTCTGCGCGCTGAACCCGCACGCCGGTGACGGCGGTCGTTTCGGCGACGAGGACGCGGCGTTGCTGGAGCCCGCGGCGCGTTCGTTCGGGTTGGTGGGCCCGCTGCCGGCCGATACCGTGTTCGTGCGTGCCATGCGCGGCATGTTCGACGCGGTCATCGCTCCCTATCACGACGTCGGGATGACGGCGATCAAGGTCGCCGCGTTCGGTCGAGGGGTGAACGTCACGCTCGGCCTGCCGTTTCCACGAACCTCGCCCGATCACGGCACGGCGCTCGACATCGCTGGGCAGGGGCTCGCCGACCCGTCCAGCTTCGCTGCCTCACTACGCCTCTGTGCCGAGCTCGCGACGCGCGCTCGGCGGGGTGACGGCGGCTAGCGGCCGGGCGTCCTGGGAGCAGGCCGAGTGGTGCAGCAGGTGCGCCGCGCTCGGCCGCGCACGATCCCGTCGCGCGTCTCTCGTCTCCCATCCATGCCGCAGCTCGATCGCCTGCTCGCCTCACTCATCGCGAACCGCGCCGACGCCGTCGAGCTGGTCGAGGGCGATGTCGCCGTGCTCGTCGCCGGTACACAGCGCAGGCCGCTCACCCGGGCGCCGCTCACCGGCCCGCAACTCGTCTCCGTCGTGCGAGAAGTCGCTCCGCCGCACGCGGCACATCGCCTCGACGCGAACGACGGCGCCGAATTCCTCTACGACGCGCCCGAGGGACGGTTCGCTGTCCGCGTCGTGCGGATCGACGAGCGATGGTCCGCCACCGTGTCGGCCGACCCCGCCGTGCCTGAGGCGAGTGAGGAACGCGAGACGGTGCTCGCCGGGTCGAAGGCGGGCGCGGCGATGCCGTCGGTGGGCGGGGGCACGGAACGGGCGCGCGAGGAGATGGACCGCTTCCTCAGGCTGCTCGTCGCGCGCGGCGGCTCCGACCTGCATCTCCGCGTCGGAGAGCCGCCGGTCGTTCGCGCGTCCGGCGAGCTCGAACGCCTGGACGAGCCACCGATGCACGCGGCGACGCTCGAGGCGATGCTCGTATCGATCATGCCCGAGCGAAACCGGAGCGAGTTCGCGGCGAGCAGCGACACCGACTTCGCGTACGAGATCGACGGCGTCGCGCGCTTCCGCGCGAACGCCCTGCTCGATCGGCGCGGGCCGGCGGGGGTGTTCCGCGTCATTCCGGCGACGGTCGTCAGCGTCGAGGAGATGGGGCTCTCCGCAGAGGTGCAGCGGCTGGCGTCGCTCACGAAAGGGCTCGTCCTCGTGACCGGTCCCACCGGCTCCGGCAAGTCGACGACGCTCTGCTCGCTCGTCGATCTGGTGAACCGCTCGCGCGGCGATCACATCCTCACGATCGAAGATCCGATCGAGTTCGTGCACCCGAACAAGCGCTGCCTCGTCACGCAGCGGCAGGTCGGCGTGCACACGTCGTCGTTCAAGAGCGCCTTACGTGCGGCGCTGCGCGAGGACCCCGACGTGATCCTCGTCGGCGAGCTGCGCGACCTCGAGACCGTCTCGATCGCCATCGAGACCGCCGAGACCGGCCATCTCGTCTTCGGTACGCTGCACACGACGACGGCCGCGGGTACGGTCGATCGGATCATCGATCAGTTTCCCGCAGACCGGCAGGCGCAGATCCGCGTCATGCTGAGCGAGTCGCTGAAGGGCGTCATCTCCCAGACGCTCTGCAAGAAGATCGGCGGCGGCCGCGTCGCGGCGCGCGAGGTCCTGCTCGCGACGCACGCCATCAGCAACCTCATTCGCGAAGGCAAGACGTTCCAGATCGCGTCGATCCTGCAGACGTCGAAGAAGATCGGGATGGTGACGCTGAACGACGCGCTCCTCGATCTGGTGGACGCGAAGCTCGTCGAGCCGCGCGAGGCGTACGTGAAGGCAGTCGAGAAGAGCATGCTCGTGCAGTCGCTGCGCGCGCGCGGCCACGACACCTCGTTCGCCGAGGCGAAGTGAGCGAGTCGCGAGCGAGGCCCGGGCGAAAACGTCGAAGGGGGCGGCGCGAACTGTTGGTTCGCTGCCGCCCCCTTCGTCGCGCCACATGACGATCGATCGCTGATTACGAGGTCACCGTGTCGGTGTCGCTCGCGCCGTCGTTCGCTCGCCTGCGCTCACCGCTGTCCGATCCGCGTTCGCCCCGTCGGCGCTCGTATTCTTCGCGTTCGCTGTACCCGTAGCCGCCGAAGACTTCGCCGCCGCGCATGTAGTCGTGGCCATAACCGCGGCCGATCGGGTAGGAGTCGTGCTCGGACTGCTGATCGCGCTGCTCCATGCTGATCCTCCGAAGAGCGTGTGTGGACCAAGATCGGCCCGCACTCCCTGTGCCGCAAGACGCCACGCCCCTCGACGACTCGGCGCCCTCGGCCGTTCCGGGTGACAGCCATGGGCGTAAGTAACGAGCATGCATAGACTTGCAGCGATTCGCCCGGCTTCGATATATTGCTAGGCTATGGAAATTCGGAACATCGCCATCATCGCGCACGTCGATCACGGCAAGACCACGCTCGTCGACAAGATGCTTCGCCAGGCCGGAGCCTTTCGCGAGAACCAGGTGGTGCAGGAGCGCGTGATGGACTCGAACCCGCTCGAGCGCGAGCGGGGCATCACGATCCTCGCCAAGAACACGTCCATCCACTGGAAGGGCGTGAAGGTCAACATCGTCGACACGCCGGGGCACGCGGATTTCGGCGGCGAAGTCGAGCGCATCCTCCGCATGGTCGACGGCGTGCTCCTCGTCGTGGATGCCTTCGATGGGCCGATGCCGCAGACGCGCTTCGTGCTGCGCAAGGCACTCGCCCTGGGCCGCACGCCGATCATCGTCATCAACAAGATCGATCGCCCCGGCGCCGATCCGTTGCGTGTGCACGACGAAGTGCTGTCGCTGTTCATCGAGCTCGAGGCGGACGAGGCGCAGCTCGACGCGCCGGTCGTCTACGCCTCGGCGCGGGATGGCACGTCGACGATGGATCTCGATCAGCCGCTGCAGGATCTCTCGCCCCTGTTCGACACGATCGTGAAGCACGTCCCGCCGCCGCCGAGCGACGCGGACGGGCCGTTCCAGATGCTGGTGTCGACGATCGACTACTCGCCGTACCTCGGCCGGCTCGCGATCGGACGCATCGAGCGCGGCGCCATTCACGTCGGGGACGCGGTCGCGCTGCTGCCGCTCGAAACGACGCGGCCGATGGAGCGCGGACGCGTGACGAAGCTGTTCGGCATCGAGGGGCTCGAGCGCGCCGAGATCCAGAGCGCCTCGGCGGGAGAGATCGTGTCGCTCGCCGGGCTCGAAGGCGTGGAGATCGGCCTCACGGTGACCGACATCGAGCACCCGGAACGGCTCGCCGGCATCTCCGTCGAGGAACCGACGATCTCCGTCGACTTCGTCGTCAACAACTCGCCGTTCTCAGGGAAGGACGGCAAGTTCGTCACCTCGCGTCAGCTCCGCGAGCGGCTGTACAAGGAGCTCGAGCGCAACGTCGCGCTCCGCGTCGAGGACACCGACAGCACCGACGCGTGGACGGTGTCGGGGCGTGGCGAGCTGCATCTCTCCATCCTGATGGAGACGATGCGACGCGAGGGGTACGAGTTCCAGGTCTCGCGCCCGCGCGTCATCACGAAGACCGGGCTGAGTGGCGAGCGCCTCGAGCCGTACGAAGAGCTCTCGATCGACGTCCCCGAGGACTACCTCGGGGCCGTGATGGAGAAGCTCGGGCAGCGACGCGCCGAGATGATCGAGATGAAGAATCCGGGGCAGGGGCTCGTGCGACTGCTCTACCGCATTCCGTCGCGTGGGCTGTTCGGCTATCGCTCGGAGTTTCTGACGGACACGCGGGGAACGGGGATCATTCACCACCGCTTCCTGGAGTACGGCGCATGGGCCGGTGCGCTGGCCGGGCGCTCGCGCGGCGTGCTGGTGTCGATGGAGAATGGCGTCGTCGTCGCGTTCGCGCTGACGACGTTGCAGGAGCGCGCGACGCTCTTCGTGTCGCCGGGCGACGCCGTGTACGAGGGGATGATCGTCGGCGAGAACTCGCGCCCGGGGGACATGGACGTCAATCCGAGCAAGGAGAAGAAGCTGACGAACATCCGCACGAAGTCGAGCGATGAGAACGTGCAGCTCGAGCCGCCGCGGGTGTTGACCCTCGAAAGCGCTCTTGAGTATATCGAGGACGACGAGCTGATCGAGGTCACGCCGCAGAGCATCCGACTGCGGAAGCGGCTGTTGAGCGAGAGCGATCGCAAGCGGATCGCGCGCGAGGCGAAGCGTGAGCGGGAGCGCGCATCGGTCTCGTGATCGGTCTCGTGACGAGGCTCGTCGCGGCTCGCTTTCTGCGCACCGCCCGTGCAGGTTCTTGACCTTTCATTCGACCCCTGTAAGCGAGGCTCTGGTATGTCGGACAAGTTCGGGATGTCGTGGGCGGATCGCGCCGAGGAGGAGCAGCTCGAGCCGCTGACGCTCTCGCCGCGGCGGGATGATGACGACGATCCTGACGGCGGGGATGACATCGACGTCGATGGCGACGACGATCTCGATGACGAGTTCGACGACGTCGACGATCTCGACGACGATGATGATGACGAGGATGACGACGACGATCTCGACGACGACGAGGACGACGACGACGAGGATGACGACGAGGACGAGCTCGACGACGAGGAGCTGGATGACCTCGACGAAGACAGCTACGACGACGAGTGATCGATCTGGCGGATGCGTGCAATTCCGCGCATTTGCCCCTTGAGATTCGGTCTCGGCTAGCTATACTTACGATTCCCCAGCAGCACGGGGGCGCTGATTGACAATCGAGAGAGCATTCGTGCGATGGCCCTTATTGATCCGCTGTTCTCGTGGGCAGCGGGGAAAGGTCAAGAACACGATGTGATTCCGGACGCGGTTTCCGCGTTTGGTGGATACCGCGTTCGGGCAGAGCTAATCAATCTCTTGGAGAGTTTGATCCTGGCTCAGGACGAACGCTGGCGGCGTGCTTAACACATGCAAGTCGTGGGGGCCTAGCGATAGGTCACCGGCGAACGGGTGCGTAACACGTGAGCGACCTGCCTTCGTGTGGGGGATAGCCGGCCCAACGGCCGGGTAAGACCGCATACGCCACGTTCCGGGCATCCGGGGGGTGGGAAACCTTTGGGCACGAAGAGGGGCTCGCGGCCTATCAGCTAGTTGGCGGGGTAACGGCCCACCAAGGCGGTGACGGGTAGCTGGTCTGAGAGGATGGCCAGCCACATTGGGACTGAGAGACGGCCCAGACTCCTACGGGAGGCAGCAGTGGGGAATCTTGCGCAATGGCCGAAAGGCTGACGCAGCGACGCCGCGTGGGGGATGACGGCCTTCGGGTTGTAAACCCCTGTTGCCCGGGACGAACGAGCCTCTTTGGGGGCTGTGACGGTACCGGGTGAGGAAGCACCGGCTAACTCTGTGCCAGCAGCCGCGGTAATACAGAGGGTGCGAGCGTTGTCCGGAATCACTGGGCGTAAAGGGCGCGTAGGCGGTCTGCTAAGCGTGCGGTGAAAGCTCGGGGCTCAACCCCGAGTCGGCCGTGCGAACTGGTGGACTGGAGCCGATCAGAGGCAGGCGGAATTCCGGGTGTAGCGGTGGAATGCGTAGAGATCCGGAAGAACACCGGTGGCGAAGGCGGCCTGCTGGGATCGAGAGTCTTCGGACTCGTGCTGACGCTGAGGCGCGACAGCGTGGGGAGCAAACAGGATTAGATACCCTGGTAGTCCACGCCGTAAACGATGGGCACTAGGTGCGTGGGGGAGCGACCCCCTGCGTGCCGGCGCTAACGCATTAAGTGCCCCGCCTGGGGAGTACGGCCGCAAGGCTGAAACTCAAAGGAATTGACGGGGGCCCGCACAAGCGGTGGAGCATGTGGTTTAATTCGACGCAACGCGAAGAACCTTACCTGGGCTTGACATGGCATCGATTCCTTGGTGAAAGCCGAGGGCCCCTTCGGGGCGGTGTCACAGGTGCTGCATGGCTGTCGTCAGCTCGTGTCGTGAGATGTTGGGTTAAGTCCCGCAACGAGCGCAACCCGCGCCCCTAGTTGCCAGCGCGTTATGGCGGGGACTCTAGGGGGACTGCCGGTGCCAAACCGGAGGAAGGTGCGGACGACGTCAAGTCATCATGGTCCTTACGCCCAGGGCCACACACGTGCTACAATGGCGCCGACAGCGGGGTGCGAGCCGGCAACGGCGAGCGAATCCCTTAAACGGCGCCTCAGTTCGGATTGTCCTCTGCAACCCGAGGGCATGAAGCTGGAATCGCTAGTAATCGTGGATCAGCTACGCCACGGTGAATACGTTCCCGGGCCTTGTACACACCGCCCGTCACGCCATGGAAGCTGTGAGCGCCCGAAGTCCGTGCAGGAACCCGCAAGGGACCGAGCGGCCGAAGGCGAGCGCAGTGACTGGGGCGAAGTCGTAACAAGGTAGCCGTAGGGGAACCTGCGGCTGGATCACCTCCTTACCGGAGTCGGGAGTAGCCCCCTCGGGGACGAAACCACTCGGAAGTCGCGCCATCGCACGATAGCTCTCTCGATCGTCACTCAGACGCAGACACCCCGCTCTCGGCTTGCCGAGAGCGGGGTGTCTGCGTTTCCGCGGTCATCCGCGTGGCGCGACTCGGGCGTCGTCCTCCGCTGCGCGAGCGGCGCTACGGGCGGGGTGTCCCGTTCACGATCGCGCTCCCGACGACCGGACGGCCGACGGCCACGGGCGTCAGCCGACGCTGCCGCGTCGCGTCGCCGAGCTGCCCGTCGCCGTTCTCGCCCCAGCACAGGGCCGGGTCGTTGGCGCTCACACCGCACGTGTGGCGGGCACCCGCTCCGATCGCGGTCAGGGGTTGCGGCAGGACCACGCGCCTCGGCGTCGTCACGTCGCCGACCGATGGGCCGATGCCGAGCTGTCCGGCGGCATTCGCTCCCCAGCAGTAGGCGTCGCCGGCAGTGTCCAAGGCGCACGTGTGCTGCGTGCCCGTGACGACGGCCGTCGCGACTGAGGGGAGCGGCACGGCGATCGGGCTGGGGGCGATCGCCTGCGTCGCTCTTCCGAGCTGGTGGCGTTCGTTCGCCCCCCAGCACCACAGCGTACCCTCGCCGGTGAGTCCGCAGGTATGTCGCGCGCCTGCAGCGAGAAGGCGAAACCGGACGTCCGTCGCGACCGGGGTCGCCACGCGGCGATCGCCGCCGACACCACCGGTCCCGAGCTGCCCTCGGTCGTCCCCACCCCAACAGTACGCGCGGCCGTCGGTGCCGAGACCACAACTGTGCGCATCGCCGGCGACGACCTGCACGAAGCGCAGCGCCTCCGGCGCCTTGATGCCTGCCGGGACGCTCCGCGCGCGAATGCTGCTGTCGCCGAGCTGGCCGCGCGCGTTGGCGCCCCAGCAGTCGATCGTGTTGCTGCCCGTCACCGCGCACGCGTGTGAGGCGCCGACGGCGATGCTGCGATAGACCCCCGGACCGGCGACGCGGACCGGTGCCGTCCGTCGAATCGTCGTCGCGTCACCGAGTTGGCCGTAGGTGTCGTCACCCCAGCAGTAGGCGTCGCCCGTGCGCGTCACTCCACAGCTCTGCGCGCCGTTCGCCGCCATCGTGGCGAAGGTGAGCTGAGCTGCGAGCGGGACCGGCGTGAGCCGTCCGACCGTCGTTCCGTCGCCGAGTTGTCCCCGATCGTTTCCGCCCCAGCAGCGCACACGACCGTCGAACCCGATCGAACAGCTGTGGCGCGAGCCGAGTGCGAGCGTCGTAGGGGCGACAGCTGCCGCCCCCGCACTGAACGGCACCGGGAAGCTCGCCGCCGCCCGAGCAGCTTCGCGCGCGTCTGGATCGAGCGATGCGGCTGGCGTCTCCGTGAGCAGGCGCGACGCCCACGATTCGCGCAGCGTGCGACCCCACGGCGTGGCGACGAGCGTGACGACGGCTGCGACCAACACGGTCCCGATCGCGATCGAGGGGCCGCGACCGTGGACGAGCGACCGCGAGCGGTCCCAACTCGGTGCGACCGTGTCGCGCGGGCGGCGTGGCGGTCGTCGAGGGCGTGGCGACTCACCAACGGGAGTCTGCACCGCGTTCGGCAGCGGCTCGACGACGGCCAGCGGCAGCGGCGGTGACTGCGCGGGCTCCAGCGACTCGATCGCGGCGTTCGCCGGGAGGCGCATCGTGTTCGCGAGTGCCGGCGCGCCTTTGGGGTGGGTTCCCCCCGAGGGCCGGACCGAAATGCGCGAGGGAATCGTCGCGCCGCGCACGAAGCGCATCGTCGACGCGAGCAGGCCGCGCTCGTGTGCGTCGTCGTTCGCCGGCGTGGCGGCCGCGGCGCGCGCGCGCTCCTTCTCCGCGGCGTGGAATCGCTCGACGCGCTTGCGCAGCGTTCCCTGCCAGCGGCTGTAGTCGCCGGGGAGGATCGTGTGCGAGAGCTGCGCGAGCAGGGCGTCGGCGCCGGCCCACCGGGCACCAGGCGTCTTCTGCAGCATGCGCTCGACGAGGTATTGCAGCCTCGGCGGCACGCCGGGTCGCAGTGCCTCGATCGGCGGCAGCTCTTCGTGCTTCTGCTTGTAGATGACGTTGTACAGGCTCTCGCCGTCCCATGGCCGGCGCCCCGTCAGCATCTCCCACGCGACGAGGCCGAGGCTGTAGAGGTCGGAGCGGCCGTCGATCGCGACGTTGTCGATCTGCTCCGGCGACATGTAGAACGGCGTGCCGATCGCCGTCCCGGTCATCGTCAACGAGTCGTGCTCCTCGGAGCGAGCGATCCCGAAATCGGAGAGCAGCGCGCGGCCGCTCTGCTCGTCGACGAAGATGTTCTCCGGCTTCACGTCGCGGTGCACGATCCCGCGCGCGTGCGCGTAGGCGAGCGCCGAGGCGACGTCGCGCAACACGTGCTCGCACCGGTCGACGGGGAGCGGGCCGCCCGACTGGACGAGCGCCTTGAGCGTCTGCCCGGGAACGAGCTGCATCACGAGCGCGAGTCCGCCCCCCGACAGGCTGCGCACGGCGAACACGGTGACGATGTTCGGGTGCTGCAGCTGCGCAACCGTCCGCGCCTCACGGGCGAGGCGCGCCACCGCGTCATCCCCGGGCGCCTGCGGTCGCGGATGCACGACCTTGATGGCGACGTCACGGCCGAGGCCGCGATCCCGCGCATGATAGACGACGGCCGATCCGCCGCGTCCGAGCTCGCCGATGAACTCGTAGTCGGCAGCGAGCTGCGCCAGCTCGCCGCCGAGCGCGATGCCCGTCATCGTCGGAAGCTCGCGGGCAGGATCACCCGTCGTGGAAGACGAAGGCGACCTCTCCCATCTCGATGCGGTCCCCTTCGACGAGCAGCGGCGCCGTCTCGTCGCCGGCGAAGACCCGGCCGTTCAGGACGAGCGGATTCGTCGACGAGAGGTTCGTCAGCTCCCAGTGCTCGTCGCGCAGCGTCATGACCGCGTGGCGTCGACTGACCGTCCGGGCGAGCACCTGAATGTGACGGTTCGGCGGCCCCTCGCTCCGCCCGAAGGTGACCTCGACGTCGCCCTCACCAGGCGCCCGCGCGAAGCGAATCTCCCGCCCCGCCTCGGGGCCGGCAACGACTTCGAGGCGTCCGGGGAGGAACTCGACGGTTCCGTCCGCAGGGGGCATGACGAACCGCAGCGTCTCGCCTTCGATGAAGCGAGCGTCCGGCACAGCCGCTGGCGGGGCGACCGGCCGCGGTGACGGCACGGGCGGGGTGGTCGCTGGCGGGGTCCGCGGTTCCAGTGGAGCTTGCGTGGCCGTGGCCCGCTCCGGATGGGGAGCGGGGCGTTCTGGAGCCGGCCCGCCTCGCGTCGCACCGGGTGGCGCCGACAGCTGCGGCACGACCGGTTCCGAGCGTCGCGTTGGCCGCTGCATCGGCGGCGGCGGCGGCGGTACGTCGTCGACCTCGTTCTCCTCGACGGTGTCTCCGCGCCCT
Source organism: uncultured Gemmatimonadaceae bacterium (assembly GCA_963843845.1). Lineage (GTDB taxonomy): Bacteria > Gemmatimonadota > Gemmatimonadetes > Gemmatimonadales > Gemmatimonadaceae > Gemmatirosa. The sequence goes on along the minus strand of CAWJMB010000002.1, from coordinate 2,476,176 downwards.
CGCATCTGCAGCTGGTCCGTTCCGAAGAGAGGCAGCCGAACGACCTCCTCACGTCGCCGCGCCTTGCCGTGGCGGCGCTCGACGAGGTAGATCGCGAGCGCGACGACGGGAATCACGATGGCGAGAACGATCAGTGCGGCTTGTGGTCCGTTCGGCATCCGATCCGAGAGAGAAGTCGCGCCCGCGCGATCGCGTCCGACGCGACGGAGCAGGTGAGGCGCTGCGGCCGTGTGGTCACGATCACGGCCAGCATCCGAGCGCGGCGGAAGTTGGTCCGGAAGGGATCAATGTGCAACGCGGCATTCGCATTGACCCGTCCCGGCGCCCGCACTACATTCAGCCGCTCGACCGCGGGCCTGTAGCTCAGGTGGTTAGAGCGCACGCCTGATAAGCGTGAGGTCGGAGGTTCAACTCCTCCCAGGCCCATTTCTCCGCGAAACTTCGCCCCGCCTCGAGCAGACGCTCGGCGGGGCGTTTCGTTTCCCCTCGCCTCTGCCGCGTGCGAGGTTGGCAGATGGCGTGCACGCGTACCCGGCGATGCCTCCGGCAGTTCGTTCGATGAATCGGTGCCCCTGAGACCGGAGGCGATGCGGCTCGTGCCGACGTGGACGCGAGGCGGTCCGGACTGCGTGCCGTGACTCCACCGTCGCCACCGTCGCCGTGGCCCCCCGCCCTGGCGCATGTGCGCAGGCTCGTGCTCGCGCATGGCTGGAACGCGACCGCGTACCAGATCGTGAATCCGGGAATCCGCCACTGGTTCTCGGCCGACGGCGAGGCGGTCGTGGGCTATGTGCGGCGCGGCCGCACGCGCGTGACGGCGGGCGCGCCGGTGTGCGCGGCCGACCGGCTTGCGGCAGTGGTCGACGAGTTCGAACGCGCGAGCGAGGCGGCAGGTGACACGGTGTGCTACTTCGGCGCCGAGGCACGGCTGGCGGGACTGCTGGGCGGGGGGACGAGGTACGCGCGCCTCACCCTCGGGGTGCAGCCAGCGTGGCACCCGCGCGAGTTCCTCGACGGGTTCGGCAGGCGCGCCTCGCTCCGCTCGCAGCTCGCCCGCGCGCGGAAGAAGGGCGCGGCGGTCGACGAGTGGGCGCCGGCGCGAGCGCACGAGAGCGCGGCGCTGCGACGCGTGCTGAACGAGTGGCTGGCGACTCGTGGACTGCCGACGCTGCACTTCCTCGTCGAGCCGGACACGCTCGGTCGGCTCGACGACCGGCGCGTCTTCGTCGCGTCGCGGGCGGGGGCGGCCGTCGGCTTCGTGGTCGCGTCGCCGGTGCGCGCGCGTGAGGGGTGGCTGATCGAGCAGTTCGTGCGCGGACGGGGCGCGACGAACGGGACGATGGAGCTGCTGCTTCACGAGGCCGTGCGCGCCATGGCCGACGACGGAGCACGCTACGTGACGCTCGGCCTGGCCCCGTTCGCCCGCCGGACGCCGCCCGATCTGCACGCCCCGGTCTGGCTGCGAGCCCTCGTGCCCCTCGTGCGCGCCCACGGACGGCGCTTCTACAACTTCGGTGGGCTGGAAGCGTTCAAGGGCAAGTTCGCGCCGACGACGTGGGACCCGGTGTACGCGTTCGCCCGCGGACGTCGCTTCCCGGCGCGCGCGCTCTGGGCGATCGCAGGCGCGTTCGGCGGGCGGTCGCCGGTGGCGCTCGTCGCGCACGCGATCGGACGGGCGGCGCTGCAGGAGGTGCGCTGGCTCTGGGGGCACGCCGCTGGCGATTAACTTGATGCGCTCTCTCTTCCAACACGACGCCATGCCGACGACACCCGGCCCGATCACGGGCTTCCTCAAGCATCACTACCGCCACTTCAACGCCGCCGCGACGATCGACGCGACCGACGCGTACGTTCGCCACCTCGACGGCGGCGGGAAGATGCTGCTCACGCTGGCCGGCGCGATGAGCACGGCCGAGATCGGCCTGTCGCTCGCCGAGATCATCCGCCAGGACAAGGTGCACGCGATCAGCTGCACGGGGGCGAATCTCGAGGAAGACGTCTTCAACCTCGTCGCGCACGACCACTACGAGCGCGTGCCGCACTACCGCGATCTCCGTCCGGAAGACGAGGAGCGGTTGCTCGAGCGCCACATGAATCGGGTGACCGACACGTGCATCCCCGAAGCCGAGGCGATGCGGCGGTTGGAGTCGGCGGTGCTCGACGAATGGGTGCGCGCGGATCAGCGCGGTGAGCGCTACTTCCCGCACGAGTTCATGTACCGCGTCATCCGATCCGGTGCGTTGGAGCAGCACTACCAGATCGACCCGAAGGACTCGTGGATGGTGGCCGCCGCGGAGAAGAACCTGCCGATGGTCGTGCCCGGGTGGGAGGACAGCACGATCGGCAACATGTACGCGGGGCACGTGATCTCCGGCGACGTGAAGAACGTCCACACGGTTCGGACCGGTATCGAGTACATGGTGCAGCTCGCCGACTGGTACACGACGGAATCGGAGCGGCACTCGATCGGCTTCTTCCAGATCGGCGGCGGTATCGCCGGCGACTTCCCGATCTGTGTCGTGCCGATGCTGCATCAGGACTTGCAGCGCGGCAACGTGCCGGTGTGGGGTTACTTCTGCCAGATCTCCGAGGCGACGACGTCGTACGGGGGGTACTCGGGCGCGCCGCCGAACGAGAAGATCACGTGGGGAAAGCTCGCGGTCGACACCCCGAAGTTCGTCATCGAGAGCGACGCGGCGATCGTCGCGCCGCTCATGTTCGCGATGATCCTCGGGCAATGACGACGCGCACCCTCGCTCCGCGCGGCGCGCGGAGCGAGGGTGCGCCGCGACGTCACGGAATGTTCGCGGGCTGCGGCGCGCGAGCCGGAACTGGTGCCGCAGAGTCCGCCCCCTCCAGGGACTGCGGCACGCGCAAACGCTGGCCGATCCGGATGCGGTCGGTGGGCAGGCGGTTGAGCTGACGGATGACGTCGGGCGTCGTGCGATAGCGGCGCGCGATCGACGTCACCGACTCGCCGCTGCGGACCGTGTGCGACACGTACACCGGCGCCGGACGCTGCGGCGCGACGCGCACGAGCTGCTCCTGCTGATTCGCCTGGCTCTGCGCGAGCTGCGCGCGCTCGACGACGCGTTCGATCTCCTGCACGCGGTCGGTCTCGCCCCGCGGCACGAGGAACGCCACGTCCCCACTCGGCGTGCGCACGAGTACGCCTGACGCGAGCCCCAGCAGCTGCCGGTGCGGCTCGGCGGTGAAGGGCGCGTCGTACGACAGGTTCTGCACGCGCAGTTCCGGCGGTCCGGCGTCGTCGACGCCGCGCAGCCAGCTCGCAGGCGGAAGACCGACGAACAGCAGGCGACGGTCGGTCGCCGCGAGCACCCCGAACGACTCGCGGAAGTTGTCCCACCAGTTCCGCTGCGAGACATACGCCTGGGTCAGCACGCGCTCACCGTCTTCGAGCTCGGTCCGCAGCTCCTGTTCGGCCGCGGCGCGTGCGGTGCGACGCGCGCCGATGGGCGAGAGCAGCGTCGCGAGCGCGAGCACTCCCCCGACGATGAGGAGCACGGTGCCACTCGACAGCCCGATGAGCAGCTTCTGCAGGCGCGAGCGGCGCCGCGGACGGATCCCCCGGGTGGGCGCGGTGCGCTCGGTCGGGGCGACGTCGATCAGCTCCCCGGGCGCGAACGTCGGGAGCTCCATCGTCGGCATGCTGGCCGGGGGCACGGCGGGGGGAGGCGAAGTCGTGATCGGCATGGGCGAGTTGCTCGAAAATCTAGCATGGTCCCGGGCCGGCCCACTGAACGATCGGCGTCTGTTCGGGTATATTCGAGAGCCCTGTTGAGGGCTCGCGCGTCATGCACGGCGTGCGACGGACTGGACGACGCCGAGGGGAGAGACGACGATGACGAACGAGATCGATCTGGGCAGGCTGCGTGACCCGTTCGCCGCCGACGACATCGAGTGGCGCGTGCAGACGGCCGGCGAGAAGAATGGTCGCCCGTGGGCGCGTGTGCTCGCTTACGTCACGAACCGCGCGATCATGGATCGCCTCGACGAAGTCGTCGGGCCTGCGAACTGGCAGAACGTGTATCGCGAGGGGCCGGCCGGCGGCGTGATCTGCGGCCTCTCGGTCCGCGTGACGCGTGCGGACGGCAGCGCCGACTGGGTGACGAAGTGGGACGGCGCCGAGAACAGCGACGTCGAGCCGGTGAAGGGCGGGCTGTCGAACTCGATGAAGCGAGCGGCGGTGCAGTGGGGACTCGGCCGGTACCTGTACGACCTCGAGGAGGGGTGGGCGCAGGTCAGCGAGGGTGGCCGCTTCTCGGCGAAGACGCGCGAAGGGAAGTGGTTCCGCTGGGATCCGCCGGTACTTCCGTCGTGGGCGGTGCCCCAGCCACGTGCCGCGTGACGTCTCGCCTGACGACGGTCTGACGCGCGCGACGGCGCGACGGGAGCGGGTGAGGCGGCGGTCGATCGGGCCGCCGCCGATCAGGCCGCCGCGTCCGTGCGATGGCGCGGTGCTGCCAGCTCGTCCGCCGCGATCCGCGCCGCCAGAAGGAGCGCTTCGGTGGTCCGCCCGTGGCCCGGGGCCGCCGCGATGCCGATCGCGACGCGTGGCCGCGCCTCGCGCGTGAGTAGCGGGATCGTCGCGTCGTTCGGTCCGAGGAGTGCGGACGTCACCGCGTCGCGCAGGCGGTCAGCGGCGGCGCGCGCCTCGGCCGGGTGCGCGTCGGCGAGCAGCACGAGGTAGCGCTCCTCGTCGAGGCGGCCGACGAGGTCCCCGCCGCGCGTGTTGCGGCTCAACGCGTCGGCGATGCGGCGCGAGAGTGCGTCGAATGTCACGTCGGACCGCGTGCGGAGCGCGTCACCGTCCACGCAGACGTGCAGCACGGCGACCGGCCGGGCGAGCGAGCCGTCGCCTGGCGAGAGCAGGCGGTCGGCCTGAGCCGCGAGGATCGGCACGAGCGGAAGCCGGGTGACCGGATCGTGGCCGGCCGGGAGTGGGACGGCGTCGGGCCCCGCGTCGCGCTCCGCCGCCGCGGCCTGCTGCATCGCGGCCGTGTGCGGCGCCCGGCCGTCGGCGATGCGCTCGAAGTACGCGAACACCGTGGGGTCGAACGCCGTGCCGGCGTCGCCGCGGAGAATGCTCATCGCGTCATCGTGCGACATCGCGCGCTTGTAGCTGCGCACCGACGTGAGCGCGTCGTAGACGTCCGCGATGCAGAGAATCCGCGCGACGAGCGGGATCTCCTCCCCGGCGAGCCCGTCGGGGTACCCGCGCCCGTCCCACCGCTCGTGGTGCGAGCGGACGATCGGGCGGACGTCCCAGGGGAAGTCGATGCCCGCCAGCATCTCGACGCCGGCTGCCGTGTGGCTGCGCATGAGCGACCACTCGTCGTCGGTGAGCTTCCCCGGTTTGTTGAGCACGGCTTCCGGGATCACCAGCTTGCCGACGTCGTGGAGGAGCGCGCCGATGCGGAACCAGAAGATCGACTGCTCGTCGAACCCCGCCTCGACCGCGATGAGACACGCGAGGTCGGCGACGCGCTTGCAGTGACCTTGCGTGTAGCGGTCCTTCGCCTCGATCGACTCGCCCCAGCGCCGGGCGACCTCGAGGAACTCGTCCTCGATGCGCCCGACCCGGCGACCGATGTCGGCGAGATCCCGCCGCGCGCGGAGGCCGTCGAACAGCTTGTAGGCGCGATTGAGCGCGCGAAGCGTGTCCGCGTTGCGCCCCTGCCGGCGATAGAGCTCCGCCTGCTCTCGCGACGTCTCGGCGAGCAGCAGCAGATCGGCGCGCGACTCCGCGGTCTCCGCAGCGCGGTCCAGACACCCCTCGGCCTCGGCGTACGCCCCCTGCTCGCGCGCGACGACGCCGCAGATCTTGTGCGCCTCGCCGATCGCCGGGGCGTGGGCGGTGCGTCGACACACCTCCATCGCCGCATCGCAGGCGACGCGCGCGCGCTCCGGATCGCCGCGACCGATCCACATCTCGGCGACGTTGACGTACAGCAGCGCGAGCGCGTTGAGGTCACCGATGCCGCGCACGATCTCGAGGGCCTCCGCGTACGCTTGCTCGGCCTGCCCCCACTGACCGAGGTCGACGTGGACCATGCCGAGGTTGTTCAGCGTCGCCGCGACGTTGGAGGCCTGCCCAGACTCTCGGTGGTCCGCGAGGCTGCGGCGGTAGTGCACGAGCGCCTCGCGCAGATCGCCGCGAATGTTGGCGATGATGCCGAGGTTCTGCGTCGCGCGGCGGCGCAGCTCCGCGTCGCCGGCTGCCTCCGCGCATCGAAGGGCCGCGCCGTAGCACCGTTCCGCGTCGTCGAGCTGGCCCTGGCCCATGTGCACGACGCCCGTGCCGTTCAGCGAGTAGCCCGTGTCCGCGAGGTTGCCGTCAGCCTCGCCGATCGCGTACGCGGCCTCGAGGCACTCGAGTGCGACGTCCGAGTGCCCTTCGACCAGGTGCGCGCGTGCGACGATGCGGAGCGCTTCGGCGGCGATGCTCGGCGCCTCCCTCGAGCGTGGCAGGGCGCGCAGCACCGCGTCGCACAGCTCGCGCGCGGCCTGTGGCTCGCCGCTGACGACGGCCCGGCGTGCTTCGTCGAGCTGCTCGTCGAATCGCATGCCGCAACGACGCGCGCCGCACCGCGCCCGTCACGCGGCCGTGCTCACCATTCGGCGATGTACCCCGAGAAGTGCCAGATCTTCGCGCGGATCTTCAGCCCGAGGATGTCGAGGGCGAGGGGCAGACTTTCGTAGGTGGTCGCGAGCCCGGCCGCGGGATTGAGGTCCGCGCGTGACTTGAAGTAGCCGACGTGGGCGCCGAGGAGCGCCTGGATCGGGAGCCCGTCGATCTGCTGCTCGAAGGAGAGTGGCTGACGGAAGACCACACCGCTCGGCGCGAAATCGTAGGCGTACTGCGAGCCTTTGAACGCGGTCACCCGGATCGTCATCGACGACGTTCCGGCGGGGAGCGCGTTCGCCGGCACCTTCAGGGTGAGCCCGGCCTCCGGGACGGTGATGGTGCCGCCGGCGTTCGTGACGGTGGCGCTCGTGACGACGTCGGCGTCCAGCGGTGTGCCGCGGCTGACCGACGCGACGATCCGCGGGAGCAACGACGCGGAGAGCGCGGCGGGCTGCGGCGCGAGCTGCTGCTCGCTCGCGTCACTGCAGGCGGCGAGCGTGGCTGCGGCGACCACCGCGAGAAAGCGAGTGGACAGGAGAGTACGCTTCATATTGGATCTGCGGCGGATTCAGGTGGCGACTTGGGGGCATGCCCCGGCGTAGCCGTGAGTCTCGACCGGCTCGGCGAGAACTTGAGCGCCGAAATAGACCGTGACGCATCTTGCAGCCGCGCACGAGCACCGACGGCGGGCCGAGTGACGAACGTGGCGCAGCTCTCGTCCAACGAACGTTGAAGTCGGTCGCCCTCCACTCATTGACGTCGATGCACGCTCCTCCCCTTCCGCGCCTCGCCGCCGCACTCGTCACCGCCGCGACGCTCGCGGCGTGCGGCGGGCGCGACACCCCGGCGACGACCACGGCCGACGCCGGCGGCACGATCGTCATCACGTCGCCTGGCGACGCCGACGTGCTGCTGCCGCCGCTCACCGCGAGCTTGCAGGGCGCGCAGGTCGTGTCGCAGATCTTCGACCGGCTCGCGGAGATCGGCGATTCGTTAGGCACCGTCGGCGACGACGGCTTCGCGCCGCGACTCGCGACGCGCTGGGAGTGGGCGCCCGACTCGCTGTCGATCCGCTTCACGCTCGACGAGCGCGCGCGGTGGCACGACGGCCGCCGCGTCCGCGCCGAGGACGTGCGCTTCTCGTTCGACGTCGCGCACGACCCGGCGACGGGCACATCGGTCACACAGCTGCTCGCGAACGTCGATTCGGTGACGGCGCCCGACTCGTTGACCGCGGTCGCGTATTTCCGCCGTCGCAGCCCGCAGCAGTTCTTCGATCTCACCTACAACCTGTTCGTGCTGCCGCGTCACCTGCTCGACTCGGTTCCGCGCTCGCAGCTCCGGACCGCGGCGTTCGGCAAGGCGCCGGTCGGGAGCGGACGCTTCCGCTTCGTCCGGTGGGTGCCGAACGAACGCATCGAGTTGATCGCGGACACGGCAAACTGGCGCGGGCGACCGAAGCTCGACCGTGTGATCTGGGCGTTCGCCCCCGACCCGACGGCCGCGACGAACAAGCTCTTCGCGGGGGAGGCCGATGTCCTCGAGGTGCTGCGCGGCCCCATGCTCGACCGGGTGAAGACGGCGGAGAGCCTCCGCGCCGTCGAGTATCCATCGCTCAGCATCGGCTACCTGGGCTTCAACACGGCGCAGGCGCCGTTCGATGACCGCGCGCTGCGGCGGGCGCTCGCGGCCGCCGTCGACCGCCAGTCGCTCGTGACGAACGTGTTCGATACGCTCGGCTACGTCGCCGTGATGCCGGTGCCGCGCGTGTTCGGTGCGTCGCGCCCGTCGGCCGCGTTCGATCCGTCCGCCGCGAGCCGCTCTCTCGATTCGCTCGGCTGGCGCATGGGGCCCGACAGTGTCCGCACACGCGGCGGACGCCGCCTCGCGTTCTCCGTCCTCGTTCCCGGGACGAGCGCGCCCCGGCAGCGTCTCGCGGTGCTCCTCCAGGCGCAGTGGAAGCGTGTCGGCGTCGACCTCACGGTCGACGTCGTCGAGATGGGGACGTTCATGCAGCGTCTCGCGCAGCACCAGTACGACACGTTCCTCAACGCCTGGCAGGGAGACCCGGAGCCGTCGACGATCCGGCAGACGTGGAGCTCTCGGACCGCGGACCGCGGGCCGACCGGCAACACGACCGGGTACGCGAGCGCCACGTTCGACGCGTACCTCGATTCGGCGACGGTCGAGTTCGACCGGGCGCGGCGGCATGCGCTCTTCGAGCGGGCGTACGCCACGCTCGTCGACGACGCGCCGGCCGTCTACATCTACGAGCTGCGCAACTTCGCCGGCCTGCACCGGCGGATCCGGCCGGTCGGGCTGCGCGCAGACGCCTGGTGGGCGAATCTGTCCGAGTGGTCGATTCCGCCGAGCGAGCGCATCGACCGCGACCGCATCGGATTGCGAACGGCCGTGCGCTGAGATCCGGAGTGGGCTGACGCGAGTGCGTCAGCCCTTCTGGCGAAACGCCGCGATCGCCTGGCGCGTGAACGGCGAGAGGACGAGCCGTCCGCTGATCTCGGCGCGCTCGGCGAGGAGATCGTCCCACCCCTCGGTGCCCGCCCAGGCGGCGCGCTTGATGAGCGTCATCGCCTCGGGGTTCGACGCGGAGAGTCTGGCGACGATCCCGTCGACGCGTCGGTCGAGCTCGGTCGACGAACCGGCGAGGTGCGTGTAGAGCCCGCGAGTCTGTGCCCAGGCCGCGTCGCGCCAATCGGCGTCGATCGCCATCGCCTGGAAGGCGGCGAGCCCGATCTTCTTCTCGATCACCGGGCCGACGACGAACGGGCCGATGCCGACCGCGAGCTCGCTCAGCTTGAGCGACGCGCTCTCGAGCGCGATGACGTAATCCGACGCCGCGACGATGCCGACGCCGCCGCCGGCGACCTTGCCCTGCACGGCCGTGACGATGAGCTGTGGCGCGCGGAGCATGGCGAGGATGACCCGCGCGAAGCCCGAGAAGAACTCCTTCCCTGCGGCGGGGTCGTCGATCGCGACGAGCTCGTCGAACGACGCGCCTGCGCAGAACGGACCGTGTCCGTCGCTCCGCAGGACGATGACGCGCACGCTCGCGTCCCGCCCCGTCTCGGCGATCGCGTCGGCGAGCGAGCGGAGGATCGCGGCCGGGAGCGAGTTTCCCTTCGGGTGCCCGAAGCGGATGTCGGCGATGCCGCCGTGAACGTCGACGGCGACGCGGCCGTCGGAGGGGAGCAGGGTGCTGTCGGCCATGACGAGCGCGGAGAGGTTTGAGAGGGGAATCGCGCGACAATCTCGCCGATGGAGCGACCGAAATGCGATACGGCGGGGTATATTCGAGACTGCGCGACACACCTTCCTTCTGCCGCCGCCTACTGCCGTGATGCCTACGTCGATCGCCCCGTCCGCTCCAGAGTCGACCACGGACGACAGCGCCCAGCTCGCCGAGTTCGAGGCGCGGATCGCTGCCGGCGAGTCGATCGAGCCGAAAGACTGGATGCCGGAGCGGTACCGCAAGCAGCTCATCCGCATGATGAGCCAGCACGCGCACTCGGAGATCGTCGGGATGCTGCCCGAGGGCAACTGGATCACGCGCGCCCCGAGCTTGCGGCGCAAGACGTCGCTGCTCGCGAAAGTGCAGGACGAGGCGGGGCACGGTCTCTACATCTACTGCGGCACCGAGACGCTCGGCGTCGACCGCGCGCAGCTCGTCGGCGATCTGCTCAGCGGCAAGGCGAAGTATGCGAGCATCTTCAACTACCCGACGCTGACGTGGGCCGACGTCGGCGTGATCGGGTGGTTCGTCGACGGCGCGGCGATCGTGAATCAGACGGTGCTCGCGAAGGCGTCGTACGGCCCGTACGCACGGGCGATGATCCGGATCTGCAAGGAAGAGAACTTCCACAAGCGCCAGGGCTACGAGTCGGTCGCGACGCTCGCCGCCGGCACCGACGCGCAGCGCGAGATGGTGCAGGATGCGGTCAACCGCTGGTGGTGGCCGACGCTCATGATGTTCGGACCGCACGACAGCGAATCGTCCAATTCCGACGAGCTGCTGCGCTGGCGCGTGAAGCGATTCACGAACGATCAGCTCCGTCAGCGGTTCGTGAACCTGACCGTGCCGCAGGCGCAGGCAGTCGGCCTGTCGCTCCCCGATCCCGAGCTCCGGTACGACGCGGCGACGGAGAACTGGGCGTTCGGGCAGATCGACTGGGACGAGTTCTGGGCGGTCGTGAAGGGCGACGGCCCGTGCAATCGCGAGCGGCTCGCGGCGCGCAACAGAGCGCACGACGAGGGCGCGTGGGTGCGCGCGGCGGCCGAGGCGTATGCGGCGAAGCGGGGATCGGGAACCGGTGAACGGGGGTCGGTGGCAGCGTGAGCTCGCCCGATCCCCGTTCCTCGACCCCCGACGCGGTCGACACGCAGTGGGCACTCTGGGAAGTGTTCACGCAGGAGTCGCAGGGGGCGCCGCACGAGCACGTCGGCAGCGTGCACGCCGTCGACGCCGAGCAGGCGATTCAGAATGCGCGTGACGTCTACGGCCGTCGCGGCAAGGTGCTGAGCCTCTGGGTCGTTCCGACGAGCGCCATCGCCGCCTCGGCGCCGAGCGACGCGGGGCCGTTCTTCGAGCCGGGGAACGACAAGGCGTACCGGCACCCGCAATTCTACAAAGTGCCGCGCGGCGTGCGGGTGTACTGATGGGGTACGGCACCGCTCCCGACGAGCCGGAGCACGGCGCAGGCGCGGACATCGCGCCGCCCGTCCGACCGCTCGACGTCGCCGCTGGACCCGTCGTCCCGAGCTACACGTCGCGCACGGCCGACGACCCGTTCGTGGAGTACCTGCTTCGACTCGGCGACGACCGGCTCGTGCTGGGGCAGCGGCTCTCGGAGTGGTGCGGGCACGGGCCGATCCTCGAAGAGGACATCGCGCTCGCGAACATGTCGCTCGACCTGTTCGGGCAGGCGGCCCTGCTGCTCAAGCTGGCCGGCGAGCGCGAGGGGAAGGGTCGCGACGAGGACACGCTCGCGTTTCTGCGCGAGACGGTCGAGTTCCGCAACGTACAGCTCGTCGAGCTTCCGAACGGCGACTTCGGCGTGACGATCGCGCGTCAGTTCCTCTACTCGGCGTTCGCGGAGCTGCAGCTCGCGGCGCTGACGCGCAGCGCGCACGGCGATCTCGCCGGGATCGCGGCGAAGGCGCACAAGGAGTCCCGGTACCACCTGCGGCACACGACCGACTGGGTGCTCAAGCTCGGCGACGGCACGGCGGAGAGCCGGGCGCGGATGCAGGCGGCGTTCGACGGGCTGTGGCGCTACACCGGCGAGCTGTTCGAGATGGACGACGTCGACCGCGCGATGGTCGCCGACGGCGTCGGTGTGGATGCGGCAGCTCTCCGCCCGCGCTGGCAGGCGCGCGTCGAGCAGGTGTTGACGGAAGCGACGCTTCGCGTGCCGCCGACCGGCCGGATGATGACGGGGGGACGCTCCGGTCGGCACACCGAGTTTCTTGGGCTCATGCTGGCGGAGATGCAGAGCGTCGTGCGCGCGCATCCAGGGGCGAGCTGGTGACGTCGCGCGGCGCGGTCGGGGCGGTGATTCCGTCGGACCGCAGTGCGGCCGTCTGGGCGGCGATCGGCACGGTGCCGGACCCCGAAGTGCCGGTGCTGTCGGTCGTCGAGCTCGGGATCGTGCGCGACGTCGAACTGCACGGCGACGCGGTGACCGTCGTCGTCACGCCGACGTATTCGGGCTGCCCCGCGATGCGCGAGATCGAGCGCGACATCGTCGTCGGCGCTCGCCGCCCACGGCTTCGGCGAGGCGCAGGTGCGGACCACCTACTCGCCGCCGTGGACGACCGACTGGATCGCGCCGGAGGCGCGCGAGAAGCTGCGCGCCTACGGGATCGCGCCGCCGGGGCCGGCGGAGGGGCCGGACCTCGTGCCGCTGCGTCGGCGCTCGACGGTGCCGTGCCCGTACTGTGGCTCGGCGCAGACGGCGTTACGCAGCGCGTTCGGGACGACGGCGTGCAAGTCGATCCACTTCTGCGACGCCTGCCGGCAGCCGTTCGAGGAGTTCAAGGCGATCTAGCGGTCGCCTGGGATCTCTGACAGAAGGAACAGGGGGAACTCGAAGTGCTGTGCGAGAGCCCGGTTGGAGTTCCCTCGATTCCTTCGGTGAACACACTACAGGCCGATCACGGTCTCTATCCGCGCTGCGATCGCCTCGGCTGAGGGGAGCACGGCGTCGAGCAACGTGGTGTGATACGGCATCGGGACGTCCTCGACACACAGTCGGTCGACGGGGGCGTCGAGCCACCAGAACGCGTCCTTCGCCACGGTCGCCGCGATCTCTGCGCCGAAGCCGGCGGTGAGCGTGTCCTCGTGGACGACGAGACAGCGGCCGGTCTTCTCGACCGAGCGTAGAACGGCCGCACGGTCCCAGGGCGCGATCGTGCGGAGATCGAGCAGCTCGACGCGGTCACCGAACGAGGCGGCGGCGTCGCGGCAGCGGTGGACCATCGCGCCCCACGTCACGAGCGTGAGGTCAGTGCCCTCCCGCAGCACGGCCGCCCGACCGAACGGAAGCACGTAGTCGTCGCCCGGATAGCGAGCGCTCCCGTCGCTCGTCATGAGCAGCGAGCGGTGCTCGAAGAAGATCGTGGGGTTCTTCGAGCGCATCGCGGCGCGGAGCAGGCCCACGGCGTCCGCGGCGTTCGACGGCATCGCCACCTGCCAGCCCAGCGCGTGCGCGAAGCGCACCTCGTCGCTCAGCGAGTGCCATGGATCACCGACGTCCTTGCCGAAGCCGCCGGGCATGCGCACGACGATCGGCGCGCAGAAGCGGTTGTTCGTGCGCCACCGCACCGTGCCACAGTTGTTCAACTGTTCGGCGGCAGGGTCGGCGTACTTCCGGAACTGGATCTCGGCGACGGGCATGAGGCCGCTGTACGCCATGCCGACGGCCCGCCCGATGATCCCCTCCTCCGAGAGCGACGTGTCGAACACGCGGCGCTCGCCGAACCGCTTCTGCAGGCCTTCGGTGACGAGGTGCACACCGCCCTTCACGCCGACGTCCTCGCCGAACACGAGCACGCGCGGGTCGACCGTCAGCTCGCGCGCCAGCGTCGCCCGGACGGCTTCGGCGAAGCGCATCGTCTGCCCACCCTCGACGGGGACGTCGGTGCCGCCCAACGATTGCAGCTCCTCCTCGGGGACACCGCCGACCGGGGTCTCGTCGCCCGGGAGACGCACTTCGTCGTACACGAAGCGGCGCACGCGCGCGGGGTCCGACGTCGGGCGACCACGTGCCGCGGTGAGCGCCGCGTCCACGTCGCGATGGACCTCGGCTTCGAGCGACACGAAGTCGTCGGCGCTCATCACGTGGTCGACGAGGAACTGGCGCAGCCGGGGGAGCGGGTCGCGCGCCTCGTCGAACGCGATCTCGTCGGCCGTCCGGTAGCCCTTCTGGTTGTCCGGCCCCGAATGGCTCGACAGGCGCGGAACGGTCAGGCGCACCAGCGCAGGTCCGTGTCCGGCGCGGACGTGGTCGACGCACTCGGTGAGCAGTCTCGCGGCTTCGATCGGATCGCACCCGTCGCCGTCGCGCAGGAAGAGATTCTCGAACGACGCGAGGTTGGCGGCGATGTTGGCGCCGGGTGTCTGGAATCGGCTCGGCACCGAGATGCCGAGGCCGTTGTCCTCGACGTAGAAGAGCATCGGCAACTTCAACGTCGTCGCCATCGTGAGCGCCGACCAGAAGCCGTTCGTCGCGACCGACGCCTCGCCGCCCAACGACACGCCGATGGCGCGGTCCCACGACGCGTCGCCGAGCGCGTCTCGGTGATAGTCGATCGCCTGGGCCCAGCCGGCGACGGGCGTGTACTGACCGCCGACGTCGCCGGCCATGGGGAGCACGGTCGCGCCCCGCACGCCGGGGAGGTTGCACACCACTCCGATGTCGCGCCCGTCGCTGAAGCCGCCCGAGCGGCCCAACGGACTGGCCAGCGCGTCCTCGATCGAGAGGCCGAGCGCGAGGAGCAACGGCCGCGAGCGGTAGTAGGCGCCTGCCGCGTCACGCGGGTGATCGAGCAGCGCACCGAGGATGGTCTGCGCGACGTCGTGTCCGCGGGCGGAGAACTGATAGAGCACGACGTGCTCGCGCGGCACCGTCGCGCGGTTCCGGTTCGTCGACTCCTCGACGTCGTCGAGCGCGCGCGAGACGAGCGTGTTGTACGCGACGCGGCGCCAGTCGATCCGATCGAGCAGCGCGGAAATGTCGGGAGTCGGCGCCGCCATCGGGCGGGTCGGCATGGAGACGGCCATGAAACAGGCGTATCGAAGTCAGGCGTGTGGTCCGGAGCGCCGAAGTCTGCGCCCCGGAAACTAACGCCTGTGCGCGCGGCGCCTTCCGGCACTCGCGGAGCGGCCGCCGAGGGGGCGTCGGCCGGCGGACCGTTCGCTACTCGTGCCGGATCGCGTCGATCGGCGAGAGCCGCGACGCGCGCAGTGCCGGGTACATGCCGAACAGCACGCCGACGACGAGCGGCGCGCCGATCGCGACGAGGAGCGTCGAGAGCGAGAAGCCGGCGTGCACGGGGATCGTCGCCCGAGAGCGCATCACGGCGGCCACGATCTGCGCGACTCCGTAGCCGAGCGCCGTGCCGAGGACGGCGCCCATGAGCGAGATCGCGACGGACTCGGCGAGGTACTGCACGAGCACGTCGCGGCGGCGCGCGCCGACCGCCTTGCTGATGCCGATTTCCCGCGTCCGCTCGGTGACGGATGCGAGCAACACGTTCATGATGCCGACGCCGCCGACGACGAGCGAGATGCCGGTGATGGCCGACATGAGCAGACGGAAGATGAGCATCGCCTGGGTGATGCCTTCGCTCTCCTGCTCGTAGCTCGCGACGTCGATCCGTGCCTTCCATCCGCCCGTGTCGGCGACCGGCCGCCCGAACTTCGTGGCGAGCCACGACTCGGCGCGCTCGCGCATCGGCTTGAAGTCCTCGAGTCGCGTCGCGACGAGCGTCAGCGCGCGGCCGGACGGCTGCCTCGCTGCGAATCCCCCCGCCGCGGTCGGCGTCGCGGCGGCCGCGACGGCGGTGACGGGCACCATCGCCGAGAGGCGGCCGGCGAGGTTGAATGCGGCGGTGCGCGTCGTGCGCGACCGCGGTCGCCCCGTGCACGCGGAGTCGGTCTCGGCGAGCGGCGGCAGGATGCCGAGGATCGTCCACGGCTGGTCGCGGATCGTCACGGGGCGCCCGACGAGCGCCCGACATGCCGCGGCGGTCGGCTGTGGAGGGTCCGGCGCGTCGGTGACGGGTCGCGGGCGCGACTGTGCCGAGGATCGCGTGACCGGCCCGGCCGTGCTGTCGACGAGCATCGTCGCGAGCGCGGCCGCCAGTCCATCCGAGATCACGAGCAGGCGCGCCGAGTCGCGGACTTCCGCCGGCGTGAAGAAGCGACCCGCGATGAGTGGCCGGCTGCGCAGCATCGCCGGCGGCACGCGGACGCCGCGCAGGGTGACGCCCCGCGCGGGACGCCCCGGCGCGACGGTGACGAGCGCCTGTCCACCCGTCGAGAGGTCGACCGACCCGAGGGCGCCGACGGCGCCCTCGAGCGACACGGCGTCGTCGAGCGTCAGCTCGGGCGCGTCGCTCCGCGCGAGCACGAGCCCGTCGACGAAGTCCATGGTGCGGGCCGAGATGCGCAGCGTCTGCGCGCGCCCGTCCAGCGCGAGTCGGTCGCGGAACGATCGCTCGACGCCGTCGCTGAGCGCGAGCACGGCGATCATGGCGCCGATGCCGATGACGACGCCGAGCGCGGAGAGCATCGTGCGGAGGGGGTTCGCGCGCAGCGCCCCGAAGCCGGAACGGATCGCCGAAGCTGTTGCAGGCAGGGTCATGAGCGGTCGTACGAGAGGGGCGCTGTCGAGTGTCACGCAGTGTGTGACGGGCGTTTACGTTACGCCGCATGGCCTACGAAGATGTTCGCTATGCGATCGCCGACGGCGTGGCGACGGTCACGCTGCACCGCCCGGACGTGCTGAACAGCTTCACGCGTTCGATGGCGGCCGAGCTGCAGGCGGCGCTCAGGGACGCCGGGGAGAATGCCCAGGTGCGCGCCGTGCTGCTGACAGGTGCGGGGCGCGGGTTCTGCGCCGGCCAGGACCTCGCCGAAGCGATGCCCGGCGACGGGAGCGCGGCGCCGCCGATCGCCGACATCGTGCGCGAGACGTACAACCCGACGGTGCGGCTCCTGCGCGAGATGGAGAAACCCGTGATCGCCGCCGTCAACGGCGTCGCGGCCGGTGCCGGGGCGAACCTCGCGCTCGCCTGCGACATCGTGCTCGCGGCGGACACGGCGTCGTTCATCCAGTCGTTCTCGAAGATCGGGCTCGTGCCTGACACGGCGGGGACGTTCTTCCTTCCGCGCGCCGTCGGGCTGCCGCGGGCGACGGCGCTCATGCTGCTCGGCGACAAGCTCTCGGCGGCGGAGGCGCAGGCGATGGGGATGATCTGGCGCGTCGTGCCGGCGGCGTCGCTGCTGGAGGACGCCACGGCGCTCGCCCGGCGGCTCGCGACGCAGCCGACGCGCGGCTTCGGCCTCACGAAGCGGGCGCTGAACGCGTCGCTCGCCAACGACCTCGAGGCGCAGCTCGAGCTCGAGGCGGTGCTGCAGGCGGAGGCGGCGTCGACCGAGGATTTCCGTGAAGGCACGGCGGCGTTCCTCGCCAAGCGCGCGCCGCACTTCGTCGGGCGCTAGGCGGATGGCGACGCTCGCGCAGGACACGGTCGTCGGCGTACTCGGCGCCGGCGCCATGGGGACGGGGATCGCGCAGGTGGCGCTCGTCAACGGCCATCGCGTGGTGCTCGCCGACGCACGGCCGGACACGGCGGAGCGCGCGAGCGAGGCGCTGAGCCGGGCGCTCGCGCGCGAAGTCGAGAAGGGGCGCCTCTCGGCCGCCGCGGCGAACGGGGCG
Source organism: uncultured Gemmatimonadaceae bacterium (assembly GCA_963843845.1). Lineage (GTDB taxonomy): Bacteria > Gemmatimonadota > Gemmatimonadetes > Gemmatimonadales > Gemmatimonadaceae > Gemmatirosa. The sequence goes on along the minus strand of CAWJMB010000002.1, from coordinate 2,458,566 downwards.
CACCGGCGGCTGACCGTCGTGCGCGGCATCGAAGACCTGAGCCAGTTCGCCGAGTGCGGGCTCGTGATCGAGGCAGTCGTCGAGGACCTCGGCGTGAAGCGCGAGAGCTTCCGCCGGCTCGAAGACGTCGTCGCGGCCGACACCGTGCTCGCGACGAACACGTCGTCGCTGTCGGTCGCGTCGATCGCGGGCGGATGCCGGCGGCCGGACCGGGTCATCGGCGTGCACTTCTTCAACCCGGCGCCCGTCCTGCCGCTCGTCGAGATCGTGCCGGCGCTGACGACGGATGCCGCGCTCGCCGACGACGTGCGCGCGCTCGTCGACGGGTGGGGAAAGACGACCGTGCGCGCCGCCGACACGCCTGGCTTCATCGTGAACCGCGTCGCGCGGCCGTTCTACGGAGAGGCGCTTCGTCTGCTGGACGAGGGGCTCGCCGACGCGCCGACGATCGACTGGGCGCTGCGCGACCTCGGCGGCTTCCGCATGGGCCCGTTCGAGCTGATGGACTTCATCGGGCTCGACGTGAACTTCGCCGTCACCCGTTCCGTCTACGAGCAGACGTTTCACGATCCGCGGTACCGCCCGTCGCTCACGCAGCAGCGGCTCGTCGAGGCGGGGCGGCTCGGGAGGAAGAGCGGTCAGGGATTCTACGATTACCGCGACGGGGCGCCCCGTCCGGAGCCGAGCCGCGACGACACGTCAGGCGCGGCCGTGCTGCGGCGCGTGCTCGCCATGCTCGTGAACGAGGCGTGCGACGCCGTGTATCTGCGCGTCGCGACCGCAGCCGACATCGAGCTGTCGATGACGAAGGGCGTGAACTACCCGCGCGGGCTGCTCGCGTGGGGCGACGCCTTGGGCGCGGCGGTGGTTCTCGCCGAGCTGGAGCGATTGCGCGAGGCGTACGCCGAGGATCGGTATCGCGCGAGTCCGTACCTTCGCGCCGCCGCCCACGCGCACCGCCCGCTGCTCGCGTGAGCCACGCGTCGCTGCCGCCGCAGGCGCTCGCCGAGGCGACCGTGGCACGGCTGCTCGAGCACGACGCGTTCAGTCGCTGGCTCGGGGTCGAGGTGCTCGAGACGGCGCCGCGCCACTCGGTCGTCCGCATGTCGGTGCGCCCCGAGATGGCGAACGGCTTCGGCAACTGCCACGGCGGCGTCACCTACGCGCTCGCCGACAGCGCACTCGCCTTCGCCTGCAACACGCACGACAGCATCAGCGTCGCGCTCGACAACGCGATGGCGTACGCGAAGGCGATCCGCGTCGGCGACGTGTTGACCGCCACGTGCACGGTGCTGAGCGAGGCGCGCCGCGTCGCGTTCTACTCGGTGGCGGTGGCGCGCGACGGCGAGCCGGTCGCCCACTTTCGCGCTACGGTGTACGACACGGGCCGGCCGCTGCTCGAAGCGCCGCCGGCCTAACACTCTCTCGCCAATCATGCACTCCGCATATCTCATCGACGGCACGCGGACCCCGATCGGATCGTTGGGCGGTGCGCTCGCCGAGGCGCGCGCCGACGACCTCGCGGCGCACGTCATCCGCTCGCTCGTGGCTCGTCATCCGTCGCTCGACCCGGCGCGCATCGGCGACGTCGTCTTCGGCTGCGCCAACCAGGCCGGTGAGGACAACCGAGACGTCGCCCGGATGGCCGGGCTGCTCGCCGGGCTGCCCGTCTCGGTGCCCGGCGAAACGGTGAACCGGCTGTGCGCGTCGGGAATGGCCGCCGCGGCGCACGCGACGCGCGCGGTGCATGATCGGCGACGGCGAGCTGTACGTGGCCGGTGGCGTCGAGAGCATGACCCGCGCGCCGTTCGTCATGTCGAAGTCGTCGAAGCCGTTCGGGCGCGACGTCGAGCTGTTCGACACGTCGCTCGGCTGGCGATTCGTCAACCCGCGGATGCGCGACGCGTACGGCACCGACGCGATGGGCCAGACGGCCGAGAACGTCGCCGAGCAGTCGGGCGTCTCGCGCGACGCGCAGGATCGGTTCGCGCTGCGGTCACAGCAGAAGGCCGCCGACGCGCGGAGTCGCGGACGGTTCGAGCGCGAGATCGCGCCGGTCGACGTGCCGGCCGGCAAGAAGGGAACGGTCTCGGTCGCCACGGACGAGTTCCTGCGCCCCGACACCACGCTCGACGGGCTCGCGAAGCTGCGCCCTGCGTTCCGGACCGACGGGAAGGGCAGTGTCACGGCCGGCAACTCGTCCGGACTGAACGACGGCGCCTGCGCGCTGCTGGTCGGCACGGAGGAGGCGGCGCGCTCGATCGGCGCCGAACCGCTGGCGCGGATCGTCGCGACGGCGGTCGCCGGCGTCGAGCCGCGGCTGATGGGACTCGGGCCCGTGCCCGCGACGCGCGAGGCGCTTCGCAAGGCCAAGCTCACGCTCGGCGACATGGACGTGCTCGAGCTGAACGAGGCGTTCGCCGCGCAAGTCCTCGGCTGCCTCAGCGCGCTCGAGGTGCCGGCGGACGATCCGCGCGTCAACCCGAACGGCGGCGCCATCGCGCTCGGCCACCCGCTCGGCATGTCGGGGGCGCGGCTGCTGCTCACGGCGGCGCACGAGCTGCGCGAGCGGGGGGGGCGCTACGCACTGTGCACCATGTGCGTCGGCGTCGGGCAGGGGATGGCGACGATCCTCGAGCGCGTCTGAGCGTGGCGATCTACGCGTTCGACGGCATCGTCCCGGTCGTCCACGAGTCGGCGTTCGTGCATCCGCAGGCCGCCGTGACGGGGAACGTCGTCATCGGCCGCGACGTGTACGTCGGACCGGGCGCGGCGATCCGGGGCGACTGGGGCGCGATCGAGATCGAAGACGGGTGCAACGTGCAGGAGAGCTGCACCGTACACGTCTTCCCCGGCGCGACGGTCGTGCTCGAGGCCGCCGCGCACGTCGGGCACGGCGCGGTGATCCACGGCGCGCGGCTCGGCCGCAACGTGCTGATCGGGATGAACGCCGTCGTCATGGATCGGGCGCACGTCGGCGACGGGTCGATCGTCGGCGCGCTCAGCTTCGTGCCGGCAGACAGTCGGATCCCGCCGCGCACGCTCGTCGTCGGCTCCCCCGCGCGCGCGGTGAAGGAGGTGACCGACGAGATGCTCGCGTGGAAGAGCGAGGGGACCGCGCTGTATCGGCGGCTTCCCGCGCGCCTGCACGCGTCGCTGCACGCGTGCGAGCCGCTGCGCGAGCGTACCCCCGCGCAAGACGAGCTGCGTGCGTCGCAGCACGCCGTCTACCGCACCTGGAACGAGACGCGCCGAGCCGGCGCCTAACGGATCACATCACGCGATGCGACTGCAGAACTACGCGCTCGACCAGTGGGTCGAGGGGACCGGGAAGAGCACCGATCTGTATCACGCCGTCACCGGCGAGCAGGTGGCAGAGGCGTCGAGCGGGGGGCTCGACTTCAAGGCGATGGCGGAGCACGCGCGCGCCGTCGGCGGGCCGGCGCTGCGGCGCATGACGTTCCACCAGCGCGCGCGCATGCTGAAGGCGCTCGCCCAGTACCTCACCGAGCGCAAGGCGCAGTTCTACACGGTCTCCGAGGCCACCGGCGCGACGAAGGGGGACCACTGGATCGACATCGACGGCGGCATCGGGACGCTGTTCGCGTACGCGAGCCGCGGGCGGCGCGACTTCCCCGACGAGCCGTACTACATCGACGGGCCGGCCGAGCCGCTCTCGAAGGGGGGGACGTTCATCGGGCGGCACGTCTGCGTCCCGCTCGAAGGCGTCGCGGTGCACATCAACGCGTTCAACTTCCCCGTCTGGGGGATGCTGGAGAAGGTGGCCGTCGCGCTGCTCGCGGGCGTGCCGTGCATCGTGAAGCCGGCGACGATCACGAGCTTCCTCACGGAGGCGGTGTTCCGCGAGATGATCGCGAGCGGGCTCCTGCCGCGCGGAACCGTGCAGCTGATCTGCGGTAGCGCCGGTGACCTGCTGAGCCATCTCGGCATGCAGGACACCGTGGCCTTCACCGGCAGCGCCGCGACGGGGCAGATGCTTCGTCAGACGCCGGCGATCGTCGAGCACAACGTGCGCTTCAACCAGGAGGCCGACTCGCTGAACTACTCGATGCTCGGCCCCGACGCGCGGCCGGGCTCCGAGGAGTTCGACCTGTTCGTGAAGGAAGTCGCCCGCGAGATGACGGTGAAGGCCGGGCAGAAGTGCACCGCGATCCGCCGCACCTTCGTCCCGGCCGAGTACGTCGAGGACGTCGTGAAGGCGTTGGGCAGCCGACTGGCGGGGACCAAGGTCGGGGACCCGAAGGCGGAGGGCGTCCGCATGGGACCCCTCGCCGGCCGTGCGCAGGTGGGCGAAGTGCAGCGAAGCCTCGAGAAGCTGCTGGGCGCCGCGGAGCTCGTGTACGGCGGCCCGGGCTCGCTCGACGTCGTCGGTGCCGACGCGGACCGAGGCGCGTTCTTCCCGATCACCCTGCTGCACAACGACCGTCCGTTCGAGCGGACGGCGGCGCACGACGTCGAAGCGTTCGGGCCGGTCAACACGATCATGCCGTACGCGTCGGTCGACGAAGCGATCGCGCTCGCGCGGCTCGGCAAGGGCTCGCTCGTCGGCTCGCTGTTCTCGGCCGACGACCAGGTCTCGCGGAGCGTCGTGTTGGGCACCGCGGCCTACCACGGCCGCCTCATGCTCGTGAACCGGCATTCGGCGAAAGAGTCGACGGGGCACGGCTCACCGCTGCCGCACCTCGTGCACGGCGGCCCGGGACGCGCCGGCGGCGGCGAGGAGATGGGCGGCGTGCGCGGCGTGCTGCACTACATGCAGCGCACGGCGATCCAGGGCTCGCCGACGACGCTCGCCGCGGTGACGCGCGAGTGGATCGACGGGCGCCGCCGAGCTGCGCGACCGCATCCACCCGTTCCGCAAGCACTTCGAGGAGCTGCAAGTCGGCGAGACCTGGCGCACGCACCGCCGCACCGTGACCGAGGCCGACGTCGACGAACTTCGCCGGCATCTCGGGAGATTTCTTCTACGCGCACGTCGACGAGATCGCGGCGCGCGAGTCGATCTTCGAGCGGCGCGTCGCGCACGGCTACTTCGTCATCTCCGCCGCGGCGGGGCTGTTCGTCGACCCGGCGCCCGGGCCGGTGCTCGCGAACTACGGGCTCGAAGGGCTGCGCTTCGTGAAGCCGGTCTACGTGGGCGACACCATCTCGGTCCGGCTCACCTGCAAGTCGAAGGCGGCGAAGGACGATCGCGAGGGGCAGATCCCGCAGGGCGTCGTGGCGTGGGACGTCGAAGTCGCGAACCAGGACGGCGAGCCGGTCGCGGTCTACACCGTGCTGACGCTCGTGCGCCGGCAGTACCTCCTGAACGGGAGCCCGGTCACGGCCGCGGCGGTCGAGCGGGCGATGGCCGACGAGGCGCCCGCGGCGCTGCGGGCACCCGACGTGCTGGTGAAGGAACAGCCCGGCACGGCGCCGGCGCGGATGAGCTGAGCCCCGACAGCACAACGCGGAGGGAGCGATGGCAGGAAAGGCGGAATGGCCGGGCAACCGGCGCTGCGATCCGGGATGGGGGTGCGCGCGCATTCGTTAGGCACGCACGTCCACCCTCACTCACCGGAGCGACTTCATCATGGCCACCACGCTCGAACAGCCCCCCGTCGCCGCGGAGCCGCGCGACACCTTCCCGATCAACGGCACCGACTACATCGAGTTCTACGTCGGCAACGCCAAGCAGGCGAGCCACTACTACCGTGCGGCGTTCGGCTACGCGCTCGTCGCCTACCGCGGCCCCGAGACCGGCGTGCGCGATCGCGCGAGCTACCTCATGCAGCAGGGCAAGATCCGCCTCGTGCTCACGACGGCGCTCTCGCCGACCCGATCGGCCATCGCCGAGCACGTGCACAAGCACGGCGACGGCGTCCGCGACTACGCGCTGTGGGTGGACGACGCGCGCGCGGCCTACGCGACGGCGGTGGCGCGCGGTGCGATCCCGATCCACGAGCCGCGCGTCGAGCAGGACGCGGACGGCGAGGTCGTCATCGCCGCGATCGGCACGTACGGCGACACGATCCACTCGCTCGTCGAGCGTCGCAACTACAACGGCGTGTTCCTTCCCGGCTTCAAGGCCGTCACGCCGCGCTACGCGCCGCCGGACGTCGGCCTGCAGTACGTCGACCACTGCGTCGGCAACGTCGAGCTGGGGCGCATGAACCACTGGGTGCAGTACTACGGCGACGTGATGGGCTTCCGGAACCTCATCACGTTCGACGACGAGGACATCAACACCGAGTACTCGTCGCTCATGTCGAAGGTGATGGCGAACGGCAACGACCGCATCAAGTTCCCCATCAACGAGCCCGCATCCGGCAAGAAGAAGTCGCAGATCGAGGAGTACCTCGACTTCTACGGCGGCCCCGGCGTGCAGCACCTCGCGCTCGCCACGAACGACATCATCCAGACCGTGACGACGCTGCGCGAGCGCGGCGTGGAGTTCCTCGACGACGCCGACGTCGTACTATCGCGAGCTGCAAGAGCGCGTCGGCGCCATCGACGAGCCGCTCGACGTGCTCGAATCGTTAGGCATCCTCGTCGACCGGGACCCGGACGGCTACCTGCTGCAGATCTTCACGAAGCCTGTCGAGGATCGGCCGACGCTGTTCTACGAGATCATCCAGCGCAAAGGCGCGAAGAGCTTCGGCAAGGGCAACTTCAAGGCGCTGTTCGAGGCGATCGAGCGCGAGCAGGCGCTGCGGGGCAACCTCTGATGCCGATCTACCACACGCTGGGCCGTGTGCCGCGCAAGCGGCACACGGTCATGCGCAAACCCGACGGGGGGGTGTACGCCGAGCAGCTCGTGGGGCACGAGGGATTCACGGGGACGTCGGCCCTGCTCTATCACGTCCACCCGCCGACGACGGTGAAGTCCGTTCGCCGCGTGAAGGAGCTGGTGTGGGAGGCGGACGACGATCCGACGCTCAAGCATCGCCACTTCCTCACGTCGCGTGCGAAACGCGGGGGCAGCCCCACGCTCGACCGCACGCCGATGCTGTTCAACGCGGACATCGGCATGCTCTACGTCGAGCCCGACGAGCAGGACGCGCACTTCTACCGGAACGCGCAGGCCGACGAGGTCGTGTACGTCGGCAAGGGGCGCGGCGTGCTCGAGACGCAGTTCGGCGACCTGCCGTACGAGGAAGGCGACTACGTCGTGATCCACCGCGGCATCATGCACCGGTGGAAGCTCGACCTGAGCGCGCCGCAGAAGTTCCTCGTCATGGAGAGTCGAGGGCACGTTCGCTGGCCGAAGCGGTACCGCAACGAGTTCGGGCAGCTCATCGAGGGGGCGCCGTACTCGGAGCGCGACATCCGGCGGCCGACGGAGCTGAAGACGCACGACGAGATGGGCGACTTCCCGATCCTCGTGAAGCAGTACGACGGGCTGAACGAGTTCGTGCTCGATCACCACCCGTTCGACGTCGTCGGCTGGGACGGCTACTTCTACCCGTGGATCTTCAACATCCGCGACTTCGAGCCGATCGTCGGCCGCGTGCACCAGCCGCCGCCGGTGCACCAGACCTTCCAGGGCGATGGCTTCGTGATCTGCTCGTTCTGCCCGCGACCCTACGACTTCGACGCGAACGCCATCCCGGCGCCGTACAACCACAGCAACGTCGACTCGGACGAGGTGATCTACTACGCCTCCGACGAGTTCATGAGCCGGAAGGGGATCGAGTTCGGCTCGGTCACGCACCACCCGGACGGGATACCGCACGGCCCGCACCCGGGGCGCTACGAGGCATCCATCGGCGCGAAGTTCACGAACGAGCTCGCGGTCATGATGGACAGCTTCCGCCCCCTCAAGATCGCGAAGGCCGCGCGCCCCCTCGAGGACCCGAGCTACCAGCAGTCGTGGATCGACGCCCAGCACGCGCGGCACGCGCCGCCGGTCGCGGCACCGGCGCTCCCGCTGACCGACTGACGACGGCCTGATGCCACGACCATCCCGGCGCTTCCAGTCGCTGCCGCCGTACCCGCTCGCGCACATTCCGGCGAAGAAGCGAGAGCTGCTCGCCCGCGGTGTGGACGTCATCGACCTCGGCGCCGGCGACGCGGATCTCCCGGCGCCCGCGGCAGCGATCGACGCGTTGAGAGCGGCGATGGACGAGCCCGCACTCCACCGCTACGGCTTCGGGCTCGGCCACGTGCCCTACCGCGAGGCGGTGAGCGCGTGGATGCAACGACGCTTCGGGCTCGCCTTCGATCCGATGACGGAGATCACCCCGCTCATCGGGTCGAAGGAGGGGATCGCGCACATCGCGATGGCGTACCTCGAGAAGGGTGACGTCGCGATCGTGCCGGAGCCCGGCTACCTCGTGTACGCCGGCGGCACCCTGCTGAGCGACGCCACGCCGTACCCCTACGCCCTGCGCCCGCGCACGAACTTCCTCGTCGACCTCGACGACGTACCGCACGACGTGCTGCGGCGCACGAAGGTGCTGTACCTGAACTACCCGAACAATCCGACCGCCGCGGTCGCGCCGCGCGACTACCTCGCGGACGTCGTGCGGCGCTGCCGCGACAACGACATCATCCTCGTCTACGACAACGCCTACTCGGAGCTCGCGTTCGATGGCTACGTGCCACCGAGCATCTTCGAGATCGACGGCGCGCGCGAGGTCGCGGTCGAGTTCCACTCGTTGTCGAAGACCTACAACATGACGGGGTGGCGGCAGGGGTGGGCCGCCGGCAACGCGACGCTGATCGGCGCGCTCAGCAAGGTGAAGAGCTTCGTCGACACGGGCGCGTTCATGGCGATCCAGAAAGCGGGTGCCGCCGCGCTCGACAGTTGGGCGCACTTCGCGCCGGCGAACGTCGCCGTGTTCCAGGAACGGCGCGACGCCGCGGTCGCCGCCTTCCGCGACGCCGGCTTCGCCTGCGAGTCGCCGAAGGCGACGATGTATCTCTGGGTCGCGCTTCCGGACGGCGTCGCGAGCCGCGACTTCGCCGATCGACTCGCGGACGACGAGGGCGTCATCGTCATGCCCGGCTCGAGCTTCGGGCCCGGCGGCGAAGGGTACTTCCGCATCTCGTTCATCGTCCCGCCGGCGCGACTGGCCGACGCGGCACAGCGGGCCGGGCGCGTTCTGGCGAGCCTGTCGCCTGGCTCGCCCGCACCGGTGTGACGTGCGCCGAACGGCTCTCTGACGTTCGAACGTCCCGCTGACGGTTCGTGCGATACGACGTCGTCGTCATCGGGGCCGGCGCGGCGGGGCTCGCCGCCGCGCGGCAGCTCACGGACGCGGGGCGGCGCGTCGTCGTCCTCGAGGCGCGTGACCGGATCGGCGGGCGCATCCTGACGCACCGCGCGCCGGGACTCGCCACCCCGATCGAGCTCGGCCCCGAGTTCGTGCATGGAACGCCGCGCGAGCTGTGGGACGTCATCGAGCGCGCACCACTCGTCGCGGTCGACGCGGCGGACGAACAGGTGGCGCTCGCCGGCGCGTCGTCCCCGCCGGAATCGAGTGACGACCAGGCGCCCACCGCCGGCGTCGAGCGCGACGACGCGATGCAGAGCGTCCTCGGTGCGCTCGACGACTGGGCGCGCGACCCGGCGCGTCCCGACCAGTCGTTCGCGGCGCTGCTTGACGAGCGCTTCGGCGCTCCGCGGTGGGCGCGGGCGCGCGCCGAGTCGCGGAGCTACGTCGAGGGCTTTCACGCGGCGGTGAGCGAACGAGCGAGCGTCCGCGCGCTCGCCCGCGCCGAAGCGTCCGCCTCCGCCGATGAGCCGGCGTTCCGCCTCGTCGACGGCTACGCGCGCGTCGGCGAGTGGCTCGCGACCGGTGCCGGCGCGCCGCTCGACGTGCGGTTGCGAGCGGTCGTGCGGCGCGTGCGATGGAGCACAGCGGGCGCCCACGTCGACGCGACGACGCCCGAGGGCGACCCGATGACGGTCGAGGCGCGCGCGTGTGTCGTCGCGATCCCGATCTCGCTGCTCGCCGCGAGTCTCGAGACGTCCGCCGATCGCCTCGTCGCCTTCGATCCTCCGCTCGACGCGAAACGGACGGCGATCGGTGACATCGAGATGGGCCACGTCGTGCGCATCGTGCTGCGGTTCCGGTCGCGCTTCTGGGAACGTGGCGTTCCGGCCGTGCCGCACGGCTACGACCCGACCACGCTCGGCTTCTTCTACGCGCCGGGCGCTCCCATCCCGGTGTGGTGGACGCAGCGCGCGCTGCGGACGCCGCTGCTCGTCGCGTGGAGCGGCGGCGGCCGGGCGCGTGCACTCCTGGCCGAATCGACCGACCGCCGTGTCGACATCGCGGTCGCGTCGCTCGCCGACACGTTCGGGATCGCCGAGCGCGCGGTGCGCGACGAGCTCGTCTCCGCGCATCAGCACGATTGGAGCGCCGATCCGTTCGCCCTGGGCGCCTACTCGTTCGTGCGCGTCGGCGGCGCGGACGCGCCCGCGCAGCTCGCCACGCCGCTCGACCGCGTGCTGTTCTTCGCCGGAGAGCACACCGTCGACGACGGCCACTGGGGGACGGTGCATGGCGCGATGCGTAGCGGGTTCCGCGCGGCAGCGCAGCTCCTCGCGGCATTCGCCTGACGGTCGGTCACGCGCGTTATCTTCGGCCACATGTCGTTACGCTCTCTCATGGCGCGTCCGTTCGCGAGTCGCCCGTTCGCGCTGCGCCCGTTCGCGCTGCGCCCGTTCGCCCTGCTCGCCGTCGTGGCGTGCCAGCCGCCGCTCCGTTCGGCGCCCCCGCCGCCGACGCCTGCGCCCAGCCCGCCGGAAGCCGCCGCGATCGCCGAGCCGCCGACCGTGCGCCGAGAGTTCCGCGGGGTGTGGGTCGCGACGGTCGGCAACATCGACTGGCCGTCGAAGCCCGGCCTGTCGACCGCCGATCAGCAGAAGGAGCTGCTCGAGATTCTCGACAGATCGGCGGCGCTGCGTCTCAACGCGGTCGTGCTGCAGGTGCGACCCTCGACCGACGCGCTGTACGAGTCGTCGCTCGAACCGTGGGCCGAGTATCTGACGGGCGTGTCGGGGCGCGCGCCCTCGCCGCGGTGGGATCCGCTCGCCTTCGCCGTTCGTGAGGCGCACGCGCGCGGAATCGAGCTGCACGCGTGGATCAATCCGTACCGCGCGCGCGCCGCCGGCGCGAAGTCGCCGCCGCCGGCCGACCACGTGAGCCGCGTGCGTCCCGCGATCGTGCGCGAATACGCGAAGCAGCTCTGGCTCGACCCGGGCGAGCCCGAGACGATGGCGTGGTCGCTGCGCGTGATCGCCGACATCGTCCGGCGCTACGACATCGACGGCATCCACATCGACGACTACTTCTACCCGTATCCGGTCAACGACGCGAAAGGGGTCAAGGTCGAGTTTCCGGACAGCACGAGCTACGCGCGCTACCGCGCCGGGGGCGGAACCCTCGACCGCGACGCGTGGCGCCGCGACAACGTCGACCGATTCGTCAGAGCGATGTACGAGACGGCGAAGCGCGAGCGGCCGGGCGTCAAGGTCGGCATCAGCCCGTTCGGCATCTGGCGGCCGGGCGAGCCCGCGGGCATCTGCTGCTTCGACGCGTACAAGCAGCTCAACGCCGACTCGAAGCGGTGGCTGCAGGAAGGGTGGGCCGACTACTTCACGCCACAGCTCTACTGGAAGATCTCGGCGACGCAGCAGAGCTACCCGCGGCTGCTCGACTGGTGGGTGCAGGCGAACACGCGTGGTCGGCAGCTGTGGATCGGCAACTATCTGTCGCGGATCACCGGGGCGGCGGACAGCTGGACCGTGGCCGAGATCGACTCCCAGATCCGGCTCACGCGCGCGCAGCCTGGCTCGACGGGCAACGTCCACTTCAGCATGAAGGCGCTGCTGCGCAACGTCGCCGGCGTCGGCGACTCCCTCGCCGCGGGCGTGTACGCCGAGCCCGCACTCGTCCCGGCGATGCCGTGGCTCCCCGGTCGCGCACCGGCCGCGCCTCACGTCGCCTACCGCGCCGGCCCGCCCTCGGTCGTCGAGCTCGCGGCCGGTGCCGGTGGCGATGCCCCGTGGCTGTGGGTCGTGCAGGCGCGCTACGACGCGACGTGGACGACGGATGTCGTGCCGGCCGTCAGGCGCTCGGTCACCCTCCGACCGCCGGCGACGCGCGGCGCACCCGACGCCGTGCACGTGACGGCGATCGACCGTGCGGGGCGCGAGAGCGCGCCGACGACGGTGACACGCGCGCGGCCGGCGAGCGGGTCGCCCGGCCCGTCGCTCCGCTGATCGCGGCAGGCCCCAGATGTCGAGTCGGCCGTTCTACTACCGCGAGACGGACGGGATCCGCGTCACCGTCCGGCCGTCGTACCTGCGCGAGCAGTCGCGACCCGCGGAGGGTCAGTACGTGTTCGTGTACCACGTTCGCGTCGAGAACGTCGGTGAGCGCACGGCGCAGCTCATGAGCCGCCGCTGGCTCATCCATGACGACACCGGCGAGGAGACTCCCGTCGAGGGAGACGGCGTCGTCGGCGAGCAGCCGGTGGTCGCCCCCGGACGCGTGCACGAGTACCGCAGCTTCTGCGTCCTGAAGTCGCCGAGCGGCTACATGGAGGGTGCGTACCGCTTCGTTCGCGGTGACGGCTCGCACTTCGAGGCGGTCATTCCGCGCTTCGTGCTCGACGCGTCACCTGCCGGCGCGAACGACTCTTAGCGCCCCGGCGGCCGCGCGCACGTTGCCGAAGCTGCCCGCGAGGTGAATCGTACGGTGCTGCCGGTCGAGCGCCCTCGACGCGCCGCGCCCTCCCCGCTCCGTGCCCCCCGTGATCTCCCTCCGCTTCCGCCGCCGTGACCTCGGTGCCATCGCCTTCCTCGGCGCGTGCGGTGCCGGGAGCGGGGGGGCGACGCCGCACCGCCGAGCCCTGCCGCCCCGACGACGCCGACGGCGACGCAGACGAGTTTCGCGCGCATCCAGAGCACGATCTTCGCGACGCAGTGCGTGAGCTGTCACAGCGGCACGCAGTCGTCGGTGACGCAGTCGGGGCTCAGCCTCGAGCCGGCCGTCGCGTACGACAATCTCGTCGGGGTCCGGTCGACCCAGGCGGTCGCGAGAGCCGATGGGGTGACGCGCGTCATGGCGTTCAAGTCGGACAGCAGTCTGATGTACCACAAGCTGGCCTGGACGCCCGGGCACCACTCACGCGACTATGGGCTGCCGATGCCGTCGGGGTCGACGGCTGGCATCAGCGAAGGGCAGCTCGAGTACGTACGCCGCTGGATCGAGGCGGGCGCGCCGCGTACGGGCGACAACATCGACACGACGCTCCTCCTCAGCCGCGTCGCGCAGAAGGTCCCCGCCTTCACCCCGCTCGCGAAGCCGGCGAACGGAATCCAGGTGCGGGTGGACAGCTTCGGCGTGCGTGGCACGTTCGAGCGGGAGGTGTTCGTCTATCGCAAGCTGGGCAACGCAGCGGACATCTACGTCAACCGCATCGAGACGAAGATGCGGCCCGGAAGCCACCACTTCCTCGCGTACGCGTTCGACGACTCGCGGGCGGTCTTCTGCGCGCTGCGCCCCGGCGAGGGCGACGTACGCGACATCCGGAACAGCGACGGGTCGATGAACCTGATCGCGATGCTCCCGATGGCGTGCCACGTATTCATCGGCGGCGCGATGACGCAGACGAGCGACTACCGCTTCCCGGACGGCATCGCGCTCCGGCTCCCCGCCGGGATGGGGCTCGACCTGAACGCGCACTACGTGAACCGGACGGGCGCCGAGTTCCCGGGCGAGGGCTCCATGAATCTGCACACCGTCGACCGGAGTCAGGTCACGACGGTGGCGAGCACACTGAACCTGAACAACACCGACCTCACGCTCCCGGCCGGGAAGCGTACCGTCGTCACGAAGACGTTCCCGGTGAGCGAGTCGACGATGACGATCATCGCGCTCACGTCGCACATGCACGCGCGCGGCGAGAAGTTCGTCATCCGCGTCAAGGGGGGAGCGCACGACGGTCAGGTCGTCTACGAGAACACCGACTGGGAGCACCCGACGCTCCTCACGCTGCCGACGCCGCTCGTGCTGAAGAAGGGCGACGCGCTCGTCTCCGAGGTGACGTTCAACAACACGACGAACCGGACCATCAAGTTCGGGCTGACGAGCGACGACGAGATGGACATCATCTTCGGCTACTATTACTGACCGTCACCGCGCGTCGTCGAGCGCGCCGACGGGGATGACGCCGGCGAACGCGCCGTAGAGCGTCCCGAACGCCCCGGGATCGAGCACGTCGCGCACGACGAGCGCCAGCGCCGCCGCGAGCACGGCGGCCGCGACCGGATGCGGCTCGTTCCCGTCGGCAGGTCGCGTGAGCGCGACGATCGGTCCCACCACCGCGTCGCGCGCGGCCGTGCGATCGGCACGCTGCACGGCCGACTCCAGCGCGCGGTCGGCCGACGCGTAGGGCGCCGTCCGCTCGATCCGCTCGAAGTCTGCCGCCACCCGCCCCCACGCCGCGGCGTCGAGCGCCGCCACGCGTTGCAGGAAGCGGCGGACAGCGGCGGTGTGTGGGCCGTAGGGGAGGGGAGTCATGTCCGCAACTGCATGGCTGGCTTGGCTTTCCGAGATGGTATATCTTGGAGTGTTGCGCCCGCCGCGCCGCGGCAGCGCAGGCCCCGATTTGTCCCGCACTCTACTACTCCTGTATGGCGAAGCAAGACGCGATCGAGCTCGAAGGCACCGTGAGCGAAGTTCTCCCGAACGCGACGTTCCGCGTCGTGACGAAGAGCGGTCACGAGGTGCTCTCGACGCTGGCCGGCAACATGCGCCGGTTCCGCATCCGCGTCCTTCAGGGCGATCGCGTGACGCTCGAGGTCTCGCCCTACGACCTCACGCGTGGCCGCATCACGTTCCGCCACAAGAATTGAGCGGCGACGGCCGTTAGGCACGATCCGTGAAACGTCTCCCGGCTCACCGCTTGAGGGGGAGACGATGGCAGACACCACGGTCACGAAGATCGATTCGAGCGCGTCGCCGGTCGGCGCGATGGGGCAGAAGTACCTCGCGTCCGGCAAGCGCGTCGCGATGCGCCTCTGGGAGAACGAGCAACCGGCCGACGCGAAGCCCGCCGACACGCGTCCGTACGAGACGGTCGGCTACGTGGTGAGCGGGCGCGCCGAACTGCATCTCGAGGGGCAGATGGTGCTGCTGAATCCCGGCGACTCGTGGACCGTCCCCGAAGGGGCGAGTCACAGCTACCGGATTCTCGAGACGTTCACCGCGGTGGAAGCGACGTCGCCGCCGGCGCAGGTCCACGCCCGCGACGAGTAGACGCCAGCCCGGCTTCGATGTCCTGCGCGAGTGCGGCGTCGGCGCTGCCCGGCTCGGGCGCGCCGAGTGCCGTGCGTGCACGTTCCAGCGTCGCGATCGCCGCGACGCCGTCGCCTGCCGCGGCCTGCACGGCCGCGAGGTCGCAGTAGCCGCGCGCGGCGATCGCCGGCCGCGCCGCCGCGCGTTCGACCAGCGCGTTCCGCGCCTCCACCGACCGCGTGAGCAGCTCGGCTGCGTCGTGGAGCGCGTCGAGATAGGCCCGCGCCTGGCCGAGGTTCGTGAGCGCCGCCGCCAGCACGACGAGGTCGCTCCCTCGCTCAGCGCGGACGAGCGCCGCCTCGAACGCCGTGGCCGCGGCGTGCCAGTCGCCTCGGGCTGCCAGCGCGAGTCCGCGCTCGGTGTCGCTGTCGCGCAACGTCGTCTGCATGCCGTCAGGACGCGCGGAGCGGGCGGCATGTCACGCGCGGCGTAGGCTGCCCGCGCGAGCGACGCAAGCCGTTGCTCCGAGGCCGCGCGACGAGCAGCTTGTCCGCCCCCGACGACCTGCCCCAGGTTCGCCGAAGGGTCCCGCCGCCCGCCTCACATGCTGTCGCCGCACCTCGTCACGAAAGTCGCCGCCGAGCTCGCGCTCGCGCCGCGCGCCGTCGCCGCCACGCTCGCGCTGTTCGAGGACGGCAACACCCTCCCGTTCATCGCCCGCTATCGCAAGGAGGCCACCGGCGGCCTCGACGAGGTCCAGCTTCGCGACGTGCGCGATCGCGCGGAGTATCTCGCCGATCTCGAGGCCCGATGCGCCGCCGTCCTCGCGTCGATCGCCGAGCAGGGGAAGTTGACGGACGAGCTGCGCGCCCGAATCGAGGCCGCCGAGACGAAGCAGGCGGTCGAGGACCTCTACCTGCCGTACAAGCCGAAGCGCCGCACGCGAGCGATGATCGCCCGCGAGCGTGGCCTCGAGCCGCTCGCCGAGGTGATCGCGAGTGGCGACGCTGACGACGCGGCCGTCGAACGGGCGGCGCTGACCTTCGTCGACGCGGAGAGCGCGGTCGCCGACGCGGGCGCGGCGCTGCAGGGCGCCCGCGACATCCTCGCCGAGCGCGCGGCGGAGGACGCGACGCTGCGGTCCGAGCTGCGCGACCTGACGCGGGCGCGCGGCGTCGTCCGGGCCGGTGCGATGCCGGGAAAGCGCGAGGAGGTATCGAAGTTTCAGGACTACTACGACTTCGTGCAGCCGATCCGCGACATCCCGTCGCACCGGGTCCTCGCGATTCGCCGCGGCGAGGACGAAGGCTATCTCCACTGGTCGATCGACGCGCCGGCGGATGACGTCGCCGCCACGATGCGACGCCACGTGGTCGGCGCGCGGCGTGCCGTCGCGCAACTCGCGCTCGTCGCGCAGGACGCGTACAAGCGGCTGCTCGCGCCGTCGCTCCTCGTGGAGCTGCGCCTGGAGCTGAAAGCGCGCGCCGACGAGGAGGCGATCCGCATCTTCGGGCGCAACCTGGAGCAGCTGCTGCTCGCGTCGCCCGCCGGCGAGCTGGTCGTCGTGGGCCTCGACCCTGGGTTCCGCACGGGGGTCAAGGTGGCGGTCGTGTCGCGGACCGGCGCGGTGCTGGACACGGACGCGTGGTATCTGCACCAGCCCGAGCGCTTCAGCGCGGCCTTGCTGCGTGCCGTCGAGCGCCACGGCGCCGAGCTGATCGCGATCGGGAACGGTACCGCGTCGCGCGAGACGGAGGAGCTGGTGCGACGGGCGTTAGGCACCCTGCCGAACGCACCGCGCCTCGTCTCCGTCAACGAGAGCGGCGCCTCGGTCTACTCCGCGTCGGACGCGGCGCGCGAGGAGCTCCCCGACCTCGACGTGTCGCTGCGGGGCGCCGTGTCGATCGCCCGCCGCCTGCAGGACCCGCTCGCCGAGCTCGTGAAGATCGACCCGAAGTCGATCGGGGTCGGGCAGTACCAGCACGACGTGAATCAGCCGCAGCTCAAGCGGCGCCTCGACGAGGTCGTGGAGAGCTGCGTGAACCGCGTCGGGGTCGAGGTGAACACCGCCTCGGCGGCACTGCTCTCCTACGTGGCCGGGATCGGGCCGACGCTGGCGCAGAACCTCGTGCGGCTGCGCGACGCGCGCGGCGGCTTCCGCTCGCGCCGCGAGCTCGCCGACGTGCCGCGACTCGGCGCGAAGGCGTTCGAGCAGGCGGCGGGATTCCTGCGGGTGCGCGGCGGCGCCCACCCGCTCGACGCGTCGGCGGTGCACCCCGAGCGATACGCGCTGGTGGAGCGGATCGCGGCGGACGTGGGCACGCCGCTCCGTGACCTCGTCGGGAATGCGGCGGCCGTCGATCGCATCGATCCGACGCGCTACGTGGATGCGGACCCCTCCACGGGCTCGGGGCAGGCGGTCGGCCTCCCGACCCTGCGCGACATCCTCGCCGAGCTGAAGAAGCCCGGGCGCGACCCACGCGATGCGTTCGAGCTGCCGACGTTCCGCGACGACGTGAAGGAGCCGAAGGATCTCGTCGTCGGCATGGTGCTCGACGGCGTCGTGACGAACGTCGTCGCGTTCGGCGCCTTCGTCGACGTCGGCGTGCATCAGGACGGCCTCGTCCACGTCTCGCAGCTCGCCGACCGCTACGTGAGCGACGCGAACGGGGTCGTGCGCGTCGGGCAGAAGGTGCGCGTGACCGTGCTCGGCGTCGACCTCGAGCGCAACCGTGTCGCACTGTCGATGAAGACCACGCCAGACGCCGCGCGCGCCCGGAACCCGGAGGCGGCGCCCTCCAGCCGACCGACGCCGCACGCGCGAGCGACCGCGCCGCCGCCGGCGTTCGTGCCTCGCACGGGCACGGTGGCCCCGAACGGGATGCGCTTCAAGTGAGCACGTTCCGGTGACAGAACGCGTCGATCAGGGGTCCCCCAGACACGGCACGGTCGCGCCGTAGTGCCGGCGCGACGGTTTGCACGCCGGTCGTGTGAACCGTAGACTAGCTTCGCCGCGCGCCGCACCATGCGCGTCCTGCCTGCATTTCCAACCCCACCCGGAGTGATGAATGACCCCGAAGCTCGCGAGAGCCGTTAGGCCGCTCGTCGGCTCGCTGCTGCTGTCCCTGCTCACCGCCGCAGCCGCGAGCGCGCAACAGCGCGGCACGGTCCGTGGGCGTGTGACCGACTCCACCGGGACGCGCCCCGTCGCGGATGCGCAGGTCACCGTCGTGGGGAGCCAGCTCGGCGCGCTCACGAACGCGGCCGGCGACTACTCGATCCAGAACGTCCCGGCCGGCTCGCGGCAGATCAACGCTCGCCGGATCGGCTACACGGCGAAGACGGCGACCGTCACCGTGACGGACGGCGGCTCGGTGCAGGCCAACTTCTCGCTCGACCGGCAGGCAGCGCAGCTCAGCCAGATCGTCGTCACGGCGTTCGGCCAGCAGACGGAGGCCCGCACGCTCGGCTCCGCCGTGCAGACGGTGCAGGGCAGCGCGATCGCCGAGACGCAGCGACCGAATTTCGTGAACGCGCTGCAGGGGCGCATTGCCGGCGTCGAGGTCAACAGCTCGTCGGGCGTACCCGGCGCATCGGCCTCGATCACGATCCGCGGCGTCTCGTCGATCAGCGGCAGCAATCAGCCGCTGTTCATCATCGACGGCGTGCCGCTCGACAACAAGACGCAGAACACCAACGTGCTCGCGTCCGACGCTCCCGGGTCGACGACGGCGTTCAACAACCGTGGCCTCGACTTCACGAACCGTGCGTCCGACCTGAACCCCGAGGACATCGAGAACGTGACGGTGCTCAAGGGGCCCGAGGCGTCGGCACTCTACGGCATCGACGCCGCCAACGGCGCGATCGTCATCACGACGAAGCGCGGGCGGCCGGGCACGGCCGGGTTCGAGTACAGCAACAACTTCCGCGCCGAGACCGTGCGGGAGGCGCCGGAAGTGCAGCGTGTGTATGGCCCGACGACGGTGGCCGGCGACCTGCTCGGCTCCTTCTTCTACTTCGGCCCGCAGTACGCGCCGGGCACGACGTTCTACGACAACGTCGACGGCTTCTTCCAGACCGGCCTGCAGCAGACGCACAACATCGCCTTCAGCGGCGCCGCGGTGGACAACCGCGCGAACTACCGCATCAGCACGTCGTACCTGCGGCAGGAGGGGGTCATCCCGACCTCGAAGTACGGCCGCGTGAACGTGAACGGCACGTCGTCCGGGCAGGTCACGAACTGGCTCCGCGGCGATCTGTCGATGATCTACGCGAACACCGACAACACGCAGCCGTTCAAGGGCTCGGGCGGGCCGCTCCTCGGCCTGCTCTACTGGCCCGGGACCGACGACGCGCGGAACTGGCAGACGCCCTCGGGGCAGCGCCGTCGGATCACGAACCTCGCCTCGGCGAGCGAGCAGGACAACCCGTACTTCGCGCTCAACAAGAACCGGAGTGAGACCACGAACAACCGGTTCTTCGCGAACCTCGGCTTCGTGGTCACGCCGGTGCGGTGGGGGAACGTCAAGACGAACGTCAGCGTCGACAACTACGCGAACCAGACGCTCGTGGTGCGCAATCCGGAGAGCACGCTGGGGCTGAGCAACAACGGGGTCATGGACGAGGCGACGGACGTCGTGCGCAACGTCAACGGCCAGGCCCTGGCGAACCTGAACCGGGTCGCCCTCGGCGGCGGCTTCGCGTTCGACGGGTTCGTGGGGACGCAGGTTCGCGACGACAAGTCGTCGGTCGACGCGCTCGCCGGCCTCGACTTCCTGGACCCGAACTTCGTCTCGATCAACAACACGCTGCCGTCGAAGCGGCAGGGGCGCACGACGCTGTCGCAGCGCCGGCTCGTCGGCGCGTTCGGGCAGGCGCAGCTCTCGTTCCGCGACTACGCGTTCCTCACCGTCACGGGCCGCAACGACTGGACGTCGACGATCCCCGAGGTCCGCAACTCGTTCTTCTACCCGAGCGTCAGCGGCAGCTTCGTCTTCACCGACGCGTTTCCGTCGCTGCGCCGCTACATGAGCGGCAAGATCCGCGGCTCGTACGCGCAGGTCGGGCAGGACGCGCGCCCGTACGCGGACCGCCCGGCGCTCGAGTCGAAGCTCACCGTCGCCGGCGGCTACGGCTACGGCTTCACGGGCCCGAACCCGAGCCTCGCGCCCGAGTCGCGGCGCTCCGCGGAGGGAGGCCTCAACGTCTCGTTCCTCGATGACCGGCTCACCATCGACGCCGCGTACTACGACTGGAAGCGGACCGACCAGATCGTGAACGACATCCGCGGCAGCTACGCCACGGGGTTCATCCTGTTCAACCTGAACGGCGCGTCGACGACCGGCCACGGCCTCGAGCTGCAGGTCACGGCGACGCCGGTGCGCGCGCGGCGATTCAGCTGGGACGTGCAGGCGAACTTCGACCGCTCGCGCGCACGGACGCTCGCGCTGCCGAACGCGCTCCCCGAGACCTACGTCTCCGACACCTGGCTGTTCGGCAACGTGCGCAACGGCACGGCGCCCGGTCTGTCGACGCGGTCGCTGACGGGCTTCTACTACCAGCGCAACAAGGACTGTCAGCTGCTGATCGACCCGACCACCGGACTCCCGCTGCGGTCGTCGGTGTTCGTCGACGCGAAGTGCGTGAACACGCGCGGCGAGACGGTCGTGAAGGGGTACGACCGCAACCCCAACTTCCAGGTCGGCCTGACCAACACGCTGCGCTACCGGCAGGCGACGCTGAGCTTCCTGCTCGACATGCGGCGCGGCGGCGACGTGTTCAACGCGACGCAGCACGACCTGACGACCCGCGGCCTGTCGACGCTGACGCTCGACCGCGAGCGGCCGCGCGTCATCGACGGCGTGCTGCGCGACGGCCGCGAGAACAGCGACACCCCCACGCGCAACGCGATCGTCGTGACGCCCGCGCAGTCGCCGCTGTTCTACACGGGGATCAGCGAGGAGCTGTTCATCGAGCGCGACATCAACTGGGTCCGGCTGCGCGACCTCTCGCTCCGCGTCCAGCTGCCGCAGCGCGTCATCCGCAACGGAAGCCTGTTCGTCTCCGGCACCGACCTGCTCCTCTTCACGAACTACTCGGGGCTCGACCCGGTCGTGAACGGCAACACCGCGGCGGTCGGCGGCTCCGGCGCGCAGGGCATCGACTTCGGCAACTTCCCCATCCCGCGCGGCGTCAACTTCGGCCTCCGCGTCGGGTTCTGACGTCATGCGTACACAACTCAGCTCATCCGCGATGAAGAAGCGCGCCCTCGCGCTCGCGCTCAGCGCCTGCACGCTCGCCAGCGCCGGCTGCCAGGACTTCCTGGACGTCAACACGAACCCGAACGGCCCCCAGCTGGTGTCGGCGAATCTGTACCTCTCGCCGATGCTGCACTGGATGGTGACGTCCCCGCTCTACGAGGGCCGCTTCATCGGCCGCTACACCCAGCAGTGGACGCTCCCGAGCACGGTGCTCTCCACGTGGGACCGCATGGGCTACGACCCCGGCAGCGACAACGGCGCGCAGCAGTGGCGCGACGTCTACTGGTCGCTCGGACAGAACCTCGTCGACATGACCACGAAGGCGGAGGCCGAGCAGCGCTGGGACCTGCTCGGCGTCGGCCAGGTCATGAAGGCGTGGGGGTGGCTGGTCCTCACCGACATGCACGGCGAGATCATCGTCAAGGAGGCGATCGACCCGACGAAGTTCTCGTTCAACTACGACTCGCAGGAGTACGCCTACACCGAGGTCTTCCGCCTGCTCGACGAGGCGATCAAGAACCTGCAGCGTACCGACGGCGCGGTCGACGCGGCGTACCTCGCCAAGGGGGACAAGATCTACAACGGCGACCGTACGAAGTGGCTGAAGTTCGCGTACGGGCTCCGGGCGATCGCCCGCAACCACTTCACGGCGAAGGCGACGTACCGCCCCGCCGACGTGATCGCCGACGTCGACCGCTCCCTCGCGAGCAACGCCGACGACGCGCTGCTGGCCTACATCGCCTCCAGCAACGACGACGCGAACTTCTACGGCTGGACGCGCAACAACATCCGCAGCTACCGGCAGACGCGCTTCGTCGTCGGCCTCATGGACGGCACGGTCTTCGGCAGCGTCGACCCGCGCATGAGCCGCATGCTGGCGCCGTCGCCGGACGGCGCGTACCGCGGCCTCGACGTCAACGTCGTCGGCTTCGGCTCGCTCACCGCCACGCAGCAGCCGAACAACTTCTTCGGTTACCCCGGCACCGGCGGCGGCCCGTCGCTGCCGGCGCGCTACATCTTCGACGACAAGTCGAAGCTGCCGGCCATGACCTACGCGCAGCTGCAGTTCGTGAAGGCGGAGGCCGCGTACCGCGCCGGCGACAGGGCCACGGCGCTGGCGGCGTACCGCAACGGCGTGTCGGCGCACATCGACTTCGTGAACGCGCGCAACCTCGACGCCGCGCAGACGCCGACGCAGATCACCGCCGCCGAGAAAGCCGCGTTCCTCGCCGACCCGCGCGTCGTGCCGACGAACCCGGCGGCGCTGACGCTCACCCAGATCATGAGCCAGAAGTACATCGCTCAGTGGGCCTGGGGGCACAACGAGCTGTGGATGGACATGCGCCGCTACAGCTACACGGACGTCGATCCGGCGAGCGGGCTGCAGGTCTACCCGGGCTTCGCGCCGCCGACGAACCTCTACGCCGACAACAACGGCAAGCTCGTCTGGCGCATCCGCCCGCGGTACAACTCGGAGTACGTGTGGAACCGCGCGGGGCTCGACGCGATCGGCGGGCTCGCCGCGGACTACCACACGAAGGTGCCGTGGATCTTCACACGCTGACCCGACCCATGACGAGACACAAGCTCACCGCGCTCGTCCTCGGACTCGCCCTGGTCGCCGCCTGCGACAAGGGCGGCCCGCAGGACATCCTGGGCACGCTGCCGACCGCGCGCGTCAAGTTCTTCAACTTCGGCGTCAACGCGCCGGGCGTGAACTTCTACGCGAACAACACGAAGCTGACGGCGATCAGCTCCACGTCGTGCGTCGGTAACACGACGTCCGTCTGCCGCACGACCGGGATCGAGTCGACCACCGGCGTCGCGTTCGGCGCCGCGGCAGCGGGCGGGCTGTACGCCGGCCTCGACGCGGGGCAGTACACGCTGACCGGCCGCATCGCCGCGGCCGCCGACAACGGCCTCCCCGTCGCGTCGGTGCAGGCGAGCCTCGAGAACGGGAAGTCGTACTCCTACTTCGTGAGCGGCGTCTACGACGCCGCCACGAAGAAGGTCGACGCGTTCATGATCGAGGACCCGATTCCGACGACCGAGGACTACACGGTCACGACGATCCGCTTCGTGAATGCGATCTCGAACTCGCAACCGCTCCAGCTCTTCCTGCGCAACCAGGCGTCTGGTGTCGAGTCGCCGGTCGGGTCGGCGGTCGCCTACAAGAATGCCACGGCGTTCGTGACCTTCACGAGCCAGAGCGTGTTCAACCCCGGCGGCGTCGTCGACCTCGTCGTCCGCACCCCGGGGAGCTCGACGAACTTCATCACGCGCACGACGCTCACCTTCGGGCTCGGGCGTGTCTACACGATCGCGGCCCGCGGCGACGCGACCGTGACGTCGACGACGGCCACCACGCGCCCGCTGCTCGACGTGACGTCGAACCGGTAGGCGCCCGGCCCGACCGCGTGGCGAACGCCGCCGCCCGAGCTCTCGGGCGGCGGCGTTCGCGTTCTAGCCTTCGCGGATCGCCTCCATGGGCGTCGCGCGGAACACTTCGCGGCCGGTGAGCAGGCCGATCGTCACCGTGATCGCCATCATGAGCGCCGCGATGCCGAGCGCCGGCGCGACCGCCGGCCGGAACGTGCCCTCGAACACGAAGTGCACGAGCCCCCACGCGCCGCCGAAGGCGAGCAGCATCCCGGCGAGCGCACCCAACGCGCCGAGCACCGCGTACTCGGACAGCAGGATGCGGAGGATCTGGGCGCGCGTCGCGCCTAACGTCTTGAGCAGGACCCCTTCGCGCAGCCGCTCGCGCCGGGTCGCCGCCACGGCGCTGAACAGCACGGGGAGCCCCGTCGCGAGTGAGAACAGCGCGAGGAAGCGCACCGCGACGCTGACGCGTTCGACGATCCGACCGATCGTCGACTGGATGAGCGACAGGTCGACGCTCGACACGTTCGGGTGCCGGACGACGATGTCGCGCTGCAGGGCGCCGACGCGCGCCGCGCTCTCGACGTGGGCGAGCGCCGCGAACTGCTTCGGCGCCGCGCGGATCGCGGCCGTGGGGAAGACGGCGAAGAAGTTCAGCTCGAACCGTTCCCACTGGATCTCGCGCAGACTCGTCACGCGCGTGGCGATCCGGACGCCCTGCACGTCCCACACGATCTCGTCGCCGAGGCGCACGCGCAGATCGTTCGCCAGGTTCCGGTCGAGCGACACGTCGTAGACGGCCTGGCCGCGGGCGTTCGTCGTCGGCGCGCCGAACCACTTCCCTTCGACGAGCTTCTCGGTCTCGACGGTCGAGTCGCGGTAGGTCGAGCGGAACTCGCGACGCAACGCCCAGTTCGCGCGCCGACGCGCGCCCGTGTCCGACGCCAGCGCCGCGACGCTCCGGCCGCCGATCTCCGCGATGCGCATGGTCACGATCGGCGTCTCCTGCAGGAGCTCTCCGTTCGCGCGGACGAGCGACGCGACCGACGCCATCTGATCGTCCTGGATGTCGAACAGGATGACGTTCGCGCGCGACGCGCCCGCCATCGCCGAGAAGTCGCGCAGCAGATTCGTCTGCACGAGGTAGATCGTCGAGACGAGGAATGCGCCGAAGCCTAAGGCGAGCGTCACGGCGCGCGTCTGGTTGCCGGGTCGGTACAGGTTCGCGATTCCCTGACGTACCACGTATGGCCATCCGGCGCGGAGCAGCCGCCGCGCGCCCCACGTGACGACGAACGCGGCGGCGCCTAACGCGAGGAGCGCGCCGGCGATCCCGGCACTCAGCCACAGCCCCTCCCGCAAACGGCCTGTGCGCGTCACGGTGAGCGCGACGACGCTCGTGACGATCGCCAGCTCGACGAGGCGGCGCGGCACGTCGATCCCCTTCGTGTGCAGCGCCGTCGGATCGACGTCCCGGCGGATCGCCTGCAGCGGAGACACCCGGCGCAGCGCGAGCAGGGGTCGGAGCGCGAACACGAGCGCGACCCACACGCCGACGCCGATGCCGGTCGCGACCGCGACGCCGTCGACGCGCACGTCGACGTCGACCGGAAGGAACTCGCCGAGCGCCCGCGGCAGCAGGAGTTGCAGCCCGACGCCGAGCAACGCGCCCCCCGCGGCGCCGAGCAGCCCCATCGCCGTCGCCTGCGTGACGTAGATCGCGAGCACCTGCCGGCTGGTCGCGCCGAGGCACCGAAGCACGGCGACCGTGTCGATCTTTCGGGCGACGAAGGCGTTCACGCCGCTCGCCACGCCGACGCCGCCCAGCAGCAGCGCGATGAGCCCGACGATCGACAGGAAGTCGGTGAGCCGATCGATCGCGCGCGTCAGCCCGCGCTCGGTGTCGGCGACCGTGCGCGCACGAACGCCCTGGCCGTCGAACCGCCGTCGGACGGTACTGACGACCGTGCGGACGTCCGCCTTCGATACGGCGAGCAGCGCCTGATACTCCGCCCGCGCCCCGAACCCCAGCAGCTGGGTTTCCGCGAGGTAGCGCGCCGGGATGTAGACGCGTGGACCGAACACGGCCGCGATGCCGGCGTCGCCGGGCACGTTGTCGAGCTCACCGACGATCGCGAAGCGCCCGTACCCGAGAACCAGGGTGTCGCCGACCGCGGCGTCGAGTGCGACGAGCAGCGAGCGATCGACGAGCACGTTCGCGCCCTGCTGTAGCGCGCCCCACCGGCCCACGGGGCGTGTGGTGATCTCGCCGGCGAGCGGGAACCGGTCCGAGACGGCGCGCACCTGCACGAGGCGCGTGTTGCCGGTGCGCGGCACGAGCGCCATCGAGGCGAAGCTCGTGAGCCGCGCGACCGGGCGTCCGGCGGCCGCGATCGAGTCGAGCCACGCGCTCACCGGTTTCGTGAACGCGCCGTTGCGCTGCACGGCGACATCGCCGCCGAGCAGCGTTCGCGACTGCGACCGCGCCGACGTCGCGACGTTGCTCGCGAACGAGTCGATCGCGACGAGCGCGGCGACGCCTAACGCGATCGACGACATGTACAGGAGGAGCCGGCGGCGCGCGGTGCGACTCTCACGCCAGGCGAGACGGAGCAGCGTGCGCGTCGAGGCGCGTGGGATGCCGCTCACGTCGGCGCTCCCGACGTCGCTCCGAGCGGCTCGTCCGGCACCGGGGCGCGGGTGTCCTCCACGACGACGCCGTCGGCGAGCCGGATGATGCGGCCGGTACGCGCCGCGAGCCCGAGGTCGTGCGTCACGAGCACGATGGTCGTGCCGGACTCGCGGTTCAGGGCCTCGAGCAGCTCGACGATCCGCGCGCCCGTCGACGCGTCGAGGTTCCCGGTCGGCTCGTCGGCGAACAGGATGCGCGGCGCGTTCACGAAGGCGCGCGCGATCGCGACCCGCTGCTGCTCGCCGCCGGAGAGTTGGGCAGGGAAGTGATGTCCGCGCCCGCCGAGTCCGACGCGCTCGAGGAGCTCGCGCGCCCGGGCCGCCGCGCCTGCGTCTCCGCGTAGCTCGAGCGGCACCTGTACGTTCTCCTGCGCGGTGAGCGTCGGGATGAGCTGGAAGCTCTGGAACACGAAGCCGACCTTCTGACCGCGAAGCTGCGCGCGCTGGTCTTCCGTCATGGCGCCCAGGTCCGCGCCGTCGAGGATCGTCGTGCCGCGCGAGGGCACGTCGAGCCCGGCCAGCAGGCCGAGGAGCGTCGTCTTCCCGCTCCCCGACGGACCGACGATTGCGACGAACGCGCCCTGGGGAACGTCGAACGAGACGTCGCGTAGTACGGCGAGCGGGCGGCCGCCGCTCTGGAATTCCTTCGTCAGATTACGGGCAACGAGCATGACTTCGTCGGGGATCGGGAGGGCGCCCTCTGGGCGGCGGGGATCTGGGATCGGCGCTCTCGCGCTGTGCGCTGCACTCGCGCTCGCGTGCGGACCGACCGCCGAGCGCCCGGCTGTCGCTACGCAGGAAGATACGGCGGCGACGGCTCGATCCCCGACCCCGGACCCCGGATCGCGGCTTCGCGTCGTCTTCGTCGGCACCAGCCTCACCGCGGGCCTCGGCCTCGATCCGGACAGCGCCTACCCGGCGCGCATCCAGCGACGTGCCGACTCCGCCGGGCTGCGCGTACACGTGGTGAACGCCGGCGTGAGCGGCGAGACATCGGCGGGGGCGCTACGGCGCATCGATTGGGTGCTGCGCGAGCCGGCAGACGTCGTCGTGCTCGAGACCGGGGCGAACGATGGGCTGCGTGCGCTCCGCGTGGACTCCACGCGGGCCAACCTCGAGGCGATCGTCGGGCGCATCAAGGGGGCGTACCCGGCGGCCCGGATCGTCGTCGTGCAGATGGAGGCGCCGCCGAATCTGGGGCGCGCGTACACGTCGGCGTTCCACGCCATGTACGCCGACGTCGCGCGAGCGACAGGGGCGACGCTGACGCCGTTTCTGCTGAACGAGGTGGCCGGCGTCGGTCGACTCAATCAGGCCGACGGCGTGCATCCGAACGACGCGGGGGCGCGCATCGTCACGGAGACGGTGTGGAAAGCGATCGAGCCGGTGCTGCGCAGCGCGAGCGGCTCGTGACGACCTCACGACGGCGCAGCTTGACCGCGTCGTTCGATTCTCGTAAACTAAAAGGCTGTAATTACTTAGCGTTCACTTCAGCCTTCTCGACTTATGGCAATTCCGGCCACGCAGATCCGCCGCGGCATGGTCCTCGTGTTCGAGGGCGAGCCGTGCCGCGTGGTCGAGTTCCGCCATCATACGCCGGGCAACCTCCGCGCGATGGTGCAGGCGAAGCTCAAGAACCTTCGCGTCGGGTCGAGCTTCGAGCATCGCTTCCGCGCCGCCGACTCCATCGAGAAGGCGTCATGGAGACGCACGAGCTGGAGTTCCTGTATCAGGGTGGCGACACGTACCACTTCATGAACACGGAGAACTACGACCAGCTCGAGATGGACGAGGAGATGCTCGGCGACAACGCGCCGTGGATGCAGCCGGGGATGAAGATCCTGGCCGAGTACTACGACGGACGGCCGATCGGCATCCAGCTTCCGAACTCGATGGTGCTCGAGATCGTCGAGACGTCGCCGGTGATGAAGACGGCGACGAAGACGGCGTCGAGCAAGCCGGCGAAGCTCGAGAACGGCGTGACGGTCAACGTGCCGGAGTTCGTCAGCACGGGTGAGCAGGTCCGCGTGAATCCGACGACCGGCGAGTACATGGATCGCGCGAAGGACTGATCGTCGCGGTCGGCAGTTGGTTGATTCGAAGCTTGGTTTCTCGTAAGATGCAAGCGCAGGACCATGGTGGCTGTAGCTCAATCGGTTAGAGCACCGGTCTGTGGCACCGGGGGTTGCGGGTTCAATTCCCGTCAGCCACCCCTCATCGTTCGGGGCGACGCCCGGAGCATCTCGGTCGAGCGGCGCTCCAGGTATGACGTAGGTCCGTAGCTCAATTGGTAGAGCACCGGTCTCCAAAACCGGCGGTTGGGGGTTCGATTCCCTCCGGGCCTGTCCGCTCGACGCTGGTTGAAAAGCGGTGCAGCACTGCGTTAGCGTACACAGCTTGCCCGGAGCGGTTGCCGGGTGTACGCCGGTATCGTCTAGGGGACTAGGACACAGCCCTCTCAAGGCTGGAACACGGGTTCGAATCCCGTTACCGCTACTGGCTCTCCAGGGAGTCTCTCGGAAGGGCGGTAGCGGCGGCCCCATCGTCTATCGGTTAGGACGGCACCCTTTCACGGTGCAGAGACGGGTTCGATTCCCGTTGGGGCTATCGCAGGTGTGAGTGCAGGTGCAGGACGGCGGCGCGAGTCGGACGAGCAGTGCAAGGGGCCGTAGCTCAGTTTGGTTAGAGCACTCGACTGTCACTCGAGAGGTCGCGGGTTCGAGCCCCGTCGGCCCCGTTGGATGCAAGACGAAGTTGGCCCTGGTGGTGAAATTGGTAGACACGCCATCTTGAGGGGGTGGTGCCGAAAGGCATCGCGGTTCGAGTCCGCGCCAGGGCATTCGACGTTCGCTGAACGTCTGCCACAGTAGCTCAGTGGTAGAGCACTCGATTCGTAATCGAGCGGTCGTCGGTTCAATCCCGACCTGTGGCTCTGGCAGAACGTGTTGCGGGAGTAGCTCAGTTGGTAGAGCGCCAGCTTCCCAAGCTGGATGTCGCGGGTTCGAACCCCGTCTCCCGCTCTCTCCGCCCGGTGGGTGCCTTCGCACTCACCGGGCGTTTTGCGTCTACCGCCCGATCGAGATGCCGTCGCGCAGCGCCGCCTCGTAGCGCGGGACGTCGAAGCGATACAGATACGGCGCGCGCCGCACGCCCTTCCCGCGCCGCTCGCCGACCCGCTCGACGATGCCGAGATCCAGCATCTTCTTCTGGAAGTTGCGCCGGTCGAGCGGCCGGCCGAGCACCGTCTCGTAGAGCGACTGCAGCTCGGGGAGGGTGAACGTGCCGGGAAAGAGGTTCAATCCCACCGGGCGGTTCGCGAGCTGAGCACGCAGCGACGTCAGCGCGTGCGCGACCATGTCGTCGTGATCGAACAGCAGCGGCGGGCGCTCGCTCAGCTCCCACCAGCGGCAGTCGTCGGTCAGTACGCCGTCCGGCGCCGGCGTGGCGCGCGAGAAGTCGACGAGCGCGCAGTATCCGACCGAGATGACGCGCCCCGCGATCCACGCGGCGTCCGGCGCGGCTTCGACGAGCGGGGCGAGCTGCCGCTCGATCTCGGCGTCGCCGCGGTCGGGAGTGCCGAACGTGTGGAACTGCTCCAGGTACACGTCGCGCAGCCCGGTCCGCATCTCGAGAATGCGGCACGCGGCGTCGTCGAGCGACTCGCGCCACCGCACGAAGCCGCCTGGAAGGCTCCAGCGCTTCCGTGTGCGCCAGTGAGTGAGGAGGATCTTCAGCGCGCCTTCGTGGAACCCGAACACGACGCAGTCGACCGCGAGATGCGGGATGTAGTCGTTGGCGCGCTGCCCGTGGAACTCGAGGCTCTGCGCCTCGGCGGGGGGGCGATCCGATCCCGCGATCGGTGACGGTAGGTCGCGCGCGGTCATGAGATGTGTATTGACCACACAAGTTCGTGACTGTACTGTGGTCGCAGCGTAACGCGTACGAACAACACATTAATGCGTGCGCGCTGAATTCGTCGGCTCGTTGTACGTGAGCCGCCCCGCCTCGCGACTTCCTCGGTGCATGATTGCTTCCGCCGCTCCGCCCGCGCCGGCGCTGCGTCCCATCGCGGGCGGGCGAGCCGACGGCGCGCGAGGGCGCGTCGAGCGCGTCTCGGTCGCCTGTCCGGAGCTGCGGAACGGCGAGCGGCTCGTGCACGTTTACCTGCCATGCGGCTATGAAGCGGGCGACGCGCGCTACCCGGTCCTCTATCTCCAGGACGGCCAGCATCTGTTCGGCCGCGGTGTCGACGGGTCGTGGCGGATCGACGAGACGCTCGACCGCGCCGCTGGCGCCGCTGGCGCCGCTGGCGCCGCTGGCGCCGCTGGCGCCGCTGGCGCCGCTGGCGCCGCTGGCAGCACGGACGCGAGCCATACCATCATCGTCGGGATCGAGAGCAGCGACGCCCGGTGGGACGAGTATTCCCCGTGGATGAACGG
The DNA here is from genome assembly GCA_963843845.1 of uncultured Gemmatimonadaceae bacterium. Lineage (GTDB taxonomy): Bacteria > Gemmatimonadota > Gemmatimonadetes > Gemmatimonadales > Gemmatimonadaceae > Gemmatirosa. The sequence goes on along the minus strand of CAWJMB010000002.1, from coordinate 2,427,537 downwards.
CGCGATGCACGCCTGGGTCGACGCCGCGTGGTCGCCTGGCCCGGTGCGCGGCGGCGGCGGGGACGCGTACGTCGCCTTCGTCGCGGACCGCCTCAAGCCGCTCATCGACGCGCGCTATCGCACCGTCGCCGACCGGTCGAGCACGGGCATCGGCGGGTCGAGCATGGGCGGGCTGATCGCGCTCTACGCGGCCCTCCAGCGCCCCGACGTGTTCGGCCGGGTGATGGCGATGTCGACGGCCGTATGGTTCGCGGAGCGCCCGGGCGCGTGGCTGTCGGACAACCGGCTGATCGCCGCGGTGCGCGACGGCGCGGAGCCGGCCGACCTGCGGATCTACGTCGACGTGGGAACGAACGAGCGCAGTCGCGCCACCGAGCCCGACGTGCGCGATCGTGAGGGGCGCGCCGTGACGTATTCGCAGGTCTACATGGAGGGGAGCGCGTCGCTCGTCGACGCGCTTCGCGCTCGTGGCGTCGGTGCATCGCAGCTGCAGTTCGTGGTCGATGCCGATGGAACGCACGACGAAGGCGCGTGGGCGCGGCGCTTTCTACACGCACTACAGTGGCTTACCGCGGCGTGAGTCGCCGCATCGTTGGTTCTCAACCCCGAGGAGGCACGATGAGGCGGGTCGGAGTGATGAGCGTGTTCGTGGCACTGGGTGTCGGTACGCCGGTCGTTGCGCAGACGACGGGACGCATCACGGGCACGGTGACCGCGGTGGATGGTGGACAGCCTCTGGCGAGCGTGCAGATCCGCGTCGCGGGGACGCAGCTCGGCGCGATCACGCGCGAGGACGGGCGCTACACGATCACGGCGCCGGCAGGCACGTATACGGTCGTCGCCGCCCGCATCGGCCTCGTCCCCGACTCGGCGACGGGCGTGGCGGTGACGGCGAACGGCGCGGCGACGGCGAACTTCTCGTTGCGATCGGCGACGCTCGTGCTGCAGAGCGTCGTGACGATCGGCTACGGCACGCAGGAGGCGCGCGACAACACGGGCTCCGCGGTCGCCGTGACGCCGAAGGAGTTCAATCCCGGGCGCATCATCAGCCCGGAAGAGCTCATCAAGGCGAAGGTGCCCGGCGTGCAGGTCGTCGACAACAACGAGCCGGGCGGCGGGATCGCCGTGCGGATCCGCGGGGGCACGTCGATCAACGCGAGCAACGACCCGCTGTTCGTCATCGACGGTGTGCCGCTCGCCATCGGCGGCGGCGTGTCGGCCGGGCGCAACCCGCTGAACTTCCTCAACCCGAACGACATCGCGTCGGTCTCCGTGCTCAAGGACGCATCGGCGACCGCGATCTACGGCTCGCGCGGCGCGAACGGCGTCGTGCTCATCACCACGCGGTCCGGGTCGCAGGGCACGCAGGTCACGCTCTCGAGCACGGTGTCGTCGTCGCAGCGCGCCGGCGAGCCGAATCTGCTGAACGCGGCGGAGTTCCGCAGCGCGGTGCAGCAGTACGCGCCGGAGAACGTGAGCATCCTCGGGACGGCGAACTCGAACTTCTTCGACGCGGTGACGCGCGGCGCCGGCGGGCAGGACCACACGCTCGGCATCGCCGGGGCACGCGAGGACATGCGCTATCGCGTCTCCCTCGGCTACCTCGACCAGAGCGGGATCGTGCGGGGCACGTCGAACAAGCGGCGCCTCGCTCTCGGTGAACTACACGGACAACGTCTTCAACGACCACCTGAACGTCCAGGCGAACGTCAAGGGGAGCCGCGGCGACGACCGGTTCACCCCGGGCGCCGTCATCGGGGCCGCCACGGCGTTCGCGCCGACGCAGCCGATCTACACGTCGACCGGCGCGTTCTACCAGTTCGCGAACATCCTCGCGGCCACGAATCCGCTCTCCGACCTCGCGCTCATCTCCGACGTCGGCACGACGTATCGCAGCGTCGGCAACGCGGAGGTGAAGTACAGCGCGCCGTGGATCGAGGGACTCTCGGCGACGGTGCGCGGAGGCTACGACGTGACGCGCGCCGAGCGCACGACGTTCACGCCGAGCACGCAGCGGAACCAGGCGGTGTCGTCGTTCCCCGGGAACTTCTACCGCCGCACGCCGAACGAGACGCACACGGTGCTCGACGCGTTCAGCAACTACACGCGCTCGCTCGCCTCGTACAACACGGTCGTCGACGTGACGGCGGGGTACTCGTACGAGGACTTCAACTTCGACGAGCAGGTCGCGACGGCGCAGGGTCTCAGCTCGAACCTGCTCGGCACGAGCGGCATCCCGACGGCATCGCAGAACGTGAACACGCTCGACGTGCAGGAGAGCCGGCTCATCTCGGGTTTCGCGCGCGCGAACCTCACGTACGCCGACAAGTACCTCCTCACGCTGAGCGTGCGGCGCGACGGGTCGTCGCGGTTCGGCGCGGGGAATCAGTGGGGCGTGTTCCCCTCGGCGGCGCTCGCGTGGCGCCTCTCGAACGAGGGGTTCATGCGGCGCTTCTCGTCGATCTCGGACCTCAAGGCGCGCGTCTCGTACGGCGTGAACGGCAACCAGTCGTTCGGCAACTACCGCCAGTACTCGACCTACAGCGTACGGCGACAACAAGACGCAGGTGCAGTTCGGCAACAGCTTCGTGACGGTGATCCGGCCGACCGCCGTCGACCCGAGCATCAAGTGGGAGGAGACGCGCTCGATCGACGTCGGGGCTCGACTTCGGGCTCTGGGAGAACCGCGTCACGGGGTCGTTCGACTACTACAACAAGAAGACGTCGGACCTGATCTTCACCGTCCCCGTCGCCGCCGGAACGAACCTGTCGAACTTCGTGACGACGAACATCGGCATCGTTGCGGAACCGCGGCGTCGAGCTCGGACTCAACGCGCGCGTGATCGACGGTGCGCGCGGCGGCTTCACGTACGACGCCGGGCTTCAACGTCGCCGCGAACACGCAGCCGCCTGCTCCAGATCAACTCGGCCGCCGGCACGAGCGACCAGATCCTCGTGGGCGGCATCGCGGGTGGCGTCGGCAGCACGATCCAGGTGCTCCAGCCCGGTGAGACGGTCAACTCGTTCTTCGTCTACCGAGCACAAGCGCGACGCGAGCGGGAAGCCGATCTACACCGACGCGAACAACGACGGGTCGATCAACGAACAGGATCTCTACGTCGATCAGAACGGCGACAAGACGATCAACCAGGGCGATCGCGCCCGTTCCGCAGCCCGCAGCCGAAGTGCGATCCTCGGCCACACGTCGAACGTCAGTACCGGAACTTCGACCTCGGCTTCACGCTCCGCTCGTACCTCGGCAACTACGTGTACAACAACGTCGCGTCGAACCTCGGGCAACTACAGCGCGCTAAGTGGCGGCGCGCCGATGCAACCTCGCACGCCTCGGTGCTCGAGACGGGCTTCGTGAACCCGCAGTACTTCTCGGATCTACTACGTCGAGGACGCGTCGTTCCTGCGCATGGACAACGTCACGCTCGGCTACACGTTCCGGCGGAAGCGCGGTCTCGACCGCGTACGCATCTACGGCACGGTCCAGAACGTCTTCACGCTCGACGAAATACAGCGGGGTCGATCCGTCGGCCGGCCTGAACGGGATCGACAACAACCTGTATCCGCTGTCGCGCATCTTCCCGACGGGGCTGAACATCAGCTTCTGAGCGACGCATCGACATGCAGACGAGAGCCCGCACCACGCTCCTCGCGCGGCCTGCTCCTCACGACCGCCGCCGCCGCGTGCACCGACGTGACGGTCGAGCCGAAGAGCACGGTCAGCAGCGCGAACATCTTCAACGACACGACCTCCTACCGGGCGCTTCTCGCGAAGCTCTACGGAGGACTCCAGGTCAGCGGCATCGCCGGTCCGGCCGGGCAACGGCGACATCCAGGGAATCGACGAAGGATTCTCGCAGTACCTCCGCCTGCTCTGGCAGATGCAGGAGCTGCCGACGGACGAGGCCATCATCGCCTGGAACGACGCCGGCGTGCAGGAGCTCAACACGCAGCTCTGGGGCTCGTCGAACCAGTTCCTCGTGCTCGATGTACTACCGGATCTTCTTCCAGGTGCGCTCGCCAACGAGTTCCTGCGGGAGACGACGCCCGACGAAGCTGCGGCCGCGCGGCGTCAGCACGGCGCTCGCAGGCCACGATCAAGACGTATCGCGCCGAAGCACGCTTCCTCCGCGCGCTGAGCTACTGGCACGCGATCGACCTCTTCGGCGCCGTGCCGCTCGTGACCGAAGACTATCGCGCTCGGCGCGACGCCGCCGAAGCAGGCGACGCGCGCGGAGGTCTTCAACTACGTCGAGTCGCGAGCTCAAGGCGATTCGCGCCGACCTGCCCGCGCCGAAGCAGGGCGAGTACGGCCGCGCCGATCAGGGCGCCGCCGCGATGCTGCTCGCGAAGCTGCTACATGAACGCGCAGGTCTATACGCGGCACGGCGTCGCTACGCCGATGCGCGCTCGCCGAGGTACAGCGCGTGATCGCGTCGGGCGCGTACACGCTCGACCCGAACTACTCGCAGATTTTCCGCGCCGACAACCACACGTCGCCGGAGCTGATCTTCACGGTCCCGCAGGACGGGCTGCGGACGCAGTCATACGGCGGCACGACGTTCCTCATGCACGCGTCGGTCGGCGGCAACGCATGCGACCCGGCTTGGTCGGCATCGACGGCGGCTGGTGGGGGCTTCGCCTGAAGCCCCGAAGTCGTGCACGCTCTTCCCGGGCGCACTTCGAGCGCCGACCGCCGGCGCGTCGGTGTTCTTCACGGACGGCCAGACGCTGAGCATCGCGAACTGACGGACTTCACGAACGGGATCATCGCGGCGAAGTACATCAACAAGACCGCGAGCGGCGGTGCGCCGTCGAACAACGCGTTCGCCGACGTCGACTATCCGATGTTCCGACTCGGCGACGCGTATCTGATGTACGCGGAGGTCGTGCTGCGCGGCGGCGGCGGCACGCGCGCGCAGGCGCTCGGCTATGTCAACGCGCTCCGCGCGCGCGCGTACGGCAACACGAGCGGCGAACATCACCGACGCGCAGCTCACGCTGACTTCATCCTCGACGAGCGGCTCGCGAGCTGCTGTGGGAAGGGCACCGCCGCACGGACCTTTCCGCTTCGACCGTTCACGACGAGCGGCGTGTGGGCGTGGAAGGGGAACGTGCAGGCGGGGCGGACGACGGAAGCGTTCCGCAATCTCTATCCGCTGCCGGCGTCGGAGCTGCTCGCGAACCCGAATCTCAAGCAGAACGCGGGATACTGAGCCGCTCGCGCAGACGTACGAAGGGCCCGCGCCTCCGGCGCGGGCCCTTCGTACGTCGGCAGCGACCCACGTCGAGGGGTGCCGGCCGCGCTCGATCAGTGCGAGGGCATGCCGCTGCTCGGCACCGGCTGAAGCGAGTCCTGCACGAGCAGCGGCGCGTGCACGTCGCCGGCGGTGACCGCGCCCTCGGGGACCATGCTGTCGCCGCGGTCCTGCACGAACGCGACGCACGCCGCCGCGGCGAGCAGACAGCCGCCGCCGAGCGTCACGAAGTAGAGCGGCGCCTGCGGGTTGTCCGCGCCGAACAGCGTGCGCGACAGCGCGCCGAAGCCCAGCGACGCGACGATCTCCGGGATGACGATGAAGAAGTTGAACACGCCCATGTAGACGCCCATGCGCTGCGCCGGCAGCGCGGTCGACAGGATGGCGTAGGGCATCGAGAGGATCGACGCCCACGCGACGCCGACGCCGATCATGCTGAGGATCAGCATGGTCTTGTCGTGGACGAGCCAGACGGAGAGCAGTCCGGCCGCGCCGCAGACGAGCGAGGCGGCATGGACGGTCTTGCGGCTCGTCGCTGCCGCCAGCCTCGGAATGACGAGCGAGACGAGGAAGCACGTGATGGAGTAGAAGGCCATCACGAAGCTCCCCCACTCGACGCCGCGCGTGTACGTCTCGCTCTGCGGGTCGGTCGCGCCGAACACGTGGCGTGCGACCGCCGGGACGAAGAACAGCCACATGCAGAACAGGCCGAGCCAGGTGAGCAGTTGCACGACGGCGAGCTGCTTCATCGTCGCCGGCATCTCGCGGATGGACGTCACGATTTCCGAGACGAGCGGACCGAGCCCGCCGCGTCCCTTCTTCGCCCGCTCGAACGCGGCCATGTCCTCGGGGGGAACTCCGTCGTCGTGAACACCGTCCAGAGCACGGCGAGCAGGAACACGACGGCGCCGGCCTGGAACGAGTACTTCACCGTGAGCGGGATGCCGCTCGCCGTGCTGCCGGAGACGCCGAAGTTCGACAGGATGAACGGAAGGGCGTTCGCGAGACTCGCGCCGATGCCGATGAACAGCGACTGCATGACGAACCCCGCGGTACGCTGCGACACGTCGAGCTTGTCGGCGACGAACGCGCGGAACGGCTCCATCGACACGTTGATCGACGCGTCGAGCACCCAGAGCAGCGTCGCCGCCATCCAGAGACTCGTCGACATCGGCATGATGAAGAGCGCGATCGACGCGAGGATCGACCCGGCGAGGAAGTAGGGGCGCCGCCGGCCGAGCCGGCCCCACGTGCGGTCGCTGAGCGCGCCGACGATGGGTTGCACGAGGAGCCCCGTCAGCGGTGCCGCGAGCCACAGCCCCGGCACCTGTTCCGGGCTCGCGCCGAGCCGCTCGTAGACCGCCGACATGTTCGCGAGCTGCAATCCCCAGCCGAACTGAATGCCGAGAAAGCCGAAGCTCATGTTGAACAGCTCGGGTCGGCTGAGTCGCGCTCTCTGCATCGGGGTCGTGAGGAGTGAGTGGCGTCGTCGACGAGCGAGATCGCAAGATGCGGCTCGCGCCGCACGTTGAAAAGATCGCGCGGCGGGGTAGCGTTCCGGCATGACACGCCGCGCCGCCGCCACCCTCGCGCTGCTCGCCGCGTCCGTGCTGTCCGCGCAGCCGGTGACGCCCCCGTGGACGCGCGGTGCGACCTGCTACGAGATCTTCGTGCGGTCGTTCGCCGACAGCGACGGCGACGGCATCGGTGATCTCCGCGGGCTCACGGCCCGGCTCGACTACATCAACGATGGCGACCCGCGCACGACGCGTGACCTCGGCGCGCGGTGCGTCTGGCTCATGCCGGTCGCCGAGTCGCCGAGCTATCACGGGTACGACGTCACCGACTACTACCGGGTCGATCGCGAGTACGGAACGAACGAGGACTTCCGGTCGTTCGTCGCCGCCGCGCATCGGCGCGGGATCAAGGTCCTCGTCGACATGGTCCTGAATCACACGTCGAGCGAGCACCCGTGGTTCCAGTCGGCGCTCCGCGACTCGGCGTCGCGCTATCGCGACTGGTACCGATGGCGCGGATCGAAGCCGACGCCGAACGGCGCGTCCGGGAGAGCGTTAGGCCACGACGCGTGGCACCGGTCACCGCTGCGCGACGAGTACTACTACGGCGTGTTCTGGCACACCATGCCGGACCTCGATCACGCCAACCCGGCCGTGCGAGCGGAGACCCGTCGCATCGCGCGATACTGGGTGGAGGAGATGGGTGTCGACGGTTTCCGTCTCGACGCCGTCGCGTATCTCGCCGAAGACGACTCGGCCGAGGTGAACGCGCGCGCGACGCACGACGTGCTCCGCGGGTTCGGCGCGTACGTCGGCACCCTCCGCCCGCGTCTGTACGCCATCGGCGAAGTGTGGGGCGGAATCGACACGCTGCGGACGTACTACCCGGACCAGCTCACCGCGTATTTCGCGTTCGACGTCGCCGACTCGCTCGCTGCCGCCGTGCGGCGCGGAACGGCCGGCGGCGTGCTGGCGCCGGCGCTGGCGATGCAGCGGCTGGTCGCGCCGGCAACACGATACGCGCCCTTCCTCAGCAATCACGACCGCGAGCGCGCGCGGACGGCGGTGGGCGGGAGCGTGGCACAGGCGCGCGTGGCAGCGCTCCTGCTCCTCACACTGCCCGGGCTCCCGTTCGTGTACTACGGTGACGAGATCGGAATGGTCGGCTCCAAGCCCGACGAACGGCTGCGGACGCCGATGCAGTGGCGAGCGGTGGCCGGCCAGGGATTCACGACGGGAACGCCATGGGAGCGCGCGCAGGACGACTCCCTGACGACGACCGTCGCCGCGCAGGACGCGGATCCGGGGTCGCTGCTCTCGCTCCATCGCCGGTTGATTCACCTTCGCGCGGAGAACGGCGCCCTCGCGGGTGGAACGATCCGGCAGCTCGCGACGGGCGACAGCGCCGTCGTCGCCTACGTCCGGCGACTCGGCGCTCGCGCGGTGATCGTCGTCGCGAACGTCGGCAGCGCCCCGGCGCAGAGCGCGTCGTTCACGGCCGCCGCCGGCACGCTCCCTCCCGGCCGGTGGCGGTTGCGCCCGCTCCTCGGCGCAGTGCCTAACGCTGACGTGCTCGCGGTCGATCGCGATGGCAGCGCCCCCCGCACGGCGCCATTCGCGACGCTCCCGCCGCGCGACGGCGCCGTACTCGAGCTCGTCCGGTGGTAGCGCCACGCTCCGGCATCGTGCGGATCGATCGAGAAGACGGCGCGCGCTAGCTTCGACGTCTGGCCGTCGTGCGTCGCGACGTCCGCTCCTTCGCTCGTCGCGATCATGACCGCACCGCCGCACGCTGCCGACAGCGCCGCCGACCTGTACGTTCCGCCCGCCGTGTCGCTCGAAGGGTGGTACGCACATCATCAACTCTTCACGATCGACCGGGGGGCGTCGCGCCAACTCGCGCCGGCAGACCGCGCCCGCGACGCCGCCTCGATGGAGCGCGTGCTCTCAACGCTGGCGGCGCCGTCGGACGGGGGATGGACGGCCCCGGTGCAGCTCGTCGGCGCGTCGGCCGATCTCATGCTGGTGCACTTCCGGCCGACGCTCGATGCGTTAGGCACGGCCGGGCGCGCGGTGCTCGGCGAGCCGCTCAGCGACGTGCTGCGCCGGAGCTACGATTTTCTCAGCGTGACCGAGGCCGGGATGTACTCGACGGCGGTCAAGGCGGCGAAGCTCGCCGCGGCGCGCGGCGGTGTGGTGGGCGACGCCGAGTACCAGGCCGGGCTCGCGGCGCTCGTGGAGCAGGAAGGCGCATCGTCACACGTCCAGCGCCGCCTCTTCCCCGCGCCGCCGAGCGAGACGATGCCGTACGCATGCTTCTATCCCATGTCGAAGAAGCGCGACGCGGGGCAGAACTGGTACGCGCTGACGAACGAGGAGCGCAGTCGGCTGATGTGGGACCACAGCAAGACCGGTCGCCGCTATGCCGGGAAGGTGTTCCAGATCGTCACCGGGGCCGTCGGGCTCGACGCGTGGGAGTGGGGGGTGACGCTGTTCGCGGCCGATCCGCTCGAGTTCAAGCGGATCGTCACGGAGATGCGGTTCGACGAGGTCAGCGCGCAGTACGCCGAGTTCGGGGCGTTCTACGTCGGGCGTGTCGTCACGCCGGACGCGTGGGTCGCCGCGATCGCTGGTTGAGGGCGGCCCGCTTTCGGATTACGTTCACTTGTCCGGAACGTAGCGCAGCCCGGTAGCGCACCTGAATGGGGTTCAGGGGGTCGCGGGTTCGAATCCCGCCGTTCCGATTCTGCTCGATCCCACGCACGCCAGAACCGCCCGACGACCCGATGCCCGGGGCGCCGGGCGGTTTCGCGTCGCGCCCGTGTTGCCAGACGCGACGAAGCCCGACCGGGCTGATGCCAGATCGGGCTTCGTCCGGACTACGGCTGCTGCTTCCGGGACATCGCGCTCCGTATCGCCGGCCGGAGCCGGCGAAGGCCGTCACGAACGGCCTCACGGGGTCGCGGCGGAGATGCCCGCCGCACGAGTAAGACTCGGCAGTGCGGGCGAAGGACTTGAGCCCGATCGCGATCGCGTCGGCGCGCCGTCGATGGCATGGGACGGGCAGCGGCACGGTGGCGCACTCGCTCTGTCGCGAGCGACCGGCGAGTCCCCGCCACGCCAGGACTTTCCCTGATGCCTCGCAGGGGGATCGCGCCGCTGATTCGGATCACGGACAGTCGGCGGCACGTGGCCGGCGGCCGCCTCGCGCAGCGTCGACGGCTCCCTGCGCGACGAGCAGGGCCGATGTCGAACGCACGACGAGAGGCGCGATTCGCTGTCCGAGTCGCGTCTCGTTCCACACGTGTCCCACCGCGTGCTGAGGGAGGGAACCTGCAGCGCTCCCCGCTCCTTCAGGAAAAACGACTTCCCACACGTCCCACGACGCGCTGCCCGCACGACCGCTCGGCGCCTCACGCTCGCATGGCTTCACGATGTCCATCTCCGAAGACGGTACGCTTTCCGACTCGACCCTGTCACGCCCGATCTCGCGCGCGCATCACCCGTCGTACGACGCCGCGACGCGCCGCGACGTGCACGAGTACATGCGAGACAGGGGCGCAGAGCTCCGACCTGCCTACGCGGCGCTCGTCATCATGTCGTATCTCCAGCGCGTCCTCGGCTGTGACGCCGTCTGCGGGGCCGACGTCCGCGCGCTGTACCCGCCGCGAGAGTCGCGGATCGCCGGCTCGCTCCACAACGCGCACGACATCCTCCGCCGCGCGGCCGTGCGCCGCCTCGTCGAGCCGCTCGGCGACGGCTGGTATCGACTCACGTCGCTCGGGAGCGCGGTCGTCGACGCACTGCCGAACGACGATCAGGTCGCGTTACTGCGCGGCTGCCGAACGGTCACGAGCGCCGTCGGCCGTCGGCGGCTGGCACTCGGCGACGCGTTCTGATCGCGGCACGTCGCCGCACCGAGCGCTACGGCCGGCGCCGGAATCGGCTCATGGCCGCTGCGATGACTGCGCCGCTCGCCAGCAGGATCAGCGCACGCGGCTCAGGCACCGCCGTCGTCTCGAGCGCGCCGAACGGCACGTCGGTCGGTCGGGTCGTCGGGCCGCCGGGCGGCGGTGACGTGGGCGGGAACGTCGCCGGTGGCAGCCCGGGGATCGGCCCCGGGCCGAACGGCCAGGATGGAATCCGCGGCACGTCGGTCGGCGACGGAACGCCGGGAGCGGCAGGCGGATTCTCCGGGGGCGAGTCCGGCGCGTTCTCGGGCGGTGGCGGCCCGGGCGGCACGCCGGCAGGCGGAGTCGGATCGGGATCGTCGCCGCTCGCGGCCTGGGGATCGGTCGGACGCGCGCCGCGCGGCGGCGTGTCGTCGCCGGGCGCGAGTGTGCCGGGCGTGCGCGGAGGCGGTGCGCTCGGAGTCGTTCCTGGCGTCCCGGCGATCGCGCCGACGCCGCCCGGCACGCGACGAACCGCCTGCCACGCGGCGGTGCCCACGCCGGCCGATGCCGCCGAGAGGGCCGCCACGACGAGACCGGCCGAGATCCCCGGCGTGGCGGCGATGGTGGACGCGCCGAGTCCGGTGAGCCCCAGTCCGCTCGCGCTGAGGGTGACCGGTGCGAGCGTCGCGGCCGCAGGCGCCGCCAGCGGCGCGAGGGTGGTCGCCGGCGCCAGCCCGAGCAACGGCGAGGCGAGCGCCTGGTCGATCGGCGGGCCGGCATCGACGAGGAGGCCGGCGAGCTCGTTCCGCGTCAGGCAGGCCGTCGACGTCGCGCGGACGGTCGGCGGCGCCGCAGCCCGTGCCGGCTTCGGGCGGACGGGGGTAGCCCGTCGCGTCGGGGCGCGATGCGTTCGGGTGCGCGGTGTCGCCACCGGGGTCACGTGCGGTACGGTCGTCGCGGGCGGCGCTACCGGGCGCACGACCGCCGGGCGCTTCGGCGCGGCTCGCGAGACCGTGCGGCGCGGACGCTGCGCGGTCGAGCGTCGCGGTCGCGGCGACGGGGGGGCGTCGGCGTGCGCAACGTCGCCAACGTCGAGGCGAACGGGTCGCGCGGCGGCCGCGGGACAGTGTCGCACTGCTGGGCGCGGACGGCCATCGGAAGCGCGAGCAGCAGCGTCAGAGCAGCAGAGTAGATCCGCATGGGGCGGAAGAGGGAGGACTGCGGCAGCGCCATCTGGGTCGCGCGCGTCGGCGCACGGCTGATCGTGGGTCGACGACCCACGTCGCGACGCGTCACACCGGCCGGCGCCCCCGGAACCCGCACTATCTTGGGAGACCAGTGGTAGTGTCGGCTGGTCGAACGGACTTCGACGATCATGACGGAGCGACTGCGTGTTGACGACGTTTCCTGATTCTCCTGCTGCGTTCGCGGATGCGACGTGGAGCGACATCGCCCCCTTTTACGATTCGCTCGCAGCCGAGCCGCTCGATCCGTCGACGGCGGACGAATGGCTCACTCGCTGGTCGCGGTTGGAAGAGGTCGTGAGCGAAGCGGCGACGCTGGCGATGATCGCCTACACCGGCGACACGGCTGACCCCGCGAAGGAGGCCGCGCACCTGCGATTCTCGACGCAGATCTACCCGCAGCTCGACGAGCAGCAGGTGCGCCTCGCCCGCCGCCTGCTCGACCTCGGCTACGAGCGCGACGACCTGGCGACGACCGTCCGGCGCTTCCGAACAGACGCTCAGATCTTTCGCGAAGCGAGCGTGCCGCTCTTCGCCGAGATCGAGGAGCACTCGGCGGCGTATCAGAAGATCACGGGCGGGTTATCGGTCGACTGGGACGGCGAGCGGAAGACGATTCCGCAGCTTCAGCCGTACCTCAAGAACCCCGACCGGCGTGTGCGTGAGCGCGCCTTCCGCGCCGGCGCCGAGGCGTATCTCGCGCAGCGCGACGCGCTCGCCGAGCTGTTCGATCGCATGTACGCCCTGCGCGTGCGCGTGGCGTCGAATGCCGGATTCGCCGACTACGAGCGATACTGCTTCGCGGCGAAGCACCGCTTCGATTACACGCCGGAAGACTGCGCGCGCTTCCACGCGGCGGTGGAGCGGACCGTGGTGCCGGCCGTCGAGCGGCTGTCGGCGTATCGGGAGGAGAAGCTCGGTGTCGGGCCGCTGCGGCCGTGGGACCTGCAGGTGGACCTCGAGCGCGCGACGCCGCTCAAGCCGTTCGACACGGTCGCGCAGTTCGTGGACGGCGCACGCCGCGTCTTTCACGGCGTCGACGCGGCGTTGGGCCGCGAGTTCGACATACTGGCCGACGAGCAGCTGCTCGACCTCGAGAGCCGCCCGGGGAAGGCGCCCGGCGGGTACTGCACCAGTCTGCACGTCCGCGAACGGCCGTTCATCTTCATGAACGCCGTCGGCGTGCCGGATGACGTGAACACACTCGTGCACGAAGCGGGGCACTGCTTTCACGACTTCTCGATGACGCGGCTGCCGCTCGTGTGGCAGCGGTCGACGGGACATGAAGCCGCCGAGCTGGCGTCGATGTCGATGGAGCTGCTCGCCGCACCGTATCTCGCGCGCCCGACCGGCTACTACGACGTGGACGACGCGCGGGCGGCGCGCATCGAGCACCTCATCGACGTGCTGGAGAGCCTCGCACACATCGCGAGTGTCGACGCGTTCCAGCACTGGATCTACACCCATCCCGATGGCGGCGACGCCGACGCGCGCGACGCCGCGTGGCTCGAGCTTCGGGCTCGCTTCGACCGCGGCGCGGACTGGTCCGGGCTGGACCGTGAGCGGGTGGCGCGCTGGTACCGTCAGCTCCACATCTTCGAGCTCCCGTTCTACTACATCGAGTATGGCATCGCGCAGCTCGGCGCGCTCCAGGTGTGGCGGCGGAGCCTCAGCGATCAGGCCGACGCGGTGCGCCGATACCGCGCCGCCCTCGCCCTTGGCGGGACCCGTTCGCTGCCGGAGATCTACGCGACGGCCGGGGCGGAGCTGATTTTCGACGAGGCGGGGATGGGCGAGCTGGTGGCGCTCGTCGAGCGGGAAGTCGAGCGCCTGCGCGCGGGGTCGTGAGGGGATGCGACCGCTTGCGGGCGGTGCCGGGTACGAGTTGAGTTCCAGCGCGCTCACCGTTGCGCGGAGGCGCGCCAACGGTGCTCCCGATCGACCCGAACGAGGATTTTCTTCAGATGGCTGAGATAGAGTTCACCCGACGCGGCACGCCGTTGTGGGCGGTCGTGCTCGTGCTGCTCGTGTTGGGCGGTGTGGCGTACTACTTCCTTCGTCCGGGGCGTTCGGCCCCAGTGGAGGTCGGGGCGGACACCGCGGTCGTTCCGGCCGCCGCAGCGCCGTCGGGCGCGACGCCAGCCGTCGCGCCGCCGCTCGCACCGGTGCCGGCGCTCGCGAAGTGGGTGGACACGGCGACGACGACCGATGCGGCGTCGTACGCGTCGGCGGGGCTCCGTCTGGTCGCGAGCGCGATGGAGGTCCGCGCGCCGCAGGCGGGCGCGCAGATCGTGATGGTGCGCGCGATGGCGGACACGCTCGCGATGCCCGACCTCACCGACAAGAAGCGCACGGATGCCGCACAGGCCGCGTTCTTCGCGACCGCGTTCGCGATGCGGACGACGCCCGGCGGCGCGAAGATCGAGCACGCGGCGTCGGTCATCCAGCTCGGCAAGCCGCTGGGCGCGCAGCGGAACGACCTGCAGAACTACTTCCGCGCGACGAGCGAGGCGCTGACCGATCCCAAGCACCGGACGCCCGGAATCAACCCCGACACGGCGAAGCCGCGCTGAGCGCGCGCTGAGCGCGTGACGAGCGCGTGACGAGCGCCTGGCGCGGGCCCGAGGGGCCGCGCCAGACGCTCGTGAGCTAGCGAGGGGCGGGCGCGCGAACCGTGCGCCCGCCCTTCATCACGAAGCGGACGTCGCGCACCGCGGAGATGTCGCGCGTCGGATCGCCGCCCACGGCGATGAGATCCGCCAGCAGTCCGGTGGCGACGCGTCCGATGCGGTCGTCGAGGTGCAGCAGCTTCGCGTCGACCGACGTCGCGGCACGCAGCGCCTGCGTCGGCGTCATGCCGTAGCTGACGAGCAGCTCGAGCTCGCGGGCGTTGTCGCCGTGCGCGAACACGCCGACGTCGCTGCCGTTGCAGATCGTCACGCCGGCATCGAGTGCGGCGCGTGAACGACGCCCGCTTGGCCGCGATCGATGGCGGGTCGGCGTCGACGCCGCGCCGCCATCCGCGGTAGCTCTGGATCGCGTCGCCGGCGGCGAGCGTCGGACAGAGCGCGACCCCTTTCTGCGCCATCAGCCGGAACACTTCGGGCGTCCCCCCATCGCCGTGCTCGATCGTCTCGACGCCGGCGTCGACCGCGCGGCGCATTCCTTCCGGCGTGCTGGCGTGCACGACGACGGCCCGTCCCGAGCTCCGCGCGGTCTCGACCGCGGCGCGCATCTCGTCCTCCGAGAAGGTGGGACGCGTCTCGCCGTTCGGCCCCCAGCGATAGTCCGCGTACAGCTTGATCCACTCCGCGCCGGCTTCGATCTGCTGCCGGACCGCGCGCACCATGCCGTCGACGCCGTCCGCCTCCTGGGCGCCCTGCGGCACGTCCCACCGCGGGTCGAACCCTTTCGGCGCGTAGCTGCCGGTCGCGACGATCGCGCGGTTCGAGACGATGAGGCGCGGCCCGGGAATCACCCCGCGGTCGACGGCGAGCTTGAGCCCGACGTCGGCGTCGTCCGCGCCTTCGGTGCCGAGGTCGCGGAGCGTCGTGAAGCCGGCCATGAGCGTCGCGCGCAGGTGGTTCGTCGCGCGCGCGACGCGCATCGCGAGGTGCTCGTGCAGCACCTGATCGTCCCACGGCGTCTCGTTGTAGGGGTGCAGCAGGACATGCGAGTGCGCGTCGATGAGGCCGGGAAGGAGTGTCGTGCCCGCGAGGTCGAGCGTGCGCGCACCGGCGGGAACGGTCACCGTATTCGGCGCGCCCGCCGCGACGATCCGGTCACCGCGGACGACGACGATCCACCCCGCGTGCGGCGCGGCATCGGTGCCGTCGTAGACGCGGTCGGGGCGCAGGACGACGGTCGGCGTCGTGTCGGCGACCTGCGCGACGAGCGGCGTGGCGACGCACGCGATGCCGCACGCGGTGGCGCATGCGGCAGCGGCGAACGTGGCGAGCGAACGGTGCATGGGGCGGAGGGGCATGTGAGTGAACGATCCCGGGAGCGTCGTGTCAGTCGAGCGACGCGCGCGCCGACGGCGCGGAGATGCGCGTGACGCCGCCGGACACGATGAACGCCATGACCTCCGCGCTGTCGGCGCGCAGCGGCTCGACGCGCTCGGCGGGGAAGAGCACCATGTGGCCGGCGACGCTGTACGACAGCGGAAAGTAGACCGCGACCTGTCCGCCGAGTCCGAGGTGCTCGAGCGAGTCCTGGGTCACGAAGCCGATCGCGCGCCCGCCGGCGTCCGGGAGGATCGTCACGAGCACCGGCTTGTCGAAGCGCCGCTGCTCGCCGACGAAGGCGTTCAGCAGGTCCTTCGTCGACGTGTAGAGCAGTCGTACGAACGGCAGCCGCGTGAGGATCGACTCGACGAGCGCGAACAGCCCGCGCGCGAGGAACGTCGAGGCGAGAAATCCGACCGCGACGAAGAACAGGATCGTGACGACGAAGCCGACGCCCGGGATCTCGAACGGAAGTGTCTGGTCGATCGCGATGAACAGTCGCCAGCAGACGTAGCCGGTGAAGGCGAGCGGCGCGACGACGACGAGGCCGCGGAGGAAGTAGGCGATGAGGGCGCGCATGCGCGGAAACTATGAGCGTGTCGTAGCTTTGGTGCGGTTCGTCGCCTCGTTCCTCCTGACTCATTCCTCGTATGGGAACGCACTTCTCGCTCGTCCGCTCGCTCGGCCGCGGCGCGCTGGTCACGCTCGTCGCCGCGGGCCCGCTCCTCGCCCAGGGGCGCGTGCTCACGCAGGCCGACTACGACATCTGGCGCTCGATCAACGGCACGACGCTCTCCCGCGACGGCCGGTGGCTGGCGTACTCGGTCACGCCGCAGGTCGGTGACGGCGAACTCGTCGTCCGCGCGACGAACGCGGCGACGGAGTGGCGCGTGCCGCGCGGCTACACCGGCCGCCCCCAGCTCACGCCGAACGCCGACTCGGGGTTCACCGCGCCGGCGCCGCAGTTCTCGCACGACGGGCGCGTGCTCGTCGTGCAGACGTATGCGACCCGCGCCGAGTTCGAGCGGGTGCGGCGCGGCGGACGGGCGACGGCGAACCAGCAGCCGCGCGCGTCGCTCGCGATCGTGTCGCTCGCCGACGGGCAGACGACCACCGTGCCGCGCGTGCGCTCGTTCGCGATGCCGCGCGAGAGCGGCGGGTGGCTCGCGTATCTCCTCGAGCCGGCAGAGGCAGGCGTCGCCGGCGCCGGGAGTGACTCGTCGCGCACGCCCGGCGTCGCGGCCTCGACGCCCGGCGGCACGCCCCGCCCGATCGCGACCGACACGTCCGCGCGCCGCGGCGGGCGGCGTCCGGAGACCGGTTCCACACTCGTCGTGCGCGATCTCGCGAGCGGCCGCGAGACGCGCATCGACGACGTGACGGCATACGCGTTCGCGGACAGCGGGCGCTTCCTGGCGTACACGACCGCGTCGCGCACCGACGCGCGCAGCGGCGCGTGGACGCGGTCGTTAGGCACCGCCGGACTCGGCGACGAGGTCGCACTGCTCAGCGGCAAGGGGAGCTACCGCGGGCTCGCGTTCGACCGGGGCGGACGACAGGTGGCGTTCGTCTCGGATCACGCCGACTCCGCGGCCGCGAAGCCGCAGATGGCGCTCTACCACGCGCGCCTCGGCGCGACGGCGACCGCGAGGGCGGTCGTCGCGCCCGCGGCGCTGAAGGCGGAGACGATGCTGAGCGAACGTGGCATCGCCTTCACGCGCGACGGCTCGGCGATCTCGTTCGGCATCGCCCCGGCGCCGACCGACTCGATTCCTGCCGACTCGCTCGCCGACAAAGCCGTTCTCGATCTCTGGCACTACAAGGACACCCGCCTGCAACCGCAGCAGCGCCTCGACGCCTCGCGCGATCGCGGGCGCTCGTACTCGGCGCTCTATCAGGTCGCCACGGGGCGATGGGTGCAGCTCTCGAACGACTCGCTGCCCCAGGTGACGCTGAGCGAGGATGGCACGCAGGCGCTCGCGCTCTCGAACGTGCCGTACGCACTCACCGCGCTCTGGGGTGAAGGCGGCACCGACGTCTATCTGGTCGACCCGAAGACCGGCGTGCGAAAGTCCGTCGCGACCAAGCTCCCCTTCCGGGCCGAGCTGTCGCCGGCGGGGCGCTACGTCGTCTGGTACGCCGACAAGCACTGGAGCGCGTACGACACGCGCACCGGGAAGACGACGAACGTCAGCGCGGCGTTGGGCAACGTGCACTTCGAAGACGAGACGTGGGACACGCCGAGCGAGCCGTCGCCGTACGGCGTGGCGGGGTGGACCCCGAACGACCGCTCCCTGCTCGTGTACTCGCGCTACGACGTGTGGGAGCTCGACCCCGCGGGGATGCGGCCGGCGCGCGTCGTCACCGATTCCGCGGGCGTGCGCGCGCAGACGCAGCTTCGGATCGTGAGCACAGGGCGCGGGCGCGGACGCGCCGGGGGCGCCGGGAGCGCGATCGTCCTCGACCCCACGCAACCGCTGCTGCTCAGCGCGTTCGACCAGCGGACGAAGCAGTCGGGCTTCTGGCGCGACCGGATCGACGGCAACGGGGCACCGGAACGCATCGTCATGGCCGACGCGCGCTTCGGCACGCCGGTGAAAGCGGCCGACGCCGAGGTCTACGCCGTCACGCGCGAGACGTTCACCGAGTTCGGCGATCTGTGGGCCGGCAGTTCCCTGGACAAGCTGACGAAGGTGTCGAACGTCAATCCGCAGCAGTCGCAGTACGCGTGGGGATCGGCCGAGCTGTTCGGGTGGACGAACATCGACGGCGTGCCGTTGCAGGGGGTGCTGTACAAGCCGGCCAACTTCGACGCGTCGAAGCAGTACCCGATGGTCGTCTACTACTACGAGTCGCTGAGCGACAACCTGCATCAGTATCACGCGCCGTTCGGGCGCAACACGGTGAACCCGACGGTCTACGCGTCGAACGGCTACGTCGTCTTCTTCCCCGATGTCGCCTACACGACCGGCTATCCGGGGCAGAGCGCCGTCAAGTCGATCGTTCCCGGCGTGCAGGCGATCGAGGCGCGCGGCTTCGTGAACCCGAAGGCCGTCGGGCTCGCGGGACAGAGCTGGGGCGGGTACCAGAACGCGTACATCATCACGCAGACGCCGGTGTTCGCGGCGGCCTTCATCGGCGCACCGGTCGTGAACATGACGAGCGCGTACGGCGGCATCCGCTGGGAGAGCGGCAACTCGCGCGTGCAGCAGTACGAGCGCGGCCAGAGCCGCATCGGCGGAACGCTCTGGCAGTCGACGATGCGCTACATCGACAACTCGCCGCTCTTCTACCTCGACAAGGTGTCGACGCCGTCGCTCATCATGTCGAACGACGGCGACGGGGCGGTGCCGTGGTATCAGGGCATCGAGATGTTCACGGCGCTCAAGCGGCTCGGCAAGGAGGTGTATCTGCTCAACTACAACGGCGACGGGCACAACCCGCGGAAGCGCGCGAACCAGCTCGACGTCGACCGCCGCATGCACCAGTTCTTCGCGAACAAGCTGAAGGGAGAGCCGGCGCCGGAGTGGATGGACAAGGGGATTCCATTCCTGCAGAAGGGGCGCGACCAGCTCGCGCCGCGCGCGGCGGCCCCGAACGCCGCGCAGACGTCGTCCGTACCCGAGACACAGGATCCGCGCTGACATGGCTGACGAAATCGACTACACGATCCTCGGCGACGACCTGCAGGCGGTCGTCGTGACGCTCGACCCCGGCGAGGCCGTCGTCGCCGAGGCGGGCGCGATGCTCTTCATGCGCGAAGGGATCCAGATGGCGACGACGCTCGACCCCAACGCGCAGGGCGGCGGACTGTTCGCGAAGATCCTCACGGGGGGGAAGCGACTGCTGTCGGGCGACTCGTTCTTCGTCACCGTGTTCGCGAACGGCGGCGCCCGGCGCAGCGACGTCGCGTTCGCGTCGCCGACGCCGGGCAAGGTGCTCCCCGTGAACCTTCGCGAGTGGGGAGGGACGATCATCTGCCAGAAGGACTCGTTCCTGTGCGCGGCGCGCGGCGTCAACGTCACCGTCGCGTTCACGCGGAAGATCGGGGCGGGCTTCTTCGGCGGCGAAGGCTTCATCCTGCAGAAGATCGAGGGGGACGGGCTCGCGTTCGTCCACGCGTCGGGAACGCTCGTGTCGATCGATCTCAATCCGGGTGAGGAGCTGCGTGTCGACACCGGCTGCCTCGTCGCGATGCAGCCGAGCGTGCAGTACGACATCCGGACCGTGCCGGGGATCAAGACGGCGCTGTTCGGCGGCGAGGGACTGTTCTTCGTGAGTCTGACCGGACCGGGGCGCGTGGTCCTGCAGACCATGCCGTTCTCCCGCTTCGCCGACCGGATCATCGCCGCCTCGCCGCGCGCCGGCGGATCGCGCCGCCAGGAGGGGAGCGTACTCGGCGCGATCGGAGGGCTGCTCGACGGGGACGGGTGACCCGAGCGTCGCCCCCTCCCGCTCTCCGAGGCATCGGGGGGTGCGCGATCGCAACGACCTTCGGGAGGCGACCATGTTCGTAGGATTCGGACGGACGGCAGACGGTTGGGCGTGGTGCAGCGCGCCTGGCGATCGCGATCTCGGCGACTTCCTGGGCTTCTTCGGCGCCGGGCGGCGCGGCGGGCCGTGGGGCCGCGGTCGGCGCGCCGGCCGCATGTTCGACCAGGGCGATCTCAGGCTCGTCGTGTTGCACCTCCTCGACGAGAAGCCGCGCCACGGCTACGAGATCATCAAGGCGCTCGAGGAGCGGTCGAACGGCACGTACTCGCCGAGCCCAGGCGCGGTCTATCCGACGCTGACGCTGCTCGAGGAGATCGGCCACGCGCGGGCCGTCGACGAAGGCAACGGCCGCAAGATCTTCGAGATCACCGACGCAGGACGCGCCTATCTCGCGCAGCATCGGTCGACCGCCGACGACGTGTTCGAGCGAATCGGCCGCACGGCCGGCGCGGGTGTCGAAGCGGTCGCCGAGCTCGCCGGTGCGTTCGGCTCGCTGGGGCGCGCGGCGTTCGGGACGATGAACCGGTCGCGTGGCGATCGTGACGTCGCGCAGAAAGTGCGCGACGTGCTCGAGCGGGCGCAACGCGAGATCGAGCAACTGGGGTGAGCGCCGATCGAGCGACGGCGGGGCTCGCTCGGTCCCGCCGTCCGCCCACGCTCAGTCCGTCCAGCCCCGCTCCCTGGCGTGTCGCGCCGCGGCCGCGGTATCGGGCGCCAGTACGAGCGTCGCCCCCTCCGCGGCCAGCTCGGCGGCGAGCTTCGCGATCGCGCCGCGCCGCGATTCCGCCGGGTTCACGTCGCGGATGTACGCCGCGAGCACCCGCCCCGGATGCTCGCGCATGAGCGCGGCGTAGATCTCGGGATCTTCCTGCCCGCTGTCGCCGACGAAGATGAACGGGAGCGCGGGGTACGTCTCGAAGATGCGCCCGATCGCGGCGCGCTTGTGCGACGCGTGCCGCGTCGGGAGCGCGCCGCCGTCGAGTCCCCAGTCGCGCAGGAGCAGCGGGCCGGCGGGAATCGAGTGGAGCGCGAACACCTCTTCGAGCAGCTCGTAGAGATTCCACGGACTGCTCGACACGTAGAAGAGCGGATTGTCGCACGCGCCCCCCGGACCAGCGCGGAGCGCCTGGTACAGGTCGGCGACGCCGGGGAAGGGGAGCCGGGTGCGCGCGTTGCCCATCAGCACGGACCGGGCGAGTCGAACCAGGTCGACCACGTCCGTCCGGATCACGGTGTCGTCGATGTCGCTCACGATGCCGAAGCGCGCGGTCGCGGCGGGCACGTGCACGTGCGCGACCGCGCTCGCCGGCGGCTCGGCGGCGGGGGCCAGCAGCGTGAGGCGCACGTCGTGCACGCCGGGCGTCGTCGGCGCTGCCAGCGCGAGCGTGTCCTCGAAGTACCCCTCGCCGTTCGCGCTCGTCTGCGCGACCACGCCGTGCGCGGCCATACGCACGCGAGCGCCCGGCACTTCGTCGGTCTCGAATCGGCGGTACGTGTCGACCATGTTGCGCCACGCGCTCGCGTCCGCACTCGCCGGGGGGAGCGGCGCGTCGCGCAGCACGCGGCCGATGACGTGAAGGCGGTCGACGGTGCCGTACGTGCGGTACGCTGCGATGCGCGGCGTGCGCTCGCCGCCGAGTCGGCCGCGCAGCCCATAGCGAAGGGCGTCCACGCCCCCCTCGACCGACGCGGCGGCGCGCAGCAGCGACGCCAGCCAGGGCGTGTGCGGCTGGTCGGCCATGAGTCAGCGCGCCGCGGCGCTCGGCCGGCTTGCGCCGCAGCCACGCACGACCGCGAGGGCGTTGGCGACCGGCCGTTCGCCGACGGCGTCGCTCGGGCGATTCACGATGGCGAAGCTTCCGGAGGCGGTCGTCGCGGTCCGCGCGACGAGCGTCGACGAGCCGCCGCCGTCGAGGTTGAGCGCCTGCGTCGCCCCGGCGGCGAGGAAGAAGTCGGCGAGCTCGCGAAGCGACATCCCCTCGCTGTAGCCGGGCTGCCGCCCGTCGACGACGACGAGCAGCAACCGGCCGTCGCCGCGGATCCCGACCGCGGTGCGCGGATTCCGGCCGCGGAACCCGGCGTCGCCGGTCGTGTCCACCTCGCTCGCGACGGCGCTGTCGCGCACGAGCATGGGCCGCCCGGACACGGCGTCGCGCGGCCCGTGCGGCACCACGCGCGCCTCGACGCGCACCGTGTCGCCGACGCGTACGGCGAACGACGAGTCGCGAGGAAGCGTGAGCACACGCGTGTCGCCCTCGATGCCGACGCGCGTGCCGCTGTCGATGCGCGTCACGACGCCGTTCGCCGCGAGGTGCGCGAAGCGTCGCACGCCGGCGGAGTCGGTCATCGGACCGTAGCGTGGATCGAAGAGCGCAACGCCGCGTGCGCTGCCGCGATTCCACGCCGCGAGCGGCGTCGCGCCGCGGCCGTTCACGGAGATTGTCCCGACCACCGACGCGGGCTCCAGATGAATGGCGCCCGCCGAGTCGACGATC
The DNA here is from genome assembly GCA_963843845.1 of uncultured Gemmatimonadaceae bacterium. GTDB lineage: Bacteria > Gemmatimonadota > Gemmatimonadetes > Gemmatimonadales > Gemmatimonadaceae > Gemmatirosa. The sequence goes on along the minus strand of CAWJMB010000002.1, from coordinate 2,404,617 downwards.
ACGGCGGGGCGAGCGACGGGGCCGGTGATCAGCGCGCCGTGTTCGACGTGCAGCCCGGTCGGCACGCCTGGCGGGACGAACAGGAAGAAGTCCGCGTTGACGGCGCCGGCGACGTACGCGCCGCCGGCGTTCAGCTCGCGAGCGAGCGCCAACGTCCCGGCGCGTCCGATCGCCTCGCCGAACGCCTTCCTCGCGGCGAGCGTCCAGCAGCGGCTCGGGTCGACGTCGAGCAGGTGGATCGCCCATGGCCCTCGTGCGACGTAGAGCGACCGCTGGAGCACCCCGGGCGCGACGGCGCCGACCGTCCCACTGTCCGCGGCGAACGGCGCGGCGACGAGCAGCGGTGGTACGCCCCGCCGCGCGCAGGCCGACGACGCCAGCGTCGCGGCCGCCGTCGCGGCCAGCGTGGCAGTCGAGAAGTCGAGCCGAACGCACGCACGGCCAGCGCGCTCGATACCGCACAGTGTTCTCACCGTCTAGTTTCTCCGCGCATGGCGACTGAGACGCAGGTGAAGGGCGCACCCGAGCGCGAGCCCTGGACGATCGACCGCGCACGCGCACTCTACAACATCGAAGGGTGGGGCGCCGGGTACTTCGACATCAACGACGCGGGCCGCGTCGTGGTGCGCCCCGATCGCGCGCACCGCGAGCGCGAGCTCGACCTCCTGGACCTCGCGCGCGACCTGGAAGAGCAGGGAGTCGGGCTTCCCGTGCTGCTCCGCTTCTCCGACATCCTCCGCTCCCGCATCGAGCAACTGAGCACGCGCTTCGAGGCGGCGATCAAGGAGTTCGAGTACAGCGGTGGGTACACGACCGTCTACCCGATCAAGGTCAATCAGCAGCGGCACGTCGTCGAGGAGATCGTCGAGTTCGGCCAGCCGTACGGCGTCGGTCTGGAGTGCGGCTCGAAGCCGGAGTTGCAGGCGGTGCTCGCGATGTCCGAGAGCACGGAGCACATCATCGTCTGCAACGGCTACAAGGACCACGAGTTCATGCGGCTCGCCCTCATGGGGCAGAAGATCGGCCACCGTGTGTTCATCGTCATCGAGCAGCTCAGCGAGGTCGACGTGCTGCTCGAGGTCGCCGACGAGCTCGGGGTGACGCCGACGTGCGGCGTCCGCATCAAGCTCGCGACCGAGAGCGCCGGACGGTGGGCGCAGAGCGCCGGGGAGAAATCGAAGTTCGGGCTCAACTCGGTGCAGCTCGTGAAGCTCATCGACCGGCTCCGCGAGAGCGGACGACTCGACATCATCAAGCTGCTGCACTTCCACCTCGGCAGCCAGATCCCGGACATCCGCTTCATCAAGGGCGGGCTCCAGGAGATCGCGCGCTTCTACGTCGAGATGCGCCAGCTCGGCGTCGACGTCACGCACGTCGACGTCGGCGGCGGGCTCGGCGTCGACTACGACGGCACGGGGTCGTCGCAGTCGAACGCGAGCGTGAACTACACGCTGCAGGAGTACGCGAACGACATCGTGTACACGATGGCCGAGGCGTGCCGCGAGAACGAGGTGCCGATGCCGCACCTCATCAGCGAGAGCGGCCGCGCGCTCACGGCGCATCACGCGCTCCTGCTGCTGAAGGTGATCGACGTCGAGAGCCAGGCCGAGCCGCCGCTCCCCACGGTGTCCGACGACGACCACGCCATCCTGCACGAGATGGTCGAGGACTACGAGCTCCTGCGCAAGGGCGGGCTCTCCTCCGCGAAAGGTGATGGAGGTCTACCACGACGCCACCTTCGACAAGGACCGCGCGCGGCAGCTGTTCAACAGCGGCGTGCTGACGCTGCGCGGGCTCGCCACGTCCGAGCAGCTGTTCTTCGCGAGCATCAACATGATCTCGCGCCTCGTGAACGACGACCGCGACGAGTTCGAGGAGATCATCAACGAGCTCGACGCGTCGCTCGTCGACCGCTACTTCTGCAACTTCTCGCTCTTCCAGTCGCTCCCCGACAACTGGGCGATCGACCAGCTCTTTCCGATCATGCCGGTGCACCGGCTCGACGAAGAGCCGACGCGGCGCGGCACGCTCCAGGACGTGACGTGCGACTCCGACGGCAAGATCGACCGCTTCGTCGGCGACAAGGTCGGACGGCCGAGTCTGGAGCTGCACGAGTTCCGCGACGGCGACGACTACGTGCTCGGCATCTTCCTCACCGGCGCGTACCAGGAGATCCTCGGCGACCTCCACAACCTGTTCGGCGACACGAACGCGGTGCACATCAAGTTCAGCGAGCGCGGCTACGACATCACCGACCTGGTGCACGGCGACACGGTGACCGAAGTGCTGAACTACGTGCAGTTCCACGCGGCCACGCTGCTCACGACGTGGCGCCGGAAGGTCGGCGCGGCCAAGAACCTGACTCGGCAGGAGTCGAACGCGTTCGTCGCCGACTACGTCGCCGGCCTGGAAGGCTACACCTACCTCGAAGGGGAGGCGGCGCGATGAGCACCGCGGCGGTGGAGACCACGACGAATGCTGCCCCGGTGTGGGAGGACTTCATCGACATCTTCTACGCGCCGTCGACGGTGTTCGCGCGGCGCCGCGACGGACGGTTCGGACTCGCGCTGCTGATCTACGTCGTGCTCACGAGCGCGCTCTTCGTCGCGTCGCGGCCCATGATGCAGCCGATGTTCGATCACATGCAGGCGCAGGGAATGGCGAAGGCGCGCGAGCAGAACCCGCAGATGACCGACGAGCAGGCGCAGCAGATGTCGTCGATGCAGGAGCGCTTCACGAGCGGTCCCCTCGGCGCCGTCACCGCGGTCGTCGGGCAGGCCGTGTGGATCTTCGGCATCGCGCTGCTCGTCTGGGGGAGCGGTGCGCTGTTCGGCAGCACGGCCGGCTACGCACAGGCGGTGATGATCACGACCTACGCGTTCGTACCGCGCCTGCTGGCGGCGATCATCAACCTCGTGCTCCTCTTCGTCGTCGACACGTCGCAGCTGACGACGCAGCTCAGCATGAGCTTCAGCCCGGCGCGCTTCCTGGACGGCGCGATGCACCCCGTGCTGCTCGCCGTCATCGGCCGCCTCGACGTGTTCACGCTCTGGGCGACCGCGCTCATCGCGATCGGCCTCATCGTCGTCGGCCGGATGCCGAAGGGGTGGGCGTGGACCGCGGCCGGACTCGTGTTCGTCGTCGGGACGGTAGGCGCGGTGATCGGCGCGCTGCGGAGCGCGTGAGCGCCGGGACCGCGCCGGCGCGGGACCCGGACGTCGGCCTCGTGCTGAGTCCCGACTGACCCGAGTCCCGGTCGTCCCGGCCGTTCGTCACCCGGCGGTCTTCTCGACTGCTCCCCAGTTCACGACGTTCCACCACGCGTCGATGTAGTCGGCCCGGCGGTTCTGATACTTCAGGTAGTACGCGTGCTCCCACACGTCGAGCCCGAGCAGGATGTCGCTCGCCGGCGTGCCGTCCATGAGCGGATTGTCCTGATTCGGCGAGCTCGTGATCGTGAGCTTGCCGTCCTTCCGGACCAGCCACGCCCACCCCGAGCCGAAGCGGCCCACGGCCGCCGCCTTGAACTGGTCGCGGAACGTTCCGAAGTCGCCGAACGACGTACGGATCGCCTCACCGAGCGCATCGCCGGGCTCGCCGCCCGCGTTCGGAGCCATCCAGCTCCAGAACTTCGTGTGGTTCCAGTGCCCGCCGCCGTTGTTGCGGACCGCGGTGCGGATCGCTTCCGGCACGGCATCGAGGTCGGCGATCAGCTGCTCGACCGGCGTGTCCGCCATCGCCGGAGCCTTCTCCAGCGCCGCGTTCAGGTTCGTGACGTACGCCTGATGATGCTTGTCGTGGTGAATCGTCATCGTCTGCGCGTCGATGTGCGGCTCGAGCGCGTCGTTCGCATACGGCAGCGGGGGGAGCGAATGGGGCATGGGATCTCTCCGTTGGATGAGGTCGGTCGTCGCGCCGAACGTCCGTCGGCTGCGCGTACTGCGTCGTTACTTCACCGTGCCGGTGGCGGTCTGCGCCGAGCGCCGCGCTCTGAGCCAGCTCACGATCGCCGGTGAGACCGAGAGCAGGACGATGGCGATGATCATGAGCTCCAGGTACCTGCTCACCCCCGGAAAGGTGCGGCCGAGATAGTAGCCGATGAGCAGCATGCTCCAGATCCACGCCAGCCCGCCGAGGACGCTGAACGTCAGGAACGTGCGGTACGGCATCCGCGCCGCACCGGCGACGAGCGGCGCGAAGGTGCGGACGATCGGCATGAATCGCGCAAGCACCACGGTTTTGGCTCCGTGCGTGGCGTAGAAGTCGGCAGCGCGCCGGAGGTGCTTCGGCTTGAACAGGAACGACGCGTCCCGTGTGAAGATACGCTGACCCGACAACCGCCCGACCCAGTAGTTCGTGTTGTCGCCGAGGATCGCGGCCGCCGAGAGCAGGACGCCGAGTGTGGCGATGTCGAGCGGCAGGCCCTGCGACGCCAGCAGGCCGGCGGTCACGAGCAGCGAATCGCCCGGAAGGAAGAAGCCGAAGAACAGGCCGGTCTCGATGTAGATGATCGCGAACATCCCCACGTACCCCGCCCACTGTACGAGCGCGGGGAGATCGCGGAGACGATCGAGCAGTTCGCCGAACGATGGCATGAAGCGTGGATTGAGGGCCGAACGCGAAAAGTAGCTCACCCGAGAGGCACGATGACCGACCCACAGACGACCGACGCGGGGCGACGCGCCGGTACCGATCCCCTGATGAACGTGCGCGCCGCCGATCTCGAGCCCTATACCGGGCTTGGCTATCTGTCGAAGCTGTTCCGGCTGATCGCGGTCTTTCTCCTCCTCCTCCTCGTGCTCGAGGTGAGCACCGGTCTGTACACGCAGGGAACGTCGGCGCTGCCCACGCTCCTGAGCGAAGTGAGCCGCCTCATCGTGCTCGCCGGACTCCTCTGGGGGGCGGGCGACCTGGCGAATCTGCTCATCGACGTCGGTCACGACGTGCGCGCCGCGCGCATCCTGCTCGGTCGCCAGACAGCGCACATGAGCGATCGCGGTACGAGGGTTGCTCTAGAAGATGACGCAACCATCGCCGCACCCTCACCGTCACCACGAGGTTTCCCATGATCTGGACATTGGCCGTCGTACTCTTCGTGCTGTGGATCCTCGGCTTCGGCGTGTTCCACGTCGCCGGCGGGTTGATCCATCTGCTGCTCGTGCTCGCGGTCATCGTGGTCCTGTATCGCCTGATCACGGGTCGCCGTCCGATCGCGTAGCCAGACGAAGCAGGTGAGCGAGGGGAGGGGCGCGAGGTGCGCCGCTCCCCTCGTCTCGCATCCAGCCGGCACCGTAGCTTGCGCGCGTGACCGCACCGCTCGCCGTCTACGTCGTTCGACACACGCACTGGGATCGCGAGTGGTATCACCCCGCGTCGCGTTTCCGGCAACGCCTCGTCGCCCTGGTCGATGAGTTGCTCGACCGGGCGGGGCAGCCCGAGCAGGCGGGCCCCGGCTCGCCGTTCCTGCTCGACGGGCAGACGATCGTCCTCGACGACTACCTGGCCGTCCGTCCCGAGCGCCGAGACGTGCTCGCGGCCGCGCTGCAGAACGGGGCGCTGGAAGCGGGACCGTGGTACGTCCTCGCCGACGAGCTGATTCCATCGGGCGAGGCGCTCGTTCGGAACCTGCTCGCCGGTCGTCGCGCGCTCGCCGCATTCGATGCCGCGGCGCCGCCGGTGCTCTACGCGCCTGATGCATTCGGTCACGCCGCCGCGCTCCCCCTGCTCGCGGAGGGCTTCGGCTGCGGGATGACGATAGTCTGGCGCGGCTACGGCGGGGCGCGGTGGCCGCAGGGTGCCGCGGCGTGGTGGCAGTCGTCGTCGGGCGCGCGGACGCTGCTCTGGCACCTCGCGCCGGACGGCTACGAGCTCGGCTCGTCGCTCCCGACGAGCGACGAGGCGGCGCGCGAGCGGTGGGCGCAGATCCGCGCGCAGCTCGCGCCGCGTGCGCACCTCGCGCTCGCGCTCGTGCCGAACGGCGCCGATCACCACGCCCCGCAGAACGACTGGCCGATCGCGCTCGACGCCCTTCGGCGCGCGGCGTCTCCCGACCGGGTGCTGCAGACCTCGCTCGCCGAGTTCGCGTTCGAGGCACGGCGGCGAGCCGACGCCGCGACGCTCCCGGTCGTGCACGGCGAGCTCCGCGACTCGTACGGATACGCGTGGGCGCTGCAGGGCACGTTCGCGACGCGAACCTCGCAGAAGCGCCGCAACGCCGGCGTGCAACGGCTGCTGGAGCGCGACGTCGAGCCATGGCTCGCGCTGCTCGCCCTGCGGGATCGGGAGGACGCGCGCACGATGTCCGCACGCTCGGTCGCGCTGTCGGGCGCCGCGTGGCGGACGCTGCTGCGCTGTCACCCGCACGACACGTTGTGCGGGTGTTCGACCGACGAGGTCGCGCGCGCCGCCGATGCCCGGTGGGATAGCGCAGTCGCGCAGGGGTGCGGGCTGCGGGACGACGCGCTCGCCACCCTGCTCGGGCACGACGCGGACCACGCGCGCACTCGGCGCGACGCGTGGCAGCCGTCGCTCGTCGTGCGCAACCGTGCGCCGTACGCGCGTGGCGGCGCCGCCGAGGTCGAGTTGACGACGTTCGTGCGCGACGTCGCGGTCGGACCCGGTTCCGCGGGCCGGTGGGAGCCGGTCGCGCCCCCCGGCGCGACGCCCGTCGTGCACGACGGGCGCAGCGCGCTCGCCGTGCAGATTCTCGACCGGTCGGTGCGGCACGAGCGCATCGAGGCGCCGCGCCACTACCCCGACGACGATCTGGTCGAGGTCGCCCGCGCGCTCGTCTGGCTCCCCCCCGTGGAGGGGCTCGGGCTGCGTGCCTTCGCGGTCGGCGGCACGACCGACGCGGCGTCGGCAACCGCAACGTCACGACCCGACGTCGCCCCGAGCACCCCCGACGCACCGGTCGTCGTCGACGGCACGTCGCTGGACAACGGCGCGATGCGCGTCGACGTCGGCGCGGATGGCGCGGTGGCTGTCCGAGCGTGCGGAATGTCGATCGACGACCTCATCGCCTTCGATGACGTCGGCGACGCGGGGGACCTCTACACACACTCCCCGGTCGGCACACCGATTCGCGCGGTCCGTCGGAGCGGCGCGCGTGTCCTACACCGCGGACCGGTGCGAGGCGAGGTCGAGATCGGTCATCGGCTGCGCGTGCCGGCCGCGCTGCGTGCCGCACGCGACGGGTTCAGCCGGCCGTCGCAGCGCGCGTCGCGTTCCGTCGATCTCCCGATCTCGGTGCGCGTCTCGCTCGACGCAGACGCAGCGTTCGTGAGGATCCGGGTGCGCGGCGCGAACGCCGCGCGCGATCATCGACTCCGGATCGTCTTCCGGACGGGCGTCATGGCGGCGCGCGTGCTCGCCGACGCGGCGTTCGGTGCGGTGGACCGTCTCCCGCTCACCGTGTCGCGCGAGGAGGCCGCGGTCGAGCGGCCGCCGAACAGCGCACCGCTGCACCGCTGGGTCGCGCTGATCGCCGCCGGACGCTCGTGCGTGCTGGTCTCCGACGGGCTCGGTGAATACGAGGCGCTGCCGAACGGCGACGTCGCCGTCACGCTGGTTCGCGCGGTCGGCGAGCTGTCGCGCCCCGACCTGCCGGAGCGCCCCGGTCACGCAGGCTGGCCAGTCGCGACCCCCGAAGCACAGCAGCTCGGTCCGTTCGAGGCGACGTTCGGCTTCACGATCCGCGACGACCCGGTGAACGTCGCCGCGATCGAGCGGATGGCCGACGACGTGCTGCTGCCGCTGACCGGTACGACGCTGCGGTCCGCCATGGACCCTCCGGCATCCACGCGCGGGATCGCGCTCCACGGAGACGACCTCGTCGTGAGCGCCATCAAGCCGAGCGAGGACGCCGCGGGCGTCGTGCTTCGGTGCCGCAATGTCGGCGCGCAGCCGGTCGACGGCGCGTGGACCGTCCCGGCGTACGTCGACGCCTGGTCGTCGCACCTCGACGAACGGTGGGGCGCGACGCTACCTGTGGAACACGTCGCGCCGGCCGAGCCCGGATCGGAGGGTTCGTCGCGTATCCGGATCCGCGTGGCGCCCCACGCCGTCACGACCATCGTCGTCGTGCCGACCGCGACGTCGCACCGTCGCCCTGCCTGACGCGCGGGCGCTCGACGGAGGCGCAACCGCCTAACGCGATCCCTCGCCCTCGCCCGCCAGCTCGTCGCGGAGCGCGTCGCCGAGCAGGGTGCATGCGAGGACCGTGACGAGCAGCGCGATTCCAGGGGCGATCGCGATCCACGGCGCCGTCACGATCAGGTCGCGCCCGCCGGCGATCATGTTCCCCCAGCTCGGTGCCGGGGGTTGGATGCCGAGGCCGAGGAACGAGAGCCCGCTCTCGAGCAGGATGGCGTTTCCGACGCCCAGCGTGGTCGCCACGATCGCCGGGCCGAGCGCGTTGGGCAGCACGTGCCGCCACAGAATGCGCCGCGGTGACGCCCCTGCCGCCCGCGCGGCGTCCACCCAGTCGCGCCGCCGCGCGCCGAACACCTCCGCGCGCACGAGTCGGGCGACGCCCATCCATCCGGTCGCGACGAGCACGGCGATCGTCGTCGTCGTCCCCGGCCCCCAGAGCGCCGCGATGACGAGCAGCAGCACGAGCCGCGGCACCGCGAGCATCGTGTCGGCTGCCGCGGTCACGACGACGTCGGTCAGCCCGCCGCGCCACCCGGCAATCGCGCCCGCCAGCACGCCGACGGCGCCCGCGAGCACCGAGCCGAGCACGCCGACGAGGAGGGACAGGCGGCCCGCCACGAGCGCCCGCTGGAGAACGTCGCGCCCGAAGCGATCGGTGCCGAGCAGGTGAAAGTGGCCGAGCGCGTCGGTCGCGCCGGGGGCGACGAGGCGTGTCGCGAGCACGTTCGTGATGCCGAGCGGATCGCCGCGGAAGAGCAGTGGTCCGACGAACGCGAGGGCGGCGACCGCGCCCAACGTCGCGAGGGGCCATGTCGTGCGCCGCGGGGTCATCGGCGCCGGGGGTCGAGCGCCGGCAGCAGCAGGTCCGCCGCCAGGTTCGCGCCGATGACGAGCGACGCGTAGAGCACGGTCGCGCCGAGTACGACCGGGTAGTCGCGCGATCCGATCGCCTGCACGGTCGCACGGCCCATCCCCGGCCACGCGAACACCGACTCGACGAACACCGACCCCGCGACCACCCCCGGGAACGCGAGCGCGAGGAGCACGACGAGCGGCGGGAGCGCGTTCGCGAGTGCGTGCCGCGCGTAGACACCACGCCATCCGTGTCCCTTCGCCCGCGCCGTGCGCACGTAGTCGCTACTCAACACGTCGAGCATCGAGGCGCGCGCGTACCGCGCGATCCCGGCCGCGCCGACCGCGCTCAGGACGAGCACCGGAAGCACGGCGTGGCGCGCGACGTCGACGACGGAGGCGAACCCGGTGAGCTGACCGCCCGGGTCGCGCACGCCGAAGGCGGGAAGCCGGAGCCAGAGCGGGAAGTTCCAGCGCGACGCGCCGTAGGTGAACACCGCCACCGCCGCGAGGCTCAGCCAGTAGCTCGGCGCCGCGTACACGGCGGTCGTCGCGATCGTGAGCGCCATGTCGTCGCGGCGCCCGCGGCGTGCCGCCTGCCACGTGCCGACTGCCGCGCCGACGACGAACGTCAGCGCCAGCGACGTCGCGCCGAGCGCGAGCGAGACGGGCAGCGCGTCGGCGAGCACGCGCGACACCGGCCGCCCGAGCGCCACGCTCACGCCGAGGTCGCCGCGCAGCCGCGCGCCCGAGCCACCGTGCATATTGCTCGGCGAGCGATCGCGTCGAGGCCGAGGCGGGCGCGGAGCAGTGCAGCGTCCGACGCGCTCGCCTCGGGCGGAAGCAGCAACGTCGCCGGATCGCCCGGCGCGAGGTGCACCAGCACGAAGGTGAGCGACACGACGAGCCAGAGCAGCGCGACGCTGGTCGCAGCTTTGCGAACGAGAGCGAGCATCGACCGATGATGACACTTCGTCGCGGCAGCGCAAGCGCCGGCACACGCGTCGGACGCAGCGCGCGGATGGTGTGCGCCTTCCTCGCCGCCGCGTTAGGCGCGGTGGCGTGCTCGGCCACGCCGCGCGCGGCGAACACGGTCGTGCTCGCGTCGGGCGCGGACCTCGAGTCAGCGAACCCGCTGGTCACCGTGCACCCGATGTCGCGGCAGATCCAGCGGTACGCACTGTTCGTCACGCTCGCCCGGTACGACTCGCTGCTACGCCCCGCGCCGTACTACGCGCGCCGGTGGAGCTGGTCGGGCGATCGGACCGAGCTGACCTTCCACCTCGAGCCGACGCTGCGCTGGCACGACGGCACGCCGACCACGGCGCGGGACGTCGCGTTCACGCTCGCGCTGGCGCGTGACCCCGCGGTCGGCTACCCGCGTGCGAGCGACGTCGCGGCGATCGCAGCGGCCGACGTCGTCGACGACACCACGCTCGTCGTCCGCTTTCGCGCGCCGCAGCCCGACCTCCCGTCGATCCTCTGCGAGCTCCCGATCGTCCCGGCGCACCTGCTGGCGACCGTGCCGCGCGCGGACATGCGCCGCACCGGGTTCGCCACCAGTCCTACGGGCAACGGCCCCTTTCGCTTCGTGTCGCGCGATGCCGGCGCGCGGTGGGTGTTCGCGCGCAACGACGCGTTCCCGGCCGCGTTGGGCGGCCCGCCGACGATCGAGCGCGTCGTCGTCGCGGTGGTCGACGAGGCGACGACGAAGTACGCGGGGCTCGTGAGTGGCGAGCTCGATGCCGCGGGGATCGCCCCCACGATGGCGTCGCTCGCGTCTCGCGACTCGACGGTGCGCGTGCGCTCGTACCCGACGCTGCAATCGTACGCGCTCATCTTCAACACGCACCGCCCGCCGTTCGACGACGTTCGCCTTCGTCGCGCCGTGGACGCATCGCTCGACCGAAGTCGCATCGTCGCGGCGGCCGTCGCCGGGTACGGCACGCCCGCCGCCGGCGCGGTGTCGCCGGACAACCCGCTCGCCCTCGCCGGCCGCGATCCGCTCGACACCGTCCGCGCCGACTCGCTGCTGAGCGCCGCCGGCTGGCCGCGCGGCACCGACCGGATGCGTCGCCGCGGTGCCACGCCGCTCGTCGCGACGCTGTACACGGTGGCGAGCGGCGACAACCCGGTCGAGCAGCTGGTGCAGGCCGACCTCGCGGCGCGCGGCATTCGCGTCGACATCCGCCAGATGGAGCTCGGAGCGTTCCTCTCGGCGGCGCGCGGGAAGGAGAAGACGTTCGACCTGCTCGTCACCGGCATTCCGGGCGATCTGTCGCTCGCACACCTCTCGGGGATGTTCGCGTCGGCGCAGAGTGGCGGTGCGCTCGACTACGCGGCGTTCCACACGCCGGGGCTCGACGCCGCGTTCGCTCGCGCCACCGGCGCCTCGACCGACTCCGCTCGTCGTGCGGCGTGGAGCGACGTGCAGCGAGCGCTCGCTGCCGACGTCCCGGTGGCGTGGATCTACCATGCGCGCGGCTTGCAGGGGCTGAGCGCACGTCTCCGCGGCGTCACGATGGATCTCCGCGGAGAGCTCGTCACGCTCGCTACCTGGTCGCTCGCCGAACGATGAGTGGTCGAGGGTTGCTCGTCGACACCCGGTCGTTAGGCGCGCGCCGGACGATCGCGCGCGGGGCGCTCGACCCGCTCGCCGCGTCGCTCGCCGCCGACCTGCACGCCGCGGCGGCTCGACCGCTCTTCGTCCCGGCCGAGAAGGCCCGCCTCACGCGCGTCGGCGGGCGGTGTCCGGTCGACGGCGCGCCGCTCGGGTTCGATCCGTTCGCGCCGCGTCACCACGTGTGTCCTGCCTGCCGTCGCGCGTACGACGACGACGCGCACTATCGCTGGTGGATCATGTGGTACCAGCTCTGGCTCGCCGAGCGTGCCGTACACGGCGCGACACTCGCGCTGCTGCGCGACGACGTCGTCGCTCGCACGTTCGCGACGCAAGTGCTCGCCGAGCTCGCGGACCGCTATCTCTCCTATCCCAACCAGGACAACGTCCTCGGGCCGACGCGTCCGTTCTTCTCGACCTACCTCGAGTCGATCTGGCTGCTGCAGGTCTGCGTCGCGCTGGACCTGCTCGAGCTCGACGACCGGGACGCGATCCGGACGTTAGGCGGACGCGTGCGGGAGCGCATCGTCGAGCCCAGTCGCGCGCTCGTCGCCGAGTACGACGAGGGCCGGTCGAACCGTCAGGTCTGGAACGCTGCCGCGATCGCAGCCGCATCGTACGCGTTGGGGGAGCCCGGCGGTGTCGAGCGTGCGCTCCTCGGCCCGTCGGGCGTCGCGGCGCACCTCGGCGACGGGCTGCTCGCCGACGGGACGTGGTACGAAGGGGAGAACTATCACCAGTTCGCACACCGCGGGCTGTGGTACGGCGTCGTGATCGCCGAGCGCGCCGGCATCGCGCTCCCGCCGCGATTGCTGGCGCGATTCGACGACGGTTTCGTCGCGCCGCTCCTCACGGCGTATCCCGATCTCACGCTCCCTGCGCGACGCGATTCGCAGTGGGCCACGTCGCTTCGTCAGTGGCGCTGGGCCGAGTGGTGCGAGCTCGGCTTCGCGCGGACGGACGACGAGCGACTCGCCGCGACCCTCACGACCCTCTACGGCGACGACGGTATCGCGCGAAGCGACACCGGCCGCTGGCGCACCGCCGCCGAGAGCGAGCGCAACGAGCCGCCGACGCGCCTGACGCGCGCCGACCTCGGGTGGAAGTCGCTGCTCTTCGCGCGCGCCGACGTGCCCTCGGCCACGTGGACGCCGCCGTCGGTGCTCCTCGACGCGCAGGGGCTGGCCGTGTTCCGCCGCGACGGCGGGCGCCGGTGGGTCGGGCTCGACTACGGTGCGTCCGGCGGCGGGCACGGTCACCCCGACCGACTGAACCTGCTCCTCGTCGACGGTCCCCGACGCTGGCTCGACGACATGGGCACCGGGTCGTACGTCGACCGCTCGTTGCACTGGTACCGCAGCACGCTGGCGCACAACGCGCCGCTCGTCGACGGACGCTCGCAGCATCGCGTCGACGGCGTCCTCGACGCGTACGATGACGACGGCAGGTGGGGGTGGGCGCACGCGACGGCGACCATCGCGCCGGGGGTCGTCGTGCGTCGTGCGGTCGTCGTCGGCCCGTCGTACGTCGTCGACCGCATCGAGTGGAGCGCCGATCGGGTCGTCACCTTCGACCTGCCGCTCCACATGGACGCGATCGCCGACGACGCACGGTCGTGGACCGAGGTGTCGCTCGTCGGCGCCGGGCGGCTGGAGGACGGGTTCGACGGGGTGACCGCGGCGCGCGTGGCGCCGGTCGACGCGCACACGGCGGTGCGGCTGCGGGCACCGGCCGCACGCGCCGTGATCGCGCCGCATTCCGCGCGGCTCGCGACGAGCGGCGATCACGAGTGCCGTGCGTGGATCACCCCCTCCCTCGAGGCGACGCTGATCCGCGCCGCCGCGCCCGGCGCGCCGGGGATGGGGACGCGCGAGTTTCAGATCGTGCGGATGCACGCGAGCCGCGGCGTGATCACGAGCGTGTGGGACACGAGCGCGCGTGTGGAGGACGTCGTCGTCTCGGGCGACGACGCGCGGCCCGAGGAGATCGTCGTGCGACACGCGGACGGTCGCACGGCCGACACGCACTCGCTGACCGAACGGCGCTGGCACGTCGCGACCCGTCGTGGCGGTCTGCATTCTCAGCACGTCCTGGGCGGTGCGCGGAGCCCGCGTTCGGCGCCCGGTGCGCCGCCCGCCCACACCGCGTCGGGGGCCGGACGCCAGTCGAGCCCGCGCTACGCGCTCACCGATCGTTCCGGCCCACTCGAGTTCGCGCTCGGAGAGATCAACTACCGACGCACCGAACAGACCTGGCACGACGCGGAGCGCCCGAGCGCGCGCGTGATCGTCAGTCGTACCGACGCCGCGATCATCGTCGAGACGCAGGTGCGGCACCGGTGCCCGACCTTCGTTCCGCAGCACACCGAGAACCCCCTCGACACCGAGCGCGCCGAGGTCAATGCTGACGGCGTGCAGCTCTATCTGCAGGCCGGCGAGCAGGGCGAGCCTCACGGCGACGCGATGCTCGGCTGGCTGTTGATGCCGGTGGCGGAAGGCGACGCGGTTCGCGCGATCGCGCTCTCACCGCGCGCGTCGAGCGTTCGAGTGCGCGCGACGTGGCGCCGCGAGCCACTCGGCTACGCGATCGTCGCGACGATCCCGCTCGACGCCATCGGCGGACGCCGCGCGTCGTCGTTCGCCTTCGACGTCGTCGTGAACGAGACGACGCCGCTCCGCGAGCGTCGCCGCGGCCAGCTCGTACTCTCCGGCGCCCGCGGCGAGTTCGCCTATCTTCAGGGCGATCGGCACGACGCTGCGCGCCTCGTCGCCGTCGATCTCATCGACACGCCTGCGTTCTCCTAGATGACCGACCGCTCCACGATTCTCGACGCCGCGTGTGTCGTGCTGTTCGAGCCCCAGGACCCGATCAACATCGGCGCCGTCGTTCGCGTGATGAAGAACATGGGGCTGCGCGACCTGCGGCTCGTGAATCCCGTGTACTACGAGCCGAACCGCATCGAGCAGGTCGCCCACAACACGCGCGACATCGTCGCCCGGATCCGACACTTCGACGCGCTCGACGCGGCCCTCGCCGACTGCGTCTACGTCGCCGGCTTCTCCGGGCGACGGCGTGCCGCGAAGTGGCCCCGCACGACACCGCGCGAGTTCGCGCCGGTGGCGCTGGATCGCGCTGCCGACGGACGGGTCGCCCTGCTCTTCGGCCGCGAGGACGACGGGCTGCCCGGCGACGCGCTCGACCGCACGCACACCGTCGTCACGATCCCCACGACGGAGCATGCGTCGCTCAACCTGGCGCAGGCGGTGCTCGTCGCGCTCTACGAGCTACATCTCGCGGCGGGCGACGCGACCCGCGCCGGTCACGGTCGTCCGCGAAAGGACGCCCCGCCGCCGCGGGGGGCGGAGTGGGAGCTGTTCTTCACCGACGCGCACCGCGGCCTCGCGGCGCTCGACTTCTTCAAGTCGCGCAACCCCGAGCACGTCATGCGCGGCATCCGGTCGATGCTCTTCCGTGCGGACCCGAACTCACGCGAGCTGACGCTCCTCCGCGCGGTGTTCATCGAGATTCTGCGAACGGTCGAACGCGTGGAGCGTCTCACGCGCGCCCGCACCCTCGCGGAGGCACGCGCCGGCGCGGCGGCGCACAACGCCGGGGAGCCGTCGACGTGATCCGCGCGAGCGTCGCCGTCGACCCGTCGCTGATCGACGCCGAGTGGCGGCGGCGTGCGGGGTCGTCGGTCGCGGGCGTGACGTCGACGGGGAGCAAGCGCCCGCCGACGATGTTCGGCGCCGCACACGAAGATGCGCCGTCGCACTATGTCGACGCGGCGGGGTGCCGCGTGACGACCCCTGGCGGCCGCACGTTCGTCGATTGCACGATGGCGTTGGGCGCCGTCGCACTCGGCTACGCCGACCCGGCGGTGTCGGCGCGGGCGGCGAGGCAGATCGGACGCGGGGTCACGGGATTGACGCACACGCTCGAGGTGCAGGTCGCGGAGCGGCTGTGCGCGACGATCCCCTGCGCGGAGCGCGCGCTGTTCTTCAAGAGCGGCGCCGAATCGGTCGCGGCGGCGGTGCGGCTCGCGCGGACGTACACCGGCCGATCGCACGTGATCGGCGCCGGGTACTTCGGATGGATGGACTGGTGCAGCAGCGCGGCAGGCGTGCCGGACGGCGTTCGGCGCGACTTCGCCGCCGTACCGTGGGGCGACACGAACGCGCTGACCGCCGCCGCAGCGGCAGCCGGGAACGATCTCGCGGCGATCGTCGTCGAGCCGGTCGTCGAGCGCGTTCCGCCGGACGGCTACCTCACGGGCGCGCGGCGCCTCGCCGATACCGCTCATGCCGTGCTGATCTTCGACGAGATCAAGACCGGGTTCCGCCTCCACGCAGGCGGCTACCAGGCACTCGGCGCGGTGGTGCCCGACCTCGCGACATTCGGCAAGGCGCTCGCGAACGGGTTCCCGCTCGCCGCCGCCGTCGGCCGACGCGACGTGATGGACGCGGTGCACGACACCTGGATCTCGAGCACGCTCGCGAGCGACGCGGTCGCGTTCGGCGCCGCGGATGCCGTGCTCGATCGTCATGCGGGCGAAGACGTGTGCGCCGCGCTGGCCGCGGCCGGTCGTCGGATGCGTGGCGCGGTCAGCGCAGGCGCTCGCGACGTCTCGCACGTCCGGCGTCACGATCGACGGTCTCGACGCGATGTGGTTGCTCCGCTGGGACGATCCGGCGCGGGAGACGCGCTTCCTCGCGGCCGCGCGCGACGCCGGCGTCCTGCTCAAGCGCGGCGCGTACAACTACGCGTCACTCGCGCACGACCCCGGCGCGATCGAGTGCATCGCCGCGGCCGCCGCGGCCGGGTTCGACGCCGTACGCGCGCTCGATTCGTCGCGCCAGTGACCGCGTCCACGCTCGACGACGCGGCGCTCGCCGCGCGCACACTCGCGACCGACTACGCGGCGCTTCCTCCGGTGCGGACGCCGCTCGCCGGCGCGCAGCCGCTGATCGACGTACACGCGCACTTCTTCCACCAGCGTACGCCGCGCGGCGACTGGGCGGCGGTGAATCTCGCACGCATGCGGTCCGGCGAGCGGATCGGCATCGGCTGGCACGTCGCGTCCGTGTTGGGCAGTTGGGGGCACACCTCGCCGACGTACTTCCCGTCGCCGGACGACGTCACGTTCGGCAACGACGTCATGCTCGCGGTCGCCGATGCGCTCCCGGATCGCGTTCGCGCGTACGCGGCCGTGAACCCGAACTTTCCGGCACACGCGCTCGGCGAGATCGAGCGGTGCGTCGCGCGCGGGGCGATCGGCGTCAAACTCGCGGCGAGCCGCCGCGCCGACGACGCACTGCTCGACGACGTCGCGTCGCTCGCGGGCGCACGCGGCGTCCCGATCCTGCACCACGTCTGGCAGTGGCGCCGTCGCGACTGGCCGATGCAGGAGGCGTCCGACGGCGAGGAGCTGGGGCGTCTCGCGGCGCGCCATCCGAACACGCGGTTCATCCTCGCGCACGTCGGCGGCGGGGGGGATTACATGCACACGTATCACGCCGTCGTGGAGCTGCCGAACGTCTACCTCGACCTGTCCGGCTCGGGCGTCGATCGGGGTATGCTCGACGGCGCGCTCTCCGCCGTCGGCCCGCGCCGGCTCCTCTGGGCATGCGACGTGACGATCGAGACGGGCCTCGCGAAGCTTCGTGCGCTCGACCACGTCGGGCTCGGCGCCGACGACCTCTCGGCGATCCGGTGGGGCACCGCGGCGTCGATCTTCCCACCGGCGTCCTTCTCCCGGGCGTCGCCGCCGCCCTCCCCGCCGCGGCCCTCGCCGTGATCGACGTCAACGCCTGGATCGGCGGCTTTCCGTACCGCCACGTGCCACACCCGGAGCCTGCGGTGCTGGCGCGAGTCGTCGCGCGCGAAGGGTTGAGCGGTGCGTGGGTCGGTCACCTGCCGTCGGCCTTCTGGCGCGATCCGTCGCCCGGGAACACCGAGCTCTACGCCGCGCTCGCTCCGTATCCGACGCTCCATCCTGCACCGTGCATCCGCCCGGACTGGCCCGGCGTCGAGCGTCAGGTCGCGGCCGCGGTCGCGGCGGGCGCGCCGGCCGTGCGGGTCTATCCGATGCAGTGGGGGCTGGCGCCCGGCGACGGCTCGCTGGGGCGACTCGGCGCCGCGTGCGCCGAGGCCGGACTCGTCGTCGTGTTCACGGTGCGGTTCGAGGACGTCCGGCAGCGTCACCCGCTCGACGTCTCGTCGGACCTCACCGCCGCGCACGTGCGGGCGTTCATCCGCGCGGAGAACGCGCCACCGACGGTGCTGACTCACGCCGGCCGCGACCTGATCGAGGAGATCTTCTGGTCGCTCACCGAGCGAGAGCGGGCACGGTTGTGGTTCGACTTCTGTTGCGTGTGGGGGCCGCCGGAGGACCACCTCTCCGCGATGTTCCGCACCCTCGGCCCGGCGCGTTTCGTGTACGGCACCGGGTGGCCGCTCCGTCTCACGCAGGCGCCGAGATCGAGCCTCGACTTGCTGCCGGACGACCTGCGTGCAGCGGCGATCACCGACGCTGCCGCGTTCGCGCGGCCGCGCTCGGGTCCCCCGGAAAATCGCACCGGTGACTAACGGCGCAGGTGTACACGCGGGGGTTGCTTCGCCTGTGAGCCCCGGTCATGTTACGCCGCACTTTGCCGACTTTGTGAAAGCATTCACAAAGGAGAGCGATCCGTTCGGATATTCCCCTCTGATCAGGGCGCATTGATGACGAAGAGACGCAAGTGGACGGCGATTCCGGGGTTCCTCGCCCTGGCGGCCGCCGCCACCGTGCTGTCGGCTTACAGTGGTGCATCGAGCTCACGCGGGCGACAGCCCGACCAGCCGATCGCGTTCCCGCACCAGACGCACGTGAAGTCGCTGGGCATGAACTGCGTCTACTGTCACTTCTCGGCGAACAAGTCGCCCGACCCTGGGCTGCCGGCGGTGAGCACGTGCGTCGGCTGCCACTCGATCGTCGGCCCCGACCGCCCCGCGTCGGACCTCGGCCCGAAGCGGAAGAGCGAGGAGCTGCAGAAGCTCTGGCAGTACGCCGACATCAAGGGGCTCGGCGCCCCGCTCGGGGCGAAGGCGCGGCCGATTCCGTGGGTGCGCGTGCACAAGGTGCCGGATTACGTGCAGTTCCCGCACATGCGGCACGTGAACGCCGGCGTCACCTGTCAGAGCTGTCACGGCGAGATCCAGAACATGAAGTCGACGCCGTATCAGTATGCGTCGCTGAACATGGGCTGGTGCATCAACTGCCACGTGCAGGGCTACAACCCGGCCGAAGGCGCCAGGCTCGCTGGCGCGCCCGACTCGGTCGTGAAGGCCGCCGCGGCGATGCCGGTGCGCAAGGCGCGCTACGACTGCGCCGTCTGCCACTACTGATGACTGATCGGATCGCGCTCCTCTTATCTGACCATTCATGAGCACTGAGACGGGGTCCGCCGGCGTCAAGCGCCGCGACTTCCTGAAGCTCGTCGGCGCCGGTGGCGCTGCGACGGCCGTCGTCGGGTGCACGACCGAGCAGGTCGGGAAGCTCATTCCGTACGTCGTGAGCCCCGACCAGACCGTTCCCGGCGTCTCCAACTATTACGCGACCGTGTGCCGCGAATGCGGCGGCCCGTGCGGCGTGCTCGCCGAGGTGCGCGACGGTCGCGTCATCAAGCTCGAGGGGAATCCGAATCACCCCGGCAACCGCGGTGCGCTGAGCGCGAGGTGTCAGTCGGCGGTGCAGGGCCTCTACAACCCGGATCGCTACCGCGCGCCGCTCAAGCGGGACGCGGGCGGCACGTTCGTCGCGACGACGTGGGCCGATGCGTTAGGCATTCTCGCCTCGCGGCTCGGGCAGGTGCGCGGCGCGGGCACGGCCGGCAACGCGGTGTTCATCAACCACCACGAGCTCGGCAGCTTTCCCGCGTTTCTCGACCAGTGGCTCGCCGGGTACGGGATGCCGGCGCACCTGAGCTACGACGCGGAGGCCCCCGTCTCGGTGATGGCGGCCAACCGCACGGCCTATGGCGGCGCGGCATGGCCGAAGCTCGACTTCTCCGCCGTGCGCCTCGTGGTCAGCTTCTCCGCCGACTTCCTCGACGGATGGGGCGACTCGACGGCGCACCAGCTCGACTGGGCCGACGCGCGCGCGAAGCTGGCCGAAGCGCCGCGCATGGTCTACGTCGGGCCGCGCCGGTCACTGACCGGGCTGAACGCCGACGAGTGGATTCCGGCGAAGGCCGGCACCGAGCTCGCCGTCGCGAACATGCTGCGCGGGCAGGGCACGCCGGCGCAGGTCGCTCAGCAGACCGGAGTGTCCGAGCAGTCGCTGACGATGTTGCTCGCGGAGTACGGCACCGGGAGCGGCGTGCTCGCGCTGGCCGGCGCGACGACGGCGAACGGTGGCGACCTCGCCGCGGCCGCCAACGCGATCAACCAGAGCGCCGGCGCAGTCGGACGCGCCGTGCGGGCGGAGCAGGGTGTCGCCAGCTCGGCGCGCCTCGCGACGTTCGCCGACATCCGCGGCGTGGCCGAGCGGCTCGCGGCGGGCGGGGTGTCCGTGTTCTTCGTGCGCGGCGCGAACCCCGCCTATTCGACGCCGAAATCGTTAGGCTTCGCGACCGCGCTTCGGAACGCCAGGAACACGTTCAAGGTCAGCTTCTCGAGCTATCCTGACGAGACGAGCGAGCTGTGCGATCTGATCCTCCCCGATCATCACCCGCTCGAAGCGTGGGGTGACGCCGAGGCGGCGCCGGGCACCATCGCGCTGCAGCAGCCGACGATGGAGCCGGTGTTCGACACGCGGCAGACGGCCGACGCGTTGATCTCGATCGCCCGCGCCGACGCCGCGCAGGCGGGGCGCTATCCTCAGAAGTCGTATCGCGAGTGGCTCATGAGCCGCTTTCCCGGCGGCATGGCCGCGTGGACGGCCGCAGCGCCGCGCGGCATCGCCCCGGGCTCCGTGCTCGCCGCGACGGGCTCGGCGCGCGCCCCGATGCAGCTCCGAGCTGCGGCGGACATGGCCGCGACGCAGGGCGACATGGATCTCGTGATCTATCCGTCGCCACTGTTGGGCATGGGCGCCGGGGCGAACAAGCCGTGGCTCCAGGAGCTCTCCGATCCCGTCACGAAGCTGTCGTGGCAGAGCTGGGTCGAGATTCACCCGATGACGGCGAAGCGGCTGGGTGTCGAGAACGGCGATCACCTGACCGTCACGACGGCGGCCGGCTCGGTCACGGCGCCGGCCTACATCTACCTCGGCGTTCGCCCCGACACGATCGCGATGCCCTTGGGGCTCGGCCACACGTCGTACGGGCGCTACGCGAAGGGCATCGGCGTCAATGCGCTCGACGTCGTGCCGGTCGGCGAGGACGCGGCGGGCGGGTTGGTGCTGACGGCGACCAGGGCGCGCATCACGAAGAGCGGCGACCACAGTGCGCTGGTCACGACCGAAGGCTCGGCCCGGCAGCACGGCCGCGGCATCGGGCAGGCCATGCTCGCGTCGGAGCTGAACGCGGAGCCGCACGAGGAGGAGCACGGCGTCATTCCCGGCGAGGTCGAGCCGACCTTTCTGCCGGGGCTCAAGTCGCCCGTCGCCGCCGATGCGCAGGGCGACTACATCGACTCGACGTCGAAGGATCTCGGGATGTACGACCCGGGGCATACGTCGAAGATGGCGGCACGCCGCTGGGCGATGACGATCGACCTCGCCCGCTGCACGGGGTGCTCGGCGTGCGTGACGGCATGCTACGCGGAGAACAATCTTCCCACCGTCGGCGCGCCCTGGCAGGGCCGCGCGCTCGCGCCGGGCGTGTGGGACGAGCGCCCGGGCGCGAACATCGTGAAGGGGCGCGAGATGACGTGGATCCGCCTCGAGCGCTACTACGAGGGCGCGTGGAACGCGGAGAACGAGTTCCAGCCGGACTTCGACACGCGGTTCGTGCCGATGATGTGTCAGCACTGCGGCAACGCGCCCTGCGAGCCGGTGTGCCCCGTCTACGCCACGTACCACTCGCCAGACGGGCTCAACGTCCAGGTCTACAATCGCTGCGTCGGCACGCGCTACTGCTCGAACAACTGCCCGTACAAGGTTCGCTACTTCAACTGGTTCGGCTACGGCGAGCCCGACCGCCGGCAGTATGCGTGGCCCGAGCCGATGCACTGGCAGCTCAATCCGGACGTCACCGTCCGCGGCAAGGGCGTCATGGAGAAGTGCACCTTCTGCGTGCAGCGGATCCGTGAGGGGGAGAACCGCGCGCGACTGGAGAACCGCGAGCTGAACGGCGACGAGTTCACGACGGCGTGCGCGCAGGCGTGCCCGTCGCGCGCGATCACGTTCGGCGACGCGGCGGACCCGAAATGGACGGTCGCGCAGCTCGCCAACGACCGCCGCGCGTACCATGTGTTCGAGGAGCTGAACACCTACACCGCGGTGGTCTACTTGAAGAAGGTCTCTCACCCGGCGCCCGGCGCGACGGGGATGCCGATGGCGGAGGGCGAGTAACATGGCGACCCTCGCACGCCCCGTCGGTGCTCGCGACGACCGCGATCTGCCCAACATCGCGTCGGCCGACGTTCAGCTGCCGGCCGTTCGCGACTACGAACAGGTCGACAACGAGATCACCGCGACGATGTCGCCGACCGGCGGATGGTTCGCCGCGCTCGGCGCCGCGATTCTCTGCATGCTCATCGGCGCCTCGGCCTGGGTCTACCAGATCTACTGGGGACTCGGGCAGGCGGGGTACGAGCCGCCGAACATGTGGGGCGTCTACATCATCACGTTCGTCTTCTGGGTCGGCATCGGGCACGCCGGGACGCTGATCTCGGCCATTCTCTACCTGTTCCGCGCCGGCTTCCGCACGACGATCTACCGCGTCTCGGAAGCGATGACGGTGTTCGCCGTCATGACCGCCGGACTCTTCCCGATCATTCACATCGGGCGCCCGTGGAAGTTCTACTGGCTGATTCCGTACCCGAACTGGCGGCTCATCTGGCCGAATTTCAAGTCGCCGCTCGTCTGGGACGTCTTCGCCATCTCGACGTATCTGACGATCTCGACGACGTTCCTCTACGTCGGCCTCATCCCCGACATCGCGGTGCTGCGCGATCGCGAGACCAACCCGGTGCGAAAGCGGATCTTCTCGATCCTCTCGCTCGGCTGGCGGAACTCGGATCGGGAATGGCGGCACTTCGCGCGTGCGTATCTCTTCCTCGCCGCGTTCAGTACGCCGCTCGTGCTCTCGGTGCACTCCGTCGTGTCGTTCGACTTCGCGATGGCGCTGACGCCCGGGTGGCACGCCACGATCTTCCCCCCCTACTTCGTCGCCGGCGCCATCTTCTCCGGCTTCGCGATGGTGTGGACGATCGTCATCCCGATCCGGCGGTTCTTCAACCTCAAGCACTACGTCACGCTCAACCAGCTCGATGCGACGGCGAAGGTCGTGCTGTTCGTGTCGATGGTCGTGGGGCTCGCGTACCTGACCGAGTTCTTCATCGCCTGGTATAGCGGCAACCGCTACGAGCAGGAGTACTTCTACAACCGCGTGTTCGGGCAGTGGTGGTGGAGCGCGTGGATCCTGCTCTGCTGCAACATGATCATGCCGATGTCGCTCTGGTCGCAGAAGCTCCGGCGCAACACGACGTGGCTGTTCATCCTGAGTCTGTTCATCAATCTCGGCATGTGGTACGAGCGGTTCGTCATCGTCGTCCCGTCGCTGACGCACGAGTTCGAGCCGTGGCAGTGGAGCACCTACGTTCCGAGCTGGGTCGACATGGCCTTCCTCGTCGGCTCGTTCGGCTGGTTCTTCATGTGGTTCCTGCTGTTCACGAAGCAGCTCCCCGTGTTCGCCCTCGCCGAGATCAAGGAGATCATCCCGCCGAAGATGCGCGGCGGCCACGGTGGGGCTCACGCGCACGGCGCGCACGACTCGCACGTCGACACGGCCGGTCGTCACCAGCCCTTCGAGCCGGATACGCCGGGGGAGTTCGCCTGATGCAAGGAGTCATCGGAGCATTCCGCGAGCTGGACGCCGCGGTGCACGCCGTCGAAGAGCTGCGCAAGGCGCGCGTCGGCGATCTGACGGTGTACACGCCGACGCCGCGCCACGAGCTCGAAGAGGCGTTGGGCTCGCCCCCGAGCCCCGTTCGCCGCTTCACGCTGATCGGCGGGCTGCTCGGCGTCACGTTCGGCTATTGGATCGCGATCTGGACGTCGGAGTACTGGCCCCTGGTCACCGGCGGCAAGGCGATCGGGTCGTGGATCCCCTACACGATCATCGGCTTCGAGGTCATGGTGCTCGTCGGCGCGCTGTCGACGGTGTTCGGCATGTTCTACGTCTCTCGTATCCCTCGCCTGACCATGACGGTCGGTTACGATCCGCGCTTCAGCCACGGCGACTTCGGCGTCTGGGTCGAGTGCCCGCCCGACAAGTTGCAGGCTGCCGAAGAGACGCTTCGCCGGAACGGAGCGGTGGAGGTGCGCGGTGAGCGCTAATCCGTCGTGCCGTCGAGCGCTGCTCGCACTGCCGTTGACGCTCGCGCTCGGCGCCTGCGACTGGTTCACCGACTTCAAGGCGCAACCGCGTGTCGAGCCGTGGGAGCCGCTGTCGCAGATGGACAACGACACGCTGCACGCGCCGCGCGGCAATCCGAGCTTCGCCGTCCCCGTGACCGGCGGAGCGGCGCCGTCGTACCAGATCAGCTACATGCAGATGCCAGCGACGCTCGACTCGCTCGGCGCGATCGCGAACCCGACCGCGGTCTCGCCGGCGTCGCTCGAGAACGGTCGCAAGTACTTCACGACGAACTGCGCCGTCTGCCATGGCCTCGGCGGGAACGGTGACGGACCGACGACCAAGTACGGCGTTCCGTCGATCAACCTGAACACCGATCTCACTCGCGGCCGTCCCGACGGCTACATCTACGGCATCATCCGCAACGGCCGCGGACTGATGCCGACATACAACCGCATCGAGGAAATGGATCGCTGGGACGTCGTGAACTACGTTCGTGCGCTCCAGGGACGGGTGCCGAACACGACCGGCGGCACGGCGCCGTACGGATATCCCGGTCAGAACGGGGCGACGGTCCCCGGCTACACCCAGAGCGCGCCGACGCGGCCGGCCCCGATGTACCGTGCCGGTGCGACGACGGTGCCGGGGACGACGGCCCCGACCACGACATCCGCGGTCGATAGCACTGCCGGGAGGACACCGTGAGTCTCCACGCTGCTCACGTTCCCACGCGCGACGAGCTCGTTCGCGCGACGCAGAACAAGCCGATCCCGCGCTCGATCAAGCTCGCCTCCGCGGTGCTCGCCATACTCGGCGCGCTCGTCTTCATCTACGGCGCCGCCACCGGGCAGGACCGCGCGTGGCAGGCGCTCCAGTTCAACTGGACGTTCTTCACGATCGTCTCGAGCGCCGGAGTCGCCTTCGCGGCCGTGCAACGGCTGACGACGGCACGCTGGTCGCGCCCGATCGTTCGGTTCGCCGAAGGGTACGTCGCGTTCCTTCCGGTCGCGTTCGTCCTCCTGCTCCTGATGCTGTTCGTCGGCGCGCCACACCTGTATCAGTGGTCGCGCGAAGCGATCCACGTCCACCAGAAGGCGCAGTATCTCGATCCGACGTTCTTCCGGCTGCGCGGCGTCGTGATCTTCGGGCTGATGACCGCGTTCTCGCTCTGGTTCGTGCTCCGCTCGATCCGCCTCGATGTCGCGGTGACCCCGGAGGATCCGAGCGCCGCCGGGTGGGCGAAAGGGCTCCGCGACGGGATGCGCCGCGGATTCCGGGATGAGCGCCGCGAGCTGCACGACACGCACTCGCTGTTGGGCAAGCTCGCCGTCGTCGTCTGTCTGCTGTTCGGTTACGGGTGGACCGTGCTGATCTGGGACTATTCGATGACCATGTCGCTGCACTTCCAGAGCACGATGTACGGCTGGCAGGTGTTCATGGGCGGGTGGCTCGTCATGCTCATGACGATGGCCATGCTGCTCCGCGCGTGGCGCAACCACCTGAACGTGCCCGACGTCATCACCGACACGCACTTTCACGACGTCGGGAAGCTGTGCTTCGCGTTCACGGCATTCTGGGGCTACCTGACGTTCAGTCAGTACCTCGTCATCTGGTACGGCAACTTGCCGGAAGAGACGCACTTCTTCCGCCTGCGCCTGATGCAGCCATGGACCGGGCTCACGACGTCCATCGCGTTAATGGTGTTCGTCGTGCCGTTCTTCGGGCTCCTCGGCAAGTATCCGAAGCTGTACTCGCCGTGGATGCTCTTCGTCGCCGGGTCGAGCACGCTCGGCATCTGGTTGCACCGCTACCTCGAGATCTACCCGTCGATCTACGGCGGCATCCAGGAAGGGGTGACGGCGATGCCCGTCGGTCTCATGGAGATCGGCGTCAGCGTCGGGATGCTGGGGCTCTGGGGGCTGTCCTACACGACGTGGATGGACGCCTTCCCGAAGATGCGCATCTTCATGATGACGTCGCCGTATCGCGACGAAGTACAGGTGCCCGTCGATCCGAAGACGATGGAGCCGCTGCCGGCGCACGAGTAGCCGTCGGGCAGGGCGGCCGAGCGGTCGTCTCGTGGGGCCGGGCCATCGTGGCTCGGCCCCACGTGCATTTCACCGTGCCTCGTCAGGCCGGGCGCGGTGCTGTCTGGACTCCGGCCTTCGCGAGCAGCGACTCGAGCTCCGGCATCCGGACCGCACCCGACTGCTGCGTCACGGGGCGCCCGCCGTGAAACACGATGACGGTCGGGATGCTACGAATGCCGTACTGCTGCGATGTGGACGGCGCGCGGTCGGTATTCAGCTTCGCGATCAGCGCGCGTCCCTGGACGCGTGTCGCCAGCTCGTCGACGACCGGTGCCATCATCTTGCACGGCCCGCACCAGTCCGCGTAGAAGTCGACCAGCACCGGCACGTCGCTCCCCTCAACCGTTCGCGCGAACGTCTCGTCGTCGAGCGGCAGCGGGCGATCCAGCAGGATCGGTCGCGCGCACTTGCCGCACTTCGGCCGGTCGGCGGCGCGCGCGGCGGCGACGCGGTTCCATGTCTCGCAGAACGCGCAGCGCACGGTGAGTCGTGCGTCCTCGGTCACAGACATCGGTGCTCCCTCTCGCAGGTCGGACGTGATAACTTTCGGCGTGTAAAGTACGCGGGGCGTTAGCTCAGTTGGGAGAGCACCTGCTTTGCAAGCAGGGGGTCATCGGTTCGAGCCCGATACGCTCCATCTCGCACGTCCGCCAACAGAGAATGCCGTGCCGACGCGCGGGGCTCCGCCACGAGTCCCGCGCGTCGCTGTGTGGCGCACTCACGCCCGTCTTCCGCACCTGGAGCATGACCACTCCGACCACGCCATCGGCCGTCCCGCTCGTCGGCTCGCTCGCCCCCGACTTCACGCTCCGCAACACGGCGCGCGAGGACGTGTCGCTCTCCTCGCTCCGCGGGCAGAACGTGCTCGTCGCGTTCTTCCCGCTCGCGTTCACCAGCACGTGTACCGCGGAAGTCTGCGCGTTCAACGACGACTACGACGTGTTCGCGGAGTGTGGGGTGACCGTGCTGCCCGTCAGCGTCGACTCGGATGCGACGCTCAAGGAATTCCGCGCGAAGTATGGTCTGCGCACCGAGATGCTGAGCGACTTCAGGCGGACCGCATCGCGCGCGTACGGCGTGCTGCTCGAGGACTTCTTCTTCGCGAACCGCGCATATTTCCTCATCGACCGCGAGGGCATCGTGCGCTGGGCGCACGTCGAGGAGAATGCCGGCAAGCGCCGCGAGAACGCCGAGATCCTCGCCGAGATCGCGAAGTTGAGCTGAGCGCGACCGACGTGGCCGACCGACTGCCCGACCGCGCGCTCGCCGAGATCGCCGACGTCGTCGCACGACTCGTCGCATCTCCGGACAGCGACTCGGCGACGGGGAACGCGCTGTCGGCGCTGACCGCCGTGATCGACCGCGAGGTCGAGCGGCGCACGGTGGACGCTGCCGCGCACCGGGAGTTGGTCGAGCGCGTGGTCGACGCGTTGCCGGTCGGGCTGTACGTCATCGACCGCGAGTACCGCGTGCAGCTGTGGAACCACAAGCGCGAGACGGATACGACCGGCGTCTCGCGCGACGAGGCGCTGGGCAGGCCGATCTTCGACGTGTTGCCTCGGCAGAACGCGGAGGTGCTGCGCGCGGAGTTCGACCAGGCGTTCGCGAGCGGCGAGGCGCAGCACTACCAGATCGAGTCGCGCTCCACGGGCGAGGCGCGGACGTATCGACTGACGAAGGTGCCGATGCGTTCGGGCGATGAGCTGGTGACGCACGTGCTCACGCTCGGTGAAGACGTGACGGAGTGGCGGGCGGCGCTCGAGCGAACGGCACAGGCGGAGAAGCTGGCGGCGATCGGGCAGCTCGCGGCCGGCGTGATGCACGAGATCAACAACCCGCTCGCGACGATCGCCGCGTGCGCCGAGACGATGGCGCTCGCGATCGCCGAACTGCCGCCGGCGAAGCCGGCACCGCAGGGATTCAGCGAGTATCTCCGGATCGTCGACCACGAAGTGCATCGCTGCCGTGGCATCATCGACGGCCTGCTGAACTTCAGCCGTGCGAAGCCGGTGCGCCGCGTGCCCGTCGAGCTGAACGTCGTGGTCGAACAGACGCTGTTCCTGCTGAAACACCACAAGCGATTCAAGCGCGCCGTGGTGCACCTGGAGCTCGCGCCGGCAGGCGTCACGCACGTGGTCGCCGATCCCGACCAGCTCACGCAGGTCATGATGGCGCTCCTGCTGAACGCCGCCGACGCGGTGGCCGAGCGCGAAGCGCGCGACGGCGCGTCGCACGCGATCACGGTGCGGACGCTGGCGGACGCGGACACCGCGAGCGCCGCCGTGATCGACGAGGGAACTGGGATCCCACGCGACGAGCTCACGAAGATCTTCGAGCCATTCTACACGACGAAAGAACCCGGCGCGGGCACGGGCCTCGGCCTCTCGATCTGCTATGGCATCGTGCGCGACCACGGCGGACGGATCGTCGTCGACAGCGCCGCGCACGAAGGAACGACGTTCCGCGTCGAGCTTCCGGCGGCGCCGCGGTGAGCGTGCCCATCCGCGTGCTCATCGCGGAGGACGAGGCGCACCTCGGGCTGCTGCTGCAGCAGTTCCTGATCGGCCGCGGGCACGCCGTGACGCTCGTGGACGACGGCCGTGCGGCGCTCGATGCGCTCGCGACCGACGCCTTCGACGTCGCGTTGCTCGACGTGCAGATGCCCGGAGCGGACGGCCTCGCCGTCCTGCGCGAGGTGCGCGGGTGGCCCCTGCCGCCCCAGGTCGTCGTCATGACCGGCAACGGAACGGTGGACACCGCGCTCGCGGCGCTGCAGTTCGGCGCGTACGACTACGTCGCGAAGCCGTACCGGATGGCCGAGGTCGACCTGCTCGTGAACCGCGCGTCCGAGCGTCATGCGCTCGAGCGCCGCGTGGCGGCGTGGGATGCGGCCGCGGCAGCAGACGAGTGGCTCACCGAATACCCGCCGCTCCTCGCGCTGCTCGCGCGTGTCGACGCCGCGCCGATCGGCGCCGCGCTCGTGATCGGCGAGCCGGGAACGGGACGATCGGCGCTCGCGCGGCGCGTGCACCGCGCGCGCGGGGCTCCGGCGCCGTTCGTCACGCTCGACGGCGCGCGAGTCGACCCCACCTCGCTCGCGCGCGCCTGCGCCGCGGCGCGCGGCGGGACGTTGCACGTGCGGCGCATCGAGCTGCTGCACGCGGACATGCAGCGACTGCTCGCGGACGACCGACGCGCGGAGACGGGGCTCGTCGTGACGACGGCGTACGCGCTCGATCGACTCGACCTGACCCCGGTCCTGCGCCGCGCCCTCGCCGACGTACAGCTCGAGGTGCCACCGCTCCGCGATCGCGGCGGGGACATCGCGCTGCTGGCCCATGTCTTCGCGCGTCGCGCGAGTGGCGTACCTGCGACGGTGTTGAGCACGGCGGCGCTGGATCGGTTGCGCGCGCACCGCTGGCCGGGCAACGTGACCGAGTTGCGGCTTGTGATCGACGGCGCTGTCTCGCGGGCGAGGCACGGCCTCATCCACCCGGCCGACCTGCTGCTCGACGCGATCTGACCTCTCCGGACTCCCCGTGAAGATTCTCGTCATCGAAGACGATCCGACGGTCGGCCAGTTCGTGAAGCGTGGCCTCGAGGAGCAGCGGTGGGTCGTCGATCTCGTCGCCGACGGCGAGACGGGCGAGCGCGCCGCGGCGACCGGCGAGTACGACGTCGTGATCCTCGACATGCGCCTGCCGGGCAAGAACGGCATCGACGTCCTGCACAGCCTGCGGGCGCGCGACTTCGAGCGTCCCG
Source organism: uncultured Gemmatimonadaceae bacterium (assembly GCA_963843845.1). Taxonomy (GTDB): domain Bacteria; phylum Gemmatimonadota; class Gemmatimonadetes; order Gemmatimonadales; family Gemmatimonadaceae; genus Gemmatirosa. Next base: position 2,374,636 of record CAWJMB010000002.1, on the reverse strand, counting down.
TGCTCGTGCTCACGGCGCAGGACGCGGTCGATGCGAAGGTCGCGACGCTGCGCGCGGGGGCCGACGATTACGTCACGAAGCCGTTCGCGTTCGAGGAGCTGCTCGCGCGCGTCGAGGCGCTCGCGCGCCGCCCGCGCGCGCTCGTCTCGCCGAAGCTGCACGTCGCCGACCTGGAGCTCGAGCAGAACACGCGGGAGGTGCGGCGCGGTGATCAGCGGATCGAGCTGACGCCGAAGGAGTACGCGGTGCTCGAGTATCTCATGCGCCACGCGGGGCGAGTCATGAGTCGCACGCTGATCACCGAGTACGCGTGGGGATACCACTTCGACCCGGGCACGAACATCGTGGACGTGGTGATCAATCATCTGCGGAAGAAGATCGACGCCGGCCACGTACAGCGATTGATCCACACGGTTCGCGGCGTCGGGTACGTGGTGAAGGCCTGACGAGACGCGCGGCGCGCCATGGCCTCGATCCGCGCTCGGCTCACCGCGACCTACGCGGCGGCGCTCGTCACGACGATCGTCGTGTTCGGCGCGACGCTCTGGTTCCGTCGCGGAACGTCGACGCAGGCCGACCTCGCCCAGGAGGCGCGGGCGCGCGTCGAGTCGGCGCGGCTCCTCGCGGAGTTCATCCGCGTGCGTGAGAGCGTCGCGCGACCGCAGCCGATCGTGGAAGTCCGCGACTCCAACCTCGGGCCGCAGGTCGTTCGCGAGCTGTATGCCGTGCTCGATGCGGTTCCCGGCTTCGTCGTCCTCGCCGACAGCACCGGGTTCGTGCTCTACGGGTCGCTCGAGACACGACTCCTCGAAGCCGGGGGGGCGGCTGCGATCGTGCAGAACGCCATCCGTGCTGGCCGGTCGCGCGCCGCGACGTTCGCCGCGGTGCGCGACACCGCCGACCGCACGCGGGCGGCGGCGTGGCGGGCGCGCGGCCTGCCGCAGCGCGAGGACATCCTCGTCGTCGGCACGATGGTCGACTCGTCGCTCGCCCCGGTGCGCTACATCGTCGCCGGCCTCTCCCGCGCGCCGGTGGCGGCGGCGCAGCGCGAGCTGCTCGACACGATGCTCGGGTTCGCGCCGCTCCTCCTCCTCGCCTCGGTCGCCGTCGCCTACTACATGGCGGGCGCGACGCTTCGCCCCCTCGCCACCGTCCGCACCGAGTTGGAGGCGATCACCGACGGCCGCAGCCTGCACCGCCGACTGCAGGCCGACGACCTGACCGGCGACGAGATGGCGCGCCTGGTACTCACCCTGAACGAGATGATCGAGCGCCTGCAGACGTCGTTCGGCGCACTGCGCCGCTTCACGGCCGACGCGAGCCACGAGCTGAAGACGCCGCTCACCGTGCTCCGCGCGAACGTCGAGCGCGCGATGTCGGCCCCGCCAGGGAGTCAGGAACAGCTCGTCGCGCTCGAGGAGGCGCTCCAGGAGAACGCGCGCATGGCGAATCTCGTCGACAGCCTCCTGACCCTCGCTCGCTTCGACGAGGGACGGTTCGATCTGCACCGCGAGCCGATCGAGCTCGCGCCGCTCGTGCACGACATCTTCGAGACCGCCGTCATCCTCGGCGAAGCGGCCACCCTCTCGATCTCGCTCCCGACCTGCGACGCCGCCACCGTCCTCGGCGACGCGGCGCGGCTGCGCCAGCTGTTCCTGAATCTCGTCACGAACGCGATCAAGTACACGCCGGCGGGTGGGACCGTCGAACTCTCGCTCCGTCGGGTGGAGGACAGCGTCACGTTCAGCGTTCGCGATACCGGGATCGGCATCTCCGCGGCAGACCTGCCGTTCATCTTCGATCGATTCTGGCGTGCCGACCGCGCGCGGTCCCGGCGCGTCCTCGCCGACGACGGCACGCCCGAGCGCGGCGGCTTCGGGCTCGGCCTCGCGATCTCACAGTGGATCTCGCAGGCGCACGGGGGCACGCTGACGGTCGCGTCCCGACTCACGCGCGGCTCGACCTTCACCGTCACCCTTCCGACACTGACTGCGGGTCCGCCGTCTTCACCCACCGCCGACGCGTCGCGTCCCATCGTGAACGACGCGCCAGTCTGACGTCGGTCACACGCGCCTAATCGAACCTTAATCTTCGCGCCATTCCCTGTTCATGAGGGACGGCTAGACTGCGCCCCGTACCCCTGCGGGATCCCGCGTCCCTGACTCAGCTCATCGGCCCATGTTCAACAACCTGCTCGAGTCCAAGGCCAAGAAGCAGCGGAGCGTCGGTGGCACGATCTTCAGCATCATCGCGCACTCGCTCATCATCGTCGGCGCCGTCTATGCGACGGCGCACGCCACGATCGAGAACGAGAAGCCGAAAGAGGAGAAGGTCGACTTCGTCGAGATGAAGAAAGACGAGCCGCCTCCGCCGAAGAACGAGCCGCCGCCACCGCCGCCGCCCGACGTCGCCGTCGCGCCGCCGCCGCCGAAGGGCTTCCAAGTCCTGTCCGCGCCAGTCGAGATCCCCGACATCATCCCGCAGGTCGACCTGTCCAAGCGGGTCACGGACGAGGCGGACTTCAGCGGCAAGGGCGTGCAGGGCGGCGTCGCCAAGGGTGTCGTCGGCGGTACGGGGCCGGTCGTTCAGGACCAGCCGTACTTCGACTTCCAGGTCGAGAAGCCGGTCGTCCCGGTGCCCGGCAGCACGCCGCCGCGGTATCCCGACATGCTGAAGTCGGCGAACGTCGAAGGCACCGTCCTCGCCCAGTTCATCGTCGACACGACGGGGCGCGTGGAGCCGGGCTCCTTCAAGTCGCTCAAGTCCGACCACGACCTGTTCACGCAGGCAGTTCGCTCGGCGCTCAACAACATGAGGTTCCTGCCGGCCGAGGTCGGCGGTCGCAAGGTCAAGCAGCTCGTGCAGCAGCCGTTCCAGTTCGCGCTCACCAAGTGAGCTCCCGGTAACCACTCGTCATAGTCTACGGAGAAACAGGGTTATGGATCTGTCACTTGGTGGCCTTTGGGCCCAGATGGGCGTGTTCGCGAAGGGGATCATCGTCACGCTGGCGATCATGTCGATCTGGTCGCTCACGATCATGATCCAGAAGTGGTGGAGCATCCGGCAGGCGCAGGCGGAGACGAAGCGCTTCGCGCCGGAGTTCAGCCAGTTCCTCGAGGAGGACAACCTCACCGAGGCGATCAAGCTCGCCGAGGGCTACAAGAAGTCGCACGTCGCCCGCGTGCTCGGCAACGCGCTGTCGGAAGTCCGCCCGCTCATCATGGACGGGTCGGTCACCGTCGCCGACATCAACTCGGCGGAGCGCGCGGTCGAGCGTGAGATGCTGATGACGATCGTCGACCTGAAGCGCGGCCTCGGCGTGCTCGCGACGACGGGCGCCACGGCGCCGTTCGTCGGTCTGCTCGGCACGACGATGGGCATCGTGAACGCGTTCACGGGTATGGCCGCGTCCGGCTCCGGCGGTCTCTCCGCGATCTCGGCCGGCATCGCCGAGGCGCTCATCACGACGGCATTCGGCCTCATGGTCGCGATCCCGGCCGTCTGGATGTTCAACTACTTCTCGACGAAGATCGACAACCTCACGGCCGAGATGACGTACACGTCGAAGGAAATGATCGACTACCTCATCAAGGGCGTCTCCGGCGAGTTCGGGCGGTCGCGGTTCACGCGCGAGTTCAGCACGGGCACCGGCGGCACGATCTCGCAGTAACCTCTCGGACCCACCGGCCACGGGCCTCAGGAGGTAGCGAATGGGTATGTCCACCGGAGGCGGCGCCGCCGTCAAAGCCGAGCCGAACGTGACGCCGCTCGTCGACGTCATGCTCGTGCTCCTGATCATCTTCATGGTGATCATCCCGACGCTGACGTCGGGCTTGAACGCGGCACCGCCGCAGGGAACGAACCTCAAGAAGCACCCCGAGGAAGACGGTGACCAACTGCTCGGTATCGACCGGCAGGGGGTCTACTATCTGAATCGGAACCCGGTTCGGAACGAGGACTTGGAGCAGGCGCTGAAGCAGATCTTCCAGGCGCCGGGACGTGAGGAGTTCATTCTCTACGTCCGTGCCGACAAGAACCTCGAGTACGCGAAGGTGCAGGACGCGCTCGACATCGCGGCGAAGGCGGGTGTTCGCGTGACCGGGCTCGTCTCCGAGCAGCTGCCGGGGACGGATGGGAAGGGTGTCGACGATGTCGCGGATGCGAAGGCCGACGCGGCGGCTGCCGCTGCCGCCCCGCCGAAGGGAGGAGACTGATCCATGTCCATGTCCAGCGGAAACGGCGGCGCGCTCAACGCCGATCCGAACGTCACGCCGATGATCGACGTGCTCATGGTGCTGCTGATCATCTTCATGGTCATCGTGCCGTCGAGCCGGAAGGCGCTCGACGTGCAGCTCCCTGATCCGAACCCGCAGCCATCGAGCGCTCCGAACACCTCGCAGATCGTGCTGTCCGTGCACAAGGGCGGACAGTTCGAGATCAACAAGGAGCCGCAGACGGCAGCGACGCTCCCCGCGCGGCTGAAGGAGCTGTACGATCCGCGTCCGGACAAGATCATCTTCATCAAGGGTGATCCGGACGCGACGTACCAGGACATCATCCAGGGCGTCGACATCTCCCGCGGCGCCGGCGTCAAGATCATCGGTTTCACGCCGAAGGGCGCGCAGTAACCACCCGCCCGCGTGCGGGACGACGGCGGACGAATCCTTCGGGGCTCGTCCGCCGTCGTTGCGTGTATGAGCCACGTCGCATCGACCTCCTCAACTCGTCACCGCGCAGTGGATTCTTCGTGGTCGCCTGACGGTCCCGGCGCCGTCCCGGACCGTCCCGCATACCGCCCGCCCATCGGCATTCCGAGCCGAGAGGGCCGCAACGTGGTCAGCACGGGCGTGGCGATCGCGCTGCACGCGCTCGTCATTCTCGCGTTGCTCGCACCTGTGTTCGGGCCGAAGGTGCTGCAAGAGATTCAGGGTGCTGGCGGCGAGGGGCCTGCCGGGGGAGGTGGCGGTGGAACGCTCGGCAACGGCGGGCGCACGGGGATCGGGGTCGTCGAACGGCTGCACTACATCCAGATCGCGCCGCCCACGCCGACCCCCACCCCACCGGTCGTAGTGCCCCCTCCGCCGGCCAAGCCGACCCCCGTGCCCGCCCCGGTTCCGGCGGTCACGCCACCGGTCGTGAGGACGCCCGTCGTCCCGCCGTCGGCGCCGGAGCCCTCGGCAGCGTCGCAGCAAGCGGCGTCCGCAGCCAGCGCCCCTGCCGCCGGTGCCGGCGGCGGCACCGGCGCGGACGGCACCGCCGGCAGCGGCCCGGGAAGCGGCGGCGGCGTCGGCAGCGGGAACGGTGTCGGGCGTGGCGCCGGTGTCGGTCCCGGAACGGGCGGCGGTACCGCTACGATCTACCCCCCGCAGGCCACAGAGCTGTTCCTGCCTCCGATCCCGGTGCCTGACAAGGTGAAGGGGACGCAGCTCGTGGCGCAGTTCGACGTGGACTCGACTGGGCGGGTGCTCTCGTTCGAGTTCACGCCGACGCGCGACGGCGGCTACAACCGCAAGCTCAACGAGGTGTTGAAGGCGGTGCGCTTCCGCGCGGCGGTGCGTGCCGACGGGCAGCCGGTCCGCGCGAAAGGATCGCTGACGTACGTGTTCTGAACGCGACGAGCCCACGTTCGCTCCGCGCCGCCGCGACCCGCTCGCGGCGTTTTCGTTATCCGGACGGACGAGCGCCGCGGCTTTCCAAGTCGTTGCGGCGCGCCTAGTTTCCGCCGGATTACGCCGACGGGCCTGTCTGTGCGCCGACAAGCTCCGCCGATCGTAGCGGCGCGTCCGCGCTCCTCACGCACCGTCCCTCGCCCCTTCATCCGGACCGAACGTCCATGGTTCCCTCGCAGTCCTTCCTCCTCTGGGTCATCCTTGGCGCGAGTGCACTAGCGCTCGTCGTGGCGGGATTCATCTCGCGGGGCGTGCTCGCGCGCGACCGCGGGACGGCCGCCATGCAGCGAATCTCTGACGCCATCCAGGAAGGTGCGGAGGCGTACCTGGCGCGGCAGTACAAGACGATCGGACTGCTCTCGGTCGTCGTCGCGGCGCTGATCTATGTCGGGTACGCGTTCTTCCGCCCGGCGGAGTCGAGCGACATCCCTGGGGCGCTGTCGGCGAACACGCTCGCGCTGTACACGACCGTGGCGTTTCTGCTCGGGGCGATCTGCTCGGGGATCGCGGGTTACATGGGGATGTGGGTGTCCATCCGCACGAACATCCGCACGGCGGCGGCGGCGACGCACTCGCTGAACGCGGCGCTCCAGACGGCGTTGCGCGGCGGTGCGGTGTCCGGGCTGTTCACCGTCGCGATGTCGCTCATCGGCGTCACCGGCATGTTCGCGGCGCTCGCGGCGATCGCGCCCGAGGGTGTGTCGACCGACGAGTGGGTTCGGCGCATTCCATTCCTGATCGTCGGCTTCGGGTTCGGCGCCTCGTTCGTCGCGCTCTTCGCGCAGCTCGGTGGCGGCATCTATACGAAGGCGGCCGACGTCGGCGCGGACCTGGTCGGAAAGGTCGAGGCAGGAATTCCGGAAGACGACCCCCGCAATCCCGCCGTGATCGCCGATCTCGTGGGCGACAACGTCGGCGACTGCGCAGGCCGCGGCGCCGACCTGTTCGAGTCGACGGCCGCCGAGAACATCGGCGCCATGGTACTCGGCGTTCTGCTCTACCCCTTCTTCGGCGTCAACGGCGTGCTGTTCCCGCTCGTCGTCGGCGCGGTCGGGCTGATCGCGTCGATCGTCGGCGTGTTCGTGGTCCGGACCAGCGGCGACGAGGATCCGATGAAGGCGCTGAACCGCGGCTTCTACATGACCTCCGCGCTCGTCACGGTCGCGTTCTACTTCCTGACGAAGGCACTGCTCACGACGCCGAGCGCACCCGACGCGTGGTGGCACTTCTTTCTCTGCGGCATCGTCGGGATCCTGACGGCATTCGCATTCGTGTTCATCACGCAGTACTACACGGAATATCGTTACCGCCCCGTGAGGTCGATCGCCGAGGCGAGTCAGACGGGTGCGGCGACGAACATCATCGCCGGTCTCGCGGTCGGCATGGAATCCACGGTCGCGCCGGTCATCACTGTGTGCATCGCGATCATGGGCAGCTACTACCTCGGACGCACGAGCGGGCTCGTCGACGGAGCGGGGCAGCCGGTGGGTGGGCTGTTCGGCACCGCGGTGGCCACGATGGGCATGTTGGGCACCGCGGGCTACATCCTCGCGATGGACGTGTTCGGACCGATCACGGACAACGCGGGCGGCATCGTCGAGATGTCCGACCAGCCGGCCGCGATCCGTGAGAAGACCGACCGGCTCGACGCGGTCGGCAACACCACGAAGGCACTCACGAAGGGATACGCGATCGGCTCCGCCGCGCTCGCCGCGTTCCTGTTGTTCTCCGCGTACCTGGACGAGGTCCGCACGCTGACGGGGACCGAGCTGTCGGTGAACCTCGCGAAGCCGCAGATCTTCGTCGCCGGACTGTTGGGCGCGATGCTCGTGTTCTGGTTCTCCTCGCTCGCGATGAGCGCGGTGCGCAAGGCCGCGCAGAGCGTGATCAACGAAGTGCGTCGCCAGTTCAAGGAGAAGCCGGGAATCATGCTCGGGACGGAGATGCCCGACTACGGCCGCTGCGTCGACATCGTCACCGTCGGCGCGCTCAAGGCGATGGTGTTTCCGGGTGCCCTCGTCGTGGCGTTCCCCATCATCGTCGGGCTCGTGTTCAAGCGCTTCGGGCTCGGCGCCGAGGCGGTGGCGGCGTTCCTGATGATCGGGACGATCGCCGGCATCCTCATGGCGGGCTTCCTGAACAACGGTGGCGGCGCCTGGGACAACGCGAAGAAGTACATCGAGACGGGCGTGTACGGCGGCAAGGGATCGGACGCGCACAAAGCCGCCGTCGTCGGCGACACGGTCGGCGATCCGTTCAAGGACACGGCTGGCCCGTCGCTGCACGTGTTCGTGAAGCTGCTCTCGACGATCACGTTGGTGCTCGCGCCGCTGTTCATCTAAGCCCCGGCCCTCTCCTTCCATGGCGTCGATCTTCTCACGAAAGGGCATCGGCGAGCTGCTCGCCGAAGGGGAAGGGTCGACGGGGCTTCGGCGCACGCTCGGCGTCGCCGACCTCGTCATGCTGTCGATCGGCGCCGTGATCGGGGCCGGCATCTTCTCGACGTTGGGCACGGCGGCGGCGGGTGAGGTCAATGCGGCGGGCGAGGTCGTGCGCTACGGCGCCGGCCCCGCCCTCGTGCTTTCGTTCCTGTTGTTGGGCGTCGTGTGCGGACTCGCCGCGCTCTGCTACGCGGAGCTGGCCGCCATGATCCCCCAGGCCGGCAGCGCGTACGCGTACTCGTACGCGACGCTCGGCGAGATCGTCGCATGGATCATCGGGTGGGACCTGATCCTCGAGTACGCGGTCGGCAACGTCGCCGTGGCGATCGCGTGGGCCGGCTACTTCAACTCGCTGCTCTCGCCCTGGTTCCAGTTGCCGGGGTGGATCACGCACGGCTACTGGAACGTGAAGGCGCTCGCCGGCGGCGGTGACGCGGCGATGGCGGCGCTGCTCCAGACGGCCCCGCGAATCGCGGGCGTGCCGATCCTCGTGAATCTGCCGGCGTTCTTGGTCGTCATGGCGGTCACCTGGTTGCTCGTGATCGGTGTTCGCGAGAGCACGCGCGTGAACAACGTCATGGTCGGCGTGAAGCTGATCGTCATCACGGTGTTCGTCGTCGTCGGCGCGATGAACATCGACACGGCGAACTACACGCCCTTCGCGCCGAACGGCTTCCGCGGGATCCATCAGGGGGCGGCGATCGTGTTCTTCGCCTTCATCGGCTTCGACGCGATCTCGACGGCGGCCGAGGAGACGAAGAATCCGCAGCGCAACATGCCGTTGGGCATCATGATCGGCCTCGGCATCTGCACGCTGATCTACGTGGTCGTCGGCGCGGTCGCGACGGGGCTCGTGCCGTACATGCAGCTCAAGTCGTCGGACCCGCTCGCGCGGGCACTGCAGGTCGCCGGGTTCCCGGCTGCGAGCTGGATCGTCGCGGCGGGCGCGGTCGTCTCGATGGCCGCGGTGCTGCTCGTCTTTCAGTACGGACAGCCCCGCATCTTCTTCGCGATGGCGCGCGACGGGCTCCTCCCGCCCTGGGCGGCGAAGATCCACCCGAAGTACCGCACGCCGCACGTGACGACCATCCTGACGGGCGTGCTCGTCGCGACCGGCGCGCTGCTCGCCGACGACGCGGCCACCTACGACCTCACGAACATCGGGACGCTGTCGGCGTTCGCCCTGGTCTGCATCGGCGTGCTCGTGCTCCGCTACTCGGATCCGACGCGCCATCGACCCTTCCGGGTGCCGTTCGTCTGGCCCGTGACCATCCTCGGCGCCGGAGCGTGCGTGTTCGTCATGCAGGGGCTGCCGCCCGCGGCGTGGTCGCGCTTCGGGATCTGGCTCGCGATCGGCCTCGCGCTCTATTTCCTCTACGGATACCGGCATTCCACGCTGCGGCGCGGCACAGCCCCGGTCGCCGTCCTGCCTCCGCCCTCGATCGAGTCGTAGCCGATGGCCGCCATGACCTCCGCTCCACCGTCGCCGACGGCGCCGCCCTCGTCGCCGACCGGACTGCGCCGCATCTCGCTGACGCAGTGGATCATCGTCTCGCTCGTCGTCGGCATCGTCATCGGCGCGCTGTTCCCCGAGGCCGAGCGCGCGGCGCACGGCGGGTGGGCGGCGAGCGACCTGCGCGTGCTCGCGACGGTGTTCCTGCGCATGATCAAGTCGCTGATCGTGCCCCTGCTCTTCAGCACGCTCGTCGTCGGCATCGCCGGACATGGCGACGACATGAAGAAGGTCGGGCGGCTCGCGCTCCGCTCGATCATCTACTTCGAGCTCGTGACGACGCTCGCGCTCGCGGTCGGACTGATCGCGGTGAACGTCGTGAAGCCGGGCGTCGGGGTCACCCTCCCGGCGGAGGTGGGGGAGGATGTCGCCTCGCTCGCAACCAAGCAGCCGACGTTCTCCGGCGTCATCGAGCACACGGTGCCGCAGAGCTTCTTCGAGGCGGCGGCGGCGAACGAGGTACTGCAGATCGTCTTCTTCGCGATCCTCTTCGCGGTCGCGCTCGCGAAGGTGCCGCCGGGACGAGCGAAGACGTTCTTCCTCGAGTTCTGCGAGTCGCTATCGCAGATCATGTTCAAGTTCGTCGGGCTCGTGATGGCATACGCACCGATCGGCATCGGCGCGGCGATCGCGGTCACCGTCTCGCGCAGCGGACTCGGCGTGCTCCTGAACCTCGCGAAGCTCGTGGGGACGCTCTACGGCGCCCTGATCGTGTTCGTGGTCCTCGTGCTCATTCCGATCGCGCTCGCGGCGCGCATCCCGATCGCGCGCTTCATCCGCACCGTGCGCGAACCAGCGCTCATCGCGTTCTCGACCGCGTCGAGCGAGGCCGCGCTGCCGCGGGCGATGCAGGCCATGGAGGCGTTCGGCGTGCCGAAGCGCATCGTCGCGTTCGTGATGCCGACCGGGTACTCCTTCAATCTCGACGGGAGCACGCTGTACCTCGCGCTCGCCTCCGTGTTCGTCGCGCAGGCCGCCGGGATCGACATGCCGTTAGGCACGCAGATCCTCATGATGCTGACCCTGATGCTCACGAGCAAAGGGGTCGCTGCGGTGCCGCGTGCGTCGCTCGTGATCCTGTCGGGCGCGCTGACGCAGTTCGGCCTCCCGCTCGCCGGGATCGCCGTCATCCTCGGCGTCGACGCGCTCATGGACATGGCGCGGACGTCGGTGAACCTCGTCGGAAACTGCCTCGCGACGGCGGTGATGGCGCGCTGGGAAGGCGTGCTGGGCACCGAGCCGGCGTCGGCCGTCGAGCGCGCCGTGGAGATCGAGCGGCAGGAGCACGTGGCGGCGTCGATGTGAGCCGCCGTGGCGCCGACTCAGGTCGGCGCCACCTCGATGCCCAACGTCCTGAGCGCGGCGCGCACGGCGCCGCGGGCGGGCTCGACGTCGTGCGCACGGAGCTGCGCGCCGGGCACGGCCGTCTTGAGCCGCTGCTCGAGGCGCTTGCGGAGCGGTGCGCCGCGCGTGAGCAGACCGCCGGCGAGCGCGACGGGCGACGTCGCGCGCTCGTCGCCGAACAGGCGGCGGGCGAGCGTGCGGACGTGGAGCACCAGCTCCTCGACGGCGATGTTGAGCAGCGAGTTCGCGCGCAGGTCGCCGGTCGCCGCGACTTGCAGCACGACCGGCGCGAGCCGCGCGAACTGCGATGGCGTCGCCTGCGCGCCCCAGGCGATCATCGCCGTCGGGTCGTCCGCCTCGATCGCCGTCAGGAGCGCGTTCACCAGCGCGCTCTCCGGCTCGCGCCCGTCGGCCGAGGCGGCGGCGACGTTCAGCGCCCGGCGGCCGATCCACCCGCCGCTCCCCTCGTCGCCGATCACCGGGCCCCACCCGCCGCAACGCGCGAACGAGCCGTCCGGCGCGCGGCCGTAGGCGATCGACCCGGTCCCCGAGACGAGCAAGATCCCCGCGCCGTCGCCGAACGCGTCGTCGAGCGCGACCGCGGCGTCCGTGTGCACCACGACGTCCTCCGCCAGCTCGCGCGCTGAGAGCGCCTGCCACAGCGCCTCTCGCTCGGGCTCGCGCCCCACGCCGGCGACCCCGATGGCGAGCACGCGCGGCACGACGTGCGTCATCGTCGCCGCCGCGAGCGCGTCGCGTACGCACGCCGCGACGACGTCGGCCGAGAGGTCGACGTGGCCCGGGCGGACGGCGGATGCGGGACCGTCGACCGAGACGATCTCGCGCCCCTGCTCATCGGCGACCACGACGCGCGTCTTCGAGCCGCCGCCGTCGATGCCGACGACGATCGTGCTCACGCACGTGCTCCGACCACCGGCCGCGCGAGCGGAGGGGGCGGGGCCGGATGGGTGAGCGACGAGAGCACGCCGACGAGCACCGTGATCGTCGTGCCGATCAGCACGTACCACGGCCACGCGATCGTCGAGATCGGTTGCAGCGTCGGTGCGAGGGCGGGGACCCACCGGCTGAACTGCCCGGCGAACACCACGAACGCCATCGAGATGAGGCCGACGACCTGGCCGGTGAGCGCGTCGCGCTCGATGGCGCGAGACCAGAAGTTCCCGAGGAAGAACACGCCGAGCAGCGCACCGTAGGTGAACGACGCGATGCTGAGGGCGACCACCACGACCGGTGTCTTCGGATCTTCGGGGAAGAACAGCGCTCCCACCGTGAGGACGACCCCCCAGCCGAGGGCGAACAGCTTGCCGGCGCGGAGTGTCTCCGGCGAGTCCGCAGAGCGCTTCGTCAGCGGGAGGTAGATGTCGTGCGTCGTCGCCGCGGCGAGCGAGTTGATCGCACCCGAGTGCGTGCTCATCGTCGCCGCGACGATCGCTGCGACGAGGAGGCCGACCAGCCCGTGGGGCATCTGCTGCACGATGAACGTGGGGAAGATGTAGTCCGGTGTCGGAAACTCGCGGGCGCCGAAGAACGTCCACAGCCCGACGCCGATGAGCAGGAAGAGCGAGAACTGCGCGATCACCGCGACGCCGCTGCCGATGATCGCCTTCTGCGCGTCGCGCAGCGACCTCGCGGAGAGCAGGCGCTGCACGATGAGCTGATCGGTCCCGTGGGACGCCATCGAGAGGAACGCGCCGCCGAGGAGTCCTGCGAAGAGCGTGTTCGGCTTGTCGAAGCCGAAGTACGGGTCGACGGCCTGCAGCTTTCCCGCGGCGCCCGCCTGCGACACGATCGCACCCCAGCCGCCCGGCACGAGACGCCCGACGAGCACAAGCGCGATGAGTCCGCCCATCAGATACACGCCCGCCTGCACGATCTCCGTCCACACGACCGCCTTCATGCCCCCGCGGTATGTATAGATGATCGTCAGGACGCCGAGGATGAGGACGGCCGACGGCATGACGAGGCTCTGGTCCGTCATCACCGGCCCGAGGATGATCGCGATCGGCACCGCGGTCGCGAACACGCGGACCGAATCGGCGAGCGCGCGCGTGACCATGAAGATGATCGACGTGAAGCGCCTGGTGGTGAGCCCGAACCGGCGCTCGAGCAGCGCGTACGCCGTGACGATCTCCCCTTCGAAGTACTTCGGCAGCAGCGCGTAGGCGACGACGATGCGGCCCAGCAGGTACCCCGCGACGATCTGCAGGAAGCCGAGGTTCGTGCGGTACGCGAGGCCCGGCGTACTGATGAACGTGAGCGCGCTCGTCTCGGTCGCGACGATCGAGAACATGACCGCCCACCACGGGATGGCGCGGTCGGCGACGAAGTAGTCGCGGGCGTCCTTCTGTCGGCGGCCTACCCAGACGCCCAGCAGCGTGATGCCGACGAGATACGCGAGGAGGACGAGCGCGTCGAGCGCGTTGAACGTGCCGGTCGTGCTATTCACGCGATGACGTACGCCTCCATGGCGAAGTACTCGGCGAGCCCGAGCCGGTTGAGCGTCGCGGCGGTCTCCTTGTTCCGCTGATCGACGCGCTGCCAGAACTCCCGCTCGTCCTGTCCGGGGAACGGCGCGGAATCCTTCTGCGACTGGTGCTTGAAGATCGCCTGGATCTTCACCTGCAACTCTTCCTGCGACATCGGCACGAGAACGGTCGCCTCGGTGACCGGCCACTCCTGCCACGCACCGCGGTAGAGCCAGACCTCGGGGCGCTCGACGCGTTCGGCCGTCGCGCGATCGATCGCCTCTTTACACATCCGATGCGTTCCGTGCGGATCCGACAGATCGCCGGCGACGAACACGAGGTCCGGTCGGACCTCGTCGAGCAACGCGCGAACGATCTCCACGTCGGCCGGGCCGATCGGATCCTTGCGGACCTTCCCGGTCTGGTAGAACGGCAGGTTCAGGAAGCGCGCGTTCTGCTTGGTGAGCCCCATCACCTCGATGCCGCTCACCGCCTCGGCCTCGCGGATGACGCGCTTCGTGTCCTGCACTTCGGGGATGTCGACGTCGCCGGGGTGCTTCGTCGCGAGCGAGTCGTGGACGCGGTCGGCGAACGTTCGGAGATCGTCGCTGCCGAGTCCGCGCTCGCGGTCGAGGCGAAGGAGGAAGTCGACGTAACGGCGCACCTCGTGGTCGAAGACCGCGATGTTGCCGCTCGTCATGTAGGCGACGGTGACGTCGTTCCCGTTCTGCACGAGCTTGTACAGAATGCCGCCCATCGAGATGACGTCGTCGTCGGGGTGGGGGGAGAAGCAGATGATCTTCTTCCCGCGCGGCAGCTTGCTCCGGCCTCGGATCTTCGCGCCCAACAGATTGAACACCGCGCCGTTCACCGCACCCGGCGACCCGTAGCGGGCCACGAGCGACGACAGCGCGTGATCGCTGTAGTCGCGCTGCGTGAGCTTCAGGATCCCGCGCCCGACGAGCAGCGACAGCCACACCACGGCGCGCACCATGAGCGGCTCGGTCCACTCGACGGCGTCGAGGAGCCACGGCGTCGCGATCCGCGTGAGATCGGCCGCCGCAGCGTCGTCGATGAAGAACGTCGTGTTCGGATGTTGCTGCAGGAACGTCGCGGCGACCTGGACGTCGACCTCGCCTTCGAGCGCGCGCCGCACGATCGCCGCCTTGTGCTCACCGGTCGCGAGGATCGCGACCTCGCGCGCCGCCATGATCGTCGCGACGCCCATCGTCACCGCCTCACGCGGCACGTTCTCGGCGCCGAAGAAATCGGCGGCGGCGTCCTGGCGCGTGACGTTGTCGAGATGCACGAGCCGCGTGCGGCTCTCGAGTCCGGAGCCTGGCTCGTTGAAGCCGATGTGGCCGGTCTTGCCGATGCCCAACAACTGGAAGTCGATCCCGCCCGCGGCGACGATGGCGGCCTCGTACGCCGCGCACGCGTCGGAGACCTCCTCCCGCGGCACGGTCCCGGGCGGGATGTGCACGTTGGACGCGTCGATGTCGATGTGCGCGAACAGATTCTCCCACATGTACCGGTGGTACGAGTGGATGCTGTCCGACGACATCGGGTAGTACTCGTCGAGATTGAAGGTGACGACGTGGCGGAAGCTGAGGCCGTGCTCGCGGTGGCGGCGGATCAGCTCGCGGTAGACCCCGATCGGGGTCGACCCCGTGGCGAGGCCCAACACGGCCGTTGCGCCCGCCGCGTTGCGCTCCCGGATGACCGCCTCGATGCGGTCGGCGACGAGGCGCGCGATGTCGTCGTGCTCGTGCACGATGACCGCGGCGATCCGCTCGCGCGACGTGTTCGCGCTCGCCTTCGTCATGATGTCCGCGGCCGCCCCGACGCGCGAAGGCCCGCGATCCTGGGATGGATCGCGGGCCTCGTGCGCGGAACTGCCGCCGACGTGCTGGCGCGGTCCCGACGTGCTCATGGATGGCAGTCGATCACGCCGAGAACGAGCTGCCGCAGCCGCACCCGCCGGTCGAGTTCGGGTTCTTGAACGTGAAGCCCGAGCCCTGCATCGACGTCACATAGTCGATGGTGACACCGCTGATGTACTGCGCGGAGAACGGGTCGATGAAGACGCTGAAGCCTTCCTGCTGAACGACGATGTCGTCCTCGGCCGGCTGATCTTCGATGAGGAGACCGTACTTGAAGCCGCTGCAGCCGCCCGGCTGCACGCTGACACGCAGCCCGCCCTTGTCGTACGTGACCCCTTCGGCGTCCATGAACTTCTTCACTTCGGTCGTGGCGCCGGCCGTGACGATGAGGGCGAGCTCGGTGGCGGTGGACATCGGGTACCTCCGGAAGTTGAGCGCAACGCTGCGCCAGGAATGTACGGAAGATAAGGGCAATGAATCACTCGCTCAACGTGTGACGCCCGCCGGGCACCGGTGTCAGTCACCCGCGTAGGCGTCCGCGACGCGGCCGACCGGCTGGGGGTCGGCGCTCTCGGATCGGAAGGCTCGCGCGATCCACGCGAACGCGGCCGCGGCGACGGCGAGCATCACCACACCCGACGTCGTCTCGCCGAAGACGAGCTTGCCGAGCCCGAACAGCGTCGCGTAGACCGCGACGACGCCAGCGATCCAGTTCGTCCACGCGAGGGCGCCGCCGGTGATCGGCTCGCGGCCGTAGCCCGCCTGCTGCGAGATGCGGGCCCACCCGGCCCCTCCCGGCCGCACGCGACGGTAGAACGCGACGAGGACCGAGTCGGGCTCGGGGCTCGTGACGAAGGTGACCGTCACCCAGACGACCGTGCTGGCGGCGACGGTCACGAGCATCACCCACGCCTGCGCGCGCGGATCGCCCGCCGGGAAGCGTGACGGGATCACGTTCAGCGCGATCAGCGACACGACGAACGACGTGATCATCGAGCTGATCTCGCTCCACGCGTTGATGCGCCACCAGTACCAGCGAAGAATCAGGACGAGCCCCGTGCCGGCGCCGAGCGCCAGGAGATACTCCCACGCCTTCTCGACCGACGAGAGATTCATCGTGACGACGATCGACGCGAGGAAGAGCCCGATCGTCGTCCAGCGCGAGACGGTCACGTAGTGGCGCTCGCTCGCGTCGGTTCGGAGGAAGCGCTTGTAGAAGTCGTTCACGATGTACGACGCGCCCCAGTTGAGGTGCGTGCCGACCGTGGACATGTACGCGGCGGCGAAACCGGCCATCATGAAGCCGCGCCACGGCGTCGGCAGCAGATCGACGTAGGCCTGCACGTAGGCGGCCTCGCGGTCGCCCGTCGGGCCGATGCCGTTCGGGTAGAGGAGCACCGTCGCGAGGCCGGTGACGATCCACGGCCACGGGCGCAGCGCGTAGTGCGCGACCTGGAAGAACAGCGTCGCGAGCACGCCGTCGCGCTCCGTCTTCGCGGAGAAGATGCGTTGCGCCACGTAGCCGCCGCCGCCCGGCTCGGCGCCCGGGTACCACGCCGCCCACCACTGCACACTGAGGAACACGCCCAAGCGCGAGCAGCGGCATCCACGCGTACGCTTCGACACCGGTTCGCGCCGAAGGTGAGCGGCAGGACCGAGAGCGCCGCGTCCTCGCTGCCGAACTTCTGCGCGAGGCCGGCCTTGAGCGCGCTCATCCCGCCCACCGCGTCGACGGCGTACACCGCGAGGATGATGACCGCCGTCATCTTGATGACGAACTGCACGAGGTCGGTCCACAGCACGGCCCACATGCCGGCGGCGACCGAGTACGCGACCGTGGCGACGAAGCAGAGCCCGACCGCCAGCACGTCGCCCGAGATCGTGATGCCCGCGACGCTCACCGGCTGCAGGCCGAGCGAGATCGTGAGGATCTTGATCATCGCTCGCGTCACCCAGCCGAGGATGATGAGGTTGATCGGGATCGCGAGGTAGAGCGCGCGGAAGCCGCGCAGCGCCGCCGCCGGCCGTGCCGCTGTAGCGCACCTCCGCGAACTCGACGTCGGTCATGACGTTCGCCCGGCGCCACAGTCGGGCGAAGAAGAACACGGTGAGCATGCCGCTCATCACCATGTTCCACCACAGCCAGTTGCCGGCGACCCCGTGCGCCGCGACCAGGCCGGTGACGACGAGCGGGGTGTCGGCCGCGAACGTCGTCGCGACCATCGCGGAGCCGGCGAGCCACCACGGCACCTGGCGCCCGGCGATGAAGTACTCGCTCAGGCTCTCGCCGCCGCGCTTCGTGAACGCGAAGCCGATCCCCGCGGAGAGGAGGAAGTAGGCGACGACGATCGCCCAGTCGATCGCGGTGAGATTCATCGGCGCGGTGCGGCGAATGTCCCGAGTGCGCCGACGACGGCGTTCGTGAGTCGCGAGCGGACGGCGCCGATCTTGTTGTTGTCGCGCGTCGGGTTCACGCGATTCGTGAACAGCAGCACGAAGACGTCGCGCGCCGGATCGATGTAGAGCGAGGTGCCGGTGAAGCCCGTATGCCCGAACGCGCTCGACGTCGCGACGCGTCCCGCCCACGGCGTCCCGCCGCCGAACTTCACCCCCGCGGCGTCCGGCTTCTGCCAACCCAACGCGCGGTTCGAGAACGTCGAATCCGCGTAGCTCGTGAACTGACGGATGGTGCCCTCGGCGAACACGCGCGTGCCGCCTAACGCCCCGCCGTTCAGGTACATCCGACACAGCCGCGCCATGTCGGACGCGGTGGAGAAGAGGCCGGCGTGTCCGGCGACGCCGTCCATGCGCCACGCGCGCTCGTCGTGCACGATCCCGCGCACCTGACCGCCGCGGAACGCCTGGGTCTCGGTCGGCGCGATGCGCGCCATCTCCGTCGCCGGCGGTCGGAAGTACGTCTCGTGCATGCCCAACGGTCCGTACACGTGTCGCACCACGTACTGGTCGAGCGTCTCACCGCTCACACGTTCGACGATCAGTCCCGTGAGCACGAAGCCGATGTCGCTGTACGCCATCCTCGCGTTCGGTACCGTGTCGAGCTGCACGCCGAGGAAGAGCGTGCGGGTGCTGTCGGCGCCGATGTCCATCGGGAACACCTTGAACGGCGGCAGCCCCGACGCGTGCGTGACGAGGTGGCGGACGGTCACTGCCTCCTTCCCGCGTCCCCGCCACTCCGGGAGGTAGCGCTGCACGGGCGCGTCGAGCGACACTCGCCCCTGCTCCACGAGCTGCATGATCGCGCTCGTGGTCGCCGTCACCTTCGTCAGCGATGCCATGTCCCAGAGCGTGTGGGCGTCGGGTCTCGGCGCATCCGCCCTCCAATCGATGCGCCCGACGCCGTACTCGGCGACGATGCCGTCGCGCGTGCCGACGACGGCGTAGCCGCCGGGAAACGCGCTGTCGGCGGCGGCGGCATTCAGGACGCGCTCGACGGAGTCCTGCACCTGACGCGCGACGCCCGGCGGCACGCGTCCCGAAGGCGGCGACGCGACGCGGCCGTCGGCGACGCTCGCGGGGACCGACGTCGCAGCAGGCGACGTCGACGACGGGGCGGCGCGCGGCGTCGCCTGTGGTGGCGCGGACTCCCGCGGGCTCGCCGCGCACGCGGCCGCGGTCAGGAGCGCGAGGCTGCGGACGATGCGGCTCATCGAGCCACCTCCCGCGCGATCCCGTCGCCCCGTGCGAAGAAGCCCGGAAGCGTCACCGGCGCGCGACCGGTGATCGCCGCGCGCCCGAGCGATCGCACGCGCCGTCGCTCGCTCGACTGCGTCGCCGCGCCCGTAGTTGACGAGATAGGTGCCGACGCGCGGAAACTGCCGGATCACGTACGGATTGCCCCCCGAGGCGACGATGAGCTTGCCCGTCGACGCGAGCCCGTCGACCCAGGCGGCGACGTGGGCCGGGATCGCGAGGCGGCCGTTCCCCTCGAGCGTGCGCGTGTAGGTGTACACGACGATGCGGTCGCTCGTTCGCGCCGCCACACGCGACCGAGTCGAGCGCCGTCACCGCGCGTTCGCGGCGAGACGCGCAAGTCGCGCACCGCGAGCCCGCTCGCGCGCAGCTCGGCGACGAACGCGGTGCCGGCGACGGGCTCGTTGTCCGGCGCGTAGACGATCGCCGTCAGCGTCCGCGCGCCGCGCATCGGGACGAGCGACGCGCTGTCGCGGAGCAGGGTGATGGCGCGCTCCGCGATGCCGCGTGCCGCGCTCCAGTGCGCCGGCGCGCCGACGACGCCGCGCAGTGAATCGAGCGAGACGAGCGGGCGGGCGACGGCGCCGGTGCGGACCTTCAGCGACAGCACGCGGCGGACCGACGCGTCGATCGTCTCGCGCGGAATCGCGCCGCGCTCGACACGCGCGACGATCGCGTCGAGCATCCGCGGCACGTTGGACGGCATCAGCAGCACGTCGTCCCCGGCCTCGATCGCGAGCGGCCCGCTGCGATCGATCGTGTAGCCCTTGCCGATCCCCTCCATCGTCATCGCGTCCGTGAACGTGACGCCGCGAAAGCCGAGCGTGTCGCGCAGCAGACCCGTCATGATCGGACGAGAGAGCGTCGCCGGCGTGCTGTCGCGCTCGACGGCCGGCAGCGCGATGTGCGCCGTCATGATCCCCGCCACCCCCGCCTGGATCGCGGCGCGGAAGGGCACGAGCTCGACCGAGTCGAGCCGGGCGCGATCGGAGCGCACGACCGGCAGGGCGAGGTGCGAGTCGGTGTCGGTGTCGCCGTGCCCCGGGAAGTGCTTCGCGACGGCGGCGGTGCCCTCCGCCTGGACGCCCCGCGTGAACGCCGCCGACAGCCGCGCGACGCGCTCCGGCTCCTCGCCGAACGAACGCGTATTGATCACCGGGTTCGCCGGATTGTTGTTGACGTCCACGACCGGCGCGAACGCGACGTGGACGCCGGTGGCGCGCGACTCGCGGCCGATGATGCGCCCGGCCATCTCCGCGTCGGCGTCGGCGCCGCTCGCGCCGATCGCCATGTTCGTCGGCAGCACGGTCGCCGAGCCGGCGCTCCAGAGCTGCGTCGTGAACACGCCGCCCTTCCATCCGCCCGAGTCCGGGCTCGACGTCCGACGAGATGAGCAGCGGGATGCGCGACGGCAGCGCCAGCGCGAGCTGCTGCATGGCGTTCACCTTCGCCGCGACCTCGAGCGGCGAGCCGAGCGACATCACGACGCCGCCGACGTGGTCCTGCTCGATCCAGCGGCGCACCTGCACGAAGCTCGTGTCCTCGAAGTTCGTGTAGTCGCCGAGCACCCAGACGGTGACGAGCTGTGCGGCCCGGTCGCGCAGCGAGAGCGACGCGAGCGTTCGCTCCACCCACTGCTGCTCCGCGACGGTCAACGCGACGATCGACGTCGAGCGCCGCGCTCGGCGGCGGAGCAGGGGGTGCCTCGTGCGGAGGGGCCGCGGGCGGCGGTGCCACGGCCGGCGCGGCCGTCGCACACCCACCGAGTACGACCAGGCCGAGCGTGCGCGTGAGACGTCGACGAACGGGGCGGCGGGAGGGAGCGGCCATGCGGGCCATCGGGAGGAAGGCGTGGCGGCGCGGCGAGCGCGGGGCTGGCGAAGTTACCGATCGTGCATGGCTCTTGCACCCTGCGGGGGCAGACACCGGCGCTGCGCCTGACTGGCGCGTGCCCTACTCGAACGTCCGAGGGTTCATGCGTCGACATCTGCGACTTCCGACCGCCCTGCTCCTGGCGGCATTCTCGACGGCATCGGTCGCCTGCGCGCGACAGGTCGAGGTCCGGACCGGCGAGTCGCCGACCGCCGCGTCGGCGACGTCGATCGCGTTCACGAACAACCTGGCGCAGGCGGTGAACGTCTACGTGCGTCCGGGCGGAGGCGGCGAGCTCTTCGTGCGCCAGGTCGCCGCGAAAACGACGGAGACCCTTGCGGTCCGCGGCGTCTCGACGAGCACGTCGGTCACCCTGCGCGCCGCGCCGGTCGACGGGTCGGTGAGCTATACCCGGGAGAACGTGACACTCGGCGGCGGGTACACGTGGCGAGTGCCCTGAGCCGGCGATAGCTTTCCGGCCCGGAGCGCCCCCCGCTCCGGCCCCTGCACGAGACGGAGATCGGGAGGCGGGGCGCACGTCGTTCACCCCGCATGTCACCTCATGCTGCGTCTCTGGTCGGCCATCCAGCGAGGGTATCTCGCCCTCATCGACCCGCTCGCCGGGTGGCTGGTGCGCGCCGGTGTCGGCCCGAACACCATCACGACGCTCGGGACGCTCGCCTACGTCGCGGGCGGAGGGATGTTCGCCAGCGGGCACATCATGGTCGCCGGGCTGGTGGATCGGCCTCACCGCCGTCATCGACGTGCTCGACGGCAAGGTGGCCCGCGCGAGCGGCCGCACCACGGTGTTCGGCGCGTTCTACGACTCGACGCTCGATCGGGTCGCCGACGGTGCCGTCCTCGGCGGGCTCGCGATCTTCTTCGCGCGCAACGACGTGCTGCACGGCGTACCCCACTGGGCCGGCACGCCGATGGTCGCGCTCACGATCCTCGGCATCATCGGGACCTTCCTCACCTCCTACACCCGCGCCCGCGCCGAGGCGCTCGGCATCGACGCCAAGGTGGGGTTGATGCAGCGTCCCGAGCGCGTCATGCTGCTCTCGGCGCCGCAGGCGTTCTTCGGGCTCGCGCTCGACGGCTACGTGCTGATGCTCATCGTGGCGCTGCTCTCCGTCACCGCGTGGATCACGGCGGTGCAGCGCATCCTGTACGTGCACCGGGTCACGCAGCCGATCGACCACCCGGACCGAGTCACGCCGGCCGTGTCGCACGCCGCCGTCGAGCCGGTACTCGAAAACGTGCTGCCCAGTAGGGGCACCCGCGGACGCGCTCCGCGTTCCTGACCCTGGAGATCTCTTTCGTGCCCGGTCCTTCCGAAGACAAGACGACGATCACGCCGGCTGCCGGCAAGCTCGGCATTCTCACCCCCGGCCTCGGCGCCGTGGCGACGACGTTCATCGCTGGCGTCGAGAGCGTGCGGCGCGGACTGTCGCAACCGATCGGCTCGCTGACACAGATGGCGACGATCCGCCTCGGGAAGCGAACGGAGAATCGGTCGCCGCTCATCAAGGAGTTCGTGCCGCTCGCCGCGCTCGACGACATCGTGTTCGGCGCGTGGGATCCGATCCCCGACGACGCCTACACGGCCGCGAAGAAGGCCGGGGTGCTCGAAGATCGCGACCTCGATCCGATCAAGGACTTCCTGTCCGCCATCAAACCGATGCCGGCGGCGTTCGAGAACAAGTACGTCACCCGCATCAACGGCACGAACGTCAAGACCGGCGCGACGAAGCGCGACGTCGCCGAGCAGATCCGGGCGGACATCCGGAACTTCAAGGCACAGAACGGCTGCGACCGCCTCGTGATCGTGTGGTGTGCGTCGACCGAGATCTTCATCCGGCCGGGTCCGCAGCACGCCACGCTGCAGGCGTTCGAGGCGGCGATGGACGCGAACGACGAGATGATCGCGCCGTCGATGCTCTATGCCTACGCGGCGATCATGGAAGGTGTCCCCTTCGCGAACGGCGCGCCGAACCTCTCGGTCGACCTCCCGGCACTCCTGGAACTCGCGAACGAGCGCGGCGTCCCGATCTCGGGCAAGGATTTCAAGACCGGCCAGACGTGGATGAAGACGATCATCGCGCCGGGCCTCAAGGCGCGCATGCTCGGACTCGCGGGGTGGTACTCCACGAACATCCTCGGCAACCGCGACGGCGAAGTGCTCGACGACCCGGCGTCGTTCAAGACGAAGGAGGAGTCGAAGCTCTCGGTGCTCCACACGATCCTGCAGCCGGAGAAGTATCCCGAGCTGTACAAGGACTTCAGTCACGTCGTGCGCATCAACTACTACCCGCCGCGCGGAGACAACAAGGAAGGGTGGGACAACATCGACATCGTCGGGTGGATGGGCTACCCGATGCAGATCAAGGTCAACTTCCTCTGTCGCGACTCGATCCTCGCGGCCCCGCTCGTGCTCGACCTCGCGCTGTTCAGCGACTTCGCGCATCGCGCCGGCATGAAGGGGATCCAGGAATGGCTCTCGTTCTACTACAAGAGCCCGATGGCGGCGCCCGGATTGCAGCCCGAGCACGACCTGTTCATTCAGCAGACGAAGCTGAAGAACACGCTGCGGCATCTCATGGGCGAGGACCAGATCACTCACCTGGGGCTGGAGTACTACGCATGACGAACGTCGGGGTCGTACGATCGGCGCTGGTGAGCGCGTTGCTCGTCGCCGCGTGTGCGGCCCCGGCGCCGCGTCCCACCCGCGCGTGGACCGACAGCTTCGAGTTCCAGATCACGACCGACCCGTCGCCACTCCGCGCGCGGGAGCCGATCATCTTTCACGTCACCGTGCTCGATCGGAAGACGCGCGAGTTCGTGCAGAATGGCGAGGGGCGCATCTTCGCGACGAGCCGCGACCGCGCGAACCGATGGGACTCGTTCGAGCCCACGGCGGAGCCCGGGCAGTACACGGCCCGGATGAACTTCATCACGGCCGGCGACTGGAATGTGAATCTGCAGTTCCGGCGCGACTCCACGCAGCGCCTCGAGAAACCGGTCGACGACCTCGTGTACACGATCCGCGGCGCCCGGCCGATGACCGAGCGCCCCGCGACCGCCGCGCCCGCGCCCGCCCGCTGATGCGCCTCTTTCACCGGACCAGCGTCGCCCCCGCGGCCGTGATGAGCGCGGCGGACGCGTTCTTCGCGCGCCTGCAGATGACCGCATCGTCGAGCGGCGCGCGGTCGCGCACCTTCACCGGACCGTTAGGCACGCTGGCGCTGAGCGTGAAGATGGAGGGCGGACACTACACCTTCGTCGAGGCCGCGACCGACCAGATCGGCGAGAGCCGGCTGGACAAGAACGTGAAGAAGTTCTTCGTGGAGCTGCATCGAGCGGCTGACCCGGGGCACGTGATCGAGGCGGCGTATTGATGGCACGGTCCGCGAAACGCCAGGAGCCCCGGCCGTCCGACAGCCTCACCCGTGAACGAACGCTCGAGCTGTACTACTGGATGCGCCTCACGCGCACGCTCGAGGAGCGGCTCGTCGCGCTCTACCGCCAGACGAAGGTCGTCGGCGGTCTCTTTCGCTCGTTGGGCCAGGAGGCGGACGCCGTCGGCAGCGCATTCGCGCTCGAGCGCCGCGACATCATGTCGCCGCTCATTCGCAACCTCGGCTCGATGCTCGTGAAGGGTGCGACGCCGGTCGAGGTGCTCAAGCAATACATGGCGCGCGGCGACTCCCCGACACGCGGGCGCGAGCTCAACATCCACTTCGGCGACCTCGAACGCGGGTTCATCGGGCAGATCTCACCGTTGGGCGACATGGTGCCCGTGATGGCCGGCGTGACGCTGTCGTTCAAGGCACGCGGTGAAGATCGCGTCGGCCTCGTCTACGTCGGCGACGGCGCGACCTCCACCGGCGCGTTTCACGAGGGGATCAACTTCGCCGCGGTGCAGCGGTGCCCGCTCGTCGTCGTCGTCGAGAACAACGGCTACGCCTACTCGACGCCGACCGAGAA
Organism: uncultured Gemmatimonadaceae bacterium; assembly: GCA_963843845.1. Lineage (GTDB taxonomy): Bacteria > Gemmatimonadota > Gemmatimonadetes > Gemmatimonadales > Gemmatimonadaceae > Gemmatirosa. The sequence goes on along the minus strand of CAWJMB010000002.1, from coordinate 2,349,730 downwards.
GCAGACGCTCGCGAGGCAGTTCGTGGACAAGGCGATCGGCTACGGGATCGTCGGCGCCCAGGCGGACGGGAACGACGTGCTCGCGGTGTACGACGTGACGAAGGCGGCGGTCGATCGCGCGCGTCGCGGCGAGGGTGTGACGCTCGTCGAGCTGATGACGTATCGGCGGAAGGGACACGCCGAGCACGACAACCAGAGCTACGTGCCGGCCGGCGAGATCGAGCGATGGGCCTCCGAGAACGACCCGATCGATCGCTACGTGGCGCGCCTCACGGGTGAGCTCGGCTTCACCGCAGACGACGTCGCCGCCGTGGACGAGCGTGTCCGCCGCGAGGTCGACGACGCGACCGAGATCGCCGAGCGGTCGGGCGTGCCGGAGCCGCTCGACGCGCTCGTCGGCATCTATGCCGACCCATCGGCCGAGCGCCCGCTCTGGTTCCGTGAAGGGGTCCGCAGCGCGGTCGGCGCGAACGAGCGCGCCGAGGGGTGGGGCACCTGGCCCAACGCGGCCGCGGGGGCGACACCGGCTGCAACGACCGTCGCGCAGGAAGACGCCTGATGGCGGAGATCACGTATCTCGAGGCGATCCGGGAAGCGCTGTTCGAGGAGATGGCGCGCGACGCGAACGTCTTGTGCCTCGGCGAGGACATCGGTGCGTTCGGCGGGGCGTTCAAGGTCACCGAAGGCCTGCTCGCGCGGTTCGGTGCGGGGCGCGTCATCGACTCGCCGATCTCGGAGATCGGGATCGTCGGCGCGGCGGCGGGCGCGGCACACATGGGGATGCGCCCCGTCGTCGAGATGCAGTTCATCGACTTCATCGCGAACGCGTACGACATCCTGACCAACTACGTCGCGACCGCGCGCTACCGCGCGTTCCTTCCGTGTCCCATGGTCGTTCGAGGACCGAGCGGCGGCTACGTGCGTGGAGGGCCGTTCCACTCGCAGAACCCTGAGGCCGGGTTCATCCACACGCCCGGGCTCAAAGTCGTGTATCCGTCGACGGCGGAGGACGCGAAGGGCCTCATGAAGGCGGCGATCCGGGACGAGGATTGCGTGCTGTTCTTCGAGCACAAGTACCTCTATCGCCGAATCAAGGGCGTGATGCCGGCGGGCGATCACGTCGTGCCGTTAGGCAAGGCGCGTGTCGCGCGCGAAGGGTCCGACCTCTCGATCATCACGTACGCGGCGACCGTCTACAAGGCGCTCGAGGCCGCGGAACAGCTCGCGGCCGAAGACGGCCTCTCGGTCGAAGTCGTCGACCTGCGCACGCTCGCGCCGCTCGACGACGCGGCGATCGAGGCGACCGTGAAGAAGACCAACCGTGTGCTGATCGTGCACGAGGACACGCGCACCGGCGGCATCGCCGGCGAGATCACCGCGCGCATCAACGAGACGTGCTTCGAGTGGCTCGACGCGCCGGTGCTGCGGGTGACCGCGCACGATGTGCCGCTGCCGTACGCGCCGTCGCTCGAGGACTTCGTGTTGCCACAGACGGCGGATGTCGTCGTCGCGGCGCGCCGTCTGGCGGCATATTGATGGCCGACGCGCGTCGCACGGCTCCGCCGGCGGAGCCGTCAGGCGGAGGGCCGCCGAAGTTCGCGATCGGGTGCTTCATGCTCCCGGTCGGCGCGGTGAGTGGCGCGATGATCGCGGTGCTCGTTTCGAAGATCGTCGCCTTCTTCACGAAGGCGCCGTCGTGTCCCGACATTCCAACGTGTAACTGGCACGTCTACGCCGGCGTCGGCGCGCTCCTGGGCGCGCTGTCGCTCCCGGCGCTCGTGCTGCGGCGGCTGATGTCGCGCCCGCCGACCGACCATTCCTTGCGAGGGTGAAGCTGTGGCTCGTGTAGACGTCATCATGCCCCAGATGGGCGAGTCGATCGCCGAGGGCACGCTGTCGCGGTGGTTGAAGAAGGTCGGCGACGAAGTGAAGCGCGACGAGCCGATCTTCGAGATCTCGACCGACAAGGTCGACGCGGAGATCCCCGCGCCCTCCGCGGGCGTGCTCGCGGAGATCAGCGTGACGGAAGGCCAGACGGTCGCCGTCGGGACCGTCGTGGCGCGGTTGGAAACGGACAAGGGCGCGTTCTCGCTCGATGCGCCCACGCCGGCGCCCACGCCGGCGCCCACGCCGGCGCCCACGTCGGCGGCGGCGCCCGCGACGGCGTCGAGCGCGGCGCCACCCGCCGGCGAGGTGCCAGCCCCCCGCCCGAACGATGCCCCCGCGGCGAGCGCGGGCGGCGGCCAGTCGAACGCGGGCAGCGCCGATGCCGCGACCGCGCCGGAGTCGGGCAGCGGAAGCGGGCTCGAAGACCGCCTCCGTACCCGCAGCTCGCCACTCGTCCGCAAGATCGCCGCGGAGCACGGGATCGAGCTCGCCGGGCTGCACGGCTCCGGCATCGCCGGCCGCGTCACGAAGCGCGACATCTTGGGCGTGCTCGAGAGCGGCGTCGGGACCCGTGATGCGGCACCCGCGGCCCACGCGACCCCCGCCGCCACGAGTCCGGAACCCCGCGTTCCGGCGCCCGCCGAACTGCAGGGGCCGGTGGTGGACCCGTGGCCGGGCGACGTCGTCGAGCCGATGAGCAAGATCCGCCAGCTCACGGCGGATCACATGGTTCTCTCGCGCCGCCTGAACGCGCACGTCACCAGCTTCTTCGAGATCGATCTCACGCGCGTCGCCCGCATCCGTGCCGCCAAGCGCGCCGAGTTCGAGCGCGCGACCGGCGAGAAGCTCACGTACCTGCCGTTCATCATCCGCGCGGTCGTCGACGGGCTGAAGCAGTTTCCCGTGCTGAACGCGGCGGTGAGCGGCAACAACATCATCTACCGGAAGCAGTACAACATCGGGATCGCCGTCGCGCTCGACTGGGGGCTCATCGTCCCGGTCATCAAGCACGCCGACGATCTGTCGCTGACCGGACTCACGCGGCAGCTGAACGACCTCGCGAACCGCGCCCGCGTCAAGAAGCTGCAGCCGCAGGAAGTGCAGGGCGCGACGTTCACGATCACGAACCCTGGCGTGTTCGGATCGCTCATGGGAACGCCGATCATCCCGGTCCCGACGTCGGGGATCATGGGCGTCGGCGCCATCGAGAAGCGGCCCAAAGTCATCACGGGCGGCGACGGGGAGGACACGATCGCGATCCGCACGTGCGCGTACTTCTCGATGTCCTTCGACCATCGCATCGTCGACGGCTCGGATGCCGACAAGTTCATGGCATTCGTGAAGAAGACGCTCGAGAGCTTTCCGGAGAACGGCTTCTGAGCGAACGGCCGCACGCGCTCGCCGTCCGCACGGTCCGCGTGCACGATGGCGAGCGCGCGCCGTACCTCGCGCGGCTGCACGAGCGGCGCGCGAGCGCGGCGGCGCGCAGCGTTCGCTTCTGGGCATTCGAGCACGAGGCGGAGCGAGGCCGGTTTCTCGAGTTCATCGAGACGTCCGACCGGTCCGCCCTCGACTCGGCGCTCGCACACGACGCACTGTTCAGCGAGGCGCTGGACAGTCGTCTACCGCCCACACACGCCGAGGCGTCCGCGCGGATCGAGATCTTCGGCGAGCTGATCGCAGCGCCGTCAGGCGCTGCCGCGCCGCTCGGCACTACCGCACCGCACCCCTGAACTCACCCCGGCGATGCCCATTCGCACGATCGACGTCGACGGCCGCCGCTGGCAGGTGCAGCCGTCGGGCTTCACGACTGTCAACACCCTCGACGAGTTCGGCTTGATCTTCGTCGCCGGAGAAGGGTCGGCGCGCGAGGTCCGCATCACGCGCTACTCGCCGCACGGCACCCGCTCGCGCGAACGATCGCTCGCCGAGCTCACCGACGCGCAGCTCGCCACGCTGCTCGCGCAGTCGCAGGCGAGCGACACATCGCCCGAAGGCGGGTACCGCAGGTCACCGCCGGGCGGCGAGTGACGCATCCCGCAGCGGCGGTGGCGCCGCCCGGGCCGGCGACCGGTCCCTTCGTCGATCTCCACATGCACTCCACGGCCTCGGACGGCGCCCTGCCTCCCGAGAGCGTCGTCGCCGCAGCGCAGGCGGCGGGGCTAGCCGCGATCGCGCTCACCGATCACGACACGGTCGGCGGCGTCCCTGCGGCGGTCGCTGCGGGACTGGCGGCGGGGGTGCGTGTGATCGCCGGCGTCGAGTTGAGCGCCCACGACGGCCCGCAGGAGATTCACCTGCTCGGTCTGCATCTGGCGCACGTGGATCGCATGGCGCAGTCGCTGACTCGATTCCGCGACGACCGCGTGACGCGCGCGCAGCAGATCGTCGCGAAGCTGAACGCGGTCGGCGTGCCGCTCACGACCGACGCCGTGCTCGCGCAGTCCGGCGGCGGCGCCGTCGGGCGTCCGCACGTGGCGCGCGCGCTCGTCGCCGGCGGCCACGTCGGCGACGAGCGGGAAGCGTTCTACCGCTACCTCGGCGCCGGCAAGCCGGCGTACGTCGACAAGCCGCGGCTCGAAGTGCGTGACGCGGTGCGGCTCGTTCACGACGCCGGGGGCCTCGCCGTCTGGGCTCATCCGGCGGGAGACGGCCGGCGCGAGCGCGTCGAGCGACTCGTCGCCGCCGGCCTCGATGGGCTCGAAGTTCGCCATCCCAGCCACACACCGGACGACATGCACCGTCTCGCCGCGCTCGTGCAGCACTTCGGGCTCGTCCCGAGCGGCGGGTCGGACTGGCACGGGCAGCGTGAGGGTCCGCGAACGATCGGCATGATGCACGTTCCGGCCGCGTGGCTCGCGACGCAGGAGCAACGCGTCGCCGAGCGGGCCGCCTGACGCTCTCGGAATCGGTCGTGGACGTCGGCTCGCGCGTGGCGCTGGTCACCGGCGCCGGCCGCCGGCTCGGCCAGGCGATCGCCGTAGCGCTGGGACGACACGGCGCGACGGTCGCGGTGCACTACAACGGCTCGGCGGACGGCGCCGACGACACCTGTCGACTGATCCGCGATGCCGGCGGCGCGGCCGACGCGTTCCACGCGGACCTCGGAGAGGCGGACGCACCCGAGCGGCTGATCGGCCGGGTGGTCGATCGGTTCGGGACGCTGGACGTGCTCGTGAGCTCGGCGGCGATGATGCAGAGGACGCCGATCGGCGAGGTCACGGTCGCCGAGTGGGACGCCATGTTCGCGCTGAATCTGCGTGCGCCGTTCTTCCTCGCCCAGGCGGCTGCCCGCGTCATGCGGGAGCGCGGCGGCTGCATCGTCAACATCGCCGACCTCGCGGCGTTCGAGACGTGGCCGGCGTACGTGCCGCACGGCATCTCGAAGGCGGGGGTCGTGCAGATGACGCGCGCGCTCGCCCGCGCGCTCGCGCCACACGTGCGGGTGAACGCCGTCGCGCCGGGGGCGATCCTCCTCCCCGACGAGTGGAGCGCCTCGAGCGGGGAACGACTCGCCGCCACGACTCCGCTCCGGCGCCTCGGTGCGCCGGACGACGTCGTCGACGCCGTGCTGTATCTGCTCTCGGCCGACTACGTCACCGGCGAGACCGTCGTCGTCGACGGTGGCCGACACGTGCGTCGCTAGATTTCATCGGATGGAGAGGAGTGCGCACGACGGCGCGAACTACGGAGAGGGCAGTGACAACCACGCATGACTACCAGGTCGTGATCGTCGGCGCCGGGCCGGCCGGCATGACGGCCGCGATGTACGCCGGCCGGTCGATGCTCAAGAGCGTCATCATCGAGAGTGGCGAGCCGGGCGGCGAGCTGCTGAAGACCGAAGTCATCGAAGACTACCCTGGATTCGAGCACGTCCTCGGCCGCGATCTCGCGGAGAAGTTCGCGAGCCACGCGAAGAAGTTCGGCTGCGAGTTTCACGAGTTCCGCGACGTCAAGCACGTGCGGCGCATGGCCGACGGCACGTTCGAGACGACGGCGCAGAACACGTTCGACGAGTCGGTGCACGTCTATCGCTCGCCGACCGTCATCGTCACGGCGGGCGGCACGCCGGTCTACCTGAACGTGCCCGGCGAGACTGAATATGCCGGCAAGGGCGTCAGCTACTGCGCCATCTGCGACGGCGCGTTCTTCCGCGATCAGGTCCTCGCCGTCGTCGGCGGCGGCGACGCAGCGGTCGAGGAAGCGGACTTCCTGACGCGCTACGCATCGAAGGTGTATCTCGTGCACCGCCGCGCCGAGCTGCGCGCGTCGAAGATCCTGCAGCAGCGCCTGTTCGACAATCCGAAGATCGAAGTGATCTGGAACAAGGCGGTCGACGAGATCGCCGGGGAGCTGCCGCAGGGCGTGAACGGGCTGCGACTGCGCGACACCGTCACCGGCGCGACGAGCACGCTCGACGTCACCGGCGTCTTCATCTTCGTCGGCTTCCGGCCGAACACGGGGGTGATCGACGTGCACTACGAGCACGATTCGATGGGCTACGTCTCGACCGACACGAACATGATGACGTCGGTGCCCGGACTGTTCGCCGCCGGCGACCTGCGCTCGCAGCTCGTGCGGCAGGTCACGACGGCGGTCGGCGACGCGACGACCGCGGCGATCGCGGCGGAGAAGTACCTCAAGGCGCTCGAGGACACGCACGGCGACCCGGAGGCCGCCGCAGCCGAGCCGCAGATGACGGTCGGCACGGGCGGCTATGCGGTCTGACGTCGTACCCTCGAGCGTCGCGGCCGGGCCGCTCGTCACCGGGCTCACGGTCGGCGCGTTCGCGGAGAACACGTACCTCGTCGTCGATCCGGCGACGAACGCGGCGATCCTCGTCGACCCCGGCGACGAGGGCGACCGGATCCTGTCGCTGCTCGGCGAGAGCGGCGCGCGGCTGGAGGCGATCTGGCTCACCCACGCCCACGTCGATCACGTCGGCGCGGTCGCGCACGTGAAGCGCTCGCACGATGTGCCGGTGTATCTGCATCCGCTCGACGCGCCGGTCTACGCCTACGCGCCGCGCGCCGCGGCGATGTACGGGCTGCCGTGGGAAGCGCAGCCGGCCCCCGATCGCGAGCTCGCCGAAGGCATGGAGCTGCGGGTCGGGGAGCTGCGATTCGAGGTCATGCATCTGCCGGGGCACGCCCCCGGCCACGTCGTCTTCCATGGGCACGGGATCGCCCTGGGCGGGGACGTCCTCTTCCGCGGCTCGGTCGGCCGCACCGACCTTCCGCTCGGCGACCCGAAGACGTTCAGTCGGTCGCTCGAGCGCATCGCCACGCTGCCGCGCGAAACGATCGTCCATCCCGGTCACGGTCCCGCGACGACCATCGGCGACGAGTTGCGCTCGAACCCGTTTCTCAACGGCGGCGCGCGGGTGCGTGGCGGATGACCGAGATCGCGTTCGTGCGCCTCGCGAGTGCGGCCGCGCTGCTCGCGCTCTGGGTCGGCGCGGCGCTGCTCATGGCGGGCGCGGTCGCACCGGCTGCCTTCGCGGTGCTGCCGACGCGCGCGCTCGCCGGCCTGCTCGTGGGTCGGGTGCTCCCGCCGATCTTCATCGGCGGCATCCTCGTGGGGATCGGCGCGGCACTGCTCGCGTGGCACGACGGCGCGCCGTTCCCCCGCACCCGCGTCGCACTTCCGATCGTCGCCGCGATCGCCTGCCTCATCGCACAGTTCGTCATCGGCCCCCGCATCGCGGCGCTTCGCGCCGAGATGGGGCCGAGCATCGAGGCGCTGGCGACCGACGATCCTCGCCGTGCCGCGTTCGGCCGGCTTCACGGGATCAGCGTCGCGTGGATGGGAGCAGGGATGCTCGCCGCCGGCGCGACACTCGTACTGACCATCCTCGCCGCTCGCCGCCGGTGAACCTCGGCGTCCCGATCGCGGCGAAGCACGTAGAGTGAGACCACTCGAGCCGCACGCACGACGAACCGCCTAACGATCTCACAATGTCCGACGCCTTCCGCACCGAAAAAGACCCCCTCGGCGAGCTCCAGGTCCCCGCCGACGCCCTCTACGGCGTACAGACGCTGCGTGCGCGCCAGAACTTCCCGATCAGCGGCCTCAAGCCCCTCTGGCCGTTCGTGCAGGCGCAGGTCTGGATCAAGCGCGCCGCGGCGCTGACGCACAAGGAAACCGGGCGCCTGGAGGCCAAGGCGGCCGACGCGATCGTCGCCGCCGCGGACGAGGTACTCGCGCACCAGCACGACGAGCACTTCGTCGTCGACCCGTACCAGGCGGGCGCCGGGACCTCGCACAACATGAACGTGAACGAGGTCCTCGCGAACCGCGCGAACGAGCTGTTGGGGGGCAGGCGCGGCGAGTACGCGCCGGTGCACCCGAACGATCACGTCAACATGGCGCAGTCCACGAACGACACGATCCCCACGAACATCCGGCTCGCCGCACTCTCGCAGCTGCCGGCGCTCGTCGCGGCGTTCGAAGGGCTGCGCGACGCGCTGGCGGCGAAGGGACGCGAGTTCGACCACATCGTGAAGGCGGGGCGCACGCACCTCCAAGACGCGATGCCCATCCGGCTCGGCCAGGAGTTCACGGCGTATGCGGGGTCGATGGACCGCGCGCTGCGCCGGGTGAGGGAGGCTGCCGACTACCTCCGCGACCTCGGCATCGGCGGCAGCGCCGTGGGCACCGGCGTCACGGTGGAGAAGGAATATCCCGCGCTGATGAACAAGTATCTGCGCGAGAGCACGGGTCTCGACCTTCGCATCGGCGAGGATCGCATCCAGCTCATGCAGAGCATGGGCGACGCCGCGGCGTTCAGCGCGTCGCTGCGCGGGCTGGCGATCGACATGAGCAAGATCGTGAGCGATCTGCGCCTCATGGTCATGGGCCCGCGCACCGGCATCGACGAGATCAAGCTGCCGGCCGTACAGCCCGGCAGCTCGATCATGCCAGGGAAGATCAACCCGTCGATTCCCGAGATGGTGAACCAGGTGTGCTTCCAGGTCATGGGATGCGACACGACGGTCGCCATCGCGAGCGAGCACGGACAACTCGAGCTGAACGTCATGATGCCGGTGATCGCGCACAACGTCCTGCTGTCGATGCTCATCCTGACGAACGCGGCGACCGTGCTGACCGAGAAGACGATCAAGGGCATCGAGGCGAACGAGCCGATGCTCGGCTACTGGGTCGAGCGGTCGGCGGCGCTGGCCACGGCGCTCATGCCCCACATCGGCTACGCGAAGGCGGCAGAGCTGAGCAAGAAGTCGGTGAAGGAAGGCGTGCTCATCCGCGAGATGGTGAAGCGCGACCAGCTCCTCCCCGACGAGCAGATCGACGACGTGCTCGACCTGCGCAAGATGACCGAGATCGGCGTGCCCGGCGGCGCGCACGCCATGGTCGCCGGCGGCTGACGAGCGGCTGGGCGCATTGAGTGCGTTCGGCGACGGCGCTAGCTTCCCTTCGTGCGAATCACCACATGGGCCGAATACGGCCTGATCTGCGCGCTGCATCTGGCGCGGCGTCGCGACGAAGGGCCGGTCACCGGGCGCGACGTCGCGGCGAAGGAACGGCTACCCGGCGGACTACGTCGAGCAGATCCTGCTTCGCCTTCGGCGCGCCGGGATCATCCGGAGCACGCGTGGCGCGCGCGGGGGGTACGTCCTCGACCGCGCGCCGGAGGCGATCACGGTTCGCGAGGTGATCCAGGCATCCGAGCTGGCGACCTTCGAGCTGCACTGCCTCACGCACCCCGTCCACGAGGAGCGGTGCTCCACGTCGCACGACTGCAGCATCCGTCCGGTGTGGCAGATGCTCCAGCAACGTATCGACGAGGTGCTCGAGAGCGTTCGACTGTGTGATCTCCTCGCCGAAGAGAGCACGGTACGTGCGCGTGTCGGGTTGCCGGAGCGGCGCGAGACGCCTCGCATCGTCGACGTGCTCGACGACGTCGACGCGCGGCGCCTCCCGATCCTTCAGGGCTGACCGCCGGCGTCGCGCAGCGTGGCGCTGTTCGGTACCCGGTCATCGGCGCCAGACCTGCGGCAGCAGACGGCGAGCTTCGTTCACACGCTGTATGTCGAGCCGCCCGACGCGGACGTGCGATGGCTCGCCGACACGGCCGGCGGCGGCGATGCGGACCATGCGCGGTGGGAGTGGCGCTACGCCCGCCGAGCGCTCGGCCTCCTCGTCGCGCAACGTGACGCGCTCGACGATCGCACGCCGTCGCTCGTCGCGCACGCGCTGAGCGACGACCTCGCACGCGATCCGCACATCGCCGTGGGCATGCTGCCGCTCGCCGAGCGGCAGTTCAACGAACGGCTCGCCGCGTACCGCGACGCACTCACGTCGCGCGGCGCGGAGTCGGCGTCGGCACGGGTGGCGCGTATCCTCCTCGCGTTCACCGGAACCATCCGCCCACGCCCCGAGCACCTCGATCACGCCGCGACGCTGATGGCGCGAGTGCTGTCGGACGTGAGCACGGCGCTCGCTCACGCGTTCGGCACGCCACCGCTCTCCGAATAGAGCGCGGGCGCGACTGACGATCAGTCGCGCCCGCGGACGTCCTTGGCCGGTGCAGCTTGCAAGTGCTCGAGGGGGGACTTGAACCCCCACGTCGTCGCCGACACAGGCTTCTGAGACCTGCGTGTCTACCAGTTCCACCACCCGAGCGCACGCGCCGCTGACAGCGCCGCAGAAGAACTAGAGTAGCGGCGTCGCGAGAGTCAGTCAACGGCGACCCGGCGTGTTAAGTTGCGTGCTGTGACAACGTTCCGTGTGTTGCCGCGCGCCGCGGCCGATCGTACTCGAGAGCGCGCGCGATGACGAAGTCCGGTGCCGGCAAGGAGTCGGAGCAGGAAGGCGTCATCGCGCGGAACAAGCGCGCCCGCCACGACTACCACATCCTCGAGAGCTGGGAAGCCGGGGTGATGCTCACGGGTACGGAGGTGAAGGCACTTCGCCAGGGGAAGGCGACGTTGACCGACGCGTACGGCCACGTCCGCGACGGTGAAGCGTTCCTGCTGAATCTGCACATCGGTCAGTACGAGCAGGGCAACGTCTTCAACCATGAGCCGACGCGCACGCGGAAGCTGCTGCATGCACAAGCGCGAGATCCGCCGCCTCATCGGCGCCGTCGAGCGGGAAGGGCTGACGCTGATACCGCTCGACCTGCATTTCACGAACGGCAAGGTGAAGGTCACGCTCGCCCTCGGGAAGGGTAAGAAGCTGCACGACAAGCGCGACGACTTGCGCCGACGCGACGACGAGCGCGAGATGGCGCGGGTGGCGCGGGCGCGGTGATCGGCGTCGCGGCGCTCCTGCTGGCCGTGGCGCAGGCGGCAGCTCAGCCTCCAGCGCCGCCTGTCTCGCCGGGCTCGCAGCCGCAGGACTCGCAGCCGCAAGACTCGCAGCCGCGGCGCATCGTCGTTCGGACGTCGTCGACTGCGGCCGAGGCGATCTCCGTGTTCGAGGCGACCCCTGGGGCGCGGACCGTTCGCGTGTCGCAGCTCGCGCGCGCGCTCGGATCGCGCGTCGAGTCGGTGCGCGGAGTCGCCGACCGCGTACAGATGCGTGTCGGGAACAGAACCGTCATGCTGACGGCGGGTGCGCCGTTCGCGCAGGCGGACAGCGAGTCGTTTCCGCTGCTCGCCGCACCTGAGCGCGACGGGGGCGAGCTGATGGTCCCGGAGCAGCTCGTCACGGACGTGCTCCCCCGACTCGGACAGGGGTTGCTGTACGACCCGGAGCGAGGTGAGCTGCGGACGTTCACACTCGTGACGCGGGCACCCCCGGCGGCCGTTCGCCGCAGCGCCGCGCCTCCCCGTGACGCGGGCACGACCCCACCGCGGTCCGCGCCTGCGGCTCCGACGCCGCCTATCGCCGCACCGCGCACCCTCGGCGCTCGTCGAGGCGCCCGCGTCGTCGTCATCGACGCGGGGCACGGCGGGCGCGACGGCGGTATGCACGGTCCGATCGGCGGCGGTCCGACGATGCTGGAGAAGGACGTGACGCTCGGCATCGCGCTGCAACTGCGAGCGGCGCTGCGGACGCGCGGCGCGACCGTCGTCATGACGCGCACGCGCGACACGCTGGTCGCGCTGGCCGATCGCGGCCGCATCGCGAACGAGCAGCGCGGCGACGCTCTTCATCTCCATCCACGTCAACGCGGCAAACCCGGCGTGGAAGGATGCCGCAGGCACGCGCGGCTTCGAGACGTACTTTCTCGCCGACGCGAAGAGCGAGGACGCGCGTCGCGTGGCCGCGCGCGAGAACGAATCCCTCCAGTTCGAGACCGACGCGCCGAGCGCCTCGAGCGATCCGCTGGGTTTCATCCTCAGCGACATGGCGCAGAACGAGCACCTGCGCGAGTCCAGTCGGCTCGCGACGATCGTGCAGCGGCAGCTCATCGGCGCGCACCCGGGGCCGAGCCGCGGAGTCAAGCAGGCCGGATTCAAGGTGCTCGTGACCGCCTCGATGCCCGCGGTGCTCGTCGAGGTCGGCTACGGCACCAACGCCGCCGAGGCGAGCTATCTCGCGAGCGAGCGGGGCCAGCGGACCATCGCGGCGGCGATCGCGGACGCCGCGGTCGCGTATCTGGAGCGTTCGGACCGCGTCGGCGTCGCATCGCAACGCTCGCCCGCCGTGACGCCATGAGCGCCGTCGCCGAGCGTGCCGCGGCGCGGGTGCCAGAGCGGTCGCCCGACGCGGCCGGCGGGCCGTTAGGCACCCGCGCGGCCGGGCTCACGTTTCAGAATCCGGTGGTGCTGGCGAGCGGAACGGCCGGCTACGGCCATGAGCTCGCGCGCGTCATCGACCTCGGTCGGCTCGGCGGCATCGTCACGAAGGCGGTCAGCGTGCAGCCGCGTGCGGGAGCGGCGGCGCCGCGCGTCGCGGAGTTCCCAGGCGGGATGATCAACGCCGTTGGTCTCGCCAACCCGGGGATGGAGGCCGTCGCCCGCGAGCACCTGCCGTGGCTCGCGGCGAACCTGACGAAACCGCGCGTGCTCGTGAACGTCGTCGGCTTCACCGTCGACGAGTTTCCGACGGTCGTCGAGCGTCTCGACGGCGAACCGGGTGTCGACGGCTTCGAGCTGAACGTGAGCTGCCCGAACACCAAGGCAGGCGGTCTCGAGTTCGGCGCCGACGCGACGGCGCTCGCCGCCGTCGTCGGCAGTGCGCGCGGCGCGACGCGGCGCCCGCTGTTCGTGAAGCTGTCGCCGACGTTGCCCGAACATCGCGATGGCCGCGCAGGTGGCGGCGGACGGCGGCGCGGACGGCCTCACGCTCGTGAACACGATCCCCGGGCTCGTCGTCGACGTCGCACGCCGCCGGCCGGCGCTCGGCTTCGGATCCGGCGGCGTGAGCGGCGCCGGCGTGCTCCCGGCGGGGGTGCTCGCGACGTGGCGCGTGTCGCGAGCGGTACGCCTGCCGATCATCGGGCTCGGGGGCGTCCGCAGCGCCTACGATGCGCTGCAGTATCTCGTCGCGGGCGCGACGCTCGTGGGGGTCGGGACGGCGGCGATGCAGGATCCGAGAACGCCCGAACGCATCGCGCGCGGGCTCGCGGCGTGGTGCGAGCGCGAGGGCGTCCGCCGGCTGAGCGACGTCGTCGGCACCCTCGAGTGGCCCGCGTGACGGATCCGACGCCGGCGGCGAGTCTCGCGACGACGACGCCCACGCCGATCGTCGCACTCGACTACCCGACGGGCGACGAGGCGCTCGCGCTCGTCGAGCGGCTCGGCGGGCGTTGCGCATTCTACAAAGTCGGGCTCGAGCTGTTCGTCGCGGAGGGCCCGCCGATCGTGCGGCGACTGCGGGATCGTGGAGCTGACGTCTTCCTCGACCTCAAACTGCACGACATCCCGAACACCGTGGCGGGTGCCGTGCGTAGCGCCGCGCGCCTCGATGTCCGACTCCTCACCGTCCACGCGGGCGGAGGCGAGGCCATGCTCCGCGCGGCGGCCGACGCTGGCGAGGAGGCGCGTTGCGCCATCCTCGGCGTGACGGCGCTGACCTCGGTCGCCGCGACCGTCGACGACGTGCTGGACCTTGCCGCGGGCGCCTTCGCGGCCCGGTTGCACGGCGTGGTCTGCAGCGGCCGCGAGGCGTCGGCGATTCGCGAGCGATTCGGGAGCGGGCTGGCTACACTCGTGCCGGGTATTCGCCCTGCGGGCGCGCCGGCGCACGATCAGACGCGGGTGGTCACGCCCGCCGCGGCGGCGCAGGCGGGGGCGACGTATGTCATCCTCGGTCGCGCGGTGAGCGCGGCGCCCGACCCGGCGGCGGCGTTCGATGCGATCGCCGCCGAGCTTCGGGGGGCGCCGATCGCCTGACTGCCCGGTCCGCCGGGGTTGCGTCCTCGACCTAAGTCGGTTTAATTCACGGTCTTGGCCGAAAATCCCTCGCCACACGACTGGAGCGTTCTGTGAAAGTTCGCAGCAGCGTGAAGCCGATCTGCGAGCATTGCAAAGTCGTGAAGCGCGACGGCGTGACTCGCATCATCTGCAAGCGCAACCCAAAGCATAAACAGCGTCAGGGCTGACATGGCTCGTATTGCCGGCGTCGATCTCCCTCGCGACAAAAAGGTCGAGATCGGGCTCACTTACATCTTCGGGATCGGGCGCACCACTGCGCAGAAGATCCTTGGCGCGTCCGGCGTGAAGTCGGAGCAGCGTGTCCGCGACCTCAGCGACGCGGACGTGACGCGTCTGCGTGCCGAGATCGAGCGCACGTACAAGGTCGAGGGCGCACTCCGCACCGAGGTCGCGATGAACATCAAGCGACTGATGGACATCGGCTCGTATCGTGGCATCCGTCATCGTCGCGGGCTCCCCGTGCGCGGGCAACGGACGCACACGAACGCGCGCACGAAGAAGGGTCCGCGCCGCGCGATCGCCGGCAAGAAGAAGGTGACCAAGTAAATGCCTACTGCCAAGAAAACGAAGAAGATCGTCGAGGCCGAGGGCGTCGCGCACGTGAGCGCGACGTTCAACAACACGACGATCACGATCACCGACACCCGCGGCAACACGCTCTCGTGGGGTTCGGCGGGGAAGGCGGGCTTCAAGGGGTCGAAGAAGTCGACGCCGTTCGCGGCGACGGTTGCCTCCGAGCAGTGCGCGAAGGAAGCGATGACGCTCGGCGTGCGTCGCGTGCACGTCCGCGTGCAGGGGCCGGGCTCGGGACGCGAGAGCGCGATCCAGGCGCTCGCCGCGGCGGGCCTCACCGTGAAGTCGATCAAGGACGTGACGCCGATTCCGCACAATGGTTGTCGGCCGCCGAAGCGGCGGAGGGTCTGACCGATGCGTTACACTGGTCCGAGCTGCCGTCAATGCCGCCGCGAGGGAACGAAGTTGTTCCTCAAAGGCACCAAGTGCTTCACCGAGAAGTGCCCCGTCGAGCGTCGTCCGTACGCTCCGGGACAGCATGGGCAGAACACCTCCCGCCGTCGCAAGACGAGCGAGTACGCCAAGCAGCTGCGTGAGAAGCAGAAGATCAAGCGCATCTACGGCGTGAGCGAGAAGCAGTTCCGCAACACGTTCGAGAAGGTCAGCACGCTGCCGGGGATCACCGGTCACAATCTGCTGGCCGCGCTCGAGAGCCGTCTCGACAACATCGTGTATCGCATGGGCTTCGCGGCGAGCCGGAAGGCGGCGCGGCAGCTCATCCGGCACCGCCACGTCGAGATCAACGGCAAGTCGGTCGACGTGCCGAGCTACCAGGTCCGCCCGGGCGAGGAGCTCCGCGTGAAGCAGGCGTCGCGCGACAACGTCGGCGTGATGTCGGCGATGGATCAGTCGTCGCGCGGCGCGCCGCTCGCGTGGATCGCGGTCGACAAGGAGTCGTTCTCGGGCCGCATGCTCGAGCGGCCTCAGCGGCCGAGCATCCCGATCGCGGCGCAGGAACAGCTCGTCGTCGAGCTCTACTCGAAGTAACAGCACTGCCGGGCCACGGGGCTCGGGACGCGGGGCTGTCGGATCACTTCCGACGACCGCGTCCCGGGCCCCGAGTCCCGAGTGGGGTCGGGGCCTTCACCCCTCTACGAGTCTGCCGCGCGTGAAGGGCGGGGCAGAGCGTCGCCGAGAGAGTATCCTCGGCTGAGACCAACAGGACACGCATTCTCATGGCTACCACGATAGATCTTCGCGGCCTCGTCCGCCCTCAGTTCGTCGAAGCGACGCGCGGCGCGGACACGCCGAATCTCGCCGAGTTCCGGCTCCAGCCACTGGAGCGCGGCTTCGGCTATACGCTCGGTAACTCGATGCGCCGGCTGCTCTTGTCGTCGCTCCGGGGCGCGGCGGTGTGGGGCTTTCGCATCGACGGCGTCGTGCACGAGCATCAGACGATCAACGGCGTCGTCGAAGACGTACACCAGATCATCGGCAATCTGAAGACGCTGACGCTGACGCTGGACGACGATGTCGACACGGCGGTGCTGCGCATTCAGAAGACCGAGTCGGGGCCGGTCACGGCCGGCGACATCCAGGGCGCCTCGGGCGTTCGCGTCGTCGATCCGTCGCACCACCTCTTCACGCTGCAGGAAGACCGCGAGCTGAACATCGAGCTCTACGTCAACAAGGGTCGTGGCTACGTCGAGAGCGACCAGCACCCGGTCGATCGCGGACTGCCGGTCGATCTCGTGCGCGTCGACTCGATCTACAACCCCGTGCGTCGTGCGAACTTCTCGGTCGCCGAGACGCGCGTCGGCCAGCGGACGGACTACGATCGGCTCACGCTGACGGTCGAGACCAACGGAACGATCACGCCTGAAGAGGCGGTGAGCTACGCCGCGGCGCTCGCGCAGACACACTTCCAGTACTTCGCGGGCTTCGGCTCGCACTCGGCGGCGAGTGTCGGCGTGGCCGGCGACGGCAACGGGGCTGACGCCGCTCGACTCGGCGATTCGCTGCGGACGTCGATCGACGATCTCGAACTGTCGGTGCGGAGCGTGAATTCGCTCAAGAACTCGAACATCCGCACGTTGGGCGATCTGGTTCGGCAGACGGAGAACCAGATTCTGCAGGTCAAGAATTTCGGCAAGAAGTCCCTGCAGGAGATCGCTGATCTCCTCGAGACGCAGGGACTCAACTTCGGTATGCGCTACGAGGAGACGAGCGACGGCGGAGTACGGATCACCGATTGGGGAACCGCACCGAGCCGAGCCGCCGCGAACGCGCCAGAGGACGAGGACGAGGAGTAACCCATGCGTCACCGCAAGGCTGGGCGGCAGCTACGCCGCACGAGCGAGCAGCGCCTCGCGCTGCTGCGCAACCTCGCGTCCTCGCTGATCGAAGCGGGCGCGATCGAGACGACCGAGGCGAAGGCCAAAGAGCTGCGCCCGTTCGTCGAGAAGCTGATCACGAAGGCGAAGCACGGCACGCTGCACGCGCGGCGACTCGCCGGGCGTCACGTGCAGAAGCGCGAGACGGCCGACAAGCTGTTCCGCGAGGTCGGGCCGAAGTTCGCGACACGCGCGGGCGGGTACACCCGCATCCTGAAGCTGGGGCACCGCCGGGGCGACGGCGCCGACATGGCGCGCATCGAGCTCGTCGAGCGCTGAGGAGAGCAGGCACATGGCTATCAACCGCAGCCGCTGCTACGTCTGTGACAAGGGCGTCGCGTACGGCAACAATGTCTCGCACGCGAACAACAAGACGCGCCGCACCTGGCGGCCGAACTTGCAGGTCGCGCGCATCGAGGCCGACGGCAAGATCATCAAGGTGAAGGTCTGCACCGGTTGCCTCGGCGCCGGGAAGGTGAAGCGGGCGCCGCGCGGCGTCGCGGCGGTCTGACCCGCGCGCAGGTTGCCTGAGGCTCGGTCGGTCGTATGAGGGGGAGCCCGCCGGGCTCCCCTTTTTCGCGACTCTAGCTCTCGACACGCCATGAAGACCGCGCTCATCACCGGGATCACCGGGCAGGACGGGTCCTATCTCGCCGAGCACCTCCTCGCGAAGGGGTACCGCGTCGTCGGCGTCGTGCGTCGCTCGTCCACGTCGTACTTCGAGCGGATCGGCCACATTCTCGACGACGTCGAGCTCGTCTCGGCCGACCTGCTCGATCAGCACTCGCTGACCGACGCGGTGGCTGCCGCGAAGCCCGACGAGATCTACAACCTCGCGGCGCAGAGCTTCGTGCAGACGTCGTGGACGCAGCCGGTGCTCACCGGCGAGTTCACCGCGTTGGGCGTCACGAGGATGCTCGAGGCGATGCGGAAGGCGGCGCCGAACGCGCGCTTCTATCAGGCCAGCTCGAGCGAGCAGTTCGGCAAAGTCGTCGAGACGCCGCAGCGCGAGACGACGCCGTTCTACCCGCGCAGCCCGTACGGCGTGGCGAAGGTGTATGGGCACTGGATCACCGTGAACTACCGCGAGAGCTTCGGGTTGTTCGCGACGAGCGGGATTCTGTTCAATCACGAGAGCGAGCGGCGGGGGCTCGAGTTCGTGACGCGGAAGATCAGCGACGGCGTCGCGCGCATCGCGTTCGGGCTCGCCACGACGCTGCCGTTAGGCAACCTCGACGCGCGGCGCGATTGGGGCTTCGCGGGCGACTACGTCGACGCGATGTGGCGGATGTTGCAGCAGGACGAGCCCGACGACTATGTCGTCGCGACCGGCGTCACCTGCTCCGTGCGCGACTTCTGCGAGCACGCTTTCTCGGCGGTGGGGCTCGACTACCAGGAGTTCGTCACCCAGGACGAGCGCTTCTTCCGGCCGGCCGAGGTCGACCTGCTCGTCGGTGACGCGTCGAAGGCGCAGGAGAAGCTCGGCTGGACGCCGACCGTCACGTTCGCCCAGCTCGTGACGCGGATGGTCGAGGCCGACCTCGCGCGCTATCGTCGCGCCGGGCACGCGCCGGTGCGCGGAACGGTCCGCTGAGCGACGCAAGCGCGATCGCACCCCGCGGCCGCCGCGCGCTCGTCACGGGCGCCGGCGGCTTCGTCGGTCGGTGGCTGGTACGGACGCTGTTCGAGCAGGGCGTCATGGTCACCGGCGCCGCGCTCTCCGTGCCTCCCCGCGACGCGATTCTCGGTGAGGCGCACGAGGCGGCGCGGTGGGTGACCGGCGACGTGCGCGACGCCGCCCACATCGCCCAGGCGCTCGACGCCGCGCAACCCGACGAGGTCTATCACCTCGCCGGCGTGACGTTCGTGCCGGCGGCCGGGAACGATCCGGGTGCGACGGCCGAAGTGAACGTCGTCGCCGCAGCGCGGCTGCTGAGCGCACTGCGCGAGCGGACGCGCGCCGGGACGCTCGATCCGACGATCCTGATCACCGGGAGCGCCGAGCAGTACGGTCGGCACGACCAGGCGGAGATGCCGCTGGCTGAGCCCGCGGAGCAGCGGCCGCACACCGTGTACGCGGCGACGAAGGTCGCGCAGGAGGCGTTCGCGCTGCAGGCGGCGCGCGCGGACGGCCTCCGTGTGATCGCGACACGCAGCTTCAACCACAGCGGGCCCGGCCAGGCGCCGCACTTCCTCGTCCCGGCGCTCGTCACCCGGACGCTGCGGCTGCGTGGCGCCGTCGACCCGGTGCTGGCGATGGGCAATCAGACGACCGTCCGCGACTTCCTGCATGTGAGCGACGTCGTGGCGGCGTATATTGCGCTGGCCGCGTGCGGCCGGCCGGGCGAAGCGTACAACGTGGCGAGTGGGCTGGGCGTGTCGGTCGGCGATCTCGCGCGACGAGTGCTCGCGCGCGCCGGCGTCGACGCGAGGATCGAGAGCGATCCGGCGCTCGTGCGGCCGGCCGAGGTGCCGGCGCTCGTCGGCGATGCCGCGAAGCTGCGCGCGGAGACCGGCTGGGTGCCGGCTCGGACGCTGAACGACCTCCTCGACGACCTGATCCTGCACCACGATGCCTCGCCGCACTGACATTCACCGCATTCTCGTGATCGGCTCGGGCCCGATCATCATCGGGCAGGCGGCCGAGTTCGACTATTCGGGGACGCAGGCGACGAAAGCGCTGCGCGAAGAGGGCTACGAGGTCGTCCTCGTGAACTCGAACCCGGCGACGATCATGACCGATCCGGAGTTCGCGGATCGGACGTACATCGAGCCGGTGACCCCGGACTACGTCGAGCTCGTGATCGCCAAGGAGCGTCCGGACGCGATCCTCCCGACGATGGGCGGGCAGACGGCGCTGAACGTCGCGATGGCGCTCGCCGAGCGCGGCGTCCTCGAGAAGTACGGGTGCGAGCTGATCGGCGCGAACGCCCGCGCGATCAAGATGGCCGAGGACCGCGAGGAGTTCGACAAGGCGATGCGGCGCATCGGACTCAAGACGCCCGCCGGTAAGATCGCGCGGAGTTGGGACGAGGCGTTGGAGATCGCCGAGTGGACGGGGTTCCCGGCGATCATCCGCCCGTCGTTCACGTTAGGCGGCTCGGGCGGCGGGATCGCGTACAACCGCGAGGAGTACGAGGCGATCGTGCGTCGCGGGCTCGACCTCTCGCCGGTCACGCAGGTGCTCATCGAGCGCTCGCTGCTCGGCTGGAAGGAGTATGAGCTCGAGGTGATGCGCGACTCGTTCGACAACGTCGTCATCGTCTGCTCGATCGAGAATTTCGACCCGATGGGCGTCCATACCGGCGACTCGATCACGGTCGCGCCGGCGATGACGCTGACCGACCGCGAGTACCAGGTCATGCGCGACGCCGCGGTCGCGATCATCCGCGAGATCGGGGTCGACGCCGGCGGGTGCAACATCCAGTTCGCGGTGAACCCGGACGACGGTGACCTCGTCGTCATCGAGATGAACCCGCGCGTGTCCCGCAGCTCGGCGCTCGCCTCGAAGGCGACCGGATTCCCGATCGCGCGCATCGGCGCGAAGCTGGCCGTCGGCTACCGGCTCGACGAGGTGGCGAACGACATCACGCGGACGACGCCGGCGTCGTTCGAGCCGGTGCTCGACTACGTCGTCGTGAAGTGCCCGCGCTTCGCGTTCGAGAAGTTCGCCGGCGCCGACGCGCGCCTCACCACGCAGATGAAGAGCGTCGGCGAGAGCATGGCGATCGGACGGACGTTCAAGGAGGCGTTCCAGAAGGCGCTGCGCGCGCTCGAGATCGGACGCCCGGGCTGGGTCGTCGGCGCGACGCCGGCCGACGATCGCCTCCCCGACGACTCGCTCGAGTCGCTGCGCGGGATGCTGCGGCAGCCGACGCCCGAGCGCGTGTTCCAGCTGAAGCGCGCGATGCTCGCCGGGCTCACGACCGACGAGATTCACGAGCTGACGAACATCGACGCGTGGTTCCTCGCGCAGCTCGCCGAGCTGGTCGAGGCGGAGCGCGCGTACGCCGCGGGCGGCGACGACTCGGCGCGTACGCTGCGCCGCATGAAGCGGCTCGGCTTCTCCGACCGGCAACTCGCGGCCGCACGCGACGAGACCGAGCAGACGGTGCGCGAGCGGCGCCACGCGCTCGGCGTCCGCCCGTCGTACAAGATGGTCGACACGTGCGCCGGCGAATTTCCGTCGGCGACGCCGTATCTGTACGGCTGCTACGACGAGGAGAGCGAGGCGCCGAGGAGCGGGCGTCGATCGGTCGTCATCCTGGGCTCGGGGCCGAACCGGATCGGGCAGGGGGTCGAGTTCGACTATTGCTGCGTGCGGGCCGCGATGG
This sequence comes from uncultured Gemmatimonadaceae bacterium, assembly GCA_963843845.1. Taxonomy (GTDB): domain Bacteria; phylum Gemmatimonadota; class Gemmatimonadetes; order Gemmatimonadales; family Gemmatimonadaceae; genus Gemmatirosa. The sequence continues at coordinate 2,328,256 of CAWJMB010000002.1, read as the reverse complement.
CGCTCCGCGATGCGGGATACGAGACGATCATGATCAACTCGAATCCCGAGACCGTGTCGACCGACTTCGACACGAGCGACAAGCTGTACTTCGAGCCGCTGACCCTCGAGGACGTGCTCGAGATCGTGCACCGTGAGGCGCCGCTCGGCGTGATCGTGCAACTCGGTGGGCAGACGCCGTTGAAGCTGACCCGTCCCCTCGAAGCCGCCGGCGTCACCATCCTCGGCACGTCGCCCGACGCGATCGACGTGGCCGAAGACCGACGGCGCTTCGAGAAGATCGCCCGCGAGTTGGGGCTGACGCAGCCGCCGAACGGCACCGCGACGAGCGTCGACGAAGCCGCGGAGGTCGCCGCGCGCGTGGGCTATCCCGCGCTCATCCGGCCGTCGTATGTGTTGGGCGGGCGGGCGATGGAGATCGTCTACGACGAGCCGTCGCTCCGCGACTATTTCGTGCGCGCGGCGAGCGTGAGCGAGGATCGACCGGTGCTCATCGACCGCTTCCTCGAGGACGCGTACGAAGCCGACGTCGACGCGATCTGCGACGGTGAGCGAGTGGTCATCGGTGCGGTGATGCAGCACATCGAGGACGCGGGGATCCACTCCGGCGACTCGGCGTGCGTGCTGCCGCCGTACATCCTGCGAGAGCAGGACGTCGACGTGATGCGCGAACAGACGGCGGCGCTCGCGATCGCGTTAGGCGTCGTCGGGCTCATCAACGTGCAGTTCGCGCTCCGCGACGGACAGGTCTACGTGCTCGAAGTGAATCCTCGCGCGAGCCGCACGGTACCGTTCGTGAGCAAGGCGATCGGCGTACCGCTCGCGTCGGTCGCCGCGCGCGTGATGCTCGGCGAGTCGCTCGAGGCGATCGGCTACACGGAGGAGATCGTCCCGCCCTATGTCTCGGCGAAGGAGGCGGTCTTCCCGTTCAACAAGTTTCGCGAGTTCGACCCGGTGCTCGGGCCCGAGATGCGGTCCACGGGAGAAGTCATGGGGATCGCCGATTCGTTCGGCGCCGCGTTCCTGAAGGCGCAGGTCGCCGCCGACAACTCGCTGCCGAGCGATGGCGCGATCTTCGTCACGGTGAACGACCACGACAAGCCGGGCGTCATTCCGGTCGCGCGCCGCTTTCACGAGATGGGCTTCCAGCTCTACGCGACCGACGGAACCGCGAAGTACCTGCGCAGCCGCGGCGTGCCGGTCCGGTCGGTGTTCAAGCTGCACGAGGGACGCCCGAACGGGCTCGACCTCATCGTGAACGGCGAAGTGCAGTTGCTCATCAACACGCCGCTCGGCAAGCACGCGCAGGTCGACGATTACACGCTGCGTCAGGCGGCCATCGCGCGCCGCGTGCCGTACACGACGACGCTGAGTGCCGCGAGCGCGGCGAGCGACGCGATCCTCTCGCTTCGCTCGCGGGCCGTGAGCGTTCGGTCGCTCCAGGAGTGGCACGAGCAGCTGCCCGCGCGCGCGGACCGCGCCGGTGTGACCGGCGATGATGCCTCCTGAGCTGTTCCGTCGTCAGTAAGCGACGGCGTTCCGCGGCGCTGCCGGCCGCGCCGCCCGCCGCGCGTCCCATTCCATCGATCTGCTTCGCACGATGCCTGTACCGCTTCTCGATCTCCGCGCGCAACACGCCACGATCCGCGACGACGTCGTCGCCGCGATGATGGCCGTCGTCGATGCGCAGACCTTCATCCTCGGCGAGCCGGTCGCGGCGTTCGAGCGCGACGTCGCCGCGCTGTCGAATACACGGCACGCGATCGGCTGTGCGAACGGCACCGACGCGCTGCTGCTCGCTCTGCGCGCCGTCGACGCCGGCCCGGGCGACGGAAGTCGTCACGTCGCCGTTCACGTTCTTCGCGACGGCCGGCGCGATGCACAACGTCGGCGCGCGGCCGGTGTTCGTCGACATCGAACCCGACACGTTCAACATCTCGCCCGCGGCCGCCGCGGCCGCCGTCACGTCGAACACGAAGGCGATCATCCCGGTCGACCTCTTCGGGCAGATGGCGAACGTCGAGCAGGTGATGCGCGCGGCGCCGGGCATTCCGGTCATCGAGGACGCGGCACAGTCGATCGGCGCGCGTCGAAACATCGACGGCGAGTGGCGCATGGCGGGCGAGGTCGCGACGATCGGGACGTTCAGCTTCTTCCCGTCGAAGAACCTCGGCGGCTACGGCGACGGCGGGATGATCGTCACGCAGGACGACGCGCTCGCGCTCCGGCTCTCGCGCCTCCGCACGCACGGCGGGCTCAAGACCTACTACCACGAAGAAGTCGGCTTCAACAGCCGACTCGACGCGCTGCAGGCGGCGATCCTGCGCGCCAAGCTGCCGCACCTCGCCAAGTGGAGCGCGTCGCGGCGCGCGAACGCGGCGTTCTACGACCAGGCGCTCGCCGACGTCGCGGAGATCCGCACCCCCTACGTGGCGCCGCAGAACGAGTCGATCTACAACCAGTACACGATCCGCGCCGACCGCCGCGACGACCTGCAGGCCCACCTCAAGGCGCTGGGGATCGGGACGTCGGTCTACTACCCGCTGCCGCTGCACCTGCAGCCCTGCTTCGCGTACCTCGGCTACCGGCGCGGGGAGTGCCCGGAATCGGAACGCGCATCCGCCGAGGTGCTGTCGCTCCCGGTCTTCCCCGAGCTCGCGCAGTCGCAGCTCGAGGAAGTGGTCGCGGCAGTCCGCGCCTTCTACGGTCGTTAGGCACGTCGAGCGTTCGTCGAACCCCGTCTCGCACGATCCACGCACCACGAGAGTTCCGATGAAAGACCAGCTGCTCAAGAAGATTCACGACCGCGACGCGGTCATCGGCGTCGTCGGCCTCGGCTACGTCGGGCTGCCCCTCGCGATGGAGTTCGCGAACGCGGGCTTCCACGTCATCGGCTACGACGTCAGCGCGCGTGTCGTCGAGCTGCTGAACCGCGGCGAGTCACACATCCAGGATGTGCCGCAGGCGCAGGTCGCGAAGCACGTGCACTCCGGACACTTCGAGGCCTCGGACGTCGAGGCGCGGCTCGGCGAGTGCGACGCGATCTCGATCGCGGTCCCGACCCCGCTGTCGAAGACGCGCGACCCGGACATGGCGTACGTGCTCGCCGCGGCCGACGCGATCGGGCGGCAGGCGCGTCCCGGGATGGTCGTCGTGCTCGAGAGCACGACCTACCCGGGCACGACGCGTGAGCTGTTGCAACCGCGTCTGGAGGCCGTGGGACTCACGGCGGGCGAGGACGTCTTCGTCGCGTTCAGCCCCGAGCGCGTCGACCCGGGCAATCCCAAGTATCACACGAAGAACACGCCGAAGGTGCTCGGCGGCATGACGCCGGCGTGCGTCGAGGTGGCGAGCGCACTCTACGAGTCGTGCATCGACACCATCGTTCCGGTGTCGTCGCCCGAGGCGGCCGAGCTGGTCAAGCTGCTCGAGAACACCTTTCGCGCGGTGAACATCGGCCTCGTGAACGAGCTCGCGATCATCTGCGACCTGCTCGGCGTGAACGTGTGGGAAGTCATCGATGCGGCAGCGACGAAACCGTTCGGCTACATGAAGTTCACCCCGGGCCCGGGGATCGGCGGGCACTGCATCCCGCTCGACCCGCACTACCTCGCGTGGAAGATGCGGACGTTGAACTACAAGACCCGCTTCATCGACCTGGCGAGCGAGATCAACAGCGCGATGCCGGATTTCGTCGTCGAGAAAGTGTCACGCGCCCTGAACGACGACCGCAAGGCGGTCAACGGCAGCCGGGTGCTCGTGCTCGGCATCGCGTACAAGAAGGACATCGACGACATGCGCGAGAGCCCGGCGTTCGACGTCATGCGCCTGCTCGAGCAGCGCGGCGCGGAGGTCGTGTATCACGACCCGTTCGTGCCGTCGTTCCGTGAGGACGGACATTCGCGGAGCGGCGTGGCGCTCACGCCGGACGAGCTGCGCGCGGCCGACGCCGTCGTCATCATCACCGATCACAGCGCCGAGTCGGTCGACTATCAGCTGGTCGTCGACCACGCGCGGCTCGTCGTCGACACCCGGAACGTGACGGCGAAGACGACGCGGTCGACGGCGCGCGTCATCCCCCTCTCGTCGGTGGACGGAGCGGGGGCGATGACGCCTGCGCTTCAGGGGGCGAGTCACTAGCTTTCGCCGCTCGCGGAGGTTGGCGGGGCGGTCTGGCGAGGCGGGGCGATCTGCTCCGCCTCGCGCTGTTTGGGCCACCCGCGAACCCTCGATCCGCCTGGTGGGTACCAACCTCGCAATGCTTCGGATTCGGCTATTCTCGTTCGCCGGGCTGGTCGCCCTGGCGGCCTGCGCGCAGAGCTTCCAGCCGCGCAAGTTCCCGACGACGCTCGACCTGTACCGCGCGTCGGTGCAGCAGTACGAGCGGCGCAAGTGGGACAATGCGCTCGCCGGCTTCGACTTGCTCGCGTCGCAGCTGCCGTCGCGCGACACGCTGCTGGCCGACGTCTACTGGTACCAGGCCCAGACGCACGCGCGGAAGGACGAGCACCTGCTCGCCGCGCAATCGTACTCCCGCATTCTCGACGCCTTTCCCGACGACTCGATCGCCGACGACGCCCTGTTCCAGGCGGGCGCCGAGTACCAGGCGCTGTGGCGCAAGCCGACGCTCGATCCGCAGTACGGACAGACGGCGCTGGTGACCTACCGGCAGCTGCTGTCGCTCTACCCCGACTCGAAGCTCGTTCCGCAGGTGGGCGAGCGGATCGCGAAGCTGAACGCGATGTTCGCGCAGAAGGACTTCGAGAACGGCGAGCACTACATGCGTCGGAAGGCGTATGACCCTGCGCTGATCTACTTCCGTGACGTGACTACGAAGTATCCGGGCACCCCCGCCGCCCACGACTCGTACCTCCGTATGGTCGTCGCCTTCCGCGCGATCAACTACAAGGAGGAGACCGTCGAGATCTGCGCCGAGGCGCGGAAGTTCTATCCCGACGATGCCGCGATCGCGCAGGCGTGCGCCGGCGTCGTGAGTCCGGGCGTCGCGGTCGACTCGATGCGTCCGGCGACCGACACGTCGCGCGCGCCGCGTTCGTAGTTCGGCGGCGGTGCGAGCCGCGCGCATGCGCGTCGGAATCTTCGGCGGTACGTTCGACCCGCCGCATCTGGGGCACCGCCTCGTCGCCATCGACGCGCTGGAGCGACTGGGGCTCGATCGCGTCGTCCTGATCCCGGCGGCGACGCAGCCGCTGAAGGCGGGGGTCATATCGGCAGACGCCGCGGGCCGTCTTGCCATGACGCGACTCCTCGTGGCTGGGGACTCCCGCTTCGAGGTCGACCCGATCGAAATCGACCGGGGCGGGTTATCTTTCATGGTCGACACGCTGAGGGCGATCGCGGCGCGTGCGCCTGCCGACGAGCGATTCCTGCTCGTCGGCGCGGACGTGGTCTCGTCGTTTCATCGGTGGCGCGATCCGGCCGGCGTTCGCCGGCTCGCGACGCTCGTCGTGCTCACACGGGCGACGAACGCGACGGCTGCCGGGATGGCCGACTTCGCTGGCATTGGTTCGGCATCGGTCGGGGGCCCGCCGCTCGTCGTCGAGACGCGGCGGGTCGATCTGTCGTCTACCGAGATTCGCGCCCGCGTTCACGCAGGTCTTTCGATTCGGGGATTCGTTCCCGAGAGCGTCGCCGACTTCATCGAAGCGGCGGGGCTGTACCGCTAGGGGATTCGATGTTCAAGCCACTGTTCAATCGGCTGTTCGGCACGCGACACGAGCGGGAGCGCCGCCGCGTGCAGCCGATCGTCGACGCGATCAACGAGCAGTACGAGCAGCTGCACTCGCTCTCGGACGAGGAGCTGCGCGGCCAGACCGCGAAGTTCCGGGAGCTCCTGCGGGAGCGGACCGCCGAGCTGGAGGCGCGCGTCGCGGAGCTGAAGACGGCGAAACGGTCGGCGGCCGACCCCGCGGAACGCGAGCGCATCGACAGCGAGCTCTCGGGGGCGGACGGGCGCGGCGGCATCGAGCAGGAGCTGCGGCAGACGATCGCCGACACGCTCGACGAGATCCTGCCCGAGGCGTTCGCGACGGTGCGGGAGGCGGCCCGCCGACTCACCGGCACGACGGTCGCCGTGACGGGGAACGAGCTGACGTGGGACATGGTCCACTACGACGTGCAGCTCATCGGCGGGATCCAGCTGCACCTCGGCAAGATCGCCGAGATGGCGACGGGTGAGGGGAAGACGCTCGTCGCGACGCTTCCGCTCTACCTGAACGCGCTCCCGGGTCGCGGCGCGCACCTCGTGACGGTCAACAACTACCTCGCCCGCCGCGACTCGCAGTGGATGGGGCATCTGTTCGGTTACCTCGGCCTCACCGTCGGGTGCATCGACGACACGGAGCCGGGAACGCCGCAGCGGCGCGACGCGTACGAGCGCGACATCACGTACGGCACGAACAACGAGTTCGGCTTCGACTACCTGCGCGACAACATGGTCGTGTCGCTCGACCAGCGCGTGCAGCGGCCGCACTGGTACGCGATCACCGACGAGGTCGACTCGGTGTTGATCGACGAGGCGCGGACCCCGCTCATCATCTCGGGCCCCGTGGGCAACGAGGTGGACGCAGCCTACGGCGACAACAACGACACGGTGCGCCGGCTCGTCACGAAGCAGAACGAGCTGGCCAACACGCTCGTCGCGGACGGCGAGCGTGCGATGGCGGCCAACGACGCCAGCGGCGCGGCGCTGCTGTTCTACAAGGCGCAGCTCGGGTCGCCGAAGAACAAGCGGCTCATGAAGCAGTTGCAGGAGCCGGGTGTGAAGCAGCTCGTGCAGAAGACCGAGCTGGAACACATCGCGGACCGCAAGCTGCCGGTGGCCAAGCAGCAGTACCGCGACCTCGAGGACAATCTGCTCTTCGTGCTCGACGAGAAGGGGCACACGGTTCACCTCACCGACCGCGGTATCGAGTACCTGTCGCCCGATCGACACGACGAGTTCGTGCTCCCGGACATCTCGACGGAAGTGCACCGCATCGAGCACGACCACGAGATGACGGCGCAGGAGAAGCTCGATGCGCGCCGCGCGATCGAGGTCGAGTACGCACGCAAGAGCGAATCGCTCCACGTCGTGCACCAGCTGCTGCGGGCGCACGCGCTGTACGAGAAGGACGTGAACTACGTCGTGCAGGACGGGCAGGTGCTCATCGTCGACGAGTTCACCGGGCGCACGATGCCCGGGCGCCGGTGGAGCGAGGGGCTCCACCAGGCCGTCGAGGCGAAGGAAGGGGTGCAGGTGAAAGGCGAGACGCAGACGCTCGCCACGATCACCATCCAGAACTACTTCCGCCTCTACGAGAAGCTCGCCGGGATGACCGGCACCGCGGAGACGGAGGAGAACGAGTTCCACGAGATCTACGGGCTCGAGGTCGCGGTCATCCCGACGAATCGCGACATCATCCGCGACGACCGGCAGGACCTGATCTACAAGACGCGCCGGGAGAAGTACAACGCGATCGTCGAGGAGACGAAGCGTCTCCACGGACTCGGCTTCCCCGTGCTGGTGGGCACCACGAGCGTCGAGGCGTCGGAGACGCTGGCGCGGCTCTTTCAGCGCGCGGGACTCAAGCACAACGTGCTGAACGCGAAGTACCACCAGCGCGAGGCCGAGATCGTCGCCGGCGCCGGCTACTCGGGCGCGATCACGATCGCGACGAACATGGCCGGCCGTGGCACCGACATCAAACTCTACGGCGACGTCCGTGCGTCGAAGCCGAGCGTGGTCAAGGACCTCGACAACAAGGACGTCGAGATCGAGGAGATGGGCGGCCTGCACATCATCGGGTCCGAGCGGCACGAGAGCCGGCGCATCGACCGCCAGCTCCGCGGTCGCGCCGGGCGGCAGGGCGACCCGGGCGCGTCGCAGTTCTTCCTCTCGCTCGAAGACGATCTGATGCGTCTGTTCGGCTCCGAGCGCATCGCGCGCCTCATGGACCGGATGGGCGCCGAGGAAGGGGAGGTGCTCACGCACTCGATGATCACGCGATCGATCGAGGGGGCGCAGAAGCGCGTCGAGCTGCAGAACTTCCAGTCGCGGAAGCGGCTGCTCGAGTACGACGACGTGATGAACCAGCAGCGCGAGGTGATCTACTCCCTGCGCGCGTTCGCACTCGAAGGTGGCGAGGAGCTGAAGGGCGAGTCGCTGAAGATGGTCGAGAAGGCGCTCGCTCGGCGCGTGGAGACGACGTTCGACACGTTCGACGAGAACGAGTGGGACCCTGCGCTGCTGCGGCAGGATCTGCTCATGCATTACCTCGTCACGGTGCCCGCGTTCGAGGCGGACGAGGCGGGTGCGGAGCCCGAGCGCCCGGCGACGTCGGCCGAGGCGCAGGAGATCGGGCGCGAGGCCGGGCGCGTCGCGTTCGCGGCGAAGCTCGCGCAGCTCGACGAGGTGCGTGACGAGAACGGCAACGGCTACGGTGCCCGGCTGCTCGCACTCGTCATGCTGAACGTGATCGACGAGAAGTGGAAGGATCACCTCTACGATCTCGACCAGCTGCGCGCGGCGATTCACTACCGCTCGTGGGGCCAGAAGGACCCCCTCGTCGAGTACAAGGGGGAGGCGTACAACGATGTTCGTCGACCTCATGAACGATGTCGCGAACACGTTCACCGAACGATTCCTGAAGGCGCAGCTCATGTTCGAAGCGCCGCCAGAAGACTTCGGCGGGTACGGCGGGGCGCCGGACCCGCTGGACTCGGGGGGGCCGGCGCCGCGGCGGCGCTACAACGCCTTGGGCATTCTCGAGGAGATCGCCGACGACGAGCTGCACGATGTGCCCTCGAACGGCGCGGCCGGCGCGCACCGGGGCGCGGCCGCCGACGACATCGTCGATGCGACGTACGGCGGGACCGGGGCGGCCGACGAAGCGGACGGGTCGAACTCGGCCGAGCCGACGGATGTCGGTCCGTCCGAGCCGCCGCAGTCGAAGCCAGTCGCGCGGCGTGATCCGGCGGTGGTGGGGGCGGGACCGATCCGGTCGCTCGCGACGCCGCAGCCGATGTTGACGGGCGATCTGTCGAACGTCGGGCGCAACGATCCGTGTCCGTGTGGCTCCGGGAAGAAGTTCAAGAAGTGCCACGGTGCGCAGCTGCACTGACGTCGGCGTCGGCGGTCGGATGGGTCGGATGCGCGGGGCGGACGCCGAGGTGGCGTCCGCCCCGTCGCGCATTCGTTCGGTACGGCCTCGTCGTCAGGAGACCGCACGTCGAGGAGAATGCGCGATGCTCGTCGCGGCAGGCGGCGTCGCGCACTTCGTTCGACGTCGTCCCGACCGCCGACGCTCGCCACGCGTCGGCCGGCTGCCGCCGTGGGCGGCGGAGACGACATGGACACCACGATGGAACGCGCGCCTCGTCGGCGGATCGCGCGGACGACGCCGGGCGCTGGCACACCGAGCGCTGGCACACCGAGTGCTGGCACACCGAGCCGCTGCACGATTCGGGAGTTGCCGCGCGCCGAACGACCGCGCGAGCGGCTGAAGGGGCTCGGTCCGCAGGCCCTCAGTTCGGCCGAGCTCCTGGCGATCGTGCTGGGAAGTGGAACGAGCACCGCGTCGGCGATCGGGGTCGCACAGGCGGTGCTCGAGCGCGCCGACGGCTCGCTGCGGCGCGTGGCGTCTCAACCGGTCGCGTCGCTCACGGAGGTGCCGGGCGTCGGGCCGGCGCGCGCGGTGGCCATCCATGCGGCGCTCGAGCTGGGGCGACGGCTCAGCGACGAGGGGCGCGACGAGGGCGTGCCGATCCGATCGCCGCGCGACGTGTATCATGCGTACGTCGGCAAGCTGCAGGATCTGGCCGTCGAAGAGTTCCATGTGGCGGTCCTCGACGCGCAGCACCGGCTGGATCGCGACATCATGGTCACGCGCGGGATCCTGAATTCCTCGCTCGTGCATCCGCGCGAGGTGTTCCGTGAGGCGATCGCGGAGCGCGCGGCCGCGATCGTGCTGGTGCACAATCATCCGAGCGGCGACCCGACGCCCTCGCCGGAGGACCGCGCGGTGACCGATCAGTTGGTCGCGGCCGGTCGATTGCTCGATATTCCGGTGCACGACCACATCATCGTGGGGCGCGGGCGGTTCGTGAGCTTCGCGGAGGCGGGGATTCTCTAGAGGAGTACCTTCCCGGTCGACATGGCGACGACGGTTCTGAGCGAGCAGATCCCCGGGTGGGATCTCACGGCGAACGAAGTGCACGAGCGGCTCGATCCCGACCTGCTCGTGCGCGCGTACCGATTCAGCGAGCGCGCGCACGAAGGGCAGACGCGCTCGTCGGGCGAGCCGTACGTCACGCACTGTGTCGAAGTCGCGAAGACGCTCGCCGACCTGCAGCTCGACACGGTGACCGTCGCCGCGGGCTTGCTGCACGATGTCGTCGAGGACAACAGCACGGTGTCGGTCGCCGACATCGAGCGCGACTTCGGGAGCGAGATCGCGCTCATCGTCGACGGGGTGACGAAGATCGGCACGCTGCCGATGCACTCGACGCAGGAGCGGCAGGTCGAGAACTATCGGAAGCTGCTCGTCTCGGTGGCGAAGGATGCGCGCGTCATCCTGATCAAGCTCGCCGACCGGCTGCACAACATGCGGACGCTCGACTATCTCGCGCCCGAGAAGCGGAAGCGCATCGCGCAGGAGACGCGCGACCTGTACGCGCCGCTCGCCCACCGGTTCGGCATGGCGAAGATCCGGTGGGAGCTGGAGGACCTCGCGTTCAAGCACCTCGAACCCGACGAATACCGCACCCTGGCGAAGCTCGTCGCGACGAAGCGCGCCGAGCGCGAGGCGCTGATCACGCAGCTGCGGGCGCCGCTCGAACGGCATCTGCGCGGCGCGGGGATCGACGTCATCGACGTCGCCGGCCGGCCGAAGCACCTCTGGTCGATCTACAAGAAGATGAAGAAGCGCGATCGGCCCTACGAGGAGATCTACGACCTGCTCGCGATCCGCGTGCTCGTGACGTCGGTCCCCGAGTGCTACCACGCGTTAGGCGTCATTCACGAGCACTGGACGCCGGTACAGGAGCGCATCAAGGACTACATCGCGCAGCCGAAGTCGAACGGCTATCAGTCGCTGCACACGACGGTGTTCGGACCGGCCAAGCACCTGTTCGAGATCCAGATCCGCACGCGCGACATGCACCGGACGGCGGATTACGGCATCGCCGCGCACTGGCGCTACAAGGAGGCGAACGCGGCGAACGGCGACGAGCTCGAGCGACACCTCGCGTGGTTCCGGCAGGTGCTGGAGCTGCAGCTCGACGCGAAGGATCCGGACGAGTTCCTCGAGTTCCTGAAGCTCGATCTGTATCAGGACGAGATCTTCGTCTTCACGCCGACCGGCGACGTCATCCAGCTGCCGAAGGGCGCCACGCCGATCGACTTCGCGTTCGCGGTGCACACCGAGATCGGGCTGCACTGCGGCGGCGCGAAGGTGAACGACCGCATCGCCCCGCTCGCGCGGCAGCTCAAGAACTCGGACAAGGTCGAGATCCTCACGTCGTCGACCGCGAAGCCGAGCCGCGACTGGCTGGCGCACGTGCAGACGAGCCGCGCGCGGCACAAGATCCGGCAGTGGCTCCGCGTCGAGGAGCAGAAGACGGCGGCGAAGGTCGGGCGGGAGATGCTCGACCGCGAGCTGCGCCGCCGCAAGCTCGCGAAGATCGACGACGGCCAGCTGTCAGGCGTCGCGCGCCAGCTCAAGCTGTCGGACGTGCCGCACCTGATCGCGTCGATCGGCCAGGGCGACGTTCCCGTGCTCACCGTGCTGCGCGCCGTCTATCCCGAGCTCGCCGCCGCCCCCGAGGAGCCGAAAGCGCCGAGCGCCCTGGAGCGCCTGGTCGACAAGTTCCGCGGCGCGTCGAAGGGTGTCCGCATTCAGGGCGCCGATGGGATGATGGTGCGCTACGCGCAGTGCTGTCAGCCGGTGCCGGGAGACCAGGTCGTGGGCTACGTCACCCGCGGGCGCGGCGTGAGCATTCACCGGGCGGACTGCCCGAACCTGCTCATGCTGGTTCACGAGCCCGAGCGTCGGCTCGACATCGACTGGCAGGAGCAGGCGGGGGAGCGGTTCACCGTGCGTCTCACGCTCGAAGGGCACGACCGCCGCGGCCTCCTGGCCGATGTCACGGGCGCCGTGACGAGCACCGGCACCGACATCCGCCACCTCGAGCTCAGGACCAACGACGGCCGCGCGCTCGGCTCGATCGTCGTCGAGGTCGAGAATCTGTCGCACCTGCAGAAGATCATTCGCGCGGCGCGGCGGGTGAAAGGCATCACCGATGTGGCGCGCCGTGAGCGGCTGGACCTGTCCGACGACTAGTCGCGGCGCCCCGAACAGAATCCGTTAGATTCCGGGATGACCGACCGCGCCGCGTTCGACCTGCAAGCGCCGTTTCAGCCTGCCGGGGATCAGCCACGGGCCATCGTGGAGCTCTCGGCGGGGCTCGATCGCGGCGACCGCTTCCAGACGCTGTTGGGCGTCACCGGGTCGGGGAAGACGATGACGGTCGCGAACGTCATCAAGCACCACGCGCGCCCGACGCTCGTGCTGTCGCACAACAAGACGCTCGCGGCGCAGCTCTACGGGGAGCTGAAGAGCTTCTTCCCGCAGAACGCGGTCGAGTACTTCATCTCGTACTACGACTACTACCAGCCGGAAGCGTACGTCCCGTCGAGCGACACGTACATCGAGAAGGACGCGTCGATCAACGAGGACATCGATCGGCTGCGGCTGCGCGCGACGTCGAGTCTCATGGAGCGCGACGGACGTCATCATCGTCTCGACGGTCAGCGCGATCTACGGACTCGGCGACCCGGTGCAGTACCGCGAGCGCATGGTGCAGCTCGCGCGCGGGCAGCGCATTCCGCGCGACGACATCCTGCGGCAGCTCGTCGGGATCCAGTACAACCGCAACGACGTCGCGTTCGAGCGCGGCACGTTCCGCGTGCGCGGCGACACCGTCGAGATCTTCCCGGCGTACGAGGAGCAGGGCGTGCGGGTCGAGATGTGGGGCGACGAGATCGAGCGCATCTCGAAGATCAACGTCGTCACCGGCGAGACGATCGCGACGCTCGAGCAGACGGCGATCTACCCGGCGAAGCACTTCATCACGAACCGCCCGACGATCGAGCGCGCGGTGAAGGCGATCCGCGCGGAGCTGGACGAGCGGCTGACGATCCTGCGCACCGAGCACAAGCTGCTCGAAGCGCAGCGGCTCGAGAGCCGCGACGAACTTCGACATCGAGATGATGCTCGAGATCGGGACGTGCGCCGGGATCGAGAACTACTCGCGGCACCTCTCGGGGCGCGTCGCCGGCGAGCGGCCGGCGTGTCTGTTCGACTATTTCCCGGAGGACTTCCTCGTCGTCGTCGACGAGAGCCACGTGACGCTGCCGCAGATCCGCGGGATGTACAATGGCGACCGCGCGCGCAAGCTGACGCTCGTCGACTACGGATTCCGGCTGCCGAGCGCGCTCGACAACCGGCCGCTGATCTTCGACGAGTTTCTCGCGCTCACGCCGCGAGATGATCGCCGTGTCGGCGACGCCGGGCGAGCTCGAGCTCCAGCTCAGCGAGGGGGCGGTCGTCGAGCAGGTGATCCGGCCGACGGGGCTCATCGATCCGGAGATCGAGATCCGTCCCGTCCGTGGACAGGTCGACGATCTGCTGGGCGAGATCCGGCTGCGCGAGCGCAAGGGCGAGCGCGTGCTCGTCACGACGCTCACGAAGCGGATGTCGGAGGACCTCACCGACTACCTGCAGCAGGTCGGCGTGCGCGTTCGCTACATGCACTCGGACATCGACGCGATCGAGCGCATGGAGATCGTGCGCGGGCTCCGACTCGGCGAGTTCGACGTGCTCGTCGGCATCAACCTTCTTCGCGAAGGGCTCGACATGCCCGAGGTGTCGCTCGTCGCGATCCTCGACGCGGACCAGGAAGGATTCCTGCGCAGCGACCGCTCGCTCATCCAGACCGTCGGTCGCGCGGCGCGGCACGTCAACGGGCGCGCGATCTTCTACGCCGACCGCATCACCGGCTCGATGCAGCGGTGCATCGAAGAGACGACGCGGCGGCGCGAGATCCAGACGCGAGCACAATCTCGCGCACGGCATCATGCCGACGACGGTCGCGAAGAGCATCGCCGACGTGCGGTTCGTCACCCGCGTCGCCGACGCCCGCGAGGAGCGCGACGAGGCAGAGAAGTCATCGAAGAAGCGCGGTGACAAGCGGGCGAAGGTGGCCGAGTCGGCGCCGCATTACGATACGTCGGACCCCGCCGCGCTCATCGCACGCTTGGAGGGGGAGATGAAGCAGGCGGCGGTCGCGCTGGACTTCGAGCAGGCGGCGCGGCTGCGCGACCAGCTGTTCGACCTGCGTGCGCGGTTCGGCGACGGGAGCGGACACGGCGGCGCGCCGAAAGGGCGCCCCGGCACGCTCGCCGAGCTGCGTGCGGCGCGATGAGCGACACTCCGGCGGGCGCGGCGAGCGCTGTCACCGCGGACGGGCATCGGGCGCCGACCGTGCCGCCGGCCGCGGCGCGCAGCGGCATCGCGCTCACGCGCGACGAGCTGGTCGCGTGGGGCGAGGCGTTCGGCCGAGCGCTCACACCGTCCACAGTCGTGACGCTCGCCGGGGAGCTCGGCGCGGGGAAGACGACGCTCGCGCAGGCGATCTGCCGCGGCTACGGCGTGACCGCGGATGTGACGAGTCCGACGTATGCGCTCGTGCACGAGTATCCGGCGCCCCGCGGGCGCGTCTTCCACCTCGATCTCTACCGATTGAAGCACCCCGCCGAGCTGACGAACATCGGGTGGGACGAGGTGGTGGGCGCCGAGGATGCGATCGTACTGATCGAGTGGCCGGAGCGCGCCGCGGGACGCCTACCGCCGCACGTGCCCATCGACATCGAGTACGCCGCGGGCGACGAATCCCGACGCGTGCTGCTGGCCGGGTGAGCGCGAGGTCGATGGCGATGCCTGACGCATTCGCGGGGCGCGGCGGCCTGTGGCTCGCGCTCGACGCGTCGACGTACTCGGGTACGGTCGCCGTGTTTCGCGACACGCAGCTTCTCGCCGCCGGCGCGACGGCGATGCGCGGCGCCGAAGAAGAGCGGCTGCTTCCGGCCGTCGTCGACATGCTCGGCGAAGCGTGCGTCGCACCGAGGGCGCTCTCGGCGATCGTCTGCGGTGCGGGGCCGGGGAGCTTCACGAGCCTGCGGATCGCGGCGTCGATCGCGAAGGGGCTCGCACATGCGGGGCGCGTTCCGCTGTACGCGACGCCCTCCCTCGCGCTGCTCGCGGCGTCGCTGGGCGGCGAGACCGGGCGCCTCATCGTCTCGGCCGACGCGTTACGCGGCGACGTGTATGCGGCGGCCGTCACGGTCGACGGCACGCAGGTCACGGCGCACCGGTCGCTCGGCGTCGTGCGGACCGAAACGTTAGGCGCACTCGCGGCCGAGCATCAGGCGCGGCTCGTGACCCCGGACGCATCGCGCGCGCCCGACGCGCGGTACGCCGGAGCGCTGCTGGCGTTGCTGGACCACGCCGGACCGGTCGACCTCGACGGGTGGGAACCCGACTACGGCCGCAAGGCGGAAGCGCAGGTGAAATGGGAGGCCGCGCACGGACGCTCCCTTCCGGGCGACGGCAGCGAGGCGAGGCGGTCGGCATGACGACGTCGAACGCGCCGGAGGCGGCTGCGGGTGGGGCGTGCACGTTCCGCGTACGCTCGGCGACGTCGAACGACATCGAGGCGATCACGCAGATCGAGCGGCTCGCGTTCACCGATCCCTGGTCGCGCGCCTCGTTCGAGTCGCTGCTCGGCTTCGCGCACGTGCGCTTCTGCGTCGCGGAGCGGTGCGACGCGCCCGGGGTCGTGCGCGATGATGTGCGGCCACGCGCGGAAGTCGCGGGCTACGCCGTCGCCTGGATCGCCGCGGACGAGGCCGAACTCGCGAATGTCGCCGTGGCGCCGAGCCTGCGCGGGCGCGGCGTGGGCGCGCTGCTGCTCGACGCGGTGATCGACGACGTCACGCGCCGGGGCGCGGTCTCGATCTTTCTCGAGGTGCGCGAGTCGAACGCGGCGGCGCGGCGATTGTACGCGGCGCGGCGGTTCGTGGAGGTCGGTCGGCGGCGGGGCTACTACCGCCGCCCGCAGGAGGACGCACTCGTGCTGGTGCGTTCGCGCTGATGCGCCATGCGTCAGATTGGTAGGTTGGGCTCCGAGCGGACCCATAGTTTCGATGTAGCAGGGATTGCGACTACTTAGCCTGGAGGAGAGCACCATGAGCCGGAGCTTGAACAAAGTCACTCTGATCGGAAATCTCGGCAGCGACCCGGAGGTGCGGGCGACGCCGGGCGGGAACCGCGTCGCACAGTTCTCGCTCGCGACGAGCCGCACGTGGAACGACCAGAACGGACAGCGGCAGGAGAAGACGGAGTGGCACCGCTGCGTCGTCTGGAACACGAAGGGCTCGTCGCTCGCCGACATCGTCGAGAAGTATGTGAAGAAGGGCGACAAGATCTACGTCGAAGGGCGCATCGAGTACCGTCAGTGGCAGGACAAGGACGGGCAGACGCGCTACAGCACGGAGATCAATGTCCGCGAGCTGCTGCTGTTGGGCGGCCGGCGCGACGGCGACGCCGACATGGATGGCGCCAGCGGCTACTCGGCACCCCAGCGGCGACCGGCGCAGGCGGCGCCGGCGGCGACTGCCGCGTCCGCGACCCCGGCGGCGTCGACCGGCGGGCGAGGCAAGCCGACGAACGGCAATGACGACTTCGACGACTTTCCGGGCGCGCTCGAGGACGGGGACGACGACCTGCCGTTCTGAGTCGTACGGGCGGCCGGCGATGCGTCGTCGAGCCGGCCGCCCCGCCGTCGCGTCGCTCGTTACCCGGCGCGTCGACGAGCCGTCTCCACTGAGGACCAATTCGCCGGAGCCGGGACGCATGACGCGCACGACCTACGTTCGACCGATCGCCGCCGCCGCGATCGCACTCATCGCTCGGAACGCGGCGTCGCAGGGCGTGCCGGTGACGCCGCTCGCCATCATGGGGCCGTCGACGACGTGGGGTGCCGCCCCCGACGACACCGCGTCGGCGAGCCCGAAGCCCACGCTTCCGATCGTGTGGCCCGCGGCGGACAGCACGCGGCGGCTCGCGCGTGCCGCGATGCCGTTCGTGACGTCGGCGGCGACGCTCGCCGCGGCCGGCACGCTGCTCGACGCCGACGAAGCGTCGCGCGTCGAGCCGTCGCCGGTGGGTCGACGCTTCCAGCTGGAGGACGTCGTGCTCGTCACGGCGCCGCGGGGCTACGTCGAAGGGACGCGGCGCTTGCTGCTCGTTCGCCCGGGGCCGACGCTGCGCGGCGAGCCAGTGCTCGTGCCGACGGCGCTGCTCGCCGTGGACGGAGCGGCGGCCGATCTGCTCTCGGCGCGCATCGTCCGGCTGTTCGACGCGGCAGAGGTCGGGCAGCGCGTGTTGACGGAACCGGCGGGCGCGCCGCCCCCCCTGGAGTCGCGCGCCGCGCCGCTCGACACCCGCGTCGTGTGGGTGCGCGGGAACGCGGAGCTCCCCACGGTCGGCAGCGTCGTGCTGCTCGACGCGGGAACGGCGCACGGGGTGCGCGAGGACGACGTCTTCGAGCTGCTCGGTCCCGCACGGCGCGTGGCGGGGCGCGACGTTCCGGGGGTGCGGGTGGGCGTGGTGAAGGTGCTGCGCCTCTCGACGAATGGAGCGGCCGCGGTCGTGCTGAGCCAGGCGCAGCCGGGCATCGAGACGGGGATGCACGCGCGGCGCCTCCCGCGCGTGAAGTAGCGCGTGCCGCCGGCGCGTCCCTCGGGCGCCGGGTTGGGTTAGATTGCGCGTCCCCGTCGCCGGCGGGGACGCGCAACTTCGTTTCAATATCATGACCAAGCGGGCACTCGTCACCGGCGGCGCCGGGTTCATCGGATCGCACGTCGCGGATCGCTTCATCGCGGACGGCTACGACGTCACCATCATCGACAATTTCTCGAGCGGGCGGCGCGAGAACGTCAACGCCGCCGCGACCGTGCACGAGCTCGACGTCGGCAGCGCCGAGACCGCGGCGATCGTGCGCGACGGCGCGTTCGACGTGGTCGCGCACCTCGCGGCGCAGATCGACGTGCGCAAGAGCGTCAGCGACCCCGCATTCGACGCCCGGCAGAACATCCTCGGCTCGCTGAACGTGCTCGAGGCCGCGCGCCAGAGCGCGAACGGCCGCGCGCCGCGCGTGGTGTTCGCATCGACCGGCGGAGCGTTGTATGGCGACTTCGTGACGCCGCCGGCGCGTGAGACCGACGCGAAGGATCCCGAGTCGCCGTACGGCATCGCGAAGCTCAGTGTCGAGTACTACATGGCGTACTACGCGCGGCAGCACGGCATGGAGTGCTGCGCGATGCGCTTCGCGAACGTGTACGGTCCGCGGCAGGATCCGCACGGCGAGGCAGGCGTCGTCGCGATCTTCTGCAATCGCATCCTCGACGGCCGCGCGATGACGACGTTCGGCACGGGCGAGCAGACGCGCGACTACGTGTTCGTGAAAGACGTCGCGCGCGCCGTCTTCGCGGCGGCGACGCGCGACTCTGCCGCCCGTCGGGCCGCTCGACGCGCGCGCGTTCAACGTCGGGACCGGCGATCGAGACGTCGGTGAACGAGCTCGCCCGCGTGCTGCAAGCCGCCGTCGGGCGACGACACGCCGATCGAGCGGGCGCCGGCACGGGCCGGAGAGCTTCAGCGCAGCGCGCTCGTGATCGACAAGGCGCGCGAGCTGCTCGGCTGGTCGCCCGAGGTCTCGCTCGCGGACGGGCTCCGCGAGACGTTCGAGTTCTTCGCCGCGCGGCGCGCGCGCAGCGCGGCGACTGGCCGGCGTGATGCTCCGTGGCAGCACTCGCTCCGCGGCGCGCCGGCGCCGCCGGCAGCGCGGTGCCGTCCGATGCGTGGGAGCTCATCACCGCGGGCTCGCCTGCCGACGAAGCCTGGTGCTGGTGCTGCTCGCCGTGCTCTCGCTCGTGAGCTGGGGCGTGATGCTCGCGAAGTGGGTCGAGCTGCGCCGCGTCGACGCGGCCGGCCAGGCGTTCCTGCGGCGAGTTCGAGCACGCGCGGACGCTCGACGCGGCGCAGCACGCCGCGGATCGGGCGGCGTCGAGCCCGTTCACCGACGTGTTCCGCCGCGCGCTGCTCTTCCTCACGGAGACGCGCCCCGCGCTGGGCGCGACGCCGCGACCGTTCGGCGCGGCTGCAGCGGCTCGCAGGTCGAGGCGCTGCGACTGCTGCTCGACGCGGAGACGAACGCCGAGCGCGACCGGCTGTCGCGGTTCGTGCCGTGGCTCGCGACGATCGGCTCGGTCAGCCCGCTCATCGGACTGCTCGGCACCGTGCTCGGCGTCATCTCGGCGTTTCATCGGGATCGCGCGTAACGGGTCCGGCAACCTCGGGGCGGTCGCGCCCGGCGTCGCCGAGGCGCTCGTGGCGACGGCGGCGGCGCTCGCCGTGGCCATTCCGGCGGTGTTCGGGTACAACATCTTCGCGACCCGGCTCAACCGGATCGACAGCGCGCTCGAAGGGTTCGGCTCCGAGCTGATCGCGCTGCTGGTGCGCGACGGGAGGATCTGATGCGACGCCGCGCGCGAGCGGATGGCGCTGAACGCCGAGATCAACGTCGTCAGCCTCATCGACGTGATGATGCTGCTCATGGTGATCTTCATGATCACGGCGCCGCATCATGACCGGCGGTGTGGACGTGCGCTGCCCTCCGCGGACGTCGCGCCGCTCGAGCCGAAGAGCGGCCTCACGGTGAGCGTCACGAAGGCCGGGCGAGATCTACGTCGACGAGACGCGGCTCACGCTCGACGAGTTCCGCGGGTCGTTCAAGGCGCTCGCCGACGCAAGCGCGCCGCCGACGGCGTGTACGTGCGCGCCGACCAGGGCGTGGCTTACGGCATCGTGGTGCGCGTGCTCGCAGCGATCCACGACAGCGGCATCTCGAACGTGGCGCTCGTCGCAGAGCCGGAGGGAGGCGCGTGAACGCCGCGACGTTCGCGTCGCACGAGGCGAGATGGCGCGACGGCGACGGCGGCCGGGGCGGCGGTGCACGACTCGGTCGCGGCGTCGTCGCCTCGGCGCTGCTGCACGGCGCGGTGGTGGCCGCGCTCGTCGCCGGCCGGAGCGGCGAGCGGATCACGCCACCGCCCGTCTATCGGGTGAACCTCGTGGCTGCGCCGCCGGGCCCTCGCGCGATCGGCACCGTGAGCGCCGAACCCGACGCGCCTGCTCCGACGCCCGCTCCAACCCCTGCGCCGACGAGCAGGGCTGCGTCGACGCCGGCCCCGACGCCGTCCGGCCGCGAAGGCGCCACCGCCCCCGGTCGCGAAGGCGCCGCCGAAGGCGAGCGCGCCGCCGACGAGAGCCGCGACAGCGAAGCCCGCGCCTGCCCCGAGGCGCGCGACCCCGACGCCGCCTACGACGGCGCCCGCTCGGGCGAAGCCGCGCCGGCGGCGACCACGCCGCCCGCGACGGCAGGGAAGCCAGGCGCGCGTCCAGCGACGACTCCGCGTGCTGGGGGCGGCCCCGAAGGAGGGGCGCGGCGCAGACGTCGCGAACGTGCAAGTTCGCCGGGCTCGATTTCCCGTATCCCGGGTACCTCGACAACATCGTCCGGCAGGTCGCCCTGCGTTTCTCGCCGCCGAACCGCGCGCGACCGCTCGCCGCCGACGTCTCGTTCCTCATCCATCGCGACGGCTCGGTCACCGACGTGCGCCTGGTACGACGCTCGGGCAGCTACGACGTTCGACGTCGAGGCGCAGGGCGCGATCGAGGCCGTCAGCCAGCGCGAGCGTTCGGGCCGCTGCCGCGCGGCTTCGCGGGCGACGTCGCTGCCGGTGACGTTCAGTTTCGATCCGCGGGTACTTCGGTAGATGCAACGATCGACTATGACGCGCGCGACCGTCGTCGCGTGCCTGACGGCCCTGGGTGCGGCGCGGCTCGCGGCGCAGGTCGACACGACGCCGCGCCCTGGCGTCGCCGTGCGCCTGAGCTACGACGCAGGGTCGAAGCCCGGCGTGATCGTGCTGCCGGTGCGCGGCGCGGCCGGGGACTCGATCCGCGCTGATCGTGCAGCGCGATCTGACGTATGGCGACCGCGTGAACGTCGTCACGGGTAGCGCCGCGGACGCGCCGGTCGGCGCCGATGGCCGCATCAACTACGAGCTCGCGGCGCGGCTCGGCGCCGCGGCGGTGTTGCAGGGATCGGTGACGGCGAGCGGCGCGCTGCACGTGGCGATTCACGACGTGGCGCGGCGGCAACTGCTGACGGCGACGGATTTCGCGCTGCCGCCGTCAGCTCCGTCGCCCGCGTGGCGACTCGCGGTGCACGCCGCCGCGGACGAGATCGAGCGCACGCTGACCGGCGTGCGCGGCATCGCTGCGACGCGCCTGCTGTTCGTGCGGGACAACCGCGTCTGGGCGGTCGACAGCGACGGCGAGAACGCGCGCGTGGTCAGCGAGCGTGGTGGACGTCCCCCGCGTGGCACCCGACCGGTAGGGCGTTCGTCTTCGCCACGCTCTCCGAGCGCGGCGAGCAGACGATCCTCGCGAAAGAGCTCGACGGCGCGGCGCGGACACTCGTCGTCAGGCGGCGTCGTCAATCTCTCGCCGGCGATCTCGCCGGACGGCGCCACCGTGGTCTACGCGCACGGTGAGGAGGGGGGCGTCGACCTGTATTCCGTGCCGTGGACCGGTGGCTCGCCGCGGCGCGTCACGGCCGGGCGTGGGTCGTTGAACGTGTCGCCGTCGTTCAGCCCTGACGGGCGCCGGATCGCGTTCACCTCGGGGCGCTCGGGGCACCCGGAGATATATATTTCCGACGCGGATGGGGCGGACGTCGACGTGTTCACGTCGTACGATTCGAGCGACCAGAACTATCGGTCCGACGCCGACTGGTCGCCTGACAGCCGGCTCGTCGCGTTTCAGTCGATGGTCGGCGGGCGGTTTCAGATCTTCACGTGGGACTGCGCGACCGCGCGGCACGACGGCTGACGACGGACGGCGCGAACGAGGAGCCGTCGTGGGCGCCCGACGCGCGCCACCTCGTCGTCACGTCGACGCGCGGGGGCAGTCGTCAGTTGTGGGTCATCGACTCCGAGACCGGCTCGGCGCGCCAGCTCACGCGCGGTGGTGCAGCCCGGATGCCCGCCTGGTCCCCGCCACTCGTCCGCACGCCCTAGCGAGGCGCACCACGCTCGCCGCGTCAGCACGTCCGGCGCTCGATACGCTCGACCATCACGGAGAACTTCGCAATGCACACCATCGCTCGCCTGCTTCCGTCCGCTCGCACGGCAGTGCTCCTGACGCTCGCGTCCGCATCGCTGGCCGCGTGCAAGAAGAAGCCGACGCCTGCGCCGACGCCGACGACCACGACGACGGTGAACACCGACAGCATCAACGCCGCCCGCGCGGCCGAGGATGCCGCGCGGCGGGCGCGCGAGCGCGAGCAGTTCGTGCGCGACTCGATCGCCCGCGCGAACGCGGATCGTGAGGGCGCCATGGCGCGCGCGCGGGCCGCGCTCAGCGCGACGGTCTACTTCGATTACGACCAGTCCGACATCCGCGACGACTCGCGGGCGGTGCTCGAGGCGAAGATCCCGCTGCTCACGGCGAATCCGAGCGTGCGCCTTCGCGTCGCCGGCCACACCGACAGCCGCGGCTCCGACGAGTACAACATCGCGCTCGGCTCGCGGCGCGCGTCTGCCGTGAAGGCGTTCCTCACCGAGCGCGGCATCGACGGCTCGCGCGTCGAGATCGCGAGCCTCGGCGAGGAGCGGCCGACGTGCGGCGAGGAGGACGAGTCGTGCTGGTCGCGCAACCGCCGCGCCGAGTTCGAGATCACGGCGGGTGGGAATCCGCTCATGCTGCCCCCGGGCGGGCGATGATGCGTTCGCGCCGTCTCGCGCCGCTCGCCGCAGGCGTGGTGCTCGTGGCCGGCGGCACCGCCTGCTTCGCGACCCGCAACGACGTCCGGGTTCTCCAGAGCGACATCACCGCCCTCCGCGCCGAGCGCGCGATCGGCGACTCGGCGCGCGCGGCACAGATCGATCGGATCATCGCGCAGATGAGCGCGTCGAGCGATTCGATCCGCTCGCTGGCGTCGCAGTTCGGCCGCTTCCAGGGGGACGCGCGTGAGGCGCTGCGGGGACTGCGCGAGGCGGTCACGATCATCGAAGAGCTGACCGGCCAGAGTCAGCGGCGGCTGCAAGAGCTGCGCAGCGCGGTCGAGGCGGCGCGTACGGAGGCGCAGCAGGCGGTGGCGCCGGGCGACACGACGCTCGCTCCGGGGCCCAACCAGCTGTACGAGATCGCGCGCGGGCAGCTCGATCGTGGCAGTTACGGAACGGCGCGCGCCGCGTTCGAGGATCTGTTGAGGCGCTATCCGACCGCGGATGTCGCGGCGGACGCGCAGTTCTACATCGCCCAGGCCTTCGCCGGGGAGCGCAACGCGGCGGCTGCCGACAGCGCGTACGCGGCCGTCGTGACGCGCTACCCGTCGTCCCCGCGCGCGGCGACGGCGTTGTACCGCCGCGCGCAGTCCCAGCAGTCGGCGGGAAAGACGCGCGGCGGCGCGCGCGCTGTATCAGGATCTCCGCAAGCGGTACCCGAAGTCGGACGAAGCGGAGCTCGCGTGCGCGGCGATGACCGGCGTCTGCCCGCGGCGTTAGGCACCACGACGATGAGCCAGGCGAAGCCGCAGGGCGAGATGCCGTTCCTCGATCACCTCGAGGAGCTGCGGTGGCGCCTGTTCTACATCCTCATCGCGTTCGTCGTCGCGTTCGTCGTCGCGTTCGTGCTCCTGCAGCGCGTGGACGTGATCGGGTTCTTGCAGGCCCCGATGAAACCGTACCTGCACGGGCACAACCTCGTGTACACGCACCCCGGCGCGGCGTTCAGCATCGTCCTGAACGCGTCGTTCGTCGCCGCGATCGTGCTCGCGTCGCCGGTGATTCTCTACCAGGCGTGGGCGTTCTTCGCACCGGCACTCTACACGCACGAGAAGCGGCTCGTCGCCCCGGTGCTCATCGGCGCGACGGCGCTGTTCGTCGCGGGCGTGGCGCTCGCCTACTACGTCGTGCTGCCGTTCACGCTCGCGTTCCTGATGAGCTTCCAGACCGAGTCGCTCGACCCGATGATCACGGCGAGCGAGTACTTCGGGTTCGTGACCAACATGTCGCTCGCGTTCGGCATCGTGTTCGAGCTGCCGATCCTCATCCTCGCGCTGACGGCGTTAGGCATCGTGACGCCGATGTTCCTCGTGAAGTACCGCCGCCACGCGCTGGTGCTCTGCATCGTGGGCGCGGCGTTCATCACGCCGGGCGGCGATCCCACGTCGTTGTTCCTCCTGTCGATCCCGCTCTACGGGCTGTTCGAGGTGAGCGTCGTCATCTCGCGCTGGATCTACCGGCGACGCCAGCGCAGCCGCGCCATCGCCTCGCCCGACGAGCCGGCGCTTGCCTGACGCGGCCCGCGTCGCGCGGTCGCTGCGGCGTCTGGTCCTCCTCGCACTCGGCGCGTCGTTCGGCGCGTCGCTCGGGGCGACGGGGGCCGTCGCACAGACGCCGCCGCCGACGACGGTGCCGCTGCCGCCGGTACGGCGCCCCGCGCAGCCGCCCGCGCGCCCCGACACGACGCGGCCCGACACCACCGGCCGCGACAGCGTCCCGGGGGCCGCGCGCGGCGTACCGTCGACGGCGCTCGTCACGTGGATCGCCGGCGACTCGATCTACGACGCCCTGATCAGTCGCGAGGGCTATCGCGCGGTCCGGTATCAGGGTGACACGGTGCTGTATCGCGCCGACCAGCGCGTGCTCTCGCTCGGCGGGCGTCCGGCGGCGGTCGAGCGGGACCAGACGCTGCTCACCGGGCGGTCGATCGTCTACAACGACTCGACGCAGATCGTCGTCGCGTCGGTCGACTCGAACCGCGGCCGCGGTGTTCGCGACAGCGTCGTGTTGCGCAACCCGCCGCAGGCGGACGTGATCGTGCAGTCGAGCATCCGCTACGACCTCGTCAACCAGTCGGGGACGATCCGCGACTTCCGTACGCAGGCGACGCAGGGCGAGACGTGGCTCGTGAGCG
The DNA here is from genome assembly GCA_963843845.1 of uncultured Gemmatimonadaceae bacterium. Classification (GTDB taxonomy): domain Bacteria; phylum Gemmatimonadota; class Gemmatimonadetes; order Gemmatimonadales; family Gemmatimonadaceae; genus Gemmatirosa. The sequence continues at coordinate 2,303,088 of CAWJMB010000002.1, read as the reverse complement.
GGCGGTCCGGCGCGGTCGTGTCCGACTCGACGGTGCAGGGAGGGCGGATCTTCTATGCGCACAGCGGCTCGATCACGAGCTGTCAGGACAGCATCCCGCACTACCACTTCAAGGCGAACGACATCAAGTACGTCACGAAGAGCCTGCTCGTCGTGCGCCCCGCCGTGCTCTACATCGGCGACGTCCCGGTGCTCTGGCTTCCCTTCGTGTTCCAGGACACCCGCTCGGGGCGCCGCAGCGGCCTGCTCTCGCCGAGGTTCGGCGTCGCGGAACTGGTGCGCAACAACTCGAACTACCGCCGCTCGCTCGAGAACCTGGGCTACTACTTCAACCTCGGGAACTATGCCGACGCGCAGGCGTGGTTCGACTGGCGGAGCGGCTCGCGCGGCGACTCGTTCGATCCCGGGTGGCTGCGCTTCAACGCCGAGACGCAGTACCGCGTGATCACGCGGTTCATGCAGGGACGGCTCTCCGCGAATTATCTCGCGCAGCGCGACGGATCGCGCAACACGGCGATCTCGGCGCAGCACGAGCAGTCGTTCAATCAGAACCGACGCGTCTCGGCGAACATCAACTGGGTGAAGAGTACGACGCTCCAGCGTCAGAATTCGATCAACCCGAACGCGGTGTTGGGGACGATCACCTCGCAGCTGAACTACCAGGACCGCTTCGGCCCGTTCCAGTTCAGCGCCGGCGGAACGCGCAAGCAGTACCCCGGTCGCGAGACGGTCGATCAGGACTTCCCGAACCTGAACCTCTCGGCGCGGACCATCAGTCTCGCGTCGTGGCTGGATTGGACGCCGACCGCGTCGTTCTCGAACTCGCAGAGCTTCAACATCGACCAGGGGACGCAGTTCGACTCGCTGTTCGTGCGCGACGCGAACGGGAACGTCGTGAACCGGCGCATCGAGGCGTCGCGCCGCAACACGAACATCACGTTCGACACGCCGCTGAAGATCTTCGACTTCCAGCTGTCGAACGGGTTCCGCTTCACCGAGGACGTCCAGGACTATCCGCAGACGCGCGTCGTCTTCCGCGACATTCGCGACACGTCCACGCGCGAGACGCGGGTCTTCAATCAGGGGTTCACGTCGAATCTGTTCTACAACGTGTCGTTCTCCCTGCCGAGCTTCCTGCGCGGGACGTGGAACGTGAGCCCGACCGTGTCGCTCGCCAACGTGGACCCCTCGTTCGGCCTGCTCGTTCGCACCGAGCGCACGGGCGGCAACTGGGTCGCGCAGACGTTCCGGCCGGCGTTCGGCCTGAGCGCTGCGCCGACGCTCTACGCGTTCCCGCCCGGCCTCGGTCCGGTCGAGCGATTCCGCCACTCGATCAACCCGGTGTTCTCGTTCAGCATGTCGCCGAAGGCGACCGTGAGCGACGACTTCCTCGCCGCGGTCGGCTCGACGCGCCAGGGCTACCTCGGCGCGCTGCCCCAGAGCCGGGTGACGATGCAACTGACGTCGAACCTCGAGGCGAAGCTGCGGCGAAAGGCCGGCGACTCGGCGTCGGCGGGGGCTGGGACGGGGGCGGGGGCGGGGGCGGACAAGAAGGTGCGGCTGCTGTCGCTCAACTTCACGTCGCTCAGCTACGATTTCGTGATCGCGGATTCGGTCGGGAAGAGCCTGTTCAACAAGCGCGGCTTCGTCGACAACACGTGGGGCTACTCGGCGCAGTCGGATCTCGTGCCGGGACTCGCGTTCCGCGCGAACTACTCGCTGTTCCTCGGCAATCCGCAGAGCGACACGGCGCAGTTCAAGCCGTTCCTCACCGACGTCAGCGCGTCGTTCTCGCTCGATCGCAACTCGGCGCTGTTCGCGGCGATCGGGAAGCTGTTCGGGATCTCGCCATCGACACCGGCCGGCAACTCGCCGGCGAACCCGAACACGACGAGCGGCAACCCCCGCGGCGGTGACGCGTTCTTCTCGCGTCAGGCGGTCGCGCAGCAGGTCGCGGGGAGCGGGGCGCGCAACGCCCCGTTCGATCAGCCCTCGACACAGTCGTGGCAGGCGAGCTTCTCGTTCACGTCGGCGCGGCAGCGGCCGGACATCATCGGCAACCTCGTCACGATCGACCCGACCGTGCAGTGTCAGGCGCTGCGGCAGGTCGGGAACCAGATCGGCTACGAGCTGTGCGTCGCGCGAGCGAACACGCAGCAGCAGACGCTGACGACGACACCGGGCATCTCGACGTTGGGCGGTGCGATCTACCGCGTGCCGCCGACGAAGTCGCTGCAGGTGAACACGTCGTTCCACCTGACGCCGAAGTGGGCGCACGCAATGGAGCACGACGTACGACGTCGTGCGCAGCGAGTTCGCGAGCAACGTCGTGAGCCTGCAACGCGAGCTGCACGACTGGCGCGCCGTCTTCGCGTTCACGCAGTCGCCGAACGGCAACTTCGCGTTCAACTTCTTCATCGCGCTCAAGGCGCAGCCCGATCTCAAGTTCGACTACAACCGCAGCACGCTGCGCGGATCGGGCACGCAGTTCTGACCTCCTGACGACAGCCCCGTCTCGCCGCACGTGCCGCTCGAGCCTGCCCCGATGCACAAGTTCCGAGGTCGTGATCGACGGCACGTCGCTGACGCTCGACGCGGTGCGCGCCGTCGCCGACGACCATGCGACCGTGCGCCTCGCACCGCGCGCGGCGGAGCGGATGACGCCGCACCCGCGCGATCGTCGACGCGATCGTCGAGCGAAACGACGTCGTCTACGGCGTGACGACCGGATTCGGCAAGCTCTCCGAGGTCGCGATCCCGCGCGAGCGGCTGGCCGAGCTGCAGCGCAACCTCGTGCGAAGCCACGCCGCGGGCGTCGGCGCGCCGCTGCCGGAGCGCGAAGTCCGCGCGATGATGCTGCTGCGCGCCAACGTGCTCGCGCGCGGACACTCGGGCGCGCGCCCGGCGCTCGTCGAGCTGCTCGCCGGCGATGCTGAACGCGCGGCTCTACCCGCGCGTCCCGGAGCAGGGAAGCGTCGGCGCGAGCGGCGATCTCGCGCCGCTCGCGCACCTCGCGCTCTCGGTCATCGGCGAGGGCGATGCTGCCACGGGCCGCACGGACGAGCGGCCGCCGCCGAGGCGCTGCGCGACGCCGGACTGACTCCCGCCGCGCTCGGCCCGAAGGAAGGGCTCGCGCTCATCAACGGCACGCAGGCGCATACCGCCGTCGCGTCGCTCGCCCTCGCCGACGCGCTCGTGCTGTGGCAGACCGCGCACGTCGCCGGCGCGATGAGCCTCGAGGCGCTGCATGGGCACGCCGGTCGCGTTCGACGCGCGCATCCACGAGGCGCGCGGGCAGCGAGGGCAGCAGGAGAGCGCCGCGTTGCTGCGGGGGCTGCTCGCCGACAGCGAGATCCGCGAGTCGCACCGCCACGGCGATCCGCGCGTGCAGGACGCGTACGCGCTCCGCTGCATGCCGCAGGTGCACGGCGCCGTGCGCGACGCGCTGCGCTTCGCCGAGGACGTCGTCGGTCGCGAGCTGAACGCGGCGACCGACAACCCGCTCGTGTTCGACGACGGCGACCATGCTGAGCGGCGGCAACTTCCACGGGCAGCCGGTCGCGCATGGCGCTGCGACCTGCTCGCGATCGCGCTCACGAACCTCGCGACGATCTCCGAGCGCCGTATCGATCGCGTCGTGCACCCGGACTTCAACTACGGGCTGCCGGCATTCCTCGCGTCCGACCCGGGCGTGCACTCGGGCTTCATGATGGCGCAGGTCACGGCGGCCGCGCTCGCGAGCGAGTGCAAAGTGCTCTCGCATCCGGCGAGCGTCGACACCATCCCGACCGACGGCAACAAGGAGGACGTCGTGCCGATGGCGATGGGCGCCGCCGTGAAGCTGCGGCGCGTCGTGGCGAACGTGCGGCGCGTGCTCGCCGTCGAGCTGATGTGCGCGGCGCAGGGGATCGACCTGCGGGCGCCGCTGCGGCCGGCGCGCGCCCTGCGCGATGCGCACGGCGCCGTCCGCGCACGCGTCGCGCGCGCTCGACGACGACCGCGTGCTGTCGCCCGACATCGAGGCGCTCGCCGCGGCGATCGCAGCGCGCGCGTTCATCGGTGTGCTGCCGGCCGGCGAGGCGGGCGCATGAGCGGTCCTCGCGCCGGTCCGTGCGCCGCGCGGAGCGACGCTCACCTGCCGCGGGTGGGAGCAGGAAGCGGCGCTCCGCATGCTCATGAACAACCTCGATCCCGAGGTCGCGGAGCGGCCGGACGACCTCGTCGTCTATGGCGGCACCGGCCGGGCGGCGCGGAGCTGGGAGGCGTTCGATGCGATCGTCGATGCGCTCCGGACGTTGGCCGACGACGAGACGCTGCTGATCCAGAGCGGAAAGCCGGTCGCGGTGTTCCGCACGCACGAGCAGGCGCCGCGGGTGCTGCTCGCGAACTCGAACGTGGTGCCGCGCTTCGCGACGTGGGACGAGTTCCGTCGGCTCGAGGCGCTGGGACTCACGATGTACGGGCAGATGACGGCCGGGTCGTGGATCTACATCGGCTCGCAGGGGATCGTGCAGGGCACGTACGAGACGTTCGCCGCGGTCGCGCGCCAGCACTTCGGCGGGTCGCTCGCCGGCCGCCTCGTCGTCACGGCGGGGCTCGGCGGGATGGGCGGCGCGCAGCCGCTCGCGGCGACGATGAACGACGCGGCGATCCTCTGCGTCGAGGTCGACGAGTCGCGGGCGCAGAAGCGTATCGACACGCGCTACTGCGACCGGCTCACGCACGACCTCGACGAGGCGCTGCGCTGGCTGCGCGACGCGCAGTCGGCGGGGCGCGGTCTCTCGGTGGCGCTCATCGCGAACGCGGCCGACGTGCTGCCCGAGCTCGTCCGCCGCGGCGTCACGCCGGACGTCGTGACCGACCAGACGAGCGCGCACGACATGCTGCACGGCTACGTGCCGAACGGGATGTCGCTCGCCGCCGCCGCCGCGCTGCGCGTCCGTGATCCTGCCGGGTACGTGCAGCGCGCGACCGCCGCTGCCGCTGCGCACGTCGAGGCGATGCTCGCGATGCGACGCGCCGGCGCGGTCGCCTTCGACTACGGGAACAACGTCCGGACGGTCGCCTACGACGCCGGCGTCGCGAGCGCGTTCGACATCCCTGGCTTCGTTCCGGCGTACGTGCGTCCGCTGTTCTGCGAGGGGAAGGGGCCGTTTCGCTGGGTCGCGCTCTCGGGCGACCCGCGCGACATCCGCCGCACCGACGCCCTGGTCCTCGAGCTGTTTCCGCACGACGAGGCGCTGCGCCGATGGATCAGGCTCGCGCAGGAGCGGATACAGTTCCAGGGGCTCCCCGCGCGGATCTGCTGGCTCGGCCAGGGCGACCGCGCGCGGCTCGGCGTCGCGATCAACGATCTCGTCGCGCAGGGCGAGCTTTCCGCGCCGGTCGTCATCGGCCGCGACCATCTGGACACGGGGAGCGTGGCGTCCCCGTTCCGCGAGACCGAAGGGATGCGCGACGGCAGCGACGCGATCGCCGACTGGGCGATCCTGAACGCACTGCTCAACACGGCGAGCGGCGCGTCGTGGGTCTCGTTCCACCACGGCGGCGGCGTCGGGATCGGCAACTCGTTGCACGCGGGGCAGGTCATCGTCGCCGACGGCACGCCGCGGATGCGCGACCGCCTCCAGCGCGTCCTGACGAACGATCCTGGCATCGGCGTCGCGCGCCACGCCGACGCGGGGTACGACGCCGCCGTCGACACGGCGCGCCGCACGGGGATCGTGCTGCCCATGCGACCATGACGGTCCACCGGGCCCCTTCGCACACGCGTTAGGCACCCATGCTGTCCGCGAAGTTCAAGCCGCACCACGTCCCGCTCTTCCTGGCGAAGTACGCCTGGCTCAAGGCGCGCCGCCGCCCCGTGCTCGTTCACTTCGAGGTCACCCTGCGCTGCAACGCGCGCTGCGGTTTCTGCGACTACTGGAAGACGGACGCGTCGGCGAAGCAGCACGAGCTGCAGAGCTTCGCGGACGCGGCTCGCTACTTCGATCCGATGCTCGTCACGTTCACCGGCGGCGAGCCGCTGCTGCGCCGCGACCTCGAGGATCTCGTGGCGGCCGTCGACGGCGCGGTGCGCCTCAAGTACGTCACCCTGATCACGCACGGCGGCATGCTCAGCGTCGAGCGGGCGCGCTCGCTGTGGGCCGCGGGCATTCACCAGTTCAACATCTCGCTCGACTACCTCGACGGTCGGCACGATGCGGCGCGCGGCATCCCGGGGCTCGTCGACAAGATCATGCGCACCGTCCCTGGCATGCGCGCGGCGGGTATCGACAACGTGCGATTCAACACCGTCATCAAAGACGACAACCTCGATCAGATCGTGCCGATCCTCGAGCGCGCGGTGGCGTTGGGCGCCGGCGTCAACTTCAGCGTCTATACCGACGCGAAGAACGGGAACGCGGCGCATCTCATCCGCCCCGGCCAGCTCGCCGAGATCGATGCGCTCGTCGCCGAGTTGCTCGCCTTCAAGCGGCGGCGACGCGGCGTCATCACGAACAGCGACTACTACCTCGAGCAGATCCCCCGCTACCTCCGCGGCGAGATGACCGAGCCGTGTCGCAGCGGCCGCGACACGATCCACGTGAGCCCGACCGGCCACGTCCGACGCTGCCCGGACTTCCCGACCGACTTTCACTGGTCCGAGTACCGCACGTACGAGCCGATCGACTGCAACGCCTGCTACTACGCCTGCCGTGGCGAGGCGCAGGCGCCGATCCGGATCGCGTCGCGCGTCGCGGACGTGATGGGCACGGCGGCGCGATGAGTGGGCAGCGGCCGACGCTCTTCCACAACGTCGGCCAGCTCGTCACATGTTCCGGCGCTCCGCGCGCACGCCGCCGCGCGGAGCTGCGCGAGGCCGGCGCGTCGCGCGGCCTCGGCGTCGCGGTCGTCGACGGCCTGGTCGTCGCGGTCGCCGCGGACGACGTGCTCGCGCGACGGTTCCCAGAGGCGGCGCGCGTCGACTGCGACGGGGCGCTGCTGACGCCCGGACTCGTCGATTCGCACACCCACGCCGTCTTCGGTCGCGCGCGGTACGAGGAGCAGGAGCTGCGTGCGACCGGGGTGCCCTACCAGGAGATCGCGCAGCGCGGGGGCGGCATTCACAGCTCGGTGCGTGACCTGCGCACCCGTTCGGAAGGCGAGCTCGTCGCGCTCGCGTTGCCCCGCCTCCGGCGTCTCGCCGCGCACGGCACGACCACCGTCGAGCTCAAGTCGGGCTACGGCCTCACGCTCGACGACGAACTCAAGACGCTCCGGGTCATCGCCCGCCTGCAGGAGCTGCTGCCCCTTCGCCTGGTTCCCACGTTCCTCGGCGCGCACGAGATTCCACTCGAGTACCGCGGACGCCCGGGCGGACGGACCGAGTACATCCGGGTCCTGACCGACGAGATGCTCCCACGCGTCGCCGCCGAGCGACTGGCGCGATTTGCTGACGTTTTCTGTGAGCCGAGCGTCTACACCGTGGAGGAGAGTCGTACCGTGCTCGACGCGGCGCGGCGCCACGGACTCCGCCTCAAGCTGCACGCCGACGAGCTCGAAACGTCCGGCGGTGCGCAGCTCGCGGCGGCCCTCGGTGCGACGTCGGCCGATCACCTCGCAGCCATCGACGGCGCGGGGATCGCGGCGCTCGCGGCGTCGGAGACGGTGGCGACGCTGCTCCCCGGCACGATGCTCTTCCTCGGTCGCGCGCAGCAGGCGCCGGCCCGCGCGCTCGTCGACGCGGGCGCGGCGATCGCGCTCGCCAGCGACTTCAATCCCGGAACGAGTCCGACCGTCAACTTTCCGCTCGTGCTCACCCTCGCCGTCAGCCAGCTCCGCCTCACCGCCGCCGAGTCGCTCGTCGCCGCGACGGTGAACGGTGCCGCCGCGCTCGCACTCGCCGATCGCGTCGGCCAGATCGCGCCCGGGTACTCGGCCGATCTGGCGCTGTTCGACGCTGACGATCTGCGCGAGCTGCCGTACTGGTATGGCGATCGGCTCTGTCGCGGAACCTGGGTCCGCGGGGTCCCGTGCCACCCGCTGGAAGCTGCCATTCGCACCGCCGCGCCGAATCACCCGTCGCCCTCACCGCCGCACTGATGTCGAACCTCGCGAAGCTCTCGAAGCAGGCGCAGCAGCTCGAGCAGGATCGCCACTACGCGAAGGCGCTCGTCGCGTACACGAAGCTGTTCGAGGAGACGCGTGCGGCGCAGGAAGACGTCGACGTCGCGCTCTACAACCGCGCGGGCGACGTCGCGATGCGCGCTGGCGATCCGTCGCAAGGCGTGACGTACTACGAGCGCGCGATCGACGGCTACGCGGCGGGCGGCCTGCTCAACAACGCCATCGCCGTCTCGAACAAACTGCTGCGCCACGACACGGACAATGCGGCCGCGCACTACACGCTCGCGGTGCTCCACGCGAAGCAGGGTTTTCGCGGCGACGCCCGTCATCACTACGTCGAGTATGCCGAGCGAATGCACCGCGCCGGGCGCGATGACGAAGCGTCGCGCGCGCTGACCGAGTTCGCTGCTCTCTGCGCGCCGGGCGACGACGCGCGCGCCGCGCTCGCGGCCCACCTCAAGAAGGGGAGCCGCGGCGCCGAGCTCGCGGCGCGGCTCGACGCGATGCTGGCGTCGACGGCGCCGACGGATCGCTCGGCTCCGCCCTCCGCGGCTGGCGCGTCGGCCCCGCCGCCGTCCTCGGCGCGCGGCGCGGCGAGCGATGCGAGCCTCGTCTTTCTCGACGTGACGCGCGCGCTCGACGCGCCGATCGACGATGACGAGTCGCTCGCACTCGACGCTCGCGCGCTGTCGGGGAGCGACATTGGCAGCGTTGCGATCGCCGGCTTCGACACGACGAGTCTCGCGAGCGATGGTGCGTTCCCCTCGCTCGCCCTCGAACCGCTCGGCGACACGATCGCAGACGCGTCGGTGCCGTTCGAGGACGATGCCGTACGACTCCTGTCGTTCGAGCCGGCTGCCTTCGTGCCGCCCGACTCCGATGCGCTGACGTTCCAGTTCATCGGCGAACCGCTCGCGCACGCCGACGAAGGCCCCGACTCGCTGGATCTGCTCGACTGGGCACCCGACGAGGTCGTCGCGCCGCCGAGCGTCGACGGATGGGACGGTGCTGCGTCGGGCATCGTCGCGCTCGACGCGATGGATGACGTGGCGGACGTCGCGATGAGCGATGTGATGAACGACGCGATCGACGGCGTGATCGACGACACGCCCGCCGGCCGCCACGATCGCGCGCTGCCCGGCGAGCTTCCCCCGCTCGCCCTCGTCAGTTGGATCGGCAGCGCGTCGTCGGCCATCGGCGAGTCGGTCGCGGAATGGCAGGACACCGAGGCGCCGGTCGCCACGGAACAGGCTGCGGGGTCGGCGCGTTCGTTGGATGAAGGAACCGCAACGTCGATGGAGGAACCGGCGACGGTGCTTCCGGCCGGCGGCGATCTCGTGGACCTCGGTGCGTGGCTGCGAAGCACGGAGCCAGCGCCGTGCACGCGGTTCACGACGGAGCAGGACACGCCGACGGGCGACGAGACCGCCGACTTCGCCCGACTGCTCGGCGCCTTCCGCTCCGGCGTCGCGCGCACGGTCGACGACGACGATCACGCGTCGCACTATGACCTCGGCATCGCATTCCGCGAGATGGGGCTCGTCGACGAGGCGATCGCACAGTTTCAACGCGCTGTCCGGGCGGACGCTGCGTCGTTGCGGGCGCGGGAGGCACTCGGGCAGTGCTTTCTGGACCGCGAGGCACCGCAGCTCGCGATCGACGTGCTGGTCGGCGCTGGTGCGTCCGCAGGGCAGGGGGGTGACCAGCGTAGCATGCTGGGCGTGATGTATCTTTTAGGCGACGCACACGCGCGACTCGGGCGGGCCGATGAAGCTCGCGACTGGTTCCGCCGCGTGGTCGCCATCGACATCGATTTCCGCGACGCGATAGACCGCCTGCTCTCCGACTCGACTCCATGACTCTGTCCGCGCGCTCTCGCGCCGACGTGGCCGCGGCCCTGCACGACATCCAGGCGCCGATCCGCGACCGACTGGCGCAAGTGACGCCGGAGATCCTGCGAATCGTCGCCGCCGATCTGCCGCTCGCGTCGGAGATCAGCGCGCACCTGCTGGGGATGAAAGGGAAGATGTTCCGGCCGACGCTGCTGCTCCTGGCGAGTAGCGTCGAGGATGCGCCCGATGCGCGCGCCGTGAGTCTCGCCGCGACCGTCGAGGTGCTGCATCTGGCGACGCTCGTCCATGATGACGCGGTCGACCACTCGGTTCTGCGACGCGGGATGCCGACGGTGAACGCGCTGTTCAGTCACCAGGTGTCGGTCATCATGGGCGACTACCTGTACGCCCGCACGATGGCCGAGCTCGTCCGCGTCGGGGACATCGAGGTGATGCGCGTGTTCGCGGTGACGTCGACGGCGATGACGCTGGGCGAGCTGCGCCAGCTCGGCGCCTTCGACGCGCTGCGTTTCGACGAGAACGACTACTACACGCTCATCCGGGCGAAGACGGCGGCACTGTTCAAGACCGCCTGTGAGGTCGGCGCACTGTGCGGCGCACCTCGCTATCGCGACCGCACTCTCGCAGTACGGCGAGCGGCTCGGCGTGGCGTTCCAGATCGCCGACGACCTGCTCGACTACACCGAGGCGCAGGAGATGACGGGGAAGCCGACCGGTCTCGATCTCCGCGAGCACAAGGTGACGCTGCCGCTGATCGCGGCGTTGCGCGAGATGCCGTCCGCGTCTCGCCGCCGCGTCGAGGAGCTGTTCGCGACCGCGGAGCCGGAAGACGGGCAGGTCGCCGACGTGGTCGCGCATCGTCGGCGAGTACGGCGGCCTCGAATACGCCCGACGCCGCGGTGAGCAGGTCACCCGCGAGGCCGAAGACGCGATCGCCTCGCTCCCCGACTCGCCGGCGCGCACCGCGCTGTTCGACGCGATCGGTTACGTGCTCGATCGCCGCTGGTAGCCATGGCGTCGCGCAGCACGACGCGCCGCAGGCCGGCGTTTCACCTGGCAGTGCTCGCCGCGGGATTCGTCACCGGCGGCCTGCTCACCCAGGCAGCGCGAATCTTTTTACCGGCCGGCGGGGTCAAAGAATTCTTGACGACTGGCGTGACGCCGTCGGTCGGTCCCCTGCAACTCGACCTGATTATATTGAAGTTCGGGTTGGGGCCCGTGGCCGTCGACGTGTCCTTGCTGAGTCTGGTTGGCGTACTGATCGCATACCTGATCGCCAGATCGCTTTTCTAGGAGCACACCATGGGCTTAGGCAACCTCGGGATGGGTGAGATTCTCATCATCCTCCTCATCGTTCTCCTGCTGTTCGGCGCGAAGCGCATCCCGGAGGTCGCGGGGTCGCTCGGAAAGGGGATCAACGAATTCAAGCGCAACATGAGTGACGCCCAACGGGCGATCACCGAGCCGGCACGCGATGCGATGGTGCCCCCGGTCGCCCCCGTGGCCGACCGCGACGCGCTCCGCGCCGCACCGGCCGAGTCGGTGGCCGACGCCGAAACGACGCGCACTCCCAAGCGATTGATCGGCTGAGGATCGCGAGAGCTCCACACCAAAAGCCCCGGCGTCTCACTGCGATGAGACGCCGGGGCTTCGTGCATTCCCGCGTGGCGCGGGCGACGCGGTCAGCTCGCCGCCTGCCGCCGCGCCGATGCCTGCACCGCCTTGCGGTTGTCTTCGATCTTCGCGCGCTCGCGCAGATCGACGAGGAAGTCGCGCACACGTTGCTGACGAAGCGCCTGCGTCACCTGCTGACGCTGCTCCGCCTTCTGCGCCTCCCACGCGCCCTTGTCGGCGTTCACGCGCCGATCCACGCGCAGCACGTAGACTCCGTCGCGCGACGGGATCGCGGGGGTGATCGAGCCCTGAGGCGCGCCGAACGCCGCGCCGACCGCCTGCGTGAACTGTCCGAGGCCCGGCACCAGCGACCCCCGCGTGAACATCTCCGTCGACTGCGTCTTCAGCCCGGCGGCCGTCGCCGCCGCCTCGAGCGAGCTGCGCGCGGCCGCTTGCGCGCAGCTGCTGCCCTCTGGGAAGGAGCTGCTCGACCTTCTTCTCCTGCGCGAGCCGCTGACGGATCTCGTCGCGAACTTCCGAGAGCGGCTGCTGGCCTCCCTCGGTCAGCGAGTCGAGGCGAGCGAGGTAATAGGCGTCGGGAGCGTCGTACAGATCGCTCGTCTCGCCGGGACGCGCACCCGTGAACGCCCACGCGCTCACGCTCGGGACCGGCTTGCCGAGCCAGCTCACCGGCTCGCCTTCGATCGCGACGACCGTCGCGCGGCTCAGACGATGACGTGCGACCGCCTCGTCGAACTTCTTCGGATCTTCCTGCGATGCAGCGATCTTCGCGACGTCGTCCGCGAGCCGGTCGGAACGCGCGGAGTTCGAATCGCTCTGCTGGATCGGGATCAGGATGTGTCGGACGCTGAGCGTGTCGCCCTTCTTCGAGTCGACGCGGATCAGGTGGTAGCCGAACTGCGACAGCACCGGCTGCGACACGTCGCCGATCGGCGAGCGCGTATGCGGCCTTCTCGAACTCGGCGACGAACCGTCCGCGAGCGCCGCTCCCGAGGTCGCCACCCTGCTGCGCCGAGACCGAGTCCGACGACTCGCGGCGCGCCACGTCCTCGAACTTCTGCCCGCCGACGATCGTGCGCGCGCACGCGCTCGCCGCGCGCGAGCGACGCCGCCGAGTCCGCAGACGTGAGCGAGCGGGAGATGCGTGAGCAGCGAGAGCACCGCGCGGCCCGGCCGCTCGAACTGCTTCTTGTTCGCGCCGTAGTACGACGAGATCTCGCCGTCCGACACCTGCACCGCCGAGTCGGCGATCGACTCGGCGCGGAGCGCGGCGTAGGTCACCTGTGCCGAGTCGTGCGAGTCCTGCCAGATCGACCAGAGGCGCCCGTCAGAGACGTAGACGTCGCTCGCGACCTGCGCGAACAGCTTCTGACGCGGGATCTCCTGGCGATAGTACTGCTCGAGGTAGGCGAGCAGCCCCCCTTCGCGCGCCGCCGGGTTCGACAGGTATCGCTGATACTTCGCCGGGTCGAAGCGCCCTTCCGTCTGCAACTCGGCGCTGTTCGCCAGCTCGGGGGCGGCTGGGTGCGTGCAGCTTCGATGATCTCCTCGTCGCTGACCGAGATGCCGCGGCGCTCGTACTCCTGACGCAGGAGCAGCCTCGTTCACCATGTCGTCGAAGACCTGCTGCTCCACGCGCGTCTGCTCGTCGAGCGTCAGGGCGCGGCCGGCCTGCTGGTTCGCCTGCTGGTTGCGCGCCTGGACGGCCCGCTGCCAGTCGGTGTAGAGGATCTTCTCGCCGTTGACCTCGGCGACCGCCGTCGAAGTCGTGACCGGCGCCCGACCGAGGAGCCCGGACGCCTGCGCGAAGAGGAAGCCGCCGATGAACGCGACCGCGATGAAAATCCAGACATATTTCGCGGCACTCCGCATCGATTGCAGCACGGACGAACTCCTGGCCTAGAGGCGAATAAGGCGGGGTGGGAATGGCGCGGCCGTGTGGACAGGCCGACGCGAACAGGAAGCCGAAAAAGGTACCCCGCCGCGAGAGCTAAAATCAAGGGAGTGAGCGACTTCTGCGTCGTCGCGCCGTTGACATCCCGGCGCGTCGCGGAGTAGAATCTGCGTGCCCGCCGCTGCACGTCCGAGCGCCCAACCGTTGTCCGCCCGACGAGGGGCACGCATGGCCGCATCCGCTCGGATCGACGAGCTCCGTGCGAAGTTCGACGCGAATCCGAGACGCTTCTTCGCGCCGCTCGCCAACGAGTACCGCAAGGCGGGCGACCTGAGCACGGCCATCGCGATCTGTCGCACCCAGCTGCGGCTGTTTCCCTCTCACATGAGCGGGAACATCGTGCTCGGCCAGGCGCTCTACGAGGCGGGGGAGGTTGCGGAAGCTCAGCGCGTCTTCGAGCGGGCGATCGTGCTCGATCCGGAGAATCTCATCGCGCTGCGCCATCTCGGCGACATCGCCCGCGCGACGCACGACGCGCCGGCGGCCCGCATGTGGTATCGTCGCGTGCTCGATGCGGATCCGTACAACGAGGCGATCTCGGCGACGTTGGCCGGGTTGGAGACCGTACCGCCCGTCGACCAAAAACGACCGTCCGTCGGCAGCGACGAGCTCGTCGCCGCCGCGCCCGCCGCTGTGCTCGCGGCCGAGCAGGCCGAGGTCGTCGAGATGGACGGCGGTGCTGAGCTGTTCGTCGATTTCTCGGAGGCGGACTTCGAGTGGCAGCCGGTCGACCAGCCCCTGAATGACGCTCCGGTCGCCGACGAGCCGGAGTCGCCGTACGACCCCGTCGTCGGGCTCGATCTTCCGCCGTCGACCACTGGGGACGTCGAGCCGGACCCGCACCGGGTCGACGTGGCGCGCGAGGCGCCGTCCGCGGTGGCGGCGCCGACGGCGGAACCGCAGCCGCCGGGCGGCGAGCCGCCACCGGATCTGCTCGTATCGAGCGCGTTCGCCACCGAGACGATGGCCCAGCTCTGCCTCGATCAGGGACACGACGTCGAAGCGCTCTCGATCTACGACCGTCTCGTCGCGCAGCGGCCCGGCGACGCCCGCATCCGCGACCGCGCGAACGCGTTGCGGGCACGGCTTCACCCCGACGTGCCGTCGGATCCGACCGCCGGCGCGTTCCTCCGTCGGTTGGCCGAGACGCCCGCCGACGCGATGGTGACGGTCGCCGCCGCCGCGTCCGCGTCACCGACGTCGTCCGCCGCACCGCACGAGCGCGACGCGTGGGCCGTGCAGGCGTGGGGCGAGGCCTTCGCCGAGACGGCCGAGGTGCCGGAGGTGCGGCACGCGCCGTCGGTGGAGGGCGCACCACTCGATCTCTCGTTCGACCGCTTCTTCGTCGGACTCGAAGAGACGCCGCCGGCGCGGCCCGCGCCGCCGGCGCCACCACCACCGACGTTCAGCGGCTCGCAGGTCGCGGTCGCCTCGCGGCCCAGCGCCGTATCGCCGGGTGCCGACGTCGCACCCGAGGAGCCCACCGTGGAGACCGAAGAGGATCTCGCGGCGTTCAACGCCTGGTTGAAGGATCTGCGTGAGTCCTGACTCGATCCCGACCGTGCCGTGAACGTCGCACTCATCAACGGCCCGAACCTCAATCTGCTCGGTCGACGCGAGCCCGAGGTCTACGGCACCGCCACACTCGCCGACGTCGAGTCTCGACTCGCCGAGATCGCGACGTCGGCTCGGCGCGTCGCTGCGGTGTGTGCAGCACAACGGCGAGGGGCAACTCGTCGATGCGATGCAGGCGCTGTCCGGCTGGGCGCACGGGATCGTCATCAACGCCGGCGCGTACACGCACTCCAGTCTCGCCTTGCGCGACGCGCTCGTCGGCGTCGGGATTCCCTTCGTCGAAGTGCACATCAGCAACGTTCACGCGCGCGAGCCGGTGCGGCACCACTCCATGCTCGCCGCCGACGCGATCGGCGTGCTGTGCGGCTTCGGCACATTCGGCTACGAGCTCGGACTGCGCGGACTCGTGGTGGCGCTGCAGGCGCGGGGAGTCGCGTGACCGATCGACGCGGTGAGCGGCTCGCGGCGGTCGCGGCAGAGCTGGACCGTCTTCACCTCGACGCGGTGCTCGTCACCGGACTCGCGAGCATCCGCTACCTGACGGGCTTCGCGGGGACGAGCGCGCTCCTGCTCGTCACCGGGCGCGGCGAAGCGTTGTTCGTCAGCGACTTCCGGTATCAGACGCAGGCGCACGAACAGGTCGGCCCACTTGCGCGCGTGTTCATCGAATCGCAGAGTCTCTGGACGGGCCTGTGGCGCGAGCTGGCGCAGCTCGGCTACGTGCAGGTCGCGGGGTTCGAGAGCGCGCAGTTGCTGCACCGCGACTTCCAGCGGCTGCTCGAAGGGGGGGCGCGCTGGAGCTGGCGCCCCACGCTCGACCTCGTCGAACGACTCCGCGAGCGGAAGTCTCCGGAGGAGGTCGCGCTGATCCGCGAGGCCGCGGAGGTGGCCGAGCGCGCGCTGCACCGAACGCTCGACGCGGTGGGCCGAGGCATGACCGAGCTCGCCGTCGCCGGCGTGCTCGAACGCGCGCTGCGTGAGGAGGGGAGCGAAGGCTTTCCGTTCGAGACGATCGTCGCGAGCGGCGAGCGGGCTGCGTTGCCGCACGCGCGCGCGAGCGGGCGGCGGATCGCCGATGGCGACCTGCTGCTCATCGACTTCGGCGCGATCGTCGGCGGCTACTGCTCGGACATCACCCGCACCGTCGTGGTGGGAAGGGCGGGCGAGCGCCAGCGCGAGGTGTACGCGGTCGTGCGGACCGCCAACGACCTGGCGTCGCGGGGCGTGCGGGCCGGGATGCGCGGCCGGGATGCCGACGCGCTGGCTCGCGACTACATTGACGAGCGCGGCTTTGGCGAGGCGTTCGGGCACAGTCTGGGGCACGGCCTCGGTCTCGACGTGCACGAGTCGCCTCGACTGGCGCGCGGCGCGGACGGTGCGTTGCCGGTCGGCGCAGTCGTGACGATCGAACCGGGTGTCTACCTACCGGGGTGGGGCGGCGTGCGCATCGAGGACGACGTGCACCTGACCTCGACTGGTCCCGAGGTGCTCACCCGGTTTTCGCGTGAACTGATCGAGTTGCCGTGACCCCACCGGATCCCATGATCGATCTTCGCTACGTCAAGAAGCTCATCGAGATGCTCGACGGCTCGTCCGTCGATTCGATCGAGATCTCCTCCGACAAGGGGATGAAGCTGCGGATCTCGAAGACGCCGCAGCAGCGCGGCGGCGTGCAGATGGCGGCGTCCATGCCGGCCATGATGGCGCCCCAACTCGCGCCCTCGCTCCCGACGCCCGCCGAGAGCATGCCGGCGCGTCACCGAGGCGCCGAAGGCGGCACCCGCGCCACCCGCGGCCGCGAGCGCGAAGCTCGCCGAGATCAAGTCGCCGATGGTGGGGACGTTCTACGCATCGGCGGACCCGAGTTCGCCGCCCTACGTCAGCGTCGGCCAGCGCGTCGCGAAAGGGCAGATCGTCTGCATCATCGAGGCGATGAAGATCATGAACGAGATCGAGAGCGAGGTCGACGGCGTCGTGCGCGAACTCGTGGCGACGAACGCGCACCCGGTCGAGTACGGGCAGGTGCTGTTCCGCATCGACCCGCATGGGTGAGCGCCTCACTGCGTTAGGCACCCGCTGATGTTCAAGAAAGTCCTCATCGCGAACCGCGGCGAGATCGCGCTCCGCGTCATCCGTGCCTGCCGTGAGCTCGGCGTGCAGACGGTCGCGGTGTATTCGGAGGCCGACCGCGAGTCGCTCCACGTACGCTTCGCGGACGACGACGTCTGCATCGGACCGCCGCCGTCGCGCGAGTCGTACCTCAACATCCCGCGCATCATCGCCGCGGCCGAGATCACCGGGGCGGACGCGATCCATCCGGGCTACGGCTTCCTCGCCGAGAACGCCGAGTTCGCGGAGACGTGCACGGCGTCGGGGATCACGTTCATCGGTCCGACGGCGGATCAGATCCGCGTCATGGGCGACAAGGCCGCCGCACGAAAGGCGATGGCGGCGGTCGGCGTCCCCGTGGTGCCGGGCACTCCTGGTCCGGTCGACGATCCGGACGAGGCGCTCCGCTTCGCCGAGGAGATCGGGTTCCCGGTCATCATCAAAGCGGCGGCCGGCGGCGGCGGCAAAGGCATGCGCGTGGCGACCGAGTCCGACGAGTTCGCGCGCTCGTTCCAGCTCGCGCGCTCGGAGGCGCTCAGCGCGTTCAACAACGGCGACGTGTACGTCGAGAAGTATCTCACGCGCCCGCGCCACGTCGAGTTCCAGATCCTCGGCGACACGTACGGGAACGTCATCCACCTCGGTGAGCGCGACTGCTCGGTGCAGCGGCGACATCAGAAGCTCGTCGAGGAGTCGCCGTGCCCGGTGATGACGCCCGAGCTGCGCGCGCGCATGGGTGAGGCCGCGGTGCGCGGGGCGAAGGCGATCAATTACGTCGGAGCGGGCACGGTCGAGATGTTGTTGAACGAGGACTTCTCGTTCTACTTCATGGAGATGAACACGCGCATCCAGGTCGAGCATCCGGTCACCGAGATGATCACCGGGATCGACCTCGTGAAGGAGCAGATCCGCGTCGCCGCGGGCGGGAAGCTCTCGGTGTCGACGCTGCCGCCCCTGCGGGGGCACGTCATCGAGTGCCGCGTGAACGCCGAAGATCCGCTGAAGAACTTCCAGCCGTCGCCGGGGCGGATCGAGACGTTTCATCCTGCGGGCGGGCCGGGGGTGCGGCTCGACACGCACGTCTACGCCGGCTACACGGTACCGCCGTACTACGACTCGCTCATCGCGAAGCTCATCGTGCAGGGGCGCGATCGCGAGGAAGCGCTGCGTCGGATGCAGATCGCCCTCGAGAGTCTCATCATCGAGGGTGTGACGACGACGAGCCCGTTCCTCGCGCGCGTCATGCAGCACCCGCAGTTCCAGGCGGGAGACGTGGACACGAAGTGGCTCGAGCGCGAGTTCGACCGCATCAAGAGCGAGCTGCAGCGCGACGGCACCGCGGCGAGCCGGGAGCACGCGTAGCGGTGCGGATCGATGTGTCGTTCGGGGCGGCGTCGGTGGGTCAGGCCGACGTCGCCGGTCGTGTCGTCGCGGTCATCGACGTGCTGCGTGCGTCGACGACGATCGCGACCGCGCTCGACCACGGCGCGCGGTGCGTCGTGCCGTTCGACAGCACCGAGGAAGTCATCAGCCGGTCCAAGAGCTTCGCGCGTGAAGACGTGCGGCTCGCCGGGGAACGGCGGATGCTCGCGGTGCCGGGCTTCGATTTCGGCAACTCGCCGGCCGAGTTCACGCGCGAGGCCGTCGCGGATCGCACGATCCTCATGTCGACGACGAACGGCACGCCGGCGCTGCTCGCCACGCAGGGCGCGCGCGACGTCGTCGTCGCGTCGTACGTGAACTTCTCCGCCGCGCTCGCCCTCCTCCGCGCCGCGGCGCGGGGCGGGATCGACGTCGCGATCATCTGCGCGGGGCGCGATCGCTACTTCGGGCTCGAGGACGCGGCCTGCGCGGGGCGCTTCGCACGCGGCGTCGCGCGGCGGATGCCGAACGTCGCGATGAACGACGCGGCGCGGGTCTGCACGTTCATCGACAAGCAATACGGCGACCGCCTCGGCGGCCTGTTCGCCGACTCCGATCACGGCAAGCTGCTCCTCGCGGCCGGGTTCGGCGACGACCTCCTCGCGTGCGCCGAGGTCGACGCGCACCCGGTTGTGCCGCTGTACGTCGACCGGCAGATTGTGTCGCTCGGACCTGACTGGGAGCGGTAGTTCATGGGCGTACCGGCCCTCCCGGGAGTCCCGCCCGGGGGGCGTCGTGGCGCTCCCTCTCCCGCCCGCGGAACACTCCCGTCTGACGACACGCGCGCCACGGCGCTCCGGCAGGAGCTGACTGCGGTCGCCTTTCTCCTCACCGCGCTCTTCGTCGGCGGCGTGCTCGCTGCGCGTGCCGTCGGCGGGGCAGGGCGAAGCGCGTTCGGCATCGTCGGCGACGTGATCGCAGAGCCGCTGCTCGCCGGCTTCGGCTGGGCGGGTGCGCTCTGGGTACCGATCGCGCCCGGCGTGCACGCCCTTCGCCACTTCAAGCGCCTCGGCAAGCGCGCGGACCGCGACTGGTTGCTCTTCCTCGGCGGGCTCGTGCTGCTCATGCCGGTCGTGGTCGCGCTGGCGCTGGGGATCCGGGTACAGGCGGAGCGGAGTGCGGCGGCCGGGCTGTGGGGCGCGTTCCTCGCGATCTCGACCCGCGACCTGTTCGGCACGGTCGGCGCGTGGCTCGTCGTCTCGTTCGCGTTGAGCGTGCTGACGGTGACGACGCTCGCGTGGAGCCCGCTGCGCGCGCTGCTCGTGCGGCATGGACCGCACCGGGGCGACGATCCGATCGCGATCGCCGCCCAGTCCGAGGCAGACGGCGCTGCGGCGACCGGCGGCCGGCGTCGCCGCGCGAAGACGGGCGAGGTCGGTGACATCGCCGTCGAGCTCGAGCCGGCGCCGCACGAGATGCCCTCGGTGAACCCGTCGTTTCTCGCACAGGTCGAATCCATCGCGACGTCGAGCGACGCCGCCGAGGCGCGCGGTCGGAAGCGGAAGGCGAAAGGCGGTGACGAGACGACCGTGGCGGCCGATCGGCTGATGTCGGCGATCAGCGCCGGCGACGTGCCCGTCGACGGCGAGAACGGTGCGATGACCGAGCGCCCGCCGAAGGCACTGCTGAGCGCGGCGCCACCGCGGAACGTCGAGGTGAATCGACGCGAGCTCGACGCGGCGGGCGCGAAGCTGATGGACGCGCTCCGCACGTTCAAGATCGAAGGGCAACTCGTCGGTCGCACGGTCGGCCCGACGGTGACGCAGTTCGAGATCGAGCCGGCGCCCGGCGTGAAGGTGCGTCAGATCGCGTCGCTCGACAGCGATCTGGCGCTCGCCATGCGCGCGCAGAGTATCCGCATCGTGGCACCGATTCCGGGAAAAGGCGCGGTCGGCATCGAGGTGCCGAACGCCACGCGCGAGATGGTCGCCTTCCGCGAGATCGTCGACAGCCCCGAGTTCGAGCTCGGCGAAAGCGGCGCTGCCGATCGCGCTGGGCAAGGACCTCGAAGGAAAGCCGGTCATCGCCGACCTCGCGAAGATGCCGCACCTGCTGATCGCCGGTGCGACCGGCGCCGGCAAGTCGGTGTGCGTGAACACGATCATCACGAGCCTCGTGTACCGGCACACGCCCGAGACGCTGCGCTTCCTGATGGTCGACCCGAAGATGGTCGAGCTGTCCGTGTACAACGACCTTCCGCACATGCGGCACAAGGTCATCACCGACAGCAAGGACGCGGCGGCGGTGCTCAAGTGGGCGCTGATGGAGATGGAGGACCGCTACGCGCTGCTCGCCGCGAATGCGTGCCGCAACGTGCAGGACTTCAATCAGCGTTTTCGGGAAGGGGCGACGCTGCTCACGCCGAAGCGTCCCGACGTCGCGTTCGAGGACCGCACGCTACAAGGGGAAGGCGCTGCCGTACATCGTCGTGGTGATCGACGAGATGGCCGACCTCATGATGACGGTGCAGGGCGAAGTGGAGACGCCGATCGCGCGGCTCGCGCAGAAGGCGCGCGCGATCGGGATCCACCTCATCATCGCGACGCAGCGTCCGAGCGTGAACGTCATCACGGGACTCATCAAGGCGAACTTCCCGAGCCGCATCGCATTCCGCGTCGCGTCCGGCGTCGACAGCAAGACCATTCTCGACGGTGTCGGCGCCGAGTCGCTGTTAGGCAACGGCGACATGCTGTTCATCCCGCCGGGAAAGAGCGAGCCCGCGCGGCTGCAGGGCGCCTTCCTGTCGAGCGAAGACACCGAGGCGCTCCTCAGTGGTATCGCGACAAGAAGGCCGGCACCTCGGCCGAGGCGCTGCGAGCGTGCGGCGACGCGTCGACGCGGCGCTCGATGAGGAGGACATCCTCGAGACCGTGAAGAAGCGTGAGGCACTGCTGAACGCGAAGGACGCCGACGACTCGACGACGGCGGCGACGAGCGCGACACCCTGTTCCGCGACGCGGCCGAGCTGTTCGTGCATCAGCGCGAGGCGTCGACGTCGCTGCTCCAGCGGAAGTTCGGCGTCGGCTACGGTCGCGCGGCGCGCATCATCGACCAGCTCGAAACCGCCGGCGTGCTCGGCCCGAAGAACGGCTCGAAGCCGCGCGAAGTCCTCGTCGGGACTCGACGACCTCGACGACCGGTTCGGGAATCGGCCGTCTGGCTGATTGACGAGCGCCGATCAGGCCGTAACGTCCTCTCCACGCTGGGCGTGCTCCGAGCCCGGCATTCCCTTCTCGGTGCGCCGCACCCGCCGCGCGTCTTCCTACCTCTGGAGGTGACCCCGATGCCCTACGGCTTCGCCCGCAGCACCGTCGGTCCACGCTGATGCAATTCGTCACCGGCTTCGCGCTGGCCACCGTCGTCCGCGACGACGGCAGTCGCACAACCTGCGACGACCGGCACGATCGCCGGCCGCGTGACCGAGGTCGCCGGTAACGCCCTCACCGGCGCGCGCGTGCAGGCGAACACCGATGGCGGCACCGCGGCCGGCCTGGCGACCACCGGGTCCGACGGCGCCTACCGCATCGCCGGCCTGCGTGCCGGCCGCTACGCGCTCGTCGTGACGCGGATCGGCTTCTCCGCGCGTCGCATCGACACCGTGACGGTGTCGGCCGGGCAGACGCAGACCGTGAACGTGACGCTGTCGGCGTGCGCGTCGCAGCTCGACCAGGTCGTGACGACCGCCACCCGCGGCGCCGAGCCGGAGAAGATCCTCGAGTCGCCGAACGCGATCTCGGTGGTCAGCGCCGAGCGGATCGCGGAGCGCCCGGCGGCCACCGTCACCGACCACCTGAAGGCGCAGCCCGGCCTCGTCATCTCGACGGGCGGCATCGCGCAGTCGAACGTCGTCTCGCGCGGATTCAACAACGCGTTCTCGACGTCGATGCTCATGCTGCAGGACTATCGCTTCGCCGGTGTGCCGTCGCTGCGCGTCAACGTGCCGTTCCTGTTCACCGGCACGAACGAGGACATCGAGCGCATCGAGGTGCTGCAGGGGCCGGCCGCGGCGCTCTACGGGCCGAACTCGGGCAACGGCGTGCTGCACGTCATCACGAAGTCGCCGTTCCAGTCCGCCGGCACGACGCCGATCACGCTCGACGGCGGCGAGCGGTCGCTCGGCGCGCGTCGTCGGTGCGCCACGCCGGCGTGATTCCCGGCGACAAGTTCGCGTACAAGCTCTCCGGCGAGTACTTCACCGCGAAGGACTTCCAGTACGTCGACCCGAACGAGCCGACGCGCTACTCGACGACCGACACGCGCATCCCGACCGAGCGCCGTGGCGCCGTGCGTGGCGCGCGATTTCGATCTGCGCCGCATGTCCGGTGAGGCGCGACTCGACTTCCGCCCGGGCGACAACACCGAGCTCATCACGACGGCCGGCATGTCGCGCATCGGCCGCGGGATGGAGATCACGACGACGTTCGGCGCGGCGCAGGTGCGCGACTGGAGCTACCTCAACCTCCAGCAGCGCTTCCGCCACAAGAAGTTCTTCGCCCAGGCGTTCTACAACTCGTCGAACGCCGGCAACGACGACGCGAGCGACGCGAGCGGCACCTACTACCTGCGCACCGGCATTCCGGTGGTCGACCGGTCGAGCGTTCTCGTCGGGCAGGCGCAGCAGGGGCTCGAGCTCGGACCGACCCGCGTCGTGCTCGGGGGCGAGTACATCGCCACGCGCCCGCGCACCGAGGGAACGATCAACGGGCGCAACGACGGCAACGACGACATCAACGAGTACGGCGGCTACGTGCAGACGACGACCGCCGTCTTCGACAAGCTCGACCTGCTGCTCGCCGGCCGAGTCGACGTGAACTCGCGGATCGAGGGGACGCAGTTCTCGCCTCGGGCGGCGCTCGTCTTCAAGCCGACGCCGACGCAGAACTTCCGGCTGACCTTCAACCGCGCGTTCAACTCGCCGGCGTCGTTCGCGTTCTTCCTCGATCAGTTCTCCGGGCAGACGCCCGTGCCGGGGATGCCGGTGCAGATCCTCGGGAATCCGCCGAAGCAGGGGTGGCAGTTCGCGCGCAGCTGCGATCCGAGCGTCAACGGCGGTCTGTGCATGCGGTCGCCCTACGCGCCCGGCCAGCTGCTGCCCGCGTCGGCGGCGGCGGTGTTTCCAGGGCTCGCCCAGGCGCTGCCCAGCTTGATCCGCGGTCTCCCGGCGAGCTCGTTCGGTGCTGGCGGCGAAGCGGCGCGCGCACAGTTGCTCGGACTCGTCACGCAGATCGGACCCGTGCTCAACGCGCTACGCCCGACGAGCGCGCAGGTGGGATCGTCGCTCCTCGATCTCAACACGCGGACGCCGGTCGCGACGACGGCGGTCCGCGACTACGCACCGCTCGGCGCGAACTTCTCGAATACGTTGGAGGCCGGCTACAAGGGGCTGATCGGCCAGAAGCTGCGCCTGTCGGCCGACTTCTGGTTCCAGCGCCGACCGGCCGATCCGACGACCCAGATACTGAATCCCGTCGTGCTGTTCAATCCCCAGCAGCTCGGCGCGTTCCTCGGACAGGGCGTCGCGCAGGGATTGGTCGCCGCCGGCCAGTCGCCCGCGGTCGCGCAGGCCACGGCGACCGCCGCGGCGACGAATCTCACGCCGCTCATCGCGGCGATTCCGGTCGGGGCGACGGCGTTCACGAACGCCCTGCAGGATCAGCCCTTCCTCGTGTTCTCGTACCAGAATGCCGCCGGCTTCGTGAACGTGCACGGCGCCGACTTCGCGGGTGACCTTCTGTTCACGAACGAGTGGTCGCTCGAAACGACCTATTCGTGGCTGAATCGCAATGTCTTCCCGAACGCCCCGGGTGCGACCGCATTGAATCCCCTCGCGGCGAACGCGGCGAAACATCGGGCGACGGCCACCGTGCGCTTCCAGCAGGAACGCTCCGGCATCGGCGCCGAGCTGCGCGGACGCTACGCGGACGCCTTCCCGGTCAACTCGGGCGTGTTCAACTCGTACAACGTCGGCACGCCGGTGGCGTACCCCTCGGTCCCGGTGAACGCCTTCCTCGATGCGGGCGTCTCGTGGAAGGTCCCGCAGCTTCGCGGGCTACGCGTGTCGCTCAACGTGACGAACCTGTTGGACAACGAGCGGCAGTCGTTCGTGGGCGTGCCGCAGATCGGCCGACTCGCGACGACGCGTCTGCAATACGCGTTCTGACCGGTTCGGTGTGAGCGATGGGGGCGGTGCGGCTCGGTCGGCGCGCCGCCCCCCGCTCGTTTCCTGACGATGCATCCACTTCTCAGCGTCGACACCCGCCGCCTGGTCATCGGCCACCGCGGCAATGCGGCATTCGCGCCGGAGAACACACTCGAGTCGTTCGCGCAGGCGGTCGCGGCCGGCGTCGATGCGATCGAGTTCGACGTGCGCCTGACGCGCGACGGGCGCGTCGTCGTGCATCACGATCCGACGGTCGACCGGACGACCGCGGGCCGCGGAGCGATCCAGTCGCTGCGGCTCGGCGAGGTGAGCGCGCTCGACGCGGGCGCCCGCTTCACGCGCGACGGGGTGACCTTTCCGTATCGCCAGCGTGGGGTGCGCGTGCCGACGCTCGAAGAGGTCATCGAGCGCTTTCCATCGACGCCTCTGCTGATCGAGATCAAGACGCCCGCCGCGGCCGCGCCGACGCGCGAGGTCGTCGAACGCTACGGGGCGGCGTCACGCACCGTGGTCGACGCGTTCGACGCGGCGTGTCTCACGCCGTTCCGGGACTCGGCGGTCGCGGTCGGCTCGTCGCGCAACGACGTGGCGTGGCTCATGGCGCGCGTGCTGAGTCGCGTGCCGGTGCGCCGCGTTCCGTTCCGGGTGATGTGCGTCCCGACCCGGTACTCGGGATTGTCGCTGCCGGTCGAGCGATTCGTGCGCGTGCTCGAGCCGCTGGGCGTGCCCGTTCACGTGTGGACCGTGAACGACCCCGCCGAGGCGGATGGGCTGTGGGCGCGTGGCGTCCGCGGCATCATCAGCGACGACCCGGGCGCGATGCTCGCGGTGCGGCGCCGCAACGATCCGTCACCGGTCGCGATGAAATGATGATGGCGGCGGGTGCTCGCACCGCAGATTCGCTCCATGACGAACGCGCGGCAGCAACTCGGGCTCCTCGGCGAGCGTATCGCGGCGCGGTGGTTGGCGCGAAGCGGGTGGACGATCGTGGCGCACCGGTTCCGGAGCGGACACCGTGACGTCGATCTGATCGTTCGCCGTGGGCAGGACGTGGCGTTCGTCGAGGTGAAAGCTCGGCGCGGGGCGCACTTCGGCGACCCGGTCGAAGCCGTCGGGTGGCGAAAGCAGCGGCAGCTCGTGCGGAGCGCATACGTCTGGATCGACCGGTTCGGCGCACCTGGCGACGCCTACCGCTTCGACGTCGTCGGGGTACGAATCGAGCGGGGAGGGGTCCGGGTGCGACACGTGCCGGACGCGTTCTCGCTCCCCGTCACGCGGTGACCCGCGGCTTGCTTGAGCTGTCCGATTTTCGTATTTTATTCGGGCTTCGGCGAACGGAGCGCTTTCACGACTTCACACGGGCGGACTACACCAATGGCAACGTCGATCATCACGGACGACAGGAAGAAGGCGCTCAATCTCGCCATCTCGCAGATCGAGAAGAACTGCGGCAAGGGCTCGATCATGCGGATGGGGACCGACACGAAGGTCAAGGTCGAGTCGATCCCCACTGGGGCGATCAACCTCGACGCGGCGATCGGCATCGGCGGGATTCCGCGCGGCCGCATCACCGAGATCTACGGCCCGGAGTCGTCGGGCAAGACGACGCTCTGTCTGCACGTCGTCGCGAACGCGCAGCGGGCTGGTGGCGTCGCCGCGTTCATCGACGCGGAGC
The DNA here is from genome assembly GCA_963843845.1 of uncultured Gemmatimonadaceae bacterium. Lineage (GTDB taxonomy): Bacteria > Gemmatimonadota > Gemmatimonadetes > Gemmatimonadales > Gemmatimonadaceae > Gemmatirosa. Next base: position 2,276,597 of record CAWJMB010000002.1, on the reverse strand, counting down.
ACGCGCTCGACATCGAGTACGCGCGCAAGCTGGGCGTCGACGTCGAGAATCTGCTCGTGTCGCAGCCGGACACCGGCGAACAGGCGCTCGAGATCTGCGAGATTCTCGTGCGCTCTGGTGCCATCGACGTCGTCGTCATCGACTCGGTCGCCGCGCTCGTGCCGAAGGCCGAGATCGAGGGCGACATGGGCGACAGCCATGTCGGCCTGCAGGCGCGCCTCATGAGCCAGGCGCTGCGCAAGCTGACCGGCGCGATCGCCCGGTCGAAGACGTCGGTCGTCTTCATCAATCAGCTGCGCGAGAAGATCGGCGTGATGTTCGGCAACCCCGAGACGACGACCGGCGGCAAGGCGCTCAAGTTCTACGCGTCGCTCCGCCTCGACATCCGACGCATCGGCCCCGTGAAGGACAAGGAGGATGTCGTCGGCTCGCACGTCCGCGTGAAGGTGGTGAAGAACAAGGTCGCCCCGCCGTTCAAGCAGGCCGAGTTCGACATCATGTATGCAGAGGGGATCAGCCACGCGTCGCTCGTGCTCGACATCGCCGCCGAGGCGGGGATCATCGACAAGTCGGGCGCCTGGTACAGCTACAATGGCGCGAAGATCGGCCAGGGGCGTGAGAACGCGAAGATGTACCTCAAGGACAATCAGACGCTGATGACCGAGGTCGAGGAGAAGGTGAAGGGGATCCTCGGGATCGGCGCCGGCGTGACCGAGATCGAGCCGACCGAAGATTGACGGGGTCAGCTCGCGCCGATGTGACGCGTCGAGAGGTGCTGATGGCCGAAGGGTGCGGTCGAGACTCTTCGGCCGAGTGGGCAGGCGCCCCGCGACGCCGTGTTCGCCTGCCGGGTGCCGCCTCGCGCGCCGTCGGAAGGTCGACTGGTTCATCTGCCTAACGACACGGTGACGACGGTAACCGGAATCGTCGCGAGCGCGCGAAGGGAAGGGCGTTACGAGCTGGCGCTCGACGGGCGCGACGTCGGTCGGGTGTCGCTCGAGATCGTCGACCGGTTCGCGCTGCGGGTGGGCCTCGCGATCGACGACGCACTGCGCGTGGAGCTCGACGCGGCGGTCGCGGTGTTGGCGGTCTACGACCGCGCGTTGAACATGCTCGCCGCGCAACCGCGATCGCGATCCGATCTCCGGCGGCGCCTCGTGCAGAAAGGGGAAGTCGCCGTCCACGTCGACGGCGCGCTCGAGCGGCTCGCCGCCGCTGGCCTGGTGAACGACGACGCGTTCGCGCGGCAGTTCGCGAGGTCGCGAGTACTGGGTCGCGGCGCGTCGAAGCGTCGGGTGCGCGACGAGCTGTATCGACGCGGGGTGGGGGGTGCGGCGGCCGACGAAGCGATCCTCGAAGTGTTCGAGGACGAAGCGGTCGACGAAGCGGCGCTCGTCGAGCAGGCGGCGCGCAAGAAGCTGCGCACCCTCGGCGGCGTCGACGCGGAAACGCGCCGACGGCGGCTGTTCGCGTTTCTCGCGCGGCGTGGGCACGACGGCGCGTTGATCCGGGACACCATGACCCGTCTGCTGGCGGCGAACGGCGAGGAGACGCCCGACGACGCGCTGGCGGAGGAGACTCCGTAAGCCGGGACGAGGATCGCCAGTCTCGATCGGTCGGCGAGACGTCGTGCGCGAGCGCTCTCGAGCTCGGTGCCACCGCATGTCATCCACGACCCATCGCGAGGCCGCACCACGCAGGGAATGTTACCCCGTCTGGCGAACATTCCCTGTCGGCGGCAGGGAAGGGGAGTGCCGGTACGCCGATCGAACGCGATGAGAGAGCGCACATCGTGACCGAATTGTTCGGGCGGGCCCCGGCGATGACGTTGCGGTGAGCCGAAGTTCCGACGCCATCCCGAGGCATCCTTCGAGGCATCTCGATGAGCAACGTCTACGATCAGCTTCCGTCCACGCTGCAGCCGGTTCGCACGGGTGACAACACGATCGAGCGTGCCGCCGTCGCCGTCGTCCGTCGCGAGATCGCGGCGATGCCCGCGTCGCTCGTCGTGCAGCTCGCACTGTGGCCGGACGAGGTGGCGCGCTGGGCGCGCGAGATCGGGTCCTCCGAGTCGCTCGTCTACAACATGCTCGCCGCCCGCAAGCCCTACGCGCGGACCCGCGCGCTGCTCGCGGACCGGCTCGACGTCTCGCTCGGTGTCGTCGATCATCTCATCGAAGCCCACCGTGCGAACCCGACGTCGCGGCGATCGCCCGACGAGGCGCCGGCGCCCCGCCCGCCGATCGATTGGACGACGGCGCCCTACGCTCGCTATCGCGACGGAACGAATCCGATCGAGCGACGCGCCCTCCGCGTGATGGCGAACGACGTGGCGTCGATGCCGGCGTCGAGCGTGGTCGGATTGGCCATGTGGCCGGAGTCACTCACGGCGTGGTCGCGCGACATGCGCTTCAAGTCGTCGGTCGTCTGGGCCACGCTCTCGGGCTCGCCGAGCGCGCCGGTACGCGACGCGCTCGCGAGGCGGCTCGGTACGTCGTTGCGCGACCTGGACGCACTCGTCCGCGACGCCCGCGCGACGCCGACGTCGCGTCGCGTGCCGCGACTGTCGGCACGACGCGACGACGACGCGTCGCGCGTCACGACTGCCGACGCGGGTCGCCCCGACGGTCGCGTGGTCGAGCGGGTCGAGCGGGTGCCTGACGCCGCGCGCGACTCCGCACACGTCGACGATCGGCAACTCGGACTCGGGCTGTAGCGCGCACGTCGCTTGGGAGGCCGGTCGCGGGCCCGGCTATATTCGGCCGGATGATGCGCGCCTCCGACATTCGCTCGCGGTTCCTCGACTATTTCGCGCGACAGCAGCACGCCGTCCGCCCGAGCGCGTCGCTCGTTCCGCACGACGACCCGACCCTGCTGTTCACGAACGCCGGGATGGTTCCGTTCAAGAAGGTCTTCCTCGGCCACGAGGACGCTGCCCGACGGGAACCCGCGCGCCACGACCGCGCAGAAGTGCGTGCGCGCTGGCGGCAAGCACAACGATCTCGAAGAGGTGGGCCACACCGCCCGGCATCACACGTTCTTCGAGATGCTCGGCAACTTCTCGTTCGGCGACTATTTCAAGCGCGACGCGATCCGCTTCGCCTGGGAGTTCGTCACCGGGGATCTCGGCATCGACCCCGCGCATCTGCGCGTCACCGTCTTCCACGAGGACGACGAGGCGCGCGCGCTCTGGCGCGACGTCACCGGTCTGCCGAACGAGCGGATCTACGGGCTCGGGGCGAAGGACAACTTCTGGCAGATGGCGGACACGGGTCCGTGTGGGCCATGCACCGAGATCTACGTCGACCTGGCGAAGGTCGCGCGCGACTGGCGCTTTCCCGACGGCGCGAGCGGGGCGTGGACGGACCTCGACGCGGACGACATCGCGCTCGACACGTTCGTCGACGCCGCCGAGCGCGGCCGGTTTCTCGAGATCTGGAACCTCGTGTTCATGCAGTTCGACAGGCAGCCGGACGGCACGCTCGTTCCGCTGCCGAAGCCGTCGGTCGACACGGGCGCAGGGCTCGAGCGGATCGCCGCGGTGCTGCAGGGCGTCACGAACAATTTTCACACCGACGCGTTCGCGCCCCTCCTCGCACGGGTCGCCGAGGTCGTGGGTCGCCCGTACACGCGGGCGCGACGACTCGGCGGCGGGTGAGGCGCCGTCGTATCGCGTGATCGCCGACCACGCGCGCGCGGTCGCGTTCCTGCTCGCGGACGGCGTCCTGCCCTCGAACGACGGGCGCGGCTACGTGCTCCGCCGCATCCTCCGCCGCGCGGTCCGCCACGCCTATCTGTTAGGCCGCACGCGGGAGGCGACGCTGCATCTCGTCGTCCAGACGGTGATCGACACCATGAGCGACGCGTATCCGGAGCTTCGCCGCCGGGCCGCGCACGTGCTCGAGACGACTCGGCGCGAGGAGGAGCGGTTCCTCGCGACGATCGACGGCGGCATGGCGCGCTTCGACGAGCTCGCGCCGCCGCACACGACGCAGGAGCGGATCGATCAGCGGGGAGCGACGCCTTCCGGCTGTACGACACGTTCGGCTTCCCGATCGATCTGACCGAGTTGATGGCGCGCGAGCGCGGCTACACGGTCGACATTCCCGGCTTCGAGGTCGCGCTCGCGCGCCAGCGTACGACGTCGCAGGAGGACCGGCGCGCGCGCAAGCTCGTCGTCGCCGTCGACGATCTCGCCGACGCCGCTGCCTGGGAGCGCCGCGACGGCGACGACGTCGGCGGCGCCTTCGTCGGCTACGACCGCGTCGAGATCGAGTCGCAGGTGACGGCGGTCCGGCGGCTGCCGAACGGCCGCGTGGCCGTGCTGCTGCGCGAGACCCCGTTCTACGCCGAGAGCGGCGGCCAGATCTCCGACCGGGGCGAGATCGTCGGCGACGGGTGGCGCGTCGACGTCGACGACGTCCGCGCGATCGACGGCCGTGTCGCCGCGGTCGGCACGCTCACCGGTGAGTTGCGGTTCGGGACCGTGACCGCACGCGTGCCGTCGGACCGCCGGCGTGACACCGAGCGCAATCACACGGCGACGCACCTGCTGCACGCGGCGCTCCGCCACCAGCTCGGCGAGCACGTGCACCAGGCGGGGTCGGTCGTCGAGCCGGACCGGTTGCGCTTCGACTTCACGCACCACGGCCCGACGCGCCCCGAGCAGCTCGAGGCGATCGAAGCGGAGGTCAACCGCGGCATCTGGGCGAGCGTGCCGCTCACCGTGACCGAGCGCGCCTACACCGACGCGGTCGCCAGCGGCGCGATGGCGCTGTTCGGAGAGAAGTACGGGAGCGTCGTGCGCGTCGTCGACATCCCGGGGCTGTCGACCGAGTTGTGCGGCGGCACGCACGTGCGCAACACGGCGGAGATCGCGCTCTTCCGCATCGTCGCGGAGACCGGCGTCGCGGCCGGCGTTCGCCGCGTCACCGCCGTGACAGGGCCGAAGGCGTTCGAGTTGATGCGCGCGCGCGAGCGCACGCTCGCCGAGGTCGCGGAGCTGGTGAAGGCGCCCGTCGATCAGGCGGTGCGCCGAGTCGCCGCGCTGGTCGACGAACGGCGCCAGCTCGAGCGGCGACTGAACGACGCGACGACGGGCGGTGGTGCCGCGGCGGTGCAGTCGCTCCTCGCCGGCGCGCAGTCGGTCGGCGCCGCGCGGATCGTCGTATCGGAGGTGCAGGCCGCCGACGCGCGCGCACTGCAAGCGGTAGGCGATGCGGTGCGCGAGCTGCTCCCCGACGGGATCGCGGTGCTTGGGCGCCCGGCTCGACGACGGCAAGGCGACCATGCTCGTCGTCGTCGGTGACGCGCTCCGCGCACGCGGCGTGCGCGCCGACGAGGCCGTCCGGCTCGTCGCGGCCACGGCCGGCGGCCGCGGCGGCGGCAAGCCGCACATGGCGCAGGCGGGGATCCCCGATGGGGCGCGACTCGCCGACGCGCTGCGGGCCGCACCGGCGCTCGTCCGGCCGCTCGTCGAGGCGGTGTGACGCCGAGCGTTCGCGGGTGGGTCGCGGCGCGTGCGCCGGCGCCTCCGGCGGCGCTCGCGGTGCGTCTCGCCGACGCGCTCGACGCGTCGGATCGAGGCGACGACGGGGGGCCCCCTGGTCGGGGGTGGACGACCGAGAGCGTTGCACCTGACGCGGACGTCGTGCGGGCGCTGCCTGCCCGGGCGGCGCTCGCCTGCCTCGACGCGGCGGAGCAGACGCTCATGCGCGTGCTTCGCGACGGCGCGAGCGACCGGGCCCTCGCGCTCGACCTCCTGACGGCAGACGCGCTCGTCACGTACGCGTTCGAGGCGGCAGGCGACGACCCCGCGGCGCTCCCCGCCCTCGCGCGGAACGCCATGCGGCGGCTGTCGCGCCTCGCGGTGCCCGACGAGACGTGATCGATCTCCACACCCACCTCCTCCCCGGCGTCGACGACGGCGCGGCGACGGTCGGCGTCACACAGGGCGTGCTGCGTCGCTTCGCGCAGGACGGCGTGCGGGTCGTCGCCTGTACGCCGCACCTTCGCGCGTCGCGCGCGCACACCATCGACGTCGACGCGCACCGCGCGCGAGTCGAGGCCGTGCGCGCCGTCGCGCCGGCGGGGTTGGCGCTCGTGAGCGGGTGGGAGATCATGCTCGACGAACCGGGCGTCGATCTCACGTCGCACGGCCTGTCGTTAGGCACCTCGTCGGCCGTGCTCGTCGAGTTCCCGCGCGGCACGGTGCCCGTGCAGGCCGATCGCGAACTGTCGCGCATCCGCCTGAGCGGCGTCGTGCCGGTCCTCGCGCACCCCGAGCGCTACCACGGCAGCTCCGTGGACCGTGCGACGAGCTGGCGCCGCGCCGGCGCGGTCCTCCAAGTCGACGCGGTCATGCTCCTCGGCGGTGGCGCACGGTCGCGCGTGGCGCGCGACCTGCTCGCGCATGGATTGGTCGATCTCATCGCGAGCGACAATCACGGCGACGCGCGGTCGATGGCGACGCCGCGCGAGTGGCTCGTCGAGCACGGCGCGGCGGAGCAGGCCGAGCTGCTGACGGTGACGAACCCGGAACGGCTGTTGCGCGACGAGCCGATGCTCCCCGTCGCGCCGATCGTCGTCGCGGCCTCGCCGCTCGCGCGCCTTCGCGCGTGGCTCGACCGCCGGGGCGACGCCTCGTCGCCCAACGCCGCCTGACACCACCAGACGCCGCCTGACGCCGAATGCGATGACGGAGACAACTCCCGCCGCGACCGACGATCGCATCACGCACGCGCTCCGCGAGCTCGCCGCGACGGCGACGCGTACCGCCGACACCCTCGCCGTCGACATCGCGCGCGCGGCGGAGATGGTGCGCGAGACGGTGCGGCGGCGCGGGACACTCTTCTTCTGCGGCAACGGTGGCAGCGCCGCCGACGCGCAGCACATGGCCACCGAGTACGTCGTTCGCTACCGGCGCGACCGCGCGGCGTACCCCGCGATCGCCCTGACGACCGACACGTCGCTCCTCACGGCGACCGGGAACGACTTCGGCTTCGAGCACGTCTTCGCGCGCCAGGTCGACGCGCTCTGCCGGCCGGGCGATCTGCTGATCATCCACTCGACGAGCGGCAACTCGCCGAACGTGCTCGCGGCCGCGCGCGCGGCGCACGCGAAGGACGTGCGCGTGCTCGCGCTCTCCGCGCGCGACGGAGGGCCGTTGCGGGCGCTCGCCGACCACACCGTCATCGTGCCGACCGACCGTACGGATCGCGCGCAGGAGATCCACCTCTGTATCCAACACCTCATCTGCGATCTGATCGAGGAGGATGAGCTGACATGATTCACCTCGACGGCAAGCGCGCCATCGTCACCGGAGGCTCGCGCGGCATCGGCGCCGCGATCGTCCGACTGCTCGCGCGCTGCGGGGCCGACGTCGTCGTCGGCTACCGTGCGCGGCGCGAGGACGCCGAGTCGGTCGCGGCGAGCGCGCGAGCGTTCGGGAGGCGCGCGAGCGCTTTCGGCGCGGATCTCTCGACGCCGGAGGGTGCCGCGGCCATCGTGACGCATGCGGTCGAGTCGCTCGGCGGCCTCGACATCCTCGTCGTCAACGCCGGCGTGTGGCCCGCCGCCGAGATCCCGGTCGCCGAGCTGGACGACGTGCGATGGAGCGCGACGATGCGCGAGAACGTCGACGCGATGTTCTACTGCGCGCGCGCCGCCTCGCGCGTCATGAGCGACGGCGGCCGCATCGTCATGATCTCGAGTACCGCGGGGCAGCGCGGCGAGGCCATGCACGCCGACTACGCCGCGAGCAAGGGCGCGATGATCTCGTTCGTGAAGTCGCTGGCGGTGGAGCTCGCGCCGCGGAACGTCACGGTGAACAGCGTGGCCCCCGGGTGGGTGGACACCGAGATGACGAGCGATGCGATGCGCGACGGCGGCCGCGAGCGCATCGCATCCACGATCCCGGTGCGACGCGTGGCGACGGCCGACGACATCGCGTTTCCGGTCGTCTGCCTGTGCGCCGACGGTATGCGTCACGTGACCGGCGAGATCGTGAACGTCAACGGCGGCAGTGTGCTGTGCGGGTAGTCGCGGCCGTCTTCACCGGCGGTACGATCTCGATGCGCGTCGACCGCGCGTCGGGCGGCGCGGTGCCCTCGCTCTCGGCGCACGAGATTCTCGCGGCGGCGCCCGGCATCGACCGGATCGCCGACGTGCGCGCCGAGCAGTGGGGCGCGTTTCCGGGGCCGCACATGACGCTCGCGCGGCAGTGGGAGCTGCGCAACCGCATCGCCGCGCTCGTCGCCGACGACGCGTGCGATGGGATCGTCGTCACGCACGGCACCGATTCGCTCGAGGAGACGGCGTACCTCGTCGCACGCTCGGTCGCGACGCACAAGCCGATCGTCTTCACCGGCGCCATGCGCTCGGCGGACGACCTCGGCTGGGACGGACCGGTGAACCTGATCGACGCCGTGCGCGTCGCCGCGCATCCCGAGGCGGCGGCGTTGGGTACCGTCGTCGTGATGGGGAGCCGTATCTTCGCCGCGCTCGAGGATGCGAAGACGCACACGCACGACCTCGCCGCGTTCGAGGCGCCGGGCGGCGGACCGTTAGGCATCATCGACGACGGACGCGTCTTCATCCGCCGCGTCCTCCGCAACGCGCCGGCGGTGCTGGCCCCGGAGATGCCGGTCGGCCCGGTCGACATCGTGACCGCGTGGTCCGATTGCGATTCGCGGCTGCTCGACGCGTCGCGTGAGAGCGGGGCGCGCGCGGTCGTCGTCGCGGCGATGGGACGTGGGAACGTCCCGCCCGAGATGGTGCCCGGCATCGAGCGGTGGATCGCGGACGGGAAGGCGGTCGTCGTCGCGTCGCGGACCGGGCAGGGTCGCGTGAGTCAGACGTACGCCTATCCGGGCGGCGGTCGCCGACTCCACGCGCTCGGCGCGATCTTCGCGGGCGCGCGGCGTCCCCAGCAGGCGCGCGTCGATCTCGTGTTGGGGCTCGGCGTCGGGTTGAGCGTCGATGGGCTGCGCGCGGTGCTCGAGCGATGATGCCGCGGTACCTGACCCTCTGCGGGTGAACCCGGTGGCGAGCGGTGCCGGGCATGCCGTGCGATTCGCACCGCCGCGGGGCGTGCTGGAGATCGCCGACCGGCTGGAGCGCGCCGGCTACGAGACGTGGTGCGTCGGCGGCGCGGTGCGAGACGCGCTGCTGGGCCACGCGCAGCTCGACTGGGATCTGGCGACGAGCGCGAGGCCGCACGACGTCCAGCGGCTGTTCCGGCGGACCGTGCCGAAAGGCATCGAGTTCGGGACGGTGGGTGTGTTCGACTCGGATGGGGCGATGCACGAGGTCACGACGTTCCGACACGACGTGACGACCGACGGCCGCCATGCTGTCGTCGCCTTCGGCGCGTCGCTCGACGACGACCTCGCGCGGCGCGATTTCACGATGAACGCGATCGCGTATTCGCCCCGCCGCGGAACACTCTACGACCCGTTCGATGGAACCGGCGACCTGCGCCGAGGCGTCGTGCGCGCGGTCGGCGACCCCGGACTGCGGATGCAGGAAGACCGGCTGCGCGCGCTCCGCGCGATCCGCTTCGCGGGACGTTTCGATTTCGCGATCGAGCCCGGAACGTGGGACGCGATCGTCGCCAGCGCGCCGTTCCTCGGCCGACTCTCCACGGAACGTGTGCGCGAGGAGATCGAGAAGACGATGCGGCAGGTCGCGCGGCCGTCCGGGTCGTTCGAACGGTGGCGCGCGAGTGGTGCGTTCACGACGCTCGTTCCGTCGCTCGCCGACGTGTCGCCGCTGCGCTTTCACACCCTCGACTGTCTGCCGCCGCCGAGCCAGCACCGGCCGCTGCGGCTCACGTTGCGCCTCGTCGCGCTCTGGCTCGACAGCGAGCCGCGCGAGGCGGAGCGCGCACTCCGCACGCTGAAGGCATCCAACGCGCAGGTGCGCGCCGCGTTGGAGCTGACGACGCGCTGGCGCGAGCTGGCCCCCCCGATCCGCGCCGCACTCGTCGCGGCCGACGCCGCCGGCGAACCGGCAGGCGGCACCGCGCCGAGCGACGCGACGATCCGGCGGTGGGCTGCCGCGGCGGGGCGCACGCGGCTCGCGATGGTGCTCCGTCTCCTTGCGGCGAGGTGGGCCGCGGAGCGCGCGACCGGCGCCGACCCGACCGCGGTCCCGTCGGTGCGCGCAGCGCGCTCGCTCTACCGCCGCGCGATCCGCATCGCCTACCGCGACCCGATCGAGCTGGCGGATCTCGCGGTGGACGGCGACGACCTCGCGCGAGTTCCGACTGTGCGCGGACGGATGGTCGGCGCCGTGCTCCGTGCGCTGCTCGACGACGTCGTCGACGACCCGACGCGCAACGTGAGCGCGACGCTGCTCGATCGTGCGCTCGCACACGCCGATCGCATCGCCGCGGAATCCGGCGCGTCGACCGGTTCGATGATCCATCACGCGCGCCCCGCCTGACGATGCTCTTTCGCGGACGACAGCCCGAGGCGTCGGTGTGGCGGCGCTTCCGTTCCGGGACGGACGACTTCACCTTCGGGCGCGAGGACGGCATCTACGAAGCCCGGGTCATCGCGAACGCCGAGCGTGTCGTCGACCTGCTCCACACGCTGGCCGAGCAGCTTCCCCCCGCCACCGACATCGCCATCGATGACGTGCGCGAGCGTCGCTCGTGGAGCGGGCACGCGATCGCGCTTCCCGACGTCCGCGACGAGATCGCACGACTGAAGGCCCCGCTCGCCGCCTACGGGGGCGTCGAGATCGCGGTCTATTCGGCGGAGGACCAACTCACGCTGACACCCGACCTCGAGCTGTTCATCTACGCACGCACCGACCGCTGGCTGTACGTGTTGCAGGGAAAAGGGCTGCACGAGGCCACGAGCGCCGAGCCGGCGAGCTGGCAGTTCGACCCGGATGCGCTCGGCGCTGCCGTGGAGCTGAGCGACGCTGTGAGCGCCGCGGCGGAGCGGCTCGGACTCGAGGGGCACGACGCGTGACACCGTCGCGCCCGCCGCGCGCGCGGCGCGAGGAGGCGCGGGTCGGCGACTCGCTGTTCGCCGCCGCTGGTCGTGCGACGGCGACGCCCCTCGCGGCACGGATGCGGCCGCGGACGCTCGACGAGTACGTCGGTCAGCAGCAGCTCCTCGGCGACGGGAAGCCGCTGCGCGACGCGATCGAACAGGGGCGGGTCGCGTCGATGATCTTCTGGGGGCCGCCGGGGACGGGGAAGACGACGCTCGCGCGGCTGGTCGCGCAGTACACCGACCGTGCGTTCGCGCCGTTCTCGGCCGTGACCGAGGGCGTGCCGCGTGTGCGTGAGGTCGTCGCGGAGGCCGAGGCGCGGCTGCAGCGCGAGGGACGCGGCACGATCCTGTTCGTCGACGAGATCCACCGTTTCAATCGAGCGCAGCAGGACGCATTTCTGCCGCACGTCGAGGCCGGGACGATCACGCTCATCGGCGCGACGACCGAGAACCCCTCCTTCGCGCTCACCGGCGCGCTGCTGTCGCGCACTCGCGTGTTCGTGCTCGCACCGCTGTCGCCAGCCGATCTCACGTCGCTCATTCACCGCGCACTGCGCGATCGCGAGCGCGGGCTCGGCGCGCGCGAGCTCTCGGCGGACGACGACGCGATCGAGCTTCTCGCCACCCACGCAGACGGCGACGCGCGCCGCGCGCTCACCGCGCTCGAGGCGGCGGCCGACGCGGTCGGCGATGCCGTCGGCGGTGCGTCGCCGGGTGGCGGAGGGCAGGGTCGCATCGACGTGCAGGCCGTGCGCGATGCGTTGCAGCGCCGCGTGCCGCACTACGATCGAGCGGGCGAGTCGCACTTCAACCTCCTCTCGGCCTACCACAAGTCGCTGCGCGGCAGCGACCCGAACGGCGCGCTCTACTGGATGGCGCGCATGATCGAAGGAGGCGAGGACCCGCTGACGCTGTTCCGCCGCGCGATCGCGATGGCATCGGAAGACATCGGTCTCGCCGACCCGGAGGCGCTCAAGCTCGCGATCGCGGCGCGCGAGGCGTACCGGATGCTGGGCCCGCCGGAGGGATATCTGGCGCTCGCGCAGATGACGATCTATCTGGCGACGGCGCCGAAGTCGAACCGGTCGTACGAAGCGCTGTCGGCTGCGATGCAGGCCGCGCGTGAGACGCCGGCCGAGCCGGTGCCGTTGCATCTCCGCAACGCGCCGACCGCGCTGCTGAAGGAACTGGGCTACCACGAGGGGTACGAGTATGCCCACGCGGTCCCCGAGGCATACATCCCGCAGGAGTACCTGCCGGAGTGCCTGCGTGGGCAGGCCTTTTACGAACCTGGACCGTTCGGCTTCGAGCGAGACGTCGCGAAGCGGTTGGCGTGGTGGCAGGAGCTGCGGTCGCGGCGCGAGGTCGCGCCGACTGCCCCCGTGCCCACGGCGCCGGCCGACGACTCGGAGCAGTCGGCATGATCCTCGATCGCGAGGAAGGAGCGAGTCGGATGCGCAGCACTGATCGTCAGCGTCGGATCGCCCGCCGGCTCTCCGCCGCGTTCATCGTCGTCGCGCTCTCGGGGTGCGCGAGCCTCGGACTCGGTGGCTTCAAGGAGCCGGTCGTCGCGCTGCGTGACGTGCGACTGAAAGGGATCGGGCTCCAGGGCGGCAGCGCCGACGTGCAGCTCAGCGTCTACAACCCGAACGGCTTCGCGCTCGACGGCACGCGACTCACGTATCGCGTCCTCGTCGACTCGATGCCGCTCGGCGAGGGCGCGCTGGAGCAGCGCTTCACGGTGCAGAAGGGCGACTCGTCAGTCGTCACGCTGCCGATCTCGTTCACCTACGCGGGCCTCGGTGCCGGCCTCCGACAGCTGCTCGCCTCGGGTTCGGTGAACTACCGCGTCGTCGGTGATGTGACGGTCTCGACACCGCTCGGTAGCTTCACGAGGCCGTACGACCGCACGCAGCGATTCTCGACGTTCGGACGCTGACCCACGACGATGTCTGATTCCCGGAGCGCCTCATCGCACGCGATCTGATCAACCTCGCGCCGCCGACCGAACGGGCGGTGCTCGTCGGCGCGCCGCTCAAGGGCTCCGCGAACCGCCACGTCGTCGCCGAGCATCTGGAGGAGCTCGCGCGGCTTGCCGACACGGCGGGCGCGGAGGTCGTCGGCTCGCTCACGCAGCAGCTCGACCGCCCGAACCCGGCGACCTACCTGGGCAAGGGGAAGCTCGACGAGTTGAAGGAGCGGGCGCACGCCGAGGACGCGTCGCTCATCATCTTCGACGACGAGCTGTCGCCGGCGCAGGGGCGCAACATCGAGCAGGCGCTGGGCATCCGCGTCATGGACCGCGCGGAGCTGATCCTCGACATCTTCGCCACGCGGGCGCGGTCGAACGAGGCGAAGATGCAGGTCGAGCTGGCGCAGATGCAGTACATGCTGCCGCGGCTGACGCGCATGTGGTCGCACCTGGAGAAGACGCGCGGCGGCGTCGGCATCGGCGCCCGCGGACCCGGCGAGACGCAGCTCGAGACGGACCGCCGACTCGTCAACCATCGCATCAAGCTGCTGAAGGAGCGACTCGGCGACGTCATGCGCTCGCGGGAGGTGCAGCGTTCGTCGCGTCGGCGCGAGTTCCGCGCGGCGCTCGTCGGCTACACGAACGCAGGGAAGTCGTCGGTGCTGCGCGGCCTGTCGGGCGCCGAGGACGTGTTCGTCGAGAACCGGCTGTTCGCCACGCTCGATCCGCTGACGCGCGAAGTGGCGCTGCCGGACGGCGGGCGGGTGCTGGTCACGGACACGGTCGGCTTCGTGCGCAAGCTTCCGCACCAGCTCGTGGCGTCGTTCCGCGCGACACTCGAGGAGACGCGCGAGGCGGATCTGCTGCTGCACGTGGTCGACGTGAGCCATCCGCAATGGGAGGAGCAGCGGACCGTGGTGGACGAGGTGCTCGCGGAGATCGGGATCGGCGAGACGCCGCTGGTCTACGTGTTCAACAAGATCGACCAGATCGAAGCGGCGACGGTGGCGGCGTTGCGAGAGCGTGTCGGGAATGAAGGGGTGGAGGCGGTGTTCGTCTCGGCGGTCCGGCCGGGCGGGCTCGAGTCGCTCATCGACGCCCTCACGGAGCACGGCCGTCGCCGCCACGGGGTCGTCGACGTCCGCGTCCCGTCGAGCGATGGCCGCCTCCTGGCCGAGCTCCATCGCGACGCCGAAGTGATCGAGAGCCGGGTCGACGACGAAGGAGACATCCGCATGCGCGTCCGGGTGGACGAGCGCGTGCGCGGGCGTCTGCGCGAACGGGGGCTCGTACCGTAGGCCCCGCGGTGTCGAGCCGCTGCGTCAGCTCGGCTGTCAGCTCGGCTCGCCAGTCTTCACGCCGACTGCACACCAGAACGGGACATCGTCGCTGAATACGATGTCGCGCAACCCAGCGTCCAGCATCATCCGCTCGATCTCGACGCGTGTGAATCGCTGCTCGAGGCGTGTGCCGAAACGATCGAGTGCGTCGGTGCGCATCATGTAGTAGCTGCGGTGGCGATACGCCGACAACGGCATGTTCGACACCGGGAGGCCGAGCGCGTCGAGCAACCTGGCGGTTCGAGCGAGCGGCCAGTACACGGTCGCCGCGATCACCTCGGCCACGGAGTGTCGCGGCGCCGCTGGAAGGCTGGATACGGCGCGCCGGATCGCGTCGCTGGCGCGCCACACGGACCGAAACCACGCCGGTCGGTTGTCGAAGGCGTAGTACAGGTAGACGAGGAAGGGCGCCCCGGGCTTCAGCTTCGAGACCGCCTCGCGCATGCCTGCGGCGGTGTCCGGGATGTGGTGTAACACACCGAGGCAGTAGCCGAAGTCTTGCGACGCGGGCGGAAGCGGCACGTCGCCGGCGTTTCCCTCGTGGAATTCGACATTGCCGGCACCGCGCAGGTTGCGCGCAGCGACCGCCAGCGCCGCGGGGCTCGGGTCGATGCAGTGCAGTCGCCCGACCCGCGGCGCGACGTACTTGGCCCATCGCCCGCTGCCGCAGCCGAGGTCGAAGCCGCTCGCGTTCGGTGGCAGTCGGCTCCCACGGGAACACGCTGAAATAGCAGCGAGCCTGCGCGACGAGCTCCTCGTCCGCCATGCCTTGCTGATCGAAGCGGCTCCACTCCTCGCCGAACGCGTCGACGACACGCTGGTCGAGATTCGCGGTGCGGGGCGCGTCGGTCGAGGGAGTCACAGCGATGTGCAGGGGGGGGGACGCGCGGTGCGCCGATGAACGGGAGGCGTCCGTCCGCGAGCGGCCGGGCGCGAGGTGCGCGCGGCGCGGAAATGTATTTCCCCCGCGCGGTCGCGTCCACGCGATCGGTTTCGCGACCGTCGCCCGAGGCGTGCGCGTACGCGTCCGTCCATCCCGAGGTGGCGTCGCCGCGGCTCATTACCTTTCGCGCGTGTCCAGCCTCCCAACGACTGTGGAAGACGGTTCCTCCGCGCGGCGACCCCCCGCGGCGGCCGTGCCCGACGCGTCCGATCAGGCGCGCGCCGTGCTGGCCGCGCTGGCGCACCGGCGGCGCGTGATCGTCGCGGGCGCCGTGCTGGCCGTCCTCGCGGTCGGCGCGCGCGAGGGCGTTCGCCACCGCACCTACACCTCGTCGGCGACGTTCGTGCTGCGTGGCGCGCGGAGCGCTCCGTCGTTCGCCGGCCTCGCCTCGCAGTTCGGCATCTCGCTGCCGACTGCGGACGCGGCGCAGTCGCCGGCGCTGTACGTCGACGTCATCAGGTCGCGCAGCGTGCTGGCCGCCGTCGTCGGGGCCCGCTACTGCGATCCGTGTGGCACGACGCCGCGGCCCGTCACGCTCCCCGATGCGCTCGAGATCGACGTGCCGCGAGCCGACACCGGCCGCCTGACCGCCGAAACCGTTCGGCGGCTCCAGAC
Source organism: uncultured Gemmatimonadaceae bacterium (assembly GCA_963843845.1). GTDB lineage: Bacteria > Gemmatimonadota > Gemmatimonadetes > Gemmatimonadales > Gemmatimonadaceae > Gemmatirosa. The sequence continues at coordinate 2,260,718 of CAWJMB010000002.1, read as the reverse complement.
GCGGGTCATCGGGAGCAGCTTCAACCCGAAGACGGGGATCATCTCGGTGTCGGCGACGACGGGGTCCGCGGCGCTCGCCCAACAAGTCACCGCGCGCGTGCTGTCGGAGGTCACGCGGTTCAATCAGCAGTCGAGCCAGTCGCAGGCCGGCGCAGAGCGCAGGTTCACGGAGGGCCGCCTCAGCGACGTCGCGGCCGAGCTCGCGCTGGCGGAGCAGCGTCTGCGAACGTTCCGGGAGTCGAACCGGAGCTTTCTCTCTCCGCAGCTCGCGCTCCGTGAGGGGCAGCTCGAGCGCGAGGTACGCCGCTACGAGGAGGTCTACTCCGCGCTCGCGCGCTCGCTCGAGCAGTCGAAGATCGACGAGCTGCGCGACACGCCGGTCGTGATGATCGTCGACCCCCCCTCGCTCCCGGATCGCCCCGACCCTCGTGGGCTGCTCCTCAAAGCGGTGTTCGGCGGCCTCGTCGGCGGAACGGTCGTCGCCGCGGGCGTGGTCTGGCTCACGTTGCGGGATCGAGCGCGCGTCCGCCCCGCACCATGAGGCAGCGCGCTGGCGCGAACGCTCGCGCCGGTACCGGTGATGTGTCGGAGCGTGCCGCCGGCGGCCGTCATGCGCTCGAGGTGACAGCGCTCGTCGCGCTCGGCGGCGGGGTGGCGATGCTCCTCGTGCCGGCCATACTCGCGGTCGTCGCCGCGCTGGGTCGGAACATCTCGTCGCCCGACGTCTCGGTGGATTATGTCAAAGGGGTGGTCTGGGCGGTCGCCCTCGGCCTGAGCATCGCCGCGTGGCCGGTCACGCCGGCCGAACGCCGCGCACTCTGGGGCATGTGGGGGGTCAAGTGCCTCGTCACCCTCGGCTTCATGCTGTTGTACGAGTGGAACTACGCCGCGCTCGACGCTTACTGGTACTTCCAATCGTCGCAGGAGCCGCGCTACGAGTGGTCGGAGCTGCGGATCGGAAGCGACGCCGGCGGCACGAGGATGATCCAGGCGCTCGCGTGGCTGCACGCGCGCTGGCTCCCGTCGTCGTACCACGCGCTCAAAGTGACGTGGTCGATGATCGGTCTGGTCGGCATCTTCGTGCTGTACCGCGCGGCGTGCCTGGTCATCGGCGAGCGGCGGCCAGCGGTCTTCGTCGCGCTCGCGTGCGTGCCGTCCATCCTGTTCTGGTCGTCGATCCTCGGCAAGGACCCGATCGCGCTGCTCGGCATCGCGCTGGTGACGTACGGACTCACCGCCGTGTTCCATGGGCGGCGGAAGCGGGGCGCACTCGCCGTCCTCGTCGGGCTCCCGATCGCGATGGCGATCCGCTCGTGGCTGGGCCCGATCCTCCTGCTCCCGCTCGCCGCCGTCGCGGTGGCGTCCGTTCGCGGCGTCGGGCGAAAGCTGCTCGTCGTGATCTGCTGCGCGATCCTCGGCGGCACCCTGCTGTTCGCGTTGCGCGACCGCATCGCGCTGGAAACACTCTCCGAAAGCCTCGACCTCCTGCAGACGACGTCGCAGGCGTGGGCAGAGGGCGGGTCGGCTCAGACGCTCGCCGCGAACCTGTCGAACCCGGTCGAGCTCCTCAAGTTCATCCCGCTCGGGGTGGTGACGGCGCTCTTCCGGCCCCTGCCCGGCGAGGTCATGAACGCCTTCGGCGCGCTCGCGGGCCTCGAAAACCTGGTGGTGCTCTGTCTGCTCGCCGTAGCGATCCGGCGAGCGCGGTGGCGCGATCTCGCCGATCCCATTCTGCTCTGGGCGACCGCGTTCATCCTGCTCTGGGCCGTCGTGTACGGCCCGATCTCGTACCAGAATCTCGGGACCGCCGTACGATTCCGACTCCAGGTGTTGCCGGCGATGCTGCTGTTGCTGGCCTACCTCGCCCGCGCGCGTCGAGACGTCCGTGAGGCCGGGCGCGACGATCAGGCAGGGCGCGAGCGCACGCCCATCGCTGCGCGGTACACGTCCGCATAGGCAGCTGCCATCGCCTCGGTCGTGTGATGCGCCCGGGCGTACGACTGCTGCTTGCGCGCGAGCACGCTGCGCGCGCGATCGTCACGAAGCAGTTCGACCGCTCGCGACGCGACTTCCATGTCGTCCGGGCTCGACCAGATCCACGGATCGGGCTCGGGGCGGAAACCGGCGGTGAACTGCAAGGCGATGATGGGAAGGCCCGCGAGTGACGCTTCGGTCGCAGCGATCCCCGTTCCGGAGCCGACGTTGACCGTGAGATAGAGGTCGATGACCGAGAACGGCATCCGGACCTGATCGACGACGCCCGCGACGTGCACCCGCCCGCCGAGGCGGTGCTGCGCGATGAGCGCGTCGATCCGTGCGCGCTCGGGACCGTCGCCGACGATCAGGAAGTGCACGTGCGGTCCGACGGCGCGCGCGATCTCGGCGAAGATCGGGATCCACCGCCACGGTTTCCGATCGGCGCGCAGCATGCCGACCGTCCCGACGACGTGCGTGCACGAGTCCGGGATCCCGAGGCTGCGCCGATAGCGACGCCGCTCGTCGGCGCTCACCTCGTGCATGCGGGGATCGCTCACTCCGTTCGGAATCGTGCGGTACACCAACCGGGGCCGCCGTCGCGCGAACGCCTCCCAGCTTTCGTCGTCAGCCATCAGCGCGAGACCGTCGCGACGACTGGCCAGGAGACGGTGTGCTCTGCGCTGCAGACTCGTGATGCCCATGCCGACCGCCTGATACGACTCGATGACCGCCGGCCGCCGTTCGCGCGCGAGATCCCGCAGCACCGCCACGTGCAGACCGACGAACGCCCCGTACGTGAGATGACAGTGCAGCACGTCGAACTCGCGGAACAGCGCCTGGTGTCGAAGCACCCACGCCGATGCGCGCGCATACCGGAGCGGCACGGCGCTCCGGCGCCGCTCGACGAACATGAGTCGCACACCGTCGGGCACCATGTGACGCACGCCCGGGGGCGGGGTCTCCCATCCCACGATGCAGGTGACGTCGTGGCCGTCGGCGACCGCATGACGGAGCAGCTCGACGACGACGCGTTCGGCGCCACCTTTCGTGAGCGCCGGGACGACGTGTGCGATGCGGAGGCGAGCGGGCGGGGTGTCGGACACGAGGGTGAGCGCGGGTGATCAGCCGGCGCGCGGTCGCGCGGGCGAGGAGAAGGTAGCTGGTCGAAACGGGGCTAGGTCCCGATTTCCGTACGTTCCGTGCGGACGGCTATGTTGCGCGACGTGCCATGGCGGAATCTCCCCGCCGCGTGCGGACAAGCGCTGGAGCCGACACCGGACGAGTCGCCGCAAAACGAGCTGAGCATGTGTGGAGTCTGCGGTTTCATCGGCGCGCCCGCGCCACCGATCGAGCTGAACGCACAGGTCGACCGCATGAGCGACGCGATCCGCCATCGCGGGCCAGACGACGCGGGCGCGTTCGTGTGCGGGGAGGCCGGGGTGGCGCTCGGCCACCGGCGGCTCTCGATCGTCGACCTGTCTCCGGAAGGGCACCAGCCGATGGCGTCCGCCGGCGGACGCTACGCGCTCGCCTTCAACGGCGAGATCTACAACCACCGAGACCTTCGCCAGGAGCTCGGGCGCGGCCCAGAGCCGCCGCAGTGGCGCGGCCACTCCGACACCGAGGTCATGCTCGCGGCGTTCGAGCGGTGGGGCGTTCGCGGCGCGCTCGAGCGGTTCAACGGCATGTTCGCGTTCGCGCTCTGGGACCGTGCGGAACGCACGCCTCTACCTCTCGCGCGATCGGCTCGGCGAGAAGCCGATGTACTACGGGTGGGTCGGGTCGACGTTTCTGTTCGGCTCCGAGCTGAAGGCGTTCTACGCGCACCCGGCGTGCGACCGGAACGGTCGATCGCGGCGCCGTCGCGCTGTACCTGCGTTACAACTATGTGCCGGCGCCCTACACCATCTGGTCCGGCATCTCGAAGCTCGAGCCGGGTGCGCTGCTCACTCTCTCGTGGGACGCGATCGGCCGTCGCCACGCACCGTCTGTCGAGTCGTACTGGTCGGCACACCGCGCCGCACTCGCCGGCGCGGCCGACCGGTTCGCGGGCTCTCCGCAGGACGCCGAGGATGCGCTCGACACGCTGCTGCGCGACGCGGTCGCGCTCCGCATGCAGGCGGACGTTCCGCTCGGAGCGTTCCTCTCCGGCGGGATCGACTCGTCCACGGTCGTCGCGCTCATGCAGGCGCAGGCGCACGCGCCCGGTGCGCACGTTCACGATCGGCTTCGCCGAGGCCGGGTTACAACGAGGCCGTACACGCCGCCGAGGTCGCTCGAGCACCTCGGGACGCGACCACACGGAGCTGTACGTCATCGCCGGACACGGCGATGAGCGTGGTCCCGCTGCTGCCGTCGATGTACGACGAGCCATTCGCCGACTCGTCGCAGATTCCGACGTTTCTCGTCTCTCGACTCGCGCGCGCTCACGTGACGGTCGCGCTGTCGGGCGATGGCGGCGACGAGCTCTTCGCTGGCTACCGGCGGCACACGAGCGGCGCGCGCTTGTGGCGTACGCTGGCGCCGGTGCCGCGGTTCGTGCGCCGGGCCGCGGCCCGCGGCCTGAATCGAATCCCCGCGGCCGTGTGGGAGCGCGTCGTCGCGCGGCGAGCGACCGCCTCGCGACTTCGCCACGGCGTGACGGCTGCTGCCGGGTATCTCGGCGCGCAGGATCGGTTCGCCTTGTATCACGAGCTCTCGAGCTCATGGCCGGCGCCCTCGGCGCTCGTGCACGGAATCGCCGAGCCACTCGCGCCGATCACCGACCCCGCGACGCGGAGTGGCTTCGCGGAGTTCGCTGACGAGATGATGCTGCTCGACACGGTGAGCTACCTGCCGGGCGACATCCTCACGAAGGTCGATCGTGCCAGCATGGCGGTGAGCCTCGAGGGACGCATGCCCTTCCTCGACCACCGAGTCGTCGAGTTCGCCTGGCGCCTACCGCTGTCCATGAAGGTTCGGGACGGCCGCGGAAAGTGGATCCTCCGGCGCGTGCTGTCCCGGTACGTTCCCGATGCCATGATGAACCGCCCGAAGATGGGCTTCGGCGTGCCCATCGACGCATGGCTGCGGGGCCCCCTTCGAGCGTGGGCGGAGGAGCTGCTGGACGAGCGATCGCTGCGCGACGGGGGCATCCTGGACCCAGCGCTCATCCGTGCCACCTGGACGGAGCAGCAGGAACGTCGTGGCAATCATGCATCCCGTCTGTGGGGCGTGCTCATGCTCCAGGCCTGGCTGCGCTCGATGCGCGCGACGCCATGAACGGTAGCGCCGTCGCGTCGCGCGGGGGGACGCGGCCGCGCTAGACAGTGGCTCGGGACGCTCGCCCGAGCTGGTGGAGTAGCCTGGTTCGGAGATCGCCTGCCGCGAGGGCGGACGCGATCCAGGCGACGGCGAGCGCGACGCCGATGACGGCCACGACGGCGAGGCGTCCGCGGACGATGCTCACCAGCTCGACGAACGGCGCCGCGACGACGGCGGCAGCGAGGAGCGGCGCCGCGAAGTCACGCGCCAGCGCGGGTACGACGCGCACACCGGCGCTTCGCAGTGCGGTCGCCTGAAATGCGACGTACTGGGCGACACCGTACGCGGCCCAGGTCGTAGCCGCCCCTGTGGCACCGAAGCGGTGCGCCGCCCACACGAGGGCGGGGAGGAAGGTGACCGTCGTCGCCAACTGGGTGCGCAGCACGGAGCGCGTTTCGTTCTTGCTGTACAGCACGCTCTGCGCGGGGAACGAGCATCCCACGAACGTCACTCCTGCCACCAGCAGGGGGAGGAGTGACGCCGCGGGGGCGGCGACGGATCTGGATCCCAGCCAGATGGAGAGAATCGGCTCGGCGAGCACGCTGAGGACGACGGCGGGGGCGATGACGACGGCGCTCAGCAGCCGATTCGCGAGCCCGAACTCCGCCGCCAGGGCCACCGTGTCGCCGCGGGCGACGAGCGCAGTGAAGCGCGGGCTGAATGCGTGGACGAGTGGGACGACGACGCGGGAGAGGCCTGCCGCGACTGTCCATGCGACCATGTAGTAGCCCAGCTCCTCGAGCGAGACGGACCTGCTGAGGATGAGCTTGTCGGACTGCGCCATGATCACGCTGATGGCGCTGACGAGGATGACGATCCCGGCGAAGCCTTTCAGCGCGTGCACGCGGCTCAGGGAGAAGCGCGCTGGTGAGCCGGCCACGTGGCTCGCGCGCCACAGCGCCATCCGTAGGACACCGGTCTGGAGCGCCGACGACACGATCTGCCAGAGGAAGAATGCGCGGATGTCTCGCGAGACGAACCACAACACCGCGAGCGCTCCGAACCCGCGGACAGTCCCGAAGAGAGCGAGGAGGCCGGATGACTCCACCTGCCGCTGGAGGCCGATCAGGCCACCGACGTACAACCCGGACGGCACCTGCACGACGAGCGACAGCGCCATGAGTGCCATCGCGTCGCGCACGGTCGCCGGCGGGATCGTGTAGGCTGTGAACCACCGGTCTCCGACCCACCACGCGGCTGCGAGCAACGCCCCGCCGACGAGCGAGACGAGGAGCCAGTACACGACTTCGAGGCTTCGCAGCACGATGGGGACCTCCCCGCGTCGCTCGTCGCTCGCGCGGAGCCATGCGACTTCGCGGGTCGCCGTCGCCGAGATGCCCGTGTCGAGGATCGCCAGGATCGAGACCCACGACATGTAGAACCCGACCAGCCCATAACTCTCCACGCCCAGCACCCGGACGTAGACCGGGGTGAGAAGCAGTGAGAGCGCCGTCGACCAGACGTTGGAGAGCAGATTCGCCGAGACGTTGCGACGAAGAGACGTCATTCGTGCGGCGCGTCGGGATTCGTGCGGGGCATCGGAGCACTGGCGAGCGGGGCCGACGCGGTCAGGCGCCGGAGATGCATGGCCGCGGCTTCGCGAAGCGCGCCGTGTGGCCCGCCTGCCGCCGCGTGGATCGCATCGCGGTACGCGACGCGAGCGGCCACGGTGTCGTCGGCGAACTGTGCCAGTCGGGCCTCGAGGAACCGGTTCGCCGCGAGACGCGGAAGCGGGTCGATCGGCAACGAGCCGGGCGGCACCACGACGCCCGAACGCGCCACGACCGCTCCGCGCGGCATTCCCGGCGTGTCGCCCGCGGGTGTGTCGTCCGCAGGGGAGGGAGGCTGCTCGCGGTACCGTCGCTGCGCCTTCAACCAGAGATACTCGCCGAAGGTCGCGCCGAACCGATTGAACGGCACGCCGAGCGGCGCCTGCTGCCAGAATCGCGTCAGGAGTGCCGTGGTGCTCGCATCCAGCGGAGCCTCGGACGGTACGGTGATCTCAGCCAGCATGCGCACCTGCGCCTGGCGCGCGGCCGTGAAGACGACGGCGCGATCACCCCAGACGTCGAAGTAGAGCCACTGGCCCCCGTCGTCCGACCATGCTCGGCCGATCGTGTGACCCGCACCGGTGACAGGATCCACCACCCCCACGAGGTCGACCGGATCGAACTCGGCCGCGAGGATCATGGCGACGACGCCGTTGATCTGGTCGCACCAGCCGATCCCGGAGAGCGACACCGGCCAGCTCCCGGCGCGGTGTGGAAGCTCGCGCTGGCTGAGAATCGTCGCGCGAACGGCCGTGAGACGCGCCGCGATCCGGGAGACCTCGTCGGCCTCGTCGGGCACGGGGTGGTGACGACGAAACATTTCCGCGAGGCCGTACTCGGCGAGTGACGCGACGAACTTCCGCTCGACGTACCGGGCGAGGTGCAGGCCGTCCCGTCGAGTGGCGCCGTAGTCGGTCGAGATCCACGTGGACGCGCTGCGGACGAGCACGCGCGTGGCCGCGTCGGGCAGAGGCGCGAAGCCGACCAGCGCCGACAGGCAGACGACCGCGAACGCGAGCCCCGCAGTGGTACGCGCGACACGGCGGCGCGAAGAGACCGATACACGAGGCCGGCGCATATCGACTATAGTAACGCGATCCGGGCCGCCGACGGCCGAAACGACTCTACGGTAGTTCGCGCGTGGCTCGAGCGTTCTCGACAGCAGACGGATCCGCGATTTGCCGTAGCCATCACTGGACCGTCGATGCACGTCGGCTCGTCGACGAGGCGGTCACGTCGCCTTCCGATATGCAGTGGATCCAAGCGTGGTGAGTGGAGTTGCGGGCCGATCCGCCCCCCCGATGCAGGGCCCGGAGGCGGCGCGCGCGGAACCGAGCCGTGGACGCTTGCTGTTCGTCTGCGGTCAGCCGCGTTTCTTCTCGACCCACCGCCTCCCGCTCGCGCGCGCGGCGCGGATCGCCGGCTACGACGTCCACATCGCCGTTCCTCGGGACGGACTCGGCTATGCGGAGCTGGCGCGTGAGGAGTTTCCGCTACATCCGTTCCCGTTGGAGCGGCAGGGCACGCGACCGTGGCGAGAAGCGGCCACGATCGTTGCGCTGTCCCGCCTCTATGGCGCGCTGCAGCCGGCGATCACGCATCACGTCGGGATCAAGCTCGTTCTGTACGGGAGTGTCGCGGCGCGCGCACGGCGCGTACCTGCGGTCGTGAACGCCGTCGCCGGCCTCGGCTATGTGTTCACTCGGCGAGGTCGGCTGTCAGGGCTCGCGCGCTTCGTGGCGAAGGCGGCTCTCCGCGGGGTGCTCGGCCATCCCGGACAGCGGTTGATCCTGCAGAACACGACTGACCGCGACGAGTTCGTGGCGCGGGGCATCGTCGCGGCCTCGTCGGTCGTCACCACCGTGGGGTCGGGGGTCGACCTCCAGACGTTCCAGGCGTCACGGGTCCCCGATGGCGTCCCGGTGGTGATGCTCGCCGCGCGGATGCTGTGGGACAAAGGCGTCGGGGAGTTCGTCGAAGCGGCCCGCACGTTGCGCGCGCGAGGCATGGATGCGCGTTTCGTGCTCGTCGGCGACACCGACGCGAATCCGACGAGCGTGTCGACCGAGCAGCTCGCTCGATGGCAGGCGGAGGGTGTCATCGAGTGGTGGGGGCTCCGCGACGACATGCCGAGAGTCCTCGCCGAGGCGACGATCGTCTGTCTGCCGACGTATCGCGAGGGGTGCCCGAAGGTTCTCCTCGAAGCCGCAGCGTGCGCGCGCCCGATCGTGGCGACGGATGTCCCGGGATGCCGCGACGTCGTGACGGACGGCATCGAGGGCGTGTTGGTGAGGCCACGTGACGCCGAGGCACTCGCGACGGCACTGGCGCGGTTGCTCGCGGACCCCGACCGCTGTCGTGCGCTCGGCGTCGCCGGGCGACGGCGTGCCGAGCGCGAATTCGGCATCGAGCATGTCGTCCGGATCACGCTCGATACCTACGACGCGCTACTCCGCGGCGGCAGCGCGGCCGCACGCTGATCCCTGGCCTCGCCGCCTCGCGACATACGCACGGGATGCGAATTCTAGTCACAGGAGCCACCGGCTTCGTCGGGCGACGGCTGTGCGTGCGGTTGGTGGCCGAGGGGCATGCCATCGTCGCCGCGGTACGGAGCGCGGCGTCGGTCGAGCGGCTGGTTCCCGGATGCCGCGCGGCCGTCGTGGGCGATCTCGCGCTGCCCGTGGACTGGTCGGATGCGGTGGCGGGGGTGGACTGCGTGGTACACCTCGCCGCTCGGGTGCACGTGTTGAACGAGACGGCAGCGGATGCGGCCGAACGGTACGCGGCCATGAACGTCGATGCGACACGACGGTTGGCCGACGCTGCCGCGAAGGCCAGGGTGAAACGCGTGGTGTTCGTCAGCTCCATCAAGGCTGCGGCGGAAGAGAGCGTGCTGCCGCTCCGTGAAGAGTATGCGCCTGCGCCGATCGATCCGTACGGCATCTCGAAGCTCGCCGCGGAAGGCGCGCTGCTCGCGATGGGGGCCGCCGGGACGATCGAAGCCGTGGTCGTTCGCCCGCCGCTCGTGTACGGTCCAGGGGTCGGCGGCAACTTTCGTCGACTGCTCGCGCTCGCCGACCTGGCGCGGCGCGTCCCGCTCCCGCTCGGCGGCATCCAGAATGCCCGGAGCTTGATCTATGTCGAGAACCTCGCTGACGCTCTGCTGCAGTGCTGTGTGGAGCCTGCCGCACGCAATCAGCTCTTTCACGTGAGCGACGGCGAGGATCTGTCGACTTCGGAGCTCGTCGCGCGCCTCGCAGAGCAGCTGGGCGGGCCGGCACGATTGTTCGCCGTGCCCGCACCGGTGATCCGGGCCGCTGCGGCGGCCGTCGGGCGTCGTCAGGAAGCGGACCGGATGATCGGATCGCTTCGGGTGGACTCGACGAAGATCCGACGGGCGCTCGGCTGGCGGCCGCCCGAGAGCGTCGATGCCGGGCTCGCCGCATCCGCCCAGGCGTTCCGCGCGGCGCGTACGTCGTCCAGCCGCTAGCCGTGTTGCCGTTCGTCTGGCGAGCTGTGTGGTGGCCGGTCGCGCTCTTCCTCCTCGCGGGAGCCGCGTCGTGGGTGACCGTCGGCGGCGTGCGCCGCTATGCGCTCCGGCGCGGGGTGCTCGACCACCCGAACGAGCGAAGCTCGCACACCGTCCCGACGCCGCGCGGAGGCGGCCTCGGGGCGGTTCTCGTTCTGCTCGGCGCTCTGGGTCTCCTCGCGGCGAGCCGAGCGCTCACCGGGATCTCGGCGATCGCGATCGGTGCGGCGGTCGCGATCGTCGCGTGGGTCGGGTGGTGCGACGACCATGACGCCGTGCCGGCGCGCATCAGGCTCGCCGTGCACGTGGTCGCCGGCGTCGCCATCGCATCGGTCGCGGCGGCAGCTGGGGCGAGCGGTCCGATCGCGCTACCAGCGGTCCTCGTCCCGCTCTGGTGGATCGTGTGGACCGTGTCGGCGATCAACGTGACGAATTTCATGGATGGCATCGACGGGCTGATCGCGTCCCAGCTGCTGTTGTACGCGTCCTTCGTCTCGTCCGCCGTCCCCGCGGGCTCAGCCGTCCAGCAGGGCGCGGCGGCGACCGCCGGCGCGGCGGTCGGTTTCCTCGTGTGGAACTGGTCGCCGGCTCGAATCTTCCTCGGAGACGTCGGCTCCGGCGCGTTCGGCGTGATCGTCGTCGTGCTCGGGATCGCCCTGATGCACGAGAACGACGCGTCGGTCGTTCGCTCGTACCTTCCGCTCGCGCCCCTCTTCGGCGATGCGCTCGTCACGCTGGTGCGGCGCTCGGTGCGCGGCGACCGGATCTGGATCGCGCATCGTGAGCATCTGTACCAGCGTCTGGCGAACGGCCCGTGGTCCCACGCTCGAACGACGATCCTGTATGGCTCGTGCGCGGCCGTCGGCGCGCTCATCGCGCTGTTCGCGCCGACGGGGATGTTCGGAATGGCCACCGGCTCCTACGCGGTGTTTCTCGTCGTCGTAGGAGTGATCCTCGAGCGGATCGTCGCTCGATCCGGGTCTCGCGGATCCGAGCTCGGCGAGGCCCTTCGGACACGGTAACCGTCGTCGCGGCGACGGATCGGTGCGGCAGCGCCGCTCCAGGGGCGTCTCCGGGCGGACCGGATTAGTTTGTCCGGTTCGCCTATGCCCAAGGATGCGCCCTCGGATGAGCCGGGCACACGTCAGCGAGCCGTCGCACTCATGAGTCGAACGTCCGAGCAGGAGCGGTGGACGCGTACGTCGACGCGTCTCCGCAATCGCTATCTGTTACTCGTCGATGCGTGCCTGCTACCCGTCGCGATCTGGCTCGCGTTCACGATCCGGTTCGAGAGCGCGTCGTGGCCGGACGGGGCCAGCGAGGTGTTCATCGCCTTCGCGGCAGTCGGCGTTCCTGTCAAGCTCGCGCTGATGTGGCGCGCCGGCCTCTACAGCCGGCTCTGGCGCTACGCGAGCATCGACGACTACAAACACCTCGCCCTGGCACTCGGTGGGGCGGCGCTCGCGAGCCTGGTCATCGGGGTCTCGGTCATCCCGCTGCTTCGGCTCTCGTTCTCACGGGTGCCGCTGTCGGTGATCGCGCTCGACGCGCTCCTCGGCGCGGTGCTCATCGCCATCCCGCGACTCACGGTCCGCGCCCGACTCCTGAACGCCAAACGTGGGCGGCCTGTGAACGGGAAGCGCGTGCTCATCGCCGGCGCCGGGGCGGCTGGCGCCATGATCGCGCGCGAGCTGCTCGAGAACCCGCAGCTCGGCCTCATCCCGATCGCCTTCGTCGACGACGATCCGTCGAAGCTGAGTCGGAGCATGCACGGCGTGGAGATCGTCGGCGCCCTGAACACGCTGGTGGCCGTCGTGCAGCGGGAGTCGATCGACGAGGTCATCATCGCGATGCCGAGCGCCCCGGGGAAGACGGTTCGCGACATCGTTCGTGCGGCCGCAGCGGCCCCCGTCGCCGTGCGAACCGTGCCGGGGCTCTTCGAGCTGATCAATGGACGGAAGGCGGTGAGCGCCCTCCGGCGTGTCGAGATCGCGGACCTGTTGCGCCGAGAGCCCGTGAGCGCTGAACTCGGGCGCGTTCGAGAGCGCGCGCACGGCCGGACGATTCTCGTCACCGGGGCCGGCGGCTCGATCGGTAGCGAACTGTGCCGGCAGCTGGCGACCCTCGAGCCTGCAACGCTGATCGCCGTCGGCCGCGGCGAGAACTCCATCTTCGATCTCCTCCAGGACCTGCGGAGCCTGGTGCCCGACCGACCGGTGCTGCCGGTCATCGCCGACGTCCGCGACGAGGCACGGATGCGCGAGGTGTTCGATCGCTACCGACCACACACCGTGTTCCACGCGGCGGCGCACAAGCACGTGCCGCTGATGGAGGAGAATGTGGCCGAAGCGATCCTGAACAACGTGCTCGGGACCCAGGTCGTCGCCGACCTCGCGTGGAGCTACGGCGCAGAGCGGTTCGTCCTGATCTCGAGCGACAAGGCCGTCCGACCCACGAGCGTCATGGGCGCGACGAAGCGACTCGCCGAGGGGATCGTCCAGCGCTACGAGCAGGACGCGCTCCGCCACTTCGTCTCGGTGCGCTTCGGCAATGTGCTCGGCAGCCGCGGAAGCGTGGTGCCGATCTTCCTTCGTCAGATCCAGGCGGGCGGTCCGGTCACGATCACCGATCGCGAGATGCGCCGCTATTTCATGACGATCCCGGAGGCGGTGCACCTGGTCCTGCAAGCCTGGACGATGGCGGAAGGCTCCGAGGTCTTCGTGCTCGACATGGGCGAGCCGATACGGATCTACGACCTCGCGCGAGACGTGATTCGCCTCTCCGGGCTCGAGGAAGGTGTCGACATCGAGATCAAGGAGACTGGCATCCGGCCCGGCGAGAAGCTCTACGAAGAGCTCTTCTTCGACGCCGAGAGCGCGACTCCCACGGAGCACCCCAAGGTGCTCCGCGCGAAACACGCCGCGATCGACCTGGGCGGCCCGCCATCGGTCGACGAGTTGATCGCTATGGCACGGTCGGGACGTCCGGATGCGACGTTGCGGGCAGCGATCCGGTCGCTCGTTCCGGACTACGCGTGGTCGGGATCCGCGGGTGGTCCGCCGAGCCCGACGCGGCCGCCCATTCGACCGACGGACCCGATGCCGCGCGCCCGCCCGCGGCCGTCGGTGCCCGGTTTCGCAGAACTGCAACTCGGTCCAACCGGGGATCGCGTCTGACCTCCCCCTCGGAGGCGCGGCACGGCGGGGGTGCCGGGGCGCGTGCCGTCGTGGTGCACGAGTGGCTCGTCACGAACGCCGGCTCGGAGCGCGTGCTGGCCGAAATGCTGCGCGTGCTCCCGACGGCGGACGTGGCGACGCTCATCGACACGCTTCCGGAGTCGGAACGCGGCTTTCTCCACGGCCGACACATCCTGACGTCCATCCTCGACCGGCTCCCCGTGCTGCGGAAGCGGCATCGGCTGCTCCTGCCGCTCATGCCATTCGCGATCGAGCAGCTGGACGTCACGGGATATGACGTGGTCGTGTCGAGTAGTCATGCGGTCGCGAAAGGGGTGCTGACCGGGCCGGACCAGCTGCACCTGTGCATGTGCTACTCGCCCATCCGCTACGCGTGGGACCTTCAGCACGAGTACCTCGCGCAGGCGGGGCTAGGCTACGGTCCCACGGGGCTGTTCACGCGCCGGTTGTTGTCTCGCATTCGTGAATGGGATGTCCGAACGGCGGCGAACGTCGACGCATTCATCGCGATCTCGCACTTCATCGCTCGCCGTATCGAGAAGGCGTACCGTCGGTCATCGACTGTCGTCTACCCTCCGGTGGATGTCGACACGTTCACTCCGGCGGGGCCGCGTGGCGACCACTATGTGACCGCGTCGCGTTTCGTTCCGTACAAGCGTCTCGACGTCATCGTCGACGCCTTCCGCTCCATGCCGGACCGGCACCTCGTCGTGATCGGCGATGGGCCTGAGGCAGCGCGCATTCGGGCGCGGGCGGGACGGAACGTGACGCTCCTGGGTCACGTGTCGCGCGCCGAGTTGGTGACGCAGCTGCGGGCGGCGCGGGCGTTCCTCTTCTGCGCGGTCGAAGATTTCGGTATCGCGCCGCTGGAGGCGCAGGCGGTCGGCACGCCGGTCATCGCCTACGCTGGTGGCGCGCTCCCCGAAACCATTCCGGGTCTCGAGTGCGACGAGCCGTGCGGCGTATTGTTCGACGCGCAGTCCGCGCAAGCCGTCGTGGAGGCAGTCCGGACGTTCGAGGCGCATGCGACGCGAATCTCGCACGACGCCTGTCGACGCAACGCCGAACGTTTCTCCCCTGCGCGATTTCGCCGAGAGTTCGGCGACGTGCTCGCGCGCGAGCTGGACCGGCACCAGCGCGCCATGCGACGCGGTCGTTCTGGCGACGACCTCGCGCGTCAGTAGGCGCCGCGACGCTGCAGCACCACGAGCACGGTCCGCAGCATGATCGTGATGTCACGATGCACCGACCAGCGTCGGACGTAGTCGAGCTCGATCGCGGCGCGGTGAGGATAGCCGACTCGGCTCCGGCCGCTCACCGCCCAGGCACCGGTGAGGCCGGGACGCATGGAGAGCAGGGTGGCGCGCTGCGTGGCGTAGTGCGCGAGCTCCGCGGGCACGATCGGGCGTGGCCCAACGAGCGACATCTCGCCGCGCAGCACGTTCCAGAACTGCGGAAGCTCGTCGAGGCTGGTGATGCGAAGGAACCGACCGAGCGGCGTCACGCGGTGATCGACGTGCGCGGGAATCTTGAAGTCGTGCCGGCGGTAGCTGTCGCGAAGCGCCCCATTTTCCGCGAGTTGGCGCTCCGCGTCATCGCACATCGTCCGGAGCTTGTAGCACTGGAACGTACGCCCGTTGCGCCCGATGCGTGTCTGCGAGAAGAAGACCCGCCCCGACGATTCCAGCCGGATCGCCGGCGCGAGCAGGAGGAGGATCGGCGCGCTCACGACGAGTCCCACGATGGCGCCGACGATGTCGATTCCGCGCTTGGCGACGAGCCGCCAACTCCGACTGTGCGCGCGCCGACGCGCGTCCGCCAGCGGAGTGATCTCGACCGTGTGGCCGAGTGGCGACGGCGACGACGTCGAGCGGGCTGCGGCGCCGACGGCCCGAACGCCGTCGGCTCGGTTGGCTGTGGTCGCCGCGCGCATGGGCGACGGCGAACTTCCCGTGGGCTCCCACGACACGCGTTCCGCGCGTACGGCTCTCGTAGCTTTCTCGTCGGGCGGTGTTGCGCGCAGCGGGCGCTGAGGCATGCTGTCCAGGGAGCCGGTAGGTCGCAGCTGCAGCTGACGTGAACGAGTGGAGCGCGCGAGTCGCTACCGAAACCGCGGGTAACCTAACCGAGACGTGGATCGCATAGTAGCGACGGAGGTCCTACCGCCCTCTTCGTCGATCACGTCGCCGCATCCGGCGCGCCACGCAACGCACATTGAATGCCTCGCGTGCATGCCTGCGTCGTGTCAATTTGCGGGCACGTAGCTCCCGACTGCTTCGGGCAGGCTCGCGTTCGACGTCCACCATGCGGAGTGCCCACATCGCCACACCTCTAGCCGACCGATCCGGCGCGCTGCCGCGCCGCCCTCTCGCGGACCGCTCGCGTCGTGGCCGACGCAACCGGCCCGCGAGACGCATCGGGGCACTGTTCGCACTCGTCTGCGCGGCCGCTACCCGCGCGCCCCAGGTCGCCGCGGCGCAGATCGCCCAGCCGCCGGCGTCCACGACGGCCAGCTCCAGCCAGGCGCGGGACACGACCGCCGCCGGCACGCTCGGGATCGACCCGGTCGCGGCCGGCGATCGCCTCGTGCTCCGCGTCTGGCGGGAGACGACGTGGGGCGGGACCTTCTCGGTCGACGCCGCCGGCGACGTATCCTTGCCCCGGATCGGCGTGCTTCGCGTCGCGGGGCTCGCACCGCTCGTCGTCCGCGACTCGGTCGTGCGCCGGCTGGGCCGCTTCCTCCGCGAACCCTACATCGATCTCGTCGTCCTCCGACGCGTCGCCGTGCTCGGCGCGGTGAAGAAGCCCGACGTCTTCTACGTCGAGCCGGTGACGTCGGTGCGGGACCTCATCGCGCAGGCCGGCGGGATCGCCGACGACGGCAACCCGAACCGCGTGGAACTCATCCGTGGCACCCAGCGCATCGCCCTCGGTCGGTGGGACGGGCCGAACGGGGCGGCGGAGACGGTGCGCTCCGGCGATCGCATCGTGGTCGCGCGCCGGGGGTGGCTCGCCCGGAACGGCGTCGCGGCCGCGTCATCGTTCGCGGTCGCGGTCTCCGTGCTCGTCTCGGCGTTCAGATGACGAGCGCGTCGCCGTCGGATCCGACGCCGTCGTCTCGAGCATTCGTCGTCCCGCCGCCCCGCGCCGCCGACGTCGTCGAGGTCGGCGAGATCGTCGGCGCGCTGCGGCGCAGATGGCGTACGATCGCGGGCGCCGTACTGAGCGCCGCGGCGATCGGAGTCGCCCTCCTGGTGTTCGCGCCCCGGCGCTACGACGGAGCGTCGACCGTCCTCGTACGAGACCGCGACGGGGCCGGCGGCTCGCTCCTCTCGCGCCTCGGGGTGCCGACCGACCTCGCCCCGGCGGGCATGGCGGCGCCGCTGCGGTCGTCCATCGAGACCGAGCTCCAGATTCTCCGGAGTCGCAGCTTGCTCGAAGCGGTCAGCGACTCGCTGGGTCTTCAGGTGCGGGTGGTCGAACCGGCAGGGGCGGCACCGTGGACTCTGGTGCAGCCGCGCCCCTATGCGGGGGCGTTCAGAAAGATCCGGATGCGCTTCACGCGCGACGGCGGCGGCTTCCGCGTCACCGGTCGCGGCCTCGACGCGCGTGTCGCGCCCGGACGACCGCTCGTCACCGGCGCCGGCGTGCTGGCGCTCGCGCCCGAGCCGCTTCCCGACGTGTTCGAGGTGCAGGTGCTCGACCGGGAAGATGCGATGGAGCGGCTGGGCAAGCGACTCGGGGTCGACAAGGTCGGGGGAGACGTCGCGCGGCTGAGCTTCGCAGCGCCGGACTCGCTGTCCGCTGCCTCGGTCCCGAATGCGCTCGTGGCGCACTACCTCGCTCGTCGCAAGACCGTCGACCGTGGCGTCAACCAGCACCGCGCCGAGTTCGTCTCGTTGCAGTTGGACAGCGTCGGCGCACAGCTCGCGAGCGCGGAAGCCGCGTTGCGCAGCTATCAGGAGCGAACCGGGGTGCTGGACCCGGAGCTCGTCGCCCGCCTCGATCTCGAGGGTGAGAGCAAACTGCGCGAGCAGGTGGCAGCGAACGAAGTCGAGCGCGCTGCGCTCGATCAGATGTTGGCGCAGGTCACCTCCGGAACGATCAACGACCGCCAGCTCGCCGCGTACCCGACCTTCCTGCGAAGCCCGGCGATCAACGAGATCCTCGCGCAGCTCTCGAGGCTGGACATCCAGCGCACCACGTTGCTCGAGCGCCGCACGGAAGCCGATCCGGAGGTGCAATCGCTGACGACGAGCATCCGCCAGCTCGAAGGTCAGCTTCGACCCATCGGCGTGGCCTACGCGGGTGCGCTGCGCCGTCAGCGTGCCGAGCTGTCGACGTTGACGGCCCGCTTCGATTCCTCGGTCGCCGCGCTTCCGGCCGCAGGGCAGGAGTTCGGCCGTCGTACCCGTGACGTGCGACGATTGAGTCAGGCGACGCTCGCGCTCCAGACGCAGCTGTTGGACGCGCAGCTCGCCGCGATCGGGGAAGGGGGGGACGTGCGGCAGATCGACCATGCGTTCGTGCCGAAACGACCGACATTCCCGCGACCCCTGCCCGTCATGGCGTCGGCACTGGCGGCAGGTGCGCTCGTCGGCATCGCCGTCGTCGTCGTCACGCTGCTGTTCTCCCCGACAGTGGCTGCTCCCAGCGAGGCCGGAAGACTCCTCGGCGTTCCGGCCGCACGTCTCGGGCGTGGAACACCGCTCTTCTTCGCGGCCGTCGCGCCGCGCCGTGACCTCGCATTCGCACCGCTGTCGACCGATGCCGACGCGGATGCCGTCGCGCGGTGGCTCCGAGCGCCCGATCACCCGAACGGGGCGCACGCCGTAGTCACGGCAGGCAACACGTCAGCGATGGTGCGTGCGGCAGGGGAGGATGACGGCACGCGTCGTGTGCTCGCGCACGCGTCGAGCGCGCGAACGCTCCCGGCACTGAGCGAGCCAGGCGGGCTCGCGAGCGTCGCCCCCGGGCTGGTGACGGTTCTCGTGGCGCGTCGTGGAACGAAGCGGTCCGAGCTGTTGGAGGCGGCCACCGCCCTGAGTGCGAGTGGTGCCGATCTGGTCGCGGTCGTCCTCACGTGAGTGGCGCGGTGAGCACGGCGGACACGCGCGCGCCTGTCGGCATTCGCTCGGGCGAGGCGCGCTCGGGTGCGCCGGTCGCGACGGTTCGTGTGGTCACGTTCGTTCAGCTCGTGCTCTGGATGATCGGACTCGGCAACCTCGCTCGTGTCCCATCGTTCGGCGGCGGCACACGTGCCGCGCCCCTCCTCGCGACCGACGGCGCGGTCGCGCTCCTGCTGATCGCCGGCGCGCTCTCCGTCGCCGTCGGTCGCTCGTTGATTCTCGACGGCGTCGCACGCGGCGGCGCGCTGTTCGTCGCGATCGGCGGCGGAAGCGCGCTCGCGGCCGCGCCGCGCTTCGGCCTGGCGGCGAGTGAGCTCGCCTACAGCCTCGCGTATCTCGCTCGCTGGGCCGCGTATTTCGCCATCTACGTCGTGGTCGTTAACTGCGTGCGGCGGGCGGACGTGCCGACGCTCACCAGGACGCTCGAGCGGGTGATTCTGGGGTTCGCGTCATTCGGCGTCGTCCAGGCCATCTTCATCCCGGGGTTCGCGCAGGTCGTGTACCCCGAGTCGGTCGTCACCGTCGACTGGGACGCCCAGGGACGGCGGCTCGTGTCGACCTTCCTCGACCCCAACTTCGCGGGCGCGCTCATCGTCTTCGGCGTCGTGCTCGCGACCGCCCGCATCGCCACCGGCGCTCGTCAGCGCCTGGCTCCGCTCGCCGTGCTCCTCGTCGCGCTGACCCTCACGGTGTCCCGCAGCTCGTTCCTCGCGGCGTTGGTGGGTCTGGGTATCGTCGCAGGCGTCGCGGGTGCGTCGCGGCGGTTGGCTCGCTTCGGCGTGCTCGTCGTCGCTGCCGCCGCGCTCGCGGCGCCCACGCTGCTCGCCCTGGCGCGCGAGTACAACAAGCTGACGGTCGACGCTTCGGCGCTACAGCGCCTCGTCGCGTGGGCGCAGGCGGCGCGGCTGTTCGCCGACAGCCCGATCTTCGGGATCGGCTTCAACACCTACGGATTCGTGCTGCGCTCTTACGGCTTCGACGTCGGCCGCCTCGCCTCCTCGTTCTCGCTGGACGGCGGGCTGATCTACATCGCCGTCCTCACCGGCGTGGTCGGACTGGCGACGTTCGTGGCGATGGTGGTCCGGCTCTGCGCGCGCGCACGTCGCGTGTGGCGCGATGACCGTGCGACGGCACACGAACGCGCCGTCGCGATCGCGACGGTCGCCGCGACGTGTGCGCTGCTCGTGCACAGTCTCTTCGTGAACAGTCTGCTGCTGCCGCTGCTCATGGCCCCGCTGTTCGCGCTGTGGGGCGCGGTCGGAACGGTGTCGCACGCGCTCGACGCCGATCGCCCCCTCCTTAGCTGAGCTGGTGTTCCACGCCGAGCACCAGATCGCGTGTCACCCGGGAACGCTCGCGATCGACGCGCGCGGCCTTCATGCCTCGGGGATCGGGCGCTACCTGCGGGAGCTGCTCGCGCACTGGCTCGCGGATCCCCCCTTCTCGACGCTCCGGTTGCTCGGCGATCCTGGCGTACTCGAGTCGTTCGTGGCCGGCCGACCATCGAGCGGCACGGTGGACATCGTTCCCTACCGGGGCGGCTTCTATTCGGCACGTTCGCAGCTCGACTGGCTGCGACGCGTTCCCTCCAGACTCGGCGACGGCGGCGCGACGTTCTTCCCGCACTGGGACACCCCGTTCGTCGGCTTCCCGGCGCGCGCGGTGATGACGGTGCACGATCTCATTCCGTTCAAGGTGCCCGAGACGACGACTGCGACGCGACGTGGGCTCGGCTGGCTCGCGCTTCGACATGGAATCGGTGCCGCAGCGCACGTGCTGTGCGGATCGCAGGCCACGGCCGATGACCTCGCGCTGGCCTTCCCGGTATCGCGCGGCAAGGTCACGGTCGTGCCGTACGGCGCCACTCGGTTCCCCGACGCCTGTAGCGCACGCCTTCCGCTCGGCGTCGAGCGACCGTTCGTCCTCGTGGTCGGCAATCAGAAGCCTCACAAGAACATCGGCGTCGCGATCGCGGCCGTCGCGCGTGCGCGTGCGCTCGGCCACTCGTCGCTCACACTCGTCGTCGTCGGGCGGCGATTCGGAGTCCCCGTGGTCGCGGGTCCAGACTCCGATCCGAATCAGCCGTTCGTCGTGGAGCTCGGCGAGGTGAGCGACGAGCTGCTCACGGCGCTCTACGCACGCGCCGAGGCGCTGCTCTTTCCGTCGCGCTACGAAGGGTTCGGCCTCCCCGTCGTCGAGGCGATGGCTGCGGGCACGCCCGTCATCGCGAGCGCGATCCGGGCCGTGGTGGAAGTCGCGGGCGATGCCGCCATGCTGGTACCGCCGAACGATCCCGAGGCGATGGCCGACGCGATAGACTGCCTCCTGCGGTCGGGGGAGCGACGGGCAGAGCTCGTCGCGTCCGGTAGGCGCCGCGCCGAGGCATTCTCGTGGCGCCGCACCGCGCACGACACCGCGCGCGTGCTGCACGCCGCCGCCGGTCACGGCGAGCGTCCGTCGCCGACGCGCGATGATATCGCGCGACGCTAGGATTCGTCGTCGCCATTCGCTGCAGCTCCGAGATGACTCGATTCGGCCTTCCCTCATGAGCGTGAGGCTTTCGCGGACGTACGCTCGAACCGCACGTGCCGCCGCGGCCTGGAGCGCGCTCGCCGTCGGCGCGCTCGTCGAAGGGTGTGGCGCGTGCGACGATCCGACGGGGTGCACCACCGCACCGTCGCTGAGCTACACGGGGCAGTTCGTCGAGCATACGAGCGGGCGGCCAGTCTCCGGCGTCCGGGTGCAACTGATTCGCACGTCGGGCGTCGCGTTGCCGGGCGATACGATCACCTCGGTCACCGACCGCGATGGCTTCTACCGCCTTGCGACCGAGGTCCCGACCGGCGGGCGGATCACCGGCGACGTGTTGGTCACCCCTCCTGCACCGCATCGTGCGTATCGCGTGTCCGGGGTCACCTTCGACACGCGCACCGTGCGCGGGGACGGGGGCGTGCTGGGGCGCTGGGTGGTCGACCCCTACGTGCAGTTCATCGGCGAGATCGTCAGCCGGACGGCCCGTGACTACGTGCGAAGCACCGCGATCGTCTTTCGTCGCACCGGTGGCGCGCTGCTCGACGCCGCCTCGGTCACCGCGACCACGGACGAAAACGGTCGCTTCGAGCTCCGCCCGCGACTGCTGTCGTTCGGCGACGTGAGCGGAACGATCACCGTCGCTGCCGGGCCCGGCCTGCCGCGCGCGGTCGACATACCGGTCGTGTTGCGCCCGACGTATCGAGACGAGCCGCCGACCGTTGCCGGCAGCTTCGTTCTCGGTCCCTCCCTGCGATACGTGGGCGAAGTGTTCGAGCGCGTCACGAACCGGCGGCTCGCCGGCGTGCAGGTGTCGTTCGAGCGCACCGGCGGCGGTGCGACGTCGCCCGCTCGCGTCACGGCCGTGACCGACGCCGCGGGCCGATTTCCCATCGTACTCGACGCGCCGGACGGGTTCGCCGACGTGATCGGCGATTTCACCTTCCGCGTGCCCGGCCTCGCCGAACCGTACGTCTCACGCGGCGTCCGTCTGCCGGTGTTCGATACGGACGAGGTACGCCTGCTCCAGACGTTCGGTGTCGGGCCGTCGCTGTTGTACGTCGGTGAGGTCTACAACCGAGGGTCTCAGCGGCGGGTCGCGGGCGCTCGCGTCGAGTTCCGGCGCACCGGTGGGATCGCCGTCGAGTCGGATGTGATCTCGAGCGTCAGCGACGCGAACGGCCGCTTCCCGCTCGTCACCAGACCGCTCGCCGAGTCGGGAGAGCTGATCGGGCAGCTGACGATCAGCGCCCCGGGTCTGGCGCCGGTGACCTACGCCGATCTGCGCCTCCGAGTGGCGGCCGACGACTCGGTCCGGCTGCTCCGGACGTTCGGCATCGGGGAGCACCTGCTCTACGCCGGGGTGCTGTTCGTACGCGGGACGGGCCGGGCGCCCGCGGCCGGCGTCGAAGTCGAGTTCAGGCGGACGGGTGGGATCCCGGTGGAACCCGACACCTTCATCGTGCGAAGCAACGAGTTCGGCGCCTTCCCCCTGGCGCCGTCGACCGACCAGGCAGGCGTGGTGATCGGCGATCTCCTGATCCGACCGCAGCTCCCGCTCCGTTCGGAGATCCGGCGCGGCGTGCGCCTGCAGACCTTCGACGTCGACGAGCTGCGCCGGCTCGACAACTACGGGATCGGGCCGAGCCTCGAGTACTTCGGCGAGGTCGTCTCGTCGGTCGACGAGCGGCCGATCGTCGGTGCGCGTGTCGAATTCCGTCGTACCGGCGGGATCGCGGCGACGCCCGAGCGAATCACCCGCGAGAGCAACGAGGACGGTCGCGTGCGGATCAACCCCCTCACGACCGAATACGGCGACCTGGTCGGGGACGTCACGATCACGCTACCCGGCGGGCGGCAGTACTCGTTCGCGGGAGTGCGGCTGCCGACGTTCGAGGCCGACGACTTCAGGCTTCTGCAGCGCTGGCGTGTCGCGCCGTAGCCGGTCCCACCGCGAATCCGCCAGGACGAGTGCGCAGCTCACGAGCACGCCACTGCTCGCTCGCAACGTCGCGTTCAATCTGGCCGGGTGGGCGGTTCCGGTGGCGCTCGCGCTGTTGACGGTTCCGTCGCTCGCGAGAGGATTCGGAGCGGTTCGCTTCGGACTGCTCAACCTGGCGTGGACCGCGGTGGGCTACTTCAGCATCCTCGACCTGGGCCTCGGTCGCGCCGTCACGCAGGTGCTGGCTGAGCGCTTCGGTCGTGGAAAGACGGGGGTCGTGCCGGAGGTCATCTGGACCGCGACCTTGCTCCTGCTCCCCGTCACGCTCGTGCTGGCCACGGCAGCGTGGGGCCTGGCGACCGAGATCGCCCTGCGACTGCTCCCGACGCCGTCGACGGCGGCGATGGCTGCCGAGGTCGTCGTCGGGGTCCGACTGATGGCCGTCGCCGTGCCGATCATGGCGATCACGAACGTGTTCAGGGGCGCGCTCGAAGCGGCCCAGCACTTCACGGTCATCAATGCGCTCCGCGTGCCGCTCGGCGTCCTCACTTTCGCGGCACCACTGGGCACGCGGCACTTCTCCGAGTCCGTCGTCCCCGCCATCGCGATCCTCGTGGTCGGCCGAGTCGTCATCTGCGTGGCGCACGCGATCGCATGCGCGCGCGCGTTTCCGCGGCTCACGCGACCGACCGGGGTACGCGGCGCGGTCGTCCAGCGGCTCGCGCGCGTCGGCGGCTGGATCACCGTGTCGAACCTGGTCAACCCGCTGCTCGTGTCGGCAGACCGCGTCATCGTCAGCTCGACGCTCGGCGTCGCGGCAGTCGGCTATTACGCGACGCCGCAGGAGGTCGTGACCAAGCTGTGGATCTTCACCGGTGCGGTGTTGCCGGTCCTCTTCCCGGCGCTCGCGGCCACATTCGCGAGCGATGCGACGCGTGCCGCCAAACTCTTCGACCGCGCGGCGCGGATCATCGCCGTCGCGCTGTTGCCGGTCGCCGCGCTGATGGCGCTGTACGCGCCCGAGTGGCTCGGCTGGTGGCTCGGACCGGGGTTCGTGCGAGAGGGCGCGTCACTCGTCCGGGTCTTCGCGATCGCGATCTTCTGCAACTGTGTCGGTCAGACGGCGTTCACCGCGCTCCAGGCGGTGGGGCAACAGCGTGTGACGGGGGTGTCGCACCTCGTACAGCTGCCGCTGCTGATCGTCGCGCTCGCGTGGGTCACGCCGCGCTACGGATTGCTCGGCGCGGCGCTCGTCTGGGGAGCCCGCATCGTCGTGGACGCGGGGGTGGCGTTCTGGGGGGTCATCGCGACCATCCCGTCGCTCCGCGCTGCGGCAGCCCGCGCCGCGGCATACGCCGTGGTCGGAGTGTCCTGCGTGCTCGCGACGACCGTTCCGCATTCGGTCGGCGCGAAGGCCGCGCTCACGATCGTCGCGGTGCCGATCTATTGCGCGGTCACGTGGTTCGCCGTGCTCACTTCCGAGGAGCGAGCGTCGTTTCGGCTTCGCGTGCTGGCGCGCGCGGCGTAGCGGCGCGAGGCGCGCTCACGAGGATGCCGGCCATGGCGTTCGCCCCGTGCCGCCACCCGTCGCGCGCTACGGGGCTCGCAGCGCGCGGCAGATCGCCACGTGCCGAGGCGAGCAGTGCCGCGACGAGGCACGACGTCGTCGGCGCGACGTATGTGGCGTCGCTCCCGCCGGCTTCCCGCAATTCGGGGACGTCTGCGGCGACGATGACCGCGCCGCAGGCGCGTGCCTCCGCGACCGGCATGCCATACCCCTCGTATCGTGACGGGAAGACGAACGCTGTCGCCCCAGCGTAGAGCACCGCGAGATCGTCGTCGCTCACGTAGCCCAGGAGGCGCACGGACTGCTTCGGGAGCGACCGAATCGCGCGCGCGAGCGGGCCTTCGCGCCAGCCGGCAGCGCCGGTGAGGACGAGGGTCACGCGCGGCGGCAGCCCCGCTCGACGAGCCGAGGCGAACGCGTCGACGAGCATCGAGAGGTTCTTCCTGGGTTCGCGCGTGCCGACCGCGAGGAGGTACGGCGGTCGAAGCCCGAGGCGCTCGTAGACCTCCGACGCCGCGCCTTGCGCGAGCGGCCCGAACGCGGCGCTGACCGCAGGCGTCACGATCACGTCCGTGGCGATGCCCAGTCGTTCGCGCAGTCGCGACGCGGTTCCGGCCGAGATGGCGACGACGACGTCCGCACGGCGAACGTCGCGGGCGAAGTACGTTCGGTGCGTGAGCCAGGTCGAGAACGGCATCGTGGTGGGCACCACGAGATAGTTCAGATCGTAGACCGTGACGACCGATCGCGTCGAGGCGGGGAGCGATGGCAGCAGCGACGCGGTTCCCCAGAACGCGGCGAGTGCGTCCTCCGCGATCAGCGACGGCGCACGAGTCTTCAGCCAGACGCTGGCCGGGAATCGTGCCGCGACCGGGTTGCGCTCGACGCGGAGCCGCCATCTCGACGAGACGGGCGGGAGTTCCACGTGGCGGCGTGCATAAACGAACACTTCGGCCTGCGGCGGCAGCACCCGATCCAGCTCCCGGCAGATCTCGAACACATAGCGACCGATCCCCGTGCGGGGGCCCTCGAACACTCGGCCGTCGATACCCACGCGGAGGGGCTCGGCGGCGTCGCTCATCGGGGGCTGACCGACAGCGAGATGCTCACGTCGTGCACGTCGACCGTCCGGATGCCTCCGGGATTGTTGAAGCCGTTCTGGAAGAGATAGTTGATGCGGTCGGTGTAGGCGGCTTCGGCGCTGAGGTCCCAGCGCGAGCGGCGGATCGATCCGCGCACGCCCCCCGTGAGGCTGACGTCGTGACGGAAGAAGTTCGCGTTCGCCTGCCGGTACAGCGCGTCGTTCTCCCAGCGCACGCGCGACGCGAACAGCCCGCCGTGCCACCCACGCGCGATGAGATCGGCGCCCAGGCGCTGCGACGAGCTTCCGGGACCGGTCGCGGCACCCAACGGCTGCCCGCGATGTGTGTGGCCGTCTCGTGTCGCGAAGCCTGTGTAGAAATCGCGGACCGCCAGACCTCGAATGGCGACCGATTGCTCGACGTTGGACGCCTCCGCCTGAATCCGAAGGCTCGGACGTGGGGTGACGGCCGGCGCGGAGATCCACTGCGCACCGATCGTGTACCCTTGTGTCGCCTGCGGGGCGAGCAGAAACTCGCGAAGCGAACGCGGAAGTTCCTGTCGGACCCACTCCACGTACGCTTCGGCGCCGCTCTCGGGGGCGACGAGCCGCGCGAACAGGCCGACGAGCTGATCTGCCCGGCGCCGCGTCGGTGCACCCGTCGCGCGGGCGATCTCGTCGGCGTCGGTGGGCGGCGACTCCCACAGCCGGAGGACGTCGACCGCTCGACCCGCCGCGGTCGCCGCGCCGGCCGCGTTGCGGATGACCGACCGCTCGACGCCGAGCGTCAGTGTCGGAAGGATCGACGGACGGAGCGTCGCCAGCGCGCCGCTGAACGAGCGGTACTGCGTCGTCGACGCGCTGTCGGCGAACGCGGACGGCGTGAGCGTTCCCCAGAGCAGGCGCGCTTCGACGACCCCGACGCGTGTGCGGAGCGGGCGCGCGGTCCGAAGGAATGCGTGCGGGAAGCCACCCGCGGCCGTGCCGAGCAGCAGTGCGGTGTGGATGCCCGGTCCCCACCACTCGTTCTCCGTCGCGACACCGGCGGCGACCACGTCGCCGGACAGCGTGATCGAGCTCTGTCCGCCGCCGACGCTCGCTCGCGGCCGGTCGCCGAATCGTAGGGGGAGGTCGATCGGCGCGTCGCCCGGTGCGGCGCCCGTGTGGAAGGGAGACGCGTACCGGCTCCGTCCCGGTGCCGTCGACGGGAGCGCGCCGAACGGCCGATTCTGCGAGTACGCGAGCTCCGGGAGCACGATCACGCGTACCGCGCCTGCCGTGACGAGGGCGCCGCCACGCACGAGCGCGCTCGCGCCCCGTCCCGCCCACAGCAGTCCGTCGTTGCCTGCGGCCGGCAGCGCACTGCTCCAGCGCGCTTCCAGCTGCGGCGCGAGCAACGCCGCGGCCAACGGTCGCCGCCGGATCGTCGGAGGTGGCGCCGGCTGCCACGAGGACGCACTCCGCGCCAGCTCCCCGCTCAGTGAGTCGAGCCCCCAGAGCTGTGCGATCCGTTGCCGATCCCCCCGCACTCCGCCGGGTGGCAGGGGCGCCGGACCACCTGCGCGCTGCGCGTGCGCTGCGCGAGCAGGCGACACGCTCAGCAGGCACGCGACGCAGATCCAGCGCGCCCGCATCAGCGCTCGCTGTGACGCCGGGACACACGCGGTAGATTGGGCGTCGCTCGACGAGAACGATGTCCGAGCGGCAATCGTCGGCGGGCGTGTCAACGGAGCGTGGCGGAAGATGGCGTGTAGGGTCGAGCGAGCCACATGTTACTTGCCGGCGACGCTGGCGGGAGTGCTGATCGCGACCGCGCCGTTGCACGCGCAGCCACCGGGGGCGGTCCGTCCGCGTTCGGAGCGTGTCAGCGCGACTCCGCTGGAGGCCACGGCTGGCAGCGAGCTCGAAGAATACATTCGAGCGCTCCAGCTCACGGGCGCGATCGCGGAGCGCTCAGTGACACTCCGCGGGTACACGCCGCACGTGCTGAACCTGCTCGGGACCACAGAGCGGCACCCGTGGAACCGCTTCGCGTTCACGCCGACGACGAGCGACGCGTCGCGCCGGTGGCGCGCGCGGGTCGATGCGCTGCCTCTTCGGGCGTGGTCGGTGTTCAATCAGGCCTTTCCATTCGATTACGGCGACGGCGCCGTGTGGTCGGGGCGGGGTCTCACGAGCGTGGTCACGGGCGGCGTCTCGGCGCAGGTCGGTCCGATCACCCTCGTCGTGCAACCCGTGGCGTTCCGTGCGGAGAACCGACCGTTCGCACTCGCGCCGGTGACGGAAGTCGGCGCGACGCCGTACGCCGACGGCTCGCTTCCACTGGCGATCGACACGCCGCAGCGCTTCGGAGATGCGCCTTACGCGCGCATCGACGCAGGGCAGAGCACGCTCCGGATGGACATCGGTCCGATCGCCGCCGGGGTCTCCACGGCTGCGCCGACGTGGGGGCCGGGGGCCGTGCACGCGCTGCTCATGGGCCAGAACGCGCCCGGCTTCCGTCACATCTTCCTCGGAACGTCGGGAATGCGGTCGGTCGGGATCGGGCGCCTGAACGTCAACCTGATCCTCGGGCGACCTGTCGACTCGCCGTACGCCCCCCCCCGATCCGCGTCGCGCTATCTGGCCGGCGGGGTTGCGGCGTTCAGTCCGAGCTGGGTGCCCGGGCTCGAAGTCGGGGGCGGACGGGTGTTCCATCGCCTCACGCCGACGGGAGGCGTCTCGCTCGGCCAGCTGTTCAGCGTCTTCGAGAACTTCTTCCAGAGTGCCGCGGCGATGTCGCAGAAGAACCTGCCGACCGACGCGAACTACACCCCCGACAACCAGATCGCGAGTGCGTTCGCCTCGTGGAGTCACCCCCGCAGCGGGCTACGCATCTACGGCGAGCTTCTGAAGAACGACAACAATCTCGACGTCCGCGAGCTCGCGACGGAGCCAGACCACGACGCCGCGATCCTCCTCGGCGTCGAGCAGGCGTTCGCTCGTGCGCGCGACGGTTCGGCGTTCACGATTCTCCGCGCCGAAACGGTCAACGCGCGGATCACCCACCTCGACCGCGTGCGTCGAGCAGGCGACGCCGTACGAGCACTCGATCCTCGTGCAGGGGCACACCAACCGCGGGCAGCTACTCGGCTCGATCGCCGCACCCGGCGGCGCAGGGCAGCATCTCGCGCTCGATCGATACACCCCGGCGCGGACGAGTCTCCGTGGTCGGCGACCGGATCGTGCGACGTGCCCCTCCGACCGAGGGGACGAGCGCGGACGAGGTCGACGTGCAGCTCGCGCCCGCCGTCGAAGCCGTCCGGTTTTTCGACCGTGTCGACGTCTTCGGACGCATCCGGGTCATCCGCGAGTTGAATCGCGACTACGCCGGCGATGCGACGAGCTGGCAGCTGCTCGCCGGCGCGGCGTGGCGTCCCGGACTCCACCTCGGCCGCTGACTCGCGACGAGCAGCCGGCGGTGCCGGGCGACCGTCAGCGCGTCAACGCGACGACGGCCGCGATGAGCGTGGCGAGTGCGCCGCCGACCTGCGCGAAGGTCGCCAAGGCTTGCGCGAAGTCCCGGCGGTCGTCCGCTGCAGCGCTCCGGGACGATCACTCGTGCCCCGGGGCGCGGCACCGGGAACGCCGTCGGGCAGGAACCGGCGCCGCTGCACGCTCTCCAACCGCCCGTTCGGCTGCATCACGTACGCGCGAGCGCAGGTCGGCGCGCGCGTTCCGCGCCGCCGGCGGCGCGGATGTAGTACCCGAGGTCGCTGCCCGGGTACGTAGGCGAGCGCGCGACGGCGGTTCACCGCGCCGCCGACGGTGACGACGGCGTTGAACTGCGGCACGATGACCGAGTCGCCGTCGGCGAGGATGAGATTGTCGCGGTTCGTCGCGTCGCGCATCGCGAGCGGCAGGTCGATGCCGACGCGCCCGACTGCGCCCGCGGACCCGATAGAACTCGACGCCCTCCGCGCTCGCCTCCGTCGTGAGCCCGCCTGCCCGCCGCACGAGGTCGACGAGCCGCTCGCTCTTCGTCCGCAGCGCGTAGCGCCCGGGGAAGCGCACCTCGCCCCCGATGAACGACCGTGCGCTGCAGCGCGAAGTCGGGCTGGCGGAGGATGAGCACGTTGTCGTACGGCGCGAGCGGACCTCGGGCGCCGCCCCGGCCGACGCCGGAAGGCCTGGCGGTCCGAGGTATCGCCCGTCCGGCGCGCGTTCGAACAGGTAGCTCGAGTCGAGCGCGACGCGGAACGTGCGCGCCGTGACGCCATTGCTCGCGGTCCGCGGGCAGGCGCGCGACCTCGGCCTGGCTCAGCAGCGCGCTCTCGTCGAGACCGCCGGCGAGGAGCACGAGATCGCGCATCGTCATGCCATCCCGGTAGCGGAACTGCCCGCCTGTCCGCACGGCCCCGCTGATCGCGACGTACCGCACCGGCCGGAATTCGGTCACGCGGAACACGCGGATCTCGTCATCCTCTTGCAGGAGCGATTCGTTGACGACCCGCCCGGTCGAATCCGCCAGCGTGCGCGCGGAGCTGAAACCGGCGTCGAGTCCGGCCGCAGCCGCGTGACGAGCACCTCGCCGAGGTACGTGTCGGGCTTGAGGCCGCCCGCGTTGCGCAGCGCGTCCGAGAGCCGCGTCCCGGCGCGGATGCCCTGTGCGCCCGGCGTGTACACGTTGCCGAGCACGACGACGCGATCGCGGACGCGGGTCGGCGACGTCGAAGACGCGAACGACGTCGCCGGGCAGGAGCGCGACGGCCGGGAGCGCGGCGCCGGGCGACGCCGTCGTCACGTCGATGACGACTGCGATCGCGCCCCGGTTCGGACGCGCTCCGCGGCCGGGAGCACGCGCTGGATCTGGATCCGACGCTGGTTCGCCGTCGGCTCGAGGCCGCCGGCATTGCGGAGCACGTCGGCGAGCGTCTCGCCCGGCCGGAGCTCGTAGGTCGCCGGACGGTTCACCTCGCCTGCAACGCGCACTCGGCCGAGCTGCGGCGGCACGAACACCACGTCGCCGGTCTCGAGCCGCGGGTCGCGGCGTGCGTCGCCGCGCAGCAGATAGTCGTAGACGTCCAGCGTATCGACGACCCGTCCACCGCGACGCAGGAGCACACGGCGCAGCCAGCCGGCGGCGGTCGGCCCGCCGGCGGCGTACAGCGCGCTGAGCACCGTGCCGGCGCTCGACACGCGATAGCTGTCCGGTCGCGCGACGTCGCCGAACACGAACACCTGGTTCGTCCGAAGCCGACCGACGCTCACGCTAGAACTGGGTCGTGCCGCCGCCCGCGGCGAACGCCCGAGTAGACTCGACCCAGCCGCGTGTAGAGCAGGTCGGTCGAGCTGGTCGAGCGTGAGGTTCGCGACGTAGAGCTGCCCGACCTGCGGGATGACGACGAACCCCTCGCGCGTGACGTCGAGCTGGTACGCCTGCTCGACGTCGCCGGTGAGAATGAGCACGAGCCGGTCGCCCGGGCCGAGCCGGTAGTTCGGGCCGACGGTGCCGCCAAGGTTCGGATCGAACTGCGACGTCCGCGACCGGAAGACGTCGAGGCCGAAGATCTGGAACCCGCTGTCGGCGACCGCGACCGCGAGGGAGTCGGCGCGGCCCACGCTGTCGGCGCGCCCGCCCCGACCGAGGCGCGGGCGTGTGGACAGCGAATCGCCGTCGAGTCCGAGCGCGTCGTCGAAGATCGAACGACCGCTCGCGCTACGCAGCACGTCCACCTCCGCCGAGTCGACGATGCCGAGCGTGCGGACGGCGTCGAGCAGCGTGGACGTGGACGCGGTATCGGCCGCCGAGCTCGGGGGCCCTCCGGGGAGGTACGCGTCGAGCAGCGACTCGGGATACCCTTCGGCGCGCAGGCGAGCGCGAACCTGGTCGGGCGTCAGGCCGCTCGTTCGCAGCCGCTGCTGCAACTGCGTGGCGAGGTCGGGGCGTTGCCGCAGCAGCTCCTGGGCCTGCGACGCGCTGGGCCGCTGCTGCGCCTCCGTCAGGCAGGGGGCGGAAAAGCAAACGGCCGCAGCGAAGAGCAGCGGCCGGCGGAACAGCGTGCGGAGAAACCGGGTCATGTCCTTCGGTGGACGCGATGACGCGCGCGTGCGCGAACGGACGGGCAGTGGGCGTGCAGGGACTCGAACCCCGGACCTCTGCTGTGTGAAAGCAGCGCTCTAACCAGCTGAGCTACACGCCCCGTGGGGAACGAGCAGTGTAATCGTGCATCAGAAGTGAGGGAAGATGGGCCCTGTGGGATTTGAACCCACGCACTTCGGATTATGAGTCCGCTGCTCTAACCACTGAGCTAAGGGCCCGCGACGGCAATCTACTGCGCAGTGCCGTTCTCGCCGACCCAGTGATCGTAGGCCTCGAGCACTTCGGCCGGCGTCACGACCGCGGCGCCGAGTTTCGCGACTTCGACGCCGGCCGCGAAGTTCGCGATCACCGCGGCTTCACGCGCCGTCGCCCCTGCCGCGAGCAGCACCGCGAGATACGCCGTCACCGTATCGCCCGCCCCGACGACGTCGTAGACCTCGCGCGCGGTGGTGGGGACGCGTGCGGTGTCACCGCTCGCCGAGATCAACGCCATGCCGTGCTCGCCGAGCGTCAGCAGCAGATGCGCGACGCCGAGCCGCTCGAGCGTCGCCGGCAGCGCTTCCGGATGCGCGAGGTCCACCGTCGCGCCGAGTGCCGCCTCGAGCTCGCGCCGGTTCGGCTTGAAGATCGTCGCGCCGCGGTAGGCGAAGAAATTGCGAAACTTCGGATCGACGACGATCGGGATGCCGCGCGCCCGCGCCATGGCGATCGACTCGGTGATGACCTCCGGGACGAGGACGCCCTTGTTGTAGTCTTCCAGCACGAGCGCGGTGGCGCCGGCATCGATCGCGGCGCGCACGGCGCTCAGGACCTGGGCCACGTCCTCGGCCGTCAGGTCGCCGTCGTTCTCCTCGTCGAAGCGAACGACCTGTTGACTCCGCGCGAGGACCCGCGTCTTCGTCGTCGTCGGGCGGTCGACGGCCACCATGGCGTCGGCGCCGATCGCGGCGAGCAGCGCCCGAAGGCGGGCGCCGCCGGCGTCGTCGCCGACTGCCGCGACGAGCGCGCACGAGGCGCCGAGCGCGGCGACGTTCTGCGCCACGTTCGCCGCGCCGCCGAGGGCGTCTTTCCGATCGCGCACGCGCACGACCGGCACGGGCGCTTCCGGCGAGATGCGGTCGACGTCGCCGCGGAGGTAGACGTCGAGCATCGCGTCGCCCACGGTCACGACGCGCTGTTCGGCGGCAGCCGCGAGCAGCGAGACGAGCCGGGGGCGGGAAAGGGAGGCAGGCATGGGCGCGTAGCGTAGCGGCGCCGGGGAGGAGGGTCAACGGAGCGCCGGCTCCCGGCACGACGCTTGCCCCTTCGGCCGCGCGAACGCTGCGCCGCTCACGATGCCGTGACGACGCGGCGCGTCCGGGCGCCCCTGCGCCGCCTCCGCGTCCCCTCTCACATCGCCCGGATTGTCCGGTTTCGCCACTCGCCTGAACGCCGCCGCCAAGGCCAAGGTCGCGGGAGTCCAGAGCTACGTGACGCTCGCGTGGAACGCGCTGCGATTCACGTTCGTGCGGCCGTTCTACTTCTCGGACCTCGTGCAGCAGATGGACGCGATCGGCGTGCAGTCGCTGGGGATCGTGCTGCTGACCGGGTTCTTCACGGGCATGGTGCTCGCCCTCCAGTCGTCGGTCCAGCTCCGCACGTTCGGCGCGACGCAGTACATCGGCAGCCTGGTGTCGGCGTCGATGGTCCGCGAGCTCGGCCCGGTGCTCGCGGGGCTGATGGTCGCGGGGCGCGTCGGGTCGGGGGTCGCGGCGCAGATCGGGTCCATGCGCGTGACCGAGCAGATCGACGCGCTGAACACGCTCGGCACCGATCCGATCAAGAAGCTCGTGACGCCGCGCGTGCTCGCCGGCGTCATCATGATGCCGCTGCTCACCGTCATCAACGACCTCGTCGGCATCCTCGGCGGGAACCTCATCGCGAAGGTGTACGTCGGGCTGCCGACCGGCTTCTACTGGCAGACCGTGTGGCAGCAGCTCAGCAACAACGGCTTCACGCTCGGCGTCATTCCGAACGACTTCATCCAGGGGCTCGTGAAGCCGATCGTGTTCGGCGGGATCATCACGACGTCGGCCTGCTACTATGGTCTGTCGACGACCGGAGGGACCGAAGGCGTCGGCGTGGCGACGACGCGCACGGTCGTCGCGGCGAGCATCTCGATTCTCGTGAGCGACTACTTCCTCACGCAGATCCTGCTCGCGGTGCTCCCCTCATGACCGGGCCCCCCGACGCATCGAATCCCGGCGATCGACGCGCGGGCGACCGGCGTGAGCCGACCGAGGTGCGGGTCCGCGCCGCGATCCGCGACGAGCTCGCCCAGACGCCGGACGACGTGCGTCCGCGCGCGGAAGATCCGGGGCCCGCAGAGGGCGCGGTCATCGAGCTGGAGCGCGTGCACCTGGGGTTCGACGGCCGCGTCATCCTCGACGACGTCTCCTTCCTCGCGAAGAAGGGTGAGACGATCGTCGTCGTCGGCGAGTCGGGCACCGGCAAGTCGACGACGCTGAAGCTGATCCTGCGGCTGCTCGTCCCCGACTCCGGGCGTGTCTACGTCCGCGGCAACGACATCACGGGACTCAACTTCGAGGATGCGTTGCGTGTCCGGCAGAAGATGGGAATGGTGTTCCAGGCGGCAGCGCTGTTCGACTCGATGACCGTGTACGAGAACGTCGCGTATCCGCTGCGCGAGCATACCGACTACGACGAGGCCGAGATCGAGCGGCGCGTGCGGGAGAAGCTCGAGTTCGTCGATCTCGACCCCGACCAGATCATGGAGCTGCTGCCGTCGTCGCTCTCGGGCGGGATGCGGAAACGCGTCGGGATCGCGCGCGCGATGGCGAACGACCCGGAGCTGATGCTCTACGACGAGCCCACGTCGGGGCTCGATCCGTTGACGACGGGGACGATCACGCGACTCATCATCAAGCTGCAGCGCGAGCTCGGCGTCACGAGCATCGTCGTGTCGCACGACATCCGCTCGGTGTTCCGCATGGCGACCTACGTCGCGCTGCTCGCGGAGAAGCGCATCCGGTTCTTCGGCACGCCGGAGGAGATGACGGCGAGCGACGACCGATACATCCAGGACTTCCTCGGCGGATCCTAACATGAAACGCGGCAGCATCATCACGTGGGAGCAGGTGCGCGTCGTGTCGGTGACGCTGGTCGCGCTGCTCATCCTGGTCTTCGGCGGCTACAAGCTCGCGAAAGCGGCGAATCTGTTAGGCCGGAAGTACGAACTGGTAGCGTTCGTGCCGTCCGCGAACGGGTTGCGCGTCGGCGGCGCGGTCACCGTCGCGGGGCAGCTCGCCGGGTCGGTGAAGCGCATCGACTTCCTTCCGGTCGACAACGACACGACGCGCAATCTGCGCCTCGTCGTCGAGGTCGACGAGGACGTGCAGCAGCAGGTCCGCGGCGACTCCCGCGCGCGGCTCCGCACGCAGGGCCTCCTCGGCGACCGCATCTTCGACATCTCGCCGGGGACCGCGCGCACGGGCTACCTGCGAGCGAACGACACCATCGTCGTCGCGCCGTCGGTCGAGTACGACCAGATCATCCAGCAGGCGTCGGGCGCGGTCGGAGACGTCGTCGGGCTCACGCACGATCTGCGCGGCATCACGGGCGGCATCGTGGCCGGTGAGGGCACGATCGGCCAGCTCGTCACGAACCGTGGGCTCTACGACACGCTGAACGGCACGCTCTCGCGGACGAATGCGCTGCTCGTTCGCATGCAGAACCCGAACGGCACGATCGGGCGCCTCATGACCGACCCCGTGCTCTACAACAACCTCACGCGCACGACGGCGTCGCTCGACTCGCTCGTCGGTCAGGTCGCGAGCTCCAACGGCACGCTCGGCAAGCTGCTCCGCGACGACACGCTCTACGCGCAGCTCGTCAGCGTGACGGCGAGCGCCGACTCGATCGCGAAGCTCATGACCCGCGGCAACGGCATCGTGCCACGCCTGTTGAACGACCAGGCGACCTACGACGCGCTCAACAAATCGCTCGTCGAGCTGAACGCGATCCTCGAGGACGTCCGGCGCAATCCGCAGAAGTACACGAAGGGGCTGATCAAGCTGTTCTGAGCGGCCGCGGGCCGGCCGTTTAGGTTTCTCTGCATGCTCACCCTCAACCTCGACGTCGTCGCGACGCGCGGCGGCGTCGTCGAATCGCGGCATCGCGTGCACGCGGCCGTCGTCGACGGCGACGCGCTCGTGGCGGCGGCCGGTGATCCGTCGCTCGCCACGTACTGGCGCTCGTGCGCGAAGCCGTTCCAGGTGATGCCGCTCATCGAGAGCGGCGGATTCGACGCCGTCGGGTGGGGCGACGACCAGCTCGCGCTCGCCTGCGCGTCGCACGGCGGCGAGCCCGAGCACGCCGCCCTCGCCGAGTCGATGCTCGAGTCGCTCGGACTGGAGGAGGGAGATCTCGTCTGCGGTCCGCACGAGCCGCTCGCGTCGCGCGGCGCGCGCCTGCTGCGCGAGTCGGGGATCCGGTCGACGCGCCTGCACAACAACTGCTCCGGGAAGCACTCGGCCATGCTCGCGCGCGCGGCGACGCAGGGATGGCCGACGGCCGGCTACGAGCGCGACGAGCACCCCGTGCAGCGCGCATGCACCGACGCCGTGGCGCGGTGGAGCGGCGTGCCGGCGGAGGCGTTGCGCCGGTCGGTGGACGGCTGCGGCGTCGTCGTGTACGGGCTGCCGCTCGACGGGATGGCACGGAGCTACGCGCGGTTCGCCGCGGCGGCTCGTCGGGGCGACGAAGTGCCGTCGCGCATCGCGCACGCCATGCGAACCCGGCCGTTCCTGGTGGGCGGCACCGATCGATTCGATACCGTGCTCATGGAAGAGACCGAAGGCCGCGTGCTCGCGAAGGTCGGCGCCGAGGGAGTGCACTCGCTCGCCCTGCTCGACCGCGGCGTCGGGCTCGCCGTGAAAGTCGAGGACGGCGCGCCGCGGGCACAGTATCCGGCCGTGCTGCGCGCGCTGCAACTCCTCGACGCGCTCCCCGATCCGCTCCCGCCGCGCCTGGCCGACCTCCTCGTCCGGCCGGTGCGGAACACACGCGGCGAGATCGTCGGCGACGTGGCGCCCGCTGCGTGAGCGGCGCCGTGCAACGCTTGGATACGGGCGGCAACGATCGGGTACCTGTCGCAGGCGCGGACGGCGCGACGTTGTCCGTGCTCGACGAGGCGACGCGCGCGCTGGTGCGGCTCGCCGCCGTCGTCGCCGCGGGGAGCGAACGGGCCGTGCGCGACGCGCTGCGCGGCGCGGTCACCATCGACGCCGTCTGGGTGGAGGAGCTGCTGCTGCAGTCGTATCTGTTCGCCGGGCTGCCGCGCACGCTGAACGCGATGCGCGACTGGCGGCGCGTCTCGGGGCGCGCGGCGCCGACGTCCGACGACGACGCCTCGCGCGACGAGACGGCGACGTGGCGTGCGCGAGGCGGCGAGACGTGTGCCGCGGTGTACGGTGCGCACTACCGTCCGCTGCGACGCAACATCGCGGAGCTGCACCCGGCCCTCGACGCGTGGATGATCGTGGAAGGGTACGGCAAGGTGCTCGCGCGGCCGGGGCTCGACCTGCCGCGTCGTGAGCTCTGTGTCGTCGCAGCGTGTGCGGCGATGGCGCAGGAGCGGCAGCTGCACTCGCACTTGCACGGCGCGTTGAACGTCGGCGTCGGGGCCGACGTCGTCTCGGCGGCGCTCGAGGCGTTGGACGGCGTCATCGACGACGACGCGGCGGACGCCGCGCGACGGCTCTGGAAGCGGGTGCGCGAGCACACGCGGCCGAGTCCGCAGTCGGCAGCACAGCGTTAGGCACACTCCATCATGTTCATCGATCAGGTCATCGTTCGCGTCGAAGCCGGCACTGGCGGCTCGGGCGCCAGCTCGTTCCGCCGCGAGAAGTTCGTCCCGATGGGCGGCCCGGACGGAGGCGACGGGGGTCGCGGCGGCGACGTCATCGTACGCGGCGACAGCAACCTCGCGACGCTGCTCGACTACACGTACCGCGACTTCTGGCAGGCCGAACGCGGCGACCACGGGTCGAGCTCGAACAAGAGCGGGCGCTCGGGAGCCGACGTCGTGCTCCCGGTCCCGCCCGGCACGGTGCTGCGCGACGCCGACACGCACGAGCTGATCGGCGACATCACCGAGCACGGGCAGGAGATCATCGTCGCGCGCGGCGGGCGCGGCGGGCGCGGCAACGCGAAGTTCGCGACCGCGACCCACCAGGCGCCGCGCGAGTGGGAACCCGGGGAAGAGGGCAAGGCGCGCTCGCTCGAGCTCGAGCTCAAGCTGATCGCCGACGTCGGCCTCGTCGGGCAGCCCAACGCTGGGAAGTCGACGCTGCTCTCCGTGATCTCGGCGGCCCGTCCGAAGATCGCCGACTACCCGTTCACGACGCTCGCGCCGAACCTCGGCGTCGTGCAGCTCTCGGGGCACCGCACGTTCGTCGTCGCGGACATCCCGGGAATCATCGAAGGCGCGCACGAAGGAAAGGGGCTCGGCCTCCAGTTCCTGCGCCACATCGAGCGGACGCGGATGCTCGCGATCATGATCCCCATCGACGCGATGGACTGGCAGGCCGAGTACGATGGACTGCGCGCGGAGGTGCGCGCGTACTCCGAGGCGCTCGCCGCGAAGCCGCATTGCGTCGTGTTCACCAAGCTCGACCTGCTCGGCGAGCCGTACGTGCCCGAGATCGTCGCGCCCGACGCGTTCGCGGTGCGCTCGATCAGCGCCGCCGGGCGCGATGGCCTCGACGAGCTACTCGCCACGTGGTGGACCGAGCTGCTCACGCTGCGGCGCACGGCGGAGCGCGCGGTCGGCCACGCCGAGCTGCCGTGACGTGATCGCGACAGCGCGCGTCTGCGAGCGCGGCCGCGCGTGGAGCGCGTTGCCGACCGAGGCCGGCACCGCGCCGGTGGCGACGGCGGACGATCGACGCGCGGCGCTCGCGCTCACGTTCGTCGACGGGATCGGGCCGACGCGCTACCGCACGTGGGCGCGAGCCGACGGCGGGGCTGATCGCGCGTTCGCGCGACGTGTCGCGTCAGCCGAGCGCGGCGAGGCCGTGGCGTGCGCGGAGCGCGCGCTCGCGCGAGCCGAGCGCGCGCGCGCGACGCTCTGTCTGCTCGGTGATCCCGACTATCCCGCGGCGCTGCTCGACCTGAGCGACCCTCCTGCCGCGCTCTGGTGTCGCGGCGATCGCTCGCTGCTGTCCGTCGCGCCGGCCGTCGCGATGGTGGGGACCCGGGATGCGACCAGCTACGGCACGCGCGTGACCGACGGGTTGGCGCGTGCCGCCGGCGGCGCGGGCGCAGTCGTCGTGAGCGGGCTCGCGCGGGGAATCGACGCCGTCGCACACGCGGCGTCCCTCGACGTCGGCGGCGCCACCGTCGCCGTGTTGGGCACCGGCGTCGACGTGCCGTACCCCGCGTCGCACCGGCGCCTGTACGAGCGCATCGCGTCGGAGGGGCTGATCGTGTCCGAGATGGCGCCCGGCACGCGTGCGACCCCCGGCGCGTTCCCACGCCGGAACCGGATCGTCGCCGCGCTCGCGCGCGCGACGGTCGTCGTCGAGGCCGGTACCAGGAGTGGCGCACTGATCACGGCGTCGCTCGCTCTCGAGCTCGGGCGCGACGTGGGGGCGGTTCCGGGGCCGGTGGACTCGGCCGCCTCGGCGGGGGCCAACGCGTTGCTGCGAGACGGGGCGGCCGTCGTCACCGATGCGGACGATCTGCTCGGCCTGCTCGGCGTACGACGCGCCGTGGCGGAACCGGCGCCGGACGGCCGCGCGGACCCGGGTCGCGAGTACGCCGCGCGCTCTTCGGCGCCGCGGGTGCCCGCGCTGTCGGGCGACGAGGCGTGCGTGTGGCAGCAGCTCACGACGCGGGCGGCGGATCTCGACGCGCTGGCCGAACGCGCGGCGCTCGACGTTCGGCGGTGCGCGACGGCGGTCGGGTCGCTCGAGGCGACCGGGCTCGTGCTCGTCGGCTTCGACGGATCGATCGCGCGGCGGTAGCCGCCTCGCCCGGTTCCAGCGTCTGAACACGCACGCCGCGCTGACGGCCGCCAGCCACGCCACGTCGGCGCGCCACGTCTACGTGCACGTGCCGTTCTGCGCGCGGCGCTGCTCGTACTGCGACTTCGCGATCGCCGTGCGCCGGGCGGTGCCCGTCGCTGAATACGTCGACGCGCTGGCGCGGGAGTGTGCGATCCGGTTCGGCGCGGTGCACGCCGATCCGGACACCGTCGACACTCTCTACTTCGGCGGTGGCACGCCGTCGCGGCTCGGCGGCGACGGCGTCCGGGGAGCGATCGACGTCGTCGCGCGCCACTTCCCGCTGGCCCCGGATGCGGAGCTGACGCTCGAGGCGAACCCTGACGATGTGACGGCGGAGCACGTGGCGGCGTGGCGCGCCGCGGGAGTGAACCGCCTCTCCGTCGGGGCGCAATCGTTCGACGAGCGCGTGTTGAGCTGGATGCATCGCTCGCATGGCACGACGCAGATCGAGCGCGCGGTGCGGACCGCGCGCGCCGGAGGGATCACGAACCTCTCGCTCGATCTGATCTTCGCGGCGCCGGACGGAGTCGATCGCGACTGGTCACGCGACCTCGCCATGGCGCTCGCGCTCGAGCCGGATCACCTGTCGCTCTACGGACTGACCGTCGAGCCCCGTACGCCGCTCGGCCGTTGGCACGCGCGCGGTGAGGTGACGGAGGCCGACGAGGAGCGCTACGCGGCGGAGTTCCTTCGCGCGCACGACGTCATGACGGCGGCCGGCTTCGAGCACTATGAAGTCTCCAACTTCGCGCGTCCCGGCCGCCGCTCCCGTCACAACGCGAGCTACTGGAGCGGCGCGCCCTACGTCGGGCTCGGCCCGTCGGCGCACGAGTTCGACGGCGTGACGCGGCGCTGGAACGAGGCGTCGTATCCCGCGTGGCGGGCGGCCGTCACCGCAGCCGCCGATCCCGTGACGGGCTCCGAGCGTCTGTCCGTCGAGAACAGGGTCGCCGAGCGAGTGTACTTAGGACTGCGCAGCGACGCGGGGCTCGAGATCGCGCCGCCGGAGCGCCCGCGGGTTCAACGGTGGGTCGACGCCGGGTGGGCCCGGCTCGATGACCGGCGGCTTCGGCTGACGGCCGCCGGCTGGCTCCGGCTCGACGCGCTCGCCGCCGACTTGACAGCCTTCAGAAGTCCTTGATATTCAGCAACTTATGGTGTTTGAGGAGTTGTCGGCGCGGGAGCGTCGCGTGCTCGCCGCCGTGATCCAGAGCTACGTCGCGACTGCCGAGCCTGCTGGATCACGGATGCTGTCGCGACGGTTCGGGCTGGGTGTGTCGCCGGCGACGATCCGCAACACGATGAGCGACCTGGAAGAGAAGGGGTTTCTCTACCACCCGCACACGTCGGCCGGTCGCGTGCCGACGCACAAGGCGTATCGCGTCTACGTCGACGACCTGATCGCCGAGTCCGGCGCCTATCCCGAGCTCGTCGGCGAGGCCGAGCAGGCCAGGCTGGCGGAGCAGATCGGCACCGGCGGTTCGACCATCGAGGCGATCCTCCGCCGGGCGGCGCAGACGCTGGGCGTGCTGACGCAGGAGTTGGGTGTCGCGACCGGCCCGCGGTTCGCCGAGGCGGTGCTGCGGCGCATCGACCTCGTGCGGCTGACGAGCGACCGGCTCCTCATGGTGCTGACGCTCGAGAGCGGGGGCGTCCGCACGATCTTCGTCGAGGTGCCCGGCGAGATCGCCGACGACGCGGTGTCCGAGGTCTGCCGCGTGCTGAACGAGCGGCTCGCCGGTGTTCGCCTGGAGGAGATCACGCAGTCGCTCTCCGACCGACTCCGCGACGCGCGACCCGCGTCCGGTGACGAACTGCTGAACATCTTCGTCGCCGGCGGCGCTCGGCTGTTCGACGCGGCGAGCACGTCCGAGGTGACCGACGTCGTCATCGGCCAGCCGTCGCTGCTCGCCGAGCAGCCGGAATTCGCGAGCGCGGACCGGATGCGACGGCTGCTCGAGCTGACAGAGACGCCGGAGGAGCTGGCCGCGCTCATGCGGCGGAGCGCGGGGGCACATCCGAACGTCTCGATCACGATCGGCACCGAGCACGGGGACCCGCGGCTCGAGCCGTTCACCGTCGTGACCGCCGAGTACCACATGGGGGGACTCAGCGGCGTGATCGGGGTGATCGGGCCGACGAGGATGCCCTACGAGAAGGTCATCGCGCTCGTGAGTCACACGTCGCGGCTCGTCTCCGACCTTCTGCACTGACGCCGGCGGCGATCCTCACCGGCCTCCCCCATCGACCGCGTTCGACCGACCCCGCCGTACCCGTCGTCACTCACGATCCCAGTTCAGCATCTCCGCCCGCCCAATGTCCGATTTCTACACCACGTTAGGCATCGCCCGCGACGCGAGCGAGGACGACGTCAAGAAGGCGTACCGCAAGCTCGCCATGCAGTACCACCCCGATCGCAACGGCGGGTCGAAAGACGCGGAGGAGAAGTTCAAGCAGATCACGGAGGCGTACGACGCCCTCCGCGATCCGCAGAAGCGCGCGGCCTACGACCGCTTCGGCGAGGCGGGGCTGCGCGGAGGCGGCGGAGCCGGCGGAGGATTCCATCACGTCGACCTCTCCGAGGCGCTCAACATCTTCATGCGCGACTTCGGCGGCATGGGTGGGATGAGCGGGCTCGGCGATCTGTTCGGGGGCGGCGGCGGGCGGCAGGCGAGCGGACCGCGGACCGGCTCGGACGTGAAGTTCTCGCTCGCGCTCACGCTCCCGGAAGTCGCGACCGGCGTCGAGAAAACCGTCACGCTGAAGCTGCTCGATCCGTGCGACCGCTGCGAAGGGCAGGGTGCCGAGCCCGGAACGAAGCCGTCGACCTGCTCGACGTGTAGTGGGAGTGGCGAGGTGCGCCGCGCGCAGCGCTCGTTCTTCGGACAGTTCGTCAGCGTCGCGCCGTGCCCGACGTGCGCCGGCGAGGGTACGGTCGTCGCGTCCCCCTGCAAGAAGTGCCGTGGCGAAGGGCGCGTGCGCGGCGACAAGACGATCAAGATCAGTGTGCCGGCTGGCGTCGCGACGGGGCAGTACATGACGCTTCGCGGGCAGGGAAACGTCGGTCCGCGGAGCGGCCCGCGCGGCGACGTGCTCGTTCTGTTCGACGTCGAGGAAGACCAGCGCTTCGAGCGTGACGGCGAGGATCTGTTCTGCGAGGTGCTCGTCACGTACCCGCAGCTCGTGCTGGGCGCCGATGTCGCGGCGCCCGGCGTGATGGGCGATCTGTCGGTGCGCATCCCGCCCGGGACGCAGAGCGGGCAGGTATTTCACCTCAGAGGGCGCGGCCTGCCGCGTGTCAACGCGTCGGGCGTGGGCGATCTCCACGTGCGCGTGCAGCTCTGGACCCCCGACACGCTCTCGCCGCGCGAGCGCGAGCTGATCGACGAGCTGGCGACGGTGCAGCCGGCCACGCCGCAGCAGGCGCCACGCGCGAAAGGGCTCTGGTCGAAGATGAAAGAAGCGCTCGGCGCGTGACCGACGACGCGCGCTGGATCGCCGTCCGGGTGCGCCCGCGCGGCGACGAGGGCCGCGAGCGGGTCGTGACGGCGCTGTTCGACGCCGGCTCGCTCGGGCTGCACGAGGACGGGGAGACGCTCGTCACGCAGTTCCCGCCCGAGACCGACATCGCGGCGATCCGCGACGCGATCGCCGCCGCCGACCCGGACGCCGACGTCGTCATCGCACCGGCCGAACCGCTCGACTGGACCGACGGGTGGCGGGCGCACGTGTCGGCGCACGACCTCGGCGCGCTCACGGTCTCGCCTCCGTGGCTCGCGGAGGGGCTCGACGCGGCGCGAACGATCGTCATCGACCCCGGGATGGCGTTCGGGACCGGCGATCATCCGACGACCCGCGGCGTGCTCCGGCTGCTGCCGACGGTCGTTCGGCGCGGCGACTTCGTCGCGGACCTCGGTGCGGGGAGCGCCGTGCTCTCGATCGCCGTCGCGAAGCTCGGCGCGTCGCGCGTCATCGCGATCGAGTTCGATCCCGACGCGATCGGCAACGCCGAAGAGAACGTCAGGCGCAACGGCGTCGCGGACGTCGTGACGATCGTGCAGGGCGACGCCAAGCTGCTGCTGCCGCTCGTCGCGCCGGTCCGGGTGATCCTCGCGAACATCATCTCGAGCGTCGTCGTCGAACTACTGCCGGCGATCAGCGCGGCGCTCCCCGCGGACGGCGTCGCCGTGCTGAGCGGCATCCTGCGCGACGAGCGCGAGCGGATGATCGACGCGCTCGCGCCGTTCGGGCTTCGGGTCTCGGAGGAGGATGTCGAGGACGCGTGGTGGTCGGCGGTCGTGCGGCGCCGGTGAGCGTGTGAGCGGCACGCGCGCCGACACACCGACGACGCCGACGTTCTTCTCCCCCGACGCCCTCGTCGACGGCGGGATGGTCACGCTCGGTGAGGAAGCCGCGCATCACATGCGCGTCCGACGCCTCGAGGTGAACGACGCGGTCGCGCTGCGTGACGGCTGCGGCGCCGTGAGCGACGGCCGCGTCACGCGACTCGCGAAATCGCACGCCGTGGTGCAGCTCGGCGCCGTCGGGCACGTCGAGCGCGGCGCCGACGTGCACCTGCTGGCGCCGGTCGCCGACCGCGAGCGCATGCTGTGGCTCGCCGAGAAGGCGACCGAGCTCGGCGTGGCGAGCTGGCGGCCGACGATCTGGCGGCGGTCGCACAGCGTCGG
The DNA here is from genome assembly GCA_963843845.1 of uncultured Gemmatimonadaceae bacterium. GTDB lineage: Bacteria > Gemmatimonadota > Gemmatimonadetes > Gemmatimonadales > Gemmatimonadaceae > Gemmatirosa. Next base: position 2,216,075 of record CAWJMB010000002.1, on the reverse strand, counting down.
GCCGCGCGGCGAGGGCGCCGGGTTCCAGGGAAAGATCCGCGCGCGGATGATCGCCGCGCTGATGCAGAGCGAGGCCGCGTGGCTCCCCACGTTGCACCCCGACGCGTCGCTCGAGCGCGCCCTGCTCGCGCTCCCGGATGGGACGACACGGCTCGTGCTCGACGTCGACGGCGTCCCGATCGATCGCGTCGAGGTCGGCGGGTCGGTCTCGCTCGCCGTGGGCCCGGAGGGGGGCGTCGAGCGCACCGAGCTGGCGGCGCTCGACGCGGCGGGATTCACGCGCGTCCGGCTCCCGGGGCATATCCTTCGGTTCGAGACAGCCGCGGTCGTCGGCGTGGCGTTCGCGCGGGCCGCGCTCCACCGCTCGCACGGATCGCCCGCGCCGCCGTCCACGCGGTCGTCGGACTCGGACCCGTCGCGGTCCACCGCCTAACGTTTCTCGCCCCCACGCGCCGATGACCGAACCTTGCCTCTTCTGCCGCATCGTCCGCGGCGAGATCCCGGCTGCGCGCGTCGCCGAGACGGAGCGGTGCGTCGCGTTCCGCGACATCGACCCCCGCGCGCCGACGCACGTGCTCGTCATTCCGCGCGAGCACGTCGCCTCGCTGAACGAGGCGACCGATGCGACCATGCTCGGCGAGCTGTCGCTGCTCGCGGCGAAGGTCGCGCGCGACGAGGGGATCGCGGACGGCGGCTACCGAACCGTCGTGAACACCGGTCCCGACGCGGGGCAGACCGTCTTCCATCTTCACCTGCACCTGCTCGGCGGACGCGGGTTTCGTTGGCCGCCCGGCTGACATCCGACCCTGCGTTCCGCCCACACCGACGTCATGCCACCACTCCTCGACCGGCTTCACGCGGAGCTGACCGCCTCGCGCAAGGCCCAGGACAAGCCGCTCACGCTCGTGTTGGGCACGACGCTCGCCGAGGCGCGGAACAAGGAGATCGAGCTGCGCCGCGATCTGACCGACGACGACGTCGTCGACGTGCTGCGCAAGGCGATCAAACGGCGCCGCGAAGCGATCGCGATGTACGAGACGGCCGGTCGCGACGAGCTCGCGCAGAAGGAGCGCGACGAAGCGACGAGGCTCGAGCGCTACCTGCCGCCGACGGTGAGCGAGGACGAGCTCCGCGCCGCCGTCCGCTCGGCCATCGACGGCGGGGCCGCGAACATCGGCGCCGTGATGGGGAAGGTGATGGCGGAATTCAAGGGGCGCGCCGAGGGAAGCACCATCAGTGCGATCGCGCGAGCGGAGCTGGCCACGCCGAGGTGAGCGGGCGGGCACCGGCGAGGGGTGTTCAGGGTAAAATGAGGGACGTATGAACTCGCACGCCCTCTCCGTCCTGGAGTACTCCCGCGTCCTCGCCGTCGTCGCCGAACGCGCCAGCTCGGCCCTCGGTGCGCGTCGCGTCCGCGCGCTGCAGCCGAGCACCGACCTCGCCGGGTTGACGGCGGAGCATCGGCGCGTCGCTGCGATGCGCGCGCTCGTCGAGTCGGATCTCGGCTGGGCGACGGAGCGCATTCCGGACCTGGCCGAACCGCTCGCGAGACTCCGCGTCGCCGGCACGGCGTGGAGTGCGCCCGAGTTGCTGTCCGGTGCGCAGCTCCTGCAGTCGTCGAGACGCACGCGCGAGACGTTGGGGGACGCGAAGCGGCCGGCGCTCGTGGTGGCCGTGCTGTCGCATCTCGTGCAGCGCCTCGTCAGCGCGCGACGGGTCGAGGAGCAGATCGGGCGCGCGATCGCCGATGACGGCACCGTCCGCGACGAGGCGAGTCCGAAGCTGCGCAGCGTGCGCCGCGAGCTGCGCGCGTCGCAAGGGGAGCTCGTCGCGCTGCTCGAGCGCACGATGATGCGCCTCGAGCCGCACCAGCAGGTGACCGACATGTCGGTCACCGTGCGCAACGGGCGCTACGTCATTCCGGTGCGCGCGCACGCCCGCGTCACGGTCGGTGGGATCGTGCACGACAGCTCGTCCACCGGAGCGACGCTGTTCGTCGAGCCGCCCGCGGCCGTCGAGTTCGGAAACCGCATCCGCGAGCTCGAGGCGGAGGAGCTGCGCGAGATCGACCGCATCGTGCGCGAGTTGACCGAAGAGCTGCGGCCGCTGCGCGAGGAGATGATGGGCGCGCTCGACGCGCTCGTGGAGCTCGACACGCTGTACGCGCGCGCCCGCTTCGGCCGCGAGTTCGAGTGCGCACCGTTCGACCTCGTCCGGGCCGGCGACGGGTTCACGGTGCGCCGCGGCCGCCATCCCCTCCTCCTCGCGCAGGGGGTCGAGGTCGTGCCGTTCGACCTCGCGATGGAGCGCGACGAGCATACGCTGCTCGTCTCCGGACCGAACACGGGCGGCAAGACCGTGCTCCTCAAAGCGCTCGCCCTGCTGTCGCTGCTCGCCCAGAGCGGCATCCCCGCACCGGTCGACGCGGAGAGCCGCGTCGCGGTGTTCGACGACTTCTTCGCCGACGTCGGCGACGAGCAGTCGATCCAGGCCAGTCTCTCGACGTTCAGCGCCCACCTCAAGAATCTCACCGAGATCGTCGGCTCGGCGACCGCACGCGTCGCTCGTGCTGATCGACGAGCTGGGGTCCGGGCACCGACCCGCTCGAGGGCGCGGCGCTCGGCGGCGCCGTGCTCGAAGAGCTGACGCGCCGCGGCACGACGTCGATCGCGACGACGCACCTCGGCGCGCTGAAGGAGCTGGCGACCGAAGTCCCGGGCGTCGTGAACGCGTCGCTCCAGTTCGATGCCGTCGCGCTCGCGCCCACGTACCGGCTCGTGAAAGGGATTCCGGGGCGCTCGTACGGCATCGCGATCGCTCGGCGGCTCAACATGCCCGACTCGATCGTCGAGCGCGCGATCGAGCGCGTGCCGAAGGGAGAGCGAGACGTCGACCGTCTGCTCGCCGACCTGGAAGCGCGCGAGAAGCTGCTCGCCGATCGCGAGACGCTGGCCGAGGAGCTCGTCGCGAGCGGGCAGGCCCGCGCGCAGCGGCTGGCGGAGCGCGAGACGCGCGTTCGCGAGCGTGAGCGGCAGGCCGAGCGCGAGGCGCGCCACGAGGCGCGGCGGTATCTGCTCGATGCGCGCAAGGAGATCGACCGAACGCGTGCGCGAGCTTCGTGCGGCGGCCGGGGACGCGGTGGAGGAGAGAGCGCGCGAGGCGCGCCGCGGCATCGAGGAGTCCGCAGCGCGCCAGAATGCGCAGCTCGATCGACTCGAGCGCGAGGAGCGCAACGCGGAGCGGAAGACGCGACCGCAGCAGCCCGCGTCGCGCCCGACCGCCCGCGAGTCGCTCGCGGAGGGCGACGCCGTCGAGATCGCGACGCTGGGCGGCAAGGTCGGCACGCTCGTCGAGCTGCGCGACCGGGACGCCGTCGTCGCGGTCGGGGTCATGAAGCTGACCGTGCCGCTCCGCACGCTCACGAAGACGTCGCAGCAGCGCGCGAAGCCCGAGATCGTCGTGCCGATGCTCGGCGACGTGCCGGACGTGCACGTGTCGAGCGAGATCGATCTGCGCGGGATGCGCATCGGCGAGATGGACGACTACCTGCTCCAGTCGATCGATGCGGCCGTGCGCGCCGACCTGCGCAGCGTACGCATCATCCACGGGAAAGGGACCGGCGCGCTGCGCGAGCGCGTCGGCGAGTTGCTCCGCAAGGACACGCGCGTGAAGGGCTTTCGACTCGGCCTGTGGAACGAGGGCGGCGCGGGCGTGAGCGTCGTCGACCTCGAGTGAGGTCGCGCGCGTGATCACCGCCGAGTCGATCGACCGCGTGCGCGAGGCGGCGGACATCGTCGAGATCATCGGCGAGGAGGTGAAGCTGCGCCGCACCGGCGCGGACTTCCGCGGACCGTGTCCGTTCCACAACGGCAAGGGGCCGAACTTCTCGGTGTCGCCGCGCTACAACTCGTACCACTGCTTCGTCTGCCACGTGAAGGGGGATGTCTTCACCTTCGTGCGCGAGCGGATGGGGATGGACTTCGCCGAGGCCGTTCGCTACGTCGCCGACCGCGCGGGCGTCGAGATCAAGGAGGAGAAGCGTTCCGCGCAGACTGCCGACCCGCGCGAGCCGCTCTGGGAGGCGAACGCCGCGGCCGCCGAGTGGTTCCGCGATACGCTGTGGACCGAGGACGATGCCGCGCCGGCGCGTGAGTATCTCGCGTCGCGCGACATCGATCGCGACGCGGCGACGCGGTTCGAGCTGGGCTGGGCACCGCGCGACGGCTCGAGGCTGCGCGCACATCTCCACGCGCTCGGCTACGACGACGCGCGGCTGATCGCGGCCGGGTTGATGGCGCAGCGCGACGATCAGGAAGAGGCGCGGTCGCGCTTCTGGAACCGACTGATGATCCCGATTCTCGATACGTCGGGGCGCCACGTCGGGTTCGGCGGACGCGTGATCGGAGACGGCGAGCCGAAGTACCTCAACTCGCCAGAATCGGAAGTGTTCAGCAAGGGGCGACTGCTCTACGGGCTGTCCAGCGCGCGCCACGCCATCCGCAAGGCGGAGCGCGCACTCGTCGTCGAGGGCTACTTCGACGCGATCCGGCTCGCGCTCGCGGGCATCGACGAGGTCGTCGCACCGTTAGGTACCGCGCTCACCGAGCAGCAGTCCGCCCTGCTCGCCAAGCTGACGAACCATGTGATCCTGCTGTACGACAGCGACGCGGCCGGCCAGAAGGCCACCTTTCGCGCCGGACACGAGCTGCTCCGTCACGGCGTCTCGGCGCGGGTGGCGTCGCTGCCGGACGGCGAGGATCCGGACTCGTTCGTCCGCGCGCACGGCGCGCGCGGGCTGGAAGCGCAACTGACGCAGGCGGTCGACGTGTTCGAGCGCCAGGTGATGATGATCCAGCGGAAGGGCTGGTTCGAGGACCTGAGCCGCAAGCGTGCCGCGATCGACCGACTGCTGCCGACGATCCGCGCGGCGACCGACCCCCTCACACGCGACCTGTACGTGGGGCGCCTCTCCGAAGTCACGGGCGTCGCCCGCGACGTGCTGCTTCACGAGGCGGCGCAGGGCGATCGGACGCGCCGCGGCCGGACGCCGAGCGACTCGTCGCGCGACGGCATCCGCGACGGCGCCCGCGAGTCGCCGCGCGCGTCGACGACCGCGCCCGCCGACGCCACCGTCGACGGAGTGCTGTTCGAGGAACGGCCGCGCCCTCGCGACGAGTGGTCGCGCGATCGCAAGCGCGGGCGCGGCGACGAGCGCCGTCGCGGCTTCCGGCGCACCGACGACTGGGCGAGCTCGCACGCGGTCGCGCGGGTGACACCGTCGGCGCGCATCGCCGCCGCGGAGAAGGGACTCGTCCAGTCGATGCTCCAGGATCGCGATCAGGTCGACACCGTCGTCGAGCGCTGGGGGCCTGAGCATTTTCACCATCCCGTCTACCGCAGAATCTTCGAGCGGCTGCTGGCGACCGACGAGCCGTCGTTGGAGGCCGTGTGCGAGGGGATGACCGAGGCCGAGGTCGACGCCGTCAACGCTCTCGTCGCCGAGCCGCTGCCGAACCCGATGACGCACGTGCGAGCGTGGCTGCGCAAGCTCGAGGTCCGCGCGATCGAAGAGGAGCGGAAGCGCATCGACGCCATGCTGCTCGACCCGGACCGCCCCATGAGCGACGCGGAGAAAGACGCACTCATCGCGCGCAAGGCGCAGCTCCGCGACGATCGCAACGCGATCGCGCCGAGCTGATGGCATGCGACGCGGGGTCGGTGTGCGCGGCACGAACTGGCCTGTAGATTGACCGCCGTGACCACGCTCGCGACGACGCCGACGGTGAGCCCGACCGCACCCCGCACGCGGCAGCGCCCGCAGCCGCGCTGGGTCGCCGCGCCGCGCCCCGACGCCGACGCCGTCGCGAGGCTCAGCGCGGAGCTGCGCCTCCCCGGCCCCATCGCGCAGCTCGTCGCAGCGCGCGGCCACACCTTGCCCGACGCCGCGCGGCTCTTCCTCCGCCCCCGCCTCGAGCAGTTGCACGACCCGTCGCTGCTCGCGGGTGTGGCGGTCGCGGCCGATCGGCTCGCGACGGCGTGCCGCCGAGGCGAGACGGTCGTGGTGCACGGCGACTACGACGTGGACGGGATGTGCTCGACGGCGCTCCTCACGCGGGTCCTGCGCGGACTCGGCGCGCGCGTCGTGCCGTTCATTCCGCATCGCATCACCGACGGCTACGATCTCACCGAGGCCGGCGTGCGCGCGGCCGTCGCGGCCGGCGCCGGCGTGCTCGTGACGTGCGATTGCGGGACGAGCGCGCACGAACACGTCGCCTCGCTCACCGCGGCGGGGATCGACGTCATCGTCAGCGACCACCACCTTCCGGGCGCCGGACACCCGCTGCCGAAGTGCGTGGCGCTGCTGAATCCCAACCTCCCCGATAGCGAGTATCCGGCCGCGGACCGCGGACTCGCTGCCGTCGGCGTCGCGTTCAAGCTCGCGCTCGCGGTCACGCGACTGTTGGGCGCCAGCGACAACGGCGTCTTCCGGCTCCTCGACCTCGTGGCGCTCGCGACGATCGCGGACATCGCGCCCCTGCGCGGAGAGAACCGCGTGCTCGCGCGCTACGGGCTTCGCATGTTGGGTGAGTCGACGCTGCCGGGGCTGCGTGCCCTCATCCGCGCCGCGGCGCTCGACGACCGTGCGCTGACCGCTGGGCGCGTCGGCTACATCCTCGCGCCACGCCTCAACGCGGTCGGCCGGCTCGGGCACGCGCTGCGCGGCGTCGAGCTGTTGACGACCGACGACGAGCACGAGGCGAACACGATCGCCCGGGAGCTCGAGGAGCTGAATCGCCGGCGTCAGGAGATCGACCGCGCGACGCTGACCCAGGCGCGCCGGCAGCTCGACGCGATCGACCTCGATGCGACGTACGGGCTCGTCATCGCCGGTGACGGGTGGCACCCCGGCGTCATCGGCATCGTCGCGTCGCGCATCGTCGAGGAGACAGGGCGGCCGGCGGTGCTCGTCGCAGTCGACGAGGGCGTCGGCAAGGGAAGCGGCCGTTCGATCGCCGCATTCGACCTGCACGCGGCGCTCACCGAGTGCAACGCCGACGGCCTGTTCCAGCGGTTCGGCGGCCACCGCGCGGCGGCCGGCGTGACGATCGACGCCGCCAAGCTCGACCTGTTCGCCGAGCGATTCAACGCCGTCGCGCGCGCGCGGCTCGGCGTCGACGACCTCGTCCCGGAGCTCCGCGTCGATCTCGAGCTGCCGATCGCCGACGCCAACGAGGAGCTCGAGGCGATGCTGCGCCATTTCGAGCCGTTCGGCGTCGGCAACGCGGCGCCAGTGCTCGTGTCGCGCGGCGTCGCCCTCGCCGGCCCGCCCGAGCTCGTCGGAGAGGACGGACTCCGCCTGCGGTTCGGCGCCGGCGGCGGGCCGAGCGAGGCGATCGGCTGGGGCCTCGCGTCACGCGCGCCCCGCCTCGTCGACGCGCGTGCGGTCGACATCGCGTACCGGCTCGAGCGCGACGAGTACCGCGGACAGAGTCGCCTGCAGGCGAAGCTGCTCGACGTCGCTCCCTCGCCGACCTGACGCCGTGCGCATCGTCGCGGGGCGCTGGCGCGGCCGGCTGATCGAGACGCGCCGCGCGACGAGCGCGTGCGGCCGACCGCGGACCGCGTGCGCGAGGCATGGCTCAGCATCGTCTCGCCGGACATTCCCGGCGCGCGGGTGCTCGACCTCTTCGCCGGCTCGGGCGCGCTCGGCCTCGAGGCGCTGTCGCGCGGTGCCGCAGCGCCGACTTCGTCGAGCGCGCGCCGACGTCGCTCACGGTGCTGCGTCAGAACATCGACCGGCTCGGCGCGGGCGACGCGGCACGGGTGCGGCGCGGGGACGCGCTCCGCTTCGCGCTCGCCCTGAGCGCCGAGGCGTACGACGTCGCGTTCGCCGACCCGCCGTACGCACACGACGCGGCACAGCAGCTCGCGGCGCGGTGGCTCGACGTGCCGTTCGCCTCGGTGCTCGGCGTCGAGCACGCGTCGTACGCGGCGATGCCGGCCGGTGGCGAGACGCGACGCTACGGAACCACGTCGATCACCTTCTACCGCAGCGCCCGGCCGCATGGCTGACCGGATCGGCGTCTACGCCGGCAGCTTCGATCCGTTCACGCGCGGCCACGAGGACATCGTGCGCCGGGCGCTGCGCGTCGTCGACCGCGTCGTCGTCGCGGTGTCGGTCAACAGTGCCAAGACGTCGCTCTTCTCAGCTCGCCGAGCGCACGCGCCTCGTCCGGAGCGCGTTGGCATCGGAGGGAGTGGAGGTGCGCGAGCTGAGCGGGCTGCTCGTCGACCTCGCGCGCGCCGTCGGCGCGACGGTGCTCGTGCGCGGCGTGCGCGGTGTGACGGATTTCGACTACGAGCAGCAGATGGCGCGCATGAACCGCGAGCTCGCTCCGGAGCTCGAAACCATCATTCTCACCCCGGCGTCCGAGTTCGCGCACGTCAGCTCGACCTTCGTGCGCGAGATCGCGCGACTCGGCGGCGACGTGTCACGGGTCGTCCACCCGGCGGTCGCCGCGGCGCTGCGTGAGCGAATGACCCCGTGAGCGCCGCGAGCGAGCCGCGCCGTTTCTCGACGGGGTCCGGGCGCGCGCCGCGTCACGCGGGCGCCGCATCGTGTTCGCAGAGCCGTACGACGTCCGCACGACCGACGCGATCGAGCGACTGCTCGACGACGGCGTCGTTCGCCCCGTCATCGCGCTAGGCGCGGACGATGACGAGCGATGTGCCGCGCCGGTCGTCCGCAGTCTCGAGCGACGCGGCGTCGACGTCGTCGACGCGCGCGATCCGGCGGTCGCCGCGCGCGTCGTGGAGCTGCTGCTCCGACGCCGCGCCGCCCGTGGCCTCGAGCGTGACGAGGCCGAGCGACTCGCCGCCCGCGCCCTCTATGTCGCGGATGCGGTCGTCGCGCTCGGTGAGGCGGACGGCTGTGTCGCGGGCGCGGTGCATACGACGAGCGACGTCCTCCGCGCTGCGCTCTGGCTCGTCGGCCCGGCCGTCGGGAGACGCACCGTGTCGAGCGCGTTCTACATGAGCGTGCCGCCGTTCCGCAGCCTCGACGCCGAGGTCCTCACGTTCACCGATTGCGCCGTCGTGCCCTATCCGTCCGCCGAGCAGTTGGCGGACATCGCGGTGGCCGCGGCACACGACCGCCGCGCGATCGTCGGCGACGAGCCGCGCGTCGCGCTGCTCTCGTTCGCGACCCGCGGCTCGCGCGCCGGGCGAGAGCGTGGAGCGCGTGCGCGCGGCGGTCGCTCGCGTCCGTGCGCTGACGCCGACGCTCGCGGTGGACGGAGAATTGCAAGGCGATGCGGCGCTCGTCCGCGCGGTCGGCGACCGCAAGGCGCCCGGCAGTCCGGTCGCGGGCGACGCGAACGTCCTCGTCTTTCCGTCGCTCGACGCCGGAAACATCGGGTACAAGCTCGTGCAGCGCCTCGCCGGCGCGCAGGCCGTCGGCCCGATCGTGCAGGGGTTGGCCCGGCCGTGCAACGATCTCTCCCGCGGGGCGAGTCGCCGAGGACATCTTCCACGTCGCGGCCATCACGGCGCTGCAAGCCTCGAAGTGACGCACTTCTCGCGAACGATATCGGAGACCGACCAATGAGCTTTTCGATGAACCGGCAGGGCGACGTCCTCGTAGTCGACGTGGACGGGCAGCTCATCGTCGGCAACCGCCAGGAGCTGAAGCAGAAAGTGCTCGACGAGCTGGAGCGCGGCGAGCGCAAGTTCCTCATCGACTTCAGCAACACCGGCTACATCGACAGCTCGGGGCTCGGCGTGCTGGTGTCGCTGTCGAAGAAGATTCGCGAGCAGGGCGGCGAGCTGCGCCTCGCGAACCTGAACGAAGACCTCAAGACGCTCTTCGAGCTGACGAAGCTCGACACGCTGTTCCAGATCGCCGACTCACGCGACCGCGCGCTCGAGAGCTTCTGACGGCGCGCCTCGCCACGACGCGCCGCTCGCGGAATGCACGCTGAGCAGACGAACGGCGCCGCCGATCCGGTCGGCGGCGCCGATGCGATGCACCTGGTGCTGTCGCTGGAGGTGCCGAGCGACGTGCGCTACATCGAGCGGATCGTCGACCTCGTCGCGCGGCAGTGCGCGGACTTCCACTATCCGCGTCGCGTCTGCGCGCTGAACGTCCCGGTCGCGCTGACCGAGGCGATCGCGAACGCCATCCTCCGTGGGAACCGCGAGGCACCCGACAAGAAGGTGCAGGTGCGTGCCGACATGGATGCGACCCGCATCGTGCTCGAGATTCACGACGAGGGCGCGGGCTTCGACATCGACGCGGTGACGCGCGACCCGACGGCGTCCGACCAGCTCGAACGCGAGGACGGGCGCGGCATCTTCCTGATGCGGCGTCTCATGGACCTCGTCGAGCGAGTGCCGCACGGCCCGGGCACGCTCGTGCGCCTCACGCTGCGCCGCGCGTGACTCGGGGCGTCGACAGCGTCGATGCGCTGGTCGACGCGTATCGCGCCTCGCCCGACGGCGATCACGCCCGGCTGTTGCGGGCGCTCGTCGAACGACATCACGCGTCGGCCGTGGAAGTGGAGCAGGCGGCCGTCGAGCTCGCAGAGCGCTACGAGGAGATCAACCTCCTCTACACGATCAGCGAGATCCTCGGACGCGCCGTCACGCTCGAGGAGACCGCGTCGACGATTCTGACCGAAGTCTCGGAGACCGTCAGCGCCGAGTGCGGCGCGATCCTGCTCATCGACCGGGTGACCGGGACGCTGCAGGCGATCGCCGCGTTAGGCATCTCGCCGGACGCCATCGCGCCGGTCGCGGTCGACGACCTGTCGAGCATCTCGGGGCGCGTGCTGCAGACGCTCGAGCCGACGCTCTCCGAGCCGGGCGCGTGCGCCGCGCCGGCCGAAGAGGGATATCGGCGCGGCGAGATGCTGTCGGTGCCGATTCTGTGGAGCACGCGCGACGGGGGCGAGCCGTTAGGCGTCGTGCACCTCTCCGCGCGCACGGGGCGACAGACGTTCACGGCCGGCGATCTGAAGCTCGTCGCGGCGATCGCGTCGCAGATCGCGGCGGCGATCCAGAACGCCCGCCTGGTGCGCGCGTCGGTGCAGCAGCAGCGCATGTCGCACGAGATGGCGCTCGCGCACGACCTGCAGATGAAGCTCCTTCCGTCGGTCGACGTCGTGGCGCCGAGCGCGCGGGTCGCGGCGCGCGTCGTCCCCGCGGAGAGCGTCGGCGGGGACTTCTACCACCTGTTCAAGCTCGACGACGGCGCGATCGGCGCGATGATCGGCGACGTGTCGGGACACGGGTACCGCGCCGCGCTCATCATGGCGCTCGCCATGAGCGCGTCGGCGATCCATGCGCAGCTGACGAACGACCCGGGAACGACGTTGGGCGCCGTGCTCCGGTCGTTGCGCGACGAGCTCGCGTCCACCGAGATGTTCATCTCCGGCCTCTACGTCGTCGTCGATCCGCGACGCCGGGTGCTGCGCTTCGCGAATGCTGGACACCCGCACGCCTTCGTGCTGCACGCCGACGGGACGCTCGACCGACTCGGCGCGACGGCGCCACCGCTCGGCATGGTCGACGAGGCGCCGGCGACGCGGGAGATCGCGTGGGCGCCGAACGACGACCGCGCTGCTCCTGTTCACGGACGGTGTCACCGACGCTCGCTCGCGATCCGGCGCGCGGCTCGGCGAAGCGGCGGTGCTCGAGGTCGCGTGTGCGGCCGCGCGCGACGAACCCGACGCGATCGTTCGGCGGATCTTCGATCGGCTCGACACGCACGTCGCCGACGCAGCCCAGCGCGACGATCTGACCGTCGTCGTGCTGAGTACCTGACGGGGGCCGGTGACCGACGATCGCAGTACAGACGACCGAGGGGGACTGCCTCGCCCACGGAAACGGTTCGGACAGCACTTCCTGCGCGATCGGTCGGTGCTCGAGCGCATCGTGTCCGCACTCGCGCTGACCGGCCGCGAGACGGTCGTCGAGATCGGGCCGGGGCGCGGCGCGCTGACCGATCTGCTCGTGCAGCGCGCGGCGCGCCTCGTCGCCGTCGAGATCGACCGCGATCTCGCCGCGCACCTCCGCGCACGCTACGCAGACCGCCCGCACGTCCACATCGTCGAGGCGGATGTGCTGGCCGTGCCGTTAGGCACGCTCGTGACCGGGTCCTACGTGCTCGCCGGGAACGTGCCGTACTACATCACGACACCCATCCTCTTCCACGCGCTCGAGCCGCCGCGCCCCGCGCGCGCCGTGTATCTCGTGCAGCGTGAGGTCGCCGACCGGGTCGCCGCGCCGCCAGGCTCGAAGCTGTACGGCGCGCTGTCCGTGAACGTCCAGGCGGTGGCGCGGGCCGAGCTCATCGCTCGTGTGCCACCGGGCGCATTCGTACCGCCGCCGCAGGTCGACTCCGCCGTCGTCCGGATCACGCCGCGGCCGGACCCTGCGGTCGCGCCCGACGAGGAGCGGCGATTCCGAACCTTCGTGCAGGCCGCGTTCGCGCTCCGCCGGAAGCAGATGCGCCGCGTCCTCCGCACCGCCGCGTCGCTCTCGGTCGAAGATGCGGATCGCGTGCTCGCGGCGGCTGGCGTCGAGCCCGAGGCGCGACCAGAGACTCTATCGCCCGAGACGTTCGCGGCCGTCGTGCGCGCCCTGCGCGCGCCGCGCCCCTAGCCCGAGGCGCCCCGGTCGACGGTACCGTTCGATCCGACGCGACGGCGGGCTCAGTCGCGGTTGGTCAGCGCGAACGAGAGTCCCTCGAGCTCCATCGCCATGTTGACGGTCTTCAGCGTCACGCCGCGCGGCACGTGCAGGTGGCCAGGCGCGAAGTTGAGGATGGCGCGGATCCCTGCCCGCACGATCCGGTCGACTTCGGACTGAACCCCCTCCGCGGGGATCGCGAGCACCGCGATGTCCGGCGGGTCGTCGACGGCGTCCGCCTCGAGCCGCGTGACATCGCGCACGACATGGCCGTCCCACCGGCGCCCGATCTTCTCGGGATCCTTGTCGTACACGCCGACGACCGAGAAGCCGCGCTGCTCGAACCCGCGGTACGCGCTGAGCGCGCTGCCGATCTTGCCGGCCCCGATGATCACGACCTTCCACCGCCGAGCCAACCCGAGGATCGCGCGAATCTCGGTCAGCAGCTCCGATACGGAGTAGCCGAGCCCACGCTTCCCGAACGAGCCGAAGAACGACAGATCCTTCCGCACCTGCGCCGGGCGTCGTTCCGCTGTGCTCGGCCAGCTCGTCGCTCGACGTCGTGGTCGTGCCGCGCGCGGTCAGCTCCTCCAGGTAGCGCAGGTAGATCGAGAGGCGGCGGACGGTCGAATCGGCGATGTGCTTCACGAAGGCGGCGCGGGCTTGTGAATGATTTCACAAGTTAGCCGGCGCCAAGGTACGCAGGTAGCCGCGTGCTATCTTCGGCTATCGCCGCCGTGTGACACGCGTGACGCGCGTGTGACGGGAGGGCGTACGTTCGCCCCTCGCCGCCCGCACCTCCGACTTCGACGATTCCGCAGGTCATGTCCTCATCTGTGCCCGCCTCCGCTCGCGGGGTCAGCAGCCGTCCGGTCGACTCGTTGCTCGTCGAGCGCGCGCGCGACTTCCTCGCCGGCGGGCCAGCGTCCTCGGCGACGCTGGTCGCGAGCGTGTGCCAGATGCCGACGCTTCCCGCACCGCTGGCCGAGCGCGTCGCCGTCGAGCTGCTCGGAGAGTTTCGCGACTTCCGGCAGTTGAGCGACGGCCGCTGGACGCTCGCGGAGCGGTCCGCGCCGCTCCGCGAGGTCGGCGCTCCACTGACGCCTTCGGCTGCGCCGAGCTTCGAGGAGTGGCGTGCGGCACGTCGCGCCGACGACGCGGCCGGCGCCCTGGAACCGCGAGCGCGCGCGGACGGGCGCGCGGCGGCGGCGGTTGTCCCGTCGCGTGCCGCGATTGGCGACGATGAACGACTCGACGCGCTGTCGTATGTCGTCGTCGACGTCGAGACGACCGGCGGCACGCCGTCACGCGGGCACCGCGTCACCGAGATCGCCGCAGTCGTCGTGCAGGGCGGTGAGGTACGCGACGTGTTCGAGACGCTCGTCAATCCGCAGCGTCCCATACCGCCCGAGATCATCCGCCTGACGGGGATCACCGCCGAGATGGTGCGCGACAAGCCGGCGTTCCGCGACGTCTGTCAGGAGGTCGTCTCGACACTCGCCGGGCACGTGTTCGTGGCCCACAACGTCATGTTCGACTGGCGGTTCGTGTCCGCCGAGGTCGAGCGCGCGGCCGGCCGGCAGCTCGAGGGGCGCCGGCTGTGCACGGTGCGGCTCGCGCGGAAGCTGCTGCCGCAACTTCGCAGCCGGTCGCTCGGATACGTGGCGAACCACTACGGCGCGGACGCGTTCGCGGAGACGTACTTCGAGGCGCGGCACGGCACGTCGCGTCCGTGGCGGCATTCGGCGGCCGGCGACGCGGTCGCGACCGCGCACTGCCTGGTCCGACTGCTTCGCGACGCCGCCGACCGCGGCATCTCCACGTGGGGCGAGATGGATCTGTGGCTCGCCGGGGGAACCGCGGCGGCGCGGCGCCGTCGCCGCGCGGCGTTGCCGGCGCCGGTCCGCAGCGACACGACCGCTTGACGTTCGCCCGTCGCCCACCGTACGTCCGCCCTTCGCGTCCGTCACGCTCCGTCATCACACCGACCATGACCGCACCGCACCCGCTCGTCGAGTCGCGCACGCTCGGCGGCATCACGCTCCACGCGTTGCAGGCCGGCGGGCAGCGCCTCGACGGCGGGGCGATGTTCGGCGTCGTGCCGAAGCCCCTCTGGGAGCGTCGCATTCCCGCCGACGAGCGCAACCGGATCCAGCTCGGCATGCGCTGCCTGCTCGTCGAGCACCCGCGCGGTCTCGTGCTGATCGACACCGGGGCGGGGAACAAGGACAGCGCGAAGTTCCACGACATCTACGGCATCGAGAACGGCGGCGCGAACGGACGGACGATGCTCGAGGACGCACTCGCGACGTTGGGCGTGCGCCCGAAAGACGTGAACCTCGTGGTGAACACGCACCTGCACTTCGATCACGCGGGCGGCAACACGTTCCGCGACGAAGACGGCGCGGTCAAGCCGAGCTTCCCGAACGCGCGCTACGTCGTGCAGAACGGCGAGCTGCACTACGCGACCGCGACGAATGAGCGAACGGCCGCGAGCTACCTCCCAGCCAACTTCCAGCCGCTCGTCGACATGGGACTCGTCGACGAGGTCGTCGGCGAGGTCGAGCTACTGCCGGGGATCGTGACCCTTCCGACGCCGGGCCACACTCCGTTTCACCAGAGCGTCCTCATCGAGAGCGAGGGCGAGGTGGCGTGCTTCCTCGGCGACGTGGTGCCGACGAGCGCGCATCTGCCCCTGCCGTGGGTCATGGGATACGACGTCGAGCCGCTCGTCACGCTCGAGAGCAAGCGGTGGCTGCTGCGGCGCGCCCGGGAAGCGGGGTGGCTCGCGATCTTCGAGCACGACGCGACGGTCGCGTGGGACCGGATCGCGCACGACGGCAAGGCGTATGGCCTCGCCAGCGTGCTCGGCGCGGATGCCGAGCACCAGCCCGGGACCGGACCAGCGGCGCAGGCGAAGGCGATCGCGATCTGACGGGCCGTTGACGTATCCCGTTGCGTTCCTTAGCTTTCCGCCTCACAACCAGCGAAGCGGGGCGGCGACGCCCCCACCCTCTGGCCCTCGCGCGTGCTCTCGGTGCGCAGGTGCTGCAGGAGTCCCGAAGTCGATGCGTGCCCGGGGGTGACCCTCGGCGGCGCGCCGGCGTGCGTGCGCGGACTCTCAGCGGAGGTCGCGCATTTTTCTTTCTCCTTTTCGAGGAACCGGACCAATTCAGGACACGACGAAGCGCGTCCGCGTCAACCGACAGATCCGGATCAGCCCGATCCGCGTCATCGGTGCCGACGGAAGTCAGTTCGGCATTCTCGAAGTCGATCGCGCACTGGCCATCGCCGAAGAGGCGGGGCTCGACCTCGTCGAGGTCGCCCCGATGGCACGCCCGCCCGTGGCCCGCATCATGGACTACGGGAAGTTCAAGTTCGAGGCGGCGAAGCAGGCGCGGCAGGCGAAGAAGAAGCAGCACGTCATCCAGCTCAAGGAAGTGAAGTTCCGCCCTGGCATCGACGAGCACGACTTCACGACGAAGACGCGGCACGCGCGACGGTTCCTCGAGGAAGGCAACAAGGTCAAGGTCACGCTGATGTTCCGCGGCCGGCAGATCTCGCACCCCGAGCTGGGGCGCCAGGTCGTCGATCGCGTCGCCACCGAGCTCGCCGATCTCGCGAAGATCGAGGCGGACGCGCGGCTGGAAGGGAAGGCGATGACCATGATCCTCACCCCGAAGGCTTAACGGGAGCAGGATACGCATGCCGAAGATGAAGACACACAAGGGCGCCGCGAAGCGCTTCTCGGTCACCGGGACCGGGAAGGTGAAGCGCGCGAAGGCCTACAAGAGCCACATCCTCACGAAGAAGTCGGCCAAGCGGAAGCGCAATCTGCGCCGCAACACCACCGTGGGGACGAACGGCGAGGCCAAGGTCCTCAAGCGCCTGATTCAGGCATAACCGGGAGAATCGACTATGCCTCGCGCACGCTCGAACGTCACGCGCCTGAAGCGTAAGAAGCAGGTGATGGAAGCCGCCAAGGGCGCCTACGGCGGCAGGTCCAAGCTCTGGAAGGCGGCGAAGGAGACCGTCGAGCGCGGCTGGCGCTACGCCTACCGCGACCGCAAGAACAAGAAGCGCGAGTTCCGCCGCCTCTGGATCGTCCGCATCAATGCGGCCGCGAACCAGCACGGCATGAACTACAGCACGTTCATCGCGGGGCTCAAGACGGCCGGCATCGAGATCGACCGCAAGGTGCTCGCGGACATCGCCGTGCGCGATCCGCAGGCCTTCGAGGCGATCGCGAACCAGGTTCGCACGGCGCGCGATGGCGCGGCCGCGCAGACGTCGACGGCGGCGTAATCGCACTCGCTTCCTTCCGCGCGGCGGCAGTGCGACCTTACCGGTCCGCTGCCGCCGCGCTCGTGCGTTCCGCGTGGCGCGTTCTCCCCTGCGTGTTTCCGTGACGATCTCCGAGTATCTCGACCAGGCCGCGCAGCTCGAGCGCGACGCCCGCGCGCTCCTCGCCGACGCCGACCCGACCGAGCGGCTCGACGCGATCAAGGGCCGGCTGAACGCCGTGAAGGACGCGCGGCTCGCGGCGCTGCAAGGCGAGTTGCGCACGCTCCCGCCGGACGACCGACGCACGGCCGGCGTGGCGTTCAACCAGCTCAAGCAGCGCATCGGCGAGGCGCTCGACGCGTTCGTCGAGCGCCAGCGGCTCGCGGAGTCGTCGCGCGAGCGGCGCCCGATCGACCTGACCATGCCCGCGCGCGAGAGCTGGCACGGCGGACGGCACCCGGTCACCCTCGTCGTCGACGAGATCGTCGCGATCTTCCGCGAGCTCGGCTTCTCGATCGCGCTGGGTCCCGAGGCGGAGCTGGCCTGGTACAACTTCGGCGCGCTGAACTTCCCGCCGGACCACCCGGCGATGGAGATGCACGACACCCTGTACCTCGGCGACGACACGCTGCTCCGGACGCACACGTCGCCGGTGCAGGTTCGCACGCTGCAGCGTACCCGCCGCCGGCGCGCGTGCTGATCCCGGGGAACGTGTACCGTCGCGACTTCTTCGACGTGACGCACGCGCCGATGTTCATGCAGATCGAAGGGCTCGCCGTCGACGAAGGGATCTCGTTCGTCGACCTGAAGGCGACGCTCGCCGAGTTCGCGCGCCGCTTCTTCGGCGGGGTACGACGCGTGCGCTTCGGGCCGTCGTACTTTCCCTTCACCGAGCCGTCGGCGCAGATGGACGTCGAGGTCGACCTGAACGACGGGCGCGGGGTGCGCTGGGTCGAGATCCTCGGATCCGGGGTCGTGCACCCTGCCGTGCTCGAAGCGGCCGGCATCGACGCCGAGCGCTACACGGGGTGGGCATTCGGCATGGGACCGGCGCGCATGGCGCTCGCCCGGTACGGCATTCCCGACATCCGCCTTCTCTACGATTCCGACGTGCGGTTTCTTCAGCAGTTCGCGTCACCGGTCGCGAGGGTGGGCGACGGATGATCGCATCCCACGAGTGGGTCCGTGCGTTCGTGCCGCATGACCTCGACGCGCAGGCGTTAGGCGCCCTGCTCAGCGCCCACGTCGCGACGCTCGACGGCCTCGAGCCGCTGCGCGCCGAGCTCGCGCCGTTCGTCGTCGGGCAGGTCGTGCACAGCGAGGCGATCCCGGACACGCGGCTGTCGTTCAATCGGGTCGACGACGGCAGCGGCCAGCTGCTCGAGATCGTCTGCGGCGCCCCGAACGTCGTCGTCGGCGAGAAGTACCCGGTGGCGCGCGTCGGGACGGCGATCCCGGGGAAGGACAATCTCGTCATTGAACGTCGCAAGATCCGCGGCTTCACCTCCGCCGGTATGCTCTGCTCGGCGATGGAGCTCGGGCTCGGCACGGACCACGACGGGATCCTGCGGCTGGACACCAGTGCGCCGCCGGGGACCGCGCTGCTCGACGTCGTGGCAGCCGGCGACGTCCGGCTCGAGCTCGACGTGCTCGCGAACCGACCCGACCTGCTCTCGCAGCGCGGCCTGGCGCGCGAGGTCTCGGCGCTGACCGGCGTTCCGTTAGGCACGCCGAGCGAGCTGCGCGAGAGCGTTCCGACGCCCGAGGCCGAGTGGGGGATGACGGAGGCGAGTGCGGACGGCGTGCACGTGCGCGTCGACGACGCTGCGGGGTGCCCACGCTACTGCGCCGCCATCATCCGCGGCGTGCGCGTCGGACCGAGCCCTCAGTGGCTCGTCGATCGGCTGGCGGCGGTCGGCGCGCGCTCGATCAACAACGTCGTCGACGCCACGAACTACTGTCTGCTCGGGCTCGGCCAGCCGATGCACGCGTTCGACCTGCGCGCGCTCGGCGACCAGGTCGTCGTGCGGAGCGCGCGCGACGGCGAGACGCTGACGACGCTCGACGGCGTCGAACGGACGCTCTCGGACGACGCGCTCGTCATCGCCGGCGCAGCGCGCGCCGAGGCCGTGGCCGGCGTGATCGGCGGGAAGGGATCGGAGGTCACGCCGGCGACGACCGACGTGCTGCTCGAGGTCGCGTATTTCGAGCCCCGCCGCGCGCGCGCGTCGCGCATCCGGGCCGGTGTATCGACCGACGCGAGCTACCGGTTCGAGCGTGGCGTCGACCGCGGAGCGACACTCGAGCTGGCGCGCCTCGGCGCGTCGCTCGTCGTCTCGGTCGCCGGCGGGACGGTGAACGGGTTGATCGACGTCGGCTCGGCGCCTGGTGCGCTTCCGCCCGTGATGCTTCGTCGCGCGCGACTGGCTCAGGTGTTGGGCACCGCGATCGAGCCGGCGCACGTCGAGCGGCTGTTGCGCGCCATCGGCTTCACGATCGTGCCGGAGAACGACGAGATGTGGTCGGTCGCGCCGCCGTCGTGGCGCCACGATGTCGATCGCGACGTCGACCTCGTCGAAGACATCGCGCGCCTCGTCGGGTTCGACGCGCTCCCCGGCGATCTGCGCCCGTTCCGTCCGGGAAGCGCGCCGGATGATCCGTTGTTCGTCGCGTCCGAACGCGTCAGGCGCACGCTCGTCGGCGCCGGGCTGCTCGAGGCGCGGCCGATGCCGTTCGTCGCCGGGAGCGACGAGACGCACGCCCGCGTCGTGAATCCGTTAGGCGAGGACGAGCCGCATCTGCGCCGCGCCGTGCTCGAGTCGCTCGCCCGACGCGCCGAGCACAATCTGGCGCGCATGCAGGGCGATCTCCGTCTGTTCGAGATCGGCAACGTGTTCATTCCGCAGGCCCGCGGTTCGGCCGGCGGGGCCGTCGAGACGCCACCCGACGCGGGCGCGCCGCCGGTCACCGCGATCGCGCTGCCGGTCGAGCGACTGCACGTCGGCGCGCTCGTCATGGGCGCGCGCCGGCCGCCTCACTTCACGGAAGCCGATCCGCCACCGTACGACCTCTGGGACGCGAAAGCGCTCGGCGAGCTGGTCGGCGTCGCGGCGTTTCCGGGAGCGCGCGTCGCCTGCGCGCCGGTCGGCGAGGAGGAGCTGCTCTGGCGGATTCTCGTCGACGGGGTGGCTCGCGGCGAGGTCAGGGCACTGCGACTCGATCTTCCGCCGTGGGCGTCGCAGCCGTACGGGGTGGAGTTGGAGATCGCGACCTACGCGTCGGCACCGGTCGCGGCGCAGGGCGCCAATGCGTGGGGACGCTCGACATCGACGACTCGACCGCCGGACGTGCAGTATCGCACGCTCCCGACGACACCGGCGGTGAGCTTCGACCTCGCGCTGCTCGTGCCCAGCGCCGTCAGCGCGGACCACGTCGCGCGCGTCATCCGCGCCGCGGCCGGTGAGCTCCTCGAGCGGCTCGAGCTGTTCGACGTGTTCGACGGCGGTGCCGCCTCGACTGCGAGTGCCCTTCCGGGCGAGACGCGCAGCCTCGCGTGGCGACTGACGCTCCGCGATCCACAGCGCACCCTGCGCGACAAGGAAATCGACGGGCGGCGGCAGCGGCTGCTGCGCGCACTGGAGAGTGAGCTCGGTGTCAGGCAGCGGTCGGCCTGAGGCGGCGTTCGCCGAGCTCGAACGCCTCGTTCGCCACCTCGGCGAGGAGCTCGCGTTCTTCCGGCGGCGCGCGCTCGAGGCGGAGCGGCGCTGGCGCGAGGCCGGCGAGCACGCCGGGCCGACGGGCACGGACGCGCCGCCGTCGCGCGAGGCGCTCGTCACGCGACTGGGAGAGCTGGAGCGCGAGAACGACGAGCTTCGACGGCGGATCGACGGCGCCGCACAGCGCACGCAGCAGATGACGGAGCGGCTGCGCTTTCTACGGCAGCAGGAGGAAGGAGCGGAATGAGCGCGCGAGGCGAAGGGCGCAACCCCGCGCAGGCGGCGTCCGCCGAGTCCGAGCGGCGTCATTCGGTTCGGGTCTCCATCCTCGGCGACGAGTACGTCATCCGGACCGAGGCGAGTCCGGCGCACACGCGCCGCGTGGCCGAACATGTGGACGCGGTCATTCAGCAGGTGATGAAGGCGGGGAACGTCGTGGAGACCCACAAGGCCGCCATTCTGGCGGCGCTGCAGATCACCGACGAGCTCTTTCGTACGCGCGGCGAGTCCGAGGCGCTCTCGGCCTCCATCGACGAGCTCAGCGCCGAGGTCCGCCGCTGGCTGCCGCCCGGGAAACGCGCCGACGGCGCCGGATGACTGCCACGGGTGCCGTTGCGGAGACCCTGACCGCCGCGTAGCTTTGCGGGTGGCGCGCACGACGTAGGTGCATGCGCCAGTTGCAGTTACGTGCTTTCCACGCGCGTCTGATACGCGCTCCCGCACCCGGTAGGATCGCGGCGACGCGGCTCCGTCGGCAGCGCACCCTACCTCACAGTCGCGCGCCCGGCGTCGCGGTGGAGCCTAGATCCGAACATGCCTGAGCTGCCGATCCTGGCACTGCTGGGAGTGCTGGTCTGCGTCGTGGTCGGAGGCATCGCGTTCGTCGCCGGTCGGGGCGCCGGCGTCACGATGGGGCGCACGCAGGAGGTCGAGCGTCAGCGCGCCGCGCAGGCCACGGCCGAAGAGAGCGCCCAGCGGATCCGCAGCGAGGCCGAGCGCGATGCCGAGGGGCTGCGGAAGAGCGCAATCGTGGCCGGAAAGGAGGAGCTGCTGAAGCTCCGGGAGTCGCAAGACGCCGAGGTCCGCCGCCGCCGCGACGACGTCGAGCGCGAGGAGCGGCGGGTGCAGGAGCGCGAGGGGCAGCTCGACCGCCGCGGTGAGGCGCTCGACCTCCGCGACCGCGACCTCGGCCGGCGTGCCGGCGAGCTCGGGCGACGCGAGAAGACCGTCGACGAGCGCAACGGCGAGCTCGATCGCCTCGAAGGCGAGGCGACGCGGCGACTCGAGGAGCTGGCGGGGCTCTCGGCGCCCGAGGCGAAGGCGGAGCTGATCCGCCGTATGGAAGAGTCGGCGCAGGCGGACGCGGCGAATCGGGTTCGCGAGATCCGTGAGACGGCCCGGCGCAACGCCGACCGTGAAGCGAAGAAGATCGTCGCGCTCGCGGTCCAGCGTATCGCCGCCGAGCACACCGCCGAAGCGACCGTGTCGGCCGTGTCGCTGCCGAACGACGAGATGAAGGGGCGAATCATCGGGCGCGAAGGGCGCAACATCCGGGCGTTCGAGCTGGCGACCGGCGTCGACGTCATCATCGACGACACGCCGGACACCGTCGTCGTGTCGTGCTTCGAGCCGGTGCGGCGCGAAGTGGCGCGACTCGCCCTCGAGAAGCTCGTCGCCGACGGACGCATCCATCCCGGCCGCATCGAGGAAGTCGTCGCGAAGGCCCGCGCGGAGGTCGATCAGAACATCCTCGAAGTGGGTGAGCAGGCGGCGTACGAGACGGGCGTCGCGGGGCTGCACCCCGAGATCCTGAAGCTGATCGGCCGCATGAAGTGGCGAACGAGTTACGGGCAGAACATCCTTCAGCACTCGAAGGAGGTCGCCTGGCTCGCCGGCATCATGGCCGCGGAGCTGGGGCTCGACGTGGCACTGGCGAAGCGCGGAGCGCTGCTGCACGACATCGGCAAGGTGCTGACGCACGAGCACGAAGGGACCCACGTGCAGCTCGGCGTCGAGATGGCGACGAAGTATGGCGAGCACCCGCTGGTCGTGAACGCGATCGCGGCCCACCACGACGACGTGCCGCACGAGAGCGAGGTATCGGTGCTCGTGCAGGCGGCCGATGCGATCAGCGGGTCGCGCCCCGGCGCGCGGCGCGAGGCGTTCGAGACGTACGTGAAGCGTCTCGAGGGGCTCGAACGGATCGCAGCGAGCTACCGCGGAGTCGAGCGCGTGTTCGCGATCCAGGCGGGGCGAGAGGTGCGCATAGTCGTCACGCCCGACGAGGTCGACGACGTGCGGATGGCCGCGCTGAGCGAGGAGATCGCGCGGCGCATCGAAGCCGAACTGCAGTATCCAGGGCAGATCAAGGTGGTCGTGATTCGTGAGACGCGCGCGGTGGACTTTGCTCGCTGAGGGTGTGCACCTGATCGACGGGGCGTCGATCGCGCGCTCCGTACGCGCGCGCGTGGCGGTCGAGGTGGCCGGGCTGCGCGCAGCGGGGATCGTGCCGGGGCTCAGCGTCGTACTCGTCGGCGACGATCCGGCGAGCGCCGTCTACGTGCACCACAAGACGAAGGACTGTGAAGAGGTCGGAATGCGCGGGGAGCAGATCCGGCTTCCGGCGTCGACGACGCAGCGCGAGCTGCTCGCGATCATCGACCGGCTGAACGCCGATACGGCGGTCGACGGCATTCTCGTGCAGATGCCTGTGCCGCCGCAGATCGATCCGGGGGCCGTCATCGCCCGCATCGACCCGGCGAAGGACGTCGACGGCTTCCATCCGATCAACGTCGGCCGGACGTACGTCGGTGATCCGACGGGATTCGCGCCGTGTACGCCGGCAGGTGTCATGGAGATGCTGCGCGCGGCGAAGGTCGATCTGCGCGGTGCGGAAGTCGTCGTGTTGGGGCGGAGCAACATCGTCGGCAAGCCGATGGCGGCGCTGCTCGTGCAGCCGGGCGTCGACGCGACGGTGACGATCTGCCACAGCCGCACGCGCGACGTCGCGGAGCACACGCGCCGCGCGGACGTGCTGATCGCGGCGATCGGACGCCCGCGCTTCGTGACAGGGGACATGATCAAGCCCGGCGCCGTCGTCATCGACGTGGGGATGAACCGGGTGGTCGACGCGACGACGAAGTCGGGGACCCGGCTCGTCGGCGACGTCGACTTCGACGCGGCGGCGCAGGTCGCGTCGGCGATCACGCCGGTGCCGGGTGGGGTGGGGCCGATGACGCGCGCCATGCTACTCGAGAACACGCTGCGCGCGGCCCGGCGTCGGGGCGAGCGCGAGGTCGCCGCCGTCGCGTGACGCGCCGTCGCACCCTCGCATCGCCTGCCGCCGAGACGCTCGATCTGTTCCCGCCCGAGCCGGCCCCGCCGTCCCGTCAGACGGTCGCGGCAGCACGCGGCGGGCGGCCGATCGCCGCGACCAGCGCGCCCGACGTGCTGGTGCCTAACGGGGAGGCGCTCGCGACACTCGACGAGCTCGTCGACGACGTCGCGGTCGGCGGCATTCCGGGCGCGTCGCCGCGGTCGGCCGTGACGGTCGCGACGCTCACGCTGACCGCGAAGGACGTCGTCGAGGGCGCGTTCATGCCGCTGTGGGTACGCGGCGAGGTGAGCGACTTCAAGGCGCATCGCAACGGACACTGGTATTTCTCCTTGCGGGACGGCACCGCGCAGGTGCGGTGTGTCGTGTGGGCGCGCGACACGCAGCGTCTTCCCGCCGCGCCCGACGACGGCATGGCGGTGGCCGCGCTCGGCCAGCCGACCGTGTACGCGGCGCGCGGCGATCTGCAGCTCGTCGTCCGGGCGATCGAGGCGAAGGGGGACGGCCTGTGGCGCAAGGCGCTCGAGCGCACGCGCGCTCGGCTCGACGCGGACGGGCTGCTCGATCCTGCCCGGAAACGGCCGCTGCCCCGCTACCCGCGCCGGATCGCCGTCATCACGAGCCCTGACGGTGCGGCGCTGCACGACGTGGTCGCCGTCGCGCGGCGGCGCTGCGCGACCGTCGAGATCGTCGTCGTGCCAGCCAAGGTGCAAGGTGAGGGTGCGGCGCAGGACCTGTGCGCCGCCCTCGCCCGCGTCCTACGGTGGCGAGACGTCGACGTCATCATCATCGGCCGGGGCGGCGGTGCGCGCGAGGATCTCTGGGCGTTCAACGACGAGGCGCTCGCGCGCGCCGTCGCGGCGTCGCCCATTCCGATCGTGTCGGCCGTCGGGCACGAGGTCGATGTGACGATCTGTGACCTCGTCGCGGATCTCCGCGCCGCGACGCCCTCGGTCGCAGCGGAATCGGTCGTGCCCGTGCTCGATGAGCTGGTCGGCGAGGTCCGCGAGCACGCACGCGCGCTCGCGCTCGCGGCGCTGCGTGCCACGGCGCTCGCGCGCGACGCGCTGACCGCGGTCGACGACGACCTCCGCGAGGCCACCGAGCGCGCCGCCGAGCGCCGACGCGCGACCGTCGAGCGCGCTGCCGGCCGCCTCCACGCGCTCAGTCCGCTGGCGACGCTCGCGCGAGGGTATTCGGTCGCGCGCGATGCCGACGGCCGCACCCTGTCGCGCGCCGCGCACTTCGCGCCCGGCGCCGAGTTCCGATTGCTGGTCGCGGACGGGGAGGTCGCGGCGACGGTTCGCGAATCGGCAGACACGTC
Source organism: uncultured Gemmatimonadaceae bacterium (assembly GCA_963843845.1). GTDB lineage: Bacteria > Gemmatimonadota > Gemmatimonadetes > Gemmatimonadales > Gemmatimonadaceae > Gemmatirosa. Next base: position 2,190,727 of record CAWJMB010000002.1, on the reverse strand, counting down.
AGACACGTCGCCGAGGGCGCGGTCCGCATGACTTTCGAGGAGGACCTGGCGCGGCTCGAGCGTATCGTCGACGAGCTCGAGGGGGAGGGGCTCCCACTCGATCGCGCCCTCGCGCTCTTCGAGGAGGGCGTCGAGCGACTGCGGACCGCGTCGGCCGAGTTGGCCCGCGTCGAGCACCAGGTGAAGCTGCTCGTCGAGCGCGCCGACGGCACGTTCGAGCTGCCCCCGCTCCTCGGCTGAATGCGGTCGCGGACGATGCCGAACGCGCCGACGCCGACTGTGTCCGCCGGTGATGTGCTCGCCTGGCTCGCGGCCACGCGCTCGCGGGTCGACGCCGCGCTGGCGGGCTTCTGCGAGCGTTATCTCACCGACATCGAGCCGACGGCGGCGGACGGCATCCGCTACAGCCTGCTCGGCGAGGGGAAGCGGCTGCGGCCGGTGCTCGTCGTCGCGGCGTACGAGTCGGCCGGCGGCGTCGACGACGTGTCGGAGCTGGCGGCGGCCGTCGAGGTCGTGCACGCCTACTCGCTCGTGCACGACGACCTGCCGTGCATGGACGACGACGATGTCCGGCGCGGCCGGCCGACGGTGCACCGCGTCTACGGCGTGCCGGCGGCGACGACCGCCGGAGTCGCGATGGTCCCGCTCGCCGCGCTGGCCGCACGCGATGCCGCGGTGCGTCTCGGTCTCGCGGACGTGCAGGTCAGCGCGATCGTGCGCGAGCTGATGCGCGCGGCAGGGGCGGGCGGGATGATCGGCGGACAGCTCCTGGACCTCGAAGCCGAGGGGCTGTCGCTCTCGCTCGACGGATTGCAGCGCATCCACGCGGCGAAGACCGGCGCACTCATCGCCGCCGGGACCGTCGTCGGCGGCCTCGCGGCGCGAGCGAGCGACGAGGCGTTGCGCGCCTTGCAGCGGTATGGCCGCGACGTCGGCCTCGCATTCCAGATCGTCGACGACGTGCTCGACGTGACGGCGACGACCGACGAGCTCGGGAAGACGGCCGGCCGGGACGTCGCGCTCCACAAGAGCACGTACCCCGCGCTCCTCGGCGTCGACGGCGCGATGGCGCGAGCGACGTCGCTCGTCGACGACGCATGTGGGGCGCTCGACGACGCCGGTCTGCTCACCGTGACGCTCGAGCACCTCGCGCGGTTCAGCATCAGCCGCCGCTCCTAGCGTCTGCGGGCGCGACACGCCGGCAACTCGCGGCGGCGTCACACCGTTGTAACTTCTGATAGCTGGACGTTCGACCCGGCCCTCGCCTCTCGCGCCCTGCCATGTCCGTTCTCGATCGCATTCGCACCCCGGCCGACCTCAAGCGCCTCACGCGCGACGAGCTGCGCGCGCTCCCCGCGGAGATGCGTGAGCGCCTCATCGCGGTGTGCTCGCGCACCGGCGGTCACATCGGCGCGGGACTCGGGGTCGTCGAGCTGACGGTCGCGCTGCACCAGGTGTTCGACGCGCCGCGTGATCAGCTGGTGTGGGACGTCGGACACCAGGCATACCCGCACAAGCTGCTCACGGGCCGCAACGACCAGATGGAGACGCTGCGGCAGGAGGAGGGTGTGTCCGGCTTCCTCAAGCGCACCGAGAGCGAGTACGACGCGTTCGGCGCCGGCCACGCGGCGACGTCGATCTCGGCCGCGTTAGGCATGGCCGCCGGGCGGGACATCAGAGGCGAGGCGTTCAAGGTCGTCGCGGTGATCGGCGACGGCTCGCTCGGCTCGGGGCTCGCGTACGAAGGGCTCAACAACGCCGGCGACTCGGGGTGCGACATCATCGTCGTGCTGAACGACAACGAGATGTCGATCGCGCCCAATGTCGGGGCGATGCACAAGTACCTCACGTCGGTGCAGCGCAACCCGCTCTACAACCGCGTGCGTCGCAAGATCGGCGAGCTGGCCGACGCGGCCGGTGTGGCGGGAACCATTCTGCGGAAGTGGGAGGAGAGCACGAAGGCGTTCTTCACGCCCGGCGTGCTGTTCGAAGAGCTCGGGTTCCGCTACTTCGGCCCCATCGACGGACACGACGTCGATGCGTTGATCGAGACGTTCGCGGCGGTGCGTGACATGACGGGCCCGCGCCTCGTGCACGTCATCACCGAGAAAGGCCGCGGGTTCCCGGCCGGCGCGCACGGCGAGAAGTGGCATGCCCTGCCGCCCGGTCACGATCCCGCCACCGGCAAGGTGACGTCGACGGGCCCCTCGGTGCCGACGTACACGAAGGTCTTCGGTCGCGGCCTCGCAGACCTCGGTACGCTCGACGATCGCGTCGTCGCGATCACCGCCGCGATGCCGAGCGGAACGGGGACGGAGGAGTTCGCGAAGCGCCACCCGAAGCGCTTCTTCGACGTCGGCATCGCCGAGGGACACGCGGTGACGTTCGCGGCGGGGCTCGCGACGCGGGGGCTGCGTCCCGTCGTCGCGATCTACTCGACGTTCCTGCAGCGCGCGTACGACAACATCGTGCACGACGTCGCGATCCAGCAGCTTCCGGTGACGTTCGCGATGGACCGTGCCGGGCTCGTGGGCGAGGACGGCGAGACGCACATGGGGCTGTACGACATCCCGTACATGCTCGCGGTCCCCGGCATGACCGTCACCGCACCGAAGGACGGCACCGAGATGCTCGCGCTGCTCCGCACGGCGACGCAACAGGATCGCGGCCCGTTCTCGCTCCGCTATCCTCGCGACTCGGCACCCGATGACGTGCCGGCGATGAACGAGATCGACCCGGTGCCGTACGGCACGTGGGAAGTGGTGCGCCGCAGCGGTGAGGCAACGCAGTCGGGACAGGCGGTCGCGATCCTCGCCGTCGGAACGCTCGTTCGCTACGCGCTCGATGCGGCCGAGGCGCTCGCGGCGGACGGGCTCGACGTCACCGTGGTGAACTGCCGCTTCCTGAAGCCGTACGACGAAGTCACGCTCGCCGCGCTGCTCGCCGATCATCGGCAGCTCCTCGTGGTCGAGGAGGGTACGGTGGTCAACGGATTCGGCGCGTACATGGCGAGTGTCGTCGCGCGCATCGACCCCGGGGTTCGCGTCGTCGCGCACGGCGTCCCCGACCGCGTCATCTACGCGGCGTCGCGCAAGCGGCAGCTCGCGCGCTGCGGTCTCGATGCGAGCGGCATCGCCGAGCGCGTGCGCGCGCTGCACGAGAGCGAAGCGGTCGCCGGCTGAACGTCGCCGGAGCTGACGTGCGTGAAGCTGCCGAGGTGCCGTCGTCGCATACGACGAGCGACCGCCTGCGACTCGGCGTCGTCGGGAACCGCGATTACGTCGACCTTCCCGAGATCATGCAGACGCTCCGGACGCTCGCGCCGCAGCTCGGTCTCGCGCTGGCGTTCGAACCGGGGCTGGCCGACCAGGCGGCCGACGACGCCACGACGCTCGACGAGACGACGCCGCTCGACGCGCTCCTGACGTTGGGCGGGGACGGCACGCTGCTCCGGGGCGCCCGCCTCGTCGGCGAGCGCGCGGTGCCGATCCTCGGGGTCAATCTCGGGCGCCTCGGGTTCCTCACGAGCTGCGGCCCCGGCGAGCTCGACGAGTCGCTGCGGAAGCTGGCGGCCGGGGACTTCGTGCCCGAAGCGCGCATGGCGCTGCGCACGAGTGCGATCGGCGCGGACGGACGCGTGCGGATGGAGTGGCGATCGTTGAACGACGTCGTGCTGCACAAGGGCGGATTCGCGCGCGTCGTGCGCTACGACGTCTCGGTCGACGACGAGGCGATCGGGGCGTTCGGCGCGGACGGGGTGGTCGTCTCCACGCCGACCGGCTCCACCGCCTACTCGCTCTCCGCCGGCGGGCCGGTCGTCGTGCCGACCGTCGAGTCGATCGTCGTCGCCGCCGTGTCGCCTCACACGCTCGCGATGCGGCCGCTCGTGCTGCCGCCGACGGCGACGGTCCGCGTGCGCGCGCTCGACGGTCCGGACGAGCTCCTCGTGACGATCGACGGCCAGGTGGGTACGAAGTTCGCCCCCGCCGAGCAACTCGTCATTCGGCGGGCCGACTCGCCGGTGCTCGTGGTCCGGTTTCCGGGGACGTCGTTCTTCTCGCGCCTGCGCCGAAAGCTCGGTTGGGGCGGGCTCGCCGACCGCGACGAACAGGTCGACACCCGCACGCTGCGGCGCTCCACGTAGCACGCCGTCGTATCGCCGCATGCTGACCGAGCTCCGAATCAAGAACTTCGCGATCATCGAATCGCTGACGCTGCCGCTGGCGCGAGGGTTCAACGTCCTCTCCGGCGAGACGGGCGCCGGCAAATCGATCATCGTCGGGGCGTTGGGCCTCCTCCTCGGCGAGCGCGGGAGCGCCGACCTCATTCGCACCGGCGCGGATCGCGCCTCGGTCGAAGGCGTGTTCGACGTGGCCGGGCGCACGGAGATCGCGCGGGCGCTCGACGAGCGGGGGATCGACGCCGACGAGCCGGCGATCGTGTTGAAGCGCGAGATCAGCGCCGGCGGCCGGACGCGCGCCTGGATCAACGGGACCACGGTGACGGCGGGTGTGCTGGCCGAGATCGGCCGGCGGCTCGTGGATCTGCACGGCCAGCACGAGGCGCAGACGCTGCTCGACGGAGAATCCCAGCGCCGCATCCTCGACCTGTTCGGCAGCGCGACGGCGCAGGCAGAGGCGGTGAGAGTCGCCGCGGAATCGTTAGGCGCAGTTCGCGACGAGATCCGGGCGCTGCACGAGCGGCGTGTCGAGGCGCAGCGACGCGAGGACTATCTCCGTCACGTCGTGAGAGAGATCGAGGATGCGCGGCCGGTCGTCGGCGAGGACGAGCGCCTGGAAGACGAGGCGCGCCGGCTCGAGCACGCCGAGGAGCTGCGGTCGCTCGCCAGCGGCGGGAGTGCGCTGCTCGACGGCGACGAGGACGCGGTCCTGCAGCGACTCGGCCACCTGCACAGAACGATCGGAAGCCTCGAGCGCATCGACCCGTCGCTCGCCCGCTTGCAGGAGCTCTACGACAGCGCGTTCTACGCGCTCGAGGAGCTCTCGCGTGCGCTCGAGGACTACGAACGCGGCGTCGACCTCGACCCGGAGCGCCTCACGGAAGTGCAGCGGCGGCGCGACGTGCTGTTCCGTCTGTGCAAGAAGTACGGGCCCTCGCTCGCCGACGTCGTGGAGACGGGGCGACGCTCGCGCGCCGAGCTCGATCTCGTCGACTCCGCCGGGCTCGATCTCCGCACGCTGGAGCAGCGCGAGGCGTCGCTGCGCGACGAGCTGGTCGCGAGCGCCGTGCATCTCACCGAGCTGCGCCGCGTTGCCGCCGATCGTCTCGCGACGGCGGTCGAGGCCGTGCTGCCGGACCTCGGCATGGCGGAAGGGCGCTTCGCGGCGACGCTGCTCGCGCGCGCCGAGCCGAACGTGCACGGCGCGGAGGACGTCGAGTTCCGCGTCGCGCTCAACGCGGGGCACGACGCGCGTCCGTTGTCGCGCGCGGCGTCCGGCGGCGAGCTGTCGCGCGTGATGCTCGCGCTGAAGACGATTCTCGCGCGGCTCGACAACGTCCCGACGCTCGTCTTCGACGAGGTCGACGCGGGGATCGGCGGGCGCGTCGGACTCATGGTGGGCGAGACGATGCGGCGTGTCGCGCAGCACCATCAGGTGTTCGCGATCTCTCACCTCCCGCAGCTCGCCGCTCGTGCACACCACCACATCCTCGTCGCGAAAGGCGCGAAGAGCGGGGTGACCACCGCCGACGTTCGCGTGCTCGACGGCGACGAGCGCGTGCTCGAAGTCGCGCGGATGTTGGGCGGCGATCCGGAGAGCGAAGTGAGCCGCGCGCACGCGCGCGAGCTGCTCGACAGCGCATCGGTCGGCGAGCGCGCCCCGTCGACCGCGCCGGCGAGCGCCCGTCGCTCGTCAGCGCGGCGACGCTGACGACGGTCGCACGCTGCGTCGCGTTCCACCGCCGAGCAGGTGGAAATACAGCCGGACGGCGAACTCGTCCCGGCGCGTCGCAGGTGTGATCCCGCCGCTCGCGGCGAACGTCGAGGTGTGGACGTAGCTCACGTCCATCGGGAGTGCTGAGCGGCCCGCCGTGTACGCGGGAAGCGTCGAGTAGCTCAGACCGAACCCGGCCACGTGCGCCGTGCTGCCGCTGCCAGCGGACAGCAGATCCGCGCTGGCGACGGGAGCGTCCGCGGCCGACGGGATCTCGTACCGATCGCGCTGCTTGATGCGCACGGCATAGTGCGCCGAGGCGCCGAACGCGTCGTTCGGGGTCCACCGCGGGGTCGCCTCCAGCGACAGCTGGCGGCCGAGCGTCCGGGCGACGACGGCCTCGCGGTCGAGGCTCGAGAACGCCTCGCCGGCGACCAGTGGCACGCGCACGAGCACGTCGCGCGCGAGCGGTACCTCGGCGCGCGCGACGAGCGACGCCCACACGCGGCGGCCCATCGAGACGTCGGTCGCCGAGCGCAGCAGCATCGCCGCCGATCCGGTACCGCTGGGGATGTCGAACACGGTGGCGGGGAAGGAGATCGACCCGGTGGCCGCGCGATACGATGCTCCGACCGTGCTGCGGACACGGGTGCCGCGCGCACGGACGGCCCCGTCGTCGACGAAGGAGTCGAACCACATGAAGCTCGCGCCGAACTCGACGTCGCCGATCGCTGCGCGTTCGAGCGTGCGCACCGTGTCGGCGAGAATCCCGAACGCCTCCTCCGTGAGGACGCGCTGCAGGCCCGGTGTGGCGAGTCGCGAGGTCGCACCGGCCGGCGCCGCGAACGTCGTCCCGGCGACGCCGAAGGCGACGAACTGCCCTGCGAGCGTCTGTAGGCGCTGCTGTACCGCGAGCTGCGCATCCGATCCGACCACGGGGACGAACAGCGTGCCGCCGCTCGCCGTCGTGCCGCCGTAGAGCTGAGAGACGCCGCGCGCGACGGTTCGTGTGCGCGTCACGAGCTGCTGTGCCGCGCCGCGATCGGCGATGATCGGCAGACAGTCGCCGGGCGTGCCGGACGTCGCCGTCGCGGGGCAGCGGGCGAGGCGCGCCGCGAGGGTGTCGACGGCGCCGCCGAGCTGCGCCTGTACGAGCGCGTTGCGCGTCGTCGCCGCCGCGCTCGCCGAGCCCGACGCCGTCGCGTTCGCGGGGTTGAATCCGAGGTTGCCGGTCGCCCCACCGCGGTTCGTCACGACGTCGACCGCAGCGCGCGACCGCACGAGCGGCACGATGGCGCCGAGCGAGAGACGGCGCGTGACGCCGAGCTCGAACTGGAGCGGGAGCGTCAGATACAACGTCCGCACGCGGGTCTCGACGGTGCCCAACGACAGCGCGAGTCCGCCGACGCCCACGCTGTCACGGAGGAGCGATACCGTCGGCACGAGCGCCGGGATGCGCGACGCGCCGAGCGAATCTGCCGAGAGGCGGGACCCCAGCGGCACGCGCCCGTTGTCGCCCGACGCGTCGCCGCGTCCGAACTGGTCGTGCGTGCCGTCGAATCGGACCGGAACGCGGAGCCGCACCTCTCCCCGCTGCGGGAGTGACGCATCCTCGAACGCGCCTCGCCCGGGCTGCGCGTCGGCGGCGCGCGACCGGAGGACGAGGGAGCTGGCCGCCAGCACCGCGAACGAAAGCGCCGAACCCGCGCGCGGTGGCGCCATCTCCACAGCCTCTTCAGATGTGCTAAGTCCTTGTCGCGCAACACGCTGCGAGACTTTCGGCCGGTCTGACCGAGAGCCCGCTAGATTAGCGGCGTGCCGTGAGCGCGTCAACCGAACGGCGCGTGCCATGCGCGCTCCGGCACCACGTGCTTCGCCTCATAGCCCGCTCGCCCTCGTGAAGACCGCTCCGCTCGCTCCGATCCCCTGGCAGCTCACTGGCAACCACTGGCTCGCGCTGCCGTGCATCCACCCCGCCGACGCGTCGATCTGGGCGGTCGGAGTGCTGCACCGTGGGGCGCGCGCGGCGATCGAGTTCGCCGGCAGTGAGAATTTCGTCGCCGGGGAAGGCGTACCGCTGCTGAAGCCGACGCTCCGGGTGAACGGTGTGCTGCGCGACCTCTCGACCGAGGGAATCGCGTGGGAGCGCGCCGTGCACTGGCTCCCGACGTTCACCTGCACGAGCGGCGCGCTCATCGTTCGGGGCTCGATCTACGCTCCGCACGGACGCGACACCGACCTGTCGGGTGCCGTCTACACGATCTCGATCGAGAATCGCGGCGCCGAAACCGCCGAGATCGACGTCGCCCTCGAAGGCACGCTCGGCCATCGGCAGATGCGGGTGCGGTCGGCTCGTGCATTCGCCGATCCGCACCGGGTCGCGGCCAGCAGCGATGGCGTCGTGGTACTCGAAGGCACCGCGCTCCCCGGCACGGTGTCGTTCGCCCTGGGGAGCGACGGTGACGCGGCGATCGACGTGCGCGACGGCACTGCACCGACCTTCAGCGTGCGTCGTCGGGTCACGGTCGAGCGCGGCACGACGCGGCAGGTCGCGTTCTACCTCGCCGCCGGACCGGAGCGCGATGGCGCAGAGGCGACGGTCGCCGCGATGCGGCGCCGCGGCTGGCGCGACCTGCTGAGCGTGACGCGCGACGCGCTCCGGTCGCTGGAGCAGGTCACCGGGAACGAGACGATCGACCGCCTCGTGAACCGCAACCTCGTGTTCGCCTATTTCTACGCCTGCGCGCGCGCACTCGACGACGCGCACTTCTATCCGGTCCGGACACGCGTGCCCTGGCACGCGCGCGGCATCACGGTGCGCGACTGGGAGGCGCTCATGTGGGCGCTGCCCGCGATGCAGCTCGGTGACCCCGGGCTCGCGCGCGAGCTGCTGCTGCGAACGTGCGAGCTGCACGGCTACGCCCCGGGGCAGGGGGTGCACTACGTCGACGGCACGCTCTTCGAGCCGGGGTTCTCCCTCGAAGGTGCCGCGGCGTACGCGCTCGCGACCGACCGCTACATCCGCGAGACGGGAGACGACGCGATCGTCGACGAGCCCGCGGTCGCCGACACGCTCTATCTGTCGAGCGACGACATCGCCGCACGCCGGGACGAGAACGTCCCGCTGTACAGCACCGAGGTCACGGTGTCGGGCACGACGAGCGCGCAGCCGTACACGTTGCACGGGAACGCGGTGGTATCGCAGGCGCTGCAAGTCTTTCGTCGCACCCTCGACGAGGAGACGGCGAACGAGGTGCAGGAGCCGGAGGCCGTCCGGGCCGCGTTGCTGCGCCACTTCGCCACCGAACGGGACGGCAAGCCGGCGCTCGCCGCGGCGATCGACCTGAAGGGCGCGACCGCGTTCGATGACGATCCGGTCGCGTCCGCGCTCTGGCTGCCGTTGTACGAGGTCGTGCAGCGGTCGGACTCGACGTATCGGCGTACGGCCCGTGCCCTGGCCGCCGCACCGCCGTCGATGCTCGCGCAGCAGTGCGCGCGGTTACTCGGCCCCGACGCGCCGCAGGTCCTGCAGTGGCTGCGCCGGGCGCCCCTCGACAACGGCATCGCGGCCGAGTTCGTGAGCGCCGACGGCAAGGCGATCGGCAACGGAGGCGACGCGTCGCTCTCGGGCCTTCTCGCGTACACCGCGTGGTACGCGGTGCACGTGCTCGGCGTCGAACCGTAACGCGGTTGATGCGACGTCGCGGCGTCGCTACAATGCCTGCACGTCGTGCGGGAATAGCTCAGTTGGTAGAGCACAACCTTGCCAAGGTTGGGGTCGCGGGTTCGAGTCCCGTTTCCCGCTCTGGACATGACGACTGGCGAGGCCGGCGTGTGTGAACGCTGGCCTCGCTGCGTTCCGGCCCGGGTGGCGAAACCGGTATACGCGAGGGACTTAAAATCCCTTTCCGCGAGGATTGCGGGTTCGAGTCCCGCCCCGGGCATGAACACGAGACGCCCCGCCAGCGCTGGCGGGGCATCTCGTGTTCCGCTCACTCGATCAGAACGGGATCTCTTCGTCGATCGATGCGCCGAGCGGAGAGCTGTCGAACGCCATCGCTTCCGGCTCATCGTCGGCCCCGCCGGCCGCGGGTGAAGGCGTCCGCGTCTTGCCGTCGCGCGGTGGCCAGATGACACCGTCGCAGTTCCGGTCGCGGCACTTGAAGTCTGGCGCTTTCGGATTGCGCTTGCTGAGCCGGTTGTCCCACACCCGTCCGCCGCACTTCGGGCATCTCACCGCGTCCGCGTTCGACACCGGCTCGGCGTCCGCCGTGCGCGCAGACGCCGGGACCGTCGGCTCCGGATCGAACGGGTCGACCGGTGCGATCTGCGTCGCGATGTAGCGCACGTCGTCGTCGCGGCGCGCTGCGCGGCGGTCGTACGCCGCCTGCGGGTCCTCGAGCGGCTTCGCGTAGCGGCCGTCGCCGTCGACCTGTACCCAGTTCTGATCGAGCTGATACAGCTCGTGCGCGATGCCGAACCGCACTGCGGCGCGCTTGAACGCGTCGGTCGCGGCCTGCTTGTAGTCACGCCCCGTTCCCACGTCTTCCCGGATCACGCCGAGGATCTGGAGTCGCGCCTTGAACGAGCAGCTCTGGCCGTCGTCGTCGATCCCGGGGATCGCCGGGAGCAGCTCGAGCGTGAGATCCCATTCGCCGGGGACGATCGCGTCCAGCCGCTCGCGGACGGTGTTCGCGTCCACGTACGCGACGAAGCGCGCGTACCACCGGCCGTCGCGCGCCGTCGCACGCCCGTCCTGACGCCACGCCGTCGAGCCGGCGGCGAGTGGGGCAGCGAGCGCGGCCCAGAGGTTGACCTTGCTGTCAGTGTGGTTGTCGTGTCGAGCGATCATCTCTCGTCCATCCGTTGTCGTCCAGTGTGAATCACGGCGCCTGCCGGTCGTGCGTGCGTCACCGAGCGCCAGCCGGTGCGCGACCCGAACGAGCCCGCTGCGCGGAGCGGGTGTGAGAGTGCACGTCCGAGACGGCCGCGCAGCGGGGGCCGTGGACGCAGTACCAGCCGTGCCGGTCGAAGAACACGAGGTGCACGGTCGACTCGCGCCCGGTCAGCTCGTCGACGCGGAAGAGCTGCTCGACCGAGGTCGCCGGGCCGCACTTCGCGATCGGGTCGAGCTCGCGAACCTTGACGACGCGAACGAGCTGCGGAGCGACCGTCTTCTGGCGCGCGCCACGCCGAGTCGCGCGCGCCGCGACGCTCCTGACCGGCCGAGCCGTCACACCCTTCCTCGGCCGAGCGGCCGCCTTCGGCCTGGCGATCGGGGCCGACACTGCGGCCTTCACCTGCTTCCGCGACGGTCGCTTCGCAGCCACCGCGGCGCTCGTCTGAGCGGCACGCGAAGGAGCCTTCTTGGTCACCTTCGCGACCGACTTCCCGGCGCGCGGCGTGGTCGCCGCACGTGTCGTCGTCTTCGTCGTCCTCGCCGCCTCGCCGCCTTCGCCGCCTTCGCCGCCTTCGCCGCCTTCGCCGCCTTCGCCGCCTTCGCCACGCGGCCTCCCGCTTACGCGCTGAGGGTGCTCGTTCCGTCCGCTGCCGACCGAAAATTACCCGAAGCCCACGCCTCTGTCAACACCGGCACAGGACCGCGCTCGAACCGGTAAATTCATGCGCCGAAACGACTTAGAGCCATATTCGCTGATACGGTCCGGCGTCGTCGGACCGGCTGCTACCCCCGGCCGACCCGGCGGTTCATCCGACCGCGTTCGCCACCGGTGGCCCGTGTCGTGCCCTGTATTCGTACCCACACCCACACACTGACGCTTCACACCGTTGAGGTGCTTATGGATCGCGGACAAGACTTCCTGCGCAGTCAGATCAACAACGCGGTGATGCAGCATCGCACGTTTCTCAAGAACCTCGAGGATCACGAGGGGCAGGCGGAAGACGCGCGCTTTCGCGACCTCTGCACGCGGTACATCCCAGCGGTCCGGGACCATCAGCGGATGCTCGAGGACTATCAGCAGTCGATCGGCGCGGAGCTCGGCGCCGGCAAGAAGGCGCTCGGCACGGCCCTCGGCATCGCACGCGACCTCGCGGACGCGGCGCGCGAGAGCGACTTCCTGCGCCTCGTCGGTGACATCGTGACGTCTCGGCAGTCGGAGGACACCTTCAAGACGTTCCGTGAGGCCGGGCGCGTCCTCGGCGATGAGCGGCTCGCGCAGCTCGGCGAGACGGGTGAGCGGCACCACGACGAGTACGCGCGCGACGCGAACCGGCTCGTGCAGCAGATGTTCGTCGAGCACGTGCGGGGCGACGGCACCGTCCGCACGACGGCGGACCCCCAGCCCGCGATCTGACGGCACGCGACGGCCGGCGCTCGCGCGAGCAATCGACGCGGGCGCTGGCGGCCACGCGTGGCACCAGGGCGTGGCGCCGCATACTTTCCGCGCATGACCGACGTCGTCGCGCTCGCCGCGGAATTGCTCGCGATCCAATCGCCGACCGGCGCGGAAGGGCAGGCCGTCGACTTCGTCGCGAAGTGGCTGCTGCGCCGCGGCTGGAGCGTCACGGTGCAGGAAGTCTCCGCGGGCCGCGGCAACGTGTGGGCGACGCGGGCGGGGGGCGGCGTCACGTTCTCGACGCACCTCGACACCGTTCCTCCCTACTACGGGCCCCGCCTCGAGGGCACGCGCCTCTACGGCCGAGGCGCCTGCGACGCCAAGGGGATCGCGGCGGCGATGCTCGCCGCGGCCGACCGACTCGTCACGAGCGGCGAAGAGCGCGTCGACCTGTTGCTCGTCGTCGGCGAGGAGAAGGGTTCCGACGGCGCGCGCGCAGCGAACAACCTCGCCCCGACGAGCCGCTTTCTCGTGAATGGCGAGCCGACCGAGAGTAAGCTCGCGAGCGGGGCGAAGGGGTCGCTCCGGGTCACGATCCGCGTGACCGGCCGCGAGGCGCATTCGGCGTACGCGCACCTCGGCCGCTCCGCGATCGAGCCCCTGCTGGACCTGTTGCCGACGCTCCGCACGCTCGACCTTCCATCCGACCCTGTGCTCGGCGCGACGACGTACAACGTCGGTGTGATCCGCGGCGGCACCGAGGCGAACATCGTTCCCGCGCACGCCGAAGCGGAGCTCATGTTCCGCCTCGTGGGACCGGTGGAGTCGGTGAAGGAACGGCTCACCGCGTGGGCGCGTGGACGCGCCGAGTTGGAGTGGGGTTCGACGATCCCCGCGCAGCGCTTTCACACGATCGACGGCTTCGAGGTCGCGCCGGTCGCGTACACGTCGGACATTCCGCTGCTCGGCCGATGGGGCACCCCGCTGCTGTTCGGACCCGGCTCGATCCACGTCGCACACACCCCGGACGAGTTCGTCGCCGTCGACGAACTGCGGGCGAGTGTCGACGCGTACGAGCGCATCGCGCGAACGCTGCTCGCCTGACGTCGGCCTCACGGCGGCCGTCCGCTCGACTCACGCTCGCCCACGCCCGCGGTCGCGCTTCACGCTTCGCTGCTCATGCCTGGCTCTCTCACGCCGCTCGCCTCACTCGCCCCGGTCGTCACACCGCCCCTCACGTCGAGCGGTCGGTGGCCGGTGGCGATCCTCGGCGCGACCGGCGCGGTCGGGCAGACGTTCGCGCGACTGCTCGACGGCCACCCGTGGTTCGAGATCGTCGAGCTGGCCGCGTCGGAGCGCTCGGCAGGACGACGCTACGCGGACGTGACGCGCTGGCTCGAAGGCGCGATGCCGGCGGCGGTGCGAGATCGCCACGTGCTCGGCTGCGATCCCTCGGTCGTCACGGCGCCGATCGTCTTCTCCGCGCTCGACTCCGCGGCCGCGGGCGCGATCGAGCCGGCGTTCGCCGCGGCGGGACGGCTCGTGTTCAGCAACGCGAAGAATTTCCGCATGGCGTCTGATGTGCCGCTGGTCGTTCCCGAGATCAACAGCGCGCACCTCGCCGTGATCGAGGCGCAGCGTGCGGCGCGCGGATGGCGCGGCGCGATCGTCACCAACGCCAACTGCTCGGTGACCGTCGCGTCGCTCGCGCTCGCGCCGCTGCACGAGGCGTTCGGCCTCGCGAAAGTCTTCATCGCGACGATGCAGGCCGTGTCCGGCGCCGGCTATCCCGGAGTCGCGTCGCTCGACATCCTCGGCAACGTCATTCCGTACATCGGAGACGAAGAACCGAAGGTCGAGACCGAGCTCCAGAAGATCCTCGGCGAGGTCTCGTCCACCGGTCATCGGCACGCGGAGTTCGTCGTCACGGCGCACACGAATCGCGTACCCGTCGAGCACGGTCACACCGCGTGCATGTCGTTGGGCTTCGTGCGCCGCCCGTCCGTCGCCGAGGCGCTCGACGTGCTCCGCGCGTGGCGAGGGGACGCCGCCGTCCGCGGCCTGCCGAGCGCTCCAGATCGTCCGCTCGTCGTCAGCGACGCTCCCGACCGCCCGCAGCCGCGGCGCGACGTGATGGCGGGAAACGGCATGAGCGTCACGGTCGGTCGCGTCCGCGAGGACAACCTCCTCGATCTGCGGCTCGTCGCGAGTGGACACAACACGATTCGCGGCGCGGCAGGCGGCTCGATCCTGAACGCCGAAGTGGCGTTAGGCGCGCCGGCGCCGTCTCGCGCCGCTGCCGTCACGAGCGCGGCGGCTGCCGCCGTGGTCGGCTGAACGCACCGTGATCGTTCTCAAGTTCGGCGGCACGTCGGTCGGCGACGCTGAGGCCATCGAGCGCGCCGCATCGATCGTACGCGGCCGCATGCCGGGCCGCCCGGTGGTCGTCGTCTCCGCGATGGGAGGGGCGACGAACGTCCTCCTCGCTCTCGCCGAGCAGGCGTCGCGCGGACAGCTGATCGGCGCCGCGCGGGCGGTCGAGGCGTTGCGCGAGCGGCACCTCTCGGCCGTGACCGCGCTGGTTCCGGACGCGGCCGCGGCGACGGAGCTGAGCGGCGACCTGAGCGCCATGTTCGACGAGCTCGCGCGGCTCGCCGAGGCGATCTCGGTGCTCGGCTATCTGACCCCGCGCAGCCTCGACACGATCGCGGCGTACGGCGAGCTGCTCTCGTCGCTCCTCGTCACCGCCGCGTTCCGCGCGCGGGGGATCCCGGCGGAGCACGTCGACGCGCGCCGCGTGATGATCACCGACGATCACTACTGCAAGGCGGAGCCGCAGACCGAGCGCATCGCGGAGGAGACGCGCGCGCATCTCCAGCCGCTGCTCCGCGAGGGACGGGTCCCGGTGCTGGGCGGGTTCATCGGCTCGACCGCCGACGGGATCACGACGACGTTAGGCCGCGGGGGCTCGGACTACAGCGCGTCGCTCATCGGCGCCGCTATGCAGTCGGACGCGATCGAGATCTGGACCGACGTCGACGGGATGCTGACGGCCGACCCGCGCGTCGTTCCCGAGGCGCAGCTGATCGAGCGCATTCGGTTCGACGAAGCGTCGGAGCTCGCATCGTTCGGCGCGAAGGTGCTGCACCCGAGTACGATCGCGCCGGCGGTGCGGCGCGGAATCCCCGTCTACATCTACAACTCGCGCCGGCCCGAAGGGACGGGCACGCTCATCACGTCTGACGCGCCGCGTCGCGCGGTGAGCGCGATCGCGGCGAAGGGGAGCACCACGGTCGTGAAGCTCCGGTCGGCGCGCATGCTGCTCGCATCGGGGTTCATGCGCACGGTGTTCGAGACGTTCGAGCGGCACCGCACGTCGGTCGACGTCATCGCGACGTCCGAAGTCTCGATCTCGGTCACCATCGACGACCCGTCGAACCTGGAGGCACTGCTCGGCGACCTCACGCCGTTGGGCGACGTCTCGGTCGAGCGGGGGCGCGGCATCATCGCCATCGTCGGCTCCGCCCTGAGCGACAACGGGACGGCGCTCGCGCGAGCGTTCTCGGCGTTGGGCCCGCTCCGGGTGCACATGGCGTCGCTCAGTGCGACCGGCATCAACCTCACGCTCGTCGTCGACGGTGACCAGGTCGGCGACGCGATGGCGCGGCTGCACCGCGTCTTCTTCGGCGAGGGCGCAGCGCCCGGATGATGGCGGTGCCGACGCGCGTGGCGCTCATCGGGGTGGGCAAGATGGGGCGCGCGGTCGACGCCCTCGCCGACGAGCGCGGTGCGACGGTCGTGGCGCGCCTCGGCCGCGGCGACGTGATCACGCGCGACACGCTCGGCGAGTGCGACGTCGCGATCGACTTCAGCGAGCCGGCCGCCGCCGTCGCGAACATCCATGCGTGCCTCGCCGCGAACGCGCCGCTCGTCGTCGGCACGACGGGCTGGTGGGAGGCGTTGGGCGACGTGACGCGCGCCGCGCACGCGGCGGGCGGCCGATTGCTCTGGGCGGCGAACTTCTCGCCCGGCGTGAACGCGATGCGGCGCATCGTCGCAGAGGCGGGGAGGGCGCTCCACGAGGTCGGCATGGCCCCGCACCTCGTCGAGACGCACCACGCCGCGAAGCGAGACGCGCCATCCGGTACGGCCATCGCGCTCGCGGGCGCGGCGAGCGAGACGTTAGGCACGACCATTCCGATCACGAGCATTCGCGTCGGCGCGGTGCCGGGCACGCACGAGCTGGTCTTCGACGGCGCGTTCGAGCAGATCCGCATCGTGCACGAGGCGCGCGACCGGCGCGTGTTCGCCGAGGGGGCGCTCACGGCGGCGCGGTGGCTCGCCGCGGTCGACGATCCTGGTGTGTACACGATGGACGACGTGCTCGCGGCGCCCGGTCGGCGCGACGGGCCGACTGACGAGGAGACGGCATGACGATACCGACATTGCGCGGAGCCGGCTCCGCGATCGCCACACCGTTCACTGGCGACGGCGCGCTCGACGAGGCTGCGCTGCGGCGATTCGTGGGCTGGCAGGTCGCGCAGGGCACGCACTTCGTCGTGCCGTGCGGCTCGACCGGCGAGGCGGCCACGCTGTCGCCCGCGGAGCACCGACGCGTCGTCGAGATCACGGTCGACGAAGTGGCCGGGCGCGTGCCGGTGATCGCGGGCGCCGGCTCGAATGACACGCGGAAAGCGATCGCACTCTCGAAGGAGATGCAGGCCGCCGGTGCGACGCACCTGCTTCACGTGTCGCCCGCGTACAGCAAGCCGCCGCAGCGCGGCATCGAGGCGCACTTCCGCGCGATCGCGGATGCGGTCGGGCTGCCGATCGTGCTCTACAACGTGCCGGGCCGCACCGCGAGCAACATGGATGCGGCGACGACGCTGCGGCTCGCCGAAGTGCCGAACATCGTGGCGGTGAAGGAAGCGTCGGGTAACCTCGTGCAGGTGCAGGACATCCTCCGCCATCGGCCCGACGACTTCGCGGTGCTCTCCGGCGAGGACGCGCTGACCTTCGCGATGCTCGCGGCCGGCGGCGACGGCGTCATCTCGGTCACGTCGAACGCCACGCCGGCGCTCGTCGCACGCCTCTGCGAGCGTGCGTTCGCCGGCGACTTCGTCGGCGCGCGCGAGCTCGATCGGCGTCTCGCCGCGTGGACGCACGCGGCGTTCATCGAGTCGAATCCGATCCCCCTCAAGGCTGCGCTCTCGATGCTCGGTTTCATGGAGGACGTCGTGCGGTTGCCGCTCGTGCCACTGCGCGAGGAGCTCCGGAGCGCGGTGCGCGAGGCGCTCGAGGCGGCAGGCGCGTTCGACGACGCGCGTCCGGCGGACGCGGCATGACGATCGACGCGATGGCGTTCGACGCGGCGGCACTCGAGGCTCGGCTCGACGCGGCGCAGCCTGCGGCCGACGGATCGTGGAGCGACGATGCTGCGCCGGCGATCGACGCGCTGCTCTCGGCGCTTGAAGACGGAAGTGTGCGGGCCGCACGTCTCGAGCACGGCAGGTGGGAGGCGGAGGCGTGGGTGAAGCGCGGGATCCTGCTCGCGTTCCGCTTCGGACGGATCGTCGACATGTCGCCGGCGCCGAGCGATGCCGGGCGCGTGTTCACGTTCTTCGACAAGGATACGGTCCCGCCGCGCGCGCTCGCGATCGAGAGCGGCGTGCGCGTCGTTCCCGGCGGCTCGACGATTCGCCGGGGCGCCTACGTCGCGCCGAGCGTCGTGTGCATGCCACCCATGTTCGTCAACGTCGGCGCGTGGATCGGCCGCGGCACGATGGTCGACTCGCACGCGCTCGTCGGGTCGTGCGCGCAGGTCGGCGAGCGCGTGCACCTCAGCGCCGCCGCGCAGATCGGTGGCGTCCTCGAGCCGGTGAACGCGTCCCCGGTCGTGATCGAGGATGACGTGATCGTCGGGGGGAACTGCGGCGTCTACGAGGGGACGGTGGTCCGCCAGAGGGCCGTGCTCGCGGCGGGGGTCGTGTTGACGCGCGGCACGCCGGTGTTCGATCTCGTACACGAACGCGTGTATCGCGCGACCGCGGCCGCGCCCCTCGAGATCCCGGCGGGCGCCGTCGTGGTCCCCGGCGCGCGCCGCGTCACAGGCGGTTGGGGCGAGCAGCAGGGGCTGTCCTTGCAGGCGCCGATGATCGTGAAGTACCGCGACGAGAAGACCGATCTCTCCACGGCGCTCGAGGCGTGGCTGCGGTGAGGGTCGACGGCACGATCCGCGTTCCCGGCGACAAGTCGATCAGCCACCGCGCGCTCATCTTCGCCGCGTTGGGCGACGGCCCGTCGCGCGTCACGCGGATTCTCGACTCGGCGGATGTGCGCTCCACCGCTGGGGTCCTCCGTGCGATGGGCGTCGCGATTCCGGCGTTGAGCGACGACCTCACGATCGAAGGCGTCGGACTGCGCGGCCTCACCGCGCCGACCGACGATCTGGATTGCGGCAACAGCGGCACGACCGCGAGGCTGGTCGCCGGCGTCGTCGCGGGTCAGTCGTTCTCGGCGCGCTTCGTGGGCGATGCGAGCTTGAGTCGCCGGCCGATGGGACGCATCGCCCGACCGCTGTCCTCGATGGGCGCGTCGTTCGAGCTGTCGGCCGGCGAACGGCTTCCGATGACAGTCCACGGCGCGGCGCTCGAGAAGCTCGAGTGGGTGAACGAGAACGCCAGCGCGCAGGTGAAGAGCGCGATCCTGCTCGCGGCGGCGTGCGGTGGCGTCGAGGCGCTCGTCCGGGAGCCCACGCGGTCGCGTGACCACACGGAGCGGATGCTCGCGGCACGCGGGGCCGAGGTCTGGGTGCACGACACCGCCGTCATGCTGTGGCCGCTCGCGTCGCTCGCCGCGCAGGACGTCGCGGTCCCCGGCGATCCGTCGTCCGCGGCCTTCTTCTGCGCGCTGGCAGCGCTCGCGGACGATGGCGAGGTCACGCTTCCAGACGTCTGCCTGAACCCGTCGCGGACCGGGTTCTTCTTCGCGCTCGCTCGCATGGGTGCGAGTCTCGAGGTCCACGACGAGCGCACCGCGGGGGGCGAGGCGATCGGGACCGTCGTGGCCGCGCCGCGCGCGCTGCGCGGCGTCGCGATCGACGCGTCGGACGTGCCGGCGATGATCGACGAGCTGCCCCTGCTGGCCTGTCTCGCTGCCCGCGCCGACGGCGAGACGCGTGTGCAGGGCGCGGCCGAGCTGCGCGTGAAGGAGAGCGACCGGATCGCTGCCGTCGTCGCCAACCTCCGCGCGATCGGCGCCGACGCCGACGAGCTTCCCGACGGCTTCGTCGTGCGCGGAACGACGCGCGCCCTGCGAGGGCGCGTCGAGACGCACGGCGATCACCGGCTGGCGATGGCGTTCGGCGTGTTGGGCGCGGCCCCGGGCAACGAGATCGCCATCGATGATCCGTCGTGCGTCGGCGTGTCGTATCCGGCGTTCTGGCGCGACCTCGACGCCGCGGTCGCCCGCGCATGACCACGTCTGGACTGATCGGACGCGCTGCGCCGATCGTCGTCGCCATCGACGGCCCAGCGGCCTCCGGCAAATCGTCGACCGCCCGCTGGGTCGCCGAGCGCCTCGGCTACCGGCACGTCGACTCGGGGTCGCTCTACCGCGCCCTCACGCTGCTCGCGACGCGGGAGCTCGGTGCACCGGAGGAATGGATCGAACGCGACGTCGTCGCGCTCGCCGCGCGCGTCACGATCGTGCCGGTCGACGGCGGCTTCGCTCCGCTCGTCGATGGCGCTGCGGCAGACGATGCGATCCGTGGCGCCGCCGTCACCCGCAACGTGTCGCGCGTCGCCCAGATGCCCGCCGTGCGCGCGTGGGTGAACGCGCGGGTGCGAGACGCCGGCGCCGCGCACGACGTCGTCGTCGACGGGCGCGACATCGGCACGGTCGTCTTTCCCGCTGCGTCGCTCAAGGTCTTCCTCGTCGCCGATCCCTGGGAGCGGGCCCGCCGCCGCCTCATCCAGCGACTCGGCCGTGCGCCGCGCGAGGACGAGATCGCCGACGAGACCGACCAGCTCGTGCAGCGCGACGCGCTCGACGCGACGCAGACCGTGCAGGCGCGCGATGCCGTCCTGATCGACACGACGTATCTGACGCAGGCCGAGCAGGTGGACCGGATCGTGGCGCTCGCTCGCGCCTGCGCGCGCCATCCGCACGGATAGGAGTCGAACGAGCCGGTGGCGCGCGAATTACGGAAGACGTAACTCGCGGTGGCGGCATCACTTCGGCAGCGTCGTCCGGTTGACGGCACTCCGGGTGTCCGCTAGTCTGCTTGGTTCGCGCGCGAACGTCGTGGGAGCAGTGTGCCCTCGCGCGGCCTGCGCGCATCCACCCTCAAGGACTCGTCGCGGCGAGCCTAAAAATCCGCGGCTCCGGAGAACAGCTCCAGTATGGCCGAGTTAGAGACCAGCCCATTCGAGGCCGACGCGTCGACTGCCGTCGCCCTGACCGAGCGCCAGAAGCGCGACAAGCAGAAGAGCGTTCTGCGTCCGCTCGCGAACCGCCGCCCCGAACTCTACGAAGAGGACGAGTATTCGTCCGACGAGTTCGAGGCGATGATGGACATGTACAACGGGACGCTCGCCTCGATCGAAGAAGGCGAGATCGTCAAGTCGCGTGTCCTCGAGATTCGCGAGAACATGGTCGTCCTCGATATCGGCTTCAAGTCCGAAGGGACCGTGCCGCTCGAGGAGTTCAAGGACATGCCCGACCTCAAGCCCGGCGACGAGGTCGAGGTCCTGCTCGAGCACCTCGAGGACCAGGAAGGGTCGGTCGTTCTGTCGAAGAAGAAGGCGGACTTCATGCGCGTGTGGGAGCGCATCCGGGTCGCCTACGAGACGGACCAGCCGGTCGAGGGCACGCTCGTCAAGAAGATCAAGGGCGGCGTGGTGGTCGACCTCATGGGCGTCGACGCGTTCCTCCCGGGCTCGCAGATCGCTCTCCGCCGCGTCCCGAACATCGACGAGCTGCTCGGCCAGAAGTACGAGTTCAAGATCATCAAGCTCAACAAGCGCCGCCGCAACATCGTCGTCTCCCGCCGAGTGATTCTCGAGCAGGAGCGCGCCGGCAAGCGCGAGAAGCTGATGAAGGAGCTCCAGAAGGATCAGATCCGGAAGGGCGTCGTCAAGAACATCACCGACTTCGGCGCGTTCATCGACCTCGGCGGCGTCGACGGCCTGCTGCACATCACGGACATGTCGTGGGGGCGCATCTCGCACCCGACCGAGATGGTACAGATCGGTCAGGAGCTCGAGATCAAGGTCCTCGACATCGATTGGGAGCGCGAGCGCATCTCGCTCGGCCTCAAGCAGCTCCAGGCCTATCCCTGGAAGGACGTCGTCGCGAAGTACCCGGTCGGGACGCGCGTGCAGGGCAAGGTCGTCTCGATCACGAACTACGGCGCGTTCATCGAGCTGGAGCCGGGGATCGAGGGGCTCGTCCACATCTCCGAGATGTCGTGGACGCGCAACGTGCGGCACCCGTCCAAGCTCGTCTCCATCGGCGAGACGATCGAGGCGGTCGTGCTCAAGGTCGACCCGGAGGAGGAGAAGATCTCCCTCGGCATGAAGCAGACGGAGACGGACCCCTGGACCGTGCTGCCGCTCAAGTACCCGGTCGGCACGCGCATCACCGGCAAGGTCCGCAACCTCACGAGCTTCGGCGCGTTCGTCGAGATCGAGCCTGGCATCGACGGCCTCATTCACATCTCCGACATGAGCTGGACGAAGCGCGTCCAGCATCCGTCGGAGGTCGTGAAGAAGGGCGACACGGTCGACGTCGTGATCCTCAACATCGACAGCGACAACAAGCGCATCTCGCTCGGCCTCAAGCAGGCCGAGGAAGATCCGTGGCTGCGCATCGGCGAGACCTATCCGGTCGGCACCGAGATGCAGAATCGCCCGATCGTGCGCCTGATGGACAAGGGCGTCGTGGTCGACATCGGCAACGACATCGAGGGCTTCGTGCCGCTCTCGCAGCTCAACATCACGGGCAAGATCGTGCAGAACCCGGCCGACGTCGCCTACGAGGGGATGCTGCTCGACCTCCGCGTGCTCGAAGTCGATCCGATCCACCGCCGCATCGTGCTCGCCGTGACGAACATCCCCGAGGAGCAGCCGCCGCGCCCGGAGACGCCGTCGACGGTGCACTCGAGCGACGAGGAGCTCGGCATGGACGCGATGATCGGGATGTCATCGATGGACATCGACGCCGACAGCTGAGCGAGCGCGGTGCGTTAGGCACGAAGGCCCCGGTCGAATCGACCGGGGCCTTCGTCGTCGTGCCGGGCTGTGTGCCCGAGCGCGGTGAGCGATCTCGCCGGTCTCGGTCAGATCCGCCGGAAGACGTTCGAGTACGCGCTGTCGTCCCCTTCGGCGATCTCCTCGCTCGCCTGGTTGACGGCGCCCTGCGCGATCGCCCACTCGCGGAAGCCGGCCGGCGCGCGCCGGATCCCTTCGATGTTCGTGTACGACAGCGTCGCGTCGCGGAGCCCCTTCACGTTGAACAGGTCGGCCTCCGAGAGGTCTGCGGCCGAGAGACGTGCGCCGGTGAAGTCCGCGCCCTGCAGCGACGCGCCGGCGAGCGACGCCGTGACGAGATTCGCGCCGCGGAAGTTCACGCCGACGAGCGTCGCGCCCTGGAGCTGGGCGCCGTGCAGATTCGCGCCCTCGAACGACGCCATCTCGAGTTGCGCGCTGCGGAGGTCCACGCCGTCGAGCCAGGCGCCGTCGAGGTTCACGCCGGCGAGCGAGATGCCGTTGCGCGCGAGGTCGCGAAGGGCATCCGGGCGGCCGCCGCTCCCCCCTTTCCCCTGCGCGCTGTTGATGACCTGCCAGGCCTGGTAGTTCGAGTCCTTCCGGGCCTGCACCGCCGCCGCCTCGTCCGCCGCGCGCCGTTCGTTGCGCCCCGCCCAGAACTGATACGCGCTGAACACGAGGGCGCCCGTCTGCACAGGCCGCCCGCGTTCGCGAAGTCCTGGAGCCAGTCGCTCCACTCCGAAGCCATCGCCCAATGTAGTTCGCGCCGCTACCTTCCGCGGCTATGACGATGCGTGAAAAGCTGGCCGTACTGGAGGAGCGTCGGGCGCAGTCCGAGCTCGGGGGAGGGGCCGCGCGGCTCGAGGCGCAGCACAAGAAAGGGAAGCTGTCGGCGCGCGAGCGGCTCGACGTCCTGCTCGACGAAGGATCGTTCGTCGAGATCGACAGATTCGTCACGGCGCGCTCGGCGGAGAACGGCGAGGAGCCGGTCTACGGCGACGGCGTCGTCACCGGCTACGGCCGCATCGAGGGGCGCCTCGTCTACGTCTTCTCGCAGGACTTCACGGTGTTCGGCGGCTCGCTCTCCGAAGCGCACGCGCAGAAGATCGTGAAGGTCATGGACCACGCGGTGCGGAACGGCGCGCCGGTGGTCGGGCTGAACGACTCTGGCGGCGCCCGGATCCAGGAAGGGGTCGTGTCGTTAGGCGGGTACGCCGACATCTTCCTGCGCAACACGCTGGCGTCGGGCGTCGTGCCGCAGATCAGCGCGATCCTCGGGCCGTGCGCCGGCGGCGCCGTGTACTCGCCGGCGATCACCGACTTCGTGTACATGGTGCGCGGCACGTCGTACATGTTCGTGACCGGCCCGAACGTCGTGAAGACGGTCACGCACGAGGACGTGACGATGGAGGCCCTCGGCGGCGCCGACACGCACGCGGGCACGAGCGGAGTCGCGCACTTCGTGCACGACTCCGAAGTGGCGTCGCTGACCGCGGTCCGCGAGCTGTTTCGCTACGTCCCGTCCAACAATCTCGCCGAGCCGCCGAGGGGGAGTGGGAGCGATCCTCGCGATCGGCGCGACGACGCGCTGCTCGACGTCGTTCCCGACAATCCGAACAAGCCGTACGACATGCACGACGTGCTGCGGCGCGTCGTCGACGACGGCGACTTCTACGAGGTGCAGCCCGCCTACGCGCCCAACATCCTCTGTGGCTTCGCGCACCTCGGTGGGTACAGCGTCGGCGTCGTGGCGAACCAGCCGGCGGTCCTCGCCGGCGTGCTCGACATCGACGCGTCGCTCAAGGCCGCGCGCTTCATCCGCTTCTGCGACGCGTTCAACATCCCGCTCGTGACGTTCGAGGACGTGCCGGGGTTCCTGCCCGGCGTCGCGCAGGAACACGGTGGCATCATCAAGCACGGCGCGAAGCTGCTGTACGCGTACTGCGAGGCGACCGTCCCCAAGCTCACCGTCATCACGCGCAAGGCGTACGGCGGCGCGTACGACGTCATGAGCTCCAAGCACATCCGCGGCGACTTCAACGTCGCGTGGCCGACGGCCGAGATCGCGGTGATGGGACCGAAAGGCGCCGTCGAGATCATCTACAAGCGCGAGATCGCGCAGGCCGACGACCCGACGGTGGCGACGGACGAGAAGGTCGCCGAGTATTCGGCGAAGTTCGCGAACCCGTACGTGGCGGCGGGGCGCGGGTACGTGGACGACATCATCGACCCGCGCGAGACGCGGCCGCGGCTCATCGACGCACTCGACATGCTGCGCTCGAAGCGTGACCGCAACCCGCCCAAGAAGCACGGCAACCTGCCGCTCTGAGCCGCGATGTTCACCAAGGTCCTCATCGCCAACCGCGGCGAGATCGCGCTCCGGGTGGTGCGCGCATGCCAGGAGTTGGGCGTTCGCTCGGTCGCGGTCTACAGCGACGCGGACGCGCAGGCGCCGCACGTGCGGGAGGCGGACGAGGCCGTGCGCATCGGCCCGCCGCCGTCGTCCGAGAGCTACCTGCGCGGCGAGCTCCTGATCGACGTCGCGCGGCGCGTCGGCGCGGAGGCGATCCATCCCGGCTACGGCTTCCTGTCCGAGCGCGCCTGGTTCGCGCGCGCCGTTCGCGACGCCGGGCTCGTCTTCGTCGGTCCCCCCGCAGAAGCGATCGACGCGATGGGGAGCAAGACGGCGGCGCGGCAGCTCGCGATCAGCGCCGGCACGCCCGTCGTCCCGGGGACGACCGAGCCGTTAGGCAGCGCCGAAGAGGCCGCCGCGGTGGCCGAGTCGTTCGGCTACCCCGTGCTGCTGAAGGCGGCTGCCGGGGGTGGCGGGAAAGGCATGCGCGTCGTCCGCGCGCCGAGCGAGGTCGCGGCCGCGTTAGGCGCCGCGCAGCGCGAGGCGAAGAACGCCTTCGGGGACGACGCGGTCTACGTGGAGAAGTACATCGAAGGCCCGCGCCACGTCGAGATCCAGGTGCTCGGCGACACGCACGGCCACATGATCCACCTGGGCGAGCGCGAGTGTTCGGTGCAGCGCCGCCACCAGAAGATGATCGAAGAGGCGCCGAGCGTCGCAGTCGACGACGCGCTCCGCGCACGCATGGGCGCGGCGGCGGTCTCGGCTGCGCGGGCGGCCGGATACGTGAACGCGGGAACGTGTGAGTTCCTGCTGGCACGCGACGGCAGCTTCTACTTCCTCGAGATGAACACCCGCATTCAGGTCGAGCACCCGGTCACCGAGCTGGTGACCGGCGTCGACCTGGTGCAGTGGCAGCTACGGATCGCCGCTGGCGAGCACCTCACGATCCGGCAGGACCAGGTCGAACCCCGCGGGTGGGCGATCGAGTGCCGGATCACGAGCGAGGACGCGTCGAACGGCTTCCTGCCGTCGACCGGGCGTGTGTCGTATCTGCACCTGCCGAGCGGACCGGGCGTGCGCTGGGACGGCGGCATCGAGACCGGAAGCGAGATCGGACTCTTCTACGACCCGATGCTCGCGAAGCTGATCGTCTACGCTCGCGACCGTGCGCAGGCGATCGAGCGGATGCACCGCGCGCTGCGCGAGCTCACGATCGAGGGGGTCGAGACGTCGCGCGACTTCCACCTGCGTGTGATGGAGAACGCCGAGTTCCGGCGCGGCGACATCTCCATCCAGTGGCTCGAGCAGCGGCTCGACGCGATCGTCGGCGCGCCGCCGAGCGACGAGGAGCGCCGCATCGCCGCGATCGCCGCCGCGCTCGTCGCCGACCGCGACCGGCGCGTGCGACGGGGGGGCGCGCCTGACGGATCGGCGGCCGAGAGCGAGGCGCCGCGGGCGAGGCACGCGGACGACTGGCGCCGCGCCGGCTGGCGCGAGGGGCTGCGCCCGGCGTGACCGCCGGCGGGAACGGCCTTCGCGCGCCCGACCGCGCCGAGCTCACGATCGACGGCATCGCGGCCGGAGGCGACGGCGTCGGGAGGAGCGGAGCGCTCGTCGTGTTCGCGCCGCGCACGGCGCCCGGGGACGTCGTGCGCGCCACCCTGCGCGTCGAGGGGCGACTCGCACGCGCGCACGACGTCTCGGTCGAGACGCCGTCGGCGCAGCGCGTCGAGCCGCCGTGCCCGCACTACGTCCGGGACCGGTGCGGCGGGTGCCAGCTGCAACACCTCGCGCTCGACGCGCAGCGCGCGGCCAAGCGCCACATCGTGAGCGACGCGCTCGGCCGCATCGGCAGACGACACGTGTCGGTCGACGACGTGCGCGCGGCCGGCGAGCCGTGGCGCTACCGGCGGAAGCTCACCCTCGCGCTGCGCCGGCGCGGCGCGCGCTGGATCGCCGGGCTGCACGCCTACGACGCCCCCGGCAAGATCTTCGACCTCGACGACTGCCCCATCACGGACGCGCGAGTCGTCGCCATGTGGCGCGAGGTGCGTGCAGCGGCTCGCCATCTGCCCGCGACGTCGCCCGCGCTCCGCGCGTCACTGCGCCTGCTCGATGGCGGCGGCGCGCTGACCGTCGAAGGGGGATCGCGCTGGCCGGACGCCCGCGCACTCTTCGACGCGGTGCCGGCGCTCGTCGCACTCTGGTGGGTGCCGGAGCGCGGCGCGCGCCGGCTGCTGTTCGACCGCCGCGAGCGGGCGGTTCCCGGTGCGTCGTTCGTGCAGGTGAACCGCGCGGTCTCCGAGCGGTTGCAGAGCGACCTGCTCGCCGCCGTGCTCGCGAAGGCGCCGGCGCACGTGATCGACGCCTACTCCGGCGCAGGCGACGTGGCGCTGCGCGTCGCCGAGGCGGGCCGGCGCGTGACGACGATCGAGGTCGACGCCGAGGCGGTCGCGTTCGCGCGCGAGCGGCTGCCGGGCGGATCGATCGCGTTGCAGGGCACCGTCGAGGCGCGCCTTCCGGAAGCGCTGCCTGCCGACGTCGTGATCGCGAACCCGCCGCGCGCGGGGCTCCACGCCCGCGTCACCGAGCTGCTCGAAGGGGCCGCGTCGGCGCCACAGGCGCCGCGGGCGCTGTTCTACGTGAGCTGCAACCCCGCGACGCTCGCCCGCGACCTCGGGCGACTCCCCTCCTGGAGCGTCGAGCGCGTCACGCCGTACGACATGTTCCCGCAGACCGCGCACGTGGAGACCGTCTGCGAGCTGCGACCGACCGGAGCCATCGAATGCGCTACATAGTCGAAGTGGACGGGGAACGCCGCACGATCGACATCGCTCCCCACGCGATCGAGGTCGACGGCGAGCAGCTGGACGCGCAACTGGTCGACGTGCCGGGAACGCCGGTGAGCCTGCTCACCGTCGGCGATCGGGTCTACCGTCTCGTCGCCAGGCGCGGCGACGTGAAGGGCCGCTACACGCTCTCCATCGACGGACGACGTTTCGATGCCGAGGCGCTCGACGAGCGATCGCGCGCCATCCGCGACCTCTCCGCCGCCGCCGCCGACGTCGCCGGCCCGGCGCCGCTGGTCGCGCCCATGCCGGGGCTGATCGTGCGAGTGCAGGTCGCCGTCGGCGACGCGGTGAGCGCCGGGCAGGGGCTCGTCGTGATGGAGGCGATGAAGATGGAGAACGAGTTACGCGCCCAGCGCGCCGGCCGCGTGATCGCCATCCGTGCCGTGCCCGGCGCCGCCGTCGAGAAGGGCGCGGTACTCGTCGAGATGGAGTGAGCCGGCGCACGCGGGTCCGCCGGCGAACCGGGGCACCGGCCGCGGCGGCGGCGGGGCTCGTTCGCGGGCCACCCCCGGGGGCGCGACTGGCTGACTGTGGCACGAACGCCACAATTGCGCTGGCGATTCAGTGAGAGATGTTGGGGCAGCTGGTCGCACATCGTCCAGCTGAGAACGGCGTGCGGCATCCCCGCCTGCACGCCTCGTCGCGGTGAGACGCCGGGCCCGCCGAGCGACCGCGATGGTCCCCCCGTCACGTGGAGTCACTGGATGCGCCATCCGAACAGTACTGCTGCCGTCACGCTCGCCCTCACGTTGTTCGCCGCCTGCTCGGAGCCGACTGCGGTGACGCGCTCGCCGAGCGGCGCCGTCGCCCCGTCCTTCGCCAAGGGCGCGACGACGATCGCCCCGCCCCCGTACTCGCCGGTGCTGATCTCGGGCAACGTGTCGGGCTCGGCGGCTACGGTGTGCGGCACCGTCAACGCGATGTCGCTCGGCACGAAGGTCGACGGCCCCTACAGCCAGCAGATCGGCGGCTACGCGTTCACGGTGAGCGGCGCCGACCGGCAGTATCTGAGCTTCGCCGCCATCGGTGGAGCGCCGAGCACGTCGGTGCTCACGGTGTTCGTGAAGGGTGGGCCTGACACGTACCGCTACACGTTCCCGGCCGGAACGACGACGGCGAGTGGCCTGCGGGCACCGCTGAACGGCGGCGGGAACGTGCCGACCATCAGCCACTACGTCGTCTGCTACCAGCCGGTGCCGCCGACGCCCGGCGAGGCGTACCTGAAGATCTGCAAGCGGCCCGACGCGGCGATCTCCGACGTGCCGGCCTACTTCGGCAACGAGAAGTTCACCTTCGTGCTCGCCAGCGCGGCGGACGTGGCGCACCCCATCGGGACGTACGTCCTCGGCGTCAACCAGTGCACGGACCCGATCCCGGTCGCGGCAGGCACGTACCGCGTGGCCGAGAAGTTCCAGTACGTGACCGGCACGACGTCTGGTAATACCTGGATCGTCACCGGCATCACGACCGATCCGGCGGACGCTCTGAAGTCGACGTTTCTCCCCCAAGCGGGCGCCGGGCTCGACGCGACGGCGGACGTTGCGACGGCGGGTGGGCGTACGACGACAGTATCGTTCTTCAACATCGATCCGTGATCGTGGTAGACCGAGGGGCCGAGGGCGCGTGACGCGCCCTCGGCCCCTCGGTCGCGTCGGGCTGTCGGGAGGACGCGCCGCTTCGCGAACGTCGGCGCGCAGCGCTCGCCGGCCCGCACCGCGGCTACCACGCCTCGGTGCGCGCGGCGGGTTCGGCACGCCGCCGGGACCTCGCGCGGCGGGACGAGTCGTCCGGTCGGCGCACGCAGGCGGCCCTCCTCACGGCTTGTTCTGCGTTGGTTGACAAGGACTTAGCCCTCGTCTATCCTACGAGACTGCGCATAAAAAACGCCGCTCCGGCGGCGGCCGAGACCCGGGTTGCATGACGCACCGGTGAGGCGCAGGTCTTTTCTCTGGAAACGATGAGAGCCACGTACACCGCGACGCCCGCCGACATCGAGCCGAAATGGTTCGTCGTCGACGCCGAGGGGATGGTCCTCGGGCGCCTCGCCTCGGAGGTCGCGAAGATCCTCCGCGGAAAGCACAAGCCGATGTTCACGCCCCACATGGACACCGGCGACCACGTCATCGTCATCAATGCGAGCAAGGTTCGCGTGACGGGACGCAAGGCCGAGCAGAAGACGTACTTCAAGCACACCGGCTACATGGGCCACGACCGGCAGATCCCGTTCGCGTCCATGATCGAGAAGAATCCGGAGCGCGTGATCGAGAAGGCGGTCTTCGGGATGCTGCCGAAGAACGGCCTCGCCCGCAACTCCATTCGCCGCAAGCTCCGCGTCTACGGCGGCAGCGATCACCCGCACGTCGCGCAGGCGCCGACGGCACTGACCTTCTCCAAGCCGGAGGCGAAGTAACCCATGGCCGATCAGCTTCACGCCGTGGGCCGCCGCAAAGAGGCGGTCTGCCGCGTCTACCTCAAGCCCGGCTCGGGCAAGTGGGAGATCAACGGGCGCACGATCGGGGACTATTTCCCGCGGCCGACGCTCGTCTCGTCGATCCAGCTGCCGTTCAGTGCTACGGACAACCTCGGCAAGTGGGACGTGATGGCGAACATCGACGGTGGCGGGTCGACCGGACAGGCCGGCGCGCTCCGCCTCGCGATCGCCCGCGCGCTCGTCAAACAGGACGAAGGCTACCGCCGTCGCCTCCGCGAGCTCGGCCTCCTCACGCGTGATGCGCGTGCGGTCGAGCGCAAGAAGCCGGGCCGTCCGAAGGCTCGCAAGCGCTTCCAGTTCTCGAAGCGCTAGTCGCAGCCATCTCACACGCTGCCTGAGCGGGCGGGGTGGTGCCGGACCCACGGTCTGGAGCCCCGCCAGCGTCGACGACAGCGGACGACACAACCACACGAAGAGTTCTCCCAATGTCACAGCCAAAACTCGAAGAGCTGCTCGCCGCCGGCGTGCACTTCGGCCACCAGACCCGCCGGTGGAACCCGAAGATGCGCCGCTTCATCTTCGCCGAGCGGAACGGCATTCACATCATCGATCTCCAGAAGACGCTTCGGCAGCTCGAGCTGGCGCAGAAGCTCATCCGCGAGGTCGTCTCGCGCGGCGAGAACGTGCTGTTCGTCTGCACGAAGCGGCAGCTCGCCTCGATCGTGCGTGGCGAGGCCGAGCGCTCGGGCGCGTACTACGTCACCGAGCGATGGCTCGGCGGGCTGCTCACGAACTTCTCGACGGTCAAGAAGCAGGTCCGCAAGCTCAAGGAGCTCGAGTCGGGCGCCGAGACGGGCGAGTTCGAGAACTACACGAAGAAAGAGCAGCTCATGATGAGCCGGCAGCGCGACAAGCTCGCGAAGAACCTGTCGGGCATCAAGAACATGGGCCGCCTCCCGGGGCTGCTGTTCGTCGTCGACTCCAAGAAAGAGCGCATCGCGGTCGACGAGGCGAACAAGCTGGGCATCCCGGTGGTCGCGATCGTGGACACGAACGCCGACCCGGACCTCATCAACGTCCCGATCGCCGGCAACGACGACGCGATCCGCTCGGTCGAGCTGATCACGCACGCCATCGCCGACACGATCGCCGAGGCGCGCCTCGCGGCGCCGCAGCGGCAGGAGTCCGACGACTCCGAGTCGTACACGTACTCGTCCGACCGTGGCGCCGAGCCGGCGTCGGGTGGTGACCGCGGTGGCCGCGGCCGCGGCGGCGAGCAGGGCGGCCAGGGCCAGGGTGGTCAGGGCCAGGGCCAGGGCGGTCAGGGCGGCGACGACCGCAAGCGGCGCCCGCGTCGCCGTCGTGCGCGCCCGGACGCGATCGCGGCGCGGCTCAACAAGCCCGGCGCTGAGGGCGGCGAGGCGGGTGACGCCGGAGCTGCCGGTGCCGCCGGTGCGCCCAGCGACGCAGGGCAGGGTGGAGGCGAGAGCGCACCGGCCGAGTGAGCCGGTAGTTCTCCTTCTGCGGTGCGGCTAGCTTGATACGCCGCCGGCCTGACCGCCGGCGGCGTTCTCACGAACATAGGAAAAGTCAGATGGCGATCACTGCGAAAGACGTGTCCGAGCTGCGCCAGCGTACCGGCGCCGGCATGATGGATTGCAAGAAAGCGCTCGATGAGACCGGTGGCGACATGAACGCCGCGATCGATCTGCTCCGGAAAAAGGGGATCGCGAAAGCCGAGAAGCGCGCCGGGCGTGCGGCGTCGGAAGGCGCCGTCGCGATCGCGCTCAAGGACGACAACTCCGCCGGCGCGATGATCGAGTTGAACTGCGAGACGGACTTCGTGGCCCGGAACGACGAGTTCCAGGGCGCCGCGAAGACGCTGGCGCGTCACGCGCTCGACACCGCGTCCACGACCGACGCCGAGTCGTTCCTGGCATCGACAGGGCTCGACAGCTCGGCGACGACGGACGAGTACGTGAAAGCGCTCGCCGCGAAGACCGGTGAGGCCGTCTCGCTCCGCAAGGCGGTGCGCTACGACGCGGCCGGCAGTGGCGTCGTCGGCTCGTACACGCACTTCAACGGCAAGATCGGCGTGCTCGTCGAAGTCGACGCGCCGGACGCGGCGTCGAAGCGTGACGAGCTCGTGGCGCTCGCCAGGTCGCTCGCCGAACACATCGCCGCGGCGGCGCCGATCGGTGTCGACAAGGAAAGCGTTCCGAACGACGTGATCGAGCGCGAGCGCGCGATCTTCGTCGAGCAGGTGAAGGCCGAAGGGAAGCCCGAGGCGATGATCGACAAGATCGTGACGGGAAAGATCGAGGCGTACTACAAGGACGTCGCGCTCGTCCACCAAGTGTGGGTGCGCGACCCGAAGGTCGTCGTCGGCGATCTCGTGAAGAAGGCGGGCGCCACGGTCAAGCGCTTCGCGCGCTTCCAGCTCGGCGCGGAGTAGGCGCGCGGTGGCGCTACGCTACCCGCGTATCCTGCTCAAGCTCTCCGGCGAGGCCTTCGCCGGAGAGCGCGGCTTCGGCTTCGACCTCGATCGGCTGGCCTTCTTCGCAGGGGAGATCGAGGAAGCGATCAACGCCGGAGCCGAGGTCGGGCTCGTGATCGGCGGCGGTAACATCGTGCGCGGCGCGCAGCTCTCGGCGATGGGAATGGACCGCGTGGGCGCCGACTACATGGGAATGCTCGGCACGGTCATCAACGCGCTCGCGATGCAAGACGTGCTCGAGAAGCGCGGCGTCGACACGCGCGTCATGACCGCTATCCGCATGGAAGAACTCGCGGAGCCCTACATCCGCCGTCGCGCGCTGCGACACCTCGAGCAGAAGCGGACGTGCATCTTTGCCGCCGGCACCGGCAACCCGTACTTTTCGACCGACACGGCCGCAGTGTTGCGCGCGATCCAGACGAAGGCCGACGTCATCATCAAGGCGACGAGCGTCGACGGCATCTACTCGGCCGACCCGAAGAAGGACCCGAACGCGACGTTCTACCCGAAGATCGGCTACCGCGACGTCATGCTCGGCGACTTGCGCGTGATGGATCAGACGGCGATTACGCTGTGCAGAGAGAACTCGCTGCCGCTGATCGTACTGAACATCCATCAACCGGGCGCGGTGCTCCGCGCGATCAAGGGCGAGCACGTCGGCACGCTCGTCAGCTAACAGCCG
Organism: uncultured Gemmatimonadaceae bacterium; assembly: GCA_963843845.1. Lineage (GTDB taxonomy): Bacteria > Gemmatimonadota > Gemmatimonadetes > Gemmatimonadales > Gemmatimonadaceae > Gemmatirosa. The sequence continues at coordinate 2,157,451 of CAWJMB010000002.1, read as the reverse complement.
GCCCACAGCCCCGTACCGCCATGGCGACGATCAAAGAGATCTTGCAGCAGAGCAAGACCGGGATGGACAAAGGGATCGAGTCCGCGAAGCGCGAGTTCGGGTCGATCCGCGCCGGGAAAGCGTCGGCGAACATGCTCGACACCGTGCGTGTCGAGGTGTACGGCCAGCAGATGGCGCTCAACCAGGTCGCGAGCGTCGCCGCGCCCGAGCCGCGCCTCATCATGGTCACGCCCTACGACAAGGGCCAGGCGAAGGCGATCGAGAAGGCGATCCGCGACAGCGACCTCGGTCTCGAGCCGTCGAACATGGGCGGCGTGATCCGTGTGCCGCTGCCGTCGCTGAACGAGCAGCGCCGGAAGGAGCTCGTCAAAGTCGTGCACAAGCTGGCCGAGGAAGGTCGCGTCGCGATCCGCCACGCCCGCACCGACGCGCGCGACCGGCTGAAGAAGCTCGACGGCATCTCGGAAGACGACAAGAAGCTGGCGGAGAAGGATTTGCAGAAGCAGCATGACGACTACATCGCGCAGATCGAGGCCCTCCTGAAGACGAAGGAAGCCGAGATCATGGCGGTCTGACGCGGAGACACGTGTCGCCGGAGAAGCACGCGGAGGAACTGTTAGGCAGGGTTCGCGTCCACGGCGCGATCCCGCGACACGTCGCGATCATCATGGACGGCAACGGGCGCTGGGCGCGCGAACGCCTGCTGCCGCGGCCGTTGGGCCACCGCTCCGGGATGCAGTCGGTCCGCGCGGTCGTCGAGGGCGCGCTCCAGGCGGGCGTCGAATGGCTGTCGCTGTTCGCGTTCTCGCAGGAGAACTGGCAGCGGCCGGCGACGGAGGTCGGCGCGCTCATGTCGCTGCTCGAGGAGTACATCGCGCGCGAAGTCGACGAGCTGCGCGACAAGGGCGTACGGGTGCGTGTGTTGGGCGCGCTCGAGCGGCTCACGCCGGCTGCGGCCCAGGCGGTCGAGCGTGTGATTCGCGAAACGGAGCACAACGACCGCCTCACGCTGAACCTGTTCATCTCGTACGGAAGCCGCGCCGAGATCGTGCGCGCGGTCCGCGAGATCGCGCGCGACGTGGCCGCCGGCCGCCTCGCGCCCGACGACGTCGACGAGGATGCGATCTCGCAGCGGCTGTACACGGTCGACTGCCCGGATCCCGACCTGCTGATCCGCACGTCCGGCGAGCTTCGCATCTCGAATTTCCTCCTCTGGCAGATCGCGTACACGGAGCTCTACATCTCGGCGGTGCTATGGCCGGACTTCGGGCGGCGCGAGCTGTTCGAGGCGGTGCTCGCGTTCCAGAATCGCGATCGGCGGTTCGGCCGGGTCTCCGCCTGAGCGGGGGCGCGTGAGCGAGCTGGCGCGGCGGATCGCGTTCGCGCTCGTGGCGGCGCCGCTCGCGATCGCCGTCATCTGGTTCGGCGACGCGGCGCTCGCCACGCTACTGGGGGTCGTCGCCGCCGTGGGCACCTGGGAGTTCTACCGCATCGCGCGGGCAGGCGGCAGCGATCCGCTCGACGTCCCGGGGATCGTCATCGCCGCGCTGTTGCCGCTGCTCGTGCACGCCCGCTACCTGCGGCTGTTCGAGGCGCCGCTGTCGTCGGGCGTGCTCGTCGTGCTCGCGCTACTCGCGGCGGCCATCTGGATGCGCGGCGTGAACGGCCGGCCGCTCACGGCGGTCGCGACCACGGTGACCGGGGTGCTCTACGTCAGCGCACCGTTGTGCTACGGCTACGCGCTACGCTACCACGACTATGCCGTCGGCCGCGCGGCGGGAACGGCGATGGTGCTCCTCCCCGTGCTCCTCACGTGGGCGAGCGACATCGGCGCGTACGCGGTGGGGCGCATCGTGGGAAAGCGAAAGCTGATTCCGTCGGTGAGCCCGGGCAAAACCGTCGAGGGGGCCATCGGCGCGCTCGTCGTCACGGCGCTCGTCGCGGTGCTGTACGAGCGGTTCGCGCTGCGCCCGTTCGCGCAGCTCGCGATCCCGCCGCTGTCGCTCGTCCTGTTCGGCCTCGTCGTCAGCGTCGCCGCACAGATCGGGGACCTGGCCGAGTCGCTGCTGAAGCGAGAGGCAGGCGTGAAAGACAGTTCGCACCTGCTGCCGGGGCACGGCGGCATCCTCGACCGCTTCGACAGTCTGTTCTTCGTGTTGCCGCTCAGCTACCTGCTCATCGGGCCGATCCTGCTCGCCGTACCCCCCGGGGCACGATGACGCCACCGATGGCCTCCGGAGAGTCGCGCGGCGTCGCGATCCTCGGCAGCACGGGGTCGATCGGGACGACGGCGCTCCGGGTGCTGGCGCGGCAGGAGTCACGCTTTCGCGTCGCCGCGCTCACCGCGTACGGGAACGCGGCGCTGCTCCACGCGCAGGCCGAACAGTTCCGGCCGAGTTTCGTCGGGCTCGTGACGGGCGACCCGTCGACGTCGACGGGCGGCTGGTGCCACGGTGCTGAGTGCCTCGTGGAGGCCGCGACGCGTGACGATGCGTCGATCGTGCTGAACGCCGTCGTCGGCGCGGCGGGGCTCGATGCGACGCTCGCCGCGCTGCACGCCGGGAAGCGGGTCGCACTCGCGAACAAGGAGACGCTCGTCGTAGCCGGGCAACTCGCGCACGACGCTGCCCGGCAGGGGGGCGGCGAGATCGTTCCGGTCGACAGCGAGCACTCGGCCATCCTGCAGTGCATCGGAGGGCGCGACCGATCGGAGGTGCGGCGACTCATCCTGACCGCGTCGGGTGGCCCGTTCCGCACATGGCCGCGCGACCGGCTCGAGCGCGCGACGATCGACGCGGCGCTGCAGCATCCGACGTGGTCGATGGGCCGGAAGATCACCGTCGACAGCGCGACGCTCGCGAACAAGGCACTCGAGGTGATCGAGGCGCATTTCCTGTTCGGCCTGCCCTACGATCGGATCGAGGTCGTCGTCCACCCGCAGAGTGTGGTGCACTCGTTCGTCGAGTTCATCGATGGCAGCGTCCTCGCCCAGATGGGCGTGCCGAGCATGGAACTGCCGGTGCTGTACGCGTTGACGCATCCTGAACGCGTGCCCGACGCCGGGGTACCTCCGTTCGACCCGGTCGAGCTCGGACCGCTCACGTTCGAACCGGTGCGGCACGCCGATTTCCCGTCGCTCCAGCTCGGGATCGCGGCCGGGAAGTCGGGGGAGCGGCGCCGGCAGTGTTCAACGCGGCGAACGAGCGCGCCGTCGCCCTGTTCCTCGACGGCCAGATCGGGCTGCTCGACATTCCACGCGCGATCGAGAGCGCACTCGCCGCGCTCGGCGGCATGGCGAGCGACTCGCGCGACGCGCTACTCGCCGCCGACGCCGCAGCGCGCCGACACGTCAGTGACCGCTTCACATGCTAGCGATTCTCGCTCCCCTCATCGTGTTCGGGCTCGTGGTTTTCGTGCACGAGCTCGGACACTTCCTCGCCGCGAAGGCCGTCGGCGTCTACGCGCCGCGCTTCTCGATCGGCTTCGGCCCGGCGCTGTTCCGCAAGCGTCGCGGAGAGACCGAGTACGTGCTCGCCGCCCTGCCGTTAGGCGGCTACGTGCGCATGGCGTCCCGAGAGGACGAGTCGATGGCGTTCATCGAAGGGGGCGGGGAGCACCCGGCGGGCGAAGTGCCGACGACCGGCGGCAACGCGGCCGGACGCGCGGTGGACGATCACAGCGGTGATCCTCGCCCGCGAAAGGACTGGGACCCGGATGCGCTCGCGCCCTTCGGCCCGAAGCCCGTTCCCGAGCATCGCTGGTTCGAATCGAAGTCGCTTCCGAAGCGGCTGCTGATCCTGCTCGCTGGCGTGACCATGAACGCGGTGCTCGCGATCGTGCTGAACACGACGAACACGCTCGCGTTCGGTCGGCCGTACCTGCCGGCGGTCATCGACTCGGTGCTTCCCGGCCAGCCCGCTGCCGCGGCGGGGCTCGCCCGCGGCGACAGCATCACGGCCGTGAACGGCGAGGCGGTGCGTACGTGGACGGACGTGCTCGAGCGCGTGACGGCGCAGGTCAACCGCCCGATCGAGTTCACGGTCGCTCGTGGTGGCGCGACGCGCCAGGTCACGGTCACGACCCGCGAACAGTCCGTCACCGACCAGATCACGCAGGAGCGCCGCCGGGTGGGCCGCGTCGGCATCGCGCCCCGCACGCAGGAGCAGCGCGAATCGCTCGGCGTCGGGGGCGCGCTGGCCGACGGACTGCGCACGACGTGGTACTCCGCGGGCGCCGTGTTCGGCGTGCTCAAGGGGCTGATCGAGCGCCGCGTGCCGGTCTCGAGTCTCGGCGGCCCGGTCGCGATCGCGCAGACGTCCGTGCAGGCGGCGCGCGGCGGCGTGGAGCCGTTGCTCGCGCTCATCGCGTTCCTCAGCATCAACATCGCCGTGCTCAACCTGCTCCCGATCCCGGTGCTCGATGGCGGGCAGGTGCTGATCAACGTGCTCGAGACGGCGAAGGGAAGTGCGTTCAGCGTCCGCACGCGGGAGAACATCCTGCGCGTCGGCCTCGTCGCGATCGCGGCGCTATTCGTGACGGTGATGTGGAATGACATCGCGCGCCTCGTCAGCAGCGCGTTCTGACATGGGCCTGCGGGCGGCCATGCTGTCGCTCGCGCTCCTCATCGCCGGGCTGACCGGGTGCGCGCACCGGCGCGCGGTGCGCTATCCGGACCCCGCCTCGGCGCGCCGATTCGCGATTCTGAGCACGTCGGACACGCTGCTCCGCTTCAGCACGACGAACGCGCGCTGGGTTCGGCGGGGGACGGTCGGGCTGGCCGTCGACCCGCGACGGCACGATGCCCTCGTCGCGCGCTACGTCGTACAGCGTGTGGACGGCGATACGGCGATCGCCCTCGTCACCGGGCTGACGACAGACCTGTCGTCGGAGCACGTCGCGCTGCTCTCGCCCCCGCGCATCGGGTTGCTGCGGCACCGCGCGTTCTGGATCGGCGTGGCGAGCGGGAGCGTGGCCGGGATCGCCACCGTCGCGGGATTGCGTTAGGAGCACACCAGCGCGACGCGCTTCGCCGCTGGCGGCTTGCTTGGATCGACGTCGTAGATCCCATCGTACGAGGCACAGGCGGGCGCGTCGATGACGATGCGGTAGCGCCCTTCCGGCAGAATCAACGGGCGCTCGAGCGGAAGGCGCATGTTCGGCAGATTCGTGTCGTCGCCCGTGATCGTCACGACCGCGCCGCGCTGTGGCGACACGGTCAGCTCCAACCGGCCACATGGGCGCGGGCGCAGCGTGACGCGCCGCTCGTCGCCGCGCCGCAGATCGATCGTCGTCTCGCGCGAACTGGTCGAGCAGTCCCGTTCGCTCGGCACCGTCGCGCGCACGACGTGACGTCCGGCGCGGAGCGTGTCGACACGCACCGTGCCGTTCCCCACGTACCCTTCATCGACGAAGATCGCCGCGCTCGCCGGCGCGGTGATCGCGACGGCGCCGCTCGCTCGCGTCGGCGTGGGCGGGCGAAGCGGAGGGGTCAGGACGACCGGCGCAGGCGTGAGCGTCGCAGGAGCAACAGCGGGCGTGCTCTCGGCGACGACGGGAGTGTCCAACGGGAACGTCGAGTCGATGCGAACGACCGATGTCGGCACGGGCGCCGGCGCGGGGCGGAGCGAGAGGAACGCCGCGGTCGCGACGCCGATCGCTGCGACGGCCCCGACGGCGCCGACGACGCTCCGTCGCCGACGGGTGGTGACTCGCGCGGGTCGCAGCTCGACGGTCGTGTCGGCTCCCACGGGGAGCACGCTCGCGTCGCCGCTCGCAGCACCGAGTGCTGCCGCGAGGTCGGCCGCAGACTGGAAGCGATCGTCGGGGCGCTTTTCCAGACAGCGCAGCACGATCGCTTGCGCGGCGTCGCTGATCGACGGCACGTGCGTCTGCGGCGGCTCCGGCGCCACCTCGACGTGCTGCCGCATGATCGCGTACCAGTCGTCGCCGTCGAACGGCAACACCCCGGTCGCCGTGCGATACAGGGTGACGCCGAGTGCGTACACGTCGGTGCGGCCGTCGAGCGGTAGCCCGCGAGCCTGCTCGGGCGAGAAGTACTCGGGTGTGCCGAGCACCATGCTGCGGCTCGCGCCGCCGCTGCGGTGGGTGACGGCCCGCGCGATGCCGAAGTCGGTGACGACCGCTTCGCCGCGGCGACCGAACAGGACGTTGTCCGGCTTCACGTCGCGGTGCACGACGCCGTGGGCGTGTGCGTAGGCGAGCCCGCGCGCGACTTCCTGGCCGACACGGAGCCACTCGGACTCCGGGAGCGTCCCGGCAGCGTCCAACCGTGCCGCCAGCGAATCGGGGAGCGAGTCCATGACCAGGTACGGCGTCCCCTCCGGCACCCCATCGAACGTCGCCTCGAGCCGCCCGACCGTCAGGATCGTGACGATGTTCGGATGCCGGAGCCGCGCGGCGGTCGTCGCCTCTCGCCGGAACCGCTCGAGCGCGTCGACGTCGCCGGCCAGCTCCGGCTTCGGCAGTTTGATCGCGACCTCGACGTCCAGCTCGGGATCCCATGCGAGGTAGACTCGCGCGAAGCCTCCGGCGCCGAGGAGGCGACGCACCTCGTAGCGACCGATGGATCGGCTCGCGATCGGCTCCGGCGACGACTCAGGCACGAGGGCGGCGAGGAAGCTCAGCGCGCCGGGCGGGGTCGTGTGGCGACGCCTTTACAGTCCAGTCGGCCCGAGGTAAGTTGTGATGCTTACTTCGAATGCGCACAGCGAGCGCACTGGACGTGCGGAGAATATAACCCATGGCTTTCCAAAAAGCAGCGACCATCGAGAAGTACCGCCGGCACGAGTCCGATACGGGCTCGCCGCGTGTGCAGATCTCGATTCTGACCGACCGCATCAACTATCTGACCGGTCACTTCCGCACGCATGCGAAGGATCATCACGGCCGGCTCGGCCTGCTCAAGATGGTCGGCAAGCGCCGTCGGCTGTTGGACTACCTGAAGCGAGAAAGCGTCGAAGAGTACCGGCAGCTCGTCTCGGAGCTTGGTCTCCGTCACTAACCCGAATTCCGGGCGCGATCGCGCGGGCATGCTGCCCGCGCGTTTTGTGTTTTCCTGAGGTCCGAAAGCAATGATGCAACGCGTGGAACGCACGTTCGCCGGCCGCAAGCTCGTCATCGAGACGGGGCGGATGGCGAAGCAGGCTGCCGGCTCGGCGCTCGTCACGTTCGGTGACACGATGGTGCTCGCGACCGTCACGGTGAGCGACAATCAGAGCTCGCTCCCGTTCTTCCCCCTGACGGTCGAGTACCGCGAGAAGACGTACGCTGCGGGCAAGATCCCCGGCGGCTTCATCAAGCGTGAAGGGCGTCCGAACGACAACGAGATCCTGTCGGCGCGCATCGTCGATCGGTCGATCCGTCCGTTGTTCCCGGAAGGGTTCAAGAACGAGGTCCAGGTGTTCGTCTACGTGATCTCCGCCGATCAGGAGAACGACCCGGACTCGCTCGCCCTCGTCGCGACGTCGTTCGCGCTGAATGCGTCGAAGGTCCCCTTCATGGGCCTCATCGCCGGCGTCCGTGTCGGGCGCGTGCAGAACAACTGGCTGTTGAACCCGACGTTCCAGCAGTTGCAGTACAGCGACATCGAGCTGACGATCACCGGATCGCAGGACTCGATCGTCATGGTCGAAGGCGGCGCGCTCGAAGTCAGCGAGCAGGACATCGTCGACGCGCTCGGCGTCGGGCACGGCGGCATTCGCGAGCTCATCGCGATGCAGGAGGAGCTGCTCGGGAAGATCGAGCGCCCGGCGAAGATGGCGTGGACGAAGGCCGAGATCCCGGAAAACGTCACGATGCGCGTGAAGGCGCTCGCCGAGGGGAAGATCGCCGAGGCGATCAACCAGGCGGACAAGCACACCCGCATGCAGGCCGTCGAGGACGTCAAGAAGGCGGTGAAGGAGCAGTTGCTTCCCGAACTCCCCGACAACTCGAAGGATTTCGGCGCGATCCTCGGCGACCTCGAATACACGGCGCTGCGCTCGCAGGTGCTGACGACTGGCCTCCGTGTCGACGGCCGCAAGCCGAACGAAGTGCGTCCGATCTCGATCGACGTCGGACTGCTGCCGCGCGCGCACGGCTCGGCGCTGTTCACGCGCGGCCAGACGCAGGCGCTCGTCGCGGTGACGTTGGGCACCTCGAAGGACGTGCAGCGGCTCGACTCGATCGACACGGCGGGCGAGAGCGAGAAGACGTTCATGCTGCACTACAACTTCCCGCCGTTCTCGACGGGCGAGGTGCGGCCGGTGCGCGGGACGAGCCGTCGCGAGATCGGCCACGGCAACCTCGCCGAGCGGGCGCTCCAGGGGGTGCTGCCGGACTTCGCGGAGTTCCCGTACACGCTGCGCATCGTCTCCGACGTCCTCGAGTCGAACGGCTCCTCGTCGATGGCCTCGGTGTGCGGCGGCTCGCTCGCGCTGTTCGACGCCGGCGTGCCGACGCACGGTGCGGTCGCGGGCGTGGCGATGGGGCTGATCAAGGAAGGCGACGACTATGCGATCCTCACGGACATCCTCGGCACCGAAGATCATCTCGGGGACATGGACTTCAAGGTCGCCGGGACGGCGAAGGGGATCACGTCGATCCAGATGGACATCAAGATCGAGGGGCTCGACCTCAAGATCATGACCGAGGCGCTCGCGCAGGCGAAGGACGGACGTCTGCACATCCTCGGCGAGATGGAGAAGGCGCTCGGCGCGCCGAAGAGCGAGCTCTCCACATACGCGCCGCGCATCGTCACGGTGCAGATCAGCCCGGAGAAGATCGGCGACCTCATCGGCCCGAAGGGGAAGACGATCCGCGGCATCCAGGACGAGAGCGGCGCCGAGCTCTCGGTCGACGACACCGGCCTGGTGACGATCGCGGCGGTCGGCGGCGAGGCGATGGAGCGGGCGCGCTCGATGGTGCAGGCGATCACGGCCGAGCCGATCGTCGGCGAGACGTACGAGGGCACCGTCAAGAGCACGACCGCGTTCGGCGCGTTCATCGAGATCATGCCGGGGACCGAGGCGCTGCTGCACATCTCCGAGATGCGTCACGGTCGGGTCGAGAAGACCGAGGACGTCGTGAAGAAGGGTGACGCGGTGAAGGTGAAGCTCATCGACCGCGACGAGCGCGGACGACTGCGCCTGTCGATGAAGGCGCTGGAGCCGAAGCCGGAAGGGATGGTCGACGCGCCCGAGGGGGGGAACGGTGACCGCCCGCGTCGCGAGGACCGCGGTCCGCGGAGCGAGGGCGCCGGCGCCGAAGGGGGCGAGGGCGACGCGTCGGCGCGCGGGCGCGGCCCGCGGCGCGGCGGCAACCGCGACGACCGAGGCGAGCGCTAGGGGCGTGGCGCACACTCTGGTGGCCCCGCCCGTCGGCTTCGACGTGGCGGGACTCCGCCGCACGGTGCTCGACAACGGGCTGACCGTACTCTCGGAGGAGATTCCGGGAGTGCGGTCGGTTGCGTTCGGGGCGTTCGTGCAGGCCGGATCGATCCATGAGTCGCGCGAGCAGATGGGCGTCGCGCACCTGCTCGAGCACATGGTGTTCAAGGGAACACCGACGCGGACCGCGAGACAGCTCTCGCTCGAGGTCGAAACGTTGGGCGGCTCGCTCGACGCGTACACGACGCGCGAGTACACGGCGTTCCAGGCGCGCGTGCTCGACGAGCATCTCGACGTTGCGACCGACGTCATCGGCGACCTCGTGTTCCGCCCGTCGCTGCGGGACGCCGACCTCGCGCTCGAGCGAAACGTCGTGATCGAAGAGATCGGGATGGTGGAGGACACGCCCGACGACCTGGTCTTCGAGCTGCACAACGAGCTGTTGTGGGGCGAGCACCCGTACGGCTACTCCATCCTCGGGACGCGTGACACGGTGGGCGCGTTAGGCACCGCCGAGCTCCGCGCGCTGCACGAGCGAGCCTACCACCCGGGGCGCGTGATCGTGGCGGCTGCGGGGCGCGTGGATCATGACGACCTCGTCGCGTCGCTCGCGCGCGCGGGGTGGGATCGTCTCGAGCGGCGCGATGCGACGCCGCTGTCGACGCGCGCGCCGCTGCCGAATGCCGCGGCGTACAAGCACGTCGGCGACCGCAAGCTGACGCAGACGCACGTCGTGCTCGGCTCCACGACGCTCGCGCATCACGACCGGCGCCGCCACGCGCTCGCGCTCGTCAGCATGCTGCTCGGCGGCGGGATGAGCTCGCGGCTGTTCCAGAAAGTGCGCGAGGAGCAGGGACTCGCGTACTCGGTGCACACGTTCCAGAGCTTTCACGTCGACACCGGCATGCACGGCGTCTACGTCGCCACCGCTCCGAAGAATGCCAAGCAGGCCGTCGCGTCGGTGCTCGAGGAGCTGGCGACGCTCGCGACCGAGGGCGTGCCCGACGCCGAGTTGCAGGCGGGGAAGCAGCAGCTCAAGGGGCAGATCACGCTGTCGCTCGAGAGCGTGACGAACCGGATGTATCGCGCGGCCGGCGTCGATCTGTTCGACGAGCCGTTCCGCACCCTCGACGAGTCGCTCGCGCTCGTCGAGCAGATCACGGACGACGACGTGCGGAACGTCTGCGCCGAGTTCTTCGCACCGGAGCGCCAGACCATGCTGAGCCTCGGGCCGAAAGCGGTCGCCTGAGCGCACACCGGTCCGCGCCTCCCGCAATCCGATCCTCAACCATCGCCCGCCATGCTCATCGGCGTACCGAAAGAGATCAAGACGAACGAGAACCGCGTCGCGCTCGTGCCGGCCGGCGCGGAGGCGCTCATCAGCAACGGACACCGCGTCCTCGTCGAGACCACGGCGGGTGAGGGGAGCGGCTTCTCGGACGCGGACTACACGAACGTCGGCGCGGAGATCGGCGCGGCGGCGAACGACGTGTGGGCGGCGGCCGACATGATCATGAAGGTGAAGGAGCCGATCGCCGTCGAGTGGCCGCGCATGCGCCCTGGGCAGACGCTGTTCACCTACTTCCACTTCGCGGCCGACGAGCAGCTCACCCGCGCGCACATCGACAGCGGCGCGACGTGCATCGCGTACGAGACCGTCGAGCTGCCGACGCGCGAGCTGCCGCTGCTCACGCCGATGTCGGAGGTCGCGGGCCGCATGGCGGTGCAGGAGGGCGCGAAGTACCTCGAGAAGCTGTACGGCGGGCGCGGCGTGCTGTTAGGCGGCGTTCCGGGTGTGGCGCCGGCGAAGGTCGTGATCCTCGGCGGTGGCATCGTCGGGATCAACGCGGCCAAGATGGCGGCCGGCATGGGTGCGAAAGTCGTCGTGCTCGACGTGAATCTCGACCGGCTGCGCTATCTGTCCGACGTGATGCCGGCGAACGTGCAGCTCATCTACTCGAACCGACAGAACATCCTCGAGCAGATCTGCACGGCCGATCTCGTGGTCGGCGCCGTGCTGATCCCTGGGGCGAAGGCGCCGAAGCTGGTGCGGCGCGAGGACATCGGCACGATGCGCAAGGGCGCCGTCATCGTCGACGTCGCGGTCGATCAGGGCGGATGCATCGAGACGATCACGCCGACGACGCACGAGAACCCGACGTACGTGATCGACGGCGTCATCCACTATGGCGTCGCGAACATGCCTGGCGGCGTACCGCGCACCTCGACGCTCGCGCTCACGAACGCGACGCTGCCGTACGCGCTCCAGCTCGCCAACAAGGGGTGGCGGCAGGCGCTACGCGACAACTCCGCGCTGCTCAAGGGGCTCAACGTCGTCGACGGCAAGGTGACCTACGCCGCGGTCGCCGAGGCGTTCGGGATGTCGTACACGGATCCGTCGGACATGCTGCACACGACTGCGAGAGCAGCGTGATCGTGCGTTGAACGGGCACCCGGCGGCGCATAGGTTACGCGCCTGCGGGGGCTTCGCCCGCAATCACTGAAATCCTCGATGCGCTGGCCTTTCTCGAAATCGGGGTCGCTCTTCCCCGCGAATGCGATCGCCGTCGACCTCGGCACCGCGAACACGCTGATCTACGTCAAGGGCGAAGGAATCGTCCTGAACGAGCCGTCCGTGGTCGCGATCGACCGGGAGACGAAGAAGATGAAGGGCGTGGGCCTCGAGGCGAAGCGCATGCTCGGCCGTACGCCCGAAGGGATCACGGCTGTGCGGCCGCTGAAGGACGGAGTCATCGCCGACTTCGACGTGACGGAGAAGATGCTCCGCTACTTCCTCACGCTCGTGATCGACAAGCACGTCTTCAAGGTGAAGCCGCGCGTCATCGTGTGCGTCCCCTCGGGGATCACCGAGGTCGAGAAACGCGCCGTGCGCGACTCGGCGATCGGCGCGGGGGCGAAAGAGGTGTTCATGGTCTCCGAGCCGATGGCCGCGGCGATCGGGGTCGGGCTGCCGGTCGAGAGCCCGACGGGGAACATGGTGATCGACATCGGCGGCGGCACGACCGAGATCGCCGTCATCGCACTGAGCGGCATCGTCAGCGACACGTCGATCCGCACCGGCGGCGACGAGCTCGACATCGCGATCGTGCAGTTCATGCGGAAGAACTACAACCTGCTGATCGGCGAGCCGACCGCGGAGCTCATCAAGATCACGATCGGTTCCGCGTACCCGACCGGCGACGAGCGCGAGATGGAAGTGAAGGGGCGCGACCTCGTCTCGGGGATTCCGAAGACGGTGCGCGTTCACTCCAGCGAGATCCGCGAGGCGATCCAAGAGCCGATTCAGCAGATCGTCGACGCGGTCCGCCGTGCGCTCGAGATCACGCCCCCGGAGCTGGCGAGCGACATCGTCGATCGCGGGATCGTGATGACGGGGGGCGGCGCGCTGATTCGCGGGCTCGACTTGATGCTGAGTCAGGAGACGGGGCTCCCGATCCACGTCGACGACGATCCGCTGACCTGTGTGGTACGCGGCACGGGGCGCATTCTCGACGACGAGGAGAAATACTGGTCGGTGCTCACGACCTAACGGACGTAACCGGCGATGGCGAGAGCGACGCGAAGTCGCAGCGTCCTCGACTACGCGCTGCTCGTGAGCTGCGTCGTCGGATCGCTGCTCATGATCTTTCTCCCCGATGCGCGGCGCGACGAGACCGCCGCGGCGCTGCGCCGCACGATCGTCGCGCCGTTCGCGTCGCTGCAGCGCGGGGCCCAGGAGCGGCGCGCCGCGTTCCTCTCCTACGGCGCCAGGGTCCGCGATCTCGGCACCGACGCGCAGTCGCGCGCCGAACTGGTCGCGCTCACGACCGAGAACGCGCGCTTGCGGGCAATGCTCGGGCTCGGGTCGCGACTGGGGTGGGGCTTCATCGCGGCGGAGGCCAGCCCGGCGCAGCTCGAGAGCGATCTCGTGCGGCAACAGCTCGTCCAGACGTTCACGGTGAGCGCGGGGTCAGGAGCCGGCGTGCAGCCGTTCACCCCGGTCGTCGCGCCGGAAGGGCTCGTCGGGATGGTGCAGCTCGTCGATCCGGCGTCGTCGATGGCGATCACGTATTCGCACCCGGACTTCCGCGTCAGTGCGACGACGCCGAACGATTCCGCGTTCGGCATCGTGCAGGCGAGTCTGTCCTCGGGATCGCGCGGGTTGCTCGAGATGCGCGGCGTGCCGTTCCGCAGCCCGCTCAAGGCCGGCACGCTGATCATCAGCTCCGGGCTCGGGGGCACGTACCCGCGGGGGATCGCGGTCGGCACCGTGATTCGCGAGATCCAGACGACGGAGAAGTGGGCACGGACGTATCTGCTCCAGCCGACGGCGTCGCTCGCGAACGTCGGCCCGGTGTTCCTCATGCTGAAACAGCGTGGCGACTCGGGCGTCGCCCGCGTCTGGATGTCGGCCGCGGCGGCCGACTCGGCGGCGCGCAGCATCGCGGCGGCGGGCGACTCGCTCGCTCGCGAGGCGGCGATGCGTGAGATGGCAGCACGGCGAGCGGCGCTCGACTCGACTCGCGACTCGACGCTCGTGGATTCGACCGGCGCGCCGATTCCGGCGCCGTCGACGGCCGGTCAGCCGGCCGTGCCGCCGACCGTGCCGCCGACCGGGCAGCCGACCGTGCCGGCGCCGACCACCGCTCCGGCGACGGTGCCCTCGCGCCCGGCGGCCGACAGCGTCCCGCGAGCTGCCCGCCCGACCGTGCCGGCGCCCACGTCGCGCCCGACCGTGCCGCGCCCCACCGTGCCGCGTCCGACCGTGCCGGCGCCGATCGAGCCGCCCGCCTCGCGCAACCCGACGGTGCCGCGTCCGTGACGCCAGGGCTCGCGTTGCGGACCGTGCTCGCGTTCGCGCTCCTCGTTCTGCTGCACTTCACGCTCCGGCCGATGCTCGGCTGGCGGGCGCCGATCGACTTTCTCGTCATCGCGACGCTGCTCGTCGCCGTGCGGATGCGCCCGGGGCTCGCCGCGCTCATCGGCTTTCTCGTCGGACTCGGCGCCGACGCGATCACGCCGGCGGGGTTCGGGAGCGGCGCACTCGGACTGAGCGTCGTCGCCTATCTCGCGTCGTGGCTCAAGGCCGTGTTCTTCGCCGACAACCTCGCGCTCAGCGCGATGTTCTTCTTCGTCGGCAAGTGGACCTTCGACGCCCTCTATCTGGTATCAGAGCGTCGCCTCGTCGGTCCGCAGCTGCTCGTGCAGCTCGTGCTCTGGTCGCCGCTCGCCGCGACCGTGACGGCGATCTCCGGCGTGGTGCTACTGATTCTTCTCCGTCCGCTCCTGGGGCGCGCTCCGGCATGAGCTTCCATCCGAACGACATCGCGCGACGCTCGCGCGTGGCCCGGGTGCTGCTCGCGGGTTCGTTCGTGCTGTTAGCCAGCGCGTTCTACCGCGCGCAGGTGCTGCGCCACGCCGACTACCTCATGCAGTCCGAGGAGAACCGGCTGCGCGAGGTGCCGCTGCCCGCGCCGCGCGGGATCATCTACGACCGGAATGGCGAGGTCATCGCCGAGAACCTGCCCGGGTACACGGTGTCGGTGCTCTCGCCGAGTGCGGACTCGCTACGGCAGACGCTGCGGCGGCTGAACTCGATCATTCCGTACACCGACGACGACATCGAGACCGCGGTGCGGCGCTTCAACCGCGCGCCGAACCGACCGGCCGTCATCCTCGCTGACGCGGGATTCCAGCAAGTCTCCGTGCTCGAGGAGCATCGCACCGAGTTCCCGAGCCTCATCATCCAGAGCGCGCCGAAGCGATACTACCCGGACGCCGCTGCCGTCGCATCGTTCATCGGCTACACCGGCGAGATCTCGGAAGCAGAGCTCGGAAACCCGAAGTACGAGGGCTACAAGGCCGGGATGCGCATCGGCAAGAACGGGCTCGAGCGGCAGTACGAGACCGAGCTGCGCGGACGCGAGGGCAATCGCTTCGTCGAAGTCGATGCGCGTGGGCGTGTGGTGCGCGAGGCGGGACAGGCGCGCGACGATCAGATCCCGATCGCCGGGCCCGCGCTGTACACCAACATCGACCTCGATCTCCAGCGCTTCACGGCGGCGCTCTTCGGCGACTCGCTGCAGGGCGCGGCCGTCGCGATCGACCCGGAGACGGGCGGTGTGCTCGCGCTCGTGTCGGCGCCGAGCTACGACCCGAACCGGTTCACCGGCGGGATTCCGAAGGCATATTTCGACTCGCTGAACACCGACCCGCGCCGCCCGCTCTACAACAAGGCCATTCAGGGGCGGTACGCGCCGGGATCGACCTACAAGCTCGCGACCGCGATCGCCGGGCTTCAGGACAGCCTCGTCACGCTCGACACGCACATGGACGTGCCGTGCAGCGGCGGCTTCTCGTTCGGGCGTGGCTACTGGCGCTGCTGGGACAAGCGCGGGCACGGGAACGTGAACCTGTCGCAGGCGATCGAGAAGTCGTGCGACGTCTACTTCTACCAGCTCGGCCTGAAGCTGACGCTGTCGCGCCTCGTCGCCGGCGGCGTGAAGCTCGGCATGAATCAGCGGACGGGGATCGACCTGCCGAACGAGTCGCGCTCGGAGTTCCCCTACGCCCTCGAGTATTTCCAGAAGAAGTATCCGCGCGGCTTCGTGCAGGCGTCGGGTGCGATCAACATGTCGATCGGCCAGGGCGAGAACGCGCAGACGGTCGTCAACATGGCACGCTTCTACACGGCGCTGGCTGAGGACGGCACGATGGTGCAGCCGACCATCGCACGCCGCGCCGCGAAACGTGATCGGGTCTACTCACTGACGCCAGAGCAGCTGGTCGGGCTGCGCGCTGCGATGGCGGGGGTGGTCTCGTCTCGGGGCACGGCCGCGGGCGCCCGCATCGACGGCGTCGTCATCGCGGGGAAGACGGGGACTGCGCAGAGCGGATCCTACGACCGGGTGAGCGGGAAAGAGCTGAATCATGCCTGGTTCACCGGCTTCGCGCCGGCCGACCGTCCGCGCATCGTCGTCGCCGTGATGCTCGAGAACGTGTTGTACCACGGCTCGGTGACGGCGGTGATGGCGTCCAAGATGATCGGGCACTACCTCAAGTCGCGCGTCGCCGTGACCGAGGCGCTGACGGCCGGCGAATGAGGCAGCGGTTGCAGACGGCAGACTGGCCGCTCGTCATCACGGCGCTGCTGCTGTCGATCTACGGGATCGCGATGGTCTATTCTGCCGGACAGACGGACTACCCGGTCGCGTACGTGGTCAGCGCGTGGAAGAAGCAGCTCGTCTGGTTCATCATCGCGCTGGTCGCGTCGTACGGCGTGTCACGCGCGTCGTCTCGCCTGCTCGAGTGGGTGGCGTGGCCGGCGTACCTGTTCGGCGTCCTGCTCCTCGCCGTGACCCTCGTCTTTGGCTCGGGCGCCGGCACGGCAGCCAGCGTCAAAGGCTGGCTCACGATCGGTGGCGTGCGCCTCGGACAGCCGGCGGAGCTGGCGAAGCCGCTGACGGTGCTGATGCTCGCTCGCGTGCTGTCGATGCGCACCGAGCCGCCACGATCGCTGCTCGACTTGTGGAAACCGGCGCTGATCGTCGGCGTGCCGTGGGTGCTCATCATGGCTCAGCCGGACCTCGGGTCCGGCATCGTGTTCGTCGGGATTCTGTTCGCGATGTTGTTCTGGGCGGGAATCCCGTGGCAGATGCTCGTGCTACTGGCGAGCCCCGTCGTCAGCCTCGTGCTGTCGTTCAGCCCGACGCTGTGGGGAACGTGGTTCCTGCTGCTGCTCGCATTGCTGTTCTGGTACAAGCCGTATCTGTCCGAAGGCGTGACGATCGTCGTCACGAACGTCTTCATGGGGGTGCTCGCGCCGATCGTGTGGGACACGCTGAAGCCGTATCAGCAACGCCGGCTGCTCGTCTTCCTGGATCCGCAGAACGACCCGCGCGCGTCCGGCTACCACGTGACACAGTCGTCGATCGCGATCGGGTCCGGTGGCTGGTTCGGCAAGGGGTGGACGTTCGGCACGCAGAAGCGGCTCGCGTTCCTCCCCGCGCAACACACCGACTTCATCTTCGCGGTGCTCGGCGAGGAGCTCGGGTTCATCGGCGTCTCGATCGCGCTGGCGCTCTTCCTGACGCTGCTCCTGCGGTCCACGCGCATCGCCTCGCGCTCGACCGACTCGTTCGCGAGCCTCGCGGCGTTCGGGCTCGCGGCCGGGTGGTTCGTGCACGTCATGGTCAACGTCGGGATGACGCTGAACCTCATGCCGATCACCGGCATTCCGCTGCCCTTCTTCAGCTACGGCGGCTCGTTCATGCTCATCTCCTGGCTCGCGATCGGCGCGCTCGTGCGATTCTCGTCGGAAGGGCGGGGGCGCGGAGAGCACCTGGCCGTTTAGTCAGGGAAGGGCTGCCGCGAAGCCCTGGCCGAAACCAGATTGCTGCTCATGGCCTGGTTCCGGAAAGAGAGAAAGCCCCGTGTTCCCCGCCGCGAGCGGCTGGAGATTCCGCCCGACGCGTGGGAGAAGTGCGAGGCGTGCGGGCACACCGACCTCCGCGAGAAGTTCGTTCGGAATCTCAACGTCTGCCCGATGTGCGACTTCCACCGTCGCATCCGGGCCGTCGAGTATCTGAGCATTCTCCTCGACGACAACTGGGACGAGACCGACATCGAGGTCCGGTCGACGGACCCGCTCGGCTTCCCCGAGTACCCGCAGCGCCTCAAGAAGGCGAACACGAACGCCGGCGACGGTGACGCGATGCTCACCGCCACGGGAACGATCGGAAGCATCCCCGCGAACGTCGGCGTCATGGACTTCGCGTTCATGGGCGGCTCGATGGGCTCGGTCGTCGGTGAGAAAATCGCGCGCGCGGGCCAGCGGTCGCTCGAGAAGAAGCAGCCACTCATTCTCGTCTCTGCCTCCGGCGGCGCGCGGATGCAGGAAGGGGTGCTGTCGCTGATGCAGATGGCGAAGGCGTCCGCCGTGCTGTCGCAGCTCGCCGAGCGGAAGATCCCCTACGTGTCGATCCTGACGAACCCGACCACCGGCGGTGTCAGTGCGAGCTACGCGATGCTCGGCGACATCATTCTCGCGGAACCGGGCGCGGTCATCGGCTTCGCGGGGCCGCGTGTCATCAAGCAGACGCTCGGACAGGACCTTCCCGAAGGATTTCAGACGGCCGAGTTCCTGTTGGACCACGGGATACTCGACGACGTCGTGCACCGGCGCGATCTCAAGATGACCGTCGAGCAGCTGCTGCGGCACATGATGGGTCGTCCCGCCGGCGCGGGGTACGCGGCCACCTGACCGGCGCCCCGCTCGCCGCCGTCGCTCGGAACGCCAGCGGCGCGTACCGCGACGCGCTCGAGCAACTCTTCGCGCGCACGACCGGCGGGAGTCGGTACGGGCTCGCGCGTACGCGCGAGCTCCTCACCGCGCTCGGCGAGCCGCACGAGGCACTGCCGTCGTTCCACGTCGCCGGCACCAACGGGAAGGGAAGCACCGTCGCCACGCTCTCGGCGCTGCTCGCGTCGCGGGGGCTGCGCGTCGGCCGGTACACGTCGCCGCACCTCGTCGACTTCCGCGAGCGCATCGTCGTCGGCGACCGGGCGATCAGCGAGCAAGAAGTCGTCGCGTTCATTCGCGAGCACGCCGCGCTGTGCGAGCGTGTCGGCGCGACGTTCTTCGAGTTCACGACGGCGATGGCGTTCGATCACTTCGCGCGTGCCGGCGCGGACGTGATGGTCGTCGAGACCGGACTCGGCGGCCGTCTGGACTCGACGAACGTCGTCACGCCCGTGGTCGCGGGCGTCACGGAGATCGGATTCGATCACACCGAGCTGCTCGGCGATACGATCGCTGCGATCGCGCGCGAGAAGGGAGGGATCTTCAAGCCGGGTGTGACGGCAGTGATCGGAGCGCACGACGACGTCGCGCGCCGCGTGCTCGCTACCTGTGCGCGCGAGGCTGATGCACCGACTCGTGTCGTGGTCGAAGAGTCACGCGTGCTGGCGACGTCGGTCGACGCGAGCGGAACCTCGTTCGAGCTGGTGGCGCCGTTCGGCTCCGCGCGCCTGACCACGCCTCTGCTGGGACGCTTCCAGGCCGGGAACACGGCGACCGCACTGACGATGCTCGACGCGGCCGGTGCGCCGTGGCGGCGCCCACTGGCCGACGACGCGGCCGCGTTGAGCGCAGTGCGGCTTCCCGGACGCTTTCAGCGCGTCGGCCGCTGGCTGTTCGACGTGGCACACAATCCCGACGGAGCGCGCGTGCTGGCGGAAACGCTCGCGACGCTGGGATTGCCGCGCCCGATCACCGCCCTCGTCGCCGTACTGAGCGACAAAGACTGGCGCGGGGTGCTCGACGCGCTCGCGCCCGCGGTCGATCACTTCGTGCTGACGACGGCGCCGAGCGCGCCGGCGGCTCGGGTCTGGAGCGCGACCGAAGCGTGCGACTTCGCCGGCGCCCGCGCGTGGAGCGCGGAGCACGTCGTCGACTTCGATGTGGCGCTGCGACGCGCGGCTGGCGCGGGGGGCACGACGGTCGTCGCGGGCTCGTTCCACACGGTCGGCGACGCGATGGCGCGCTTGCAGGTCGATCCGCTGGCTCGGTAGAATCCGCGATGCAGAGCAAGCCACTCCCCGGCTTCCGCGACTTCTTCCCCGCGGAGTTCGCCGAGCGCGCGTACATCGTGCGCACGTGGCGCGCGGTCGCACGGCGGTACGGGTTCGCGGAATACGACGGTCCGCCACTCGAGCCACTCGAGCTGTACACGCGCAAGAGCGGCGACGAGATCGTCGGGCAGCTCTACAACTTCGTCGACAAGGGCGACCGCGCGGTCGCGCTGCGCCCGGAGATGACGCCGACGTTCGCGCGGATGGTCGCATCGCGCGCGAACGCGCTCCGCAAGCCGGTGCGCTGGTTCTCGGTGCCGCAGCTCTTTCGCTACGAGCGGCAGCAGCGCGGCCGGCTGCGCGAGCACTTCCAGCTGAACGTCGACCTCGTCGGCGAGAGCGGCGAAGCCGCGGACGCGGAGCTGCTCGCCGTGGCGATCGACATGCTGCGCGAATTCGGGCTCACGTCGAGCGACGTGGTCGCGCGCGTGTCCGACCGCAGACTCCTCGCCGCGCTCCTGCGAACGCTCGGCGTCACGGAGCCGCAGCTCGGCGCGGCCTACGCGGCGATCGACAAGGTCGAGCGCGAGCCGCGCCCCGTGCTCGTCGAGCGCCTCGCCGCCGCCGGCGTTGCAACTGACGTCGCCGAGGCGCTGCTGTCGATGGCGCGTCCGACGACGGTCGATGCGCTGCGGGCGCTGTACGGCGCCGATCCAGACGTCGCCGGACATCTCGATCGACTCGCGCGCTATTTCGAGTACCTGACCGCGCTGGGCGTCGGCGACTGGGTGCGGCTCGATCTCACGATCGTGCGCGGACTCGCCTACTACACCGGCGTCGTGTTCGAGCTGTTCGACGCGAAGGGTGAGCTACGCGCGATCTGTGGCGGCGGACGTTACGACACGCTGCTCTCGTCGTTGGGCGGCGTCGACCTGCCAGCGCTCGGCTTCGGCATGGGCGACGTGGTGCTCGGCGAGTTGCTGCGTGACCGCGGGCTGATGCCGGCGAGCGAGGCGGCGCTCGATTACTGGGTCGCGGCTGACGACGCGTCGCTGTTGCCGGTGGTGATGCGTACGGCGACCCAGCTCCGCCGCGCCGGGCACTCGGTCGAGTACGCGCTGCGTGACCAGGCGCTCGACAAGCAGGTGAAGGCCGCTCGAAACGCCGGCGCACGCGTCGCGGTGCTGCTCCGCGGCGACCAGCTCGCGCACGACGGCGCCGTCACACTTCGCCGGCTCGACGACAAGAGCGAGACGACCGTCGCGCTCGATGCGTGGCTGGCCGCCGCGGCCGAGCCGGGCCGGTAGGCGGCGTCCGGCGCACGACCCCGCAAAGACACCCACATCTCAGCGACACGCCGACTTCATGGCCGACGAGAAGAAGCTCACGACCCGCGCGGACGACTTCAGCGCCTGGTACAACGAGCTCGTGCTCCGCGCCGAGCTCGCGGACTACTCGCCGGTCCGCGGCTGCATGGTGATCCGCCCGAACGGCTACGGCATCTGGGAGCGGATGCAGCGCGCGCTCGACGACATGTTCAAGGCGACCGGGCACGTGAACGCGTACTTCCCGCTGTTCATCCCGGAGAGCTTCCTCGCGAAGGAAGCGTCGCACGTGGAGGGGTTCGCGCCGGAGACGGCCGTCGTCACGCACGGCGGCGGGAAGAAGCTGGAAGAGCCGCTGATCGTCCGCCCCACGTCGGAGACGATCATCTACACGATGTTCGCGAAGTGGGTGCAGAGCTATCGCGACCTCCCACTGCTCTACAATCAGTGGGCGAACGTCGTGCGGTGGGAGATGCGCACGCGGTTGTTCCTGCGCACGATGGAGTTCCTGTGGCAGGAGGGGCACACCGCGCACGCCACGCACGACGAGGCCGAGGCGGAGGCGCGCCAGATGCTCGGCGTCTACCGCACGTTCATGGAAGGGCACATGGCCATGCCCGTCGTGACCGGCCAGAAAACCGAGAGTGAGAAATTCGCCGGCGCGCTGCGCACCTACTCGTGCGAGGCGATGATGCAGGACGGCAAGGCGCTCCAGGCCGGCACGTCGCACAACCTGGGGCAGAACTTCGCGAAAGCGTTCGACCTCACGTTCCAGAGTGAGAGCGGAACGATCGAGCACGCGTGGAACACGAGCTGGGGCGTGTCGACGCGCATGGTGGGCGGGCTCGTCATGACGCACGGCGACGATGGCGGGTTGCGCACGCCGCCGTTGCTCGCACCCATCCAGATCGTGATCGTCCCGATCTGGCGGAAAGACGAGGAGAAGGCCCAGGTCTTCGAGGCCGCGCACCGCCTCAAGGCGACGTTGGGCAGCACCCTCACCGCCGCGCACGAGCGGCTGCGCGTCCACGTCGACGACCGCGAGGGGATCAAACCGGGCTCGAAGTACTACGAGTGGGAGCTGCGCGGCGTGCCGCTGCGTCTCGAGCTCGGGCCGCGTGACATCGCGAACGACCAGGCGATCGTCGTCCGTCGGGATACGCGGGTCAAGACGACGGCGTCGCTCGACACGTTGGCCGCGACGCTGGAGGCGACACTCGGCGCGGTACAGGCGGACATGTTGAGCGCCGCGCGTGACCGCCTGAACGCGAACTCGCACCGCGGCGACATCAGCTACGATCGCTTCAAGGAGATCGTCGAGGCGGGCGGCTTCGTGTACGCCGGGTGGAATGGTGACCCTGCGGTCGAGGCGCAGGTGAAGGAGGAGACGAAGGCGACCATCCGAGTGATCCCGGACGCCGAATTCCGGAGCCCTGACGCGCCCACGCGGTGCATGGTGAGCGGCGAGGCGGCGGCGCACGAGGTCGTGTGGGCCAGGGCGTACTGAGCGCAGTGCATCACCCCGCCGCCGCGCCGCCGGTGCCGGGCTTCGCGATGCGCGACGATGAGCTGCACTGTGACGCGGTGCCCGCGCGCGTCATCGCCGACGTCGCGGGAACGCCGTCGTACGTCTACAGCGCGGGAGTCGTCCGGCAGCAGTTTCGCCGGCTCGCTGCCGCGCTCGACGGCGTGCCGCATCGCATCCACTTCAGCGTGAAGGCGAACTCGAATCTCGCGCTGCTCCGGGTGCTGCGCACGGAGGGGGCGGGCGTCGACATCGTCTCGGGTGGGGAGCTCTACCGCGCGCAGGAGGCGGGCTTCGCCGGAGCCGACATCGTGTTCAGCGGCGTCGGCAAGACCGCGCGCGAGCTCGACGAAGCGCTCGCCGCGGGCGTGCTGTTCGTGAACGTGGAGAGTGAAGGGGAGCTGATCGTGCTCGACGAGGTCGCCCGGGCGCGCGGCGTCGTGGCGCCGGTCGCGCTGCGCGTGAATCCCGAAGTCACCGTCGACAGTCCCCATCACTACATCCGCACGGGCGAGAAGGGGCACAAGTTCGGCATTCCGTTCGACGACGTGCGGGACGCGGCTCGGCTCACGCGATCGCTGCCGAACGTCGCGTTGATCGGGCTCGACATGCACATCGGCTCGCAGCTGGCGAGCTTCGAGCCGTACGGCGCGGCGCTCGACCGCGTCGCGTCGCTCGTGACGCAACTGCGCGCGGACGACTTCGCGATCCAGTACCTCGACGTCGGTGGCGGGCTCGGGGTGGTGTATCGCGACGAGGCGCCGGCCGACGTCGAGCGGTACGGCGACGGGATGAGAGCGATCGGCCGCGCGTTAGGCGTCCGGCTGATCCTCGAGCCGGGCCGCTTTCTCGTCGCCGAGAGCGGGCTGCTGCTGACGCGCGTGCTGTATCGCAAGCGGAGCGGCGGGAAGGAGTACGTGATCACCGACGCGGGGATGAACGACCTCGTGCGACCGTCGCACTATGACGCGTGGCACGAGATCGACGCCGTCAAGCCTCGCGCGACCCGCGTCGTCGCGGACGTCGTGGGACCCGTGTGCGAGAGCGGCGACTTCCTGGCGCTGAACCGCGTCGTCGACGACGTGCGGCCCGGCGATCTGCTCGCCGTGCGCACGGCGGGCGCCTATGGGTTCGTCATGGCATCGAACTACAACTCGCGTCCTCGTCCGGCTGAAGTGCTCGTCGACGGCGACCGCTTCGCGGTCGTCACGGAGCGCGAGCGGTACGAGGACCTCGTGCGGCAGGAACGCGCGGCACTCGATTGGAGAACAGAGTGAAGATCGGACTACTCGCCGACACGCACGACCGACTGTCCGCGATCACGGAGCTGCTCCGCCGCTTCCAGGAAGGCGGCGTGACGATGGTGATGCACACGGGTGACTACTGCTCGCCCTTCGCGCTGCGGCCGTTCCGGGACGCTGGCGTCCCGATCGTGGGCGTGTTCGGCCGCAACGACGGCGATCGGGAAGGGCTCGCCGCGACGGCCTCGTCGCTCCCCGCCGGCGGCGAGCTGTTCGAGTCGCCGCACAGCTTCGCCGTCGGCGGCCAGACGATTCTCGTCGTGCACGACGTCGGCGACGTGCTGCCGCGGTCACTCGACACGCACGGGATCGTCGTGCACGGCTGCTCGCACCAGGCGGAGATGCGCATGCGCGGCGAGACGCTCATGGTGAATCCGGGCGAGGCGTGCGGGTGGCTCACCGGCGCCCCCACGGCGGCGATCCTCGACCTCGAGACGCGGGGTGTCGAGGTGATCAAGCTGACCGACTTCACGGCGCGCTCGTGACGCACGATCGCATTCTCATCGTCGACTTCGGCTCGCAGTACACGCAGCTCATCGCGCGCCGCGTGCGCGAGGCGCGGGTCTACAGCGAGATCCACCCGCCCACCCGGTCGATCGAGTGGGTCCGCGCATGGAATCCGACCGGCATCATTCTCAGCGGCGGTCCGAACTCGGTGTACGACGACGGGGCCCCGACCGTTCCGCGCGAGATGCTCGATGTGGCACCCGTGTTGGGCGTCTGCTACGGCATGAACCTCCTCGCGCAGATGACCGGCGCCCGCATCCTGCCGGCGCGCGCGCGCGAGTACGGACGCGCCGACATCGAAGTCATCGAGCCGGCGGGCCTGTTCGCCGGCTTCGGGGCGGGCGAGCGCACTCCGGTGTGGATGAGTCACGGCGATCAAGTCGCGGCGCTACCGGACGAGCTCGAAGTCATCGCGCGCAGCGTGAGCAGCCCGGTCGCCGCGTTCCGTCACCGTGAGCGGCCGCTCTACGGTGTGCAGTTCCACCCCGAGGTCGCGCACTCGCCGCGCGGCGGCGAGATCCTCTCGAACTTCCTGTTCGGCGCGTGCGGCGCGCGGCCGGACTGGACGCCGGGAGCGTTCATCGACGAGCAGATCGCGGGCATCCGCGAGAAGGTCGGGACGTCGCGCGTCATCTGCGGTCTCTCAGGTGGCGTCGACTCCGCCGTGGCTGCCGCGCTCGTGCATCGTGCGATCGGCGATCAGCTCACGTGCATCTTCGTCGACACGGGGCTGCTGCGGCTGCACGAGCGCGATCAGGTGGAACGCACGTTCCGCCAGCACCTCGGCATCGACCTGCGCGTCGTGGACGCGTCCGACCGCTTCCTCGACGCGCTGGAGGGCATCGACGAGCCGGAGGAGAAGCGGAAGATCATCGGCCACACCTTCATCGACGTGTTCGAGGATGCGTCGACGTCGGTCGGCGAGGACGTCCGATTCCTGGTGCAGGGTACGCTCTACCCGGACGTGATCGAGAGTTTCTCGCCGACCGGCGGCGCGAGCGTCACGATCAAGACGCATCACAACGTCGGCGGCCTCAGGCCCGACATGAAGTTCGGGCTCATCGAGCCGCTGCGCGAGCTGTTCAAGGACGAGGTGCGCAACGTCGGGCGAGAGCTCGCCCTCCCCGAGGAGATGGTCGGGCGTCACCCGTTCCCCGGGCCGGGTCTCGCGATCCGCGTGCTCGGCGCCGTGTCGCGCGACGCGCTCGCCGTGCTGCGGCAGGCGGACGCGATCTATCTCGAGGAGATCCGAGAGGCGGGACTGTACGACGCGATCTGGCAGGCGTTCGCGGTGTTGCTGCCGGTGCGCTCGGTCGGCGTCATGGGCGACTACCGCACCTACGAGAACGTGGTCGCGCTGCGCGCGGTCACGAGCACCGACGGCATGACCGCGGACTGGTTCCAGTTCCCACACGAGCCGCTCGCGCGCATCTCGTCTCGGATCATCAACGAGGTGCGCGGGGTGAACCGCGTCGTCTACGACGTCAGCTCGAAGCCGCCGGCGACGATCGAGTGGGAGTGACGGCGGCGCGATGACGCGCGTCGTCGTCGTCGGTGCCGGGGCCGCCGGGACCACGGCCGCGATCTTCGCCGCCGAGGCCGGAGCGGAAACGCTGCTCGTGGAGCGCACGCGCGACGGCGGCCGCAAGATCCTCATCAGCGGGGGCGGGCGGTGCAACGTGCTCCCCGCCCGGGTCGACGAGACGCGGTTCCTCACCGACTCGTCGCCGAACACGCTGCGCAAGATGGTGCGCGCGTGGCCGCTCCCCGAGCAGATCGCGTTCTTCGAGCGGGAGGTCGGCGTGCCGCTCGCCGAGGAGACGGAGTCGGCGAAGCTGTTTCCGGCGTCGAACCGCGCGCGCGACGTGCGCGACGGGCTGCTCTCGCTCGCACGCCGGCGCGGCGCGCGAGTCCTCACCGAGGCCCGCGTCGTCGATCTCGTGCCGGTCGGTGCGCGGTGGGAGGTCGTGCTCGACGGCGCGCCACCGATCGACGCCGACGCGGTCGTCGTGGCGACCGGCGGCCTCTCCGTGCCGAACACCGGGAGCGACGGCACGGGACTCCGCATCCTCGAGCGGCTGGGGCACGCGGTCCACCCGACCTACGCCGCCCTCACACCGGTCACGGCCGAACCCGCACCCTTCGCGACGCTCGCCGGCGTGTCGCTCCGCGTGCAGCTCACCGCGCGCTCGGCAGCACGGACGGCGACCGCGACGGGCGGGTTCCTCTTCACGCACCGCGGCTACAGCGGGCCGGCGGTGCTCGATGTGTCGCACGTCGTCGTCCGCGCACGCGGGGAAGGGGCGATGCACGAGGCCCGCATCACCGCTCGGTGGACGCCCCACGACGACGATGCGTGGGAGGCGCTGCTCCGCCCGAGGGGGTCGCGCACCGTGGCCGCGGCCGTACGCGCCGAGCTGCCCGACCGACTCGCGTCCACGCTGCTGGACGTCGCGCGCGTCGACCCGTCGCGACTGCTCGCCGAACTCTCGCGCGACGAGCGCCGGCGGCTGGTCGACACGCTCGTGCGCGGCGAGCTGCCCTGGAGCGGCGACGAGGGGTACAAGAAGGCCGAGGTCACTGGAGGAGGCGTGCGCCTCGCCGACGTGAATCCCCGCACCCTCGAGAGCCGCGTGTGCCCGGGGCTGTTCCTGTGCGGTGAGATCCTCGACGCGTTCGGCCCGATCGGCGGCTACAACTTCTTCTGGGCGTGGACCACGGGACGCGCCGCGGGGCAGGCCGCCGGGCGTGGCGCCCCCGCCGACGCGACGACGCGTTAGGCGTCTGTGGTCGGACGCACATCCGCGCTTCGTCCCCCATGACCCACGAGACGACGGGACCACGCCGCTTCGCGGCGCCGGCTCGGTCGGGTGACGCGGCCGCGCTGCCGGCCGACCCGGAAGCCGGGCCGAACCCGCCGCGTCGAGGCGCGTGCGCGAACTGCGGCGCGGCGCCATCCAGCGCCGGCTCATCAGTCGACGCGCGAGGGGGGGGAAGCTCACGCCCGTCTCGAGCGCGCGGTGACGAACGCGCTGCCGCAGGCGGTCTTCCTGCTCGTCCCCGCCTACGTGTCGCTCGTCCTCGCGGCGTTCCGGTTCGGCGTTCCGTCCGGCGCGCGCCGGCGGTATCCGGCGCACCTCACGTTCGCGCTCCACGTCCACGCGTTCGCCTTCGCGCTGCTCGCCGCGCTCTTCGCGCTACGGATCCCCGTGTTCGCGGCCCGTGCGACGTTCGGGGCGTCGGTGGGGGTGCGGGGGATGAACCTGGCGTTCGCGGTCCTCGCCGTGTGCGCGGTGCCGGGGCTCGGTCTCCTCGTCGTGCTGCGGGGGTGAGCCCGCGGTCGCGGCGTCAGACGCCCTTCTCTCGCAGCAGCGTCCATGAACTCGCGCGGCTCGCCGATCGACAGCAGCCGCGCCGGCACGTCGGGCTCCTTGCTGAACTGCGCGATCTTGCCGAGGACCGGCAGATACTGATTCGAGACTTCGAGCGGCGGCGCGACGATGAGGAAGAAGAAGTTGACGGGCTTCTCGTCGATCGCCTTGAAGTCGACCCCGTCCGGCTTGCGTCCGAACGCGACGCGCAGCTTGTTCACGACCAGCGATCGGCAGTGCGGAATCGCGATCCCACGCCCGATCCCCGTCGAGCCGAGGTTCTCGCGGCGCTTGAGCATCTTGAACAGCATCCCCTCCGACTTCTCGTCGAGCTTGAGGAGCCCGATGAGTTCCTTGAGGATGTCGTCCTTGGTCGTGCCTGCGAGGTCGAGCTGAACAGCGTCCTCGGAAAAAAACTCGCGCAATTCCATCGACGTCCTCTGGAGATAGATCGACCGAAGCTACCCGCGCGCGGAACGCCCGGCAAGGCGCCGGCCGACATGTGCTAACTCGTGACATTGCAGCGAGTTGGCGCTTGGGATACGTTTCGGGATGCCCAGCTTTCCGTTCCCTGTCGCCGCCCGGGTGCCGCTCTATCTGGCACCGATGGCCGGGGTGTCGGAGTCGCCGTTCCGTCGGCTCTGCCGTCGCCACGGAGCGGACGTCGTCGTGACGGAGTTTCTGTCGGCGGAGGGTATTCGTCGCGAGAATCCGGCCACGGTCGAGAAGCTGCGTTTCGGCGCCGATGAGCGGCCGATCGGCGTGCAGATCTTCGGCGCCGATCCGCGGTCGCCATGGGGGAGGCCGCGGCGCTGGTGACGGACGTGTTCCAGCCGGAGTTCATCGACATCAACTTCGGCTGCCCGGTCAAGAAAGTCGTGCAGCGCAACGGCGGCTCGGGGTGCCTGAAGGACCTGGCGCTCGTCGAGGAGATCATCCGCGCGGTCGTGCGCAGCACGCACCTGCCGGTGACGGTGAAGATGCGCAGCGGCTGGAACGAGGAGACGCGCGATCCGGTCGGCATCGCGCTGCGCATGCAGGACGCTGGCGCGCGCGCGTTCACGCTTCACGCCCGGACGCGCACGCAGATGTACACCGGCCACGCCCGATGGGAGGAGATCGCGGCCGTCGTCGAAGCGCTCGACGTGCCGGTGATCGGCAACGGCGACATCAAGACGCCCGACGACGTCGTTCGCATGCACCGGATGACGAACTGCGCGGCGGTGATGATCGGCCGAGGGTCGTACGGACAGCCGTGGATCTTCGCGCAGGCGACGGCGATGCTGGCCGGCGCGCCCGTCCCGGCGACGCCAGGCGTGGCCGAGCGGTTCGCGATCGCCGTGGAGCACGCGCGCATGGTCGAGGCCTACGAGACCGATCCGCGCGGCGCGGCGATCGAATTCCGCAAACACCTCGGCTGGTACGCGAAGGGGTTGCCGAACTCCGGCGAGCTCAGAAAGGAGCTGCACGCCGTCAGCACCTTCGGGGAAGTCGAGGGGATTTTCGAGCGCTACCTGGCGACGTACGAGCCGGCGGTGGCATGAAGCGCCGAACGCGCTAGATTGCAGTGCACGGGGGTGACCTGGCTTCGACGGGGTTGGTGAAGCCGTGGTTGCGTGCTCAGGTCCTGAGTCCTGGTAAAACACTCGGGAAAAATCCAACTGCCAACAACAACCTGGCTCTCGCTGCCTAACCTGTAAGGGTTACGTAGCAGTGCTCACGTCGCAGCCCGCCCGGGGCGGTGCGTGAGTATCGGAAATCTGGGCTAGCCCGTCGGTGTGTCTCCCGGCGGCGGGCGAAATTCTAGGAGGCTCACCTGCCGGTAGGCGGCCTGTCGGCCAGCCGTCGGGAACACCAATCGACAGGATACGCACGTAGAGACCGTGGTCGATCTAGTCTCGGACAGGGGTTCGACTCCCCTCACCTCCATCGCGAACGCGGGCGGCTCAGCATCTGAGCCGCCCGCGTTCGTTTTCACGCGCTGCGTCCGACCACCGGCGCGCCGTCGAGCGCCGCGTGTGCCGCGGCGAGCCGCGCGACCGGGACGCGGAACGGCGAGCACGAGACGTAATCGAAGCCGCTGCGGTGAAAGAACCGAACTGACTTCGGCTCGCCGCCGTGCTCGCCGCACACGCCGACCTTGAGAGTGTCGCGCACCGCTCGGCCGTCGTAGACGGCGCGGCGAATGAGCTTGCCGACGCCGGCCTCGTCGAGCACCTGGAACGGGTCGTCGGGAAGGATTCCCTGCTCGACGTAAGTCGGCAGGAAGCGTCCCGCGTCGTCGCGCGAGAGGCCGAGGACCGTCTGCGTCAGATCGTTCGTTCCGAAGGAGAAGAACTCGGCGGTCACGGCGATCTCGTCGGCGGTCAGCGCCGCGCGCGGGAGCTCGATCATCGTGCCGACGAGGTAATCGACCGACACGCCCATCGCGCCGAGGACGTCGTTCGCTACGCGCACGACGATCGCGCGCTGATGATCGAACTCGCGCACGGTCGCGACGAGCGGGATCATGATCTCCGGTCGCACGTCGATCCCGCGACGCGTGGCGCGGACGGCCGCCTCGAAGATCGCTCGCGCCTGCATCTCGGTGATCTCCGGGTATGTCACGCCGAGCCGGCAGCCGCGGTGGCCGAGCATCGGGTTCGATTCGCGGAGATCGTCGACGATACGGTTCAGCTGCTCGCGCGGGATGCCCAACGTGCGCGCCAGCATCTTCGATTCCTCGCCGCCGTGCGGCAGGAACTCGTGGAGCGGCGGGTCGAGGAGGCGAATGGTCACCGGGTAGCCGTCCATCGCCTCGAAGATCCCCTCGAAGTCGGCGCGCTGCATCGGCAGCAGCTTGGCGAGTGCCCGGCGGCGCCCGCCCTCGTCGCGTGCGACGATCATCTCGCGCATCGCGGTGATGCGATCGCCCTCGAAGAACATGTGCTCGGTGCGACAGAGCCCGATGCCTTCGGCGCCGAACGCGCGCGCGATCCGGGCGTCCTTGGGCGTGTCGGCGTTCGCGCGCACCCGCAGCCGGCGCATTTCGTCGCCCCAGCCCAACACGTCTGCGAACGCGCGATACGTCGGCGCCTGCCGCGCATCGAGCTGCCCGGCGACGACGCGCACGATCTCGCTCGGGACGGTCGGGAGCTGACCGGCGAAGACCCGTCCCGTCGCGCCGTCCAGCGTGATCCACTCGCCTTCGTGGATCGTCGTCGCGCCGGCCGTGAAGCGACGGTGCTCCGCGTCGACGCGGATCTCCTTGCAGCCGACGATCGCGCACTTGCCCATTCCGCGCGCCACCACGGCCGCGTGGCTCGTCATGCCCCCGCGTGCCGTGAGCACCGCGCGCGCGGCGACGATGCCGTGGAAGTCCTCGGGCGTCGTCTCCTCACGCACCAGCACGACCGCGTCGCCAGCCGCCGCGCGCTGCTCGGCGATGTCCGGATCGAACACGGCGACGCCGCTCGCCGCACCGGGACTCGCCGGGAGGCCGGTGGCGATCGGCACCGCGCGCACGCCCGGGTCGATGATCGGGTGCAGCAGCTGGTCGAGCTGCGCGG
Source organism: uncultured Gemmatimonadaceae bacterium (assembly GCA_963843845.1). Taxonomy (GTDB): domain Bacteria; phylum Gemmatimonadota; class Gemmatimonadetes; order Gemmatimonadales; family Gemmatimonadaceae; genus Gemmatirosa. The sequence continues at coordinate 2,125,916 of CAWJMB010000002.1, read as the reverse complement.
GCTGGACGCGCCGCACGGCCTCCTCGCGCGAGATCAGCCCCTCGCCGACCATGTCGTCGGCGATGCGCACGGCGGCGGCGGCGGCGCGCTTCCCCGTGCGCGTCTGCAGGAGATAGAGCTTCCCGCGCTCGACCGTGAACTCGATGTCCTGCATCTCGCGGAAGTGCTGCTCGAGCCGTCGCTGCGTCTCCAGCAGCTCCGTGTACGCCGTCGGGAGCCGTACCGCCATCTCGGCGATGTCGAGGGGTGTGCGGATGCCCGCGACGACGTCCTCGCCCTGCGCGTTGACGAGGAACTCGCCGTAGAACTTCCGCTCGCCGGTCGAGGGGTCGCGCGTGAACGCGACGCCGGTGCCGGAGTCGTCGCCCATGTTGCCGAAGACCATCGAGACGACGTTCACGCCGGTGCCGAGGTCGTCGGGGATCGCGTTCACGCGGCGGTAGTCGATCGCTTTCTTCAACGTCCACGAGCGCCACACCGCCTCGACGGCGCCCCACAGCTGCACCGTCGGGTCGTTCGGGAACTCGGCGTGCGTCGTGTTGCGGACGAGGGCCTTGTACTCGTCGACGAGCGTCCGCAGGACCGTCTCCGACAGCTCGGCGTCGGTCTCGACATTCGCCGTCAGCCGCTTCGCGGCGAGCAGTTGCTCGAAGCGGGACGCGGGCACGCCCAACACCACGTCGCCGTACATCTGGATGAAGCGCCGGTACGAGTCGTACGCGAACCGCGCGTTACCGCTCTGCCGTGCGAGCGCGTCCACCGCGTGGTCGTTCAGCCCGAGGTTCAGGATCGTCTCCATCATGCCCGGCATCGACACGGCCGCGCCGGAGCGCACGGAGACGAGCAGCGGACGCTCGGAATCACCGAAGCGCTTTCCGGTCGTCGCTTCCAGCCGCTGCATCGCGGCGGTGACCTCGCTTCGCAGTGCCTGCGGCACCGTACGCTCGCGCAGGTACGTCATGCACGCCGCGCAGGCGATCGTGAACCCCGGCGGCACCGGCACGCCAAGGTTCGTCATCTCGGCGAGGTTCGCGCCCTTGCCGCCGAGCTCCGCACGCATCTCCTTCGTTCCTTCGGCGGCGCCGGCGCCGAAGAAATACACCATCCGGGACCCAGGGAGCGGGACCCGGTCGTCGGAGCCTCCGCGACCGGCGTCGAGCGCGGCGTCACGAGGCTCGTCGGTCACCTCAACATCCACACCCGAACCGGAGCTTGTCGGGGTCGGTGGGCGGCGGGGTGGGGTAGTCCCCTGAGAAGCATGCATGGCAGAAACCCTGAGGACCGTTGGGCACGGACTGCAGCATCCCGTCGAGCGACAGGTAGCCTAACGAGTCGACGCCGATGTGTGCCGCGATCTCGTCGACCGAGTTGTTCGCCGCGATGAGCTCCTCGCGGTTCGGCGTGTCGATCCCGTAGTAGCACGGCCCCGTGATGGGCGCCGAGCTGACGCGCATGTGCACCTCGCGCGCTCCCGCCGCGCGCACCATCGCGACGAGGCCACGCGTCGTCGTGCCGCGAACGATCGAGTCGTCGACCATGACGACGCTACGCCCATCGAGCACGTCGCGGACGGCGTTGTACTTGACCTTCACCTTCGAGTCACGGTCGCCCTGCGTCGGCTGGATGAACGTGCGGCCGACGTAATGGTTCCGGATCAGCGCGAGCTCGAACGGGATCCCCGCCTCCTCCGCGAAGCCCAGCGCGGCGGAGTTCGAGCTGTCGGGGACGCTGAACACGAGGTCGGCCGACGGCGCGGGGCTCTCACGTGCGAGGCGCCGCCCCAGTTCGCGCCGCGAGCGGTCGACGACGCCGCCGAAGACGCGGCTGTCCGGGCGCGCGAAGTACACGTGCTCGAAGACGCAGCGGTGCAGCGCACGCGCCGGGAACGGGCGCGACGACACGACCCCGTCGGGCGTGATGGCGAGGACCTCGCCGGGCTCGACCTCGCGCACGTACGTCGCGCCGACGATGTCGAACGCACACGTTTCCGAGGCGAACACCGCGGCGCCATTCAGGTCGCCGAGCACGAGCGGACGCCAGCCGCGCGGATCGCGCGCAGCGATGAGCGTGTCGCCGATCGCGATGAGCAGACAGTACGCGCCCTCGACCCCTTGCAGCGCCTCGGCGACGCGCTCGATGGGTGTCGCCGCGTTGGAGCGCGCGATGCGGTGCACCAGCACCTCGCTGTCCATCGACGACTGGAAGATCGCGCCCCCCTCCTCGAGCTCGAATCGCAGTTCGGTCGCGTTCGTGAGGTTGCCGTTGTGCGCGAGCGCGATGTGACCGCCGCGGGAGCGGGCGAGCACGGGCTGCGCGTTCTCGATCGTCGACGACCCCGCCGTGCTGTAGCGCGTGTGCCCGATCGCGAGCGCCCCGGCGAGCGAGCCCATCTCCCCCTTGCTGAGGCCGTCGCTCACGAGCCCCATGCGCTTCACGCCGTGCGCGACGCCGAGGTCGTCGACGGCGGCGATACCCGCCGACTCCTGCCCACGGTGCTGCAGCGAATAGAGGCCCAGGTGCGTGAGCGCCGCGGCGTCAGCGTGACCGCGGATTCCGAAGATGCCGCACATCGTTAGGCCTCTGCTCCCTCGCCCACCACCGCGCTCGCGGCGGTGTTCATGATCGACGGAATCGCATCGTGGTAGGCGCGCGCGAGTCGGTCGATCGCACGCGTGTGGGCCACGTCGCCCACCCGGATCGTCAGACCGTTCGCGGCGCCGGTCACGTGCCCGATCGAGCGCGCGGGCACCCCGTGCTCGCGCGCGACGGCCAGTACTGCCTCGGCGCGACTCGTGGAGACGATGATCCGGCCGTGTGACTCGCCGAAGAGCAGCGTCCGGGTCGGCAGCGCCGACCACGGAGAGAGCTCGACGTCGGCGCCGGTCTGGGCATCGGGATCGGCCATGCAGCACTCGGCGAGCGCCACGGCGAGCCCGCCGTCGCTGCAGTCGTGCGCTGAGTTGACGTGGCCCGCGGCGATCGCGGCCAGCAACGCATCGACGAGGCGCCGCTCCCCGTCGAGATCGACGCGTGGCGGCTGGCCGGCGACCACGCCGTGCACGCGCGCCAGGTACTCGCTTCCGCCGAGCTCGTCGAGGCACTCCCCGAGCAGGACGACCGTATCGCCCGGCGAGCGGAACGTCGCGCGGGTGACGTGCGCGAGCGACTCTACGAGCCCGACCATGCCGACCACCGGCGTCGGGTATACCGAGCTGATCGGGCTCTCGTTGTAGAACGACACATTGCCGCCGGTCACCGGCGTCTGCAGTGCGCGGCACGCCTCACCCATACCGCCGACCGCCTCGCGGAACTGGAAGAACACCTCGGGGCGCTTCGGACTTCCGAAGTTCAGGTTGTTCGTGATCGCCTTGGGACGACCCCCGGTGCAGGCGACGTTCCGCGCTGCCTCGACGACCGCGGCCTGTCCGCCCGTGCGCGGATCGAGGTAGACGTAGCGGCCATTGCAATCGGTCTTCAGCGCGAGCGCGCGGTCGGTGCCGCGGAGCCGTACCACGGCCGCGTCGCCGCCGGGCCCGACGACCGTGTTCGTGCGCACCATGTGGTCGTACTGCCGATAGATCCACCGCTTCGACGCGATAGTCGGCGACGCGAGCAGATGCTCGAGCGTCCACATCGGATCGGCCTCGTCGGCGCGCTCGGCGATCGCGTCGACGTCGGTCTCGCGCAGGCGGCGGATGGCGTCACTCTCTCGTGCCTCCGGGTAGTACACGGGGCAGTCGGTGACGAGCTTCGTGCCGGGGAACTCGGCGACGAGCGTCTCGCCCTCCATGACACGATACACGGGCTCGGCGATGACTTCCCCGATGACGGCGGCCGTGAGGTCCCATTTCTCGAGGATCGCCACCACGTCCGCCTCGTGCCCGAGCTTCGCGACGACGAGCATCCGCTCCTGCGACTCGCTCAGCAGGATCTCGTACGGGGTCATGTTCGCCTCGCGCTGCGGCACGCGCGCCGTGTCGATCACGACGCCGACGTCGCCGCGCGCCGCCATCTCTGCGGACGACGACGTCAGGCCGGCCGCGCCCATGTCCTGGATGGCGACGATGTGACCGGAGTGAATCAGCTCGAGCGAGGCTTCGAGCAGGAGCTTCTCGGTGAACGGGTCGCCGACCTGCACGCGCGGGCGCTTCGCCTCGCTCGCCTCGCTCAGCTCCTCGGACGCGAACGACGCGCCGTGAATGCCGTCGCGCCCCGTACGGGCTCCGACGGCGAGAATCGGGTTGCCGACGCCCTGCGCGACGGCGCGCATCAGCTCGTGCTCCTGCATCACGCCCACGCACATCGCGTTGACGAGCGGATTCCCCTCGTACGCGGGGTCGAACATCACGTCGCCGGCGACCGTCGGGATGCCGACGCAGTTGCCGTAGTCGCCGATCCCCTTCACGACGCCGCCGAAGAGATAGCGCACGCGCGGCTGGTCGAGCGACCCGAATCGGAGCGAGTCGAGCAGCGCGATCGGCCGCGCGCCCATCGTGAAGACGTCGCGCAGAATCCCGCCGACCCCGGTCGCCGCGCCCTGATACGGCTCGACCGCCGACGGATGGTTGTGCGACTCGATCTTGAACGCGACAGCGAGCCCGTCGCCGACCGCGATGACGCCGGCGTTCTCACCCGGCCCCTGCAGCACCCACGGCGCCTCGGTCGGGAGGGTCCGCAACACGGGGCGCGAATGCTTGTACGAGCAGTGCTCGTTCCAGAGTGCGCTGACGACCCCGAGCTCCGTGAACGTCGGCGTGCGGCCGAGCATGGTGACGAGACGCTCGTACTCGCCGGGGGTGAGGCCGTGCTCGGCGACGAGCGCCGGCGTGATCTCCGGGTCGCCGGGTCGAGGCTGCGGGACGGCGACGGTCGCGTGCGTCATTCAGCGCTTCAGACCGAACAGGCCGCCGACGAAGTCGCGCACGCGGCTCGGCTCGACGTGCTCGAGCATCTCGAGCTCGCCTTTGTCGAAGAAGGTGCCGCCGCAATCGGCGCACACGTCGACGAGGATGTTGTGAAATCCACGCTCGGACATCTGCCCGCCGCACCGCGGGCAGCGCATGTGGTGCGACGACCGCTCGCTCGCGGCGCGTTCGGCATCGAGGCGTGCGCGTAGCGCCTTGATGCGCTCCGCGTTCTCGCGCGCGAAGTACTCCTCCTCGTTGCGGCTCGGCTTCTCTTCGATCGGAGACATGGGTGGGTGCGAGAGTGTTAGGCGGCGACGCGCGCGAGGAGCGATCGGAAGATCGGCAGCCCGTCTGCGGAACCGACGAGCGCGTCGACCGCGCGCTCGGGGTGCGGCATCATGCCGAGCACGTTGCCGGCGTCGCTGACGATGCCGGCGATACCGCGGAGCGCGCCGTTCGGATTGGCGTGGTCGGCCGGCGCGCCCGACGCATCGACGTAGCGAAAGACGACGCGCCCGTCACCCTCCAGTCGGTCCAGCGTCGCATCGTCTGCCACGTAACGACCTTCGCCGTGCGCTACCGGGATGCGCACGAGCTGACCCGGCTCGTACGCGGAGGTGAAGCGCGTGTCGACGCTCTCGACTCGCAGCCGCGTCTGCTCGCACACGAATTTGAGGTTCGCGTTGCGCAGCAGCGCCCCCGGAAGCAGACCCGCCTCGCAGGCGATCTGGAACCCGTTGCAGATGGCGAGGACCGGTCCGCCGCGAGCGGCGTGCGCGACGACCTCGGTCATGATCGGGCTGAAACGCGCGATCGCTCCGGCGCGCAGGTAGTCGCCGTAGCTGAATCCGCCCGGCAGCACGACGACATCCGATCCGCGCAGGTCGTGGTCCTTGTGCCACAAGTACTCCGCCTGCTCCCCCAGCGTCTCGACGACCGCCTGATACGCGTCGTAGTCGCAGTTGGAGCCCGGGAAGGTGACGATTCCGAACTTCATCGTCGCCTCACGCGGCCGAGGGAACGACCTGCTCGATCTCGAAGTCTTCCGTGACCGGGTTCGCGAGCAGACGCTCACACATCGCGCGCGCGGCGGCACCGGCGTCGTCGGCGCTCGCGGCGCGCGTCTCGAGGACGATGTGCCGCCCGACGCGCACGTCGCCTACCCCGGCGAAGCCGAGCGAGTGCAGCGCGCCGGCGACGGCTTGCCCCTGCGGATCGAGGATGCCGCGGCGCGGGACGACGCGGATCTCGACACGATAGCTAGTCATGCGTGGCGAATCGAAAGTGTGAGGTGCGGTCATTCGAACGTCCCGTCGGGGCGGTTGCGTCCGCGGCGGCGGCGCCTGCGGCGGCTCTGTCCGGAGTACCGAACGTCATCGCCGTCCGCCATCTCGGTCCCGAGCGCATCCCGCTCCGCCTCGCCATCGTCGTCCGTCATGCCGTACGATTCGATCGGGTCCACATAGTCGGTGGAGCGGCGCAGCGGCGTGTCGGTCTGGGGGATGTCGACGAAGCCGAGCACCAGGGCGCGCAGCAGTCCGTAGCCGACGTAGCCGACGCCGAACAGGAAGAAGAAGTACTTCGTGAACAGGATGCTGGCGGAGACGATACCGATCACGAGCAGCAGTCCGGCCGCCGCGCGCCACGTCCGCAGCCCGATCTTCGGCCACGCGGGGTAGGGGACCTGACTGCTCATCATCGCCGCGAGGAGGAGCATGAGCGCGACCATGATCTCCTCCCACGGGAAGTCGACGATGCGCGTCTCCTGGTACAGCGGCGTCTGGGTGAACCAGTAGTACGTCGCGAGCGTGCCGCCCGAGGCGGGGCTCGGCAGTCCGATGAAATGTGTCTTCTTGGCGCCGGCCTGCGTCACGTTGAAGCGCGCGAGGCGGAACACCGCGCTCGCGACGTAGAAGAAGACCGGCGCCCACCCGAACCGCTCGTTCTGCAGCAGCAGGAAGTAGACGATGGCCGCCGGCGCGAGTCCGAACGAGATCGCGTCGACGAGCGAGTCGAGCTGTTCGCCGAGCTCGGATCCGGTACGCGTCGCGCGAGCGACCGCGCCGTCGAACAGGTCGCAGACGCCGCCGAACACGATGCAGCGCACCGCCGTATCGAAGTGTCCGTGCGACGCGCTGAGGATGGCGTAGACGCCGAAGCCGAGATTCGCGAGCGTGAACCCGTTGGGCAGCCACGGGCCGGGCGTCGGTCGGCGGAGCGTCGGGCGCCGCAGACGAGGGCGCATCAGGCGCGACGCGTCGTCATCGCGGCAGCTCGGCGATCACGGTCTGTCCGGCGCTCGTCAGCTCGCCGAGCCTCGTGCGCAGCGTCGAGCCGATCGGGACGAACACGTCGACACGCGAGCCGAAGCGGATGAGCCCCATCCGATCGCCCTGCGTGACCTGGTCGCCCTCGCGGCTATAGGTCACGATGCGGCGCGCGATGAGCCCGGCGATCTGCCGCATGAGCACGCGGTACTGCCCGCTCTCGATGCCGACCGACGTCTGCTCGTTCTCGTCGCTCGACGCCACGCTCACGGCGTTCAGGAACTTGCCCGCGGAGTACTTCACGTGCGAACGGTCCCGCTGACCGGGTACCGGTTCACGTGCACGCTGAAGACGTTCATGAAGATGGAGACGCGCGTCGCGCGACCCCCGAGGAACGTCGGCTCGTCGACTTCCGTGATGAGCACGACCTTGCCGTCGGCGGGCGCGACGACGAGATGCGAGCCGCGGTCGCCGCTCCGCTCCGGGTCGCGAAAGAAATAGAAGACCCACGCGATGATCGCGAGCCACGGAAGCGCGCACCGAACGGCCACGCTCCGCCGAGGGCGGCGCCGAGCGCGACGATCGCGATGGCGATGAGGATGCTACCGATGAAGAACGGCAGCCCTTCTCTGGCGAATCTCACTTCGACGCGTGCGGGAGAATCAGGTAAGCGTGAGCTCGCGTACCGGTGATGCGTCGGTACGCTTCAAGATAGCGGGCGCTCGTCGCAGCGACGACCTCCGCCGGCAACGCGCGGCGGCGGCGCGTCGCCGTTCCAGCGTCCGGCGCGCCGCTCGACGTCGAGCCAGTCGCGCAGCGGCTGCTTGTCGAAGCTCGGCTGCGTGCCCCCCGGCGCGTAGGCGTCCGCGGGCCAGAAGCGCGAGCTGTCCGGCGTGAGCACCTCGTCGATGAGGATGACGCGTCCGCCGCGCGCGCCGAACTCGAACTTCGTGTCGGCGATGATGATGCCGCGCGGCGCGGCGAGCGCGCGGCCGCGCTCGTAGACCAGTCGCGCGAGTCGCTCGAGCTCGCGCGTCGTATCGGCGCCGAGCGTCGCGGCCATCTGCGCCGACCGTGATGTTCTCGTCGTGCCCGGCCTCGGCCTTCGTGGCCGGGCTGAAGATCGGCGGGTCGAGCCGGTCACTCTCGCGCAGGCCCGCCGCCAGCGGTTCGCCGGCGAGGGTGCCGCGCGCTCGAGTACTCCTTCCACGCCGACCCCGAGAGGTAGCCGCGAACGACGCACTCGACCGGGAACACGTCGGCGCGTGCACACAGCATCGCGCGTCCGCGCAGCACGTCGCGGTGCGGCGCGAGCGTCGGCAGCTCGGCGACGATCTCGTCGGCCGAGGCGCTGAGCATGTGGTGTTCGACGTCGCGCTCGAGCCGACGGAGCCACCACGCGGTGAGTTGCGTGAGCACCGCGCCCTTCATCGGCACCGGCTCGGCCATGACGACGTCGAAGGCGCTGACGCGGTCGCTCGCGACGACGAGCAGGCGGTCGTCGTCTACGGCGTAGACATCGCGAACCTTGCCACGGCGAACGAGCGGCAATGGCAGCGCCGTCGTCGAGATCGGGTCAGGCGTCATACGCGAACGTCCTCCAGCCGCGCGTCCGCTCGCGCGTAGCGAGCGAGCGCGGGCTCGAGCTGCTCGGAGAGGAAATCGTCCACCTGCTCGGGGGCGCGGCCGACGAAGCGCGACGGCTCGAGCGCGCTGGTGAGCGAGTCGAGCGAGACCCCCAGCGCCTGGAACGCGGGATCGGCGGCCAGCCGATCGAGCATGTCGTTCCGCGGCGCACCGTCTTTGACGGCACGCGACGCGGCGACGCTGTGCCCGCGGATGAGCTCGTGGATCTCCTGCCGGTCGCCGCCGCCGCGCACGGCGCCGACGATGATCTCCTCCGTCGCCATGAACGGGAGCTCGTCGTCCACGCGCCGGCGGATGCGGGCCGGATGGACTTCGAGCCCGCTCGCCACGTTGGTCAGCAGCACGAGGATCGCGTCGGTGGCGAGGAACGACTCCGGGATCGCGAGGCGCCGGTTGGCCGAGTCGTCCAGCGTGCGCTCGAAGTACTGCACCGCGTGCGTCTGGTTCGCGTTCGGCTCGAGCGTCTGCACGAAGCGGGCGAGTGCGTTGATCCGCTCGGCGCGCATCGGATTGCGCTTGTAGGCCATCGCCGAGGACCCGATCTGCTCCTTCTCGAACGGTTCCTCGATCTCACCGAATGCCTGCAGCAGCCGCATGTCGGACGCGAACTTCGCGGCCGAGGTGGCGATGCCGCTCACCACACTCAGTACCTGTGCGTCGAGCTTTCGCGTGTACGTCTGACCGGTGACGGCGAGCGCGGTCGCGAACCCCATCTTCTCGGTGACCATGCGGTCGAGCGCACGCACTTTCTCGTGGTCGCCGTCGAACAAGGTGAGGAAGGAGGCCTGCGTTCCCGTCGTTCCTTTCACACCGCGGAAGGGCAGCGTCGCGATGCGATGCTCGACGTCGGCGAGGTCGAGCAGCAGGTCCTGCATCCAGAGTGTCGCGCGCTTCCCCACCGTCGTGAGCTGCGCAGGCTGGATGTGCGTGTAGCCGAGGGTCGGGAGTGCGCGCCACTCGCGCGCGAACGCGGCGAACGCGCGGAGCGCGGCGACGACCTTGTCGCGAAGCAGCTCGAGCCCGCGCCGCATCTGGACCAGATCGCCGTTGTCCGTGACGTACGCGCTCGTCGCGCCGAGGTGAATGAACGGGCGGGCCGTGGGAGCGACGTCGCCGAACGCGTGGACGTGCGCCATGACATCGTGCCGGAAGCGGAGCTCGTACGCTGCGGCCGCGTCGAAGTCGACGTCGTGCACGTGCGCGCGCATCTCGGCGAGCGCGGCGTCCGGGATGGCGACGCCCAGGTCTCGCTGCGACTCGGCCAGCGCGAGCCACAGCTCCCGCCAGAGCCCGTGCCGAACGCGTGGCGACCAGAGCTCGAGCATCGCGCGCGAGGCGTACCGCGCGGCGAGCGGAGAGGTGTACGTGGAATTTCGGTCGGTCGAGGCAGGCACGCGTCAGCGAATGAGGAAATCGGTGAACGCGAGCTGGCCGCCGCGCTCGAAGTAGAGGCGCACCGGGCCGCGCCCCGAGTAGAGATCGACGGCGCGCGCGACTTCGTCGGCCGACGTGACCGGCGTCCGACCGACCTGCACGATGACGTCGCCGGCCTCGAGTCCGAGCTCGCTGGTGACGCGCGCGCTCGCCTGGTAGACCAGCGCGCCGGCCGCCGAGCGGACGCTGCGTTCGGCGCGGATCGCCGGGGTGAGCGTCACGAGCTGCAACTCGCGGAGTACGGTGACCTTCGGCGCGCTGACCTCCGGGAGATCGCCGACCCGCACGGTGAGCGTGACGTCGCGCCCGCCGCGCCGCACGACGATCGGGACGTCCTGCCCGACGCGAAGGTCGAGCAGCGCGGCCTCCCAGTCGAACGGGTTGCGGACGGGGCGCGCACCGGCGCGGAGCAGCACGTCGCCGGTCGCAACGCCCGCGCGCGCCGCCGGCGAGCCCGGCGTCACCGCCCGCACGACGGCCTGCGTGGCGACGATGTCGAGCGAGCTCTGCGCCGCTTGCGGCGGGCGGAGCGATACGCCGACCCACGGACGCCGCACCGTGCCGTGCGCGAGGAGGTCCTCGGCGACGCGACGCGCCCGGTTGATGGGGATCGCGAATCCGAGTCCGACCGACCCGCCGCTCGGCGAGTAGATCGAGCTGTTGACGCCGATCACGTCGCCGTCGGCGTTCACGAGCGGGCCGCCGGAGTTGCCGGGATTGATCGCGGCGTCGGTCTGGATCATGTCGACGTAGACGCCGCCGCCCTCGGCCGCGCCGACGAGGTTCCGCCCCGTCGCGCTGATGACCCCGGCAGTCACCGTGGGCTCGCTGTTGCCGATGACGAATCCGAACGGGTTCCCGATCGCGATCGCCCACTCGCCGACGAGCAAGTTGTCGGAGCTGCCTAACGGCGCGACGGGGAAGCCGCGGCCGTCGATCTTCAGCACCGCGAGGTCGTTGGTCTCGTCGGCGCCCACGACGCGCGCCGCGTACGCCTTGCCGTCGCGCATCTTCACGTTGACGCGCGTGGCGCCGGCGACGACGTGCGCGTTCGTGACGACGACGCCGTCCTCGCGCACGATGAAGCCGGAGCCGAGTCCGGGCCGCCGCTGCTCTCCGCCGCCGCCGCGGCCGAAGAACAAGTCGAACGGGTCGACGGGCGCTCGCTCGACGGTCTCGGTCTGTACGGTGATGACGGCCGGCGCGACCCGTTCGACCGCGGTCACGATCGCGTTGCGCCGGCTCGCCGGCACGCTCGTCACGTTCTGCGGCTCGGGGAGCCGCTGCGTCGCGGCCGGCGGCTGCGCGGCAGGTTGCGCGAGCGCCGCGGAGTCGCGCGCGGCCCCTTCGCAGGCGACCGCGGTGAGCACGGCGACGAACGTGAACGGTGCGGCGGCCCGCCGCGGCGGGCGTGTCATACCGGCGTGATACGCGGCTTCGGGCGCGACGCCAAATCCTTGAGGAAGCGGTCGACGCCGCGGTCGGTGAGCGGGTGGACGAGCAGTTGGCGGAGCATCGTGACGTCCACCGTCATCGCGTCGGCGCCGGCAAGCGCGCACGAGGTGAAGACGGCGGCGCTGCCGGGGTACGCGGCGACGAGGTCGCACTCGGCGTGCGCCCGGTCGAACAGACGCCGCGTCTCGTCGACGACAGGAACGCCCTGCTGGCCCAGCGCCTCGAGCTGATCGATCGGAATGGTCACGGCGATCGAGCCAGCCTTCGCCGCGAGCAGCGCCTGCGGCGCGTTGAACGCGAGCGTCGACGAGACGCGCACGCCTTCCGCCGTGAGGCGCCGGATCGCGACGACGGCGTCGTCGACGAGCGGTATGTCCACGACGAGCGTGTCGGAGAGCTTGGCGAGCTCGCGCCCGTCGCGGTGCATGTCGGCGGGGTCCACCGAGGCGACGCTCGCGTGCACGGGGAACGCCACCGCGCGCGTGATCTCGATCAACAGCTCCCGCGGGTCGGCGCCCGGACGCTCGTGAGCGAGCAGGGCCGGGGTCGTGACGATCCCCTCGGCAAGCCCGTGGTCCGCGGCCCATCGGATGTCGTCGAGCGACGCGGAGGCGAGCAGGATTCTCATGACGTTAGGCGGCTGATGTACGACGGTGCGGCGCTGCGCGCGTCTGCGGCCCGACGGCGCGTGCGCGGCTGGAAAGGTCGTCGAACGCGGGGGGGGCGAGCAAGCGGCGAGGACGCCGCGAGCGGCCGACTACCCGTCGCCGCTCGCGCGATGCAGATACGTGCTCGACGGGTAGCGCACATGTTCGAGGAAGAGCGCGTGCGGTGGGGCCGGAGCCGAGACGTCGCGGTTGTCCGGCGCGGCGAGCAGACGCGCGATGTCGCCGAGCGGGCGCCGCCCGGCTGCGACGTCGAGCATTGTGCCGACGAGAAAGCGCACCATGTGGTGGAGAAAGCGGTTCGCCTCGACGCGAAAGACGACGCCGCCGGGACGGTCGACCCACGCGGACCGCACGATCGTGCAGCGGTGGTCGTCGCGCTCGGGCGCCGTGCCGCGGACGGCGAAGGCGCGAAACGAATGGGTCGCCGACGACGAGCTCCGCGGCCGCGTCGAGCAACCCGCGATCCAGGGGGCGACGCATGGCGAGCTCGTGGCCGCGCCGAAATGGCGACGCCGCCTCGTCGTCGAGCCCGACGTGATAGCCGTAGGCGCGCGCCGTCGCGTCGTACCGGGCATGGAAGCCGGCGACCATCTCGTCGACGCGCTGCACCCACACGTCCCCTGGCAGCACGGCGTTCAGGGCGCGGCGCAGCGCGTCGGGGGTCCATCGCGGGGCGACGCGGACGCCGGCCGCCTGGCCACGCGCGTGCACGCCGGCGTCGGTCCGGCCGGCACCGGTGACGGGCACCTCCGTCCTGCAGAGGCGCGCGAGGGCCGCCTCGAGCGTTCCCTGCACGGTGCGCGCGGCGAGCTGGCGCTGCCATCCGGCGAACGCGGCGCCGTCGTAGTGCAGCACGAGCTTCAGCGTTCGCTCCGCTCCCGTCCGCGTGGGCAGCTCGTGGCCCATCTCGTCGCTCGTCACGCGCGGATCTTAACGACGACGTGATTGACCGTCTCTCCGACCGCGTCCACATTACGCCGCCATGCCGCCCCGCACGCTCGCCTCGCTCGCGCACGCCCTCGGCGCCGCGCCGGAGGTCGACGCGGCGCTCGCGGCGCTCGCCGAGGCGCTCGCGGACCTCGACCGCGGCGCGACGCTCGCGCTGCTCACGCTACGACGAGCGCCGCGGGATGCTGCGCGAGCGGATCACGTTCGCGGCGTCCGACGGGTCGGGCGTGGTGCGAGAGGCGCTCGACGCGAGCCTCGAACACCTTCCCGGAGCCCTGCGCGCCGCGATCGCGTCGGGCGGCCGCTTCGTCGAGCTCGGCGACCGGTCGGGTGAGATCGCGGCGCTCATCGGCATGCCGGTCGCCGAGCGACGGCGTGCTCTCGCTGCGCGGGCTCCGGATCGACGGCGCGCTGCCTGCGGTGCTCGCGCTCGCCGAGCCGCGCAAGATCTTCGGCACGCGCGTCGTCGAGCGGCTTCGCGCCCGCGGTCGCGCTGTTCGAGCTCGGCTTCGCGCGACTGTGGGAGCGCGAGGCGCGCGAGGAGGCGGTCGCGCACGCTCGAGGACGTGACGCAGCGCGTGCACGGCGAGTACGTGCGCACGCCTCGCGGAGCTCGAGCACGACGCAGGCGACGACGCGGTCCGGCGGCGCGCCCGGCGACGCCGCCGAGTCGGCGACGCCCGTGGCCGCCGAACGAGCGGCGACGCAACAGCGCGAGCTCGTTCGGCGGGCCGAGCGACGAGCGGACCGGCTCGAGTCAGCAGCTCGCGTCGCTCGACCGCGCAGAGCGAGCAGGCGCAGCTCGATCTGCACCGTCGCAGCGAGGCGCTGCGCCAGACCGAGCGGACGCTGCTACCTGCTCGACCGGGTCCTCTCACTCGATGCGGTCGGCGCACGAGCCGCGACAGCTCGTCGACGGGCTGCTCGCGCTGGTCGGCGACGACATGCAGGCGCAGCGCTGTTCGCTCATGCTGCGCGCGCCGGAGCCCGGCGACGCTGTACCTCGCCGCCGCGCGCGGGCTCGCGCCGCACATCGCGGACGGCGTGCGCGTCGCGCTGGGCGAGGGAGTCGCCGGACGCGTCGCGCAGAGTCGCGAGCCGCTGCTCGTGCGCGACGTGCGCCGACGCGAGCACGCACCCGCTGCTGCACGATCAGTACTTCACGTCGGGGAGCTTCATCAGCTTTCCGCTCGTCTATCACGACGAGCTGGTGGGCGTCGTGAACCTGACGAACCGCGCCGGGCCGACGGCCTACACGGAAGAAGACGTCGAGCGCGTGCGGCTGCTCGCGCTCGTCATCGCGCTCGTCGCGACGCACGCGCAACTGCCCGAGCGCCTGCTCGACGTCATCGCGGTCGCCTGAGGGGATGAGCACCGACAGCGCGAGCCCGCTGCGTGAGGCGATCCGCGCCCTCGCCGTCGGTGCGCCGTTCGATGGCGCCGCGGTCACCGCGGCATTCGACGTCGTGATGCGCGGCGACGCGACGCCGGCGCAGATCAGCCGCCCTGCTCGTGGGGTTGCGCGTGCGCGGGGAGAGCGCCGACGTCATCGCCGCCGTCGCGCGGTCGCTGCGCGCGGCGATGGTCCCGCTTCCGTCGGACGACCCGGATCGACTCGTCGACACGTGCGGCACGGGCGGCGGCGCCGTGCCGACGTTCAACATCTCGACGGCCGCCGCTCTCGTCGCCGCGGGCGCCGGTGCGCGCGTCGCGAAGCACGGCAATCGCTCGTTCACGTCGCGATCGGGAAGCGCCGACGTGCTCGAAGCGTTGGGCGTGCCGATCGAGCAGCCGATCGCCGTGCTGCAACGCTCGCTCGCCGAGGTCGGCCATCGTGTTCATGTATCGCGCCCGCGATGCACCCCGCGATGCGGCATGTCGGCCCGGTGCGCCGAGAGCTCGGCATCCCGACGGTGATGAACGTCGTCGGGCCGCTCGCGAACCCTGCGTCCGCCGGGCGCCAGGTGGTCGGCGTCGCCGATCCGGCGCGCGTGCCGACTCATCGCCGGGGCGCTCGCGGCGCTCGGCAGCTCGCACGCGCTCGTCGTCCACGGCGAGCCGGGGCTGGACGAGATCTCGCCGTTCAGGCGTGACCGCACGTCGTCGAAGTGCGCCACGGCCGCGTCGTCGATGCGTCGTGGACGATCGACCCGTCGCGATACGGACTCGCCGGGATCGACGCGCGCGAGCTCGCGGGCGGCAGCCCCGAGGAGAACGCGGCGGTGATCACGCAGGTCGTCAGCGGTGGCGGGGCGCGCGGCGCTCGCGCCGCCGTCGCGCTGAACGTCGCCGCGGCGCTGTACATCGCCGGTGTCGTCGACAGCTACGACGCCGGGGTCGATGCCGCGCTCCACGCGCTCGACCGCGGCGACGGACTCCGAGCGCTGAACGGCCTGCGAGCGATGCTATCAGTAGCGCCGCAGCACGCCGACGACGACGCCCTGGATGGAGATGTCGTTCTCGCTGACGTAGATCGGCTCCATCGTCTCGTTCGCCGGCTGGAGACGAATCCGTCCGTCCTTCTCGCGGTAGAACTTCTTGACGGTCGCCGAGGTGCCGTTCGTCATCGCGATCACCATCTCGCCGTTGTCGGCATTGCGTCGCTCGTTCACGATCACGAAGTCGCCGTCGCTGATCTGCGCGTCGATCATCGAGTTGCCGCGCACCCGCAGGACGTAGTGCTCGCCCGACTTCCGCAGGAACGACTCGGGGACCGTGATCGTCTCGCCCGATGCGACCGCCTCGATCGGCACGCCGGCGGCGACGGTGCCGAGGAGGGGCAGCTCGACGGCGCGGGCGTAGTGATCCGACGGCAGGATCTCGATCGCCCGGCTCTCGTTGTAGCTGCGCTTGATGTAGCCTTTGCGCTCGAGATTGGTCAGGTGCTCGTGAACCGTCGCGAGCGAGTTATAGTTGAACGTGTCGGCGATCTCCTCGAAGCTCGGCGCGTAGCCGTTCGAGTCGGAGTAGCTGCCGAGGTACGTCAGGATCTCGCGCTGGCGCTTGGTGAGCGGCATGGGATTCCTCGAACCGAGTGACGCGTTCGGCGACGCGCATGACGTCGCTCACCGAACATCTGCCGAATCCACGTTAGCCGAACAGCGGCCGAAGTGCAAGGATTTCCACACTGGACGCCGCCACAGGGCCCGCTCGGCCGACTCGTGGATGAGGCGGGACGGCGTGCGGCACGGCTCGAAGAGATCGCGCCCACGCTCGAACGGCAGGCCGCGAAGGCCGCGCCGCCCGCCGTCGTTCGCGCGCGCGTTGCGCCGCGACGTCGTGGCCGTGATCGCCGAGATCAAGCGTCGCTCGCCGTCGAAGGGCGACATCAACCCGGAGCTGTCGGTCGCCGTGCAGGCGACAGCCTACGCAGCGCGGCGGGGCGGCCGCGCATCTCGGTGCTCACCGAGCCGACCCGATTCGGCGGCGACGAGATCGATCTGACGACGGCGCGGTCCGTCGTCGACGCTGCCCCTGCTGAAGAAGGACTTCCACGTCGCGCCGATCCAGCTCGTCGAGGCGCGGGCGCTGGGCGCGTCGGCGGTGCTGCTCATCGCGCGCGCGCTGCGGCCGACGCAGCTCCGGTCGCTCGCCGCACTCGCCGCCGACCTGGCGCTCGACGTGATCGTCGAGGTGCGCGACGAGGCGGAGCTCGAGCAGGCGCTGTCGACCGAGGCCGGCGGTGATCGGCGTGAACAACCGCAACCTCGAGACGCTCGAGATCGACCTCGCGACGGGCGAGCGGCTCGTGCCCGCTGATTCCCGCCGACCGCATCGCAGTGTTCGAGAGCGGCGTGTCGTCGGTCGCCGAGGTCGAGCGCGCCGCGGCTGCCGGCGCGGACGCGGTGCTCGTCGGCTCCGCGCATCTCCGCCGCGCACGATCCCGCGGAGGCCGTGCGCGCGCTCGGAGGCGTGCCGCGGCGCGCGCGGGGGCACGCGTGAGCGAGCGGCGCGGGCCCGCGGTCAAGTTCTGTGGGCTGACGCGCGCGGACGACGCCGCCGAAGGGGGGCGACTCGGCGCGCGCTTCCTCGGCGCCATCTTCGCCGGCGGGCCGCGAGCGATCGCGCCAGCGCGTGCCGCCGCGCTCTTCTCGGCGGGCGCGGGCGGCGGCGGCGCTGTCGTGGCAGGGCGTGCCGCGCTGCGTGGGGGTGTTCGGAGGTCAGGCGGCGCAGGAGATCGCCGACGTGACGCACGACGCCTCGCTCGACGTCGTGCAGCTGCACGGCGACCCGTCACCGAGCGAGGTGGCGCGGGTTCGCGCAGCGGTCGGGCGCGACCGTGTGGGCCGTGCTCCGTGTGGACGGGGTGGCCCTGCCGGGCGACGCGGCCGAGCTGTTCGCCGTGGCGGACGCGGTGGTGCTCGACGCGCGCGTGGCCGGGCGCGTTGGGCGGCACCGGCGTCACGCTCGACTGGGCGCGGCTCGCCGAGTCGGTCGAGCGGGCGCGTGGCGACGGGTGTCTCGTGCTCGCCGGCGGACTCACGCCGTCGAACGTCGACGACGGCGGTCGCTCGTCTCGCGCCGAACGTCGTCGACGTATCGTCCGGCGTCGAATCGGCGCCCGGCGTCAAAGCCCATCACCTCATGCGCGCATTCTGGCGCGCGGCGACTCACGCCGCGCCGGATCGTGCCGAACGCGAGCGTACTTCGTGAGCGCAGTCGACAGCATCAGCACGAATCCCGGTACCTCCGACGACCGCTTCGGCGCGTTCGGCGGGCGCTACGTGCCCGAGACGCTGATCCCCGCGCTCGACGAGCTCGAGTCGGCGTTCGACGCGGCGCAGCGCGATCCCGTCGTTCCGCGCCGAGCTCGACGACATGCTCCGCGAACTACGTCGGGCGCCCGTCGACGCTCACGACGGCGCCGCGGCTCTCCGAGCGCGGTCGGCGCGCCGGTGTGGCTCAAGCGCGAGGACCTCAACCACACCGGCGCGCACAAGATCAACAACACGGTCGGCCAGGTGCTGCTCGCGCGCCGCATGGGCAAGCGGCGCATCATCGCCGAGACCGGCGCGGGACAGCATGGCGTGGCGACGGCGACGGTGTGCGCGCGCTTCGGCCTCGAGTGCGTCGTCTACATGGGCGAGGAGGACATGCGCCGGCAGGCGCTCAACGTGTTCCGCATGCGGCTCATGGGCGCGAAGGTGGTGCCGGTCACGAGCGGCACGCGCACGCTGAAGGACGCGACGAGCGAGGCGATCCGCGACTGGGTCACGAACGTCGATCGACACGTCCACTACATCATCGGCTCGGTCGTCGGGCCGGCGCCGTATCCGCGCATGGTGCGCGACTTCCAGGCGGTCATCGGCCGCGAGGCGCGCGCGCAGATGCTCGAGCGCGCGGGCCGGCTGCCGAAGACCGTCGTCGCGTGCGTCGGCGGCGGCTCGAACGCGATGGGCATCTTCGCCGGCTTCGTGCGACGACGCGGGAGGTCGAGCTGGTCGGCGTCGAAGCGGCCGGCGAGGGGCTCGACACCGAGCGTCACTCGGCATCGCTCACCCGTGGCACGCCGGGCGTGCTGCACGGCTCGCTCAGCTACCTGCTGCAGGACGCGTCCGGCCAGGTGCATCCCGCGCACTCCATCTCCGCGGGTCTCGACTACCCCGGCGTCGGGCCCGAGCACGCGTACCTGAAGGACGCGGGCCGCGCCGAGTACGTGTCGCGTGACCGACGCCGAAGCGTTGCGCGGCTTCGCGCTGCTGAGCCGGCTGGAAGGCATCATTCCGGCGCTCGAGACGTCGCACGCCATCGCCTGGTCGGTCGCGCAGCGCGGGCCGCTGGAGCGCGGACGAGCCGGTGCTGATCTGCGTCAGCGGACGTGGCGACAAGGACGTCGCGCAGGTGAGCGAGATGGGCGCGATCGATGCCTGACGTTCTCGCGGCGTCGCTCGAGGGACGGTTCGAGGCGCTCCGCCGGGACGGTCGGAAGGCGCTCGTGTGCTACGTGACTGCCGGCCATCCGGACGTCGACCGCTCCGCCGAGCTGTTAGGCGGGCTCGCCGAGGCGGGCGCCGACGTCATCGAGGTCGGCGTGCCATTCTCGGACCCGATGGCCGACGGTCCCGTGATCCAGCGCAGCTCGCAGATCGCGCTCGACGGCGGGATGACGCTCGACGGCACGCTCGCCCTGGTCGACCGCGTGCGGCCGCCGGTGCCGATCGTGCTGTTCAGCTACCTCAACCCGCTCCTCTCGGCGGGACGCGACGTGCTGCACCGCGCGGCAGACGCGGGCGTCGCCGGCGTGCTCGTCACCGACCTCCCCGTGGGGGCGGACCCGGCGCTCGAAGAACGCTTCGGCGGCGGACCGCTCGCGTTCGTGCGCCTCGTCGCGCCGACGACCCCGCGCGAGCGCATGGCCGAGATCGCGCGGCACGGAAGCGGGTTCGTGTACCTCATCAGCCGACTCGGCGTGACCGGCGAGCAGAGCACGCTCTCCGCCTCGCTGCCGTCGTCGATCGACCGCCTGCGGAGCGCCACATCGCTCCCGATCTGCGTCGGCTTCGGGATCTCGACGCCCGATCAGGCGGCGGAGGTCGGACGGCTCGCCGACGGCATCGTCGTCGGCAGTGCGCTCGTGCGCGCTGCGGGCGAGAGCGTCGAGCGTGCGATCGCGCTCGTTCGCGAGATGCGGCAGGCACTCGACGGGTGAGCGCGGTCGTCCTTCCGCCGTGGGCGCGCGTCGGCGAGAAGCGGCGTGCGCACATCGGTCGCGTGACCGCGCTGCTCGAGACATGGGCGCCGGCGCTCGCCGCGAACGACGTCGAGTCGCTCGCGATGCGCGACGCCGGGGTGTGGCACGATGCGTTGCGCGACGCCGGCGAGCCCGAGCTGCGCGCGCTGACCGGCGATCACGGGTCGCCGCCCGAGCTGCTCCACGGTCCGGCAGCTGCAACGATGCTCGCGCGCGACGGCGAGACGCGCGCCGACGTGCTCGAGGCGATTCGCTACCACACCGTCGGCAGCGCCCGGTGGGGACGGGTGGGTCGTGCGCTCTACCTCGCGGACTTTCTCGAGCCCGGACGGAAGTTCGCCGCGGCCGATCGGGCGTTCCTCGCCGCGCACGTGCCGCACGACTGTGACGGCGTCTTCCGTCAGGTCGTGCGCCTCCGGATCGAGTGGTCGTTGCGTGAGGGAAGGGCGCTCCTTCCCGAGACGGTCGCGCTGTGGAACAGCGTCCGCGGCGAATGACGGGGGCGGCGCGTCCCCTCGACCGTCGATGAAGCCCGGCCGCGTCATCCTCGCCGCGCTGCTCGTCGGCGTCGCGGGGTGGGGAGGCGTCAGCGCCTGGCGTGCGCGGACTGGGTCTCGCGGTGCGGCCGCGGCCGAGTCGGCTCCGCGCGGCGTGCCGGAACGATCCGACTCGACGGCGGTGAGCGATCTGCTGGCGACGCTCGACGCGATCGCGAACGACTCGCTCGCGCAGGCACCGCCGGGCGTTCGGATCCGGACGCAGGTCGTGAACGGAACGACGACCCGCGGGCTGGCGAGACGCGCGACGTCGTGGATGCGCGCGCGTGGCTTCGACGTCGTCGACGTCGGCACGTGGCCCGACCGCGTCGACGAGTCGGTCGTGCTCGACCGGAGCGGCCATCCGGAATGGGCGCGCCGCGCGGCGCGGGCGATGGGCGGGGCGCGTGTGGAGTCGCGCCCCGACTCGTCACGCTATCTGGACCTCACGGTCGTCGTCGGCCGAACGTGGCGTGCGCCGCCCCAGACGCTCGACCCGTAGCTGCCCGCATGCCGCCGCGATGTCGACGCCGCGGCTCTTGCGGATCGCGACCTCGACGCCCCGGTCGCGCAGCGTGCGCGCGAAGCGTTCCATGTCGGCCGACGGCGTCGGGGTGAAGCCGACCGCACCGCCCGGGTGCAGCGGAATCAGGTTCACGAACGCACGGCATTCGATCGCGAGGTCGGCGAGCTGGCGCGCGTGATCGGGCGCGTCGTTCACCCCGCCCAGCAGCACGTACTCGAAGGTCACGCGGCGATCGAACTCGCGCGCCGCGCGCAAGACCTCGGCGAGCGGGTACTTCGTGTTCACCGGCATCAGGCTCGCACGCAACGCGTCGGTCGGGGCGTGGATGGAGAGCGCGAGCCGGAACTGCTCGGGGCGCTCGCCCAGTGCGACGATCCCGGGAAGCACGCCGACGGTGGACACGGTGATGTGGCGCGCGCCGATTCCGAAACCGGTCGGGGCGTTGAGGATCGTCAGCACCGGGTCCACGGCGCGCCAGTTCATGAGCGGCTCGCCCATGCCCATGAACACGATGTTCGTCGCGGCGAGCGGCGGGGTCGAGCAGCGCGAGCTCGCGCACCTGGCCGGCGATCTCGAACGGCTCGAGGTTCCGCGCGAAGCCCATCACGCCGGTCGCGCAGAACGCGCACTTGAGCGCGCACCCGGCCTGCGACGAGATGCACAGCGTGAGGCGGTCGCCGTCCGGAATCGCGACCGTCTCGACCGCCTGCCCGTCGGTGAGCCGGAACAGGAACTTCTGCGTGCCGTCGCTCGATCGCTGGCGCACGGTGCACTCGAGTCGCGGCAGCTCGAAGCGCTCGTCGAGCGCTGCACGCAACGACTTCGGCAGCTCGCTGATCTCGTCGAACGCCTTCACCGGGCGCGACCAGAGGCGCGGCAGGATCTGTCGCGCGCGGTAAGCCGGCACGCCCAGCTCAGCCGCGAACTCGGCCAGCACGCGCTCCGCGGCCGACGGCACGAGGTTCAGCAGATTGACCTTGCCTGACGGTCCGTGCAGTGAAAGCGGGCGAGAGCTCATGTCGATCGGTTCCTCGCTCAGCGCAGCCGCGAGCTGAGTGTGAACTGCCAGAGCGAGCCGAACGACGGCGCACTCCCCTCGTGTGCCACGCCCACCGTGAGCCGATCGGCGCGAAAGGCGAGCGCGAGCCGGAACCGCGTCTGACTGTCACCGAAGCCGCGTGCCGACGCGATCCCGATGCGCGATTCGGCGTACGTCCAGCGGCCGGCGGCGAAGATCCCCGTCTCGGATGTCGCGCCCCGCGTCACGTCGTGCGACACGCCGGCTCGCACCTCGTGCGCCGCGTCGGTCCCGAGCACGTGGGCGTCCGCCCCGAACCGCGCCCCCGGGCGCTCGATCGATTCGCGACCGGGGCGCCAGAGAAAGCTCGACGCCGCGAGCCGCACGTCGCGCGCGCCGAACAACCCGTCGGCGAGCAGGCCGACGTCGACCGCTGCGGTGGACGCGCTGAGCGTGTCGTCGCGCGCGCCGCGGTAGCGCGCCGCCACCCCGACGACGACGCGGTTGCGCAACGTCCCCCCGAGTCGCCGCGCGCTTTCGGCCGAGAGCACATAGGTGTCGTAGCGCACGTCGCCGATGACCTGCGGGCCGCCATCGCCGGTGCGGTCGATCCCGTCGACTCCCATGCGCGCGAAGCTGACGCCGATCGCGCTGCGGCCGCGCACGGTGTTCAGCGAGGCGAACTGTCCGGTCGCGCCCCGAAGCCCCTGCGCGCTGAGCTGCCCGACGGCGACCCGGAGCCGACTCGGCGGCTCGGCGGCGCCGTCGGCGAGCAGTGCGGCGGGGTTCGTGAACCCGCCGCCGCCGCCCGTCGCCAGCGCCGGCACCTCGGCCAGCGTGCCGAGCGGAAAATCCAGCAACGCACGGCCGGGCACGGGCCGCGCCGCCGGCACGTTCTGCGCACCCGCCCGACCCGGTCCGAGGCAGCACGTGGCCCCGAACGAGGCAGCGAAAAGCATGTGGCGCATCGACTTGGACAGTATGAGCGCACGGGGACCGCGGCAAGTCGGCGCTACCAGCAGTCGTACTGTCGAGGTAGATTTCCCGCTCTGGTATGGCTCGTGACAACTCTCGTCGCCGCTGGGGGCCGCTCGT
Source organism: uncultured Gemmatimonadaceae bacterium (assembly GCA_963843845.1). Lineage (GTDB taxonomy): Bacteria > Gemmatimonadota > Gemmatimonadetes > Gemmatimonadales > Gemmatimonadaceae > Gemmatirosa. Next base: position 2,102,724 of record CAWJMB010000002.1, on the reverse strand, counting down.
CGTCTGGACGACGTTGCTCCTCGTCGCCACGTCGTGGCCCCGCCCGGACGTCCCCGACGTTCCGCATGGCGACAAGGCCGTCCACGCACTGCTCTACGGCGTGCTCGCGTTCGTCGCGTGGCGCGCGTGGTTCTGGCCCGGCGTCCGGTCCGTGACGCGGACGCACGCGGTGGTGCTCGTCGCCGTCGTCTCGGCGTTCGGGTGGGCCGACGAGTGGCATCAGCGCTTCATTCCGGGCCGTTCGTCCGACACGGCCGACTGGCAGGCCGACTCGGTCGGCGCTCTCGCTGGAGCGGCGATCGCCGCATTCATGCGCCCCGTCGTGCGGCGCGGCTCGGCCGCCGCCTGACGCTCCCACCCTCCGCGTTCTCCGTGACCGACTCCGTCTTGCCGACCGCGCTCGCGACATCGCTCCGTACCCATACCGGCGGCTCGCTCCGCGCCGAGCACGCAGGCACCGTCGTGCGACTCGGCGGCTGGGTGCACCGGAGCCGCGACCTCGGCGGGCTCGTGTTCATCGACCTCCGGGACCGGGATGGCCTGGTGCAGCTCTCGTTCGACCCGGCCTTCGCGAACGACGAGGCGCGCGCGGTGGCGTCCGCGGTCGGCATCGAGAGTGTGGTCCTCGTCGAAGGCGAGGTCGTGCTGCGCCCGGCGGAGCGGCGCAATCCGGAGATGGAGACGGGCGACGTCGAGGTGCGCGCGACGTCGATTCGCGTCGTCGGCGCCGCGGAGACCCCGGCGATTCCGGTGGCCCGCGGGCGCACCGAGAAGCTCCCGTCCGAGGATCTGCGGTTGCGCTACCGCTACCTCGATCTCCGCCGGCCGGAGCTCCAGCGAAACCTCGTGCTGCGACACCGACTGGCGCAGACGGCACGGCGGTATCTGAGCGACGCCGGGTTCCTCGAGATCGAGACGCCGATCCTCACGAAGCCGACGCCCGAGGGGGCGCGCGACTATCTCGTGCCGAGCCGGGTGCACCCGGGCGAGTTCTACGCGCTGCCGCAGTCGCCGCAGATCTACAAGCAGCTCTTCATGGTCGCCGGGCTCGATCGGTACTTCCAGATCGCCCGCTGCTTTCGCGATGAGGACCTGCGCGCGGACCGCCAGCCGGAGTTCACGCAGATCGACGTCGAGGCCTCGTTCGTCGATCAGGACGACATCATTCGCGTCACCGAGGGGATGCTCGCGGCGCTGTTCGCCGTCGCCGGCGTTCAGGTCAGCACGCCGTTCCGGCGGATGACGTACGCGGACGCCATGGAGCGCTACGGCATCGACCGGCCGGATCTGCGCTACGGCCTGGAGTTGCACGATCTCACGGCGCGTCTTCGAGGGTACCGACTTCGCGGTGTCGTCGGTCGTGATCGCGGCCGGGGGGCGCTTTCGCGGATTCGTCGCGCCGGGCGGTGCGCGCTTCTCGCGGAAGGAGCAGGACGAGCTCCAGGCCCTCGCCAGGGGCGCCGGCGCGCAGGGGGTCATCTTCCTCAAGCGCAACGGCGACGCGCTCGAAGGGCCGACGGCGAAGTTCCTTCGCGGCGACGCGATCGAGCGTTTGCGGCTCGTCCGATGGCGACATGGCGGTGATCGTCGCCGGCCCGGATCACGTCACGAGCCCGGCGCTCGACCGGATGCGTCAGGACGTCGCGCGCCGCCTGAGCCTCGTTCGTGACGACGCGCGCGAGCTGCTCTGGGTCGTCGATTTCCCGATGTTCGAGCGCGATCCGCAGTCTGGAGCGCTCACCGCGATGCACCATCCGTTCACGGCGCCGGCGCCGGAGGACGCGCACCTGCTCGACCGCGAGCCGCACCGGGTGCGGGCGCGCGCGTACGATGTGGTGCTGAACGGCACGGAGCTCGGCGGCGGGAGCATCCGCATCAGCGACCCGGCGATGCAGTCGCGCGTCTTCTCGCTGCTCGGCATCGACGAGCCGACGGCGGCGGCACGGTTCGGCTTCCTGCTCGAGGGGCTGCGCGCAGGCGCCCCACCGCACGGCGGGATCGCGCTCGGCTTCGACCGGATCGCGATGTTGTGGAGCGGCGCGTCGTCGCTCCGTGACGTCATCGCGTTCCCGAAAACGACCGCGGCCCGCGCATTGTATGAGGGCGCACCGACGGCCGTCCCGGAGCGCGACGTGCACGACTTACATCTTCGGGTGGAGGCAGGACCAGAGTGAGCGACGGCGACAGTACGCAGCGCTTATCGACCGAAGGGGCCGACCAGCTGTCGCTGGCCGGCGTGAACGACACGAATCTCAGCGAGCTCTCCCGCATCACCGGCGCTCGCGTCGCGTTGCGCGGCGATACGCTCACGCTCACGGCGCCGAACGCCGACGCGTTAGGCCGGGCGGTCGACGTCGCGCAGCGGCTCATCGAGCTCGCGCGGCAGGGCGGGGCGATCAGCGCCGACGACGTGCTCCGGCTGAGTCTCGACGCCGGCCGCGACGGTGAGGGCAACCCGCCCGACGCGAGCCGCCTCGCGCTCCCCGGGGTCCGCCGTATCATCCAGGCGAAGACGAGCGGCCAGGGCGAGTACATGCAGAAGATCGCCGAGAACGACATCGTGATCGGGATCGGACCCGCAGGCACCGGCAAGACGTATCTCGCCGTCGCGATGGCCGTCGACGCGCTCGTGCGAAAACGGGTGCGGCGGATCGTCCTCGCGCGACCGGCCGTGGAGGCGGGTGAGAGTCTCGGCTTTCTGCCAGGGGACATGCAGGCCAAGGTCGACCCGTACCTGCGCCCGCTCTACGACGCGCTCGACGAGATGATGCCGCCGGAACGCATGGCGAAGGCGCTCGAGACGCGGACGATCGAGATCGCGCCGCTCGCGTTCATGCGGGGCCGCACGCTGGGCGACGCGTTCGTGATCCTCGACGAGGCGCAGAACGCGACGACCCTCCAGATGAAGATGTTCCTCACGCGGCTGGGCGTGAACTCGAAGATCGTCATCACCGGGGACAAGACGCAGATCGACCTGCCGCGGCGCGAAGACTCCGGGCTGATGCAGGTGGAGCGGATACTGCACGACATCGACGGCATCCAGTTCCACTACTTCACGGATGCGGACGTCGTGCGACACCGGCTGGTGCGCGAGATCATCAGGGCGTACGCCGAAGACGCGGGTGCGTGAGTAGGTCATGAGCACCGCCGTCAGTTGGTCGACGTCCGACGAGCCGCCACGAAGTAGCGGCGCCGCGCGTGTCCGATTTCACGGCGCGCGGCTGCTCGTCGGACTCGCGCTGGCCGTCGCGGCGTTCCTGCTCTTCCCCCTGGCGCCGGCGGTCGAGCTGCCGTTGTACGAGGTCGGCTCGGTGGCGCCGGAGAACGTGATCGCGCCGTTCGCGTTTCGCGTCCCCAAGAACGAGCGCGAGCGTCAGGGTGAGCGCGACGCCGCGATGCGTGCCGTGCCGCCCGTCTTCACGCTCCGCCGCGTGCCGCTCGACAGCGTGCGGACGCAGCTCGCGCTGTTCGCCGCGGCGATGGAGAGCGCCTTCGCCCCTGGCGCACCGGCGTCGGCGCTCGCCGCCACGTCGATCGCGCGACAGCTCAACGTGCGACTCACGCCGGCCGAGATCGCGTACCTCCGCGTGCCGCTGCAGCGCCGCGCGCAGCTCGACGCGGTCGAGCGCGCGCTGAGTCGCTATCTGCCGGGCGGCGTCGCGTCGTCCTCCTCGCTGAGCGGACTGCGCGGCCAGATCGTGATCGACAACGGTGGACGAACGACGATCGTGCCGGTCGACAGCGTCGTCACGTTCGGCACGCTGCTCCAGCGCGCGCGTGACCAGGTGCCGGACCTTCGCTCCGATGTCGGCGACGCGCTCTACGTCAAGCTGCTGAGCGCGTTCTTCCGACCCACGCTCGTGCCGGACCGCCCGGCGACCGAGCGCGCGCGCGCCGTGTCGGCGAACGCCGTCGACCCGGATCGCTACTTCGTTCGGGCCGGTGAGAAGATCGTCGGCGCGCACGAGGTCGTCGGCCGCGAGACGTTCGAGAAGATGCGCGCGCTCCGCGACGCGGTGGCGCGCCGCGGCGACGCCGAGGTCAGCGCGACTCGCGGAGCAGCGCGCGTCATCGGTGCGGTGCTGCACAACCTCGTCGTCATCGCGATCTTCGGGGTCACGTTGCTGCTGTTCCGGCCGCCGCTCTACGCCTCGATGCGTGTCGTCGCGCTCTTCGCGTTCCAGGTCGCCGTCGTGCTGACCGCCGGGGCGATCGTCGCGCGCATGGCGACGCCACGTCCTGAGCTGGTGCCGATCGCACTCGCGGGCGTGATGCTGAGCATCCTGTTCGACGCGCGCATCAGCGTCGTGTTCGCGCTCGTCGGCGCCGTGCTCGTCGGCAGTCAGGGTCCCTTCCGCGGCACGAACGCCCTGTTCACGCTGCTCGTCGGTGGCGTCGCCGCCGCGATCAGCGTGCAGTCGCTGCGCCGCCGCGACCAGGCCTATGCGTCGATGGCGTTCGTCGCGATCGGGTACGCGCTCGCTGCCGTCACGTTGGGGCTCACGCTCGGTTGGTCGTGGCGTGAGGTCGGGGTCATGAGCGGCCTGGGCGCCGCGAGTGCAGTCGTCTCGGTGGCGCTCGCGACCGGGTTGATGCCGCCGGCCGAGCAGCTCACGGGGACGGTCACGTATCAGCGGCTGCTCGAGTGGTCGGATCTCAACCGCCCCCTCATGCAGCGACTCGCCCTCGAGGCGCCGGGGACGTACGCGCACACGATCGCCGTGGCGAACCTGGCCGAGGCCGCCGCGAACGCGATCGGCGCGAACGGACTGCTCGCTCGCGTCGGCACGTACTACCACGACATCGGCAAGCTGAAGAAGCCGCAATTCTTCGTCGAGAACCAGCCGCGCGGTCGCAACCCGCACGACAAGCTGAAGCCGAGCACGAGCGCATCGATCATTCGCAACCACGTGCGCGAGGGGCTCGAGCTCGCAGACGAGATCAAACTGCCCGACCCCCTGCGCGCGTTCATCACGGAGCACCACGGCACCGGCCGACTGAAGTACTTCCTCGACAAAGCTCGCGAGCGTGGGGACGCCGCGTCGTCCGGCACCGAATACACGTATCCCGGGCCCATCCCCCAGAGCACGGAGACGGCGATCCTCATGCTCGCCGACGGCGCGGAGGCGTCGGCACGCGCGATCCCGGACCCGACGCCGCAGAAGATCCGCGACGTCGTCGAGCACATCGTGCAGCAGCGGATCGAGCAGGGACAGCTGCGAGACGCGCCGCTCACCCTGCGCCAGCTCGAGCTCGTGAAGGAGCAGCTCGTGCGGTCGCTGTTGGGCATGCACCACAACCGGCTCGAGTACCCGACGTCCGCCGGCGGCATCCCACCCGCGGCCGCGACGACCGTGTCCGCCCCGACGTCGGTGCCCGCGTGAGCGCGCCGGCGGCGATCGAGGTCTCGGTCGAGACGGTCGACGTGCGGGTCCCGATCGCGCGCGATCGCGTGGCGGCGCTCGTGCGTCGCGTGCTGCGCGCCGAGCGAGTCCGCGCGGCGGACATCTCGGTGACGTTCGTCAGCGCGGCGCGCATCGCGACGCTGAACCGTCGGCACCTCGGGCACCGCGGGCCGACCGACATCATCACCTTCGAGCTCGCGCGCCTCCCGGACGGACCGGTTCACGGCGACATCTACATCGCGCCGGACGTCGCGCGCGAGAACGCACGCCGCTTCGCGGTCGGCGTGCGCGACGAGCTCGCGCGCCTCGTGGTGCACGGCGTGCTGCACGCGCTCGGCTACGCGCATCCCGATGACGAGGAGGCGCGCGAACGCTCCGAGATGTGGCGGCGACAGGAGCGGTTGCTCGCGACGCACTGGCCGCGGGTCGCCGCCGCATGATCGCGACGATCGTCGCCATCCTCTGCGGCGCACTCGCCTTCACGTTCGTGCTCGCCGACGCCGCCCTCCTCGCGTCCGAGCAGGACGACGACGGCGCCGGCGTGCACGCGCACGCGGCGACGCATCGCGCACTCGCCTTCGCGCGCGTCGTCGCGATCCTCGCCTGCGGGGTCGCGACCGCGATGGCGCTCGACCTGCCGGCACGCTCGAGCATCGCCGCGGTCGCGATCGCGCTCGTCGCGGCGTTCGGCGTCGTCGTCGTCGCCGAGACGGCCGCTCGCGAGGTGGGGCACGCGATCGGCGCGCGCGGGGTGGGCCGTCTCGCGCCGATGACGCGTGCCGCCGAGCTGCTGTTCGCGCCGCTGCTCTGGCTGAGCGCGCGGCTCGACGCCCGGCTGCTGCGCGCACTGCCGCCCGCGGCGGCGGACGCGTCGTCGCGGGAAGAGTCGGCCGAACAGTTCCGTGAGGTCATCACGTCCGAGGCGGACGTGAGTCGGGAGGAGCAGTCGCTCCTCGCTGGCGTGTTCTCGTTGGGCGAGACGACGGTGAGCGAGATCATGGTGCCCCGCGTCGACGTGATCGGCATCGCGCACGACGCGCCGTGGTCCGAGGTCGTCGACCGCGTGCGCAGCTCGGAGCACTCGCGAGTCCCCGTCTACGACGGGACGCTCGACGACATCGTGGGGATTCTGTACGCGAAGGATTTGCTCCCCGCGGTCATCGCCGGCGAGGAGCCGGTGGACGGGTGGGACGGCCTCGTTCGACCGCCGCTGTTCATCCCCGGGACGAAACAGATCGACGACCAGCTCCGCGACTTCCGCGTCAGCGGGACGCACATCGCCATCGTGGTCGACGAGTACGGTGGCACGGAGGGGCTCGTGACGATCGACGACGTGCTCGAGGAGATCGTCGGCGACATCCGCGACGAGAACGACGAGGACGTCGAGCGAACGCTCGAGCGCGAGGGGGAGGACCGCTTCTGGGTCTCCGGCCGGATGACGCTCGGCGATCTCTCGGAGATCACCGGCAGCTCGTTCGAGCACGAGGAGGTCTCGACGGTCGGCGGCCTCGTGTACGAGCTCGTCGGCCGCGTACCCCGCGCCGGTGAGCGCCTCACGATCGGCGACTTCCGGGTCGTGGTCGAACGTGTGGTGCGGCGGCGCGTGCAGCGTGTCTATCTCGAGCGCGTCACGGGCGCCCACGACGGCGCCGACGACCAGCCGGCCGCTCGCACGCGCGCCACCGAGCGCGTCGAATGAGACTGACGCTCATCGCGCTCAGCGCTGCCCTCGTGGTCGCCGTGCTCACGTCGGCGAGTATCGCCGTGCGGTCGGTCAGCCGCATCTGGCTTCGCCACTGGGTGGAGCGCCGGCTCGCCGGCGCGTCGCTCGCGGAGCTCTACCTCGAGCGACCGCAGCGGCTCCTCGTGTCCGCCGGCACCGGGATCGCCCTGGCCGTCTTCCTCGCCGGGACCGCGGTGGGCGCCGGAGAGTCCGCGGCGCGGGACGTGTGGTGGCGCGCGGTGGTCGTCGCCCTCGCGATCGTGCTCCTCGGCCAGCTCGTGCCGCGGGCGATCGCGCGGCGGTGGCCGGTGCGGCTGGTGCCGATCCTCGTGCGCCCGCTGCGCGCGATCGACGTCGTCGCGGCTCCGTTCCGCCGGGTGGGCGCGATGCTCGCGCGGCCGTTCGCGGCGCGCGGCCCACGACCGGCTGCCGAGGAGGCGCGGAGCGACATCGAAGAGCTGCTGCGGGAGGGAGCGCGCGAGGGCGTCGGCCAGTCGGAGGAGATCGCGATCATCACCGGCGTCGTGCAGTTCGGCGAGAAGACGGCGGCATCGGTCATGACGCCCCGCGCGGAGCTGTTCGCTGTCGACGAGGGGCTCTCCCCGCTCGCCGTGGCAGCCCATATCGCGGCCTCGAAGTACAGCCGGGTGCCCGTCTATCGCGGCTCGCTCGACGACGTGGTCGGCGTCGTGCACGCGTTCGACGTGCTGAAGTCGAGCGGCGAACGCTGGCCGCCGATCCGCTCGGTCGCACGGAGCCGCCCCGAGACACCCTGCAACGAATTGCTGTTCACCATGCTCCGCACACGCCGCCACCTCGCCGTCATCAGTGCACCGCCGAGCGACGGCGAGACCCACGGCGCCACCCTCGGGGTGGTGACGCTGGAAGATCTGCTCGAGGAGCTGGTCGGCGACATCCGCGACGAGCACGACGAGCCCGACGCCGGTGCGCGACCGATGCTGCCATGACCCTCACGTCCGAGCCCTCGGCGCCCGCGGCGCCCTCGACGCGGGATCCCATCGCGCGTCTCCTCCACGATTTCCGAGGCGGCAGGATGCCGGCGCTCGCGCGTGCCGTCAGCGTCGTCGAGAACCACCGTCCCGGGTTCGACCGGCTGCTCGCCGAGCTGCACCCGTCCTTGGGACGGGCGCGGCGTGTGGGCATCACCGGACCGCCTGGCGCCGGAAAGAGCACGATCACGACCGGCCTGACGACGGCCTTGCGCGCGAGCGGCAAGACGGTCGGCATCGTCGCCGTCGATCCGACGTCGCCGTTCACCGGCGGTGCCCTGCTCGGGGACCGCATCCGCATGGAGTCGGTCGCCCTCGATCCGGGGGTGTACATCCGCTCCATGGCCACGCGCGGCTCCCTCGGCGGCCTCGCGTCGGCGACGCGCGAGGTGTGCGACGTCCTCGACGCGTTCGGGGTCGACGTGATCCTCCTCGAGACGGTCGGCGTCGGGCAGAGCGAGCTCGACGTCGCCCGCGCCGCGGATACGACGCTCGTCGTGCTCGTGCCGGAGGGGGGCGACGCCATCCAGACGCTGAAGGCCGGCGTCATGGAGATCGCCGACGTGTTCGTCGTGAACAAGGCGGACCGCCCGGGCGCCGACCGGATGCGGAACGACGTCGAGCTGATGCTCGGACTCCGGGGCGGGGACGCGCTGCGGAACGTCCCGGCGCACCACGGCATCGATCTCAAGACGCTCTCGGCGGAGGACCGCGAAGCGACCCGGCAGGCGATGAACCCTGCCCGCGCCGCACGAGCCGCGGCCGCCGACGCACACGCCGACCGCTGGACGCCACCCGTTCTGCAAACCGTTGCGGCGAAAGGGGAAGGGCTCGACGAGCTGCTGACGGCGCTCGACCGGCACGCGGGCTATCTTGCAGAGAGCGGCGAGCTGCAGGCGAGGCGCCGTGCGCGGCTGCGCGAGCGGGTCGTCGAGGTCGTCGAGCAGCGCGTGCGGAGCCGGTTGTGGCGCGACGCCGCGTCGAACGCGTTCGTCGACGACCGGCTCGGCGCGATGGAGTCCGGACACGAGACGCCGTTCGGCGTCGCCGACGCGCTGCTCGCGCGCAGCGGCGCGCTGATCGCAGGAACGAACGAAGCCACCTGAGACCGAGAGATTCCATGGCCTCCGTGCAGGAGTTCGAACAGGCGGTCCGCGACCGCGACGACGAGATCGCACGCCTGCGCGCCGAAGTCGACGCGTGGCGCCGCCGCTACGACAAGGGCACGAAGCGCGACCTCGCCTTCGTCAATTCGGCCAAGGAAGTCGAGCCGCTGTACACGGCGCTCGACGTCGAGCGCGCGGACACCGAGGTGCCAGGCGCCTATCCGTTCACGCGCGGCATTCATCCGACAGGGTACCGCGGCAAGCTCTGGACGATGCGGCAGTTCGCCGGATTCGGAACGGCACGCGAGACGAACGAACGCTACAAGTTCCTGCTCAGCCAGGGGCAGACCGGGCTCTCCGTCGCCTTCGATTTCCCGACGCTGATGGGCTACGACTCCGACCACGCGCGGTCCGAAGGCGAGGTCGGGAAGTGCGGCGTCGCGATCTCGTCGCTCGCCGACATGGAAGAGCTGTTCGACGGGATTCCGTTCGGCCAGGTCTCGACGTCGATGACGATCAACGGGCCGGCCGTCATCCTGTTCTGCTTCTACGTCGCAGCGGCCGAGAAGCAGGGCGTGCCGTTCGACCAGATCCGCGGCACGGTTCAGAACGACATCCTGAAAGAGTACATGGCGCAGCACGCCTGGTGCTTCCCGATCGAGCCCGCGCTGCGCCTCATCGTCGACATGTTCGAGTGGTCGGCGGCGCACACGCCGCAGTGGAACACGATCTCGATCAGCGGCTACCACATCCGCGAGGCCGGCGCGACGGCGGCGCAGGAGCTGGCGTTCACGCTCGCCGACGGGTTCACGTACGTCGAGCGCGGCGTCGCGCGCGGGCTCGACGTCGACGACTTCGCGCCGCGACTGTCGTTCTTCTGGGACATCCACAACGACTTCTTCGAGGAGATCGCGAAGCTCCGCGCCGCGCGGCGCATCTGGGCGCGTCATCTGAAGGAGCGCTTCGGTGCGAAGGATCCGCGCTCGTGGGTCATGCGCTTCCACTCGCAGACGGCGGGCGTGACGCTCACGGCGCAGCAGCCGATCAACAACGTCGTCCGGGTGGCCTATCAGGCGCTCGCCGCCGTGCTGGGCGGCACGCAGTCGCTCCACACGAACTCGATGGACGAGACGCTCGCGCTCCCCACCGAGCAGGCCGTGCAGGTCGCGCTGCGCACGCAGCAGGTGCTCGCCTACGAGACCGGAATCCCGAACGTCATCGATCCGTTGGGCGGCTCCTACTACGTCGAGGCGCTCACCGATCAGCTCGAGCGGGAAGCGGAGTCGCTGTTCGAGCAGATCGACGCCGTCGGCGGCGTCGTGCAGGGGCTCGAGACCGGGTGGCTGCAGCGGAAGATCAACGAGAGCGCGGCGCGTCAGCAGTGGGAGGTCGAGCAGCGTCGCAAGGTCATCGTCGGCGTGAACGGCTTCGTCACCGACGAGGAAGAGCTCACGATCCCGCTGCTCCGCATCGGCGGCGAAGCGGAGGAAGAGCAGCGAGCGAAGATGGCCGCGATGCGTGCGGCGCGTGACGGAGCACTCGTCGCCCGGCGGCTCGCCGCGTTGCGCGAGGCGGCGCGTACGACGACGAACGTCGTGCCCTACATCCTCGACTGCGCGCGCGCCTACTGCACGCTCTACGAGATCCGCGCCGCGCTGGAAGACGTGTTCGGCGCGTACCGCGAGCCGGTGTTCTTCTGACGAGGACGTCCGAGACGAAGACCTCGGAATGGTGGGGCGGCTACTTCGACGCCCAGTACCTGCGCGAGTACGAGCCCCTCTTCACGCCCGAGCGCGATCGGCAGGAAGTTTCGCGGTTGCTCGACGTCGTCGGCCTTCCCGCGGGCGCGCGTGTCCTCGACTGCCCGTGCGGGCAGGGGCGCCACGCGCGGCTGCTCGCCGAGGCCGGCTTCGACGTCGACGCGCTCGACTATTCGGCCGACCTGCTCGGCGTCGCGACGGCGGCGGGGACGTCGCGCTCGCTGCGCTACACGCGCGGGGACATGCGGAAGCTGCCCGCGCGTTGGACGGGGCGGTTCGATCTCGTCGCGAATCTGTTCACCTCGTTCGGCTTCTTCCTCGAACCCGCCGACGACCGGCGCGTGATCGCCGAGTTCGCGCGTGTCCTGAAACCTGACGGTGTCCTCGTCTGGCACGGCGGAAGCCGCGACGGCGTCATGGCGAAGTTTCTCGACCGCGACTGGTGGCGGAGCGACGACGGCACGATGATCGGCCACGAGCGGTCGTTCGATCCGCTCTCCGGGGTGATGACGATCCGCACCACGTGGGAGGGGCCGGCGGCGCGCGGCGAGCGCGAACACCGCATCCGGCTGTACACCGCGACCCGGATCGCGGAGCTGTGCGCGGATGCCGGGCTGATCGTCGAGCAGGCGTTCGATGGATGGCGCGACCGGCCGCTCCGCCGAACGTCGAGCGAGATGCTTCTCGTCGCGCGGCGGCAGTGATCGCCGCCCGCGCGTCCCGGCGTCAGAGCGCGACCGTCGAGCCGTAGACCCCGGCCTGCGCGCGCGCGAGTCCGAGCAGATCGCGCGCACCGAGCCCCCAGCGGTGCCAGCGCGACCGGGCGGCATTCGTCACGCGTTCGTGCGGACCCATGAAGCCCTGCACGACGAGCCATCCGACCACGACCCGCACCGGATGGTCGCCGAGCAGGCTCCACAGCTGGAGCAGCCGGAGCTCGCGTTCGCTCGACGTCGTCGCCCCGGCGGCGCGAGGCGCGAGCCGCAGTAGCTGCAGGTGTGCGCGGACCGCGACGCTCGGCCGGGCGCGATGGAGCGTCGTGACCGGCACGGGGGCGTCGAGCAACTCGTGCGCGAGCGTCAGCAGCGTCCACAGCGCCGTCGTCATGCCGCCCGCCCGGGCGTCGTGCGCCACCCGGTCCCAGTCCATCGCCGGCTCGGCGTGCGCAATGCGATCGATGTCGACGGCGCGCGCGAGCGCGCGGATCGGGTCGGCTGCGTGCTGGGCCGTGAGATGAAGCACGAGATCTTCGGGCGCGGCAACGCAAGCCGCCGTGGCGCGCGCATCCGCGCGCGTTCGCGCGTGGCGAAGAAACGCTGCCGCGTCGAGTCGGTACGGCGCGTCCGGCTCCGTGAGCGCCCAGTGGAGCTCGACGACGTGGCCGCGCGGATGCACGAGCCGGTAGTGGAAGTGGAACTGCGAATACGCGGACGTTTCGTACGCGTCCGGGACGTCGTACCCCGCGTCCGCGAGCGCGGCGATCGCGTCGCCGACGCGCATCGCCGGCACGAGGAGGTCCACGTCGCCCATCGCCCTCGCGCACGACGGCCGGTAGTACGCTCGGCGCAGCGCAGCCCCCTTCAGCAGCATCGGGGCGATGCCCCGGCGCGCGCACGCCTGCAACACCCGGTCGAGCTCGAGATCCTGTGCCGCCGCGTGCGCACGCCAGATACGTCGCGCTGCCGTGAGGAGCGCGAGCGTCGCCGGATCGACGGCACGCTGTAGCTCGGGCGTCGTCAGTCGCTCGAGGACGAGGCCGAGCAGGCGCAACGCACGCGCCGTCGCGAGGACGGCGTCGCGGAAGCCTGCGTCATCGACGCGGGTCACGAGCGCGAGCATGTCGTCGGCGAGCGGCTGCCGCGACGCGAGCGCAGCGATGAGTCGACCGACCGCGTTCGACGCATGACGCGAAGGTGCCGCGCCGGGTTGCTCGTGTTCCCGACGCCCGGGTAGCTTTCGTGTCTTCGCCACCGTGCCCCCTAGGAGATCAGCTCGAAATGGATCGTCCCATCCGTGTGCTCGTTGCGAAGCCGGGGCTCGACGGCCACGATCGCGGCGCGAAGGTCGTCGCCGCGGCGCTTCGCGACGCCGGTATGGAAGTCATCTATACCGGCCTGCATCAAACGCCCGAGATGATCGCGACCGCCGCCGTGCAGGAAGACGTCGACGTCGTCGGGCTGTCGATCCTCTCCGGTGCTCACATGACGCTCTTCCCGCGCGTCCGTCACCTGCTCGCCGAGCACGGGCGCGGAGACATCCTGATCACTGGCGGCGGCATCATTCCCAAAGAGGACATGGCGGCGCTGCACGCGATGGGCGTCGGCACCCTCTTCGGGCCAGGGACGCCGACGAGCGACCTCGTCGACTACATCAAGCGCTGGTTCGCCGAGCAGCAGGAGCATCAGGGCACGTGAATGCACAGGGGACGCGCCTCCGTACGCTGAGCGAGGAGGTGCGCCAGCTCGAAGAACGGCTGCGCGCGGGCGGAGGGCCGGACAAGATCGATCGGCAGCACAAGCAAGGAAAGCTCACGGCGCGCGAGCGCGTCGAACGACTGCGTGACCCAGACGCGCCGTTCATCGAGATCGGGCTCTTCGTCGCGTACGACCAGTACGACGGGCAGGCGCCGGGTGCGGGCGTGGTCACCGGACTCGCGCGCGTGCACGGCCGCGACGTCGTCGTCGTCGCGAACGACGCGACCGTCAAGGCAGGGTCGTGGTGGCCCGAGACGATCAAGAAGATCCTTCGTGCGCAGGAGATCGCGATGCGCTGCCGCATCCCGATCATCTACCTCGTCGACTCCGCGGGCGTGAACCTGCCGTACCAGGGGGGCGTGTTCCCCGGGCAGTATGGCGCGGCGCGGATCTTCTACTACAACTCGATCATGCGGCGCTACCTGCGCGTGCCGCAACTCGCGGCGGTCATGGGGCCGTGCATCGCCGGCGGCGCGTACCTGCCGGCGCTCTCCGACGTGATCCTGATGGTCAAGGGGACGTCGTTCATGGGACTCGGCGGCGCGAATCTCGTGAAGGGCGCGACGGGGCAGACGATCGACAACGAAACGTTAGGCGGCGCGACGACCCACACCGCGATCAGCGGCGTGGCGCACTACGCGGTCGACGACGACGAGGCGTGCCTCGCGAAGCTGCGCGAGCTGGTCGACCGGCTGCCGCCGCAGACGCCGCACGAGCCGATGGCGGACGACGATGGCGACGCGCTCTACGAGCTGCTCCCCGCAGATCACCGCATGTCGTACGACATGCACACCGTGCTCCGCGCGATCGTCGACCCGTCACCGAGCTCCGGGCACGCCGGCCATCTCGACGAGTTCCAGGGCGACCTCGCGAAGGAGATGATCTGTGCCGACGCGCGGATCGCCGGGACCCCGGTGGGCATCATCGCGAACCAACGTGGGCTCGTGAAAGGGCGCGCCGGCGAGCGCCCGCGCTTCGGCGGGATCGTCTACGCCGAGAGCGCCGACAAGGTCGCCTACTTCATCGAGCGGTGCGACCGGCAGCGCATCCCGCTGCTGTTCGTGCAGGACGTGTCCGGCTTCATGGTCGGGCCGGACGCCGAGCACGAAGGGATCATCCGAGCGGGGGCGCGCTTCGTCGAAGCGATGGCGACGGCGCGCGTGCCGAAAGTGGTGCTGACCGTGAACCACGCCTCCGGCGCCGGCTACTACGCCATGGCCGGTCAGGGCTTCGACCCCGATTTCATCTTCTCGTGGCCGACCGGCCGCATGGGGGTGATGGAGGGAGAGAGCGCGGTCGGCGCCGTGCACGGCCCGGCGATCGACAAGGCGCGTCGAGCCGGCACGCCGCTCCCCGACGACGTCGCGCACTCGGTCGACGAGATGCGGGCCGACTACGAACATCAGCTCGACGCGAAGTACGCCGCCGCGCGCGGCTATGTCGACGCGATCGTGCACCCTGAGGAAACGCGGCGCGTGCTGGCGACGGCGCTCCGTGCCGCCGCCCAGAATCCCGGTCCGCACCTCGGCGCGTTCGTGCTGCCGCCAACCCTTTGAACACACAGACGTGACAGCACACAGCAGCGAACGCGTGGTGCGCGTCGCGAGCGGCCAGGGGTTCTGGGGCGACTCGCTCGACGCGCCACGCCAGCAGGTCGAAGGCGGCCCGGTCGACTACCTGATGCTCGATTATCTCGCCGAGGTCACGATGTCCATTCTGCAGAAGCAGAAGGAACGCGACCCGCGGATGGGCTACGCGCGCGACTTCGTCGGCGCCATCGAGAGCGTGCTGCCGGCGGTCGTCGAACGCGGCGTGCGCGTCATCGCGAACGCGGGCGGAGTGAACCCGCCAGCCTGCGCCGACGCCATCCTCGACGTCGCGGATCGCCACGGCGCGCGCGGCAAGGTGAAGGTCGGTGTGGTGACCGGCGACGATCTGCTCCCGCGCCTCGATGAGCTCATCGAGGCGGGCCACGCGCTCTCGAACATGGAGACGGGCGAGCCACTCTCGACCGTGCGCGATCGCGTGCTCTCCGCCAACGCGTACATCGGGTCGACGCCGATCGTCGAAGCGTTGGCCCAGGGCGCGCACATCGTCATCACGGGGCGCTCGACGGACACGGCGCTCACGATGGCGCCGCTGCGGTACGAATTCGGATGGGGCGCCGAAGATTGGAACCACCTCGCTGCGGGGATCATCGCCGGCCACATCCTGGAATGCGGCGCGCAGTGCTCGGGCGGCAACTGCCTCTACGACTGGCGCTCGATCCCGGACCTGGGCAACGTCGGGTATCCGATCGCTGAGGCGCGCGCCGACGGCACGTTCACCATCACCAAGCATCCGAACACGGGCGGCCGCGTCGACGTGCCGAGCGTGAGCGAGCAGCTCGTCTACGAGATGGGCGACCCGCACGCATACATCACCCCCGACGTCGTCGCCGACTTCACGTCGATTCGCCTCGAGCAGGACGGTGCGAATCGGGTGCGCGTGTTCGGCATCGAAGGGCGGCCGGCGACCGACAAGCTCAAGGTGTCGATCGCCTACCGGGCCGGCTACAAGGCGGTGGGAACGCTCGTGTATTCGTGGCCGGACGCGCTGGAGAAGGCGCAGGCTGGCCGATCGGGTGTTGCGCGAGCGGCTCGACCGGCTCGGCCTTCGGTTCGACCAGCTCCTGACCGAGTTCGTCGGCGCCTCCGCGACCCATGGTGCGCTGGCCGGCTCGGTGCCGAACGACCTGCCGGAAGTCCAACTGCGCGTCGGCGTGCGCGGATCGGATCGCGCGTCGATCGAGCGGTTCACTCGGGAGATCGCGCCGCTCGTGCTGAACGGGCCCCCGAGCGTGACCGGCTTCGCCGGCGGACGGCCCAAGGTCGAAGAGATCGTCGCGTACTGGCCGGCGCTGATCGACAAGACCGTCGTGCAGACGTCCGTGGAGGTGCGCTCGTGAGCGAGTCCAAGACCACAGTCCGCGTGCGCCTCGTCGACATCGCGCACGCTCGTTCCGGCGACAAGGGCGACACGGCGAACGTCGGTGTCATCGCGCTCAAGCCGGAATGGTACCCGCTCCTCGCGCGCGAGCTGAGCCTCGCGCGCGTGGCCGAGCACTTTCGAGGCGTCATCGACGGCGGCGTCGACCGCTTCGAACTGCCGAACCTGCACGCCCTGAACTTCCTGCTCCACGGCGCGCTCGACGGCGGAGGCACGCTCTCGCTGAAGACGGACGCACAGGGCAAGGTCTATTCGACCGCGCTCCTTCGGATGGTACTCGACGTCCCGGCCGACGAGGCGCGCGCACTCGGGCTTCCGACCGCCACCTGAGCCGGCCGTGGACGAGAAGACGCGCATCAAGCTCGGGCTGCTGTTCGCGGCCATCGTGGTGTTCGGCGTCGGCATGGCGACCGGCCTCGACTGGACGCGCTACGTGGCGATCGGCCTGCTGGCGGCCGCCGTGTTGATGCGCTTCGTTCCCCGCGGCCCGCGTCCCGGCGGCGACTGAGCGCGAACGCGATCGGCGCCGCGGCGTCGCTTCAACGAAGCGCGCAAGTCGTTTATGTTACAGGGCTTATGTCGCAGCGCCGAGTCCCTGAATTGCTCGCCCCGGCGGGTTCGCTCGATGCCGTTCGCGCCGCTGTCGCGAACGGCGCGAACGCCGTGTACCTCGGCGCGTCGCAGTTCAACGCGCGCGACGACGGGGCGCAGCTCTCGCTCGACGAGCTGGAGCAGGCGTGCGCGACGGCGCACGCCCACGGCGTCCGCGTCTATCTGACGTTCAACGTCCTGATCAAGCCGCACGAGCTGGAGGACGCGCTCCGCTATCTGGGCGAGTGCGTCGATCGCGGCATCGACGCGGCGATCGTACAGGATGTCGGCGTCGTGAGGCTCATCCAGCGCGTCTACCCGCGACCTCGAGATCCACGGGTCGACGCAGATGACGGTGCACGACGTGAGCGGCGCGCGCGTCATGCAGGCGCTCGGCGTCGAGCGCGTCGTGCTCGCGCGCGAGAACACGTTGGGCGACGTGCGCGCTATCCGCGACGCCCTGCCGGACCTCGGGCTCGAGACGTTCGTCCACGGCGCGCTGTGCATCTCGTACTCCGGGCAGTGCTACATGTCCGGAATGATCTCGGAACGGTCCGCGAACCGGGGTTCGTGCGCGCAGAGCTGTCGGAAAGACTACGTGCTCGCCGATGCGTCCACCGGCGTCGAGCTCGATCGCGGCTATCTGATCTCGGCGAAGGACCTCGGCGCGCACGACCACGTGCCGGCGCTCGCCGAGTTGGGTGTCGGCTGCCTCAAGGTCGAAGGGCGCAAGAAGAAGCCGGAGTACGTCGCGACGGTGACGAAGTCCTATCGCACCTGGCTCGACCAGCTCGGGCGCGGGGAATGGGTGGCGCCGACGCCGAGCGACGTCGAGCCGCTCGTGCAGATCTTCAGCCGCGGCTTCACCGGCGGGATGTACGGCGGTCGCTCGGGCCGCGACTACATCACGCGCGACCAGCCAGACAAGCTCGGTGTGTCGCTCGGCGCCGTGGTCGGTCGCGAAGGGCGCGAGCTGATCGTGGAGCTGACGACGCCGGTCGCGGTCGGCGATGGGCTCGGCTTCGAGCCGCCGTTCGGCACCGCGGGGACGAGCACCGGGTTCGCGGTCGGCGACGTGCGCACGGTCGCCGAGCGGCGCGGAGTCGTGCGGCAGGCGATCGTGACGTCGGTGCAGGTACCCGCGGGGTGGCGCGTGCTGCGGACGTCGCACGCCGCGCTGATCGAGCGCGCCCGCGCGAGCTACGGCGCGCTGCCGCTCGCGGCGCGACAGCGGAAGACGCGTCTCGACGTCCGCCTCTTCGGCAGCGCCGGGAGTCCGCTCAAGGCCGTGGTTCGCGCGGGCGACGATGAGGTGACGGTGCGCAGCGAGGTCACGCTCGCCCCCGCGACGAGGCGTGCCCTCGAGACGGCGCAGATCCGGGAGCAGCTCGGCCGGCTCGGCGAGACGCCATTCGCGTTGGGGGCGGTCGACGAGCGCGGCCTCGCGCCCGGGTTGTTCCTGCCGGTGAGCGAGCTGAATCGGCTGCGCACCGACGCGACCGACGAGTTGCTGACGCGCCGCGACTGGGCCCGCCAGGCGACGCTCGCCGAACGTGCCGCGCAGGTGCAGGTCGCCGTCGCTGACGTGGGCGCGAGCGCGTCGACCGCCAGCGCCGTCGGCCCCGGCGACACGTTCGCCCTCCGGGCCGTCGTCTACACCGTGGACGACGCGCGAGCGGCGGCCGACGGCGGCGCGACCGAGATCGTGTTCGATCCGTTCCTGCGCCATCCGATGCCGCCGGTCGCTCGCGTTCGCGCGCTCCACGCGGACCTGGCCGCGCGGGGCGTCACGCTGCGGATACGCACGCCGACGATCGCGCGGCCGGAGGATCGTCGCCAGCTCGACAAGTGGCTCGCGTTGGGCACGTCGCTGCTGTCGGGCCACCTCGGCCTCGTCGCCGAACTGTCGGGGGACGGTCGAGACGTCATCGCGGACTACGCGCTGAATTGCTTCAACCAGCACACCGCCGCCGAGCTGTTCCGACTCGGCGCGCGCCGGGTCACGACGTCGGTCGAGCTGACCATGGACGAGATCGCGCAGGTCGTCGCGCCGTGGGGTGGAGTCGGGTTCGACACCTTCGTCTACGGCCGGCCGGAAGGCATGACGATCGAACACTGCGTGCTCTCGGCGGCGTACGAGCGGGTCGCGACGACCTGCCGCGATCTGTGTGTGCAGAAGCACACGAACGTCGAGCTGACCGATCCGGCTGGGTACACGTTTCCCGTCGCGACCGACTACGCGTGCCGCAACCGCCTGCTGCACTCCCGGCCCGTGGACGGGTCGGAGTTCCTCGCTCCGCTCTGGCGCGCGGGCATTCGCGGCTATCACGCGGTGTTCAACGTCGCCGGCGACCCGGTGCGCGACGTCGTGGCCGGGCTCCGCGCCGCGCTCGACGCGCTCGCGTCGGGGCGGCGACCGGACGTACGCGTCGTGCGCACCGCGGTGCGCCAGCAGTTCACTCGCGGGCACTTCGCGCGCGCCGTCTGACGTGGCGCCGCAGCTACGCTCGTCGCACGCTGGGGTGGCGCGTCGCATTGGCGCGCCGCGCGTCCGAATGGTGACGAACGCTCGTTCGCTCGGGGTAGCGTGTGCGGCATGCACACGCGTCATGCGGAGCCGCAGCAGGTGACCACGCCCACGCTGAACGATGCGCGTCGCGTGCTGCACACGCGCTTCGGCTACGAGCAGTTCCGCGGGGGTCAGGAGCGCGCGATCGAGGCCGTGCTCGGTGGCCGCGACACGCTCGTCATCATGCCCACAGGGGGCGGCAAATCGCTCTGCTTCCAGGTGCCGGCGCTGCTCCTCCCGGGGCTGACGGTGGTCGTCTCGCCGCTCATCTCGCTGATGAAAGACCAGGTCGACGCGCTGACGGCGCGGGGCCTGCCGGCGGCATTCGTCAACTCGACGCTGACGGCCGCGCAGTCGAACGAGCGCTTCCAGCGGGCGGCGCGGGGCGAGCTGAAGCTGCTCTACGTCGCGCCGGAGCGGTTCGATTTCGGCAACACCGCGGAGCGCCTGCGCGAAACCGGAGTGTCGCTGCTCGCTGTCGACGAGGCGCACTGCATCAGCGAATGGGGGCACGACTTCCGGCCGAGCTACCTGCGCATGCGCTCGGTGCGCGAACGGCTCGGCGATCCGGTCACGATCGCTCTCACGGCGACCGCGACGCCGGAGGTGCGCGAGGACATCGCGACGCAGCTCGCGCTCCGTGACCCTGAGCGCATCGTCACCGGCTTCGACCGCGGCAACCTGCACTACCACGTCGTGCCGGTGAAGAACGACGCCGAGAAGGATGCGGCACTCGTCGAGGTGCTCGAGCGGAACCCCGGGCAGGCGATCATCTACGCGACGACACGGAAGGCCGTCGAACGCGTCACGGGCGTGCTGCAGCGATCGCAGGTGTCGGCCGTCGCCTATCACGCCGGACTCGACGACTCGCACCGGCACGAGGTGCAGGACGCCTTCATGCACGAGCACGTGCGGGCGATCGTCGCCACGAACGCGTTCGGCATGGGGATCGACAAAGCCGAACGTGCGGCTCGTCGTGCACCACGCCATGCCCGGCTCGCTCGAGGCCTACTACCAGGAGGCAGGACGCGCGGGGCGCGACGGGAAGCACGTCCGAGGTCTTCCTGCTGCACTCGTTCCCCGACCGTTTCACGCACGAGTTCTTCATCAAGGGGTCGTACCCGGAGCGCGCGCTCGTCGAGCAGGTGTACGAGCGCCTGCGACGTGACGCGAACCCCGCTGGACTCGTGACGGCGACACCACGCGACGTGGCCGCGTCGATGCCAGGGAAGGTGAGCGACCGCGAAGTCGAGAGCGCGCTCCGGGTGCTGCAGCAGCACGACGTCGTTCGCAACGAGAACGAGTCGCCGTCGCGCGTGACCGTGCGGTTGCTGGCCACTCCGGAGCGGATCAAGCGCGAGCTCGACGCGCCGTACGACGGCGCTCGCGAACTGCTGCGCGCGCTCTGGCGCGTGGCGGGCAAGCAGCTCGAGATCGGCGCCGTCATCGATCTCGACGGCCTGCCGCCGGGACTCGGTGGGTCGGGCGCGATCGCGCGTGCTCGAGGCGCTGCAGGCACGCCAGTTCGTGGCGTTCGACCAGACCGACGCCGGCATCCGCCTCGTCGAGCCGCAGCGGGCGCTCACCGGCTTTCACGTCGACTGGCAGCAGCTCGACCGGCGTCGCCGAGGCGACACCGCCAAGCTCGATGCGATGCAGCGGTATGCGTATCACGTCGGCTGCCGCCGCCAGTTCGTGCTGCGCTACTTCGGCGATGCCGCGGCCGGCACGGTCGCCACACAGTGCGCCGGATGCGACAACTGCCTCGGCGTGAAGCACGAGATCTCGACGCCGACCAGCGCGGCGCTTCCACGCAGCCGTCGCGCGTCGCTGCCGAAGCCGGAGCGCGCCGCGCGCGCCGCGACGGCGCGCGAGGAGGCGCGTGAGATCGCGCTGAGCGCCGACGACGAGGATGTGTTTTCCGCGCTCCGGACCCTTCGCAGCGAGCTCGCACGGGCAGAACAGGTGCCGGCGTATGTAGTGTTCCCCGATCGGACGCTCGCCGAGTTCGCGCTCCGCCGCCCGCGCACGCTCGCGGCGATGAGCGGCATCCGCGGCGTCGGCCCGGCGAAGCTCGAGAAGTACGGTGAGCGCTTTCTCGCCGCGATCCGTAATGGAGCGGCGACCGACGCCGCCTGAGCCGTCTGACTCGCTTCACTCTTCTTGGACGTCATGGACGACAGCCTCTATTTCAACGAGCAGAATCTCGCGGTGCGTGACCTCGTGCGCGGCTTCGCGCAGAGCGAGGTCGCGCCCGTCGCCGCCGCACACGACGACGCCGCGACGTTTCCCTGGGAGAACGTCCGACGCATGGGCGAGCTCGGCCTGCTCGGCATTCCGTGGTCGGAGGAGCTCGGCGGCGCCGGCTTCGACCTCACGAGCTACATCATGGCCATCTACGAGATGGCCAAGGTCGATGCCTCGCACTCGATCACGATCTCCGCACACACGACGCTAGGCACCTCGCCCATCGTCTACTTCGGAACCGACGAGCAGCGCCGCCGCTATGTGCCGCCGCTCGCGACGGGCAAGGTGCTGGGCGGCTTCGGACTGACGGAGCCGGAGGCGGGCAGCGACGCCGGCGGGACGCGCACGAGGGCCGTGCGCAAGAACGGCCACTACGTGCTGAACGGGTCGAAGCGCTTCATCACGCACGGCAGCGTCGGCGAGGTCTTCGTCGTCACCGCGGTCACCGACCCGTCGGCCGGCACGCGTGGCATCAGCTCGTTCATCCTGACGAAGGAGACGTGCGACCTGGAGGCTGCGCGCCGCGTCGGCATCGGCCACGATGAGTCGTTCACGCCGCTCCCCGGGTTTCGCGCCGGGAAGAAGGAGGACAAGCTCGGCTGGCGGGCGTCCGATACGTCGGAGCTGATCTTCGAGGATGTCGAAGTGCCCGCCGAGAACCTGCTCGGGCAGGAAGGGCTCGGCTTCATCAACTTCATGCGCACGCTCGACGCGGGCCGCATCGGCATCGCGGCACTCTCGCTGGGCCTCGCCGAAGGCGCGTTCGAGGCGGCGCTGCGCTACAGTACCGAGCGCAAGCAGTTCGGCCAGGCGATCGTGAACTTCCAGGGCATCTCGTTTCCGCTCGCCGACCTCGCGACCGAGATCGAGGCCGGGAAGCACCTGCTCTGGTCGGCGACGCGGCTCGCGCAGGCGGGACGCCCCTTCGGCAAGGAGGCCGCGATGGCCAAGCTCTTCTGCTCGGAGCTGTCGATGCGCGCCACGATCAAGTCGATCCAGGTCCACGGCGGGTACGGCTACACGAAGGACTACCCCGTCGAGCGGATGATGCGTGACGCGAAGATCTGCGAGATCGGTGAGGGAACGAGCGAGGTGCAGCGGCTCGTCATCTCGCGTCACCTGCTGCGGGAGCTCGCGGGTTGAGCGAGCCGGTTCGCAGTCGCGGCGCATTCGTTCAGAAATTCCGCGTCCCGATCGGGTTCGCGGTCGCGTCGCTGTACCTCGTCTTCGCCAGGCCGCAGCCCCTCAGCTTCGCGATCGGGGCGGGCATCGCGCTCCTCGGCGTGGGGATGCGCGGCGTGGGCGGCGGGACACATCGTGAAGAACGATCGGCTCGCGACGACCGGGCCGTACGCGCACACCCGGAACCCGCTGTACTTCGGCAGCTTTCTCATCGCCTGCGGGTTCGCGCTCATCGCGAGCCCGTGGCTGCTGCTCGCCGTGGCACTGTTCTGGGCAGCCGTCTACGGACCGACGATCCGTCGCGAGCGCGAGTACGTGAGCGCTCTCTATCCGGACGCGTATGCCGAGTGGGCCCGGCACGTGCCGTCGTTCGTGCCGCGCCTGCTTCCGTGGCGCGACTGGTAGGTCGCCGAGCGTCGAGCCGTTCAGCATCGCGCTCTATCTCCGGCACCGCGAGTGGCAGGCGGGGCTCGTCTACGTCGCTCGCGATCGCCTGGCTGTACTTCCGCATGCGGCGAGGATTCTGAGGCGCATCGGCCGGCGGGGCGGCGTCGGCTTTGTTGCGGGGCGGTGGCGTGACCGTAACGTTGTCCGGAGGCACGGGTACCACGCGCCGAGCGCGTGTGCAGCGTCGGGCGACTCCGACGCGCCCCGCTATGCGCATCCCCTTTCGAGCGTCCACGCTCGGCGCGGATGCGCCTTGCCACGTCCACCCGCAGGCGATGCGCGCAATCGATCGCATGTGCGTCCGCTCCGACTCGGAGCGCCCCCGCTCGCCGGCCCTCGCGGCCGCGGGCGAGTCGGGCGCGCCGGCGGACGCCGTGTTTCCGATCGACGCGGGCGGACCGTGGCGACAGTCCATGAACGACGTGCCGAGCCGCCGATGGCGCCGGGCGCGCGTCGCCACCTTTTCGATGCGCCCGCCGCGTCGCCGCGCCGAGTCGCCGTGGCGGAGCGTGGCGGCGAGTCGTGATGAAGCGAGACATTCTGATCAATGCCGGCGACCGGCGAGACCCGCGTCGCCATCCTCGAGGACGACCAGCTCGTCGAGCTCCTCGTCGAGCGCCCGGACAGCCGCCGCTCGGTCGGCGACGTCTACCTCGGTAAGGTCGAAGCGGTTCTCCCGGGCATCCAGGCCGCGTTCGTCAACATCGGCACGGAGAAGGCCGCGTTCCTCCACGCCTCCGACCTCGTGTTCGACGAGGGCGGCGAGCCGGACGACGACGACGACGATGACGACGACGAGCCGGCGCCGAACGGTCGCCGGCCGCCAGACGTCGTGCCGCCGCGCCGTCCATCGAGGAGGCGCTGAAGAAGGGGCAGGAGATCCTCGTTCAGGTCTCGAAGGAACCGATCTCGACGAAGGGGCCGCGCGTCACCGCGCAGGTGTCTCTCGCCGGACGCTTCGTCGTCTACATGCCGCACGCGTCGCGCGTCGGTGTGAGCCGGAAGATCTCCGACCGCGAGGAGCGTCGCCGACTCAAGGAGCTCGTCGGGTGCGGTGCTCCCGAAGGACGAGGGAGGCGTCATCGTCCGCACGGTGAGCGAGGACGCGTCGCAGGAGACGTTCGGACGCGAGCTCACGACGCTCATCAACGCGTGGAAGCGCATCGTCAAGAAGAAGCGCTTCGTTCGTGCGCCGTCGCTCGTGCACCGCGAGACGAACATGACGCGGAGCCTCATGCGCGACGTGTTCAGCGACAAGGTCGAGTCGCTCGTGGTCGACTCGCGCCAGGTGTACGGCGAGATCGTCGAATATCTGACCGAGATCGCGCCCGACCTCGCGAACCGCGTCAAGCTCTACGAAGAGTCGACGCCGCTGTTCGACAAGTACGAGATCGAGACCGAGATCCGCGATCTGTTCAAGCGCCGGTGCGACTTGCCGTCGGGAGGATATCTCGTCATCGAGCAGACGGAGGCGCTCGTCTCCATCGACGTGAACTCGGGACGGTACATCGGCAAGAAGGACCCCGAGAAGACGAGTCTCAAGACGAACACGGAAGCGGCCCGCGAGATCGCCCGCCAACTCCGGCTCCGTGACGTCGGCGGGATCGTGGTCTGTGACTTCATCGACATGGAGACGCAGGCGAACCGGGACCGCGTGCTCCAGGAACTGCGTAACCACCTCTCCCGCGACCGAGCGCGGACGAAAGCCTACGCGGTCAGCGAGCTCGGCCTCATCGAGATGACGCGGCAGCGGGTGCGCCAGAGTCACCTGCAGAACATGACGGCGGCGTGTCCGACGTGTGCCGGCACCGGCCGCGTCTTCACGCCGGAGACCATTCTCCGTCGGATGGAACGCTCGGTGCGCCGTATGGCGTCCGACAACCGGAAGGAGAGCCTCGTGGTTCGCCTGCATCCGGAGACGGCGCTCCATGTGTTGACCGAGGAGCGGGACCTCCTGCGCAAGCTGGAAAAGTCCGTCGGATTCGCGCTCGAGTTGCGCGATGACCCACTGCTCAAGCCCGACGAGTTCAAGCTCGTCGTGAAAGGGCAGGGGCGCGACGTGACGCACGCAGTACGCGGTGGCCTGAAGCCGTTGACACGTAAGTCGTGACGGGATATGGTTCTAGGCTGTCACGTCACCGCATCGCACCGCTCATGACCTACGCCATCTTCCGCTCCGGCGGCAAGCAGTTCCGCGCCGAGCCTGGCAAGACGCTTCGCATTCCGAGCCTCCAGGGTGAGGCCGGGGCTTCCGTGGAGTTCTCCGACGTGCTCCTCGGCTCTGCCGACGGCAACGTGCGCCTCGGCGTCCCGACGCTCTCGGGTGCGAAGGTCGTGGGCGAGATCGTCAAGCACGGGCTCGGCGACAAGATCGTCGTCTTCAAGTTCAAGCGCCGGAAGAACTACGCCCGCAAGCAGGGGCACCGGCAGGGCTATACCGAAGTTCGCATCAAAGACATCACCCTCGGATAACGAGCGACACGATGGCACATAAAAAGGGCGTCGGCTCGTCCAGAAACGGGCGCGACTCGAATCCGCAGTACCGCGGGGTCAAGAAGTTCGGCGGGGAGGCGGTCATCGCAGGGAACATCATCGTCCGCCAGTGCGGCACGAAGTGGCACCCCGGCAAGAACGTCGGACTCGGCCGGGATTACACGATCTACTCGCTCATCGATGGGGTCGTGAAGTTCGAGCACAAGAACAAGATGCGGCAGCGCATCAGCGTGTATCCGGCGCAGGCGCTGGCGTCGATCGACGCGGACGCGGCGCAGGGCGCCGTCGCCTGATCTTCCGGTCCGACCGTTCCGAAGCCCTCGCCACCGCGAGGGCTTCGTCGTATTCGTAACTCGGTGTCAGATTTGCGCGTAGAGTCCGCATCTGTTCGCACTCTCTGACTACGAGGACTGACATGCCGATCTGGGATAAGGTCAAGCAGGAGCTCGACCGCGCCGGCCGCGTCGCGCAGGACGCGCTCGACGAGGGGCGGATCCGCCTCGACGCGTTCCGCGCCCGCCAGCACGCGGACAAGGCGGCAGAGACGCTCGGGTATGCCGTATTCCGCGCGCGGAGCGCGGGGTCGGATCTCGACGCCCCGACCTACGAGCGCATGAGCGCGACCCTCGCCCAGCACGAAGCCGAAGCGACGCGGCTCGAGGCGCAACTCGATGCGATCCAGGGGCGGCGAAAGGAGGGCTACCCGGAGGAGGGCGAAGGCGGCGCCGGCACTCCGTCGGACGGACCATCGGCCTCGCCGCCACCGTCCGCCGATACCGTGTCGCCGACCGACACCGGAACCCGCTGACGGAAGCCGGAGCGCCGGAGCGCTCGCTCACGTCCCCGAGAGTCGCTGGAGCGCGGCCGCGGGGACGTCTGTGCAGATGGCATCGATGCCGAGGGCGGCCAGGCGCGTCATGTCGGCTGGCTCGTTGACCGTCCACGCCACGACGCGCCCGCCGACCTTGTGTACGGCGGAGACGAGATCGACGTCGATCATGTCTCGGTGCTGCCACAAGTCGCGCGCACCAGCCAGCCGCATCGGCGCCACGTTGTCGGTCAGGTAGCTCGACGACAGCACCCCGGTGTGCAGCGACGGTAGCAGGCGACTCACGCGGGCCGGAACGCGGTGATCGAATGCGTGGACGGAAGTCCATGCCTCCCGCCCGCGCAGGAGGGCAGCGACGGCATCGGCTGCTTCTCGTGCCTTGACTTCGACGTAGACCGTCGCGCGACCGGCCACCGTCTCGAGCACCTCGTCGAGCGTCGGCACGCCGATGCCCGGCGTCAGCTCGTGCGCTCGCAGTTCGGCCAGCGTCAGCGCTGCGATCTCGCGGCCCGCGAGGCGCGCGTTCGGAACGGCGGGACGTCCGAGCCGAGGATCGTGGTGCACGACCGGATGGCCGTCCGCCGTCACCTGGACGTCCAGCTCGATTGCGTCGGCACCGAGCGCGATGGCCGCGAGGAAGCCGGCGAGCGAGTTCTCCGCGTGTTCGTGCGGCACTCCGCGGTGCGCGATGATTTCGGGACGACGCGACATGGCTCCTCATGGGTGCGCGGAGCGACGAGCTTAACGTTCGGCCTACGCGTCCGTCCACTCCGATAGCAAATGACCGAGGCGATCCACGACGAGGAGGCGGATGTCGACTCGCAGCTCATCGAGCGGTTCCGAGCGGGCGACGAGCGGGCGGCGACCGACCTGGTCGAGCGCCACGCGCCGGCGCTCGCTCGCTTCGCCGCGAGCCTGGGCGAGCGGTCGGAGATCGATGAGTTGGTGCAGGACACGTTCGTTCGCGCCTTCGGCGCCCTCGAGAGCTTTCGCAACGACAGCTCGCTGCGGACGTGGCTGTTCACGATCGAGCGGCGGCTCGTGCTCGACCGGCGGCGGTCGCTCGCGCGGCATCGTGCTCGATTCCAGGATGGCGAAGCCGACGCGGCGACCGAGCACACGGCGCTCGACGCCGTCGTCGCCGAAGAGACCGAGGGACGGTTGGAGCAGGCGCTGCGCCGGCTCTCGCCGCTGCAACGCGAAGTCTTCGTGCTGCGGGTCGCCGAGGGGCGGTCGTACCGGGAAGTCGCGGAGATCGCCGGGACGACAGAGGGAGCGGCACGAGTGCATTACCACAACGCCATGCGGGCGCTGAAGGAGTTCGTCGATGCGTGAGTGCGAGATGATCGACCTGCGAGACCGGCTGCCCGAGCTGCTGCACGATCGGCTGCCAGCGTCCGAGCGCGATGCGATCCTCGTGCACGTCGACGGGTGCACCGAGTGCGCGGCAGAGCTGGCACTCGTGCGGGCGATGGGGCAGACGATCGTCGCAGCGGCGCCGCGCGTCGACGTCGCCGCCATCGCGCGCGCGGTCGCTCTCTCGCGCGGCTCGACCTCCGGTGTCGGCGCGGCCGCACCGCACGAGCCCCTCGCGCACGCCGACGGGCCGGTTCTGGCCGTGGTACGCGACGCACGGCGCCACTCGCGAGTCACGCGCCGGGCGGCGTGGTCGAGCGCGCCGCTTCGCATCGCCGCAGGAATCGTGATCGCCGCGCTCGGTATCGGGGGCGCCCTCCGGAGCCGCGCGACGAGTGGCCCGATCGCCCCGCCGGTGGCCATCGCGCCGCCAGTGGCGCCGGCCGCGCGCACGGCAGACGCGGCGCCGTCCGCGGCGCCTGAGTCGCGCTCCTCCGCCGTCACGGAACCGCCGACCGTCGTGGCATCGTTGGACTCGCCCCCGGCGAGTCCGCGCGCGGCGCTCGCCGTGACGGCGGCGTTGGGGGCGACCTTCGCCGATCTGTCCGACGACGAGCTCGACGCGATCGTACGCGCGGTCGCCGACGACGGGGGCACGCTGCCGCTCGACCCGGAGCCCATCGGCTCGGTCGTCAAGCTGACGAGGAATCCATGATCCGACGCCGATGGATCCTCGCCGGTGCGTGGCTCGCGCTGGTACCGCTCGGTTCCGTCGCCGGACAGCAGGTCGAGCGCGGCCAGTCGCCCGCGCCGGCACGTCGCGCCCAAGTGCAGCAGCGTCTCGCCCAGGTGGTGCAGCAGCGACTCCGCCTGAACGGCGAGCAGATGAGCCGGCTGCGCGAGACCACGGACCGGTTCGCGACGCAGCGGCAGACGCTGATCGCGCAGGAGCGGGACGCACGCCGTGGACTGCGCGCGGCACTCGCACTCGCGCCGGATTCCACGAATCAGGCCGAGGTCGGGCGTCGGCTCGATGACCTCGTGCGGTTGCAACAGCGGCGCGCATCGCTGCTTGGCGACGAGCAGCGCGAGCTGGCGCGCTTTCTCACGCCGCGCCAGCGGGCAGATTTCCTCGCCCTCCAGGAACGTGCGTTGCGCGCGGCGCAGCAGCTCCGGCAGCGACGCGCGAACGACCCGCAGCCGTAGCCGCACGCGCTGCGTGCGCGGCGCGTTGAGTCGAGGACGGTGGCGGGCTAGCTTGCCGTGGTCCGTCGCGATCGCGACGCGAGGCCGGGGTGGCGGAATGGTATACGCGGAGGTCTCAAAAACCTCTGTCCGCAAGGGCATACGGGTTCGAGTCCCGTCCCCGGCACTGCGCGGCAAACTGATTGCCGCGCATTTTCTCGTTACCTACTGCACCGCGCACCGACCATGGCGAGCTACCGCTTCGCGCAGATCCCGACGACCGGCGACCGCATCGGCTTCACCGACGGAACGCTCTCCGTGCCGAACCGGCCGATCGTGCCGTTCATCGAGGGCGACGGCACCGGGCCGGACATCTGGCGCGCATCGCAGAAGGTGTTCGACGCAGCGGTCGAGAAGGCGTACGGCGGCGAGCGGCAGATCGCATGGATGGAGGTCTACGCGGGCGACAAATCCGTCGCGACCACGGGCGAGTATCTCCCGGAGGAGACGATCGACGCGCTGCGCGAATTCCGCGTGTCGATCAAGGGGCCGCTCAGCACCCCCGTCGGCGGTGGCATCCGCTCGCTGAACGTCGCGCTGCGGCAGATCCTCGACCTCTACGCGTGCATCCGTCCGGTGCGCTACTTCGAGGGCGTCGGCGCGCCTGTGAAGGAGCCGGGCAAGCTCGACGTGGTGATCTTCCGCGAGAACACGGAGGACGTCTACTCCGGCATCGAGTTCAAGGCCGGGTCCCCGGAGGCCGATGCGCTGCGCGGCTTCCTGAAGGACCAGTTCGACAAGGACGTCCGCGAGTCGTCGGGGATCGGGATCAAGCCGATGTCCGCGTTCGGCTCGAAGCGTCTCGTGAAGATGGCGATCGAGTACGCGATCGCGTCCGGCCGCAACAAGCTCACGCTCGTGCACAAGGGGAACATCATGAAGTTCACCGAGGGCGCGTTCCGCGACTGGGGGTACGAGGTCGCGAAGGACACGTTCTCCGGCACGATCGTCGACAAGGGGCCGTGGACGCAGCTACCGAACGGCGGCCCGCTCGTCACCGACGTGATCGCCGACGCGATGTTCCAGCAACTGCTGCTGCGGCCGGACGAGTATTCCGTCATCGCGACGCCCAACCTGAACGGGGACTATCTGTCCGACGCGGCGGCCGCCCAGGTCGGCGGGCTCGGGATCGCGCCGGGCGGGAACGTGGGCGACGGACTCGCCGTCTTCGAGGCCACGCACGGCACGGCGCCGAAATACGCGGGGCTCGACAAGGTGAATCCTGGCTCGGTCATCCTCTCGGGCGTCATGATGCTCGAGTACATGGGCTGGAACGAGGCGGCGAAGCGCATCGTCGCCGGCATGGAGAACGCCATCGGCCGCAAGCGCGTGACGTACGACCTCGCGCGGCAGATGGACGGTGCGACCGAGGTATCGTGCTCCGGCTTCGGCGACGAGATCATCGCCGGCATGGCCGCCGTCGGCGCGGGCGCCTGACGATGTCGATCGAACTATCACTCACCCAGTCGGCGGCCGAGTCGCTCGACACGCCACTGCTCGTCGTCGCGTTGGGCAGCGGCGACGACGTGCCGCAGGCGCTCGCGACGCTCGACCGCGATCGTCTGCACGGTGCGATCGGCCGCGCGCTGAGCCGCCGCGATTTCCGCGGTGGGCGCGACGAGGCGATGCATGTCGGGGGCGCGGAGGCCGGCGTCGAGCGTGTGCTGCTCGTCGGCACCGGGAAGGCGACGGATCGGGCGGCCGCACTCCGGCGAGCTGCGTCGGTCGCGGCTCGCGCCGCGACGAAGCTCGGCGTGCCGGCGCTCGCCTTCTACGCGAGCGACCTGGATGACGCGGCGGTCGAGGCGATCGCCGTGGGGCTCGACCTCGGCGCGTGGAAGTACACGGACCTGCTGACACTCCCGCCCGAGCACGAGCGACGCGCGAGCCTCGAGCGCGCGACGATCATCGCGGACGCAGCGCGCGACGGGGCGCTCGCGAACGGTGTCGCGCTCGCCCACGGCTACGCGGTCGCGCGACGCCTCGCGATGATGCCTGGCAACGTCTGCACGCCGGACACGTTCGTCGAGACCGCACACGACATCGCGAGGCGCTTCCCGTCGGTGACGGTCGACGTCATGGGACGCGCCGACATGGAGGCGGAGCGGATGGGGTCGTTCCTCTGCGTCGCGCAGGGAACTCCCGAGGACCCGAAGCTCATCACGCTGCGCTACAGCGGCGCCGGCGACGCGAAGCCGGTGGCGCTCATCGGAAAGGGACTCTGCTTCGACACCGGCGGCATTTCGATCAAGCCGGCGGAGCGCATGGAGTTCATGAAGTTCGACATGTGCGGGGCCGCCGGGGTCTTGGGCGCGTTCGAGGCGATCGCGCGGATGGAGCTCGCCGTCAACGTCGTCGGCGTGGTCGGCGCGACGACGAACATGCCGTCCGGCGTCGCCGTGAAGCCAGGCGACGTCGTGCGGGCGTCGAATGGCAAGACGATCGAGATCATCAACACGGACGCCGAAGGGCGCCTCGTGCTCGCCGACTGCCTCGTCGTACGTGAAGCGATTCGAGCCGACCGCCGTGATCGACGCGGCGACGCTCACCGGCGCCATCGTCATCGGCCTCGGGCACGCGGCGGTCGGCGTATTCGGGTCGGACGACGCGCTCGCGCAGGAAGTGCTCGCCGCCGGAGCGCGTGCGTCCGAGCGCGGGTGGGAGATGCCGATGTGGGACGAGTACCGTGAGCAGATCAAGTCCGACGTCGCCGATCTCAAGAACACCGGCGGTCGCGCGGCGGGATCGATCACGGCGGCCTGGTTCCTCAAGGAATTCGCCGACTACCCGTGGGTGCACCTCGACGTCGCAGGCACTGCGTATTCCGAGTCCGACCTCGGCTACATCCCGAAGGGGCCCACGGGTACGCCGACCGGCACGTTCGTCGAGTTCGTGCGCGGGAGGGTGCGCTGAGTCGGACACATCGGACGCGCCGAACGGCTCGCTCGTTCGGCGCTGCTGGAGTGACTCGACGACTCGGCCTCGGCCTCGTGGCCGGGGCCGTTCTGCTCGCGGCGCGCGCGTCCGCGCTCCGCGCGCAGCAGCCGACGCGCCCGCCGCAGGCGCCCCCCGCGGACACCGTGCGGCTGCCGATTCCGCCGGGCGCGCGGAGCGACTCCATCCGGATCGATTCGGTTCGCGGGATTCCGGATACGCTAAAGACGCCGACACGTCGGGACAGCATCCAGGCACCGATCGCGCGTGCGGAGTTGCCGCCCGAGGTCGGCGTCGGCCCGTTGTATCGGTGGACGCGCGACTCGGTGCTCGCGACCGGGGCCGTCACGTTAGGCGATCTGCTCGAGCGCGTTCCCGGACTGTCGGTGTTCCGGACCGGCTTTCTCGCCTCGGCGCAGACGGCCGCGTACCTGGGCGACGTCGCGCGGGTTCGCGTCTTCCGTGACGGCATCGAACTCGACGCGCTCACGACGCGCGCCGGCGGTGTGCAGGACGTCGGTGACTACGCCCTCTCCAACGCCGACGACATCGCGATCGAGCGCGCCGCAGGCGAGATCCGCGTCTACATCCGTTCGTGGACGGTCCGAAACACGACGGCGTACACCCGAGTCGACGCGTACACCGGCGACGAAGACACGAACCTGTATCGCTTCTTCTACGGAAAACGGTTCGGCAGCGGGTTCACGGGACAGGTCGGCGTGCAGCAGTTCGGAACCGGCGCGCGCAACCGTCGCCTGGGGGGCGGCGGCAACGTCCTCGACGCGATCGTGCGCCTCGGATGGGCACGCCGCAAGTGGAGCGTCGATGCGGTCTACGATCGGCTGGACCGCGAGCGCAATCTCACGACGAGCTTTGCGGAGCAGGACTCGCTCCTCCCGCGGTCGGAGATTCGGCGGAGCGAGGCGTATGTCCGTGCCGCGTACGGCAACCCCGACAGCTCCGGCGCGTGGGGGCAGGTGATCGCGAGCACGACGACGCAGACCCAGAACGGAACGGGCGTCGCGGCGCTGGACAGCACGATCGTCTATCGTCGTGGCACGGCGCCGACGAGCGTGCCGCGCCTGACGGTGCGCGGCACCGACTCGGTGTTCGTCGCGGACAGCGCGTCGACGCGCATTCAGTACGTGCTCGCGGGTGGGTACACCTTCGGACGGCTCCGCGTCTCAGGGACCGACCGCCTGCGAGCCATGTCCGGGAGCACGAGGAACACTCCCTCGGCACGCCTGTCCTATGACACGCCGCTGTTGTCCGTGTCGGCATTCAGCGAGTGGAACGGGGCGGGAGGCGCGTACCTCGACACCGCGCGCGTCGTCCGGCGCACGACGTACCCACTGATCACGCTCGATACCGTTCGCTCCGGGAGCACGGTGACGCGGATCGATTCGACGGTCGGCGAGATCGTCGTGCGGTCGCGCGACACGACCAGCGCCTACGTCCTCGCCACACCGGCCCGCCTCGCTCGCATCGACCTCTCGGCGCGCATCTCGCCGCTGCCCTGGCTCGCGGTGCTCGGCTCCGTGAGCCGAGATCGCCGCAGCGCGTTTCAGGTCATCACGTCGGACGCTGATACCAATCGCACGACGGTCGTCGAATCTCGCGACGTCGGTGGCGATGCGGTCATGACGACGCGGGTCGAGGGGGCGGTGCGCTACGGCAACCTGTGGATCAGCGGTGGCGTCGTTCGGCGCGGCGCAGCGTCACTCGCCGCCCCGGCGGTCTACGAGTGCGTGCGCGGCGGCGCGGGCGCGTGCGCCGCCGACGACAGCACCGGCCATCGACCGATCGCGTACGCCGATCCGGCGGCGACGGGGGGGGTGTTCGCCGCGCGCGGACGGTTCTACAAGGACCTCTATCTCGACGCGCACGGCACCGTGTGGCAGTCGGGGGGGGCATACCGCCCGCAGTACCAGCTCCGCACCGAAATCGGCGTGCGGACGAACTGGGTCAGCCGCTTTCCGACCGGCAACTTCGGACTGAAATTCGCGGTCATCGACGAGTACCGCGGCCGGACCTACTTCCCCACGTTCGCGGACGCGGTCGATCCCGTCTTCGTCGCGCCGTGGAACGCGATGACCGTGCAGCTCGAGATTCGCATCCTGAGCGGCACACTCAGCTACCAGCTTCGCAACGCGCTGAATCGGCGGTTCGAGGTGGTTCCGGGCTTCGTGATGCCGGGTCCGATCAACTACTACGGGCTGCGTTGGACATTTTGGAATTGACGATCTCGTTGTGCGGCAATAGTTTAACCGGCTTGCCATGATACGCAGCATGACGGGATTCGGGGCCGCGGAAGGGCGGGTGGGGTCGATGCGCGTGAGCGTGGAGCTCCGCACGGTCAACCACCGCTTCTTCAATCCGTCCATCAAGCTCCCCGCCTCGCTCGGACGCTGGGAAGGTGACGTACGCGAGGCGCTGCGGCAGCGCGTCGCGCGCGGACATGTGACGGCCTACGCGCGCCTCGAGCGGGAGACCGACGAGAGCTCATCGCCGGTCGTCGACGAGGCGCGGTTCGGCGCCTATGTCGAGCAACTGCGGTCGCTCGCCTCGCGCCACGGACTGACCGGCGCGCTGGACGTCGCAACGATTCTCCGGCTGCCGGAGGTGCTTCGTGCGGAGGCCCCGGAGCAGATCGAGGGGACGGCCGCCGAGTTGGTCGCGGTGGTCGACGTCGCAGCGGCAGCGCTGACGACCACGCGTGCGGAGGAAGGCGCGCGCGTCGCCGCCGTGCTCGCGGAACGGATCGCCGTGCTCGATGGCGCCTACGAGCGAATCGAGGCACGCGCTCCCCACCGCCTCGTCGAGCAGCGCGACCGGCTGCGTACGAGTGTCCGCGAGCTGATCGACGGCGTCGCGGTCGACGAGCAGCGGCTCGCGCAGGAGATCGCGATTCTGGCCGATCGCCTCGACGTGAGTGAGGAGATCGACCGCTTTCGCATGCATCTCGATGCCTTCCGCGCGGCGCTCGCCGACACGTCGTCGGAGCCGGTCGGCAAACGACTCGGCTTTCTTCTCCAGGAGATGCTGCGCGAGGCGAATACGACTGGGAGCAAGGCGAACGACGCCGCGCTCCTCCACGAAGTCGTGCTCGTGAAAGAGGAGCTCGAGCGGATTCGCGAGCAGGTCGAGAACGTCGAGTGACGCACTTCCCGATCATCCTGTCGTCGCCGTCGGGTGGCGGGAAGACGACGATCGCGCGTCGACTCCTCGCGTCGCGTGCGGACCTGGGATACTCGGTGTCGTGTACGACGCGCGAGCCCCGGATCGGCGAGACCGACGGGCACGACTACTATTTCGTCTCGGTCGACGACTTCGTCGCGCGACGCGAGCTGGGTGAGTTCGCGGAGTGGGCAGAAGTGCACGGCAACCTGTACGGCACGCTCCGCAGCGAGGTGCAGCGCGTCACCTCCTCCGGAAGGCACGTCGTGATGGACATCGACCCTCAGGGTGCGCGCAAATTCGTTCGTGCATTTCCCGAGTCGGTGCTCATCTTCGTGCTCCCGCCGTCGGCGCACGTCCTCCTGGCACGCTTGTCGGCGCGCTCGACGGAGAACGCGCGCTCGCTCGCGACGAGGCTGCGCAGCGCGCGCGACGAGCTGGCCGCCGTGCGCGAATATCAGTACGTCGTGATGAACGATGAGCTGGACGCGGCCGTCCGTCAGGTCGCGTCGATCATCGACGCAGAAGGCGTGCGCCGCGAGCGAATCCGCGCCCTCGACGACCAGGTCGCCGTGATTCTCGCGGAGCTGGAGCGACAGATCGACCACCATTCTACCGTGAGCTGACCATGCAGGTTTTCACTCCGAAAGACATCGCCAAGGAACCGACGAACAAGTACCTCGCGGTGCTCGTCGCGGCGAAGTACGCGCGAGTCCTGAACGACTTTCCGCGCGTCCCCGGGCGGTCGGGGGAGAAGAAGCTCACCACGCGCGCGCTCGAGGAGCTGACGTCCGACCATCTCGAGTACACGATCGTTCCGCGCCGCCGCGCGGGAGAGTGAAGCGAACGCCGTCCGGCACCGTCCGCGCTGCCTGACGGCGACTGCCTCGTCATGTCCGACACGGCCCGCGACGCGCTCCGGCGCTACCTCGAGCAACGGCGCGAGCTCGGCGAGCGTGAGCTCGTGCTCGACGGCATGAGCGTCGATGACGTGCTCGGCATGCTCGGCGCCCGGTCGCGGGGCGCGGACGATGTGCAGGCGCCGGCGGATCACCCGCGGCTTCGTGCCGAGGGGGACCTGCCGCGCGCCGACCCCCCGGAGGCGCACGCCGCCCCCCCGGAGGCGCACGCCGCCAGCGACGGCGAGGTGTCGCGCGACGACGCGTCGCCGCACCCGACCGGATCGAGTGACTGGCGCGCCGCGTTGCTCGCCGCCGGAGCGGCCGCGCCGGGCGTGCAGTCGCCCGCGCGATCGCAGCCGCTGCCGCCGCAGGAGGCGCCGCCTTCGCCGACGCCGGCGGAGGAGGCCTCTCTTGAGAGTCGTGCGGCAGACGACGCGCCGATCCCGGTCGGACTCGACGTCGGACGCGACCTGCTGCTCGGCGGACCGCTCGCGCACGTCACGTCGCTGAACGAGCTCGCGCGCCTCGTCGCGGAATGCACGAGGTGTCCGCTGTATCGCGGCGCGAAGAATCCGGTGCCCGGCGAAGGTGACCCGAACGCCGACTTCGTCATCGTCGGTGAAGCCCCTGGCGCCGACGAGGACGCGTCCGGGCGTCCGTTCGTCGGGGCGTCCGGGCAGCTTCTGACCAAAATCCTCGGCGCCATTAAGTTGCAGCGCGAGGAAGTCTTCATCTGCAACGTGGTGAAGCACCGTCCGCCGGGAAACCGGAATCCGGAGGTCGAGGAGGTCGCCGCGTGCTCGCCCTACCTCGTGCGGCAGCTGGAGCTTCTTCGCCCGAAGGTGATTCTCACGCTGGGCAACTTCGCAGCGCAGACGCTCCTCGGCACGAAGCTCGGCGTCTCGAAGCTGCGCGGGCAGGAGCATCGCTACCACGGGATTCCGCTGGTCGCGACATACCATCCCGCCGCGCTTCTGCGTAATCCGACCTGGAAGCGTCCCACCTGGGAAGATGTCCAACTCGCTCGCCGAATACTCGATCGCGCAGAGTAGCCGCGTGGATCCGTACAAGGATCGCCGCCCGCCGTACTCGGAGGACGCCGAGCAAGCCGTGCTCGGCGCGATGCTGCTCGATCAGGACGCCATCATGCGCGCCGCCGAGCACGTCGACGACACGATGTTCTACCGCGAGGGACATCGCCGGATCTTCCGGGCGATGCTCGCGGTCACGGAACGTGGGGACGTCGTCGATCCGCTCACGCTCGCCGACGAGCTGGGTCGCCGCGGCGAGCTCGAGTCGAGCGGTGGCAAGGAATATGTCGGATACCTGATCGACGCCGTCCCGACCGCGGCGAACGTCGAGTACCACGCGAAGATCGTTCGCGAGAAGGCGCTGCTGCGCCGCCTGATCGAAGTGTCGACGAACATCGTCGGCGAGGCGTTCGAAGGCCACCGCATGGCCGGCGATCTGCTCGACGAAGCCGAGTCGAAGATCTTCCAGATCGGGCAGTCGCGGAACGTCGGCGGCTTCACGCGCATCAAGGAGCTCCTCTGGCCGGCGATGCAGCGCATCGAGGACCAGAGCCTCAGCGGGACGTCGATCACTGGACTCGCGAGCGGCTTCAAGGACCTCGACGAGATGACGTCGGGCTTCCAGCCGGCCGACCTCGTGA
The DNA here is from genome assembly GCA_963843845.1 of uncultured Gemmatimonadaceae bacterium. Classification (GTDB taxonomy): domain Bacteria; phylum Gemmatimonadota; class Gemmatimonadetes; order Gemmatimonadales; family Gemmatimonadaceae; genus Gemmatirosa. The sequence goes on along the minus strand of CAWJMB010000002.1, from coordinate 2,064,614 downwards.
TCGTCGCGGCACGCCCCTCGATGGGCAAGACGGCGTTCACGCTCAACATCGCGCAGCATTCCGCCATCACGGACAAGAAGACCGTCGCGTTCTTCTCGCTCGAGATGAGCAAGGACTCGCTCGTGCAGCGCATGCTGACGAGCGAGGCTCGCATCGACGCGCAGACGCTCCGCAAGGGACGTCTCCGCGACGACGACTTCCCCCGCCTCGCGCGCGCGGCCGGCATTCTCTCGCACGCGCCCGTGTTCATCGACGACACGCCCGGACTGTCGATCATGGACATGCGCTCGAAGGCACGCCGACTGAAGTCGGATCACGGGCTCGACCTCGTGATCGTCGACTACCTGCAGCTCATGACCGTCCCGAACGGCGCCGAGAATCGACAGCAGGAAGTCAGCATCATCTCGCGCGGGCTCAAAGCGATCGCGAAAGAGCTGAGCGTGCCCGTCGTCGCGCTGTCACAGCTGTCGCGCGCGGTCGAGCAGCGCGCCGGCGCCGAGAAGGGGCGCCCGGTGCTCTCCGACCTGCGCGAGTCGGGGGCGATCGAGCAGGACGCCGATCTCATCATGTTCCTGTTCCGCGAAGAGGTCTACGCGGAACGCGAGAATGGGATGCTGAAAGATCCGTCGATCGAAGGGAAAGCCGAAGTCATCATCGGCAAGCAGCGCAACGGTCCGATCGGCAGCGTCCCCCTCTTTTTCCACAAGCAGTACACGCGGTTCGAGAGCGTCGCGAAAGGCGCCTGGCAGTCGAACGGCGGCAGCGAGTGACGCAGGGCGGCGCCGAGCGTTCGGATGATGCGCGGCGCGATGGAGTGATGCATCGCGATTCGCGGCGCGGTGTACGATAGGCTCATGGCGAGCAAGCCGAAGACAGTGTACCGCTGCACCGAGTGCGCGGCGGAGCACGCGAAATGGCAGGGGCGCTGCGACGCGTGCGGCGAGTGGAATACCCTCGTCGAAGAGATCGCCGCCCCCAAGGCGGTGTCGGCGAAAGGCGCGAGCGTCGCGCGCCGCATCGGGGGCAGCGCGACCCTCGGCGAGGGCGGCTCGGTGGCGCCGACCCCGCGGCTGCGCGAGATCAGCGGATCCGAGGCGAAGCGCTGGCAGACGGGGCTCGGCGAGTTCGACTTCGTGTTGGGCGGCGGGATCGTGCCGGGGTCGATGGTGCTCGTCGGTGGAGAGCCGGGGATCGGCAAGTCGACGCTGCTGCTCCAGGTCGCGGCGCAGCTCGAAGGTGCGGGGCGTCGGACCTTGTACGTGTCCGGTGAAGAGTCTCCGCTGCAGGTGAAGCTGCGCGCTGACCGGCTCGCGAGCGGCGCCGGCGAGGTGTCGCTGCTGAGCGAGACACTGCTCGAGACCGTGATCGCGACCGGCGCTGCGCTCCGACCGGACGTCATGGTCGTGGACTCGATCCAGACGGTCTTCACGCAGGATCTCGAAGGGGCGCCGGGAAACGTCGGCCAGGTGCGAGAGTGCGCCGCGCGACTCATGCGCTTCGCGAAAGAGTCTGGTACGGCGACGTTCGTCGTCGGCCACGTCACGAAGGGCGGCGGCATCGCCGGGCCGAAAACGCTCGAGCACATCGTGGACACGGTGCTCTACTTCGAGGGGGAGAGCTCACTCGATCATCGGATCCTCCGCGCGAACAAGAATCGCTTCGGCTCGGTCGACGAAATCGGCGTGTTCCGCATGACCGAAGGAGGGCTCATCGCCATCGAGAACCCATCCGAGCTGTTCCTCGGCGACCGCACGAACGCGGCGTCGGGCAGCGCAGTGACAGCGCTGCTGGAAGGCACTCGGCCGGTGCTCGTCGAGATCCAGGCGCTCGCCGCGAAAGCCGGCTTCGGCACGCCGCAGCGCGTCGCGACCGGGTACGACGGACGGCGCCTGGCATTGCTGCTCGCGGTGCTCGACAAACGCGCGGGACTCAACTTCTCGCAGCTCGACGTGTTCCTGAACGTCGTCGGTGGCGTTCGCATGCAGGAGCCGGCGGGCGATCTCGCGGTCGCGGCCGCGCTCGCGTCGAGCGTGTACGACCGCGCCCTGCCCAACGATGTCGCCTTCATCGGCGAAGTCGGACTCGGTGGCGAGATTCGTCCCGTGTCGCAGATGGAGCGGCGACTGGCGGAGGCGGCCAAGATGGGAATGACCACCGCCTACGTGGCCGAGCGCGGCGTGCCGAAGCGCGCCGTACGTGACGTCCGCGCGGTCGCCGTCCGCACCATCCGCGAGCTGTTCGACCGGGTGTTCGCGTGAGCGGCGATGCGGCGAATCCCGGCGCGTTCCTGCCGCATGGTGAGGCGGAAGCGCACGAGGCGCGCGCGCCGCGGCGCGTCGTCCCGCCGCCGGTCGTCGCGTCGCGCCCACAGCTCCCGGCGCGCGATGCACACGTCAGGCGCGACGTCGGCGTCGTCATCGTCGCCGCAGGGCGGGGCACGCGCGTCGGGGGCGACGAGCTGAAGCAGTTTCGCTGGGTCGCCGGACGCCCGATGTTGCTGCACAGCGTGCAGGCCTTCATGGCGCGCCCGGACGTCGCGATGGTCGTGGTCGTGCTCCCGAAATCGCACGCCGCGGACCCGCCGCCCTGGCTGTTCCAGTGTGACGTCGATCGGCTCCTCGTGTCGGTCGGCGGACGCGAACGGAGTGAGAGCGTCGCGAACGGGCTCGAGGACCTACCCGATGAGGTCGAGACGGTCCTGATCCACGACGCGGCTCGGCCGCTCGTGTCGGACGCACTGATCGAGCGCGTCGTCGTCGCGGCACGCGGGGGTGAGGCGGTCGTGCCGGCGCTCCCGGTGGTCGACACGGTGAAGGAAGTGAACGAGGACGGGCACGTCGTGCGCACGGTCGACCGCACGCGGTTGTGGCGCGTGCAGACGCCGCAAGGCTTTCCGCGGGACCTCATCGTGCGCGCCCACGCCGAGGCACACCGCGCTCGCCTGGCGCCGACCGACGACGCGGGAATCTGCGAGTGGCTCGGCATTCCGGTCCGCATCGTGCGCGGAAGCGAGCGCGCGCTGAAAGTGACGGAGGACGCCGACTTCGCCCGCGCCGAAGTGCTCAGCCTTCTTCCAGAGTGAATCGACCGTTGCAGCTGAATCTGCCGATGCGACCGGAGGTCGCATGATCGCCGCCACCGGCGCCGTGCCGTTCTGGTCGGTCGAGGAGGTCGAAGCGTCTCTGCGCGACACGATCGCGCATCTGAACGCCGGTCTCGTGCTCGGCTATCCCACCGAGACGGTGTACGGCTTCGGCAGCGCGGTCGATTTCGAGTCGGTCGAGTCGCTCGTCCGACTCAAGTCGCGCCCGCCGGCGAAGCCGTTCCTGCTCCTCGTGGCGGGGAGCGACATGATCGAGCGGTTCGGGCTGACGCTGACGCCGAGTGCCGCACGTCTCGCGGCCCGCCACTGGCCAGGGCCGCTCACGCTCGTGCTCTCCGGCGGCGAGCGCAGAGTGCCGCCGCGGTTGCGCGGCCCCGAGGGTGGCGTGGCCGTGCGCTGGACCCCGCACGCCGGGTTGACGCGGTTGATCCGTGCGTACGGCGAGCCGATCACGTCCACGAGCGCGAACCGCCCGGGAGTGGCTCCCGCGATGTCGGCGGCGGAGATCGTCACGCAGTGGCCCGACGCGATCAATCGCGGCGTGCTCCGGGTCCTCGATGCCGGTACGATCCCGCCGTCGTCGCCGTCGACGGTAGTCGACTGCACCGGGCGAGTGCCGCGCGTGATCCGCCCCGGAGTCATTCCAGCGACGACCTTACGCGAGACGGTCCCCGACCTCGTCGGCGACGCCTGAACCCATCCGATCGATGCACATCCTCTTCGTCTGTACCGGCAATACGTGTCGCAGCCCGATGGCCGAAGCGATCGCGCGGCGCGCCTCGCTCGATCGCGGGCTGACCGACGTCACGGTGACGAGCGCCGGAACCGGGGCCTACGACGGCGCCGCCGCGTCCGACGGGGCGCTCCTCGTCGGCATGGAGAACGGACTCGATCTCGGACTGCATCGCGCCCGGTTGCTGACGCCGGACGCCGTCGCCGAAGCCGACGTCGTGCTCACGATGTCGCCGCAGCATCTCGCGCGCGTCGTGGAGCTCGGAGGGGCGGGGAAGAGCCATCTGCTGACGGCGTTCGCGGCGGGCGACGGCAGCGCTTCCGGTGTCGCCGATCCGTTCGGTGGCGACCTGGAGCAGTATCGAGCGACGTTCGCGCAACTGGATCGCGAGATCCGTCGGGCGCTGGATCGCGTCCTGCCGCGCGGTACGCCGCCGGGGCACGCGCGCGAGCGGTGAGTGCGTCGCGGGAGCGGTCGCGCCGGCTCGTGCTCCTCGGCCACCCGTTAGGCCATACGCTGTCGCCGGCCCTACACGCCGCGGCGCTCGACGCAGCGGGCATCGTGCTGACATATGAAGCGCTCGACGTCGCGCCCTCCGATCTCGATGCCACGCTCGCCCTGCTCGTCGCGCAGGGCGCGGCGGGCAACGTCACGCGGCCCCACAAGGCGCGCGTCGCGGCCCACTGCTCGCGGCGGACACGCATCGCCGAGCGGGCAGGCGCCGTCAACACGTTCTGGGTCGAGGACGGCGCACTCGTCGGCGACAACACGGACGTCGGTGGGTTCGACGTGAGCGTGCGCGCGCTGGTGGCCAACGTGCCCGACGCCGTCGCCCTGATCGGCGCCGGGGGGGCCGCCGGCGCCGTGCTCGCCGCGCTCGAGCGGCACCCGGATGCGCGCGCCCGTGTCTGGAGCCGTTCCCTGGAGCGGGCCGCGACGCTCGCCGCGCGCTTCCCGCGCGCATCCGTCGCGCCGACGCTGGCGGCGGCGCTTCGCGGTGCCACGCTCGTGGTCAACGCGACGCCGCTCGGGCTCGCGCACGGCGATCCGCTCCCGGCGCCGGTCGACCGGCTCGACGATGAGGCCGCGGTCGTCGACCTCGTGTATCGCCGCGGGGAGACTCGCTGGGTTCGCGAGGCGCGCGCTCGCGGGCACGCCGCGTCCGACGGGTTGCCGATGCTGGTGGAGCAGGCGGCGCTCGCGTTCGAACAGTGGTTCGGCGTCACCGCGTCGCGCGACGCGATGTGGGACGCGGTCGGCGGTCGGCCCCCGTGGATGGGTGCGTGACGTCGCCCGGCACGTCGCTCCTCTCACTCGCGCGGAACGTCGCCGACCTGCTGCTTCCGCGGCACTGCGCCGTCTGCGCACGCCCGGTCGAGCGCGGGGCGACGTCGCCGGTCTGCGGCGCCTGCTGGGCGCGAGTGCTGAAGCTCCGGGCGCCGCAGTGCGCGCGGTGTGGCCACCCACTCGTCGTACGCGACGTGCCGTCGCCGACCGCGTCGATCGAGCCGCGGCGATGTCGCTGGTGTGATCTGCTCCCGGCGTACGTTCGCGCGGTCCGGTCCGTCTGCTGGGTGCCGGACGCACCGGGGGGCGGGATCGTCCACGCCCTGAAGTACGACGGTTGGACGCGTGTCGCCGAGCGTATGGCTGACGACATCGCCGCGCTCGGATGGCCGCGCGATGTGCTCGACGAACGTGCGGCGCTCGTGCCAGTGCCGCTCGCCGCAGACCGCGAACGGGAGCGCGGATTCAATCAGAGTGCGCAGCTCGCCGACGCCCTCGGTCGGCGGTGGCGGCTTCCCGTCTGGGGCGACGCGCTCACGCGCACGCGCCGCACCGTGTCGCAAACGCGGTTGACACCAGGGGAGCGTTTGCGCAACGTTGCCGGCGCGTTCCGCTCGCCGCCCGATGTGCGCACCCGGCTGCGCGGCACGCACGTGGTGCTCGTCGACGACGTCGTCACGACCGGGGCGACGTTGAATGCCTGCGCCGCGGCGCTCGTCGCGAACGGCGTCCGCATCGTCAGCTACGCGACGTTCGGTCGAGCCCGATCGTGACAGGGTGCGATCCGGCGTCGAGTCAGGGAGTGTTCACAGTCGCGTCCTGCGTCGCGCGAGCCGGCGACGCGGGGCGTTTCTTTTGTCCATCGTCAGAGGAGCAGCCTGCGACATGGCTATTCGCGTCGGCATCAACGGGTTCGGCCGCATCGGCCGACAGGTCCTCCGCGCCGCCAAGATGCAGGGCGTCGCCGATCTCGACTTCGTCGCGGTGAACGATCTCACCGACACGAAGACGCTCGCGCACCTGTTCAAGTACGACTCCATCCACCGCACGTATCAGGGCGACGTCGCATCCGGCGACGGAAGCATCACCATCGACGGCGACGAGATCCGAATCTTCGCCGAGAAGGATCCGGGGAAGCTGCCGTGGAAGGACCTCGGCGTCGACGTCGTGCTCGAGTCGACGGGGCGCTTCACCGACGCCGACAAGGCGCAGGCCCACATCGACGCAGGGGCCAAGAAGGTCATCATCTCCGCCCCGGCGAAGGGTGAGGACATCACGATCGTGATGGGTGTCAACTCGGACAAGTACGACCCGGCGACGCACCACATCGTGTCGAACGCGTCGTGTACGACGAACTGTCTCGTGCCGATGGTGAAGGTCGTGAAGGATGCCCTCGGCTTTCGCCACGGCACGATGGTGACGATCCACAGCTACACGAACGACCAGTCGATCCTCGACCAGCCGCACAAGGATCTGCGCCGCGCGCGCGCGGCCGCGATGTCCATCATCCCGACGACCACCGGTGCGGCGAAGGCGACGGCGCTCGTCCTCCCCGAGCTCAAGGGTAAGATCGACGGCATCGCGATCCGTGTGCCGACGCCCGACGTGTCGCTCACCGAGCTGACGGTCGAGATCGACGCGCCGACGACGATCGAGGCGGTGAACGCGGCGTTCAAGGCAGCGAGCGAAGGTGCGCTCGACGGCATCCTTCAATACAGCGAGGAGCCGCTCGTCTCGAGCGATTACATCGGGAACCCGTCGTCGTGCATCTTCGACTCGCTGTCGACGAACGTCGTCGACGGCACGATGGTGAAAGTGTCGGGGTGGTACGACAACGAGTGGGGATACTCGTCGCGCTGCGTCGACCTGCTGCGCTTCATCGGCGCCCGGCTCGGCGCCTGACGCATGGCTGTCCAGACGATTCGCGGGCTTTCGGACGACACGGTTCGCGGAAGACGCGCGCTCGTCCGCGTCGATTTCAACGTGCCGCTCGACGACGGCAAGGTGGGCGACGACACTCGGATCACCGCCGCCATCCCCACGCTCCGCGCGCTGCTCGATCGCGGGGCGCGTGTCGTCTTGCTCGCGCACCTGGGACGGCCGAAGGGGGCGCCAGACGCGAAGTACTCGTTGCAAGCTGTCGCGATCCGACTCGCGGCGCTGATGCCAGACACGCAGGTCGACTTCTGCGAGTCGACGGACACCGACGAGGCGGTTCAGTGCACGCAGCGCCTCGAGCCGGGTCAGGTCCTGCTGCTCGAGAACACGCGCTTCCTCCCCGGGGAGGAAGCGAACGACGAGCGGCTCGCGCGCCAGCTCGCACAGCTCGGCGACTTCTACGTGAACGACGCGTTCGGCGCGGCGCACCGTGCCCACGCGTCGACAGAGGGCGTCGCGCATCATCTGCGACCGGCCGTCGCCGGGCTGTTGATGGAGAAGGAGCTCGGCTACCTCGGCGACGCACTCACGGAACCGAAGCGGCCGTTCGTCGCGATCCTCGGCGGCGCGAAGATCTCCGGAAAGCTCGACGTCATCGACTCGCTACTGCCGAAGGTCGACCGCATGCTGATCGGCGGGGCGATGGCGAACACGTTCTTCCGGGCGATGGGGCTCGAGACCGGCACGTCGCTAGTCGAGCCCGACCGCGTCGACCTCGCGCGCGACCTCGTCGCGAAGGCCGGTGACAAGATCGTGCTGCCGATCGACGCCGTCGTCGCGCGGACGCTCGCGAGCGACGCGAGCACGCAGACCGTCGCCCGCGATGCGATTCCGAAGGACCAGGCGATGTACGACGTCGGGCCACGAACCATCGCACGGTTCGGCGAGCTCGTTCGCCAGGCGGGGACGGTGCTGTGGAACGGACCGATGGGTGTGTTCGAGACCCCGCCGTTCGATGCCGGCACGCTGGGCGTCGCGAAGGCACTCGCCGACGCCACGGCGCACGGCGCGACGACCATCGTCGGTGGCGGGGACTCCGCGGCGGCGATCTCCGATGCGGGCCTGACGCACGCAGTGACGCACGTGTCGACCGGCGGCGGCGCGTCGCTCGAGTTCCTCGAGGGGAAGCCGCTCCCCGGCGTCGCGGCGCTCGACACGGGGGGGAACTGATGCTGAAGCCGATCTTCGCCGCGAACTGGAAGATGAATCACGGCCCCACGGACGCGCGGGCGTTCGTTCGGTCGTTCCTCGCCCACTTCCCGCGCGACACCGATCGCACGGTCGCTTTCTTCCCGCCGTCGATCACCGTCGCGGCCCTTCGTGAGGCGTTGGAAGATCGGTCGGAGTTCGTCATCGGCGTGCAGAATGTCCATCACGAGCCCTCGGGAGCGTTCACCGGTGAGATCTCGGCGGCGATGGCGCGCGATGCGGGGGCGCGTCTCGTTCTCGTGGGTCACTCCGAACGACGTCACGTGTTCGGCGAGACCGATGCGCAGACGAGCCTCAAGTGCGATCTGGTCGTGAAGGCCGGTCTGACGCCGATGCTCTGCGTGGGGGAGACGCTCGACGAGCGAGAAGCCGGGCTGACCGAGCAGGTGGTGCTCCGCCAACTCGCGGCCGGGATCGAGAAGCTCGAGACAGCGCACGTGACCAGCATGCTGATCGCGTACGAGCCGGTCTGGGCGATCGGCACCGGTCGCACCGCAACGCCCGACGATGCGTCGGCCGTGCACGGCGCGATCCGTGCCGCGCTGCGCGCGCGTGTCGGCGAGCGGGCGGCGGTCGTGCCGATTCTGTACGGCGGCAGTGTCAACCGCGGGAACGCGAAGTTGCTCCTCGCCGCACCGAACGTCGATGGGCTGCTCGTCGGCGGCGCGAGTCTGGACGCCGGCAACTGGGCCGCGATCTGCCAGGACTGAGTACGCCTCGCCGGCTTGACCCGAGCGGCTAACTCTCGACATATTCAGGGCTTGCGTGCGCTAGGCCGCGTCTCCTCCAGCCCCGTTCGATGTACACGTTCCTGCTCGTTCTGCTGATTCTCGACTGCTTCGTGCTCGTCGGGGCGATCCTCCTGCAAGCGGGGAAGGGGAGCGGGCTCGCCGCCAACTTCGGTGGCGCGTCGTCGACCGCCGACGCGCTGATCGGCAGCCGGCAGGCAGGAAATCTGTTGACGCGCACGAGCTGGTGGGCGGGCGGCGTCTTCCTCGCCCTCGCGTTCATCCTGCAGCTCGCCGGTGGCCGCACTCGCACGCCCCGCTCGGTTCTCGATCAGGCCGTCCAGCCTGCAGCGCAGCCTGCGGCACCCGTCGCCGCTCCGGGAGCCGCTGCACCGGCGGTTCCGCTGTCGCCGACCCCCGTGCCGGCCGCGCCAGCCGGAGCGGCCGGCGGCACGAAGACGCCCTGACCGGCGTCTCCGTGGCAGTCTTCGATAGCACGCCAGGGTTCCTCCTCCTCGAGGACGGAACCCTTTTCGCAGGCGAGCTCCTCGGCTCGGACGCGCCGACGGTGGCCGAGGTCGTGTTCACGACGAACATGACCGGGTACCAGGAGGTGTTCACCGATCCCTCGTACGAGGGGCAGATCGTCGTGATGACGGCGCCGATGATCGGGAACTACGGCGTCAACGCCGAGGACCCCGAGTCGCCAGCGCCCCATATCGCCGGCGTGATCGTGCGCGAACTGTCGCCGACATTCTCGAACTGGCGCGCGAGCGGTGGGCTCAGGGCGTGGCTCGCTGACGCGTCGATTCCGGTGCTGACCGAAGTCGATACCCGACGGTTGACGCGGCACCTGCGCTCGGCGGGCGTCATGCGAGGGGTCATTGGGGTGGGCGAGACGCCGTCGGCGGAGGCGCTCGCGGCGCTCGACGCGTGCCCCCCGATGGAGGGTCTCGACCTCGCGAGCCGGGTGTCGACGAAGCACACGTATACGTGGGGCGACCCGTCGGCTCCGCATCGGATCATCGCCTACGACTTCGGCATCAAGCGCAACATCCTGCGCCTGTTCGAAGCGCACGACTGCGTCGTGACCGTGGTGCCGTCCGATACCCCGGCGGACGAGGTGCTCGCCCAGCGGCCGGACGGCGTGTTTCTGTCGAACGGGCCGGGCGATCCGGCGGCCGTGACCTACGCGCCGGAGAACATTCGGCGCATCGCCGACGCCGGAGTGCCCACGTTCGGGATCTGCCTGGGCCACCAACTGCTCGGGCTGACGTTCGGCGGTCACACGGTCAAGATGCCGTACGGGCACCGGGGTGGAAATCATCCCGTGCTCGACGTCGAGTCGGGGCAGGTGCTCATCACGTCGCAGAATCACGGCTTCGCGGTCGCCGGCACGCGCGAGGAAGTCACCGACGCGCCAGCGCTCGAGGTGACGCACGTGAACCTGAACGACGGCACGATCGAGGGACTCGCGCATCGCGAGCTCCCCGTATTCGGCGTGCAGTACCACCCCGAAGCGGCCCCCGGTCCGCACGACGCGGTTCCACTGTTCGACCGCTTCATGGCGAGCGTTCGCGACCGCCGCGCCTAACGATTCCGACCGGCGGGCGCGACCGGTCGAGGTGGGCCAACTTCTTGACACACAACGACTAACGTCCTACCTTCGCTGCTTCGAGCGGGCCCGACCCGCCGGGTGGCAAGCGCCTGCTTCGAGACTCACTGATGACCAAAGCAGACCTGGTCGAGCGCGTGACCGCGACGATTGCTCAAACGGCGGGCCCGACCATTTCGAAGAAAGACTGCGCCCGCGTCGTCGATTCGTTTCTCGACGCGATCAAGGACGCGCTCCACGACCAGCGAAACATCGAGGTCCGCGGATTCGGCACGTTCAAGATCCGTCAGCGCAAGACGCGGATGGCGCGCAATCCTCGTACGGGCTCCCCGGTCGAGGTGTCGGCGCGTCCGGTGCCAGTGTTCAAGCCATCCAAGGAACTGCGTGCGCTCGTGGCGGGCGTCGACGTGAGTGAGATCACGGAAGCGGAGATGATGGACTGACGGCCCCGGTTTCGGACTCCAGCGGCCCCCGCGCACATCGCGCGGGGGCCGCATCGTTTCCGTGGTGCCGTTCTGCGCGACCGCACGGGTTAGATTGTCCGACATGCGCGTGCTCCTGTTCGCCTCGTATGCAGACGCTTTCGGCGCTCCGTCGATCGACGTGCCACTCCACGGCGGTGCCACCGTCGCCGAGCTCGTCGCCGCGGTGCGCGCCATTCCTGCGGCCAGGTCTCTCCCGCCAGACCCCCTCGTGGCGGTCAATCTGACGTACGCACCGCCCCATCGAGTTCTCGCCGCTGGCGACGAGATCGCGCTGATTCCGCCGGTCGCCGGCGGGTGACGGCGTCACGTCGTCGATGATCCGCTCCTCCGATCCCGCTGCGACCGCCGCGGTGTTCCCGCCGACGGCGGTGACGCTCGTTCACGAGCCACTCGACGTGGCGGCCGTTGCCGCGATGATCGCGCACGAGGGCGCCGGCGCGACGTCGCTGTTCGTCGGCACCGTTCGCGACGTGCACGGTGGGCGGCGCGTCGATCGGATCGATTACGAGGCGTACGAGGCGATGGCGGCGCGCGAGATGGCGGCCGTCGCCGCCGAGGTGCAGGCGCGACACGCAGGAACCCGCCTCGCTATCGCGCACCGGCTGGGCACGTTGCGCGTGGGCGAGGCGAGCGTGGTGATCGCGGCGAGCCACGCCCACCGAGCGGAGGCGATCGCCGCGTGTGCGGACGCCATCGAGTTGCTGAAGGGCCGCGTGCCGATCTGGAAGCGCGAGCACTTCGCCGACGGGACGATCGAGTGGGTCGATCCCACGCGACAGGCGGCTTCGACCGGCGCGACACCGTGATCGACTCGGCAACGCCTACGCCGTCGCTGCACGACCAGTTCGGTCGCCGCATCGAGTATCTGCGCATCTCGGTCACCGACCGGTGCAACTTCCGCTGCGTGTACTGCATGCCCGCCGCGGGGCTCCCCTGGATTCCGCGGGGCGAGCTGCTGACGCCCGACGAGATCGGGGAGATCGTTCGCCAGCTCGCCCCACTTGGCCTCCGCCGCATCCGGCTCACGGGCGGCGAGCCGACGATTCGTCCTGACCTCGAGCGCATCGTCCGGCTCATCCGCGCGGTGCCGGAAGTCGACGATCTCGCGCTGTCCACCAACGGGGTGCGGCTCTGCCAGGATGACGCGCTGGCCACGCGCCTGCGCGAGGCAGGCGTCGACCGGGTGAACATCAGTGTGGACTCGCTCCAGCCGCACCGCATCGCTGCCCTCGCGCGCCGGGACCTGGACTTCGACCCGATCCGCGCGGCGAGCGCCGCACAACGAGCGGGGCTGACCCCGGTCAAGTTGAACGTCGTCGTCATCCGCGGCATGAACGACGACGAGCTCGAGGCGTTCGCGGGGCTGACGCTCGTCCAGCCGTGGCACGTGCGCTTCATCGAGCTGATGCCGGTGGGTGAGCTCGCCGAGAACGTCGAGCGCGAAGGCGGGTCGGCGCTCGCGTCCGTGGTCCCGACCGAGGAGATCGTCGATCGTCTCTCTACGCTCGGCGACCGGCTCGGCCGTGAGCTCGCCGCACACTCCGGCCCGAAAGCGGGGAACGGTCCGGCGCGCTACTACCGTTTACAAGGGGCGGCCGGGACGCTCGGCGTCATCACGCCGATGACGCACACGTACTGCGGCTCCTGCAACCGCGTGCGCCTCACGGCCGACGGGCGACTGCGCACCTGTCTGTACGGCGATCACGAAGTGTTGCTCCGTGACGCGCTCCGGGCCGGAGCGCCGCTGGCTCCGCTCGTACACGAAGCGCTCGCCGCGAAACCGCTCGAGCACGCGCTGCTACAGCGACGCGTCGGCGGGTTACGCGCGCTGTCGCAGGTCGGCGGTTAGGCAGGTGGCGACGGCGACGCACGCCAAATACCTTGCGCGGGCTGCACGCCCGCTCACTCGAACCCGCGCGTCACGCGCCTGAACATGGTCAACAAGATCACGGTCGTCGGAGCTGGGAACGTCGGCGCCACGACCGCGCAGCGTATCGCCGAGAAGGAGCTCGCCGGCACCGTCGTGATGGTCGACGTCGCGGAGGGGATTCCGCAGGGAAAGGGGCTCGATCAGTGGCAGTCGGCGCCGATCGAAGGGTTCGACTCGCGCGTGGTCGGTACGAACGGCTACGAAGAGACGGCCGGCTCCGATCTCGTCGTCATCACGGCCGGGATCGCGCGCAAGCCGGGCATGTCGCGCGACGATCTGCTGAACACGAACGCGGGCATCGTGAAGTCCGTCAGCGAGCAGATCGCGGCGACGTCCCCGAACGCGATCGTCATCGTGGTGTCGAACCCGCTCGACGTGATGTGCCACGTCGCGAAACAGGTGACGGGGTTTCCGCGCGAGCGTGTCATCGGCATGGCGGGCGTTCTCGACACGGCGCGCTACCGCGCCTTCCTCGCCGAGGCGATGGACGTCTCCGTGCGGGACATCCAGGCGATGGTGTTGGGCGGACACGGAGACACGATGGTTCCGCTCATCACCTACACGACGGTGAGCGGCATTCCGGTCACGAAGCTGCTCGCGAAAGATAAGCTCGACGCGATCGTCGACCGTACGCGGAACGGCGGCGCCGAGATCGTGAAGCACTTGAAGACCGGCTCGGCGTATTATGCCCCGTCTGCCGGCGCGGTGCAGATGGTCGAAGCGATCGTGCGTGACCAGCGTCGCATCCTGCCGTGCGCGGCGTGGCTGCAGGGCGAGTACGGGATGTCCGACCTCTTCCTCGGCGTGCCGTGCAAGCTCGGCAAGGGCGGCCTCCAGCAGGTGATCGAGGTCGACCTGACCGACGACGAGCGTGCCGCACTCGAGAAGAGCGCCGAGGCGGTTCGCGAGCCGATGTCCAAGATCAGCATCTGAACTCATGAATCTCGTGAGCGCGTTCTGGCGATCGCAGATCGGCAAGAAGATCGTCATGGCCGTCACCGGGTTGATCGGCGTCGGCTTCGTGATCGGTCACATGATCGGCAATCTCCAGGTCTTCGAGGGCTCGGAGAAGATCAACGCCTACGGCCATTTCCTGCATCACACCGTGGGACTGGAGCTGTGGGGCGTGCGGGCCATCCTCATCGGCGCCGTCGTCCTCCACGTGGTCGCGGCGACGCAGCTCACCGTGAAGGCGCGCGCCGCGCGACCGCAGGCGTACAAGACCCGCGAGTCGCAGGTCTCGACGCTCGCGTCGAAGACGATGCGCTTCGGAGGATTCCTGCTGCTCGTGTTCCTGGTGCTGCACATCCTGCACTTCACGGCCCGCTCGTTTCCCGGGTACGACCGCTTCGTCACGATCGATGCGACGAATGCCGTCGACGTGTACTCGAACCTGGTCTACGCATTCCAGAATCCGCTCTGGGTCGCCTTCTACGTCGTCGCGATGGTGTTCATGGGGCTGCATCTCTATCACGGATTCTGGAGTGCGTTCCGCACGCTCGGCGTGAACAAGAGCTCGCGACACCCGTTGCGCCGCAAGGCGGCGCTGGTACTCGCGGTCGTCATCTGGGCCGGCTTCACGGCGGTCCCGGTCGGCATCTTCCTCGGCGCCGCGCAGCCGGTCCTCGACGGGCCGATGACAGTCGAGGCGCCACGCTTCGCCCCGGCGCCCGTGCAGCCTGCCGCTCTCTTGCCGCGCTAACGCCGTCATGGTCATGGAACTGAACGCACGCGTCCCCGACGGACCGATCGAGCTGAAATGGGAGAAGGCGCGCTTCGACATGAAGCTCGTCAACCCGGCGAACAAGCGGAAATACCACGTCATCGTCGTCGGCTCCGGCCTCGCCGGCGGTGCCGCCGCGGCGTCGCTCAGTGAGCTCGGCTACAACGTCACCTGCTTCTGCTACCAGGATTCGCCGCGCCGCGCGCACTCCATCGCCGCGCAGGGCGGGATCAACGCGGCGAAGAATTATCACAACGACGGCGACTCGGTCTTCCGCCTGTTCTACGACACGATCAAGGGCGGCGACTTCCGCGCGCGCGAAGCGAACGTGTACCGCCTCGCGCAGAACTCGGTGCACATCATCGACCAGGCGGTCGCGCAGGGCGTGCCGTTCGCCCGCGAGTACAGCGGGCTCCTCGACAATCGCTCGTTCGGCGGCGCGCAGGTCTCGCGCACGTTCTACGCGCGCGGCCAGACGGGGCAGCAACTGCTGCTAGGCTGCTACCAGGCGCTCGAGAAGGAGATCGCGAAGGGGGGCGTGAACATGGTCCCCCGCACCGACATGATCGATCTCATCGTCGTCGACGGCCGAGCCCGGGGCGTCGTCGTCCGCGATCAGATGACCGGCGAGGTGCGCGCCTACACGGCCGACGCCGTCATCCTCGCGACGGGCGGCTACGGCAATGTGTTCTACCTCTCGACGAACGCGAAAGGGTGCAACACGACGGCGATCTGGCGCGCGTACCGGAAGGGCGCGGCGTTCGGCAATCCGTGCTACACGCAGATCCACCCGACGTGTATTCCCGTTCACGGCGACTATCAGTCGAAGCTCACCCTGATGTCCGAGTCGCTGCGGAATGACGGCCGCGTCTGGGTGCCCAAGCGCGCCGAGGACTGCGGAAAGCGGCCGGGCGACATTCCGGACGACGCGCGCGACTACTACCTCGAGCGGAAGTATCCGAGCTTCGGCAACCTCTCTCCGCGCGACATCGCGTCGCGGGCCGCGAAGCAGGTGTGTGACGAGGGCCGCGGCGTCGGGGAGGGTGGGCGCGGCGTGTATCTCGACTTCCGCGACGCGATTCAGCGCCTCGGCCGGAAGAAGATCGAGGAGCGGTACGGCAATCTGTTCGAGATGTATCAGCGCATCACGGACGAAGATCCGTACCAGGTGCCGATGCGCATCTACCCGGCCGTGCATTACACGATGGGCGGGCTGTGGGTCGACTACCAGTTGCAGAGCACGATCCCCGGGTTGTTCGTCGGTGGCGAGGCGAACTTCTCCGATCACGGCGCGAACCGCCTCGGCGCCAGCGCGCTGATGCAGGGACTTTCGGACGGCTACTTCATCCTGCCCAACACGATCGGCAACTACTTCGGTTCGACGAAGTTCGACGTCGTCACGAACGACGCGCCCGAGGTGCGGGCTGCGGTCGCCGACGCGGTGGGCCGAGTCGACCGACTGCTGTCGATCAGGGGGAAGCGCTCGGTCGCGTCGTTTCATCGCGAGCTCGGTAACATCATGTGGGAGAAGTGCGGGATGGCGCGCAACCGCGAGGGGCTGACGGAGGCGTTGCGGCTGATCCCCGCGCTACGGGAAGAGTTCTGGAGCGACGTGAAGATTCCGGGCACGAACACGACGCTCAATCAGACGCTGGAGCATGGCCTTCGGGTCGCCGACTTCCTCGAGCTCGGCGAACTGATGTGCCGCGACGCGTTGCACCGCGAGGAATCGTGCGGCGGCCACTTCCGGGAAGAGTTCCAGACGGAAGACGGCGAGGCGCTGCGCGACGACGACAACTTCGCGTACGTCGCCGCCTGGGAGTTCGCCGGCGACGATGCGGAACCGAAGCTCAACAAGGAAGCGCTGCAGTTCGAGAACGTCCATCTGCAGCAGCGGAGCTACAAGTGAAGCTGACTCTACACGTCTGGCGACAGGCGAGCGCGAAGAGCGAGGGGAAGTTCGAGACGTACCAGGCGCCGAACGTGAGCGCCGACATGAGCTTCCTCGAGATGCTCGACGTCGTGAACGAGGAGCTGATCGCGACAGGCGACCAGCCGATCGCGTTCGACCACGACTGCCGCGAAGGGATCTGCGGCTCGTGCGGCATGATGATCGACGGCATCGCGCACGGCCCGTGGAAAGCGACGGCAACGTGCCAGCTGCACATGCGGGCCTTCAAGGACGGCGATGAGGTGTGGATCGAGCCGTGGCGCGCGCAGGGCTTCCCGGTCATCAAGGACCTGTGCGTGAACCGCGGCGCGCTCGACCGCATCATCGCGGCCGGCGGGTACATCTCTGCCTACACGGGCGGCGCGCCGGACGGTAACGCGGTGCTGGTCGGCAAGGAGGCCGCGGACCGCGCGATGGACGCCGCGGCATGCATCGGGTGCGGCGCCTGCGTCGCGGCGTGTCCGAACGCGTCGGCGTCGCTGTTCACCGGCGCGAAGGTCTCGCACCTGGGCGTGCTGCCGCAGGGGCAGCCCGAGCGGTACCGGCGGGTCCTCGCGATGGTCGAGCAGATGGACATCGAGGGATTCGGCGGATGCACGCTGTTCGGCGAGTGCCAGGAGGCGTGCCCGAAAGCCATCAGTATCGACGTCATCACGGAGATGAACCGCGATTATCTCAAGGGCGCCGTGCTGAAGCGCGAGGAGGCCTCCGTCGCGGGCACGGGGTGAGCGCGAGGGTGGCGCGGTTGCTGCACGGGCGTAGGGCATCTCACGCCCGGAGAGTCCATGCAGAAGTCGAGCGATCCGAACAACAGCTTCAGTGAACCGCCCGTCACCGGCGGCGCCGATGCGACGCAGAAGACGACGTACACGGTCGGGAAGGGGACGGACGACCGAGCGCAGCTTCCGCCTTCCGAAGTCAAAGACCAGGGCACGGCCGCCGAGGGCGTGCAGCCGCCCGAGCGGCGCGGCACCGCGAGCGACGACGCATAGCGTCGTCGCTCGTTTCACGTCACGCGGTCAGAGCTTCGGCAGCGTGACGCCGGTCTGACCCTGGTACTTGCCAGCCTTGTCGCGGTACGACACCTCGGGCTCTTCCTCGCCGCGGAAGAACAGCACCTGGGCGATTCCCTCGTTCGAGTAGATGCGCGCGGGGAGTGGCGTGGTGTTCGAGATCTCGAGCGTGACGAAGCCTTCCCACTCGGGCTCGAACGGCGTCACGTTCGTGATGATGCCGCACCGCGCGTACGTGCTCTTCCCGACGCAGATCGTCACGACGTCGCGCGGAATGCGGAAGTACTCGACCGAGCGGGCGAGCGCGAACGAGTTCGGCGGCACGATGCAGACGTCGCCTTCGAACTCGACGAACGACTTCGGGTCGAACGCCTTGGGGTCGACGACCGAGCTCAACACGTTCGTGAAGATCTTGTACTCGCGCGCGACGCGCATGTCGTACCCGTACGAGCTGACGCCGTAGGAGATGACACCGTGGCGCACCTGCCGGTCCTCGAACGGCTCGATCATGCCGTGCTCGAGTGCCATGCGCTTGATCCAACGGTCGGCCTGAATCGCCATGTCGACGTGACGGTGTGTGGAGAGGGGGAGACGCATCGTCTCGACGCTGCGGCGCGCAATGTAGCGGCTGTTGAATCGCCGTGAAACGCGCGTTACCTTCCGCGGAAGCCAGGCTCGTGAAAAATTTCACGAGCGGGCCGTCTCGCCTCGCGCGCTCCGCTCACGTCATGTCGCGCTCCTATCTGCCGATCCTGCTGCTCCTCGGCTTCGTCACGGCCAATGCCGTCCTCATCATCGGACTCTCGGCGCTGACGGTGCGCGCCCGTCCGACGCCGATGAAGCAGCAGCCGTACGAGTCGGGCATGACGCCGCTCGGCGACGCGCGCGAGCGGTTCTCGGTCAAGTTCTACATGGTCGCGATGCTCTTCATCATCTTCGACATCGAGACCGTCTTCATGATCCCGTGGGGGGTCGCGTTCAAGCAGCTCTCGTGCGCGTCGCCGTTAGGCGCGACGGGGTGCCCGGCGGGGTCAGTGTCGTTGTTCGGACTGATGGAGATGCTGGTGTTCATGTTGATCCTCGTGATCGGCTTCGTGTACGTGTGGAAGCGGGGGGCATTGCAGTGGGATTGATTGCGCGCACGGATCCGCCCGTGGGGGCCCGGCCGCTGGCGACCGGCCCGGACGCGGACGAGAGCTGGATCGCGACGCGGCTCGATTTCCTGGTCAACTGGGGACGGGCGAACTCCCTGTGGCCGATGCCCTTCGGCACCGCCTGTTGCGCGATCGAGTTCATGGCCACGGCAGCGAGCCGCTTCGACCTCGCTCGTTTCGGCATGGAGCGCCTGGCCGTCTCGCCCCGTCAGGCGGACGTGCTGATCTGCGCCGGTCGCGTCCCGCTCAAGCTCGCCCCCGTGATCCGGCGCATCTACATGCAGATGCCCCAACCGAAATGGGTCATCTCGATGGGCGCGTGCGCCTCGACGGGCGGCATGTTCGACAACTACGCCGTCGTGCAGGGGATCGACAACATCATCCCTGTGGACGTGTACGTTCCGGGCTGCCCCCCGCGGCCCGAGGCGCTGATGTACGGCATCATGATGCTCCAGAAGAAGGTCATGAACGAGCGCATGGCGGAAGGCGAGCTGCGCCGCGAGATCGAGCCGGATCCGACGAGCCATCTCTACATTCCACCGTCGGCGATCGACGAGATCTCGGAGCCCTTCGGGAACTCGGTGCACCAGACCCGCTCGGGTCTCTGAGCCCGCCCTGACGACCGTGGCCGCTCTGACCTCCGTGTACACCGCTGGCTCTGCGGCGTCTGGATCGGCGCCGCGGACGCCGCGTGGCCTGCCGCACCGTGGCGGCGAGCCGAATCCCTCGGCTGCGGCGCTGCACGCGAAGTTCGGCACCGCCGTCCGCCGCAGCGACGTGACCTGGGGGGAGACGACCGTGGTCGTCGATGCCGCGAGCGTGCTCGACATCGTGCGCTGGCTGCACGACGACCCGACTCAGCGCTACGACTACCTCGTGGACGTGACCGCGGTCGAGTTCCGGGACCTCGAGCAGCCGCTCGAAGTCGTCTGGCATTTGCGCTCGCTCCCGCATCGTCGCTTTCTACGGCTGAAAGCGCTGCTGCCGAAAAGCGCGCCCCTCGCGGTGCCGAGTATCTGGCCGGTCTACAAGGCGGCGGACTGGCTGGAGCGCGAGTGCTACGACATGTTCGGCGTCACGTTCGACGGGCACCCCGACCTCCGCCGCATCCTGATGTGGGAGCAGTATCGCGAAGGGCATCCCTTGCGGAAGGACTTCCCGCTGCGCGGCCGTTTCAGCCGCGCCGAGCAGTTGCGGCAGACGCTGTCGCAGAATCCTGAGGCGCGCTACTCGATGGAGGAGATCTCCATCGCGGAGGCGTTCGGCGAGCTGCCAGTCGAGATGCAACGGCGGCTCGATCGCGGCGAGCGTACGGGGGAGTAACGCATGGCGACGAATCGCACGGTCGAGGTCGCACTGTCGACGAGCGGCATCGGGCCGGACGGACGCCCGCAGCGCACGCCGCTCTTCGCCGACGAGGGCGGCAACGTCATGACGCTCGACGCGCCGCCGGGGGTGGAACCCGAGCTGGCCGGTGAGCACATGCTCATCAACATCGGCCCGCAGCACCCCGCGACGCATGGCGTGCTCCGGCTCGTGCTGGAGCTCGACGGCGAGACCGTCGTGCGCTGCGTGCCGCACGTGGGCTATCTGCACTGCGGCTTCGAGAAGATCGGCGAGTATCGTCAGTACAACCAGATCATCCCGTGGACCGACCGTGAGGACTACCTCAACAGCCCCGGCAACAACTGCGCGTTCGCGTTAGGCGCCGAGCGGCTGTTCGGGATCGAGATCACGCCGCGGTGTACCGTGCTGCGCGTGATCGCGATGGAGCTGTCGCGGATCATGTCCCACATCGTGTGGATGGGGACGACGGGCATCGACATCGGCGCCTTCACGCCGTTCCTCTGGCTGTTCCAGGAACGGGAGCGGATCTACAACATGTTCGAGGCGTGGATCGGCGCGCGCCTCACGACGAGCCTCACCCGCGTCGGTGGGATGGGCGCGGACCTGCCGACGGGTTGGACGGGGATGCTCGAGGAGTTCCTCGCCACCTTCCCGAAGACGCTCGACAACGCGGATCGGATGCTGACGAAGAACGGCATCTGGGTCGGCCGTACGGTCGGACTCGGCGTCATGTCGGCCGACGAGGCAGTCAACTACGGGTTGTCCGGGCCGATGGTGCGCGCGTCTGGTGTCGATTACGACGTGCGAAAGGATTTCCCGTATCTCGACTACGAGACGTACGACTTCGACGTCCCCGTCGGATCGGCGGGCGACGTGTACGATCGGTATCTCGTACGCCTCGAAGAGATGCGGCAGAGTCTCCGCATCCTGCGCCAGGCGCTCGACCGCCTGCCGGACGGACCGGTGAACGTCGACGACCCGCGAGTCATTCTGCCGCCGAAGCACAAGGCGACGAGCGAGATGGAGAGTATGATCCATCACTTCAAGGTCGTGATGGAGGGGCCGCGTCCGCCGGTGGGCGAGGCGTACGTGCCGGTCGAGAGCCCGAAGGGGGAGAAGGGCTATTACATGGTCTCGGACGGCACGTCGAAGCCGGTGCGCTGGCGCATCCGCCCGCCGGCGTTCGTCAACCTCTCGGCGATTCCGAAGATGGTCGAGGGGCATTTGCTGAGCGACGTGATCGCGATCAACGCGAGCATCGACATCGTGATGGGGGAGATCGACCGGTGAGCCACGGGCCTTCGACGCCGAGACTCGCGCCGTCAGCGGCCGCCGGCGGGCACGGCCACGACGAGCCGTACGCGCCCGTGTTCGTCGCCGGAAGTGCCGAGCGCGCGGAGCTCGACGAGCTGCTCACGCGCTACCCGACGAAGATGGCCGGGCTGCTCCCGGCGCTGTGGATCGTGCAGCGCGTGCGTGGCTGGGTGAGCGACGCCGCGATGGCCGAGGTCGCCGAGCGACTCGAGCTGACGCCGGCGTACGTGAAGGGTGTCGTGACGTTCTACACGATGTACCACCAGCACCCGGTCGGTCGGCACTTCATCCAAGTGTGCACCACCACGCCGTGCCACGTCTGCGGGGCGGAGGACGTCGCGAACGCGTTCCTGCGTGAGACCGCCTGCGGGGAGCTCGGCGTGACGTCGGACGACGGGCGCTTCACTGTCATCGAAGTCGAGTGCCTCGGCGCGTGCGGCTTCGCGACACCGATCATGATCAACGAGCAGTTCATCGAGTCGGTGACGCCGGAGCGCGTTCCCGAAATTCTCGCGTCGTTAGGCTGAGCGCCACGCGCATGGGCTATCCGCACCCGAGCCACCCGCGCGAGACGCCGGTCCTCTCGAAGCACTTCGGCGACCCGGCGGCGCGTTCACTCGCCGGCTGGCGCGAGCGCGGCGGGTACGTCGCACTCGAGAAAGCGTTAGGCATGGATCCGGTCGAGATCCAGAACGTGGTGAAAGACAGCGGACTCCGCGGGCGCGGCGGCGCAGGCTTTCCGACGGGCGTGAAGTGGAGCTTCATGAAGCCCGACGGCAAGCAGCACTACCTCTGCTGCAACGCGGACGAGTCGGAGCCCGGCACGTTCAAGGACCGCGAGATCATGCGGTGGACGCCGCACGCGCTCGTCGAAGGGTGCGCGTTAGGCGCCTACGCGATCTACGCCGACACCGCGTACATCTACATCCGCGGCGAGTTCACGGAGCCGCTGGAGCAGGTGCGTGCGGCGGTCCAGGAGGCGTACGCGGCCGGCATCCTCGGCACGAACGTGATGGGCACCGGCAAGACGCTGCACGTCCACGTGCATCAGGGCGCGGGCGCCTACATCTGTGGCGAGGAGACGGCGCTCATGAACTCGCTCGAAGGGCGCCGCGGCAATCCGCGCATCAAGCCCCCGTTTCCGGCCGTCGCAGGCCTGTTCGGGAAGCCGACGACGATCAACAACGTCGAGACGCTCGCCGCCGTGCCGCACATTCTGAACAACGGCGCGGAGTGGTACAAGCAGTTCGGTCGGCCGGACAACCCGAAGAGCGTGGGGACGAAGCTGTTCTCGGTGTGCGGCAACGTCGCGCGGCCGGGGAATTACGAGGTCACGCTCGGATTCCCGTTCGGCGAGTTCCTGTGGGACGTGTGCGGCGGCGCGCCGAACGGTCGCGAGATCAAGGCGACGATCCCCGGCGGTTCGTCGGTGCCGATCCTGACGGCCGAGGAGTCACGCGGCGCGATCATGGACTACGAAGGCTTCATCGCGGCCGGCTCGATGCTCGGCTCCGGTGGCGTGATCGTGTTCGACGACCGCCAGGACATGGTGCGTCAGATCGCGCGGCTCTGTCGATTCTACGCCCACGAGAGCTGCGCGCAGTGCACGCAGTGCCGCGAGGGGACGGCGTGGACGACGAAGATTCTCGAGCGGATCGCCGGCGGCAACGGGCATGCGCGCGATCTCGACACGCTGCTGTCGATCGCGGAGAACATGACGGGGAAGACGATCTGCGTACTGAGCGACTCGTGCGCCACGCCGGTCGTGTCCGGGATCCAGAAGTTCCGTCACGAGTTCGAGGCGAAGCTGCGGTCGTCGCCGAACGTCGTGAGCATGGCGGGTGGCAACGTGGCCGGCGCGGCACGCCTCGCCGCCGCCCCGACGGTGGTCTGATCGCCCTCGACACCATATGGCAGACGCGAAGCAGGTCACGCTGACGATCGAAGGGCGCGCCGTGACGGTGCCCGAGGGCACGAGCATTCTCGAGGCGGCGAAGGCAGCGGGGATTCTCATCCCCCACTACTGCTATCACCCCGGCCTGCCCGTCGCGGGGGTGTGCCGCATGTGCCTCGTCGAGGTCGAGAAGTTCCCGAAGCTCGCGCCGTCGTGCGCGACGTCGGTCGCCGACGGGCAGGTCGTGCACGTACACACGGCGAAGGCGCTCGAGGCGCGGAAGGGCGTCCTCGAACTGCTGCTCATCAACCATCCGCTCGACTGCCCGATCTGCGATCAGGCCGGCGAGTGCGAGCTGCAGGATTACACGTTCCAGGAAGGGCGCGCCGAGTCGCGGTACGAGGAGCCGAAGCGGTTCAATCCCGTCGAGGACTTCGGTGGTGACGTCGTGTACGTCACCAACCGCTGCATCCTCTGCACGCGTTGCGTGCGGTTCATGGACACGCTCGCGGAGGAGCCGGTCCTGAACGTCAGCGAGCGCGGCGACCGCGCCACGATCGGCAAGCACGTCGAGGACGATCTGACCCACGCGTGGGCGGGGAACGTCATCGATCTGTGCCCGGTCGGCGCGCTGCTGTCGAAGGATTTCCTGAACAAAGCGCGCGCGTGGGAGCTGGATCGCGCGGCGTCGGTGTGCCCGAACTGCACACAGGGGTGCAACAGCATCGTGGAGACGCGTGACGGCACCGTGGTGCGGATGCGGCCGCGGCCGAACGACGACGTCAACAAGTACTTTCTGTGTGACGAGGGGCGACTCGACTACCGCTGGCTCGAGCGGCGCGACCGGATCGAGCTGCCGTATGCGCGAGTGAACGGTGCGCTCGCCTCGGTCGATTGGGAGCTCGCACTGCAGGCGGCGGCGTCGATCCTCCAGAGCGGCCGGCCGGTCCGCGCGCTGGTCTCGCCGATGCTGTCGAACGAGGCGCTGCATCTCGTCGCGCGCATCGCGGCGCGCGTCGGTGGGCGTGGCACCTTCACCGTCCGGACCGGCGAGGAAGCCCCGCTGCCAGGCGTCCCCGATCTCGCGCTGCGTGCCGAGCGCGCCGCCAACGTCGTCGGCGCCGAGCTGTTCGGCTTCGATCGGAGTGACGATCCGTTAGGCGGTCTCACGTGGGGTGACGTGCTGCTCGTCGCCGACGAGGAGCTCCGGACGCGCGACGTCGTGGTGCCGAACGGGGTGACGATCATCGTCGTCGGCACGGTGCAGCCGCAGTGGGCGGCGAGCGCCGACGTCGTTCTGCCGACGACGAACATGACGGAGGAAGAGGGAACCTTCACGAACGTGCGCGGGCGTGTGCAGCGCTACACGCAGGCCAAGGCGGGCCCCGGACTCGCGCGGCCGGCGTGGTACGTGTTGGGGGACCTGCTCGCTGCACTCGGCGAAGGCGACGGCTTCTACTCGGCCCGGGACGCATTCGCCGCTCTGGCGGTGGCGCACCCGAGCTTCGCAGGGATGACGTACGACACGCTGGGACTCAGGGGAGCGCCGATCGCGGACGCTGCGCGGTTCGCGGCGCAGCCGGCGCTCACGGAGGTCAGCGCATGATGGTGCCGACCCTCATGCTGTTGCAGGCGTTCGACCCGCAGGTGGTGCCGGAGGGGAATGGCTCGTTCTTCGTGTCGAGCGTCGTCAAGATGCTCGCCGTGTTCACCGTACTGCTCGTCGTCGTCGCGTATCTGACGCTCGCGGAGCGGAAGATCTCGGCGTGGATTCAGCATCGCCTCGGGCCGAACCGCGTCGGGATCGGTGGCGTGCTGCAGCCCGCGGCAGACGGCGTCAAGAATTTCATGAAGGAGGAGACGTATCCGGACGCGGCGAACACCCCGCTGTTCATCCTCGCGCCGGCGATGGCCTTCATTCCTGCGCTCATGACGTTCGCGGTGATCCCCTTCGCTGCGCCGCTCCCGACGCCGTGGGGACTCGTGCCGATGGTCGTCGCGGACATCCCCGTCGGCTTTCTCTACATCCTCGCCGTCGCGTCGCTGGGGGTCTACGGGATCGTGCTCGCCGGGTGGGCGTCGAACAGCAAGTACGCGCTGTTGGGCGGTCTCCGCTCGAGCGCGCAGATGGTGTCGTACGAGATCGCGATGGGGATGTCGACGATTCCGATCCTGCTCCTCGTCGGGAACGTCGCCCTCAAGGACGTCATCGCCCAGCAGCAGCGCGACGGGTGGAACATCGTGTTGCTCACCGTCTCCTTCTTCATCTTCCTCGTCGCCGCGTTCGCCGAGACGAATCGGCTGCCGTTCGATCTGCCGGAGGCGGAGAGCGAGCTCGTCGCCGGCTACCACACGGAGTACAGCGGGATGAAGTTCTCGATGTTCTTCATCGCCGAGTACTCGAACATGGTGACGGCGAGTGCGCTCATGACGACGCTGTTCTTCGGCGGATGGGACATCCCGTTCCTGACGTGGGACAATGCGGCGCCGTACAGCGTGTGGAAGACGCTCGCCACGCTCGCGTCGTTCCTGCTGAAGACCGGGTTCTTCTGCTTCTTCTACATCTGGGTGCGGTGGACGCTGCCGCGCTTCCGGTACGACCAACTGATGTCGTTAGGCTGGAAGTTCATGCTCCCGCTCGCGCTCACGTACATCATCGTGGTGGCTGGGGCCGTGCTCGCGCTCCAGAGCCTCGGCTACCAGCGTGGTTGGGTGTTCTCCGGGTCGTTGTTCTTGCTGAACGTCGTGATGCTCGCGCTCGTGTTCTTCGTGCTCGATCGCGGGCGTCTCATCAGCCCCGCGTACGGCCGCATGTCCGATCGGCAGCTCGCCGAGCTGCGCGCGATCAGTACGCGACGTTTGCAGGCCGTGGGCGAGGCGGGGGACTGACATGGCCATCACCGTCAAGGTCGTCGACCGGCCGATCGAGCAGGTGAGCTATGTGCGCGCGACGCTGAAGGGGCTCGCCCACACGTTCAGCCATCTGGTCCACCCGCACACCGTCACGTCGCAGTACCCCGAGGAGAAGCTCGCGATCTCGCGGCGGTGGCGCGGCACGCACCGCATGCTCACCACGGAGACCGGCAAGGCAAAGTGCGTCGCCTGCGGCCTCTGCCCGACCGTCTGCCCCGCGAACTGCATCAAGCTCGTGCCGGGCGAGGACGAGCAGGGAAACCGGTACCCGCTCATCTTCGAGATCGACGAGTTCCGCTGCATCTTCTGCGGCTACTGCCAGGAGGTGTGTCCGGAGGAGGCGATCCACGTCGGGCGGCACTACGAGAACGCGGAATACAGCCGCGACGGCTTCGTCTACGACCTTGAGCGGCTGACGGCGCAGACACACCCCGTGTGCGAGATGTGGGATCCGGCCGATCCGCTCGGCGAGTGACGCGATGAGCCTCTTCTATCAGTTCAACTTCAATCTGTTCGGTGTGATCGCCGTCGCGTCGGCGATTCTGTTCGTGACGCGGAAGAGCCCCGTCGCGGCCGCGCTCTGGCTCGTGAACACGATGTTCTCGCTCGCGGCCCTGTACGTGATGCTCGACGCGCAGTTCGTCGGCGTCGTGCAGGTGCTCGTCTACGCCGGCGCGATCATGGTCGTCTTCCTGTTCGTCGTCATGTTGCTGAACCTCGGCGACGCCGGGCCGGTCGCGGACTTCCGGAACAACCGCGTGCGCCTCGGCGCCGCCGCCGTCGCGGTCGTGATGCTGGCCGAGCTCCTGGTTCTCACGAACGGCAGGATACCCGAGGTCATGCCGGCGGACGTGCCCGAGTCGAACGCTGTCGCGCCGGTCGCGCAGGTACTGTTCACCGACCATTTGCTCGCCTTCGAGCTGACGAGCGTGCTGCTGCTCATCGCCGTCGTCGGATCGGTGGTCCTCGCGAAACGGAGACTCGACGCATGATCGCCGAGGCGCTGTTCTTCAGCGCGATCCTCTTCGCGATCGGCGTCGTCGGTGTGCTCACACGGCGAAACGCGCTGATTCTGTTCATGTGCGTGGAACTGATGCTCAACGCCGTGAATCTGAGCTTCATCGCGCTCGCGAAGCTGCACGGCGGCACGCTGGGGCAGGTCTTCGTCGTCTTCGTGATGACGGTCGCCGCGGCCGAGGCGGCGGTCGGACTGGCCATCGTGATCGCGGTCTTCCGGCACTTCGGCACGGTCGACCTCGGGAACATCAAGCTGCTGAGGGGCTGATGCCGCTCGCGCTGTTGCAGGCCGCTGCCGAAGCCGGGGCGCACCCGCTCGCCGGCACGGTCGCCGAATGGGCATGGCTGCTGCCGCTCCTGCCGCTTCTCGGGTTCATCGTGAACGGCGCGCTCTCGCTCGCGCCGGTCTACCATGCCGGTCCCGACGACCCGTCGCACGACGTCGACGCCGGTCACACCGACATGGCGCACGAAGAAGCGTACGACCGCGAGACGGAGCGCTTCCACGCGCGCTACAACCGTATCTCGTCGTTCCTCGGCCCCGCCATCATCGGTCTGTGCTTCGTGCTCTCGCTCGCGATCTTCGTCGCGATGCTCCGCGCGGGGGACCGGCTCGCCGAGGCGGGGCCGTTCGTGCAGAACTTCGCGGAGTGGATACCGACCGGCGACCTGCGCATCACGTGGGGCATCCAGCTCGACCAGCTGTCGATGCTGATGACGCTCATCATCACCGGCGTCGGCACGCTGATCCACATCTTCAGTGTGGGCTACATGCGAACGGACCCCGGGTACTCGCGCTACTTCGCGTACCTGAATCTGTTCGTCGCGTTCATGCTGATCCTGGTGCTCGGCGCGAGCTACCCGGTGATCTTCGTGGGGTGGGAGGGGGTCGGCCTCTGCTCGTATCTGCTCATCGGCTTCTGGTTCAGCGAGGAGCAGAACGCGAACGCGGGGAAGAAGGCGTTCGTCGTGAACCGTGTCGGCGACTTCGGGATCCTCATCGCGATGTTCCTGATGTCGGTGAATCTGAACGCGCTCGACTTCGTCACCGTGTCCGAACGCGCGGCGCTCCTCCCACTGGGCGGCGGCGTGGTCACGGCGATCTGCCTCTTCCTGTTCCTCGGCTGTGCCGGGAAGAGCGCCCAGCTCCCACTCTACATCTGGCTGCCGGACGCGATGGCCGGCCCGACCCCCGTCTCGGCGCTGATTCACGCGGCGACCATGGTGACGGCGGGCGTCTATCTCATCGCGCGGAGCGGCGCGCTGTTCGCCCTCGCGCCGGCTGCATCGCTGCTCGTCACCGTCACCGGTGCGGCGACGGCGATCTTCGCAGCGACGATCGGCTTGAAGCAGTGGGACATCAAGCGCGTGCTCGCGTACTCCACGGTGAGCCAGCTCGGCTACATGTTCGTCGGCGCGGGGGTCGGGGCGTACTCGGCGGCGGTGTTCCACCTCGCGACGCACGCATTCTTCAAGGCACTGCTGTTCCTCGGCGCCGGGTCGGTGATCTACGCGATGCACGAGGCGTATCACCACACGCACTCGCACGACGACGCGCAGGACATGCGCAACATGGGCGGCCTCCGGCGCTTCATGCCTGTCACGTTCACGCTCATGTGGGTCGCGACGCTCGCGATCTCGGGGGTGCCGCCCTTCGCGGGGTTCTTCTCGAAGGACCTGATCCTCGGCTCGGTCTTCGAGCGGGCGCGTCATGGCCCGATGGCTGAGCTGCACGTGTTGGGCATCCCGGGCTCGGCGATCCTGTACGTCGTCTACGGCGTCAGCCTGCTCACGGCGCTCATCACCGCGATCTACATGTCGCGGATGATGCTCTACGCGTTCCACGGGCCCAACCGAACGGGGGAGCACGCGCGCGCGCATCTGCACGAGGCGCCGTGGCTCATGACGGCGCCGCTCGTCGTGCTCGGTCTGCTCTCGGCGTTCGGCGGGTGGCTCAACCTGCCGCACTTCGCGCACGCGCTCGGCCCGGTCGACGTGCTGGACCGGTGGCTGGCGCCGGTGGTCGAGCGGTCCACGGCCGCGCTCGCGGGGGGCGAGGCCGCGTTGCCGCAATCGACCGAGTACGCGCTCGTCGGTGCCGCCATCGCTGCGGCGGTACTCGGGATCGCATTCGCGGTCGTGCGCCTCAAGCCAGCTGCGCTGCTCCCGAAGCGTGAGGCGGAGGCCGTTCACCAGGCGCGGCTCGGCGACGCGGCGGAGAACGCCTACTACGTCGACCAGGGGGTTCGGCGACTCATCGTCGAGCCGACGATCGCGCTGTCGCGCAAGCTGTTGTGGCGCGGGCTCGACGCCGGCCTGATCGACGGCTTCTTCGTGAACGGCGTCGCGGGGCTCGTCCGCGCCGTGTCGTGGGCCGGATCGCGGATCCAGACCGGAAACGTCTCCAACTACGCGTGGGTCGTGGCCGTCGGCGCGGTGGTGCTCATCGGCGCCGTCGCGTTCCGGTGACGCCCGCAGTCTCCTTCCAGCCGCTCGATGCGTGATCTGTTAGGCGCCGCGCACCTGTCGACATGGGTGCTGCCGGCGCTGCTATTTTGGCCCGCGATCGGCTCGATGCTGATCTTCATGCTCGGCCGCACGGCCGTCGTGGGACGTGAATCGAGCTTCGCGTCGTGGCGGGACGTACGGGTGCTCACGATGATCACGCTGATCGGCGAGGCGGTCCTCGCGATCGGGTTGTGGATCGTGTTCGACCCCGCGAGCGCGGCGTGGCAGGCGCCGGTGACGCTGCCGTGGATCCCGGACTGGGGCGCCCGCATCTCCCTCGGCGTCGACGGCATCTCGCTCGTCATGATCGTCATGACGGCGCTACTGATGCCGCTCGCCGTCTACGGAAGCTGGTCGAACGTCACGAGCAAGATCCGCAGCTACTACGGCCTGCTGCTGATCCTGCTCACCGGCATCATGGGCGTGTTCGTCTCGCTCGACCTGCTCCTGTTCTACGTGTTCTGGGAGCTGGTGCTCATCCCCATGTACTTCATGATCGGGGTCTCGGGCGGGGCCCGGCGGACGCGGGCGAGCCTCAAGTACTTCCTGTTCACTACGTTCGGCTCGCTGCTCATGCTCGTCGCGATCGTCGTGCTCTGGATCGCCGGCGGCTCGACCTCCTTCGACGTCGATACGCTCATCGCGGCATCGCGCACGTCGATCTCGCCGACGGGACAGATCGCACTCTTCTCGGCGTTCTTCCTCGCCTTCGTCGTGAAGAGCGGCTTCTTCCCCTTCCACACCTGGCTGCCGGACGCGCAACACGAGGCACCGACGACGGCGGCCGTGGCGCTCGGCGTGAAGGTGGGGACGTACGGGCTGCTTCGGTTCGCGCTCCCCCTCTTTCCCGCCGCCGCGTTGCAGCCGACGCTACGGACGGGAATCGTCATCGTCTCGGTCGTCGGGATCCTGTACGGCGCACTCGTCGCGATGGTGCAGCCGGACTTCAAGAAGCTCGTCTCGTACGCGTCGGTGAGCCATCTCGGCTTCGTGATGCTCGGCATCTTCGCGCTCACGGTTGCGAGCATTCAGGGCGCGATCATGGTGATGGTGAACCACGGCATCTCGATCGGCGCGATGTTCTTGCTCGTCGGCATGCTGCACGATCGGCGGAAGACGGGACTCATCCGCAACTTCGGGGGCATCGCGCGGGTGATCCCGCTGTTCGCCGCGATGCTCACCCTCGTCTCGCTGTCGACGCTCGGTCTCCCCGGGACGAACGGCTTCATGGGCGAGTTCCTCGTTCTGCTCGGCTCGTACGGCAGCTTCCCGATCGCGACGGTGATCGCGACGACGGGAGTGGTGCTCGCCGCCGTGTATCTGTTGTGGGCGTTGCAGCGCGTCATCTTCAATCCGCTCGACAACCCGGAGAACGCGGCGCTCCGCGATCTCGACCGTCGCGAGCTCGCGGTCATGGCGGTGTTCGCCGTGGCGATCATCTGGCTCGGCGTCGCGCCCGGCGCGCTGTTGCGGCGCGTGGAAGGCCCCGCGGCGCGCATCGTCGAGATGGTGAGTGGCACCTCGGCCGCGGTCGCCGAGCGCACGTCCGTTAGTCGTCAGACTGCCCCACTCCCCGGACTCCATCTATGCGCGATCTGCTCCTCGCCGTGCACTACAGCGCGTGGGTGTTGCCGGTCTTGCTCCTGCTGCCGCTCGTCGGCGCGGCGGTGATCGGGCTCGTCGGGAAGCCGGCGGACTCCGGGATGCACGTCGACTACGACCACGGTCGGCGCGTCCGCATGATCGCGCTCGGGACGCTGCTGCTCGAGGCGCTCGTCTCGGTGGGCATGTGGTGGGCGTTCGATCCTGTGGCGCCAGGGTGGCAGTTCCGCGTCGACGTCCCGTGGATACCCGAGTGGGGCGCCCGGCTGACGTTAGGCGTCGACGGGATCTCGCTGTTCATGATTCTCCTGACGACGTTCCTCATGCCGCTCGCGATCCAGGGCGACTGGACGAGCGTGCGCACCAGGCTGCGGACGCACTACGCGCTCTTCCTCGTGCTCACGACCGGCATGATCGGCGTGTTCGTCGCGCTCGACCTGCTGCTGTTCTATGTGTTCTGGGAGCTGATGCTGGTGCCGATGTACTTCATCATCGGCATGTGGGGGGGCGAGCGGCGGACCTACGCGAGCAGAAGTTCTTCATCTACACGATGCTCGGCTCGTTGCTCATGCTGATCGCCATGATCTTCATCTGGCGCAGCACGGGCGCGACGAGCTTCTCGTACGACTATCTGCTCGCCAACATGTCGGTCTCGCACAAGGCGAGCTTCTGGCTGTTCGGCGCGTTCTTCCTCGCGTTCGCCATCAAGGTCCCGCTGTTCCCGTTCCACACCTGGCTCCCCGACGCGCACGTCGAGGCGCCGACGGGCGGGAGCGTGATCCTCGCCGGCGTGATGCTGAAGATGGGGACGTACGGCTTTCTGCGGTACGCGCTGCCGCTCTTCCCAGCGGCGGCGATGAACACGACGGTGCGCAACATCATTCTCTCGCTGGCCGTGGTGAGCATTCTGTACGGCGCGCTCGTCGCGATGGTGCAGCCCGATCTCAAGAAGCTCGTCGCCTACTCCAGCGTGAGCCACCTCGGGTTCGTCATGCTCGGCATCTTCGCGCTGAACGTGCAGAGTGTGCAGGGTGCGCTCATGGTGATGGTGAGCCACGGCATCTCGACGGGCGCGCTGTTCCTCCTGATCGGCATGCTGTACGAGCGGGCCCACACGCGCGAGATCGCCGCGTTCGGCGGGATCGCGCGCGTGATCCCGATGTTCGCCGCGGCGCTGACGATCGTCGCCATGAGCTCGATCGGGCTGCCTGGGACGAACGGGTTCGTCGGTGAGTTCCTCGTGCTCACCGGGTCGTTCCGGACGGCGCCGGTGTTCACGGCGATCGCCGCGGTCGGTGTCGTGCTCGCGGCGGCGTATCTCCTCTGGGGACTGCAGCGGGTCATCTTCAACCCGCTCAACCACGGTGAGAACGCGACGCTGACCGACCTGAATCGCCGCGAGCTCGCCGTCGTCAGCGTGTTCGTCGTCGCGATCATCTGGATCGGCGTGCAGCCCGGACCCATCCTCTCTCGGATGCAGAGCGCGACGACCCGCCTCGTCGAGCACGTCGAGCGAGGCGCGCAGATGACGAACGGCGTCGCCCCCACGGCTCTCGATCGATGAATCTCGACCTCACGATTCCATCGCAGCTCAGCGCGGCGCTCTTCCCGGACGTGCTCGTGATGGCAGGGGCGATGGCGCTGCTGCTGTGGGGCGTCTTTCGCGGAGAGGGGCGCGACGCGCGGCCGGTCGCCGTCGGCGCGATCGGCGTCTGCCTCGCGGCGATCGCGGCGGCGATCTGGTACGGCGTTCGCGGCGTGACCTCGGGACCGCGGCCCCGTCGCGATCGACAGTTTCCGCTGGGCGGCGGACATCGTCGTGCTGCTCGGGACCATCCTCAGCATCGCGCTGGCGGACGATTACGCCCGCCGCAGCGAGCGGATCGCCGTCGAATCGTATCCGCTGATGCTGCTCGCGACGTCGGGGATGATGATCCTGTGCGCGGCGCGCGACCTCATCGTCGTGTTCCTGGGCATCGAGATCATGTCGATCGCGGTGTACGTGCTCGCGGGGATCAACCGGCGTAGCGCGCGCGGCGCGGAAGCGGCCCTCAAATACTTTCTGTTAGGCGCGTTCTCCACCGCGTTCCTGCTCTACGGCGTCGCGCTCGTCTACGGGGCCACCGGGTCGACGAACCTCGCCGGGATCGGCACGGCGCTCGCGGGCGGGGTCGACACGGGCGCCGGGTCGATGCTCGCGATCGGCCTCGCCCTGATGCTCGTGGGCTTCGCATTCAAGGTCGCCGCGGCACCGTTCCACATGTGGACGCCCGACGTGTACGACGGCGCCCCCACGCCGTTCACGGCCTACATGGCGGCGGCGGTCAAGACGGCCGCGTTCGCGACGTTCATCCGGGTGTTCATCGAAGCGTTCGCCGTCGTGCAGACCCGCTGGCACCCGGTCGTCTGGTGGCTCGCGGCGATCACGATGGTGGCCGGCAACCTGATCGCGCTCTCGCAGCGCAACATCAAGCGGATGCTCGCGTACTCGAGCATCGCGCACGCGGGGTACCTGCTCGTGCCGGTCGTGACCGGGACGGCGGCCGGGGCGGCGGCGCTCGTGTTCTACCTGCTCGCGTACACGCTCGCCACGATCGGCGCGTTCGCCGTCGTGCTCGCGCTCGCGCCGGGGGCGGAACGGCCGACCGACGTGAACGAGTACGCGGGGCTCTTCTCGGTGCGACCGGGCCTCGCGATGGCCATGGCGGTCTACATGCTCGCGCTCCTGGGCTTTCCCCTCGCCGGCGGCCTCGGGTTCTTCGCGAAGTGGTACGTACTGCAGGCGGCGCTGCAAGCGCCGGCGCCGCAGACGCGGCTCGCCGTGCTGCTCGTCGTCACGAGCGTGATCTCGGCCGGCTACTACCTGTACGTCATCATGGTGATGTTCATGCGGCCGCGCCCCGAGGACGCGCCGACGCCGCCGCCGACGCCCATGTGGACGCGCTCGGTGATCGTCGCGTCGGTGACGCTGCTGCTCGCGCTCGGGCTGTATCCGACGCCGCTCGTCACGTGGGCGCGCGCGAGCTCGCTCGTTCCGGCGACGGGCGCGAACACGGGCGCCGTGACGAACGCCCTCAGCACGCGATGAACGCCTCCGCGCTTCCGCAGCACATCTTCCGGCAGTACGACGTCCGCGGAGTCGTCGGACGGGACCTCACGACCGACGTCGCGCGAGCGCTGGGGGCCGGGTACGCCGCGCTGCTCCGCGACGCGGGCGTGTCGAACGGCATCGTCGCCGTCGGCCGCGACAATCGGCCGAGCGGCGCGATGCTGCGAGACGGACTCGTCGACGGGATCACGGGCGCCGGGTTCGACGTGCTCGACGTCGGCATCGTGCCGACCCCGGTGCTGTACTGGGCGCTGCACAACGAGCCGGTCGTCGGCGGCATCCAGATCACGGGCTCGCACAACCCACCCGAGTACAACGGCTTCAAGATCTCACGCGGCGCGGCGTCCGTGCACGGGGGCGAGATCCAGCGGCTGTACGAGCTCGCACGCGACGCGCTGCCGACTGCGGGCGCCGCGCGCGGCGCCGTGACCGAGCGGGCCGTCATCGATCGCTATGTCGACGACATCGTCGAACGCATCGGACCCCTCTCGCGACCGCTCCGCATCGTCGCCGATTACGGAAACGGGGCCGGCGCCCTCGTCGGCCCTCAGCTCCTCGACCGGCTCGGCGCGCAGGTCACGCACCTGTTCGCGGAGAGCGACGGCACGTTTCCGAACCACCACCCCGACCCGTCGGTGGTCGAGAACGTGCAGGAGCTGATCGCAGCGGTGAAACGCGAGGGCGCGACGTTGGGCGTCGCCTTCGACGGCGACGCCGATCGCATCGGGCTCGTCGACGACCGCGGCGAGATCGTGTGGGGGGATCACCTGCTCATCCTCTACGCCCGCGACGTGTTCGCGCGAACCGGACGGGGCGCGCCGATCATCTTCGACGTCAAGTGCTCGCAGGCGCTGCCACAGGCGATCGCGGATGCGGGGGGCGAGCCGGTGATGTGGAAGACGGGCCACTCGCTCATCAAAGACAAGATGAAGGCGCTCGACGCGCCGCTCGCGGGCGAGATGAGCGGCCACATGTTCTTCGCCGAGGGGTTCTACGGACACGACGACGCGCTCTACGGCGCCGCGCGCTTGCTGCGCATCGTCGCCGACTCGAACAGGACCGTGTCCGAACTGCTCGCGGACGTCCCGTCGTTCGTCTCGACGCCGGAGCTTCGCGTGGACGTCGACGAGGCGCGCAAGTTCGAGATCGTCGACAGGGCGGTGCGTGACTTCCGCGCCCGGTACGACGTGATCGACGTCGACGGCGTGCGCGTGCTGTTCGGCGACGGGTGGGGCCTCATCCGCGCATCGAACACGCAGCCGGTACTCGTCATGCGCTTCGAGGCGCGCTCGCTGGAGCGGCTGAACGTCATCCGTGCCGAGATGGAGTCGTGGCTGCGCGACCAGGGAGTCGACCCGACGCCTGGCGTCGGGCATTGACACCCTCACGCGGCGATCGCGACGCCGCGGTCGGTGGCGCACCATGAGACGCCGGCGTCTGATCGGCCTCGCCGCGCTCATCGTCGCCGTGCTGCTCCTCGGGCGCTTCGTCGCCGCGCTCGTCGTCGACTACCGCTGGTACGCGGCGCTCGGCCCCGGTCCCCTCGCGGTGTGGCGGGCGCAGGTGACCGACATCGCCGCGCTGCGCTCGCTGCTCGTCGCGCTCGGGGGGGCGTTCGTCTTCGCGAACCTCGCCGTCGTCAGCAGCTCCGTCGAGTCGCTGGTGCTGCCTCGCAGGCTCGGCGACCTGGAGATCGGCGAGACGGTAGCCGGTCGCGAGTTGTTGTGGGTCGCGGCAATCGTCGCCCTCGCCGCCGGCGCCGCACTGTCGCTGCTCGTCGGCGACTGGATGGCGTTCGATCTCGTGCAGTTCGCGCCGCCGCTCGGTCTCCCCGAGCCGTACACCGGTGCGGATGCGGGGTTCTACGTGTACTGGCTGCCGCTCGAGAACGAGGTCTACATCTGGGCGATCGTGACGCTGCTCGCGACCGCGACCGCGGTGTCCGCGCTGTACGCGTTGACCGCGGGGCTGCGGTGGCAGAACGGTCGCGTGCTGGCCTCGCGGCACGTGCGGCGCCACCTGCTGATGCTGATCGCGGCGCTGCTCCTCATGCTCGCGTGGGCGCACCGGCTCGACGGCTACTCGTTGCTTCACGGCGGCAGCGGCGTCGGCGGCGCGTTCGGCTACGTCGATCACCGGGTCGCGCTCAGGGCACGCTTCGCGCTCGCCGCCGTGACGGCGATCGCCGCGCTGCTCATGGTGAACGCCGCCTGGCACGGGAGCGGTCGTCTCGCCTTCTGGGTCATCACTGCCGTGCTCGGGTCGACGATCGTGCTGCGCGGCGCGGTGCCCTTCGTCGCCACACGCGCGATCGGCCGCGCCGCGCTCGCGGAGCGCGACGGGCCGTATCTGCGCAACCGCGCCGCGATGAGCCAGACGGCGTTCGGGGTGAATCGGATCCAGATCGTGCCAGAATACACGCTCGGAACCGTCGACGCGGCCGCCGAGGCGACCCCGACGTGGGATCCGGTGCCGCTCGCCCGTTCGATCGAACGCGCGCGGCGTGGCGAGGTCGCGGACGACGTGATCGGGTGGCAACCGTTCCCGTCGGAGCTCGGCGCCGTCGCGATCACGCACGCGGCGACGGGAACCGATGCGGAGCCGACGAGCTGGACCGCCGTCGTCGTCTCGGCGACCGCGGTGGACGCGCGCGGCGAACCGGTCGGCGTTGGGCTGGCGACCGCCGGGCGGTCGCCGACCTCGCTCGCCACGTCGACCACAGCCGCACTCGCCGCCGACGAGCGTCACCGGCGCTTCGTGTCGTTTCCTCGCGCCGCGGGCTACGCGATCGTCGGCGACTCGACGGGGCGTATCGTCGGCGACCCGATCGGCGGCACGGTCGCGCGCCTCGTGCACGCGTGGAACGAGCGCGACTTCCGGCTGCTGTTCTCAGACGCGCTCGACCGCATGCCGTCGCCGGTCATCGTGCTGCGGCGCGACGTGCGCGAGCGGCTCGACGCGGTCGCGCCGTTCTTCGCGCAAGGCTACGCGATCGCGCCGCTCGTCGTGCGCGACACGGTGCACTGGGTCTGCCACCTGTACGCTGCATCCGCCGACTTCCCACTCAGTCAGCGCTACGACGTCGGCGGCGGGGTGTACAGCTACTATCAACACGCCGCGATCGGCGTCGTGAACGCGGAAACGGGGGCGGTCACGCTCGTCGCCGACTCCGCGCCAGACCGATTGACCGCGGTGTGGACGGCACGCTTCCCGGCGCTGTTCTCGTCGCGCGACGCACTCGGCCCGGAGCTCGGGGCTGCCCTCCCGCCGCCGACCGACGGGGCGATGCTGCAAGCGTGGACGCTCGCGCGGTTCGGGCGGCGCGGGCTGTCGCAGCCGCGCGATGTGCACGTCCCGGCGGGTGAGGGAAGCGACAGCACCCTCGGCGTCGCGACGCGAGCCCTGTCGCTGATGCCCACGCAGCGGCACGACGCGCACGTCACCGGATGGACGCTCCCACTCGTCGACGGGAGCGACCGCGTCGCGGGGCTCGTGATCGCGCTGGGCGGCGTCTCGCCCGCCACGCTCTGGGTGCCCGCGGCAGCCGACACGCCGCCGTGGACGGACGTGAACGGGCGCATGCGTGCTGCGGTCGCGGACTGGACGTCTCGGCTTCCGGGCGAGAGCGCAGCAGAACGGCCGGAGTTCCGCACGGGGCAGCTCCGCGCGCTGCCGCTCGCCGGCCGCAGCGCGTTCGTGAAGCCGCTGTACGCGGTACGGCCGGGCGGCGGTCCGACGGTCGTCGGGGCGGTGGCGACGATCGACGATGAGGTTCGCATCGGCGCGACGATTCGCGAGGCGCTCAGTGGTGTCGCGTCGCCGGCGGCGAGCGCACCGGCGCTCACGGCGTCGTCGCCCGCCCTCGGCGACCGCGCGCGCTCGCTGTACGAGCGGATGCGCGAGGCGATGCGACGTGGCGACTGGTCAGCCTTCGGCGCTGCGTTCGACTCCCTCGGCGCTGCGCTCGCTCGCACCGCCGCGCCCCGTTAGCTTCCCGACGCTCGCCACCCGGCGCGCTCTACACCCTTCGGAGCTTTCAGTGAACATCCACGAGTACCAGGCGAAGGACGTGCTTCGCCGCTATGGCGTGCCGATCCCGCCGGGCGAGGTCGCGACGACCCCCGACGAGGCCGAGGCAATCGCGCGACGTGTCGGGAAAGCCGTGATGGTCAAGGCGCAGGTGCACGTCGGCGGACGCGGCAAGGCCGGAGGCGTGAAGTACTGCCCGACGCCGGAAGTCGCGCGCGAGAAGGCGCAGGCGATCCTCGGCATGGACATCAAGGGGCTCACGGTCGAGAAGGTGCTCGTGACCGAAGCTGCCGACATCGGCACCGAAGCATACGTCGGCATCATCGTCGACCGGGCGACGAAGAAGCCGGTGTTCATGGTGAGCGCGGCGGGCGGCATCGACATCGAGGAAGTCGCCGCGACGACGCCAGAGAAGATCAAGTACCACCCCGTCGACGCGGTCTACGGTCTCCAACCGTTCGAGGCGCAGCAGCTCGGGTTCTTTCTCTACCAGGACGCGAAGCAGGCGCGCGCGGCTGCGAAGATCATGCAGCAGCTCTACAACGCGTTCATCGAGAACGGGTGCTCGCTCGCCGAGATCAATCCGCTCGTCGTGACGCCGACGGGGGACGTCATCGCCGTCGATGCGAAGATGGTGATCGACGACAACGAGCTGGAGCGTCGCAGCGACCTCGAGGCGATGCGCGACGACAGCTCCGAGGCACCGAGCGAAGTCGACGCGCGCAAGGCGAACCTCACCTTCATCAAGCTCGACGGGAACGTCGGCTGCGTCGTGAACGGCGCGGGCCTCGCGATGGCGACGATGGACCTCGTGAAGTACTACGGCGGCGAGCCGGCGAACTTCCTCGACATCGGCGGGTCGTCGAATCCCGAGAAGGTCGTCAACGCGCTCCGCATCATCACGGCCGATCAGAACGTGAAGGCCATTCTGTTCAACATCTTCGGCGGCATCACGCGCACTGACGACGTCGCGAACGGCATCGTGACGGCGACGAAGCAGAACCCGCTGCAAGGTGCCGATCGTCATCCGCCTCACCGGCACGAACGAGGAGATCGCCGTGAAGATTCTCGAAGAGAACGGCTTCACCGCGATGACGGACATGGATAACGCGGTGCAGAAGGCCGTGCAGCTCGCCGACGGGGGCCGCCGCATGAGCATCTTCATCGATCATGACACGCGGCTGATCGTGCAGGGCATCACGGGCCGCGACGGCTCGTTCCACGCGCGAGCAGATGATCGAGTACGGCACGAACGTCGTCGCCGGCGTGACGCCGGGGAAGGGCGGACAGACGTTCGAGGGCAGTGCCGATCTTCAACACCGTCGAGCAGGCGGTGAACGAGACCGGCGCGAACACGTCGGTCATCTACGTGCCGCCGCCGTTCGCGGCTGACGCGATGATGGAAGCCGCGGCTGCCGGAATCGCGCTCGTCGTCTGCATCACGGAAGGCGTTCCCGTGATCGACATGACGCGCGTCCGTCCGTTCGTGAACGACGAAGGGTGCGCGGCTCCTCGGGCCGAACTGTCCGGGGCTCATCACGCCGGGCCAGGCGAAGGTCGGCATCATCCCGGGCCGCATCTGCACGCCCGGACAACGTCGGCGTCGTCAGCCGCTCGGGCACGCTCACCTACGAGGTCGTCTACCATCTCACGCGGGCCGGGCTCGGACAGAGCACGTGCGTCGGCATCGGCGGCGATCCGATCAACGGCACGGGCTTCATCGACGCGCTCGCAGGCGTTCGAGAACGACCCCGACACGAAGGTCGTCGCGATGATGGGCGAGATCGGCGGGACCGACGAGCAGGACGCCGCGACGTTCATCAAGGAGAAGATGACGAAGCCGGTCGTCGGCTTCATCGCCGGGCAGACCGCTCCCCCGGGCCGCCGCATGGGCCACGCGGGCGCGATCATCTCCGGCTCGTCGGGCACGGCGGCCGAGAAGATCGAGGCGTTCACAGCGGCCGGGATGGGCGTCGCGCAACGGCCGATCGACTTCGTGTCGCTGGTGCGCGAACGAATCAGTTAGCGCGGCCCGCCGCGACCGAGCGCACGGCATCCGCCGATCGGCGCTCGGTCGCAGCACGCTACGCGTCGCTTCATGAAGCTCGCCGATCTGGTGCTTCCGCCGCGCATTGTCGTTCCCCTGCGCGCCACCGACCTGCCGTCGGCTGCTCGCGAGCTGCTCGCGCGGCTCGTCGCTGCCGGGGCTGTCTCGCAGCCGGAGCGCCTCCAGGAGCGCGTCGACGAAGAGCGCCCGGAAGACCTCGTCGCCATGGGGAACCGGGCGTTCCTGCTGCACTACCGGAGCGACGCCGTCAACGACCTCGTCGTCGCCGTCGGCATCGCCCCAACGCCGATCGAGCGCGAGCTCGGCGAGAGCGACGAGACGCAGGGGGCGCGTATCATCCTGCTCGTCGCGGCACCGCCGAAGCAGGCCGCGCGGTACCTGCAGGCCGTCGGGGCGTTCGCGCGGCTGCTGTCGAAGACCGAGGTCGTCGAGGCCATCCTCGCGCAGCCGACGCCGGACGCGCTCGCGACGCTGCCGATTCTCCGCGACATCGAGATTCGCGACCAGCTTGCGGTCCGTGATTTGATGACCCGCTCGCCGCGAACGGTCTCGCCGACGACACCACTGCGCGATGCGGCGAAGGACATGGTCCGGGCCGGCGTCGCCGGGCTTCCTGTCGTCGACGAGGAGGGGCGCGTCATCGGGATGCTGAGCCAGCGCGAGCTCTTGCAGTACATGCTCACGAACTATCTTCAGCGCGGCACGAGCCCGTCGGCGCCGAGCTCCGATCAGCGAACGCGCACCGTACGCGAAGTCATGACGCGCCAGGTGCTGTGTGTATCTCCCGATCAGCCGATCACGGAAGTGGCGTCCATGATGACGAACAAGGACGTCGACCGTGTCCCGGTGGTACGTGACGGCCGGCTCGTCGGCTTTCTCACGCGCGGCGACATCGTTCGCAAGCTGATCGGCTCCTAACGCTCCTTCCCGACAGACTCATGGCCGGCAACCGCACGCTCGCGATCATCAAGCCCGACGCATTCGGATCGGGCAAGGCGGGAAAGATCCTTGCCCTGCTCGAAGAGAAGGGATTCACGCTCCGCGACGCGCGCGTCGAGCACCTCACGGAGGCACGCGCCGGCGAGTTCTACGCGGTGCATCGCGAGCGCCCGTTCTACGCCGACCTCGTATCGTTCATGACGTCGGGCCCGGCGATGCCGCTGCTGCTGGAGAAGGAGGATGCGGTCGCCGCGCTGCGCGAGGCGATCGGGGCGACGGACCCGGCCGAGGCGGCAGAGGGCACGGTGCGGAAGCTCTACGCAGAGTCGAAGGGGCGGAACGCGATCCACGCCTCCGATTCCGACGAGAACGCCGCGAACGAGATCGCCTTCTTCTTCGCGCGCTGAGCCTGGCGTACAGCAGCTAAGTCGCTCTGCCACCGTGACTTGAATTGGCTTCGGTAGCGCGGTAGGTTACTCGGCTATGCTGTCCTTCGACATCGGACGCTGCAGTCGCAGGCCGCGGCCGTCGACGCCGAATTGACGACCGACGATCCGATCTGGGAGGAGGGCGATGCGCGCCCATCCGGTCCACTTCGGGTCGTCGGGCGCCTCTCGGCCGCGGGGCACGGTCGGTACTACTTCAGCGGACGCATCGAAGGCGATGCGGCCTCGGAGTGCCGTCGCTGTCTCACCGACGTCGCGGAGCACATCGACGTCGAGTCGCACCTGATCTTCGCGGAGCCGAACCTGCCGGACGAGAACGACACGTCCGACGTGTTCGTGCTGCCGGTGGGCGCGCGCTCTCTCGATCTTCGGCCGGCGCTCCGCGAGGAGTGGTTGCTCGCGTCGCCCGGCTTCGCGCTGTGCGACGAAGACTGCAAGGGGATCTGTGCGCACTGCGGCGCGGACCTCAACGAGGGCGACTGCGCGTGTCCACCGAAGCCCACACTGTCCACCACCTCCCTGTAGATCCATGGCCGTCCCGAAGCGCCGTACCTCCAAGCGGAAGAAGCGCGCCCGCAACACGCACAAGACCGCTCCCGCGATCGCGATCCAGAATTGCCCGCAGTGTCAGGCATGAAGCGCCCGCACCACGTCTGTGCCGAGTGCGGGTACTACGCGGGTGAGCAGCGAATCGAGGCGCAGGAAGCCTGACCTTGGCGCGCATCGCGTTGGACGCCATGGGGGGCGACTTCGCCCCCCGGGCCACCGTAGCCGGCGCGCTGCTCGCGCTCGCCGAGCTCCGCCGGCGCATACAATCCAGCTCGTCGGCCGCGGCGACGTCGTCGAGCACCAGCTCGCGACGTTGCTCGCCGGCGAGCTGCGCGGCACATCGGGCGCATCGCGAGCGCCTCACGATCGTCGAGGCGCCCGACGTCATCGAGATGTCGGACAAGCCGACGGCCGTGCGCGGCAAGCCGCACAGCTCGATGGTGGTCGGCCTCCGTCTCCAGGCCGAGGGGCAATCCGACGCGTTCGTCTCCGCCGGCAACACCGGCGCGCAGATGGCCGCGTCGGTGCTCTGCTCGACTGCACGCGGGCCTTCGCCGCCCCGCGATCGGCACGCTCTTTCCGACCGCGCGTCGGCCGATCGTCGTGCTCGACTCGGGCGCCAACGTCGACTGCTCTCCCGAGGAGCTGGTGCAGTTCGCGCGCATCGGCTCCGTGTACGCGCGCGACCTCCTCGGGCGCGAATCGCCGCGGTCGGCCTGCTGAGCATCGGCGAGGAGCCGGAGAAGGGCAACGCGCCGTGAAGGAGGCGCACCAGCTGCTCCTCCAGACGCACGGCATCAACTTCCTCGGCAACGTCGAAGGACGCGACCTCCCGCGGGGCACTGCGATCGCGGTCCCATCGACGTCGTCGTCTGCGACGGCTTCGTCGGCAACGTGCTCCTCAAGTTCTACGAGGGGATCGCGCCGATGATCATGAACGTGTTCGCCAAGGCGCTTCGGCGCGGAGCGCGAGGCACTCGAACTGGCCTTCAAGGAGCTCGACTACTCCGAGCACGGCGGCGCGCCGCTGCTCGGCGTGCGCGGCGTGAGCATCATCTCGCACGGCAAGTCTCGCCGCGCGCGATCAAGAACGCGATCGGCGTCGCGGTGCGCGCGGTCGAGTCGCGGATGAACGAGCACATCGGGCGCCGGCTCGCGGAAGCGGGCAACGGTCCGTCGCACCACGGCACGTGAGCATCGCGAGGCGCGCGGCATGAAGCGCCCGGTCGCGTACTTCGCCGGCACGGGACGCGGCGTCCCCGCCGGCGTGATGACGAACCACGACTTCGCGCGCGCGGGCATCGAGACGATCGCACGAGTGGATCGTCGAGCGCACCGGCATTCATCGAGCGGCACATCGCCGGCGATGGCGAGACCACCGCGTCGATGGCCGCCGAGGCAGCGCGCACGGCGATGGCGCGCGCCGGCGTCACCGCGAGCGAGATCGACGCGATCGTGCTCAGCACCGCCACCCCCGACCGCCTGCTTCCCGTCGACCGCCGTCGACCTCCAGGCGATCCTCGGCGCGACGCGCGCCGCGGCGTTCGACGTCTCGGCCGCGTGCACGGGCTGGCTCTACGCGCTCGACGTGGCCGAAGGGCTCATCGCCGCCGGCAGCGCCGAGACGGTCGCTCGTCGTCGGCGCCGAGAAGATGAGCGCCATCGTCGACTGGAAGGACCGCGCCACCTGCGTGCTGTTCGGCGACGGCGCCGGCGCGGCGGTGCTGCAGCGCGCGTCGAACGCAGCAGCGCGGGATCCTCTCGACGCTTCATGCGCAGCGACGGCACGCTCGCCGAGCTGCTCTGGCGCCCCGGCGGCGGCGCGACGATGCCGTTCGAGCGAGGCCGTGCTCGACGACCGCGTCGCACTACGTGCACATGGCGGGCCGCGAGGTGTTCAAGCACGCCGTGCGCTCGATGAGCGAAGCCGCCGATCGCGCGCTCGACGCGGCGCAGGCTCACCGGCAACGACATCGACCTCATGATCCCGCACCAGGCGAACGTGCGCATCATCGAGGCGACGGCGAAGCACGCGAACATCCCGATGGACAAGGTCTTCGTGAACGTCGACCGCTACGGCAACACCTCGTCGGCGTCCATTCCGCATCGCGCTCGACGAGGCGATCGAGACAGGGGCGCGTGAAGGACGGCATCGACCGTGCTGTTCGTCGCGTTCGGCGCCGGGCTTCACGTGGGGCTCGATGGTCGTCCGCTTCTAGCATCGTCACTCGCGCGCG
Organism: uncultured Gemmatimonadaceae bacterium; assembly: GCA_963843845.1. Classification (GTDB taxonomy): domain Bacteria; phylum Gemmatimonadota; class Gemmatimonadetes; order Gemmatimonadales; family Gemmatimonadaceae; genus Gemmatirosa. The sequence continues at coordinate 2,019,773 of CAWJMB010000002.1, read as the reverse complement.
CATGCATGGACGTCGTTCTGCTGTTTCCGGGCCAGGGCTCGCAGAAGCCCGGCATGGGAAGGACCTCGCCGAGCGCGTTTCCGGCGGCGCGCGACGTGTTCGCGGCGGTCGACGCGGCGCTCGGCGCCCCGCTCTCGCGCGCTCTGCTTCGACGGGCCCGCCGACGAGCTCACGCTCACGCACAACGCGCAGCCCGCGCTGCTCGCGCACGGCGCGGCCGTGTGGGCGGTCGTGCGCGACGCGCTCGGCGCCGCACGTCGTCGCCGCCGCCGGCCACTCGCTCGGCGAGTTCACGGCGTATCACGCGGCCGGCGCGCTCGACGCTCGCCGATGCGGCCGCGCGGCTCGTGCGCCGCCGCGGCGAGCTGATGCTACGAGCCGGCGAGGCACGCCCGGGCGCGATGGCCGCGATCCTCGGCGACCTCGCCCGTCCGATCGAGGAGATCTGCGACGAGGCGACGCGCGAGGCGGGGCTCGTCGTGCCGGCGAACTACAACTCGCCCGGACAGGTCGTGATCTCCGGCGAGGTGGCGGGCGTCGAGCGCGCGATGGAGCTGGCGAAGGAGGCGGGCGCGAAGCGCGCGGTGCGGCTCAACGTCAGCGGCGCGTTTCACTCGCCGCTCATGGCAGCCGGCGCTCGCCGGGGCTCCGGGCAGGCGCTCGATGCCGCGGCGCTCGGCGATCCGCGCGTCGCCGGTGTCGCGAACGTGAACGCGCGAACCGGTGACCGAGCGCGGCGACGCGCGCGACGCTGCTCGCTCGAGCAGCTCACGGCGCCGGTGCAGCTGGATCGACGTCGTGCAGGCGCTCGCCGCGCGCGCATCCCGACGCGCTGTTCGTGGAGATGGGTCCGGGCACGGTGCTCGACGGGCTCGTGAAGAAGATCGCGCCGGTGCAGGTGGTCACGTGTGGACCGCCGCGGACATCGAGGCGCTGCTCGCGCGAACCGCCTGACGGCGTCCGACGGCTGCCTGACCCTCTCAGTCGCCATCATGCAGATCGATCTCAGCGGGCGCGTCGCGCTCGTCACGGGCAGCACGCGCGGCATCGGCCGCGCCATCGCCGAGACGCTCGCCGGCGCCGGGCGCGCGCGTCGCCGTCGTCGGCCGCGAGCAGGCGCGCGCCGAGGACGTCGCGGCGGCAGATCGGGCGTGGCGCGCGCGGGCTTCGCCTGCGACGTCGTCGGACGTCGCGCAGGTCGACCGCGCTCGTCGAGGCGGTGGAGCAGGCGCTTCGGTCGGCTCGACATCCTCGTGAACAACGCCGGCCTCACGCGCGACAACCTGCTGCTGCGCCTCAAGGACGACGACTGGGACGCGGTGATCGACGCGAACCTGCGCGGCGCGTTCGCGCCATCCGCGCGGCGTCGCGCGGCATGATGAAGCGGCGCTGGGGCCGCATCATCAACATCGCCAGCGTCGTCGGCATCACCGGCAACAAGGGGCAGGCGAACTACGCCGCGAGCAAGGCGGGGCTGATCGGCCTCACGAAGTCGCGTCGCCAAGGAGCTCGGCGTCGCCGCAACATCCTCGCGAACGCCGTCGCGCCGGGCTTCATCGAGACCGACATGACGGCGGCGATGACGCCCGAGGCGCGCGCCGGCACTGGCCGGCGCAGATCCCGCTGGAGCGCCTCGGCACGCCGGACGACATCGCCGGCGCCGTGGCCGTTCCTCGCGTCCGATCACGCCGTCGTACATCACCGGCCAGGTGCTCGTGGTGGACGGCGGCATGGTGATGTAGCAGCGGCGCAGCGTCACTTTGCCCGCAGTGTTCACGACCCGCTCTTCACCGCACCTCAACACTCACAGGAACGACCCATGGCCGACTACAGCGCAGAAGGTCAATGACATCATCGAGAAGGAGCTCGGCGTCGAGCGCGAGAAGCTCACCGACGAGGCGAGCTTCATCGAGGATCTCGGCGCCGACAGCCTCGACATCGTCGAGCTGGTCATGGAGTTCGAGAAGGAGTTCAACATCGACATCCCCGACGAGGACGCGGAGAAGCTGCGCACGGTCGGCGACGCGGTCGGCTATCTGAACGCAAGGTCGGCGCGTAATGCGGCGTCGGGTCGTCGTCACTGGTCTCGGGGCGGTCACGCCAGTCGGGAACGACGTGGCGACGACCTGGCGCGCGCTGCTGGACGGCGAGTCGGGCGCAGCGCCGATCACGAAGTTCGACGCGTCGAATTTCGCCGTGCGCTTCGCCTGCGAGGTGAAGGGCTTCGATCCGCTGCATGTACATGGACCGCAAGGAAGCGAAGCGCGCCGACCTGTACACGCAGTACGCCGTGGCCGGCGTCGGTCGCAGGCGATGGCCGACGCCGGCCTCGCGCGACGGCGGCTTCGACGCCGAGGACGCATCGGCGTCATCGTCGGCAGCGGCATCGGCGGGCTGAAGAGCTTCGAGGAGCAGCACGGACGTTCATCGGAGCGCGGGGCCAGCAAGATCTCGCCGTTCTTCATCCCGATGTTCATCGCCGACATCGCGGCCGGCGTCGTGTCCATGCGCTTCGGCGCGAAGGGGCCGAACTACGCCACCGTGTCGGCGTGCGCCACGAGCGCGCACGCCATCGGCGACGCGTTCCGCACCATCCAGTACGGCGACGCCGACATCATGATCGCCGGCGGCTCCGAGGCGGCGGTCACGCCGATGTCGATCGGCGGCTTCGCGAACATGACGCGCGCTCTCGACGCGCAACGACTCGCCCGGCAGACCGCGTCGCGCCCGTTCGACGCGACGCGCGACGGGTTCGTGATGGGCGAGGGCGCGGGAGTCGTCGTGCTCGAGGAGCTGGAGCACGCGCGGCGCGCGGGTGCGCGCATCTACGGCGAGGTCGCGGGCTATCGCGCGACCGGCGACGCCTACCACCTCACCGGCCAGCCACCCGACCACGAGGGGCTGCAGCGCGCGATGCGCCGCGCGATGAGCGATGCGGGCCTGACGCCGCGCGACATCGCACTACGTGAACGCGCACGGCACGTCCACGCCGCTCAACGACCCGAACGAGGCGAAGGCGATCGCGCATCGTGTTCGGCGACGCGGTCGACGGCCTCAGCGTCAGCTCCACGAAGTCGGTGACCGGCCACATGCTCGGCGCCGCAGGCGCGGTCGAGTTCATCGCCTGCACGCTGGCCATTCGCGACGGGATGGTGCCGCCGACGATCAACTACTCGACGCCCGATCCGGAGTGCGACGCTCGACTTCACGCCGAACGTCCCGCGGGCCGCGTCGCATCGATGCCGCGATCAGCAACAGCTCGGGGTTCGGCGGGCACAACGTGTCGCTCGCCGTCAGGCGCTTCGCTGATTGACGCGCGAGGCGATCCGCCCCATGTCTCAGCCGGTCGCGTTCGACCTCGCTCGCGTGACCGACACGCGGCTGCGGCCAGTCGCGGACAAGGTGCTCGCCGGCGAACGCCTGACGTTCGCGGACGGCGTCGCGCTCTTTCGATCGTCGGACCTGCTAGGCATCGGCACGATGGCCGACGCGGCGAACCGCGCGCGCCACGGCGACCGCGTCACCTTCGCCGCGAACCAGCACATCAACCCGACCAACATCTGCGTCCTGCGCAAGACGTGCGTACTTCTGTGGCTACGCGCGGATGCCGCGGAGGACGGCGCGTATCGCTATTCGCTGGAGCAGGTGCTCGACGAGGCGGCGCATGCGGCGGACGGGCTGACGCGCGAGTTCCACATCGTCGGCGGGCTCGACATGAAGGCGGGACTCGCGTACTACGCGGAGATGTTCCGCGCGCTGAAGACGCAGCTTCCCGCACGTGCACATCAAGGCGCTGACCGCGGTCGAGATCGCGCACCTCGCGCGGATGGAGAAGCTGCAGTTGGACGGACGTGCTCACGCGCTGCGCGACGCGGGGCTCGACACGCTGCCCGGCGGAGGAGCCGAGACGTTCAGCGCGGCCGTGCGCGACCAGATCGCCGAGCAGAAGCTGGGCGGGGCCGACTACATCGGCGTGCACCGCGCGGCGCACGCGTTGGGCATCCGCTCCAACTGCACGATGCTCTACGGGCACGTCGAGACGACCCACGATCGCGTGGAGCACCTGACGATGCTGCGCGAGCTCCAGGACGAGACGGGCGGCTTCCTCGCCTTCATCCCCCTCGCGTACCACCCCGACGACAACGCACTCGGCGAGCGGCTCGGGCGGCGCGGCGTCGCGACGACGGGGTTCGACGATCTCAAGATGCTCGCCATCGGCCGGCTGTTCCTCGACAACTTCGCGCACGTCAAGTCGCACTGGATCATGGTGTCGACGGCGCTGAGCCAGGTCGCGTTGCACTTCGGCGTGAACGACCTCGAAGGCACGGTCGTGCGCGAGAAGATCTACCACGCCGTCGGCGCGCACACCCCGCAGGGGCTCTCGCTCGACGAGCTGCTGAAGCTCATTCACGGCGCCGGCAAGATCGCCGCGGAGCGTGACTCGTTCTACAACGTGTTGCGGACGTTCGACCCGGCGGGCGCCGCGGCCGGGGCCGCCGACGCGGCGGCGGCGCGGGCGGCGTGAGATGACGCGGCGGACGCGCGTCGGGCGCATCCCGTACGTCAACTGCTATCCGGTCTACGGAGCGATCGACCGCGGCATCGTCTCGCTCGACGCAGAACTCGTCGACGGGGTTCCGTCAGCGCTGAATCGACTGATGGCCGAGGACGCCCTCGACGTGAGTGTCGTGTCGGCCGTCGAGTACGCGCGCGACGCGCACCGCTACCTCCTGCTCCCCGACCTCGCCATCTCGTGCGACGGGCCCGTGCGCAGCGTGCTGATGTTCTCGGACCGGCCCGCAGAATCGTTAGGCGGGCGCCGCGTGATCGTGTCGCGCAGCTCGATGACGAGCGTGGCGCTGCTCGAGCTGCTGTTCGAGCACGTGTGGCGCGCCCGTCCCGAGTTCGTCGCCGGCGACGCAGAGGTGGCGGATCTCTCGTCGTTCGAGCGCGGGGTCGGCCGTCCGGCGCGGCTCGTCATCGGTGATGCGGCGCTGCTCCTCGCCTCGCTCCGCGAACGACGGATACCGGTACGTCTACGACCTCGGCCTCGCGTGGAAGCGTTGGACCGGGCTGCCGTTCGTGTTCGCCGTCTGGGTCGCGCAGCCGCGCACTGCCCGTCGCGCAGGCGCTGGGCGTGCACGCCTCGCTCATCGAGTCGCGCAACTGGGGGCTGGCGCATCGGCCCGAGCTGGCCCGCGTCGCGCACGAGGCCACCGGCGTCTCGCTCGCCGCGTGCGACGAGTATCTGTCGGGGCTCGACTACGGGCTGTCGTACCCGCATCTCGCCGGCCTCACGGAGTTCTTCCGCCGTCTCGTGAGCGCCGGCCGGGTGCCGAACGGCACGCTCGCATTCCTCCCTGCTGCGTGAAGGCGAATGACGCCGATGCGCGACCTGCTCGACTTCTACACGAACGCGCCGCTCCTCGAGCTCGGCGCCGAGGCGGACCGCGTCCGGCGCGAGCGCCACCCGCACGACGTCGTCACGTACATCGTCGACCGGAACATCAACTACACGAACGTCTGCGTCGCGGATTGCGGGTTCTGCGCATTCTGCGCGCCGTCCGAAGCACGCCGAGGGCTACACGCTCTCGTTCGAGCAGATCGGCGCAGAAGATCGACGAGACGAAGGCGCTGGGCGGCGTGCAGATCCTGATCCAGGGCGGGCACAACCCGTACATCCCGTTCGAGTGGTACCTCGACCTGCTGCGCTACATCAAGCGGTATCACCCGATCCACATCCACGGCTTCAGCCCGAGCGAAGTCGACTTCTTCGCCACGCCGCTTTCGGATGGAGGCGGTCGACGTCATTCGCGAGCTGAAGGCGGCGGGACTCGATTCGATCCCGGGCGGCGGCGGCGAGATCCTCGTGCAGCGCGTGCGCGACATCGCGGCACCGAAGAAGGCCGGCGCCGATCGCTGGCTCGAGATCATGGAGTTGGCGCACGGCGAGGGCATGAAGACGTCGGTGACGATGATGTACGGCATCGGCGAGACGCTGGCCGAGCGCATCGAGCACCTGCAGCGCGTGCGCGACGTGCAGGCGCGGACGGGCGGGTTCACGGCGTTCATCTGTGGCCGCTGCAGCCGGAGAACACGCCGGCAGTTCCAGCACATGCCGAAGACGGACGCGATCGAGTATCTGCGCACGGTCGCGATCGCGCGCATCGTGCTCGACAACGTGCCGAACCTGCAGGCGAGCTGGGTGACGATGGGACTCAAGGTGGGGCAGACGGCGCTCCGCTTCGGATGCAACGACTTCGGCTCGCTCATGATCGAGGAGAACGTCGTGTCGGCGGCCAACACGACGTATCGCACGACGACCGAGGAGATCGAACACCTCATCACGGACGCCGGCTTCACGCCGGCGCGGCGCCGCCAGGACTACTCGGTCATCGCGCGCCGACGTCGGTCGCCGCGTGACGCCGTCGGGGTGGCGGGGCCGTGAGCGTTCGCGTCGGGGTCGGGTACGACTCGCACCGCTTCGGCCGGGCGGGCCGATGCGGCTCGGCGGCGATCGACGTCCCGTCGACCGGTGCGCCTGGTGGGGCATTCTGACGGCGACGCGATCGCCCACGCCGTCACGGACGCGGTGCTCGGCGCTGCCGCGGCAGGCGACATCGGGGAGATGTTCGCCGACACCGATCCGGCGAACGCCGGTCGCGACTCGATCGACATGCTGCGTCGCGCCGTCGCGCGCGTCGCGGAGCGCGGGTGGCAGGTCGCGAACGTCGACGTGACGGTCGTCGCCGAGTCCCCGAAGATCGGGCCGCATCGTGACGCGATGCGCGCCGCGCTGGCCGAGGCGTTAGGCATCCCGGCCGACGCGGTGGGACTCAAGGGAAAGACGAACGAACGGATGGGTTGGATCGGCCGCGGGGAGGGTCTGGCCTGCATCGCCGTCGCGACGCTCGCGCCGCTCGACGGTCGGGACGGACGGCACGGCGACGCGCGGTAGGGGTCGGCGATGTTGCGCGACCTGCTCGACTGGTTCGCCCGGCTCCCGCCGCTCGCGCTCTACGCCGCGCTCGCGTTCGCTGCCGGCATCGAGAACATCTTCCCGCCGCTCCCCTCGGACACCGTCGTCGCGTTCGGGAGCTTCATCGCGGCACGCGGGCAGGCTTCGCCGGTGCTCACGTATCTCGCGACCCTCGGCGGCAACCTGCTCGGCGCGATGCTGATGTACTGGGTCGGCGCGCGGTTCGGGGCGGAGCGCGTGCTGAAGCGGCTCGACGGCGCGGGGCAGGGTCGCGAGCGGCTCGCGTCGATGTATGCGAGGTACGGCTTGTGGGCCATCGCGCTGAGCCGGTTCCTGCCGGGCGTGCGCGCGATCGTTCCGCCGGTCGCCGGCGCGCTCCGAGTCGGCGCCGTGCGCGCCTTGCTCGCCATGGGCGTCGCGTCGGCGCTCTGGTACGGCGGCATCACGTATCTCGCGTTCACGGCAGGGGCGAACTTCGAGGCGCTGCAGGCGGCGATCGCGCGCGGCCAGCGGTGGGTCGGTGGCGGCGCGGCCATCGTCGCGACCGCGGGCGTCGCGATCTGGTGGCTGCGTCGACGCCGCACGGCGGCGTGACGGCGTGGCCGGTATCCCGCAGCTGCCGGACGACGCCGCGCGCGCATTTCTCCTCGAGCGCTTTCAGGACTACCTGGACCTCGAGAGCGGCGCGTCCGCCAACACCCGCATCGCCTACGCGCGCGACGTCGCGCGGTTCGCGAGCTTCGCGCTGACGTTGGGCGCCCGCGACCCGTCGGGCGTCGACGCACGTGGGCTGCGATCTTTCATGTATCACATGAAGGACCTCGGACTCGCGCCGGCGTCGATCCGTCGCGGCGTGAGCACGCTGCGGACGTACTACAAGTTCTTGCTGAGCGAGGGACACGTCACGCGCGACCCGAGCGAGCGGCTGGAGACTCCGCGCGGGTGGCGGGCTCTCCCCGACGTTCTCAGCGTCGACGAGATCGAGCGCCTGCTCGCCGCCCCGCAGCTGGACGAGCCGCTCGTGTTCCGCGACCGCGCGATGCTGGAGCTCGCCTACGGGGCCGGCCTGCGTGTCTCCGAGTGGATCGGCGTCAGCACGCGCGACCTGTTGTTCGACGAGGCGCTCGTGCGTGTGTTCGGCAAGGGTGGCAAGGAGCGCGTCGTACCGATCGGCGGGAAGGCGATCGGCGCCGTCGCGACCTATCTGCGCGAGCTACGGCCTACGCTCGAGCGTGGGCGTGGACGGAGCACGCTCTTCCTGAACGCGCGCGGCGAGCCGCTCACGCGGATGGGCGCCTGGAAGATCCTGCGAAAACACGTCGACCGAGCCGGCATCACGAAGCGCGTCACGCCGCACACCCTCCGCCATTCGTTCGCGACGCACCTGCTCGAAGGCGGGGCGGACCTGCGCGCGGTCCAGGAGATGCTAGGCCACGCGGACATCTCGACCACGCAGATCTACACGCACGTCGACCGCGAGTACCTCCGCGGCGTACATCGCCAGTATCATCCCCGGTCATGATCCTCGTCATTGACAACTACGACTCGTTCACCTACAACCTCGTTCAGTTCCTGGGGGGACTCGGCGCGGTGCTCGACGTGCGGCGGAACGACGCGATCTCGGTCGAGGCGGTCGGCGACCTGCGACCGTCCGCGATCGTACTCTCTCCGGGTCCGTGCACGCCGAGCGAGGCCGGGATCACGGTGCCGGTCGTGAGACGGTGGGGCGCGACGATCCCGATCCTCGGTGTCTGCCTCGGCCACCAGGCGATCGGCGAAGCGTACGGCGGCCGCGTCGTCCGGGCGAAGAGAGTGATGCACGGGAAGACGTCGCAGATCGCGCACGACGGGACCGGACTGTTCGCGGGGATGCCGGCGCCGCTAGACGTCATGCGCTATCACTCGCTCGTCGTCGAGCCGTCATCGATCCCGGCCGAGCTCGAGGTGATCGCCAGCGCGTGCGACGATCCGTCCGAGGTGCATGCCGTTCGGCACCGAACGCACCCGGTGTGGGGCGTGCAATTCCACCCGGAGTCGATCATGACGCAGCACGGGCAGCAGCTGCTCGCGAACTTCCTCACGATGGCGCGATGATTCGCTCACGAACGATCGCCGCCGTTGCGGCGTTGTCGGCCGCTCAACTCGCGACGACATCGCGCGCTCGCGCGCAGGTTCGCGCGGACACGCTGCCGCTGACCGCCGGCCCGAATCCGACGCTCACGATCGAGAGCATCGAGTCGACGATCGCGGCGAGCGTGCTGCGTGACGTCGCGTCGCGGCTCCACCGGACGCTCGTCGCGCCGGACACGGGAATCGTGCTGGGCCGCGCGATCGACGTGGGGACCGCGCTCATCGTCGTCGGTGGCCCGGTGCGGCTCGAGGGTCACGTACGCGGCGACGTCGTGGCGCTCGGCGACCTCGTGCTCCGCCCCGGCGCCGTGATCGACGGGCGGGCGATCGCGATCGGCGGGCACATCGTCAACTCGTCGCTCGCGGTCGTGCACGGCGACCGACTGGCGTTCCCGGATGTGGGCGTTCGCACGCGACGCGTCGCGGCCCGGGCCCTCGCGGTCACGCTGACGACGGGGACCCGCGGCGACATCCCGACGTTCTCCCTGCCGGGCGTGTACGGCGTACGCATCCCGGCATACGATCGCGTGAACGGTCTGTCGCTCCCGTTCGGTCCGACCATCTCGCTGCTCGACGACGAACTCCGCATCGATCCGACCGTCACGTACCGCTCGCAACTCGGCGACGTCGATCTGTCACTGGTGGGGGAGCTCGCGACGACCCGCTATCTCGTCACGGCCAGCGCACGGCGCGGAACGTTCACGAATGACGGCTGGAGCCGGAACGATCTCGTCAACAGCGCGGCATCGCTGTTCTCGGGAAGCGACGCGCGAAATTACTACCGCGCCGACCGCGCCGACGTCACCGTCGGCCGGACCTTCGAGGCCGCGGGACGAACGTTCGCCCCGTACGTCGGCGCGTTGCTCGAGCGGTCGTGGTCCGCGGCGCGCGATTCGACTGCGGCGTCGGTACCGTGGAGTCTGCTGAGCCGCGACGACGGGGTGGAAGGGATGCGTCGCGCCAACCCCGCCGTCGGGGGCGGGAGCATAGCGAGCGCGCTGGTCGGCGCTCGCATTCGCAGCTTTGTCGGACCGCTCCTCGGCGCCGCGGAAATACGAGCTGAAGTACCCGTCCACACGCCGCTCGACGAGCGCTTCGTGCAGTTCACGCTCGACGGACGGATCGGATTCGTGACGTTCGGGGAGCAGCGCTTCGATGCGTTCGCGCATGGCGTTGCGACGGTGGGCGATCGCGCACCCTCGCAGCGCTTCGCGTATCTCGGAGGCAACGGGACCATCCCGACGATCGACTTGCTCCGGGTCGGCGGCGATCGACTCGCCTGGCTGGAGAGCCGATATACCGTGCCCGTGAAGGCGGTCCGCGTTCCATTCGTCGGCAGCCCGACGTTCGCGCTCCGACATCTCGTCGGCGGCGCGGGTGTCGAGCGGTTAGGCACCCTCACGCAGAACGTCGGCATCCGCGTCGGGATCGCCGCCGTCCGCGCCGAGTTCGTGTTCGACCCCGAGCGCCCGAGCCGCCACGAGCTGCTGTTCGGTTTCGGATCGCGTTAGACCGGTCGCAGCGTCGATCGGGAGCGGGCGACGCAGCGACGCGACGACCGACGCCCCCAACAGCACGACGATGACGCCGAGCGAGACGGTGATGGGAATCTCCCACTTGGGGGAGACCAGCATCTTCACTCCGACGAACACGAGCACCGCCGCGAGGCCGAAACGAAGCAGGTGAAAGCGCGAGAGCGCCCCGGCGAGCAGAACGAACAGCGAACGCAGCCCGAGAATCGCGAACACGTTCGATGTGTAGACGATGAACGGGTCGCGAGTCACGCCGAAGATCGCCGGGATCGAATCGACGGCGAACACGAGGTCCGTGGTCTCGACGAGCACCAGCACGACGAAGAGCGGCGTTGCGAACCACCGTTCGCGGCCGCGCGTCGGGTCCGTCTCCCGAACGAAGAAGTGTTTCCCGCGAAACTGCGGCGTGACCGGCATCAGGCGCCGCACGAGGCGGAGCGCCGGGTTGTGTTCCGGCTCGACGTCGATGCCGTCGCTGCGCACCATGCGCGCGCCGGTGACGATGAGGAAGCCGCCGAAGACGTAGATGATCCAGTGGAAGTGTTCCAGCAGCGTCGCGCCGAGGGCGATGAATGCACCGCGCATGACGAGCGCGCCGATGATGCCCCAGAACAGCACGCGATGCTGCAGCTCTTCGGGGACGCGGAAGTACCCGAACAGCAGCAGGAACACGAACAGGTTGTCGACCGAGAGCGCTTCCTCCACGACGAATCCCGTCGCGAACTCGAGCGCGGACTTGGGGCCGAGCGTGAAGTGGATGCCGATTCCGAATGCGGCCGCGAGCGCGACCCAGACCACGCACCAGGTCAACGCCTCGCGCGGCCTCACGACGTGCGCATCGCGGTTGAAGACGCCCAGGTCGAGGGCGAGCACGCCGAGCACGCCGACGGTGAAGACGGCCCAGAGCAGCGGATGAATCATCGAGACGTCGTTTGCATTCAGGCGGCGGGCGAGCTACGTTATATGGCGTGAATCTTGCGTCCGCCCCGGCCGATCCCGGATGCGATTGCTTGCGGTGATCCCGGCGCGCCTCGGCGCCTCGCGCCTTCCGCGCAAACCGCTTCGCCTCCTCGGCGGGCGCCCGCTCGTCGTCCGTGTGTGGCAGCGCGCGATCGAGCTCGGGCTCGGCGATCACTGCATCGTTGCAACCGACGCGCCCGAGATCTGCGAGGTCGTCCGGGCCGCCGGAGGCGACGCCGTGCTCACCCGCGCTGATCATCCGTCCGGCACCGACCGCGTCGCGGAAGTCGTCGCCTCGCCGGCCGGACGCGGCTACGACTGCGTGGTAAATATCCAGGGCGACGAGCCGTTTGCCAGTGGCGAGGCGATTACCGCCGCAACTACCCTCGTCACGAGCGGCGCGTTCGCGCTCGGCACGGTCGCCGTGCCGGCCGCTCCTCACATTCTCGCCGAACCCGATGCCGTGAAAGTCGTCGTCGCGAACGACGGTCGGGCGATGTACTTCTCCCGCGCCGCCATCCCGTCCCTCCGCGAGCCCGCGGACGACACCGAGCGCGCGCTGCGCGATGCGGCGGTCCGACGCCACGTCGGCATCTATGCCTACACGCGGGACGCGCTCGCGGCGTGGGTGGCGCTGCCGCCGCACCCGCTCGAGCGCGTCGAACGACTCGAGCAGCTGCGGCCCCTGGCGCACGGCATACCGATGGGCGTCGCGACGATCGATGAGCTCCCGCTGCCAGGCATCGACACCGAAGCCGATCTCGCACGCGCCGAGGCCGCGTGGCCCGCCTGGTACGCGCACCGCACCGAGCCCCCCGCGCCAGCCCGGCGTACCTCGCGCGCCGAACCGTCTCCCGACTAACAGATGCCTAACGCCACCGCCGTGACGACCCCGCCCGCCGCGACGCACCCGACGAAGTTCATCTTCGTCACGGGCGGCGTCGTGTCGTCGCTCGGCAAGGGAATCGCCGCCGCGTCGATCGGCCGGCTGCTCGTCGAGCGCGGGCTGCGCGTGACGATGCTGAAGTTCGACCCGTACCTGAACGTCGACCCGGGCACGATGTCGCCGTTTCAGCACGGCGAGGTGTTCGTCACCGACGACGGCGCGGAGACCGATCTCGACCTCGGGCACTACGAGCGCTTCCTCGACCGCTCGCTGTCGCAGACGAACAACGTCACGACCGGACGCATCTACCAGAACGTCATCACGAAGGAGCGTCGGGGCGAGTACCTCGGCTCGACGGTGCAGGTGATCCCGCACATCACCGACGAGATCAAGTCCGCCATCAAGCGCGTCGCGCCGGGGAACGACGTCGTCCTCGTCGAGATCGGCGGGACGGTGGGTGACATCGAATCGCTGCCGTTCCTCGAAGCGATCCGGCAGTTCCGTGCCGAGGTCGGGAAGGCGAACGCGATGTTCGTGCACCTGACCCTCGTGCCATACATCGCCGCAGCCGGCGAGGTGAAGACGAAGCCGACGCAGCACTCGGTGCGCGAGCTGATGCAGATCGGCATTCAGCCGGACTTCCTCATCTGCCGCACGGAGCGCCCGCTCACCGACGACGTGCGGCGCAAGATCGCGCTGTTCTGCAACGTCGACTTCGGCTCCGTCGTCGAGAGCGCCGACGTGCCGACGATCTACGAGATCCCTCTCTCGTTCCACGACCAGGGCTTCGACGAGCGCGTCATGACGCGGCTCGGTCTCCACGGCTCGGCCCCCGATCTCTCGACGTGGCGGGAGCTGGTGCAGCGTATCGTCGCACCGCGCACCACGGTGCGGATCGCGGTGGTCGGCAAGTACACCGACTTCGTCGACAGCTACAAGAGCGTGAAGGAAGCGCTCATCCACGGCGGGATCGCGACCGACGTCGGCGTGGACATCGAGTGGGTGTCGAGCGACCTGTTCACCGACGGCGCCGCCGCGCGAGCCCTCCTGCGCGACTTCGACGGATTGCTCGTGCCGGGGGGCTTCGGCGTGCGGGGCGTGGACGGCATGGTCGAGGCGATACGCGCCGCCCGCGAGACCGGAACGCCGTTCTTCGGCATCTGTCTGGGCATGCAGACGGCCATCATCGAGTTCGCTCGCAATGTGTGCGGCATCTCCGATGGACACTCGAGCGAGTTCGCGCCGGAGTGCGAGAACGCCGTCATCTCGCTCATGGAATCGCAGCAGCACGTCACGGACATGGGCGGCACGATGCGACTCGGCGCCTACGCGTGCCGCCTCGCGCCCGGAACACGTGCCGCCGAAGCGTACGGAGTGGCAGAGGTGAGCGAGCGTCACCGGCACCGCTACGAGGTATCGAACCGCTTCCGCGACACCTTCGTGAAGCACGGGATGGCGCTCAGCGGCCTGTCGCCGGACCAGTCGCTCGTCGAGATCGTCGAGCTGGTGGAGCACCCGTGGTTCGTCGGCTGTCAGTTCCACCCCGAGCTGAAGTCGCGGCCGACCCGCGCGCACCCGCTGTTCCGCGGCTTCATCGGTGCCGCGGCGCACCATCGTGCGGCCGGCAACGGTGCACCCGCGCGTGCGTCGGAGCAGGGTGCGGCTGTCGCGATGCACGCCACGTCGCCGCGCTGAACGCTTTCTCGATGCGTGCCTGAGGATCGCTATGAACTTCTGCGAAAGTCCGTTTCGCCGCGGCGAGCTGTTCCTGATCGCTGGCCCGTGCCAGCTCGAGCACGACGACCTGAACCTTCGCGTCGCCGCCGAGCTCTCGCGCCTCGCCGAGCACCTGCCGGGCGGGGTGATCTTCAAGGCGAGCTTCGACAAGGCGAACCGGTCCAACCCCGGCGCCATGCGCGGGCTCGGCCTCGACTCCGGACTCGAGGCGCTCGCGCGCGTGAAACGCGAGACGGGTCTTCCGATCCTCACGGACGTGCACCTGCCGGAACAGTGTGCACCCGCCGCGGAAGTCGTGGACGTGTTGCAGATTCCGGCGTTCCTCTGCCGGCAGACGGACCTCCTCGAGGCCGCAGGCGCGACGGGGCGACCGGTGAACGTCAAGAAGGGGCAGTGGATGCATCCCGAGGGGATGCGCGGGGCGGTGGAGAAGGTGCGGCGAGCCGCACGTGGGTGCGACCGCTTCGGCCTGCCGAAGGGCGAGATGGTCGCCGTCACGGAACGCGGCACGTTCTTCGGCTATGGCGACTTGGTCGTCGACTTCCGCAGCATCGAACGGATGCGTACCGCGGTGGCCGCGCCGGTGATCTTCGACGGAACCCACAGCGTGCAGCAGCCGGGGCGAGGCGAGAACGGGGCGAGCGGGGGCGCGCGCGAACACATTCCGACGCTCACACTCGCAGCCGCGGCGGCAGGCGTCGACGGCCTGTTCCTCGAGACGCACCCCGACCCCGACGACGCGCCGAGCGACGGGCCGAACATGATCCCCCTCGGAGAGCTGGCGGCGCTGGTGACGCGCGCCGTACGAGTCTGGAGCGCGGCGCGCGCGTGACGTTCGCAGCACTCATGGCGATCAGCGGCGCGGCGAATGCGCCGAGGGCGGCGGCACCGCGCGTCGATCCGGACATCGCTCGGCGCATCCGCTGGGTGGGCTTCGACGTCGACGGCGTCCTCACCGACGGCGGCGTGTACCTGGGAGACGTGGCCGGCCAGCGGCTCGAGTTCAAGCGCTACGACATTCAGGACGGGCTCGGGGTGCTACTGCTGCGAATGGCCGGCATTCGCATCGGCGTCGTGACGGGGCGCGTGTCCGAGAGCGTGCGGCTCCGCGCGGCCGAGTTGGGGGCCGACGACGTCGTGCAGGATGACCGCGCGATGAAGCTGCGCGCCGTGCGGCGAATCGCGCGGGAGCGCGGCATCGGATTCGACGAGATGGCGTTCGTCGGCGACGATCTTCCAGACGTGGCGGTGCTGCGCGCGGTCGGACTGCCGGTCGTCGTCGCGAACGCGACCGACGACGCGTGGCGCACGGCGTACACCTGCACGTTGAGCCGCCCGGGCGGCGGAGGCGCGGTGCGGGAGTTCGCCGAGCTCCTGCTGCGCGCACGGGGGGAGTGGGACGACGTCGTCGAACGATACGTCGCGAGTCGGTCGGGCGACGAGGAGCCGAGCGGCGTGGTTCCGTGAAAGAGGCCGCGGTCGTTCCGCACCGGGCGGACGTGGAGGTCACGGCGGCGAGCCCCGAGAGCGCGCGTGCGCTGGCCACTGGCCGGCGGGTACTGCGCATGGAGCGTGACGCGCTGGACCGCGTCGAGCGCGGACTCGATGCGTCGTTCGCGCGGGCCGTGGAGATCGTGCGGGCCTCGCCGGGACGGGTGATCGTCTGCGGCGTCGGCAAGTCCGGGCTCATCGCGCGCAAGATCGCGGCGACGCTCACGTCGACCGGGACGCCGGCGACGTTCCTGCATCCGGTCGAGAGTCTGCATGGCGACTTGGGGATCGTCGGCGCCGATGACGTAGCGATCCTGCTCTCGAAAAGCGGCGAGACGGTCGAGCTGCTGCCGCTGCTCGAGCACTTCGAGCGGACCGGCGTGCGGACGATCGCGATCACCGGCTGTATCGACTCGACGCTGGGACGCCACGTGGACGTGGCGCTGGACGCGTCGGTCGACGCCGAGGCGTGTCCGCACGATCTGGCACCGACGACGAGCACGACGGCCGCACTCGCGCTCGGCGACGCGCTCGCCGTCGCCCTGCTCGAGGCGAAAGGCTTTCGGAGCGAAGACTTCGCGCGGTTGCACCCTGGCGGCGCCCTCGGCCGAAAGCTGCTGACCCGGGTATGCGACGTCATGCTGACCGACGACCTGCCGACGGTGAGACCTGCCGATTCGCTTCGCACGGTCGTAGTGACGCTCGCGAGACGCCGTGGCATCGCGGTCGTGGTCGACGAGGATCGTCGCGTCGCAGGCGTATTCACGACCGGCGACTTCACGCGGCAGGTGAACCGCGACGATCGGTTCCTGGAGCGTCGGGTCGGTGATCTGATGAACCGCAGCGCGAAGTCCGCGCGCGACGACGAGCTGGCGAGTTCGGTCGTCTTCCGCATGGAACAGATCGGGATCGTCGCGATGCCCGTCGTCGACGACGCGGATCGCATCGTCGGCGTCGTGCACCTGCACGATCTCATGCGAGCGTTGGCGGTATGAAGCCGGCGCCGATGCGACGGGCGTCGCGGCGCGCGACGATCGCCGCGATCGCCGCCGCGACCGCGATCGGCTTCGGCGCGTGTCGCGACGCGGCGGCCCCGCCCACCGCACGCCGTAGCGAGCTGCCCGACTCGGCCGACCAGATCATGTTCGGCATGCGGCACGCGCTCACGGCGGGGGGGATTCGTCGTGCGGACCTGGATGCCGACACCGCGCTGTTCTACGAGCAGGGCAATCGAATCGACCTCCGCCGCGTGAACACGGTGTTCTACACGCGCGACGGTGCGAAGAACGGCACGATGGTCGCGCAGCGCGGCGCGCTCGATCAGCGGACGCAGGTGCTCGACGCGCGCGGCGATGTCGTCGTGACGAGTGTCGACGGGCGCAAGCTGACGTCGCCGCACGTCACGTACGATCGCGGCGCCAATCAGATCTCGAGCGACACGAGCTTCGTGTTCACGCAGCCGCGCGGTACGCTCTCGGGAATCGGATTCCGATCCGATCCGCAGCTGCGGAACGTGACGGTGCTCAAGGGCGCCGGCGGTGTCGTCCGCCCGGTGACGACGCCGGCCCGGGCAGAGCGTCGATGACCCACTCTCGTGCGAAGACTCGCGCCGCCGGCGCGTGCCTCACGCTCGTCGCGGCATTCGCCTTCGGCGCGTGCTCGCGTGCGGCGCGTGGTCCGTCGCGACCGCGGCCAACGATCGATAGCGCTCGGGTTGCGGCTCCTCCGGGCGACACGGCCACGCCGCGCACGCCGCCGGTCGCCGTGCCCGACGACTCGATCGCCCGCGACACGGCCCGCGCCGCGGCGAACGACAGCGCGCGACCGGCACCGCGCGCGCGTCGCCGGAACGCGAACGACCCGACGTCGCGATGCGGCGACGTGACGTTCACGCCCACCCCCACGACGCACGCGACGAGCTACACCGACGCGGCGGGCCAGCCGATCACGTACATCGGCGGCGGCGTCATCGCGAACTGCTCGGGAGTTCGCAACCGACTTCAGTCGGACAGCGCCGAGTACTACGGCACGAATCGTCAGTTGATCCTGCTCGGCAACGTGAAGTACGACGAGCCACGCCGCGCGCGCCTGACGTCGAACCGGTTGACGTACTTCACGAGCGACGAGCGTATCCTCGCCGAAGGCAACGTCGTCGTGACGATGCCGACCGGCACCACGATGACCGGACCCAACGTCGAGTATCTGCGCGACGCACCGGCAATCCGCGACCGCGCGCGCCTGACGGCGATCGGCCGACCGACGCTCCGCGTCGTCACGACGGCCGCGAAGGACACCGGCAGCACGAACGTCGCACGTACCGCGCGCGGGGCGACGCGCGACTCCGCGGCGCGCGACACGGCGACGATCATCGCGAACACGATCGTCGACGAGGGGGACAGTCTGATCTTCGCGTCGGGTCAGGTCGAAGTCGTTCGCAGCGACGTCCGATCGCGGTCCGACTCCGCCACGTTCGACCAGGGCGCCGAGCTCGCGCGCCTCATCGACAACGCCGAGATCATCGGACAGCGCGGGCGGCCGTTCACGTTGAGCGGCACGCGCATCGACCTGTACTCGCGCGACCGGGAGCTGACGCGCGTCCGGTCGCAGGGGGCGTCACGCGTCGTCAGCGACGATCTCGATCTCAAGTCGGACACGATCGACCTGCGCGTGCGCGACAGTCGCATCGAACGCGCCTTCGCGTGGGGGCCGTCGCGCGCGATCGCCGTCTCCCCCGATCGGGACGTCGTCGCCGACTCGATCGACGCGCAGTTGCCGAACCAGCGCATTCGCGAGCTGCACGCCGTCCGCCGCGCCGTCGTTCGCTCGCTCCCCGACTCGACGAAAATCGTCTCGAAGGAGCGCGACCGCCTCGCCGGCGACACCATCGTCGCGCGCTTCGACACGCTGCTCGCGACGCAGGACACGACGAAGAACCCGCCGCTCCGTCAGATCGTCGCGAGCGGCAACGCGAGCTCGCTCTTCCAGATCGCGTCCACCCGCGGGCGTGAGGCGCCGCAGGGCTTCAACTACGTGCAGGGTCGCCTCATCACGGCCGTGTTCGACAGCGGCCAGCTCCAGACCGTGACCGTCGTCGATTCCGCACGCGGACTCTACCTCGAAGCTGTGGACTCGACCGCCGACACGACGGGGACGCGCACGCGCGGGCTCCAGCCGGCGCGCCAGCCGACGCCGGCGCGACGTCCGACGCAAGACACTGTGCACGACCGCTCGCTCGTCGGCGTCACGCTTCGCGACCGCTCGCGCTCGATCGACCGCTCTGCCGCGCGAGGCGGGCGATGATCGACGTCGATCCGACCGACCGCCGCGACGGGCACGGCGACATCGCGAGCGAGCTGCTCGCGTCGTTAGGCGCGGCCGGCGATCGCTCCGCCGCGCTCGCGCTTCACTCGGTGATCGTGTCCGCCGACGACGTCGGACGCGCCTCGTTCGACGACGTCGCGCGCCGCTACCGCGACGACCACCTCGCCGCCGTTCGGCATGACGGGGGCGATGCGGACCAGGAGTCCGGGCGCCTCAGCCTCGACGAAGTCCGCGAGCATCTCCGCGCCTCCGTACTTCCGCGACTCGAAGGCGTGCGGCTCGTCACGCTCACACGCGAGGCCGACCACACGGTCGAGCGGGTCGACGTCGACGGCCGCGTGTGGGCGCGCATCCGAGAACATCGCACGAAGATCGCCGCGCGACTGCTCGCGACAGGCGAGCATCACGTTCCGCGGCAGCCGGACGAGCGAGCGTCGACGCCGGCTCGTGCGACCGACACGCACGACGGCGGGAGCGTGCTCGAGGCGCGCGGCCTCGTGAAGATCTACCGGCGCCGGCACGTCGTCGACGATGTGGCCCTCCGCTTGCAGCAGGGCGAGATCGTCGGCCTGCTGGGCCCGAACGGCGCGGGGAAGACGACGACCTTCTACATGATCGTCGGCCTCATCGCGCCGAATGCGGGCCGCATCCTCCTCGACGGCGAGGACATCACCGAGCATGCCGATGTACCAGCGCGCGCGGCGCGGGATCGGCTATCTGTCGCAGGAGCCGTCGATCTTCCGGAAGCTCTCGGTCGAGGACAACATCCTCGCGATCCTCGAGACGCTGCCGATCTCGCGGCGGGAGCGCGACGAGCGACTCGAGACGCTGCTCGACGAGCTGAAGCATCAAGCACCTGCGCGACAGCAAGGCGTATCAGCTCTCGGGCGGCGAGCGCCGCCGGCTCGAGATCACCCGCGCGCTCGTGACGCGGCCGAAGTTCATGATGCTCGACGAGCCGTTCGCCGGCGTCGACCCGATCGCCGTGCACGACATCCAGACCATCGTCGCCGATCTGCGCCACCGCGGCATCGGCGTCCTCATCAGCGACCACAACGTCGAGCAGACGCTCGACATCGTCGATCGCGCGTACATTATGTTCGACGGCCAGGTGAAGGTCAGCGGCACCGTGCGCGATCTCGTGTTCGACGACACGGTGGCCGAGATCTACCTCGGCCCGACCCTCACGGCGCGGCTGCGCGAGCGATTCGCGTCGGACGACAGCGACAGCAGGAACAGGTGCGATGAAGGCAGGTCTCAATCAGAGCACGCAGCTCAAGCAGGAGCTCAAGATCAATCCGCGCCTGTACCAGGCGATGGATCTGCTCTACATGCCGCTGCTCGACCTCCAGCAGCACCTCAAGCAGGAGCTGCTGAACAATCCCTTCCTCGACCTGGTCGAGCCGGAGGAGGACGAGGAGGAGGACGGCGGCGAGTCGACCGAGACCGACGGAAGAGGAACGCAGACAGGAAGCGAAGGAGGACGAGAACGAGATCGACTGGGAGAACATCCTGCTCGACGGCTTCGACGCGGGCGGCCGCCGCGAGGAGCACGAGGAGAAGGAGTACTACGAGCCCGTCACCGTCGCCGAGCGCGACCTCGGCGATCATCTGCGCGACCAGATCACGCTGCTCGATCTCAACCCGCGGCAGCTGCATGCTCGCCGACGAGTTCCTCGGCAACATCAACGAGGACGGCTATCTCGACTGCTCGCTCGAGGACATCCTCGCCGGCATCAACGACGTGATCCGGCACGCCGCGGAGGAGACGCGGCCGCGACGTCGACGACGCGCCGTACTACACGCTGGACGAAGGCGACGAGATGCTCCGCGACCGTGCAGGCGCTCGATCCGCCGGGCGTCGGCGCGCGCGACCTGCGCGAATGCCTCATGCTGCAGCTCAAGGATGCGGGACTCGAGCACAGCGTGCCGTACCGCCTCGTCCGCGACTGCTTCGACGAGCTGATCGCGCACCGCTGGAGCGAGATCTCCAAGCGATTCGGCATCAGCCCGAGCGACGTGCAGAAGGCGGCCGACGAGATCGCGAAGCTCGACCCGAAGCCGGGGCTGCTCTACAGCGCCGCGGGCGACAACTACATCATCCCCGACCTCATCGTCGAGAAGATCGACGGCCAGTATCACGTCTTCCTGAACGACGCGAACCTGCCGCGCCTCAAGCTGTCGAAGGCGTATCAGGAGATCGCGCGCGACAAGAAGAAGTTCGAGGGCGAGAACAAGGAGTTCATCTCGAACAAGCTGAACTCCGCGAACTGGATGATTCAGGCGATCGAGCAGCGCCGGCAGACGATGCTGAAGGTCATGAACTACATCGTCGACCGGCAGCGCGACTTCTTCGAGAAGGGCGTGCAGTTCCTCAAGCCGCTGACGCTGCGCGAGGTCGCGGAAGTCATCAACATGCACGAGAGCACGGTGAGCCGCGTGACGAACGAGAAGTTCGTGCAGACGCCGCGCGGCGTGCTCCCGCTCAAGTTCTTCTTCTCGTCCGGCCTCTCGACGACCGACGGCGAGGACGTCTCGGCGCGCGGCATCAAGGATCAGATCCAGAAGCTCGTGCAGAACGAGGACCCGAAGCATCCGCTCACCGATCAGGCGATCGTCAACATCCTGAAGAAGAGCGGCGTGCACATCGCGCGGCGTACGGTGGCGAAGTACCGCGACCAGCTCGGCGTACTCTCCGCCCGGATGCGCAAGCGGGTATGAGCGCGGCCCTCGGTGACGTCGTCGGTGCGAGCGTGCCCACTTGGTCCGGCAGCGCGTCGCCGGTCGACGTGAGCGTCCTCGTCCCGGCGAAGGACGAAGCCGAGAACCTGCCCCTGTTCATGGAGCTCGCCGACGCCGCGTTCCGCACCGACCTCGGCGTGCGCTACGAAGTCGTCGTCGTCGATGACGGGAGCGTCGACGCGACGCCGGCGGTTCTGCGGCGCTTGAGCGAGCAGTACCCGTTTCTGCGTGTGGTGCGGCATCGCACGCGTCGCGGCATCGCAGACGCCCTCCGCACCGGCTACAACGCTGCACGCGGGGACGTGCTCGTGTTCTACCCCGCCGATCTGCAGTTCAAGCCCGAAGACATCCCGCGCTCGTCGCGCCGATCCTCCGCGGGGAGAGCGACATGGTCACCGGCTACAAGCAGGGAAAGTACGAGAAGGCGTTCGTATCGCGCGTGTACAACCGGCTCAGTCGGTCACTCTTCCAGGTGTCCGTCCGCGACCTGAACAACGTGAAGGCCTACCGCCGTGAAGTGATGGCGGGCTTGCCGCTCCGGCCGGACTGGCATCGCTACATGATCGTGCTGGCCGCGTCGCAGGGATACTCGGTCAGCGAGGTTCCCGTTCCGCTCTACCCGCGCCACGCGGGCCGTTCGAAGTTCGGCATCGGACGTATCCCCGTCGGCGTGCTCGACATGCTCGCGGTGTGGTTCGAGCTCCGCTTCGGTCGGAAGCCACTGCTCCTGTTCGGCATGCTCGGCGCCGTGCTGCTCCTGATCGGCGTCGTCGCCGGGGTCGTGGCGCTCGCGTGGCTGTTCGCCACGGGCGAGGGGCTCCGCGCCGTGTGGACGGTCGTGACGACCTCGGTCATCGTCGGCATCGTGTTCCTCGCGACCGGCGTGTTGGGCGAGATGATCGCCGGCCAGCGCGCGGAGCTCGCCGAGCTGCGCCGCGAGCTCGACGCGTCGCGGTACGCCGCCGAGCCCGCGGTCGCAGATCGTGTGGTCGCCGAGCGCTACGAACGTTAGGCACCGTACGCGTCTCGCACCCCATCGTCGGTGCGCATTCTCTTCCTCACGCACAACTTTCCGCGCTACGCCGGCGACGTCTCCGGCTCGTTCCTACTACGCCTCGCCACGGCGCTGCGCGATCACGCGGCGGTAGAGGCACGAGTCCTCGCCCCATCGGCGCCCGGCTACCCGGCGCGCGACACGATCGACGGCGTCGACGTGCGAAGATTCCGGTATGCGCCGCGACCGTTCGAGACGATCGCGTACACCGGCAACATGGCGGCGGACGTCTCGACGTCGTGGCGCGCACGGGGGGCACTCGGCGGCATGCTCGTCGCGGCGGCGATCGCGCTCCGCCACGAACGTAGGCAGTGGACGCCCGACGCGGTACACGCACACTGGTGGTTTCCCTCGGGCGTCTCGGCGTCGCTGCCCGGGACGTTAGGCACCGTGCCACTCGTCGTGACGAGCCACGGATCCGATGTGCGCCTCGCGATGACCGACGCGTGGCGCGCGTCCGATGCTCGCGCGCGTCGCGGCCCGTGCGACGGCGTACACGTTCGTCTCGCGATGGCTGCTCGAGCAGGCGCGCGCGCTCGTCGCACTCGGGCCCGTCGCCGTGGCGCCGATGCCGATCGACGTCTCCCGGTTCACGCCGGATCGATCGACCGCGCGATGGGCTGCTCTTCGTCGGCCGCCTCAACATACAGAAGGGATTGGCGGACCTGCTGCGCGCGCTCGCGCAGCAGCGAACGAGCGCACGGCTCACCGTCGTCGGCGATGGGCCGGACGCCGCCTCGTTGCGTTCGCTCGCCGGCGAGCTCGGTGTGCTCGAGCGCATCGTCTGGCTTCCCTCGCAGACGCAGGCACAGCTCGTCGACCACTACCGCGCCGCGTCAGCGCTGGTCGTCCCGTCGATCGGGGAGGGGCTCGGTCTCGTCGCCGCCGAGGCACAGGCATGCGGAACGCCGGTCGTCGCATTCGCATCCGGGGGGCTGACGGACCTCGTGGTCGACGGTCGGAGCGGGCTCCTCGCCCCCCCTGGCGACGTCGCGGCACTCGCCGCCTCCCTCGATCGCGTTCTCGCACATGCCGACCTCGCCGCGCGACTCGGCGCCGCGGGTCATCGCGACGTGATCGAGCGATTTTCGCCCGCGTCCGTGGCCCGACGGTACGCGGAGATCTACGCGCGCGCCCTGCGGCGCGACGGCGAGACGAGATGAGCCGAGCGGGGTGGAAGCGGCTGCTTCAACTCGTCGCACTCGTCGCACTCGGGGCGCTCGTGTCGATCGCGCTGCGAACGCAGTGGACTGCGTTAGGCAGTGCCGCGCGGTCGGTGCGTCCCCGCGCGCTGCCGCTCGTCGCGTCGTGCATGGCCGTGCTCGCCGTCTACGGCGTGCAGATTCACGCGTGGCGTACGCTGGTCAGTGCGTGGGGCAAGCGGCTCCCGTTCCTCGAGGCGGCGCGGATCTGGAGCGTTTCCAATCTCGCACGCTACACGCCGGGCCAGGCCGTCGCGTCGACCGGCGCGCTCGCCCTGCTGGGGAGACGGGCCGGAGTCCCGCCCGCGGCCGCGGCGGGCGCGGCTGTCCTGGGCACGCTACTCAATCTCGTCGCCGGGTTCGTCGTCGTCGCGGTGCTCGGCGCGCGGCTCCTTCCGGCACTCTCGTCGCGGGTCGCTCCGTGGATGGTGCCGGTGATCGGCGTCGCCGCCGCGGCCGTGCTGGTCGCGCTCCCACTTCTCGTCCGTCCGCTCGCGACCGCGGTGAGCCGGGTCGTCCGGCGACCCGTCACGTTACCGCCGATGCCCCTCGGGGTGCTCGCGACCGCGGTGACCGCCAATCTCGTCGCCTGGTTGCTGTACGGGCTGGCGTTCCGCTCGCTCGCGCTGTCGCTCCTGCCCGACGTGCCTACCGGCTGGCTCGCCTTCACGGCTATCTACGCGGCAGGCTATCTTGCTGGCCTGCTTGCGGTTGTGACACCGGCCGGCCTGGGAGTGCGGGAGACCGCGCTGGTCCTCGCGCTCGGGCAGCTCGGGACGGTCACGACGGCCGACGCGTGGTTGCTCGTGCTCGCCTCACGACTTTCGCTCACGGTGCTCGAGGTGCTTCCGGGCGCCGCCTTTCTCGCATACGGTGCGTCGCGGCGCACCCCCTAGCTCACCGATGGCTCGTTCTGACGATCGCGCGGTGCCCACCGCGGCGGTAACCGCACCAGCTGACCGACCGAGCGCCACGCAGCGCGCCGCGGCCCGACTCGCCGCCGAGCGCGGCAACAGAGTCCGCGCCGCGGACCCGACACTCGTCGGTACCGAGCCTCGGTTCGCGCTCGCGTGGGCCGCACTCGCCTGCCTCATCGCAACGCTCCTCCTCGGCTACAGGGCGCTCGGCGGCGAGTTTCTCGTCAATCCGATGAGCGACCAGTACATCGCCGGGTACGCGTTCCGGGAATTCGGGCGCGAGCGTGCTACGGCAGACGGGCAGCTTCCCGCTGTGGAACCCGTACCTCTTTGGCGGAATGCCGTTCGTCGCCGCCATGCACGGCGACATCTTCTATCCGACGTTCCTGCTGCGGATGCTGATGCCGACCGACGTCGCGATGACGTGGGGCTTCATCATCCATACGTTCCTCGCGGGGCTGTTCACCTACGCGTTCCTTCGGCGGATCGGGCTCAGCTTCTTCGCCGCGCTGATCGGCGGTCTCGCATACATGCTGGGCGGCAATGTCGCCGGCCTCGTTTCGCCGGGACACGACGGCAAGTTGTTCGTCGCCGCGTTGCTGCCGCTCGTCCTGCTGTTCACGTACCGCGCGATCCGCGACGGGCGGTGGTGGGCGTTCGGCGCACTCGCTATCGCAGTGACGCTCGCGGTGCTCACACCGCACCCGCAGCTGCTGCAGTACCTGCTGCTCGTCTGTGGCGCGTGGGCGCTCTTCCTCGCGTTCAGCGCGGACGCGGGGGGCCAGGCGCTGGCGCGCCGCCGCGCCTTCGGTCGACTCGGCGCCGCGCTCGCCGCGGTCGCGGTCGGATTGCTCGGTGGCGCGATCCAGTTCCTCCCGGTCGTCGAGTACACCCCATGGTCTCCGCGCACGGGCGGGAAGGGGTGGGAGCACGCCATCAGCTACTCGATGCCGCTCGAAGAGCTGATCAATACCTACCTCCCCCAGTTCTCGGGGATCCTCGAGCGATACAGCGGTCGGAACGGAATTCACTTCCACAGCGAGTACATCGGAGCCGCGGTGTTGGTTCTCGCGGTGCTCGCGTTCGGCGTGGCGAGCCGCCGGAAGCTCATGTACTTCTGGTTCGGCACGTTCATCGTCGCGTCACTCTGGGCGCTCGGCGGCTACACGCCCTTTTACCGGCTCGTCTACGCGCTCGTCCCCGGCACGACGTATTTCCGTGCACCGAGTACGATGCTCTACGTCGTGCAGTTTTCGGCGGCGGTGCTCGCGGCGATGGGCGTCGAGCGGCTGTTGCTCGGGCAGGCGCGCCGGCGTTATGCGATCGGGTGGCTCGCCGCCGCTGGGCTCGTGGGCGTCCTCGCGGCGAGCGGCGCCCTGACCAACCTGGCGGCGTCGGTCACACCGCAGGCCGCGGCGATTGCGGACGCCAACCGTGCGGATCTCGTCGTCGGTGCGTGGCGGTCGTTCGTCGCCGTGGCCGCTGTCTGCGGGGTGATCCTCTTGCTGGACCGACGCCGACTCGGGCCGCGCGCGGCCGGGTGGATTCTCGCCGGCGTCGTCGTGCTCGACCTGTGGTCGATCGAGCGACTGTACTGGCGCTTCTCGCCGCCAGCGTCGACGATTTACGCGGGCGATCCGATCGTGAGTTTTCTCAAGACGCAGACCGACTCGGGACGCGTCTACGCCATCCCGTTCCAGCAACCCGAGGCGCCGCACGACCCGTTCCTGCAGGGTGACGCACTCATGGGACACGGTATTCGACAGATCGGCGGCTATCACGGCAACGAGCTCGGGCGCTACCAGCGCGTCTACGGCATCTCGCCCGACGAGATGATCCAGCGGATCGGCAACCCGAGCTTCTGGCGTCTCGCGAACATGCGCTTCCTGCTGACGAACGCGCCCGAGCTCCCGCTCGATGGGTTCCGACGTGTGCTCGGGCCGGTCCGCAACGCCGCCGGTTCGACCGAGTACCTCTTCCAACTGCCTGGCGACAATCCCCCGGCGTGGGTGGCGCCGATCGCGGTGAAGGCGCCCGACGAGAACACGCTCGCGACTGTGATCGATCCACGCTTCGACGCATCGCGCGTCGCGCTCTTCGACACTGCTGCAGCTGTGCCCACGCAACCCGTTCCACAGCAACTACCTGAGCCGCTCGACCTCAAGCCGCGCATCACGCGTCGAACGCCGGGGAGCATCGTGCTCGAGCTCGATCGCCCGGCGCCGAATGGCGCGACGCTCGTGGTGTCGGAGAACTACTATCCCGGCTGGCACGCGTCGGTCGACGGCAGAGCGACGCCGATCGGCCGCGTGGACTACTCGTTGATCGGCGTGCCGCTCACGGCGGGCGCGCGCCGCATCGAGCTGCAGTTCTCGAGCGCGCCCTACGAGACGGGGAAGGCGATCACGCTGACCGCGCTACTGGTATCCGCGCTCGCCGTCGCCGGTGGACTGTTCTTCGATCGCCGCGCTCGTGGCTGAGCCGGATCGCCAGACCGCCTCCCACCTGGCAGCCGACGACCGCGCACTGGTCGTCATCCCCGACCTATAACGAGCGCGAGAACATCGCTCGGATGATCGAGCACGTGCTCGCGCAGGACCCGCGGATCGAGATCCTCGTCGTCGACGACGGGTCGCCCGACGGGACGGGCGCCGATCGTCGACGAGATCGCCGCTGGCGACGCCCGCGTCCACGCCCTCCATCGGGCGCAGGAAGCTCGGGCTCGGGACCGCCTATCTCGCAGGCTTTCGGTGGGCGCTCGAGCGGCCGCAGTACGAGTACGTCTTCGAGATGGACGCCGACTTCTCGCACGATCCGGGGCACCTCCCGAAGTTCCTCGAAGCGATCCAGGACGCGGACCTCGTCCTGGGCTCGCGATATCGGCACGGAAAGGTGACAGTCGTGAACTGGCCGATCGTCGCGGCTCATCCTCAGCTACTGCGCCAACATCTACGCGAGCGCCGTCACCGGGCTTGCAGCTTTTCGACGCGACCGGCGGGTTCAAATGCTTCCGCCGCGCCGTGCTCGAGGCCATCGATCTCGACGCGGTCCGCTCGAACGGCTACGCGTTTCAGATCGAGATGAGCTTCCGGGCCTGGAAGCGGGGCTTCCGGATCGCCGAGATCCCTATCGTCTTCGTCGACCGGACGGAGGGCGAGAGCAAGATGTCCGAAGCCGATCGTTCGCGAGGCGGTCTGGATGGTCTGGCGCCTGCGTTGGTGGGCGATCACCGGGCGCGTCTGACCTGCTCCCGGGCGCGCACGGTCGCGCCACGCGTCCGGTGTCCCGAAGCCGGCGAGACACGATGAAAGCGCACATGACACTCGAGAACGCCCCGTTCTACAAGATGTGCGGCTCGGGAAACGACTTCGTGTTCTTCGACGCACGCGACGTCGAGCCGCCGGTGCTGCGACGGCGGCCGACGTGGTACGAGCGATCTGTGCGCGCGCGACACGGGGATCGGCGCAGACGGAGTCGTCGTTCCTCGAGCCGGCGCCGCGTCGCCGACTTCGGATGCTGTACCACAACAGCGATGGCTCGCGTGCGTCGCTCTGCGGTAACGCGACGCTCTGCTCGGTGCGGCTGGCCACGAGCTCGGACCTCGTGGACGGCCACGCGGCTTCGCGATCGAGACGGATGCCGGCATCCTGACCGCGCGGCTGCTGGATGACGGATTGCCCGAAGATCGACTTCCGGCCGCTCGCCGACGTTGGAGCCAGTCTGCGCGATTCCGGCCGGACGCGCCGGCGAGCGACGGATCGGGTTTGCGATCGCGGGCGTTCCGCATCTGGTCGTCGAGGTCGACGGCGTGACGAGGTGGACGTCGACGCACGCGGTCGGCCGCTGCGCTACGATCCGCACGCTCCGCGAGGGTGCCAACGTGAATTTCGTCGCGTCGGCTGGCGATGGCGGATGGCGGATGCGGACGTACGAGCGGGGCGTCGAGGGCGAGACGCTGGCATGCGGAACGGGTGCAGTCGCGACGGCGTCGGTGCTTGCGGCCTGGCACAAGACCCGAGGCGCGGAGACGTCCATCGTGACGAGCTCGTCGAAGCGGCTGATCGTCGGCACGGCTCGACAGCCGGGTCCGTCGCTGGCTGGCGAGGGCCGCCTGGTCTACTCCGGGCGGTTGAGCGACCTGGGCTGACCCGCCCGCCGGGGCACACGAAGAATGGGCGCGCGCCATGAGAGTCGTCGGATTCCCACACTATCCACACGTCCTAGTTTACATAACACATATTATACGAATAACAGTCGCTGCGACGAAAGTGCGGATCAACATGACAACGAGGCCGTCCCAGTCCCTCTGAGATCGGCCTCGTGCCCAACGTCGTTCGACAGGCGTCAGACGGCGATCATCGCCCTCACCCCTCTCACCCCTTCTGCATCGCCGCGAGCTCGCCGGCACGGACACGGGCTTCGTCCGACACGCCCGCGATCTGCTCCTTGGCCAACTCACGCCAGACACGCAGCGCCTCAGTCGTCTTGCCGCCCGCTTGGAGCGCCCGCGCGTGGTCGGCACGAAGCTGCGCCTTCGCCGTCGGCGTGGCCGCGTCGTTCGCAGCACGTTCGTAGCGCGTCGCTGCCTCGTCGTACTTGCCCAACCCTTCGTAGCCGACCGCAGTCAGCAGCTCGACCGACGTCCGCATTCCGTCCGGCACGTTCGACGCCTTCGCGAGCACGTCGATGCCGTCCTGGTACTTTCCCTGGTCGTAGAGCGTCTGCGCGAGCAGGAGCTGCGCCTGCGTCCCGCCTGGCGTGCCGTCGAAGCGCTGCGCCACCTGGCGAAGCTGTTGTTGCGCGCCGGCGACATCACCCTGCTGGAGCGGCCCCTGCGCTGCGAAGAACATCTTCTCGGCGCGTGCCGCCTTCGTGGCGACATTGCTTCGCCAGAGCGCGACTCCTCCGCCGATGATGATGACGGCACCGATGCCGATCGCCAGGATCCGCCCGTTCGTGCGCCCCCAGTCGGCGAGCGTGGCGGTTGCGTCGTCGAAGGCGTTCCGATCGTTCGAGACCATGTGCGTTGTGAGAGAGGTCGGCTGGCAGCGCATTCACGCGCCGACGTGGAAAGCTATGCGGGATCAGGAGATAGGTCGAGATCCGCGTGCCCGTCGGCGTCCTGGTCGAACGCGGCTCGCGGAGTGCCCCCGGTGCGATTCGAACGCACGGCCAACAGTTTAGGAAACTGCTGCTCTATCCAACTGAGCTACGGGGGCCGGTACGACAATCTATCGCGACCGATCGCCGAGGCGTCAGCAGGTCACACCGAGACGAGTGCCCGCGTGTCGAGCGGCGCGAGTCGATCACGCCCGCGGAGCGCCGCAATCTCGAGCACGAAGGCCGCCGCGACGACGTGCGCGCCCGTCGCCTGGACGAGGTCGACCGCCGCCCGACACGTTCCCCCGGTCGCGAGCACGTCGTCGACGATCAGCACCCGGGAGGACGTTCCGCACGCCTCGGTGTGGATCTCGAGCCCGTCTACGCCGTACTCCAGTGCGTAGTCGATACGTCGGGTCCTGCCCGGCAGCTTTCCCGGTTTGCGTACCAGAACGAGCGCGACACCGAGTCGTTGCGCGATCGGCGCGCCGAACAGGAAGCCTCGGCTCTCGATCGCGGCGACATGCGTCACGCCGTCGCTCGCGGCATGCTCGGCCATCGCATCCGTGATGCGACGGTACAGGCGCGGATCCGCGAGCACCGGGGTCAGATCCTGGAAGAGGATCCCAGGGCGCGGAAAGTCGGCGATCGCTCGGAGTGACGCGGTGACCGATCCGGCCAGCGTTGGATCGTTCGACGCGGACATGCGCACCTCCGGATGCAGGTTAGTGCCGCCCGGAGAGCATCGCCGACAGCGCCGCGGCGAGCGCCCCCGCTTCGGTGACGCCTGTCCGGATACCGACCACGGCGAGATCGCCGTCACGCACGCGTCTCGCCACCGCGACGATCCGGTCCGACACTTCGATGCGGAGCTCACGATCGGCCTCGTCGACGTCGTGGGGTGACGGGACCTCACCGACCACTCCCGTCCGTCCGGCGAACCACG
Organism: uncultured Gemmatimonadaceae bacterium; assembly: GCA_963843845.1. GTDB lineage: Bacteria > Gemmatimonadota > Gemmatimonadetes > Gemmatimonadales > Gemmatimonadaceae > Gemmatirosa. The sequence goes on along the minus strand of CAWJMB010000002.1, from coordinate 1,988,776 downwards.
GTTCCTCGCCGACCTCGATCTCGCGACGCGGTCGACGCCGGCGTCGACTCCGGTCGGACCGATCCGGCTTCGCGCCGGACCCGGCGTCGGCGAGCGCGACCAGGGCGGCTCCCGGCTCGAACGGGCGACCCCCGCCCCTCGATTCCTGACGAATTCCGGCCGGCCTCGCAGGCCGCGAATACGGTCCGTGCTCGCGCGCACGTCTCCGCGTCAGGCTCATACGTTCCGTGAGACGCTGTTGCGCCCCCGATCTACGCCACCTCGGTCGCCGGCCCTACCTACGCCGACCATCCGTGTACCCCGAGCAGCGGGACGAAGCGCACCGGTCCCACGTCACGTCGTTCGATGCTGGCACCGTTGCGGGTGAGTACCGCGAGCACCTGCTCGTCTCGATCGCCGAGGGGAATCACGAGGCGCCCGCCGTCCGCAAGTTGTTCCACATACGGTTGCGGCACCGTCGGCGCGGCCGCGCCGACGACGATCCCATCGTAGGGCCCGTAGTCGCGCCAGCCGAGCGTGCCGTCGCCGAGCAGCGTCGACACGTTTCGCACGCCGAGCTGCGCAAGGACGTCCCGCGCGCGGTCGAATAGCGCGCCGACGCGCTCGATCGTGAACACCTGCGCCGCGAGCTGCGATAGCAGCGCGGTCTGGTAACCGGACCCGGTGCCAATCTCGAGAACTTTCTCCTTCCCGGTCAATCTCAGTTCCTGGAGCGAACGGGCGTGCACGGTCGGCTGCGAGATCGTCTGTCCGTTCCCGATCGGAAGCGCAGCATCCTCGTAGGCGCGGTGAAGGATGGCGGGCGGCACGAACGCGTGGCGTGGCACGGCGTCGAAGGCGTGCAATACCGAGAGACTGGTGATGCCGTTCGCCTGCAGCGTCTCGATCAATCGACGCCGTGCACCGCGGTATTCGGAGTGCGCCGCCCCGCTCACGGAGCGCGCCACCAATCGCGCGCCGCGGAGAGCGCGCCGTGGTGCGTCAGATCCAGGCGGAGCGGCGTGACCGACACGTACCCCTCGCGCACTGCCTGGAAGTCGGAGTCGGCTTCCCCGCTCCACTCGGCCGACCCGCCGCCAATCCAGTAGATCTTGCGCCCCCAGGGATCGCTCATCGGAGTGAGCGAATTCGAGTAGACCCGACGACCGAGTCGCGTGAGGCGCACGCCGCGGACCTCGGACGGCGGCAGCGGCGGGAGGTTCACGTTGAACAAGGTGTCGCGCGGCATGTCGCCGAGCGAGATCAGGTGTTGTAGCAGCGAGCCGAGCAGCTCCCCCTGCTCCGCGAGCCGGTTCGGATCGGCGCGGAGGTCACCCCACGCGAATGAGATGGCGATCGCGGGAATGCCGAGTGAGAGCCCCTCCATCGCGGCGGCGACGGTGCCGGAGTAGAGCACGTCCTCGCCCATGTTCTGACCGTGATTGACACCGCTCAGCACATAATCCGGCCGCTCCGGCATCAGCGCCTCGACGGCGAGCAACACGCAGTCGGTCGGCGTGCCGTCCACCTGCCAGCGACGTTCGCCCCGCTGAACGGGGCGAACAGGATGGTGCAGCGTCAGCGAGTGACTCGTCGCGCTCTGCTCGCGGTCAGGCGCGACCACGTGAACTTCTCCGAGCGATTCTGCCGCCTGCGACGAGCGTGGCGAGCCCCTGCGCGAGAATACCGTCGTCATTCGTGCAGAGGAAGCGCATGCGTGGCGGAGGGGCAGCGAGGGGCTCGCACTGAACGAGCCGTCCGGCGAGGGGGGCGGTCGTCCGGAATCTAATCTTGGCGGCCGCTCAGGATCGCGGCCACCTCGCGCAATTCATGCTCGAGCAGCTGGATCGTCTCGAGCGCGAGCGCACGCCGCGCCGCCGAGCGGATCTCGCCGTCGCGGCGGTGTCGGTCGAGCTGCTGTCGCGCGCCGTCGATCGTGAACTTCTCGGTGTAGAGCAGGTGCTTCACCAGCAGAATCAGCTCGAGCTCGCGGCGCGAGTACACGCGATTGCCGGACCGATTCTTCGCCGGATTCAGCACGCGGAACTGGCTCTCCCAGTAGCGCAGCACGTGGGGGCGCAGATCGGTCAGCGAGCAGACGTCGCCGATCGAGAAGAACTCCCGCACCGGATCGGGCGGTATGCGCTGGCGGATGCCCGACGCGTCCACCGGGACAGCCGGCGGCTTCCGCGTGCGCGCCGCGCTGGCTCGTCGATCAGTCGTCACGCTCGGCGCGGAGCGCACGGGACATGAGCTCGCCGACGGCGCCGCGGACCGGCGCGCCCTCGAACAGGATGCGGTGCATCGCGTCGACGATCGGCATCTCGACGCCGTAGCGAGCCGCCAGCGCACGCGCGCTCTGCGTGTTGAGCACGCCCTCGGCCACGGTCTCGCGCGATGCGAGGATCTCGTCGAGCGACCGACCGCGGCCGATCTCCTCCCCGACAGCGCGATTCCGGCTCAGTGCCCCCGTGCACGTCAGGACGAGGTCGCCGAGTCCGGCGAGCCCCGCAAACGTCTCCGGCCTCGCGCCGAGTGCGACGCCGAGGCGCGTCATCTCGGCGAGGCCGCGCGTGATGAGGGCGGCGCGCGCGTTGAAGCCGAGGCCCAGGCCCTCGAGCACGCCGGTCGCGAGCGCCATCACGTTCTTCAGCGCGCCGCCCAACTCGACGCCGATCACGTCATCGTGCGTGTAGACGCGAAACTCGGTGGAGCTGAGTGCGCGCTGGATACGGATCGCGGCGTCGCGTCCGGCACTTGCGGCGACGATCGCCGTGGGCTGACGCGACGCGACCTCGGCCGCGAAGCTCGGACCCGAAACGGCGACGACGGCGCGGTGCGGAACGACATCGCTCACGACATCCGTCATCAGCAGCAACGACTCCCGCTCGATCCCCTTCGTCGCCACTGCGAGGGTAGCCTCTCGCATGACGCTCTCCGCCGTGCTCGAGGCGACGTCGCGAAGCACATGCGACGGTGCGGCATAGAGCACCAGATCGCGGCCGGCGACCGCCTCCCGCACATCGTCGTCGGCACGCAACGTCGGCGCGAGCGACACGCCGGAGAGGAAGCGGGCGTTCTCGTGTCGCGTGTTGACTCCGTCGACGACGTCTCGCTCGCGCGCCCAGAGACACGTGTCGTGTCCATTGCGAGCGAGGAGGTCGGCGAGCGCGGTGCCCCACGCGCCGCCGCCGACGACTGCGCAGCGAAGTCTCTCGCTCACCGGCCGCGCTCGGCGCTCGATGACGACATCAGCGAGGCGCCTCGGCGTCCGCCCGTCGGCGGCCGACGCGGAACCGGTTCTCCTCCCCGCGCCGCAGTCGGCCGATGTTCGCTCGATGGGTGAAGAACACGAACGCGGCGACGACGAGCCCGACGACGACGAGCGCGCGTCGATCGGCCGTCGCCACGGTGAACCAGATCGCGATCGGGAGCGCCGCGGCGGACGCGAGCGAGCCCAGCGAGACATAGCCGCTCGCGAGGAACGTTCGCGACGAAGACGCCGAACGCGATGAGGAACGCGACCGGCGCGAGCGCGACGAATACGCCCCCTGCCGTGGCGACGCCCTTGCCGCCCTTCTGGAAGCCAAGGAACACGGGTCGCACGTGACCCGCGATCGCCGCGATGCCGAAGGCGATCGCCGCCAGCTCGGGCGATGGACGACGGTCGCGGGAGCAAGAGGACGGGGAGCGCGCCCTTCAGTGTGTCTACGGCGTACACGAGCAGACCGATCTTCCACCCCAGTACACGCCACGCGTTGGTCGCGCCGAGGTTTCCCGATCCGTGCGCTCGCAGATCGACACCACACGCGCGCCCCGCGAGCCACGCCGCGGGGATCGACCCGGCGGCATACGCCCCGACGATGCCTGACGCGACGAGTGCGCCGTTGCTCACGCGCGAACGCGACGGTGGTCGGTGCTCGGCGAGTTCTTGTGCCGCATGAGCACGCGCAACGGGTTGCCGATGAAGCCGTACCGCTCGCGGAAGCCGTTGTGCAGGTAGCGGATGTAGTGCTCCTGCACGAGGTCCGGGTGATTACCGAACACGAGGATCGACGGTGGCGCCGTCTCCGCCTGCGTGGCGTAGGTGAGTCGCACCTCATTTCCCGCCGCTTGTGGCGGCTGGAGGCGCTGCACCATCTCCTCGAGCGCGTCGTTGATCTGTGACGTCGAGATCCGCTTCGTGCGCTCGCGCTCGACCTCGAGGATCACGTCGAGCACCTTGTGCACCCGCTGTCCGGTGACGGCCGAGGTGAACAGGAAGGGCACCCACGCGAAGTACGGCACTTTCTCGACGAGGTCCTTCTTGAACTTGTCGGCGGTCTTGCCGTCCTTGTCTTTCAGGTCCCACTTGTTGATCACGAGGATCAGCGAGCGCCCCTGCTCCCAGGCGAGGGTCGCGATCTTGAGGTCCTGGTTCTCGACGCCCAACGTCGCGTCGACCATGAGGACGCAGACGTCGGCGCCTTCGATCGCCCGGCGCGTTCGCAGCCCCGAGTAGAATTCCACGCCGTCCTCGACCTTCGACTGGCGTCGCAAGCCCGCCGTGTCGACGAAGATCAGGTCGCGGTCGTGATACCGCATCGGCGTGTCGATCGCGTCGCGCGTCGTGCCCGCGACCTCGGACACGACGAGTCGGTCCTCACCGAGCAGGCGGTTCACGAACGACGATTTCCCGACGTTGGGTCGGCCGACGACCGCGACGCGCAACGCCGTCGGCGGCTCGTCGTTCTGTTCCGGCAGCCGCGCGGTGATCTCGTCGAGCAGGTCACCCGAGCCCGTGCCATTCGCCGCGGACACGGGAATCGGATCGCCGGCACCGAGTCGGTACATCTCGTACCAGTCCGTGCTCTCGGGACGATCGACCTTGTTCGCGGCGATGATCCACGGCTTCCGGGAGTCGCGCAACAGATCGACGACGCGCGCGTCGCTGGGGTGCACGCCGACCTTCGCATCGGCGAGGAAGAGCACGAGGTCAGCCTCGCCGATCGCCTGCAGGACCTGCTTGCGAATCTCGACGTCCATCGGCACCGACGAGTCCTCGACGATGCCGCCGGTGTCGACGAGCCAGAACGTCTTGCCGTTCCACTCGACGCGACCGAAGTGGCGATCGCGCGTGGTGCCGGCCTCCTCGCTGACGATCGCGTCGTGACTGCCGATGAGGCGGTTGAACAGCGCAGACTTGCCGACGTTCGGTCGGCCGACGAGCGCGACGACTGGGAGTGACATGAGCGGTGAGGCGGTCGTTAGGCGGCGAGGAGGGACGGCTCGCCTTCCAGCGACAGCACGTCGAGAAAATCGTACGACGGATAGACCGGCATCGGCAGCGACTCGCGCACGACGACGAACGGCTCATCGTCGAGGAACAGTCCCGCGTCGTTGATGGTCTCCGCGGGGATGAGCGCGAGGTCGAGGTCGTGACGGCCGTGCAGCGCACGACGAACGTCCGCACCGACGAGGAGTCCCGCCGTCGTGACCGTGTCGCCGAACAACGAGTTCGTGGTCGGAATCAGCTCGAACGTCGCGCCAGTCTGCTGCGCGAGCCGTTCGAGAAGCGCGGGCATGAGCGGCGCCATCGACACACCGGTGACGACGCCGATCCGGCGGCCGTCGAGGCGCGGGAGCTCCGCGACCCCCTCGGCCACGCGCTGCCGCAGCGCGGTGACCGCGCCGACGCCGTTCTCGATCTGCGAGAAGTCGCCGTAGTGCTCCACGCCCGGGAGCGGCCGGCCAGCGAGCAGATAGAGCTCGTCCGAGCCGTAGACCCATCGCTCGCCACGCTCGGCGAGCGCGCGCGTCTCCCAGCGCTCGACGACGTCGAGCAGGCGGCCCGCGTTGTCGGCGTCCATCGGCTTGCCGTCGTAGAGATGCGAGAACTGTGTCGTCCCGACCGGGACGATCGCGACCGAGAGGACCGTGTCGCCGAGGTTCCAGAGATCGGTGAACGAGGCTTCGAGGACGTCGCCGTCGTTCAGTCCCGGCACGATCACCATCTGCGCATGCAGCTGAATGCCGCCCGATCGCAATCGCGCGAGCTGCTCGACGATGTTCGGTGCGCGCGGGTTGTTCAGCAGCACCTTGCGCGCTTCCCAGGGCGTGGCGTGCACCGACACGTAGAGCGGAGAGAGTCGGTACTCGATGATGCGCGCGAAGTCCCGGTCCTTGAGATTCGAGAGCGTCGCGAAGTTGCCGTACGCGAACGACAGCCGGTAGTCGTCATCCCGCACGTACAGGTTCTTGCGCAACCCCTTCGGCAGCCCCTCGATGAAGCAGAACTCGCACCGGTTCGCGCAGCGCCGTACCGTGGGCGGCTCGAGCTCGATCCCGAACGGCTCGCCGGGATCGCGCTCGATCTCGTAGACGACGTCCTCGCCGGTCGGCGTCCGCGCCTCGATGACGAGTTCGTCGTCGGCGCCGAGGAATTCCCAGTCGAGGAAATCCGCGAGCTCGCGGCCATTCACCGTCAGCAGTTGCGTCCCGGCCACGACGCCCAGCTCGTCGGCGATGCTGGCTGGATGGACCTTCGAGACGCGAACCACGCGGGCCTCCTGAGTGACCGAGCGGCGCCGCGACCGCGCGGCGCCCGAAGTCATGCAACTTAGGAGATCAGATCTCCGAAAGCAAGGCGCAGCAAAGACTTACGCCGTCATCGCGAGAGCGGACTCTCAGTGTTCGAGTCGGTACGACGCTCCGCTGCCCGTGTTGAACAGCACGACTTCGGCGTCGCGCGACAGCCGCCCTTCCGCGACGAGCCGTTGCGTCGCGGCGAGCGCGCAGCCGCCTTCCGGCGCCGCGTCGATGCCGGTCGCGGCGGCGAGCTGCGACGTCGCCGCGCGGATCGTGTCGTCGTCGACTGCCTCGGCGTCACCGCCGCTCTCCGCCAGGGTGCGGAGCAGGAGACGGTCGCCCAACGGGCCGGGAACGCGGAGGCCCGCGGCGTAGGTGACGGGCCCCTCCCATGGCGTCGCGTGCGACTGCCCCGCCCGGAACGCCCGCACGATCGGCGCGCACCCGGCGCTCTGCGCGACGATCATCCGCGGGCGCGGCGCCTCGGACGCCACCCATCCCCACGCGCGCATCTCCGCGATCGCCTTCCAGATGCCGACGGTCCCTTCCCCGCCCCCCGTCGGATACACGATCGCATCGGGCAGGCGCCACCCGAGCTGTTCGGCGACTTCGTAGCCCATCGTCTTCATCCCTTCGACGCGGTACGGCTCGCGGAGCGTGCTCACGTTGAAGAAGTCGCTCTCGCCGGCGAACGCGGCAGCGAGCTTCCCCGCGTCGCCGATGTGGCCGTCGATCGTCTGGAGGTCGGCGCCCAGCGCGCGGATGGTGTTGAGGATCGGGAACGGCGTCGTCCGCGGCGCGTAGACCCGCACGGGGAGTGCAGCAGCCGCGCCGTACGCTGCGATGGCCGCGCCGGCGTTACCCGCCGTCGGCACGACGAGCCCCGCCGCGCCGAGCGCCTTCGCCCGCGTGACGGCGGCGCTCATCCCTCGCGCCTTGAAGCTCGCCGTCGGGTTCTGCCCTTCGTCCTTGATCCACAGCCGGCGCACGCCGATGGCGCGTGCAAGGGCCGGCGCATCGATCATCGGTGTGAGCCCTTCGCCGAGCGCGACCGGCGACTCGCCGTCCGCGAGCGGAAGGGCCGCGGCGTAGCGCCACAGGTCCCATCGGGCCGTGATCGCGCCACGCTCGACGCGATCGTAGTGAGCGAAGAGCGGCTGCCCGCACTTGGGGCAGACGTTGGCGCGCTGATCGCCCGGCTGGGCGTAGTCGCACGACGAACAGGAGAGAGTCCAGGTAGGCACGGCGTCGCGGGTCGAGGTCGGGCGGAACGCTAACCGCGCGCACCGGTCGTGTCACGACTCACCCGTCGACGGCAGGCGCCTCGACCGACGTCTCGGCGGGCGCGGCGGCCCGCGTCGGCGACGCATCCGCGAGCGCCGCGAGCAGCTTCACGGCCGATCCCACGCTCCAACCCGGGAGTTCGGCGATCTGCTCGGGCGAGGCGGCGCTCACGCCCTGGATACTGCCGAACGCCTGAAGCAGCTGCCGCCGCTTCGTCGGCCCCACACCGGGGATGCTCATCAGCGCCGAGGTCACCGTGCGGACCGAGCGGCGTTTCCGCTGGAACGTCACGGCGAATCGGTGCGCCTCGTCGCGTGCCTGCTGGAGCATCCGCAGCGCCGGCGATCGCCGTGAGATGCGGATCGGGTCACTGCGCCCGACGACGAACACTTCCTCGTCTCGCTTCGCGAGCGAGATGATCGCCTGGTCGCGCATGTCCAACGCCTCGAGCGCCTCGCGTGCCGCGCTGAGCTGTCCCTTTCCGCCGTCGATCACGACGAGATCGGGGATCGGACGTTCCTCGTCGCGCCGCCGCCGGAAATAGCGGCCGACGACTTCACGCATCGACGCGAAATCGTCGATCCCGACGACGGACTCGACTTTGAACTTGCGGTATTCCGATCGCTTCGCGCGGCCGTTCTCGAACCAGACGCACGACGCGACCGTATCGGTTCCCTGCGCGTGCGAGATGTCGAAGCACACGAGCGACCGTGGCAGTCGCCGGAGCCCGAGCTCGCGCTGCAGTTCGTAGACGGGGTCGGCGGCGCGCTCGTCGGCCTCCATGGCTGCGAGCTTGAACTCCTCGAGCAGATGGCGCGCATTCGACTGCGCGAGGTCGACGAGCTGGCGCCGCGAGCCGCGCTGCGGCAGGTGCACGCGCGTCTTCTCGAGCGATGCCTCGAGCGCCTCGCGATCCGCGAACTCGAATGGCACGAGCAGCTCGGAGGAGCGCTCCGGCGCGCCGAGGTACGCGCGGGCGAGGAAGGCGCCCAACACCTCGCCGTCCTCCGCACCGTCGATGTTCTCCATGAAGCGGTGCTCCCGCGCGAGCAACTTGCCACCGCGGATGCGCATGACGGCGACGCACGCGTCGTCGCCGTCGCGCGCATACCCGACCACATCGCGGTCCCCGCCTTCGATCTCGAGTACGACGGTCGGCTCCTGCATCCGATCGAGGTGGCGCAGCGCGTCCCGCAACTCGCCCGCGCGCTCGAAGTCGAGCGACTCGGCCGCCGCCCGCATCCGGTCACCGATCCGCCGCTTCACCTCGTCGGTCTTTCCATCGAGAAAGACGAGGACCTCATCGATCATGGCGGCGTAATCGTCCCGCGTCTGGTTGAAGATGCAGGGCGCCTTGCATCGCTTGATCGCGAAGTCGAGGCATGCGCGCTCGGGCATCTCTCGCGGCATGTCGTAGTTGCACGACCGTACCGTGAAGATCCGCTTGACCACGTTCAGCGCGCGCCGCATCGCACCGACATCGGTGTACGGACCGAAGTAGCGCGCTCCGTCGTTCACGAGGCGGCGCGTGACGTAGACGCGCGGGAACGCCTCGTTGACGGTGACCTTGATGTACGGGTACGACTTGTCGTCGCGGAGCGCGATGTTGAAGCGCGGCTTGTACTCCTTGATGAGGTTCGCCTCGAGGATCAGCGCATGCGCCTCGGTCGGCACGACGATCGTCTCCACGTCCCGAATGCCGCGCACGAGCGCGCGCGTCTTCGGGCTCTCGGCGTGATCGCTCGCGAAGTAGTTGCGAACGCGTGAGCGGAGGCGCTTCGCCTTCCCCACGTACAGCACCGTCCCGTCGGCGTCCTTCCACAGGTAGACGCCGGGCGATTCCGGGAGGTGGAGCAGTTTGGAGGCGACGAGGTCGGGCGCTGGGATCATGCCTACCTGTACCTGTGACTCACCGGCGCGTTCCCGACGCTCGCCGCGGCGGCGACGTCACGCGGGCGACGACGGCGTCGTCCGTCGGGCGCCCCGGCGCATCGCGCGCTGAACCAGAGCGTGCGCTTCTGGAACTTTCGAGGCGTACGTGACGCCGGCGTAGACGATCCGTAGACCGCCAGAATCGTCGCGCCGCCCAGCCACGGCCGGCTCACGCCGACGGCGAGCTTCACACCCCATGCGCACGCTGCCGCGATGCCGGCCGCGAACCACAGTCCGAGCGTGAGCCGCAGCGGCGACGGCGAGCGTCCCGATCCGCTTCGCGAGGCGGTCACGCAGCAGGATGAACTCGATCCACCCGGCGATGCCCGACGAGACCGTCAACCCGGCCACACCCCACCGCGGTCGAGGCCAAGGAGCGGCGGGAGCGGGAAGGCGAACACCCAGCCGAGTGCGATGGTGAGCGCGATGCGCACGAGCGCGTAGCGCAACGGCGTGCGCGTATCCTTGAGGGCGTAGAACGTCGACGAGTACAGCCGCGCGAGGGTCGTCGCGAGTAACCCGACCGCGGACCCGGCGAGGATCCCCCACACGTACACCGTCTGTCCGCGGCGGAACGCGCCGCTCTGATAGATCAGCGCGGTGATGATGTCGCCCAGCGCGAGAAAGGCGACCGCAGACGGAACGACGAAGAACGCGACCTGTCGGAGCCCGGCGAGCAGGCGCGATCGGAGCGCCGCGCACACCTCCGCGTCGGTCCCTAACTCGCCCGACATCGACGGAAGCTGCGCAGCGGAGACGGACATCCCGAACAGCCCGATCGGAAGCAGGTAGATCGCCTGCGCGTAGCCGAGCGCCGCTTGCGCGCCCGTGCCGAGCTGACTCGCGAAGTTCATGTCGACGTAGGCGCTGATCTGCACGGCGCCGCGTCCGAAGAAGACCGGGACGAAGTTGCGCACCACGGTCCGCACGTGCGGCAGCGTCGTGTCGAGCGACGGGCGGAAGCGGCCGAGTCGTCGGAACGCGACGGGAAGCTGCACGGCGACTTGCAGGAAGCTTCCCGCGACGGTCCACCACGCGACCCGAGTGACGAGTGCGCCGCCGCGCAGTCCGCTGCGCGCACCGATCACGAGCCCGGCGATGATCGCCAGGTTCCAGACGATCGGGGCCGCGTACGAGAGGAAGAAATGGCGGTGGCTGTTCAGCACACCGAGACACCACGCGGACAGGACGAGCAGCCCCGTGCCCGGAAAGAGGATGCGCACGAGGCGGACGGTCAGCTCACGCTTCTCACCGGAGAAGCCGGACGCGATCGTGTCGACGAAGAACGGCGTCGCGAGCACGCCGGCCGCGACGAGCAACGTCACGGTCGCCGCGAGCAGGCCCAGCACCGCGCCGGCGACGCGGTCCGCCTCTTCATTCCGTTCCTCGGCGAGCAGCTTCGCGTACACGGGGATGAACGATGCCGAGAGCACCCCTTCACCGAACAGGTTCTGCAAGACGTTCGGGATGCGCAGCGCCGACGTGAACGCGTCGGCGGCATCGGTCGTGCCGAGGTAGCGCGCCATCGCCCGGCTGCGAACGAGACCGAAGACGCGCGAGAGGAAGATGCCTAACGCGACGAGCGCAGCCGCGGCGACGCGTCGCGGCGGCCGCGCGTCAGCGGGCATCAGTCACCGATGCCGCTCTCACCGTGTCTCATCGTCGGGGGCGGGTCGACGACCGAACGCGCATGGCGCCGCGCGTTGCGGAGCATCGCGGTCGTCAGCGCGTCGCCGTAACGCGCGAGGAGCGGAACCGCGTTCAGAGCACGCTCCTGCCGGGTGCCGGTCGGGTAGAGCGAGCCACGCGCGAACGCGAGGTCGCGCGCGGCCGCGTCATCGACGCGCTTCGCGGCCGCGACGTACCGGCGCTCCAGGCGGTCCACACGATGCGCGAGCGACGCGAACGCGCCGTCGACGGCTCGCGTGGGAACGCTGACGATCGCCGCCGCTGCAGCGTCCGCGAGTTGTGCGTGGCCGACGGCGTGTAGCGCTGCCGCGTGAGCGCGCAGCTGGGCACGCATCGCGTCGAACACGCCGCGCACCCCGTCCGGCAGTCGCGTCTCGGCGATGCGCGCTTCGACCGCGTGGTGGTCCGCGAGGTCGCTCGCCGTGAGGCCGAGTCGATCGAGTGCGCGGCGGACGCCGGGTTCGATGACCGTGCCGGACCACCTGGGAACCGCGAGCGGTTGCGCCGCGCCGAGCGCCTGCGCGACGGCGCGGACCTGCGCGAAGTATGCGAGCTCGCCGGGACCCGCGACGTACGCGACGGTCGGAAGGATCGCGCGCTCGACCACGGGGCGCAGCAGCACGTTCGGCCCGAGCTCGCCGTGGCGCACCTTGGTGACGAGCGCTCGCGCGTCGGCGACCGGCACACGCGCCTTGCGATCGTCGGGCTGGTACCGAAAGACGAGCGAGAGTCCTGGTACCTGTTCCACCTGCGGCGTGAACCCGGCCGCGCGGATGGCGTCGGTGCGCTCGTTCAGTGCCCGCTCGACGTCCGAGGATTGGAGTAGCGCGCGCCGCAGGGTGTGGAAGCCGGCCTCGCGCGTCGCGGGATGCGACGCGTCGAGCACGGCGACGCCGAGGGGTTCGAGCACGGCGCGCATCAGCGCGACGTACGCGCCGCCCACCGTACCCCCCGGTTCGTACGCCCTCGCGAGCGCCGCGAGCACGGAATCGTTAGGCGCCGACCCGCTCACTGCACGCAGCGCGTCGACCAGGGCCGCCACGTCATCGCCGAGGGGAACGGACGACATCGGCGTGCCGTCGAGCGCCGTCGCGCGCGCCCGCAGCGTGGTCGCGCCGTGCGTCCCCGAGACGATCGTGTAGCTCGCCTCGGCGAAGTCGGCGTCGTCGGTCGCCGCCCAGAACACGGGCGCCGCCGGGATGCCGGTCGCGTCCTCCAACTCGTCCGCGAGCGCGAGCGCGCTGATCGCCTTCGACAGCGTGTAGAGCGGCCCCCCGAACAAGCCGGGCTGCTGACCTGTCGTCACGACCACCCCGGCGCCGCGGGAGACGCGCTCGAGACGTTCGGCGGCGCGTCCGCTCGCCGCGAACGCCGGCTCGAGCAGCTGGAGCCACGCGCCGGCGGCGTAGGCCGTTCGCACGGACTCGGCGCGAGAGCGCCACGCCTCACGTGACGCCGGCGACGCCTCCATCCACTCGTGCGGCGCCGTTCCGGCTTGCAACGCGCGAGACAGCGCCGACCCGCCGAGCGGTTCGGTGCGCACTTCGGGCGCAGCGGAGGGCGTCACGGCGTCGGACATTGCTGTTAAGACGATCGGGTGAACGGTGGGCGGTGGAACGCGAGAAAGGTACGGTCGGGCGCGACGGTTCACACCTTGTGATACGGCTCGCCGCGCACGATCGTCCCCGCCCGATACAGCTGCTCGGCGAGCACGAGGCGGGCGAGATCGTGGGGCAGCGTCCACGGTGCGAGGGATAGGCGAACCGTGGCACGGGCGACGAGCGAGGCGTCGAGCCCGAACGCGCCCCCGATGACGAAGGCGACGTCGCGTGCGCTCTCCCGCTGCGATTGGAGCCATCGCGCGAACGCGTCCGAGGTCCAGCCGGCGCCGCGCTCGTCGCACGCCACGATGACCGCTGTCGACGGCAGCGCGTCGGCGAGCCGTTCAGCCTCGCGCGCCTTCACGTGTTCGGGCAGCGTGCTCCGCGCCGGTTCGGATCGCACTTCTCTGACGTGGAGCGGCCAGTAGCGCGCCGCCCGCATCTCGAAATCGTGAACGCTCTCGGCGATGCTGCCCTGCGCGCGGCCGACCACGGCGACGACGATCTGCACGACCGCGTCGGCGGCGCGCCCCGGAGCCGACCGCCCTCAGGCGTAGATGCCGCGGAGGCGGTGGACCGTCGCGACGCGGCTGATCGCGAGCATGTAGGCGGCGGTGCGCATGTTCACCCGGTGCTGCGTGGACAGCTTCAGCACGTCCTGAAAGCTGCGCACCATGATGTCTTCGAGGCGCTCGTTGACGGTCGACTCGGACCAGAAGTAGCCACCGCGGTCCTGCACCCACTCGAAGTAGGAGACCGTGACGCCGCCGGCGTTCGCGAGGATGTCGGGGATGACGAAGATCCCTTTCTCGTCCAGGATCGCGTCGGCACCGGCCGTCGTCGGGCCGTTCGCCCCCTCGCAGATGATCTTCGCGCGGATCTTCGAGGCGTTCTTGCTCGTGATGACGTTCTCGAGCGCGGCGGGCAGCAGGACGTCGACGTCGAGCGTGAGAAGCTCATCGTTCGTGATCGCGCCGCCGCCCGCGAATCCGTCGAGCGTGCGGTGCGTCTGCACGTGCGCGATCGCCGCATCGATGTCGATGCCGTTCGGGTTGTGCACCCCGCCCGTGCGGTCGCTGATCGCGACGATCTTGCACCCCGCGCGACGAAGCAGTTGCGCAGCGACCGATCCGACGTTTCCGAACCCCTGCACCGCGACCGTCGTCCCACTCACCGCCATGCCGAGGTGCTCGAGGGCCTGCATGGTGACGATCATGCACCCGCGCCCCGTCGCCTCGCGCCTGCCTAACGAACCGCCCATCTCCACCGGCTTGCCGGTGACGACCGACGTGACCGTGTGGCGCATGTGCATGGAATAGGTATCCATGACCCACGCCATCACGCGCTCGTTCGTGTTCACGTCGGGCGCCGGCACGTCCGAGTCGGGGCCGAGCGTCGAGATGATGCCTGCCGTGTAGCGGCGCGTGAGGCGCTCCAGTTCGCCGACACTCATCTGGATCGGGTCGCAGACGACGCCGCCTTTCGAGCCGCCGAACGGCAGGTTCACGACGGCGCACTTCCACGTCATCCAGGCGGCGAGCGCCGTGACCTCGTCGAGCGTGACCGCCAGGTCGAAGCGGATACCACCCTTCGCGGGGCCGCGGGACGTGTTGTAGAGCACGCGGTACCCGGTGAACACCTTCACCTCGCCCGAGTCCATCGCGACCGGAATGCTGATCGTGATCTGCTTCTCGGCGTGGCGCAGGACCTGGTAGATCCCGGGATCGAGGTCGAGGAGGGTGGCCGCGCGATCGAAGCGCGACATCATCGCCTCGAAGGGATTCTCCTCGTTCAGGAAGCGGTCTTTATCGGGGCGGACGATGTTCGCGGTCGGAAGACGAAGATCAGTGCCCATAGGGGTACGTCCGGCTGGCGCCGGGCTGAGGGTCGGTGTCTAGCGCGCGCGCAGATCGAGCAGCCGCGCGAAGAGCGTGTCGAGCAACGCATGCCCGTCCTCGACGGTAAGGCGCTGAGAAACATACCAAAGGGTCGGCGCAAGGCGAGGCCACCGTGGGCCGAGCTTCACGGCATCCTTGAGCGTGCACACCACGCGGTCGGCACCGTCGGCGCGACGCGCGAGCTCGACGACATCGCGCGGCGAGAACGCGTGGTGATCGGCGAAGTGCACGCCGTCGACCTGCGCGCCATGTGACGCGAGCTGCGCGAAGAACGCGTGCGGCGCGCCGATCGCGGCGATCGCGAGCACGCGTCGGCCGTTCAAGTCTGTGACCGACGCGTGAACCGGCGACTCGCGCGCCGCGCTCGCACGCTCGTGGTCGTTGCCCGTCCACGCCGTCAGCGCGTCCAGCGTGAGCGCGATCGTCGCGACGTCCGGCCGGGCGACGCCGCCACGACCGACGACCCACTCGACCGCACGCCGCACCGCAGCGTCCGAGGCAGTCTTTCGGGTGACCACGACCGCGGTCGCGCGGCCGAGCGCCGCGGCCCGCTCACGATACGGGCCCGCGGGCAGCAGCCGCTCACGCGTCTCGCACTGCTCGGCGCTGACGAGCACGAGGTCGACGTCGCGCCGTACGCGCCTGTGCTGGAACGCGTCGTCGAGCACGAGCACGTCTGCGCCGCGCCCCGCCGCGTCGCGCGCCGCGATCCGCCGGTCTGCGTTCGCCACCACCGGGATCGTCGGATTCAGCAGCGCGTGCACCAGTGGCTCGTCGCCGCCGTACCCGCGCAGCGCTATCGCCGGGGTCGCGCCGGCCTCTGCGAGCCGCGACGCGATCCACGCCGAGACGGGCGTCTTCCCGGTGCCGCCCACCGTCAGGTTCCCGACGGAGATCGACGGGATGCCTAACGACTCGGCGCGCACGATGCCGCGATCGTAGAGCAGGTTCCGCGCACGCACGACGGCGCCGAACGAGAACGACGCCGGACGCAGCACTGCGCGCATGGCCGCCGATGCCGCGCCGCGTCCGAACCAGATCCGCTCCGCGACCTCCGCCGCGTTAGGCACCGTCACGCACCGGCGGCGCGTTCGGCCAGCCGAGCCATCATCGCCTGGAACGCGCGGCTCTGCGCTGATGCCTCACGCGGCGTCGCGGCATCCACGGTCATCGGCTCGCCGTACGCGATCGTGATCCGCGCGAACGGCTTCGGAATCTCGAATCGATCCCAGCTCGCGAGTCGCCACGCGCGACTGACGTGCGCGACCACGCCGACGATCGGGACGCCGCTGCGCTGCGCCGCGATGAGCACGCCCGGTGCGAAGGCGTGGCGCGGCCCGCGCGGCCCGTCCGGGGTGACGGCGACCTCGCCCCCACGGCGCAGCAGGGCCACGAGCTCGAGCAACGCCCTGCCGCCGCCGCGCGACGTGCTTCCGCGCACCGTGCGATAGCCGAACGCCGTCACGACGCGCGCGACGATCTCGCCATCGCGGTGCTCGCTGATGAGCACCGACACCTGCTGACCAGCGTGATGCGGCGTCAGGGCGAGCAACTGCCCGTGCCACAGCGCGATGATCGTCGGCTCGTGAAGCGCGCGGCGCCGGTTCCACCCGTCGCGCCCGACCTCGCGTACCCGCCACGTCTTCGCGAGCAGCCGCACGAGCGGCACGCCGAGCGCGACCCAGAGACGGAGCCGGCGATCCGCGCGGTCTCGCGCCCGCTCTCGCGCACGATCGAGCGTCCGGCCGCCTGCCGCGCCCGGGGTCACACGATCATCTCACTGGCCATCGCCGCAACCCGCTCGGCCGCGCCGGGCCTGCCCAACAGCGAGCGCACGCGGGCGAGCTGCTCGCGCATGCGCTGCCGATCGCCGGCGTTGCGAAGCAGCGGCGCGAGCGCGGCGGCCATGGCATCCGGCCGCGCCGCGTCCTGCACGAACTCGCGCGCCACCTCGCGGCCGGCGACCACATTCACGAGTCCGATGCGCGGAATCTCGACGACGCGTCGCGCGACCTCGTACGTCCACCGACTCGTGCGATACGCGACGATCAGCGGGCACCCGGCCACCGCGGCCTCGAGCGTCGTCGTGCCGCTCTTGCACAGCGCGGCGGTCGACGCGCGCAGCAGCAGGAGGGAGCCGGAGTCGACGAGTCGGAATGGACAGCGCGCGGGGTCGATGCTGACCGTCGGCGCGACGCTGACCACCACCTCGAGCCCTCTCACCTCGGCCTGCAGCCGCTGGGCCGTCTCCACGAACACGTCCAGGTGACGCTCGATCTCCTGCCGCCGACTCCCGGGAAAGAGCGCCAGCACTGGCCCATCCGCCGAGATGCCTAACGCGGCACGCGCCTCGGGGCACTCCGGCAGGTGCTGCGCGCGATCGAGCATCGGATGGCCGACGAAGGTCGCGTCGATTCCGTGATCGCGAAGCAGCTTCTCCTCGAAGGGCAGGATGACCGCGGCCCGCGTGATGACGCGCGCCATCGTCCGCAGCCGGGTCTTGCGCCACGCCCAGACCTGCGGCGTGATGAAGTAGAGCACCGGCACTCCGGCGCGCTCGGCCTCGGCGGCGACGCGCATGTTGAAGCCGGGATAGTCGACGAGCACGAGCAGCCCGACATGCCCGCTGCGGAGCCGAGCGCGCAGCGTTCGCAGGAGCGCGTAGTGCGCCGGCACGTGCTTGAGCACCTCGACGAATCCCATCACGGCCATCCGCTCGACGTCCTCGAGCAGCTCGACCCCTGCGGACGCGAGGTGCCGGCCACCGACGCCGGTGAGTCGCACGTCCGGCCGCAGTCGCTTCAACTCCCGCGCGACGCCGGCCGCGTGGAGATCGCCGGACGCCTCGCCGGCGACGAACAGCACCTCGCGCATCGGGCGCCGGTCGACGCTCAGGACGTCGCGGGGCCCGTCGCGGGCACGGCCGAGACGCGCGTCTCGTGCCCCCGCAACGACGGCAGCGTCCGTTCGATCTCGCGCACGATCCGCAGCGCGACGTCCAGCGCGTCGCGCCCGTCCTCGGCGCTCACGGCCACCGGCTGCTCGCCACGGATCGCTGCGAGGAAGCTCTCGAACTCGAGACGGAGCGGCTCGCCCTCGGGCGCTTCGACCGGGATGCGCTCGACGAACGCCGCGAGATCGAGCGGGAACGCGCCCGCCGCCGCGGCGTTCGACATCCCGCCTGCGGCCGCTGCACCGGCACCCGCGTACATCGCGGCGAGCGCGCCGATGTCCACGTCGCGTCGCAGACGGTAGAACTCGCCGTTCCCCGCCGCGAGATCGAGCGAGAGGTACCCACTCTGCTGGAAGATGCGAAGCTTCCGCACGCGCTCGCGCGACACGCGGCTCGCCGTGATGTTCGCCACGGCGCCGGAGGAGAAGACGAGCCGCGCGTTCGCGATGTCGACCGTCGGGGTGAGCAGGGGAACGCCGACCGCGCGGACCTCGTCGACGTGCGCGCCGACGAGCGTGCGCACCAGGTCGATGTCGTGAATCATGAGATCGAGCACGACTGCGACGTCGGCGCCGCGCGGGCTGAACGGCGCCAGCCGGTCGCTCTCGATGAAGCGCGGCGTGTCGACGAACGGGAGCGCCGCCCGTATGGCCCGGTTGAACCGCTCCACGTGACCTGTCTGTACGACGACGCCGGCGCGGTCGGCCAGCACGCACAGCTCGTCAGCCTCGGCGAGCGTCGTCGCGATCGGTTTCTCGATCAGCAAGTGCTTGCCGAGGTCCAGCGCGATCCGCGCGACGTCGAAGTGCGCCGGTGTGGGCACGACGATCGTGAGCGCGTCCGCTGCGTCGAGGAGCGCCTCGTACGACGCCCATCCGCGCACGCCGAGTTCCGCGGCGACGAACGCACGCCTCGCCGGGTCACGCTCGTAGAACCCCGCGAACGAGACGTTCGGCATGTCGCGGAGGATGCGCACGTGATGGATGCCCAGCCCCCCCGCGCCGACGACGCCGACGCGGATCGGCGACGCGGGTCCCGAGCGGTCCGCGCTCAGAACCCGACCCCGCGGCCCTCGCGGACGCTCACCTCGACGAAGTCGAGAAATTGCCGCACCTCGGGCACGGCGTCGCTGAAGTCGCCGCGCGCCTGTTCGAGTGCCGCCGTCAACCCGAGGTCGGAGCGAAACAGCGCGCGGTACGCCCGTTTCACGGCCGCCACCGTCTCGGCGTCGAACTGCGCCCGCTGCAGGCCCACGCTGTTCAGCCCGTAGAGCTTGACCGGATTGCCGCTCGCCCTCACGAATGGCGGGACGTCCTTCGCAACGCGCGACATGCCGCCGATGAATGCGTACCGTCCGACGCGCACGAACTGGTGAAAGGCGCACAACCCCGACACTATCGCACGGTCCTCGACGATCACGTGTCCAGCGAACTGCGACGCGTTCGAGATGATCACGCTGTCGCCGACGTGGCAGTCGTGGCCGAGGTGCACGTACGACATGACGAGGCAGTCGCTTCCGACCGTCGTCTTGTACGACTGCGTGGTGCCCCGGTTGATCGTCGCGTACTCCCGGACGACGGTGCGGTCGCCGATCTCGACCCACGTCTCTTCCCCGCGGAACTTGAGGTCCTGTGGGTCGCCGCCCAGCACGGACCCCACCCCCACTTTCACCTGCCGCCCGAGTCGCACGTTCCGCTCGAGCACGGCGCGCGGCGCGAGCACGCACCCGTCCCCGACGGTGCAATTCTCGCCGACGATCGCGTACGCCCCGATCACGACGCCGTCGCCCAACACCGTGTCCGGATGGACGATCGCCGTCGGATGAATGCGCACGCTGACCTCGAGGCTCGCCGGCGCCGCAGTCATCGGTCGCGGACCATGGCCGCCATGTCCGCCTCGCACACGATCTCGCCGTCAACTTTCGCGACGCCGTGCATGCGACAGACGGCGCCGCGGATCTGGGTGAGGTCGAGTTCGAAACGCAGTTGGTCGCCCGGCTTCACCGGCTTGCGGAACTTCACGTTGTCGAGCGACATGAAATACACGACCTTCGCCGCAGGATCGGGGAACGAGCCGAGCAGCAGCATCCCCCCGGTCTGCGCCATCGCCTCGACGATGAGGACACCCGGCATGATCGGGTGCCCCGGGAAATGCCCCTGGAAGAACGGCTCGTTGATCGTCACGTTCTTGATGCCGACGACGCGCGCCCGCGGATCGAGCTCGACGATCCGGTCGACGAGCAGGAACGGGTAGCGGTGCGGCAGCACCTTCATGATCTCCTCGATCCCGAGCATCGTGCGGACGCCCGGCGCGGCCGCAGGGGTCGGCGCGGTCGTCGTGCTCGATTCAGGACGGCTCTCGACGGTGGACATGCGAATCGGCGCTGGAGAAGTCGGAGAAGCGAAGGTGTTCGGCACCGCGCGGCGCACGAGCTCGCGCACGAGGGTCACGGTGCCGCGGTGACTGGGTTTGTAGGCGACGATGCGCGCACGCACCCGCCGGCCGGCGAGCGCCAGATCGCCCACGCAGTCGAGCGCTTTGTGCCGCACGAACTCGTCGGGCCAGCGTAGCGGGTCGGAGAGCACCGACCGCTCGTCGAGCACCACGGTGTTGTCGAGCGACGCGCCGCGAATGAGGCCCTTCTCTCGCAGCGTGTCGACCTCGCGCATGAATCCGAACGTCCGCGCGCGCGCGAGTTCGCGCTCGAACGTCGTCGGCGTGACAACGTAGCGCGCGCGCTGCCGCCCGATCAACGGGTGCGGAAACTCGATCGCGACCTCGAGTTCGAGCCGGTCGGATGGAAACGCCTCGTACACGCTCTCGCCGTCGATGACACGCACCGGTTCGCTCAATTCCAGGAGGTCGGCGGCGGCGCCGTGCTCGACGAGGCCCGCGCCGCGCAGCGCGGCCACGAATGGTGCGGCGCTTCCGTCCAGGATGGGCGGCTCGGCCGCGTTCATCTCGATGACGACGTCATCGACGCCGAGCCCGGCGACGGCGGCGAGCACGTGCTCCACGGTGTGCAGCGCCTCGTCGCCGACGCCCAGCTGCGTGCGCCGCTCCGCCTCGACCGCGACGTCGATACTCGCTGGCACTTCCGGCGCTCCGTCGCGGTCGGTCCGCCGGAAGACGATCCCCCGGCCTGGCTCGGCCGGTCGGAACGTCAGCTCGCACGCCTCGCCGAGGTGCAGCCCCACGCCGGAGAGCGTCGCCGACTGGAGGATCGTCTGCCGCCTCGGCGAACTCACGACGTCGCGTCCTCGCGCTCGCTCCGCGCCAGCAGGCGCTCCAGGCGCGACATCATTCCCGCGATGCGCTGCGACGCCGCGATCGCCCGCAACGACTCCTTGTGCGGCCGCGCCGGGTACCCGCTGTACGTCGCCCCGGCTGGCACGTCTCCGAACACGCCCGCCTGCCCGCCGATCCGCGCTCCGCGCCCGATCGTGAGGTGCCCGCCGACGCCCACCTGGCCGGCCAGGATCGCGCCGTCCTCGACGACGGCGGAGCCCGAGATGCCGACCTGCGCCATGACGAGGCAGAGTCGGCCGATGCGAACGTTGTGTCCGACGTGTACGAGGTTGTCGATCTTCGTCCCCGCACCGATGACCGTATCATCGATGCTCCCGCGATCGATCGTCGTGTTGGCGCCGATCTCGACGTCGTCTTCGACGACGCACCGGCCGACGTGCGGAATCTTGCGGTGCCGCCCCTCGCCGAACACGTAGCCGAATCCATCGCTGCCGAGCCGCGCGCCGCTGTGGATGGCGACCCGCGCGCCCACCCGGACGCCAGCGTAGAGGGTCGCGTTCGCGAACACCCGCGTGTCGTCCCCGATCACGACGTCCTCGCCGAGGACCACATTCGCGTCGAGCCGTACCCGACTGCCAACCGTCGCGCCGTCGCCGATGACCACACCCGCTCCGATCATGACGTCGTCACCGAGTCGCACGCCGCGGCCGAGGTGCGCGGTGGGGTGTACACCGGGCACGTGGGTGGGCGGACGGTACAGCGCCGGGAGCAGCGCGAGCAGCGCTTCGTGCGGCTTGTCGACGACGACGCGCGTCGCGCCGTTCGCACCGTCGGCGTCCGCGAGCGCTGGCGCGACGAGCACGATCCCGGCGCGGGTCGCTGCGAACGCCTCGGCGTACTTCGCGTTCGCGTAGAACGAGACCTCGTCCGACGCCGCGCGATCGAGAGGGGCCACCCGTGCGGCGACGCGCGCCGGATCACCTCGCGCGATCTCGCCTCGCACGAGGCTCGCAACGTCGGCGGCGGTGAGGGCCGCCGAGCCCCCACCGCCGTCACGACTCGCCTGCGCGCCGTCAGCCATCGCGCTCGCGCCGACCGACACGCGTCCTACGGATTGCTCGGCACCTTCGGACGCGTCACGCCAGAGGGAGCGGCCACTGGGGCGCCCGTCGACGGCGCGACCGTGCCTGGCCGGGTCGGCGACGCGGCGGGTCGCGTCGCCGCGATCGTCCGCATCCGTGCGAGCACCTTGTCGGTGATGTCGAGCGACTTGTCCGCCGCGAGCATCGCCGAGCTCGGCCCGCCGGCGAAGACCATGGCGTAGCCGTCGGCCGTGCGTACGTCGTTGATCGCGTCGCGCACGAGCGTCTCGAACTGCCCCGACAGCTCCTGCTGACGCGCCTGGCCGCGCTGTTCGAGCGCCGCCGCACGCTGCTGATACTCCTGCTGCCTGGCTTGGAGCTCCTTCTCCCGCGAGGCCTTCGTCGCCGCCGTCATCGTCGCCTGCGCCTTCTGGTACGCGCCGACCATCGCCTCGAGCGAGTCGCTCATGCGCTGCTCCTCGGCGCGGATGGCGGTCGCCTCCGTCTCGAACTGCTTCATCGCGTCCGCGCGGCCGGGGACCTGCTCCATCAGTATCGAAACGTCAACGTATGCGAGCTTCGGCGCCTGCGCACGCGCGGCGATCGGGGCCGCGACGACCAGCGCGGCCGCGAGCGCGGCGTGCGCCGCACGAATGGGAAAACGCATTGCGAAAGAACTCCTGCGGGACGGGAAGAGGTGGGAGCGGTCAGCGACCCCGTCAGAACAACTGACCAAGTCTGAAGTGGAGCTGCCACTTCGGATCCGGGCGAAGTTTACCCGTGATTGGATCGAACGACGTGCGGTCGAAGCCGTACGCCCAGTCGAGGCCGAGCGGTCCGAGCGGGGTCACGATGTTGCCGCCGATCCCCGCGCCGCGAAAGAGACGCGTCGGGTTGAACTCGCGAGGCCGGTCGAAATTGTTGCCGGCGTCGTAGAACGCGTCGATGTAGAGCTGCGAGTTGAGCCGCAGCCCGACCTCGGCCGTGAACGTGAAGTAGGCGTTGCCGAACGCCTGTCGTCCCGAGCCCGCGTTGAAGTTGTCCGACGTCGGGTCGAAGCCGCGCGGCGTGATCGAGAACTCGGGATACCCGCGCAGCTGCTGCCCGAACTGCACGCCGCCGAGCGCGAACGACTGGTACTGGAAGAACGGGCCGGGGTCGCCGAACACCGCGCCGCCCTTGGCACTGAGTCCGATGAGGATCTTCTTGGCCTGCGCTCCGGGTTGGCCGCCCCCGAACTGGAAGATCGGCGTGTACGCGCGGAAGTCGCCGGTGTACCGCTGGTACGACACCGTGCCGCCCAACGGCCCGCCGATGAAGTCTGCCTGGATCGACTGCAGACCGCCTTCACTCGCGAACGGCATGTCGACCCGCGTGTCGTGCGTGAAGTCGACGCCGAGGCTCGATCGTAGACAGTTCGCCGTACACTGGCCGATGAACACGCCGCTCTGCACGTCGCGGAAGGTCGTCGCCTCGACGCCGTAGCTGACGCCCAACGTCGAGTAATAGAACCCAGGCACCGGCAGACCGACGCGCGTGTTGATGCCCGTGCGCGTGTTCTGGCCGAAGCCAGAAATGTTGTACCGACTCTGGCTGCGGTACGCCGACACCGAGCCCGAAACACGCGACTTGCGCACCGCCGGGTCCGAGTACGTCAGGTTGAAGTCGTTGACGAACCGCCCGAAGTTCCAGTTAAGCGAGCCGCGCTTGCAGAGTCCGAACAGGTTCGGCTGGTCGAGCCCGATGAAGCCGCCGACACCGACGCCCGTCCCGCCCATGGACGCGCCGAAATTCACAGAGCCCGTCCGCTTCTCCTTCACGCGGAACGTGATGTCGAGATCGCCGTTGTCATTCGCTGTCTGCTGCTCCGGAAACGGGAGCGGCGACTCGAAGAATCCGAGGTTCCCGATGCTCTGCCAACTCCGCAGCAGGCCGTCGCGGTTGTACACCCCCCCGGGCGCGATGACGATCTGCCGCCGGATGCACTCCTCCGACGTGTAGTCGTTTCCCGCGATGTCGATGCGGCGGATGATGGCCGGCGTGCGCTCGTCGATCTGCCAGCGCAGGTTCACGACCGGCTGCGAATCGCTGTTGACCGCACGCTGCACGACCGGTTCGACGCGGGCGTAGATGTACCCCTGGTTGCCGTACACCCCCTGCACCTTCTCGGTCGCGCTCTGCCACTGCGACTGGTCGAACACACCCTTCTCGGTCTTGCTCCCGCGAACGATGCCGAGGGCGCGTTGCGTGAGGGTCGGCCCCTCGCCGGTGAACGGGTAGTACCGCGCCAGCTCCTCGGTGTTGAACCGATGGTTGTCGACGATCTCGAACGTGCCGAGTCGGTACTGCGGACCCTCGCTCACCGTCAGATCGATGAACGCTTTTCCCCGTTCGCGGTCGACGATGAGCGTGTCCTTCACCACCTGGAAATCGATGAAGCCGCGCTGCGCGTAGAGGGCGGGGATCTTCTCGCTCAGGTCGCCCGCGAACTTCTCCTCGTCGAACGCGCCCTTGCGCCACCACCAGAAGCCCTCGGGCTTGGTCGTCATCGCGCCGACGACTTCTTCGTCCGAGAGCCGCTGGTTGCCGTTCACGCGAATCCCCGAGATTGCGAGCCGGCGCCCCTCGTCGATGCGGAATTGGAGGCGCACCCGCCCTTCCGCCACCGTCGTCGTCTCCGGCTTGATGCGCGCGAGGTAATAGCCCTTCGCCTGATACGCGCTGTCCACACGCTCCACGGCGCGTGCGACCTTCGCCGGATCGACCGGCTGCCCGACCAGCAACTCGATCTTGTCGCGCACGCTGCCCGACGAGAGCAGCTTCGGCCCCGTGACGGTGACTTCCGCCAGCAGCGGACGCTCACGCACCGTGAACACGATGCGCGCCGCCGTCCCACTCGGCTCGCACGTCACGCGCACGTCCTCGTACTGCCCGGTCGCGTACAACCGCCGGATCGCCCCTTGCAACTGCGGCGCGCTGAGCTCCGTCCCCGGCGCCAACCCGACGTCGCCGAGCGCTGCGGATTCGGCAACGCGCGACACGCCGCGGACGGTGATGGAATCAGGGCGCGCGCAGATGCCGGCCGCATCGCTTCCGGCCGGACGCGTCGGCTGCTGCGCCCACGCACTTCGGGCCACGACAGCCGACACTACGACGCCGGCCACAGCAGCGGCCGGAATCCTGAAAGACGGGATTCGCATGGGCGGAATATACACGGCCCCGAACCCCGTAGGTCCACACGCGCGAACGACTTTCGCGCTGCGGCCCTCCTCGTTTTCAGGCCCGGCGGCATCACTTCGTGGGACAGAAAATCGGCGCCGGACGGTTGCCCGTCCGGCGCCGATTTTTTCGGAGAGCCGAGTCGCGCTACGAGGCTTTCGTCGTGTTCGCCGCGACGCGGAATTCGAGCCTGTCCTTCTCCGGCGCGAGGTCGACCTCGATCTCGTCACCCTTCGAGAACTCACCGAGCAAGATCTTCTCGGAGAGCGGATCCTCGATGTAGCGCTGGATCGACCGCTTCAGCGGACGGGCGCCGTACGCCTCGTCATACCCCTTCGTCACCAGGAACTCGCTCGCTGCGTCCGTGAGTCGGAGCGAGATCTCTTCCTCGCCGAGCCGCTTCTGTACGTCGCGAAGCAGGATGCCGACGATGGATCCGATCTGCTCCTTCGACAGCGAGTGGAACACGATCACGTCGTCGAGGCGGTTCAGGAATTCGGGATTGAAGACCCGTCCCATCTCTTCCTTCACCTTCTCCTGCATCCGGTCGAAGTTCGCCTGCGACGTGCTCGCCGTGAAGCCGAGCGCGCGGTTCTTCGTGATGTCCTTCGCGCCCACGTTGGAGGTCATGATGACGACGGTGTTCTTGAAGTCGATCATGCGCCCGTAGTTGTCGGTCAGGTGCCCTTCGTCGAGGACCTGGAGCAGGATGTTGAACACGTCCGGGTGCGCCTTCTCGATCTCGTCGAGCAGCACGACGCTGTACGGCTTGCGCCGCACCGCCTTCGTGAGCGTTCCGGAGTCTTCGTAGCCGACATAGCCCGGCGGCGCGCCGATGAGCCGGGACACGGAGAACTTCTCCATGTACTCACTCATGTCGACCCGGATCAGCGCACTCTCGTCGGCGAACAGGAACTTCGCGAGCGCGCGCGCCAGCTCGGTCTTCCCGACGCCCGTCGGTCCGGAGAAGATGAACGTCCCGATCGGCCGCTTCGGATCCTTCAGCCCCGCGCGGCTCCGGCGAATCGACCGGCTGAGCGCCTTGATCGCCTCGTCCTGCCCCACGACGGTCTTGTGCAGCTCCTCTTCCATGCTGAGCAGCCGCGCCGTCTCGGCCTCCTGCAGGCGCGTCACGGGCACGCCTGTCCAGCGCGACACGATGAACGCGATCTCGTCCTCGCCCAACACGGGGCGGTGCGACTGGCGGCGCTGCTCCCACTCCTCCTGCTTCTTGCGGATCTCGCCCTGCAGCTCGCGCTCCTTGTCGCGCAACGACGCCGCCTTCTCGAAGTTCTGGTCGCGCACCGCGGCTTCCTTCTCCGCGTTCACGGCGTCCAGTCCCTCCTTCAGCGCTGCGACTTCCGGCGGCGGCGCCTGCGACGCGAGCCGGGAGCGTGCGCCGGCCTCGTCGATGACGTCGATCGCCTTGTCCGGAAGGAAGCGGTCGGTGATGTAGCGCTCCGAGAGCTTCGCCGCCGACCAGAGGGTCGAGTCGGGGATCGTCACGCGGTGATGATCCTCGTACTTCTTCCGCAGCCCTTTGAGAATCTCGACCGTCTCGTCGACCGACGGCGGGTCGACGATGACCGTCTGAAAGCGCCGCTCGAGTGCCCCGTCCTTCTCGATGTACTTGCGGTACTCGTTCAAGGTCGACGCACCGACACACTGCAGCTCCCCGCGCGCGAGCGCCGGCTTCAGCATGTTGCTCGCGTCGATCGCTCCCTCCGCGGCGCCCGCGCCCACGAGCGTGTGCAGTTCGTCGATGAAGAGGATGATCTGCTTG
Organism: uncultured Gemmatimonadaceae bacterium; assembly: GCA_963843845.1. Taxonomy (GTDB): domain Bacteria; phylum Gemmatimonadota; class Gemmatimonadetes; order Gemmatimonadales; family Gemmatimonadaceae; genus Gemmatirosa. The sequence goes on along the minus strand of CAWJMB010000002.1, from coordinate 1,961,540 downwards.
TTCTGCGCGATCTCGTTCATCACGGCCTTGAGCCGCTCTTCGAACTGCCCGCGGTACTTGGTCCCCGCGATGACCGCTGCCATGTCGAGCGACAGCACGCGGTGGTCGCGCAGCGAATCCGGGCACTCGCCGTTCGCGATGAGCTGCGCGAGTCCCTCGACGATCGCCGTCTTGCCGACGCCGGGCTCGCCGATGAGCACCGGATTGTTCTTCTTGCGCCGCGTCAGCACCTCCATGACGCGCTCGATCTCCTTCGCCCGCCCGATCGTCGGATCGAGCTGCCCTTCGGCGGCGAGTGACGTGAGGTCGCGGCAGAAGTGGTCGAGCGCGGGGGTCTTCGACTTCTTCTCCCCCTTCGACGGCGGCGTCTGCGGCGTCGAGCCGCCCTTGTCCGCCGCGCCGCCGGCCTGTGCCTGGGGCGCCTCGTTCCCGAGCAGGCGCAGCGTCTCCGCACGCGCCGCCTCGAGGTTCACGCCCGTGTCGGTCAGCACCTGCGCGGCGATCCCCTTCTCCTCGCGCAGGAGTCCGAGCAACAGGTGCTCGGTCCCGACATAGCTGTGGTTCAGCTCGCGAGCCTCGGCCATCGCCAACTCGAGGACCTTCTTCGCACGCGAGGTATAGGGAAGATCGGGACCGGTCGTCTGCGCCGCTTTCCCCTTCTTCACCGTCTCTTCGATCTTTTGCTGAATCTCCTCGAGGTCGACAGAGAGATTCTGCAGCACCGCGGCCGCCACGCCCTCACCCTCACGGATGAGGCCGAGCAGAATGTGCTCCGTGCCCACGTACTCGTGGTGGAGCCGCGCGGCTTCCTCGCGAGCCATCGCGAGGACTTTCCTCACCCGTTCGGTGAAGTTGTAGCCGTTCATGTGTCCCTCGTGGTCGGGCCTGACGCGGCCCTACGCGCCCGTTTCGCTCGCCAACGCGTCTCGCACGTACCGAGCACGGGCCTGAGAGGCCTCTGCCTCAGAGAGCGCGTGCCCCTCCGCATGTGCGAGGTGCGCCGACTGACAGAAGATCAGGAGCTTGTTGAGAGTGTATACACGGAGCCCACTGATCAGTTTCAGCCCGGCCGCGAGCCGCACACCGCTCAGAAGGTTCATCGCCTCTTCGAGGCCGAGCGACCGGGCGAACCGCAGCGTTCCGTAGGCCCGCCACAACTTGTCTTCGATAATATAGCCCGCGTCGCGTAACAGGACGCGCCGCGCCTCTTCCTCCCGCTCTATCACTTTCTGGACCACCTTGGTGAGGTCGTCGATCAGCTCCTCCTCCGGACGACCGAGCGTCGTCTGGTTCGAGATCTGGAAGAAGTTGCCGACCACCTCGGACCCCTCGCCGTACAAGCCGCGATAGGTCAGCCCCATCTGCTGCAGCCCGGCGAGCACCTTCGAGATTTCCTTCGTGAGCACGAGCCCCGGCAGGTGAATGAGGACGCTCGCCCGCATCCCCGTGCCGGTGTTCGTCGGACACGCGGTGAGAAAGCCGAACTCGCTGTGAAACGCGTACGGCACCCGTGCGCCCAGCTCGGTGTCGAGCTGCGACGCCGCCTTGTACGCCTCGTGCACGGCGAGCCCGGAGCGCAGCGCCTGCAAGCGCAGATGGTCTTCCTCGTTCACCATCACGCTGACGCGCTCGGCGACGAGCAACGCCGCGCCGGTCCGCACGTCGTGCGCGCCCTCGAGCCCCGCCAGCTCCTTGCTGACGAGGTGCCGTTCGTGAAGCAACTGGCGGTCGACCGTCGTGAGCTCGTCCACGCGCACGAGCACGCTCCCGAGCAGGCTCGACACCTGAGGCACGGCCTCGCGGATCTGCGAGAGCACGCGCAGCCGCTCGCCGTCGCGGGCGCGGGGGGTGAACGCGTAGCCCTCGATGTTCCGCGCGAGGCGGATTCGCGTGGACAGCACGACGTCGGAGTGATCTCCCGACGCATCGAGCCACGCCACGCCGCCGTCCGGTAACAGCGAGAGGTCCAGTGCTGCAGTGCGCTCTCTCACGAGTCCACCACGCGCAGCCGGTCGCGTAGCTCCGCGGCCAGCTCGAACTGTTCCGTGTCGATCGCGCGCCGGAGCCGCTCGCGCAGCTGCGCCACCGAGCCGGCGCGCTCGATCAGCTCCGATGCTGGCGGCTCGTAGCGCCGTCCCGTGTGGCGTGCGCTACCGTGCAGCCGCCGCAGAAGATCCCGCAGCGACCGATCGAAGGTCGTGTAGCAGCGTGCGCAGCCCAGGCGCCCGGTCTTCTGGAAATCGCGCGACGTCGACTGACAGAAGTGGCACGTCGCGTCGTCGCCCGTCACGAGCGTCTTCTGCTGCACTGCCTGCAGGAAATCGCTGACGGGATTCTTCTTCGCCGACGGCGTTTCCACGCCCTTCTCGGCCGCGCATTTCTCACACAGGTTCTGCTGCGTGACGACGTTGTCCTGGATCTTCGTCAGATACACGACGGCGTCGTTCTCCCGACAGTTCTCACAGAGCATTCGACGACCCTCCCCCTCCCTCGACTCGCCCACCGCAGCTCAATTCAGGACCTCGCTCACGTCGGCCGCGTTCAGATGCCCGTCCTCGAGGACGAGCGAGCGATCCGCCCGACGTGCGAGCGACAGGTTGTGCGTCACGACGACGACACCGAGCGATAGCTCGCCAGCAAGCTGTGCCAGCAAGTCGTGCAACCGCTCGGCGTTCGCATGATCCAGATTGCCCGACGGCTCGTCGGCGAGCAAGATCGTCGGCTCCGCCGCGAGCGCGCGCGCGACGGCGACCCGCTGCTGCTCGCCGCCCGACAGCTGTCCCGGACGATGACCGCTGCGAGGCGCGAGCCCGACCTGCGCCAGCCGCGTCGCCGCGCGGTCGCGCGCGTCGTTCGCACCGACGCCGGCGATGCGTAGCGGGATCGCCACGTTCTCGAGGGCGCTGAACTCGCGCAGCAGGTGATGGAACTGAAACACGAAGCCGACCGTGCGGTTCCGGATCGCCGCCAGCTCGTCGTCTCGGCGCCCCGCGATCGATGTGCCGGAGAGTCGCACGTCGCCCGACGTCGGCTGCTCGAGCGCGCCCAGCACATGCAGCAACGTGCTCTTCCCGGCACCGCTGGCACCGACGACGGCGACCATCTCGCCACGTTCGACGCTGAGGTTCGTGCCGTCGAGCACCCGCAGCAGCGACCCGTCGCCGCCCCGGAACTCCTTGACGACGTCGATCGCCTCGAGCACGGGCGCGTCAGTCATGTCGGATCGCCTCGATCGGATACAGCTTCGCCGCCTGCACCGCGGGGTACAGCGTCGCGAGCGCGGCGATCCCGACGCTGAGCGCGATCGTCAGCGCGACGTCGCTCACCTGCGTCGCGACCGGGAGATGATCGATGAAATACACCGACGGGTCGAGCTTGATGAGCCGGTACTTGCCCAGGGCCAGCGATGCGGCCAGCCCGATCAGTACGCCGCCGAGTGTGCCGACGATGCCGATGACGAGCCCTTGGAGCAGGAAGATCTGCCGGACACTCCGCGCCGGCATCCCCATCGCTTTCAGGATCCCGATCTCGCGCGTCTTGTCGGTCACCACCATCGTCAGCGTGCTCACGATGTTGAACGCCGCGACGAGCACCACGAGCAGCAGGATGACGCTCATCCCGAGCTTCTCGAGCTTCAGCGCCTGGAAGAGCGAGCTGTTCTGCTCCTGCCAGTCCTTCGCGAGGTAGGGAAAGCCCAACGAGTCGTTCAGCGCGGCCGCGACACGATCCGCGTCCCACCGATCGCGCGTGCGGAGCTCGAGCGCGCTGACGGCGCCACCGAGCCCGGCGAGCTCCTGCGCGTGGTCCATCGCGACGTAGGCGTACGTGTTGTCGTACTCGTACATGCCCGTCTCCACGATGCCCGTCACCTCGAACGTGCGGAACACGGGGGTCGGCATCCCGGTGATGGGATTCAGCGTGCCGCCGGCGGAGGTGACGAAGGTGACCTTCTCACCCGGCCACGAGCCGAGCTGCTCCGCGAGGCGTTTACCGAGCACGACCCCGCGGTGCGTTCGGTCCGACGTCGCGAAGCGGAAGTCGCCGAGTACCGCGTGCTGTCGGATCGACGTCACGTCGACGACGCCCGGGCCCTGCGGCTCCAGCCCGACGATCTGCGCGCCCGTCGTGAACAGGCCGTTCTCCTTGCGCACGATGGCCTGTGTCAGCACGACCGGCGCAGCGGCCGTCACTCCGGGAAACCGCCGGACACGCGCGAGAGCCGCCCGCCAATCGTTGATGACGAGGTTGTCGCCGTACGTCACGACGCGCACGTCCGGACTCCCGACGAGGATCTTGTCGCGCAGATCGCGCTGCAGCCCGTTCATCACGCCCATGATGAGAATGAGCGCGCTGACTCCGACGATGACGCCGCCGATCGCGATGAACGAGATGAGCGACAGCAACCTCGACCCGCGCCGGCTGCGGAGGTAGCGCCACGCGATCGCGAGCTCGAGACGCGTCAGCTCGCGCGCTCGGTCCCGCGACGACAGCGTGCCTAACGGCGAGAGGCCGACGCCCACGTCACTCCGGTCGCATGAGCGGAAAGAGGATCGCGTCGCGGATGTGCGCCGTGTCCGTCAGGTACATGAACAGCCGATCGATGCCGATCCCGACGCCGCCCGTCGGCGGCATCCCGTACTCCATCGCCCGCAGATAGTCCTCGTCGACGTCGACCGCCTCGTCGTCCCCCGCCGCCTTGAGCCGCGCCTGCGCCTCGAACCGCCGACGCTGGTCGATCGGATCGTTCAACTCGCTGAACGCGTTCGCCAGCTCCCTCCCCCGCGCGAACAGCTCGAACCGCTCGGTCAGCGTCGGATCGCCGCGCTTCGGCTTCGCGAGCGGCGATAGCTCGACCGGGTAGTCCACGACGAAGGTCGGCGTGTCGATCGTCCGCTCCACGAGCGCCTGGAACATCTCGTCGAGCACTTTCGGCCGGCTGAGCGTCGCCACCTTCTCAACCCCGATTCGCGCGGCCGCGTTCCGCAGGGCGGAGTCGTCGAGTGCGAGTACGTCGCTCCCGAACGCGCGATTGAGCGACCCCACCCACTCGATGCGTGGAAACGGCGGTGTCAGCGCCGGCACGCGGTCCACCAGCGTCGGTACCGTACGCAGCGCGTCCGCCGCACGCGCGATGAGCCGCTCGACGCGCTCCATCATCACGGTGTAATCGGCGTACGCCTCGTAGAACTCCAGCATCGTGAACTCGGGGTTGTGCGTCCGATCGATCCCCTCGTTCCGGAAGTCGTGCCCGATCTCGTACACGCGCTCGAAGCCCCCGACGATCAGTCGCTTCAGATACAGCTCGTCCGCGATGCGCAGGAAGAGCGGCATGTCGAGGGCATTGTGATGCGTCGTGAAGGGCCGCGCCGCGGCGCCGCCGTAGAGCGGCTGCAGCACCGGCGTCTCGACCTCGACGTAGTCGAGCCCGTCGAGATACGCGCGGATCGCCGTCACCATGCGCGCCCGTCCGACGAACGACGCACGCACCTCGGGATGCACGGCGAGATCCGCATAGCGTTGCCGGTACCGCTGTTCGTCGTCGCTGAACGCCGAGTAGCGCACCGTCGCGCCGTCGACCGTCTGCTCTTTCGCGAACGGCAGCGGCCGCAGCGATTTGGCGAGCAGTTCGACGCGCTCCACGCGCAGCGTCACCTCGCCCATGCGCGTGCGGAACATCGTTCCGTCCAGGCCGACGACGTCACCGATGTCGACGAGCTGGCGCAGCAGATCGAACACGTCGTCTCCGACGACGTCTCGGCGGAAGTACAACTGGACGCGGCCGGCGCCGTCGGCGAGGTGTGCGAACGCCGTCTTCCCCTGGGACCGCCACGACGTCAGCCGGCCGGCGATACGCGCCGCAGGCCCCTCGACGTCGCCTCTCGCCTCGACCGCCGTCGACTCCTCGCGCGCTTCGAAGTCGCTGATCGCCGCCACCGTGGTGTGCGTGCGATCGAAGCGATACGCGAACGGTTCGACGCCCCGTTCGATGAGTGCGTGCAGCTTGTCGCGCCGCGCGCGCAAGAGCTGACTCAGCTCTTCCCCGGTCACTTCGTCGCGCTCGCTCACGACGCAGGCTCCCGTCGCGCGCCGGCACCGAACGCCTTCAGATACGCTTCGACGAACGGGTCGATCGCGCCGTCCATCACCTTCTGCACGTCAGGAATCTTGAGCTCCGTTCGATGATCGTTCACCATCGTGTACGGCTGGAAGACGTAGCTCCGGATCTGGCTCCCGAAGCTGACGGCGTCCTTCGTCGCGTTCAGCGCATCTTTCGCGGCGAGCTGCTTCTCCAGCTCGATGTTGTAGAGCTTGTTCTTGAGCATCTTCATCGCGGTCGCGCGGTTCTTGAACTGCGACCGCTCCTGTTGCGACGACACGACCACGCCGCTCGGGATGTGCGTGAGGCGGACCGCCGAGCTGGTCTTGTTGACGTGCTGCCCGCCGGCGCCTGACGCTCGGAAGACATCCATCTTGATGTCCTCCTCGCGGATCTCGATGTTGATCTCCTCGTTCACGACCGGATAGACGAAGATCGAGGCGAAGCTCGTGTGGCGCCGTGCGTTGCGCGTCGAACGGCGAGATGCGCACGAGGCGGTGCACCCCCGTCTCGGCGCGAAGGAATCCGAACGCGTAGTGGCCGCGGATCTCGAGCACGGCGCCCTTGATCCCTGCCTCCTCGCCCTCGGACAGATCGAGGATCTCGATCTCGAATCCGCGTCGCTCGGCCCATCGCGTGTACATGCGCATGAGCATCTGCGCCCAGTCCTGCGCCTCCGTCCCACCGGCGCCGGCGCTGATCTCGACCTGCGCGTCTCGGAAGTCGTCCGGCCCCTGTAGGAGCGACCGCAGCTCGAACGCTCGACAGCGTCTCCTCGATCGCGTCGATCTCGCGCACGAGATCCGCCGACATGTCGGCGTCGGGCTCCGCATCGAGCAGCTCCATGCAGCTCGCTGCGCGCCATGCACGCGCTGATCGACGGCGTCGTACGGCTCGATCCAGCCGCGCAGCTCCTTCACCTGCTGCACGACCTCCTGCGCCCGCTCCTGACGTTCCCAGAAGCCAGGCTCGCTCATCTGCGCGTCGAGTCGCTCCAGTCGCTCCCGCCGGCCGTCGACGTCAAAGATACCTCCGCAGTTCGGCAACCCGCTCCGACTGCTGTTCGAGCTGTCGCGTCGTGTCGTGATCTGCCATCGTCGATCTCCGCGGTACGTTGAGTGAGCGACGTCGGACCGCGTTGCCGAAGAACGAAGCGGGCCGCGTCCCCGTAGGGAGCGGCCCGCTTCTCGTCAGCGCGAGTCGCGCTGCGAAAATATAGCGCGTCCCGGGCACGCGCGCGGCCGCCGCTAGAACACCTTGCCGCCCCCGGCGAGGACGTCGTTGAGCGCGTCACGGAAGTACGGCGTCGATCCGGCGAGCGCGCTGCCGACCTGCTCGACGTATTCCTCGTAGCTCTTCCGGATCTCGTCACGAAACAGCTCCTTGAGCGCGCCGTTGCGCAGCCCTTCCTCGCGGCGCTGCGGGTGGTACGCCACGAGGTCCGACACGAGCGCGCGCGCCAGCCGCCGCGCCTTCTGCGCCGGGTCGTTCGCGAGATACGGGTTCACCGGACGCACGCGCGGCGGGCCGGCGGCGCGAGGGCGCGGACGGCGCGGGGGCGCCGGCGGCGCGGAGGGCACCGGCACCGAGGGGGACGCGGCGGCGTGCGTGGCTCGGAAGGCGCGGGGAGCGTGGGAGGCGCCGCCGACTCGGGCGGGGACGGCTCACAGCCGCCGGCTGCCGCGCGATCTCCTCAGCCGGCGACGACTCGGGCTGTGCGGCGGCGGGCGGCGGCGTGTACCGCGCCGCCGGCACGTTGTCGGGGGAGGCCCACAGCGAGGCGGTCGGCGTGCTCGCGACGGTGACGACGGCCCCGCACACCGAGCAGCGTGCGCGCACGCCGCGCGACGGCACCTTCGCCGGGTCGACGCGGAACACGCTCTCGCACTCCGGACAGCGAACGTTCACGTGCGCTCCTCGGCGCGGCGGCTCGCGTCGCGCGGCGGGTCAGGCGGTGGCTCGTTGCGGCGATCGACCGAATACCCGGAACCGGTCTGCGCCTTCGCATAACTCTTCATCTCGGACGCGAGGGCGCTGACTTGCGACGCTCGAGTGAACGCGCGCCGCTCGTTCGTCACCACGCCGATGGACAGGCTCATCAGCGGCACGCGGTGCAACATGCCCCGACGGTCCTTGCCGAAATAGTAACCGGCGCGCCGGTCGGCCTCGCTGTACTGGTACGGCACGAGCGAGCTCGAACGTCTCGACGACCAGCTCGCACACGGTCGGCATCACGTCGAGCGGTACGATGAAGATGAAATCGTCTCCGCCGATGTGACCGACGAAGCCCCCCTCGCCGGTCGCGCCGGCGACGACGTCGTGCAGGATGAGCGCGACCATGCGAATCACCCGGTCGCCTTCGTTGTAGCCGTAGCGATCGTTGAACTCTTTGAAGTGATCCAGGTCCGCGTAGCACGTCGCGAACGATACGCCGGCCGCGATGCACCGCTCGAGGCGTGCCTCGATCTCCGTCGTGCCCGGGAGCCGCGTGGTCGGATGCACGCCCATGTCGCGGGTCGATCGGCGCATCAACGCTCCGAGTCGCGCCTCCCACTCTGCTTCCGATGCCGACGTCGCGACCGCCTCGTCGGCCCCCGCGTTCAGCAGCACAGCCGTTCGCTCGGCGCTGTCGGTGATCGCGGCGAGCGGAATGACGCCGGTGAACGCGTCCGCCTTGGTCCGCCCGATCGCTGCGACCGCTCCCGCGAACTCGCCGTGGGCCGCGCCGCGTGCGTCGACGAGGACCACCAGCGGACGACCGCGCATCACCAGTGCCATCAAGCCGTCGTCAGTCGTGACGCGCTCGACTCGAGCGTCGAGCGACGCGACCCATCGCCTCACGACATCCGGCAGTGCGCGCTCGACGCCCTGAAACACGACGACGCTCGGCGGACCTGTGCCCACCGTCGTCCGCGCCCATCCGACGTCACTCATCGGACGGGTCTCCCAGCCGCTGACGCCGACGAGATCATGGAGAGGGGAAAGCTGGCGAGCGGGTGAGAGCGATCACGCGGGGTGTACCAGCAGACGAACGTCCGCCCTCCCCCGAAACGCTGGCGTCAGGCGCACGGTTCACCGCGGCCAGCGCGGTCCGAGGCCGAACGGTTCCCACGGCACGGCCGCCTCGATCCGCGCTTCGCCACGCGGGCCGATCGTCCGCCGGAGGCGGACCGATCCGACGGCGTCGATCGAGCTGACGAGATGCGTGGCGAGGATGAGCCCGCGCGCCGTGTTCATGCGGCGTGTCGCCCGATTCTTCGCTGCGACCTCGCTCCGGTAGACGTCCCAGAATAGCTGCTGATCCCGCCAACTCCACCGGAACGCATCACGCACGGCGGTCGAATCGTAGCGCCGGATCGCCTGCTGGTAGCGCGGATCGTTCGGTGGCGGGGGGGCGTTCGGATCGAGGAAGTAGAGGTTTCGCGCCGCCTCCCATTGCTTGCCGTTGAATGTCGACGTGTCGGTTTCTGGCACGAGGATCGTCGCCGACTGACTGTACTTGCCCGACTCGACGACCTCGGTGAGCGCCTCGTAGTACGGCCACGAGCCGTCTGCGACGCCGCCGAACGCGCGGCGCGCGACGTCGCGCGCGATCCGTTTGAACTCGTTGCGGCTTCTGCTGCGGTCACGTCGCGCGACGACCAGCTGGATCATCTCGTACACCTCCGCGGCGACGTACGCGACACCACGCGGCTGCCGCATGACCAGCTGGCCGCTGCCCGGCAGCAGCAGTGACGCGACGGGTGCCCAGAGCGGCGCGCGCTCGCCGCTGAACAGCCATCCCGGCCGTGGCGCAGCGACCTCGACGCCCCCCAGGGAGGCGGCGATCGGCGCCGTGACCGCTGCGGCCGCCACGTCGCGTGTCCAGCGCGCCACGACGCTCGGCTGGGGACGCGCCTGCGCATCGCCCGCTGCTGCGGCGACCGCGATCATGGCGCACGCGCAGGTGCAGCGAATGGTACGCCGAAGAGTCATCAGAATGCGTATCGCAACCCGACGTACGTCGGCGGGTTGTTCGCCTGCACGCCGCTCACACTGACCTGGCGCGCAACGTCGAGTGCAAAGCTGTTGCGGACGAGCCCGAATCCGATGGTTGCGCCGCCGTATACGCCGTCGCGGAACGCGTACCCTCCGCGAACGAAGAGCGTGCGCTGATACCCCCCCTCCGCTCCCAACCGCAACGAGTTGTCCTGCGTGGACGACCCGATTCCGCCGGTAACGTCGGCGACGAGTCGCAGCGACGAGCCCGGGACTTTCCGATCGACGCGAGGAACGTCGTACGCAACGCCGGCAGCGATCTGCGCCGGGAGCGGGTCGGCCTGTTCAGCATCGATGACCTGCAGCTTCAGTCCGATGTTGCGCACGGCGAGACCAAGGTGAAGCGGAGCCTTGTTCGGGAGATCGTACTGAAGTCCCACGTCCACCGCACTCGTGCTCGACACGGTCGGAGGGACGAGCGGAAGTCCCTGAATCGGCTCACAATTACCCGTGCAGTCGACGCGGGACTGGATGTATTTCAACGTGACACCCGCGCTGACGCCGCGCCCGAACCCGGCGGCGTACGCAGCCGCCGACTTCGACGTTGCGGTAGTACAGCGTCCCGATTTCCACTCCGCTCTGGATCGTGCGCGGGATGCGCCCGAGGTCCTGCCCGTACCCGCTCAGGGCGAGCGTGCCGACGTATCGAACCGGATAGAGCACACTGACGACACCGCGCTTCGTGTAATCATCCTGCGCGTACTCGAACGCGACGGCCCGCTGTGTCGCGTGGGCGTACGCGGCCGGTGTCGAGAACAACGCGCTCACCGAACTCGTGTCCGCAACGCCAGCGCCGCCCAACGCGGTGAGTCGCGCGCCCAACGGGGCGAGCAGCAGCCCGGCGCTCGCCGCGTTGCTCGCCTGCGCCGTGAGGGGCGAGGCACCCACAACGACGCCGACGAAGAGAGCGACCGCGAGAGGTCGCCGGGACATGGCGGACGTGGCGACGAACCGACGCTTAGAGCGGCGTCGCCTCATCGAGTAGCATGATCGGGATGTCGTCGCGTACGGCATAGCGCAGCGCGCAGCGCTCACACACGAGACTCGACTCGGCATCGCGGTAGTCGAGCGACCCCTTGCACTTGGGGCAGACCAGGATGGCAAGCAGTTGCGGGGAGAGCGTCACGCGCCTGGCTCCTTGGGAACGATGTAACCGAACCGCCGAAGAGACCGCGTATCGCGCCGCCAGTTCGGGAGCACCTTGATCCAGAGGTCGAGATAGACTGACGCACCGACGAGCGACTCGATCTTGACCCGCGCGGCACGCCCGATCTCGCGAATGCGTGTCCCCTTCGCGCCGATCAGGATGCGCTTCTGGCTCTCTCGCTCGACGAACACGACCGCCCGAATGTACACGGGCGAGCGGTCCTCTCGGAACTCCTCGATCTCGCAGGCGATGCTGTAGGGCACTTCGTCGTCGAGTTGCTCGAGCGCTGTCTCGCGCACCAGCTCGGCGGCGAAGAAGCGGAGCGTCTGGGTGCTGATCTCGTCGTCCGGATACAGGAACGGACTCTCGGGGAGATGGGCCGAGGCCGCGGCGAGCAGCGCGTCGACTCCCTCGCCTGTCGCCGCCGAGATGTGGTTCCCGTTCGGGAATTCGACGCGTAGCCGCTCCGCCGCGTCCTTGGCAAGCAGATCGACCTTGTTGAAGGCCTGCAGCACCGGCGCGCGTGGCGCGGTCGACAGCCTCGCGGCGTCGACGAGCGGTGGAGGCGGGCCGGTCGTCGCATCGTGCAGATAGACGATCACGTCGGCGTCTCGGAGCGCTTCGAGCGCGATCCCGCGCATCGCCTCGTGCAGCGCGTACCTCGGCGCGAGAAGCCCCGGGGTATCGAGGATGATCATCTGCGTCTCGCCTTCGGTCCGGATGCCGACGATGCGATCGCGAGTGGACTGCGGCTTCTCGCTCGTGATGCTGAGCTTTTCGCCGACGAGGCGGTTCAGGAGGGTCGACTTGCCCGCGTTCGGCTTGCCGACCACGGTGACGATTCCGGCGCGTGGCATAGAGATCCGGGAGCGGATCGTAGAAACGCAGAACCCCCGTCGCGGCAGGCGCGGCGGGGGTTCTGAACGGGGTGCCGGCGACGGCCTACTCTCCCGCGCCCTCTCGGGCGGAGTACCATCGGCGCTGCAGGGCTTAACGGCCGTGTTCGGGATGGGAACGGGTGTGGCCCCTGCGCTCTAGTCGCCAGCGAAATTATGGCAAGTGACGAAGTAGTGATCGAGTGCGAATCTGAACACGACGTAGCAGTCGTGTGTTGTGCTGTAGCGGATCCACCGAAGTGGATCCAGATGGTGTGATCAAGCCGCACGGGCGATTAGGACCGCTGCGCTCGGAGCCGATCGCTCGGCGTCCACGGGCGGCCTATCGACGTGATGGTCTCTCACGGCCCTTCAGGGGACTCAAGGTCCCAGGGAGCATTCATCTTGGGGCCGGCTTCCCGCTTAGATGCTTTCAGCGGTTATCCGTACCGATCATCGCTACCCGGCGGTGCCGCTGGCGCGACAGCCGGGACACGAGCGGATCGTCCGACTCGGTCCTCTCGTACTAGAGTCCGCCCCCCGCAATGCTCCACCGCCCACGACGGATACAGACCGAACTGTCTCACGACGTTCTGAACCCAGCTCATGTACCACTTTAACCGGCGAACAGCCGGACCCTTGGGACCTTCTCCAGCCCCAGGATGTGATAAGCCGACATCGAGGTGCCAAACCGCGCCGTCGATGTGAACTCTCGGGCGCGATAAGCCTGTTATCCCCAGCGTACCTTTTATCCGTTGCGCGATAGCCCGCCCACGCGGCACTACCGGATCACTACGACCGACTTTCGTCCCGGCTCGAGCCGTCGCTCTCGCCGTCAGGCTGGCTTGTGCCGTTACACTCTGTAAGCGCGAGTACCGACCGCGCTGAGCCAACCATGCGCGCGCCTCCGTTACTCTTTCGGAGGCGACCGCCCCAGTCAAACTGCCCACCTGCCACGGTCCCAGACGGGGTTTGCCCGACCGTGGTGAGCACGCCGCATTCAGCAGGGTGGTATTTCACTGGCCCCTCCCCCTAAGCTGGCGCCCAGGGATCAGCGGGTCCCACCTATGCTACACAGTTGAATGCAGCGAGCAATGGCAAGCTACAGTAAAGGTGCATGGGGTCTTTTTGTCCTGTCGCGGGAACTCGGAATCCTCACCGAGACTGCAATTTCGCCGAGCGCGTGGTCGAGACAGTGCCCAAGTCGTTACGCCATTCGTGCAGGTCGGAACTTACCCGACAAGGAATTTCGCTACCTTAGGACCGTTATAGTTACGGCCGCCGTTTACCGGGGCTTCGGCTCAAGGCTTCGGGGTTGCCCCCTGACCTCTCCCCTTAACCTTCCGGCACCGGGCAGGCGTCAGTGCGTATACGGCGCCTTACGCGGCTTGGCACGCACCTGTGTTTTTGCTAAACAGTCGCTTGGGCCGATTCACTGCGACACAATCCGGCTCCCCGCGCGAGGCGGTTGACCGGCCTGTGTATCCCTTCTTCCGAAGTTACGGGATCATTATGCCGAGTTCCTTGACCACGTCTCACTCGTACACCTGAGGCTACTCGCCTCGCCCACCTGTGTCGGTTTCCGGTACGGTCATCCCGACGCTCCGTCATCAGCTTTTCTCGCCTGTCGACTCCACGACCCTCGGGCCGCCCGAAGGCTGCCCTCGCCATCCCCTCTCGGGTCTCCCCTACAGGCTTAGACGGTCATCCACAAAACCGCGGTCGCTTCGTTCCAGTGTCCCCGATGAGTTCAACACGTCGAGACGGGACGGGAGTGTTCACCCGTTGTCCATCGGCTACGCCTCTGGGGCCTCGCCTTAGGGACCGCCTCACCCCGCGCTGATTGCCATGGCGCGGGAACCCTTGGGCTTACGGTGTCGGGGGTTCTCACCCCGATTTGCGCGTACTCATTCCGGCATCCTCACTTCCGGCCACTCCACCCCAAGGTTTCCACCGGGGCTTCACTGTTACCGGAACGCTCCCCTACCCCTGACGCCTACGCGTCAAGGCCAAGCTTCGGCGGGCCGCTTAATCCCGACCATTCTCGGCGCATCCACGCTGGACCGGTGAGCTATTACGCACTCTTTAAAGGAGTGGCTGCTTCTAAGCCAACCTCCCGGTTGTCACGGCACGGACACATCCTTCGCTATACTCAGCGGCCACTTCGGGGCCTTAGCTGTGGCTCTGGGTTCTTTCCCTCTCGCCGCCGGACATTATCGCTCGGCGACTGCCTCCCGAGGTCCATCCGACAGGTATTCGGAGTTTGGTTGGGGTTGGTAGGAGCCACGCCCCCCCGCGCCCATCCAGTCGCTCTACCCCCTGCGGACATACGGGCATCGCTGCCCAGCCTCGAGGCTCTACCTCAATAGATTTCGGGGAGAACCAGCTATCTCCAGGCTTGATTGGCCTTTCACCCCTACCCACAAGTCATCCGAACGGTTTTCAACCCATACCGGTGCGGGCCTCCACTGGGTGTTACCCCAGCTTCACCCTGCTCATGGGTAGATCGCCCTGGCTTCGGGTCTACCCCCAGCGACTCCACTCGCCCTCATTACAGGACTCGCTTTCGCTCTGGCTCCGTCCCAAAAAGACTTAACCCCGCCGCTGAGGCGTAACTCGCCGGATCATAATGCAAAAGGCACGCAGTCAGACGCGCACGGCTCGCGCCGCACCGTCCTCCTACCGCTTGTAGGCCAGTGGTTTCAGGGTCTGTTTCACTCCCCGCACAGGGGTGCTTTTCACCTGTCCCTCACGGTACTCGTCCACTATCGGTCACACGGGAGTCTTTCGCCTTGGAGGGTGGTCCCCCCAGCTTCACGCCCGGTTCCTCGTGCCGGGCGCTACTCAGGAACTCCGCTAGCCCTGGTGCATCGTCGTCAGGTACCGGGCTCTCACCGTCTTCGGCGCCCCGTTCCAAGGGACTTCCCCTGACTTCTCCAGAACCGTCCGCGGGTCCTACAACCCCGACGCCACAAGGACGCCGGTTTGGGCTCCGCCCCGTTCGCTCGCCGCTACTGAGGGCATCTCTGTTGATTCCTCTTCCTCCGGGTACTGAGATGTTTCAGTTCCCCGGGTTCGCTCCAGGCCGAAACCTGGTGACGGTGGTCGCCCACCGACGGGTTTCCCCATTCGGGCATCCGCGGATCATCGGGTGTGTGCCCCTCCCCACGGCTTATCGCAGCTTACCGCGCCCTTCCTCGCCTCCGTGTGCCCAGGCATCCCCCACTGGCCTTCTCTCGCTTGATCACGTCTGTGTTCAAGCACAACACGCGCAACATGCTACGAGTGATGATTTCGACTGTCATCATGCCGACGGCTGCGAAGCCCTCGGCGCGCTGACGATCGCATCACGGTGTTGATTCGCGATCTACGATCACTACTACGTCACTTGTCAAACAGCGAGCGCGCGGCGCCGAGGCGCCGCACGCAAAATACGCTGAGAACTGAGTTCGAGATCGGGGACGTACGAGGCGTGCGACTTCCGAGTGGTTTCGTCCCCGAGGGGGCTACTCCCGACTCCGGTAAGGAGGTGATCCAGCCGCAGGTTCCCCTACGGCTACCTTGTTACGACTTCGCCCCAGTCACTGCGCTCGCCTTCGGCCGCTCGGTCCCTTGCGGGTTCCTGCACGGACTTCGGGCGCTCACAGCTTCCATGGCGTGACGGGCGGTGTGTACAAGGCCCGGGAACGTATTCACCGTGGCGTAGCTGATCCACGATTACTAGCGATTCCAGCTTCATGCCCTCGGGTTGCAGAGGACAATCCGAACTGAGGCGCCGTTTAAGGGATTCGCTCGCCGTTGCCGGCTCGCACCCCGCTGTCGGCGCCATTGTAGCACGTGTGTGGCCCTGGGCGTAAGGACCATGATGACTTGACGTCGTCCGCACCTTCCTCCGGTTTGGCACCGGCAGTCCCCCTAGAGTCCCCGCCATAACGCGCTGGCAACTAGGGGCGCGGGTTGCGCTCGTTGCGGGACTTAACCCAACATCTCACGACACGAGCTGACGACAGCCATGCAGCACCTGTGACACCGCCCCGAAGGGACCCTCGGCTTTCACCAAGGAATCGATGCCATGTCAAGCCCAGGTAAGGTTCTGCGCGTTGCGTCGAATTAAACCACATGCTCCACCGCTTGTGCGGGCCCCCGTCAATTCCTTTGAGTTTCAGCCTTGCGGCCGTACTCCCCAGGCGGGGCACTTAATGCGTTAGCGCCGGCACGCAGGGGGTCGCTCCCCCACGCACCTAGTGCCCATCGTTTACGGCGTGGACTACCAGGGTATCTAATCCTGTTTGCTCCCCACGCTGTCGCGCCTCAGCGTCAGCACGAGTCCGAAGACTCTCGATCCCAGCAGGCCGCCTTCGCCACCGGTGTTCTTCCGGATCTCTACGCATTCCACCGCTACACCCGGAATTCCGCCTGCCTCTGATCGGCTCCAGTCCACCAGTTCGCACGGCCGACTCGGGGTTGAGCCCCGAGCTTTCACCGCACGCTTAGCAGACCGCCTACGCGCCCTTTACGCCCAGTGATTCCGGACAACGCTCGCACCCTCTGTATTACCGCGGCTGCTGGCACAGAGTTAGCCGGTGCTTCCTCACCCGGTACCGTCACAGCCCCCAAAGAGGCTCGTTCGTCCCGGGCAACAGGGGTTTACAACCCGAAGGCCGTCATCCCCCACGCGGCGTCGCTGCGTCAGCCTTTCGGCCATTGCGCAAGATTCCCCACTGCTGCCTCCCGTAGGAGTCTGGGCCGTCTCTCAGTCCCAATGTGGCTGGCCATCCTCTCAGACCAGCTACCCGTCACCGCCTTGGTGGGCCGTTACCCCGCCAACTAGCTGATAGGCCGCGAGCCCCTCTTCGTGCCCGAAGTTTCCCACCCCCCGGATGCCCGGAACGTGGCGTATGCGGTCTTACCCGGCCGTTGGGCCGGCTATCCCCCACACGAAGGCAGGTCGCTCACGTGTTACGCACCCGTTCGCCGGTGACCTATCGCTAGGCCCCCACGACTTGCATGTGTTAAGCACGCCGCCAGCGTTCGTCCTGAGCCAGGATCAAACTCTCCAAGAGAAAGTTGATGTAGCTCGTTCGAACAGCTGCCACGCTGCGCGTGGCAGCGTGTCCGAATCACTATTGAATGTCAGGTTGAACTCTCCCCGTAGCCCCTGCGGCCACGGATCAGCGAGTCCGCCTCGCACATCCTGCGATCTCGTCTCAGTTGTCAATCAACTCGTGCAATGTTGCCGCCTTCTCTGCGGCAGCCTTTCATTTTACTCAGAACGGGTATCGCCGTCAACCCGCTTCTCTACTTTTTTTTCGGATCCCCCGGCGCGCACCCTGTTCACGCGACGCGCGAACCGATCCACACCAAGCTGCTGCGGGCGAAAGACTTACGTCCCGAACCCGCGGCGGACGGGGATTCGTAACCGAACCGCGATCGCCGTGCAAGCTCTCCCACTCACTCGCCGATTCCGCGACCGCGATCGTGAAACCCAGCTCGGCGCCAGGCGTTCCACCTTCGCTTCAGGAGACGACGACGGGGCCGCTCGCGTAGAGCGACCCCGCCACGCATGCACCGCCTAGGACTCGAACCTAGAACCTACTGATTAAGAGTCAGCTGCTCCACCATTGAGCTAGCGGTGCGAACTCTACGAACCTACACAGCGCGAAGCCGACGCGCCAGGAGGGACTCGAACCCCCGACCCACAGCTTAGAAGGCTGTCGCTCTATCCACCTGAGCTACTGGCGCTCACGGCGCGGCGAGCGCCGTCCCTCACCAACGTCGGGGCGACTGGATTCGAACCAGCGACCTCCTGCTCCCAAAGCAGGCGCGATACCGGGCTACGCTACGCCCCGCGGTACGACGGCTGGCAGTCTACGGCTGACCACGTGCACCGTCAACCGGAGCCGAGGCCGAGTTCGCTCGCTTCGCGTAACCGAGCGACGAGCGCGGTGAACGCCCTCGCGCGGTGACTCACCGCACCTTTCTCCCGCACGCTCGCCTCAGCGAACGTCTTGCCGATCTCGTCGGAGAAGAAGTACGGGTCGTAGCCGAAGCCGCCGTGCCCCCGACCGACGGTCTCGACGCGACCCTGCACTTCCCCGCGCGTCACCACGCGCGTCGCGTCATCCACATAAGCAGCGGCGCACACGAAGGAGGCACCGCGCTCAGCGTGTCCCTCGAGCGCGGCCATCAGCTTCGCGTTGTTCGCCTGGGCGACCGCGTCCGACGAGCCCTGGACCCCCGAGTAGCGCTTGCTGTGCACGCCGGGAGCACCGCCGAGCGCCCGGACTGCGAGGCCCGAGTCGTCGGCGACTGTCGGCAGGCCCGATCGGGCGTGGAAGTAGCTCGCCTTCGCGAGGGCGTTGGCCTCGAATGTGTCATACGCCTCGAGCGCGTCTTCCTCGCGCGACTCGGGAAGCCCGGCGGCGTCGAGATCGATCAGGGCGACGCCGATCGCATCGAACAGGTCGCGCAGCTCGACGAGCTTCCCCGGATTCCGCGTCGCGACGAGCAGCGTTCGGGCAGACATCACCCGGGCGGCGCGACGCGAGCGTTTCGCTGCGCCGAGTCGAGCTGCCGGATCCCGCCGACCGCGAGGTCGAGCAGCGCGTTCAACTCGTCGCGATCGAACGTTCCGTGCTCGCCGGTGCCCTGTACCTCGACGAAGCGCCCACCCTCGCTCATCACGACGTTCATGTCCACGGCGGCGCGCACATCCTCGTCGTAGTCGAGGTCGAGCATCGGCATGCCGTCCACCACACCCACGCTGATCGCGGCGACCAGGCGCCTCACTGGCGACGCCCGCAACACCTGTCGACGCACCATCTCGTCGAAGGCGTCAGCGACGGCGACGGCGGCGCCGGTAATCGCTGCGGTGCGCGTACCGCCGTCCGCTTGTAAGACGTCGCAGTCGACCTTCACCGTATGCTCGCCGAAGCGGAAGTCGTCGAGCATCGCACGCATGCTTCTGCCGATCAGCCTCTGGATCTCCTGCGTACGCCCGCCCAACTGGGCGCGCTCCCGTGAGGTGCGAGTCCGCGTCGCGCGGGGCAGCATCGCGTATTCGGCTGTCAACCACCCCTCGCCGCGACCCTTCCGCCAACCGGGAACGCCGGCTTCGACGCTCGCAGTACACAGCACGCGCGTCTTCCCGAACGAGACGAGGCAGCTGCCCTCGGCGTACTCGGCGACGTTGCGCTCGAGCGAGAGGGGACGAAGCACATCGGCCGCTCGGGCGTCGGCCCGCGATCCAACCTCGGTGTCAGGCGCCACGGAGTCTCTCGATGATGGAGGTGGTGGACTGACCGGGGGTCAGGGGGATGATGACGACCTGGCCGCCGCGCGCGCGGACCTCAGACGCCCCGACGATCGTCGACTCGTCGTAGTCTCCGCCCTTGACGATGACGTCCGGCGCGAGCGTGCGGACGAGCTCGAGCGGCGTGTCCTCGTCGAACACGACGACCGCGTCGACGGCCTCGAACGCGGCGAGCACGTACGCTCGCTCTGCCTCGCTCCGGACCGGACGCGTCGGGCCCTTGAGGCGCCGGACCGACGCGTCGCTGTTGATGCCGACGACGAGCGCGTCGCCAGCACGGCGCGCGCCGACGAGCACGTCGACGTGGCCGGGGTGGAGCAGGTCGAAGACGCCGTTCGTGAACACGACGCGGCCGGCGGCCGCTTCACGCCACACACGGGCCGCGTGCCACGTCATCACCTTGCGGGCGGGGTCGAAGGCCGCGGGCGGCGCGAACGCGCTCACCACTGCGACTGCGCGCCTTCGATGATGTCGTTGATCACGCGCGTGATGGCCTCGCGCCGTCCACCGGCCTCGTCGCGCTCGGCGTACTCGCCTTTCGCCGTCAGCCCCTTGCGCTCGAGCAACGTCTTGCCATCACGCTGATCGATGATCGAGACGTCGACGACGAGCTGCAGCTGACGGCGCGCCGTCGTGGCCTGCCGCGGATCCGCGCTGAACGCGATCGGCACGTCGACCTCGTACTTCAGGATCGTGCCCCGCACGACCGCGTCCGCCTTCGACTCCGCGGACTCGCGCAGGTTGAGCCGATTCGTCATCGCCCGGCGCATCGCCTCGAACAGCTCGCGCTGCAGCTCCGGCACCGGCGTCTCGTTGTCGAACGGCAGCACCGCGACCGTGCGGACGTTCGGCGGGAATCCACCTCCGGCGAACTTGTAGGGGCTGAAGCGGCAGCCGCCGAATGCGACGCAGATCAGCGCGGCGCCGGCAGCGAGCGACCGACGTACGCGAACGGAGCGACGAGCCGGTTTCCAGCTGAACGTTTCAATCATCGCAGCGCGCCTCATTCGCGGATGCCTAGCGACTCCAGATAGACGAGTCGAAACCGCTCACCCGCTCGACGCGCTGAACGCGGAGCGTCAGCGAACGACGTCCGGCCTCGTTCTCGTAGCGCAGCCGCGTGCTGTCGCGGGCGAGCCACTCGACGATGCGACCGCCGTCGATGCGCTCGACGCGCGAGAGCGCTGAGCCGACGAAGGTCACGCGCCAGGTCGGGTCGTGACCGATGTCGGCACGCAGCGTGTCGCCATGCGTCCGCGCAGTGGTGTCGGTCGCCGCCGGAACGGCGAGGCGGCCGAGCGCGGCCCAGAGCAGCGGCGGCGGGGGGATGAAGCGACGTACGAAGTCCGGCCCCGGGATCGTGAGCGCGTCGCCGAGGAGCAGCGCCCAGCCGCCGCCGAAGCCGCCGGTCACGAAGAAGTCCATGCGCGCGCTATCAGGCGCCGACACGCGCGCGACCCCATCCCCGCGCGCCGAGAAGCCGTCCTGTTCGCGGTACTCCCATTCGAACGTGACGCGATGCGAGCCCGCGGGAAGGGCGCTCGGAGGCAGGCGTACCTGGGGAGTCAGGGCCCCGGTGAGCTGGCCGGCACGCGGCGCGCACGCGGCGGCCGACGCGAGCGTGGCAAGCGTCGCGAGCGCCGCGACGAGCGTGTCACGGCGCACGTACGCTCTCCAACGTCGTGCGGACCGCGCGGGGGAGCGACATCGGGCGGCCTTCGCGGTCGATCGCCACGAGGCGCGTGGCCGCGGTCACGAGTCTCGCATCGTCGGAGACGCGCGTGATCACGTACTCGAAGGTCACGGTCCGGGAGCGTACGTCGGTCAACGTCGTTTGAACTCGGATGAGGTCATCGTAGCGCGCTGGTGCATGGTAGCGGAGGGCCGCGTCGGCGACGGCGAGACCGACTCCCGACTCCTCCAGCTCGCGATAGCTCGTGCCGCGCGCGCCGCTCGCGCGGATGAACTCCGTACGCCCGACCTCACACCACACGAGATAGTTCGCGTGATACACGACCCCCATCCGATCGGTTTCCGCATAGCGAACGCGGAGCTCGCTGGTCTGGACGTGCGGCACGCGGCGGAGAAAAGGGATGGGAACGGAGTGCGCTCGAAGCGCACAAGATCGCCGCAGCCGACGTCGATTGTCCACCCGACGGCGACGAGTCCGCGGTTGGTCGTCTCGGGCGCGCGCGGTAGACTTGGCCACGTGCAGCTCCCTGGCCCCTGTTACCTGTTCTCCGATGCGCATCTCGGCGTCGCCTCACCCGAGCGCGAGCGCGAGTTGATCGATTTCCTCCGCAGCTTGCACGACTCGGCCGGGTCGCTCGTCGTGAACGGCGATCTCTTCGACTTCTGGTTCGAGTGGAAGCACGTGATGCCGCGGCGCGGCTACCGGGTTCTCGCCGCGCTGGCCGACCTGCGCGAGAGCGGGGTCCAGGTGCTCTGGATCGCTGGCAACCACGACTGCTGGGGCGGCGAGATCCTCCGCGCCGACGTCGGCGTGGAGTTCCACGTCGGTGCGTGGGAGGGAAGCCTCGCCGGGTGGCGAGCGCGCATCGAGCACGGCGACGGACTGCGGGCGAAAGAGGATCGTCCGTATCGCGCGCTCCGACGCGTGCTGCGAAGCCCGCTGGCGATCCGAGCGTTCCGCGTGCTGCACCCCGACTTCGCGACTCGCGTCGCCTCCGGGAGCTCGCACACGAGTCGGCGGCTCGGACCCGGAGACGGCGGTGCCGGGCTTCGACGCGTCGCGCTCGACACGCTCGGCCGCGACGCGCGCCTAGAGCTCGTGGTGTACGGCCACTCCCACGTGCGCGCCCTCGAGCGCGGACCGCGCGGCAGTGTGTTCGCGAATCCCGGAGCGTGGCTGGACGCGCCGACCTATCTCCGGATCGACGCGCGCGCGGTGGCGGCGTGTCGATGGACCGGCTCACCCCAGGGTGACCGTCTCGACGCGCTCGACCGGCTCGCCGAGGAAACGGCTGGCCATCCGTGAGAAATGCTCGGGCGCGTCGCTCGCCACGAAGCGGTGGCGAACGACCGATCCGGGCTCCGCACAGACGGCGCGCTCCGCGAGCACACGCCCCGTCTCCGCCGCGGTCTCGGCGGCGCTGTCGATGAGCCGGACGGAGCGCCCGACCACGTCTCCGATCGCTGCTTTCAGCAGCGGGTAGTGCGTGCAGCCGAGCACGAGCGTGTCGACATGGGAGCTCACGAGCGGACGAAGGTACTCGCCAGCGATCAGCTGCGTGGCCGCGTGATCTGTCCACCCTTCCTCCACGAGCGGCACGAACAGCGGACAGGGAAGCGCGCGGATCCGCGCGTGCGGCGCGATCGCATGGATCGCTCGCTCGTACGCACCCGAGTTCACCGTACCGACCGTCCCGATCACGCCGATCTCGCCCGTACGCGATGCGCGAACTGCAGCGCGCGCGCCCGGCTCGACGACACCGACGACCGGCACCGGCAGCTCGTCGCGCAAGGTGGGGAGCGCGTGGGCCGTCGCGGTGTTGCACGCGACGACGATCGCCTTCACGCCCTGCTCCAACAAGAAGGCGCCGATCTCGCGGCTGTAGCGGCGAACCGTCTCGGGACTCTTCGGCCCGTACGGCACGCGCGCAGTATCGCCGAAATACACGATCGACTCGTTCGGGAGCTGTCGCATCAGCTCGCGGACGACGGTCAGCCCCCCGATGCCGGAATCGAAGACGCCGATCGGCGCCGCAGGATCGGTGTGACGATCCACCCGGCCTACCACCGCGCGCGGACGGCGACGACCGGACCGCGCCGGCTGGGCTCGACCGACACTTCGGCAGGTACGCTCCAGAGGTTGGCCGAGACGAACGCTTCGGCGCCGGCGATCAGATGATTGAACGCGATGACGGCGAGCCAGTCTTCCAGATGGACACGACGAGCGCGAACGAGCGCCGACGAGAACGAATTGCGCGCGTCGCCGGTCGTCGGCGTCACAGGCGCGCCCAGCGAGTCGACCGGATAGCTCGTGACGAGCAGACTGTCGCCCCGGAATGTCTTCGCCTCGCGGAGGTCGAACGCGGACTTCGCGACCATCGCGAACGCCGCGGCTTCGACGGCGACGAAGAATGCGCCGGTCGTCGCCCGATCCAGTCGCACCTGGCCGAGCCCGGGCATGGCGAGCGAGTAGAGCAGCGCGCGCCGGGGCGAGAGCGGAGGGCGGACGAGCGGGCGCGCAGCGACGGCGCGGGGTCGCCGCGGCGGGAGCGACTGCGGCGGCGTGGCGCGGCTGCCCGACGTGTCGCCGCGCACGACCGCCGTGTCGACGCGCACGGGCGGTTGCGACGGTGGCTGCGGGGGTTGCTGCGCCGACAGCGAGCTCGCGGACCCGGCGACGCAGAGCGCGACGCCGAGCCCACCCGTCCAGCGGCGCACCGTGCGGATGTTCAGTGACCTGCGGGCAGCAGCGCGACGACTTCGATCTCGACGCGCACGTTGCGCGGTAGGCCGGCGACGGCAACCGTCGACCGCGCCGGGCGCGATGTGCCTAACGTCCCGCCATAGACCTCGTTCACCGTCGCGAAGTCGGCCATGTCGGCGAGGAAGATCGTCGTCTTGACGACCGACTCCCACGATGTACCGGCAGCGGTGAGAACGGCGGTCAGATTCCTCATCACCTGCGTCGCTTGCGCCGCGACGTCGCCCTCGACGATCTGCATCGTGGCCGGGTCCAGCGCGATCTGACCGGCGGTGAAGAGAAACCCGTTCGCGGCGACAGCCTGCGCGTACGGACCGATCGCGCCGGGGGCGGAGTCGGTGTGAATGGTCGTCAGTCGGGAGTCGGCCACGGAGCTGTCGTCGTGTGAGAGTTTCGGGGTCGCGGCAGGCGCCGCGGTGCGCGCGGCAGTCTAGGGAACGCTGGCCGTCGTCGCCAGGCCGAACAAGCGAGCCG
The DNA here is from genome assembly GCA_963843845.1 of uncultured Gemmatimonadaceae bacterium. Classification (GTDB taxonomy): domain Bacteria; phylum Gemmatimonadota; class Gemmatimonadetes; order Gemmatimonadales; family Gemmatimonadaceae; genus Gemmatirosa. The sequence continues at coordinate 1,937,144 of CAWJMB010000002.1, read as the reverse complement.
CGTTGCGCGCCGTCTCGCGGCCGAGCGTTTCTGCATCACCACCGCGCACCGCCGCGAGGCGCGCGACAGTGTGCACGACCCAGCCCGGCTCGTTGCGCCGCCCGCGATTCGGGACGGGAGCGAGGTATGGAGCGTCCGACTCGACGAGCAGGCGGTCGTCGGGGACGAGTCGCAGCAGGGCCTCATCGGTCCACTTGCGGAACGTGACGATTCCGCTGAACGACACGTACCAGCCGAGGTCGATCGCGAACTGCGCGAGCTCGGCGGACCCCGTGTAGCAGTGGAGAACGCCGACGACGCCCACCCGCGCCGCGCGATCGACGAGCGTTCGCGTGTCCTGCTCGGCCTCGCGCGTGTGCACGACGACGGGGCGACGGAGGTCTGCGGCGAGGGCGAGCTGCGCTTCGAACGCGATGAGCTGCTTCGCGCGCGGTGCGTGGTCGTAGTGGTAGTCGAGGCCGCACTCCCCGACCGCCACGGCGCCGGCGTCGAGCTCGCGTCGGATCGCAGGCAGGTCGCGCGCCTCGTCAAACTCCGCGGCGTCGTGCGGATGGACGCCGGCGGTGAACGAGACGAATCCGGGATAGCGGGACGCGATTGCGCGCGCGCGTGCCGCGGCGCTGAGCGACTCGCCGATGCAGACGATCGCGTGCGCACCACTCTCCCTGGCGCGCGCGATCACCGCGTCGCGATCCGCGTCGAACGCGTGATCGGCTAGATGCGCGTGGCTGTCGACGAACTGCATCGCGCGTTGAGAACGAATGCCCCAGACGCCGCGAGACCGCCACCGATCATGGCGGCGGTCTCGACCCGCCGAACGATCGGCGTCGGTCAGCGCGCGCCGAGTGCGCGGCCGGGCGGCGTGCGTGGCTCGGCCGTCGCCCCCCCGCGCGGCGACGCGTTCCCGGTGCTCGATGTAGCCTGCCCGGAGGACGAGCCCGTGGATGCCGTCGCCGAGCGCGGATACTTGCGCTCGATCCAGACGAGGATCGCCGACGCCACGTACACCGAGCTGAAGGTGCCGGTCACGATCCCGAACAGCATGACCCACGCGAAGGGTCGGATGACCGGTCCCGCGAAGAGCAGCAGCGCGAGCGTCGCTGCGGCCGCCGTGGCGTGTGTGAGCACGGAGCGCGGCAGCGTCTCGTTGACCGACTGGTTGACCATGTCGTACCAGCTCTCGCCCCTCCGCATGCGACGCATGTGCTCGCGCACACGGTCGAAGATCACGATGGTGTCGTTCAGCGAGTAGCCGAGGACCGTCAGGATCGCGGCGATGACCGTGAGCGAGATCTCGATGTCCATCAGCTTGATGAACGCGAGCGTCGCCAGGACGTCGTGCGCGGTGGCGGCGACGGCGGAGACGCCGAATCGCCACTCGAAGCGGATCGCCAGGTAGAGGAGCGTCAGCACGAAGGAGACGAGCACGGCGATGATGGCCCCGCGCTGCAGCTCCGCGCCGACGCGCGCGCCGACCGCCTCGGTGCGCACGACCTGGAAGCTGTTCGCGCCGAACCGCTGCGTCAGCGCAGCCTGGATGCGCCGCGAGACCGACCCTGCCCCGCCCTGCGACGCCTCGGCCTCCGCCTCGCCATTCTCGGCCCGAACGATGTACTCGCGATCGGTGCCGAACTGCGTGATCGCTGGTTCGCGAACGCCGGCGCTCTGCGCCGCCGCGCGAATCTGCCCGACGTCCGTGGGCTGGGCGAACTGCAACTGGATCAGCGTCCCGCCCGTGAAATCGACGCTGTACTTGATGCCGCCCGTGACGAACACCGACGCCACGCCCGCCAGGATGAACACTGCCGTCGCGATGGCCGCGACGCGCCACCACTTGATGAAGTCGTAACGAGTGTTGCGGAAGATGCGCAGCATGATCGCCTCAGATGCTCAGCGACTCGACCCGCTGCGAGCGGTTGAGCCAGACAAGGAAGAAGGTTCGAACGACGAAGATGGCAGAGATCATCGACGCGGCGATGCCGGCGAGCAGCGTCACCGCGAAGCCACGCACCGGTCCGGTGCCGTACTGGTAGAGCACGAGCGCCGTGAGCGCCGTCGACACGTTCGAGTCGATGATGGCCGACATCGCGTGGCGGAATCCTTCGTCGATCGCGGTGCGGATCGCCTTGCCATGGTCCAGTTCCTCACGAATCCGCTCGAAGATCAGCACGTTCGCGTCGACCGCGATACCGATCGACAGAACGAAGCCGGCGAGGCCGGGGAGCGTCAGCTTGGCATCGAAGCCTGCGAGCGTCGCCATGGTGTACAGCGAGTAGAGCACGAGGCCGCCGACGGCGAGCATCCCCGCGAAGCGGTAATAGCCGACCATGATCACGACCACGAGCGCGATCGCGACGACGCCGGCGGTGATGGCCTGGTTGATCGAATCGCGGCCGAGCGTGGGCCCGATCTCGCGTGTCTCGGCGATCTTGAGCGGCACGGGGAGCGCACCGGCGTTCAGCACGATTGCGAGATCCTGGGCGGCCTGCAGCGACCCGCCGCCGAGTCGGATCTGGCCACGAGATCCGATCGCCGTCTCGATGATGGGCGCAGTGATCACGCGCTGATCGAGCACGACGGCCATGTAATCCTTCACGTGCTTTCCAGTCTCGTTCTGGAAGCGACGCCCGCCTTCGCGGCTCATCTCGAACTGAACCGTGTTGCCTTCGACGGGATCGGTCGACGGGCGGGCGGACTGCAGATAGTCGCCGGTGATGATGGGCCGCGCGTCGAGCGCCCACAGCGTACGATATGCCTGGCCGTTCACGATGACCGTGTCCGCGCCCCAGCGCAGCACCTTGCCCGGAGGCATCGCGGCCTGGATCTCCTGCAGGTTGAGCAGATCCTGGAGCCGCAGGTAATCCGACTCGGCGACGATGTACTGGCCGGGGGCACCGGCCGGCTGCACGGCCTTCGTGAAGGCTCCGGCGGGCGAGGCCTTCGCGGTATCCGCGCTCGCCGTCGCCGTGTCCGTCGCGGATTTCAGCAGCCCACCGACCGCACTACCGCGACGAGCCGTGTCGCCTGCCACGATCGGTGCAGCCGCGCCGAGTCGCGCCTGCGCGATCGCGTCGAGCCGCGGGAGGGACCGCTCGAGGGCGTTCGTCTTGTCGGTGATCTGGAACTCGAGGAACGCCGCCTGACCGAGGAGCGCTTCGGCACGGGCCGGGTCGTCGATGCCCGGGAGCTCGACGATGATGCGATCGTCACCCGCCTTCTGCACGACCGGCTCGGCGACCCCGAACTGGTCGATGCGATTCCGGACGACGCGGATGGCTCGATCGAGTGCTTCGCCCTTGTTCGCAATCGCTCCCTTCGACTCGTCGACGTCGAGCGCGACGTAGATCCCCCCTGCCAGATCCAGCCCTCGCTTGAGCGGGAAGCGCCGAACCGTATCGGTGACGAAGACGCCGTTGCGCTTGACGCGCTCGACGACCGTCCGGGGGAACAGCGTAAAGACCGACAACGCGACCAGCGCGGCGATCGCGAGAAGCCGGTACTTCAGGTTCGACATGCGACTGCGGGAGGAGGAGGGGGGAACCGATCGGACGCGGCTGTCGACACGCGAGGTCCGAAAGCGAGCGAACCGCTGGAAACTGCGAAGGTTAGGTCGCCGTGACGCTCGCGTCAACGCGCCGCGGAGCTGCATCAACGTGTGCCTCGTCGAGCGCCGTGCGCGCTGCGTCACCGTCACGACGGAGCTGTGCGACGAGCGCGTCGATCGACGGGAATTTCTCGACGTCACGCAGGCGCGCGACGAGATCGAGGCGCACGCGCGCACCGTACCAGTCACCGTGTGTGTCGAACAGATGCGCCTCGAGCACGACGGTCTCATCACCGAATGTCGGACGCGAGCCGACGTTCATCATTCCGCGCTTCGGCCCGTCAGGCGTCTGGACGTATACGGCGTAGACACCTTCGCGCGGCAGCAGCTTCCGCGGGGAATCCGGCACGACGTTCAACGTCGGGTAGCCGATCTGCCTGCCGCGCTTCTCGCCGTGCGTCACGACGCCGGACACCGAATACCAGCGGCCCAGCGCGCCCCGGGCCGCGCTCACCTCGCCGAGCTCGAGCGCCCGACGGATGCCGCTTGACGAGATGGGGATGGTGCTCGCCTCGCCGGCTCCGGACGCCACCGGTGGGACGACATCGACATCGAACCCGCGAGCGCGGCCGAGGGCGACCAGCGTGGCCGCGTCGCCGGCACGGCCGCGACCGAATCCGTGGTCGTGACCGATCAGCAGCTCGCGCATCCGGAACCGGTCGCGAAGGACGAGATCGACGAACTGATCGGCTTCGTACGCCGCGAGCGTGCGGGAGAACGGCAGCACGGCCACGTAGTCGAGCCCGGACGACGCGAGGATCTCGAGCCGCTCGCGCGGCGTCGTGAGCAGCCTCGGCGCCGCGTCGGGATTCAAGACTTCGAGTGGGTGCGGATCGAACGTGACGAGCAGGCTGCGCAGCCCGCGTTCGCCGGCCTGCTGGACGAGCCGCGCGACGACGTCCTGGTGGCCGCGGTGCACTCCGTCGAACGTGCCGACCGTGACGACCGTGCCGGCGACGTCGGGCGGGAGCCCGGACTTCGGCACGCTAACTCGCCTCGGAGAGCACGACCCGCGGCTGCCACCGATCGTCGCGGCGCTCCGCCAGCGCGACGAGCGCGCCGCCGGTGTCCGTCAGCGCACCCCACGCTCCATCGACCGACGCGTCGACTTCGATGCCGCTCGTGACGCGCCGCACGTCGGCCGGGTCGAGCGCCTGCACGGGATAGTCAGGGATCGCGGCGATCGGCGGGAGCAGCGGTACCACGCCGTCCCGAATCGCGTCGAGCGTGACAGCATCCGCGACGTCGAAGGCGCCGCTCCGCGTACGTCGGAGCGCGGTGAGGTGCGCGGCGCTTCCCGCCGCCCGGGCGAGGTCGCGGGCCAGCGAGCGCACGTACGTACCGGGCCCGCAGGTGATCTGCGCATCGATGTCGGTGAGCGTCGTCGGAGGGAACCCGCGCATGGCGAGCAGCTCCCACTTGTCGACGCGAACCGACACCGGTGCCAGCGCGACCGGCTGGCCGGCGCGCGCCAATTCGTGCGCCCGTCGCCCCCCCACGCGCTTCGCGGAGAATGCGGGCGGGATCTGGTCGATCGGGCCGAGCACCGCGCCGACCGCGACGAGGAGCGACTCGACCGACGGGAGGGGCGCGGTCACCGTCTCGTCGCCGTGCAGGTCCTCGGTGGTCGTCTCGCTGCCGAAGCGGATCGTCGCCTCGTAGACCTTCGGGTCGCCGCTGACGTGCGGGAGGAGCCGCGTCGCGCGGCCCACGAGGAGCACCAGTAGCCCGGTCGCGAACGGATCGAGCGTCCCTGCATGTCCGATCCTCCGCTCGCCGAGCGCCCGACGGGCCACCGCGACGACGTCATGCGACGTGACACCGGCAGGCTTGTCGACGAGCAGGAGACCGTTCTGCACCGGTGCCTCGCTCAGGGCGCTTCATCGGGGTTCGCATCCGACGCGGAGCGCGCATCTTCCGCCGCCGCCGCTTCGTCGACGTCGGCGTCGTCGGGCGCGGCCTGTCGGTCATCCCGCTCTCGCTGCAACCCCTCGAGGAGCGTCTCGATGCGCGCGGCGCGCGCGACGCTGTCGTCCGCCTTGAACTCGATCTCGGGGGCGACGCGAAGTCGCAGCGCACGCCCGATCCTGCCGCGCAGGTGAGACGCGACGCCAGCGAGCCCCACGAACGTGTCGGCACGCTCAGCGTCGTCCCCCATGACGCTGACGAACACGCGAGCGTGCCGGAGGTCGCGCGTGACGTCGACCCCCGTCACGGTGACGAGGCCGCGAATGCGCGGATCTTTCGCGCCGTCGAACAGAAAGGTCGCGACTTCTTCGCGAATGGCCTCGGCCACACGGTCGGGGCGACGATTATCGAATGCCATAAAGAGCCAGCGCAGAGCACAGCGCGCAGCGCGCGGAGGTAGCTCGTCCCCTGCACGCTGCGCGCTGCGCTCTGCCCTCCAAGGTTATGCGTTGGCGTTCGCGAGCGTGCGGGCCACCTCTTCCGTGCGATAGCACTCGAGCACGTCGCCGAGCTTCAGATCGTTGAAGTTCTCGACGCCGATACCGCATTCGAATCCTTCGCGGACCTCCTTGACGTCGTCCTTGAAGCGGCGGAGCGAGCCGATCGTGCCGTCGTAGACTTCGACGCCGTCCCGAATGACGCGGATGCGCGCCTGGCGGTTGATCGTGCCGTTGCGAACCGAGCACCCGCCGATCGTCCCGATGCGCGGCACCTTGAAGATCTCGCGCACTTCTGCCTCGCCGAGCACCACCTCGCGCTGCTCCGGCTTGAGCATCCCCTCGAGCGCGGCACGGACGTCGTTCACCGCCTCGTAGATGATGCGGTACAGCCTGATGTCCACGCCCTCGCGCTCGGCCGACGCCCGCGCCTTGTTGTCCGGGCGCACGTGGAAGCCGATGATGATCGCGCCGGCCGCCTTCGCGAGCAGGATGTCGCCTTCGGTGATGGCGCCGACCGCGCGCTGCACGATCTCGACGCCGACCTCCGCGTTCGACAGCTGTCCCAGCGCGTCGGCGAGCGCCTCGGCGGGACCGCCCTGATCGGCCTTGATGAGCAGCTTGAGGTTCCGCGCGGCACCGCCGCCGGTCTGCGACATGAAGTCCTCGAGCGTGACGACGCCCTTGGACGTGCGACGCGACATCGCCTCGCGGCTGAGGCGTTCACGGCGCTGCGCGATGTCGCGCGCGGCGGTGGCGTCCTCGACGACCGTGAGCTGATCGCCGGCCATCGGCACGCCGGCGAGACCCAGGATCTGGACCGGGATCGCCGGACCGGCCTCCTTCACCGGCTTGCCGCGCTCGTCGAACAGCGCGCGGACACGGCCCGAGAACATGCCGCAGATGAAGTCGTCGCCGACGCGGAGCGTGCCGTTCTGGACGAGCACGGTCGCCACGGGGCCCTTGCCCGGATCGAGCTGCGCCTCGATGACCGAGCCCGCCGCGCGGCGGTCCGCGTTCGCCTTCAGGTCGAGAATTTCGGACTGGAGCAGCAGCTGGTCGAGCAGTTCCTGGACGTTGGTGCCTTTCTTCGCCGAGATCTCGGTCGCGAGCACGTTGCCACCGAATTCCTCGAGCACGACATTCTGCTGGAGCAGCTCCTGTTTCACGCGGCCCGGGTTCGCCTGCGGCAGGTCGATCTTGTTGATCGCGATGACCATGGGCACGCCGGCATTCTTCGCGTGCGAGATGGCCTCGACCGTCTGCGGCATGAGCCCGTCGTCAGCTGCAACGACGAGCACGACGATGTCCGTGACCTGCGCGCCGCGGGCGCGCATCGCGGTGAACGCCTCGTGGCCAGGCGTGTCGAGGAAGGTGATCTGGCGGCGGTCCGGAAGCGTGACGTGATATGCGCCGATGTGCTGCGTGATCCCGCCCGCCTCGCCCGCGACGACGTTCGCCTTGCGGATGTAGTCGAGCAGCGACGTCTTGCCGTGGTCGACGTGGCCCATGATCGTCACGACCGGCGGCCGCGACGTCAGGTCCTCCGCCGTATCCGCGACGGTCTCCTCGCCGAAGTCGGCGAGGTACTCCTCCTCGCGAACCGCCTTGAATCCGAACTCGCTCGCGATCAGGTCGATCTGGTCGAAGTCCAGGCGCTGATTGATCGTGACCATCAGGCCGAGGTTCTTCAGCGCGAAGCCGACGATCTGCGTCGGCGACACCTTGAGGCTCTGCGCCAGCTCGCTGACCGTGATGAACTCGTTGACGCGGACCGTCGTGAGCTCGCGTTGTGCGTCGGCCGCGCGCTGCGCCGCCATCTCCTCGCGGGCATCTTCGCGACCGCGGCCGCGCCCACGCGTCGGCGCGCCACGCATGCCCTGCATCGTCCGGGCGATGTTGTCGGCAACCGCCTGCTGATCGACCCCGGCGCGACGGTTCTTCTTCCCGCCCCTCCGGTTCGCATCACGGGCACCGACGCCAGAGCCGAATGAGGCCCCCTGGCTCGGGGTCTGTCCACCAGGCCCGCCGGGTCCAGCCGGACGGCGCTGGTCGTCGCGACGCGCCGGCGCCGTACCGCTCGGCGCGGCCGACGCGACGGGACGCGGAGAGCCGGGGGTCACCGGGCGCGGGCGCGGCGCACCAGGCACCACGGGGCGCGGCCGCTGCCGGTCCGCCGCAGCCGCGTTCGACGCCGCACTCGGCGACGCGCTCGCGACCGGCGTCGGCATCCCACCGGTGGCTCGCGGCGGGGCGACGGGTCGAGGCGGCGCGGCCGCTCCGACGTGCGGAGGCGTCGGCGGAGGCGTCGGCGGAGCCGCCTGCCGGGGCGCGGCCGCGGCGCTCGGCTCCTGCGCGACCGGCACCTCGACGACACGCTCAGCTTCCTCGCGGTCCGGACGACCGGTCGTTGCGGCGGGGCGCTCGTCGGACGCCTTCGCGGCCACGACGAGGGGTTCCGGCGTACGCTGTTCCGCAGGCGACGCGCTCGGCACGGGCGACACGCTCGGCTCAGGCGCCGGCGGCGCGGCAGCCTGGGCTGGGGCGGCAGCCGGAGTCGCGACAGCCGGTGCTGCCGGCGCCTCGACTGGCACGGGAGGAGCGACGACAGGCTCAGGCGCGCTGTCCGGCGTCGTCGCCTCGAACTCGACAGCGGCGGGCGCATCGGCTGGACGAACGCGGCGACGGACCGAGTGCGGAACTTCGATCGGCGCTGGCGCCGGAGCGGGCTCGGGGGCTGGTGCCGCCGCGCCCCGGCGCCGACGCGTCGGCGCCGGGGCAGCCGCCTGCGCGGCACGCTCCGCGCGGGTGCGCTTCTCACGCTCCCATCGGGCGCGCACGCGCGACACCTGGTCGTCGGTCAACACCGTGATGTGGCTGCGTACGGGAACGTCCATTTTCCGAAGCATCTCGATCACTTCGTCCGTAGCGATCCCGAACTCACCTGCCATGTCGTTCACACGAAGCTTGCTCAAGCCACCCTCCTAATCGCCCCTGCTCGTCCGCGGCGCACCCGCGGTACGCTCCTGCCCCTGCGTCCTGCCCGACGCGACCGCGTCGCCGGCTGCGCTCCGGACCCCGCGTGCGAGGTTCCGATCGACGATGCCAACGACGGCCGTTCGTTCCCGCCCTACGGCGTGTCCGAGCGCTTCCGCTCCCGGCCCGCTCAGTACCGGCACTCGCTTGGCGGCGAGCAACGGCAGCACTTTCTCCAAGCTATGCGCGGAGACGTCTGTCGCCACGACGGCGAGCACCACCGTGCCCTTCGACGCTGCCTCACGCACCCGTTCCACTCCGACCACGGCGCCGCGGCTCCGAACACCGAGCCCGAGGAGGCGCAGCACCTTGTCCGCAACGTCGGGGGTCATCTCCGCGCTGATCCGGCCTACTTCGCGACGTCAGCGTCGGCGCCCGCGTCCACCGCCGCGTCGTCCGCGTCGGTCCCATCGGCCGCATCGTCCGCATCGGTCGCATCGGTCGCATCCTCCGCGTCGGCTGCAACCGTCGCGCCCTCGTCCTCGTCCATCGTCGTCAACTCCTCGATGATCGCGACGAGGCGATCGGCCTCCTGCGGCGCGATGCCGGGAAGGCGGAGGAAGTCGTCGCGGTCGAGGTCGATGATGTCGTTCAACGTTCGGTAGCCGGCTTCCTCGAGCACCGCGGCGATCGCCGGATCGACTCCCTCGAGCTCGGCGAGGCTCACGTCGGGCATCTCCTCGTCGCCTCCCTGGCTGCCGAACAGCTGCTCCTCACCGCCCTTGTCCAGCCACTCGCGACTCGAGTAGAGGTCGATCTTCCATCCGGTCAGCTCCGATGCGAGGCGCACGTTCTGGCCGTTCCGACCGATGGCCAGCGACAGCTGGTCGTCGTCGACGATCGCCTGGATCGTCCGCGTGTTCGCATCGCTGTGCACCCGCGCGACCTTGGCAGGAGCGAGGGCGAGCTTGGCGAAGCGTTCCGGGTCGGACGACCAGGGCACGATGTCGATGCGCTCCCCCCGAGCTCGTTCACCACCGCCTGCACGCGCGCGCCCTTGAGCCCGACGCACGCGCCGACGGGATCGACCGAGTCGTCGCGCGAGAAGACCGCGATCTTCGTCCGGCTGCCGACCTCGCGAGCGCCGGCGCGAATCTCGACGATGTTCTGCTGGATCTCCGGCACTTCCAGCTTGAACAGCGCCTGCACGAACAGCGCGTCGGACCGGCTGAAGATCAGGCGCGGCCCCTTCGGCGTGTCCTCGACGCGCTTCAGCACGGCACGGATCGGCTCGCCCTGATGGTAGTGCTCGCGATGATTCTGCTCGCGATACGGGATGATCGCCTCGGCCTCGCGGAAGCGGTTCAGCATGATGACGAGCTTGCCGCGCTCGATCTGCTGGACCTCGCCGGAGAGGAGTTCGCCGACCTTCGTGGAGAATTCGTCTTTGATCCGCGTGCGCTCCCCTTCGCGCACACGCTGGATGATGCGCTGCTTCGCCGCCTGCACCGCGGCGCGGCCGAATTCCGCGAACTCGATCGGGCGCTCGAGGATGTCGCCAGGCTGGAACTCCTCGTCCTCGAAGCGCGCCTCCTCGAGCGAGATCTCGCGCGCGGAGTCCGTCACCGTCTCGACGACGGTGAAGAGCAGCGCGATGCGGATCTGTCCCGTCTCGTCGTCGATGTCGACTTCGGCGCTGACCGTCGGGCCGTACTTCTTCGCGAGCGCAGCGAGGATGCCGTCCTGCAGCAGTCCCTGCAGTTCGGCGCGGTCGAGCTGCTTCGCGTTCGTCAGCTCGCGGAGCGCGTTCAGAATGTCGGGCGACGCAGCCATCTATGAAAATCCTCTAGCGATTCCAGTGGAACGACAGGCGGGCTTCGGACACCGATGCGAGTGGCAGCGCGTGCTCCGCCCCCTTCGCGTCGCGCACCGTCGCGACCTCGCTACCCGGCTCTCCTGCGACTGCCACGACGTCGACTTCCGCCTTCCCGCCCGGGAGCGCGGGCGCCGTCACCACAGCCGGCTGGCCGACGAACCGGCGCCAGTCCTCGGCCGTTCGGAGCGGCCGCTCGATCCCCGGCGACGACACCTCCAGAACGTAGCGGTCGCCTGCGACCTTCGACTGGTCGAGCCGCGCCTCGATCGCCCGCGAGACCCGCGCGCAATCGTCGACGAGCAACGGCTGCCGATCGCGCCGCTCGACGCGGAGCTCGAGCACCGGACGCGCACGACTGCCGCGGCGCCGGAATTCGACGAGATCGAATCCGAGCGTCTCAAGTTCAGTCGTGACAATCGTTTCCAGTGCGTCAGCCACCCCGTGCCCGCCTCCGAAGCTACGCCGTCATGGCAACAAAAAAATGTGGGGAACCTCCCCCACATTGCCCGGGCGACCCCACCGTCGCCGCGTGCCTTCAAGGTAGACGGCGCGTTCGACCCGGTCAAGCGAGATGAACCGTTCGGACGCGATTCCGTAGTCGCAACTCTTTGGCTCTGAATGCGTTGCGCGTCAGACGGACGCCACCATCACCCCCACCTGGCGCCCCGCGTCGCCCGCCCGATGCGAGAAGAACTGCTCGTTGTCGCAGCGCGTGCAGCGTGGGTCCGCCCGCACGTCGCGAACGCCGAGCGCGTGCGCCTGATCGGAGATCACCTGGCGCAGGTCGACGGTCCGGGGCGCTGGAACGCGGTGGCCGGTGATGCGCGCGTAGACGTCTGGGCTCACCTCGTAGCAGGCACCGCAGATCGCGGGTCCGAGCACGATCCGCAGCTCGCTCGCGGCGAGCCTCCGCTCCCCGAGCAGCTGCACCGCTCGCGCGAGGATGTTCGCCTCGGTGCCACGCCACCCGGAGTGCAGCAGCGCGGTCGCGCCAGCCGGGTGTGCCACGAACACGGGGACGCAATCGGCGACCGACACGGCCAGCGCCGTCCCTCGCTCCGGCGCGACGTGCCCGTCGGCGTCCGGCCCCCGCAGCCAGCCGCGCCACCCTTGCTCGTGCACCAGCACGTTCGCCCCGTGCACCTGGCGGGCCGTCGCGAGCCGCACCCCCGTCGCCTCGACGAACAGGTGAGACATCAGCGCATCCCAGCGGCCAAGGACCGACGCCGCCGGCTCGTCGCTCGCGGTCGCGAAGGTCCCCGCAGCGCGCGTCGTGAGGAGCGCGCGAATGCCCCAATCGTGGAACGCGTCGATGGCCGCGTAGCGCGCGTCGCTCGGTGTCGGATCGGCGTGCATCCCGGCGCCCCGGTCGAAGCTCACGCTCCCTGGCGCCGCTCGTCGACGCGCTCGATGCGCGCGCCCAGTGTCCGCAACCGTTCGTCGATCCGCTCGTAGCCGCGTTCGATCTGACTGACGTTGTCGATCGTGCTGGTTCCGTCGGCGCAGAGCGCGGCGATGAGCATCGCCATGCCCGCCCGGATGTCGGGCGACTCGAGCGTCGCGCCGCGCAGCCGGCTCGGCCCGGCGACGATCGCGCGGTGGGGATCACAGAGCACGATGCGGGCGCCCATACCGATCAGCTTGTCGACGAAGAACATGCGCGACTCGAACATCTTCTCGTGCATCATCACGATCCCCTCGCACTGCGTCGCCGCCACGATCGCGATCGACATGACGTCGGCCGGGAAGGCCGGCCACGGCTGATCGCTGATCGTCGGGATGTGCCCGCCCAGATCGGACTGGATCCGCCGCGACTGGTCGGCAGGCACGACGAGATCGTCGCCATCGATCCGGCATTCGATGCCGAGGCGTGCGAAGCCCATGAGCGTCGACCGAAGGTGCTCGACGCCGGCGCGCTCGATGCGCAATTCCGACTGGGTCACGGCGGCGAGGCCGATGAACGACCCGACCTCGATGTGGTCGGGTCCGATGCGATAGGTCGTACCATGTAGCGGCCGCCCGCCCTGCACCGTCATCCGATTCGAGCCGATCCCCTCGATCTCGGCGCCCATCGCGACGAGGAAGTGTGCGAGGTCCTGCACGTGGGGCTCGCACGCCGCGTTGCGGAGCACCGTCGTGCCCGTGGCCATTGCCGCCGCCATCAGCGCGTTCTCCGTGCCCGTGACGCTCGGCTCGTCGAGGAAGACGTCGGCGCCGCGGAGGCCGTCGGTCTCGATCGAGAACACGTCCGTGAGCGAGAAGCGCGCGCCGAGTCGCTCGAGTGCGAGGAAGTGCGTGTCGAGGCGCCGGCGCCCGATGACGTCGCCGCCCGGCGGTGGAAGCACGACCCGTCCGCAGCGCCCCAGGAGCGGACCGGCGAGCAGGATCGAGCCGCGGATCTTCTTCGACAGCTCGCGGTCGAGCTCCGCGGCGACCACCTGTCGCGCGTGGATGTGCAGCGTGTTCGCCTCGCGCCACTCGGCATCGACGCCGAGCGAGCGAACGAGGTCCACGAGGGTCTCGATGTCGCGGATACGCGGGACATTCTGCAGGGTGACCGGCTCGTCCGTGAGCAGCGCTGCCGCCACGATGGGAAGCGCTGCGTTCTTGTTCCCCGATGGACGGATGGAGCCGGCGAGCCGGTGTCCCCCCTCGACGACGAACTGCACGGCGTGACTTGCATGCATGAGACGACTCCGGTGCGCGAGCGGACGCGCGGCGCGAATCTTCGCGCCGCGCGCCGAGATAGATAGCCGGGCCGACGGCGCGGCTGTAGCATCAGCCAGCGCGCGACGGGGCGGGCGCTGGCCCCGCCCTTGCACGCTCCCGCGACGCGAGAAACAGCGCGCACGCCAGGTCGCGGCGGCGTCGCCCTTCCTTCGATCTTGCTCATGCACCTCTCGGACGCAGCCGGCACGTTGATGTGGAACGCAGGATCGTGGCTCCTCGCGCAGGCCGCCGCGCTGCCGGACACGATCGTCACGAGGAGCATCGCGCCCGAAGCCGGGTGGTTCGATACGGTCTCGGCGATCCTGCGGGCGCTGATGACACTCGCGTTCCTCGTGCTCACCGTCGCCGTGGTGCCGGCGGCGTGGAACTTCCGCAAGAGCTATCAGAAGATCAGCGACTTGCTCGATCGCGTGTACGCCGACGTGAATCCGATCGCACACCACGCGAGCCGCATCGCGGACAATGTCGACTACGTGTCGACGGCGATCCGCGCGGACGTGCAGCGGGCCAGCGCGACGCTGACGGACGCGAACACGCGTCTGCAGGAGGCGATCGTGCGCGCCGAGGCGCGTGCGCGCGATTTCGACGCGCTCATCGCCGTCATGCAGGACGAGACGGAAGGCGCGTTCGTCTCGACGGCGTCGACGGTGCGCGGCGTGCGCACCGGGATGGAGACGCTGCGCGACGCCCTGCAGCTCACGCTGCGCGACGTGCGCGACGCCGCGCTGCACGCTCCCGCACCCGTCGTCGCCGATCTGGAGGCGCGACGCCCCGACCTACTTGAGGACGAGACTGATGCCCCGTGGAACGAGTACGACCGCGACGACGACACGCCGCGAGCGCGGGAGCCGCGCGTCCGCCCGCGCGGGCTCGGCGGCCTCGCGTGAGCGCGGCGCGGCGACCGCGCCGCGCGAGTCCGGCGCCCTGCCCGAAGACGACGCGCTCGTGACCGCGGCGCTGATGGGCGCGGCCGTGGGCGCGGGGCTCGGCTTCCTCTTGTCGCGCATGTTCGCCGACGAGCCGACCGCGGGTGCGGTGATCCGCCTCGCGCGCGACCGCGCCGTGAAGCGCGGACGTCGGCAGGCGTCAGACGTCGCCGATCGGATCCAGGGGGCCGGCCGCCAGGCGCGCGACACGTTCGACGACCTGCTCAAGCGCGAGATCAGCTCGCTGCGCAAGGTCGCGCGACGGCAGCGGCGGCGGCTCGGCATCTGACAGGGATCGCGATCGGCGGGGCGTCAGACACGCTGACGCTCCGGACGGTGCTCGCCTGCGTCGCCTGCGCGATCGCGTTAGGCGCGCTGCTCCCGTCGACGGCGCACGCGTGGACACCGGGCACGCACGTCTACATCGGCGAGGCGGTGCTGCGGTCGCTCGACCTGCTGCCGGCCGCGGTCGCCACGCTGCTTCGCGCCTACCCACGCGACTTTCTCTACGGCTCGATCGCGGCGGACACGAGCATCGCGAAGAAGTACGTTCCGACCGGACGCCACTGTCACTCGTGGAACGTCGGACTCGAGATCGCGGAGCGGGCGGCGGAGGAACGGCTGCAGGCGTTCGCGCTCGGATACCAGGCGCACCTCGCGGCCGACGCCGTGGCGCACAACTTCTTCGTGCCGCGGCAACTCGCGATCACCGCGAGCACCGCATCGCTCGGGCACAGCTACTGGGAGAGCCGCTTCGAGACGCATCTGGGCGATCGGTGCGCACGACAGGCGCGCGAGCTCATCATGCTCGACCACGCACACGCCGACGAGCATCTCGATCGCATTCTCAGCCCGACGATTTTCAGCACGTCGACGAATCGGCGGATCTTCCGTGGCATGGTGCACGCTGCGGACAACGAATCGTGGCAGCGCATCTTCGGGCTCATGCGGCAGAACAGCCGCTGGGATCTCGCGGACGACGAGGTCGAGCGGCAGCTCAAGCTGTCGTTCGACTACGTGATCGACTGGCTCCGACGCGGGACGGACTCCGAGCCGTACCGCCTCGATCCGTCTGGCGACGGGCCACTCACGGCGGCGAAACAGGTGCGGCGCGCGGCGCTGCGGCGGGGAGGACTCGCGGTGGCGCGCGACGAAGCGGACCGGCAGTTCGGGCTGCCGACATCATCGCTCGGCCACGCCGACGGACTGAGAACGCCGCTCTTCGTGCCCGAGTACAAGGCGCCGCGCGGCTGACGAGTGGGCAGGACGGGGAGGCGGTGAACGCCTCGCCCTCAACGCTCACGTCGCGATGCGGGCCGCGAGCATCGCGCTCAGCCTCCGCGGGTCCGCGCGTCCGGCCGACTTCTTCATCACGTGACCGACGAGCGGCCCTTGCAGCTTCCGCTCGCCGGCGACGAAGCGGGCCGCCTCGTCGGGGTGCTCGGCGAAGACCTCGTCGAGCCACCGGGCGAGCTGCACGTCGTCCGACACCTGCAGCAGCCCGGCGCGATCGGCGATGACGCCGGGCGGCTCGCCGGAGCGCACCATCGCCACGAAGACCTTCGTGCCCGCGGAGTGGCTGACGACGCCGTCACGGATCATGTCGAGCAACGCCGACAGATCGGCCGGCCGGACCTGTCTCCCGAACTCCTGGATACTACGTCCCGTCTCGTTCAGTACCGCGAGCACGTCGCGCGTCACCCAATGCGCGACGGTCTTGGCGTCGCCATGGGTCCGCGCGACGCTTTCATAGTAGACGGCGACGCCCGGATCGGCCGTCAGCACATCCACCTCGGCGGGCGTGAGGCCGTGGGCCTCGCGCAGACGCGCGCGCAGCGCGCCGGGCAGCTCGGGCAGCTCCGCGCGCTGTGCCTCGATCCACTCCTTCGACAGGATCAGCGGCGGCAGGTCGGGGTCCGGGAAGTAGCGGTAGTCGTCACTGCCCTCCTTCGAGCGCGCCGGACGAGTGGTTCCCCGCGCGTCGTCCCACAGCATCGTCTGCTGCGAGATCGTGCCTCCCGCGTCGAGCACGCTCGCCTGACGCGCGAACTCGGCCTCCAGCGCACGCTCGACGGCCGAGAACGAGTTGAGGTTCTTGATCTCCGCCTTCGTGCCGAGTGTGCTGTCGCCGCGCTTCCGGATGCTGATGTTCGCGTCGACGCGGAGGGAACCCTCATCCATGTTCGCGTCGCTCGCCCCGACGTACTCGATGATCTGCTTGAGCGCGCGCAGGTACGCCCCCGCCTCGGCGGCCGAGCGCATGACCGGGAGACTCACGATCTCGATGAGCGGCGTTCCGGTGCGATTGAGGTCGATGGCGGTCGCGCCGTCGAACCGGTCGTGCAGCAACTTGCCGGCGTCTTCCTCGAGGTGCACACGCTCGACGCCGACGTTGAGCGGCGCGCCGTCCGGATACTCGCCGATCTGCACGTGACCTGTCGTCGCGAGCGGCTGATCGAACTGCGAGATCTGGTAGCCTTTCGGCAGGTCGGGATAGAAGTAATGCTTCCGCGCGAAGACCGACGACTCCTGCACGTCGCAGCCGAGCGCGAGCGCGGCGCGGGTCGCGAGTCGCACGGCTTCGTAGTTCAACACGGGGAGCGAGCCCGGAAGTCCGAGGCAGACCGGGCAGGTGTTCGCGTTCGGCTCGGCGCCGAAGGATGTCGAGCAGTTGCAGAAGATCTTGGTGCGTGTCGCGAGCTGCACGTGCACCTCGAGCCCGACGACCATCTCGTACCGATCGTTCGAGCTGCGGCGGCGCTCGACGCGTCCGCGCTGGGAGGCGCGTGCTGCCGTCATCGGTGCGCGGCCTCGCCGAGCGCGCGCTCGAGCGCGTAGGCGGTGCGAAACATCATGGTCTCGCCGAAGTGCGGCGCCATGAGCTGGGCACCGACCGGCAGTCCGTCGACGCGGCCGACAGGGAGACTCATCGCCGGCACCCCCGCGAGGTTCGCGGTCACGGTGAAGATGTCGTTCAGGTACATCTCGTATGGATCGGTCACGGAGCCGAGCGGGAACGCGACCGTCGGCGTCGTGGGCGTGAGCAGGACGTCGACCGCGCCGAACGCATGCTCGAAATCGCGCGCGATGAGCGCCCGGACCTCCTGCGCGCGTCTGTAGTACGCGTCGTAGTAGCCGGCCGAGAGCACGTACGTGCCGATCAGGATGCGCCGCGTGACCTCGGCACCGAAGCCGGACGAGCGGGTCCGCTCGTAC
Organism: uncultured Gemmatimonadaceae bacterium; assembly: GCA_963843845.1. GTDB lineage: Bacteria > Gemmatimonadota > Gemmatimonadetes > Gemmatimonadales > Gemmatimonadaceae > Gemmatirosa. The sequence continues at coordinate 1,919,411 of CAWJMB010000002.1, read as the reverse complement.
ATCGCGGTCACGTCGCCGGCCGGCTCGCGTCGACCGAATCGCACGCCGTCGAACCGTGCGAGGTTGCTCGACGCTTCGGCGGGGGCGAGCACGTAGTAGACCGGGACGGCGAGCGACGTGTGCGGCAGCGAGACGTCGACGATCTCGGCGCCCGCCACACGCAGCTGCTCGGCGGCGGCGTCGATCCGGTCACGGATGCGGCCATCGAGAGCGTCGGGGAAGTACTCTCTCGGCCGTCCGATGCGCACTCCCCGCAGCGGCAGCCCGTCGGCGTTGTACGCGCCCGCGCCCCGATACGCAGGGACCGACACGTCCGCCGAGGTCGCGTCGAGCGGGTCCAGCCCGGCAATCACCTCGAGGCCCAGCGCCGCGTCGTCGACGGTGCGGCCGAACACGCCGACGTGATCGAGCGACGAGGCGAACGCGACGAGCCCGTAGCGGCTGACGCGCCCGTAGGTGGGCTTCACGCCGACGACGCCGCAGAACGCCGCCGGCTGCCGCACCGAGCCACCGGTCTCGGAACCCAACGCGATCGGGGTCATCCCGGTCGCGACGGCGATGGCGGAGCCGCCCGACGAGCCGCCGGGAACGCGCGTGCGGTCGAACGGGTTGCGCGCCGCGCCGTAGGCACTGTGCTCGGTCGACGATCCCATCCCGAACTCGTCCATGTTCGTCTTCGCCACCACGATCGCGCCAGCGGCGCGCAGCCGGGCGACGGAGGTTGCCTCGTACGGGCTCACGTAGCCTTCGAGGATGCGCGAGCCGCACGTCGTCGGCGTGCCTAACGTCGCGAGGTTGTCCTTCACGGCGACGGGCACGCCGGCGAGCGGCCGCGCGACCAGCGAGTCCTCGCGTCGATCGAACGCGTCGGCTGCCGCGAGGGCCGCCCCGGGGTCGCACCAGAGCAGTGCGTTCAGTTCGGTGGGATCTCGCAGTGCGTCGGCCGTCGGGCCGACGCTCGCGGCGACGACCTCCGTCGCGGACCGGCGCCCGCTCGCGACATCGGTGGCGATGCTCGCGGCAGCGTTGGTGACGACGTTCGACTGCATCACGACACCGCCTCCTCGCGCGGCGCCGCGCTGCCGGCGGCGTGCGACGCGAGGCGCGGCACGAGAAAGAACCCCGCGCGCATCTCGGGCGCGAACGTGTCGCGTGCGACGCCCAGGTGGTAGGGATCGCCGTCGTCCGCGCGCAGTCGCATCCCTCCGGCCCCGACACCCAACACCGGGTCCACACCGTCGGTGCTGGTCTTCGCGAGCACGTCCATGTGCCGGAGGATACCATTGAGCTCCGCGACGAGCGACGGCACGCGTTCGGCAGGAAGCGCGAGGCGCCCCAGCTCCGCGATGTGCCTAACGTCGCGCTCCGAGACGGCCACGCGTCACTCCCATTCTCGTTCGAGGTTGGCCTGCGCGACGACGAGCGTCTTCCTCCCCACGGTCTCGTCGTCGAAGTCGATGCGCACCTTCGCGTCGCGCCCCGAGCCCGACAGCTCGGCGATCTTTCCCGCGCCGAACTTGCGGTGCTTCACGCGCGCGCCCACGGTCAGGATCGCGGCGTCCTGCGACTCGTCGACCGGGTCGGGCGGCGACGACTTGCGCCCCGTACTCGGGGACGCGACCGGCGTGCCAGGGCGCCGGGTCGCGGCGCTGTCGCCCCACTCGAAGGTGTCCACGTCGCGCGCGCCGCGGTGTCCCCATCGCGCGCCGCCGTCACGGTCGCGCTGCCGCCCGCTGCCGGAGCCGCCGCCGCCGAATTCGGCCATGAACGCGCGCCCCGAGCTGCGTGCCTTGACCGTCATCCGGCGCTCGAACATCGCGGGCGCGAGATTGTCGAGGAAGCCGGACGGACGTGACCGCATCACCTCGCCGTTCCGCAGCCGCTGCTCGGCGTGCACCAGGAACAGCTTCTCCTCCGCGCGCGTGATGCCGACGTAGAACAAGCGGCGTTCTTCCTCGAGCTGCGCCGGATCGTCGTACGCACGCGCGAGCGGGAAGAGGCCGTCTTCGAGTCCGGTGATGAACACGACCGGAAACTCGAGCCCCTTCGCGTTGTGCATCGTCATCAGCGTGATCGCGTCGGCGTTCGGATCGAGCGCGTCGACGCCGGCGACCAGCGTCGCCTTCTGCAGGAAATGGTCGAGCGGCGTGAGTCCGACCTCGCCCCCGTCGTCCGCCACGGTCTCGGCCGCGCCGTCGACGAGCGCCTGTACGTTCTCGGTGCGCTCCTTCCAGTCCGGGCCCTCGGCCTTCAGGTGCTCGCCGTACTTGATCGCCTCGATGAGCGTGCGCAGCAGTTCGTCGACGCTCTGCTCCGGCGCGCGCGCGCGCAGCCGATCGACGAGCGCCACGAACTCCGCGAGCGACGCGCGAGCCGCTGGCCGAAGCCCGTCGATGCACTCCGGACGCCGAGCCGCTTCGAGCATCGGGATCCGGTCGCGCTCCGCGATGGCGGCGAGCATGTCGACCGACGTATCGCCGATGCCACGCTTCGGCACGTTCACGACGCGACGAAACGCCTCGCTGTCCGCGGGATTCGCGACGAGCTTGAGGTACGCCATGAGGTCGCGGATCTCGCGGCGGTCGTAGAACCGCACCGCGCCGACGAGTCGGTATGGAAACGCGCGGCGGCGGAGCGCCTCTTCCAGCGAACGGCTCTGCGCATTCGTCCGATAGAGGATCGCGAAGTCGCGGAGCACCCGATGTTCGCTGCTCCGCCGAGTCCCGATCTCCTCGACGACGAAGTCGGCCTCGTCGCGATCGTCGAGCGCGCCGACGAGCGTCACCCGCTCTCCCGCCGGCCGGGTCGCGCGCAGCGTCTTGCCGAGCCGCTGGGTGTTCTCCGCGATGACGACGTTCGCGAGCTCGAGCACGTTGGGGGTCGAGCGGTAGTTCTCCTCGAGACGGATCGTGCGCGCGGTCGGCCAGGTCTTCTCGAAATCGAGGATGTTGCGGATGTCCGCTCCCCGCCAGCCGTAGACCGACTGATCCTCGTCACCGACGACCATCACGTTCCCGCGCTCGCCGGCCAACAGCCGCACGAACTCGAACTGCGCGCGGTTCGTATCCTGATACTCGTCGACGAGGATGTAATCGAAGCGACGTCGATAGTTCTCGAGCACGTGCGGATTCGCGCGGAGAATCTCGACCGGCAGCACCAGCAGGTCGTCGAAGCTCGCCGCGTTCGCCTGTCGCATCGCGGGTTCGAGATCCTTGAAGATCAGCGAGACGACGCGGGTGAACGGATCCTTCGCCAGCGCCTCGAACTCCGACGGCGGCACGAGCTGGTTCTTCGCCTCGCTGATCGCGGACAGGACAGCCTTCGGCGAGGTGTCTTTCGGGGAGATCTTGTGACGTTCGAAGAGGCGCTTCAGCGCGCCGATCGTGTCGTCCTCGTCGTAGATCGTGAACCGCGCGTCGCGACCGACGAGGTGCGCCTGGGCGCGGAGCAGGCGGGCGCCGATCGCGTGGAACGTGCCCACCCACATCCCGACGGGCGCGAAGCCGAGCAGTCGCCCGATGCGCTCGCGCATCTCGCCGGCGGCCTTGTTCGTGAACGTGACCGCGAGGATGCGCGACGGATCGACCTTGTGCTCCTCGATCAGCCGCGCGATGCGCGTCGTCAGCACGCGCGTCTTGCCGGAGCCGGCCCCCGCCAGCACCAGCGCGGGCCCATCCACGTGGAGCACGGCCTCGCGCTGCGAGGGGTTGAGGCCGCCTAACGGATCGCGGCGCGCGGCGACGGCGCGCGGGTCGTCGAAGAGCTGGGACTGCGTGATGCGAGACTGCGTCATGCCTGCAAGATAACGTCGAACGCCGCCCCCCGATCCGTCGACGCCAGTGTGAGGCGGCCGCGGTGGTTCTCCTGCACGATGCGGCGGGCGAGCGAGAGCCCGATCCCCCACCCGCGCTCCTTCGTCGAGAAGCCGGCGTCGAAGATGCGGCGTCTCACCTCGCGCGGAACGCCCGGCCCGTCGTCGGCGACGCGCACGCGCACCTCGCGGTCGTTCGCGTACTCCACCGTGATGTCGATCGCCCCACCGCGCCCGGCGAGCGCGTCGATCGCGTTCTTCGTCAGCGCTTCGAGCACCCACTCCAGCAGCACCGCGTCACCCTGCACGACGACGGCGTCGGCAGGTACGTGCACACGGATCGTGACGGCGTGCGTTCGGGTCGGCACGCGTGCGCGGAAGTATGCCCCGATCCGCTCCGCGACCTCGACGACGTCGACGGAGTCGCGGCGCGGCGGGCGGCCGATCCGCTCGAAGCGGTGCGCGACGCGCTCGAGTCGCTCGATGTCCGCTTTCATGTGCGACGCGGCGGAGCGGAGCGTGCCGCTCGCCCGCGCGCCCTGGTCGGCCACTTCATCGTCGAGCAGAGCGATCCAGCCGTTCAAGCTCGTGAGCGGGGTCCCGAGCTGATGCGCCGACTCGCGCGCCATCCCCGCCCACACCTGCTCCCGATCGCGCGCGCGTGCGGACGATGAGCGCGTACAGCCCGATGCCAGCGAGGAGCACGACGCCCAACGCTTGCAGCGTCGGCACGATGCGGAGTCGACGAACGAGCTTGCTGTCACCGAAGTGCAGTGCGCTACCGTTCGGCGCGATCAGCGGGGGATTCTGTGCGTCGAGCACGCGGACGTACGCGCGGACGCGCGGGTCGGTCGAGCGGGACCGCACTCGGAATCGGCACGCTGCCCCGGTCGATCGGCGTGCCGCTCGGATCGGTCTGGATGACCGGGATCCCCGCCGCGCGGAACTGCTGCACGATGTCGAAGAACCGCTCAGGTACTCGCTCTCGGACCGCGCATCCCGCAGCGCCGAGTACGCGCGCGCGTAGATCCGCGCCTGTCGCGCCGCCTCGATCCGCAGATCTCGGACGACGACCTGCATGTACACGACGTACCCGACGAGCAGCGCCGCGACGCCCAGGGCCGCGAGCAGCACCGGCGTGCGGCGGGGCATGACGTGCGAGCGAGCGCGCCGAACGCGTGCCTAGCGCGCCGCCGTCGGGCGCAGCGTGTCGTCGCCGACGTAGCGGTGCAGCACCTCGGGGAGCGGCACGGTGCCATCCGGTCGCGCATACTGCTCGAGCAGCGCCGCGATGACGCGCGGGAACGCGAGTCCCGACCCGTTGAGCGTATGCACGAACTGCGGCTTCTCTCCCGATGCGCCACGGATAGCGGATGTTCGCCCGCCGCGCCTGGAAGTCCGTGAACACGCTGCAGCTCGACACCTCCAGCCACTTGCCGACCCCGGGCGCGAAGACTTCGAGGTCGTAGGTCTTCGCGCTCGAGAAGCCGGTGTCGCCCGCGGCGAGCAGCTTGCACCTGATACGGCAGGCCGAGTCGTTGCAGCAGGACCTCGGCGTGTCCGGTCAGACGCTCAAGCTCGACCGAAGACTCGTCGGGCGCCGCGTAGCGCACGAGCTCGACCTTGTCGAACTGGTGCATCCGCTGGATCCCGCGCGTGTCCTTTCCGGCCGACCCTGCCTCTCGGCGGAAGCAGGGCGTGTAGGCGACGAATGCCATCGGCAGCTGCGCGCGCATCGAGAATCTCGTCCCGGTAGAGATTCGTGACCGGGACCTCGGCAGTGGGGATCAGAAACAGATCTTCGCCGCGCGATCGCGTACGCGTCGTCCTCGAACTTCGGGAGTTGTCCCGTTCCGGTCATCGCCGCGCGATTGCACGAGTGCCGGCGCCCAGATCTCCTCGTAGCCGTGTTCCGCGACGTGGGTGTCGATGAAGAGGTTCATGAGCGCGCGCACGAGCCGAGCGCCCTGCCCGCGATAGAACACGAAGCCAGACCCGCTGACCTTCGCGCCGCGCTCGAGATCGAACAGCCCCAACGCCGCACCGATCTCCCAGTGCGGCCGCCGCCCCTCGGTCGCACGCGGCTCGCCCCACGCGCGGAGCACGACGTTCTCGTGCTCGCCGCCAGCGGGCACGTCCGGGAGGGTGACGTTAGGCACCTCGAGCAGCAGGCGTTCGCAGCTCCGCCTCGGCCGCCGTCCGCCGGGCGTCGAGCGCCGCGATCTCGGCGCCCAACGCCCGCCCCCGCGCGATGAGCTCCGCCGCATCCTCGCCAGCGCGCTTGCGCCGTGCGACTTCCTGGCTCGACGCGTTCCGCTCCGCCTTGCGCTCCTCCGCCTCGGCGATCGCCGCGCGACGCTCGCGCTCGAGCGCGTCGACGCGATCGAGGAGCGGCGCGAGCGCAGTCGAGCGCGCCGCGCCGCCGCATGGCCTCGCGCAGAGCGTCGGGGTGCTCACGAACGAGCTTCAGGTCGTGCATGAGAGCGCAATCAGGATTTCGGAAGGCCTTCCTCGAGCGACCGGAAGCCGCAGTTCGTGTCGACCCGACCCCGAAGAACACGGCGGACGTCCCGTTCACCGCCCGCACACTGTCGACGACGAGCTTCGCGTACATCGGCGTCGAGATCGCACAGACGACGCTCGCCGGGCCCGAGCCCTGCGTCTGGATCGCGACGACCTGCCCGCGGCGTCACCACCATCGCCGAGTCGTACTGATAGCCCCCCGTCGGCGCGCGCGTGAGCCCCTCGAACGTCGTGTTCGAGACCACCTGGAAGCCGGTCACGAGCGCGGCGCTCTGCGGCGCGACGAGCAGCTTCGGCTGCAGCAGGCGGACCCGTCCGGCCGCGTCGACGTCGAACGCCATGTCGAACTTGAGCGACAGGTTCGAGCGCACGGCCGGCCGGACCGCCTCGAATCCGTAGAGCGAGAGCGCGGTCGGGAGGAGCGACGGAGCGGTGGACAGGGCGTACACCTGAAACGCCGCCGACTGGGTCGTCGAGCGTCGCGACCGGTGCGTACGGGTCCGTGCCGCCACACGCCGCGGCAGACGTCGCGACACCGATCACGGTCGCGGGCAGCGAGTGCCCGCATGGCGCGGCGGCGGGGCGGACGGGAGGGAGCGAACATCGAAGTCGTTCTGGCGTCGGAAGATGCAGTGCAGCGGCGAAGGATACCCGGCGCGGAGAGGCACTTCAACCGAGCCTGCCGCCGTCGTGCTACCCGCCGAGGCGCGGATCGCGTCACTGCGCGGCGTTGCGTCGCGCGCCCCCCGCCTCGCTTGATCGTTCCTCAGAATGCCTACCGATCCGCGAGCTGGTCACGTCGCTCAGCAATCGACACGGAGTCGTCGCCGCGATCGCCGTCGGGCGGGACGGGCTCGTCATCGACGCCGACGCGGATGCGTCGATCGACCGCGACCGGCTCGCCGCGCACCTGCCACCGCTGCTCGCCGCGGCGGACGACGTCGGCGCCGCGCGTCGCGTGGGGCGCTCGCGACCATGGTGTTCGAGCACGAGCGCGGCGGCCTCGCCGCCGTGTCGGTGCTGACGCCGGACGTGCGGCTGGTCGTGCTCCTCGCCCCCGATGCCCCGACCGGTCCCCTCATCGCCGAGCTGCGGCGAGAACGGGCGCGGTTCGCCTCGATCGTCCGTTCGACCGTGACCTCGTGATTCCATTCGACCGACTCGTTCCCGTCCGCCTCGGCACGCCGGCGCGCCTGGCCGCCGATCTGCCGCAGCCGGCGTCCACGCCGCTGCGCTCCGACCGCCCAGCGCTGCGCCACGTCGAGGCGGCGGCCGACGCGCGCGACGCGGGTCCGCCGGTGCGACACGTGCTCGTCGCCGATGACGAGCCGCACATCGGCCGCATCATCCAGATGAAGCTCGAGCAGGGTCCCTTCCGCGTCACGCTCGCGTTCGACGGACAGCAGGCGCTCGACGCACTGGAGCGCGACGGCGATTTCGATCTCGTGCTGCTCGACCTCATGATGCCGAACGTCAGCGGCCTCGACGTGCTCGGCAGGCTGCGCGGTGACGCGCGGTACCGCGACCTTCCGTGCATCATCCTCACCGCCGCCGGACAGGAGCAGCAGTACCGGCAGGCGATGGCCCTCGGCGCGACGGACTTCATGACGAAGCCGTTCAGCCCGAAGAAGCTCTACGCCCGCGCCGTCGAGCTGGCCGGCGCGGCAGACGACGCCCGTCACCGACCGACACCGATCGCGCCGATCGGTGAGCACGCCGCTCTGGGCAGTCGTGCTCGCTGGCGGCGTCGGCTCGCGCTTCTGGCCGATGAGCACCCCCGAGCGGCCGAAGCAGCTGCTGCCGCTCGTCGACGACGCGGCCGCTGCTGCAGAACACCCTCGACCGGCTCGCGCCGCTCGTGCCGCTCGAGCGGACGCTCATCCTCACGAACGCCTCGCTCACGGCGCCGATCCGCGCGCTCTGCCCCGACCTTCCGCCGGAGAATCTCGTCGCCGAGCCGAAGCCGGCTGGCACGGCGGCGGCGCTCGCGTGGGCGGCGAAGCTCGTCGCGGCGCGCGGTGGCGCCGACGCGGTGATGCTCTGCGTGCACGCGGACTGGTCGGTCGGCGATCCGGACGGCTTTCGTGCGACGCTCCGCGCGGCCGGCGATGCGGCGTCGGCGTACGAGAGCCTCGTGACGGTGGGTATCGTCCCGACGCGCGACGATCCGGGGTTCGGCTACATCCAACCGGGCGACGAGGTCGCGCCCGGCATCCGACGCGTCGCACGCTTCGTCGAGAAGCCGGACCGCGCGCGAGCCGGCCGCATGCGCGCGGACGGCTTCCTCTGGAATTCGGGCATCTTCGTCTGGCGCGCCGGCGACTTCCTCGCCGAGGTCGACGCGCTCTGCCCCGAAGTCGGCGCCGGCGCTCCGAGCCGCGGGCGTCGACATCGCGCGCTTCTTCGGCGACGTCACGCCGGTCGCCGTCGACGTGGGGGTCATGGAGCGGAGCCGTCGGGTACTCGTGCTGCCGGGCGATTTCGGGTGGGACGACGTCGGCACGTGGGGCGCGTTGGGCCGCGTGCGCGCGCGCGACCACGCCGACAACGCGACGAGCGGCCGCGTGTATGTGCTCGATGCACACCGCAACGTGGTCCACGCGCCCGGGAACGCGGTCATTCTGTACGGGGTAAACGATCTCGTCGTCGTCGCTGACGACGGAGTCACTCTCGTGACGACGGTCGATCGCTCGAGCGACCTCAAGACGCTGATCGACACGCTCCCGCACGACCTGCTCGACCGTAGCTGAACTCCGCGTCGTGACCGCCCTCTATCTGTACGACGACCGCGTCGCACGCGGCTTCGCGCCGTTCGCGCTGACCCGACCGGTCGGCGAGCTGCGCGCCGGCGCCGAGCTCGTTCGCCGCCGCTGGGAGCGCGCGCTCGGCGAGGCGGCACACGGGTTCATCGGCGCCGCACACCTCGCCGACTTCGAGGAGTTCGACGCGCCGGCTGCGGCGACGGCGACGCTTCCGGTCGGCGCGATCGTCGCGAATGCGCGAGCGGTGGTGGCGCTCGTGGCCGGGCCGCGCGACGCGACCGTCTGGCGCTGCGACGGACGCGTCGCGGCCGTGCGTCTGGCCGAGCCGGCCCCGCTGAGTCGCTTCGCCGGCGGCGAGCTGACGCTCGACGCGCTCGCCGCGGACGCGTCGCGACGCGCCGGCGCCCGTGAGCACGCCGACCTCTCGGGACGGTGGCTCGATCACGTGTGGGACCTGATCGGCCAGCTCGACGCGCAACTTCGCGACGACCTCGTCGCGCTCGCACCGACGGTCGTCCGCGCGCCGTCGCACGCCGGGACCGTGCTCGGTGCGCACGACGTCGTGATCGAGGCCGGCGCGACCATCGAGCCGTTCGTCGTGCTCGACGCGAGCGTGGGCCCGATCCTCGTGCGATCGGGTGCGACGGTGCAGAGCTTCACGCGGATCGTCGGCCCGTGTTACATCGGCGCCGGTTCGACGGTCGTGGCGGATCGCATCTCCGGCTGCTCGATCGGCGACACGTGCAAGATCCACGGCGAGATCAGCACGTCCGTCGTGTTAGGCCACTCGAACAAGGGGCACGACGGCTTCGTCGGCCACTCGTACTTCGGCCGCTGGGTGAACCTCGGCGCCGGGACGACGACGAGCAACCTCAAGAACACCTACGGCACCGTCGCGCTCTGGACGCCCGATGGCGTGCGCGACACGGGGTTGCAGTTCCTCGGGACGCTGTTCGGCGACCACGCGAAGACCGGCATCGGGCTTCGTCTAACCACGGGCACGGTGGTGGGTGCCGGCGCGAACGTCTACGACGCGATGCCGCCGAAGGTGGTCGAGCCGTTCGCATGGGGAGGCAGCGCGCCGTACGGTCGCTTCGACGGTGAGAAGTTCCTCGACGTGGCCGAGCGCGTCATGCGGCGCCGGAACGTGGCGCTCGGCGAGCGAGGACGTGCGCAGCTCCGCGCGGCGATGAGCGGCGGCGCGGCGCCGGACGGCGGCGGACGCGGCGCGTGAGGCTGTGGACGTTGGGGAGCGGCAGCAAGGGGAACGCGCTCCTCGTCGAGTGCGGCAGCACGCGCCTCCTCGTCGATGCCGGCCTGTCCGCGCGCAAGCTCGCCGAGCGGCTGCACCAGATCGGCGTGGACCCGCAATCGATCGCGGCGCTGCTGCTCACGCACGAGCACAACGACCACGTGTCCGGGATGACGACGGCGCTGAAGCGGTGGCGCTGGCCGGTGTACGCGAGCGCCGGAACGCTGCACAACGCGAGCGACCTGTTAGGCGCGGCCACCACGCACGCGTTCACCGCCGGCGATCGCGTCGAGGTCGGCGACCTGACGGTCGACACGTTCCGCGTGTCTCACGACGCGCTCGAGCCGTGCGGCTTCGTCGTGACGTCGAAGCGATCGGGCACGCGCGCCGCGGTGCTCACCGACCTCGGTCGCGCCTCGGATGCGGTGCGGGCGGCCGTCGCGCGCGTCGACGTGCTCGTCGTGGAATCGAATCACGACGAAGGGTTGCTCGAGGCCGGGCCGTACCCGTGGCAGCTCAAACGTCGCATCGCGGGCGCGCACGGCCACCTCAGCAACCGTGAGGCCGGCGACCTCGCGGTCGGGTGCGTTCACAAGGAGTTGCGGCACGTCGTGCTCGCGCACCTCAGCGAGACGAACAACTCGCCGTCGGTCGCCCACGAGGCGATGCAGCGACTGCTCAAGCGCTCGCGGTTCCGCGGCGCGCTCGCGATCGCGCCGCAGCACGCCGTGTCAGGCCCGTTCGGCGACGTCGGCGGCGTCGGCGGACAGCTCTCGCTCTTCTAGCCACTTCCGCGGAAACACCGTCGGCGAGCGTCCACGGCAAAGCGGCGGGTGCCATGAGGCACCCGCCGCTCGCATTCCGCACCTTGCCGGGCTCAGTACATGCCGCCCATGCCGCCGCCGCCGCCGCCAGCAGGCGCCGCGGGCCGGTCTTCCTTCTTCTCGACGATGAGCGCCTCGGTCGTGAGCAGCAGCCCCGAGATCGACGCGGCGTTCTGGAGCGCCGTGCGCATGACCTTCGTCGGGTCGATGACGCCGGCCTGCACGAGGTCCTCGTAGGTGTCGGTGAGCGCGTTGTAGCCGAAGGTGTTCTCCTTCGCGGCGCGCACCTTCTCCATCACGATCGAGCCTTCGCCGCCGGCGTTCTGCACGATCATGCGGAGCGGCTCCTCGATCGCGCGGCGAATGATCGTCACGCCGATCTGCTCGTCCGCGTCCTCGAACTTGAGGCCGTCGAGCGCGCGCTGGGCGCGCACGAGCGCGACGCCGCCGCCCGGGACGATGCCCTCTTCGACGGCCGCGCGCGTCGCGTGCAGCGCGTCCTCGACGCGCGCCTTCTTCTCCTTCATCTCGGCCTCGGTCGCCGCGCCGACGTTGATCACGGCGACGCCGCCGGCGAGCTTCGCGAGGCGCTCCTGCAGCTTCTCCTTGTCGTAGTCCGACGTGGTCTTGTCGATCGCCGAGCGGATCTCCTTGACGCGCCCCTGGATGTTGTCCTGGTTGCCGGCGCCGTCGATGATCGTCGTGTTGTCCTTGTCGATCACGATGCGCTTCGCGCGGCCGAGGTCGTTGAGGACGACGTTCTCGAGCTTGAAGCCGACTTCCTCGGAGACGACGTTGCCGCCGGTCAGCGTCGCGATGTCCTTCAGCATCGCCTTGCGGCGATCGCCGAAGCCCGGCGCCTTGACGGCGGCGACGCGGAGCGTGCCGCGCAGCTTGTTCACGACGAGCGTCGCGAGCGCCTCGCCCTCGACGTCCTCGGCGATGATGAGCAGCGGCTTGCCCGCCTGCGCGACCTTCTCGAGCACCGGCAGCAGATCCTTCATCGACGAGATCTTCTTGTCGTGGATCAGGATGAACGCGTCCTCGAGGACGGCTTCCATCTTGTCCGGATCGGTCACGAAGTACGGCGAGAGGTAGCCGCGGTCGAACTGCATGCCGTCGACGGTCTCGAGCGTCGTCTCGAGGCCCTTCGCCTCCTCGACCGTGATGACGCCGTCCTTGCCGACCTTCTCCATCGCCTCGGCGATGAGGTCGCCGATCTCCTTGTCGTTGTTCGCGGAGATCGTGCCGACCTGGGCGATCTCCTTCTTGCCGGCCGTCGGGACCGAGATCTTCTTCAGCTCCTCGATGACCGCCGCGACGGCCTTGTCGATGCCGCGCTTGAGCGCCATCGGGTTCGCGCCGGCCGTGACGTTCTTGAGCCCCTCGCGGAAGATCGCCTGCGCGAGCACGGTCGCCGTCGTGGTGCCGTCGCCGGCGTTGTCGGAGGTCTTCGTCGCGACCTCCTTCACCATCTGGGCGCCCATGTTCTCGAGCGGATCCGACAGCTCGATCTCCTTCGCGACCGTGACGCCGTCCTTCGTGACCGTCGGGGCGCCGAACTTCTTGTCGATGACGACGTTCCGGCCCTTCGGCCCGAGCGTGACCTTGACGGCCTCGGCGAGCTGGTCGACGCCGCGCTTGAGAGCCGCGCGCGCGCTTACGTCAAAATGGAGTTCTTTCGCAGCCATTGTGTGTGTGCCCGTAGTTGAGAGGTCAGGTCAGCGCGTTCAGCCGACGATCGCGAGGACGTCCGATTCGCGGAGGATCAGGTACTGCTGTCCGTCGAGCGTGACCTCGGTACCGCTGTACTTCCCGTAGAGCACCTTGTCGCCGACTTTGACGTCCATCGGGATGCGCTGACCGCCCTTCTCGTCGAACTTCCCAGGGCCGGCGGCGACGATCTCGCCCTGTTGCGGCTTCTCCTTCGCCGTATCCGGGATGTACAGCCCGCCGCGCATCGACTCGGTCTCTTCGAGAGCCCGAACGACGACCCGATCAGCGAGCGGCTTCAACGCGGTAGCGTTCTGCGTGGCCATTGCGTGCGCCTCTCCGATTGTGAAATGAGTGATTGGTCATCAGCACTCGAGAGCGGTGAGTGCCAACGCCAGGGGTAATGTAGTGCCGCCGGAAGACAGGTCAACCCCGACCCGTGCTCCCGGCGGCGCGCTAAGCACGTGCCGTATAACGGTTTACAGAGCCATCTTTTTCATCGGTTCCGGGCCGCGAGGGACGGCGACGATCGCGGCCGGAATGAGCACCGCATACGCACCCACCAGCGCCACCGCCCCGGCCGTGATCCCGCCCCGCACGAGATCACCGTAGCCCGCGAGCAGCGCCAGGGCGGCGAGTGCGGCGAGCGCCGCCGGAAGCCGGCAGCGAACCGCGCGCAGCGAGGGCATCAGATCGTGTCTCCGACGACGAGCGGCGCGACAGTGCCGACGACGGTATCCGCCACGACCGCCCGTTCGCCGCGGACATTCGTCCCGGCCCACCGATCGTCATCCACGACGTAGCCGTAGCGGTGTCGACCACCGCGGACCGGGAGCTCTGCGGACCAGACGCCCGCCACGCGCCGGAGCGGCACGGCGCGCCACCCGTGCCCTGCGAACTCCGCGACCAGCGCGACGCGAGACGCGCCAGGCGCGTCGAGCGCGAAGCGCACGACGCGGAGCGAGTCGCGGATCGCGAGCACGAACGCGTTGTCGAGCAGCGAGTCGCGGAACGTTCCAGCGGCCGCCGTCTCGATCGGGCGCCCTGCCGCGTCGCTGACCGCCACCCGCCGCCCTCGACCCGCGCCGCCGAGCCACACCGTGAGGACGGCGAGCGATGCCGCGAGGAGCGCGCCGGCCGGCGAGAGCGTGCCGCGCCGCAGCGACCAGCGCGGACGCATCGGCCGGAGCGACATCACGCGCCCTCTCGCCGTGCAGCCCGCACCAGCCCCCACGGCGGACGCCAGAGGGCTGGCGGGAGCTGGCGCCGCGTGCACCGCTCCCATGATCGCGGCCAGCGCGGCGTCGCGTCCGCGCGCCGGCCGCACCGGGTGGCGCAGCGTGGCGACCACCGCGGCCGGCAGCGCGTCGAACGAGTCGTGATCAGACATGCGTCGTCTCCGTGAGCAGCGTGCGCAGCCGCCGGCAGGCGCGCTGCACGCGCATCTTGAGCGCCGAGACGCCGACGCCGGTGACGGCGGCCATCTCGTCGTAGGTCAGGTCGTCCGCGAACTTGAGCACCACCGCCTCGCGCTGGTCGGGATCGAGCCGGTCGAGCGCGCGGTGTAGCTCCTCCCGCAGCGCGTCGTGGTCGGCCGTGTGCTCGACGGTTCCCTCGCTGGCACCCAGCTCGAACGCGACCCGTTCGGCGAGCACGCGTGCGCCTCGGCGGCGCGCACCGACGGTGCGGCACTGGTTCACCACGATCCGCGACAGCCACGCTGCGAACCGATCGCGCTCCTGGTACGAGCCGAGGTGCCGGTAGGCCCGCATGAACGCGTCCTGCACCGCGTCCTCGGCATCCGCAGTCGAGCCGAGCAGGTGTGTCGCGAGGCGCAGCGAGCGGTCGTAGTGCCGATCGACGAGCACGCGGAAGCCGCCGGCGTCACCGGCGAGCACGCGCCGCACGACCGCTGCGTCAGCTTCCGCGTGTGAAGGTGTCATGCCTGGGTAACTCGTCATCGCGCCGAACCGTCACGCGCGTCGTCGGCGAATCGCAGCGATCCGTGTCGGACGTGTTCGACGCGGCCGTCGCTCGTACGGATGCGCAGCGCTCCGTCGGTCGAGATCCCCTCGACGCCGCCCGCGACCGGCTCTGCGGCGCGACGCCCGCGGGCGAGGTCGCGCGCGGCGAACGCGGCCAGCTCCTCCTCGCGCAACGCGCCGGTGGCGGCCGCCGCGCGGCGCACGGCAGGCACGATCGCGTGCAGAACGGCGCTCCGCGGCGTACCGTCGCGGAGACCGACCGCATCGTCCACGTCGTGCGGCACGACGACGTTGACGCCGACTCCGATCGCCACCCACTCGGCGCGCCCATCGCGCCACCGCGTCTCGACGAGCACTCCGGCGAGCTTCCGTTCCTCGACGAACAGATCGTTCGGCCACTTCAGCCGGATCGCCACATCCGCGAACGGATCGAGCGCCTCGGCGAGCGCGAGCCCCACGCGGAGTGACAGCACGTCGAGCGCGGCGGGGTCGCGCGGACGCTCGACCGCGGTGAGCCACACCCCGGCGCCAGGCGCGGAGCTCCATCGCCGCCCGCTCCGTCCGCGCCCCGCGGTCTGCGTGTCTGCCAGCACGATCGTCCCCGCGGCGGCGCCGTCGCTCGCCAGGCGGTGTGCGACGTCCATCGTCGACGTGACGCTCTCGTAGGCCGCGAGTTCCGCGACGCCGAGCGACGTCCGGAGCGAGTCGACGTCGTCGCCGTCGTACGTCGCCGCGAGCACGGCGGGGAGCGCGTCAGCGAACGAAGGCAAGGTAGAACGCCACGGCGAGGACCATCCGGTACCAGCCGAACGCGGCGAAGCTGTGCCGTTTCACGTAGTTCAGGAACGTCGTGACCGCGAGCCACGCGGTGAACCCGCTCACGATGAAGCCGATGGCGAGGACATCGAAGTTGCCCATCAGGCCGCGGTACCCTTTCAGCAGCTCGAGCCCCGTCGCCGCCGCCATCGTCGGGATCGCGAGCAGGAAGGAGAACTCGACGATCGTCCGCTTCGAGACCCCGAGCAGCGCGCCGCCGACGATCGTGGCCGCCGAGCGCGAGACCCCAGGAATCACGGCGAGCGTCTGGCAGAAGCCGATCGCCACGGCGCGCCCGTAGGTGATCTCGTCGAAGTTCACCGGCTCGTCACTCGGTTGCGACTGACGGTCGAAGAGGATCAGCACCACGCCGCCGACGAACAGCGCCCCGAGCGTGACGAGCACGTTGCCCAACAGGTAGCTCTTGATCACGCGGTAGATCGTGAGCCCGATGATGCCCGTCGGCACGAATGCGACGGCGACTTTCGTCAGCAGTCGCCAGTCGAGCAACTTGCGCCAGTAGATCGCGACGACGGCGAGGATCGCCCCGAGCTGGATGATGATCGAGAAGCTCTTCGCGAACTCGTCGTCGGCGACACGCAGCAGCGCGCTCGTGAGCGTGAGGTGCGCGGTCGACGAGACCGGAAGGAACTCGGTGATGCCTTCGACGACTCCGAGGAGGACTGCGTAGAAGTAGGACATGAGATCAGGGTGCGGCGACCGCCGGCGCGCGACCGACGGCGCGGGCGTAGAGATCTTCGTACTGCGTGACGACCGCATCGTGTCCGAAGCGCGCTCGCGCATCCGCCGCCGCGATCGCGCTCATCGTCGACCACCGCGCGCGATCGGCGAGCATCTCGATCGCCGCGTTCGCCATCGCGTCGACGTCCCCGATCGGGCACAGCGCACCCGTCTCGCCGTCGCGCACCACTTCCGCGAGGCCGCCCGTGCGCGACGCGATGACGGGCACGCCCGAGGCGAGCGCCTCGAGCGCGCTGAGCCCGAACGACTCGCTGAGGCTCGGCAACAGAAAGAGGTCGGCGCGGGCGAGGAGCGGCGCGACCGCATCGATCTTGCCGAGGAAGTGAACCGATTGGTCGACGCCCGTCGCCTTCGCCTCCTGCTCCGCGTCGACGCGGTCGGGCCCGTCGCCGACCATGACGAGCACGGCCTCGCGCGTGGCGCGCACGCGAGCGAAAATGCGGATCACGTCGACGACCCGTTTCACCGCGCGGAAGTTCGAGATGTGCATGAGCACCGGCACGTCCGGGGGTGCGAACAGCGCCCGCGACTGCGGATACGCGTTGCGGTCGTAGACCGATGCGTCGATGAAGTTCGGAATGACTTCGACCGAGCAGCCCGTGCAGCCGAACGCGGCGAACGTCTCGCGGCGCAGGTACTCGGACACCGCGGTGATCCGGTCCGACCGCTCGATCGAGAACTTGGTGATCGGGTGATACGTCGGATCCTGTCCGACGATCGTGATGTCGGTCCCGTGCAGCGTCGTCACGACGCGCACGTCGCGCCCGTTCGCGCGGAGCATCTCGCGCGCGATCCACGCACTCGTGGCGTGCGGGATCGCGTAGTGGCAGTGCAGAACGTCGAGGTGCTGCTCCGTCACCACCTGGTGCATCCGCACGGCGAGGGCGAGATCGTAGGGCGGATACTCGAACAGCGGGTAGCGATTGACTTCCACTTCGTGGAAGTACACACGCGGAAGGAAGTTCGGCAGCCGGAACGGCTGCTGATACGTGATGAAATGGACTTCGTGGCCGCGCGCAGCGAGCGCGATGCCCAGCTCCGTCGCCACCGCGCCCGAGCCGCCGTACGTCGGATAACAGGTGATGCCGATCTTCATGCCCCCGCCCCCTCGCTCGCTGTCCGCGTCCACCACGCCCTCACCGCCGCCTCCGCATCCGCCGCCGTGGGATCGACGCGCGTGACGTCGGCGTCGACCAGTTGATGACGGAACCATGTGCGCTGCCGTTTCGCGAACTGCCGCGTCTCGACGACGACACGCTCGACCGCCGACGCGAGCGAGAGCTCGCCGCGCAGGTGTCGGCGGAGCACGTCGTACCCCGACGCATTCCACGCGGGCGCGTCGTCGGGCACGCTCGCCATGAGGCGACGAACTTCGTCGAGCCACCCCGCGCCGAGCATGGAGCCGACGCGTGCCGCGATCCACTCGCGCAACGTGTCCCGCCCGGGGTCGACGACGAGGTAACGTAGCCGGTAGCGCGGAGCGCGGGCGTGGCGCTGCGTGCAGCACGCTGACCCGTTCCCCCGTGAGCAGCGCGATCTCCGCGGCGCGCAGCAGCTGGGCGCGGCCGAGGTGCGCCCGTCCGGGATCGAGCGTGGCGACGCGCTGGCGCAGCTCCGCGGTGTTCAGGAGATCCAGCTCGGCGGCGACGGCGGCACGCCGGACGGGGTCGAGCGCGGGCTCGACGAACAGCGGCTCGGCGATCGCCCGAACGTACATGCCGGTCCCGCCGACGATGACCGATTCGGCGCCCGACGCATCGGCGGCATCGACCCAGCCGTCGACCGACGCCGCCCACCGCGCGGCCGAATAGCGCTCACGCGGATCCGCGACGTCGATGCCGAAGTGCGCGACGCGCCGCTGTTCGTCGCGGGTCGGCTTGGCGGTGCCGATGTCGAAACCGGCGTAGACCTGCCGGGAATCGGCGCTCACGATCGCGATGCGGTGTGCGGTCGGCGAGCCGCGCGACGATCGCCGACTTGCCCGCGGCCGTCGGACCGCAGATGACGCGGACGCTCCGCCGCGCCTGTGGATGCGCCGCCGCGCGGCTCACTGCCGCCCGAAGCGCCGGTCGACCTCGCTCCAGCTCAACTGCACGATCGTGGCGCGGCCGTGCACATCGTGCGCGGGCAGCGTCGTCCGCGCGAGCGCCACGAACAGGGCACGCATCTCCGCGGGGGACAGCGCGTCGCCCGCCTTCACGGCGGCCTTGCACGCGACCGTCGCCGCGAGCCGCTCGTGCCGCGCGTGCGCCGACGCGCGACGATCGCCCGTCAGCGCATCGAGCGTCTCGCGCAGGCACCGCTCCGCGTCGAAACGCGGGTGCGGCGTCGGCACGCTGTGCACGAGGAGCGTGTGTCCGCCGAAGCCCTCGGCCTCGAAGCCAAGGCGCGCGAACAGCTCGCGGTGCGCTTCGTACGCGTCGCCCTGCGCCGGACCGAGGTGGAGCGTGAGCGGAAAGAGCAGGCGTTGCGACGGCGCCTCGCCGCGATCGAGCGCGCCCATGAACTGCTCGTAGAGCACGCGCTCGTGCGCCGAGTGCTGGTCGATCAGCACGACGCCGTCGTCGCGCTCGAACAGCATGTAGGTGCGCCGCAGTTGCACCAGCGGAGGGACGACGATCGGGTCGTCGTCGCGCTCCGGCGCGTCCGACGGCGCGTGACTCGCCGACTCGATCGACGCCGTGCGCGAACCGTCGGGCACCACGAACAGCCCGTCGCGCGTCGGCTCCGGCGCGAGCGTCGCGTGCACGGCCGCGGTGTCGAACGGCACGACCGACCCGCCGAGTGGCGCTGCGGACCTCATCGCGTCGATCCCCCGCTGCCACCCCCGGCCGACGTCCGCCGCGCTGTCCGAAGTGCCTAACGCGCGGCGCACCGCGCGCTCGACGGCGCGCTCGACGACCCACCGGTCGCGGAAGCGGAGCTCCGCCTTCGCGGGATGCACGTTCACGTCGACCTCGTCAGGCGGGAGCGTGACGGCCAGGAACACCGACGGCCGCGCCCCGCCCGGCAGCGTCGAGCGGTAGGCGGCCTCCGCGCCACGCACGAGCCCGGCGTCTCGCACGGCGCGACCGTTCACGACGAGGAAGACGCGCCGCGTGGAGGTCCCGACGTCCGCCGGACGTTCGACGAGGCCGGCGACGTGGATCGGACCGGCGACGTCGTCGACGTCGACCAGCGCGTCGGCGTAGCGCGCGCCGTGGATGGCCGCGAGCCGCGCGCGGAGCGACGGCGCCGCAGGAAGCGCGAGCGCCGGCCGTCCGTCGTGCGTCAGCGTCAGCCGCACGTCGCGCCGCACGATCGCCGCCGTGACGACCGCCTCGCTGATGCCGCGCCATTCGCTGCGCGCGCTCCGCAAGAATCGTTGGCGCGAGGGCGCGTTGTAGAACAGTCGCGCCACGCTCACCGTCGTGCCGCGACGCCGGGCGGCGTCGCGGACGTCGTGCACGTCGCCCCCCGCCGCCGACACGTGCGTCCCTCCGCCGTCCTCGGTGGCCGTGTCGATCTCGAGCTGCGCGACCGAGCAGATGGCCGGCAGTGCCTCCCCGCGAAAGCCGAAGCTGCGCACGCCGACGAGGTCCTCGGCGTCGCGAATCTTGCTCGTCGCGTGGCGCGCGAGCGCGAGCACGGCGTCGTCGCGCGACATCCCGCATCCATCGTCGCTCACGCGCACGAGCGCCCGACCGCCGTCCTCGATGACGACGTCGATGCTCGTCGCGCCCGCGTCGAGCGCGTTCTCGACGAGCTCTTTCACGACCGAGGCGGGGCGCTCCACGACTTCACCGGCGGCGATCTGATCGGCGACGGCCGCGGAGAGGATGGCGATGCGGGGCACGGAGCGAATGTACCTGTACGGCGCGGTCGGTCGTGCGGTGCTCGGCTACTGCGGGGCGAGAGACGTGAGCCGCTCGCTCTCGATCCAGCCGTCGCGGCCGCCGTCGAGCGTGACGCGCGTCCACACGGAGCGGCGGCTGCGTACGTACGCCACATCGGTTCGCTCGACGACACCCGTGCGATCGGCGCCGAGGATCGGCTCGGCGCGGAGGGCCCCTGCGACGGTGACGATCGCGATGTCGCGCGCCGCGCGGACCGCGCCGAGCTGGACGCAGAGCGCCGCGGTGACGGACGCGCCGAGGGCGGCCACCGAGGCGAGGGCGAGAAGCGGCGCGTCGGTTCCGCGACGTGCGAGCGCGACCGGTGATCGCGGCACAGGCCACGATCCACAAGCCGAGCCCCATCGCGGCGGCCCAGTCGAGCGGGAGCGGCGGCACCCCGGCGACCGAGCCGTCCTGAGAAGTCGGGAGCAGCGAGAGCCGCGTCCGAAGCTCGCCCGCCCGCGGCTCGAGACGGAGCGCGCGCTGCCACCCCAGCGCGGCCCCGAGCGTGTCGTTCACCGCCCACGCCGCGGTGCCGGCGTTCGCCCACGCGTCCGGCGAGAGCGACTCGGCGCGCGCAGCCTCGTCGAACAGCGTCGCGGCTTCGGCGAAGTCACGCGCCTCGTACGCCGCGACGCCGGCGGCGAACGGCGAGGCGGGTTGCAGCGCCGCGAACGCGTTCGGCACTCCGAACGGGAGCGCGCAGACGAGCGCGAGAACGGTCGGGCGCGCGACACGAGCGACGACCCGCGTCCGCACTCGCTGGGCGAGCTCCTCGCGCGGGCGGGCCTGCACGTCGACGAGGGCGAACAGCGCGTTCGCTTCCACCGCGAGCTCGCGCGCCGACGTGCTCGTCGGCGACGCGGTTCCGTCGCGGGCCGAATAGGCGAGCGCGTCGAAGCGCTGCGTGAGTCGCTCCACGGCGTCCGCCGCGTCCGCAGTGACTCCAGCCCGCCGCAGCCGCCGCACGAGCGAGCGCGGGCGCGCGTCGCCGAACGACGTCGACACCCCGGTCGACGCGATCCGGTCGCCGAACGCGCCGAGAAGGTGCGCCGAACGTCGGCGACGTCCGCCGCCGGATCGCGCGTCAGCTCGCGAAGCCGAGTCGCGGGCGGCAGGGCGCGTCGCCGCGCGGCGCGCCGCTGCGGGCGCCGGCGCGCGACGAGCGTCGCCGCCGGCAGCGGCGCGAGCGCCGCGATGATCCAGAACGCGGCGCGCGACGGCAGCGGGGGCGACACAGGCCCGCGATCGACACGCCGGATGGCGAGCGCGGGCGTCGTGTCCTCGCGCGTCGCGGCGATCGTCGCGAGCGCCCCGGGCACGACGAGCACGGGGACCTCGATCGTCGTCGCGACGTCGTAGCGCCTCGCGTACGGATCGAAGTACGCGTAGCGCACCGCGGGGAAGGTCCGGTTTCCGGCCGCCGTCGGCGTCACGATCCAGTCGAACTCCTTCGCGCCACGCACGAGCAGCGACGTCGAGTCGACGAAGACACGTTCCTCGCTCGGCACGGCGCTGGCCCATGGAATGCTGAGCGGCGGACGCGGCAGCAGCTTCACGTTCGCCGTCCCCGCGACGCGCAGGGTCGCGATGAACGAGTCGCCGACGCGCGATGTCGTCGTGTCCACGCGCGCCACCACGCTCAACACCCCGACCGCGCCATTCCACTCGGCGGGACGCCCCGACGTCGGCGGATCCATGGCGACGATCGAGGCGCGTTCCGCACGCGCGGTGTAGCTCTCCTCGCGAGAGAAGAAGCCGACCGAGAGCGGCAACGAGTAGGTGAGCTGCGCGCCGGGGATGTCCGTGCGCCCCGGCTCGAGCGGGAAGACGGCACGCTGAAAGACGTGGACGTCCCACCGCTTGCCGGCGATGGCGCGATCGCGTAGCGACGCGCGGCCGGCCGGCAGATCGTACGCGAGCAGGCCGCGCAGCTCGGGCGGCAGGAACTCCGGGTTCCGACGGAGTCTCATGCGAACGACTTCGTCGAGGAAGACACCGACCTGGTACGTCGACTGCTGACCGACGTACACCGTGTCCGGAGTCGCGAGCGCGTGGAAGTTGATCCCCTTGCTCGGATCGACATGCGCGCGGTCGACGATGTTCGGGTGGGGCGGCTGCGCGACGGCCGCTCCCGCGATGAGGAGCGACGCGACGATGGCGAGAGCGCGCACCGCCTACCAGTCCTTGCCGCCAGGCGGCGGCGGGGGCCGGTTCGTGCGCTGCTTCTTTCCCTGCACGTCCCGCTCGTCGCGCGCCGCGGCGTTCAGCAGCTCCTCCGCCTGGCGCTGGCCGAGTCCTCCGGACGGGCGCTGCTGCTCGTCGGGCGGACCCTGCGGCGGGGGCGATCCCTGCCCCCCGCCCCCACCGCCGCCACCACCTCCGCCGCCGGACTTCTTCTTCCGCAGCGCCAGCTCGTAGTTCCACTTCGCGTCGGCGTCGTCCGGATGCGCCATGAGCACCTGCTTGTAGAGCGCGAGCGCCGCGTCGAGGTCGGTCGCGCCACTGTCGGGTCCCTGGGCGAGTCCGAGGCGCAGGTGCGCGAGCCCGAGGTTGAACTGCGCGCGCCACCTGACCGCCGTATCCGGCGCCTGCCGCGCACGATCGAGCGACTGGCGCGCCGCGACGATCGAATCGGCCGCGAGCAGCGTCGTCCCGAGGTTGTACGACGCGACCGGCGTGGCAGCTCCCTTCGCCCGCTCCCGGTACACCGCGAGCGCGCCGACGTAGTTGCGATTGGCGTAGAGGGTGAGCGCGTCGTCGGGGATCGTGCGACGGGTGCAACCGCTCACCACGGGCAGCAGCACGAGCGCGACGAGCGAGGCCGCGCGCGCCGCCGCGACGGAAGGCGTCCGGCGCGCCCCCCCTCTGCGACGCAGCGCGAACCACCCGTCGAGCAGCAGCAGCAGCAGCGCTGGCGCGACGAAGAGCTGGAAGCGCGGAGTCAGATCGTTCGCCGTGGCCACGGTCCGTCGTTGCGCGCGCAGGCTGCCCAGCGCCGCGCGAACGCGCGCTGCCTTGTCGGTCGCCTCGGACGGCACGAACGTGCCCCCACCAGCCTCAGCCGCGGCCCGCAGGAGGTCGGGCACGTAGCGCGTGACGACGGCGTTGCCGCTCTCATCCCGCTTGATGGTCGGCTCGTCGTCCTCGACGATCGGGATCGTCGTGCCGTCGGTGGACCCGAAGCCGACGGTGACGACGATGATCCCGGCGTCCGCCGCCTGTCGCGCGGCCTCGCGCACGTCGTCCTCCGGCTCGAACGCCTCGCCGTCGCTCATGACGACGATCGCGCGGTCGGCGCCGCCACCGCGCGTGCTCTGCAACAGCTCCGTCCCCTGCCGGATCGCACGCGCGAGCGAGCTGCCCGCCTGCCCGACCACGGTCGGATCGAGGTTGTCGAGAAAGAGGCTCAACGCTCCGTCGTCGGTCGTCAGCGGCGTCAGGATGTAGCTGCGCCCGGCGAACGCGAGGAGCGCGACCCGGTCGCCGGGCGTGAGCGCGCGCAGGCGCGTGACTTCCTGCTTCATGCGTGTGAGCCGGTTCGGCCGCTCGTCGGTCGCCATCATCGACAGCGACGCGTCGAGCGCGAGGACGATGTCCACGCCCGACGTCTGAATCAGCGAGCGCTCGGTGCCCCATCGCGGCCCCGCGAGCGCCAGGGCCGCGAGTGCGAGCGCCCCGCCCAGTCGCGCGGCGCGCCAGCGGGTGCCACGCGACGCGAGCCCGGGCGCCAGCCGCGCGACGAGTGCGTCCGCGCCCATGCGCGCCACCCGCGTCGCGCGCCGCCGCACCCACGCGACGGCGAGCGCGACCGAGGCGAGCGGCAGCATGATCGCGAGCGCGAGCAGCCACGGCGCCTGGAAGTAGCGAAGCCAGCTCATGCCGCGTCTCGCCGAGTCGACGCGCGACGCCGCTCGTCCTCGTAGCGACGCGCCTCAGACTCCGCCGCGCGCGTGCGCGCCGCTGCCGTCGCGGCCTCGTGCGCGAGACGGGCAGTGATGCCGCTCTCCGTGGCGTCGACGATCGCGCGCGCCTCCGCGAACGCCTGCCGAGCCGACTCCGCGGTGACCCGGCGCGCCGCGAACTTCACGAGGTCGGCGAAGCCGAGGAAGGTGCCCAACTGTTCGTGCGGCACGTCGTCGCGGTCGCGCACGACGCGGTCGACCTCCGTCGACGTCAGCGACGCGGACGCGTCGGGCACCCGCACCGCGAGATAGTCGCGCACGACGTCGCTCGACAGCGCGACGAGCCGTCCGCCCTCGCCCGCCTCGACGAGTCGCATGCGCTCGAGTCGTTCGAACTCGGCGCGCGCGCGGGCGTGCGGGTCGTCGTCGACTCGGCGGTCGCGGCGCGCGGACCACCACCGGTACAGGCGCCACGCGGCGAGCGCCAGCGCGACGAGCGCGGCGACGATCCACGGCCACCATCTGATCCACAGCGACGGCGCATCCGGGAGCGGATCGCGCGGCGGCTTCGGCACGCGGAGCGTCGTGTCGGCCGGCAGCACGCTCTCGACGAACACCGAGTACGCGCCGAGCGCGACCCGACGCTCGTCTCCCGGCGCTCCGACCAGGACGTCGCCGAGGCCCAACGGAAGCGTCCCCACGTCCCAGGCGGCGACCCGGTAGGTCGCGACGAGATCCAGCGCGCCCGCGGGACTCTGGATCGTGTCGAGGCGAATCGGGTCGTGCGCCTGGACCGGGCTCGCCGTGTCGGGAGGCGGCGGGAACACGACCCGCGTGCCCGCCGCCGCCTGCACGCGGACCTTCACCACGAAGACGTCGCCGATCGTCACCGTGTCCGGGAGCACGCGTGACGCCGGCGCGGACGGAACTCCCGATGGGCTGCGCGTACAGCGCCGGCGTGCCGATCGCGCACAGCAACGCGACGAGCGCGGCGCCGGGGCGTGTCATCCGCGCCGAGCCCGCGTCTCGCGCGAGCGGAAGAACTTGAGGAGCGGCTCGACGTACCCGTCGGCCGTCCGCACCTCGACCTCATCGATCGCGAGTCGCCGCAGCAGCCGCCGCCGCGCGTCGCGATCGGCCGCGACTCGCTGGGCGAACCACGCCCGCACGGCCGGATCGCCCGTGTCACGCTCGACGACGACGCCGCTCTCCGGGTCGACGAAGCGCGCGAGCCCGACGTCCGGCAGCTCGACTTCCGCGGGATCCTCAACGCTCACGGCGACGACGTCGTGCCGCAGCGCGAGGCGCTTGAGTGGCGTCTCGAGCGCCGAGTCCTGGAAGTCGGAGATGATGAAGACGATCGCCTTGTGCGTGAGCAGCCGCCCGAGGTAGTCCGCGGCGGTCGCGATGCTCGTCCCCGTGCCGTCCGGCTCGGTGACGAGCACGTCGCGCAGCAGTCGCAGCGCGTGCCGCCGCCCCTTCCGCGGGCGCACGACCTTCTCGATCCGATCGGTGAACAGCAGCGCGCCGACGCGATCGTTGTTGCGCACCGCCGAGAGCGCGAGCACCGCCGCCAGCTCCGTCGCCAGCTCGCTCTTGAATCGCCGCGCCGTGCCGAACCGTTCCGAACCCGACAGGTCCACGGCGAGCATCACGGTCAGCTCTCGTTCTTCCTCGTATCGCCGCACGAAGGGCCGGCGCATGCGCGCCGTGACGTTCCAGTCGATCGACCGCACCTCGTCGCCGGGCATGTACTCGCGCACCTCGGCGAACTCCATCCCCTGCCCCTTGAAGACGGAGCGGTACTCCCCGGCGAAGAGGGAGTTCACGAGCCCGCGCGTGCGCACGTCGATGTGGCGAATCTGACGCAGCACCTCCGGCGAGATGCGCGCCCGCGGATCGCTCTGTCGGCGCGCGGGCGCGACGCTCACGGACTCTCGACGCGCGCGAGCACCCGCGTCACGATGTCGTCGCTCGTCACTTCCTCGGCGTCCGCCTCGAACGACGTCAGCACCCGGTGCCGAAGCACGTCGGCCGCGATCGCCTTCACGTCGTCCGGCGTCACGAACGTGCGGCCGCGCAGAAACGCGTGCGCCCGGGACGCCTGCGCGAGCGCGATCGACGCGCGTGGGCTCGCGCCGAACTCGATGAGCGGTGCGATGTCCGTCAGTCCGGCTTCGGCCGGCGCCCGCGTCGCATGCACGATCTCGACGATGTAGTCGACGATCCGCTCGTCCATGTACAGCTCCGCGATGCGGCGGCGCGCGTCGAGGATCTGCTCCGGCGTCGCAGCGGGCGAGATCGAGATGGGCGCCCCGCCGGCCATGCGCCGCATGATCTCCTTCTCCTCGTCGCGCGACGGATACCCGACGCGCAGCTTCAGCATGAAGCGGTCGAGCTGCGCCTCGGGGAGCGGGTACGTCCCTTCCTGCTCGATCGGATTCTGCGTCGCGAGCACGAGGAACGGCTCGTCGAGGCGGAACGTCTCGCCGCCGATCGTCACCTGCTTCTCCTGCATCGCTTCGAGCAGCGCCGACTGCACCTTCGCCGGCGCGCGGTTGATCTCGTCGGCGAGCAGGATGTTCGCGAAGATCGGCCCCTTCTTGACGCTGAAGCTGCCCCGTGCCCTGATCGAAGACCTGCGTGCCGACGACGTCCGCCGGCAGCAGGTCGGGGGTGAACTGGATACGCTGGAACGTCGTGCTGATCGTCTCGGCCAGCGTGCGCACGGTGAGCGTCTTCGCGAGCCCCGGAACGCCCTCGAGCAGCACGTGCCCACCGGTGAGCAGCCCGATGAGCAGCCGCTCGACCATGTACTCCTGCCCCACGACTCGTCGCGCGACCTGCTGCGCCACGCCCTGCACCAGCGCCGCGTCGGCGGACGCGGGCGCGATCATCGTCGCCACGTCTTCGTGCTCCGGGTTCGAGATACGCCTGTCAACTCCGCCGCATACCCTCGCTGTCACGCGAGGTTCGCACGAGGGCCTGCACGGTTCGCCGCTCGGTCGGCGTCAGCGCTCGGGTCTTCCCCGCCGGAAGCTGGCCGAGCTTCACCGGGCCGAACTGGACGCGCACCAGTCGTTCGACCTCGAGGCCGAGTGCCTCGCAGAGGCGCCGCACCTCGCGCGTACGCCCCTCGGTGATGGTGATCTCCACTTCCCAGCGACGGGCTCCGGCAGGATGCGCCTCCATCGACACGGGCGTCACGACGCCGTCCTCGAGCTCGACGCCGCGGCGCGCCATGCGCACCGCCTCGGGCGCGTTTCCCCGGACCACGGCGACGTAGATGCGCTCGACCTCGCTGCTCGGGTGGGTGAGTCGGTGCGCCGCCTCGCCGTCGGTGGTGAGAAGCAGCACGCCCTCGGTCATGAAATCGAGGCGGCCCACGTACGTGAGCCCTGGCCAGTCGGGCACCAGATCGAACACCGTCGCGCGCCCCTCCTCGTCCTTCCGCGTCGTGAGCACCGCCGGCGGCTTGTGCAGCACGATCCACTGCGCCGCCGCCGGCGCTCCGACGCGCGCGCCGTCGAGCGTGATCGCGTCGCGCTCCGGATCCACGGTCTGTCCGATCGTCGCGACGACGCCGTTCACGAGCACCCGCCCTTCCTCGACCAGCGTCTCCGCCTCACGACGCGACGCGACGCCGGCCCGCGCGAGCGCGCGCTGCACCCGCATCAGTCCACGGGCCGCTGGCCGGCCCGGCTCGAGGCGCGGCGCCGAATGCGTGGCACCGCGATCGGTGCTCGGACGCGGAGGGCGGGCTGGTCGTGCCGGTCGCACCGGTCTCCCCGCATCCGCCGACGAGCGCGCCGGCCGGGCACGCGCATCGCCCGGCTTCGCGGCCCCCGCCCGATCGGGGCGCGGTCGCTCCAGACGGCCGCGCTCGGAACCCGGCCACGACGAGCGTGCGCGGTCAGGACGCGCCCCGGTGCCACGCGATTCCTCCCCGCGCGGCCGCTCGCCACGCGGACGCTCGCCACGCGGCCCCTCGTCGCGCGAGCGCTCGACGCGGGACTCGTCGACGCGCGGCCGCGCAGGACGCGCCAGCCCCCCGCCCGCCGGCCGCCGCGGACGTCGACCGCGGACGGTCCGACCGCGGACGGTCCGACGCACGGCGAGCGGACGATCCGACTGCGGACGATCCGACCGCGGACGGTCCGACTGCGCGCGGTCCGACTGCGCGCGGTCCGACCGCGGGCGATCGGGCCGCGGCCGCTCGACGTGCGGTCGCATCGGCCGCGCGACCGACTCAGCGTCGCGGTCGCGGGCCTCGCGCGCCGGTCGCCGTTCGCCGCGGTCCGACGACCCGACCGCGTCGCCTGCGTCGTCACGTCCCCGGCCCCCCTCGCCGTACGTCCAGTTCCGCGTGGGCGCGCGAGGCTTGTCATCGCGCGCGAATCGGCGCGGCCCCTCGTCGACCCGCGGCGGGCGTGACGGACGTCCACCTGCGCTTCCGCGTGTCGGCCGACCCGATCGGTCCCCCTCGCCTCGCTCCGGGCGCGGGGGGCGCGTGTCGCCGCCGGAGCGCGGACGCCGCGGTCGTTCGTCGTCGCGCGCGGGCCGTCGCGGCCGGTCGTCGTCACGACGAGGTGGTCTTCCCTGCTTCCGTACGCTCATAACGGTCGCGGCTCCGTCCGCAGTGCGATGGCCAGCTCGTCCGCCCTCGGCAACTCCTCGAGATGCCGCAGGGCGAACTGCTCGAGGAATGTCGGCGTCGTTCCGTATAGCAGCGGCCGGCCGAGCCCCTCGGACCGACCGATCACATCGACCAGCCCCCGCTCGAGCAGCATCTTCAGCACGCCCCCGACCGACACGCCGCGAATCTCCTCGATCTCCGCGCGCCCGATCGGCTGACGATATGCGACGATGGCGAGCGTCTCGAGCGATGCCGCCGACAGCCGCTGCGGCCGCTGCGCGAGCTGCGCCCGTTCGATGGCCTCGGCGAATTCGGGGCGCGTGAGCAGTTGCCAGCCGCCACCCTGTTCAACGAGCTCGAACGCGTGTCCGTCGTCGGGGTGATCGTAGTGCGCATGCAGCTCGTCGAGCGCCGCCTCGAGCGACTGCTCGTCGCTCGTCGCGTCGAGGGCGCGCAGCTCGTCGTACGTCACCGGGCGTGCGCTCGCGAACAGCGCGGCCTCAAGCAGCTTGGCTAGCGGACTCACGCGCGATCTCCACCGTGGCGAACGGTCTGGACTGGTGAAGGCGCAGCTCGCCGAGCTTCGCCATTTCGAGGAGGGCCAGCAGCACGCTGAGCACCTCCCACGGTTCCGCGCTCGCCGCGACCACGTCGCCCCACCGCGCACGCGCGCGGATGGCGAGCAACGCGCGGACGGTCGTGATCGCCGCCGCCACGTCGATCGCGCGCGGCACGACGTCGTGCACCGTCGGCTGACGCGCCGCGCGCAACACGCGGTCGACGGCGGACAGCAGCTCACCGAGCGACAGCGCGAGCGGCGCAGCGGCCGTCGTCGACACGAGCGCCGCGGTGAACGGCGCGCGGGAGAAACGCTGCCGCCGCTCCTCGCCCAGTCGCTCGAGGTGCTCGACGACCTCGCGCACCTGCTGATACTCGAGGAGGCGCCGCACCAGCTCACCACGGGGATCGTCCCACGTCTCCTCGTCGCCGCTCCGCGGGAGGAGCAATTGAGCCTTGATGCGGAGCAGACGAGCCGCCATCTCGAGATAGTCCGCCGCCTCGTCGAGCGCGAGCGTTCGCACCGACGCGAGGAACTGCTCTGCGACCCTGGCGATCGGAATGTCGTAGATGTCGATCTGCTCGTCGCGAATCAGCGACAGCAGCAGATCGAGCGGCCCCGAGAACTGCGCCAGCTCGACGACGAACGTTCCGATCCCCGCATCCCCGTCGTCGAGTCCGCCGAGCGGAAGTGTCACAGATTCGGCAGCGGGAGGAAATACGGCTGCAGCGCGCCGCGCGCGACGCCGTACAGCACCCCCGCCGGCAGCAGCCACGCCGACAGCAGCCGTCCCCCGAACGACAGCATGAGAAAGACGATCAGGAGCCCGTACCGGCCGAGCTGCGCATAGCGCAGCCCCCACGCCGGGGGCAGGAGGTACTTCATGACGTGCGAGCCGTCGAGCGGCGGAATCGGCAGCAGGTTGAAGAACGCGAGCACGAGGTTGATCCCGATCCCCTGCACCATCATCGCCTGCAGGATCCCGAACGAGCGTTCGGCTCCTGGAAACGCGCGACCCAGCAGACCGAGCGGCACGACGAGGATGGCGAAGAGCACCGCCAGCGCGAGATTCGTGACGATGCCGGCGAGCGACACGATGATGTCCCCGCGCTTGTAGTCCCGGTAATTGCGCGGGTTCACCGGGACCGGCTTCGCCCCGCCCAAGAATCGGCTGGTGCAGATACGCCAGCATGAGCGGGAGGACGATCGTCATGAACGGATCGATGTGCTTCGACCGGATTCCAGGTGAGCCGGCCGAGCTGGTACGCCGTCGGGTCGCCCTGCCGGAACGCCGCGTAGCCGTGCGCGTACTCGTGCGCGACCATCGACAACAGCAGGACCGGCGCGACGAGCAGGAGTTCCGTGAAGTCCACGAGAGAATCGGAGAGGGAGCTGCCGGCCGCGGCGACGGAGCGCGGCATGCCGGGCAGCGAGCGGGGAAAGCTAACCCCACCCGCCTGCGAGGGGTCAAGCCGTCGAGGCGCCCAACTCGCTGTCACTGCTTGACATGCGCGCCCGTGGCGGGTACACTTTCGGGCTCGCGCGACGTGCGACTGCGCGGCGCGATTCCCTCCAGAGAAACCTGTCAGTGCCGAACATCGCCTCCGCCAAGAAGAACATGCGGAAGTCGCGCGCCGCGGCGGTGCGCAATCGCGCGCAGCGCTCGGCGCTGCGCACCGCGCTCAAGAAGGCCCGCGCCGACGCCGCGCCCGACGGCGACGTCGTGAACGCCGTGAGCCTGCTCGACCGCGCCGCGCGCAAGGGGCTGATCCACAAGAACAAGGCGGCGCGCCACAAGCGTCAGCTCGCCCGCAAGGCGGCGGCCGGCGCCGGCGTAACCGTCGTCGGGCAGGACACGAAACGGCGGCGACTTCATCGTGAAGTCGCCCCGTTCTCGTTCCATCCGTTACGCACCGGCCGGCGAAGCGTGCCGGCGTCACATCGCCGCCAGCTCGCCCCCGCACCGCTCGCAGTACCACTCGGTCGGGTAGTTCATCTCGCCGCAGTCCTGGCAGCGTAGCGTCCGCTCCTGCCCGCTCGCGGCCGGCGCCGCCTGCGGCGTCGTCGCCGAGCCGCCGAGCGACGCGGCCAGCGAGTCGAGTCGCGCTGCCCGTACCGACGAAGACCTCGTCGGCCGCGGACGATGGCACGAGCGACGGCGCCGAAGCCGAGGGCGCGTCGTTCGGTGCCGTCGGCGTCGGCGCCGGTGGCGCAGCGGCCTCGCTCGTTGCGGTGGTCGACACCGCCGCCCGATCCGGCGCGGTCTCCGTACCAGCCGCCGGCGCGGCGGCGCTCGACGATTCCGTGGACGTCGATGCCGCCGTGCCTGCAGCCGTGCCTGCCGCCGTGCCTGCCGCCGGTGCCGCCGCGCGCCGCGCCTGCCGCCAGGGATGACGGTGCGCCCGGCGCGACCGGACCGATCTGTTCGAGAAGCAAGCGTGCTCGTCCAGCTCCGCCGTCACGGCTCGACGGTCGCCATCGAGCTCGCGCACGCCGGCTGCCGCCTGCTGCACGCGCCGCTCGCCGTCGTCGGGCGCGAACTCGCCGACCAGCGTCCGCAGCTCCAGCTCCGCGAGCTCGTCCTGGCCGTCGGCCAGCCGCCGCACCGACGTCGTCCTGCCGACGCGCGAGCGCCGCCTCGGTCGCGCGCAGTGGTCCGGCATGCTCGGCGAGCCGCGACTGCGCGCCGCTGAGGCGCGCCGGCGTAGTCCGTGTGCACGCGCTCGAAGACGTGCGGCGGCGTCGCGTCGCGCCGCGCGTCGATCGCGTCGAGCCAGGTCTGGTATCGATTCGCGCTCCTCGATCAGCCCGCGGATCGCGTCCGCCGGGGTCTGTGCTGCTGGCTGCGTCATGACAGTCTCACGGCCGAATGGTCGCTCACCTTCGCGATATGCGACACGTCCGCCGACGACGGTACACGTCGTCTTGCCGTGCAACGTGTGGCCGGCGTACGGGGTGTTGCGCCCCTTCGTTCGGAACTGCGTCGGCGTCGACGACCCACGCCCGCGTCCGGGTCGAACACCGTGACGTCGCCCGGCCGACCCGCGTCGCAGCGTTCCACCCGGCAAATGAAACAGCCGCGCCGGCGCGCACGCCATCTTCTCGACGAGCGTGGCGTAGTCGATGATGCCCGGCTTCGACGAGCCACGTCACGAGCACCGCGAGCGCCGTCTCGAGGCCGACGATGCCGTTCGGCGCGTCGGCGAACTCGCGCTCCTTCTCGTCGTAGTGATGCGGCGCGTGATCGGTCGCGACGACGTCGATCGTGCCGTCCTTCACCGCCTCCTGCAGCGCGTCGACGTCGTCCGCCGTGCGCAGCGGCGGGTTCATCTTCGCGTTCGTGTTGTACCCCTCCACCTCAGCCTCGGTGAGCGAGAGATGGTGCGGGCACACCTCGGCGGTGACGTTGATGCCGCGCTCCTTCCCCCAGCGGATCAGCTCGACCGAGCCGCGCGTGCTCATGTGGCAGAGGTGCACGTGCCCGCCCGTGCGCCGCGCGAGCAGGATGTCGCGGATCGCCATGATCTCCTCGGCCTCGCTCGGGAATGCCGCGCAGGCCGAGCCGCGTCGACGACGATGCCCTCGTTCATCGCGCCACCATGCGCGAGCGTCGGCTCCTCGCAGTGGTCGGCGACCGGGATGCCGAACGTGCGCGCGTACTCGAGCGCCGATGCGCATGATCTGCGCGCTGACGACCGGCTTGCCGTCGTCGCTCACGGCGACGGCGCCGGCGGCGACCATCTCGCCGAACTCGGCGAGCGTCTCGCCCTTCTGCCCGACCGTGATCGCGCCGATCGGGTAGACGCGCGCCGCCGTCGGCGCGCTGCGCCTGCCGGATGATGAACCCGACCGCGGCCTGATTGTCGGTGACCGGATCGGTGTTGGGCATCGCGCACACCGCGGTGAACCCGCCTGCC
Source organism: uncultured Gemmatimonadaceae bacterium (assembly GCA_963843845.1). Lineage (GTDB taxonomy): Bacteria > Gemmatimonadota > Gemmatimonadetes > Gemmatimonadales > Gemmatimonadaceae > Gemmatirosa. The sequence goes on along the minus strand of CAWJMB010000002.1, from coordinate 1,886,071 downwards.
GCCGCGGCGCGCGCGCCCGTCGCGATCGTCTCGACGTCCTCGCGGCCTGGCTCGCGCAGGTGGCAGTGCACGTCGATGAAGCCCGGCGAGACGACGAGCCCGGCGCAGTCGATCACCTCCGCGTCGTCCGGCCGTGCGACGCGGTCGCCCGCGTGCTCGATGCGGCCGTCCACGAGCGAGCACGTCGCCGACGGCGACGTCGAGCTCCTGCGACGGATCGAGCACACGCCCGCCGGCGAGCACGACCGGGCGCGTCACGCGTCGCCCCCGCGCCCCTTCGCCGCCTCCGCGAGCTCCGGACGTCCGCCCGCGAGCAGGTAGAGCACCGCCATGCGCACGGCCACGCCGTTCGTCACCTGTTCGAGGATCACGCTGTGCGGCCCGTCCGCGACGTCGCTGTCGATCTCGACGCCGCGGTTCATCGGGCCCGGGATGGAGGATGAGCATGTCGCGCGGCGCCCGCTCGAGCCGCTCGCGCGTGACGCCGAACACGCGGTTGTACTCGCGCAGCGACGGGATGTAGCCGGCCTGCATGCGCTCGAGCTGCAGGCGCAGCACGTTCAGCGCCTCGCGCCCACTCGATCGCCGCCTCGATGCGGTCGAACACCGTGACGCCGAGCTCGTCGATCGGCGTTGGGCAGCAGCGACCGCGGCCCGCACACGGCCGACCTCGGCGCCGAGCTTCTTGAGCCCCCAGATGTTCGAGCGCGCGACGCGCGAGTGCAGCACGTCGCCGACGATGCAGACGCGCAGCCCGTCGAGCGTGCCGAAGTGGTCGCGCAGCGTCAGCAGGTCGAGCAGCCCCTGCGTCGGATGCTCGTGCGTGCCGTCGCCGGCGTTGATGACGTTCGACTCGATGCGCTCGGCGAGGAACTGCGCCGCGCCCGACGCGCCGTGGCGGATGACGACCATGTCGATCCGCATCGCCTCGAGGTTCCGCGCCGTGTCGACGAGCGTCTCGCCCTTCGACACGCTCGAGCCGGACGACGCGATGCTCACCGTGTCCGCGCTCATCCGCTTCTCGGCGAACTCGAACGAGACGCGCGTGCGCGTCGACGCCTCGAAGAACAGGTTGACGACCGTCTGCCCGCGCAGCGTCGGCACCTTCTTGATCGCGCGCTCGCTGATCTCCTTGAACGGCTGCGCGGTGTCGAGCACGAGCCGGATCTGATCCGCGCGACAGCGGCTCGAGCGCCGAGCAGGTCCTTGCCGAGCCGCGACGGCAGGCGGCGCGCTCGACGCGTCCGCGCGTCACGTGGCGGCACGTCCGGCGCGCCGCGACGACCGCGTCGCGCCGTCGAGCTCCTCGACGAGCACGTCGACGTGCCCGCCGCGGCGCGACCTCGACCGTCTTGCCGACCACGTCGGCGTGGATCGGCAGCTCGCGCCCGCCGCGGTCGACGAGCACCGCGAGCGCGATGCGCGCCGGCCGGCCGAAGTCCGCCAGCTCGTCGAGCGCCGCGCGCACCGTACGCCCGGTGAACAGCACGTCGTCGACGATCACGACGTGCGCCCCGTCGATGTCGACCGGGCAGCGACGTCGGGCCCGACGACGGGGCGCGGCCCGACCGTCTGCAGGTCGTCGCGGTAGAGCGTGATGTCGAGCGCGCCGCGCGGCACGTCGACCCCGTCGGTCTCCTGCGATCAGCGCGGCGCAGGCGCTCGGCGAGCTGCACGCCGCGTCGCTGGATGCCGACGAGCACGAGCCCGTCGGTGCCCGCGTTCAGCTCGACGATCTCGTCGGCCATGCGCTTCAGCGTGCGGTGCATGGCGCGCGCGTCGAGCACCGTGGTCGTTGTCATGGACATGTGCGGCGAATATAACCGCGGGCCGCACCCTGAACGGACGGGCGCGGACGGACAGGGAGGGATTCGAACCCTCGAGACGCTTTTGACGCCTACACCGTTTCCAGCGGTGCGCCTTCGACCACTCGGCCACCTGTCCCACGAGCAATGCCAGTACGACGACGGGTGGGAGCCTGATTGCTCAAGCGCCCACCCGGACGGACAGGGAGAGATTCGAACTCTCGATACCGTTGCCGGTATGCCGGTTTTCGAGACCGGTGCCTTCAACCACTCGGCCACCTGTCCGGGAACAGCCGTGCAAAGTAGCCGGGCTCGGAAAAAGCGTCAACGCGGCCTAACGGGTTCGTCGCCGGCACGCGCCGATCCGCGAAGAATGCCCGCAGCACCTCGCCGCACGTCGTCTGCGAGCACGCCGCCGCGAACCTCCGGGCGGTGGTTGAGCCGCGGGTGACGGAGCACGTCGCCGACCGAGCCGGCCATTCCGGCCTTGTCGTCCCACGCGCCGAACACGACCCGCCGAAGGCGCGCGAGCACGATCGCCCCAGCGCACATCGCGCACGGCTCCAGCGTGACGAACAGCGTGCAGTCGTCGAGGCGCCACCGACCGAGCGCCTGCGCCGCGGCGCGGATCGCGAGCACCTCCGCGTGTCCCGTCGGGTCGGTGTCCCGGATGGTACGATTCCCTGCCGCTCCGACGATCCGCCCGTCCCGAACGATGACCGCCCCGACGGGAACATCACCGCCGAGCCCAGCCTCGCCGGCCAGGTGGAGCGCCTCGCGCATCGCGGCGGCGTCGTCGAAATCCGGTGGCAGCATTAGCTCTAATGTTGCGGAGTCACACGTCCAACCGAAACCGCGATCTCTCGCGCCCGTAGAGTTCCGTATGACTAGCACGCAGCCAGCCGACGTCGCGCCGCCGCAGCCACCGCCCCCCCCTCGCCCGTCCTCGCGCCAGCGACCGTCGGAGCCGACGGCGGCGCGCGCGTGGTCGTCGGCGCGCCGACGAGCGCCGCCCAGATTCGCGGCCTCCGCGCGCGGGCGACCGAGTTGCGGCGCCAACTCGAATCGGCGCGCGAAGACCGCCTCGCGATCGCGCAACGCCTTCGCCAGGGCACCGCCGGCGGCGCCGATCAGGCCGGCCTCGAGGCGCGCATCCGCGTGATCGACGAGCGGATCCTGCGCATCGAGCGTGATATCTCGACGACCGAGGCGCAGATCGGTGCCGCTCCGCCAGAGCTGTTCGCGGCGGCTCAGGAGGCACCACGTCGCCCGGGTGGCCTGAGCGCCGATGCCAAGGGGGCGCTCGGCGGGCTGTTCATGCTCGTCGTCATGATGCCACTCGCCGTGGCGTGGGCACGTCTGATCTGGCGACGCAGCAGCCGAACCCCCAGCGTCACCTCGTCGGAGTCGGATGCGCGCCTCGCACGCCTCGAGACCGCGGTCGACACGATCGCGATCGAGATGGAGCGCGTCTCGGAAGGGCAGCGGTTCGTGACACGCCTGCTGAGCGACGCACGAACCGCTGCCGATCCGCTCGCGATTCCGACGCGGGAGACGGCAGAGCTATCGACGCTCGCCGGCGAGCGCCGCTGACCCGTCGCGCGCGAAGGTCAGCTCATCGTCCGGTCCGAGCTCCGCGACGATCCGGTCGCCATCGCTGAACTTCCCTTCGAGCACCGCCAGCGCGAGCGGGTTCTGCACGAGTCGCTGAATCGCACGCTTCAGCGGTCGGGCTCCGAACGCCGGATCGTACCCCTCCCGCGCGATGAGCTGTCGAGCCGCCGGCGAGAGCTCGATCGAGAGCTTGCGGTCGGCGAGCAGCTTCCGCAGCCGGCCGAGCTGCAAGTCGATGATCCGGTCGATGTGTGCCTCGCCGAGCGGGTTGAAGATCACGATGTCGTCGACCCGGTTCAGGAACTCGGGGCGGAACTGCTCGCGCAACGCCCCCCAGACTTCCTGCTCGACGCGCGACCAGTCGTCGCTCGCGTGCTCGAGAATGAAGGCACCGCCGACGTTCGAGGTCATGATGATGACCGTGTTCCGGAAGTCGACTGTCCGCCCCTGCGAGTCGGTGAGGCGGCCGTCATCCAGGATCTGCAGCAGGATGTTGAAGACGTCCTGGTGCGCCTTCTCGATCTCGTCGAACAGAATCACGGCGTACGGTCGACGCCGCACCGCTTCCGTGAGCTGCCCGCCTTCCTCGTAGCCGACGTATCCCGGCGGCGCGCCGATGAGTCGCGCGACGGCGTGCTTCTCCATGTACTCGGACATGTCGATGCGGACCATCGCCTGCTCGTCATCGAACAGGAATTCCGCGAGTGCCCGCGCCGTCTCCGTCTTCCCGACGCCCGTGGGGCCGAGGAAGATGAACGAACCGATCGGACGGTTCGGATCCTGGAGGCCGGCACGGCTGCGCCGCACGGCATCGGCGATGGCACGCACCGCGACGTCCTGCCCGACCACGCGACGCGCCAGCTCCTGATCGAGCTTCGTGAGCCGCGTCCGCTCGCTCTCCATCATGCGCGTCACGGGGATCCCGGTCCACCGCGCGACGACCTCGGCGATGTCGTCGGCGGTGACCTCTTCCTTCAGGAACTGCGGCCGCCCGTCGCGTGACGCGAGCTTCGCCTCGGCCTCCTCCATCTGGCGCTGGAGTTCCGGGATCCGGCCATAGGAAATCTCCGCGGCGCGCCCCAGATCACCAGCGCGCGTCGCCTGCTCGGCTTCGAGCCGCGCCTGCTCGACCTCCTGCTTGATGCGGCCCACGGCACCGAGCGTCTCCTTCTCCTGCTGCCACTGCGCCTTCATCGCCGACGACCGCTCGCGCAGCTCGGCCAGCTCACGCTCGAGCGCCGCGAGTCGCTCCTTCGACACGGGGTCGGTCTCCTTCTTCAGCGCCGCCTGCTCGATCTGGAGCTGGATGATGCGCCGCTCGACCTCGTCGATCTCCTGCGGCATCGAGTCGATCTCGATCCTGAGCCGGCTGGACGCCTCGTCGAGGAGATCGATCGCCTTGTCGGGAAGGAAGCGGTCTCCGATGTAGCGGTGCGACAACGTGGCGGATGCGACCACGGCGCCATCGGTCACGCGCACGCCATGATGCGCCTCGTACTTCTCCTTCAGCCCGCGCAGAATCGCGATCGTGTTCTCGACGCTCGGCTCGCCGACGTAGACCGGCTGGAAACGGCGCTCGAGCGCAGCGTCCTTCTCGATGTACTTGCGATACTCGTCGAGCGTCGTCGCGCCGACGACGCGCAGCTCGCCGCGCGCGAGCGCTGGCTTCAGCATGTTGCCGGCGTCGGGCGACCCTTCGGTCTTGCCGGCGCCGACGATCGTGTGCGTCTCGTCGATGAAGATGATGAACTTCCCGTCCGCGCTCGTGATCTCCTTCAGCACCGCTTTGAGCCGCTCTTCGAACTCGCCGCGGTACTTGGCGCCGGCGAGCATGGCGCCGATGTCGAGGGAGAGGAGCGTCTTGTTCCGCAGCGATTCCGGGACGTCCCCATTGACGACGCGTTGCGCGAGCCCCTCGACGATCGCCGTCTTGCCGACGCCGGGCTCGCCGATGAGGATCGGATTGTTCTTCGTCCGTCGGGACAGGACCTGAATCACCCGCCGGATCTCCTCGTCGCGCCCGATGACCGGGTCAAGCTTTCCGGTGCGCGCGCGTTCGGTCAGGTCGGTCGAGAAGCGCTTGAGCGCCTGGTACTTCTCTTCCGGATTCTGGTCGGTGACCTTGTGCGTCCCGCGAACGGCCTGAAGCGCCTGTCGCAGGTCGTCGTGATCCGCGCCGACCGCGCTCAGCAGATTCCGGCTGTCGGTCCCCTTCACCTCGGCGAGCGCGAGCAGCACGTGCTCGGTGGAGACGTACTCGTCGCCGAGCGCCTTCGCCTCCTGCTCGGCGCGGTCGAGCACCTGGTTCAGCTCGCGCGACGCGGTCGGTTGCGCGTCCGTCTGCTTGGGGTAGCGCGCCGCCTCCGCCTCCGCACGCCGCCGGAAATCGGTGACGTTGACGCCGAGCTTCTGAAGGATCGGCACCACGATCCCTTCGTCCTGGGCGAGGAGCGCGAGCAACAGGTGGACGTCGTAGACCTGAGGATTGCCGGCGCGCCGTGCAATCGACACGGCGTCGTTGAGCGCCTCTCCGGTCTTCACGGTGAGCCGATCGGGATTGATCATGTCTATGTCGTCGAGTGAGGGAACGGTCGTGTAGATGGCGTGGGCGCGCCGGAGCGGCCACGGCGCGCGCTGTGGGAAAACGCAACCGCGGTGCCTCGCTCCGCCGTCAGATTGGCAGTCTGGAGGGAGGAATGCGAAACCGCCGGCCGGACGAATCCGGTCGGCGGTTGACGTGCTCGCAGGCGTTGGCCGACTACTTCCCGAGGTACATCCTGATCGTACCTACGACGCGACCATCGACCTCCACTCGCCCGAGATACACGCTCGACGCGGCATCTCGACCTGTATTCAGGTACTTGCCATTCCAGTACGCGACGTACGGTCCGCAGGGAAGCTCGATGTTCTCGATCGGTGCACCTCCCGGAACCGAAGAGGCCCCACCTTCGACTTGCGGCACGGCAACTACCTGCCCGAGCAGGTTGAAGATGCGGATCGTGACGCGGTGTCGCTCGCCTGAACAGCTCGTCGGATCGCCGACCGTGAACTGGAAACGGGTGTCGGGGTTGAACGGGTTCGGGTAGTTCTGCCCGACGGACCCGGTGCGGCGTTGCACAGGCGGCTGTGAACCGGACTGCGCGTGAGCACCGCGCGGCATGAGCGCGCTGAGCGCGAGCACTACTGGGAGTGCTGCCCAACGGAGCTTCATGGTGTTCCCAAATCTGACAGACTAGGTGCCTGAGACAGACTCCATGTTAGGGTGGAAGGATTACACTACACGCGCTCGCAACCTAACGATCGAGTGCACGGTGTGCAAGCAGCTTCAAGTGCTCGATGAGGTCGGACCGCGTAACTCGCTTCGTCGATTCCGTCCACGTGGGTCGGCCATGCAGAACAACCCCATTCGCCGGATGCCGTTACGCGCGGGACCTCATGTAGCTTGTTACCCCGGGATGCGTACGTAGGTGCCTGGCGCGTCCTGCCTGCATGCACGATGTGCCCGCAGGCGTCGCGCGTCGCGAAACCCTGTCGCTCACCGACGCGTAGACGCGGAACGACGCAACGTCGCTCACCCCCATCGATCCGACTCCCACGCCTCGAACGCGCGGAGTGGACGACCATCGGTCAGGTGCTCGCGCAGGAACTCGCGCACGAGCCGCTGATGCGCCCGGATCGCGCTGAGGTCGACGGCGGCTGGTGCCGGCTCCCCACGGACCCAGCGGTCGATGGCGGCGCGCGCGTCTGACGGCAGGGTCCGCCGAAGCCCTCCCATGCGCGCGCAGCCAGAACAGACGGTTCCCCCCGAGGCGTGGCTGAACGCGGCTGCTACATCGAGTGGGACGTGGGCGTCGCACTCGCTGCACTCCCTGAGGGTCGGCGCGAAGCCCAACTCGGCGATCAGGTGCCAGGCGCCTGCCACGCCCAGCTCGCGCGTCGACGCGGCCGCCGCCGCTTCGATCCGCGTGAGCGTGACGCGCAGCGCGTCGTAGAGCGCCGGCTGGGTATCGTCGCGCGCGAATCGAAGCATCAATTCCGCGACTGCCGAAGCGGCAGCGAACCGCCCAAGCTCGTCACTCAGCGCGGAGCGCGAGGTCACCACGTCGAACGCGGCGAGCGTGTGAAGCTCACGCCCGGGCTTCGTGTGAAACTGCGCCTCGCCCTCGGCGAACAGATCGATCGCCGTCCCGAAACGGCGGGGTGTGCGGCGCGCGCCCTTCGCGAGGACGGAGACGACGCCCGCATCCCGCGTCGCGAGCCGCAGGATGCGCGAGCTCTCGAGGTACGGAAACGAGTGCAGAACGACCGCATCGGTCGTGACGAGCGCCATGAACGAAAGCTAACGGAGCGGTCTCCGGACTCTCCCCGTCGCCAGCCCTAGCCCGTGGGGGCGCCCTCGCGCATCGCCGTTGCGAGGCGCGCCTTGAGCGCGGAGCGCCGACGCTCGTATTCGCCGGCACTCGTCTCGCGACTGCCGGAGTTCGCGAACTCGTCGTCGAGCGCGGCGATCTCGCGGGCGATCGAGACCGCATCGGTGTCGAGCTCGGCCGTGGGCAGCCACGGCAGCGCAGCTGGCCCCATCGCCTCCGCGAGCATGACACGGTCCGGCGAGGTACGACTCGCCCGGGCGGCCTGCCGCTGACGGCTCCAGAGGAGCGCGCCGAGCATGCCGAGCCCCGTCACGACGAGCACTCCGGGGACGATCCACCGCGACCACGTCGGCGCCGGCGCCGGCACATCGATCGTGACCGCCGCATTCGCAGGAACGTCCTGCGCCAGATAGCGTCGGAACGGCCGTCCCTCGGCGGTCACCGGCGCGACGGCAACGACCTTCGCCCCGCTCACCGTCCCACGCTGATCCTCGATCAGCACCTCGAGCACCGAGGTGGGCTTGGGCGCGGTGATCGCGATCGGGAAGGCACTCGCCGGCAGCTCGTAGCCGAATGCGATCTGCTTGAGGCCCGGCGCGAACGGCATGTGGAGCACGGCACGCCCCGGCGCGAACTGCATCGCGTCCGGCGGAACCTCGCCCGAGCGGACGGACGCCTTCTCCGCGCCCCGGGGCATCGGCGCGGACCACGTGCCGCCGGTCGCGCCGGTCGCCTCGATCATCGTCAGCGATGAGTCGTTCGAGACCTCGTAGACCTCGACGATCTGCCGCATGCCACGGGCGTCCGGCTCGGCGACGATGACATGCCGGCCGCGGAGCGACATCGGAACCGCGCGCGTCGTCGTGTCGAACACGTCGATTCGGCCCGCGTCCGCACCGGTGCCCTCGCTCAGCGGCGGTGTGAAGTACGCGACGTCGCCGTAGCGAACCGACGCGAAGTAGATGGCATCCGCAGCGCCGAACGGCCGGAAACGGAACGCGTAGGTGCCGCGCCCATCCGACCGAACGGAATCGAGCGGACCCGAGCTGTCGTCCGCGACGCGGTGAAGCGTCACCCAAGTGCCGACGACCGGCTGCTCGCCAGTCGCGCGACTCACGCGGACCGACCCACGGATGTCGCGCTCGCGCGCGAGCGGCGATGTGCCCTGCGCGCCGAGCGGCGCTGCGCCGACCAGCAGCGCCGCGGCGGCGAGGGTTCGCCAGCGGATCGCGCTCACCAGGCTGTCGTCAGAGGTTGAACTTCCCGAAATCCTCCGGCCGGAGGTTCTCGAGGTATGCCTTCAACTGGTCGGCATCGAGCGTATCGCCCGGATCCAGCCGAGCGTTCGCCGGCGGCGACGTGTAGCCGGACTCGTCGTCCGAGCCCGACTCCGCCGTCGACGCGCCGAGCAGTGATTCGTCGGCGAAGATGGGCGCCTGCAGCCGCAGCGCGACCGCGATCGAATCCGAGGGACGCGCGTCGATCTGCACCTCGCCGTTCACGCCGGCGAGGTGCAGCTCGGCGAAGTACGTGCGCTGCTGGACGCGCGTGATGTGCACCCGCCGCAGCGTAGCGCCGAGTCCCAGGATGAGACTCTTGCAGAGGTCATGCGTGAACGGCCGCTCGCGCTTCACGTTGTTCATCTGCATGACGATCGCTTCGGCCTCGGGCTGCCCGATCCAGATCGGCAACTCGCGCGATCCGCCGCGCTCTTGCAGGATCACGACGTACGTATTCGTCGAGCTGTCCAGCCCGAGTCGCGACACGACGACTTGCACCATCTGCATCTCCAGGGAGCGTCCGTGTCAGAATACCCGTGGGCGCGCTGGCAGTGCCCGCCGCACACGTGCCGGCGATGCCGGATCAGCGGATCGCGGCGCGCAGCGCGTCGACCTTGTCGGTGCGCTCCCAGGTGAACGTCGTCATCGGGCCGTCACCGCCGTCGACCGACTCCGGCTTCCGGCCGAAATGTCCGTACGCGGCCGTGACGCCGAAGATCGGGCGGCGCAGCTCGAGCGCGTCTATGATCGCGTGCGGCGTGAGCGTGAACACGTCGCGCGCCGCCGCCTGGATCGCCTCGTCCGGGGCCGTGCCGGTGCCGAAGGTATCGACCATGATCGACACGGGCTCCGCGACGCCGATCGCGTAGGCGAGCTGCACCTCGCACCGCTTCGCGAGTCCTGCGGCGACGACGCTCTTCGCGACCCAGCGCGCGGCGTACGCCGCCGAACGGTCGACCTTCGACGGGTCCTTGCCGCTGAACGCGCCGCCCCCGTGGCGCCCCATGCCGCCGTACGTGTCGACGATGATCTTGCGCCCGGTGAGCCCGGCGTCGCCCTGCGGGCCGCCGATGACGAATCGCCCGGTCGGGTTGATGTGGTACTTCATGTCCTTCGCGCGCAGCTCTTCCGGAACGCTCGGCTTCACGATCTCCTCGATGATCGCCTCGACGAGCTCCTTCTGCGCGATCGTCTCCGCATGCTGCGTGGAGACGACGACCGTCTCGACCTCGCGCGGGGCGCCGTCCTCGTAGCGCACCGTGACCTGCGCCTTGCCGTCGGGGCGCAGCCACAGCAGCCGCCCTTCCTTGCGCAGCGTCGCGAGGCGCCGGGTGATGCGGTGCGCGAGCACGATCGGGAGCGGCATCATCTCCTCGGTCTCGTCGCTCGCGTAGCCGAACATCATTCCCTGGTCGCCGGCGCCGCCCGTATCGACGCCCTGCGCGATGTCGGGCGACTGCTTGTCGATCGTGCTCATCACCGCGCACGTCTTGCTGTCGAAGCCGTAGGCCGCATCGGTGTAGCCGATGCGATGGATCGTGCCGCGGACGATCTCCGGGATGTCGACCCACGTGTTCGTCGTGATCTCGCCGGCGACGACGGCGAGGCCCGTGGTGACGAGCGTCTCGCAGGCAACGCGCGCCGCGGAATCTTTCTCGAGGATCGCGTCGAGCACCGCATCGGAGATCTGGTCGGCGATCTTGTCGGGATGGCCTTCGGTCACCGATTCGGACGTGAAGAGACGGCTGGACGACACGTGGAGCCTGGGGGCAGGAGTGAGCGCGTCGCGAGGCGGCGCGGAGGGCGTGCGGTCGAACTCTACGGGCGCGCCCGAGGTGCAGCAACGGGGCGCGCGAGCTCCTCGTCGAGTGCGGCGAGCAACAGTGCCTCGGCCTCGGCCGCGCTCATCGCGGCCAGCGCGCGGGTGGCGGCGGCGGCGGCGCGAGAGGCCGTGATGCCGCGGGCGATGCGCTTCACCGCCGGTACCGTGCGCGCTCCGACGCTGAGCTGACGCAGCCCGAGCCCGATGAGCGTGTACGCCATGAGCGGCTGCGATGCCATCTCGCCGCATACCGCGACGTCGATGTTCGCCTCGCGCGCGACCTCGACGACGCGCGCGATGAGACGGAGCACTGCCGGGTGCAGCGGCGTGAAGCGCGGCGCGAGCAGCGCGTTGCCGCGGTCGACGGCGAGCGTGTACTGCACGAGATCGTTCGTGCCGATGCTGAAGAACGACACGTCGCGCGCGAGCGTGTCGGCGGCGACGGCGGCGGCCGGTGTCTCGACCATGACGCCCAACGGAATCTCGTCGCGATGCGGCACGCCTCGCTCGCGCAGCTCGGCCGCCGCCTCCTCCAGCAGCACGCGCGCAGCGCGCACCTCGTCGACCGTGACCACGAGCGGCAGCATGATGCGCACGTCGCCGTGTGTCGCGGCCCGGAGCAGCGCGCGGAGCTGCGTCTTGAACAGCGCCGGCTCGTCGAGGCACATCCGGATCGCGCGCCAGCCGAGGAACGGATTCGGTTCCACGGGGAAGCCCCCGACGGGAAGCTTGTCGCCGCCGACGTCGAACGTCCGGATGATCACCGGCTTCCCGTCGAACGCGTCGACCACGCGCGCGTACGCGCGATACTGCTCTTCCTCGTCGGGCATCGACGCGCGGCCGACGACGAGGAACTCGGTCCGCATGAGGCCGACGCCTTCCGCGCCGCTGGTCGCGGCGTGCTCCGCCTCTTCCGGGAGGTCGACGTTCGCCCGGATGACGAGCCGCTCGCCGTCGAGGGTGACAGGGTCGGCGTCGGCGAGCTCACGCAGCTCCACCGCCTCCTGCGCCTCGAGCGCTGCGCGGTGGCGGAACGCCTCGATCTCCGCATCGTCGGGATCGACGGTCAGCGTCCCGGCGGCGCCATCGAGCACGACGCGCGTCGGCGCCCTCGAGCTGCGACGAGGCGTCGCGCAGACCGACGACCGCAGGAAGGCCCAAGGACCGCGCGAGGATCGCGATGTGCGACGTGTTCGTGCCGGCATCGGTCGCGATGGCGGCGATCGCGTCGCGGTCGAGCTGCACCGTGATGCTGGGCGTGAGGTCGTGTGTGACGAGCACGGCGTTCGTGCCTTTCGGCACATCGACCGGCTCGTGGTCCGGAAGCCCGAGCAGCGCGCCCAGCACGCGGATCTGGACGTCCACGAGGTCGCCGACCCGCTCGCGGAGCATCGCATGGGGGCTCCGCTCGAAGCGGCGCCGGTTCTCGAGCATCGCGAGGTCGACCGCCTTCTCTGCGCTCAGGTTCTGTCGAATCAGCCGCTCGATCTCGCCGATGATCTCGACGTCGTGCAGAAAGGTGATCTGCACATCGAAGATCGCCGCTTCGTCGGGCCCGGCGTGCTCCTCCGCGCGGTGCCGGACGATCTCGACGCGTTCCCGCGCGTGCGCGAAGGCATCGTGGAGCCGAGCGATCTCCTGCGGCACCCCCTCGTCCGGGACGATGCGGTGCGGCACGTCGGGCACCTCCCACCGCAGCAGGTGCACGGGACCGACGACGATTCCCGGCGACGCCGGGATACCACGCAGGGTGCGACTCATCGCGGAAAGCTCATCGCGGCAGGCTCCAGACGGAAAGCGGGCGACTACGTCTCGCCGAACTTGCGCTCGACGATGGACACGATCGCCGCGACGGCGTCGGGCGCGTCTGGCCCCTCGGCGCGGAGGGTGATCGTCGATCCGAACTCCGCGGCGAGCATCATCACGCCCATGATGCTCTTTCCGTTCACCTCCATGTCCTCGCGCGAGATGGTGATGTCGCTCTTGAACTTCGCGGCGGCCTTCACGATCTCGGCGGCGGGGCGCGCGTGCAGGCCGTTCTTGTTGAGAATCCGGACGGATTGTTCGGCCATCATCGGACGATGGAAAAGAGGACGAAGCCTGCGAGAACGAGGAGCGCGAGGCGCCAGCCTTCGACGCGGCCGTGCAGACGGGCGATGAGTACCGCGCCGACGACCACCGCGAGAATGACACCGCCCAACAGAGCACGACCGCTACCGATGAGCCGCGCCAGCGCGACCGGCAGCGCGGCCCCGCCGACGAACGCAGCGCCCTGACTCAGCCACTGCGGCCCCTGACGCAGCACCGGCGCGCCGAGCGCCTGCGCGACCTTCAGGCCGCGGGCGAGTCCAACGTGCAGCGCCCAGCCGCGCAGGGCGAGATGCCCGATGTTGTAGAGCACGAGGAATCCCCCGACGACGAACCACGGGCCCGCACCGAGTCCGAAGGCGAGCAGTGCGAGCACGGAGCAGAACGGCAGCCACGCGGCCCAGACGAGCCGGTCGCCGACGCTGCCCAACGGACCGCACAGCGCCGTGCGGAAGCGCTCGATGCGCTGCGGCGATTCCGCGTCGAGCTCCGCGCGGATCAACGCCCCGACCGCCACGCCGGCGAAGTACGGGTGCGCGTTGAAGTACTGGCTGTGGCGCGCGAGCGCCGCACGATACGCCGCGCCTCCCTTCCCCCCCGGCAGCAGTCGCAGCGCCGGCTCCGTGCAGAAGCCGACGCCGTTGCCGAGCAGGATCTCGTAGTTCCACGACGCCTGGATCGCGAGGAGGCGCACGAAGATCGACGCGCGCGTGGCGAGCGGGAGCGCGCGTGCGGCGGGCGCGACCTGCGCGGCGGCGGCCGTCACGTCAGCGTCACGTGAGCTGCATGACGAGCAGGCCGGTCGCGAGGCCGCCGAAGAAGAGCCAGCGCGCGCGGGGGAACGCGTGTACGAGCTTCCATACGGCGCCCGCCGCAACGGTCGCCGCGAGACCGACCGCCACGGCGCGCGACTCGCGGGCCGAGGTGCTCCAGTGCGACAGCAGAAACTCCTGCACGGGAAGCCACACGAGCAGGGCGCCTAACGCGAGGAACAACCCGCGGAGCAAGTCGGCGACGAGCCCGAACATTTGCAGTCCGACCACGGCGCCGCTCGATCCGGCCGCCAGGTCGTCGAGGTGGCGCCGGGCGAGGCGACCGTTCAGCTGCCGAAGCAGGATCATCGAGCGGCCGCCGACCCACGCCGTCGCGAGCGCCGCGAACGTCGCGACGCACAGCCCCCCCGGCACCATCGTCGCGTCATCGGTCGCGGCGCTCGCGACGGCGAAGAGCGTCCCGCCGACGACCGCCGCCGATCCCCACTCCGGATATCGAGACGCGCCGATGGGCAGCGTCTCCAGCGCGAACAGTTCGAGCGTCGCGCCGATGAGCAGCCCGGCACCGAGGTTGTCGGCGAGCGCGCCCGCGAGCGTCGCCGCGACGAGCGGCCGCGAGAGCATCGCCTGCGGAAAGCTCACGACGTCGAGTCCGAGCAGCGCGCCCAGGAGCGCCGTGGGCAGCAGGCCGGCCGGAGGCGTGATCGGGACGATCATGCGGTCGCTCGACGCACACGTTGCGCGTCAGGCACCCGCACGCCCCGACAGCACGTCGTCGAGCGGCACGGCGCGCGCGGAGGGAACGTCCTGCGCCGTCACGGCCACGCCGCGGCGCGCGAGCGAGCGCAGCTCGGCCTCTTCGTCGGCGGTCAGGAACACGTAGCGCATCCGCTGCGTGCGCCCCGCGCGGTGGTGCACCCCGCCGATGTTCACGGCCGCGATGTGGGGCTCCCCGACCTGTGCCTCGACGCCGCCGACGAGCCGCGCCATCGAGTGGATGTCGCCCGTCAACAGCAGTCCGTGGCGCGGATCGCTGACGAACGCGGTGTGCTGCGCGACCGCCTGATCGACGTCGACGAAGTGGACGTCCATCTCCGGCGGCACGCCCATCCGGTAGAGCTCCTGCTCCCACTCGCTCGCCGCCACCTCGTCGTCGACGAGCACGATGAAGCCGATGTCGAGGGGGCGTCCCCAGCCGACGACGACCTGCCCGTGGATGAGCCGGTCGTCGATCCGATAGAGCTCAACCGGCACCGCGCGCGCCCTCCTCGCCGGCCGCTCTCGGTCGCGGGGCCTCCAGCGCGGCGAGCGCCGCGCGCCCACGTTCGGCGGCATCGCGGGCCGCCTGCTCGGGCGCGACGTCGGGCGCGTCGGCGGCGAACACGAAGTCGAGCAGCGTCGCGAGGTTCGCGCCGGTCACGACGACGAGGCGCGGACGGTCGCGCTGCAGACGGCGAGCGGCGAGCGTGCAGCTTCCGGCCGGGAGATCGGTGAACACGACGCCCCCGTCGCCCGCGCCCAGCGATTCGCGGATCACGCGCTCGATGTCGACGCCGCTGCGGTCGCGGTTCGTGACGAGCGCGAACGCGTCGTCGCGGCCGCTGATGAGCGCGACCGCCGAGGCGAGTCCCGCGGCGAAGTCGCCGTGGCCGGCGAGCACCGCGCGCGCCACGCTCGCAGCCGGCGTGGCGTCGGGCGCCGCATCGCTATTCGTCATCTTCCTGCAAGTAGCTGCGCACATCGTCGCGGGCGACGCCGATCGGCGACTCGGACGAGCCGCGCTCGCCGTTCCCCGACGCGCTGCGCATGCGGTCGATCAGCCGCCGGTTGAACGCCTCCGCCGGGTTGTGCCCGCTGTACCGGAGGAGGTGATTCAGCGCGATCACTTCTGCGATCACCGTGATGTTCTTCCCCGGATTCAGCGGCACGCGAATCTTCGGCAGCTCCACGCCGAGGATCGTCTGTACTTCGCCATCGAGCCCCGTACGGTCGACGAGCACGTCCTGATTCCACTCCTCGAGCTGCACGACGACCTCGAGCCGCTTCTGCTGCCGCACGGCGCGAATGCCGAAGATCGCCGGGATGTCGATGAGTCCGATCCCCCGGATCTCCATGTAGTGTCGTTGCAGCTCGTGCCCGCGGCCGATCAGCACGTCGTTGCCCCGCCGCGTCACGATCACGAGGTCGTCGGCGACGAGCCGGTGCCCCCGCTCGACGAGGTCGAGCACGCACTCGCTCTTGCCGATGCCGCTCTGTCCCGTGAAGAACAGTCCGACGCCGAACACGTCGGCGAGCGAGCCGTGCAGCGTCGCGGTCGGCGCGAACAGGTTCGCGAGAAAGGGCTTGATGAGTCGATAGAACTCCGCCGTCTTCAACCGCGACCGCAGGACCGCGATCCCCGCGCGCTCGGCGAGATCGAGAAACGGCGCCGGCGGCTCGAGCGACTTCGTCACGAACACGCACGGGATGTCGAACGAGAAGTACATCGCGAGGATGTCCGCGCGCGCCGCCGGTGTCAGCGTCAGCAGATACGTGATCTCGGTCTCGCCGAAGACCTGGATGCGCTCGTGTGGAAAGCGGTTGAAGTACCCCGAGAGCACGAGGCCGGGGCTCGACGCTTCCGACGTCGTCACCGGCCGCGCGAGGCCGACGGATGCACCGACCTGCTCGAGCTCGAGTAGTTCGCGGAGCCGCTCGAACAGCTGGCCGACGGTGAGGCGCACGGTCGTCGCCGCCATGACTGGCTCCGGCATTCAGCGCGCCGCCGCGGCGAGCTGCTCGAGCGACTCCGCGGCCGCGCGCTCCCACGTGAACGTCTCGGCGAACGCGCGTCCGCTCCGACCGAGACGCTCCACGAGTTCGCGGTCCGTTACGAGTCGTTGCATCCGTTCGGCCATCGCATCGACGTCTCCATACGGCACGAGGAATCCGGTCTCGCCGTCGCGCACACTCTCACGGAGGCCCGGCGAGTTCGCTGCGACGACCGGCGTCGCGCACGCCGCGGCTTCCAAGTTCGTGATTCCCCACCCCTCTTTCGGCGACGCGAACGCGAGCGTCCACGCGCGTCGCAGCAGGTCGCGCTTCTCGGCTTCGCTGACGAACCCAAGAAAGTCCACGCGATCGGCGAGCGCAAGCGAAGCGGCGAGCCGCTCGAGCTCGGCGCGAAAGTCACCCGTGCCGGCGATCACGAGCCGCGCCTGCGGATCTCGAACGCGCGCGAACGCGCGCAGCACGAGGTCGACGCCCTTGTAGCGCTTGAGCCGGCCCAGGTAGACGACGAGCGGTGTCGGCGAGCGTCGGTCGAGCGCCGGCGTGAAGTGCGCCGTGTCGATCCCCGGGTAGATGACGCGGATGCGGTCGCGGCGCACACCGCGCGCGACCAGATCGTCCGCGGTGCTCCGGCTGATGGCGTGAAACGCGCTCCGCCGATAGACGAGCGGCAGCGGACGCTCGGCGCTCCAGACGGCGGCCGCGAGCGGCCACGACGCTTCCTGAAACGCGGTCCCACCGAAGAGATGCGGCACGAGCGCGACGACGGGGGGCGCGCCGCGCCAGAGCGGCGTGTACAACGGGACCTTGTTGATGTCCTCCACGAGCACGTCGGGACGCAGCGGCGCGAGGATGCCCTTCCAGTAGCGGCGCACGTGTAGCGGAAAGGTCGCGCGTGTGCCGACGCGGTGCACATCGATGCCGTCGAGCCGGGCGCGCGGCGCGCCACCGGGCCAGCCGCCGCACAGTAGCGTCACCTCGTGCCCCTGCCTCGCGAGGCGCCCGAAGATCTCGTGCAGATGGAGCTCGGCGCCGCCGGCCTGCGGGTTCTCGCGGTCCTGCCAGTTGACGAGCTGGATCCTCAAAGCCGTCCGCTGCGTCGGGCCAGCGCGTCGACGATGCCGTTCACGAAGCGCGCGCTCTGCTCGCTCCCGTATCGCTCGGCGAGGCGCACCGCTTCCTGGATCACGACCTTGGGCGGCGTCGTGCCCTGTCGCAGCTCGGACGCCGCGAGCCGCAGGACCGTACGCTCGATCGCGCCGAGTCGCTCGAGGCGCCAGTTCGTCGTGACGTCACGCAGCTCGCGGTCGATCTCTTCCCCGTGCCGGATCATCTCGCGGACGATCCCGCTCGCGATCCGTCGTTCCTCGGGTCCGACCGCGAGGTCGTCCCACAGCTGCGTGGCGATGCGCTCGAGCCCGTCGACGCCGCGCACGTCCCAGGCGTACAACGCCTGCAGCGCGCGGGCGCGAGCGCGGCTCTCGAGGCGCTCACCCTTCGGCATCCACCCCTCCGTCCATCTCGTCGCCCGCGTCGCCCGAGTCGCCCGCGTCGTCGAGCATGGCGAAGAGGTCGGCCATCTCGATCGCGGCCATCGCGGCGTCCCATCCTTTGTTGCCGTGCGCGCCGCCGGCACGCGCCTCCGCCTGCTCCATCGTGTCGGTCGTCAGCAGCCCCAACGCCAGCGGCACGTCGTACTCGGCGCTCGCGTCGGCGAGGCCACGCGCCGCCTCGCCGGCCACGAAATCGAAATGCGGCGTCTCGCCGCGGACGACCGCGCCGAGCGCGACGACCGCGGCGTAGCGATCGCTCGACAGCACCTTGCGGACGGCGGCTGGCAGCTCCCACGCGCCCGGCACCCAGACGAGGTCGACGTCGCCGGGCGTCGCACCGTGGCGAGTCAGCGCGTCGATGGCGCCGTCGGCGAGCGCCCGCGTCACGCCCTCGTTGAAGCGGCTGGCGACGACGGCGAAGCGTCGTCCGGCGGCGTTCGGGGCACCTGTGAACTCGGTCATGTACTCGGCAGGCGTGGCGGGGTCGTCGATCAGGATCGGGAGCGTGCGACGCGGCGCGGTCACGACGCGAGCAGGTGGCCGAGCTTGGCGCGCTTCGTCGCGAGGTAGCCCGCGTTCTCGCTCGTCTGCGGCGCCTGGATCCGCACCCCTTCGACGACGCGCAGCCCGTACCCTTCGAGGCCGACCAGCTTCCGCGGGTTGTTCGTCATGACGCGAATGGAGCGAAGCCCGAGGTCTCGCAGGATCTGCGCGCCGATGCCGTAGTTGCGCAGGTCGGGCTTGAAGCCGAGTCGCTCGTTCGCCTCGACCGTGTCGGCGCCGCGATCTTGCAGCTCGTAGGCCTTGAGCTTGTTCAGCAGCCCGATCCCGCGCCCCTCCTGATCGAGATACACGATCACGCCGCGGCCTTCCTCGGCGACCATCTCCATGGCCGTGTGCAGCTGCCAGCCGCAGTCGCAGCGCATCGAGTGGAAGACGTCGCCGGTCAGGCACTTCGAATGCATGCGGACGAGGACGTTCTCACCGTCGCCGACGTCGCCGTAGACGATCGCCACGTGCTCGTGGTCGTCGACGTCGTTGCGGTACCCGACGATCTTCCACTCGCCGAACTCCGTCGGGAGGCGAGCGTCCGCCACGCGGTGCACCAGACTCTCGTGGCGCAGGCGATACGCGACGAGCTGCGCGACCGTGATGAACGTCAGGCCGTGCTTCTCCGCGAACGCCTCGAGCTCCGGCCGGCGCGCAGCCGATCCGTCGGCGTTCAACACTTCGCAGATGACGCCGGCCGGCGTGAGCCCCGCCAGTCGTGCGAGGTCGACCGCGGCCTCGGTGTGGCCGACGCGCTGCAGCACGCCGCCGGGCCGCGCGCGTAACGGGTTCACGTGACCGGGGCGGCGGAGGTCGGCGGGCACGGTCAGCGGGTCGACCGCGACGCGGATCGTCGTGGCGCGGTCAGAGGCGCTGATGCCGGTCGTCACGCCGTAGCGCGCGGACGCGTCGATCGTCACGGTGAACGCCGTCTTCATCGCCTCGGTATTGCCGCGGCTCATCGGACCGAGCTCGAGCTCCTCGCACCGTTCGGGGGTGAGCGCGAGACAGATCCACCCTTTCGCGTCGAGGAGGAAGTTGATCTTCTCCGGCGTGACGAGCTCGGCCGCGCCGACCAGATCGCCTTCGTTCTCGCGATCCTCGTCATCCGCCACGAGAACGAATTTCCCGGCGCGGATGTCTTCGATGGCTTGCTCGACGGTCCCGAATGGCATGACGGCTTACCTGTTCGCGAGATGCGGCGACGCGAGCCGCCGCACATACTTGCCGACGACGTCTCCTTCGAGGTTGACGCGTCGCCCTGGTTCGTAGCCGCCTAACGTCGTGTGGCGGCGCGTGTACTCGATGATCGAGACTTGCACGATGCCCCGGTCGGGGAGCGCGTTCACCGTGAGACTGACGCCGTCGAGCGTGATCGAGCCGTGTGGCACGAGGAGCTCGTCGATCTCGTCGGGCACCGCGACGTCGATGAGCCACGCATCGTCGTGCACGCGCGCGGCGACGACGGATCCGACCGCATCGACGTGCCCCTGCACCATGTGCCCACCGAGCCGGTCGCCCAGCCGCAGCGCGCGCTCCAGGTTCACGGGCCGGCCGACCTGCCACCCGTTCAACGTCGTGCGCGCCAGCGTCATGAACGCGGCGGCCACGGTGAACCAGCCCGTGCCGAACTCGCGCACCGTGAGGCAGACGCCGTCGCACGCGATGCTCTCGCCGGCTGCGAGATCGTCGTAGCGGCAGCGGATCCGCAGCTCGCGCCCCGCTTCGGTCGTGGTGACCTGCTCGATCCGTCCGACGTCGTCGACCAACCCCGTGAACACGTGCCTCAGGACTCCAGTGCGTGAACCTCGTAAACGCTCATGGCATCGGCGCCGAGCGCGCGGCGCTCGATGATCCGCAGTCTCCGCGCGTCTGCAGCGCGCTCGGCCGGCGCGCTGCCGAAGGCCCGGAGCGCGCCGCGGCCGAGGATGAGCGGCGCCTGAAAGGTAATCAGCCGGTCCACGAGGGCGGCGCCCCAGAGCGCGCTCGCGAGCCCGGCGCCGCCCTCGACGAGCAGGGCGCGGACGCCGTGCTCGGCGCGGAGCGTCGTCAGCGCGGCATCGAGCGAACGCTCGGCGACGATCCGAACCCCCGCGTTCGCGAGTCCGACGGCGGACGGAGACGACGCACTCGCGCAGACGACGATCACGGGTCCCTCGCTCAGCGTCTGCACGAGGCGCGAGGTGAGCGGCAGGCGCGCATCGCGATCGAACACGAGGCGGAGCGGCGGCACGCGCGGCGCGCCGACGTCGCGCACGGTGAGCGCCGGATCGTCGGCGAGCGCCGTCCCGATGCCGACCGCGATCGCGTCGCTGTTCGCGCGCAGGCGGTGCACCTCGCGGCGCGCGCGCCGACCCGTGAGCCACCCCTGTTCGCGTGTGTGATCCGCGATGCCACCGTCGATCGACAGCGCGAGTTTCAGCGTGACCCAGGGCCGCCCCGCGCGCTGCGCGAAGAAGAACGGCGCGTTCACCTCGCGAGCTGCCTCGGCTTCGACGCCGACCTGCACGTCGATGCCGGCCGCTCGCAAGCGGGCGGCGCCGCCTGCCGCGACCTCGCTCGGATCGGCGACGGCGACGACGACGCGCCGCACGCCGGCGGCGATGAGCGCCTCGCTGCACGGCGGCGTCTTGCCGTGGTGGTTGCACGGCTCGAGCGACACGTACGCGGTCGCGCCCCGGGCGCGTTCACCGGCGACGCCTAACGCGACGACCTCGGCGTGCGGCCCGCCGTGCCGCGCGTGCCACCCCTCGCCGACGACCTCGCCGTCGCGGACGATGACGGCGCCGACCATCGGGTTCGGCGCCGTCGATCCCCAACCGCGGCGCGCGAGCCGCAGCGCGCGGCGCATGAATGCGGCGTCGCGCTGCGACGCGGACGCCGCCGCGTCGCGCACGCCGCGCATCAGAAGGCGACGCGCAGCCCGAGCGAGCCGTACGTGTACGTATCGTTCGCCTTGCGGTCGCCGAACGAGTTGAACGGCGTCACGACGTCGCCCCCCGTCACCTGCCCGATCTCGGCCGCGACGCGGAGGCCGGGGAGTGCGAGCATCGCGCCGCCGAAGTAGTTCGTGCGCGTGAGCTTCTGCGAGACGCCGGCGACCGTGCCGTTGTAGCTGACGGACACCGGGCCGACCTGACGCGGCGCGACATAGGCCCCCGTGTTCGCCTGCGAATCGTACCGGTCCTGGCCGACGCCGGCGGTGAGACCGAGGATCGTGAACCGCTTGCTCGCGGCCAGGCGCCACACCGTCGTCTTCGCCTCGAGATCGGTGACGCGAACCGAATCGGCCGTCCCGATGCGCGCGCGGAGGTCGACCTTCGGCAGATCCCGACGCAGATACGAGACCGAGATGCCGGGAACGAACGCCGTCTCCTGCACGATGCCGAGTCGCACGCCGTAGCCGATCCGCAGGTGGCCGTCGGTCACGCGCACGCTCACCGGGTCCTCCTCGATGTCGGGCACGTAGAACGCGCTGACGAGTGCGTCGATGCCGCCGACGTTCGTCGCCCCGACGTTGACGCCCGGGAAGATCCCCACGGCGGCCTCGGCCGTCGGAAGCCCGAGGAGCTGCCGCTTCGGCGCGAAGTCGCTGCGCTGCGCGCTGGTGACGCTGAGCGTGACGTCGTCGGTCTGCGGGAGCTGCCCCTGCAGGATGTTCGCGCGTACTCCGAAGCTGAAGTGGCCCAGCCCGCCGAGCGTGCCGGCGCTGCCGATGACGGCGTTGCCGCCGGTGATCGACGTGCCGAGCTGCGGAGCCATGAAGTTGAACAGGTCGACCGCCTTCTGACACGCGTCGACCGCGACGAAGAGTTGCGACGCGCACTGGCTGGAAACCGCACCCTGCGCGTGCACCGTGGCGGCGGCGAGCGTCGTGACGGCAGCGAGCAACGGCGTGGCGCGGCGAGCGAGCGAGCGGTGTTGCATCGAGACTCCTGCGTTGGGCGTCATGTGGCTGAGGTCAGTCGAGTTGGACACGTCCACTCCCCTGTCGGATGCGTCCCACGGGCCACGCCCGCACTCCCGCGCGCGCCGCGGCGTCGATCACCCCGTCCGCGTCGGCGGGGTCCGTGATGACCGTCATACCGACGCCCATGTTGAACGTTCGATACATCTCGTCGCGCGCCACGCCGCCTGCGTCCTCGAGCACGCGGAACAGCGGCGGGACGGTCCAACTGGTCGTGTCGATCACCGCGTCGCAGTCCGGCGGCAGCACGCGGTCCAGGTTCCCGGGCACCCCGCCGCCCGTGATGTGCGCCAGCGCGTGCACCCGGTCGAGCACCGGACCGAGGGCGGCGAGGTAGGAGCGGTGCACGGCGAGCAGTGCGTCCGCGACCGTGCCGTCGCTCTCCGGGAAGGGATCGTGCCGGTCCGAGGCGCAGCCGGTCGGCCACGATGCGACGGGCGAGCGAGTAGCCGTTCGTGTGCAGCCCGGAGCTCTCGAGCCCGACGACGGTATCGCCACGGCGAACGCGGTCGGCGCCGAGCACCGCGTCCTCCTCGACGCAGCCGACGATGAAGCCCGCGAGATCGAAGTCGGGGGGCGTGTAGACGCCAGGCATCTCCGCCGTCTCGCCTCCGATGAGCGCGCACCCGTTCTCGCGACATCCGGCCGCGACGCCCGCGACGATCGCCTCGACGACGTCGGGAACGAGCTTCCCGAACGCGACGTAGTCGAGGAAGAACAGCGGGCGAGCGCCCTGCACGAGCACGTCGTTGACGCAGTGGTTCACGAGGTCGTGACCGACCGTGTCGAATCGCCCCGCCTCGACCGCGACTTTGACTTTCGTCCCGACGCCGTCCGCGCTCGCGACGAGCAGCGGCGCGCGCATGCCTCCGGGCACTCGGAACATCCCGCCGAAGCCGCCGAAGGCGCCGCGCGCGCCCGCCGTCATCGTGCTCTCGACGAGCCGCTTGAGGCGCCACTTGGCCGCGTCCGCCGCGTCGAGGTCGACCCCGGCCGCGCGGTAGTCGAGCGGCGTCGCGCTCACTGCGCCGCAGCCGAATCGCTCGGCATCGCGTCAGCCATCTCGATGTCGAACGACACGAGCTTCCGGAACTCGTGCACGCGACGATCGATGTCGGCGCGCGTGATCTCCAGCAGCCGGCCGATCGAGAACTGTTCGACCGCGAACGAACCCATCGCCGATCCGTAGATCACGGCGCGACGCATCGTTCGCCTCGTCGAGCGTCGTTGCTGCGAGCGAGATAGCCGATGAAGCCGCCGGCGAACGAATCGCCGGCACCAGTCGGGTCGAACACGCTCTCCAGGGGATATGCCGGCGCGAAGAAGATCGAGTCCCGGCTGAACAGAAACGCGCCGTGCTCGCCCTTCTTGATGATGACGTATTTGGGACCGCGGTCGAGCAGCCATCGCGCCGCGTGCACGAGGTTCGTCTGCTCGGTGAGCTGGCGCGCCTCGCCGTCGTTCAGCAACACCATGTCCACCTTCGAGAACAGTTGCAGCAGTTCAGGGCGGCGACTCTCGATCCAGAAGTTCATCGTGTCGCACGCGACGAGCTTCGGCCGCGACACCTGCTCCAGCACGCCGAGCTGGAGGCGTGGATCGATGTTCGCGAGGAACACGAACGGCGCGTCGCGGAACGCGTCCGGAATCTTCGGCGCGAAGTGCGAGAAGACGCCGAGGTGCGTCTCGAGGGTCTCGGCGGAGTTGAGGTCGTGGCGATAGCGGCCGCGCCAGCGGAAGGACGGGCCGTCCGCCGTCTCGACGCCGGAGAGGTCGACCCCGCGCGCGGCCAGCGGCTGCAGCTGATCGAGGGGGTAGTCGTTCCCGACGACGCCGACGAGCTGCACTGGCGTGAGGTGGCTCGCGGACGCCGAGAAGAACGTTCCCGACCCGCCCAACACGTTGTCGGCCTTGCCGAACGGCGTCTCCACCGAGTCGAGCGCGACCGAGCCTACGACGAGAACGGACATGAGAGTGAGAATCCGGGGATCGGAGATCGGAGATCTGGACTGCCGGGACGCGGGGCGCGGTGACGCTGGACGCTGGACGCGGGCACGCTGGGCCGCCCGACGACGGACTCCCGCATCCCGCGTCCCCTGCCTACATCCGCTCCGGCGCCGAGATGCCGAGGATCGTGAGGCCGTTCCGCAGCACGATCTGCGTCGCCCGAGCGAGCGCGAGGCGCGCCGTCATGAGCGGGGCCTCCTGGCCGAGCACGTGGTGCTTGTGGTACCAGCCGTGGGCGAGGCCCGCGGTCTCCAGCAGATACGACGCGACGCGATGCGGCTCGAGTGCCTCCGCGGCCTGCGAGACGACGCGCGGGAAGTCGGCGAGGGCGTTGATCAGCTCCTGCTCGGCCGGCTCGGCGAGTGGTGCGAAGTCAACCGCCGACCAGTCCGTCGACGTCGGGTCGACGCCGGCCTGGCGAAAGATGCCGCTCATCCGCGCATGCGCCATCTGGATGCGGTAGATCGGGTTCTCCTCGCTCTGCGACCGCGCGAGGTCGACGTCGAACACGAGGTGCGAGTCGCCTTTGCGCTGCAGGTAGAAGTAGCGCACCCCGTCGCGCCCGACCCAGTCGATGAGGTCGCGCACCGTGACGTAGCTCCCGGCGCGCTTCGAGATCTTCACCTCTTCGCCGTCTCGCGTGACCGTCACCATCTGGTGCAGCACGTACTCGGGGTAGCCCGGCGGGATGCCCATCGCCATCGCCTGCAGACCGGCGCGGACGCGGGCGGTCGTGCCGTGATGATCGCTTCCCTGCACATTGATCGCGCGCGGGAAGCCCCGCTGCCACTTGGTCACGTGGTACGCGACGTCCGGCACGAAGTACGTGTACGTGCCGCCCTTCGCGGCGCTGCGCCGCATCACCCGATCCTTGTCGTCGCCGTACGCGGTCGTGCGGAGAAAGAGGGCGCCGTCTTCCTCGTAGGTCGCGCCGGCGCGGACGAGGGCGTCGACGGTGGCGTCGACCGCCGTCATCCGGCGCGTCTCGTCGCCGGCTCTCATCGGCATCGCGTCCGCGGCCGACCCGGGCGCATAGAGCGATGACTCGAGGTAGAACGTGTCGAAGCCGACGCCGAACGCCGCGAGGTCGAGGTTCTGCTCGCCGCGCAGGGCTGCGACGGCGTGCGCCTGCATCGCGTCGAACAGATCGGCGTCGCCCGGCACCTGGCCGGCGGCGATCGACGCGACGCCGGCGCGTAGCGCGTCGGTGCCAGGCATTCCTCCAGCCGCGACGAACGATTCGGCGATGTCCCTGATGTACTCGCCGTTGTACCCGCCGTCGGGAATCGCGGCGTCGATCCCGGCGCGCTCGGCCACGCGAACCCACGTGCTCTTCGCCAGGTTCTCGATCTGCGCGCCGGAGTCGTTGTAGTAGAACTCGCGCGAGACGCTCCACCCCGTCCAGTCGAGCAGCGTCGCGATCGCGTCGCCCAGCGCCGCCTGACGCCCGTGGCCGACGTGGAGCGGACCGGTCGGATTGGCGCTCACGAACTCGACGACCACACGCTCGCCCGTCCACGCGTGGTCGCGCCCGAACTCGGCATCGCGCTCGAGGATCGGCGCGATGGCGCGCGCGACGAGCGAGGGATCGAGGCGGAAGTTGATGAAGCCCGCGCCCGCGACGTCGGCCGACGCGACACCGGCGCCGGGGAGGTCCATGGCCCCCAACAGCGCCTGCGCGATGTCGCGCGGCGGGCGCTTGAGCGCCCGCGCGAGCGTCATCGCGAGGTTCGTCGTCCAGTCGCCGAACGACGGGTCACGCGGCCGCTCGAGGATCGGGTCGACGTCGGCGACGCCGAGCGCCTGGGCGGCGCGAACGAGCTCGGCGCGAATCCGGTCCGACGCGATCATTCTCTTGCGCCGCCGGAGCTCCCCGAGGCCCCCGAGCTCCCCGACCCCCCGGAGCCGCTGCCGCCGGCCGACCCGCCGCCGCTTCCCGAGCCGCCGCCGCTGCCGGAGCTGCCGCCGCTGCCGGAGCTGCCGCCGGCACCGCCCTTGCCGGTACCCGACGAGCCGCCATGGCTGCCCGGTGCAGCGCTCGTCGAGCCGCTCGCCGGACTCCCCGTCGACGGGCCCGATCCCCCCCCGCGCCGGCGCCCGTCGAGGCGCTCGACGCGCCGCTGTCGCCGCCGCTCGACGAGCCGCCGCTCTCACCCCCGCCGCCCGACTCGCCCGACTTCGCCGCAGGCCCGCTCGAGCGGTGGGCGTTCTTGCCGTAGTCGGTGAGGTAGAATCCGCTCCCCTTGAAGACGAGGCCGGCGCCCCCGGAGATGATGCGTTCGCCGACCTCCAGGCAGGTCGGACAGATGGCCGTCGCCGGCGCGTCGCTGATCTTGTGGAACTCGTCGAAGCGGTGGCCGTTCGTGCAGCGAAACTCGTAAGTCGGCATGCTGGCGTGACTTAAACCGGAGCGGGCGGAAGGGCGTAGAATACCCGGCGCCGATGGGCGCTTCAAGGCGAGCGATCATCGCGATCGTCTCCGCGCGACACCACGCGGCCTCCAGCTCGGCGAGGATCGCACGGCCGCGCGCCCTCGTCCGTCGCCTCCCACCGTTCGGCGAGCGGGGGGAGGGTCCGTCACTCGCACGCCCGGCACACCACCCACAGCGGCCCCTTCGCCGCGTCGTAGGCGAGCCGACGCCCGGCCGGAAAGTGCTCGGCCATCGCGTGGCGACCGCGCGGCCGGTCGCTGAACAGGGAGGCCGAGCTCACGGTCGCCGGCGGGCCGAACGGGTCCGCCGCGACGCGGTCACGTCGTCGGCGTGTAGCGTCCCCAGACGCCGGCCAGTGCGTCGCTGATCTCGCCCACCGAGGCGCGGGCCCGCACGGCGTCGATCACGCGCGGCATCAGCTCGGGACGCGCCGCGCCCACCGTCGCGTACGGTCGCGCGGCGTCGATCAGCGTGCCTAACGTTTCGCGGACGCGTGCGTCGTCGCGCGCCTCGCGCACCGCACGGAGCCGCTCGACCTGCGACCGCTCCAGCGCCGAGAAGTCCGGCGTGGGGATGATCGGCGGCTCGCTCCCGTCGTCGAAGCGGTTGACGCCGACGACGACGGTCTCGCCGCGCTCGACGCGGAGCTGGTACTCGTACGCGCTGCGCCCGATCTCCTCCTGGAAGAAGCCCCGGGCAATCGCCTCGGGCGCGCCGCCGATCTCGTCGACCTGCACGAGCAGCGCCGTCGCGTGCTCCTCGATCGCGTTCGTGAGCGACTCGACGTAGTAGCTGCCGGCCAGCGGGTCCACCGTCTGCGCGGCGCCGCTCTCGTGACCGACGATCTGCTGCGTGCGCAACGCGAGCGTCGCCGCGTCGACGGTCGGCAGCGCGAGCGCTTCGTCGTAGCCGTTCGTGTGAAGCGACTGCGTGCCGCCGAGCACCGCGGCGAGCGCCTGCACGGTCACGCGCACGACGTTGTTCAGCGGCTGCTGGGCCTGCAGCGTCACGCCGCCGGTCTGCGTGTGGAAGCGGAGCCGCGCGCTCGCGTCCGACGCGCCGAATCGCTCGCGCATCAGCCGAGCCCAGAGACGGCGCGCCGCGCGGAACTTCGCGACCTCCTCGAACAGGTCGTTGTGCGCGGCGAAGAAGAACGACAACCGCGGCGCGAAGGTGTCGACCGCGAGTCCTGCGTCGATCGCCTGCTTCACGTATTCGAGCCCGTTCGCGAACGTGAACGCCAGCTCCTGCACCGCCGTCGCCCCGGCCTCCCGGATGTGGTAGCCCGAGATCGAGATCGGATTCCACTGTGGCACTTCGGCGGCGCAGAAGCGAAACATCTCCGCGGTGAGCGCGAGGCTGGGCACCGGAGGAAAGACGTACGTCCCGCGCGCGATGTACTCCTTCAGGATGTCGTTCTGCACCGTTCCCGAGAGCGTCGCGCGATCGATCCCGCGCTCCTCGGCGACGACGACGTACATGGCGAGCAGCGTCGACGCCGTCGCGTTGATCGTCATCGACGTCGACACACGCTCGAGCGGCAGGTCCGCGAGCAGCGCGTGCATGTCCTCGACCGTGTCGATCGCGACGCCGACGCGTCCGACCTCTCCCAACGCACGGGGCGAGTCGGAGTCGATGCCCATCTGCGTCGGCAGGTCGAACGCCGTCGAGAGTCCGGTCTGGCCGGCGGCGAGGAGCAGCTTGAAGCGTGCGTTCGTCTCGGACGCGGTGCCGAAGCCGGCGTACTGCCGCATCGTCCACAGCCGCCCGCGATACATCGTCGGCTGCACGCCGCGCGTGAACGGAAAGCGCCCCGCGTCGCCGAGGTCGCGCGCGTAGTCGAGTGGCGCGTCGTCGGGGCGGTAGGTCGGCGCGATCGGAATGCCCGAAGGCGAAAAGCGGTCGTCGGTCATGCGAGCATGATAACCGGCGACCGCATTCGTCCAGTGCGCGAACGAACTAGCTCGCGCCGCTGAGCGCCTCCGCCCCCCGCCCCGTGCCGACCGGCGCCGCGCCGACCGGCGCCGAGCCGAGCGGTTGCGCGAGGATCTCGTTCGCGCACATCACCTCCGCCTTGCTCCCGAGATAGAGCGGGGTGCGCTCGTGCAATTCTCCCGGCTGCACGTCGAGAATGCGGGTGTGCCCGTTCGACGCCGCGCCCCCTGCCTGCTCCGCGATGAACGCGAGTGGGCTCGCCTCGTAGAGCAGACGCAGCTTTCCGTTCGGGCTGTTGGTGTTCGCCGGATACGCGAACACGCCGCCCGCGAGCAGGTTGCGATGGAAGTCGGCGACGAGCGACCCGACGTAGCGCACGTTGAGCGGTTTCTGCTTGCCGTCGAGTCCGCGGTAGCGGCGCATGAGCGCCTTCACGCCCTCGTCCCAGTAGTGCTCGTACGAATCGTTGACCGAGAGGAACTTCGCCGTCGGCGGGATCGTGATGTTGGGGTGCGAGAGCAGGAACTCGCCGATCGACGGATCGAGCGTGAAGCCGTGCACGCCCTGCCCCGTCGTGTAGACCAGCATCGTGCTCGACCCGTAGATGATGTACCCCGCCGCGACCTGACGGCGTCCCGGCTGCAGGAAATCCTCGAGCGTCCCGGCGCGCCCGTTCGTGATCTTGCGCAGCACGGAGAAGATCGTTCCGACCGGCACGTTGACGTCGATGTTCGAGGAGCCGTCGAGCGGATCGAACGTCAGCAGGTACTTGCCGCAGCGGAATTCGTCGGGGATCGGGATGATGTGCGGCTCTTCCTCGGACGCCATCGCGCAGAGCCGGCCGCCGTGGTCCATCGCCTTCACGATGATCTCGTTCGACAGCACGTCGAGCTTCTGCTGCGTCTCGCCCTGCACGTTCTCGGTCCCGTGCTCGCCGAGGATGTCGGCGATGCCCGCGCTGCGCACCTTGTTGGCGATCATCTTCGCGGCGAGCGCGATGTCGTAGAGAATGCCGGACAGCTCGCCCGTCGCCTCGGGGAACTGGCGCTCCTGCTCGATGATGAAGCGCTCGATCGTGACAACGGAGGTGGCGGTGTGCTTGACCACGCGAGGAATCCTCGGCTAGAGAACGACAGGAGAATCGAGCGAGTCCGGCGGGCGCTCGCGCAGCACGGCCGCGGCAAACGCGTTCGCTTCGCGTTCGTAGCAGTTGGCCGCATACCCATGGCGCAGCGACTGCCACGAGTATCGGAACGCGAACCCGCGGACTCGACCAAACTGATGAACGTGACAGAGCTCGTGCAAGAGCAGCCACGGCGTGAGCCGATCCGGCGCCGCGAGCCACACCGTGCGGCCGAGCGTGATGCCCGCGACCGTACGCCGGCCGAGCAGCCACCCACCGACGCGGAGCGGGAGCCCGCCAGCTCGCCACCGCGCCGCACGCAGCTCCGGGTAACGCGCCACCACCGCAGGCGGCAGCGCAAGAGCACGGCCAATCAGCGCGTGAACGGTCGTCCGCGCGATCGTGGCGCACACGCGCCGCGATCGCGCTACCGGGGCGCGATGCGCCACGTCTCACCGCCGGCGGAGACCGTCAATGTCCGTCCGTCGGCTCGAACGACGATCGCGCCGAGTTCGTCGGTGCGGAGCACCTGCGCCCCGACGCCGTCGATGCGCGCGAGCACGTCGTCGTTAGGCAGTCCGTAGCTGTTCGCCGCGCCGACGCTCACCAGCGCGACGCGCGGGCGTACGAGCGCGAGGAACTCGGGCGTCGAGCTCGTGCGGCTGCCGTGATGCGCGACTTTGAGCACGTCCGCACGTAGTTCGCGCGCGAGCGCCTGATCAACCCTCGCGCGCTCGACCAGCCACCGCTCTTCCGCCGCCTCGGCGTCGCCGGTCAGCAGGAGGCGCGTACCGCGCCACGCGCACGCTGACGATGACGCTCGCCAGATTCGCGTCGCGGAGTCCGGCCGTCCATGCGGAGTCCGGCGCGAGCACGCGAAACGTGACGCCGTCGACGACGAGCGTGTCGCTCGGCCGCACCCGGCGCCAGGCGACGTGCGACTCGCGCGCCGCGACGAGCGATGCGCGGTAGACGTCGCTCGGGAGCGCGAACGCCGCGTCCCAGTAGTGAGCCGGGCGCAGCATGCGCAGCACCGTCGCCGCGCCTCCGGCATGATCGGCGTGTGCGTGCGACAGGATGAACGCGTCGACGGCGCCGCCGCGTCGTCGCAGGTACGGCACGACCGTCGCGCGCCCGCCATCGCCGCCGCGCCAGCTTCGGCCGGCGTCCACGACGACCCATCGGCCGTGCGGCGTGCGCACCGCGACCGCGTCGCCCTGCCCCGCGTCGAGCATGTGCAGCTCGAGCGCCCCGGTCGACCGCGCCGGCAGCAGCGGAGCGACGACCATCGCGACGACGCCCGCCGCGCTTGCGAGCCGCGCGCGACTGCGGGTGGACGTGTCGCGCGCCACACACGCGGTGAGCAGCGCGAGCGAGGCGAGAGCGGCGATGACCGCGACCGCTGCCGTCGGCGCCACGGCGAGGGAGGCGTGCGGAACGAGCGACGCCGCACTCGCGACGCGATCGAGCGCGGCGATCAGCAGGTGCGCGGCGCCCGCGACGTGCTGCGCGACCGGCCCGAGGGGGGACAGCAGCACCGCGAGAAAGAGCGTCGGCTGCAGAAGGGCGACGACGGGCGCGGCCGCGAGGTTCGCGAGAGGCCCGATGATGCTCACGCGCCCGAAGCACCAGGCAACGATGGGCGCCGTGACGGCGGTCGCGACGAGGCTCGTCACCAGCTCGCGCGCGAGCGTCCGCCGCCAGCCGCCGAGCGACCCGACGCCGAGGCGTCCGGTCAACGCGCGCCCTCCGACGAGCGCGGCCATGCCGGCCATCGACAGCTGATACCCGAGGTCCGCGGCGCCGAGCGGATCGCGGAGCAGCGGCACCGTTCCGCCTAACGCGAGGATGGCCCACGGCGACGTCGGTCGCTGCACGAGTCGCGACGCGAGCTGCGCGGCGAGCATCGTGGCTGCGCGCACCGCCGGCGCCGGCGCGCCGATCACCGCCACGTAGCCGACGACTCCGACGACCGACGCGACCTGCGCTGCACGACGCGACAGCCGGCACGCGCCGAGGAGCAGCGTCAGCGCCTCGGCGACGATCGAGACGTGCAGACCGGATACGGAGAGGAGGTGGACGAGTCCCGCGTCGGCGAACCGATCGCGCGCCGACACGTCGACGTCGTGCGCGTCCGCGACGACGAGCGCGCGGACGAGCGGAGCGTCCTCGCCGAACAGCGCATCGATCCGGCGTGCGACGCCAGCCCGCCACGCGACGAGCGCGGAGCGCGCGCCCGACGGGGTGAGCGTCGCATCGCGCAGTTGCACGCCGCGCGAGGTCGCCAGCGCGACGCCGCTCGCGCCGACCACGTCCCCCGCGCGCGCGCGGCCATGCGCCACGCTGATGGTCACGGGGAGCCGGCAGCCGACTGCGCGCGCGGCGGTGCGGCCGGTGGCGTGAACGTCCGCCTCGACGACCACGGCGAGCCGGCCGTCGCGCGTCGCGCCGTCGCGACACGCCGACCGGTCGCGCGCCTCGGCATGCGCCGCCAACGTCGAGGCGGCGAGCGTCAGCGCGATGCCGGCATGCGCCGCACGCCGGGCGCGGTACAGCCCGATCGCCGTCAGCGCGACTCCGCCACCGGCGATCCACACCTCAGCACGGCCGAGCGAGCCACCGACCGCGCTCCCGACCAGCAGGGCGACGTACGCGAGGAAGATGAGGGGCACCCCGCCATGCTGCGTGCACGTCCTGCCGAGCGCGGTACCACCCGAACGCAGCGCGTGCGCAGCGAACGCGGGGCGTCGGCGGGCCCCTCTACCCGGCGGTGAGCGCCACGGACGACGGTGGGGCCGCGCGGCTCAGCAACTCGATCCCGCGACCGCAGCCATGGGGAGCGCCGTACGCCGTTCCGCGGGCGTGCGCACGACCGCTCCGGTGAACGTCGAGCCAGACGTCCCCGTCAGCTCGACGGTGACGTAGTCGCCGATGTCCACGCCGTCCACCGGCACCATCACCGTCTTGAAGTCGCGCGTCCGCGCCATGAACGCGTCCCCTCGGCGACCTTCGCGCTCGATCAGCACCTCGTGGCGAGTGCCGAGCAGCGTGAGGTTGTGCTCGCGCGCGCCGGCACGCACGGTCGCGATGAGCCGCTCGAGCCGCTCGCTCGCGACATCGTCGGCCACCGACTCGTCGGCCGGGAATCGGGTAGCCGGGGTGCCGTCGCGCGGTGAGAACTTGAACGTGTACGCATCTTCGAAGCGCAGCTCGCGGACGAGCGACAGCGTCTCCTCGAAGTCGGCGTCCGTCTCGCCAGGAAAGCCGACGATGATGTCGGTCGTCAGGTTCACGTCCGGAATCGCGTCCCGCAGCCGTCCCACGCAGTCGACGTACCCCTCTCGCGTGTACCGGCGCAGCATCCGTTTCAGCACGCGCGTCGAGCCGCTCTGCATCGGGAGGTGGACGTGCTCGCAGACCTGCGGGACCTCGGCGAGCGCGGCGATCGCGCGATCGGTGAAGTCGTTCGGGTGCGGACTCGTGAAGCGGATCCGCCGGATGCCATCGACCTCCCCGACCGCTCGCAGGAGGTCGGCGAAGTCGTACGTCCCGTCGTGGTACGAGTTCACCGTCTGGCCGAGCAGCACGACCTCGCTCATCCCCTCACGGACGACCCCCTCGACTTCGCGCACGACGTCCGCGAGCTGGCGACTGCGCTCCGAGCCGCGCGTGTACGGCACGATGCAGTACGTGCAGCGGTAGTCGCACCCCCGCTGGACGGGGATCCACGCCTTGACTCTGTCGAACCGGCGCGGCGTGAAGTCCTCGTAGTGCTCTTCGAGGTCGAAGCTCGTGGCGGTGACGCGTTCGCCGCTTCGCGCGCTGTCCAGTAGCGCGGGCAGCGAGCGGTATCCATCGGGTCCGACGACGAGGCTGACGTGTCGCGCCTTCTGGAGCAGCATCGGGCCGAGCCGCTGCGCCATGCACCCCGCGACGCCGAGCACGCTGCCGGGCTTCATGAATCGCTTGAGCTCGCCGAGTCGACCGATCACGCGCTGCTCGGCGTGGTCACGGATGGCGCAGGTGTTGACGAGGATCACGTCGGCGCCGTCGGGGCCGTCGACCGCATCGTATCCGTGAGCTGCCAGCCGCCCGTACATGAGCTCCGAATCGCTCACGTTCATCTGGCAGCCGTACGTTTCGATGTAGACCGTTGCGCGCGACATGGCCGCAAGCTAGCCGGTCGCGGTGGGCCGGCACACCCGTCGTGCGACGCGCGCCGCCGCTCAACGACCCAGCGCGTGCGCCGTATTGACGGTAGCGTGCGCGGGCTCTACGATTGCCGCGACGCTCCAGTGCGGCGTCTCCCACCATCTACACGCCTGCGGTCACTCGTCACCGCAGGCGTCTCCGCTCGCCCACCGATCTCAGCTCGCCTTCACGCGAGGTCCCGCCGCCGGTGACCAGCCGGCGTTCGCGAAGGTCGGTTACTCCAACTTCCGCGGTTGTTCGAAGCCGGTCGCACGTACGCGGCCGGTGCATCATTCCGTCCAGGAGAGGACTTGCTATGCGATGCGGTCGGCTCGTAACGAAAGCGGCGACGATGTCGCTGGCGGTGAGGTGGCGGTGGGGGGCAGCCGTCATGGCGGCAGTCGCCGTGCTCGGGAGCGGTGCTACGGCGTCGGCGCAGGGTGCGACGGGCACGGTCACGGGGCGCGTCACCGATGCGGCAGCCGGGACACCGGTCTCCGGCGC
This sequence comes from uncultured Gemmatimonadaceae bacterium, assembly GCA_963843845.1. Taxonomy (GTDB): domain Bacteria; phylum Gemmatimonadota; class Gemmatimonadetes; order Gemmatimonadales; family Gemmatimonadaceae; genus Gemmatirosa. Next base: position 1,851,289 of record CAWJMB010000002.1, on the reverse strand, counting down.
GGCCGTGCGCATCGTCGGCACGACGAACGGCGCTCAGACTGACGATCAGGGCCGCTACACCGTACGCGCGGTCGCGTCCGGCGCGCAGTCGATCCAGGTCAACCGGATCGGCTATACCGCGCAGACCGTCGCTGTCACCGTGACCGCCGGTGGCACGGCGACGGCCAACGTCTCGCTCACGCAGGCCGCCTTCTCGCTCGCCGCCGTCGTGACGACCGTCACGGGCCAGCAGCGCAAGGTCGAGCTGGCGAACACCACGTCGCAGATCTCGGTCGCCGAGAAGGTCGCGGAGCTGCCCGTCAACACGATGGTGCCAGGTGCTCTCCGGCCGCGCCGCTGGCGTGCAGGTCGTGAGCGGCGGCGTCACCGGGTCCGGCTCGCGCATCCGCATCCGCGGCCAGTCGTCGCTGTCGCTCAGCAACGATCCCGTCGTCATCATCGACGGCGTCCGCGTCATCTCCGCCGCGAACAACCTCGCGGTCGGCACCGGTGGCACCGGCCCGTCGCGCCTCGACGACATCAACCCCGAGGAGATCGAGAGCATCGAGGTCCTCAAGGGCCCGTCGGCGGCGACGCTCTACGGCACCGAAGCGGCGAACGGCGTCATCAGCATCACGACCAAGCGCGGCAAGAGCGGGCAAGACGCAGCTACAACGTCTACGGCGAGAACGGGCTCGTCGACAACATCCGCGACTTCCCCGAGCTGTACTCGCTGTGGGGCAAGTCGGCCGGCCAGACGACGTCGCGCATCTGCACGCTCGCGAACGTGGTGTCCGGCTGCGTCGTCGACTCGCTGTCGCACGGCAACTATCCTGAACATCGACTCGCTCACGCCGATCGACCGGGCATGCGTCGCCAGTACGGCGCGCAGATGTCGGGCGGCAACGACCGGGTGCAGTTCTTCGTCTCGGGCGAGACCGAGGGCGAGCGCGGCATCTACAAGATGCCGCAGCGCGACATCAATCAGCTCCTCCAGCTTGCCGCGGCCTGACGGAGCTCCCGAACGAGCAGATCTGCCCGAACGCGCTGGACCGCAACAGCTTCCGCGCGAACCTGCAGCACGCAGCTCGCCAAGCAGCTGTTCGTGCAGGTCGTCGTCCGGCTACGTGAACAGCAACGTCCGCTTGCCGCAGAACGAGGACAACAGCCAGGGCCTCATGGTCGACGCCATGGGCGCGACCTGGCGCCACGACCTCGTCGACGCCGACGGCATCCGCTGCTCTCGGCTACCGCTCGTGGCCGATCGGCGAGGTGTTCTCGCAGACCACGACGCAGGGGCATCAACCGCTTCATCAACAGCGTCGCGGCGCAGTACAACGCCGCTCAGCTGGCTCGCCGACGCGCGCCACGTTCGGCTCGACTACACCGGCCGCCTCGACAAAGTCTACAACCGCGTGAACGAAGGCCCGACGGAAGGGCACGGTCCGCCTCGGGCAACGTCAGCAACCAGCGCTCCGAGCTGACGCCAGCAGACGGTCGACCTCGGCGGCACGGCACGTTCGAGCCCCGTTCGACGGCTCCAGACCAAGACGTCGGTCGGCATGCAGTACATCCGCAACCTCGTCGGTGCGCACCGGCGCGACCGGCCTCGGCCTGCCGCCGGGCGCGCTCACGGTCACGGCGGCGGCGACCCGCAGCTCGTCGGAGAACACGGCGGACCAGCGCACGCTCGGCTACTACGTCGACAGCAGTGCTCTCGTTCAACGACAAGCTGTTCATCAACGGCCGGCGTGCGCCGCGACGCGGCCAGCGCGTTCGGCAACGACTTCCGCGCCGTGTACTATCCGAAGCTCGGCGCCTCGTGGCTCGCTCTCCGAGCAGGGCTTCTTCCCGAAGCCGAGCTTGCCTCAACTCGCTCCGCGTTCGCGCCACGTACGGCGCGTCGGGCCAGATCCCGGGCCCGACCGACGCGCTGCGCTACTTCTCGGCCGTTCTCGGCGACGCTGCCGAACGGCAGCGACGCCCCGAGCCTCTCGCTCGGCGTCGCTCGGCAACGCGAAGCTCAAGCCCGAGTTCTCGGCCGAGACCGAGGCCGGCTTCGACCTGACGCTGTTCGACGGCCGCACGAACCTCGACCTTCACGTTCTACAACAAGGACACGACGGACGCGATCATCAGCCGGCACATCGCGCCGTCGGTCGCCGGCATCTCGAGCCGCTTCGAGAACATCGGCGACATCACAGAACTCGGGCTTCGAGCTCGAGGTGAACCAGACGATCGTCGACCGTACGAGCTTCGGTGCCAGCTTCACGCTCACCGGCTCGACGAACAAGAACCGGATGACGACGCTCGCCCCCGGCGTCTCGGCGATCTTCACGGGCAACCGCAACACCCAGCGCAACCAGCCGGGCTACCCGCTGTTCGGTCTCTGGAGCCGCACGCTACACGTACGCAGACGCGAACAACGACGGCATCATCGCGCTCAGCGAGATGACGTTCAGCGACTCGGCGTCAGTTCGTCGGCCCGACGTTTCCGACGCGCGAGCTCGCGTTCTCGCCGACGATCGAGCTGCTCGAACCGGAAGCTCCGCATCTCGGGCCAGATCGACTGCGAAGTGGGGCTTCAAGAAGTTCAACAACACGCTGCGCCACCAGTGTCAGGGCGGTGCGTCGTGCCGCGGGCTGTACGACAAGAGCGCGTCGCTCGAGGAGCAGGCGGCCGCCGTCGCGACGAACCAGCTGGGCGTCTTCCGCGGCATGTTCGAGGACGGCGACTTCACGCGCTTCCGCGAGGCGTCGGTCGCCTACGAGGTCCCGACGCGGTGCGCGAATGCATCCTGCGCGCGTCGCGCTGAACGTCATCCTCACCGGCCGCAACCTCGGCGTGATCACGAACTACTCGGGCGTCGACCCGGAGGCGGCGCAGTCGAACAGCGACACGCGCGGGACCGAGGAGTATTTCGCCACGCCGCCGCTGCGCTACCTCACGCTCCGTCTGAACCTCAACTTCTGAGGCCCGCGCACACATGAAGCTTCTGCACACCGCTCGCCGGCTGGCCGTGCCGGCGAGCACCGGTGGTCGCGGCGCTCGCCATCGGCGGCTGCACCACCGACCAGTTGAACGTCACCAATCCCGACGTGATCGGCATCGGACGTCGGCGAACAGCGCGACGGGCGCGGTCGCGCTGCGCAACGGCGCGATTCAGGACTTCACCGTCGTGTTCTCCGGCACCAGGACGGGCTTCATCGATGTCCACCGGCAACCTCGCCGACGAGATCATCGCGACCGATACGTTCTTCGATCGTCTGCTGCCGAACGAGCGGAACATGACCGACAACCTGGCGGCGCGACCGACACGCTCTACGTCGAACATGCAGCGCGCGCGCTCGGGCGCCGACGCGGCGATCAGATCGTGGGCGACGCTGAAGCCGGCGTCGAAGGACACGCTCGCGCGAGCTGTACGCGATTCGCGGGTACGTCGAGGACTTCTTCGGCGAGATCTACTGCTCCGGCGTGCCGTTCAGCACGGAAGACGGTTCGAGCGACGACGTGTACGGCGACGCCGCTCACGACGACGCAGATGTTCACGCGCGCCGGCGCCTCGTTCGACACGGCGCAGACGAACGCGACGAGCCGCGAACTTCCAGCAACCTCGCGGCAGGTCGGCAAGGCGCGCGCGCTGCTCAACCTCGGCCAGTTCGCGGCCGCGGCGACGGCGGTCGCGGCGCGTGCCGACGACGTTCAGTACCAGACGTTCCACTCGGCGGCGACGACCCGCCAGGACAACGGCATCTGGCGCGGCACGGTGGTCGCCGAGCTCGCGCTACACCGTGTCGAACAACGAAGGCACGAACGGATACAACTATCTCCAGACGCCGGCCGACCCGCGCATGCCGTGGGCGACGTCGACGCGCATCGGGTTCGACGGCACGTCGCGCAACCTGCCGACGCAGCAGAAGTATCCCGCGCAGAACTCGAACGTCGTGCTCGCCGACGGCATCGAGGCCCGGCTGATCGAGCTCGAGGCGCGCCTGCAGGGCGGCGCGCAGGCCGATCGCGACGCCGTGTTCACGGGGCTCAACGCGCTGCGGGCCACGCGTCGCGCCGGCGCTGGCCCCGCTCGCCGGCACCGCGCCGACGACGCAGGCTGCGGCGGTCGACCAGCTGTTCCGCGAGCGTGCGTTCTGGCTGTGGCTCACCGGCCATCGGCTCGGCGACATGCGGCGGCTGGTCCGTCAGTACGGCCGCGCCGCGAACACGGTGTTCCCGGTCGGCCCGGTCATCGACGCGGTTCGGCTCGACGTACGGCAACGACGTGAACTTCCCGGTGCCGTTCGACGAGACGAACAACCCGAACTTCAAGGGGTGCATCGACCGCAACGCCTGATCGGTCTCGCGTGACGACGAAGAAGGCCCCGGTGTTCGCTCACCGGGGCCTTCTTCCATGGCGCGCACCGGCCTGCGGCTCAGCCGGAGGTGCGGCGCGCTTCGAGGGGGAGGACGACGTGGAACTGGCTCCCCTTCCCCTCCTCGCTCTGCACCCAGATCCGTCCGCCGTGCGCGTCGACGGCGAGCTTGCAGAACGCGAGGCCGAGCCCCGAGCTGCGCACGCGTGGGGCGCCGCGCGTGCGGCCCGTCTCGAACTTCCGAAAGATCAGCTCGTGATACTCGGGGGGGATTCCCGGTCCGTCGTCGGCGACGGTGAAGCGGATCCCGTCCGCGTCGCGGCGAGCGTTGATGCGGACCGTGACCGCGACGCCGGCGTGCGTCACGGCATTCTGCAGCAGGTTGGCGAACACGCGCTTGAGGAGCGTGCGGTCGCCGACGAACATCGGCGCGTCAGCTGCAACGTCCACGACCTCGTGAACGCCGGCCTGCTGGAACCGCACCGCCCAGTCGTGCATCACCTCGTCGAGCAACGACGCCGGCGCGATGGGTGACGGGGAGAGCGTGATCGGCCCCTTCTTCGAGTCGCGCGATCTCGAGCAGGTCGTTGATCAGCAGGAGCAGCTCGTTCCCCTGCGTCGACGCGTCGCTCACCGCTTTCCGCTGCGCATCCGTGGTCGGCCCGAAGTCGCCGTCGCCGAGCATCTCGAGCGTCGCGAGCACGGAAGTGAGCGGCGACTTGAGATCGTGGACGATCATCTTCATGAGGTCGTCGCGCACTTTCTCCAGCTCGCGCAGCTTCCGATAGCTGTCTTCGAGCGCGTCGGTCGCTCCCTTGAGCTTGAGGAGCGAGCGTACGCGGGCGCCCAACACGAGCCGGTTGTGCGGCTTGGTCAGGAATTCGTCTCCCCCGGCCTCGATCGCGCGCACGCGGTCGGCGGTGTCGTTGAGCGCGGTGACGAAGATGACGGGGATACGCGTCGTCCGTGCGTCCCGCTTGATGCGTCGGCACACTTCGAAACCGGTCTGCCGATCGGGCACGGCGAGGTCGCCCGCCGGCATCGCGACGTCGAGGATGCAGAGGTCGGGGCGCTCCTCCACGCAGAGCCGCAACGCCGACGGGCCGTCGACCGCGGCGACCGTGCGGTAGCCGAACGCGTGGAGCTGGTCGGCGAGCAGCTCGACGTTCGCCGGGACGTCGTCGGCGACGAGTATCAGTGCGGCGTCGCTCGCCGTCTCGGTCACGGTCGGACGGTGAGCCCCACGCTGAACGTCACCGCGCGCTCCCTCGCGCTGATCGTGGAGCCGGTCGGCGTGCGCGACGCGTACTGCGTCGTGAGGTCGAGCACCGCTCGACCTCCCGTGAACGGCGCGCTGACGCCGCCGGCGAACGCCGTCTCTCGCACGTCAGCCGAGCCGATCCCGAACGGCAGCGTGCGACGCCGCCCGCCGAGCCGCACGAGCAGCTGGCTGATGCCGATGCGCGGGCCGAGGAGCTCGGCGCCTGCCGCGTATTCGGGCGCGTCGGTGATCGGGATGCTGGATGCCGACAGCCCGCGCAGATTCGACCACCGGGTGTTCGCATAGGACGCCGTGAACGACGCACCACTGAACCGGTCGACGCGGAGTCCGATGCCGATTCGATCCGGCGCCGACGCGCGCCGCAGCGTGGTGTCGTTGCGCTCGGCGCGCAGCGTGCCGCCGTGGCGGTAGGAGCCGGCGACGCTGAGGCCGCGTACGATCCGCCACTCGGCACCAGCCGAGACCGCGTTCCCGCCGAAGTTCACGACCGTCGAGTCGCTGACGTTGCCGAACTCCGTCGAATCGCTGAAGGTCCGGTCGCTGACGACCTGATTGCGTCCGGTCAGCACGTGTCCGCCGACGCCGACCGAGATGTTGTCCCCGACGTTGTAGGCTGCCGCGACTCGTACGTCGGCGATCGACCCGCGTGACTGGATCCGCTGCGTGCCGGTCACCGACGTCCCGCCGATCAGCGTCGTGCTCGGCAGCTCGGTCGAGAACGTGCGGTCGAGCAGCGTCGCGGCGGAGACGCCGAGCTGCAGTCGCTCGCGGATCGGAATCGACAGCGACAGGAGCGGAAAGCGTGCGAGCGTCGCGCGCTGGGTGGCGCCGCCCGACGTCACGCGTCGGAACTCGGGATCGTACTGCACGGCGATTCCCATGCGTCCCCAGAACCGGCGCACCGACGAGTTGATCGGTGACGCGCCCCACGATCCGATCGACGCAGGATTCAGCGGCGTCGCGGGATCGAATTCGGCGAGCGACCCGCCCGTGGCGATGGCGCGCGAGCTGAGCTCGCCCGTCGGGTAGCCGAATCCCTGGCCGCTCAGCGTTCCCTGGGCGGCGACGGTCGCCGACGGGAGCAGTGCCGCGACGCCGACGGCGACGAGCTTCGACGACTTGGTCACGGCAGCGCGAACTCTGTGCGGGGGATGTAGCTGAGGCGCAGCCGCGGACGGAGCGCCGGCGGCGCCTCGCGCGAGAAGAAACGCAGCGCCGACGTCTGCGAGCCCTCGAAGCCGGCGCGGAACACGAGCGCCCGCTGCGTCGACGCGGGGAGGTTCCGCCAGGCGCGCACCACGTTGATGAGGCTCAGCACGCGCGTGCCGCTGTCGGCCGGCGAGAGGCGAAGCGAGTCGACGGCGAACGCCGAGCGCGGCGCCGACAGATCGGCCGCGCGACGCAGATCGGTGATCGACTGGTCGGCGAGGACGATGTCGCTCTCGAGCTGCACGGTGTCGACCCGCTCGGCGCCCGCGGCCGGGCGCTGCACGAGCTGCAGCGTCGCGCGCACGATCGTCGACGAGTCGATGAAGCGCGACGGCACCGCGAACCGAAGCAACGCGCGCCGGGCCGGCAGGCCGCCGACCACGAGGTCGGGTGCGAGCGTGGGCACCGCGCCGGCCGAGACGATGGTGAAGTCACGCAGCGCTGGAGCGAACTCGCTCCCAGCCGGCGTGGTCGAGTTCAGCGATACGACGATCGGCGCGTACGTGGTGTCGCCCGGCGAGACCGGGTCGAACGATATACGCGCCGCGCTCAACGAGGCGCCGCCGCGAGACGCGAGGATACGCAGCCGCGAGTACGACGGACTCGTGATCTGGAGGCCGACGCGCAGTCGGCGCGTTCCCGCCGCGAGGTCGGGGATCAGGGTGGGCAGCAGCCGGATCCGGATGCTGTCACGCGCGAGCGTCGCCGAGTCGAGCAGAATCGAGCCGATGACGCGCGCCGGGGTGAACTGCGGCGTCAGGGTGGCCGTGGCCGTGTCGTTCCCTGCCGGGAAGCCGACGTCGTACGCCGTGATGCGCGTCCCGGCCGGAATCACCTTCGACGCCGTGTCGTAGTGGATCGTCAGGTACGTGCTGTCGGCGCGCGTGATCGCGACCGAGTCCGAGGCGTTCGCCGGGAAGTACTTCCCGGGCACCGTATCGAAGCGGAAGATGCCGCGAACGTCGAGCGTGTCGGCGCGTGGCCGGGCCGAGAGCAGGACGTAGGGAGGGTCTCCCGGAAACGGATAGCCGTCGATGACGCTGTCGAGCACGACGGCTTCGAGCACCGTGTCGCGCACCGGCACGTTCTCGGTCGGGCACAGCTCGGGGCACGCGGCGCCGCTCTCGATCTGCTCGGAGCATGCAGCCGCCGTCCCCACGGCGAGCGCGAACGCGGCGAGCCGCGTCCAGTTCGGGAGTCGTGGCACTACTCAGTCGTCGGAATGTGAGCCGCGCCCGCCCCGGTCGCCGAGCGACGCAGGGAGGAATGGGCTCGGAAGTAATTCGGTCATCGTCCAGCGTCGCCGCTCGCCGCTGCGCGCCACGCTCACGACGGCGAGATCAGGCGCGAACTCGGCGAGCACCTGGCGGCACTGGCCGCACGGCGGCGTCGGCGCATCGGCGTCGGTCGCGATGACGAGCAGCTCGAACGTTCGCTCGCCCCGCGCGACCGCCGCCATGACGGCACCGCGTTCGGCGCAGATCGCCGCGGGGTACGCGGCGTTCTCGACATTGCAGCCCGCGAACACGTCGCCGCCGCGGCCGAGCAGCGCGGCGCCGACGCGGAAGTTCGAGTACGGCGCGTAGGCTCGCTGCATGGCCCCTGTCGCCGCGTCGACCAGCTCGTCGACGCGAGACTCGTCGCTCGCCAGCACCGCGCTCACGCCGGAACGATCGCCGAGAGAAACGACTCGCCGCTTCCGCGGAACGCGACGCCGAGCCACTCCGCCACGGTCGCGCCGACGTCGGCGAACGTCGCGCGCTCGCCGAGCGAAGCGGGCGCGACGCGGGGACCGAGCACCAGCAGCGGCACGCGCTCGCGCGCGTGATCGGTCGACGATGTCGTCGGGTCGTTGCCGTGGTCGGCCGTGATGAACAGCAGATCGTCCTCGCGGAGCAAGCCTTCGAGCGTCGGAAGCGCGCGATCGAATTCGCGCAATGCTCCGTAGAACCCCGCAACGTCGTTGCGGTGCCCGAACAGGGTGTCGAAATCTACCAGGTTCGAGAACAGCAACCCACGGGGTGCCTCGTGCAGCCACGTCGCGATCGCGGCGATGCCGTCGGCGTTGTTCGCGGTGTGGCGCGCGGTGAGCGCACGGCCGGCGAAGAGATCGTCGACCTTGCCGACGCCATCGCGCGGAATGCCCGACGCGGCGAGCGCGTCGAGCAGCGTCCGCTCGGGCGGCTCGATCGACAGGTCGCGGCGGTTCGCCGACCGCGCGTAAGCGCCTTCGCGGCCGACGAACGGTCGCGCGATGACGCGCGAGACGTCGTGCGGCGCGACGAGCAACTCGCGCGCGAGCTCACAGGCGGCGTAGAGCTCGGCAGCGGCACGACCGCTTCGTGCGCGGCGACCTGGAAGACGGAATCGGCGGACGTGTAGACGATCCACTGCCCCGTGCGCTCGTGCGCCGGACCGAACTGGTCGATGATCGCGGTGCCGCTCGCCGCCACGTTCCCGAGCACCCCCCGCCCGGTGCGCGCGGCGAACACGTCGATCAGCTCCGCCGGGAAGCCGTGCGGATACGTCGGAAACGGCCGTGCGAGTCGAACACCGGCCAGCTCCCAGTGTCCGGTCGTGCTGTCCTTCCCCGCCGACGCCGGCTGCATCGTTCCCCACGCCGCCTCGGGCCGCGCGTTCGGCACCATCCCCGCCAACGCCCGCACGTTGCCGAGTCCGAGCCGCGCGAGCGCGGGGAGGTCGAGCCCCCCGACGGCGTCTGCGACGTGCCCCAGCGTGTCGCTGTCGACATCACCGTACGCGGCGGCATCGTGCGCCGCACCCACGCCCACGCCATCGAGCACGATGATGATGGCCCGTCGGTTCTCGACGGTCACGGCGCGTCGCGGTAGAGGCGTGGGAGTCGTCCACGGAATCCGGTCAACAGCTCGTACGGTGAGAGGTCGCCCGCCGCGGCCACGTCCGCGACCGTCAGTAGTCTGTCACCGTCACGCCCGACGAGCGTTGCCACGTCGCCGACTCGGCAGGGCACGCCGGTGACGTCGAGCATCGTCATGTCCATCGTCACGCAGCCGACGACCGGGACGTCGCGCCCGTGCACGAGCGCTGCGGCACGGTTGCCGAACGCGCGCCGATATCCGTCGCCGTAGCCGCACGCGACCGTCGCGATCGTGCGCTCGCCCGCCGCCCGCCACTGCGCGCCGTAGCTCACCGTCTCGCCGTCGCGTACGACGCGGAGATCGACCACGCGAGCGCGGAGGTGAGCGACCGGCATCGGCGCCAGCGCGCCGTGACTGGCGACGCCGTACAGGAAGACGCCCGGGCGCGCGACCGACCATGGCGACGGCGCGCGATGTTCGACACTCGGGCTGTTCTCGGCGTGCAGGATCGCCGGCATCGCGTGCGGGGGCAGCGCGTCGAGCGCCGCACGGAACCGGCCCTCCTGCTCGCGACGCGACACTTCGTCGGTGTCGGCCGAGTGAAAGTGCGTGTACGCCCCCTCGGGCGGGTGCGCGGCGACGACGGCGCGCAGCGTGTCGATCGCGTCCCATCGCACGCCGGCGCGACCCATCCCCGTGTCGATCGCCAGGTGCCACGCCGCGCCGCCGAGGAGCGTCCAGCGCGTGACGTCGTCGGCGCGCGACAACGACGGCGTCAGGGCCGCCGCATGCGCCCTGGGGAGCTCGCCAGGCAGCAGCGGCGTGAAGACGAGGATGCGTCGCGTGATGCCGGCCGTGCGCAGCGCTTCTCCCTCGGGCACCGTCGCGACGCCGTACCCCCACGGCTCGGTCGGCTCCAGCGCCTCCACGATCCGCTCGGCGCCGAGTCCATAGGCGTCGGCTTTGACCATCGGCACGAGCGGCACGCGCGCCCGGGCGGCGAGCGCCTGCGCATTCCGCACGACGGCACCGAGATCGACCTCGAGCCACGCCCGCGCTCGGTCCGCGCCGGTTCCGGTCGTCGGACGCACGCCGGGGTGCGACTCGTGCGGGTTAGATTGCTCGGACATCCGGCGGCGGTCGGGGAAGCGAAGCCGCGAAACCTAAGACGCCCGACGGAGGCCATGCAAGACAAGGCCACACTTGAAGATACGCTCGCGCTCATGCGTGACCTCCGAGCCCGCTGCGAGTGGGACCGCGCGCAGACGCACGACTCTCTCCGACCGTATCTGATCGAGGAAGCGCACGAGGTCGACGACGCGATCCGCGCCGGCGACGACGTGCACCTGCGCGAGGAGCTCGGCGACCTTCTGCTCCAGGTGCTCTTCCACTCGGTCGTGGCCGAGGAGCGCGGCGCCTTCGACATGAGCGACGTCGCGGCCGGGCTGATCGCGAAGATGCGCGCGCGGCACCCGCATCTGTACGGCGACGCGGCCGAGCGTCCGTCGTGGGAGGCGATGAAAGCGAGCCGGCGCCGCGCCATCGACGAGGGGCTCCCCGCCGGCCTGCCCGCGCTGCACCGCGCGCACAGGCTGCAAGACCGCGCCTCGGGTGTCGGCTTCGACTGGCCGGACGTCGAGGGTCCGATCGGGAAGGTCGCCGAAGAGCTCGACGAAGTGCGCGCCGAGCTGAGCGCGTCGCCACCCGCCACAGCGCCGGACGGCGGGCCGCTGTACGACGAGCGTCACGCCCGCCTCGAGTCTGAGCTCGGCGACCTGCTGTTCTCGGTGGTGAATCTCTGCCGCAAGGCGGGCGTCCACGCGTCACTCGCGCTCGACCGCGCGAACGCGAAATTCGCCGGCCGGTTCGGCGCCGTCGAACGACTCGCCGCCGAGCGCGGCATCGACGTCGGCGACGCCGGGCTGACGGCGCTCGACGCGCTGTGGGACGAGGTGAAGGCCCGCGAGCCGAGCTAGCCGGCTGACGGGCAATCGCCGAACGCTAGGGCTTCAGGCGTCCCATCATGCGCGGAAACGCGATGACCTCGCGGATGTGCTCCACCCCGGCGATCCACGCGACCGTGCGCTCGAGGCCGAGGCCGAAGCCGGAGTGCACGAACGTTCCGTAACGCCGGAGGTCGAGATACCAGTCGTAGGCGTCGAGCGGCAGTCCTTCGTCGATGATCCGCGCACGCAGTTTGTCGTAGTCGTCCTCGCGCTGCGAACCGCCGATGATCTCGCCGCGTCCTTCCGGCGCGAGCAGGTCTGAGCACCGCACGGTCCGAGGGTCGGCTGCGTTCTCCTTCATGTAGAAGGCCTTCGCCTCCTTCGGGTAGTTCATGACGAACACCGGCCGGTCGTACTCCTCGACGATCCTCGCTTCGTCCGGCGCGCCGAGATCGTCACCCCATCGCGCCTCGCTCCCCTTCCGCTGTACGAGCGCGATCGCGTCCGAGTAGTCGAGGCGCACGAACGGCGCGCGGATCGGTTCCAGCTTCGACGTGTCGCGCTCGAGCACTTTCAGCTCTTCCTGTCGGCGCTCGAGCACGCGCTCGACGAGATACGACACGAGCTCCTCCTGGAGCTTCATGTTGTCGTCCTGGTCGTACCACGCCATCTCCGGCTCGATCATCCAGAACTCGGTCAGGTGGCGGCGCGTCTTCGACTTCTCGGCGCGGAAGGTCGGGCCGAACGTGTAGATCCGGCCGAGCGCGGCGGCGAGCGCTTCGCCGTAGAGCTGCCCGGTCTGCGCGAGATAGGCCGTGCCTTCGTCGAAGTACTCGGTCTCGAACAGCCCGCCGCTCTCCCCCTGCGCGCCGGTGAGGATCGGCGTGTCGCAGTGCACGAAGTCGCGCGCGTAGAAGAAGTCGTGGATCGCCTGCTCGATCTCGCTGCGCACGCGCATGATCGCCGCCTGCCGCGGCGCGCGCAGCCACAGATGGCGGTGGTCGAGCAGGAAGTCGACGCCGTGCTCTTTCGGTTGAATCGGGTAGTCGGCGGCGCTGGCGCCGATGAGCGCGAGCCCGCTCACGCCGAGCTCATAGCCTCCAGGGGCGCGCGGCTCGGCGCGCACCTCGCCTTCGACCACGACGCTCGCCTCGAGCGACAGCGCGCTCAGCGCCTCCCAGCTCTCTGGCGGGACCGCGTTCTTCATGACGACGCACTGCGCCGTGCCAGTGCCGTCGCGCACGATCGGGAAGGCGATCTTGCCCGACGAGCGGAGGTGCGTGATCCAGCCGCGGACGGTGACGGTCTGTCCGACATGCGCGCGCAGATCGACGATGCGGACGACAGGCGATGTCATTGAAGCAGCACGAGTTAGCGAGAGTCGAGCGGGGGGTCGGCAACCTAGACCGCCCGACCGAAGGCTGTCAACGCTCGCCCCGCGGCTCGTTTATCTTGCGCGCATGACCCTTCGCGCTCGTCTCGCGGTCGGCTTCGTCGCGGTCGCGCTGCTCCTCGTCATCCCGCTCGCCGCGTCCCTCCTCGCGCTGCGCGCCGCGCAACGCGCGGCGGAGCGGCTCCGGGACGAGCAGCTCGCGGCGTCGTTCGCGCTCTCAGGCGTGCGCGAGCGACTCGCGCGGGTCGACGACGCCGAAGTCAGCGTCAGCGTCTACAAAGGTGAGGACGGGTCGGCGGCGGCGTTCCACAGCGCGACTCGGGTGCTCCGCAGCTACGCCGATTCGCTGCACGCGCTGAATCTGCACACGACCGCAGCGATGGTCGACAGCTCTGCGCGGGCGCTCGACCAGCTCGGGAACATCGAGATCAGCGCGTTCGCCGACGGGCTGCCGACCATCGCGGAGAGTGTGTCGTCGGAGCAGATCCAGCCGGCGATCCAACACATCGAAGCGAACATCTCGGCCGAAGAGGAGACGCTGCGGCGCGTGACCGCGCGAAGCGTCGACGTCGCCGCACGGCAGGCCACGGGCGCGGCCGCGCTCGCGCTCGTCCTCGGCGGGCTCGCGGTCGTCGTCGGGCGCCGGCGTCGCGTACTGGACGGTGCGGTCGATCAGCCGGCCGGTGCGAGACCTCGAACGCGGGATGGCGGCGGTTGCCGGGGGCGACTTCGAGCACCGGCTGTCGCTCGGGCCGGGACGCTCCGACGAGTTCGGGCGGCTCGCGGCGAGCTACGAGTCGATGGCGAAGCAGCTCGCAGAGCTGGACAAGCTGAAGGCCGAGTTCATGTCGGTCGCGTCGCACGAGCTGAAGACGCCGATCAACGTGATGATGGGCTACCTCAAGCTGTTGGAGGAGAACATCTACGGCCCCTTGAACGACAAGCAGAGCGACGTCGTGGGCGTGATGCAGACGCAGGCCGCGTCGATGGGACGGCTCGTGCAGCACCTGCTCGACATCAGCCGTTTCAAGGCAGGCGAGGCGCGCCTCGACCCGATGCCCATGCACCTCGAGAAGTTCTTGCACGAGATGCGCACGACGCACGAGGTGCTGGCGATGCAGCGCGGCATCACGTTCACCATCGACACACACGGACCGCTCCCGGAGATCGTGACCTGGGACGCCGACCGCATGGCCGAAGTGTTAGGCAACCTGCTCACGAACGCGTTCAAGTTCACGCCGGACGGCGGACGCGTCGACCTCCTCGTGTCGTCGCTCGAGGGCTCGGTCTACATGGCGGTGCGCGACACCGGCGTCGGGATCGATGCCGCACAGGTGCCGAACATCTTCGACAAGTTCTTCCAGGCGAGCAACCAGCACGGCGCGAACGCGAAGGGCACCGGCCTCGGCCTCGCGATCTCGAAAGAGATCGTCGAGGCGCACGGGGGGACGATCGCCGTCGAGAGCGCCGTCGGCGAGGGCACGACGTTCTCGATCGTGCTGCCGTATGGCGACGACGCCGTTCGCGCGCCCGGGCAGGTCGAGCGATCGGGCGGCGACCGTCGAGCGAGCGCCGGAGCCGCGTCATGAGCTCCCGACACCACTTCGGGCGCCTGGTCGCGGCCCTCGTTCTCGCCGCGGGGGCGTGCAGCCGCGTACACCCCTCGGCAGACGTGACCGAAGAGGCGCCCGCCGCCGCGTCGCGCGAGTGGCCGCGCGTGCGAGCGGATGCGGTGGCGGCGGCGATGACGCGCGACCCGCGTCGCGTCGACAGCGTGCTGCGCGCGTTCGCTGCGCGGCACCCCGGCACCCGCGAGGCCGCCCACTCGACGTATCTCCGCGGGCTGCTGCTGCTCGACCCCGCCACCGAGGCGAAGGCGTCGAACGAGTCGACACGGGAGGCGCGCAACGCGCTCGCCGCGTATGTCGCCGGAGGGCCTTCGCAGGAGCACTACGTGGAGGCGCTCGTGCTCCAGCGACTGACCGGACATCTCGACTCGCTCCGTGAGACCGCCGAGCTGATCGGCGGCGACATCGCGCGGTCGGCGGGCCGGGCGGCTCCGCAGCAGCCAGGGCTCATCGCGTTCCGCGACACGCTCCGAGCGCGAGGCGCCGAGATCGACCGTCTCACGAAGGAGCTCGACGCGAGCCGTGCCGAGCTGGAGCGGATTCGCCGGCGCGTCGCGCCTCGGCGCCCGTAGCGCCCCGGCGTTCGGCGCCACCGACGCACACGGCACGTGGCGCGGGCGTTCGATCGATCGTGATGCCGCCGCGCGCGGTCGTCCTCATCAACCCGGCGGCTCGCCGCGCCGCGCTCGCGCGATCGCCGGCGTTGCTCGCGACCCTGCGCACGCGCTGGGCGCTCGACGTCGTCGAGCCCGCTGAGCGCCGCCGACTCGACGCGCCTCGCTGCGCAGGCGGCGGCCGACGGCGTCGACACGGTGATCGCCGCCGGCGGTGACGGCACGGCAGCGGCCGTCGCGCGTGGACTGCTGCACACGACCGCATCGCTGGCCCTCCTGCCGGTGGGCACTGCGAACGATCTCGCCCGCTCGCTCGGGGTGCGCGGCACGCTGACCGACATGGTCGCTGCGCTCACCAGGTCGCGCGAACGATCGATGGACGTCATCCAGGTTGGCGAGGCCGTCGTCTGCACGGTGGGCGGGCTCGGGATCGTCTCCGACAGCGCGGCGCGTGCCGCTCGCATCAAGGCGGGGCGCGGGGTCGCCGCATCGCTCGCTCGGCTCCTCGGCGCGTCGATCTACCGGGTCGCGGCGACCGCCGTCCCTGCTCGCGCGTCGGCCGCTCGCCGAGCGGATCGAGATCGACGTCGAGCGACCAGACGGAGCGCGCGAGACGCTCGAGCTCCGCTCGCCGGGCCTGTTCGTCGCGACCCAGCGCTACTGCGGGGGAGGGCTCGCCCTGCCGGGTGTGGGTCCGAGCGACGACGGGTGCTGCGAACTGCTCGTGATCCAGGACGTGTCGCGACTGACGCTCATCGACGCGTTCACGCGGCTGTCGGTCGGCGCGCCGATTCCGGACAGCGCACTTCACGTCGTGCCCGCTCGATCGGCGCGCTTCCGGTGCGCGCGCCCGGACACGTTCCTCGGCGATGGCGACGCGTTAGGCACCGCGACGGCGTTCACGGCGACCGTGCTGCCACGCGCCGTGCGGGTGCTCGCCTGACTCGCCTGACGTGCGAGTGCTCGCGCGTCGCGGGCTCGACGGCTAGCCGACGCGGAACAGCTCCATCGACCTCGCGTAGCGAGCGCCCAGCGCCTCGCGGAACCCGGCGTGCTCCGCCGCCGTCAGCTCCGGGTCGCGGGCGAGCATGTCGTCCGCGACGTCGCGCGCGGCGAGGTTGAGCTCCTCGTCCCGGATCGGATCGGCGATGCGAAACATCGGCTGACCGCTCTGCCGCTCACCGAACAGGTCGCCCATGCCGCGCAGCCGCAGGTCGGCCTCGGCGATCGCGAAGCCGTCTTCGGTCCCGACGAAGATCGACAGCCGCTCACCGGCTTCCAGCTCCGACGTCGCCCGAGCAGGATGCAGTAGGACGCTCTATCGCCTCGACCGACGCGTCCGCGGAGCTGGTGCAGTTGCGACAGCCCGAAGCGCTCGGGGTGCTCGATCAGCATCACCGTCGCGTTCGGAACGTCGATGCCGACCTCGATCACCGTCGTCGCCACGAGCACGTCGAGCGCCCCGTCGCGGAACGCGCGCATCGATCGCGTCCTTCTCGTCGCCGGACATCCGTCCGTGCAGCAGCCCGACCCGTCCGCCCGGCGAACGGGCCCGCGGCCAGCTCGTCGAACGCGATCGTCGCCGCCTTGAGGTCGCTCTTCTCCGACTCCTCGATGAGCGGGTAGACGACGTACGCCTGTCGCCCCTTCGCGAGCTCGTGATTCGACGAACTGCATCACGCGGTCGCGCGCGCTCTCGGGCCGCAGCGCGCTCGTGATCGGC
Organism: uncultured Gemmatimonadaceae bacterium; assembly: GCA_963843845.1. Lineage (GTDB taxonomy): Bacteria > Gemmatimonadota > Gemmatimonadetes > Gemmatimonadales > Gemmatimonadaceae > Gemmatirosa. The sequence continues at coordinate 1,834,307 of CAWJMB010000002.1, read as the reverse complement.
TGCCGACCCGGCGGGCTTCTCGTCGAGCACGCTCACGTCCAGATCGCCGTACGCGTGAGCGCGAGCGAGCGCGGGATCGGCGTCGCGGTCATCAGCAGGACGTCGGGGTGCTGCGCCCTTCGCGCCGAACGCCTTTCGCTGTTCGACGCCGAAGCGGTGCTGCTCGTCCACGACCGCGAGGCCGAGCCGCGCGAAGGCCGTCGAGTCCTGCACGAGGGCGTGCGTGCCGACGACCAGGAGCGGCGCGGGGCGCGCGAGCAGCGCGGCCGCCTCGCGCCGCACCTTCGTCGTCAGGCGGCCGGTGACGAGCACGGGCCGGATGCCTAACGGTTCGAGCAGGCGCGTGAAGGTGCGCAGGTGTTGCTCGGCGAGCAGCTCCGTCGGCGCCATGACGGCCGCCTGGTAGCCGTTCTCCATCGCCAGCAGCGACGCGAACAGCGCGACGATGGTCTTGCCGCTCCCGACGTCGCCCTGCAGCAGCCGGTGCATCCGCCTCGGGCTCGTCATGTCGGCCACGATCTCGCGGAGCGACCGGGTCTGCGCGCTCGTCAGCTCGAACGGCAAGCGCGGTCTTCAGCTTCGTCGTCAGGTCGCGACGATTCTCGAGCGCGCGTCCGTCGCGCGTCACGCGGGCGAGCGCATTCGCGCGGCGGTGCAACACCTGCAGCGCGAGCAACTCCTCGAACGCGAGCCGGGCCCGCCCGGCCATCGCCTCGGCGATCGACGACGGGCGGTGCACCATGCGCAGCGCGTCGGGCAGCACGGGGACACGCCGCCGTGGCGCAGCGCTCGTGCGGGCAGGTACTCGCGCACCTGCGGCAGCAGCGCGTCGAGGTGCGCATCGATCGAGCGCGCGGATCTGCTTGAACGACAGCCCTTCGGTCGCGGGGTAGACCGCGAGCACGCGCCCGTCCGCCGTCCCCTCGTCCTCGCCGCCGAGATTCACGAACTCGCGCGGCTGCAGCTGGCGGCCGTGGAAGAAGCGCACCGTGCCGCTCAGGAGCAGCACGTCGCCCTTCTCGATCGTGCGGTCGAGGAACGGCTGCCCGGGCCACGACACCTCGATCATCCCGCTCGCGTCCTTCACGACCGCCTGGAAGATGCGCAGCCCCTTCCGCGTCGGAATGACGCCCTTCGAGATGACGCGCCCGATGACGGTCGCGTCGACGCCAGCCTCGAGCTCCGCGATCCGCGCGACCGTGCTCGCGTCCTCGTAGCGGTGCGGCACGTGGTACAGCAGGTCGCCCGCGGTGTGCACGCCGAGCCGCGCGAGCGCGACGGCGCGCGCCGGTCCGACGCCCTTGAGGTACGTGACCGGCGTGTCGAGCGCGACGCGCGGCGCGGAGGGCTGACGGCGCGAAGGAGGCATGCCTAACGAAATGCGCGCTGCCGTCACGCCGACGTCACGCCTCGACCAGCTCCTCCGCGAACTCCGCCGCATCGAACGGCTCGAGATCTCCGACCTTCTCACCGTTCCCGAGGAACTTGACCGGCACGTCGAGCGCCGCGTGCACCGCGACGACGATCCCGCCGCGCGCGGTGCCGTCGACCTTCGTCACGACGAGTCCCGTGATCGGCACGGCGTCCGCGAACGTCTTCGCCTGGACGATGGCGTTCTGGCCGATGGTGCCGTCGAGAACGAGCAGCGTCTCGTGCGGCGCGTCCGGGATGCGCTTCGCGATGACGCGCACCACCTTCCTCAGCTCGTCCATCAGACCGCCGCTCGTGTGCAGCCGGCCCGCCGTGTCGATGATGACGACGTCGACGCCGCGCGCGACCCCTGCGTCGATCGCATCGAACGCGACGGCCGCGGCGTCCGTTCCCTGCTGCGCGCCGACGAACTCCGCCCCGCTCCGCTCGGCCCACACGCGGAGCTGGTCGATCGCGCCCGCGCGGAACGTGTCCCCGGCGCCCACGAGCACCTCTTGCCCTGCGACCGTAGCCGCCCGGCGAGCTTGCCGATGAACGTCGTCTTCCCGGCGCCGTTCACGCCGATCACGAGAATGACCGTCGGCTTCGACGCCGCCATGCGGAGCGCCGGATCGCTGTTCCCTTCCCGCAGCTCGGCTTCGACGAGGCGGCGGAGCGCGTCCTGGAACTCTGCTCTCGGTGCGAATGAGGCCGCGCTGTGCATAGCCGCCGATCTGGTCGACGAGCCGCAGCGTCGTCGCGACGCCGAAGTCCGATGCGAGCAGGACTTCCTCGAGCTGCTCGAGTGACCCCTCTTTGACGCCGCCGCGGAGCACGACGCCGACATCGGTGTTGGCGACGTCCTTGATGCGCTGCCAGAGCGATTTCCTGGGCGCGTCCCCTTCTTTTCGGAACAGCCGAGCCATGAGCGAGTGAGCTGAGTCTGTGGCGGGGCGTCTGCGCGCCCCGTACGCAGCTACACGTTAAGCGGTCAGCGCAACCCCGCGCGCCTCCGGAACACCCACTCGGCGCAGAGGAGTCCGAGCGCTGCCGCGTACAGCCATCCGAGATCGCGCGCCCTCGGCGTCGCGTCCGCGACCGACGCGCCACCCACGGCGCCGGGGCGTACGCTCGGCCGCCGCGGGAGCAGTTCGCGCGCGGCGTTCACGACCAGCAGCGAGGTGCCGCCCGTCGTCCGCACGTCGTACACGCCAGCGGCGAGCGGGCGCGACGTCGCGATGTCGCTCGCCGGTCCGAACGCGATCGTGAGCGTGTCGACGCGTGCGTCGGAGCGCCGCGTGGCGACCGCCGTGACGAGGGTGTCGGTACCGCCACGCCGCCAGCGCACGGGGGCTCCAGCGCGGACCACGGCGTCGGCTGCAACCGCGGCGCGCTGGTCGCCGCGACCGGCCGCGAGGAAGTCGAAGAGCGCGCCCCACAGCCCGGTGAAGGCGTCGGCCGCCACGCCGCCGCGGAACGACCACCGCCAGAACCCCGTCGCGCCGACGATCGCCACGCGCCGAGGCTGCTCGACCAGGGCGGCGATCGTGCGCGGCGCGCCCGCACGTCCGAGACGCGCGCGAAGCACGTCGACGAGCGTCGTCGGCAGCGGCCCTCCGACGTCGAGTGGCGGCAAGCTGTCCCATGCGGCGCCGGAGAGCGCGGCGGATGCCGGCGAGGGGGGCGCGTCCGATGCGTACCACTCGCCGCTCTCGGTGTTCGCCGTGGTCGGGAACAGCAGCAGCGCGCCGCGCGACAGCGAACGCGGCGGGCCGAATACCGTGGTGTCTCCCTGGATCCCGAGGATGCCGGCCGTCGCCGCGAGCCGCCGCACTTCGGATTCCGGGACCGGCGCGAGCGTTCCCTCGACGCGCCACTGTCCGGGCGCGACGCGCAGGAAGGCGCGCGTCGGCAGCGCGAGCGCGCCGCGGAGCACGCCCAATACGGCTCGCGTGTCGTAGTCGGGCGCGGTCGCGACGTAGACCGCGGCCGGCGCCGCCGAGACGTCGAGCGCAGTCGACACGGTGTCGTTGCGCGGCTCCGCGTCGCCGACGGCTGCAACGATCGTCCGCAGCACCGTCTCGCCGCGGAGCCCCGCGAGTGGAACGCGGAGCGCGACCGTTCGCTCCGCGTACGCGCCCAACGCGTCGAACGGGCGCTCCACCGTCGCGCGATCTCCGGCGTGCACCGACAGCACGCCAGCCGGCGCGCCACGCGCGTCGGCGACGAGCGTCGCCCGCACCTCGATCGTGTCGGTCGCCGCGGCCAGCCGCGGCACCTCGACGTCACGCACCGCGACGTCCGACCGCCGCGCGACGGTCACGTCGGCGACGCGCGACCCACGCGGCGCCGTGCGCAGCGCCTCGCCACCCTCGACCTCGCCGTCGGTGTAGAGCACGAGTGCCCGCCCCGACGCAGCGGCGTGGTCGACGAGCGGAGCCACGCCGCTCGCCAGATCGAGCGGCACCACGTCGCGCACGGCTCCCGTCGCCGCACGCACCGAGTCGCCGACGAGCCAGAGCGTGTCGGCAGCCGAACGACGCGACTCGTCGAGCGCGCGTCGGTAGGCCGTCGAATCACCGCCGCGCAGCCAGCTCGCCGAGACGTCGAGCGCGACGAGCGGCGCGAGCGGCCGGGCCGCACCGACCGTGGCGTTCAGCGCGAGCGCCGCGACGAGCGCGACGCCGAGCGTCCGCAGCGCGGCGAGCGCGAGCCGCATCGGCAACGCAAGAGCACCGCGCCGCGCGTACGAGAGCGCGGCGGCCGCAGCGCCGAGCGCCGCGGCGACGAGCCAGGCGTTCAGCGGCTAGTTCGTCGCGGCGACGCGCGCCGCAGCGACTGCCGGCTGCGCGTCGAGGCCGAGGGCATTCAGCAGGCGCGAGCGGAGCGCGGCGAACGACCCCTTCTCGCGCGTCGGAATCGGCTCCGCGAGCTTGTCGCGCAGCGCCTTGCGTGGATCGCGCTGCACGCCGTCGACGAGCATCTCGAAGTGCAGATGCGGCGCCGTCGCGAGCCCTGTCATGCCGACGTAACCGATCGTCCGGCCGATGGCGACGGAGGTGCCACGACGAACACCTTTGCCGAACCCGCGCAGATGCCCGTATCGACTGACGTAGCCGTTCGCGTGGCGCACTTCGACGACGTTGCCGAAACCCGATTTCCGCCCGGCGAAGAGGACGGTGCCGTCGCCGATCGTGCGAACCGGCGTGCCCGACGCGGCGGCGTAGTCGGTTCCCTTGTGCATGCGCCAGGTGCCCAACACCGGATGATTGCGCATCCCGAACACGCTCGACACTCGACGGAACTCGAGCGGCGCGCGCAGGAACGCGGCGCGCAACGACTTGCCGTACTGGTCGAAGAATGCGGCGCTTCCCGCCTTCCGCTCGTAGCGGATCGCGTCGACGTCCTTTCCGTTCACCGACAGACTCGCCGCGAGGATCCGCGATTCGCGAGCCTGCCCTTCGGGATCGACTCTGCGCTCGACGAGCACCCGCACCGAGTCGCCCGGTTGCAAGTCGTGGCTCACGTCGACGCGGTACTCGAAGATGTCGGCGAGCTTCCAGACCACCGCCGACCGCTGCGCGCGCGGCAGCCGGTCTCCGAATGCCGTATGCAGCGCGTCGTTCAAGCTCGACGTGATCGCGCTCCGCGCGACGACCGTGTCGGTCTTCCAGGCGAGCTTCTGTTCGAAGCGCTGCCACGCGCCGGAGAGAAACTGCAAGTGCACGACGCGGTCGACCGCCGGCTTGTACGTGATCTCGGTCGCGAGCGAGTCGCCGGTCCGCGCGACGGTGGTCACGCGCACGCCGGCCGGCAGCGAGCGGGCATCGCCTGCCGCGCGGAGCGCCTCGGCGGCGTGCACGCGCGCCACGCCGGCACGCTGCAGCAGGCCGACGAGCGTCTCCCCCTTCCCGAGCGTGTCGATCCGGGCGCGCCACGCTGGCACGGGCGGCGCGACCGCCGAATCACCCAACACCGTCATGGCGTCGGGGACCGTCGGCGCCGCTGGCGTCAGGTACACGGCGATCGCGGCCGCGCCGGCGACGACGAGGTACGTCGCGGCACGCGCCCGGCGAACGGACTGCGCGCGACGCGGCGCTCGCGCGGGCTGTTGCAGGGGCGAGGCGCCGTTCTGATGGAGCACGGGCACCAGTCGAGGAGGCGGGGGGAGACGGCTGGCGGGACGTCGCGCGGCGACGGGGCAACCGCTGAGCCTAGCGCTCTGCGTCGCGACTCGCAACTGCCCCGCGGAACTTGTACTCCAAGTCGACGAGCGGCGTCGATCCGGAGTCACGCGGCTCGACGAGGCGCTCGCCGGCGCCCAGGTCGCGCGGCGGTCAATCCATCTGCCGACGAATGAACGTCGGGATCTCCATGTCGTCGACGTTGGCGGGCGCCGCCGACCGCTCGACCGGCGTGATCGAACGCGGCCGCCCCGGCTCGGCCACGGCGCTCGGCGGGCGCCCGGCGAACCCCCGACCGGCAGCACCGGCGGGGCCGGCCGCGCGATCGCGCGCCGCGTCGCGGTTGAACGGAATGACGTTCTGCGGAGCGGTGCGCACCGGCTCGGGCACCCCGACCTGCAGCTGCCGATCGAAGCCGGTCGCGATCACGGTGACGCGGATCTCGCCCTGCATCGCCGGCTCGTGCACCGCGCCGAAGATGATCTCCGCGTCGTCGCCGACGGCGTCGTGCACGATCTCGTTGATCTGATGCACCTCGCCGAGCGTGAGGTCGTTGCCGCCCGTGATGTTCACGAGCACCCCGCTCGCGCCGGACACCGACACGTTGTCGAGCAGGGGCGACGCGATGGCGTGCTGCGCGGCCTCCGTCGCGCGGTTCTCGCCGCGGCCGAGCCCCGTTCCCATGAGCGCCGAGCCGCCGTTCTGCATGACGGTGCGCACGTCCGCGAAGTCGACGTTGACGAGCCCGGTGACGCTGATGAGCGAGCTGATGCCCTGCGTCGCCTGCAGCAGCACTTCGTCGGCCTTCTTCAGCGCGTCCTGGAAGGGAATGCCCTTGCCGACGACGGCGAGCAGGCGCTCGTTAGGCACCACGATCATCGTGTCGACGTTCTTGCGCATCTCGGCGATGCCGTGCTCGGCCTGACGCATCCGCTTGCGCCCTTCGAAGAGGAAGGGCTTCGTCACGATGCCGACGGTGAGCGCACCCGCCTCGCGGGCGAGCTCGCACACGACCGGTGCAGCGCCGGTTCCGGTGCCACCGCCCATGCCACAGGTGATGAACACGAGATCCGCGTTCTGCAGCACGCGCAACATCTCCTCGCGGCTCTCGTCGATCGCCTGTCGCCCGATCTCCGGGCGCGCCCCCGCGCCGAGTCCGCGCGTGAGCTTCTTGCCGATCTGGATCTTGACGTCGGACTTGGAACTGAGGAGCGCTTGCGCGTCGGTGTTCACCGAGATGAACTCGACGCCTTCGAGGTGCTCGTCGATCATGCGATTGACGGCGTTGCCGCCACCGCCGCCGACGCCCACCACCTTCATGCGGGCGTTCTGCGAGGCGCTCTCCTCGAGTTCGAAGATCATGCGGACACGACTCCAGCTACGCGTGGACAGGTGGATCGAGCGATGCCGATTGCCGGCGTTCTGCGCGGCGGAGCGACTCTACGCGGGGGGGAGGCGTCGTCGCGAGCGTACACCGGCGGGAGCGAAAATATAACGCGACTTCTCGTCGCGGCTACTGCGTCACTTTCGAGTGACACGCCCGCCGACGTTGACAGTGCGATGACATCTGTGACTGTCGTCGGGACCGACTGTGGCGACAGTTGTCGTGCCGTGTGGGGAGCGTTAGAAAAAGTCCTGCAACCAGAGCTTGACACGCTGCGCCCACTTGTCCACACCCGGCTCCCACAGCGGTGGACGCTTGACGCCGACACCGCCGCCGAGCGCCGCGCGCGACGCCCCATAGAGCGCAAGCCCCAGCACAGTCGCGTACTGTGGTCCCTCGACGTCGTCGCGCAGCCCCGTCACGTGATCGCCCGGCACCCCGACGCGTGCGTTCGTGCCGAACACGTCCCGTGCCAGCTCGACGACGCCCGGCATCGCCGCGCCGCCGCCGGTGACGACGACGCCGCCGGCCAGCCGCCCGCCGCCCGACGCGCCCGTCGCACTTCGCTGCACGAGGTCGAAGATCTCGTCGAGCCGCTGATGCACGATGTGCGCGATCAGCTCGCGCGGAATCTGCCGCACGCCATGCGTCGCGGTCGCCGGCACCTCGATCACTTCTTTCGGATCCACGAGCGACTCGAGCGCCACGCCGAACTGCTCCTTCAATTGCTCGGCGTCCTGTTGCGTGAGTCCGAGTCCGTGAACGAGATCGTTCGTGACGTGCGCTCCGCCGAAGGCGATCGTGGCGAGGTGTCGGATCTTGCCGTCATGGAAGACGGCGACGTCGGTCGAGCCCGCGCCCAGCTCGACGAGCGCGACCCCCAACTCCTTCTCGTCGTCGGTGAGGACGCTGAGGGCGCTGGCCAGCGGTTCGAGCACGAGCTCTCGCACGCGGCACTGCGCGCGCTCGACGCTCTTGCGCAGGTTCGTCGCCGGCGACGCGCCGATCGTCACGAGGTACATCTCCGCTTCGAGCCGCATCCCGGTCATCCCGATCGGATCCTGGATGCCGCCGCCGCGATCGACCTCGTACTCCTGCGGAATGGCGTGCAGCAGCTCACGATCCTGCGGCATCGCCTGCGCACGTGCGACGCCGTTCACCCGGTCGACGTCGGCCTTCGTGATCTCGGGGCTCGCCACGGCGACGATCCCCTGGCTCGTCATCGCGCGCACGTGCTCGCCGGCGATGCCGACGTAGGCACCGTCGGCCTTGATCCCCGACTTGCGCTCGGCGTCGTCGAGCGCGGCGCGCACGGAGCGCGTCGTCTCTTCGATGTCCGCGACCACACCACGCCGCATTCCCGTCGTGCGCGCCTCGCCGACGCCCAGGATGCGAATCCCCGGACGCTTCGGCATCTCGCCGACGACCTCGGCGATGATCGCCGTCGTCTTCGCCGATCCGACGTCCAGTCCCGTGACGATCCGTTCGTTCTTCATGGCAGTCGTGCGATGACCTGGTCACGGAAGCGGAGGTCGAACTCAGCCGCGCGAGTGCGGCGACGCGCGAGGTCACGCTCGACCGGGAGCAGGTCGTCGAGACGCGCCGCGGTGAGATCGGTGTTCGCGAGCACGACGACGCTCGCACGCGACGCGCCAGGCGCGGCATCGCTCGCTGCGGCGAGCGTGATGCGCACGTCGCGACCGCCGCGTCGACGGATGTCGCTCATCCGGCGGTAGAGCGCGGGGGCCTCGGCGCGAATCGCCGCGATCATGCGAAGCGTCGCCGTATCGCCGCCCGTCACCACGGGGACGTCGACGCCGCCGCTCCGGCTCGGGTCGATCGGGAGCAGCCGCCCGTCGACGTCGACGACGGCGAGGCCGTCGCGCGTCGGAGTCATCGCCACCGGCACGCGCTCGGCGATCGACACCCGCAACGTGCCCGGCAGGCGGCGCTCGACACTCGCGGACGCGACGAGCGGGTGCGACTCGGCGCGACGCGCGAGCAGCGCGAGATCCGACCATACCGACCACGTCGTGTCGACCCGCAGGCGCGCGAGCAGCTCCGCGGGGGGCGCGTAGCGGGCGCCGTCGATCTCGACGCGGCGCACGTGAAAGAACGTCAGGCGCGCGAGCAGCGGCGGCACCCACGTCGGCGTCGTGGCGAGCGCGGCGGCGACGGCGAGCGCGGCCGCGATCGTCAGGCGCCGTCGCCAGCGCGGACGCGGCGGCGACTCGACCTCGTCGCCGGCCGCCTCCGAGACACGACCGCGGCGCCGCGGCGGCGCGGGCTCGAGCTCGTCGATCGACTCGTCGGCGAACGCCGTCGCCCGGAAGGATGCGCTCACGGCGGCGTGCTCAGGCCGACGGCGCCGACGCGCCGAGCCGCGCGAGCAACTCCGCACCGGTGAGCGTGATGTCGCCGGCGCCCAGCGTCAGGACGACGTCGCCGGGCAGGGCGTGGGCGGCCAGCGCGTCCGCGAGTGTGCCGCGCTCGCCGCGCCACGTCACCGGCCGCCCCACGTCGAGCGCCGCGTCCGCGATGAGCGACGTCGTCACGCCGGCGATCGGCTGCTCGCGCGCGGGATAGATCTCCGTGACGAACACCGCGTCCGCGGCGCCTAACGCTCGCGCGAACTCGGCGGCGAAATCGCGCGTCCGGCTGTAGAGATGCGGCTGGAAGGCGGCGACGATGCGGCGCCCCGGATAGGCCGCACGCGCCGCGGCGAGTGTCGCGGCGACTTCCGTGGGATGATGCGCGTAGTCGTCGATCACGTCGACGCCGCCACGCGCGCCGAGTCGCTGGAAGCGTCGCTCGACGCCGCCGAACGACTCCAGCCCGGGCCGCATCGCGTCGAGGTCGGCGCCCAACAGCAGCCCGACCCCGATCGCGGCGAGCGCGTTGCGAACGTTGTGGTCTCCTGGCACGCGGAGAGCGACGGCACCGAGCGGCTTGCCGTCGTAGACGACGTCGAACCGCGCACCGCCCTGCTCCACGCGAACGTTTCGCGCGACGAGTCGCGCGTCGGGCGACACGTCGCCATCGCGCGCGATGCCGAAGCGGACGACTTCGGAGGACGCGGTGTATGGCAGGGCGCGCGCGATCGGATCGTCGGCGTTCGCGACGACGAAGCGAGCGCGGCGCGCGAACGTCGTGAACGCGCCCCGGATGTCGTCGAGGTCGCGGTAGATGTCGAGATGGTCGGCCTCGACGTTGTTGACCACGGCGACCGTCGGCGTGAGCGCGAGGAACGAGCGATCGTATTCGTCGGCCTCGACGACGAAGAGCGGCGTGGCGCCGGTGCCATCGGCGACGAACAGGTTGCCCCCCCAGCGTCCGACGCGACCCCCGGCGACACCGATCGGCAACAGCCCGGCGGCCGCGAGCGCCTCGGTCGTCAGCACCGTCGTCGTCGTCTTGCCGTGCGTACCCGAGACGCCGACGAGCGTCCCCCCGGCCGTCGCTTCCGCGAGCGCCTCGGCGCGGCGAATCACCGGAATCCCCTCCGCGCGCGCGGCGTCGAGCTCCGGATGATTCTTCGGCATCGCCGACGTGACCACGACGGCCCGTGCGCCGACGACGTGGTGCGGGTCATGGCCCGCGGTGACCTCGACGCCGAGCCGGCGAAGGTCGTCGGTATGCGACGGGTGCGCGTCGCAGCCGGTCACCGCCGCTCCGCGCCGCGCGAACAGCTCGGCGAGCGCGCTCATCCCGGCGCCGGAGATGCCGACGAAGTGGACAGGACGCGGATCGGCGGCGAGGAGCAGAGACATGGGAGCGGGCGCGGAATATGGGCGGCGCGTTCGACGCCCTCAAGGTGAGCGGGCCGACCGCGTCGCGGCGATACGCTCGAGCACGCGACCGGCGATGCGCGCGGCCGCGTCCGGACGGCCGCGCGCGGCGGCCGCAGACGCCATCGCCGACCGGCGCGGCCCGTCCGTGGCGAGACCGGAGAGGAGCGCGACGAGCGAGGCGGCCGACAGCTCGGCCTGCGGGAGATGCACCGCCGCGCCGGCGGCGGCCATCGTCGAGCGCGTTGTGCGTCTGGTGATCGGCGGCGGCCGTCGGGAGCGGCACGAGCACGCTCGGAATGCCCCACGCGCAGAGCTCCGCGATCGTCATCGCGCCGGCTCGCGTGAGCGCGACGTCAGCCGCCGCGTACGCGTCGGCGATCGGCGCGAGATACGGGCGCACCCGCACGCGCCCCTCGCACGCGCCGTCGAGCGGCGCGTACTCGTCGTACTGCGTGCGGCCGGTCGCCCAGACGAGGTGCAGCGGCGACGGAAGGCCCGCCCCGGCGAGTGTCGCGACCACCGCGTTGATTCCCCTCGCACCCTGGCTTCCGCCGACGACCAGCACGACGAACGCGTCGGCGGGGAACCCCCACGCCGCACGCGCGGCGGCGGGATCGGGACGCACCGGCGGCGGTGGCTCGATGGGGTTGCCGAACGCCTCGACCCGTGTCGCACGCCCGGGGGCGAGCCGCCGTGCGGCCTCCGGAAAGCCGAGGAACACCTCGGCCGCGACCCGGGCGAATGCGCGCGTCGTGAGCCCGGGGTGACTGTCCGCCTCGTTCAACATGATCGGCACGCCGCGCGCGACGCCGAACGCCAGCGCCAGGCCGGCGGCGTATCCTCCCGTCCCGATCACCGCCGCAGGTGGCTCGGCCTCGTAGACGGTGCCTAACGCGCGCCACGCGCCGGCCGCGCCGCGCAGCGTGCGCCAGTTCTCCCACGGGCGCGCGCGATACAGCGGGTGCAGGTCGAGCAACGTGTGCGGGAACTCGGTCGTCGGCAGCACGTCGCGCTCGATCCCGCGCCGCGCGCCGACGAAGTACGGCCGCACGCGCGGGTCCGCGCGCACGATCGCGCGAGCGATCGCGAGGCCGGGGTAGAGGTGTCCACCGGTGCCGCCCCCCGTGACCCAGATGCGCACGTTCGCGATCCGTCAGGCGAACGGGTCGGTCGCGTGCTCACCGACGACGCGCTGCCGCTCGCTGCCGATGTTGACGAGCACGCCCGTCATGAGCATCGAGAGCACGAGATTCGACCGTCCGTACGAGATGAACGGGAGCGTGAGCCCCGTCGTCGGCAGCAGACCGATGACGACGCCGATGTGCAGGTACGCCGTCAGCACCATCGTCGTCGTGAGCCCGACCGCGACGTATCGCAGGAACGGCGTCCGCGCCTGGCGCGCGATCCGGAAGCCGAGCCAGCAGTAGGTCGCGTAGGCGGTCGTGAGGAGGGTGAGCCCGACGAAGCCCCACTCCTCGCCGATGTTGCTGCCGATGAAGTCGGAGTAGGGAAACGGGAGGTAGCCGTACTGCTGCATCCCCTTCCCGAATCCGGCGCCGAACACGCCCCCCGACCCCACCGCGACGAGCGACTGCTTGAGCTGGAAGCTGACGTCGGCCGTCGCCTGCTTCCCCGGGTCGAAGAAGCTGCTCAGCCGCAGCATGACGTACTGCAAGTCCTCGGCTTTCCGCCACAACACCGGGATCGCCATCACGCCCGAGCGCGATGAAGTGGCCGATGCGCACGCCGCCGGCGAACAGGATGATCGACATGATGAGCAGGAACGTCATCGCGATCGACAGGTCCGGCTCGAGTGCGGCGAGGACGGCGAGCGAGCCGACGACGACGAGGAAGGGCAGCAACCCTTTCGACAACCGGGACAGGGTGCCGTCCGCCTGCTTCTTCACGAGCAACATCGACGTCCAGACGATGACCGCGAACTTCGCCAGCTCGGACGGCTGGATCGATCCGCCCAACAGAAAGCGGCGCGACCCGTGGATGCGCGGCGCGATGCGCTCGGTGAAGGGGAGTACCGTGAGCAGCATCAACGCGAGTGCACCCGCCATGAGCGGCCACGCCCACCGCCGCCAGCGCTCCGCATCCACTTTCGCGGCGATCGCGAACACGACCACGCCGACCGCAGCGCCGCTGAGCTGCTTCAGCAGGTAGTACGCGCCGGCCTTCCCCTCCTGCACTGCGACGATCGCGCTCGCGCTGTAGAGCGTCGCGAGTCCGAACGCGAGCAGCACTGCCGTCACGAGGATCATCGCACGCGCCGCCCCGTGCATGCGCCACCGTTCGCGGACCTCGGCGATCGCGGGGCGGACTTCGGCGCGGCGGTCGTACTTGCCCAACGCGGCGGAGTCGAGCTGCGGACGGGCGGCTGCACTCATCGAGACATCTCCTGCGCGTCCTGCGAGACGACGGCGGCGAGGCGCCGGAACTCGGCCCCGCGCTCCGCGTAGTTGTCGAACATGTCGAAGCTCGAGCACGCGGGCGAGAGCAGTACGGCGCCGCCGGACGGTGCGAGCTGCGCGCGCACGACGCATGACGTCCTCGAACGAGGAGCCCATCCGTTCGACGCGAACGAGCGCTCCGAGATCCTCCTGGATGATCGACGCGGCCTCGCCGTAGGCGAGTACGGTCGTGCCGAAGGCGGCGAACGGCTCGGCGAGCGCGGTGTACGGCTCGCCCTTGTGACGGCCGCCCAGCAGCAGCACGTACGGCCGCCGCATCCCCGCGAGCGCGACGCGCGTCGACGCGACATTGGTCGCCTTCGAGTCGTTGATCCACTCGACGCCGCTGTACGTGCCGACGGGTTCCATGCGGTGCGACAGCGCGCCGAACGACCGCAACCCGTCGGCGATGCGCGTCCTCGCCGCGGCGGTGGCGTGCTCGGGACGAGCGACGGCCACCGCGAGCGACGCGGCGAGCGCGTTCGCGACGTTGTGATCGCCCAGCAGCGCGAACTCGTCGCGCGCCAGCAGCGGCTCCTCGAGCAGCACGAGCGTGTTCGCCACACGATCGTAGTAGGCCGAGGCCGCGGTCGTCGCGGTGCTGAACCCGAACGTCGTGCCCGGCAACGTGGGCGGCGCGCCGGGAATGCGGCGGAAGAGTCCGAACACGTCGGGGTCGTCGGCGTTCAGCACCCAACGCGACGCGGCGGTCGCGTTGGCGAACAGCAGCGCCTTGTCGGCGTAGTACGCATCGATCGACGCGTAGCGGTCGAGGTGGTCGGGGCTCAGATTCGTCACGACCCCGACCGTCGGCCGGACGCTCGGCGTGTCGTGCAGCTGAAACGATGACAGCTCGAGCGCGGCCCACGCGGGGGGCGCGTCACGAAGCGCCAGCTCGGCGAGCGGCGTGCCGATGTTGCCGGCATCGACCGCGTCGTGGCCCAACGAGCGCAGCAGGTGGCCGATGAGCGCCGTCGTCGTCGTCTTTCCGTTCGTGCCGGTGACGGCGATCGTCTGCAAGGCGGGGAGGTAGTCGAGCGCCACCTCGATCTCGCCCACGACGGAGACGTGCGCGTCGCTCGCGGCCACGATCGGCGGCGCGCTCGGGGGCACGCCCGGACTCGCGACGACGAGCGCCGCCCGTGCGACACGCGCGAGATCGTGCGAACCGACGTCGACCGCGACGCCGAGCGCGCCCAACGCGGCCGCCGCATCGTGCACGGCGGCCGAGCCGCCTGCGTCCGAAGCGTAGACGCGGTGGCCGTCACGCGCGAGCAGCTCGGCGACCGACCGCCCACTCCGACCGAGCCCGATCACCGCCACCTCGCCCGGGGCGCGTCCGTGGAAAAAGCCGCTCCGCATGTGTCAGCGCAGTTTCAACGTGCTGAGCGCGACGATCGCGCAGAGGATCCCGATGAGCCAGAAGCGCACGACGACCTGCGTCTCCGGCCACCCCGACACCTCGAAGTGGTGATGCAGCGGCGCCTTTCTGAACACCCGATGTGTCTCGGCGTACTCGCGCCCGTGACGCTTGCGACGGTACTTGAAGACCGTGCGCTGCAGGATCACCGAGATCATCTCGGCGACGAACACGCCGCCGATGATGAGGAGCAGGAACTCGCTCTTGAGCAGCACGGCGACCGCGCCGAGCGCACCGCCCAACGCGAGCGCGCCGGTGTCGCCCATGAACACCTGCGCCGGAAACGTGTTGTACCAGAGGAAGCCGATACACGCGCCGACGATCGCCGCACAGAACACCGTGAGCTCGCCGGCGCCGCGCAGGTAGAACACCTGCAGGTACGCGCTGGTGTCGATGCGGCCGAACAGGTAGGCGAAGAGGCCGAACGTCGCCGCGGCGATTCCCATGAGGCCGGAGGCGAGTCCGTCGAGGCCGTCGGTGATGTTGACGGCGTTGCTCGTCCCCGTGATGACGAACGTCACGAAGCCGAGGAACAGGAAGGTGAGTGCCGCGGTGCTCGGCACGAGCAGTGTGTACTTGAAGAACGGCAGCGTCGTGGAGGCGCCCGGAAGCGTCGAGAGGGGCGCGAGCCAGACGTAGAGGCCCAACGCGAGTCCCGCCGTGAGCTGGCCGGCCAGCTTGTAGCGCTCGACGAGCCCTTCGTTCTTCACGCCGAGTCGCTTCTGTCGAAGCTTCAAGTAGTCGTCGAGGAAGCCGATGGCGCCCATCCACGCCATCAGGCTCATCGCGATGACGAGGTATTGCCCTCCTCGGTGCCACGTGAAGCGCCCCCAGAGCAGCAGGGGCACGAACGTCGCCAGCAGGATGATGATGCCGCCCATCGTCGGCGTCGTTCCCTTCCCGGCGTGCGTGTCGGGCGTGCCTTCCCGCACGACCTGGTTCACCGCGAGCGCGCGCAGCCGGCGGATGATGATCGGCCCGGCGATCCACGTGACGAGCAGGGCGGTGACGAACGCCGCGGCCGACCGGAACGTGATGTAGTTCAGGAGGTTGAACAGCTTCACGCTGCGCGCGAACGGCTGCAAGAAGAAGTGGAGCACGTGGCGGTGTCTGGTCGGTATCGTCGAAGCCGGTGAATCTACCGACCGCGTGCGGCGTCGGCGGCCCACGCGTCGAGCGCCGGGACGATCCGCTCGAGGGCGACGCCGCGCGACGCCTTGAGCAGGATGACCGCGTCGCGAGCGAGCCGCGGTGCGAGCAGTGGCCACAGTGCATCGGCATCCGCCGCGACGACGATCCGTGGGTCGTCCGGCGCGACGCGGGCGAGCGCGGGACCGAAGTCGCCGATGCCGGCGACCACCTCGATGCCCGCGTCGAGCGCGCGGCGGGCCATCTCGTCGTGCAGGCGGTCGCCGTGCGCGCCGAGCTCGCGCATCGTCCCCAGGACCGCGACGCGCTGCCGCCCTCCGCCCGCCGTCGTCAGGAGGTCGATCGCCGCACGCGTGCTGCCGGGGTTCGCGTTGTAGGCGTCGTTGATGAGGGTCGCCGTGCCTAACGCCGACCACGCCGATCGCATCGACGGCTGCGGCATCCCCGCGATCCCGCCTCCCGCCGCGTCAGCTGCAACGCCGAGCGCCTGCGCGGCGGCGAGGGCGAGCATCGCGTTGCGGAGGTTGTGCGCCCCGCGGAGTGGCGGACGGATGGCGACGCCATCGAAGGAGAGCGTGCCGCGACCGTCCGGCGCGATCGACCACGCGTCGGCGGTGACGTCGCCGGCGTCCAGCCCGACCTCGACGACGCGCGCGGCGCGTCCGCGCGCCGCCGCAGCGATCTCCGGCTGGTCCGCCGGCACGATCGCCAGCGCGACGCCATCGAAGGCGTCGCTCTCCTCGCGCAGCACCCCGGCGAGGTCGCCGAGCCCCTCGAGGTGCTCCTCGCCGATCGACGTCATGACGACCACGTCGGGCTCGACGATCGCGCGCAGCGTCGCGATCTCCCCCGGCGTGTTCGTCCCCATCTCCACGACCGCGACGTCCGCCGACGGCGGGATCGCGAGCAACGTGAGCGGCACGCCGATCAGGTTGTTCAGGTTGCCCAACGTCGCGGAGACCTCGAGCGATCCGGCGAGCGCCGCGCGCAGCAACTCCTTCGTGCTCGTCTTGCCGTTCGATCCCGCGATCGCGACGACGCTGCGCCCCCATGCTCGCCGCCAGCAGCGCCCGAGCCGCCCGAGCGCGACGAGCGTGTCGGTGACCTCGTAGACCGGAAGCCCGAGCCCCGCGGCTCGGCGCCCGTCCTCGACGACGAGCGCCGCGGCGCCGCGCTCGACGGCGGTGGCGAGGAAGTCGTGCGCGTCGAATCGCTCGCCGCGGAGCGCGACGAACAGGTCGCCCGGCGCGACGGCACGCGTATCCGTGGACACGCCGCGGATCACGCGCTCGCCGCGCGGGATGGCGCCGAGCGAGACGTCGTCCAGCGCGGCGGCGACGCGGCTCAGCGTCCAGAAGTCGTGCGTGGCGGTGGCCGGCGGCGCGGTACTCATGCCCCGCCCACGCGCGGCCCGTCGGTCGCCACCGCTCGTGCCGCCGCCAGCTCCGCGACGATCGCCCGTTCGTCGAAGGGGTATTTCGTCGTACCGCGGATCTGATACGTCTCGTGTCCCTTGCCGGCGAGCACGACCACGTCATCCGGCTCGGCGAGAGCGAGCGCGCGCGCGATGGCGTCGCGTCGATCGACCACGCGCTCGTGCGGCCGAGTCATGCCGCGCTCGATGTCGTCGAGAATGCGCTCCGGGTCCTCGGTCCGCGGGTTGTCGCTCGTCACGATCGCGACGTCCGCGCCCTCCTCGGCAGCGCGGCCCATCTCGGGGCGCTTACCCGGGTCGCGGTCGCCGCCCGCGCCGAAGACGACGATCAGTCGACCGCGCGCGGATGGACGGACCGCCGCGAGCGCGCGCACGAGGGCGTCTGGCGTGTGGGCGTAGTCGCGCAACACCGTCGGGCGCTGGTGCACCACTTCGAGTCGGCCGGGCACCTGCGGGATCGTCGCGACGCGCGCCGCGACGTCGGCGACCGTCATGCCTAACGCGATGGCGGCGGCCGCCGCGCCGGCGACGTTCGCGACGTTGAAGTCACCGATGAGCGGCAGGCGAACCGCCGCCGTCGCTCCGCCCGCGACGAGCGAGCCACTACTTCCGCTCGCGTCGTGGACCACGTCGACGAGCCGCACATCCGCCTCTGCGCCGGTGCCGGAGAACGTGACGGTGCGGGCCGCGCGCGGCATGTCGCGCCACGCCGGATCGTCGACGTTGACGACCGCGGCGCCGTCGGCCGTCAGGCACTCGACGAGGCGCAGCTTCGCGGCGCGGTACGCGTCCATGGACCCGTGATAATCGAGATGGTCGCGCGTGAGGTTCGTGAACACGCCCGCGGCGAACTGCACCCCTTCGACACGCCGCTGCTCGAGCGCGTGCGACGACACCTCCATCGCGACCGTCCGCACGCCGCGGTCGACGAGCGCGCGGAGCACGCGCTGCAGCTCGACCGGCCCCGGCGTCGTGAGCCCCGCTCCGCCCGGCACCTCGTCGCCCGCGCTGCCGAGCAGCACGCCCAACGTTCCGATCGACGCGGCGCGCCGTGACTCGTCGTCGAGCAGGTGACGCAGCAGACCGACCGTCGTCGTCTTGCCGTTCGTGCCGGTGACGCCGACGAGCGTGAGGCGATCGGCCGGAGTGCCGAACGCCGTCGCCGCCGCGATCGCGGCCGCGCGGCGGCCGTCGCGGACGACGAGCGCCGGAAGCGACGTGGCCGTCGGATCTTCGACGATCGCCGCGGCCGCGCCGCGTTCCGCCGCCTGCGCGAGGTAGGCGTGCCCGTCGCTCGTCGAGCCGCGGACGGCGATGAACAGCGCGCCGTGGCGCACGTCCCGGCTGTCGTCGGTGACGGACTCCACCGCGTCCGGGACGGCGCCGCGCGTGTCGACGAGCAGTCCACGCTCGTCGAGCGCGCGGCGGATGGCGTCGAGCGCGATCATCACGGCGCGTGGAAGAGCGTGACCGGGGCTCCGGCCGGGAGCACGGCGCCCGCGGCTGGCTGCGTGAGACCCGGCGCCCCTGCGCCGCTCAGCCGCACGCGGAAGCCGGCGCGGTGAAGCGCGAACACGGCGTCGCGCAGCGGAAGTCCCTGCACGGCCGGCACCGCGCGTGACGGCGCCGCCGGGGCGCGACCAGCGACCGGCGCCGGGAGATCGACGACGTAGCGCACACCGCGCGACGCCGTCGACGCCGACTCCGCCGGCACGACCTCGCGCTGCAAGTCGGCGGGCGCCTCGACGACCGTCGCGGCTGCGACGAGGGTGTCGCGCGCCGACGGCTTCGGCGTGTACGCCTCGAGCGCCCGCGGCAGCACGCGCGTGGCGAGCGAGGCGCGGTCGAGCGCCGCGTCGCGCGCGGCGACGGCCGCCTCGATCACGGCCTTCGTCACCGGACCCGCCGTCTTGCCGCCGAAGTACACGTCGCCCTGCGGGTTCTCGATCTTCACGACGATCACGAACTGCGGCGACTCCATCGGGAAGATCCCGGCGAACACCGCATTGTAGTGTCCCGCGGCGTAGCCGACGCCGCGCTCGACACGCCGCGCCGTTCCCGATTTGCCGACGAGCGTGAAGCTCGCGAGGTTCGCCATCGTCGAGGTGCCGCTGTCGACGACCGCCTTCAGCATCTCGCGCATCGTCGCCGCCGTCCGCTCGGACATCAGGCGCCGGACGATGCGCGGCTCATGCCGCCAGACGAGCGCGCCGTCCGCGTCGCGCAGCTCGCGCACGAGCGCCGGCGCGAGAAGCCGTCCGCCATTCGCGATCGCCGCGTACGCCGTCGCGAGCTGCAACGGCGTCACCGACGTCTCGTAGCCCATGGCGAGCGACGCCGACGACTGGGGCGTCCACCGGGCCGGCGTGCGCACCAGCCCGCCCGCCTCCGCGGGATACGGAACGCCGGTCGGCGTGCCGAAGCCGGCGTCGCGCAACAGCTCGTACTGCTCGCGCGGGGTGAGGCGCTGCGCGAACTTCACGATGCCGATGTTGCTCGACACGCGGATGACGTCTCGCATCGACAGCGACTTCGCCGGCTCGTCGTCGTGGATGACGCGCTTGTTGATCAGATACTCGCCGTTCTCCGTGTTCACCACCTCGTCTGGCTTCGCGCGCCCGATGTCGAGCAGCCGGGCCGCGACGAGCGGCTTCATCGTCGACCCCGGCTCGAACGGCTCGCTGAGCGACGTCGCCGCGGTCGTGCGCTTGTCCGACCGATAGCTCGCGAGCGCGAGCACTTCACCGCGGTGCGGGTCGAGCACGACGATGTCGCCACCCGTCGCGCCGAGCCGCGTCATCGCGTCGCCGAGGGCGCGCTCGCAGATGTCCTGCAGCGCCGCGTTGACGGTGAGCGTGACCGCGTGCCCCGACCGCGCCGCACGGCTCCGCGCGAACGGCGATTCGAGCGCGCCGGCGCGGCCGTAGCGCACGAGCGTCGAGGTGCCGCGGACGCCGCGCAGCACGGAGTCGAGGGCGAGCTCGATCCCGTCGACCGCGACGCCGGTCGCGTCGACGCGGCCGACGACGTTCTGCATCCCCTGGCTGCCGGAGAAGACGCGCTGCACGACCGGCACCGCGTGGACGCCGCGCATCGATCGGATCGAGTCGACGTCGACGGGAAGAAAGACGTTCGGGATCTCGACCCACTTGCGCGTGCTGTCGGTCGCGCGCCGCACCAGCTCGGGGCGCACGCCGTGCCTCGCGAGCTGCCGGCCCAACGCCTTCCGATCGCGTACCTCGCCAGGCGCGACGTTGAACCGCACCAGCTCGCGGCTCTCGGCGAGCACGCGGCCGGACGCGTCCGTGATGGTGCCGCGCGGCGCCGGGAGCGACGCGTCCGCGAAGTGCATCTGCTGGGCGCGCGCACGCCACTGATCGCGCTGCGCGATCTGGACCTGCCCCGCCTTGGCGACGATGGCCGCGGAGAAGAGGACGAGCGCACCGTGCACGACGGTGGAGCGGTCGATGGGCACGACGGTTCCTGGCTCTACCGGTTCGGCGCCGGGACGCGGCGCGCGATGAGAACGACCTGCGTGTCCGCCGGGACACGCATGCCGAGCCGTCCTTCCGCAGCGGCGACGATGCGTGGGCGGCTGGCCGCGATCCGCACCGCGCTGCGCAGCGCCGCACGCTCGGCGACGAGCTGATCGCGTCGGCGGGCGAGCACGGTCAATTCGCGCGCCTGCGCGATGCCGCGACTGCGGCGCCACACGACGCCTGCCGCGACGAGCACGAACGCGACGAGGGCGAGCCCGACGACGCGCCAGCCGCGCCCGCGACGCTGCGCGCGCGACGCGCGCGAACGCGGGCTCACGCCGCGACTCCGGCGGGCGGCAGTGCCGCGGCGCGCTGCCACACGCGCAGCTTCGCGCTGCGCGCGCGAACGTTGTGTGCTTGCTCGTCGGCCGACGGCCCGAGGGCGCGGCGCGTGATCGTCTCGCCGAGCGCGACGTGGCCGCACGTGCAGAGCGGATGGCGCGGCGGGCAGACGCAGTGCGCGCTCCACGCGCGGAACGCGTGCTTCACCAGCCGGTCTTCGCCGCTGTGGTATGCCAGGACCGCGATCCGCCCGCCCGGCGCGAGTCGATCACGCAGCGCCGGAAGCGCGCGCGCGAGACCCGCCAGCTCGTCGTTGACGGCGATGCGCACCGCCTGGAACAGTCGCGCGAAGTCGCCCGCGCCGCTGCGCGGCCCGAGCGCGGCCCGGATCGCGCCGACGAGATCGTCGCTCGTCGTGAACGGGCGCGTGGAGCGGCGGCGCGCGACTTCACGCGCCAGGCGCGCCGCGTGCGGCTCGTCGCCGTACTCGCGGAAGACACGCGCGAGCTCTCGCTCGTCGCTGTCGTTCAGCAGCGTCGCTGCGTCGGCGAGAGTATCCGATCCCATGCGCATGTCCAGCGGGGCGCCTTCGCGAAAGGTGAAGCCGCGCGTCAGCGCGTCGATCTGATGCGACGAGATGCCGAGGTCGAGCACGATCGCGTCGAAGCGCACGGAGGCGACCTCGTCGAGGGTGTCGACGTCGGCGTAGTTGGCGAGGAGCGGGTGAAAGCGCCCCGGGGAGAGGTAGGAGTGCAGCCGCTCGCTCGCGGCGGCGACAGCGTCCGGGTCACGGTCGAGGCCGACGACCTGGAATCCGGCCTCGAGCAGCGCGAGCGTGTGACCGCCGCCGCCCAGCGTACCGTCGAGCGCGAGCGCGGGGCGACCGGCGTGCGACGTGGGAGCCTCGCGCAGGAGTCGCACGATGTCCGCGGCCATCACTGGCGCGTGGTACGCGCTGTCCCATCGAGCACGTTCGGACATCGGACGGAGCAACCTAGCGGCGGTTTTTGGAGAGCGTCAAGCGTGGCTGCGAGCAAGCATCGGGGCAACGAAAAAGGGCTCGGTGCGTAGCACCGAGCCCTCGTTCGGACCGATCGGTCAGGTCACTTGCAGAGAGCCTTGGCGACCTGGTCGACGTAGCCCGAGAGCTGCGGCAGCGCACCGAGGATCTGCTGGGCCGTCGTCGGGTTCGAGCGCCCGCCGGCGGGGACGTTGATCTGCGCGTTCGTGAACTGCTCCTGCGCGGTCTTCGCCATGGTGCACGCCTGGGCCTTCTCCGCCGCGCTGCCGCGAACCAGCGGCTGCGTCTGCTGCGCGAGCTGGCTGCCGTACTGATACTGCGCGGCGCCGAGCAGGAACTGCACGTCGGTGTTGGCGCTCGTCTTCACCGAGAAATCGAGCACGCTGATCGCCTTCTCGTAGTCCGCTCCGGCCTTCGAGGCGACGGCCGCGCGATACAGCGTCTGGCCGATGACACCGGCATACTGCGCGACGTTGGCGGCACTATCGCCAGCCGCGAGCGCCTGCTGCAGCGACGCGACCGCGCTGTCGGGTTGCGCGAGGTCGTTCAGGATGAGCGCGCGCTGCGTGTAGAGCGTGCCCCGCTTCGGGTCGGCGGCGATCGCGCGGCTCACGATGTCGAGGGCCTGCTGATTCTGACCCGTCGTGCGCAGGACCTGCACGTAATCGGTCAGCAGCGCCGCGTTCGTCGGGAACTTCGCGAGGGCCTGTGCGTACAGCTGCGCCGCCTTCTGCGGCTGGCTGTCGACTTGCGCGGCCGCCGCGAGCCGACTGAAGAACTCGGGCGTCGCGCTCGCCGTGTCCGTCCGGATCAACTCCTCGCCGGCCGCGATGCCACCCTTGTAGTCCTTCGCGGCGATGTGCACGCGCGACTGGAGCAGCAGGTAGCCCGGGTCGCCCGAGTTGTCGCGCACGAGCTGATCGACGAACGGAATCGCCTTGGCCGCCTGCCCGTTCGCGGCGAACTCGTTGATCACCTGCTCGAGCAGCTTCGTGTTCGTCGGATCCGCGCCGACCAGCTTGATGAGGACGTCGGTCGCCTCGTTCGCGCGGTTCGACGAGCGCAGGGCATCATAGCTCGCCGCCAGCGCGGGCCGGCTCGACGGGTAGATCTTCAGGATCTCGTTCGAGACCGCCAGGATCGAGTCGGGCGCCGCCTTCTCGGTCACGAGCACGTTCACGAGGCAGATGCGCGCGAGCGTCGAGTTCGGGTAGGCGGCGATCCCCTTCGCCGCCGCCGCCTTCGCCTCGGCGTACTTCCCTTCGCGTGCGCGGTTGACGCAATCGCGCTCCGCCGTGAACGCCTTCAGGGCGCCCTGGAACTCCTTCGAGATCTGCCCCGCGGCACCGTCGGGCTTCGAGACCGTATAGGTGCCGAGCGGCTGCACGAGCGCGGCGTCGCGCGTGAGGACGTAGTTCGCGGTCACGCGATAGCCCGTCCCATCCTTCACGACGTCGCCGGTCAGAAAGACGTCGCCGCGCAGCAACTGCGAGAGCGCGCGGGCGTCGTTCATGTTCAGCGCCTCGGTGGTCGGGAATCCCGACGCCTCGAGGTTGTTCGTGATGTCCTGCTTCGGAAGGACGTACAGATTGCGGCCACCGGCGTCCTGCGTGATCCGGGTGCGCAGCGCGTCCGACGCCTGCACACCGGCATTCTTCTCTGCCGACCGGAACACCTCGACGACGAGTCGGGGGGCGTTCGGATCGGGGGGACGCACCGTCGACACCTGCGCGGCGAGCGGGGCGAAGGGGGCGCTCGCGAGGAGGCCGGCGACGACCGCCGGGAGCGCCTGGCAATACCGTGCCTTCAATGTCGTAACCTCCAAAGCGTTAAACATCCGTACCCCGCGTTGCGTGGGTGGGTTCCGGCGAGGGGCGTGCCACGTCGCCAGTTCCACCTGGGTTTTTTCACCGGTCGAGCCCTGACGAACGACACGGGCGCCGGAGGCCACTGCTACGCTCCGACGCCCGTCACTGCGTACCG
Source organism: uncultured Gemmatimonadaceae bacterium (assembly GCA_963843845.1). GTDB lineage: Bacteria > Gemmatimonadota > Gemmatimonadetes > Gemmatimonadales > Gemmatimonadaceae > Gemmatirosa. Next base: position 1,810,253 of record CAWJMB010000002.1, on the reverse strand, counting down.
CGTCCAACCTACCCTTCGGATCCTGCGAGGGTCCCGCGTGGGCCCCGTGAACGGTCCTGCGACATGGGCGAAGAGGGGCTCGAACCCCCGACCCCCTGTGTGTAAGACAGGTGCTCTAACCGGCTGAGCTATTCGCCCGCGCGTTCGACGATCAGCGAACGCTCACTTCAAGATCGCGAGCGGAACGAACACGCAGTACCCGAGCACGAGCAACAGCGGCGCGAGCGTGGTGCCTCCTCGCCACAGGTCTGCATACCCCGCGAGCAGCACGACGAATGCGACGAGCCACCAGAGGTACGGACGCGCGCGGGTCCCGGCAACGGTCGAAGCCATGGTCCTACACTAGGAAGAGACGAAAACCGTGTCAACGGAAGGCGATGCGACGGTCGGGACTTTAATCAATCGCTAATCCAGTTGCCGCGAGTCACGATCCGCCGCGGCCGGATCGGGCGTGCCGACGAGGAGCGCGAGCGCGCTCTCTCGCTCGGCGCGCTCGGCAGCCGCGTCCGCGCGCCGGAGCGCCTCCAGCCGTTCGCGGGTGCGGCGCCGCCGGGTCAGCCACAGCGGCGCGAAGAGGGCGGCGAACAGCGTCGACGCCAGCCCGAAGTTCGCCACGAGGGCGAGCGCGCCATAGCGGCGGCGCGTTCGCTCCTGCCAGAGCCGTTCGTAGGCGCCGGCGGTCGTGCCGTAGGCGCTCCGCACCGCGGTGTCGAACCGCTGCGTCTCGCGCCAGTACCGAAAGAACAGCGTCAGCCCCCGCCGCTCGTCGAGCGAGGCGAGGTCCGATACCGCGCGGTACGCGAGGGCGTAGCTCTGCTCGGCCGTCAGTGCGCCGCGGTAGAACCCCGACTCGAGCGAGTCGAGCGACGGCACGCCGCCCACGAGCAGCGCGACGTTCGTCGCCAGCGACTCGTCGCGCCCCCACTCGCCGGCCGCGTATCCCGCGTAGCCTTCGTCGAACCAGCGTGGCGGGAGGTCGCCGAGGTGCTCGTGCAGCGCGAGGTGCGCCAGCTCGTGACGAAGCACGCGCACCGGGTCGCCGGCGTCGGAGCCGGCGGCGCGCCCCTGCATCACGATGCGGCTCAGCCCTGGGAACGCGATCGCCGCGCCCCATTCGGGCGCCCGCGGGCCGACCCAGGCGCGGAACCGCGCTGCGTCGGGCGCGACCGCGACGAGGACGTGCGCGCTCGGACGCGGAAGGCCGGGAAAGGTGTCACGTCGCACCGCCTCGACCAGCAGCGTTCGGGCGAGCGTTCGGTCGCTCGGATACGCGACGATCGTGAAGCGCCCCGAGTCGAGACGCACGGCCCCACTCGGCTCGGGCGGCTGCGCGGCGGCGGTCGCGGCAGCGATGCCCGGCGCGTGGGTGAGGGCCGCCGCGACCGCGAGCGACGTCAGGCAGCGGCGCGCCCAGCCTCCGCTCAGACGGATGCGTGGCGCAGCCCCTCTCCCACGGCGGGCGGTCCCTCGCCACGCATCGCCGCCTCGTCCCGTTCGCCACACCGCCGAGCCCATTCGTTGAACTTGCCCGACGACGCCGCGCCGCGCCACGTCGCGATCGCGCCGTCGCGATCACCGGCGAACCAGAGCGCGCGCCCCAGCTCGTAGCTCGCCTCGTGGAGGTTCGGGCCGAGCGCGAGCGCGCGGCGAAAGCATCCGGCCGCATCGTCGAACATCTCGCGGTGCAGGTACACGAGCCCGAGGTAATGCGTCGCGTACAACACCGCCTTGCGGTCCGCCCCGCGTGCGGCCGTCGCGAGATGCTCGATCGCCTCACCGTAGATCCCTTTCCGCAGGCAGACGTAGCCGACGTTCGCGCGCGCCAGTTCGTGCTGCGGCGCGCGCGCGAGCACCGCGTTCAACGCGACGAGGGCGTCGTCGTAGCGTGCCTGCCCCATGAGCGCCCACCCGCAGAGCGTCCTCGCCTCGAGATCCTCCGGAGCGAGTCGGAGCGCCTGCTCGAGCGATCGCTCCGCGGCCTCGTAGTCGCCGCGCGAGATCGCGCTCCACCCTTTCGCCACGAACGTCGACGCGCCCAGGTGATCGACGCGTTCGGTGAGGGGCGCCGGCGCGGCCGGCGGCTCGGCGGCGGGCGACGCCGGAAGCTGCTTCCACTTGGCGGCGAGGGCGCGGGCCGCCGCCTGCAGCGCGACCGCGCGTTGCGCCTCGCCGTCCGCATCGCGGATGAGCGCGACGATCGTCTGCTTCAGCGCCGTGCGCTCGTTCTCGCCGACTGCCGCGCTGCGCTCGCCGACGCGCCGCTCGAGCGTCGCCTCGAGCTCCGCGATCCGGGAGGCGAGGTGGGTGGCGGGCTCGGTCATGCGCCGCGCGTCATCTCAGACGCGGCGGAAGATCCGCTCGCGCGCATCGATCGGCTCGAACAGCTGCCGCAGCTCGCCGAGCAGCGTCTCGACTTTCCCGAGGAACAGCACGCCGCCCGGTACGAGCGCCGCGTGCAGGCGGTGGAACAGCGCGTCCTGCGTCTCGCGGTCGAAGTAGATCACGACGTTGCGGCACGCGATCAGATCCCACCGCCCGGGCGGCGGCGGCTCACGAAGGAGGTCCCGACGCTCGAACGAGACGATCGGCCGCAGGTCTTCGACGACGCTCGCCGGAAACCCGGACGTGAAGTATCGCTCGCGGAGGTCGGGCGGCGTGTCCGCGAAGGCGGCGTCCGCGTAGGCGCCCCCGCGCGCCGCCGCGAGCACCGCGCGATCGATGTCGGTGCCCAACACATGCGCTCTCGACAGCCGCTCGAGCTGGCCGACGCGTTCGGCGTGGCGGTGGAGCAGTGCGGCGATCGAATACGCCTCCTCGCCTGACGACGAGCCCGCGCTCCACGCGCGAACGGCGCCACCCGTCGACGTCCAGAGCGCGGGGATCGCCCGCTCGGCGAGCGCGCTCCACGCCTCCCAGTTGCGGAACAGCTTGGTGACGTTGATGGTCAGCGCGTCCAGCAGCCGGTCGTACTCGTTCGGGTCGGCGTCGAGCACCGACGCGTAGTCGTCGAACGTGTGCACCGCCTTCGCGCGCATGCGGACCGCGATGCGGCGGCGGAGGCAGCGTTCCTTGTAGCTCGCGCATCGGAAGCCGCGCTCGCGCGTGACCTTGTCGAGCAGGCGCACGAACCCTTCGGGGTCGGGGGTCTCGTACGGCAGCGTCACGCGGAGATGGGTTCGCGTCGGCGAGTCGGCATGCCCGATCATAGCGGCTGCGCACCCGCGCCGTCGCGCTCGACGCTCTCGAGGTTCGCCCGCGCGATGGCGTGATCCGGGCGCAGCGTGACCGCCTGACGCCAGGCGGCGACCGCCGCTCGCCGATCCCCGTCGCGCAGCCGCACGTTGCCGAGCCGGAGCCAGCTCTCCGCACCGAGCGCCGGCGCGAGGGCGAGCGCCCGCTCGAAGGCCATCGCCGCATCGCGGTGTCGGCCGACGCGGTAGTGGACGTCCCCGACCGTCTTGTGCGCCGGGGCGAGCGACGCGTCCTCGTCCAGCGCACGCGCGGCCCAGTCGAGCGCGGAGTCGAGCGCGCCGGTGTGGACGGCGAGCGCGGCGAGGTTCGCGAGGACCGGCGCGGCGCGCGGAGCGGCCCCGTGTGCGGCGATCAACGCGCCGCCCGCGGCGCGCGGGTCGCCGCGGCGGGCCGCGGCGAGCGCGGCGTAATGGTGCCAGACAGCGGGCATCGGCCGAGCGTCGTCGTCGCCGAGGGCGCCGCGCGCGCCGCCGAGATCGTTGGTCCGCAACAGCAGCGAGGCGCGGAGCGCACGGAGCCGCGGGTGACTGGCGAGCCCGCGTCGCTCCGCCTCGTCGAGCGCCGCGTGGGCCGCGCCGACGTGGCCGGCGGCGGCGTGTGCGGCGGCGAGCGCTTGGAAGACCGCGCCGTGCGCGCCCGGCGCGGCCGCGGCCGCCGTCAGCGTGCGGACCGCGGTCGCACCGTCGCCGGCACGCAGCGCGATCGCGCCGACGAAATACTGCGCGTGAACGTCGCCGGGGAGGAGCGCGAGGACGCGCCGGAACTCTCGCGCCGCTTCGTCGAGCAGCCCCGCGCGGTAGAACGCCACACCGAGGTTGCGGTGCTCGAGGACACGCGACGCGTCGCGGACCGTGCGCGGGACCGACGTGCCTACCGCTTCGACCAGCCCCAGCTCCGCGAGGACGAACAGCGTGCGCCGCACCGCGAAGTTCCCGACCGCCGTCGCGTCCGCGATGGCGGCGACGTCGCGGCGACCGTCGATCGCGGCCGCCACGGTGCGCTCGCTCGCCGAGAGCACGGCGTCTCCCCACGCCACGCGCTCGACGTCGAGCGCGCCGGCCGGCGTGCACGGCGCGCGCTCGGTGAACGCGTAGATGCTGTCGTCGCCACCGACGCGCGTGTCGATCCGCGCCTGCTCATCGCTCCGCCGCGCGCCCTCCATGAGCAGCCCCGGCACGTCGAGCGAGACGAGCGCGGTCGCGTCGCCCGCCCGCACGTCGGGCTCGAACCGGAACGAGCCGCGCGTCCACGTCAGCAGCTCGAACACCGCCTCGTCGACCGCCGCGTTCGGACGACGGGCGAGCGAGGCATGCGTAATGCGACCTTCGTCGAGGTACACGACGCCGCAGTCGTCCGCGCGCGCCGCATGCAGGCATCCACGCTTCTGGCCAAGGGCGAGGAGCTGCAGGACCTCGGCGAGTCCCGCCTCGGCGAGTGTGCCGCGAATCGCCATCTCGCCTCAGCTCCACTCGTCGATCAGGAAGTCGGCCACGTACGGCCATTCGACGACCCAGCTCTCCGGGTCGACGATGGACGCGGGTGACGCTGCCGACGACGCGGCGCGGGCCGCCAGCACCTCGGCCTCCGCCAGGCGCGCCGGGTCGCTGAACGCCGGGTGTCGCGCGAGCGCCGCGTCGGACTCGGCGACGGCAGCGGCGAGGGCCTGGCAGCGCGCGGCTGCGGAGTCGTAGGTCGCGAGCAGCGCGTCGACGTCGGGGGGCGTCGCGAGGCGGAGCGCGCGCTCGAGCACACGCACGTCCATTCCGGCGGCGCTCCAGTGGGCCGCCGCCTCGCCGATCCGCACGCGCCACGTCGCGACCGACGCGGTGAGCTCGCGCGCGATCTCGTCGACGAACCCGGAGAAGTCGACGGCGACGTCTCGCGCGCCGAGCGCGGCCACGGCCGACATCGTCAGGCGGCCTGCGCGGGCTTCGCCAGCCGGCGCAGCACGGCACCGCACGCCGCGCGCATCGTCTCGAAGACGTTGGTGCCGCGAGATGCGTCGGACGCGTACTCGGGGACGCCCCGGAAGTTCAGCAGCTCCGCGAGCTCCGCCGGATCGGCGGCGATCTCGCGCGGCAGGTCCTGCTTGTTGTATTGCAGCACGAGCGGCACCTCGCGCGGGTCGACGCCGTAGGAAGCGAGGTGTTCGTGCAGATCCTGGAAGCTCTCGACGTTCTCGTCGAGCTGACGGCGGCGGCTGTCGGCGACGAACACCACGGCGTCGGCGCCCTGGAGGACGAGCCGCCGCGTCGCCGCGTAGTACGACTGACCGGGCACGGTGTACAGCTGGAAGCGCGTCGCGAACCCGGCGACGACGCCGAGGTCGACGGGGAGGAAGTCGAAGAACAGCGTGCGGTCCCCCTCGGTCGCGAGCGAGACCATGCGCCCTGCGCGATCCGCCGGGAGCTGTCCGTGAATGCAACGCAAGTTCGTCGTCTTCCCGGACCGTCCCGGCCCGTAGTAGACGATCTTGCAGGTGATCTCGCGCGTGACGTAGTTGACGAGGGGCACTGAGCGTCTCCGGTCAGCTAGCAGACGACGCAGCGCCGCCACACGGCACGGTCGCCCCGTTCGGTCCAGGGATCTCGTCAGGCGACGCCGGGCCCACGAGGACGAGCACGCCGTCGCCGATCAACCGGTACACCGCGCGCGCGACGTCGAGCACGTGAACGCCCGCGCATCCGGCGATCCCGCGGAGGTCGCGTGCACCGTCGGCGTACGCGACGACCTGCCACTCGAGCGGCGACCATGCGATCGCGGCGTGTGCGGCCGTCGCGCGCAGCGTCGGCGTGGCCGAGGCGTCAGTGACTCGATCGCCGAGGCGTGCCCACTCGTCGGCGGCGTGCGCGGCGTCGAGAAGCAGTGCGTCGACGGTCATCGTCACCGCGCCGTCGTCCGTCTCGGCGCACGTCGCGGGCTGCGCATGAACGCGGCCGCTCGTCCAGCGGAGCAGCTCCATCGCGACGGCCGTGACGTCGCGCTCCGTCCACGACGGCGTGCGCAACTCGGCGCCGACGACGCGGCCGCGTCGCAACAGCACGACGCCGCGCGCCGCCGACGTGCCGTGCGCGACCCTCACCTCGACGTCTCGCCGGCCGCGGGCGAGCAACTGCAGAACATCCGCCAACGGGACGTCCCGCAACGAGCCTTCGATGAGCGTGTCCGGCGCGCTCGAACCGTCCGCGCTGTCGCGCGTCGCCGTCATGCGGCCTCCTGGCGACACTCGTCGCGTCGTGCGGCGTCCTGGCGAGCGAGTGCGGTGCGGGCGCGCGCGCCACCGATCGACGCGGGTTCGAGGTCGACGGCCTGGCGCCAGCGACCTCGCGCCTGCTCGACGCGCCCCGCGCTCGCGAGGAGATCGCCGTCGACCGCGAGGGCGAGCGCGTGCGACCGGTCGAGGCGGAGCGCGCGAGCGACCGCGCGTCGCGCGTCGTCGTACCGCCGCTCGTCGCACAGCAGCGCGCCGAGCGCCGCGAGCGCGTCGACGTGTGTCGGGTCGCCACTCAGGAGGTCGGCGAGGAGGCTGCGCGCGGACGCTGGATTCCCCGCCGCGGTGTGCACCTCCGCGAGCTCGAGTCGCGCCGACGGGTCCCCGTCGGCCGCGAGCGCCGCGAGGACGGTCGTCGCCTCGTCGTCGAAGCCTGCCGCGCGCCAGGCGCGCGCGCACGCCAGCCGCAGCGATGCGTCGGCGTCTCCTGTTCGACACGCCGTCGCGTACGCCGCCGCCTCGCGACGGTGATCGCCGAGTGCGCGCCAGCCGGCGCCTATCGTCGCCCAGTCGCCGGCGCGCGCCGCGAGCGCGCACGCGCGGCGGAGCAGACCGCGCGCGGTCGCCTCATCGCCCGCATCGGCATGCGCGAGGGAGCACAGCGCGAGCTCGCTAGCATCGGCCGTACACGCTGCCTCGCCGAGCGCGGCGACGAGCGCCTCGGCCGCGGTGAGCGCCTCGTCGCGACGGCCGGTCTCGCGAAGCATGCGCAGTTCGCCGACGCGGGCGTCGCGCGAGGTGCCATCCGCCGCCCGTGCATCAGCGTAGCGCTCCAGCGCCTCGCCGAAGTATCCCTGCGACGCGAACGCATCGCCGAGCAGGACGAGGCCGGCGACGCGGTCGGCACCCTGTGCGAGCGCGGCGCTCGCGACGCCGATCGCGCGTTGATGCATGCCCGCGCGCAGCAACTCCCGCGCGACCGCGTAGCGATCGACGACACCCCCCGCATCGCGCGCGGAAGCGAGCGATCGGTCCGGTGCGAGCGCACCGCCTAACAGCGCGTCGATTGTCGCGTCGCTCAGCGCCTGCGCGGCGAAGGGGCGATCGTCGACGGCGGCGAACACCCGCTCGTCGAGTGCGGCGCCGCCGAGGCTGATCGCGAGACGGAGCGCACGCCGCTCGACGTACGCGCTGCGCGCCATTCCCGATTCGGCCTGGCGCAGCGCGGTCCCGTGCTCGCCCGCTCCTTCCGCGAGGAACCCGAGCTCGTAGCGGACGTCGGCCCGCTCCGGGTCGACGTCGAGCGCGCGCGAGAGTGCCACGCGCGCCTCCGCGCCGCGCCCGAGGCGCGCGAGCGACGACCCGAGCGCGGCCCACGCGTCCGCGTCGCGCGGATCGCCCTCGACGGCGGCACGATACTGCGCGAGCGCACCGGTCGTGTCACCGCTCACGGCGAGGAGCTGCGCGTAGTTCAGGCGTACCACGTTGGGCGGAGCGTGATCGCTCACGACGGCTCGCAGCCGCTCGACCGCCGCCGCGACGTCGCCGCGCGCCGCCCAGAGCACGGCGTGGTCGTTCGCGATCGCGACGAGGGCCGTCGCATGCGGCGCGGCGCCGGGCACATCCGCGGCGTCGGCCACGTGCGGCGCCCTCGTCGCGCGCTGAGCGGCGCGACCGTAGGCCGCGTCGGCCGTCTCGAGATCGCCGCACAGGTGCGCGGTGACCGCGGACCCGTGCCATGCGCTCGCGTCGTCGTCGCACATCGCGGTCAGCGTCGCCCACTGGGCGGTCGCTGCGGCCAGCTCGCCGGTCAGCAGATACAGCTCCGCGAGCGCGCGGGTCGCCACCGCACGAGACGCAGCGTCGCTCACGGCGCGCCGATACTCGCGGATGCTCTCCTGCAGGAGGCCCTTCGCGCGGAATGCCCCGCCGAGCGCGAGGTGTGTCTGCTCGTGGAGCCCTGGAACGTCATCCGCCGAGACCGGCGCCCGCGTCGCCTGTCCGGTCGGCGCGACGACGAGGTTCGTCGCCGAGCGGCCGAGTGCCGTGTTGAGCGCGACGGCGCGTTCGCGGGCGTCGTGGGCTTCGTCGATTCGCCCCAGCTCGCCGAGCACGAATCCGCGTGCGTAGTGGGCCTCGGCGAAATCCGGCGCCAGCGCGCATGCCTCATCGAGCACGACGATCGCACGTTCCGGCTGGCCGCGCTTGTAGTGCAGCTCGCCGAGCAGCAGGCGGGGCACCACCGTATCGGGACCGAGCGCGAGCGCGGCACACAGCCTCGCCTCCGCGGCGTCGAGATCGCCGAGCCGTTCCTCGCACAGCGCGCCGTGAACGAAGGTGGCCAGGTCGTCCGGCGCCCGTCGCGCGAGCGCGTCGAGCTCGCGCCGCGCGGCGTGCACGTCGCCCGCGTCGACGAGCTGCTCGGCCAGCTCGCGTCGTGCGGCGACGTCCCCCGCGTCGACTCGAAGGCGGCCCCGCAGCGCCTCGATCCGCTGCGATCGCCGCGCCGGGCCGTCGACCGCGTCGAGGTTGCGGCGCGCGAGCGTCATCCGCGGGTCGAGCGCGAGCGCGCGCGAGAACGCCGCGGCGGCGCGGTCCCGATCGCCGCGCGCGAGCAGCGCGACGCCGAGGTTGTTCTGCGCGCCGGGGTCCGCCGGATCGGTTCGCCGGACGAGCGAGTCGAGCGCGTCGGTCGCCTGCGCTGTCATGCGTGCGACAGCGCTACTGGTCCACGGCGCAGCCGGTGCGAGCCGACCCATCGTCGCACGAGCTCCGCGCCGTCAGGCGAGTCGTACGGCGCGCAGGATCGCGTGGAGCGACGCCGGGTCCGGAAGCAGCAGGAAATAGCCGTGCAACTGCTCGGCGATGTCGTGCAGCAGAAACTCCGTCTCGACCACGAACGCGTAGTCGGCCGCCTGTGCGCCGAACGCGCCGGCGGCGAGCAACGACGACGACGCCTCGACGACGAGACGCGGCGGCGACGGCAGCAACACCATGCCCATGAAGTCGGCGAGCGCGTTGAGGTACGCGCCGCTGAGGATGTTCCCCGCCTCGCGCACGGCGGAGCGTTCCAGCTCGCCGAGCGCGACGGACGATCCGGCAGGCCTCCGCAGCATCAACTCCGCAAGCCGCATCACGGTCGACTTCGGGAAGAGCAGCATCGTGCGCCCCGTGAGGTCACCGAGCATGTCGAGCGTGACCGCGGCGACCGCCTCGCGTTCGCCGGCGAACGGCGGCGTCAGCGCGCCTAACGGTGCGACATGCAGCCGGGGCACGCTGATCATGATGCGACCGCCCGTCATCTGCGAGAGCGCGGTCGCGGCGTGCCCGGCGCCCATGTTCGCGACTTCGCGGAGCGCGTCGAGCTGGAGCGGCGAGAGCGAGCGGACCGGATCGAGTGTCGTCGTCATGCGGGGCCGTGAGAGAGCAGTGCCGGCACGTCGAGCACGAGCGCGGGCGTACCATCGACGAGTGTCGTCACCCCTCCGAAGATTCTGAACGCCCCGCGCAACGGCGGGAGCGGCTTCACCAGGAACGCCTCCTGCCCGTCGATCGCGTCGACGAGCATCGCCGCGCGACCGGACGGGCCGTCGACGACGACCGCTTCGTCGGGCACCGCGTCGTCGTCGGCCGGAGCCTCGTCCGGCGCCGCCTGTCGCAGCGCTCGCACGAGTCGGACGACAGGGATCACCGCCTCGCGGTGCTGCAGCAACGTCAGCGACTCGTTCATGACTGCGTCCGCGCACGACAGCGTCTCGACGACGTGCGTGATCGGGATGGCGTAGCTGGCGCCCCCGACGCGGACGACGAGCGCTCGTGTCACGGCGAGCGTGAGGGGGAGCCGGATCATGAAGCAGCTTCCCCGGCCCCGCTCCGTCGCGAGCGTGAAGCTCCCGCCGAGGCGACGCACGCGATCGCGCACCGCGTCGATGCCGACGCCGCGCCCGGACAGCCGTCCGACGACCGACGCGGTCGTGAAGCCGGGACGCGCGATCAGCTCGAGGAGCGCCGAGTCGTCGAGCGGCGCGGCGTCGAGCCCGGCGCGCGCCGCGACGCGGGCGCGATCGATCCCGCCCCCGTCGTCGCGGACCTCGACCGTCACGGCGTTTCGTTCGCGCGCCGCGCGGATCGTGACGCGACCGGTCGCATCCTTGCCCGCGGCGACGCGCACGCTCGCCGGCTCGACGCCATGGTCGACAGCGTTGCGCAACAGATGCACGAGCGGGTCGGTCAGCTCCTCGAGCATGCCGCGGTCGAGCGTGACGTCGCTCCCTTCGATCGACAGCTCCACGCGCTTGCCCGCATCGCGCGCGGACTCGCGGACGACACGCGGCAGACGGTCGAACACCTCTCCCACCGGCGCCGTCCGTGCCTCGCGCACCTCATCGTGCAGCGTCGCGATCAGCCGCACTACGTCGTTCGTGACAGCGGCGAGCCGCGGGTCCGCGGCACCCTGGACGGCGTTCGCCAGACGCGACCCGAGCACGGTCAGCTCGCTGCTCACGTTCAACAACACGTCGAGCCGCTCGCGTGCGACGCGGACGTGCGTCTCGCGTGGCACCACCGCCGAGGCGAGGACGTCCGAACGGAAGGAGTCGGAGCGTGCGACGCCAGCGTGCTCGACGCGACCGCCCGGTGCGTCGCGGCGCGGGACGAACGGCTCGCGCTCGGTGGCGAGCGCGTCGAGCCGGGCGACGTCGTCGCGCACGTCCGCGCTGCTTCCCACGAGCGCTGCGTCGACCGCGCGCTCGAGCGCGTCGACCGCATGGACCAGCCGCTCGACGACGTCGCCAGTGACCGTGAGTGCACCATCGCGCGCCCGGTGCAGCACCGATTCGAGCGCGTGAGCGAGCGCCTCGACCGCGTCGAACGCGAGCGTCGCGGCCATCCCCTTCAGCGAGTGGACGGCGCGGAACACCGCGTCGATCGCCTGCTCGTCCGACCGCCGTCCGGCGAGGCCGCGCGGCGCATCGGTCGCGAGCGACGCGAGCGCTCGCGACGCGCCGCGCAGCAGCTCGCGCGACTCGCTCGCGAAGAGCGCGGTGTACCGCGCGGTCGTCGTCGTGAGCACCTGCCTAACGGACGGCCAGCGGCATCGCGAAGGTCATCCTGCGCGCGCGGCCGCCGTCAGTTGAGGATCCGCGACACCGCCTCGAGCACGCGACTCGGCTGGAACGGCTTGACGACGAAGTCGCGTGCGCCCGCCTGGATCGCCTCGACGACGAGCGCCTGCTGCCCCATCGCGCTGCACATCAGCACGCGCGCGCTCGGGTCGTGCTTCACGATCTCGCGGACCGCGTCGATGCCGCCCATCTCGGGCATCACGATGTCCATCGTCACGAAGTCGGGGCGCAGCGCGCGGTACTGCTCGACCGCCTGCACACCGGTCTCCGCCTCGCCGACCACGTCGAATCCGGCCTGCGTCAGGATGTCACTCACCATCGTCCGCATGAAGATGGCATCGTCGCAGATCAGTACGGACTTGCCCACGCGTCACTCTCCGTCGAAGATCTGGTCCAAGAGCGCGCCGACGTCGAGCACGTCGACGTCGCGCGCGTCGCCGGACTCGGCGACTCCGTCGGTGGCAAGACGCACCGCCCCGCGCCGCGGCAACGTGTCGCTCGTGCGCGAGGCGCTCGGGAGCTCGGCGGCGACACGGTAGACGCCGTCGAAGCCGGTCACGCCGATGGCTACCGCGCGCCCGTCGTGCTCGACGAGGGCGAGCCACGGCGCGGAGACGGCGTCGCCGTCGCGCGACGCGTCGAGCGAGACTGGCGCGTGCGCGCGCCACGCGAGATCGGCGACCGGGACGAGCGCGCCGCGCACGGCGACGATCCCGCGAATCCAACCGGGCGTCCCCGGCACGCGTGTCGCCGGGCGAGCGCGGATCACCTCGCGCAGCTGCGTCGTCGGCACCGCGACCGGCGTCACGCCGACGCGCGCGAGCATCACGTGGGCGGCGTCGTCCTCATCGTATGGCTCCGGCGTGCTCTCCGGCTCCGCGATCGTCGTCGTCGTCATAGAATCCGTAGCGAGTCAGCGGGTCGGCGTCGTCCGACGCCGCCGGGTCCTCGCTCATTCGGACGAGCGACGTGCGCAGATCGTCAGGCAACGGGGAGCGCAGATCGAGCGGCGCGCTCGTGATCGGGTGGCGAAAGCGCAGCCACGCGGCATGGAGGAAGTGCCGCTTCGGCGGCAGGGCGACGAGCCGGCGCCCGCCTCCGCCTCCGTACGTGTCGTCACCGAGCACCGGGTGTCCGACGCTCGCGAGATGAACGCGGATCTGATGCGTCCGTCCCGAGTGGAGATGCGCGCGCAGGAGATCGCCGGCGTCGAAGCGTGCGAGGCGGAGGAAGTCGGTCCGTGCCGCCTTGCCGGCCGGCACGATCGCCATCCGCTTGCGGTCGCGCGGGTCGCGCCCGATCGGCCGGTCGACGGTCACGCGATCGTCGGAGAGATGCCCCCAACACACTGCCGCGTACCGCCGCGTGATGCGGCGCTCGGCGATCGCGGCGCTCAACAGGCGGTGGGCGCGGTCGCTCTTCGCGACGACGAGCAGGCCGCTCGTATCCTTGTCGAGGCGATGCACGAGGCCGGGTCGCTCGTCGGCGCTCCCGGGGGCGAGCTCCTGTCCGCGACCGACGAGCGCGTTCACGAGCGTTCCCGACCAGTTGCCCGGGGCCGGATGGACCACCATGCCCGCCGCCTTGTCGACGACGACGAGATGCTCGTCTTCGTAGACGACGGCGACCGGAATCGACTCACCGATCACATCGCGCCCGGGCGGAGGCGGGACGTCGGCGACGATCCGCTCGGTGCCGCGGAGTCTGAACCCCGCCTTCTCGTGCGCGCCGTCGACGAGGACGCGCCCGGCGGCGATCAGCGTCGCCGCCTGATTGCGCGACAGGCCGAGCCGGGCCGCGACGGCGACGTCGAGCCGGACGTCTCGGGCGGTGTCAGCGACGACGAACTCGTGTCGACCCGCGCTCACGGCTGCGCGCTCACGGCGGTGCCGGCTCGGCCTCCGCGCGCTCGGCGACGCTCTGCTCGGCGCGCATCGCCTGCGCGTCGCGCCGCCACAGCAGCACGACGAGGCAGATGGCGCCGAGGCTCACGGCGGTATCCGCGACGTTGAACGTCCAGAAGCGCACGTCGCCCACCCCGACGTCGATGAAGTCGACGACCCCCAGGGGCGAACGCAGCCGGTCGACGAGGTTGCCGATCGCGCCGCCGATCACCGTCGCCACGGCGAGGCGGAGCGGCACGTCGGCGCGCGGCGTGCCACCGTAGAGCCGGAGCAGGAAGCCGAGGATCAGCAGCGTCAGCACCGTGAACACCCACCGCGACGCGGCACCCAGGTGCATCCCGAACGCGGCGCCCGGATTGTACGTCAGCGTGAAGCGAACGACGTCCCCGATGACGGGGTGCGGCATGTGTCGCGGCACCAGGTTCTGCACCGCGAGGTGCTTCGTCCACTGATCGAACACGACGATGAGTGCCCGACGATCGCGATCGCCACGGCCGGCGAGCCGGCCTGGCGATCGTGCGACGACCCTGCGGATCGAGCGGATCGCTGCACGACGCGTCTTCCCCCCACAGCACCCACGCTAGCAAGAAGGCGCCGACGCTCACGGCCACGTCGGCAAGATTGAACGTGGGCCACCGCGTTGCCGCAGTGCCGACGTCGAGGAAGTCGACCACGCCGTCCGGCGATCGCAGTCGGTCGAGCGCGTTGCCGACCGCGCCGCCGCGACACGAGCGCGAGGAGAGCGTGCGGACGTTGTCGCGATCGCGCGTCTGACGATACAGCCGCCACAGATGACCGCGACGACCGCGCCGGTCAGCGCCAGAAAGATCCAGCGCGAGTGCGGGCCGAGGTGCAGCCCGAACGCCGCGCCGGGGTTGTAGACCAGCGTGAAGCGCACATGGTCGCCGACGACGGGATACGGCATGCCGACCGGCCGCAGGGCGTACTCCGCCATCTGCTTCGTCGCGGCGTCGGCCAGCACGATCGCCATCGCGACGGGCCAGTAGACGACGCCGTTCGTCGTGAGCTCGTCCGCCTCCTGCGCCCGGAGCATCGGTCGCCTCAGCCCGCCTTCTTCGCCGTCTTCCTCGCGCTGCTTGCAATCGATGCAGTAGCGCGCGTGCGGAAGCGCGTCGAGGCGCTCGAACGCGATCTCCTTGCCGCAGCTGTGACACTGCCGAACGTCTCGGGCGACCGTACAGGCGCCGCAACGCCTCGTCGATGTGCCAGAGAAAGCGTCCTTCCTTGCTCGCGAACAGGAACGCCTTCTCCCGCTCCATGGCGTCGGTCCCCTGATCGGCCATGTGGAACGAGTACGAGCTCAGGTCGCCGTCCGACTCCTGCGAATGTCGCGCCGAACGCGTCGCCGTGGTGGCCGAGCTCCTTGAGCACGCGACGCCGCTCTTCGTGCAGCCGCTTCTCGAAGTGCGCGATCTGCTTCTTGGGCAAGCCCTTCGACTTTTTCGCCGGGCTCTTGGAGGGTGCGCTGGACGGCATCAGGAGTCCTTGCTGAGTGTGACGACGAGGCTGCGACCGTCGAAGTCGAGCGTCTGCGTCAGCGTATGATCGGACGGAGCTGTTGTACCCCGCCGGGTTCCCACGAGTATGGACGACGCGAGTGTCTCGCGCGCGACATACTCGGTGTGCGCCCGCGCCGCCGCTGCCACGTCCGCATCACCGTCCATCAGCAACGTGATGCGGTCGCTGACGGCGAGCCCGGCCTCCTTGCGCATACGCTGTACCCGACTGATGAGCTCGCGAGCGAGCCCCTCCGCCCGCAGCTCCGGCGTGACCTCGGCGTCGAGCGCCACGACATAGCCGTCCGACTCCTGCACGACGTACCCGCCCGTGGCGCGCCGCACGACGGTGACGTCGCCCGCCTCGAGCACGTGGTCGACGCCGTCGACGCTGATCGCGACCGCGTCGCCGTGCTCGAAGCGGTGCAGCGCGTCCGAGCTGAGCGCCTCGGCGCCCTTCGCGGCGAGCGGCGTCGACTTGCCGAACCGCTTGCCGAGCTGCCGGAAGTTCGCTTTCGCCTCGAGCGTGACGAGCGCGTCGCCCGTCTCCGCCCATCGCACGCGCTTCACGTTCAGCTCGCTCATGAGCACCGGCTCGAGCTCACGCACGAGCCGCGCGACCGTGCCGGTCGCCCCGCTCCCGGCGTATGGAATCACCGCGACGAGCTCGGCGAGCGGCTGCCGCACCGGCGATCGCACGCTCTCGCGCGCCGCGCGGCCGAGCGTCGCGAGGCGCTGCACGGCGGTCATCGCGGCCTCGACGTCGTGTGCCGCGGTGGCCGGCCGTGCGTCCGCCGCGAGCGTACGGCGCGAGATGCACCGATTCGCCGGTGAGCGCGCGGTGCAGCCAGTCGGCAGGAACGGCGCGACCGGGGCGAGCAGTCGGCGTCGTCACGACGAGCACTTCGTGCAGCGTCGCGAACGCCGCGCGCGCGTCTCGGCGCCGACAGGTCGTCCCAGAAGCGGTCGCGCGTGAGACGCACGTACCACTTCGACACGTCGTCGTCGAAGAACTCGAGCACGCGACGCACCGCCGTCGTCGCGTCGTACGCCGTGAGCGCCGCGTCGGCGTCGGCTTCGACGGCCGCGAGGCGCGACAGCACCCAGCGGTCGAGCAGCGGACGCTCGGTCGACCGGCGGATCGTCGCGGCTCGGCTCCCAGCCGAAGTTCGCGTACAGCGCGAAGAAGCTGTAGACGTTGCGGAGCGTGAGGAGGAAGCGCCCCGCGAACTCGCGGATCTCGGATTCGTCGAACCGACGCACGTTCGCGAGCTGCCCGACGCCGACGAAGAAGAGCCGCACGGCATCGACGCCATGCCGCTCGATCACGGCCCACGGATCGACCGCGTTGCCGCGACTCTTCGACATCTTCTTCCCGGCCGCGTCGACGACCTGGTTGTTGACGACGACGCTGCGATAGGGCGAAGCCGGAACGCCGCCGTTGTTCGGCAGCGCGTCGCCGAGCCCCGTCGCGATCGCGAGCAGCGAGTAGAACCACCCGCGCGTCTGGTCGACGCCCTCGGCGATGAAGTCGGCGGGGAACTGCGCCGCCGTCTGCTCGCGATTCTCGAACGGATAGTGCCACTGCGCGAACGGCATCGACCCCGAGTCGAACCAGGTGTCGATGACCTCGGGCACGCGCCGCATCGTGCCCGTGCCGCTCGGCGCCGGCCACGTGTACTCGTCGATGAACGGCTTGTGCGGATCGAAGTCGTCGAGGCAGCGTCGCGGCCGATGCGCTGCGCGAGCTCCGCGTAGCTGCCGATCACGTCGACCTCGGACGGGTCGGCGTCGTTGACCCACACCGGCAGCGGCGTTCCCCAGTAGCGGTCGCGCGAGATCGCCCAGTCGATGTTGTTCTCGAGCCACTCGCCGAACCGACCCGCGCCGACCTCCGGCGGGTGCCAGTCGATCGCCGCGTTGCGCGCGAGCATCTCGTCGCGGTACGCCGTGGTGCGCACGAACCACGACTCGCGCGCGTAGTAGAGCAGCGGCGTGCGGCACCGCCAGCAGTGCGGGTACTGGTGCAGGAACGTCCCCGCCTTCCACAGCACGTCGCGCTCGCGCAGCTCCTCGATGATCAGCGCGTCCGCCTTCTTCGACGAACATCCCGCCGACGACCGGCACGTCCGCGTCGAACTCGCCGCGCGCGTTCACCGGCTGCATGAACGCGAGCCCGTGCCGGCGCCCCGCCGCGTAGTCGTCCGCGCCGAACGCCGGCGCCATGTGCACGACACCCGAGCCGTCGCTCGCGGACACGAAGTCTTCGGCGACGATGATCTCGTGCGCGCCCTCGTCCGGGTACGCGACCCAGTCGAGCGGGCGACGGTAGCGCGTGCCGGCGAGCTCCGCGCCCAGCATCTGACCCGACGACGTCCCACCGCGTCGCGCCCAGTCCGCGCCCAGCACCGCCGCGACGCGCGCCTCGGCGAGCACGATCGTCCACTCGGTGACGTTCTTCTTGCGCAGCTCGACGTACGTCAGCTCGGGGTGCACGGCGAGCGCCGTGTTCGACACGAGCGTCCACGGCGTCGTCGTCCACACGAGGATGCGACGGCGGACGCGCGCCTGCACTCGCGCCCCTCCAGATCGAGCGCCACGTACACGCTCGGATCCTCGACCTCCTCGTATCCCTGCGCGACTTCGTGCGACGACAGCGCCGTGCCGCACCGCGAGCAGTACGGAAGGATCTTGTGGCCGAGGTAGAGCAGGCCCTTCTCGTGCAGCGTCTTGAGCGCCCACCACACGCTCTCCACGTACTCGTTCGTGTACGTGACGTACGGATTCGCGTAGTCCAGCCAGTACCCCGATGCGCGACGAGAGCTGCTCCCACTCGCTGCGGTACCTGAACACGCTCTCGCGGCAGAGCCGGTTGAACTCCGCGACGCCGAGCCGCTCGATGTCCTGCTTCCCGCTGATGCCTAACGCTTTCTCGACCTCGATCTCGACGGGCAGGCCGTGCGTGTCCCACCCTGCCTTGCGCAGCACGCGGAAGCCCTGCATCGCGCGGTGGCGGCAGAACAGATCCTTGATGGTGCGCGCGTAGACGTGGTGGATGCCGGGGCGCCCGTTCGCGGTCGGCGGCCCCTCGTAGAACACGAAGTCGGGCGCGCCGGCGCGCGCCGCGAGCGACCGCTCGAACAGCCCGTCACGCTCCCACCCCGCGAGGATCTCGCGCTCGAGCGCGTCGGCGGACAGCTCCGCCGGCAGCGATGGATACCGGTCGCTCACTCGCCCGCCGGCTCCGAGCCCGACGTGCCGACGCTTCCCGCTCCGTCGCCGAGCCGCTCGCGTCGCGCGACGAGCGGCAGCGCGTTCGCCTCCGACGCGGCGACTTCGGCGAGCTGCCGCTCGGCCTGGAGACGCAGCTGCGCGACGTACGTGCGGTGCGCGCGGTCGAGGTTCGCGATCTCGTCCTCGATGCGGCGCGCCTCGCCACGCAACCGCTCGGTCTCGCGCTGCGCGACCTCGCGCGCCTCGCGCACCAGGCGCTCGGCTTCCGCCTGCGCCTCACGCTTCACGAGATCGGCGTCGCGCTCGGCCGCGTCGCGCGTGTCCTCGCGCAGCTGCTGCGCGGAGATCAGCGCGTCGTTCAGCGCACGGTCGCGGTCGCGGAACGCGCGGAGCTGCTCGTGGAAGTTGCGCGCCTTCTGCTCGAGCTCCTGGTTCACGCGCGCCAGTCGCTCCAGCTCCGACGCGACCTGCTCGCGGAACTGATCCACCCGCGTCTTGTCGTAGCCGCGCAGCGCGGTGCCGAAGTCGTACCGGCGCACGTCGAGCGCCGTCAGCCGGAAAGTCTCGTCACTCATCGAATCGCCTTGCTCAGCCTCGATCGCGCGCGCCAAAGAACATCGTTCCGAGCCGGACCATCGTCGCACCTTCCTCGACGGCGAGCTCGAAGTCGTTCGACATTCCCATCGACAGCTCCGTCGCCGGATGTCCGACCGCGCGCAGCACGTCCCTCGCCTCGCGCGCGCCGGCGAAGACCCGCCGGAGCACCTCCTCGGGCGCGTCGAGCGGCGCCATCGTCATCACGCCACGCACCGAGATTCCGGGCAACATCGCCATGCGCTCCGCCTCGGCGCGCAGCTCGCCGAGGGTGAAGCCGCCCTTCGTTCCCTCGCCGCTCACGTTGACCTGGACGAGCGCGTCGACCGCGGCGCCGCGCTCCACGCCGTGCGCGTGCACCGCGTCGGCGAGGCGAGCACTGTCGACCGAGTGAAGCATCGCGAAGCCGTCGGTCGCTCGCACCTTGTTGCGCTGCAGGTGCCCGATGAGGTGCCACCGAACGGGAACGGCCGCCGCGCTCATCTTCGGAACGGCTTCCTGCACGCGATTCTCCCCGACGTCGTGCAGACCGGCCTGCCACGCCGCCTGCACCGCATCGGGTCCGTGCGTCTTCGTGACGGCGACGATGGTGACCGCCTGTCGGTGCCCGCCCCGGCCGACTGCCCGCTCGACACGGTCGCGCACGGCGGCGAGCCGGTCGGGCAACTCCGGAAATGGCATAACGTGCAATTTTACTTGGAGTTACAGCGCGCATCAAGGGAAGCGACCGCGTCCGGACTCGCACACCGCAGCAGCGTCTGCGCCCACTCCGCGACGCCGTCGCCACCGTGCCGCACCGGTGCGAGCAGCAGCGGCGCGATCGACCGCGCGACGGCTCGCGTCGCCGCCGAATCGACGGCCGACGAGTACATGGGCGCGTCGACGTCCCACCACCACCCCGTCCCGACGCGCGTCCACCTGCCGCCGAGCACGATGCGGTTCGAGTCGGTGATGCCTGCGGAGACGACGACGCCGCGACCGCGCGCCGCTGCGCGGCGTGCGATGAGCTTCACCGTCGCATCGAGCCCGAGCCACCGTGCCGACGCGGTATCCGGCAACAATCCGTGCCGGCGAGAGAGTTCGCCCCGATACCAGGGCGCGCCGAGCAGCGGAATGGTCACCGCCGTCACGTCGGGGCGCGCGCCCTCCGCGCGCTGCAGGAACCACACGGGGTAGCTGTCGTTGTCGCCGATCGCGAGGTAGACGCCGTTCGACGGCACGGTGGCGAGCAGCGCGGTCGCGAGTCCGCGTGGCAGCGACGCATCCGGCTCGTGCAGGCGCGTCACCCCTCCCCAGTTGGTCGCGACCGGAATCGCCGCGATGGCGACCCCGATCCGGGGTCGGCGCATCAGCCGCGTCGCGGCGTACACGGCACCGACCCCGGCGAGCGCGCCCCACGTCCAGAAGCCGAGGGCGAAGAAGTAGTCGCGCTCGCGTGCCTCGTGCATCGCGCCGGCGGGAAGCACGCCGATCCCGAACGAGGGGCCGGCCTTCAGGTTGAGATACGCGACGACCCCGATCGTGCTCGCGACCAGCAACGCGGACGTGGCGAGGAGTGCGCGCTGCTTCGACCGCGCCAGCGACGCGAGCCCTGCCCCGCCCAGCAACACGAACAGGAGCGTGAGCGGCGTTCGTCGCAGGCTCGGTTCGACGGCGCCGTGCAGGCCGAGCGCGATCTGCCAGTCGGCCCATTCGCCGACGTTCGCGAGCTGGAGCCACCACGGCGCCTGGCGTGGCCAGAGCGGCGCGACCGCGTACTGCCGACGCGCGACGACGTCGGCGAGCGCCGTCCACGTCGCGGGATTGCCCTGGTTGAGCGCCGGATCCATCCGCGCGCGAACGAGCAGAACGAGGAGCGCGGACGTACCGAGCGCGAGCAGCGCACACTCCGCGGCGCTCTCACCGTAGCGCCGCTCGTGTGCGCCCGCGGCGACGACGACCAGGGCACCCACCCCGACCGTCGCGACCGACATGCGGCCGACGCCCGCCGCCAGGATGGCCAGTCCCGTCAGGCGCAGCGCGAGCGCGACGTCGAAGCGTCGCCCGCCGCGCGTCGCGGCGAGCAGAACGACCGGCGGCGCCGCGATCAGCGCGCTCAGGTGGAGCGGCACGGCCAGCCCGAAGAGCAGCGCGATCAGCCGCGTCCACCGCTCGGGGCGCACGTCGTCGGTCGACGCCCGCTCGGCCGCGACGAGCATCGTGATCGAGAGTGCGAGCGACGGAGCGTAGACTTCGGTCTCGGTCGCGTCGAGCCAGACGGTACTCATCGTCCCGGCGGCGATCGCGGCCGCGAACGCCGCGGGCGCCGATGCGGTCCATCGCTCCACGAGCCACGCCGTCAGCGCACCGGCGGCTGCCGTCGTCGCCGCGGACAGCAGGCTCCCCGGCAGCACCGGTCCGAGCGGCGCGAGCGCGAGCGTCGCCACGCGGCCGAGCAGCACGAACAGCGGCGTTCCCGGGGGATGGGGAATGCCCAGCGTGTGGAAGGCGGCGAGGAACTCGCCGGCGTCCCAGAACGTGACGTCGCGCGCCGCCGTTCCGACGTACAAGACGAACAGCGCGAGCCCCGCGGCGACCGCGACGCGGGGCCGCGTCACGCCGCGACGATGACGGGCTGCTCCGTCGTGACGCGCGGCGGCCGCCCGCTGAGCAGATCCCGGAGCTGCTGCGGCGTGAGATTGCGCGTCAGTCGCGCGCCGTTCGCGAGCGAGATCGTCCCCGTCTCCTCGCTCACGACGACGACGAGCGCATCCGTCTCTTCCGCGAGGCCGAGCGCGGCGCGGTGCCGGGTGCCTAACGATCGGTCCTCGATCGGCGCCTGCGACAGCGGCAGGATGCACCCCGCCCCGATCATCGCGTCGTCGCGGATGATGACGGCCCCGTCGTGCAGCGGCGAGTAGGGCGTGAAGATCGTCGTCAGCAGGTCGCCGGAGACCTTCGCGTTCAACTGCGTCCCCGTCTCCACGTAGTCGCCCAACGGCACGTCGCGCTCCACGACGATGATCGCTCCGGTGCTCGAGCGGCTCAACCGCTCCACGGCGTCCGTGATCTCGTCGACGACCTCCCCTTCCTCGAGCCGACGGAACAGCGTCGGCACGCGCGCCTGGCCGAGCTGCGCGAGTGCCGCGCGGAGCTCCGGCTGGAAGAGGATGAGCAGCGCGAACCCGCCGTACTTGAAGACGACCTCCAGGACGTAGGTGATCGTCGTCAGGCCGACCGCCCACGCCACGCCGTATCCGGCGCACAACACGACGATCCCGCTCAGGATCTGCACGGCGCGCGTGCCGCGGATCAGGAGCAACAGCCGATACAGCACGTACGCGACGAGGACGACCTCGACGACGTCGCGCCAACCGACCCTGAGCGCCCCGATCTGCCCGAACAGCTCCATCCCGGCGAACCTACACGGCGCTCCGAGCCCCGGTAACCTGCCTAACGAAAGCGGGGCCGCTCGATCGTCCGAGCGGCCCCGCGTTCGTGCACGGTCCAGCGATCAGGCCGGGGCGATCTCCGGCCCGCCGAGGAACGGCGGCGTCGCCGGCTTCGGCTGGAACACCGGCGTCGGCGCCGGGGCAGGCGTCGGGCCCGCCGCGGGCGGCCGCGGCGGAAGCGTCTCGCCGCGCCGCAGCGCCTCGACGTCGAGCGCGCGACAGCGTCTCGCGCTCGAGCAGGTTGTTGGCGACCGCGTGCAGCAGCGTGATGTTGTCGGTCAGCACCCGCATCGCACGGTTGTAGGCGCCGTCGATCACGCGCTTGACCTCCGTGTCGACGAGCTGCGCCGTGCTCTCCGAGACTTCGCGGCGGCTGCCGAGCTCGCGGCCGAGGAAGACCTCGTGCTCCGTGTCGCCGACGAGGATCGGACCGATCGCGTCCGACAGCCCCCACTGCGTGACGTAGCGGCGGGCGATGCCGGTCGCCTGCTGAATGTCGCTCGCCGCGCCGGTGGTCACGCGCTCGCGCCCGAAGATGATCTCTTCGGCCACGCGCCCGCCGTACGCCATGACGAGGCGCGCCTCGATCTGCTCCCGCGTCACGCTCACGCGGTCGTCCTCGGGCAGCGTGAAGGCGACGCCCAGCGCGCGCCCGCGCGGCACGATCGTGACCTTGTGCAGCGGGTCGTTCCCCTTGACCTGCATCGCGCAGACGGCGTGGCCGGCCTCGTGGTAGGCGGTCAGGCGGCGCTCCTCTTCCTTCATCACGAGCGACTTCCGCTCGGCGCCGAGCATCACCTTGTCCTTCGCCTCCTCGAAGTCGTTCATGTAGATCTTGTCGTGGCCGCGACGGGCCGCGAGCAACGCGCCCTCGTTGACGAGGTTCGCGAGGTCGGCGCCGGCCATGCCGGGTGTGCCGCGCGCGAGCGACGTGACGTCGACGTCGTCGGCGCGATCGGCTTGTTGCGCAGGTGGACGCGGAGAATGCCCTCACGCCCGCGCAGATCCGGCGCGTCGACGACGATCTGGCGGTCGAAGCGGCCCGGGCGCAGCAGCGCCGGATCGAGCACGTCCGGCCGGTTCGTCGCAGCGATCAGGATCACGCCGTCGTTCGACTCGAAGCCGTCCATCTCGACGAGGAGCTGGTTCAGCGTCTGCTCGCGCTCGTCGTGACCGCCGCCCAGCCCGGCGCCGCGGTGTCGGCCGACGGCGTCGATCTCGTCGATGAAGATGATGCACGGCGCGTGCGCCTTGCCCTGCTCGAACAGATCGCGCACGCGGCTCGCGCCGACGCCGACGAACATCTCGACGAAGTCGGAACCCGACATCGAGAAGAACGGGCGACCCGCCTCGCCGGCGACCGCCTTCGCGAGCAGCGTCTTGCCCGTGCCCGGCGGCCCGACGAGCAGCGCGCCCTTCGGCAGGCGACCGCCGAGCTTCGTGAACTTCTGCGGGTCCTTCAGGAACTCGATGATCTCCTGCAGCTCGACCTTCGCCTCGTCGGCGCCGGCGACGTCCGCGAACGTCACCTTCGGCGTGTCGCCGGTGAGCAGCTTCGCCTTCGACTTCCCGAACGAGAACGCCTTCGCGCCGCCGGCCTGCATCTGCCGGAAGAGGAAGATCCAGAAGCCGACGAGGAGCAGGTACGGAAGGATCGTGATGAGGATTCCGCTCACCGACGTCGGCGACGGCTCGGCGCCGATCTGCACGCCCTTCGCCGTCAGCCGATCGAGCTCCGCGTCGCCCGAGTTCGGCGGCAGGAGCAGCGTGAATCTGCGCGTCGACCGCTGCTGGTTCGCGACGGTGAGCGGCATCTTGAACTCACCGGCGATCGAACGTTCCCCCTGGAACGTGACCTTGCCGATGTTCCCCTGCTCGAGCTGCACGCGATACTGCGTGTAGTCGAGCTTCGACGGCCTCGTTGCGCCCGTTGCTCGTGAACTCGAGGAACGCGACAGGGATGAGGATGACGAAGATCCAGAAGACGAGTGTCTTGGACCACCGCTGGAAGTTGGCCGGCTTTTTGGGCGGCGTGGGCATGGTCGGAGGCATCTACCTCACCGTGTCCTGCGTTGTGCCGTAGTCACTGCTGAAGGCTCGCCACGTACGGCAGGTGCCGAAAGCTCTCGGCGTGGTCGAGCCCATACCCGACGAGAAACTCGTGCGGCGCGTCGAAACCGACGAAGCGCACCGGCGAGGTCAGGTGGGTCGCGATGTGCTTGTGGAGGAGCGCACAGATCTCCAGCGAGCGCGGCTTCCGCTCGACCAGCAGCTCCGTGAGTCGCTGGAGCGTGCGCCCCGAGTCGACGATGTCCTCCACGAGCAGAATGTGCTTGCCCTCGAGTTCTGTTTCCGGATCGTACACCAGGCGGACGATGCCGCTCGATTCGGTCGCGTCTCCGTAGCTCGAGGCGACGAGAAAGTCGACGTGCAGCGGCCGGTGGATGGCACGCACGAGATCGCTCAGGAAGATGAAGCTCCCCTTGAGCAGACCGAGCACGAGCAGCTCGCCATCCGGATAGGAGGCGGTGATCTCCTCGCCGAGCGCGCGGACGCGCGCCGCGATGTCTGCGTCGCTGAATGCGACCCGTCGCAGCGCACGTCCTTCGAGCCGCGGATCAGCCGTCGATGCGTTCACAGCGAATGTGTACCCCTGGCCGGCGCCGCCGGTCCGTCATCGTGACGTCGGAGAACGATCGCGCCGCGGACGGACTCGACGTCGACGAAACCGGACAGCTGGATCCGGCGCCCGACGGCGGCCCCCGCGGCGATGCTGCGCGTGAACTCTGTCAATCGTACCACACCGCGGCGGTCGAGCCGGACCCGCCCACGCGCGGCGACGGCCGGCCACAGCGCGGCCCACACATTCGCATCATATCGGGCGAGTGAAGACGTGGCAACGTGAAGCGTGCCGTCGGCGGCGTGCGTGATCGCCACGTGCGCGTCGATGAACGCGTCCACATCCGCTCGCCAGCGCGCGGCGGATGCCGCGACCGCCAGCAACTCGTCCTCGATCGCCGGACGGGCGCGACGAAGCACGGGCAGCAGCTCGTGGCGCACGCGATTGCGCCGGTGACGCAGCGTCGCGTTGCTCGGATCGTCGATCCACACGACGCCGTGGACATGCGCATCCTCCGCCAGCGTCGCGCGCGACAGCCCGACGAACGGCCGCACGACATCGGGCGACTCGGCGTACAGCCCGGCGAGCCCCCAGGCGCTCGCGTCGCGCAGCAGGCGCAGCACCACCGTCTCGACCTGATCGTCGCGCGTGTGCGCCGTGGCGACGTGCGTGGCGCCGAAGGCGCACGCGGCGGCGCGGAGAAAGTGCCAGCGGGCGTCGCGCCAGGCGGCCTCGGTCGTGCCGGACGCTCGGGCTCGGCCGCGGCGCACGGGCAGGCCCCGAGCCGCCGCGCTGGCGACCACGAAGTCTGCCGCCGCGGTCGCCGCGGGGCCCGTGGCGTGATCGAACGTCGCGACGCCGGCGATCGCATCACGCGCCCCGCTCGAGGCTGCGTCGAGCAGCACCATCGAATCGAGACCGCCCGAAACCGCGAGCACCACGCGGTCACCGCGCGCCGCGAAGGGAGCGAGCGCGGCGTGTACCGCGTCTGTCGTCGCGCGTGCGCACATGCGCGGAAGATGCATCCGCGCGCCGCTACCCGCCGAGCGCGCACCTCGCTACGTTCCCGTCCGAACCTGAATCGGGGTGACGACGTGGAATCGCACAACGTGCTCGGAACGCTCTGGGCCGCTTTCGGAATGACGGCGTACTACATCGCCCTCGTCTGGATCAACACCCTGCTCGGCCTGTTCCTGACGCCGCTGTTCATCATCCCGCTGACGTGGCTGCAGGATCGCACGGCGCGCAACCGCCGCCGCTCGGAGCCGGCGCCGGCGCGCTGAGCGCGTCGTCACGTCTCATGGTCGAGGGCGGGCGCCGAGCGACGGCGCCCGCCCTTCGCGCTTCCAGTCGTCGTCAGATGCGCTCCGCCGCTCGCTGGGTGCCCCTGCTCGCCGTCGTCCTCGGGCTGACGATCGCCCCGCGGGTGACTCGCGGCCAGAGCCTGCCGCCCTACGTGCCGCTCCGCCCGCACGCGGCCTGGCGAACGCTGGAAACCCCACACTTCGTCGCGCATTTCCCTGCCGAGCTCGAGGGATGGACGCGTGCGGCGATCGGGCGGATCGAAGATCAGCGCGATGCCGTGCGTCGGCTCGTCGGGTGGGCGCCGCGCGGCCGCGTCACCGTGCTCGTCGCGGACCCATACAACGACGCCAACGGCAGCGCCTACCCGTTCCTCCGCGAGCCGGCCGTGTTCCTCTGGCCCGTGCCGGCGTCGCCGCGCGATCAGACGGGGGATGCCCGGTGGGCCGAGTTGCTGACGGTGCACGAGTTCGCGCACGTCGCGCACCTCGCGCGGCCGACGCGGAATCCGCTGCGGCGAACGCTCGCGTCCCTGCTGCCGACGAACGTCGGACCCATCGGCCCACACACGCCGCGCTGGGTGTGGGAGGGATACGCGACCTACGTCGAAGGGGCGCTCACCGGACGCGGGCGTCCCTACGGGGTGTGGCGCCCGGCGTTTCTCCGCCAGTGGGCGATCGAAGGGCGTCTGCCGACCTACGCGGCCGTGAGCGGCGGTGGCGGCTTCGCCGCGGGCAGCTTCGCCTACCTGGCTGGCTCCGCGTACTTCGAGTGGCTCGTCGCACAGCGCGGCGACTCGAGCGCACCGGCGCTGTGGCGCCGCATGACGGCGCGAACGACGCGCTCGTTCGACGCGGCGTTCGCCGGCGTCTTCCCGGGAACGCCCGCCGAGCTGTACGCACGCTGGTCGGGGCAGGTGACGGCGGAGGCGGTCGCCGCAGAGCGCGCCCTGCGCGACGCGGGACTCGTCGAGGGAGCGCTCGTGCAGCGCCTGCGCGGCGCGACCGGCGATCCGGCGGTCTCGCGCGACGGCGAGCGTGTCGCGCTCGAGGTGCGCGAGCCGGGCCGCGCATCGCGCATCGTCATCTGGCGCACGGGTCCGGAACCTCGCGACTCGGCGCGCGACGCGGCGGCAGCGCGTGCGCGGGACCGGCAGCGCCGCCTCGATCCTGAGGACGTCGCCGCCGTTCCGTACCTGCCCCCCTCGAAGCGCGCGCTGGCGACGCTCACCGCCCGCGACGGACGGTCGTTCCGCGCACCGCGATGGTTCGCCGACGCACGACGCCTGCTCGTGGAGCGCGACGAGCCGCTCGCCGACGGCACGCTGCGCCCCGACCTCTGGACGTGGGACAGCGAGCGCGACGCGCTCCGCCGCGTGACGCGGGGCGCCGCCGTGCGCGATGCCGATCCGTCGCCCGACGGCCGCTCGGCGATCGCCACGCGGTGCGTGCGTGGGTGGTGCGACCTCGTCGCCGTCGACCTCGTGACCGGTGTCGTGCGAACCCTCGTCGCTGGGTCGACGGATCGCACGTTCGCCCGGCCGCGCTGGTCGCACGACGGTCGCCGGTTCGCCGTGGCCGAGCAGCGGACCGGTCGGTGGACCGTGACGGTCGGATCGATCGACGCGCCCGGCGAGCGCCACGCCATCGCCCCGGAGGACGGCGCGTCGCGCTACGAACCGGCGTTCGCGGCGGGAAGCGACGCGCTCTTCGTCACGTCGGAGGCGAGCGGGGTGCCGAACGTCGAACGGATCGACCTCACGACCCGCCGCGTCACGACATGGTCGCGCGTCACCGGCGCCGCGTTCGCGCCGGAGCCGATCGGAACGACCGGCGATCTGTACGCCCTCACGCTCCGGAGCTCCGGGTTCGATCTGCGCCGCTTCGCGCGCGGCGACTCGACGCGCCCCGCCCAGTCCGCCGCGCTGGCGCCGACGACACGCGTCGCCACCGGCGCCGGAGCGGAGGCGGCCGCGAACGCCGTCGCGCGGCGGCCCCCCGCCCGCACCGACACCTTCGCGCTCGCGCTCCTCGCTCCGTCCACATCGTACGGCTTCGGCCGGCGCGCCGCGTCGCTCGTCCCGGCCGGCGCGTACTCGGCCGACGGACACACCGTCGCTGGCGCCTTCACGACGAGCGATCCGATCGGACGGCTGACGACGGTGCTCACAGGCGCGGCCGGCGAGCCGGCGACCTGGCGCGGCGGCGCGCTCTCCGCGGCGCTGCGCGTGCTGCCGACGACGATCGAAGGGCAACTGTTCGGCGCGGCGCAGCGCATCGGCACGTCGCGATTCGCGGCACGAGGCGCGTCGGGCGAGCGCGCGATGGCGCTCGGCGCGCCGAGCGCGCCCACCGCGACGCCGCCCGTCGAGCGTGCCGACCTCCGTTACCATGGTGCCCTGCTGGCGCTCGCCCATCGCTCGATCGCCGCGCCCTTCACGCTCACCGGCCGGATCGGCGCGTCCGCGGGTCGGCTGGAGCTCCGCGACGGCGACGCGCGAGGTGCACGCACCCGCTCCACGCGCACGATCGCGTTCGCCGACGTCGGCGGCGGCATCGTCAGAGGCCGCCGTGATCGAACGGCGACGCTGTCCGTTCGCGCCACGCAGAGCGTCGGGTCGAGCGACGGCGATCGCTTCCGTCGCTGGCTGGTCGCCGGCGACGTGTCGCTCGCAGGGTCGCGCGGCGGCGTGCACGGCGCATACGCGCGCGGCATGCTGCGCGGCGGCGCCAGGGTCGAGCGGTTCGCGGTCGGCGGACCGGAATCCGGGCTGCTCGACGCCGCACTCCTCGGTCAGCGGCTGCCGATGCCGGCG
Source organism: uncultured Gemmatimonadaceae bacterium (assembly GCA_963843845.1). GTDB lineage: Bacteria > Gemmatimonadota > Gemmatimonadetes > Gemmatimonadales > Gemmatimonadaceae > Gemmatirosa. The sequence continues at coordinate 1,781,250 of CAWJMB010000002.1, read as the reverse complement.
CTCCCGACCGGAACGATCGCCGGCCGCGGTGTCGAGATGGCCCGCGTCGACGTCACGGGTTTCGTGCTGTCGCCGTATCTGTGGAGCGCCCGGAGCGTCGCCCCTGCCCCCGACCGCGCGTCACCCTGGCTGGCGGTCGTCGGTGCGCAACGCACCTGGACGACCGGCAGCGTCCCGTTCGCGCGCGCTCCCGGGATCCGGGCGACAGCCGGCGTCGGCTACGCCCTCGACGGTCCGACACGCCGGCGCGCGCAGCTCTACGTCGCCGTCGCTGCGCGCCCCTGATCGCGCCTCCGAGGCGCGCGGCACCTCCCGTGCTATCCTCGACCGATATGCCCGACCCACTTCGCGCTCGCTACGAGTCCGCCCTCCACTTCGCCGAATTCCTCGAGCGCGCGGTCAAGAACGCGCAGCTCTGGCGCGACACGTATCGCCTGGTCCGCGTGCCATCCGACGCGGTCGCGCGGGCGACGGCGATCGGCGGCCGCTGGCACCTGCTCGTCATGGTCGAGGACTGGTGCGGCGATGCCGTGAATACCGTGCCCCACCTCGCGCGCCTCGCCGAACTCGCGCCGAACCTCGACCTGCGAATCGTCGGGCGCGAGGACAACCCGGAGCTCATGGACGCGCACCTCACGAACGGGTCGCGCTCGATCCCGATCGTGCTCCTGCTCGACGAGGCGTTCGTCGAGCGCGCCTGGTGGGGTCCGAGGCCGCGCGAGCTGCAGGCGTGGGTGGTTACCGAGGGTCGCCAGCTCGAGAAGGACGAGCGCTATCGCCACGTTCGCACCTGGTATGCGCGTGACCGCGGCCGCACGACCGTGCACGAGGTGCTCGCGCTGGCGGAGTCGGCCGCGGCGGTCGCTGACTGATCGACCAGCTTTCGGCGCCGCCTCGTCAGCAGCGCCGGTGAACGAGCGTTGGGCGGGCGCTACACTGAGCGATCGCACGGTCCGGTGGCCCTGACCGTGGGAACCTTTGTCTGGCCGCGACGTAGTTCGGTGCAGCGCGATCGCGTCGCCGGAGCGGGTGTTACAGCCGTTTCCCGCCCGTCGTCTGCGAAGTGCCGCTCGCCCTCGGCCGCGCCGCGCCCCCGCGCGTGGCCGATCCCGCCATCGTCCTCAGTATGCCCCCTTTCCGTCTGCCGTCCGTCCTCCGCTCGACGCAGCAGCCCGAGTCTCCAACGAAGGAACGCCGCAACTTCCGAACGCGCGCGAATTTCAGCCTGCTCGCACGAAGCGGCGGACCGGTGCGGTACTGGCCCATCGCGCTCGTCGTCGCGATCGCGGTCGCGGGAACGATCGCCTGGCGGATGCTCCATGCCCCGGCGGAGACGATCCCGATGGTCGCGTTCTCGGAGCTGTCTGCGGCGATCACGGCAGGTGACGTCGCCGACATCATGGTCGACGAAGGCACCGACCGCGTCGTCGCCACGCTGAAGGCGAAGCAGCTCGTCGGCCTGAAGGTCGCGAGCCGTGTCGCCGCGAACGTTCCGCCGCGCGGCGTCTCGGTCGAGATCCTGGAGCGGTGGGGGCAGACGGGGGCGCGCGTGCACGTCCGGGAGTCGGACGGAATGACGTCCGAGCAGCTCCTGCAGCTCCTCAGCTTCCTGCTGCTCGTCGGCGTCATCGGCTTCACCGTCGTGCGAACGCGCGGCGGCGCCGCCCGCGCGCGCTTCACGACGACCCCGGCGTCGCGCCGGCTCACGCTGAACGACGTCGGCGGTGCCCGCGAGGCGCAGGCGGATCTCCGCGACGTCATCGCGTACCTCAAGCATCCGGATCGCTTTCGGGCGATGGGAGCCAAGTGCCCCAAGGGCATCCTGCTCGTCGGCCCGCCCGGCACCGGCAAGACGCTGCTGGCCCGCGCCGTCGCCGGCGAGGCGGGCGTCTCGGTCATCCAGGCCGCGGGCTCGGACTTCAACGAGATGTACGTCGGCGTCGGCTCCAAGCGCGTGCGTCAGCTCGCGAAGCAGGCGCGCGAGGCCGCGCCCTGCATCGTGTTCATCGACGAGTTCGATTCGTTGGGCGGGCGCCGCGGCCGGCCGAACCGCTCGGGGGAGGAAGAGGTCACGCTGAACCAGCTGCTCGTCGAGATGGACGGGATGGTCGGCAGCGAAGGGATCGTCTGGATGGCGGCGACGAACCGCGAGGACATGCTCGACCCGGCGGTCCGCCGCCCCGGACGCTTCGACCGTGTCGTCGAAGTCGCGCTCCCGACGACGGCGGACCGCATCGAGATCCTGAAGATCCACGCGAAGTCGTCGAAGCTCGCCGCCGACGTGAACCTCGAGCGGCTCGCCGCCCTCACCGTCGGCCACTCCGGCGCGGAGCTGGCGAACCTGCTGAACGAGGCGGCGATCATCGCCGTCCATGACGAGTCGGCCGAGGTCACGAACGCGCACATCGAACAGGCGCGCGACAAGATCCTCCTCGGCCGCGTGCGCGCCGGCGTCACGGTGAGCGACGAGGAGCGCCGGCTCGTCGCGCTCCACGAGGCCGGCCACGCGATCGTCGGCCTGATCGCGTGTCCGGAGGACAAGCTGCACAAGGTGACGATCGAGGCGCGCGGCCGATCGTTGGGCGCGGCGCATTTCGCCCCCGACGTCGACCGCCACCTCCACACGCGCCGGTACCTGCTCGGCGTCATCGCCAAAGCGTTGGGCGGGCGCGCCGCCGAGGTCGTGTTCTTCGGCGACGACGCGGTGACGTCGGGCGCGGGCGGAGACCTCGTGCAAGCCACGAACGTCGCGAGGCGCATGGTCGCGGACTTCGGGATGAGCGACGAGGTCGGGCTCATCAGCGCCGACGCCTCGTCGCCGAACGGGCAGGCGAGCTCGCAGCTCATGGGTCAGATCGACGGCGCCGTACGCGGGCTGATCCGCGCCCAGGCCGACCGCGCCGAGTCGCTCGTGCGTGAGCACCGCGACGCGGTGCAGGCCGTCGCCGACGCATTGCTCGCGAAGGACGTGATCTCGGCCGACGAGGTCGTGCGGATCGCGAGGTCGCACGGCGTCGTCTGCGCGCAGTCGCTGTCGGCGGCGGCCTGACACGTAGAGGCGGGTCGACGCGCCGCTACCGCTGGAACGGGATCAGGTACGGGGTCAGGGGGTTCGGATTGCTGCTCGTCGGCGTGCGCGGGGGCGGCATCACGGTCAGCATGTGGGCGCCCGCGGCGAGCGGCGCGGTCGGGATGTAGGCGAGCATCCCGCGCTGCCCGGTGCCGGGGTGGGTGTAGAAGCGCAGCGGCACGTCGGGGCGCGCGACGCCGTCGAGCGTGATGGCGTGCATCCGGACGAGGCACTGCAGCACGGTATCGGCGCTCAGCCCCGCCGCCGTCAGGTCGTCCGTGCGTGCCCGAAGATGAATGCGCGTCGTTCGGAGCGGGCGCGCACCGGCACAGCCTCTCGCGAGCGCCGGATCGTGGCGCGGCACGATGTACGGGATGAAGAGGCGGATGTACGGCCCGTCGACGAGATCGGACTGGATCGTCGGCACGGCGGGCGGCGAGTCGGCCCCGCGCAGCGACTCGTAGTAGTCGGCCACCACGCCGCGCACCTCTGCGTTGTCGGGCACGTAGCGGGGCGAGCCCGCCGCGACGATCCCGAGTCGCAGGAAGAGCTCGGCCACCCCGAGCGCACACGCGGCGAAGAAGGTGGCGTAGAAGAGCGCGCTCATCACGCCCCGCCGAAGGTTCGTGAACAGCGTCAGGAGGATCGGCCCGAAAATCGACGCGCCGTTCATCGTCGAGACGACCCGCACCAGTCGTCGGAGGCGGCGCCCCGCGACGCTGTCGGCGGGCCAGCGCGGACCCAACGTCTTGTCGACGATGCCTAACGTCGCCAGGGGGAGCGCGAGCACCACGGCGACCATCGGGAAGGAGACGACGCTGCGTCCGCCGAAGAAGACCGCGTTCACGCCCCATGCGACGCCGCCGAAGACGCCGACCGACGCGAGCGAGAAGATCACGACGATCACGATCAGGAACGCGAACGAGAAGATGATGCTCGCGAAGTTGTCGACCCGCCCGATGACGGCCGGGAGCGACGGCAGGCGTTCGCGGTACACGTCGCGCGACGCCGGTCCCATGCGCTGCTTCTCCCAGTCGATCCCGCGCGGGAAGACCGAGTGCAACCCGACGAGTCCGACCCAGTAGGCCCGCGCCGTGAGGTTCAGCAGGAACGCGCCGAGCAGGACGTACACTGTGATCTTGATGTAGACGAACGCCATCTCGACCACGACCGCCGGGATGCTCGTCGCCCGCGTGTTCAGCCACGACCGCGCGTTCTCGAGCGATCCCGGCAACTGAAACAGCGCGAACGTGACGCCGCCGGCGATCACGAGCTCGAGCTCCCAGGCCGCACTGACGACGGTGTCGAGCCGTGCGTCGGTGAGGGTGAGCGGGGGCGTATGTGCGGACGCGGCGCCGGGGTCCTGCTCCGGCGCCGCGTCGCGATCCGAGATCGTCACCGCCACGGCAGTCAGTCTCGCGTCCCGCCTGCCGCCGCGGTCGTGGCTGCCGCGCGTTGATCCTGCAGCCAGTAGCCGAACCACTGCCGCAGCCGCCCGAGCCGGTCGACGAGCAGCCACGGCTCACCGGTGCGCGAGAGCTCGTGCGTCGAGCGCGGGTAGCGCACCAGCTCCACCGGCACGCCCTGCTTCTTGAGCGCCATGAACCACATCTCGGCGCTGCCCATCGGCGTGCGGAAGTCCTCCTCGCTCTGCACGATCAGCGTCGGCGTCCGCACCTTCGTACACGTAGCGGATCGGCGAGAGCGTGTCGTACATCGCCAAGTTGTCCCACGGCTTGCCGTAGAACTCGAACTCCGTGAGCCCCTGCGCGTCGGACGCGCCGTACCAGTACGTCCAGTCGGTGATCATGCGGTCGGTCTGTGCCGCGCGTGAAGCGGTTCGTCTTCGTCGTGATCCACGCCGTCATGAAGCCGCCGTACGAGCCGCCCGTGACGCCCATGCGCGTCGAGTCCACGTCGGCCCGCTTCGCCGCGATGTCCGTCGCCTTCATGAGGTCCTCGTAGTCCTCGGCGCCCCACCGGCCGCGCGTGCGAGTAGGTGAAGTCCGCGCCGTAGCCGCTCGAGCCGCGCGGGTTCGTGAACAGCACGTACATTCCCTGCGCCGCGAGGTTCTGGAACTCGTCGAACCACCCTTCGCCGTACTCGCGAGTGCGGACCGCCGTGGATGTAGAGCACCACCGGATACTTCTTGCCCGGCTGGTAGCCGTACGGCTTCATCAGCCAGCCCTCGATCTCGAGCCCGCCGACGCTCGGGTAGGTGAAGCGCTCGGCGTCGCTCCACGCGACCTCGCGCGTTGAGCGCGTCGTTGAAGTGGGTGAGACGCCGCTCGTTGCGTCCGTCGGTGTCGGCGACGTAGAGCTCCGTCGGCTTCGTCATGTCGGTCGCGACGTACGCGACGACGGCGCTCGCGTCGTCGTACGACGCGCCGCGGATCTGGCGCCGCCCGCCGAACACTCTCCGTCATGCTTCTTCGTCGAGGTCGAGACGGTGAACATCGCCGAGCGCCCGCCGACCGACGCGGTCATCGACAGCGTCGCCGTTCGGGAGCCAGTCGATCGCGTCCGGCTCGTACTGCCAGGCGCCGAACAGCTCGGTCGGCGTCGCGGGCGTCGCGCCGACGTCGACGACGTAGAGGCGCGACGACTTGGTGCGCGACGGGCGGCCGACGAACGCGATGCGCTTGCGAGTCCGGCGACCACGACGAGGTCGCTCTCGGCGCCCAGCGTACTTCGCGACGCAGCCGCGGCTCGCCGCCGGTCGGCGGGCACGACGAACAGATCGGCGTCGTTGCGTCGCGCCTCGTCACGCGTCGCGTCGTACGGCAGCTACGCGAGCGAATCGCGCTCTGCCTCGACGACCGAGTCGGGGCGCAGCTGCGCGTCGGCGAGGAAGGCGACCCACTTCCCGTCCGGGCGAGACCGTCGACGCCGCGCTTCGAGTAACGTCGCCGTCGTGATCTGCGTCCGCGGAGCGCCGCCGACCTGCACCCAGATCTGCGACGCGTCGTAGCGCCGCGCCTCGCGGCGGTTGGGCACGTAGCCGCGGTCGTTCGACTTGTAGCCCATGTCGACGACGTGCCGGCCGTCGAAGCGCGTCGGGTCGGCCGGGCGCGTGATCGCGCCGAATGGCGGGCGTGCCATCGGCTGCATGCGGGCGAACGGGTCGCGCGCCGTCGAGTCGCGCGCCGCGCCGCTCGACGTGTCGCCGAACACCAGCACGCGGCCGTCGCGCGACCAGCTCGTCGGCTGCATGCCCTCGACGGCCTCGGCCTCGCCGCCCGGACCGTCCATGCGCAGGCGCTACGTGTTCCCGCGCACGTTCGGTCGGGTCGAGCTGAAGAACAGATACCTGCCGTCCGCCGACCAGCGCGGATTCGTGCTCTCCGTGCTCGGCGACGTCATCCGCATCGGCTCGCCACCGCCGGCGATCGGCGCCACCCACACCTCGGTGTGGCGCTTGTTCTCCGCCTCGCGCACCGTCGTGACGGTGAACGCGACGCGCTTGCCGTCTGGCGACACGCTCGGCGAGCCGACGGTGGTGACCTTGTACCAGTCGGCGAGCGCGAACGCGCGCTTGGCCGGCTGCGCGCCCGCGGCGAGCGGCAGCGTGGCAAGCGTGACGAGTGAGATCGCGAAGGCTGGGCGCATGCGAGGGAAGGAATGGGTGCGGCGAGGAGAGCGAACCCCGAACGGTGTGCGGCGGGCGCGATTCGGGCAAGCGCCGACGGCGAAGAACACGGTGGAACACGCCCGGGTGCACTGTGTATTTTCCGTCGCTGTCTGTCCCCAGTCCTCGGACTATGTCGAACCCGCATCAAGGAGGTGATCCTTTGTCTACGTCTTCCCGTACGTCCAAGGTCACCGGTAGCGTCCGGTAACAGCTGGCGCTGCCGCCGGTGTCCGTGGATTCGGAAGCCGGAGCGTGGTGCGGGTCGAGGCGCTCGCCTCGAAGTCGGCCATGCGAGAAGCCCCTCACCGACGACGGGTCGGTGAGGGGCTTCTGGCGTCCCGGTGCCGGCGGCTCAGCGCGCCCAGAGCCCGGCCTCGCCCTCGAGCAGCACCCGGACGACGAACGCGGTCGGCGTCATGTGCAGCCCGGTCACCCGCAGCGCCCTCACGCCCCCGCCGACGAGCAGGTCGGGCGACAGCGGCCGGTTCAGCTGCCGGTCGAGCTGGTAGCGCGCCGAGTCGAGCTGCGTGCCTAACGCGACGCGGCCGCCGCTCGTCGCCCGCTCGATCGCGCGACGAATGAGCGGCGCGCCGAGGGTGGCCTTCATGCGGGTGAGCAGGTCGCGACTCGCGATCGTGTACTGAAGGTCGTCGAACACGAGCGTGCGACTGGCGATCTCGAACCGCGGACGGGCGGCCATCGTCAGCGTCCCGTTCAGCCGTCCGTGCAGCTCGATGCGCACGATCGCCGAGTCTCCCGCGCCACTCACGTCGACGCGCGACACGCTGACTGGCTCGCGCGCCGTCTCGGCGACGAGCGCGTCGGTCGCGCGGCGGCTCACGTCGGCGAAGGGCAGCTCGAGCTGCACGGGAACGCGCAGCCCCGCCCCCGCCGGCGCGATCGAGAGCGGAGGAAGCGGCCGCACGGCGACGTCGGGCCGCGCGCCGCTCACCACACGAGGGCGCGCGATCAGCGTGAGGCCGCTCCGGATCGTCGCGCCGGATCCGACCACCGGCGCGAGACCGATCGCCTCTGGGCTCATGACGAGCCAGACCGAGTTGGCCGCATCGAGCGCCATCGGCCGCTGCATCGCGCGCCAGAGCGAGTCGGCCGGCCGACGCAGATCGATCAGCGTCGGGAGCGCCGAGTCGACCGACTGCACGGCGCGCGCGAGCTGGGCCTCCGCCAGGCGTCGCATGAGCGGCGTCGCGTCCACCCGGAGCAGCGTCACCTCGCACCGGTCCGGGAGCGTCGTGGTGAGCGACGTGTTGCGCGATGCGAGGCGCCACGCGGTCGTCCAGTACATCGTCGTCGCGAAGCGCAGCTCGGCGCGGCGCATCGGCTCGGGTGCGTAGCCGCAGCTCCCGACGCTGCCGCCGGTCGGGAGCGACACGCGGCCGCGATAGCGGAGCGCGGCGAGCATGGCGACCCGATCGCCGACGACTGTGAGCGCGATCGAGTCGCGGCGGAAGACGTACTGGTGGCAGATCGCCCCCGCGAGCGACGCACAGCGCGCGCGGTCGACGCTGTCGGCGCGGGGAATCGCGCGCTCGAGCTGCGCCCGCACGCTGCGCATGGGGATCGTGATGGGAAGGACGATCGTCGCCGGCTCGCTCACCGGCAGCGCGGCGGTCGTGAGCGACGCGGGAGGCTTCCCCGCGCCGCGCCCACATGCGGCGAGCGCCGACGCAGCCGCGACGGCGGGCGCGAGCGAACGGATCGTGGGGTGCATGGCGGAGTACGTATCGGCCACTGGCCGCGCGCGCAACGATCGCGGCCGACTCAGCGTCTGATATACAGTGCCTCACTTCTCGTCGCGTCCTGTCCCTCGCGGCGCCGCAGGCGGATCCGCTGCCGGCGGCCGCGTCTCGCAGCGTCGGATCGTCGGCGCGCTCCTGGCCCTCGTCGGTGCGCTGCCCCTGCTCTCCGCGCGCCCGTTCGTTCGCCCGGCGGTCGCCGATGCGTGCACCGTGCCGCTGCGGCCCGACGAGGTCGCGGCCGCGGGGGTGCCGGCGATCGCGCGCGAGCTGCGTGGGGCGTGGGTATCGCCGGTCGAGGGCGGCGAGTGGCCGTCGCGCCCCGACATGTCCGCCGAGGCGCAACGCGCCGAGCTGATCGCGGTGCTCGACCGCGCCGTCGCGCTCGGCCTGAACGCCGTGGTGCTGCACGTTCGCACTGCGGCCGACGCGATGTATCCGACGCAGCGCGCGCCGTGGTCGAGCTACCTGCTGCGCGCGGTCCGCTCCCGGCTCGCGCCGACCTACGACCCGCTCGCGTTCGCGGTGACCGAGGCGCACCGGCGCGGGCTGCAGCTTCACGCCTGGTTCAACCCGTTCCGCGCCGCCACGCCGGACGCGCGCGCGAACGTCGGCGCGCTCTTCCTCGGTCGGAGCCACCCCGAGTGGATCGTGCGCTACGGCTCGCAGACGTGGATCGACCCTGGCTACCCGGCGGCCCGTCGCGACGTCGTCGACGGCATCCTCGAGGTCGTCGAACGCTACGACATCGACGCCGTTCACCTCGACGACTACTTCTACCCCTACCTCGAGACGACGACCGTCCGGCGCCGAGTCGGCAGCGGCCGCACGCGACGGACGGTCGTCAGCCACGAGACGATCGCGTTCCCCGACGACCGGTCGTGGCGCGAGTACGGCGCCGGATTCTCGTCGCGCGCCGACTGGCGCCGTGCGAACGTGAACGAGCTCGTGGCGACGCTCTACAAGGAAGTGAAGGCGCGCAAGCCGTGGGTGCTCGTCGGGATCAGCCCGTTCGGCATCTGGCGCCCCGGCAGTCCGCGCGGACTCACCGGCCTCGACTCGTACAGCGAGGTGTACGCCGACACGCGCCGCTGGCTGCGCGAAGGCTGGGTCGACTACTTCGCGCCGCAGCTCTACTGGCAGCTCGATGGCGAGCAGAGTCGCTTCACACGGCTGGACGCGTGGTGGCGCGGCGAGAACCTGTTGGGCAGGCATCTGTGGCCCGGCCTGTTCACGATGCGTGTCGCGTCGCGCGGCGCTCCGTGGCCGGTCGCCGAGATCCCGGCGCAGATCCGGCAGTTGCGCGGCACTCGGACGGGGAGCAGCGAGTCCGAGGGCCACTTTCATTTCCGACTGGCGGCGATGGCCCCGGGGTCGCCGTTGGGCGTCCGGCTCACGCGGGACAGCTACGCGACGGCGGCCGTGCCGCCCGCGAGTCCGTGGCTCGGCGCCGGCGCGCCCGGGGCACCGCGGGTCGTGGCGTGCGCGGCGACGTCCGACCCGACGCTCGCCGCGTCGGTGAGCGTCCCGGTCGGCGTCCCGGCGAGCCCCGTGAGCCCGGTGGTCGCGGCGGTGCCGACGTTCGGCGCGCCGGGGACTCGGCCGCTGGGAGCACGACCGTCAGGCGCGTTAGGCACCGGCGCGATGCTCGGCACCCCGCCCGAGGCGGCGTTCGGGCCGGTCGCACAGATCGCCGTCGGCGACAGCGCGGCCGTGCGCTGGTGGGTCGTTCAGCTGCGCGATGCCGCCGGCGCGTGGTCGCTACGCACGGTGCCCGGCAACGTGCGCACCCTGTCGCTGCGCACCCCGAGTGGCGAGCGCGCGACGATGGCGGCGATCAGCGCGCTCAGCCCGAGCGGCGTCGCGAGCGCGCCGACCGTCGTACGGACTGACTGAGCGCGTCGCGCGGACCGCTACTCGCCGTACGGAATCCAGACGTTCTTGACCTGGGTTGCCTGACGGAGGAAGGGGCGCCCCTCCCCGACCCGCGCGTCGCCCCACTCGCGCGGCGCCCACTCCGTCCACGTGCGTTTCATGTTCGACGCGGAGGCCAGTTCGACGGCGCGGGCGCCGTCACGCGTGCCGAAGTACCACATCGCGTCCACGTCGTCGTGCTCGGCGAGCGTCTTCGCGAGCGACTCGCGGTCGCCGGTCACGATGTTGATCACGCCGCCCGGCACATCGCTCGTGTCGAGCACGGAGTAGAGGTCGGTCGCGGCGAGGCTGCCGGACTCCGAGGGGATCGCGACGACGGCGTTCCCCATCGCGACGAGCGGTGCGACGAGCGACACGAACCCGAGGAGCGGCGCCTCGTCGGGGCAGGCGACGCCGACGACGCCGATCGCCTCGTGCATCGCGAGCGCCACGCCGCGGATGGGGACGTTGTGCACCGCGCCATCGTACTTGTCGGCCCAGGCGGCGTACGTGAACAGCCGCGCGATCGACGCCTCGACCTCGGTCGCACCGTCCCCGCGCCCGCCGACCGCGTCGAGCCGACGCGCGAACTCCTCGGCGCGGGCGGCGAGGTTCTCGGCCGTGTAGTAGAGGATCTGCGCGCGCGCATGTCCGGTCGCGCGCGCCCAGCTCGACGCCGCGTGCGCCGCCTCGACCGCGTTGCGCACGTCCTTGCGGTTCCCCTCGCCGACCGCGCCTAACGTCTCGCCGCTCGCACCGACGACGCGCCGGCTGTAGCCCGAGTCGGGGCGCGCCTGCTTCCCGCCGATGTAGAGCTTGGGCGTGCGGTCGATCGGCGGGACACCCGGAGATCGGGCAGGCGGGATCGTGGAGGAGGGACTGGTCGAGCGTTCTGCGACCCCGGATCCCCGATCTCCGGCAATGGGCTTCAGATACTCCCACATACCCTCGCGTCCCCCCTCCCGCCCGAATCCGCTCTCGCGATACCCGCCGAACCCCGCCGCGGCATCGAACAGATTCGTCGAGTTCACCCAGACCACGCCGCACTTGAGCTTCGGCGCGACGTCGAGCGCGAGGTTGATGTTCTCGCTCCACACGCTCGCCGCGAGGCCGTACGGTGTGTTGTTCGCGAGCGTGATCGATTCGGCCGGCGTGCGGAACGTCATGGCCACCAGCACGGGGCCGAAGATCTCCGTCTGCGCGATCGTGGCCGACGGGTTCACGTCGGTGAAGAGCGTCGGCGGGTAGAAGCAGCCTTCGGTGGGACACGCCCACGACGGCTGCCACATCGTCGCGCCTTCGCGCTGCCCCTGCTCGACGAGGCCGCGAATGCGCTCGAGCTGCACCGGCGCGACGATGGCACCGATGTCGATGGCCTTGTCGAGCGGGCTGCCGAGCCGCAACCGCTCCATGCGGGCGCGCAGCTTGTCGTACAGCGCGTCGGCGACGCCTTCCTGCACGAGCAGCCGCGAGCCGGCGCAGCACACCTGTCCCTGGTTGAACCAGATGGCGTCCACGACGCCTTCGACGACGCTGTCGAGGTCCGCGTCGTCGAACACGACGAACGGGCTCTTGCCGCCCAACTCGAGCGACAGCTTCTTGCCGCTCCCAGCGGTCGCCGCTCGGATGACGCGGCCGACCTCCGTCGAGCCGGTGAACGCGAGCTTGTCGACGGCGTCGTGCGCGACGAGCGCCTTCCCCGTCTCGCCGTCGCCGGTGACGATGTTGAGCACGCCTTCCGGCAGCCCCACCTCGTGCGCCAGCTCGGCGAAAGCGAGTGCCGTCAGGGGTGTGAACTCCGCCGGCTTCAGGACCACCGTGCACCCCGCGGCGAGCGCCGGCGCGACCTTCCACGCGAGCATCAGGAGGGGGAAGTTCCAGGGAATGATCTGCCCGACGACGCCCGCGCCTTCGTAGCCGGCGAACTCGCTGTCGAGCAACTGCGCCCATCCGGCGTGGTGATAGAAGTGCCGCGCGACGAGCGGCACGTCGATGTCGCGCGTCTCGCGGATCGACTTGCCGTTGTCCATCGTCTCGACGACGGCGAGCAGCCGCGCGTGCTTCTGCACCGCGCGCGCGAGTGCGTACAGGTACCGCGCTCGTCCGTGCCCGCCTAACGCCTTCCACGCCGGCAGGGCACGCCGCGCCGCCTGCACCGCCGCGTCGACGTCCGCGTCGCTTCCCTGCGACACGCGGGCGAGCCGCTTGCCGGTCGCCGGCTCCGACACGTCGAACAGGGCGCTCTCGTCGACGCGCGTCCACCGGCCGTCGATGTACTGCCCGAACGCGCCGTCGTGCCGGTCGAGCCACGCACGCGCGGGGGCGTCGGCCTCGGGCGCTGGCCCGTACTCCATCGTCTGGAAGATCTCTGCGACTGTCGTCATGGCGCGTCAGACCATCGGCTGACGGTGCGCCGCAGCGTACCGTCCGGTCACGAAGTGCTCGAGCTGCCGCTCGATGTCCGTCAGCAGCGCGCTCGCGCCGAGTCGGAAGAGGTCGGGGCGGAGCCAGCGGTCGCCGAGCTCCTCTTTCATGAGGAACTGATATTCGAGCGCCTGCTTCGCGCTGCGGATGCCGCCCGCGGGCTTGAAGCCGACGTGGGCACCCGTCCGCTCGTGGTACGCGCGGATCGCACGGCACATGACGATTCCGTACGGCAGCGTCGCGTTCATCGGCTCCTTTCCGGTGGACGTCTTGATGAAATCCGCGCCGGCCATCATCGCCACCTCGCTCGCCCGCGCGACGTTCGTGAGCGTCGCGAGCTCGCCAGTCGCGAGGATCGCCTTCAGATGCGCATCGCCGCACGCCTCGCGGAACGCGGCGACTTCGTCGTGGAGCGCGCTCCACTCCCCGCGCAGCACGTGCGCACGCGTGACGACGATGTCGATCTCCGTCGCGCCGTCCTCGACCGACGCGCGGATCTCGGCGATCCGCTCGCGCAGCGGCGACAGGCCAGCGGGGAATCCGGTCGAGACGGCGGCGACGGGGATGTCCGAGCCTCGCAGCGCACGCACGGCGGTGGCGACGTAGGCGTGATAGACGCACACCGCGCCGACCGTGATGTCGAGATCGCGCACGCCTAACGCGTCGAGCAGATCGTCGCGCACCGGCCGCCGCGCTTTCGCGCACAGCCGGAGCACGTTGCTCGGCGTGTCGTCGCCGGAGAGCGTCGTGAGGTCGATGCAGGTGATCGCTCGGAGCAACCACGCCGCCTGCCACTCCTTCTTCACCGTGCGGCGCGCCGGCAGCGTCGCGGCGCGGCGCTCGACCGCGCTGCGATTCACGCGCAGCGAGCGTACGACGTCGAGGTCGAGCGGGGTGCCGGTGTTGCGCGCGACGTGGTCGTCCGGTGTCGGCGCGCGCGGTGTCGGCGCGCTCGGTGTCGGCGCGCTCGGTCTCCCCACGCTCGGCGCGGCGGCGGCGCGATCGGTGGCGGGGCGCGTATCGACGATCGCGACGGCCGCGCGGGCGCGCGGCTCCGTGCCGGTCGGTGTGCCGGGGATGCGTTTCGCTTCCATGCGTCGCAATCTACGCGCGCCTCCCGATACCCGGGTGCGGCTACCGCCTGGAGCGACCTGCCCGCGTTGCGATGTGACCTCGACGCGGACGCAGCATGCCGCGCTCGACGCCGTGCCTCCCCCGCGCGACCACGCCCCGCCACCGGGCGCTCATCCGGAAACATGTGTCGCGTTCGTGAGACGCGTCACACTCGGCTCCCAACCACGCTGACCGAGTCGTCAGCGGACGCTACCGTGATTGTGGCGGGGCTCCGAGCCCCGCCGTTCGTACTCGAAGCAGTAGTCGCAGGGCACCCAGCGCGGTCGGCCTCAGCCGACCGCGCTGGGCGTTTGCCCCACGAACAGCGGGGACCGACTGGCGCGACGCCAATCGGTCCCCGCATAGCAGGGGCGGGACTCGAACCCGCGACCCCGGCATTATGAGTGCCGTGCTCTAACCGGCTGAGCTACCCTGCCGTACTGCGACCGGAAAGCCTAAAGCGTTCCGGGTGAAAATGGAACGGCCGGCTACGGAGCCGGCCGTTCCATCGACGCGTTCCAGATGGCGGGGGCGGGATTTGAACCCGCGACCTTCGGGTTATGAGCCCGACGAGCTACCAGGCTGCTCCACCCCGCGTTGGTCTGCGAAATGTAGCCGCGTCGACTGCAACGTCAACCCCGGCGACGAGTTACCGCGACGGCTTCGTCGAGTCCGCGGCGGCGTCGGTGAACCGGTAGAGCAGCTCCTTCTCGCCGCGCACGAGGCCGAACTCCTCGCGCGCGATCCGCTCCTGCAACACGGGGTCGGTCCCGAGCTGTTTCTCGAGCTGGCGAAGCGAGTCGACCTCGCGCTGCAACGAATCGATCTGCGCCGTCAGCGCGACGCGCCGCCGCGCCTGGCTGCGAAGATCGGTGGTACCGTACTCTCCGCCCTGCAGCGCGTAGGCGCCGACGGCGAGCAGCACCGCGCCGAAGAGCAGCTTCGGGAGCACGGCGGCAGCCTCAGAGTCCGAACGGCCCGCCCGCCGCGAACTCCGCGACGTCGCCGAGCTGCTCTTCGATGCGCAGGAGCTGGTTGTACTTCGCGACGCGGTCCGAGCGCGATGCGGAGCCGGTCTTGATCTGCCCGGCGTTCGTGGCGACGGCGAGGTCGGCGATGAACGTGTCCTCGGTCTCGCCGGAGCGGTGCGAGATGATCGACGAGTAGCCGGCCACGCGCGCCGTCTCGATCGCCTCGAGCGTCTCGGTGAGCGTACCGATCTGATTGACCTTCACGAGGATCGAGTTCGCGACATCCTCCTGAATCCCGCGCATGAGGCGCTCGGTGTTCGTGACGAAGAGGTCGTCGCCGACGAGCTGGACGCGGCCGCCGAACGCTTCGGTGAGCTGCGCCCACCCGTCCCAGTCGTCCTCGGCGAGTCCGTCCTCGATGGAGACGATCGGATACTTCTCGACCCAGCGGGCGTACAGCTCGATCATCCCCGCGGCGTCGCGGCTGCCGCCTCCGCTCTTCTTGAACGTGTAGGTGCCGCCCTTGTGCAGCTCGGACGCGGCGCAGTCGAGCGCGAGCGCGATCTCCGTTCCCGGCGCGTAGCCGGCCTTCTCGATCGCCTCGAGCACGATCGTGATCGCCTCCTCGTCGCTCGCGAGATCGGGCGCGAAGCCGCCTTCGTCGCCGACGCCGGTCGACAGCTTCCGGCCGACGAGCACCTTCTTCAGCGCATGGAAGACCTCGGCGCCCATGCGAAGCGCGTCGGCGAAGGTCTCGGCACCGACGGGGACGATCATGAACTCCTGGAAGTCGACCGTGTTGGTCGCGTGCGCGCCGCCGTTCAGGATGTTCATCAGCGGCGTCGGCAGCAGCCGCGCCATCGGGCCGCCGAGGTAGCGATAGAGCGGCAGCCCGACGTCGTCCGCCGCCGCGCGCGCGACCGCCATCGACACGCCGAGGATCGCGTTCGCGCCGAGCTTGCCCTTGTTCTCGGTGCCGTCGAGTTCGAGCATCATGCGATCGATCGCGATCTGGTCGCTCGCGTCGGCGCCGCTCAGCGCCGGCGCGATCTGCTCGATCACGTTCGCGACGGCGCGCGTGCACGCCCTTGCCGAGGTAGCGCTTCGCGTCGCCGTCGCGCAGCTCGAGCGCCTCGTGCTCGCCGGTCGACGCGCCGCTCGGCACGGCGGCGCGCCCGGCGGCGCCGCTCTCCAGCGTGACGTCGACTTCGACGGTGGGGTTGCCGCGGCTGTCGAGGATCTCGCGGGCGATGACGTCGATGATGATGGACATGCGTTCGGGAAGGGCGTGAGCGTTAGGCGGATGTCGGAACGGCAGGCGCGGCGTCGTCGGCCGGTCGGGGCGCGGCGGGCGACGCCTCGCGCCACGGCGGACTGTCGACACCGTAGCGCGATCGCATCGCGTCGGCCATGCGATCGTAGACGGCGCGGGCGAGCGGGTCGCGGTCCTCGTACGTGAGGCCGGCGGTCGGGACAGGGTCGAGCAGGTGCACGTCCACGTGGCCCGCGCGCGCCCACAGCGAGCCACGCGGCAGCCGCTCGATCGTGCCGTGGATGATCGTCGGCACGATGGGCACGCCCGACGCGATCGCGAGCACGAACGGGCCCTTCTTGAACGGGCGGAGGGTGTAGCTCGTGCCGCGCGTCCCCTCGGGGTAGACGACGACGCTGCGCCCGTTCCGGATGCGCTTCGCCGCCTCGTCATACGACTGGAACGCGGCTTTGCGGTTCTCGCGCTGGATGGGAATCGTGCCGATGGCGCGCGCCGCGGGACCGAACACCGGCACCCGGAACAGCTCCGCTTTCGCGACGAACGCGTACGGCGGGAGTACCGTCGCGAGCGCGAGCACGTCGTACCAGCTCACGTGGTTCGACACGAAGATGTGCGGCTCGCCGTCGTCGATCCGCTCCGCGCCGTGCAGCGTGACGTGGACGCCGGACGCCCACAGAATTCCGCGCGCCCACAATCGCGGGGCCCACTCGTACACGCTCCCCGCCCGCTCCGCGACGCCGAACACGCGCGCGACGATGACCGACAGCCCGCAGACGAGAGTCAGGACGACGAACACGAGAAACGCGAGCAGGGTGCGCATCAGCGCGAAAAGTGGTCGTGCCCGGACGGCAGGTCAACGCGATCCACCCCGCTCACCACCACGCCGTCGGCCGCGTCGTCCGTCGCGCGCTCGACCGTGCCGATCGCCATGACCGGCACCGCGAACGGACGCGTCGCGAACGCGGCGACCACGTCGACCGCGCTCGGCATCGTGAACGCGAGCTCGTACTCCTCGCCGCCGGCGAGCGCGTCGTCTCGCGTCACGTCGTCGGCGAGCGGAACGCGCGCGGCGTCGACGACGAGCGTGCACGCCGCTCGCCGCTGCGACGTGGCGCAGATCGGCGACGAGTCCGTCGGAGACGTCGATCATCGCCGTCGCGCCCAGCTGCGGCGAGCAAGCTCCCTTCCGCGATCCTCGCCTGCGGGCGTGCGAACCGCGCGCGATGCTCGGGGCGGTGGCGTGCCGCCCGCGAGCAGTCGCGCGAGCGCGGCGCGCGGTCCGCCGAGCCGCCCGGTGACCCAGAGGGCGTCGCCGACCTGCGCGCCGCTGCGGAGCACCGGGCGCGCCGCGACGCCGACGACGGTGATGCCCAACACCAGCGCGTCCCCCGCCGTGAGGTCGCCGCCGACGACCTGCGTGCCGGCCGCGCCGACCGCCCCGCCCACGCCGTCGGTGAGCGCGTCGAGCACGGCGCGCCACGACGCAGGAACGCTGAGTGCGAGCAGCACGCCTAACGGCTTCGCCCCCATCGCCGCGAGATCGCTGAGTGCGGCGGTCGTCGCGCGCCAGCCGATCTCTTCCGGCGAGAGCCATTCGCGCCGGAAGTGCACGCCCTCGACCGACGTGTCCGTGCTCACGACGAGGCGCTCGCGCAGCCGGCACGTCGAGCACCGCCGCGTCGTCGCCGATGCCGCGCGCGAGCGATCCCCACCGCGCCGTCAGCCTCCGCACGACGTCGAACTCCGCGCCGGGGCCGAGGCGCGTGGGCTCATCCGGCGACGGCCGGCAGTTCCGCGAGCGCCGGGTACGGCGCGGCCGGCACCTCTCCGTGCCACGCCTCGGCGAGCGCATCGACGACGTCGTGCAGCGTGGTTCCACGCACGCCGCCGCGCCGCGCGGTCGCGATCTCGCCGGCGCGTCCGTGGCACCACGCCGCCGCCGCCGCGCGCTCGACGACCGCGGCGGCGTCCGGCACGTCCGCGAGCAGCGCGGCCGCGATGCCGCCCAGCACGTCGCCGCTGCCCGCGGTGCCCAGCGCCGGCGTTCCCACGGCCGATACGAGGCGCGTCGCGCCGTCGCTGACGACGTCGGCGTTCCCTTCAGGAGCACCGTCGCGCCGAGTCGCCGCGCGAGCTCGCTGGCCGATCTCGAATCGGGATGCGAGCACTGCGTCGAGCGCCACCCCGGCGAGGCGCGCGCACTCGAGCGGGTGCGGGGTGAGCAGCGCCGGCCGCCCGCCGAACAGCTCGGCGAGCCGGTCCACCTCGCCCTCGAACAGCGTGATCGCGTCCGCGTCGATCACGGTCGGCCCGCGCCACGTCGTGAGCACGCGCTCGCAGAGCGCGCGCGTCGCATCGCCGCGCCCGAGCCCCGGGCCGATCACGACGACGTCTGCCCACGAGGCGACCGCGCGGTGCAGCGACTCCTCGTCGTCCGGCCACGGTGAGGCGAGCGATTCCGGCGCGGCCATCTGGGCGGCGAGGATGCTCTCCGCGGCGACGACGAGACGCGTCATGCCGGCGCCGCTCGCCGACGCGGCGCGCGCAGCCAGCACCGCCGCGCCGGCCATCCCCGCGCCGCCTCCGACGATCGCGAGCTTGCCGCGCGTGCCCTTGTGCGCGTCCGCACGGATGCTCGGCACGACACGGCGAACGTCGCGCGGCGTGACGAGCCGCGGCGTCTCGAGCGGCGCATCGCGCATCCCGATGTCGAGCACGACGACGGCGCCGGTGTAGTGTCGCGCGATCAGCAGTCCCCGCTTCAACGCGGCGAACGTCACGGTGAGGTCGGCGACGAGCGTGTCGTCGGTCGCGGCCCCGGTCGTCGCGTCGAGTCCGGTCGGCACGTCGAGCGCGACGACGACGGCACCGCGTTCGCGCGCCCGACGCATCTGTCGCACGGCGGCGGCCGCCCACCCGGGGAGCGCCCCGCTCCGCGCGCCGATGCCGAGCACGCCGTCGACGACGACGCCTTCGCTGCCGTCGGGCTGGTCGTCGACCGCGACGGTCTCGACGGCCGCGAGCCGTCCGAGATCGACGAGCTCGCGGTCGCGCGCGGCGAGGAAGGTGTCCCGCTCGGCCCGCGCGTCGTCGGTTCGGGGGGCCGAGGCGCCATGCAGCGCGACGCGGACGCGAACCCCCGTCCGAGCGAGCGCCGCCGCGAGGACCCACGCGTCGCCGCCGTTGTTGCCAGGGCCGGCGTGGACCGCGACGCCACGCCGCAGCGCCGCTCCGTACCGCCGGGCGATCTCTCCCGCCGCGGCCGCTCCCGCGCGCTGCATGAGCGCACGCGACGGCACACCCCCATCGATCGTCGCCCGGTCGAGCACCGCGGCCTCGGCGGCCGAAAGCACCGAGATCGGCACGGTCGAGCGGCGGACGGCGCTACTTACTCGACGGGCCGATCGTTCTGCCGTAGCCGATCTCGCCGTTGTCGATTCGCACGTTGAAGCCGCAGTCGGGATTACTGCACACCCACGCCTTGTACGTGATCGGCGCACCGTCGCGGCCGTAGTCGCTCAGGGGGAGCAGCGTGCCCTGGCTGCACTTCCGGCACGCTGGCAGCTCGCTCGGCGCCGTCATCCGAGCGCCGCGCAGTTCCACGGGTAATCGCGCTCGAACGCCTGATCGAAGTCGAACACACCGAGGAAGTCCTCGCGCGTGTCGTGCGTCTGGCTGATCGAGCAGGCCGAGGTCGACGAGCGCGAAGACGATGTCGCCGATGTCGCTCGTCTGACGAACGCCCCAGTGTTCGAGGACGAGGCGGGCCACCACACCGTACCGCTCGAGCGCGAGGTCACGGCAGGCGCCGGCCAGCTCGACCCCCGTGACGTGCCGCCGCTCGGTGAGCCGCGTCTGACTGAATTCGAGCGCGGACAGCACGAACAGGAATGCGCGCTCGTGAAAGCGCGGCTCGCGCAGCCGGATCTGATCCATGATGCCGTCGCGAAACGCCAACTCGGACAACGGCGTGCTCCAGAAAGACAGGTCGCAAGTCAGGCGCGGCGGCGCCACGGACGCCGTGAGGAGCGTGCCGCGCGCCGCCGCGCTGGAGACGAATCATGACGGCTGCCGGGTGCTCCCGCAACCGCTTGACCGAGCGTGCGTCAGTGCACCGGCGCGGGGGTCGGATAGAGCGGAAAGCGGTCGGCGAGCGCCTTCACTTCTCCCCGCACCGCACGCAGCGTCGCGTCGCTCGCCGCGTCGCCCAGCACGCGATCGATCAGCTCCGCGATCGCCTCCATCTCCGCCTCGCCGAACCCGCGCGTCGTGACCGCGGGCGTTCCGATGCGGATGCCACTCGTCACGAACGGCGACTGCGTCTCCTTCGGGACGGTGTTCTTGTTCACCGTGATCCCCGCCTGGTCGAGCGCCTTCTCCGCCACCTTGCCCGTCAGCCCACGGTTCCGCAGATCGACGAGCATGAGATGGTTGTCGGTGCCACCCGACACGATGTGGAAGCCGCGTCGCGACAGCGCGCCAGCGAGCGCCCGCGCGTTCGCGACGACGCGGCGGCAGTAGTCGGTGAACTCGGGCTGCAGTGCCTCGCGGAACGACACGGCCTTGGCGGCGATCACGTGCTCGAGCGGCCCACCCTGCGCCCCCGGGAACACGCTCTTGTCGATCGCCTTCTGATGTTGCGCCCGGCAGAGGATCATCCCGCCGCGCGGGCCGCGCAGCGTCTTGTGCGTCGTCGTCGTCACGACGTCGGCGAACGGCACCGGCGACGGATACACCCCCGTCGCCGCGAGCCCCGCGAAGTGCGCCATGTCGACCATGAAGATCGCGCCGACTTCCGTCGCGATGTCCGCGAAGGCCTCCCAGTCGATCGTGCGGGAGTACGCGCTGTATCCGGCGATGATCATCTTCGGCCGGTGGGCGCGTGCCTGCGCGCGCACGCTGTCGTAGTCGAGGAGCCCGTCGTCGGTCACGCCGTACGAGACTGCCGTGTAGAGCAGCCCGGAGAAGTTGACCGGCGAGCCGTGCGTCAGGTGCCCGCCCGTTCGACAGGTCCATTCCGAGGAAGGTGTCGCCCGGCTTCAGGAACGCCGTGAACACCGCGAAGTTCGCCGACGCGCCCGAGTGCGGCTGCACGTTCGCATGGTCGGCCCCGAACAGCTGCTTCGCGCGGTCGATCGCGAGTTGCTCGACCCGGTCGACGACTTCGCATCCCCCGTAGTAGCGCTTCCCGGGGAGCCCCTCCGCGTACTTGTTGGTCAGCGGCGACCCGACGGCCTCGAGCACGGCCGGCGACACGAAGTTCTCGCTCGCGATCAGCTCGATCCCGTCGTTCTGCCGCGCGATCTCGTCGCTGATCAGCGCGGCGATCTCGGGGTCACTCGCACTCAGCGCCGCGCCCGGCGGGCAGCGGTCCCACTCGCTCCAGTTCGTCACTCGAGTTCCTCGTGCGCGTGGCCGCCGGGTCCGGCGTCCGCCGTGGGGTGTGAAGTGTGGCGGCTCGCCTCGTCGGCGCGCGCCGCGTCGGTCACCTCGATCTTCTCGATGCGACGCTCATGCCGCCCGCCGTCGAACGGCGCGACGAGCCACGCGTCGAGGATCTTCTCCGCGTCGGCGTCCGACACGAAGCGCGAGGGCAGCACGAGGACGTTCGCGTCGTTGTGGCGCCGCGCCAGCTCGGCGATCTCGGGGGTCCAGGCGACGGCGGCGCGCACGTGGGGATAGCGGTTCGCCACGTAGGACATCCCGAGCCCGGTGCCGCAGAGCAACACCCCGCGCTTCGCCGTCCCCTCCGAGACCTCCTGCGCGAGCGGGTGCGCGTAGTCCGCGTAGTCGGTCGACGCGTCGCTGTCCGTACCGAGGTCCTGCACCTCGAAGCCGCGCTGCTCCAGCAACGCGCGCACCTTCGCCTTCATCTCGAAGCCGGCGTGGTCGCTGGCGATCGGAATCGATTCCTTCATCTCTCCTCCCATGCGTCGCCCTCGGCGCAGCGAAGCGTCAGTCCGCCTTGTTGGGCCACTGCGGCCGCATCTTCACCATCGAGCGCACGGCCGCGATGCGACGCTCGGCGAGGCGGTCGGCGGCGACGTAGGTCGGGACGCCGTCCTGCTTCGCGATCTCGAAGACGTTCAGCACCGTATGATAGATCTCGTCGGCCTTGCGGAGCGAGCGTTCGCGACTCCACCCGGCGAGCTCGCTGTACACGTTGATGACGCCGCCGGCGTTCGCCACGTAGTCGGGGGCGTAGAGAATCCCGCGTTCCTCGAGCAGCTCGCCGTGCCGGTCCTCGAGGAGCTGGTTGTTCGCCGCCCCGGCGACGATCTCGACGCGGAGCTGTGGGATCGTGCGGTCGTTGATGACGGCGCCCAGCGCGCACGGCGCGAAGACGTCGGCCTGCTGCGCGTAGATGTCGTCCGTCGCGACGGCACGAGCGCCCGTCGCGCTCACGACGCGCTTCACGCGGTCGGCGTCGATGTCGGTGACGATGATCTTCGCGCCCGCGGCGACCAGCTCGCTCGCGAGGTGGTGTCCGACATTCCCGCACCCCTGGATCGCGACGACCCGCCCCTCGAGCGAGTCGCTCCCCCACCGCTGCCGCGCGGAGGCCTGGATCGCGCGGAAGACGCCGTGCGCCGTGACCGGCGACGGGTCGCCCGACCCGCCGGCGAGCCCCGCGACGTAGTCGGTCTCCATGTGCACGAAGTCCATGTCCCCCGTGCTCGTGCCCACGTCCTCCGCGGTGACGTAGCGCCCGCCCAACGAGTCGACGAAGCGGCCATGCGCGCGGAACAGCATCTCGCGCTGCGTCGTGCGGTTGTCGCCGATGATGACGCTCTTGCCGCCGCCGAGGTTGAGCCCCGCGACGGCGTTCTTGTACGTCATGCCGCGGCTCAGCCGCAGCGCATCGACGATCGCTTCCTCGTCGCTCGTGTAGCTCCAGAACCGCGTCCCGCCCAGCGCGGGGCCGAGCGTCGTGTCGTGAATCGCGATGATGCCGCGGTAGCCGCTCGCCGTGTCGTGGCAGACGACGACCTGCTCGTGGCCCATGCCGGCGATGGTGTCGAAGAGCTTCATGATGGGAGCGTGCGTGTGTTAGGCGTACAGCTCGCGGGCGATGACGACGCGCTGGATCTCCGACGTCCCCTCGTAGATCTCGGTCACCTTCGCGTCGCGGAGGTAGCGCTCGACCGGGTACTCGGTCACGTAGCCGTAGCCGCCGAAGATCTGGACCGCCTCGTCGGCGACGAACATGGCGGTCTCGCTGGCCATCAGCTTCGCCATCGCGGCGTACCGCGTGACGCGCTCGCCGCGGTCTTTCGCCGCGGCCGTCAGGTGCAGGATCGCGCGGCTCGCCTCGATGCGCGTCGCCATGTCGGCGAGCTTGAACTGGATCGCCTCGAAGTCGCGGATCGGGCGCCCGAACTGCTTGCGCTGGTCGGCATACACGCGCGCCGCATCGAACGCCGCCTGCGCGATCCCGATCGCCTGTGCCGCGATGCCGAGGCGGCCGTGCTCGAGCGACTGCAGGGCGTACGACAGCCCCTGCCCCGGCTCGCCCAACAGTCGGTCGCCCGGCACACGCATCTCGTCGAACGACAGCTGCACCGTCGGCGACGCGCGGAGTCCCATCTTCCGCTCTTTCTTGCCGACGTTGAACCCGGGCAGCTCCGGCGAGACGATGAACGCCGAGATGCCCCGGCCGCCGCGGCGGTCGTCGGGCGAGTCGGTGCGCGCCATCGCGAGGATCGCCCCCGCGTACGTTGCCGTTCGTCACCCACGCCTTCGTGCCGCTGAGGATCCAGTCGTCGCCGTCGCGCATCGCCTGACAGCGGAGCGCCGCCGCGTCGCTCCCCGCGTCCGGCTCCGAGAGCGCGAACGCGCCGAGCAGCTCGCCGCGCGCCATCGGCCTGAGCCATCGTTCCTTCTGCGCGTCGCTGCCCCAGCGCAGCAGCATCTGCGTGGGCAGCGAGTTGTGCACGCTCATGAGCACCGCCACCGACGCGTCGGCGGCCGCGATCTCCTCGAGCGCGAGCAGATAGCTCACCGCGTCCAACCCGAGCCCGTCGTATGCTTCGGGCAGCAGCATGCCGAGGAATCCGGCCTCGCCGAGCTGCGGGATGATCGACGGCTCGAAATAGCGAATCACGGTCCCACTGCGCGGCGAACGGCGCGACGTGCTCGCGGGCGAAGTCGCGGGCCAGCTGCTGGATGTCGCGCTGCGTCTCGGTGAGCGGGAGTAGCGAGGGAGTCATCGGTCAGTACTGGTAGAAGCCGCGGCCGCTCTTCCGCCCCAGCCACCCGGCGGCGACGTACTTCCGGAGCAGCGGGCACGGACGGTACTTCGGATCGCCGAGTCCGCGGTGCATGACTTCGAGGATCGCGACGCAGGTGTCGAGCCCGATGAAGTCGGCGAGGGTGAGCGGCCCCATCGGATGATTCATGCCGAGCTTCATCACCGTGTCGATCGCGTCCGGCGTGCCGACGCCTTCCATGACGCAGTACACGGCCTCGTTGATCATCGGCATGAGGATCCGGTTCGCCACGAAGCCCGGAAAATCGTTCACCTCGACCGGCGTCTTTCCGACGCGGCGCGCGAGCGCCATCGTCGCGGCCGTCGTCGCGTCGCTCGTCGCGAGGCCGCGGATGACCTCGACGAGCTGCATGACCGGAACGGGATTCATGAAGTGCATCCCGATGACCTGCTCGGGGCGCTTCGTGCGGGCCGCGATCTCGGTGATCGCGATCGAACTCGTGTTGCTGGCGAGGATCGCGCCCGGATCGCCCAGGCGGTCGAGGTCCTCGAAGATGCGGAACTTGAGGTCGACGTTCTCCGTCGCCGCCTCGATCACGATCCCCGCCCCTTCGATCGCCGCCAGGTCGACGTGCGTCGAGAGCTTCGCGAGCGTCGCATCGCGCGCCGCGGCGTCGATGCTCCCCTTCTTGAGCTGACGCTCGAGATTCTTCTCGATCGTCGACACGCCGCGCTGCAACGCGGCCGCGTTCACGTCGATCATCGCCACGTCGTATCCGGCCGCGGCGAACACGTGCGCGATGCCGTTCCCCATCTGGCCGGCGCCGATCACGGCGACTTCGTCGATCTTGTAGGCGTCGTCGTCGTGCGACGGCGCGTTCGTGGTCTCAGACATGCTCGGGTGTTCCGCGTGATGAAGAGAAGAGCGTGAGGCCTCGGCGCCGCGCGGCGCGACCGAGCAGCGCCGTCGCAGCGAGCATGCCGAGTCCGGCCGGCACACCGCCCTCGGGGCCCCACGCGCCGCCGGTGAGCCAGTCCGCCCCGACGTCGATGGTGCGGTAGTCGGCGAGGGGCACCGCGAGCCCGCTCACCGGCGTGTGGAGCAATCCCGCCAGCGTCCAGTTCCAGGCGAGGTGCGCCGCGGTCGCCGCATACACGCTGCCCGTCGCGAGCCGCACCCCGCTCAGGAACACCCCGGCGAGAACGACCATCGCGATCGACAGCGCGGAGGCACCCGGGTTCGTGATGTGCACGAGCCCGAACAGCACGCTCGTCACGAGCGTCGCGCCGAGCGCGCCCGCGGCCGCGTGCAGCGCCGTGAAGGGATATCCTCGAAAGAGCAGCTCCTCGAGCAACGCCGCCGGCGCGAGGCGGCCCAGGAGCACGAGTGCCGTCGCGATCCAGCTGCCGTCGGCCGCGGGCACGATGCGCAGCGCCTGCCCGGCGACGAGGAGCAGTGACGGCACACCGATGGCCGCGGCGCCGAGGAGGGTGCCCGCCGCGAGCCCCCGTGGCGCGAGCGCCGCCCGCCCGAGCCCCACGTCCGCCCACGTCCCGCGATCGACCCAGAACAGCAGCGCGGCCGTCGCGAGCAGCGCCGCGCCGACCGAGAGCCAGTCGGAGAAGGGGAACCAGTACGCGCCGTTGAGCCGCACGCCGACCGCCCGGGCCAGGCGTGCGATGAGTGGGTAGACGACGCTCCCCGCGACGACGCCGGCGGCGACGACCGCGGCGACGAACAGCGCGAGCCGCCCGAGCGCGCGCAGCCCCGGAGTCGCCGCGGCGAACAACGTGCCGCGCGATGATCGCGCGTCGAGCGTCAGGCGACCCGTTCCACGCCGAGCGCCACCGCGTCGCCGCCGCCCAGACAGAGCGTCGCGAGCCCGGTCGACTGGCCGCGGTCGGCGAGCGCGTAGAGCAGCGTCGTCAGCACGCGCGCGCCGCTCGCCCCGATCGGGTGGCCCAACGCGATCGCGCCGCCGTGGACGTTGACGCGGTCCCACGCCCAGTCGAGCCCCTGCCCCGTGGCGAGCGCCTGCGACGCGAACGCCTCGTTCGCTTCGATGAGGTCGTAGTCGCCGATCGTGGTGCCCGACTTCGCCATCAGGTTGTTCACCGCCGTGATCGGCGCGAAGAACAGGTCCTGCGGGTTCGTCGCACCGGTCGCGTAGCTCGTGATGCGCGCCATGATCGTGAGCCCGTGCGCGCGCGCATACTCCTCGGAGGTCACGACGAGCGCCGACGCGCCGTCGTTCAACGACGAGGCGTTGCCGGCGGTCACGGTCTGCTCGTCGGCGGGCGCGTTCTTCGTCGCGAACGCCGGGCGGAGCTTCGCCATCGAATCGAGCGAGGCGTCCGCACGCGGGCCCTCGTCGGTGTCGACGACCGTCGGCCCTTTGCGCCCCGGGACCGACACCGACACGATCTCGCCCTTGAACTTCCCGGCCTGCTGCGCCGCCACGGCCTTCTGATGCGATCCGACGGCGAACTGGTCCTGCTGCTCGCGGGTCACTCCCGCCTTCTTGGCGGTGTACTCGGCGTGCGATCCCATGTGGACGTCGCAGACGCCGCACCAGAGGCCATCCTTGATCATTCCGTCGACGAGCTTCTGGTCGCCGAGCTTCACCCCGTCGCGCATGCCGTAGGCGTAGTAGGGGGCGTTCGACATCGATTCCTGCCCCCCGGCGACGACGACCTGCGCGTCGCCGGCCTTGATCGACTGCGCCGCGAGCATGACGGCCTTGAGCCCCGAGCCGCAGACCTTGTTGATCGTCAGGGCGGAGACGGTGGCCGGTACGCCGGCCTTGAGCATGGCCTGCCGCGCCGGCGCCTGCCCCACACCGCCCTGGACGACGTTCCCCATGATGACCTCCTGCACCGCGCCCGCGTCGATTCCGGCGCGCTCGATCGCGGCGCGGATCGCGGCGGCGCCGAGGTCGGGGGCCTGCAGGGCGCCGAAGGCGCCGAGGAACTTGCCGATCGGCGTACGCGCCGCGGCGACGATGACGGGAGTGCGAGCGGTCTCAGGCATGGCGAGCGAAACACGGGGTGCAGGGTGTCGGAGAGCATGGGAAAGGTAACGACCCGCGCTCTTGACGCCGCGCTACCTTCACTGCTCCCGCCCCCGCGCCCAGTGTCGATTCTGCGGCGCTTCGTTCGTCGACTGTGTGCCGGCCCGTCCGGGCCGCCACCGTCACCCCGCGACGACGCCATGCTCATCTCGGACCTTCGCTTCGCGCTCCGCAGCCTGTCCCGCGCCCGCGGCTTCGCCGTCGCCGTCGTGCTGACCCTCGGCCTCGGGATCGGGGCGAACACGGCGATCTTCTCGGTCGTCCGGGGCGTGCTCCTGCGGCCACTCCCGCACCGCGGCGGCGACCAGCTCGTCTACCTGCGGCAGTCGATCAGCGGGCCGGGGGGCGAGAACATCGCGTTCTCGGTTCCCGAGATCAACGACGTCCGCGACGGTGCGAAGTCGCTCGCCGGCGTCGCCGAGTACTCGCCGCTGACGCTGACGATGCTGCGCGAGGGGTCCGACCCCGTGCGGATCAACGTCGGCCTGGTGACGGGCAACTACTTCCAGGTCATGGGCCTCACGACGGTCCTCGGCCGCCAGACGAACGACGCCGACGACGGCTCGACGCCGCCCCCGGTGATGGTGCTGACCTACGACTACTGGAAGTCCCACTTCGGCGGCGACCCGAGCGTCATCGGCCGCGTCGTGCGGGTCGAGGGGAAGCCGACGACGATCATCGGCGTGGCGCAGCCGGCACCGTTCTTTCCAGGCCGCTACGACGCGCTCATGAACATGGTGATCAGCGAGCACCACGTGAGCGCGACGATGGTCCAGGGCCGATCGCACCGGATGACCGAGGTCATCGCGCGCCTCGCGCCCGGCGCCACGCTCGACCGCGCACGCTCGGAAGTGGCGACGATCCGCTCGCGGGTGCAGGCGGAGTACGTTCAGGACTACGATCCGAGTTCGGGGTACCGCGTCGAGGTGCTGCCGTTCCGCGAAGTGCTCGGCGAGAAGGCGCGGCTGACGGTCGGGCTCCTCATGGCCGCGGCCGCGTTCGTGCTGATCATCTCGTGCGCGAACGTGGCGAACCTCACGCTGATGCGCGGCGTGCGTCGCGAGCACGAGCTGGTGTTGCGCGCCGCGGTCGGTGCCGGTACGGGGCCGCTCCGTCGGCTGCTGCTCGTCGAGAACCTGCTGCTCGCCGGTTCGGGCGCGCTCGTCGGGCTCGTGATCGCGTGGGGCGGCGTCGCGCTGCTCGTCCCGTTCGCCGGGCGCTACTCCCCGCGCGCCGGCGAGATCAGGCTCGACTGGATGGTGCTCGCGTTCACGCTCGTGACGACGCTCGCGGTCGCGCTGCTCCTCTCCTATGCGCCGAGTCTCCCGAAGGAAGGGACGCTCGGCGGGTGGGTCGCGGCGGGAGTGAGCCGGGTGAGCGGAAGCCTGCGAAAGCAGCGCATGCAGCGCGCGCTCGTCGTCGCGCAGATCGCCGTATCGGTCGTGCTGCTCGCGGGCGCAGGGCTGCTCACGCGGACGATGCTGCAGCTCGCCGACGTCGACGCCGGCATCAGGCCGGGCGAGGTGCTGACGATGGAGATGCCACTCGTCATGGGCGAGCGGAGCGACGAGGACGCGCGGGCGCTCTACCGCCGCATCAGCGACGACCTCCACGGCCTTCCCGGGGTGCAGGAGGTCGGCGTCGGCTCGACGATGCCGCTCCGCTCCACCCAGTTCGCGCTGGACGTGAAGGCCGACGGCTACACGCTCGCCGCTGGGGAGGCGCAACCGCACTCCGAGATGCGCACCGCGGACCCGGGCTACTTCAAGGCGGCCGGCATCCCGGTGCTCGCGGGCCGCGACTTCATGGCCACCGACCGCGACAGCGCGAGCCTCGTCGTGATCGTGAACAAGACGATGGCCGAGAAGTTCTGGCCCGGCCGCGACCCGATCGGCCAGCGCATCGCGTGGACGGGCCCCGTGCTGCAGTTCATCGGGATGCCCGAGAATCTGTGGCGCACCGTGGTCGGCGTCGTGGGCGACACCCGCGACGGCGGACTCGACGCGGCGCCGCGGCTGGTCGTCTTCCAGCCGTTCGCGCAGTCGCCCGTGTTCCAGGGCGGCGGCTTCGTGGTGCGCAGCGCGACCGCGGCCGCGACGCTCGCACCGAACGTGGCGCGCGTCATCCGTGCCGTCGCGCCGCGCGAGCCGATCGAGAACATGCTGACCATCGACCAGATCCGCGACGAGAGCGTCGCGCCGCGACGTCTGAACGCGGCGCTGATCTCGTCGTTCGGCGTGCTCGCGGTCGTCATCGCCGCCGTCGGCATCGCCGGCGTGCTGGCGTTCTCCGTGTCGACGCGCACGAACGACATCGGCGTCCGCATGAGCCTCGGCGCGGACCGCGGCGCGATTCGGCGCATGATCCTCGGCGAGGGCGGCGTGCTGCTCGGGATCGGGCTCGCGTTAGGCGCCGCCGGCGCGCTCGCGGCGACCCGCGCCATGCAGAGCCTGCTCTACGGCGTGCCGCCGCACGATCCCGTGACGCTCATCGGCGTCACGCTGCTCATGGCCGTCGTCGGCATCGCCGCCTGCTGGCTGCCAGCGAGCAGGGCGGCGCGGATCGATCCGGTCGACGCGATCCGGAGTCGCTAGCGCGGTGTGAGGTGCGGTGACGTCAGGGAAACATCACGGGGAAGTTCTCCTCAGACCGCCGCCGCCCCCGCCTCGAGCGCGTGCGTCCGGATCTCGTCCGTCAGGCGCTGCACGAGCGCCTCGATCGAGAGCGTCTCCTGCTGCTTCTCCGCCCCGCGCCGACGCAACGTGACGGTGCGCTGCTCTGCCTCGCGCCGCCCGACGACGGCCATGTACGGGATCTTGAGCAGCGACGCGTCCTTGATGACCTCGCGGTAATCCTTGCGCGCCTCCGGGTCGTAGCCGACCCGGACGCCGGCCCCGCGCAGCGCGCGCGTCAGCTCGGCCGCGTAGTCGGCGTAGTCGGGGGCGATCGGGACGACGCGCACCTGCTCCGGCGCGAGCCACGTCGGGAACGCGCCGGCGAAGTGCTCGATCAGGATGGCGAGGAACCGCTCGAACGAGCCGCACACGGCGCGATGAATCACCACCGGCCGGTGCACGGTGTTGTCGTCGCCGACGTACCCCATGTCGAACCGCTCGGGCGCGTTGTAGTCGAGCTGGATCGTGCCCAGCTGCCACGAACGGCCTATCGAGTCCGTCACGTCGAAGTCGATCTTCGGACCGTAGAACGCGCCGTCGCCCGGCTTCAGCTCGTAGGCCATCCCGGTGGACTCGAGGGCGGCGCGCAGCGCCCCCTCCGCTCGGTCCCACAGCTCGTCGGAGCCGATGCGCTGTTCGGGACGCGTCGCGAACTTGAGCGCCGCGGTGAGCCCGAACGCGCGGTAGTGACCGAGGATGAAGTCGAGCAGGAACTTCACCTCCGACTCGATCTGGTCCTCGCGCAGGAAGACGTGGCAGTCGTCCTGCGCGAACTGCCGCACTCGCGTGAGCCCGGAGAGCGCCCCCGACACCTCGTTCCGGTGCAGCACGTCCATCGTCGTCAGGCGCAGCGGCAGCTCGCGATACGAGTGCTTCGCCGAGTTGAAGTAGATGTAGTGCGAGGGGCAGTTCATCGGCTTGAGCGACATGTCGTGCTCACCCGACTCGTTGTCGAGGATGAGAAACATGTTCTCCCTGTACTTTCCCCAGTGCCCGGACTGCTCCCAGAGCACCTTCGTGTACACGAGCGGCGTCTTCACCTCCAGGAAGTCGGCACGCTGCCGGTCGCGCACGAAATCCACGAGCGTGTTGTAGAGCGTCGTGCCGCGCGGCGTCCAGAACGCCGCGCCCGGCGAGACCGGGTGGAACTGGAAGAGGTCGAGCTGCTTGCCCAACAGCCGGTGGTCGCGGCGCTTCGCCTCCTCGAGGCGGTGCAGATGCTGGTCGAGGTCGTCCTTCTTGAAGAACGCCGTCGCGTAGATCCGCTGCAGCATCTGCCGCTTCACGTCGCCACGCCAGTACGCGCCGGCCGTGGTCAACAGCTTGAAGTGCTTGAGCCACGAGGTGTCGGGAACGTGCGGACCGCGGCACAGATCGACGAAGTCGCCGTCGCGGTACGTCGAGATGACTTCGTCCGCCGGGAGGTCGTGCAGCCGCTCGAGCTTCAGCGGATCGTCACGAAAGACGGTCCTCGCCTCGTCGCGCGAGACCTCGCGCCGCTCGAACGCGAGCTTCTCGCCGGCGACCCGGCGCATCTCCGCCTCGAACCCGGCGAGATCGTCGGGCGTGAAGGGCGACGCGACCTCGAAGTCGTAGTAGAAGCCCTCGTCGATCGCCGGGCCGAAGCCGATCTTCGCGTCGGGGCGCAGCCGCCGGACGGCCGTCGCGAGGACGTGCGCGCCAGAGTGCCGAAGCACCGCGAGCGCCTCGGCGTCCCGCTCCGTGAGCACGCGGAAGTGCCCGCCCGCGCGCAGCGGCGTGATGAGGTCCTGCACCTCGCCGTCGACGGAGACCGCGACGGCGGCACGCAGCAACCGCTCGCCGATCGACGCGACGACCTCGCGGGGGAGCGTACCGTACGGCACCTCGCGCGTCGCGCCGTCGGGGAGCGTGAGGACGATCGGCGCCGCGGATTCCGCGGGCGAATGAGCGACGGACGCGTTCATCATGGAGTGCAAAAAGCGGGGTCCGACATCCCCGCAGGTGGCCTTGTTCTTGCGCGCTCGCGTCGTAGTTCCGCGGCGCCTCTGCGGCGCAAGTTATTCCGGCATCATCACCTGCGCCACGACGCCGCTCCCCGCGCCACCCGCGACCCTCTCACGACCACAGGCAATGGCATCGAAATACCGCGCACTGCGCTACCGCGACGATAGCAGCAGCTCGAACGGCCCTCTGTACATCGCCATCGGCGCGCTCGCCGGCGTCGCGGTCGGCGTGCTGATCGCGCAGCGCTACGGCGGACTCTCCGCCGTCTCCGAACGCCTGTCGCGCCGCGTGCGCGACCGCCTCGGCGACGGCTTCGGCGACCGACTGCGCGAGCGATTCGGGCACCACACGCCGGACGACGATCGCGAGCGGGTGGCCGCCGGCTTCCGCGACCGCGGCAACGAGGCCTACGACATCGACGAGGAGCCGCTCGACGACGAGGAATACGGCGACGAGGGCGAGCAGCTCGAGGAGCGGGTACTCGAAGCGTTCCGCAACGACCCCATCCTGAGCGAGCGGGCCGTCGACATCGGTGCGATCGGGCGCGGCATCATCGAGCTGACCGGCTGGGTGCACGCCGACGAGGAGACGCAGCACGCCGTGACCATCACGCGCGGCGTGCCAGGCGTCGAGACGGTCGTGAACCGGCTCGCGGTGCGCGAGGAGGACGACCGGTTCGACGACAGCGCGCGCAAGTACGAGAGTGGCGAGGTCGAGGCGTCGGCGCGCTGGGAGGGGATCGGCGTCGGCATCGGCCGACCGCGACAGGGGACGTCGGCCGACCCGGGGCGCCACGCGAGCCCGAAGCCGGTGCTCGAGGAGCGCTGGCAGCGCGAGGGGCAGATGGAGACCGACGCGGCCGACGAGATCGAGCCGGCCGCGGAGCGTCGGACCCGCCCGAGCCGCACGATCGAAGGTGACGAGACCGGCGGCTCGCCGATCGCGCCGAGCGGAGTGCCGAAGGCCGACCACGTCGCCGATCCGGCGTCGGCCGAGCCGATCCTCCGCGAGCGGACCGGGCGCTTCACGCGCACCGACTGACACCGGCGACGCGGGCGCACGAGGGCCCACGGCTTGCCTTAGAGAGATCCGTCAATCACAGCCGGAGGCAGGAATGTCAGATCGCCAGAAGCCGCACAACGGACGTGACTGGGCGGGCAACTTCAAAGTCCGCCAGGAAGACTTCGACGACAAGCTCGCCGACCCGCGCGGTCCCGACTACATCGCCGACGACATCCGACTCGGCGGCGCCGTCGAGGACACGGGGCCGGACGCCGGGCTCCGCGCCGACGAGTTGCAGCGCAAGATCGACAACAACCGCGCGTGCGTGGACCGATTCCAGCATCCCGACGCGGGACCGACACAGCACGCCTGAGCGCGGCTCTCGTCTCTGAGCGCGGTGAGGGATCTCGTCGTTCGGGCTCACGCCCGACGACGGGATCCCTCACTGCGTTGGAGACGACGTCGCTGTGGTTAGTTTCCGCCGCATGAGCCCCGAGCACGACGCGCCGCAGCGCGAGTTTCCTGCCCAGTACGACGCGGCCGCCACCGAGCCCGCGATCTACGCCGCGTGGGAGCGGCACGGCGTGTTCACGGCCCACGCCGCGCGGAGCACGCGCGCCGGCGGCGACCGGACGCCGTTCACGATCGTCATCCCACCGCCGAACGTCACCGCCGTGCTGCACATGGGGCACGGGCTGAACAACAGCGTTCAGGACGTGGTCATCCGCTGGCGCCGCATGGCCGGCGACGAAGCGCTCTGGGTCCCCGGCACCGACCACGCGGGCATCGCGACGCAGAACGTCGTCGAGAAGCAGCTCGCGCGCGAGGGGCTGTCGCGCTACGACGTCGGACGAGACGCGTTCGTCGCGCGCACCGCGCAGTTCGTCGACGAGACCGGCGGCCAGATCCTCCACCAGCAGCGCGCGATCGGCGCGTCGTGCGACTGGACCCGCACGGCGTACACGCTCTCGCCCGAGCTGTCGCGCGCGGTGCGCGAGGCGTTCGTCCGGCTGTGGGAGAAGGGGCTGATATACAAGGGGCACCGCGTGATTCACTGGTGCCCTCGCTGCATGACGTCGCTCTCCGACGAGGAAGCGGAGTTCCACGATGCGCCGGGCAAGTTGTACCACATCAGCTACCCGCTGGAAGACGACCCTGCGCAGTCGCTCACGATCGCCACGACGCGCCCCGAGACGATGCTCGGCGATGTCGCGCTCGCCGTGAATCCGAACGACGAACGATATCGGTCGCTGATCGGCCGGCGCGTCATCCTCCCGATCGCGAACGTGGCGATTCCCATCGTCGCGGACGACTACGCCGATCCCGCGTTCGGGACCGGCGTCGTGAAGATCACGCCGGCGCACGACGCGAACGACTTCGAGGTCGGAAAGCGCCACGGGCTCGCATCGGTCGTCGTGATGACGGCTGCGGGGACGATGGATGAGGTGGCACTCGCCGCCGGCCGCGTGCCGAGCGACCTGCGGGGTCTCGACCGCGACGACGCGCGCGAGGCCATCGTCCGACAGCTCGAATCGTCAGGCCGCCTCGTCGCCGTGAAGGACCACCCGCACGCCGTGCGGAAGTGCTACCGCTGTGAGACCGTGGTGGAGCCGCGCCTCAGCGACCAGTGGTTCGTGCGCATGGCGCCGCTCGCCGCACCGGCGCTCGCCGCAGTGCGCGACGGCACGCTGCGCGTGCTCCCCGAACGGTGGGAGGCCGTCTACGTCAACTGGCTCGAAGGGATCCGCGATTGGAACATCTCGCGCCAGCTCTGGTGGGGGCACCGTATCCCCGTCTGGTACTGCGACGCGTGCGGGAGCGACCCGATCGTGGGTCGCGACGACATCGCGGCGTGCCCGTCGTGCGGCGGCGGCGTGCGCCAGGACGACGACGTGCTCGATACGTGGTTCTCGTCGTGGCTCTGGCCGCTGACCACGCTCGGCTGGCCGGAGGACAGCGCGGACCTCCGCGCGTTCTACCCGACCGACGTGCTCGTCACGGCGCCCGAGATCCTGTTCTTCTGGGTCGCGCGCATGATCATGGCCGGCTACGTGTTCGACGGCCGCACGCCGTTCCACACCGTGTATCTGCACGGCACGGTTCGCGACACCGAGCATCGCAAGATGTCGAAGTCGTTGGGCAACGGCATCGACCCGCTCGACGTCGTGCGGCTGTACGGCGCGGATGCCCTGCGGTGGACGGTCATCGCCGGACTCGGCATGGGCGCCGACGTGATCCTCGATCACCGCGACCTCGAGAAGTCGTTCGCGACGGGTCGCAACTTCTGCACGAAGCTGTGGAACATCGGCCGCTTCCTGCTGACGAACGTCGGCGACGCGCCGGTGCAGCCGCTCGCGTCGATCGACACCGCGCGCCTGACACGCGCCGACCGCTGGATCCTCGCGCGTCTCGATCTCGCGATCGCGGAGTGCGACGGCGCGTTAGGCGCCGCGCGCCCCGACGCGAGCGGCCGGTGGGCGGCCGCCGAGCGGTTCTCGGGGCTGCGGCTGAACGAGTACGCCGAGGCGGCACGCCGTTTCGTGTGGAACGAGCTCGCCGACTGGTACGTCGAGTCGACGAAGGGGCGCCTGACGGCGGAGGCGTCGGCGGCGCCGGCCTCGCGCGATGCGTCGGGTACGACAGCGGCCGACTCGGACCGCGACGTCGCGCGCGCTGTGCTGACGCACTGCTTCGATCGGGCGATGCGGCTGCTCCACCCGATCGTGCCGTTCATCACCGAGGCGCTGTGGCAGCGCATCCCCGGTCACACCGAGGGCACCTATCTCGCGCAGGCGGCGTGGCCGCGACTCCGGACGGGGGACGCGGGCGCGACCGACGTGCGCGTGCGCGAGTTCGAGCTCGTGCGCGCCGCAGTGGCCGCGCTGCGTCAGGTCCGCTCCGACTATTCGGTGGCGCCGAGCACGTGGATCGACGCGACGGTCGTCGCCGCCGATGCCGTGCGCGCGGTGTTCGACGAGGAGGCGTCGCTGATCGGTCGGCTCGCGCGGACGCGGCTCACCGTCGCCGCGACGGCACCGTCCGGCGCTGCCGCGCACGCCCTCATCGACGGTGCCGAGTTGGTGGTGCCGTTGGGCGGGATCGTCGACGTCGACAAGGAGTGCGCGAAGCTCACGAAGGAGATCGCCGATCTCGACCGGCAGCTCGGCGCGCTGCGCGCTCGCCTCGCGAACGACGGATTCGTCGGTCGCGCGCCGCCGAACGTCGTCGAGGCGGAGCGACAGAAAGCGCGTGACTGGTCGGCGCGTCGCGATCAGCTCGGTGCCAAGGTGACCGCGCTGCGCGGCACGGGGTGACGGTGCGTCGCCGCTCGCCTGGTCGACGCCGTCTGGCGGGGATCGCCTCCGTCGTCGCGTCGGCCACGGGAACCGCGTTCGCCACGATCGGTGCCGTCGGCACGTTGGGGACGTCGGCGTGCGCGTCACCAGGCCTCCCGCCTGGCGGCCCGCCCGACTCGGCCGCGCCGCGGCTCGTTCGCATCACGCCCGACAGCGGCGCCACCAACGTGCGGCCGCGCGCGATCGAGCTGCAGTTCGACGAGGTCGTCGCCGAAGTGCCGAGCGGCGCGGCCTCGTCGTTCGGCGCCCCATCGGCGGGAGGCGGGTCGTTCACCGGCACCTCGGGGAGCGCGTCGCTCGCCGGCATCGTCCTGCTGTCGCCGCGCGCCGGCGCGCTCACCGTGGAGTGGCGGCGCGACCGCGTGACGGTGCGCCCGCGCGATCCGCTCCGGCCGAACACCACCTACACATTGACGATCCTGCCGGGGCTCGCCGACCTCCGGCAGAACGTTCGCGACACGGCGATCGTCCGCACGTTCTCCACGGGGCCCACGCTCGCCACGGCGCGGCTCGGCGGAATCGTGTTCGACTGGGTGGGCGCGAGGCCGGCGGGGCGCGCCGTCGTCGAGGCGGTGGCGCCCGACAGCACGACGTACTACACCGTGGCCGACAGCGTCGGCCGCTTCACGATCCCGAACCTTCCGCCCGCCACGTACCTCGTGCGGGGCTTCGTCGACGCGAACGGCAACCGCGACTTGGACCCACGCGAGCCGTTCGACACGGTGCGCGCGAGCCCGCCGCAGCTCGCGTCAGGCGACTCCGCTCGCATCGAGCTGCTCGCGTTCGTTCACGATACGGTCGGACCCAGGATCGGATCGGTGACGCTCCGCGACAGCGTGACCGTGCGGATCACGTTCGACCGGCCACTCGCCGACTCGCCGTTGCAGGCGCTGCCGAACGCGCGCTTCCGCGTCGTGACGCGCGACTCGACCGCGGCGCCGATCCGCGCCGTCTACCCGGCCGCGCTGTTCGACTCGCTCGACGCGGCGCGGCGGAAGGCATCGGCCGACTCTGCTGCGCGCGAGGCCGCCGCCCGCGACACCACACGGCGCGCCGCACCGCCACCGCCCACGGTCGATACCGTGGCCGCGCGGCGCGACACGCTCCGTGGACGCCGCCCCGCCCCGCCGCCGCCGCCGAAGCCGAGCCGTCCGAGCCCGGTGAGCGAAGTGACGCTCGTCCTCGCCCAGCCGCTCCGCCCGCAGACGCAGTACCGCGTCGTCGCGATCGAGCTGCGCGGCCTCGCCGGCGCCACGACACCGTCGAGCGAGCGCGCCTTCTCGACGCCGCGCGCGGCGCCGCCGGCCGACACGACGCGGCGTGCGCCTGCGCCGCGCGACACGGTCGGCACGCCGCGATGAGTGCGCGCGCCGTGTTCTTCGACCGCGACGGCACGCTGATCGACGACATGCACTATCTCGCCGATCCCGCGCAGGTGTCGTTGCGCCCTGGCGCCGCGTCCGCCGTGCGGCGCGTCAACGACGCCGGCTGGAAGGCCATCGTCGTCACGAACCAGTCGGGGATCGCGCGCGGACTCGTGACCGAGGACGCGTTCAGGGCGGTCACGGCGCGACTCGACGAGCTGTTCAGGCACCGCCGGCGCGCGTCTCGACGCGACGTACCACTGTCCGCACCTCCCCGAGCTCACCGGGGCGTGCGCGTGTCGGAAGCCCGCGCCCGCCCTCTACGAGCGCGCGTCGGCAGAACACGCGCTCGACCTCGCTCGCTCGGCCTACGTCGGCGACCGGCTGCGCGACGTCGAGCCGGCCGCGCGCTTCGGAGGGATCGGCGTGCTCGTCCCATCCCGCGACACGCCGTGGCTCGATCAGCAGACGGCGCGCGACCGCTTCGCGTTGAGCACGTCGCTCGAGGCGGCGATCGAGCGCGTGTTGCGCGGCGGATGGGAGAGACTGTGAGCGACGCCGTGGCGGCGCACGAACGCATGCCGCGCCCGCGGGCCCGCGTCGCCGTGCTCGCTTCGGGCGGCGGGTCGAATCTGCAGGCGGTGCTCGACTATCTCGAGTCGTTGGGTGACCGGCGCGCGGCCGACGTCGCGCTCGTCGTTTCGAACCGCCGCGACGCCGGCGCACTCGACCGGGCTGCGCGCTCCGCCGTCCCGGGCGCGGTCGCGGACGATCCGCGCGACGCGTCGTGGTTCTTCGACCGGTTCGCCGCGCATGGGGTCGACCTCGTGGTGCTCGCCGGCTACCTCAAGCTCGTCCCGGCCGACGTCGTGCGCCGCTTTCGCGGTCGCATGCTGAACGTGCACCCGGCGCTGCTCCCGTCGTTCGGCGGCACCGGGTTGTACGGCCACCGCGTACACGACGCCGTGCTCGCGTCGGGCGCGAAGGTCACCGGCGCGACCGTGCACTTCGTGGACGAGCAGTACGACCGCGGCCCCATCATCGCGCAGTGGCCGACCCCTGTCTTCGCGACCGATTTCGCCGAGACGCTCGCGGCGCGCGTGCTGCGCGCGGAGCACCTGCTCCTGCCGCGTGTCGTCGACGCCGTCGCCGCAGGTCGTGTGCGGCTCGCGCCTGACGGCTCGGTCGTCGGCGCCTTCGCCGACGGTCCGGCCGACGCCGTGTTCACCTTCGGCACCGGCGGCGCCGCCGCACGCGACCTGGATCGCGTCGTCGGCTGACTTCATCGCGCTGCGCTCGTCGCGCGGCGCTCTGCGTTCACCGCTCTGTCCCTCTCCATGCGCGCCCTCCTCTCCGTCTCTGACAAGTCCGGCCTCGTCGACTTCGCGCGGCAGCTCTCGGCGCGCGGCGTCGAGCTGATCTCGACCGGCGGCACCGCGCGAGCGCTTCGCGACGCGGGCCTCGTCGTCGCGGATGTCAGCGACGTCACGCGCTTTCCCGAGATGCTCGACGGACGCGTGAAGACGCTGCACCCCGCGGTGCACGGCGGGCTGCTGGCGCGTCGCGACCTCGCCGAGCACATGGCGGCGATCGCGGAGCACGGCATCGCGCCGATCGACCTCGTCGTCGTGAACCTGTATCCGTTCCGCGAGACGGCGGCGCGCCCCGACGTCGCGCCTGACGACGTCATCGAGCAGATCGACATCGGCGGGCCGTCCATGCTGCGCTCGGCCGCGAAGAACTTCGACGCGGTCACCGTCGTCGTCGATCCGAGCGACTACGGGCGCGTGCTCGACGCGCTCGGCGACGATACGGATGGTGATGCGGCACGTCGCCTCGCGTTCCGCCGCTCGCTCGCGGCGAAGGTCTTCGCGCACACGGCCGCGTACGACGCGGCGATCGCGGCCTGGTTCGCCGAGCAGGAGAACGAGCGCTTTCCGGAGCGACTGTCGCTCGCGTTCGAGCGCGCACAGGCGCTCCGCTACGGCGAGAACCCGCAGCAGCGCGCGGCGTTCTACGTCGAGCGCGCGGCCGCGGGCTCGGCGCGCTCGTGCAGCGCGGCGGCAAGGAGCTGTCGTTCAACAACCTGCTCGACCTCGAGGGCGCCCTGCTCGCGATCGAGCCGTTCGCCGACGCGCCTCTGGCGAGGCGGTTCTGCTGCGCGATCATCAAGCACACGACGCCGTGCGGCCTCGCGGTCGGCGCGACGTCGCTCGACGCGTACCGGAAGGCGCTGGCCTGCGATCCGACGAGCGCGTTCGGCTCCGTCGATCGCGTTCACCGCCCCGGTCGACGACGCGACGGCCGAGGCGTTCGGCAAGCCTGTTCGTCGAGTGCATCGTCGCCCCGTCGTTCTCGGACGCCGCGATCGAGACGCTCGGCCGCAAGAAGAACCTGCGCGTGCTCGAGGGGCGCGTCGGCGCCGACCGTCGCTCGCTCGACGTCAAGCGCGTGCGCGGCGGCCTGCTCGTGCAGGATCGTGCTGCCCGCGATCACCGTCGACGCGGCTGGCAGGTCGTCACCGAGCGCCAGCCGACCGCGCAGGAGGAGCACGACCTGCGCTTCGCGTGGCGCGCCGTGGCGAGCGTCAAGTCGAACGCGATCGTGCTCGCGCGCGGCGGGGCGACGATCGGCATCGGCGCGGGGCAGATGTCGCGCGTCGACGCGTCGTTCCTCGCCGCGTCACAAGGCGCGCGCAGGCCGGCCACCCGACCGCCGGCGCCGTGCTCGCGTCCGACGCCTTCTTCCCGTTCCGCGACGGCGTCGACCACGCGGCCGCGGCCGGCGTCCGGGCGATCGTGCAGCCCGGCGGCTCGGTGCGCGACGCCGAGGTCATCGCCGCGGCGAACGAGCACGGCATCGCGATGGTCTTCACCGGGACGCGGCTGTTCCGGCACTGACGCCCGGCTGTCCCGAGCGGCGGCAGTTCGAAGTGACGCCCCCGCTATTGTTCGAGTTTACGTCCGGCAGTCCCTGCGTCCCCGCTCCACCTCTCATGGCTACCACCGTCCGAACCGAGCGCGTCTGCGGCAGCCGAGCGTTCGGCGACGCGCGACGAGCGAGCTCGACTACCGGCCGTCCTATCTCGCCGCCGGCGTCGTCACGCTCGTCATGCTCGCGCTGTACCTCGTCACGCTCGCCCCATCGACGTCGATGTGGGACACGAGCGAGTACATCGCCGCCGCCTACGTCCTCGGCATCCCGCACCCGCCGGGCAACCCGTTCTTCGTGCTGCTCGGGCGCGTCGTCTCGATCCTCCCGATCGCCACGAACGTCGCGGCCCGCATCAACGTGCTCGCCGCGGTCTGCACGCGCGCGTCTCGGCGGGGCTGTGGTTCCTCGTCACCGAGCGCGTGCTCGTGAGCTGGCTCGCGGAGCGGTGGCAGCGCGATCGTCGGCGGCGCGCTCGCGGCGCTCATCGGCGCGCACGGCGTTCACGGTGTGGAACCAGAGCGTCGTGAACGAGAAGGTCTACACCGTCTCGCTGCTCTTCTTCGCCATCGTGTCGTGGCTCATGGTGCGCTGGTCCGACGAGCCGGAAGGGCGCAAGGCCGACCGCATCCTCGTGCTCGTCGCCTATCTCATCGGACTCGGCTACGCGAATCACCCGGCCGGCTTTCTCGTCGCGCCGGCCGTCGCCGCGGCGGTGCTCATCCGCAAGCCGCTCACGCTCGCTGCGCTGGCGGCTGCTGCTCGCCGGCGCCGCGGCGTTCGTGATCGGGCTCACGCCGTTCGTCTATCAGCCGATTCGCGCCGCGCACTTTCCGGCGATCAACGAAGGCGAGCCGACGGCGTGCACCGACAGGCATCAAGGTCGAGCTGCACGCTGAGCAAGGTCACGTACGACGCGCCTGATGGCGAACATCAACCGCGACCAGTACGGCAAGCCGTACGCTCGCCGAGCGGCAGGCGCCGTTCACCGCGCAGGTCGGCATGTGGTGGCTCTACTTCAAGTGGCAGTGGCTGCGCGACGCGCACAACGACCAGCCGGGCCTGCAGAGCGGGCTCGCCGTGCTCTTCCTCGCGCTTGGGCTCGTCGGCGGGTGGGTCCACTGCAAGCGCGACCGACGAAGCTTCTGGTTCTTCGGGCCGCTGGTGTTCACGGTGACGTTCGCGCTCATCTACTACATGAACTTCAAGTACGGCGCGTCGCAGGCGCCGGAGCTGGCGACAGCGTCGAACGCGAGGTCCGCGACCGCGACTACTTCTACCTCTGGAGCTTCTCGACGTGGGGCGTGTGGGCAGCGCTCGGGCTCGTCTGGATCTGGGAGTCGATCGCCGCGCTGTTCGGCACGGATCAGGTGAAGCTCGGCCGCGAGCGTCGTGGAGCAGCCGCGCCGGCGGAGCTGGCTGCTCGCGTCGCCGACGCTCGCGCTCGCGCTCATCCCGCTCGTTCAGCGAACTGGACGCAGGCGTCGCGCGCGGACCAGACACGACACCGCGGCGTTCGCGAAGGACCTGCTCAACTCCGTCGAGCCGTACGGCATTCTCGTCACCGTCGGCGACAACGACACGTTCCCGCTCTGGTACGCGCAGGAGGTCGAAGGCATCCGCAAGGACGTCGTCGTCGCGAACACGTCGCTGCTCAACACCGACTGGTACACGCGTCAGTTCGTGCGCCGCCCGGTGTACGAGTACGACGCGGCGAAGGGCCCGGCGATCTATCGCGACGCAGCAGTGGGCGAAGCCGACCGGTCCGCCGATCAATCTGTCGATGCAGGAGCTCGACGCGATCCCGTTGGGCGTCGACCTCGGCAACGCGCGGACGTTCCAGAAGATCGTCGGCACGGACACGATCACGGCGACCGTCGCGCAGCAGCAGCTCTATCGCGCCGACCTGCTCGTGCTCTACATGATCCGCGACGCCTACCCGACGCGCCCGGTGTACTTCAGCCGCACGGCGGGCGGGTACGGGCAGGAGCTCGGGCTGCAGAGCCACCTGCTCACGACGGGACTGGCCCGCAAGCTCGTCACCACCCCGCCGACCCCGTCGAACGACGTCGTCATGATGCCTGGCGAAGGGTGGGTCGATCTCACGCGCTCGACCGAGCTGTGGCAGAACGTGTTCGAAGGACCGAAGGCGCTCATTCGCGCGCGGCGACTGGGTCGACATGCCGAGTCGCGGCATCCCGGATCTGTACACGATCACCGGGCTCGAGCTCGCCGACGCGCTGGCGCGTCAGGGCAAGACGCAAGCGGACAGAGCATCCTCGCGCAGACGAAGCAGGTCGCGAGCGCGATGCGCAGCACGCGCGACTTCGGCCTCGACCGCCCGCAGGCCGGCGTCGACGCGCGGCCGACGCGCCGCTCCAGGGCCTGATTCCCGCCGCGCCGACTGCACCAGCGGCTCCCGCCGACTCGCGCGCATCGAAGTCACCCTGACGCACGAGGCGACGGTGCGGCGGTTTGCGAGCGGTGGCGTCGATGACCCGGTCCGCCGCTCGTCTCTCTGTCCAGGAGGCCTCATGTCCGACCGACACGCCTGCCAACCTTCGCGCCGAGCGCGTCGAGCGCGCACGATCGCAGACGTCGCGGATCGCCGCAGCGTGCCCGCGCGCAACGACGTCGCGCGCGCTCATGGCGCGGCACCGGCTGGAGCCGTTCCACAACGCGCTCTGCGGCCTCGCCGTCGCCGTCTTCGGCGAGGAGGCGACCGTCGTCCCGCACATGCGCACCGTCGAGGCCGCCGCCGGCTGACGTTCGTCGTGGACGCGGCCGACCCGGCGGCCAGCATCGACTACGAGCGCGTTCCTGCCGCGCGAGCGGGCATTCTGGACGGCATACGCGCACGTGCCCAAGCCCGAGCGTGCGCGTTCGTCGTCGCCGTCCGGCCGGCGCGCGGCTGGTGCCGCCTCGAGGCGCTCGCGCCGATGTTCGCGTTCATGCCCGACGCCGGACGCCGAAGCCTGACGCGCACGCACGATGACGAGATTTCGCAGCTCGGCCCCGAGCATTCGCGATTCGGGCAGGGCCGAGCCGATGGTTAAGGCAGCAGTCTTGAAAACTCCGGCGTCGCGAAGGCGACTTCAGGGTTCGAATCCCCCCGGCCCTCCGCTCGGCGCCTGTCCGCTCACTGATCGTAGCTCGCTCTGGAGGGATGGCCGAGAGGCTGAAGGCACCGGTTTGCTAAACCGGCATAGGGGGTCAACCTCTATCGCGGGTTCGAATCCCGCTCTCTCCGTAGACCGCGAACGCCGCCGAGGACCCGGCGGCGTTTCGCGTATGCCGGCTCGCGCTCGTCGTCGACCCCCCTCCATCGCTCGGCGATGCCGTCAGTCCCGATCCTGGTGTATCACAAGGTCGACGAGCCGCCCGAGGACGCGCGCTACCCGCAGTTGTACGTCCCGCCGACGCGGTTCGCAGCGCAGCTCGCGCTGCTGAGACGGCTCGGCCGGCGGCCCGTGACTCTCGCGCGATACGTCGCGTACCGCCACGGCGAGGCCGAACTCCCGCCGCTGCCGGTCGTCGTGACGTTCGACGACGGGTACCGGAGCAACTACCAGATCGCCTTCCCCATGCTCACCAGCGCGAACGTTCCTGCGACGATCTTCGTCGTCCCGGGGCTGCTCGGCCGGACCAACGAGTGGGACGCGGACG
Organism: uncultured Gemmatimonadaceae bacterium; assembly: GCA_963843845.1. Taxonomy (GTDB): domain Bacteria; phylum Gemmatimonadota; class Gemmatimonadetes; order Gemmatimonadales; family Gemmatimonadaceae; genus Gemmatirosa. Next base: position 1,736,836 of record CAWJMB010000002.1, on the reverse strand, counting down.
CGGCGCAGGAGCCGTTGCTCGATGCCGGCGCGATCCGCGAGATGCAGCGCGCCGGAATCGATTTTCAGTCGCACACGCGCACCCACGCGCGACTGCCCGCGCTGCCGGCGCGTGACGCGCTGGCCGAGCTACGCGACTCGCGCGAGGCGCTCGAGGATCTGCTCGGCGCGCGGGTGGACGCCGTCGCGTACCCTTGGGGCGACCACGATCCCTCCGTCATGCGACTCGCGCAGGCGGCGGGATATCGCGCGGGGGCTGCGGTACGCCGGCGGATGAACTTCGACCACACTCCGCTCTTCGCACTTCGCCGCATCGAGGTGTCGCGCGACACGACGCTCCGCAGGCTCGCCTGGGACCTCCTGAGGCTGCCGTTCCACCGCGCCTGAGGCGCCCGTCCGGATGCCCACGCCGAGAGCACCTCGCGAGTACGACTCGCGCGCGCGATGAACGACGACGTGGATTCACACGGCCACTTCGAAGGCCTCTACCGTGCCGGGGGCGAGCCCTGGTCGTACAGCGACCGCGCCGTCGAAGTGTTGCGTCACGAGCGCGTGACCGAGATGGTTCGGGCGCTCGGCCCGGGCACGGTGCTCGAGCTCGGGTGCAGCCTGGGGCTGATGACCGAACGACTCGCTGCTCTTCCGGCCGCCCTGCCCGGCGCTCTCGTGGCGGTGGACGTCGCGCCTACCGCGGTGCGCCGTGCGCGCGAGCGGGTTCGCGACTGTCTCGACCGGGGGCGAGCCACTCGGGTCGTTGAATTTGCCGTCGCGACCGTGCGGACGCTTCCGTTCGCCGACCGGCAATTCGACGTCGTGATCGCCTCCGACGGGCTTCAGAGCTGGCGACTCGGCCCACGGGGAAACGCCGACGCGCTTCGGGCGATCCATGACGTTCTCGCGCCGGGCGGTCGCGCGATCTTCACCGAGCACATGCACCCGCGCGACTTCCCGACCTTCGTGGCCCTCGTCGAGAGCGGGCCGCTGCAGGTCGAGACCGTGTCCTATCTCGGTGACCGATTCAGCTACCAGTTCGAGGGGTGGCTCAAGGCGGTCCGCCGATCGCGACCGGCGCGTGCGCTCCGCGCCAACCTTCCGCTTGCCCGCGCGCTCTCCGCGATCGGCCGGCGCATCGGCGCGTCGGCGTCGCGTCACATCTGCATCGTCGCACGCCGTGACCCTGCGACCGGCGGCTGACGGTCAGGCGCTCACCGCCGCGGCGGCTCCGCGCGGAGCCGTCACGGAGCTAGACGCCGGCGCCGACGCGCGCTCGCAACAGTTCGGCGAACGCCCGCGCTACGCGCGGCGACGCGAAGCGCGCCTCGACGAATGCGCGCCCGGCGCGTCCCATGCGCCGTCGCACCGCATCGTCGCGGACGAGGGCGAGCACAGCCGACGCCCACGCCGATGTGTCCCCGGAGGGAACGAGCCGCCCCGTGACCCCGTCCTCGAACGCCTCGGGTATCCCGCCCAACCGGCTACCCAGGACCGGCACCTCGCACGCCTGCGCTTCAGCGAGGACGCGGCCGAACGTTTCAGCTCTCGTCGATGGCAGCGCGAGGACGTCGAGCGCGGCGTAGTACGGCCGCACGTCGGCGCACCACGGCCGAGATACATGCCGCCCCTCGAGCGGAGTTCCGGCCCGTCGCTCCGCGAGCGACGCAGCCATGACGCCGCCGCCGACCCAGAGCGCACGTATCCGGGGCTCCTGCGCCATCGCGTCGGCCAGCGCGCGGTCCAGGACGTCGGCTCCTTTGTCGGGCTCCACCCGGCCGACGAATCCCACGACCACGTCGTCGGCGCGAAACCCAATCGGGCCCGCGCGGCGAGCCGTGCCTCGGCGGTGATCCGCAGGTGTGCGGTGTCGATCGGGTTGGGGAGGACCGCGACTCGGGCTGCGGGCACGCCACGCGCCACGAGCCGTTCGCGGAGAAACATCGAAGGTGCGACGATGCGATGCACGACTCGCGGAAGGCCGCGCGCCATGACCGGATTCATCCGCTGGTCGAGGTGCGCGAACACGACCGCGGGCACGCGGGTGAGGCACGACACAGTCGCCACGGGCCAGTACTCGCGCTTGAACGACCCCACGAGCCATTCGGGACGCGCCGCCCGCACGGCGCGCGCGACGTCGAGCGTACCGCGTACATCGTTCCGCGCGCGGAATCGCGCCGCGAAGAGGCGGATTCGCCCGTCGGCGGCGAGCGCCTGGTGTATGACGTCGTCCGGCCAGACGACGGCGGCTACCTCGTGCCCCGCGCTGGCCATCGCGCGGGCCAGGGTTACGAAGTGGCTCTCGATCCCCCCGCCCCCGCGGTTCGTTCCGACGAACAGCAGGCGGAGCGGCCTCACTGTCCCCCCGGACAGCGCACGGGGGTCGAGCCAGTGTCGTCGCTTCCCCGTCGAAAGCACGCGAGGTCGTCTGGTCGGTGGATTCCAGTGCAACGGGCACGGCGTCGCTCAGCGCTGAACCGCGCGCCGCTGTCGCAGCGAGCCGTCCCACCAAGATTTCGCGCGCCCGACATCGTTGCAAGAGCCGTCGGACTCGCCGACGAACGGCGCCCGCTCATCGTGTATCATTCCCCTCACCGCGAAATCGAGGCGACGCGTCGTGGCGCACCCGTGGTCGTCGAGGGGCCGTTCCGCTAGCCTTCGCCTCCTGAGCCGTGTTCGCCCCGCGACGAGGACGGGAGTCCGCGGACCACTTCCGAGCAGGTCGCTCTCTCCCCGACGCGCGGGATCGCCGCCACAGCCGACGGCCCCGCGCCACTTTATTTTCGCTCGCGCGCATGCCGATCGACGCGTCTCCCGCCCAACGCCCGCCGCGGCTTCGTTTCGCCCCGTCGCCGACCGGCTATCTCCACGTCGGCGGGGCGCGCACCGCGTTGTTCAACTGGCTCTACGCGCGCCACACCGGCGGCGAGTTCCTGCTGCGCATCGAGGACACCGATCGCGCACGCAGCACCGAGGCGAGCACTCGCGCGATCTTCGACGGACTCGGTTGGCTCGGACTGCGATGGGACGGCGAGGTCGTATTCCAGGGCGCGAACGTGGAGCGCCATCGGGCGGACGCGCGCACGCTGCTGGAGCGAGACGCCGCCTATCGCTGTTTCTGCACCCAGGCCGAGCTCGACGAGCGACGCGCGGCGGCGGAGGGCGCAGGCGATGCGTTCAAGTATGACCGACGCTGCGACCGACTTCCGCGCGACGAGGTCGTGCGTCGGGTCGACGCAGGGGTGCCCTTCGTGATCCGCTTTCGCGTGCCCGACGGCGCGACCTCGTGGGACGACATGGTGCACGGCCGCATCACCTTCCCGAACCGCGACATCGAGGACTTCGTCGTCCTCCGCTCGGACGCGACGCCGATCTACAACATGGCGGTCGTGTCGGACGACATCTCGGCGGCGGTGACGCTCGTCATGCGCGGGGACGACCACATCTCGAACACGCCGAAGCAGATCATGATCTACGAGGCGTTAGGCGCCTCGCTCCCGACGTTCGCGCACCTGCCCATGATCCACGGGCCGGACGGGAAGAAGCTCAGCAAGCGCCACGGCGCCACGGCGGTCGGCGACTACCAGCACCTCGGCATTCTTCCCGAGGCGATGCTGAACTTCCTCGCGCTGCTCGGCTGGTCCCCCGGTGGGGATCGCGAGATCATGACGCTCCCCGAGATGGTCCAGCTCTTCGGCGGCGGCGGCCTGCAGAAGAAGGCGGCCGTCTTCGACGTCAAGAAACTCGAGTGGATGAACGGGCAGCACCTGCTGCTCCTCCCGCTCGACGAGGTCGTCGATCGCGTCACGCCGACGCTCGTCGCGGCCGGGCTCACCACGGCCGCCGACGTCGCGGCGCGCCCGGAATGGTACGGAACGCTCGTCGAACAGCTCCGCGTTCGCAGCCGCACACTCGACGACCTCGCACGCCAGGCACCGCCGTACTTCGGAGACACCGTCGCGTACGACGACGACGCCGTCGCGAAGCACTGGATGCGCGATCCGCAGGGCACGGCTGACCTCCTGCGTGAGACTCGTCACACGCTCGCCGCGCTGAGCGAGTGGGCGGCGGAGCCGATGGATGCGGCGCTGCGCGGGATCGCCGAGCGGCGCGGCGTCGGTGCCGGGAAAGTCTTCCAGCCACTCCGCGTCGCCCTCGTCGGCAGCGCGGCCAGCCCCGGGATGTTCGAGGTGCTCGATCTGCTGGGCCGCGACCGAGCGATCGGCCGACTGGATGCCGCCCTGCTGCACCTCGCGGATCGCTCCGGCGAGTGACCCGCACTCACCCGACATTTCCGTTGACCACTTCTCCGGGCAATCCTATTTTGGCGCGAGTCCTTGTCGCCGGCAGAACACCTTGGCTTCCGGCCGCCGCCCCCCCGCCGAGCCTCCCATGACGGAGCCACTGTCTCCGATCGAGCGAAAAGTCTATCACTACCTGATCGACTTTCTCGCCGAGAATACGTATCAGCCGAGCATCCGCGAGATCGGGCGGAAGTTCCGGATCAAGTCGACGAAGACCGTGTCGGATCTACTCCACTCGCTGTCGGAGAAAGGATTCATCCAGCGTGACCCGTCGCGCTCGCGCGGGGTGCGGATCGTCGGGTACAACGGACCGGCGGAGATGCGGACGCTGCGCAGCTACGACCACGCCGCGAGCGGAGCACCGACCGGCCAGATCGCCGTCGACCGGCGCTTCATCGGCGGGGACGACGCATTCGTGCTCCGGGTCGCCGGCGATTCACTCCGGTCGCTCGGCGTTCTCGCGGGCGACCACGTCGTGGTGTCGCCGTCCGTGGCACCAGGCAGCGAGGATCTCGTCGCCGTGCAGCTCGGCGCGGAGACGTCGGTTCGCACCTTCGCCTCGGTCGAGGCGGCGACCGGAGCACTCGCGGCGATACCGGACGTCAGCCGGGACGGTGACCCCATGGCCGCCGCGTTCGCCGTGCTCGGAACCGTGACCGGCGTTCTCCGCGCGACGGCCGCACGCCCGACGCTGGACGGCGCGATCGCCGAGTAGCGGGCGCGGCGGCCGTCTCAGTCGTCGCGGTTCCGATCCTGGTTCTTGTCAGGATCGGCGACGAGCGGACGCTGCTCGGCGAGCCGCACGGCGCGCTCCCGGTCCTTCCGCGCGCGGATCTCCTTGACGGAGCTGCGGAACATGTCCTCGTTCTGCTCGCGCTGCGCGTGCTGCAACAGGTCGGCCCGGATCAGACCCATCCGACGGTCCTCGATGGCCTGGGTCGGATTGCCGCGCAAGTTCTGCTGAACGTTCTCGGATAGCAGGGCGAGAATCGCGTTCGGGATCGAGATCTTCCCCAGGTGGATCGACTGCTGGTCGATCCCCCACTTGCCGCCTGGGCCCTTCACGGTCCAGTCGCCTGGCTTTCGCTGCCCCGCAAGCGCCTCGCGCTCGGCGAGGATCGAATCACGCACGGGGCCGAACGTATCGGCGATGACGCTGTCCATCCGCTCGCGCGCGTTCCGCGGCCCCTGCACCGTCGGCCGCCCCCAGAGCCGGGAGTCGCCGTACGACGGTTGGATGCCGACCGTCGCGCCGCCCGTGCCGACGACCGGGCCGCTGCCGCCACCGTCGGTCGGAGCGGCCTTCGGGTCGGCCGGTGCGATCGCCTCGGGAACGGTCGTCGGGGCGACCGGCCGTGGACGCGACGGGGTGGACCGTTCGGAGACGGGACGTCCGTCACCGCCGCTGCGGCCAGCGACCGGCGTCGCAGCGGCCTGCGGCGGGACGGGCTGCACGAACCGGACGCGCTCCGTCACCGCCGATGCCCTGTCGAACGGCAGCAGATCGCGCCAGCGCAGTCCCTGATTCACCGCATCGACGAACACGGCGACGACGAGCGCGTTGACGGCAATCGACACCGCGAGGGCTCCGCGCGAGCGGCGCGGCGCATCAGAGCCCTTCGGTCGGCGCGAGAGCGTCAGCATGAGCGGAGAGTACCCTCTGGTCGCGCGATGTTCCGCTACGCGATGCGATGGACGGGCGCCGGCGTCACGCCGCCGCGACAGGATTCCGAACCGTACTGAGTCCGATCAGCTCGACCTCCACCTCGTCGCCCGGCGCCAGCGGACCGACGCCGGCCGGCGTTCCGGTCGCGATCACGTCGCCCGGCTCGAGCGTCATGATGCGCGAGATGTACGCGAGCTGCATCGGAATGGAGAATACCATCTCCGACGCCGTCCCGCGCTGCTTCTCGACGCCGTTCACCCGCGTGACGACCTCGATCGCGCTCAGATCGGCCGGCGGCGGTGCCTCCGGCCCGATCGCGCAGAACGTGTCGAACCCCTTCGCGCGCGTCCACTGCCCGTCGGACTTCTGGAGATCGCGCGCCGTCACGTCGTTCAGCGCGACGACGGCGCGGATCCCGGCGACGGCCTCGTCTTCGCTCGCGTGGCGCAACGTGGTCCCCACGACGACACCGATCTCCCCCTCGAACTCCACCTGCTCGCTCTCGGGCGGCAGCACGATCCTGTCGCCGGCCGCGATGACCGACGTGGACGGCTTGAGAAAGATCAGCGGGTACGTCGGTACGTCGTTGCCGAGCTCCTTCGCGTGCGCGACGTAATTGCGGCCCACGCAGACGATCTTTCCGGGACGGGACACGAGCGGACGGGTTCGAGACGGGGTGTGGAATGCAGACCTCGGAATCTACACGAGGGTCCGCGCTCCCACGTTCGACACCGCACTCGCGGGCTGCCCCGACCCGCGGCTCAGCTCCATCCGCCACCACCCGTCGCGCCGACCGCGCGGCGCATCAGAGCTCGACCTCACGTCCGCGCGCCGCGTAGAAGGCCTCGACGTCGGCGCGCGCCCGCGCCCACGGCGCGATGACGCGGCGGGCCGGCGGCAGCGCGTCGAGCAGCTCGCGCCCGTATCCCTTCGTCACGAGCCGAGCGTCTGACAGCACGACGACCCCGCGATCCACCGCCGTACGGATCAGTCGCCCGAACCCCTGCTTCAGGCGCAGCGACGCGTGCGGCAGCATGTACTCTCTGAAGCTGTCGCCCCCACGCGCCTCGATCGCCTCGCACTGCGCCGCGGTCACCGGCTCGCTCGGCACGCGGAACGGCAGCTTCGCGATGAGCAGCGCACGCAGCGCGTCTCCAGGGACGTCGACTCCTTCCCAGAACGACGCCGTTCCCAACAGCACCGCGCGCCCGCTCTCGCGAAACCGCCGCAGGAGCGCGTCGCGCGTGTCCTCGCCGTGCACGAGCAGCGGCCATCGGCGGTCGGCGCCCCGCGCGCGAAGCTCGGCTGCGGCGCGCAGCAGCTCCCGATGGCTCGTGAACAGCACGAACATCCCGCCGTCCGACGCCGTCGCGACGTCGAGCGTCTGCCGCACGACGTGCAGGAAGTGCTCGGCGGGCGCGACGTTCGGCGCGGGCGTGTCGGACGGCACGACGAGCAACGCCTGCTGGCGATACGCGAACGGCGACGGAAGGATCGCCGTGGCCGGATCGAAGTCGGGGGCGGTGAGGCCGAGTCGTTCGGCGAGGAAGCGGAACGACTCGACGTCCGAGGCTCGGGACTCGGAACCTGGTTCTCCGACCGTCGTCGCGCGGCGCGTTCCATTCCCCACGGTCCCGCCGCTCGGCCTCGTCGCCAACGTCGCACTCGTGACCACCGCCGTCTTCACGCGCTTGAACAGGTCGTCGCGCAGAATCGGCGCGAGATCCAGCGGGACGGACGTGACGACGACGTTCCGTTCCTTGCCCCGCACTTCGATCCACCGAACGCTCGGCGGCGAGCCGTGTGGCGGGCGGAGTGCGCGCCCGAGGCCGTCGCCGGCGCCCTGCAGGCGCTTGGTCACCGCGCGCACTTCGCTCAGCAGCGGCGCGAGCGCCTCGAGCCGGCGCTCGTCGGTCTCGAGCCGCTCGCGGACGAGACGCAGCCCCTCGTGCATCAGCTCGATGTTGGAGAGCAGATCGTCGAGCGCCGCGCGGAGGCCCGCCTCCCACACGGGGTCGCTCGCGAAGTCGTCCGTCAACCGCACGACCGGCTGGCCGGTTCCGTCGAGATATGTCTGGAGCAGATCGAAGAGCAGATCGGCTTTCTCGCGCGACGTGTGCGTCATCGGCGTCAGGCGCGTCTCGACGAGATCCAGGCTCGCGGTGCTGAGCAAGTCGGACTTCTCGGCGAGCTTCGCGACGAGCGCGCCCAACAATCCCTTGCCGCGGCGGTCGAGCCGCGAAAACAGCCGCTGCAACCCGCGCCGCGTGACCGACGCGCCGAGGTGCGCGGCCGCAGCGTCTTCCAGGTGATGTCCTTCGTCGACGACGAGGCGCTTGTAGGCCGGCAGGACCGCCGCGTCGTCCCAGTTCTGCTGTGCACGGCGCACCGCGACGTCCGACATCAGCAGGTGATGATTCACGACGATCACGTCCGCCTGCGCGGCCTCGCGCCGAGCCTTGAACAGAAAGCAGTCGTCGAAACGCGGGCATTTCATCCGCTGGCAGAGGTCCGGCTCCGCCGAGACCTCGTCCCACAGGTCGGGGCGCGGCGGCGTCGGCAGATCGCTCACCGACCCGTCGCCGGTGCGCTCCGCCCACGCCTCGAGCGCGGCGAGCTCCTGCTGCATCCCGGGCTCGAACAGCGCCGCGCCGCCCGCGACCGCGTTGTCGAGTCGCGTGAGGCAGAGGTAATTGCGCCACCCTTTCAGCAGCGCGAACCGCACCTCCTGATCGGTCAGCGACTCGGCGAGAAAGGGGAGATCCTTGCCGACGAGCTGCTCCTGCAGGTTGATCGTGTTCGTGGACACGATCGTTCGCTCGCCGTTCGCCGCGGCCCACCGCAATGCCGGTACGAGGTAGCCCAACGACTTGCCGACGCCGGTCCCCGCCTCGAGGAGTCCGACGCCGCCGTCGTTGTAGAGCCGGGTGATCTCCGTCGCCATCGTGCGCTGACTCGGCCGGTCTTCGTAGCGGCGCATGCGGCGCGCGATCGGGCCGTCAGGGCCCAACGTCGCGTCGACGTCAGCCGGGTCGACATCGAGCGTCGCCTTGGCCGGCGGCACTTCGACGACGACGTACAGCTCCGTCGCGTCGTTGTCGACGATGCCGAATCCGACGCCGTTGCCGAACACGCGCGACGCGACGTCGAGATCCGCGTGCGACGGCTCCAGCAAGCCCGACGGATGGTTGTGAACGAGCATCTCGCCGCGCTCGGCGAACCCGGGGAGCGCCAGCACACTTCGGACGTCTCCGCGCGACACGACGCGCGCGCTCGACACGACGCCGGCGTCGTCGAGCTGACACGCGAAGCACACCTCCCGTCCCCCCGCGAGCCGGATCGCTGCCCGGATCGCTGCCGCCGCCTGACGCGTGAGGCGGCCGTCGGTCGAGACAGGGAGGGTGGCGCGGGCAGGAGGCATGGCCTCCAAAGATACACCGAACACGAGACGGGGATCGGGGATGTGACGACTACCCGCCTCACCGCGATCCCCGGCGCTTTCAGGTCTTCAACGGTTTCTTCTTCGCGGCGGGAAACAGCACGTTGTTCAGAATCAGCCGGTATCCCGGAGACGTCGGGTGGAGCGAGAGGTCGGTGGGCGCGTTGCCGATCGCATGCTGCGGGTCCTCGGGGTCGTGACCGCCGAGGAACGTCCAGGAGCCCTTGCCGAGTCACCATGGATGTACTTGACCCATGGCGCGCCCTCTTCGGTCGCCAGCACCGTCACGCCGGGCTTCAACGTCGCCTTGTTGAACGACGTCGTGACGCCGTAATAGTCGGCGATGACGGCGCGGTGGTTCTGCACGAGCATCGTGGCCACCGGATCGAACTTCGCGGCGAAGCCGAACAGCGTGAAGGCGCCTAACGGCTGGCGCCGGCCGGGGACGTTCACCTGATGTCCGTCGATGTCGCTCAACGCGTTCACGAACGGCCCCTCGACGTGCGCGCCCTTGAACGCGAACGATCGTGCCCACGCGAACTTGCGGTCGGCGTCCGGGTCGGGGGGCGTGCCGTCGACCTGCGGCCCCGCGAAATCCACGTCGCGTCCCGCGATCGGCGAGATCGAGCGACTCGGTCGCGCCGCACATCGCGAAGAGAAAGCCGCCATTCTCGACGTACTGACGGATCCGATCGGCGACCGCCTTCTTCACCCCCGGCACGCCGCCGGCGATCGAGAACTGTTGGGCCGTGGCGAGCGCGCGCTGCCGCTGCTCCACGTACCACGGTGCGTCGCGGTAGCCGAGGTACAGCTTGTTCTGCTGGCCGGTGAAGTCCTCGTGGAACAGGTGCACCCAGTCGTACTTCGACAGGTCGCCGTTGAGCACCTGGTCGTCCCAGATCTTCTCGAACTCGATGCCCGCGTAGCGCAGCGCGAGCGTCACCGCGTCGTCCCACGGGGGCGAGTTGGGGGGCGTGTAGATGGCGACCTTCGGCGCCTTCTCCAGTGGCACGGCGTCCATGTTCCCCGACGCCAGCTCGCGGCGGATGCCGTCGATCGCCGCGGCGGTCTCCGGCTCGATCGTCACGCCGGCGAGCGCGGCGCGACGCCGTACCTCCGACAGGTCCGGGAGGAAGAACGCCCCGCCGCGGTAGTTCAGCAGCCACTCGGCCTTCTGCCCGTCCTTGAGCGCGTTGTAGACGAGGCCGTAGGCCTTGAGATGGTTCTGCTGCCCGTCGTCCATCGGCACGAGCAGCATCTGCGCGCTCATCGTGCGCGCGCTCAAGACGAGCGTCGTGCCCAACGCGATCCACGTCCGCTTCATCGACTCCGCTCCAGCTCGCGGCGCGCGATCGGGACGAGCGCGCTCCGCGGATAGGTGACGATCAGGTGCTCGAGCTTCTCGGCTGCCGCCGCGCGATCGCCGCGTCCGATCAGCACGCGTGCCCACGCGAGTTCGGCTTCGGGCGCCTCGGGCGAGTCGCCGTGGGCGCTCATGATGGTCTGCCATCGCGCCACCGCACCCGTCGTGTCGCGCCGCGCGAGCCGGAGCCGCGCCGAAGCCGCGAGCAGCAGCGACGCCGCCTCGGGCACCGACGTGACCGCGCTCTCGAACCGCTCGATCGCACGCGCCGAATCTCCGCGCGCCGCGCTGAGGAACGCCTCGCCGACGACAGGCGCCGACGTGGCGCGCGTGCGCGACAGCAGCGCCAGCGCAGTCATGCCCAGCGCCGGGTCGATGCTCGGCGAGTCGGTCGGCCGTTTGAGCAGCGTGCGCGCCTGCGCGAGGTCGCCGTCGTAGAGCGCGAGCCACCCACTCGCCGCGCTCTCCGCCGACTCGCCAGACGCGGCGAGCGCGGCGCGCGCCTTCGTGACATCCCCGGCGCGCACCCACGCGTCGGCGACGACCACGGCGAGGCGCGCCCGATCTCCGGCGCCGAGGGCCGACGACGACACGCTCGCGGCCTGCGCCGCGTCCGCTGCGCGACCGAGTCCGGCGAGCGCCTCGATCCGGAGCACGGTGGCCGTCCGTGTCGACGCGGAGTCGCGCGCCCGGTCGAGGAGCGCCAGCGCCGACGCCGGATCGCGCGCGGCGAGCGCCGCCGTGGCGGCGCGAAGATACGCGACCGCCCCGCCGCGGCGGTCCGCCACGCGCGCCCACGCGTCGCGCGCTGCGCTCCACGCCTCGGCGTCCTCCGCGCGGGCCGCGAAATCGCGCCAAGCGGCGACGGCCGAGTCGTCAGGGGCGACGTCGGCGAGCGCCGTCCACGCATCGGTCGGCTGACGCCACGCGAGGAGCAGGGTCGCGAGCGTTCGGCGCACGGGCAGCGACGGCGGCGGCGCGAGGAGGACGGCGCGGATCGAATCGCGCGCCGCCGGCGGCGCACCCTGCAACGAGAACACGGCCGCGGCCTCGGCGTACGCGACGCGCGACAGCGACTCGCGCCACGACGTCGCGGATTGCGACCACAGGCCTAACGACGCCTGCGTCTGCGCAGTCTCCAGCGCCAGCTCACGCGAGCCGCGGAGCATGCGTGCGGCGAGCTTGAGCACCGTGTCGGCGGCCGCGGCGCGGCCCGCGGTCAGCAGCTGGCGCGCGTACTCCCGGTAGGGCGCGGCGTCATCGGGAATGGCGGCACGCCACCGGTCGAACGCGGCCCGCACCTCGTCCTCTCGACCGAGCATGTGCAGCGCGCGGAGCTGGATCGTGCGCAGCGTCGGGTCGCGCGGCTTGGCGCGCATCGCCGGCTCGACGACCGGGAGAATGGAGTCCACCTGACCGAGCGACGCGAACGCACGCTCGAGTCCGAGAATCGCCGACGTGCGCGACTCGTCGTCGGTCCCCGCGTTGTGGTAGGCCTCGCGGAATGCGACGATCGCGTCACGCATCCTGTTCGCGCTCTCGAAGTCGAGCGCGCGGGCGAGCGCGCTCGCCTGCTGCGCCGCCGCGACGGGGGCCGCACCGACGACGAGCCCGCACATCGCGGCAAGGTGCCTCACGCGACGCCACCTCACGGCGTCGGCGGCGTCGGCGGCGTCGGCGCAGTCCCCCGTTCAGTCGGCGGAAGTACTCGAGCACGAGGCGGCGCTCGTCGGCGGAGAGGCCGCGGAGCTGCGTCCAGTCCGGCGCTCGATACTTCGTCGCGCTGCGCCCGTTCGCGGCGCCGCTCGCGGGGGCGACACCGTCGACACCGGTCCCCGACTTCGCCTCGCGTTTGCCGCTCTCGTCGCGCTCGTTCTGCTCGAGCGTGCGGCCGGCGTCGAGCAGTCGCCGGTAGAGCTGCTGCTGCCGCTGCGCCGTCAACGGGTCCGCTCCCGCGCGGTCGAGCTGCTGCGCGAGCTGCCGCGCCTCTTTCGCGAGCGCGTCGCTCCGCCCCGACGGGTCGCCGTCGCCGAGCTCCTCGAGCTTGTCGGCGACGCCGCGCTGTTGCTTGGCGAGCTGACGTGCGGCGTCGCGCGACGACTCCCCGCCCTGCTGGCCAGGCATCGGCAGACCCGACGCCTGCGAGTTGATCTGCCCCTGCTGCTTCGCCAGCTCCTTCATCTGCTGGATCATGTCCTCGAAGCCCGACGCGGACTGCGCGCCGTTCACCCGCTCGCGGTCGCGCACGAGCGACGCCGCGGCGCGGTTCAGCGCCTCGCCCGCTTCCTTCATCGCGTTCGACGTGCGAGACGCATCGCCGCTCTGGCCTCCCTGCGGCGTGCCCTGCTGCTGGGCAGCGCGCGTCGCCTCCGACACCTGCTGCTGGGCGTCGTCGAGCGCGCGCTGTGCGCGCTGCGAGAGAAGCGACGACTTCTTGCCGGCCTGGTCGAGCCGCTGCGCCGTCTGCTCGACGCCCTGCTGCACGGCGCTCTGTGCGGAGCGCACGCTCTGCGCGTCGGCGCCGCTCCGCGCCTGCTGCTCCACCGCGCCCTGCTCGCGGGCCATCTGCATCGTCTCCTGGATCGCGCGATCGAGCTCGCCGCCGAGCTCGTTCTTCCAGGCATCGATCTGACTCTGCCGCGCCTGCGCGAGCTGGTCGGCGGCCTGCTGCATCTCGTTCGCAGCCTGCTCTGCCGCGCGCGCGCCGTCGGGCGAGGCACCCTGCTGGCGCTGGCCGCTCTGACGCTCACCGCCCTGCTGCTGGCCGCCCTGCTGCTGGCCGCCCTGCTGCTGGCCGCCCTGCTGCCTGCGGCCGCCCTGCTGCTGCCCAGTCTGCGGCTGCCCACTCTGTCGCTCGCCGCGCTGCGAACCGTTAGGCGGCTCCGATCTCGCCGCGTCGCGCGCCTTCTCCGCGCAGCGCGCTCCATCGCGTCGGCTGCTTCGTCAGCATGGCGTGCGGCTTCGGCGGCCCGTTGCGCTCCGGCGTCGGCTTTCTCCTCACGGAGTCGCTTGGTGAGCTGCTCGACGTCCTTCGTGAGCGCGCGCGACCGTTCGGCCAGCTCCTTCGCGCGCTCGGCAGACGACTGCTGCTGCTCCGCGTCGCGCGACGGCTGCGCGCCCTGCTGCTGGCCGTTCTGCGGCTGGCCGTTCTGCTGCTGGCCGTTCTGCTGCTGGCCGTTCTGCTGCTGGCCGGCTCGCTCCTGACCGCCGCCGGGTCGCGCCGCCTCCTGCTTCTGCGCGGACGCGAGGTCGCGCGCCTCGTCACGGAGCGTCTGCATCGACCCCTCGAGCGCCGCGCGCTTCAGCATGTCGACGCTCTTCTCCAGCTGCTGCCGCAAGGCGCGCTGCTGCGCCGCGAGTTGCTCGAGCGACTGCTGCGCCTGACCACCAGACAGCTTGCCCGCGTTCTGCTCGAGCGACTGGAGCTGCTGCGCCAGCTCCGGGGTGAGCGCCTCCTTCAACAGGCGCTGCACGTCCGCGAGCTGACCGGCCAGCGCGCTGTCGAGCGCACCTGCCTGTTTGAGCTGCCGCTCGAGCGTCTTCGCCTGCTCCTGCAGCGACTGCACGCGGTTCGAGAGCTGCCGCTGCTCCTGCGCGAGTCCCTTCGCCCGCTCGGCAGCCGAGTAGCTCATCGCCTTCTCGCCGCCGCTCCCCGCTTTCGTGCCCTGGAAGCTGTTCGGATCCTCCTTCGTGCCCTGCTCGCGCGACCGCGCCGCGTCACTGGTGCGTTGCGCCAGCTCGCGTTGCGCCTGCGCCGCGGCCGTCGCTCGTGCCACGGCGGAGTCGGCGGCCGCGCGCGCCTGCGCCCGGAGCTCGCTCGTCGACGGCACGCGCAGCACGAGGTCTCGGCTCGTTCCCGTCTGGCGCCATGGCGACGCGTCGATCGCCACGGCCTGCAGATGCAGCTTGTCGCCCGGCGCCATCTTGCGCGCCGCGAGATCTACCGTCGCCTCCCCCGACCAGAGGGGACCCGCACCGGCGAGCCGCGTGTCGGTCGCCGCCTCGCGCGTGCCGTCGGCGCGCTCGCGCCACACGCGGAGCGTCACGCTCGCGAGTCCGTGGTCGTCGCTCGCCGCGAGCGAGAGCGACACCGGCGCGAGCCCGTCGACCGTGCTGTCCGCCGTCGGCGTCACGATCTCGGCGCGCGGCGACGAGTCCGCGAGCACCGTCGAGCTCGACCGCGTCCGGCACCGTCGCCCAGCGGCCCCGACGCGCCGAGGGCCTGCCACGTCCACCGCCCGCTGGACTCCGCGACCAGCCGTCCGGCGAACGTATGCCCCGTCGCGGTGAGGCGGACGGTGTGCGCCCCCGCGGAGAGCACGACGTCGCGTAGCGCCGTCGAGGCGCGTCCACTCACCAGCAGCACCGTGCCACGCGGCACGCGCACCGGCTCGGCGGCCGACAACGATTCCGCTGCGCGGCCGAGGTAGGTCGGGTACTCCGCGCGGATCGCGACGTCGCCGACGAACGCGCGATCGGCGACCGCCACGTGTGCCGTGTCCGTCGTCGTGCGACCGTCGCTCGCGGCGATCACCAGGTCGGCGTCGACGAGCCCGGCGTCCATCGTCGCGATCCCCTGCGCGTCGACCCGCACCTCGTCGAGGCGCCAGGGCTGACCGGTCGTGCGACGCGCGACGCGCACCCACCGCCGCCCGGGCGCCTGCACGCGTACCCGCAGCCGCTCGCCACGCAGAATGGCATGCGGCATTCCTTCGAAGCGCAGCGGCGCGAGCAGCGTTCCGCGCCAGGCGTCGGCCGGGTGCAGCAGCGCGGCCGCGCCGTCGCGCGCGACGACGGCGATCGCGACGAGCGCCCCGACCGCCGCGGCGGCCACGCCGCCTGAGGTGAGCGCGCGGCGCGCCGCACGGCGCTGGAGCGCCGGCGCCAGTGCATGGCTCGGCGCGCTCCGACGCACGCCGCTCGGCCGTCGCCTGCGCGGCGAGAGCGCCCAACGCGCCCTGGCCG
Organism: uncultured Gemmatimonadaceae bacterium; assembly: GCA_963843845.1. Taxonomy (GTDB): domain Bacteria; phylum Gemmatimonadota; class Gemmatimonadetes; order Gemmatimonadales; family Gemmatimonadaceae; genus Gemmatirosa. Next base: position 1,721,109 of record CAWJMB010000002.1, on the reverse strand, counting down.
CCGATCTCGAGCGCGCCGCGCAACTCGCCGGTCCGTAGCGACCGCTCGTGCTCGATCGCCGACGCGACGCTCGCCGTCGTCGCCTGGCGGCCGAACGCGCGTCGCACGACGCAGCGCGACCGCCGCGGCGGCGGCCGCCACGATCAGCCACACGAGCGTCGGCAGCGCGCGCGGCAGCGCGAGCCAGCGCGCGTTCGCGAGTAGCGAGCACCCCAGCGCCGAGGAGAACGGCGGCGGCCGCGACGCCGCGTCGCCGCCGCCCCCACGAGCAATCGCGCGCGCAGCCGACGCTGCTCACGCATCGACCAGCTCGCCGACGGTCATCGTTGCGTGGAGGAAGGCGTCACCGATGCGGCTCGTGACGGCGTAGACGAACAGGTTCACGCCCATCCGCAGCGCATTCTCGTGCGACCGCGGGCGGATCGCTCGGGTACGTCCCGACGATCCTCCCATCCGTTCCCCAGATCGCACTCGACGAGTGTAGAACACCGCGAGCCGATTCCCGATGAAGATGCCGTACCCGCGCGGCGGCTTGCCGTCGTGCTCGTGGACCTTCGGCAGCCCGCGCGGGAAGTCGTAGACGGCGTGGTAGATCGGGTGCGAGAGCGGGACCTCGACGAGCGGCCGGTCGGGGAATGCGCGCGCCATCTCGCGGCGAAAGCTCTCGTCGAGGCCGTAGTTGTCGTCCGCGTGCAGGAACCCGCCGCGCGCCACGTAGTCGCGCAGCCGCACCAGTTCGGCGTCCGAGAAGCGGATGTTGCCGTGGCCGGTGAGGTGCAGGTACGGGTAGTCCCAGAGTCGCTCGTCGGTCAGCCGGACGCGCGCCTCCTCCTTCTCGACAGGGAGCGCCGTCCGCTCGCGGATCGCGCTCAACAAGTTCGGCAGGCTCGACGGATTCGCGTACCAGTCGCCGCCGCCCTCGTACTGCAGGCGCGCCGATCGTCAGCTTCGGCGCGCACGGTCATCGCCGTCGCGATGGTGCAGGTGATCGACCAGCACGGCCCATCGTGCGGCGCGCCGCCACGTTCGATTCGCGTTCCGCATGCCGCCTCGTGAAGAGTTACTGCCCGTCGCTCGAGCGTCTGCGACGATCCGATACGCCTCGTTCCGACCGATGCCGAACTCCGCGACGAGCGCCTGCGCCGCGTCACGCGCGGACGACCCGCCGGCCCGCAACGCCGTCGCGCGGGCGTGTACAGTCGACGCATCGACGTCGCGCGCCGCCGTCGCGCCCTCGACGACGAGCACGACCTCGCCGCGTGGCGGGTGCTCCGCGTAATACGCGGCGAGGGCGTCGACCGTTCCGCGGCGCACCTCCTCGAACGCCTTCGTCAGTTCGCGCGCGACGACCGCGCGGCGCGCCCCGGCCCCTGCCGCGGCGAGATCGACCGAGCGTGCCGGCGACCCGTCCGGGCGCCTCGTAGACCACCATCGTGTGTCGCGCCGCGACGATGTCCGCGATGGCGTCGCCGCGTTCGCGCCCCTTGCGCGCGAGGAAGCCGAGAAAGGTGAAGCGGGTCGCGTCGAGCCCGCTCGCGACGAGCGCGGCGAGCAGCGCGGACGCGCCGGGCACGGGCGAGACCACGATCCCGGCGTCGATCGCCGCCGCGACGAGCCTCGCGCCCGGATCCGAGAGCAGCGGCGTGCCGGCGTCCGAGACGAGCGCCAAGCTCTCCCCGGCGACGAGGCGCGCGACGAGCGCCGGCGTGGCGCGCGCCTCGTTGTGCTCGTGATACGCCAGCGTCGGCGTGCGCACCTCGTACGCGTCGAGCAACCGCCGCGAGTGGCGCGTGTCCTCCGCGAGCACCGCGCTGACGGCGCTCAGCGTCTCGACCGCCCGACGCGAGACGTCGCCGAGGTGGCCGATGGGAGTGCTGACGATGTAGAGAATGCCGGGAACCGGGGATCGGGGATCGGGATCCGCTCCACGACCGTCGTGGCGATCTCCGATCCCCGAACCCCGATCTCCGGCCTCTCTCACGCGTGCTGCTTGAACTTCGCTTCGAGCGCCGTCCGCGGCACCGCGCCGACGATGGTGTCGACGACCTTGCCCCCCTTGAAGAACAGGATCTGCGGGATCGAGCGGATGTTGAACTTCATCGCCGTCGTCTGGTTGTTGTCGACGTCGAGCTTCATGACTTTGGCCTTGCCATCGTACTCGCTCGCGAGCTGATCGACGATCGGCGCGATCATGCGGCACGGGCCGCACCACGTCGCCCAGAAGTCCACGACCGCGAGCCCGTCATGCTGCTCGATCTCCTGCTGCCACGTCGCGTCGGTCACTGCAGTCACGTTCGCCATACCATCCCCCGCGGCGTGCTCGCCGCTCTGTTCCGTGAGTAAGTTGTCGCTCCCGCACCGACCGGATGCGCGGTGCGCCTGACGAATCAGAGCGCCAACCTCATGCCAGACCAGTCTACCCCGCACGACAAGCGCGACCGCGGCACTCGCATCGCGCACGTCGGCATCGCCGTCCGCTCGCTGCACGAGATCGTGCCGTTCTATCGCGACGTGCTCGGCATGCCGGAGACGCCCCTCGACGACGCCGACGGCGCGCGCATCGTCGGCCTCGTCGCCGGCGACGCGGCGGGCGATCCGCTCGTCGAGCTGCTCGAGGCGGCCGACGAGACCTCGCCGATCGGGAAGTTCGTCGCGAAGCGCGGCCCTGGCATCCACCACATCTGCTTCGCCGTGGACGACCTCGACGCGACGCTCGACCGCTGTCGCCGCGCCGGTCTTCGCCTGATCGACGAGCACCCCCGCATCGGCGCCGAAGGAAAACGCATCGCGTTTCTCCATCCGAGCGTGACCGCAGGGGTGCTCGTCGAGCTGTCCGAACATTAGCGACCGCGCCGAGCCCGGGACCGGCGACGCCGGGCGCGGCTCAGCCGGGGCGGCAGAGATCGGTCAGACGCTGGATGTCGAATGCGCTCACGAACCACCGCTGACGCGGCCCGGGGACCGTCGTGAACACCGTGCGACGGGTGAGCGTTCTGCTCGTCAGCTCCACCGTGACGTTTCGCGTCGCGCCCGTCCCCGGCAGGTCGTCGACCAGCCGCGCCGAGTCGTGCGTGAGGTAGCACTGCAACGCGCGCATCCGCTTCTCGACATCGTTCGCCGACTCGCGCGTCGTGATCGGCCCGCTCGCCGTGCCGAACAGCTGCGACATCGCCGTGACGTTCGACGCTTGGGCGGCGGCGAGGAACTGCTGCACCGCGGCCGACGCCGTGAGCGCCCCGGCCGCGCTCCCCGCCGGTGCCGACCGGCAGCTCGCGGCGAGCGCGGCCATGGCCGCTATCATCATGTGGGCGACTATCTTACGCACGCTCGCTCCGAGGTTGTCGACGATCGTTGCCTGCCACGCGTAAGCTAGCGCGACCCGCCAGCACCCGACTTTCGCGTTCGTCCCGCCTTTCCAATCATGACCGACGACGGTCGCTTCGTCGCGCGCCATCAGCGCCTCTACGTCAACATCGATCACGTCGCCACGCTGCGGCAGGCGCGCCGGACCGACGAGCCCGACCCGGCCGAGGCCGCGCGGCTGTGCGAGGATGCCGGCGCCGACGGCATCACCGCGCACCTGCGGGAGGATCGCCGCCACGTGCAGGACGCGGATGTCGCCGCCCTCGCCACATCGGTCCGCACGGCGCTCAATCTGGAGATGGCGGCGACCGCGGAGATGCGCGACGTCGCGCTCCAGCTCCGGCCCTACGAGGTGACGATCGTTCCCGAGCGGCGCGAGGAGATCACGACCGAGGGGGGCCTGGACGTCTCTCGTGATGCGACCCGACTGGCCGAGTTGCTCGAGGCGCTGAAACGCGCGGGCATCCGCACGAGTCTGTTCATCGATGCCGACGAGACGACCGTACGCCGCTCGTGCGACCTCGGCGCCGACGCGATCGAGCTGCACACGGGACGCTATGCGCACCACCCGGACGATCCCGAACCGCTCGGCGCGCTCGACGCCGCGTCGCGGCTCGGCGCGTCGCTCGGACTCGCCGTGCACGCGGGCCACGGCCTGACCGTGCGGAACGTCGGGCCCGTCGCCGCGATTCCGGAGATCGAGGAGTTGAACATCGGCCACTCCATCGTGAGCCGCGCCGTCTTCGTCGGCCTCGCCGCGAGCGTGCGCGAGATCCGCGCGGCCATGGACACGGCGCGAGGGTCACTCCACGCGAGCCCCGCACGGCCGTGACCGCGCCGCACGATCCGCGCGGCACGAGCGCGGCCGTCGACTTCTTCGCGATCGAGGCGAACGAGCTGCTGGGTCAGCTCGACGCGACGCTCGCACACTGCGGCGGCGAGGGTCCGCGCGGACCGGACGCCGAGTCGTTCGTGCGACTGACGCGCGGGTTGCGTGGCGCCGCGACGATGGCCCGGCAGCAGGCGATCGCGGAGCTGGCCAGCGCGATGGAGCGCATCGCGATCGGGGTTCGCGACCGGTCGATCGCGTGGGTGCCGCACGTCAGCGACGCGATCGTCGCGGCGCTCGACGGGGGGAAGGCGCTGGTGCGCACCGTTCGGAGCCCGGGCGCCGCGGACACGGCGCGCGCGCAGAGGCTCGTCGACGAACTGCGGCGGATCGTTCCGTCGGACGCGCCTGCGGCACCCGGCACGCCTGCCGCGCCTGCTGCGACCGTCGGCCCCTCGGCGAGCACCGCATCGAGTGCGGCGACGGCCTCGCGCGGAGCGGATGACGGCCGCGCGGGCACGGCGGGCGTGGTGCCGATCGCGCGACTCTACTACGACGACGACGGCCCGCACGTCGTGCACCGCGATCCGCAGCCGCGGATCACGGCGGATCTCCGCTTCCGACAGGCGGCCGTTCCACTCGCGTCGTCGCTGCGTCGGCTGATCGGCGAGGCGCGCGCGAGCGGCACCGACGACGGCGCGCAGCGTACGATCGGCGCCGACCTGCGCGCGGCGCTCGCGGACCTCGGCGAGCTGGCCGCGAGCTACGGCATCACGCCCGTCGTCAACTTCGCGAACGCGCGTGCCGACGCGCTCGCACGCCTCGACGCACGCGCGCTCGAGGTCGTCGACGGCGCGGCCCACGCGCTCGTCGAGAGCGCCGGCGTCACGTGGACGCGCTCGACGCCGACGGCGCCGATCGATGCGATCCCTCCCGCGCGCGCGACCGAGGCCGCGCCGGCGGCCGCCGCGCCGGTGGCGCCGGTGGCGCCGGCTCCGGCTCCCGCTCCGGACGCGGTCGCCGAACCCGAGACGAGGAGCGACGTGGCGCCCGCGAGTGGCCACGCGCTCGCCGCGTTGATCGAGACGAGCCTGTCGAACGTGGACGGCTTCGGGCTGGTCGACGCGACCGAACGGCCGGGCGAGGCAGCGGGCGCACCGGCCGACCTCGCCGACGGTCCGCCGGCGGCCGAGCGCGACTCGGTGCCTGACGAATCGGCGCTCCCCTCGATCGACGACTTCCTCTACCGGGGCGCCGCCGCGCTCGAGCGCGCGAAGGAAGTACGCGACGCGCTCCGCCGCTCGCCCGCTCCCGACCCGATCCTGCTCGCGGAGCTCTACGACCTGGTCGATCTCGCCGCCCTCGACGAGCCGACGCACGCATGAAGTTCGATTGGAAGAGCGCGCTCGGCCTCGCGCTGAGCGGCGCTCTGCTGTGGTGGACGTTGCGCGGAGAGAGCGCGACGGCGATCTGGCAGGCGCTGCGCGGGTCGAACGTTCCTCTGTTCCTGCTCGCGACGGTCGTGTGCATGGGAATCTTCCCCCTCCGCGCACTCCGGTGGCGCACGATCCTCGAGCCGGTCGCCGGGCGCGTCGCCTACGGTCCGCTGTGGCGGGCGACGTGCATCGGCATGATGGCGAACAACGTGCTCCCGGTGCGCGCCGGCGAACCCGCGCGGGCGTACGCGCTGTCGCGCGAGGTGCCTGACGTCTCGTTTCCGGCGGCGCTCGCGTCGCTCGCGGTGGACCGTGTCTTCGACGCGGTGGTGCTGCTCCTGTTCACCTTCGCGCCGCTGCTCGACGCCTCGTTGCCGCAGAACGCGAACACCCGCGCGCTGCCGCTCGACGCGATCGCACGGGCCGGCGTCGTCGGCGTCGCCGGGCTGCTCGGTGTGCTCTACGCGCTCGTCTTCTTCCCGGCGCGCATCATCCGAGTGTTCGAGCTGGTCAGCCGCCGCGTGGCACCGAGCGTCGAGCGGCGCGGCGCGGAGGCGCTGGGCGCGTTCGCCGACGGGCTGAGCGTGCTGCGCCACCCGCGACGCTTCGCCGCCGTCTTCGCGTGGACGGTCGTGCACTGGGTCGTCCAGGTGCTGTCGATCTGGATCGCGTTCTTCGCGATGGACATCCGCCTGCCCTTCGGCGCCGCGCTCCTGCTCAACGGCATCAGCTCGTTCGCGTCCGTGCTGCCCGGAGCGCCTGGCTTCTTCGGGCAGTTCGAGCTGAGCTCGAAGCTCGCGCTTCGCGTATACGACGTGCCCGACACGATCGCCGTGAGCTGGGCGCTCGGGTACCACATCCTGACGTTCATCCCCATCACGGTCATCGGCGCCGTGTACTTCGCTCGACTCGGCTTCTCGATGAGCGACGTCGCATCGAGCCGCACCACGCCGAGCGGCGCCGGTACGAGCCCACGTCACGATGCCTGACGCATGACGTCCATCCACCGTACTGCTCGCTGCGCCGCACAGGCGAAGATCAACCTCTTCCTTCGCGTCCTCGCGCGCGAGGCGTCCGGGTATCACCAGCTCGAGACGATGTTCCAGCGCCTCGAGCTCGCCGACGACGTCGTCGTGCGCGTCGGCGTCGCGGGGCGGTCGCTCGACTGCGACGTCGACGTCGGACCAGTCGAGCACAACCTCGCCTGGCGCGCCGCGGTCGCGTACGCCGATGCGACCCGCTGGCCGGACGGCTTCGCCATCGAGGTCGGGAAGCACATCCCCGTCGGCGGCGGCCTCGGCGGCGGCAGCGCGGATGCCGGGGCCGTCCTCCGTGCACTCAATGCGCTCGCCCCCGAACCGTTAGGCCGCTCCGACCTGCTCGCGTTCGCCGGCGCGCTCGGCGCCGACGTGCCGTTCCTCGCGACCGAGCTGCCGCGCGCGCTGGCCTGGGGGCGCGGCGAGCGGATGCTCGCGCTCGACCCGCTCCCGGTGCGCGCCGTACACCTGGCGACGTTCGGCGAGGGCGTGTCGACGGCGGCCGCGTTCGAGGCCCACGCGGCCCGGTCGCGTCCCGCCACGGGCCCGCGCCCGATCGTCTGGGATCTCGAGCGCGTCGCTCGCTGGGACGACGTCGCGCTGATCGCGACGAACGACTTCGAGCCGGTGGTGTTCGCCAGCCGTCCGGACATCGCCGAGATGCGCGAGCTGTTCGCCGACGTCGCGCGTCAGGTCGACGCCGAGGTGCAGGAGGGCGACGGAGACGACGTGCCCTTCTCGCTCATGACCGGGTCCGGCGCGACCGTCTTTCTCGCGTCGCCGGAGCGGATCGGCCTGTCGTTCGACGTGCGTTCCACCGACGATGCCGTCGCCGACGACGGCCTGCGGATCGTCGCGACGCGCACTGCGGAGCGCGTTGCTCCGGTCGAGATCGAGGACTAGCTTCCCGGCACCTGCCCCGTCGTTCAATGGCAGGACCTCCGGCTTTGGACCGGAAGATCGTGGTTCGAATCCACGCGGGGCAATCAGGGCAACCAACGTGACGGTGCGGCGGGGACGACGCGCGAGCGTCGTCCTCGTTTTGCGCCGACCCTTTCTCCTCGACGCGTCGCCGAATGGATTCCACAGGCTCCGGGCAGGCTGCTTCGGTCGGCTTCAAGCTCATCGCCGGCACCGCGAACCCCGACCTCGCGAACGAGATCAGTCGCTTTCTCAGCGTCGACCTGGGCAAGATGACGGTCAGCCGCTTCGCCGACGGTGAGATCTTCGTCCGCATCGACGAGAACATCCGCGGGCTCGACGTCTTCATCGTCCAGCCGACGAACCCGCCCGCGGAGAACCTGCTCGAGCTGCTGCTCATGATCGACGCGGCGCGCCGGGCGAGCGCGGCGCGGATCACCTGCGTGATGCCCTACTACGGCTATTCGCGCCAGGACCGGAAGGACCAGCCGCGCGTCGCGATCGCTGCGAAGTTGGTCGCGAACATGATCGAGAGCGCCGGCGCGGACCGCGTGCTGGGCATCGACTTCCACCAGCACCAGCTGCAGGGCTTCTTCGACGTGCCCGTCGACCACCTGTACGCGGCGCCGGTGTTCGTCAACCACTACCGCAAGAAGAGCCTGAAGGACCCCGTCGTCGTTGCGCCTGACGCCGGCGCGGCGAAGATGGCGCGCGGCTTCGCGCGACGGCTCAACGGCTCGCTCGCCATCATCGACAAGCGGCGCCCGGCGGCGAACGTCGCCGAGGTCGTGAACGTCGTCGGCGACGTCGCGGGACGCGACTGTCTGCTCGTGGACGACATGATCGACACGGCCGGCACGCTGAGCGAGGCCGCCCGCGCCCTCAAGCGACTCGGCGCCGAGCGCGTGTTCGCGTGCGCGACGCACGCGCTGCTGAGCGGCCCCGCGGTGCAGCGCCTGAGCGACTCGCCGATCGAAGAGGTGACGGTGACCGACTCGGTCTACACGCGCCCCGAGAAGCGCTTCGAGAAGCTGACGATTCTCTCCGTCGGCGAGCTGCTCGCGAAGGCGATCCGCTTCACGCACAGCGAGCAGAGCGTCTCGAGTCTCTTCGACTAGCGCGACGCCCGGCGGACGGAGCTAAGCGGTTGCTTCGTCGCCGCTTACGCCGCTATGTTGTGAGGCTGGGTGAGAGGCGGGCGGCGCGTTTCCGGCGCGACGCCCGAGGGTAACCTGGGCGTCACGTCGCTTCGCGTTCTCCGGAAAGAGGTTCTCGATCCATGGCAACTGCCACGCTCGCCGCGGAGCCCCGCGCCGAGACCGGCAAAGGCGCTGCGCGCAAGCTTCGCGCCGCCGGCCGCGTTCCCGCCGTCATCTACGGCCACAACCGCTCCGCGCAGGCGCTCTCGGTCAACGCTCGTGAGCTCGAGCAAGCTGCTCGAGCACATCTCGGCCGAGAGCACGGTCATCGAGCTCGGGCTCGACGGCGCCACGTCGCGCACGCTGATCCGCGAGATCCAGCGTCACCCGGTCAAGCGCACGATCGTGCACGTCGACTTCCAGGAGCTCGTCGCTGGCGAGAAGGTCCCCGTCGACATCCCGCTCGTGCTCGTCGGCGTCGCGCCAGGGGTGCGTGAGAGCGGCGGGCTCCTCGAGGAGTCGATGCGCCAGGTCCACATCTCGGTCGACCCGGCGACACATCCCGAACCACATCGACGTCGACGTCTCGGGGCTGATGATCGGCCACCCGCTGCACGTGCGCGATCTGCAGCTTCCGGCGGGTGCGACGCTGCTCGACGACGAGGACGCGACCGTCGTCGCCGTCGCCGCGCCCCGCACGAGCGAGGCCGCAGCCGAAGCGACCCCCGGCGCCGCGGAGCCCGAAGTCATCCGTCAGAAGAAGGCCGAGGAGTAAGCACTTGAAGGTCATCCTCGGCCTCGGCAATCCGGGCAAGGAGTACGAGGCGACACGCCACAACGTCGGCTGGTGGGTACTCGACCACCTGGCCGACGTTTGGCGTTTCGACGGCTGGCGGAAGGACGGCGACGCGCTCGTCGCGAACGGAACGGTCGGCGCGTTCAAGGTGCGGCTCGTGAAGCCGCAGACGTACTACAACCTCAGCGGCTCGGTGCTTCGCCCCTATCTGCGGCGCCCGTTCTGGGCGGCGAAGACCGACCTGCTCGTCGTCTGCGACGACGTCGCGCTGCCGGTCGGGCGCTCACGCATCCGGCCACAGGGAAGCGCGGGCGGGAGCAACGGGCTCAAGAGCGTGGAAGGGGCACTGAAGACACAGGAGTATCCGCGCCTTCGCATCGGCACCGCGCCGCCGCCCGATCAGCAGCGCGAGATCGGCCGCCTCTCCGACTACGTGCTGTCGCCGATGGGAAAGCTCGATCGCGGGATCGTTCAGGACATGCTGCCGCGCCTCACCGACGCCTGCGAGATCTGGGTACGCGAGGGAGTGATCGCGGCGATGAACAAGCACAACGGCAACGGCGTAGATGCTCAAGATCGGTATCGTCGGACTGCCGAACGTCGGCAAGTCGACGCTCTTCAACGCGCTGACCTCCGCGGGCGTCCTCGCGGCGAACTATCCGTTCGCGACCAAGGACCCGAACGTCGGCCGGGTGAACGTGCCCGACGCGCGCCTCGACCGCCTCGCGGAGATCGTGCAGCCGCAGCGCACCGTGCCGGCGGCGGTGGAGTTCGTCGACATCGCCGGGCTCGTGAAGGGCGCCTCGCAGGGCGAGGGGCTCGGCAACCAGTTCCTCGCGAACATCCGCGAGACCGACGCGATCGTGCACGTCGTGCGCTGCTTCGACGACGACGACGTCCTGCACGTGATGGCGGCCGTCGACCCGGTGCGCGACCGCGAGGTGATCGAGTTCGAGCTCGCGCTCGCCGACCTCGCGACCGTCGAGAAGCGGCTCGACCGCACGCGCCGTGCGTCGAAGACCGGAGACGCGGAGGCGAAGGCGGAGCTCGCGGTGCTCGAGCGCGCGCACGAGTTCCTGAAAGACGGGCGCGGGCTGTGGGAGGCGAAGCTGTCGCCCGAGCAGCTCGCGGTGCTGCAGCCCCTGTCGCTGCTCACCTCGAAGCCGATCCTCTACGCCGCGAACGTCACCGACGCCGAGCTGACGGGCGACGAGGGGGCGCACCTCACCGCGCTGCGCGCGGCCGTCGCGGCGAGCGGAGAGCTGGCGGAGGTCGTTCCCTTCTCCGCCAAGATCGAAGCCGAGCTCGCCGAGCTGCCGGCCGAGGATCGCGGCGACTTCCTCGCGTCGTTGGGCCTCGAGAGCGCCGGGCTCGACCGCCTGATCCGCGCGAGCTACCACCTGCTCGGCCTCCAGACCTACTTCACGGCGGGCGAGCAGGAGGTGCGGGCGTGGACGATCCACCGCGGCGACACGGCGCCGAAGGCGGCCGGCGTGATCCACACGGACTTCGAGCGCGGCTTCATCAAGGCCGACACGGTCGCGTACGACGAGTTCGTGGCGAACGGTGGGTGGAAGGGGGCGCGCGAGAAGGGCGTCGTGCGAAGCGAGGGGAAGGAGTACGTCGTGCACGACGGCGACGTGATGCTGTTCAAGTTCAACGTCTGACGCCTGGCACGAGCCGCGCACTCCCGCGCGGCCTGCCCCAGTCGGTATCCTACACGACGGTACGGCTGCATCGCCGTACCCGTTCACTGGCCACCCTTCACATGGTGCGTCATGGCTGACGACGTCCAGGAGCCGTACATCCCGCGGCAGCTCGACCGTGACTTCGCGCTCGCCGTGCGGTCGGCGCTCGCACTCCCCGATCCGACGACGGCGCCGATCCGGGCGCTCGTCTCGTCGATCGTCGAGTCGCTCGTCGACCAGGGGGCGGGCGCGGCGCAGGTGCTCGACGCCATGGAGGATGCCGTCGCCGCGGTGCTCGCGGCGCGCCTCTCCGGCGGCTATCAATCCGTCGACCCGTCCGCTCGCACGCCGGCCGCGCAGCTCGCCGACCAGGTGCGGCTCATCACGAGCGAAGCGCTGCTCGACCGTGGTGTGGCGACGCCGCGTGGGCGGGCGCCTCTCGCCTTCTCGTGACTGTTCCGACTCGACTTTCGTGACCACGCCCACGACCGCCACGCACGGCTCGATCGCCGACCGATTCGGCCCCCTCACGCTCGCCGCGCTGCGCATCGTGGCGGGCAGCCTGTTCATGTTGCACGGTACGCAGAAGCTGTTTCGGTGGCCGGTGAACGCCGCGGCCGAGGGGCCGGCGATGCCGCCGATCGAGATCGCGTCGCGGGCCGGAATCGCGGGCATCATCGAATTCGGTGCCGGCCTGCTGATCACGCTCGGGCTCTTCACGCGACCGGCCGCGTTCATCGCCTCGGGCGAGATGGCCTTCGCCTACTTCCTCGCTCACGCGACGCGCAACGTCTTCCCGGCCTTCAACGGCGGCGAGACGGCCGTGCTGTTCTGCTTCATCTTCCTCCTGATCTCTGCGCTCGGCCCGGGCGCCGCGTCGTTCGACGCACTCCGTCACCGACGCTGAGCGGGCCACCGCCGGATCTCGAGTGCATCGGCGGGGATCTCGACGTCGCGGCCCGCGTCGATCCACTCGCCGGCGTCGCCCGGCACACGCACCAGCTCCAGCGGGGCCGTGCGACGTAGTCCTCGCAGCGCGTCGTCGATCAGCGCCGCGAACGGATCGACGCGGGCGTCCCACTTCGAGAACACGAAGTGCGTGTGCGGATACGCGCGCACGACCTCGCGGAGCTTCGCGGCGCTGACGACGCCGCATTCCCCCCAGAACGTCGCCGTCTGCCCGGTGGCATCGAGCGCGTACAGATCGGGCTTGTAGCGACTCGGCCACGGTAGGCGCTGCTCGACGCGCAGGGCCGGGTACGCCGGCAGGTAATGCGCCCAGAGCACGGCCTTCTGGATGACGTGCTCTCCACTCTCCTCGGGTCGCTTGAGGAGCACGAGGGTCCGCCCGCCGGCGCGGACGGTGAGCTTGCGGGGAAGGTGGTCGCGCGGCATCGCTGAGTTGCCGTAAGTCCGTGCGGCGTGTAACTTTCGGGGCTTTTCCCATCGGGTGCCGCATCGTGCCGCGCCCTTCGACCCTCCTCCCGCCCAGGCAACCGGCGGGGGGCGGCCATGACCATAGGGAGGATTGCCACGCGTGCCCCAACGCACGTACGAGGCGGTCTACATCTTCGACTCTGCGCTCGAAGATCACGCCATCGCCGACAAGCTCGCCCGTCATCACGGGCTGCTGAAGACCGACCGAAGAACCGACGATCGAGCACTGGGGGCGGCGCCAGCTCGCCTACACCATCAAGCGCCGCGAGAGCGGCTACTACGCCATCGCGCACTTCGTGCTCGACGACACGAGCGTACTGCCCGAGTTCGAGCGCGCGCTGAAGCTCGACGACGGCGTCCTCCGCTACCTCATCTCGCTGCACGAGCGCGAGCTCGGCGCGCCGCCGATGACCGAAGAGGAGCTCGCCGCCCGCCGGGCGAAAGACGAAGACGACGAGGACGAGGAATAACATGCGCCGCCAGAAGAAGGCCGATCCGTTCGCCGAATCCCGAATCCGCTTCGTCGACTACAAGGATGATCGCCTGCTCTCCCGCTTCATCACGGAGACCGGGAAGATCCTCCCCAGCCGCCTGAGCGGCGCTTCGGCGCGCCACCAGCGGCAGGTCGCGAAGGCGATCAAGAAGGCGCGCTACCTCGCGCTGCTCCCGTACACGAAGGGAAGTCAGAGCTGAACATGACGGCCGCCGCCATGCCGATCGGGGGGCGCGCGAACGCGGGTGGGGACGGATGGTCCTCGCGCTCGTCGTGTGCCTCGCCGTCGCGGCGGCGCCGTTCTGGCCGTCGGCGGCGGGGCTGGCGGCCGCGCTCGTGCGGGCGCTCGTGCCGATCGAGCAGACGCTGCTCCTCGTCGTGCCGGCGCGTCGCGGCCTGCGCGCTCGTCGGGTGGCTCTCCGGCGGGCGCCTGCTCACCGCCGTCGCGTGGTGTCTCGTGTCGGTCTGGGTCGTCGGACAGCCGCTCCCGGCCGAGTCGCCGGCGTATGCAGCGGTCGCGCGCGGGTGGGCGCTCGTGCTCGCCGGCGCGTTCGGGGTCGTGTCGCTGGCCGCGCCGGGGCTCCGGCTGTTCGTGCGCGCCCTCGGCGCGCTCGGCGTCGCCTGCTTCGTCGCGGTCGGCAGCGCGGTCGTCACGGGGCGGGACGTCTCGCGGCTCGGCGGTGTGATGCGAGCGGAGTTGACGCGGCGCATCGACGCGTCGCTCGACGACTGGCAGCAGCATGCGACGTCGGCGGTGGCGTGGAAGACGGTGACCGCGCGGGCGCCGGAGCTGGCGGCTCGTGCCGACGCGTCGGCCGAGCAGCTCGGAGCGCTCCCGGAGCGTCACGGCGCCCCTCGTTCCTGCTCTCCTCGGCCTCGAGTCGCTCGCCGCTCTCGGGCTCGCGTGGGGACTGTACCATCGCCTCAGTCGCGTCCGCATCGGCCCGCCGCTCGGCCCGCTCGCGAGCTTCCGCTTCAACGATCAGCTCGTGTGGGGGCTCGTCGCCGGGCTCACGATCGTCGTGCTGCCGTCGCTCGCGCCGCTGCGGGCGGTCGGACTCAACCTGCTCGTCTTCTTCGGCGCGCTCTACGCGCTCCGCGGACTCGGCATCCTTCGCTGGCTCGCGTCCGAGCGAGTCACGGTGGCCGTCGGCGTCGGCGTCGCGCTGCTGCTCCCCGTCGTCGGGATCGCGCTGCTCGCCGGCGACGCTCTCGGGCGTCGCGCTCGCGGTCGGCCTCGGCGACACGTGGGGCGACTGGCGCAGTCGTGGCGCGCGCCGCATCACGTCTTAACTACGGATTACCCCGGAGGTATCGGTGGAAGTCATTCTTACGGCAGGCGGTCGAGAAGCTGGGCAATCCCGGCGACGTCGTGACCGTCTCCAACGGCTACGCGCGCAACTACCTGCTGCCGCGCGACGTCGCGTTCGAGGCGACCGAGGGAAACAAGAAGCCGCATCGCCCAGGAGAAGGCCCGCCTCGAGTCCGCCGAGAACAAGCGGCGCGAGACGGCGCAGGAGTTCGCGAAGAAGCTCGAGGAAGTCTCGATCACGTTCGCGGCGCGCGTCGGCGAGGAAGGCAAGTTGTTCGGATCGGTCACGTCGGGCGACATCGCGGAGCAGCTCGAGGCGCAGGGACACCACGTCGAGAAGCGTCAGATCGACCTCCACGAGCCCATCAAGGCGCTCGGCGTCTATCGCGTCCCGATCAAGCTGCACGCGGACGTGACGCCCCGAGATCAAGGTCTGGGTCATCAAGCAGTAACGCGCGCCATGGCGCGCGGCCCGACTTTGGCTTCGGAACAACGAGCCGGACGCTGGGTAGCGTCCGGCTCGACCCGGTTTGTTCCCACTTCGACCATCCGAGATGGCACACGCTTCGCCGCTCTCCGCCGCGGACGCCGCACGGCGCGCCGCACAGGCGGCGCTCGACCTCAAAGCCAACGACGTCGTCGTGCTCGACCTCAAAGGCGTCACCGACATGGCGGACTTCTTCGTCATCGCGAGCGGGACGTCGGACACGCACGTGCGCGCCGTCGCGCAGCACGTGATGGAGGAGCTCGGCAAGTCGGGCACGCGCGTGCAACACGAGGAAGGCGTCTCGCAAGGACGCTGGGCGCTGCTCGACTACTTCGACTTCGTCGTGCACGTCTTCCACCCGTCGCTGCGGCAGTTCTACCAGCTCGAGCGGCTGTGGAGCGACGCGCGCGTCGTCCCCCTCGACCTGGCGCAGAGCGCGCCGGCCGTGGCGCCATGAGGCGCTGACCCGATGCGGGCGCGCGTCGCAGCGGTCATCGCGCTCGCGCTGTCGGTCGCGACGCTGGTGTGCGCCGTGCCGGCGCGGGCGCAGTTGTACTTCGGACAGAACCTCGTGCAGTACGACCGGCTCGACTGGCGCGTCATCGAGACCGAGCACTTCCTGGTGCACTACTACCCGGTCGAGCGCATCGCAGCGCACGACGCGGCGCGGCTGGCGGAGCGCTCGTACGCGCGGCTCTCGCGCCTGCTGCAGCACCAGTTCCGCGAGAAGAAGCCGATCATCGTCTTCCAGTCGCGCGGCGACTTCGCGCAGAGCAACGTCTTCGGCGACCTCGGCGAGGGCACCGGGCGGCGTCACCGACATCCTGCGCCAGCGCATGGCGCAGCCGCTCACCGGCGACTACCGCTCGTTCGAGCACGTGCTGATGCACGAGATGGTGCACCAGTTCCAGTACGACATCTTCGCGCGCGGGACGCTCGGGCGCGAACATCCAGCAGTACGCGCAGGTGAACCCTCCGCTCGTGGTTCATGGAGGGGATGGCCGAGTTCCTGTCGCTGGGCCACGACGCACCCGCAGACGGACGCGTGGCTGCGCGATGCCGCCGTGAACGGCAAGCCTGCCGACGATCAGGCAGATGACGCAGGAGCCGGACAAGTACTTCCCGTACCGCTTCGGCTTCGCGCTCTGGCAGTACGTCGGCGACCGCTGGGGCGACGAGGTCGTCGGCGAGATCATGAACGCCGTGCCGAGCCTCGGCGTCGAGCGCGCGTTCCGCGCGGAGCTCGGCATGTCGCTCGAGGAGCTGAGCGAGCGAGTGGCACGAGTCCGTGCAGAACCGCTTCCTGCCGTCGGTCGCGCAGCTCGAGCGGCCGCGGAAGTTCGCACAGCCGCTGCTCACGCAGCGGACGCACCGGCGGCGTCGCCGACCTCTACATCGCGCCGGCGCTCTCGCCCGACGGGAAGTACATCGCGTTCATCTCGTACGGCTCGCTGCTGCGCGGCGAGGTGTTCCCCGACCTGTACCTCGCCGACGCACGGACCGGGCAAGCCGCATCAAGCGGCTCGTCGAGAGCACGACGAACACCGGCGCGGAAGAGCTCCGGCAGCTCTACTCGCAGGCGAGCTTCTCCCCCGACAGCCGTCTGCTCGCCTACGTCGGTCAGACGAAGGGGAAGGACGTGCTGTACCTGCTCGACGTCGCGACGCGCGAGAATGTCCGGCGCTTCGACCTGCCGCTCGAAGGCGTGACGAGTCCGACGTGGTCGCCGGACGGGCGCCGGCTCGTGGTCAGCGGAAACCACGGCGGCATCACCGACCTGTACCTCGTCGACGCCGACGGCACGCGGGTTCCGTCAGCTCACGAACGACCGCAACGGCGACGCGCAGCCGTCGTGGTCGCCCGGACGGGCGCACGATCGCCTTCGCGAGCGACCGCGGCACCGACTTCGACGTGCTGCGCCTCGCGCGGTGGACGATCGCCCTCTACGACATGGAGACCGGACGCGTGCGCGAGCTGCCGGCGCAGGGCGGGCTCAACGTCAATCCGCAGTGGGCGCCCGACGGCCGCTCGATCGCCTACGTCTCCGACCGTACCGGAACCGCGAACCTCTTTCTCTACGATCTCGACGCGCGCGAGCACTATCAGCTCACGAACGTGCTCGGCGCGGTCAACGCGCTCACCGAGTACAGCCCGGCGATCACGTGGGCGCGCGAGACCGACGTGCTCGCGTTCGCGTACTACGAGAAGGGCACGAACAACATCTGGTCGATCCGCCATCCGCGCCTGCTGCGAAAGCGCGGCGTTCCGAGACAGCACCCCGACGCTCGTCGCCGGCCGCGAGCGCACGACCGCGGCGGACAGCGCCGACGCCGGCCGCTCGATCTATCGCGCGCCGGGCGCCGGGCTGCGCGCGTCGGATGCACTGGGCACCGGGGCCTCGGGCGCCGCGCCGCTCACCGTCACCGCGATGCTCGACAGCGCCGCGCTGGCGCTGCCCGACACGACGCGCTTCAAGGAGTACGCGTACGACGCCGGCTTCCAACCCGAATACATCTCGCAGCCTCAGATCGGCTACGGCGCGAACAGCTTCGGGCAGACCGTCTACGGCGGCACGACGATCGTCCTCGGCGACCTGCTAGGCAATCAGCAGCTCGCGGTCTCGGCCGCGATCAACGGACGGATCGCCGACGCCATGGCGTTCGTGAGCTACGCGAACCTGAGCCGGCGCGTGCAGTACCAGACCGGCATCGCGCAGACGCCGTACTACCTGCTCGGCGACCGCGTGCAGATGCTCGACACCGCGCAGCGTCCGGTCATCGCGGATCGCTACCTGCGCTACATGCAGCGCGAAGCCTTCGCCACCGCGTTCTACCCGCTCGACCGGTTCCGCCGCGTCGAGTTCGGCGTGCGCGCATCGGCGATCGCGCAGTCGCAGGTGACGGTCACGTCGAACGTCGACGACGCGGGGTACATCACGGGGCAGGCGTCTCGGGAAGGGGGAGAAGCTCGGCACCGCATGGAACGTGGCGCCGACGCTCGCCTACGTCTCGGACGACGCGATCTTCGGCTACACGAGCCCGCTCATGGGCCACCGCTACCGCGTGCAGTTCGAGCCGTCGATCGGCACGTGGCGGTGGCTCGACTTGCTCGTCGATGCGCGGCGCTACGACCCGATCCTCTTCAACTTGCTCACGGTCGCGACGCGCTTCACGTCGAGCGTGACGGCGGGCCGCGACGAGACGCGGTTCCGGAAGTACATCGGCCGCGCCGGACTTCGTGCGCGGCTACGACCGCCAGGCGTACGACACCTACTTCTGCAGCGGCGACAACGCGCCGTCGACGAGCGGCGATCAGTGCGGTGCGCTCCAACTGTTCGGCAGCCGCGTGGCGTTCGCGAACGCGGAGCTCCGCTTCCCGCTCGTGCGCCGGCTCGACCTCGGCCTGCTGCCGATCGCGCTGCCGCCGGTCGACGCGCTGTTCTTCTACGACGCGGGCCTCGCGTGGGACGGCGGAATGCGCGTCTACGGCAGCCGCCCCGACGGCTACGACCAGAACCGACAGCGGTTCCCGCTCCGCAGCTACGGCTTCGGCGTGCGCTTCAACCTGTTCGGCTTCGCCGTGCTGCGCTGGGATTACGCGAAGCCACTGAACGCGGCGAGCCGCCGAGCGTTCGGGACGTGGTCGCTGGGACCGTCGTTCTGACGCGCCGGGACTCGGGTCTCGGGGCTTCTCCATTACCTTCCGTCGTGCGCCCGCTCGCCTTCCTCTCCCTGCTCTTCGCGCTGGCCGGCTGCGGCTCTGACCGCCGCTCGTCGTCAGCCGAGCCCGGCACGTCCGCCGCCCGGACAGGCCCCGACGCCGTGGTGCTGCGCGCGCCACGCGACGGCGGTCGCATCACGGCGGCGCTCTATCCGGCCCTCGATTCCACGGTCTGGCGGTCGCAGGAGCCGGCACCGGCCCTCGATCGCGCGCTCGCGTTCGACGCGGAGGGCGGGTCACTCGCCGCCGTGAGCGATGACGGCACCCCCGTCCGGCTCGACCTTCGACTCGGCACGGTTCGGCGCGCGAACCCGAAGCCGCTCGCCTCGCTCGCGTCGCTCGACGGCGTCGACATCTTCGGCGTGCAGCCCGACGGCGCGGTCACGCGCCTCGTGCCCAGCGGTGGCGAGTGGAGCGTCCGCGTGCGCGGCACGGTGCAGGAGATCGTGCCGCAGCGCGACGGCTCGGTGGTGGTGGCGGCCGCGCGCGGCACCACCGGGCTCGTGTGGCGCTTCCGTCCACCGAGCACGCGCGCGTCGGATTCGCTCGTCGTCGACGCTGCCGGTCACGTCGTCGACGCGCGGACGTCGGAGCGCGTCTACTTCGCGAACGGCGCGGAGCTGGCCGGCGTCCAGACGCGGGCGCTCGACGCGCTCGACGACGTGACGTTCGACGCCTCCGTGCGCGCGCTCGCCGCGACGCCGAGCGGCGATCGATTCTATGCGTCGCTCGAGGGCGAGGAATCGTTAGGCGTGCTGGATCGCTACAGCAATCGCGTCTCGGGGACGGTCGACCTGCCGGGCGTGGCGAGCGATCTTCGCATCGATCCGGTCGGCAGGTACGTGATCGCGCGGGCTGCGCAGGGCGACTCGGCCTGGCTCGTGGCGGTGAGCACGAACACGGTCGTCGGGACGATTCGCAGCGCGTGGCGCGGCGATCTCCCGCTCGTGCTTCCAGACGGCGCCGTGCTGACCGCGGTGGGGAACGACGCCGTCATCGTGGACGGGGCGACGATGAAGGTCGCGCGCACGATCGCCGGCGGTGCGAGTGAGTGGTGGCACGTCGTTCAGTGGAACGGCTTTCGCCCGCGTGCCGCCGGACTCGACCGGCCGGTCCGCTTCGAGTCGACGGCGCCTCCCGACTCCGCCGCCGCCGACACGACCGTGCCGCCCGACACCGCCGCCGTCGACACGACCGTGCCGCCGCCGCACGACACGACCCCGTCGCGTCCGGCCCGCCCTCGGATCGAGATCGCCGAAGCGGCCACGATCTCGTCGGCCGGCTTCACCGTGCAGTTCGCGGCGGCCAACACCGAGCGCGATGCCCGCGCCACGCTCGCGAAGCTCAGGCTCCCGGAGAAGGTCGCGGCGCGCATCGTTCCCGCCGTGCGCGACGGACGCACGCTCTACCGCGTCGTCGCCGGGCCGTTCGCGACGCGCGCGCAGGCCGAACGCGTCGGCAAGGCCTCGGGCCACGCGTACTGGCTGTACGCGGGCGCGCCGTGAGCGGACGTACGACCAACGGATGCGCGAGACGTGACTGATCCCGACGTGACGTCAGGCACCGCGGGGAGCGGCGAGGCGTGGCTCGCGGAAGGCACGCGCGCGGCGGGCGTGCTCGACTCCGTGCACGCGGCGGTCGTCGTCGGGCGCGACGCGGACGCCGCGGCGTGGGTCGCGCTGGGGCTCGCGCGGGCGCAGGCCGCGACACGGCGCGTTGCCGTCGCCGATCTCGTCGGCGAGCTCGCGCCGACTGCAGGCGCTCGTCGACCCCGACGGCGACCCACACGGTATCTCGGACAGCTTTCTCTACGGCGTCTCCCTCAACCGCATCGCGCACCCGGCCGACGCATCGGGGAACCTGTTCGTCCTCCCGAGTGGGAGTGAGGCCGTCGCCACCGAAGACGTCTTCACGAGCGACAGGTGGCGTCGCCTCGCGAGCGGCTTTCGCGAGGTCGGCGCACTCCTGCTGCTCGTCGCGCAGGCAGACACGCCGGGGCTCGACGCCCTCGTCGCTTCCGTCGATGGCAGCATCATCGTCGGCGAGGCGGAGGGCGCGCTGGCCGATGCCCCACCGCCTCTCGCCGTGCTCGCGCCGACGCGACGCCGCCCTGGACGAGCGACGCCGACCCCCCACGCGCCGACCGAGGCGCCGCGCCCCGGTCGCGGACCCCGCGCTTCGGCACCGGCGTCGCGACCGGGGACGCGGCCGACGCCGCTGCCGCGCCGTACGGTGCGCACGCTCCGCGGCGACCGGCGTGGCACCGGTGGCTCGCGATCGCGATCCTCTCGATCCTGATCGCCGGCGCGCTCATCTTCTGGCTCTTTCCCGGGAGCACGTCGCGGCTGGGTGACGTCATGACGTCACGTCCCGACAGCGCCCTCGGGGATTCGTCGCGCGCGCGCGCCGCGCGCGACGACTCGGCTGGCCCCGGCGCCTCGACGCTCCAGACGCCGCGCAGCACGACCGACACGACGCCGCGCGCGAACGCGACGCCGGCGCCACTCACCGCACTCTCCGTCGCGAACCCAGGCGACTCCGCGTCGGCACTGCTCTACTCTGCCTACGTCTCCGCGTCCAACACGCCAGAGGGCGCGCTCACCGCGCTCGACGCGCGCACGTCGGCGTCGCTCGCGGTCGTCGCGCTGACGCCTGTGCTGCAGGACGGCGCGACCGACTATCGCCTCATGGTCGGCGCGTTCGCCGCCCGCGCCAGCGCGGACTCGCTGTTGGGCAGGCTGCGACGCAGCGGCGTGCTCGGACGCGAGTCCGGCGTCGTCGCGCGCACGCCGTACGCGCTGCTCGTACAGGATCGCCTGCCACTCGCGCAGGTGCGTCCGCGCGTCGAGGCGCTCGCGACGCAGCACATCTCCGTGTACGCCCTGTCGCGCGGCGACGGGACCGCGGCGCTCTACGCGGGCGCGTTCGAGCAGCCCGAGCAGGCCGCGTGGCTCGCGCGCGCCCTGCAGGCCGCCGGCATCACACCGACGCTCGTGTACCGAACCGGGAGAAGTTTGTAAGTGCGGTTGACCAAGCTGGAGCTGCACGGCTTCAAGTCGTTCGCCGATCACACGAGCCTCGTGTTCGACGACGGCGCCACGGCGATCGTCGGGCCGAACGGCTGCGGCAAGTCGAACGTCAGCGACGCCATCCGCTGGGTGCTGGGCGAGCAGCGCGCGCGCATGCTCCGCGGCGGCAGCATGACCGAGGTGATCTTCCAGGGTTCGTCCGCGCGACGCCCGGTGAACGTCGCCGAAGTGTCGCTGCACTTCGACAACGTCGACGGCACCCTCCCGGTCCCGTTTCAGGAAGTCGTCATCACCAGGCGCCTCTCGCGCTCCGGCGACAGCGAGTACTTCCTGAACCGCGCGCCGTGCCGCCTGCGCGACATCCAGGATCTCGTGCGCGGCACCGGACTCGGCGCCGACTCCGGCGTCGTCATCGAGAGCCGCATGATCGACGCGCTGCTGTCCGACCGTCCGGACGAGCGACGCGAGCTCTTCGAAGAGGCGGCCGGCGTCGGTCTCTATCGCGACCGCCGCCGCAGCGCCGAACGCAGGCTCGAGGAGACGACGGTCGACCTGTCGCGCCTCGACGACCTGATCAACGAGGTCGGACAGCAGGTTCGCTCGCTCGCGCGGCAGCGCCGTCGGGCCGAGCGCCACACGGAGCTGACGACGCGCCGCTTCGACGTGGAGCTGACACTCGCGGCGCGCGAGATGGACGAATGGCGTGACGAGCTGAGTCGGCTCGACGTGCGACTCGCCGAGCTGCAGCTCGAGCACCCGCAGACCGAAGCGCGACTCGCCGAGTCCGAGCGCGCGCGCGAAGGCGCGCAGGCCCGTCGGTCGGCGACCGAGGCGTCACGCAACGAGCTGGCCCGCATCGCGGGCGCGCAGCGGCAGGTCGTCCTCACGCTCCGCGGCGAGCTCGCCGTGTCGGCCGAGCGGCAGCGCAATGCGACGTCGCGCCGATCGCGCGCCGAAGAGGAGCGCCGCGAGGGTGAAGCGTTAGGCGAGCGCATGAGCGCCGAGCGCGAGCGCGCGATCGCCGAGCGACAGCAGTGCGAGGAAGCGTACCGGGTCGCGGTCGACGAGCTCGCGCAGCGGGCCGCACTCGAGGACGAGGCGCGTCGCGTCGTCGCCGCCGCGCGTCAGACGGTCGAGCAGGCCGAGCGGTCGGCGCGTGATCTGCGCGAGCGCGCGCGGCGGCTCGAGATCGACCGCGACGCCGGTCGCCGCGAGCACGCCGAAGTCCTGCGGCGGCGCGAGACGCTCGACGACGAGCTGACGCAGCTCGCCGAGCACCATGCCGCCGCCGAGCGCGAGCTGGCGACCGCGGCCGAGAGTGCGACGATCGCCCGCGCCGCCGCGGCCGAAGCGCAGGCCGCGCTCGAGGTCGCGCGGCAGGCCCTCCGCGCGGCGCGAGAGCACGAAGCCACCGCGCGCACGGTGGTCGCCAGGGCCGACGAGTCGCGTGCGTCCCTGCACGGCAAGGTGAACGGACTCGAGGCGCTCGAGCGCGACCGTGTCGGTCTCGCACCGGCCGCGGCGCGTCTGCTCAAGGAGCGCGCGAAGCTCGGCGACGGCGCGGTGCTCGGTCCGCTCTCCGACTTCATCACGGCCGACGCGGCGAGCGCCGCGCTCGTCGAGCGCTTCCTGGGCGCGACGGTGCACGCGGTCGTCGTGCGTGATCGTACGGCCGCGGAGGCCGTCCGCGAGTGGCACGGCGCGGCGAGCGTCGGTCCGCTGATGCTCCTGCCGGCCGACGCGCTGCCGGGCGCGCCCGACGGCGGTCTCGCCGCCCAGGTCGCCGCGTCGCCCGCCGCCGACGCGTGGGTGCGCGCGCTGCTCGGAGGCGTGGAAGTGTTGGGCGTCGGCGACGCGTTCGTCGACGCCCGCGGCGCGATGACGCTGCCCGGGCAGACGACTGGCGCGGGGTCGCTCCGCCGCCGCGCCGAGATCGCGGAGCTGCGTGCGGAGCTGCAGCAGTGCGACGCACGCCGCGCGGAGGCGCTCGCCGGGCTCGAGGCGGCGCGGTCGGCGGTCCTGGACGCGGAGCGTGTGCAGACGGCAGGCTCGGAGGCGACGACAGCCGCGCAACAGGAAGCTCGGCGCGCCGACGATCAGCGCGCGGAGCTCGAGCGCCGTCGCGCTCGCGCCGCACGCGAGTTGGGCGACGCGCAGCAGCTCGCGGATCGCCTCACACAGCGTGGCGAGGAGCTGGCATCCCGCGTCGGCGCGATCGAGGCGCAGGCGAAGAGTGCGCTCGACGAAGCCGACGCGCGTGAGGCCGACGCGAGGCAGGCACGCGAGCGCCTGACCCACGGAGAGCAGTCGCTCGAGACGGCACGCGAGGAGCGTACGGTCTGGCAGGTCGAGCAGGCGCAGACGCAGGCCCGCATGCAGGTCGCGAACGACCGCGAGCGGCGGCTCGCGCAGGAGCTGACGACGGCCGCGCAGCGCCTCGACGCGCTGCAACGCGAGCTGAGCACCCTGTCGGCAGCCGACTCGGTCCTCTCCGATCAGCTGATCGCCGGGCAGCTCGATCTCCAGTCGAAGGAGCAGGCCCTCGCCGATGTCGACGCGCGGCTCGAAGCCGCCGAGCGCGACGTGGCCGAGGCGAACGAGTCGCTCGCGGCGGTCGAGCGCGCGGTGGACGAGGTGCGGCGCGCGCACACGGCGATCGCCGACGAGCTGCACACGGCCGCGCTGCGGCACACGCACCTCGCCGGCCGGCGCGACGCGTTGCGCGAGCGACTCGAAGCCGAGTGGCGCCGTCCGCTCGATGAGCTGCTGACGTCGTTCACCGCGGTCGACGTCGAGGCGACGACGCTCCGGGCCGAAGCAGAGGAGCTGCACCGTCAGCTCGAGCAGCTCGGCGTCGTGAACCCGCTGGCGATCGAGGAGCACGAGGAAGAGATGCGCCGCTTCGAGTTCCTCTCGGCGCAGCGCGACGACCTCGTGCAGGCGCGGAACTCGTTGCAGCAGGCGATCCGCGAGATCGACTCGACGGCGCGCGAACTGTTCCTCGCGACGTTCGCGCAGGTCCGCGAGAACTTCCGGCAGATCTTCGTCACGCTCTTCGGCGGTGGCGAGTGCGACCTGCGGCTCGAGGATCCCCAGCGCCCGCTGGACTGCGACATCGAGGTGCACGCGAGCCCGCGCGGCAAGCGCACGCAGCGCATCCACCTGCTCTCGAGTGGCGAGCGCGCCCTCGTCGCGCTGTCCCTGCTGTTCGGAATCTTCCTCACGAAGCCGAGCCCGTTCTGCCTCCTCGACGAGGTCGACGCGCCGCTCGACGATCAGAACGTCGGGCGCTTCGTGCGGATGGTGAACCAGTTCAAGGCGAGAACCCAGTTCATCATCATCACGCACAACCCGCGCACGACCACCGAGGCGGCGGACGCCGTGTACGGCGTGACCATGCAGGATCCGGGCGTCTCGTCGCTCGTCAGCGTCCGACTCCGCAGCCGTCGACCGCAGGCCGTCGACGGGCAGGCCGTCGACGGCGACGGCGCAGCGACCCACTCGGCAGAGCGCACGCCGGACCGCGCGGCAGACGACCTCGCGACCGCCGACGAGCCCGCGCCGGTGTGAGCGAACGTTCGCGCGCGCTCGAGGCGCGGTCGTGGCTGACCGCGCTGCTGGTCGTCCTGTCGCTCACGATCGTTAGGCAGGCCGGCGCACAGCGGACAGGGAACGTCGCCGTGTTCGCGCCGCCGGAAGAGCCGCTGCGGTCCGTCACGCCGACGTTCGTCGTCCAGTCGACGGGCTTCAGCTCCGCCCGGCCGCTGCGCATCACGTTGCAGCTCTCGACGTCGCCGACCTTCACCGGCGGTGTCGTGCTCGACACGACGTTCTCAGGCGACAGCGTCGCGACCGTCGCGCCGAGCTTCCCGCTGGGCCCCGGCGCCCAGGTCTACTACCGCGCGAGCGTGGTCGACCCGCAGGGGGTGACCGGCGCCTCTTCGATCGCGGGACCGAAAACCGTTCCGGCGTACGTCACGCCGATCTCGCCGCCGGTCGTCGTCGGCCAGCCCGTGCGCACGCGCACGCCGCGCTTCGTCTGGCGAAGCCCCGACATCAACGAGCCTCCCGGGCCGTGGCGCTACGTCGTGACGATCACGAACGTCGGAACGGGCGCGTCGATCGTGTCGACGCTGCTCAGCGACACGACGTTCGTGCCGGGCGCGGACCTCGAGTCGAACACGACGTATCGGTGGAGCGTCGAAGCGCGCGTGTCGCGCGGACCGCAGGCGGCCGTCGCCGGTCCCTTGCCGTTCGTCGTCGAGGCGAGCGACGTGCCGATCAGCATCACCGGCATGTATCCGAGCTTTCCGAACCCCTTCCCGACGCCCGCGCGATCGGCCACCTGCATCTGGTTCGACCTCAAGCAGGCGTCGACGGTGAAGCTCGACGTCTACGATCTGCGCGGGTTGCACGTCAAGCGCATCCTTCCGAACGGCGACCTGAGCGGCGTGCTCCCGGCGGCGCGCTACGGGCGCGGGCGCACGGCACTGAACGAGGGGTGCGACTCGCGCACCACCTGGGACGGAACCGACGACCGCGGCCGACACGTCCCGGAGGGTGTGTACCAGATCCTCTTCGCGGCTGACGGCGTCCGCACGTCGCGCAAAGTGTTGTTCCGCGGCCGACACTGAGGGACCCGATCGTGCCGAACGGTTCTTCTCCGATGCGCGTCACCACGATCGGCACGGGCGCGTCCGCTCCCGACCCGCGCCGCGTGAACGCGGGGCATCTCGTCGAGGCCGGGTCAGTGACGCTGCTCCTCGACTGCGGCAGCGGCGTCGTGCACCGCATGGCGACGTTAGGCACCGACTGGCAGGCGATCACTCACCTGGCCATCACGCACTTCGACGCCGATCACACGAGCGACCTCGCGACACTGTTCGTCGCCTGGCGGTGGGGCCAGCTCCCGGCGCGCACGGCGCCGGTGACGGTGTTCGGGCCGCTCGGCACACGCGCGCTCTTCGAGCGGCTCGCGGCGGCGCTCTGGGACAAGCTCCTCGCGCCAGGCTATCCCGTCGTGATCCACGAGCTCGCGGCCGGCGCTCAGCTCGAGTTCGAGGGCGTCACCCTCGCCTGTCGCAAGGTTCCGCACACCGACGAGAGCGTGGCATATTCCGTCACGTTCGGCGGCGCGCGGGTGGTCTACACCGGCGACACGTCGGACGACGCATCGCTCGGCGAGTGGGCGCGCGGCGCGGACCTGTTGATCGCCGAATGCTCCCTGCCGGCGGCGATGGCGGTGCCTGCACACCTCACGCCCGAGCAGGTCGGCGCGCTCGCGGCGATCGCGCGACCGAAGCTGCTGGCACTCACGCACTTCTACCCGCCCGTCGAGGGGGTCGACGTGCGAGCCATCATCGCCGAGCGCTTCGCCGGGCCCGTCGTCCTCGCCCACGACGGGTGGTCGACCCTGCTACACGCCTTGCCGCTCGACCCGCGGGTCGAGCACGCCTAACGATTTCGAGGAGAACGAATGCTGGTCGTGATGCAGAGCGGCGCGACGCCCGAGCAGGTGGGGGCAGTCTGCGACGTCATCCGCGCGATGGGCTACCAGCCGGTCGAGATGCCCGGCGCGCAGTGCACCGCCGTCGGCCTGATCGGGAACGATCGCCGTGTCGACGGCACCCCGGTCGTCGGCCTCCCGGGCGTCGCGCAGGTCATCCACGTCTCCTCGCCGTACAAGCAGGTCTCGCGCGAGTGGCGCGCCGAGAACACCGTCGTCGAGATCGCGCCCGGGGTGGCGTTCGGCGGCAGCGCTGTCCCGGTGATCGCCGGCCCCTGCTCGGTCGAAGGCGAGGCGCAGATCATCGCCGTCGCCCACGCGGTACGCGCGGCCGGCGCCGTGGCGCTGCGTGGCGGGGCGTTCAAGCCGCGGAGCTCGCCGTACTCGTTCCAGGGGCTCGGCAAGCAGGGGCTCCAGTTCCTCGCGCGCGCGCGCGACGAGACCGGGCTCGCGATCGTCACCGAGGCGATGGACGAGGAGGGCGCACACCTCGTCGCCGAGTACGCTGACTGCATCCAGCTCGGCGCGCGCAACATGCAGAACTTCTCGCTACTGCGTGCGCTCGGCCGCATCGGACGCCCGGTGCTGCTCAAGCGGGGGATGGCGGCGACGATCCAGGAGCTG
Organism: uncultured Gemmatimonadaceae bacterium; assembly: GCA_963843845.1. Classification (GTDB taxonomy): domain Bacteria; phylum Gemmatimonadota; class Gemmatimonadetes; order Gemmatimonadales; family Gemmatimonadaceae; genus Gemmatirosa. The sequence goes on along the minus strand of CAWJMB010000002.1, from coordinate 1,693,292 downwards.
CTGCTCGCCGCGGAGTATCTGCTCGCCGAGGGGAACACGCAGGTCATCCTCTGCGAACGGGGCGTGCGCGGCTTCGACTCGGCGACGCGCAACCTGTTCGACCTGTCCGCGATCCCACTCGTTCACCGGCTGTCGCACCTGCCGATCATCGCCGATCCGAGCCACGGCGTCGGCGTTCGCGACTACGTGCCGTCGATGGCGCGGGCGTCGATCGCCGCGGGCGCCGACGGACTCATACTCGAGGTGCATCCGACCCCGGACCGCGCGCTCTCGGACGGCGCCCAGACGCTGAGCACCGAACACTTCGCTCGGCTGATGCCCGAGCTGCGTACCATCGCGGCCGCGATCGGCCGCGACATCACTGTGGGCGCGTCTCCGGAACGGTGACGGTCGCGGTCGGGTACGAGTGGCATGCGAACGAATTCACTGCACGCGCTCAGCTCGACGATCCTCGCGACGACGCTCGTCGCCGCCGCACCCGTCGCCGCGCAGTCGCCCGCCGCGACGATCGACCGCGCGACGAGCGCGCTCCGCGCCGCCGGTACCGTTCGCGCGACGTTCGAGCAGACGCTCTACAATCCGCTCACCGGCAACCAGTCGAAGAGCGCCGGTGAGCTCGCACTCGCGCAGCCGGACAAGCTCTCGCTCCGTTTCGCGCAGACGGGCGACCGTGTCGTCGCCGATGGCCGCTGGCTCTGGGTCTACCTGCCGAGCGCCGTGCCCGGCCAGGTGATGCGGCTTCCCGCGTCGCGGTCGTCGAGCATGGGGCTCGACCTCGTGCGCGACCTGCTCGTCTCGCCGCGGTCGAAGTACGACGTGGCCGACGCCGGCACGGCGACGATCGACGGGCGCGCGACGCACGCCGTGCGCCTGACCCCGAAGGACGACGGGCAGGCGATCGTCGGCGCGAAGGTGTGGGTCGACGACGCCGACGGCTCGGTGCGCCAGATCGGGCTCACGCAGGATTCGGGGCTCGAACGCACGTGGCGCATGACCTCGTGGTCGCCGAGCGCGAAGCTCGACCGCGCCACGTTCGTGTTCGCCGTGCCGTCTGGCGCGAAGATCGTCGACCCGACAGCCTTCCGCCCGCACTGAGCGGCTCGGCGCGACGGCGTCGCTGACCGCCGCGCGAGCGCGTCAGCCGCGCTTGGCCGCCGGCACCCGCTCGAACAGCTCGCGCTGCGTGCGAACGCCGGCCGTGAGGCGGAGCGCGGCGTTGATCACCGGATCGTCCGCCGCGCGCCGACGGAACTCGGCCTCCTGGTCGAACACGTACCGCGCGATCTCGTAGGTCATCTGTCGCGTCACGAGCTGCTCGGCAGCGTCGAACGCGGCGCGCTCCATCGTGATCCCGCGCGCCGTCATGCGCTGCCAGAGTGCGTCGCGCATCGCCGGCGTGACCACGAAGTCGGGCGCCGAGATCGCCCGCGTGCCTTTGACGCTCAGGGCGTACTCCGTCAGCGCGTCGCGGAACGCGCCGACCTGTCGCCCCAGCGCGCGCAGGAACCCGAGCTCCGCCGGCGGCACGATCGTGTCGCCGGCCGGGACGTCCGGCGTGATCCCGCCCCCGCCGTACACGGTGCGTCCGGCGTCGGTCTTGAACTGCTTGCGCGTCGCCGATTCCGGCTCGTCCTCGCCATCGGGGTCGTCGGCAGCTGCAACGATCGGCTTGCTGATGGACCGCCCGACCGGCGTGAACCAGAGTGAGGTCGTCAGCTTCAACGCCGATCCGTTCGGCAGCTGGAAGACGCTCTGCGCGCTCCCCTTCCCGAACGACGTCGTGCCGATGATGAGCGCGCGGTCGTGATCCTGCAGCGCCCCGGCGACGATCTCCGCGGCGCTCGCCGTCGCCTCGTTCACGAGGACCGCGAGCGGCAGCCCGGCCCAGCGCGGCGGGGCAGAGTCGAGGAAGATGTGATTCGCCGTCGGCGTGCGGCCGCGCGTGCTCACGATCGACTGTCCGCGATCCAGGAAGAGATCGGCGACGCTCACGCCCTGATCGAGCAGCCCGCCCAGGTTCCCGCGCAGGTCGAGCAGTATCGAGCGGGCGCCTAACGCGCGCAGCGAATCGATCCCGTGCCGCACGTCCTGCGCGCTAGCCTCCGAGAAGACGCTGAGATCGAGGTAACCGACACTGTCGCGGAGCAACGCGACGTGCCGCACCGAACGCACATGGAACTCGTCGCGCGCCACGTCGAACGGAATCCGGCCCTCGACGCCGGGTCGTTCGACGAGCAGCCGAACCTTCGTGCGAGGCCCGCCGCGCAGCCGCTTGCTCGCCTCGTCGACCGTCCACCCCCTGGTCGACTCACCCGCGATCTCGACGATGCGGTCGCCGACGCGAATGCCCGCGCGCTCGGCCGGGGCACCCGCGACCGGCGAGATCACGGTCAGCCATCCGTCGCGCGCCTCGACGCGCAGCCCGAGCCCGGTGTAGTTCCCGGTCGTGCTCTCTGCGAGGCGGCGGAGGCGGTCCGCGCTGAGCACCGCCGAGTGCGGATCGCCGAGTTCGACGATCATGCCGTCGAGCGCCTTCGCGTAGAGCGTCGTGTCCGGCACAGGGTCCACGTAGTATCGCCCGACGTGCTGCGCCACCTGTTCGAACAGGCGCGGCCCAGCGGCGTTCGCGGGTCCCTGCCCTTGCAGCCCCCGTCCCACGAGCCAGCCACCAGCGACGAGCGCCGCACTGAGCGACGCGAGCACGACGATTCCGCGAGACCGCATCACAACCTCGAAAGTGTTCGTTCCGACTACTGAGACTCGACCAACGGCCGGAATGTTTCGGGCCATCGGTCGTACAGCGCACGGTCGACGCGACGCGCGACGTCGGCCGGGCTCCCCTCGCCGTCGATCGCGACGATCGGGCCGACCTCGGGGTGCGCGCGCTGCCAGCCCGGCTCGGCCGCAGTGCGGAACGCGTGGGTCACCCGCCGGTGGAACTCGACGTCCTCGGATTCGATCCGGTCGAGCGCGCCGCGCGCGCGCACCCGCGCTCCCGCCTCCTCGGGCGCGATCGTCAGCAACAACGTGAGGTCGGGCACGATGTCGCCCACGGCGAGCGCGTTCGCGCGCCGTACCCCGTCCGCGTCGAGCCCGCGTCCGGCGATCTGATACGCGTACGTGGACAGGAAGAACCGGTCCAGCAGCACGACGACGCCATCGGCGAGACGCTCGGTGACGTGCTCCATCAGCTGCGCTCGCGCCGCCATGAAGAGCAGCGCTTCGGCGCGCGCCACGACGCGGTCGGTCGAGTGCAGCAGCAGGCGCCGAATCTCCGTGCCTAACGGGGTGCCGCCCGGCTCACGGTAGGTCTCCGAGGCGACCGATCGGCGAGCGAGTCGATCCGCGAGCGACGTCAGCTGTGTGGTCTTCCCGACCCCCTCCGGCCCCTCGAAGACGACGAGCAGCCCGCGTCGGCGCGACGCACGCACGGTCCAGCTATCCCAGCGTGATGATCGGGCTCGCCGCGCCCTTCCGGATCCCCTCGCTGATCCATTCGTTCACGCGGAGCATGAGCTTGTCGAAGTTGTCCTGCGACGCGATGGCGCGCTGATACGTCGTGCTCACCTGCACCTTGGCGAGCAGCTCGTCCAGCTGCTGCTCCATCTCGGGCGTGGGGCTCTCGCCGTGCTCGATCATCGTCTGTGCGTCGCGGCGCAGCTGCTCCATCTGGCGGATGAGCGCGACCGACTCTCGGTCCTCGCTGAGCGCCTCGTTCGTGCGCTTCACCGCCTTGTACTCGTCGCTCTGGCCGATGAGACGTCCGAGCTCGATCGCTTTGTCTTGTAGCATGTGCGGAATGCTGGAAACGGCAGGGTGCGTGGTCCGAGAAAAGTAGCGCCGGCCGATCGCTCAGGCGCGCGTCGCGAGCACGAACCGCTCGCGCCCGGTGAGGTCGAGGCACACGCGCACGTTCCGATAGCGGCCGTCGACCGCCGCCAGTTCGGCGGCGAGCGCGGCGCGGCGCGTGTCGACCTCGAGCGCGAGCAGGCCGTCGGCGTCGAGCACGTCCGCCGCGCCCCGGACGATCGCCTCGATCGCGGCCATGCCGTCCCTGCCGCTGAACAGCGCGAGCGCCGGCTCCCAGTTCCGCACGCCGGGAGGAAGCGCGGGCGCCTCGTCGTACGCGATGTACGGCGGGTTCGACACGACGCACCGAGCCCGTTCCCCCGTGACGGGCGCGAGCAGCGACCCGAGGCGGAGCTCGACCGGGGTGCCTAACGCGCGAGCGCAGAGTGCGACGTTCCGTCGTGCGACGTCGAGCGCGTCGCGCGACACGTCGGTGGCGATGACGCGCGCGAAGTGCCCCTCGCTCGCGAGCGCGAGGGCGATCGCGCCCGAGCCGGTGCCGACGTCGACCGCCGTCCCGCCGGCCCGATCGCCCACCGCGCGCAGCACTTCGTCGACGAGGACTTCCGTCTCCTGACGCGGAATGAGCACGCGCTCGTCGACGTCGAGCGTCAGATGTCGGAACGCGGCGCGTCCGACGGCGTACGCGAACGGGGCTCCCGCGGTACGCCGATCGGCGGCGCGGTGCGACGCGGTGCACAGCGTTTCGTCGGCGACCGCGTCGCGGTGCGTCGTCGGCCAGAAGCGCGGCACGTCGAGCAGCGCGGCGACCAGATCACGTGCCTCGTCACGCGGGTTCGCCACATGCGACGCCGCGAGCCGCGCGGTCAGCTCGGCGACGAGCGCGCCGATCGTGCGCGCGTGTCGCGCCGCGACCTCAGGCATCCGTGTCGCCCGGTCGCGTCACGCGTCGGCGAGCCGCTCTTCGACGTCCGCGACCTGCAGCGCGTCGATGAGCGGCGCGATCTCGCCGTTCATGACGCCGGCGATGTCGTGCGTCGTGAAGCCGATCCGGTGATCGGTCACGCGGCTCTGCGGAAAGTTGTACGTCCGGATCTTCGCCGACCGGTCGCCGGTGCTGACCTGCGAGCGGCGGATTCGCGCCCGCTCCGCCTCGCGTTCGGCGATCATCCGGTCGAGCAGCCGCGCGCGCAGGATCTGCATCCCCTTGATCTTGTTCTGGAGCTGCGATTTCTGGTCCTGCTGGCTGACGACGACGCCGGTCGGCAGGTGCGTGATCCGGACGGCGCTGTCGGTCGTGTTGACGCTCTGCCCGCCCGGCCCCGACGAGCGGAAGACGTCGATGCGCAGCTCCTTGTCGTCGATGCGCAGATCGATCTCCTCCGCCTCGGGCAGCACGGCGACCGTCGCCGCCGAGGTGTGAATGCGGCCCTGCGTCTCCGTCGCGGGAACGCGCTGCACCCGATGCACCCCGCTCTCGTGACGTAGCGCGCCGAACGCGCCGGCACCGTCGACCTTGAAGACGGCTTCCTTGATGCCGCCTAACGTCCCGTCGCTGTACGACAACGTCTCGATCCGCCAGCCGCGCCGTTCGACGTACCGCGTGTACATGCGCAGCAGGTCGGCGGCGAACAGCCCGGCTTCGTCGCCGCCCGTCCCCGCGCGAATCTCGACGATGCACGGCCGGTCGTCGAGCGGGTCCGGCGGGATGAGCAGCGGCCGCAGTGCCCGCTCCAGCGCGGCGACCTCCGCGTCGAGGCGCACGCCTTCGGCGACGGCCTCGGCTGCCAGCTCTGCGTCGTCCGACGTGGCGAGATCGCGCGCGTCGTGCAGCTCGGCATTCGCCTTGTCGAGCCGGCGGCTCGTCTCGACGACCGCGGCCAGCCGGTGATGCTCGCGCGCCAGCTCCGCCAGCCGTTTCGAGTCACGCGCGGTATCGCTGTCCGCGAGCTCGCGCTCGACGTCCGCGGCGCGCGCGAGCGCCTCGTTCAACCGGTCGCGCAGCGCATCGACTTCGCTCATGAGGCCGCGGAATATAGCCGCCGAATCGCGTAAGGAACAACCGCACAACGGTTTGCGGCACCGAGTGTGCGCTGCGCACGGGCGAGTCGTTGACAGCACCGCAGCGCACCCTCAGCCTTCCGTCATGCTCGTACATCGACTCGCCGACTTCCTCGGATCGGTCACGCTGTTCCGGCGCCTCTCGGCTGACGAGCGCCGCGGGTTCGCCGAGCTCGCGCGCGAGCAGCGGTACCCGCGTGGCGCGCTCATCGTTCGCCAGGGCGATCCGGGCGACGCCCTCTTCGTGGTGCGCTCCGGCTCCGTCAAAGTCACCGTCGTCGGCGACGACGGACGCGAAGTCATCCTCGATACGTTGGGCCAGGGCGCACACTTCGGCGAGCTCGCGCTCATCGACGGAGGCCCGCGCTCCGCCCACGTCGTCGCGCTCGACCAGGCCGTGCTGCTCGTGTTGCGACGCGACGACTTCCGGCGCGAGGTCGAGCGTCAGCCCCGCGTCGCGTGGGCGCTCCTCGAGGAGCTGTCGCGCCGCCTGCGCGAGGCGGACGACAAGATCGCCAGCCTCGTGCTGCTCGACGTGCCGGGCCGCGTCGCGCGCCTCATTCTCGACCGCGCCACAGGCGATCCGCCCGCCCTCGACCGTGCGCCGACCCACGAGACGATGGCGCAGATGATCGGCGCGAGCCGCGAGACGGTCTCGCGCGCGATGAAGGAGTTGCAGGAGGCAGGACTCGTCGTCGTCGAGCGCCGCACCGTCCGTGTGGTCGACGCCGACGCGCTCGCGCGACGCGCGAAACCCGGCGCATCGACGAGGCCCGGCCGGGCCGCCGCTCGCGCCACACTCGACGCGCACGCGACGAGCGAGATGACGGGCGAGGCGACCATCGAGGCGGCGGGTGCGGCACCAGAGGCCGATCGTTAGGCGGCGAATGTCGGATGTGATCGTTCGCTGCTGGGGCGTCCGCGGTTCGACGCCGTCGTCCGCTCACTGCACGCGCCGATACGGCGGCAACACGGCGTGCCTGACCGTCACCCTCCCGTCCGGCCGCACGCTGGTGTTCGACGCCGGAACCGGCATCCGTACGCTCGGCGACGCGATGCGTCGCGGGTCGCGGCAGGCGGCCGACGGTGACGACGGGCGCGGCGCGACGGAGGTCTCGCTGTTCCTGACGCACGCGCACTGGGACCACGTTCAGGGGCTCCCCTTCTTCGCGCCGCTCTACGTGCCCGGGTCGCTCGTCCGCATCTACACACCGGTCGCGCTGCGCGATGCGGCGGAGCGTGTGATTCGCGCACAGATGCAGTCGCCTGTCTTTCCCGTGCACTTCGACGCGCTCGCCGCCCGCGTCGAGTTCCACGCGCTCGACGAGTCGGGCCTCACGCTCGATGGCGTGACGGTGCGTCCGGTCGCCGCGCGACACGCGGACGACGCGGCGATGTGGACGGTGGGTCGTACGGGTCACGACCCGTGGATCGTCTACGCGCCCGACAACGAGATCCGTGCGACGCAGCACGACGCGTTGCGTGACGGGTGGCTGCGCGCATGCGCGCGAGCCTCGCTGCTCGTGCACGACGCCACGTTTCTCCCCACCGAGTTGCCGGCATACTCCGGCTGGGGGCACTCGGCGTGGAACGACGTCGTCGACCTCGGGATCGCCGCAGGCGTGGAGCGCGTCGTGCTGTTTCACCACCACCCCGACCGCGACGACGACGCCGTCGACCGCATCCTCAGCGACGCGCGGGATCACGTGCGAGCGGCCGGGAGCGCCATGCGGGTCGTGGCCGCGTCGGAAGGCCTCGTTCTCCGCGCCTAGTACGGCGCGCCGTGCCCGCCGCCGCCCGGCGTCTCGATCGTCACGACGTCGCCGGCGACGAGTCGCACCCGCGCTTTCGCGGGAATCGGAACGCCGTTGAGCAGGTTGCGGCCCACCGCTCCGGCCCCCCCGCCGTCGATCCCTTGCGGTGCGTGCCGCCGTCGCTCGGTGACGAGGGTGACCGTGCACGGCTCCAGCGCACGATAGCTGCGAACGATGCCGTCGCCACCGCGACGCGCTCCATCGCCCCCGCTTCCACGCCGCACGGCATAGCGGTCGATGCGCAGCGGATAGCTCGTCTCGAGCGACTCGACTGGGGTGTTCAGCGTGTTGCTCATCCCCACGTGTACGCCGCTCGGCCCGCTGCCACGAGCGCTCGCTCCCTGCCCCCCGCCTAACGTTTCGTAGAACGTCCAGCCGTCGCCGCCGAAGGTGACGTTGTTCATCGTTCCCTGGCCCTGCGCGCACACCGGCACACCGGCGTCGGCGAGCGCGAGGAACAGGGTGTCGGTGATGCGCTGCGACATCTCGACGTTCCCCGCCGCGACCGCGGCGGGCCAGCGGGCGTTCGCCGCACAGTCGTCGGGAATCGTCAGGCGGATCGCGCGCGCGATGCCGTCGTTCGTCGGCACGTCGCCGTCGAGCAGCGTGCGCAACACGAACACCGCGGCGGCCATCGCGACGCCAGGCGGACAGTTCACGTTGCCGCGCACCTGCGGCGACGTGCCAGCGAGGTCGACGTGCAACGCGCCGTCGGCGACGTGAACCGCGACCTGCACCGGAACGTCGTCCTCGGTGACGCCGTCGCCCTCGAGCGCGTCACGCGCCCGGCCACGCACGCCCTCGTACGTGCGCAGCACCGCCGAGGCACGCTGTTGCGTGTAGTCGAGCAGCGCGTCCACGGCGGCGCGGACCCGCCCCCCGCCCTCGCGCTGCAGCAGCGCGCGCCACCCGTCGCGTCCGGCCGCAGACGCCGCGAGCTGCGCGCGCAGGTCGCCCCTGCGCTCGTCTGGCGTCCGCACGTTCGCGAGCAGGAGCGCGAGGACGTCGTCGACGAGCGTTCCTGCGCGCACCAGCCGCACCGGCGGGATGACGATCCCTTCCTGCACGAGCTCCGTCGCCCCCTGCGGCATGCTCCCCGGGCTCATCCCGCCCACGTCGGCGTGATGAGCGCGCACGACGGCATAGCCGATCACGGCGTCGTGCGTCGCAGCGTTCGGTCGGCCTGGATCGCCGATCGCTTCGACCGTCGTCAGATCGGGGAGATGCGAGCCGCCGTGGAAGGGGTCGTTGAGCAGAAACACGTCGCCGGGGACGGGCTCGCGCGCCCGGACCGCCGCGACTGACGCCGGCATCGCGCCGAGGTGAACGGGGATGTGCGCGGCCTGCGCGACCATGCGTCCACCCGCGTCGAAGATCGCCGACGACGCGTCGCGCCGCTCGCGGATGTTCGGCGACAGCGCCGACCGCACGAGAACGCTCCCCATCTCCTCGGCGATCATGGCGACGGCGTGCGACCAGACGGTGAGCTCGAGCGGATCGAGCGTCGCGAGACTCGGCGCGTTCGTCGTCATGCGCGATCCACGAGCCAGCCGCCCTCGGGCAACGATCGCCCGGTCCATCCTCCGTCGATCCTCAGCGTCGCGTCGGCGAGCACGACGGTCGCCGGACCGACGACGCGCGCGTCGAGCGTCGCGCCGTCATCGACGAGCACGCGGTCGCCTCCGTCAGGCACTGCCCCGCTGCGCCGCGCTCGGCCGAACGCCACACTCGGTCCACTCTGTGACGAGGTGTGCCGCACGCTCACCACTTCCACGTCGCTCGACAGGGTGAACCCGACGCGCGCGCCATGGAGCGCCGCGAACCGGTCACCGAGCGCGGCGCCGTCATCGTTGCCGTGAAGCGGCACCTCGAGCTCGTGCCCCTGTCCCACGTATCGCATGCGTGCCCAGCTGCGTGCCTCGGCGCCGTCGCTCGCGATGCCCGACGCGATCTGCCGAACGATCGTCGTCACGTCCCCCGGACGGAGGTCCGACACGCGCCGCATCACGCTCCCGACGACCTCTCGCCGCGGCGGAGCGAGCGCGAGTCCCACGGCGCTCAACACACCCGCGTGCGGCGGCACCAGCACTCGCGAGACGCCCAGCTGGTCGGCCAGCGCACAGGCGTGCAACGGTCCGCCGCCGCCGAATGCGACGAGCACGCACTGTCGCGGATCGACGCCGCGCTCGACGCTCACGCGCCGCAGTGCGCGCGCCATCGCTGCGTCGGCCCCGGCGAGCATCGCCCTCGCCACGCGATGGATGCCCTCCACGCCCGAGCGCCCCAGCCGGGTGGCGAGCGACGCGACGGCGCGTTCGGCGGCCGCGGTGTCGATGCGAACGCCGCCTTCGAAGCCGCGCTGCGCGATGTGACCGAGCACGACGTGGGCGTCGGTCACGGTCGGCTCGGTGCCACCCCGCCCGAACGCGGCAGGTCCCGGCACCGCACCAGCGCTTCGTGGACCCACGCGCAACGCACCGGCGTCGTCGACCCACCCGAGGCTGCCGCCCCCCGCGGAGACCGTCTCGACGAGTACGCGCGGCAGCGCGATGACCGCCCCCGCGACGTCGCCGCCTCCCTCGACGAGGGGCTCGCCGTCGACGATGAGACCCACGTCGGCGCTCGTTCCGCCGATGTCGATCGTCAGCGCGAGCGGGAAGCGCTCCGTGCCTAACGCTCGGAGGAATGCGCTCGCCCCCGCGATCCCACCGGCCGGTCCGGAGAGCGCGAGCGACGCGGCGTTCCGGGCTGCGTCGTCAGCGTCGCGCACGCCGCCGCTCGACGTCATCACCGTGGGCGACGGAAACCCGCCAGCCGCGAGGCGCTGCGACAGATTCGCGAGGTACGTCGCGACGCGCGGACGGGCGTACGCTTCCGCGACCGTCGTCGCCGTCCGCTCGTATTCGCGAATCTCGCCGAGCACCGCGGACGATCGCACGATGACGGCGTTCGGCAGCCGACGTCGGAGCGCGGCCTCGAGGAGCCGCTCGTGCCCATCGTCGCGATATGCGTGCAGCAAGGCGATGGCGACCGACTCGGGCTCGCGCGCGGCGACACGCTCGGCCACGCCGTCGGCAGCGGCGTCGGTGAGCACGCGTACCACGCCCTGGGGCTCGACACGCTCCGGGACGGCGATGGTCTCGTCCGCGAGCGGCTCGGGGTGGTGCGCCGTGAGGTCGTAGAGCTGCGCGCGGTTCTGCCGGCGAAGGTGCAGAACGTCGACGTGTCCGTCTGTGGCGCACAGCACCACGCGCGCGCCGGTTCGCTCGAGGAGGAGGTTCGTCACGACCGTGGTGCCGTGCACGATCCGCCGGACGGTCGAGGCGTCGGCGCCGAAGGCGGCGAGTGCGTCGACGACACCCGAGCTCTGGTCGGCGGGCACCGACAGTACCTTCGCCGTGCGGACGCGCCCGTCGGCACCGATCGCCGCGAGGTCCGTGAACGTCCCACCGACATCGACGCCGACGTCCCAGCGCGTTCCGCTCACACCCTCCTCGTCGCTCACGCGCGGGCGTCGACCGGGCGGCTCAGGGTGCGCAACCCGGTCCACAGCGCGAGGTGCACCGGAAGCGCGAGCGCGAACAGCTCGCCGCTTCGCTGCCCGACGGTCAGCGCCACGACCCATCCGATCGTCGAGAGCGCGAGCAGCAGGGCGGCGACGTTCGACGCGCGTGCCGTCCACCTCGCGCGCGTCGCCACCTGCCGCGCACCGAGCGCGACGACGAGCGTGCCGAGCAACAGCAGCGCCAGTGGACTGAACGCCGCGAGGTTCAGGTTGCGGCCCATGAAGACGTGCCGGGTGACCGTGCCGGCGAGGAGCAGCGCCACACCGGCGAGTCCGGCCAGGAGCGTCCATAGCCCAGCGAGCACGCCGAAGAGCGCTGCCGCGCCGCGCTGACCGCGGCGCGCCGCGTTCGCGAGCACCCACAAGATCGCGCCGAGCGTGAGGCCACCGGTCAGATACGCGAGCACGTGGTTCGGCGTGCTGGCGAGTTCGGCCGGTCGCCGCGCGGCGAAGAGCTGGCGCTCCGATGCGACGAGCGCCGTGGGACCGTCGGGACCGTCGACGCGGACGGCGCGCACGTGCTCCATCAACCGCACCGGCAGGAACGACTCGTCCCACGCGTCGAGCTCGCGGTCCGCCGGCCGGCCCAGCGCGAGCTGGATGCCCGTGTAGACCAGGGGGTCGCCGTCGGTGAGTCGCCGCGTGTGCGAGCGATACGACGTCCCCGTGCGCTTCTCTCTCATCGCTCGGCCGAGCGCGCCGCCGAGCACGCGGTCGAGCGCATCCCGCACGCGCGTCGAGCAGTTGTCGCGGTAGTAGTCGTAGCGGTAGGCGCGATTCTCCGGGCGCACGTTCCATTCGACGAACTGCAACAGCGCGAGTCGTTGCGCGGGGGTGAGATTCAGCTCCTGCACCCAGATGGACCGATTCTCGGCGATGTACTTCTGGATGTTCGCGCTCGCGTCGTTGCCGACGAGGATGTAGTCGTTGGTTCCCGCCAGGAACCGCCCGAGGAAGTTCGGCGCGTTGAAGTCGAACGTGCCCCAATTGAAGGCGACGTCGAGTCCGCTGGTCGTATCGCGGATCCAGAGCGCATTGTGTCCGAACCGCTCCCAGACCTCGTCGCCCTGGCCGATGGTGAGCAACCGTACCGACAGGTCGCTGCCGGGCGCGGCGACTGCGGGGGTCGTCGACTGCGCTCGCAGACGACCCCACGCGACCATGCCGAGCAGGACGAACAGCCATGCCCGCAGGACGTTCGGCGCCGACCTGGTCACCAGCCGCCTGCCGGTCCGAAGACGAATGTCGCGCCCGCCCGCACGGAGCCGTAGCGCACGCTGCTGAGGAAGTCGTATCGCGCCACGGTCGTGATGGCGAAGTTGGGCACCGGACGGATGTCGATGCCGAGCGACGTGTTCAGGCCGATCGTCGCCGCGTCGAGCGCGCGCTCGACGAACGTATCGCTGATCGGGCGCCCCTCGACGTTGACGAAGTGCAACGCGAATCCGCCCCCCACCCACGGGTACACCGCGTGGAGAACGCGAGTCGCGCGGCGGGCGAGCGACGGCTGCCATCGAAGCTCCGCCCCCGCCGACAGGTCGGCGACGCGGATGCGTCCGAGCGCCGCCGGTTCGGTCGCGTTAGGCACGCTGCGCTGCACCTCGTTCGCCAGCCGTGCGACCTCGCCGTCGCGATAGCCCGTCGACCAGTACGACGAGACCGCGAGCAATCGCACGTCCGGATACACCTGGCCGTAGTCCGCGTGCACTGAGTAGAGCCTCGCCTGCGTCGCCTGCCCCGGCCACGCGATCCCGTACGACGCTCCGACCGTGCGCAGTCGCAACCGGTCGAGCCCGAACATGGCGAACGCCGGTGCACGCGTCACGCGTGCCGAGTCCTCGGCGAGGATGGAAGTGATCACGCTGTCGCGGAGTGCGGAGTCGGACGGCGTGAGCGGGGGCGGCGACGGATTCGTATCCGGGCGCGGGCGCGGTGGCGCCTGCGCGTGTGCGACCCGCACGGGCAGCACGATCAGCCCGAGCAGCGCGAACCCGACGGCGAGCATCTCGAGGGACCGTCGCGCGCGCCCGGGCGCGCGCAAGCTCACGCGCATGCGCTCACCCTGTTCTCACTCGACCGGCTCGACCGACGCACGGGGAAAGTAGGCGCGAAGAATCATTCGAAAGTCCTGTCCTGCGCGGGCGCGCCCGACCGCACCCCACTGGCACATCCCGACGCCGTGCCCGTTGCCATTCCCGCGGATCGTCACGAGTGCGACGCGTCCGTCGCCGCCGCGCTCACTGTCTACGATAAAGTTCGTGCTCGGCAATATATCGCCGCCGGCCGTTCGCAGAACGAAACGGATGTCGTTGCCGCGTAACGTCGCGGTCCCGTCACCCGTCACGATGTCGAGCGATGCGGCGCGACCGCTCGGCGTACGGCCGTTGACGGCGAGGGAGCGCACCAGGCGCACCGGTGTCTGCACCCGGCTCGACGCGCGCAGGTACCGTGTGAGCACACCACGAAGCGTCGCATCGTCCCACGTACGCGTCCACCGAAAGCGCGGCGCGATGTCGCAGTAGTATCGATCCGTGCCGGGTATCCGGTCGCTCACCCGCGAGAGCCACGGTTCTCGCTCCGAATTCCACAGCTCCGCCGGCTCGGCGGTACTCCCACCGCAGGCCGAGTGGTACGGCGCCGTCACCACGGCACCCTCGTAGCGAAGAACGAGCCCGGAGGTCGCGACGATCGCGCGGTCGGCAGCGGCGCGTTCGACGTCGACGCCGCCGTAGACCTGATCGCTCGTCGTCGCACGGAGATCGAAGGGTTGGGCCGCACGTCGCATCGCCGCAGCCCGCGGCTCGAATTCGGGCAGGCGACTGTAGACGTAGCTGCGCGCGGCGACGGCCTGCGCCTCGAGGGCGGCCCGTTCGTTCGGAGCGGACGTACCCAGCTCCAGCGGCACGACACCGCGCAGGTACGACTCGACCGGCACGCGGTTGACGATCGTGACGGTGCCGCCGGTCGCATGCATCCACACCTCGCCACGCCACCGCCGCGCGTTGTACGTCGCGTACGACCCGTCGCTCGACGGCCGAGCGATCACCGGCCCGGCGAGCCATCCGGTCTCGGTGGACGCGCCGACGATGCGTAGAGTGCCGCCGCGTCCTTCGATACGCACCGTGCCCCCGGCGAGCATCCGCCCCGCGACGTCGCGCCCCAGCTCATCGACGAGCCGCCACTCACCGGTCGCGCCGATGCGCGCTTCCCCGACCGCCGTTCCCAATACGACGCGCGCGACGCGCCCGACGGACTGTTCGATCTCCCCGCCGCGCGCGACTCGGCGCACCGCGGACCTCGCGTCCGCGTCGCGAGGAGGCGACGCTCGTCGAGGCCGGTCGACCGCGGCACCGATGGCCGGGCTGACGGCCGGGTCGCGCCGCGCACAGCACGCGACCGACCCTGCGCCGAGTACGACGAGGACCAGGAGTCGTGCTGTGGACGCACGAGTGCCGCGCGTCCCCATCACGCTTCAGCGCCCGAAGCTTCCCACGGTGCTCGCTCCTGCCATCGGCAGCATCCGCGTTCGGCGTCGCGGCGCCCCGTTGGGCAGCGACGCGACGCCGACGCACGTCGTGACGAAATCGTATTCGTCGACGACGTCGTCGATGCGCACGTCGACGAGTGCGCCGGCTGGTGCATCGGTTCGCACGAAGGTGATGCCGTCGATGTCGTCGGCCTGCCACGGAGCGCGCGCCTGTGCCGGCGACGATCCCGCACCGACCTCGTCGATCAGCACCGTCGTCGACCGTCCGACGTACTGGTCGTAGCGCTCCGCCGTGATCCCACGCTGCACGTCCATCAGCCGCTCGAGGCGATCGCGCTTGATCGGATCCGGGACGTCGTCCTCCAATTCACACGCCCGCGTCCCTTCCTGCGGCGAGTAGGTGAACGCCCCGACCCGATCGAACCGCATCTCTTCCAGGAAGTCGAGCAGCCGCCGGAAGTCGTCCTCCGTCTCCCCCGGGAAGCCGACGATGCACGTCGTTCGCAGCGCGAGATCGGGCACCGCCTCCCGGAACCGCGCCACCTTCTCACGGATCGTTCGTTGGCGCTCCGGCCGCCGCATGCGCTCCAACACGGCATCGGACGCGTGCTGCATCGGCATGTCGAGGTAGCGCAGAATCCGCGGGTTCGCGGCGATCACCTCGAGCAGTTGGGGCGTGATCCCGGCAGAGTACAGATAGAGATTCCGAATCCACGGAATCGAGGTCTCGCGCACGAGCGCCTCGAGCAACTGTGGTAGCCCGACGCCGTCACGCCGGTCGCGCCCGTAGTGCGCGAGGTCCTGCGCCACGAGATTCACTTCGCGCACGCCCTGCAGCTCGAGCAGCTGCGCCTCGCGGATGATCTCGTCGAGCGCGAACGATCGATGCCGTCCGCGCATCAGCGGGATCGCGCAGAAGGCGCAGCCATGGTCGCACCCTTCGCTGACCTTGAGGTAGCGGACGTGCGGCTTCCCACCCAGGAAGAGGCGCACGCCGGGATGCGCGACGAGCCGGTCGGGGGCGACGATGCCTCGCGACGCGAGCTCGGGAATGAGACGGTCGACTTCCGACGCGCCCAGGAAGAGGTCGACTTCCGGAAGCGCGTCGGCCAGCTCCTGTTTGTGTCGCTCGACCATGCAGCCCACCGCGACGACCGCCAGGCACGCGCCGTCGACCTTCAGCCTCCCGGCGTCGACGATCGCATCGATCGATTCCTGCTTCGCCGCGTCGATGAACCCACAGGTGTTCACGAGAATCACCTCGGCGGACTCGAGATCGACGGTCGGCTCGGCGCCATGGGCGACGAGCTCGGCGAGGTAGCGCTCGCTGTCGACGGTGTTCTTGTCGCAGCCGAGCGTCACGAGGGCGACCCTCATACAGAGAGGGCGATCCGACCGCTGATACGGAAACGAATGTCTAGCATCCTTCAGGTTAGTGCATGGCGGTGGCGGGCTCAATCAGAGCACCCTCATGAAAACGTGGGGCTCCGAACGATGTCGTTCGGAGCCCCACGTCCTCGAAAGCCCCTGCAGCGAAAGGTCGCTAGTTCACTGCGTGGTGATGGAAATCGGTACGCTCAAGGATGTGCCGGCGAGGAACGCGGACACCGTGTTCACCGTCCCGGCGGCGGAGCCGAGCGTGAAGTTCGAGAGCGTGGCGATGCCGTTTGCGTCGGTCACGGCCGATCCCGTGACCTGTCCGCCGATGTTTCCCCCACCCACGGTGACCTGGAACTGAATCGTGAGGCCGGGCACGGGCGCACCTGTCACGTCGAGCAGTCGCACAGCGACCGGGACCGTCCCCCCTGCCGGCGCCGTCGCCGGCGTGACTCCGGCCACCTGCGCGAGGGTCGCGTTCGTCGGGGCGGTGATCCCATTCGCGACGAACGTGATCGTCGACCCGGGAACGTTGCCTGGCACCGCCGAGAGGGCCGCGAGGAGATTCTCGCCTGGTGTCCCACCGATCGTCCACGAGCCGGAGGTCGCGATGCCGGTCGCGTCTGACACGGCGGTGGCGTTCTGCACGCTTCCGGAGCCGGTGTAGACCCCGAAGTAGACCGTCACCCCGGCGACTGGGTTGCCGAGCTCATCGCGTAGCTGGACAGCCGGCGGAAACGGCACCGGGCTGGAGGTCGTCGCCGTCTGTCTGATCGGCGTGATCGGAGTCACCGACGCGACGACGTTGGTCGTCGTCGTCACGACGAACTGTACCGGCGTCAGCGAGCCGGCAGTCGCCGTGATCGTGTTCACACCCGCGGAACCGTTCGCCGTGAATGTCGTGCTCGCTCGACCGAGGGAATCGGTCACAGCTGACGTGGCGGTCAACGCGCCAGTCGCGCTGTTCGACAGTGCGAATGTGACTGTCGCGTTCCGGACCGGGAATCCTGCCACGTCGAGCACCTGGACGACGACTGGCCGCGGCGAGTTCCGGAACGCGACGACAGTCTGTGAGTCGCCGCTCACCCGAACGAGCCGCGCCGGCGGGCCTGACAGCCCGGTCACAGTGAACGTCACATCGGGAACCCCTGCGACTCGCGCGGCGATGGTCGTCGTTCCCGGGGTCGCGCCGAGCACGACGGCACCGACCGTCGCCACGCCGGCGGCGTTCGTCGTCTGCGTGCTGCCGACCACGTTCGCTCCGCCGCCCGTGACGACGAATTGCACGATGGCGCCGCTCACCGGATTACCGAACCGGTCCACCACGCGCACACTCGGTCCCACCTGAAGCGCCTGCCCGGCCCCGACTGCCTGGTTGTTGCCGGAGACGATGATCGTCTGCGCGGCCGCCGCGGCCGTTCCGGTGATCGTGAAGGTGGTCGTTCCGACACCCTGCGCCGTCGCCGTGATCGTGTTCGCGCCAGACGTCTGTCCAAGTGTCAGCCCGCCGATCGTCGCGATTCCCTGCGGGTTCGTGGTCTGAGTCCCACCCGTGATCGCGCCCCCTCCGCCTGTGACGGCGAACGTGACCGAGACCCCTGCGACCGGATTCCCGAACTGATCGCGCACCGCGATCGACGGCAGATTGGCCGCGGCGACTGTCGATCCGACCGTTGCCGACACGCTATTTCCCGCGACGATGTCGACGCGCGACGCCCCTCCAGCCGTCGCAGTCGCGGTGATCGTCGCCGGATTACCCGAGATCGTCGAGGCCAGGACCGTCGCCTGCAGCGTGTACGTCCCGGCCTGTTGGCCGAGTGTGTAGCTCGTGAGGCGAGCCACGCCGTTCGCGTCGGTCGTCACGGTCGACGGCGTGGCGACGCCGCCCGGCGTGGAACTGAATGTGACCTGGATGCCGGGGACGCCGTTCCCGCCGGCGTCGCGAACGGTGATCGCCGGCGATGTCGCAACGACGGTACCTACCTGCGCCGTCTGACCAGCGCCGGCGGTGAACGCCACCGACGCCGGTGCTCCCACAGTCGAGGTGGCGATGATGCTCGCCACCACCGATCCCGACGTGACTGTGAGGGTCTGCGGCCCGATCGCGGCGCCGAGGCGCCAGGCGGTCGACGCTTGGCCGGACGCGTCGGTCGTGGCGGTCACCGGCGTGACGGACCCGCCCCCCGTGGCGGCAGAGAACGCGACGACCTGACCCTGTAGCGCGCGGCCGTTCGATGCATCCACGCGGACCGTGACGTTCACGGTGGTCCCGGCGGGGGCCGTGATTGCCGTGCCAGATGTCGACGTGATCTGGCTGGGGGTCGAAGGTTCGTTCGCGTCGCCGCAGCCAGCGACGAGTGCCACGGCGCACGAGACCGTCGCGAGACGGCTCCACAGAGCACGACGCAGATTCATGAGACCCGAGATGAGAGGTGAAGGCCGCTCGCGCCTGGGCGCCGTGGCTTACCGGTAGTTGCCGAACTGCAACTCGACACCGTACTCGCCGTCGCGCAGGATCGCGATCGCGGCCTGGAGGTCGTCACGCGACGGCGCACTGACGCGAACCTGCTCACCCTGGATGGCGGCCTGCACCTTCCGGAGCTTGGCTGCCTTGAGATCCGCGACGACGTGACGGGCCGTGTCCGAATCGAGCGCCATTTTCAGCACGATCTCCCGGCGCACGGTGTCTCCGCCCGCTGCAACACTCTTGCCGATGTCGAGGTTCTTCGTCGGCACGCCGCGGCGGATGAGTTTGGCACGCACGACGTCGAGCAGCGCGTCCATCAGGAAGTCGCTGTCCGCCACGAGCAGAATCTTCCCCTCATCGCGGCGAAGCTCGATCGACGCCTTGGTGCCTTTGAAGTCGTACCGCTGGGCAATCTCCTTTTGCGCCTGATTGACCGCATTGTCGACTTCCTGCAAGTCGACGCCGGTCGTGATGTCGAAGGAGGCGTCCTTGGGCATATGCGATGGGTCAGATGCGGCAGGCTCGAAGTTCCTCGCGAAACTAACCCCGGCTGCATTCCTCGAGGAACCCTGCCGTGGCCACATCGCAGCCCGGATCGATCGGGGTCGAATGCAAAGGGCCCCGCCTTGCGGCGGGGCCCAGTGCACCAGACGGTTTCCAGCTAGCCGACCCTTACGGGTTGGTCAGCGTGATCGTCGGGATGATGAAGGCGATCGAGTAGCCCTGCGCGTTCGACGCGACCACGAGCAGGTCGAGGTTCGACGTGCCAGCCGAGCTCGGGAAGCCCGTGATGCCGCCGGAACCCGGCGTCACCGTGAACGAGTTCGAGATCGTCGACGTCGTCGTCGAGATGCTCGTCGCCGAAGCGCCGAACTGACCGATGAGCGTGTACGCCGTCGTCGAGACGAACGGGTTGAAGTTGAACGTCGCGTTCTGGCCAGGCGTCGTGCCGCGCTGATAGAGCTCGACACGGGTGAACTGGTTGTTGAACGCGGTGTTCGCGGTGCCGTTCTGAACCAGGTTGATGGTCAGCGACGACGGCGCACCAGCGGTCGCGCTGTTGAGCGTCGGCGTGAAGCCGGCGGTCGTCGCGCTACCCGCCGTGTTCGCCTGGAACGTGAGCGACACGCTGTTCGGGCCGTTCGGCGCGCCGAAGAACGTCGGCGGCGTCTGGGTCTGATCGAGCGTCGACTGAACCGCCGCCGCCGAGATCGTGCCGTAGCCGTAGTTGCCGCCGTTGTCGGTCGCACCGATCGCGACCGCGCCGACCGTCGAGAACGTGTTGCTGTTGACCGCGACGAACTGGTTCGGGGCCGTCTGCGACTGCAGCGCGATGCCGCGGATGAACGTCGGGACCGTGACCGAGAGCGTCGCGCTCGAGGTGAACGGAGTGGCGAGCGCCGTGCCGATGGCCGTGCCGTTGTAGCGCAGCACGATCTCGGTCGGCGTCTGGTAGCCGACGAGCCCAACCTGCGTCACCAGCCCGAGGTTGTCGGTCGTGGTCGCCTGGAACGTCTCGCTCGCGCCACCCGAGAGCGGCGGCGTGGCGACGATCGCGTTGACCGTGATCGGCGCGACGCGGTCGATGACGAACGACCGGGTCACTACCGCGCTCAGGTTGCCGGCGACATCACGCGCCTGGCCCGAGAACGTGTAGATGCCGGCGCGAGCCGTCTGCGGATCGATCGAGATCGTGTTGAACGCGAGCTGCGGGCACGGCGGGTTCGTGTTCGTCTGCGTGGCCCCGGTCACCGTCGCGGCGCCGCCAGCGGCGGTCACGGCGGTGTCGGACGGCGTGGCGCAGAACGTACCGGCCGGCGTGACGACCTGCAGCGTGCCCACGACGAACCGCGACGGGAACGGCGGGTTCGTGGTGTTCGCGGCTGCCGTGCTCGTCGCCTGGAACGTGAGCACCCGAGCGCCGGCACCCTGCGCGAGACCGATCTGCTGGCTCGACGCGATGTTCGTCGTCCCGAGGAACGTCAGGACCGGCGTCGCCGTGATCACGCCGAACTGGAACTGCGCGTTGCCGAGGCCGGCGAGCGCCGTGACGTTCGTCGCGACCGCGTTACCGAGTGCGTCGACGAGACGCGCCGCAGCGACGTAGCTGCCGATGGTCGGGTTCTGCGTGATGCTCCCGCTGTTCGCGACCGACGTGCCGTTCGCGACGATCTGGCCCGGCGTCAGCGCCGCGCCGCCCGTGATGAGCGGGTTCGTCGCGAAGAAGAACGAGCGCGCGACACGATCGACGCCGTTGTTGTCGCCGAGCGCCGTGCCGAGCGCGGCCTGCTGGACCGAGTCCGCGAAGACGAACGAGCCGTTGATGAAGCCCGTCGGGCCCGCGGCCTGGAGGAAGTTCGACGAGACGAACTGGTTCCGGTTCTCCGGCGCCGCGTTGTCGATGTAGATCGTCGAACCGTTCGAGATGCGACCCGCCGACGACAGGAACGTCGTGTTGACGTTGCCGTTGACGATGATCTGCGTGCCCTGCGCCGCTCCTGCCGGCACCGGTGCGCCGCCCGTGTTCACGCCACCCGCGTTCGGCGACGAATAGCCCGTCACCGTGTTGTTCGCCGGGTTCGGCGTGTACGCCGCCGTCGTGCCCGTGAACGTCGCGGTCGCCGACGAGCCAGCGTTGAAGCTCACCGTCTGCGTCGCGAACCCGCCCGGGTTGTTCTGGTCGGCAAGCGCGACCGTCAGCGTCTGCGTGCCCGTCGGCGTGCCGCCCGGCGTCGTGAAGAACACCGGAACGACCTGCACGCGGATATCACCCGCGCGCCACAGGACACCCTGCGGACCGGTCGTCTGACCGTTCGCCGGGCCGCCGTTCGCCGTCTGCGCCGCCGACGGCGTGTTCGTCACGTTGACGAAGAAGCCCGACTGGTTGTTCAGCGTCAGGTTGACGCCGATCTGCGCCGACTGCGTCGTCGACGAGCCACCGCCGACCGGGCGGTAGTAGGCCGTCGCGTTGAGCTGCTGCTGGCCGTTGATGATCTGCGCCACACCCGTCGTCGTGTCGAACGCCGCCGTGTTGAGCTGGCAGACGACCGGCTGCACGTCGGCCGACGCGCCCTGCGCCGCCGCACGGTACGCCTCGGCGAGCTGCGCCGAGAAGCGCTGGCAGACGATGCGCTGGTTGCCGAGCGTCGCAACGATCGAGTCCGGACGGAACGAACCCGGATCGAGGTTGAGCGTGAGGAAGATCGGGCCGTTCACGTTCGCCTGGTCGACGTTGATCGTCTGACCGGCGGCCGTCGTCGTCGTGAGCGACTGGATCGTCAGGACGACCGGCGCCTGCTGGCTGACCGTGACCGCAACCGTCTGCGTCACCGTCGGAGCGGCGACCGACGCGATCGTGATCGTCGCCGTGCCGGCGCGGCTACCACCCGTGATGACGCCCGTCGAGCTGACGCGCGCGATCGAGGTGTCGCTCGAGACGTACGTGACGCCCGTCGACGTCCCGGTCGGCGCACCAGCCGCCAGCGTGACGTTCGACGTGATCTGCTGCGTCTGCCCAGGAATCAGCGTCGTCGTGCCCGGCGACACCGACAGCGACTGCACGAGCGACGCCGCCGTGCCGACCTGCAGCGTGGCGCTGGCAACGAGGTTCGTGTTCGCGACCGACGTGGCGCGGACGACCGTCGAGCGGCCCGCGGCCGTCGCGAGCGCCGTCACACGGCCCGTCGCGTCAACCGTCGCGACCGTCTGATCAGCCACCGAGAAGGTGACCGCCGTCGACGTGTTCGCCGGGGCGCCGTTCGCGAGCGACACCGACGCCGTGAACTGCACCGACCCGCCCGGCGCGACCACCGCGCTCGTCGGGTTGATCGTCACGGCCTGCACCGGGCTCGCAACACCCGTGATCGTGACCGGGATCGAGCCGGTGACCGTCTGGCCGCCGCTCGTGATCGTGAAATTGACGGCCGACGCGCCGGCCGTCGTGCAGAGCACGGTCGCGCTCGTGCCGCTGCCCGTGACCGTCGCGTTGCCGTTGCCGGCCGAGAAGGCCACCGTCGGGGTACCGCTGCCACCGCTCACCGTCACGCCAACCGCCGTCGACTGACCAGCTGTGCAGCTGATCGACGAAGGGTTGGTCGTGAAGCTGATTGGCGTGTCACCGATCACGACGTCGTCGCCGCACGCGGCGAGGCCAAGCCCCGCTGCGCCCAGGACGAGTACGCGCCAATTGACGAGTCTCATTCGTTAGGTCCTCTGTTGTTGCCGGGTGTGGCAGATCCAGGATCTGCCGGGAATTGCGCTCCCACGAGCGCGGTCCAACAGGTGCTGCGCATCATTCGGGTACTGCGTCCGAACCGTGCCGACGTACCGAACTACGTGCTCGCACAAGACTCTCGGGGCAGGACACCTCCAGATAGGGACGAACACACTACGCCCCCATACGGGGGTGTAGCACGATCGCCGCAAACTAGCCCGCCCCGTGCTTGTGTCAAGACGATGCCAGCGACGGCAGTCCCTGCGCGGCGAACGGCCTTCGGTGGCTCCGACGACCAGCCTCGGAGCGCCGCAACGCGGTTGCGACACGCCACGACGGACGCGCGCAAACGCCGTGCGCGACGTGCTAGCCGAGGAAGGATTCCAGCGCGCGCGCGCGAGAGACGTGGCGCAGCCGCGACAGCGCCTTCTCCTTGATCTGCCGCACCCGCTCGCGTGTGATGCCGAGCAGCGCCCCGATCTGCTCGAGCGTCATCGGCTCCTCGCCGTCCAGGCCGAAGTACAGCCGCAGGATCTTCGACTCGCGCTCCTTGAGCCCCGACAGCGACTCCTCGATCGCCTCCGTCAGCGCCTTCTCGAACGTCTGCTCGTCGGGCGTCGGGTTCGACGTGTCGGCGAGATAGTCGAGGAGCCGGTTGTCCTCGCCGGGCGTCATCGGCGCGTCGAGCGACAGATGCGCCTGCGAGATCGACATCGTCTTCGCGACTTCGTCCTCCGTGATGTCCATCCCCTCGGCGATCTCGGCGTGCGTCGCCTCGCGGCCGAGTTCCTGGAGCAGCGAGCTCGCGCGCTTGCCGATGCGGTGCAGCGTCCCGGCGCGGTTCAGTGGCACCCGCACGATCCGCGACTGCTCGGCGAGCGCCTGGAGGATCGCCTGACGGATCCACCAGACGGCGTAGGAGATGAACTTGATCCCCTTCGTCTCGTCGAACTTGTGCGCGGCGCGGATCAGGCCGAGGTTGCCCTCGTTGATCAGGTCGGAGAGCGACACGCCCTGGTTCTGATACTTCTTCGCGACCGACACGACGAAGCGCAGGTTCGACCGCACCAGCTTGTCGAGCGCCTCCTGGTCGCCCGTGCGGATCCTGCTGCGCGAGCGATGACTTCCTCTTCGCGCGTGATCAGCGGGTAGACGCTGATGTCCCGCAGGTACTGATCGAGCGAGCCCTCTTCGTACGACGCTTCTTGCTGTTCGGAGATGGCCATACGGCGGTTCCGGCGCATCGACCTGACGCGAGTGTCGCTGCAGCCGAGAGCGACCGGCACGGCGGAGTCAGCTAGTGATCCGTTCGCCGAGCCGCGTCCAGCGAACGCGCGTCGAACCCAGGCAAAGGTCGGTGCTGTCGGGCGCGTAGCTGTAATAGACAAGCATCGGGCGGCCGCGCAGCAATGAGTCGGGGACGAAGCCCCAGTACCGGCTGTCGAGCGAGTTGTCCCGGTTGTCGCCAAGCACGAAGTAGCTGCCCGTAGGGACGACCAACGGACCCCAGTTGTTTCGCGACGGGTGGCGTCCGGGTCGCGGCCAGCCCAGCCGAGCGGCGGCGGCGCGGCGACGGCGGAGCGAACGACGTAGTCGCGCTGCCACCGGAACTCCTCAACGACGGGTCGATGCCGGGCTCGGTGTGCGGACATAGGGCTCGCGCGACGCGACCGGCCGTTCACGAACAGCGACCCTTCGCGCATCGCGAGCGTGTCGCCAGGCAGCCCGACGAGGCGCTTCACGAAGTTCTTCGTGCGGTCCTTCGGCCACTGAAAGACGATCACGTCGCCGCGCTGCGGCGTGCGGAGGCGCGGCAGACGGCGGTGCGTGATCGGCACCTCCGCGCCGTAGACGAGCTTGTTGACGAGCAGAAAGTCGCCGACGAGCAGCGTGCCGCTCCATGCTGCCGCTCGGAATCTTGAACGCCTCGACGAAGAAGGCGCGCATACGAGGAAGAGGCAGAACGCGATCAGTGACGATCTTCGCCCACTCCCAGAGCAAGCCGAAGCGCAGGCGCGAACTGCTGTTGACGTGCTGCAGCGCCTCGAGCGCGCTCGGCGATGTCGGTCGCGTACCGCGGTCAGCCGGGAGGGAGGGCGGCGCGGGCGGACCGGTGCTCGAGTCCATGTACAACGTGTCGGAGCCGGCAAGTGAGGCAGGAGTACTCGCCGAGGCGTGTGAGATCAAATCGCGGCCTGTCAGGGCGCAAGCCGAGCGACGCGTCAGTCCGGCGTGCCGAGATAGTTGTCGATCTGCGCGCGCTGCAGCGCCCCCGAGAAGTCGACGTAGCCGACCTTCGTCTCGGAGTAGAACTCGTACACCTCCCAGCCGCCTTCGCGGTGACCGTTGCCGGTCTGCTTCACCCCGCCGAACGGAAGGTGCGCCTCGGCGCCGATCGTCGGGGCGTTGATGTACGTGATGCCGTTGTCGAGCTCGTTGAAGCGCGCGGAACGCGAGGTTCACGTCGCGCGTGTACAGCGACGACGAGAGCCCGTACTTCACGTCGTTGTTGACGCGCGAACGCCTCGTCGGCGTCGAGTCCACGCGGATGACGCGAGAGCACCGGGCCGAAGATCTCCTCCTGCTCAGACGCGCATCCCCGCGCTCCACGCCGCGCGAAGATCGTCGGCTCGAAGAAGTAGCCGCTCGCGCGTAGCGTCTGCCGCTCGGGCGCCGGCCGCCGCACACGAGGTCGGCCCCGTCGCCTGCGCCGATGTCGATGTACCGCTCCACCTTCTCGCGCGACGCGCTCGTGGATGAGCGGGCCCACGTCGGTGCCCGTCTTCGCGCCCGTCGCCCGAGCTTCATGCCTCGCGCCCGGTCGACGAGCACGCCGAGGAACCGGTCGTGGATGCCGCGCTGGAGGATCAGCCGGCTGGTCGCCGTGCAGCGCTGGCCGGTGGTGCCGAACGCGCCCCAGAGCACGCCGTCGAGCGCGAGGTCGAGGTCGGCGTCGTCCAGCACGATCTGCGCGTTCTTGCCGCCCATCTCGAGCGACAGCCGCTTGTGCATGCGGCCGCAGGTCTCGCCGACGATGCTGCCGGTCTCGGTCGAGCCGGTGAACGAGATGACGGGGACGTCGCGGGTGCTCGACGATCGGCGCTCCGACGCTTCCGCCACGTCGCCGTGCACGAGCTGGATCACCTCCGGCGGAAGCCCGGCCTCGAGCAGGATCTCGACGAGCACGTGCCCGGTGTGCGGCACGTCCTCGGCTCGGCTTGAAGACGCAGGCGTTTCCGCAGACCAGCGCGGGGAACATCTTCCACGTCGGGATGGCGAGCGGGAAGTTGAACGGCGTGATGATGCCGCAGACGCCGATCGGGCGGCGGAAGCTCATCGCCCACTTGTTTCGCAGCTCGCTCGGCACCGTGTGGCCGAACAGGCGGCGCCCTTCGGTGGCCGCGTAGTACGCGGTGTCGATCCCCTCCTGCACGTCGCCGCGCGTCTCCGTGAAGCGGCTTGCCCATCTCGCGCGTCATGAGGCTCGGCGAGTCTCCTCCTTCCGCGCCGTGAGCAGGTCGCCGACGCGGCGGAGGACGTCGCCGCGAGCCGGGGCGGGCGTGTCGCGCCAGAGCGCGAAGCCGCGCTTCGCGCGCTCGTCACCGCGCGGTCGACGTCCGCGGCGCCGGACAGCGGGAAGCGGCCGATCAGGTCGCGCGTGTCGGCGGGATTGCGGTTCTCGAAGTAGATCGCCGGTCGTGGGCGCGACCCACGCGCCGGCGATGAAGTTCTGGAACGTCGTGGTCATGGACGCAGGCAGGAAGGGCGCGCGAGAGCGGCGGCGATTCTGCGCCGGGCGGAACACCGACGCGCGGTGCGGTGAATCTAGTGTGCTCGGCCGCGGAGATTCACGGACATTGGCCGGCGCCGGATTGCTCGTACCTTTCTCTGATGCCTACCTCTCGCCGCCTCTTGCTCGCGGCCGCCTTCGCGTGTGCGACGATCGCGGGCGCCGGCGTACCGCCGGTACGTCTCGCCGCGCAGGCCGCTCCACGGCCCGGCGTCATCGGCGCGCCGAGGCCGGTCCCGCCCCGCCAGCCTGCCGTCGGTCCGGGTGGCGCGTCCACGCTTCCCGTACCCGCAGCGGTCGACACGAGCGCGGTCCTCGCCGTCTTCGGCTTCGCGTACGACAGCATCGCGCAAGCGCCGCTCGTGAATGCCACGATCCAGCTCGTCAGCGAGACGGACCGCGGCCGCTCGTTCACCGCGACGACCGATTCGACGGGGCGCTATCGCATTCCCGGCGTGCGGTCGGGGCGCTACCTCGCGGGACTCTACCACGAAGTGCTCGACGTGCTCGGAGCGGAGGCGCCGACCCTTCGCCTGCTGATCCGTCCCGATACCGCGGCCCGCCTCGATTTCGGCACCCCGAGCGCGCGCACGGCCCGCGCGGCGATCTGCGGACCGACGGCGTACGGCGACACTACAGGTGCGCTCATCGGCATCGTGCGCGACGCGGAGAGTGGCGCCGGGTTGAACGAGGCGAAGGTCGTGGTGACCTGGAACGAGATTCAGGCCGACGAGACGGGGATCCGGAACGCGCACCGCCGCTACCCGGCGAAGGTGCGACCGGGCGGCGTGTACACGATCTGCGGCCTGCCGGCCGACGGCGGACGCGTCGAAGCGAATGCGGAAGCCACCGGACGGGCTGGTGGCATCATCGACGTGGCGGTGATGCCGCGCGGCGTCGTGCGCCGCGACTTCCTGCTCGGCGATTCGACGACCGCGGTGCTCGTGCAGGTGCCGGACACGATGGCCGCGGTCGAGAAGCGCCCCGCGTATCCGACGACCGTCAGCCGAGGGTCCGCACGGTTGACCGGAATGGTGCGCGGACGAGACGGGCGCGTCTTGCCCGGCGCGCGCCTGCAAGTCTGGGGAAGTGGCGTGACGGGACGCACGACCGACAACGGCGCGTTCGCGCTGAGCGGGTTGCCATCGGGAACGTACAATCTCGAGGTACGGGCGATCGGCTACGAGCCGCGACGCGTCGCCGTCGATCTGTCGTCTCGCCGCGCGAACGCCGTCGACGTGGTGCTCGAGAAGCAGGTCGCGACGCTGCAGGGCATCACCGTGACCGGCAAGAGCTCGAAGGCCGCAGCCGACTACAACGGCTTCCTGGAGCGGAAGAAGAGCTCGTTCGGGCGCTTCTACACCGAGGAAGACATCGTCAACCGCGGCGCGTTCGTGATGTCCGACGTCATGCGGACGACGCCGGGGATGTCGGTCACGCCGAACGGCCAGTTCGGCAACGTCGTGCGAGGGCGCGGTGGCTGCGTTCCCGAGGTCTACGTCGACGGCATGCGCGTCGCGCAGGGTGCGGACGAGCTCGACAACATCGTCAAGCCGCAGGATGTCGGCGGCGTCGAGGTGTATTCCGGATCTGCCGGGCTCCCGCCGCAGTTCATGAGCGGCAACTCCGGATGCGGCGCGGTCGTCGTGTGGACGAAGCGCGGCGGACCGGCGACACCGCGGCGCTGACCGCCGTCAGCCGCAACTCCAGATCGTCGGGTGCGCCGCGTCGGGGAGCGCGTACCCGACACGCGGCAGCACTTCGATCGCGGCATACACGAGCGCCGTGGCGAGCATGGCCAACGACAGCAGGTGCACCAGCGCGCCGCGGTGCCGCCAGGCCGCGACCGCGGTCCAGATCGATGCGACCGCGGTCAGCCCGATCGTCGCGAGGTAGCCGTACAGCCAGGAGCCGCATCGCGTGTCGTAGGGCCACACGACGACGGCGGCGAGCAGCATCGCGGCGATCGACAGGCGGATCGTCAGCCCGACGATCGTCTTCCAGTGTCGCGGCGCGGCTGGCGTCGTCGTGACCGGGGCGTTGGCACGCGCGGCGACGCTCGGCGGCTTCGGTTTCGCCGCGTCCGTGCGACCGGACACGGCCACGGTGCGCGAAGCCGGCACCCCCTCGGACTCGGCGGGCTCGCTCGCGATGCGGCGGTCGATCTCGGCGAGCTCCTTCTCCCAATCGCGGTCGGACATGAGTGGCGTGTGGGTCAGCGTCGTCAGCCGTCTTCGCGCTTCAAGCCGTATCGCTCGATCTTCTTGTAGACGTTCGAGCGCGGCATCTCGAGCACGCGTGCCGTCTCCGACACGTTCCAGTCGAACTGCCGCAGCTTCGCGAGCAGAAACGCGCGCTCGGCGGCGTGCTTGAACTCCTCGAACGTGCCGATGTCCGTGAGCGAGCCGAGTCCGCCGCCTTCCACGGCACGGCGGCCGACGAGCCGCTCGACGTCGGCCAGCGTGATGCGCGCGCCGTTGGACAGAATGAGCAGCCGCTCGACGGTGTTGCGCAGCTCGCGCACGTTCCCCGGCCACTCCAGCTCCATGAGGCGCTGCAGCGCCGCATCGTCGATCGCCTTGCGCGGGAAGACCGTCCTGGCGGGCGAGCAGCGTGAGGAAGTGCCGCACGAGCAGCGCGATGTCCTCGCGGCGATCGCGAAGCGCCGGCACGCGGAGGGGGACGACGTTCAGGCGGTAGAACAGGTCCTCGCGGAACCGTCCGGCCGCGATCTCCTCCTCGAGCTCCTTGTTCGTCGCCGCGATGACGCGGACGTCGACCTTGATCGGCTTCGACCCGCCGATGCGCGTGACGACGCCGTCCTGCAGCACGCGCAGCACCTTCGCCTGCGCGGTCGGGCTCATGTCGCCGACCTCGTCGAGGAACAGCGTGCCGCCGTCCGCCTGCTCGAACTTCCCGGCGCGGTCCTGCACGGCGCCGGTGAACGAGCCCTTCATGTGACCGAACAGCTCGCTCTCGATGAGCTCCGACGGGATCGCGGCGCAGTTCACTTCGACGAACGGCTTCGCCTTGCGCTGCGACTGCTTGTGAATCGCGCGCGCGACGAGCTCCTTCCCGGTCCCGTTCTCGCCCGTGATGAGCACGCGCGCCGGCGTGGCCGCGACCTTGTCGATGCCGTCGAGCAACGCGCGGATGACGTACGACTTCCCGACGATCTCGTAGCGGATCTCGATCGTCTCGCGCAGCCGCGCGTTCTCCTCCGCGAGCTCCGCGCGGTCGAGCGCATTGCGCAGCAGGACGAGAATGCGGTCGGTGTCGAGCGGCTTCTCGAGGATGTCGTACGCGCCGAGCTGCGTCGCGTCGACGGCGTCCTTGATCGTCGCGTGTCCGCTGATCATGACGACGCACGCGTCCGCGTCCTGCTGCTTGAGTCGCTTCAGCGCCTCGAGTCCGTCCATCCCTGCCATCTTGATGTCCATGAACGTCAGATGGGGGCGGAACCGATCGTACTCGGCGAGCCCGTCCGCGGCGTTCGGCGCCGTACGGACGTCGTAGCCCTCGTACTCCAGGAGTTGGCCGAGAGCGCTGCGAATTCCGGGTTCGTCGTCGATGACGAGAATGCGGCGTGGCATCAGGCAGAGGCGAGTGCGGTCGACAGCGTCGGCAGCGCGGTCAATCGCGCCTGTACAAGGTGACGCGTCCGCGCGAGATGCGCACGTCGCCGATCGAAGGCGGGGTCGGAACGACGAGCGCGTCGGCCGCCGACGCTGTGCGGGCGTCGTCGGGACGCAGGCGGCGGACGAGCAGCGGGATCGCGCGATCCGGGAGTGGCACGCGTCCGATCTGCACGTCGCGCACGTGGAACAGCGCGCGCCCGGGCTCGGCGATCTCGAAGGTGCCGCCGAGCCGCAGCGTGTCGCGCTCGCCGAGGAGCCCGGAGGCGGGTCCGAGGTCGCCGGCCACGTCGCGGAGCGACATCACCGAGCGGATGTAGATGCGGTCGTCGATGACGCGCGCCTGCGCATCCCGCGCCATCGCGGGGAGCGCCGCAGAGAGTGACAGGAAGAGATACGACGCCAACTCGCCGGCGCGCAGCGACGCGTACGCAGGCCCGCGCGGCGCCGCGAGCGAGCGTACGGCGCGCTCACCGCGCTCGGCCGCGGCGGGGGTCAGCGACTCCCACACGGACGCCGTGTCGCGCATCGCGCCGCTCGTCGTCGTGCGGTCGACCGCGCGGCGCGCCGGCCCCCACCAGTACGCACGAGTGAAGTACGCGGCGGCGGCGATCAGGAGGATGACCAGGCAGCCGAGTCGTCGAAGGCAGCCGAACATCATCGAGCTCCGTGCGTCGAGCCAGGCGCTGGAGCGGCGGCGGCGTGCGATGTCGTGACGAGCATGCGTTGCGATGGCGAGTGAGCGAGCATCGGTGACGTCAGTACGCGCGCCGCACGCGCGGGTGTCACGCGTTCGGCCGACGGCGCGCGTGCGAGAACGTACCGGATGCCCTCATACCCGCAAAGCGCCCGCTTCGCTCGGCTCGCCGCCGCTCGACGGTCGCGACCCGAGCGCCTCGGCGACGTGGTGCAGGGCGACCACGTGCTCGGCGTCGAGATCGGCGATCGTGCGCGCGACTTTCAGGACGCGGAAGAATGCGCGCGCCGAGAGCTCGAAGCGGTCGGCGGCCGCGACGAGCAGGTCGCGGGCGGCGGGGAGGACCCCACCGTCGGTATCGAGCCACCGCCCGCTGACCTGCGCGTTCGACGCGATCCCGGGGGTCGCCGCGTAGCGACGGCGCTGCAGCGCGCGGGCGCGCTCCACTCGCGCGCGGATCACGGCGGAGGATTCGCCATCCGGCGGGGCGGCCATCGCGCGGGGAGGGACGGCCCCGACGCGCACATGCATGTCGATGCGATCGGCGAGAGGACCCGAGAGCCGAGCCTGGTACCGCGCGACGTCGGCGGGTGCACATCGACAGGAAGCGCCTGGCTCTCCGGCGCGTCCGCAGGGGCACGGGTTCGCAGCACCGACGAGCGTGACGCATGCCGGGTACTGAACCGCCCCTGCCGCGCGCACGAGCGTCAGGCGTCCGTCCTCGAGCGGCTGCCGCAGCGCGTCGAGCGTCGAACGCGGGAACTCGAGCAGCTCGTCGAGGAAGAGGACGCCGCAATGTGCGAGGGTGATCTCGCCCGGACGCGACGGCGATCCGCCGCCGACGAGCCCCGCCGTCGAGATCGTGTGGTGCGGCGCGCGGAACGGGCGCTCCGGGCGGGCGGCGCAGTCCAGCCCCACGATCGACCGGATCGTCAGCACCTCGAGGGCCTCGTCGGGTGCGAGCGGCGGGAGAATGCCGGGGAGTCGGCGCGCCAGCATCGTCTTCCCTGCGCCGGGCGGCCCGACGAGCAGCACGTTGTGGCCGCCCGCAGCGGCGATCTCGAGCGCGCGTTTGGCGGCGCCCTGCCCGACCACGTCGGCGAAGTCGTCCACGTGGGGAGTCGGGGGAGCGGTTCGCGCAGGCGCATGCGCGCTCCACGCGGACCGCCCGTGTAGCTGCGCGATGACGTCCGACAGCGTCGCCGGTGCGCAGCGCGCGAGCGCGGTCACGTCCGCCGTCTCCGCCAGATTCGCCGGGGGGAGCAGCAGACGCCGCCCGCCGCGCGCGCACCAGGCGGCGATCGGTAGCGCCCCACGCACGGCGCGCAGTGTTCCGTCGAGCGCCAGCTCCCCGACGCAGGTCGTGTCCGCGAGCGCGTCGGCCCCGATGGCGCCGAGCGACACGAGGATGCCCAGCGCGATCGGGAGATCGAAGGCGGTGCCGACTTTCCGGATGTCGGCGGGTGCGAGATTGACCGTGACGCGGCGCGGCGGCAGCGGGTGCCCGGCGTGCGCGAGCGCCGTCGTCACGCGTTCGCGGCTCTCGCGCACGGCTGCCGCCGCGAGCCCGACCACGGAGAAGCTCGGCAGGCCGTTGGCGACGTCGACTTCGACCGTGACCCCGAATGCCTCGACGCCGAGGAGGGCGGCGGACCCGATGGCGGCGAGCATGAGATCAAGGGTGTCGCCGTCGACGCCCCGGCCCGTACCGAATGAACGCGGAGCGGTACCGTCCGAACGCACGGCCGGCGCGAACGCCGGCCGCGTTGCATCACGCGTTAGCTGCCCACGGCGATGAGACGCACGTCGAAGACGAGCACCGAGCCCGCCGGGATGCGCCCGTTCGTGCGGCTTCCATAGCCGAGCGCGGGTGGAATGACGAGTCGACGCGTCCCGCCGACGCGCATCGGCGGGTCGGCGGGGATGCCCTCGTCCCACCCCTTGATGACCTGCCCCGCGCCGAGCAGGAAGGTGAGGCCGGCGCCGGTGGTGGTGGAGTCGAAGCGCTGCCCGCTCGTGAGCGAGCCGGTGTAGTAGACGCGGAGAGAGCTGTCCTTCGCCGCGACCTTGCCCGCGCCGACGATGAGATCCTGGTAGTAGACGCCCGACGCCGTCCGCTTCATCGCCGCCAGGTTGACGTTCAACGACGGAGCGAACGTGGTCGTCGCGGGATCCTCGTTCGGCGCAGAGACGTCGCGACAGGCGGCGGCGACAGCGAGCGTCGCGGCGAGGGCGAGCGAGGCGAGGCGAAACGAGCGCGACATGCAAGAATGCGGTTCGGGTCGGGGCGCCGCGCGGTGGCGCGGCGGATGCCCGAAGAGTAGCGACGCTCGAGCCGCGACACAGCGTGGTGGAGGTGAGACGCGGCGCGGCACGTGATCAGCTTTCTTTCTACGATGCACACCGAGAAACGATCCGCGCCCGACGCGCCGACGAGAGACGAGGCGGTCGGCTTTTCGTGGACGACGCTGCGTGCGAACGCCGGCCGAGCCTTGCGGCTACGCTGCCCGAACTGCGGCGGGTCGCCCGTGCGGCGGTCGTGGCTGAAGCGCGTCGACGCCTGTCCGCAGTGCGGGCTGCGGCTCGACCGCGGTGAGCACGACTATTTCATCGGGGCGTACCTCGTGAACCTCGTCGCCGCCGAACTGCTCCTCGGCGTGGGGATCGTCGTCGTGGTCCTGACGACCTGGCCCGACCCGCCGTGGGACGCGATGCAGTACGTCGGGGTCGTGCTGATGCTCGCAGCGCCGCTCGCCATGTATCCATACACCGAGCTGCTGTGGCTCGCCGCCGATCTCGCGTTCCGCCCGCTCACGCCGGCCGAGCTGGCGTGGCATCGCGAACGCAGCAGCGACGCGCGCGAGCTGCCGCAGCGTTAGGCACTTCCTCCGGAGACGATTCGATGCCGATCGCGACGACCGATCCGACGAGCGGGCGACTGGTCCGCTCGTTCACGCCGCACGACGCTGCGGACGTCGAACGAATGCTCGCCGCCGCGGCCGATGCTGCACGGGCGTGGCGGCAGGCGTCCGTCGAGGAGCGGTGTGCCGTGCTCCGCCGCATGGCCGAGCTGCTCGACGCGCGTCGCGACGACTACGCGCGGCTCATGACGCTCGAGATGGGAAAACCGCTCCAGGCGGCGCGAGACGAAGCCGCGAAGTGTGCGAGCGCGTGCCGCTACTACGCGGCGCACGCGCCGACGTTCCTCGCGCCGGAGACGCTCGTCGACGACGAGAGCGGCACGGGGCGAGTGCGCTACGATCCGTTAGGCGTCGTGCTCGCCGTCATGCCGTGGAACTTCCCATTCTGGCAGGTCGTGCGCTTTCTCGCGCCGGCGATCGCGGCGGGCAACGTCGGGCTGCTGAAGCACGCGTCGAACGTGCCGCAATGCGCGCTGGCGCTGGAGACGCTCGCGCACGACGCCGGCGCGCCGGCCGGGGTGTTCCAGGCGCTCCTGATCGAGAGCGCCCGCGTCGAGACGATCGTCGGCGATCCGCGCGTGGCCGCGGTCACCCTCACGGGGAGCGAGGGAGCCGGCGCATCCATCGGCGCGGCCGCCGGACGGGCGCTCAAGAAGTCGGTCCTGGAGCTCGGCGGGAGCGACCCGTTCATCGTGATGCCGAGCGCGGACCTCGATGCGGCCGCGCGTACGGCGGTGACGGCCCGCACGCTCAACAACGGGCAGTCGTGCATCGCGGCGAAGCGGTTCATCGTGCACGATGCCGTCTACGAGCCGTTTCTCGAGCGATTCGTCGACGGGATGCTGGCGTTGCGGATCGGCGATCCGACCGACGCGGCGACGCAGGTCGGCCCACTCGCGACGGCGAGCATTCGCGACGACGTCCATTCTCAGGTCGAGCGGACCGTCGCAGCGGGCGCACGGTTGCTGTGCGGGGGTGCGCCGCTGGCCGGGGACGGGTTCTTCTATCCGCCGACCGTGCTCGGCGACGTCCCGCCCGACTCGGCGGCAGCCGTCGAGGAAGTGTTCGGCCCGGTCGCCGCGGTGATGCGCGTCCGGGATGTCGACCACGCGATCGCGCTCGCGAACGCGTCGGTCTACGGGCTCGGCGCCGCGGCGTGGACGATCGACCCGGTCGAGCTCCGACGGTTCGAGGAGGAGCTCGACGCCGGCTCCGTCTTCCTGAACGGAATGGTCGCGTCCGACCCCCGGCTGCCGTTCGGCGGCGTGAAGCGGTCAGGCTACGGCCGGGAGCTCAGCGCGTTGGGCATGCGTGAGTTCACGAACGTGAAGACGGTGCGCACGGCGCGTACCGCACGAGCCGACGAGTCGACGACGGAGTGACACGCCGCGCGCACGCGCCCCGACGATCGTCAGGCGACGATCGTCAGGCGAAGATCCGACGGAGCAGCCCTTGCCACTCGGACGCGCGTGTCACGCTGCGCATCGCGTCGTGCCATGCCGTCTGCATCTCGGCCGCGTCGGCGAATCGGTCTTCGGCGTTCATCGCCAGACCGCGGCGCAGCCAGTCGACGATCGCGGGCTCGATCCCGTCGAACGTCAGCTCGCCGCCGAGCTGACGCGCGAGAATCGTCGGGGCCTCGACGTCCCCGAACGGCGGGGTGCCCACGAGCACGAAGTAGACGATCGCGGCGAACGCGTAGCAGTCCGCGGCCGGCCCCTGGGGCTCGCCCAACAGTTGCTCGGGGGGCGCGAACGCCGGCGTTCCCGACGACCCCGCGACCTCCTCGCCCAACGCGCTGGCGATGCCGAAGTCGCTCAGGCGCCAGTGCCCGTAGCGATCGATGAGGACGTTCTCCGGCTTGAGATCGCGGTGGATGACGCCGATCGCGTGCGCCGCGGCGAGCCCTTCGAGCAACGGGTCGATCTGCGGCAGCACGTCGGCGGGGGGCCGCGCGCCGCTCCGACGGATGAGATCCGCGACCGAGCCGGCCTCGGCGAGCTCCATCGTGTACCACGACACCGAGCCGCGCGTGTCGAAGTCGTAGATCGGGACGATCGAGGTGTGCGCGAGCTGCGCGGCGAGCTGCGCCTCGCGGCGGAAGCGAGCCACCGCGTTGCCGTCACGCGCGATGTGCGGGTGCAGCGCCTTCAGCGCCACTTCCCGGCCTAACGCCAGGTCGCGCACGCGCCACACCGAGCCGAACGTCCCGCTGCCCAGCGGCGAGAGGATCTCGTAGTCGTCGCCGGTCGCCCAGCGGAGGCGCGCCTCGGGCTCTTCGTCGGGCGCGTCGGCCTCGCTCGACAGGATCGGCCCGCGCAGCGAGACGCCGCGATCGAGCGCGCGCACCATCGCGACGACGGAGCCGTGACGGCGCGCCGGATCGGGATGCAGCGCGCGATCGATGACGGCGGCGGCGCTCGCCGGGCAGTCGGGCCGGAGCAGCGCGATCGGCGGCGGGTCTGCCGACGGCGGCAGCTCGCCGGTGAGCGCGAGGAAGGCGAGCGCGCCGAGCTGCCACTGATCGCTGAGGGCGGTCGGCTCCCACGTACCGGCGAGCCACTCCGGGGCCGGCGGGACGCGCTCGGTGTCGGGAATGATGTCCGACGGGATCGCGTCGCGTGGCGTGGCCCATTGCCAGCCGAGGAGCCAGATGCGCCCGGACGGCGTGAGCCAGAGCGTCTGGCCGACGAGCGCACCGTGCACCGTCCCGGTGTCGTGGAGATACGCCGCGACGCCCCCTGCCTCGCGCAGTAGTCGCAGCACGAGCGGCACGTCCTGCGGACCCTGCCGCGCGACGCGGGCCGCCAGCGTCTCGCCGACGATCCATCGACGCAGATAGCCGGGCCCACGCGGCGCGTCGCCGTCCGGCGCCCAGTAATGATACGTCGTCGGGATCGCCGGATGATTGCGGTGAGCGAGCTGCCGCGCCTCGGTGTGCAGCCACGCCGCGTGCGCCGCGTTCGGCGCCGTGACGAGCGCGAGCGAGCGGCCGAGGGCGTCGACGACTTCCTGGAAGTGGCGGAAGTCCTCGCGCACCGCGTCGGCGCCCCACCGCCACTCGGGCGGCAGGTGCCAGTGCGCGAGGTGCGGCGGCGGCTTGTTCGCGGAAACTGGGGTCGGCGGCACGAAGGTCGGTTGGGCGCGGGACGGCAGTCTACGTACGGCGGAAGAGCGCGGGTAGACCTACCATGCCCTCGTACACGCGCGATCGACCCGCGATGTCACGCGCGGTCCGGAGCGGCGTCTCCGGCGGCGCGCAGCGTCATCGTGACGGTCGTGCCGCGCCCCGCCTCGGAGTCGAGCCGAATCGCGCCGCCCCAGCCGTCGATGAGCCGCCGACTGATCGCGAGTCCGAGGCCGCTGCCGCTCGTGCGCGTCGAGAAGTGCGGCTCGAACACGCGCGACTGCAGCTCGGGTGGAATCCCTTCGCCGTCGTCGGTCACCGCGATGGTGACGGCGCCGTCGCTCGACGCGACGCGCGCGGTGACGACGCGCGCGTTCGCGTGACGCGCGTTCTCGAGGAGGTTGAGCAACACCTCCCGCAGCTCGTCATCGCGCGCGATCGCGAACCGTGGCGCGTCGGCGCCGTCGACCGACCAGACGACGCTGCCCTGCCCGATCCGTTCGAGCGCGACGACGTCGCGGACGATCGCGGCGGCGTCGATCGGCGCGCCGGGTGCGCGCTGATCGGGCGCCGTGCCATACCGACTGAATGCGCGCGCGATCTCGTCGAGCCGGTCGATCTCCTCGAGCACGCGCGTCACGTTGCGGTCCAGGACCTCGGCGAAGTTGCCGCGGCCGTCGACGTACGCCCGGCGGAGGTGCTGCATGCCCAACCGGATCGGCGTCAACGGGTTCTTGATCTCGTGGGCGACCTGGCGTGCCATCTCCCCCCACGCGAGCACGCGCTGCGCCCGCGCCAGCTCGGTGAGGTCGTCGATCGTGAGCACGACGGTGCGGTCGTGCCCGGGACGCGCGCCATCGAAGCGTGTGACTCGCGCGCGGAGCTGACGACCGTGCAGCTCGACGTCGAACTCCTCGTCGCCGGCGACGCCCGCGCCCGTCGCCGTCTCGTCGCTCGCATCGGGGACCGCGAGGAACGCGAGTACCGGGCGCGAGATCTCCGGCGGTGCCACGGTGCCTAACGACTCCCCCGCCGGCAGCGCCGCGCCGAG
This sequence comes from uncultured Gemmatimonadaceae bacterium, assembly GCA_963843845.1. Lineage (GTDB taxonomy): Bacteria > Gemmatimonadota > Gemmatimonadetes > Gemmatimonadales > Gemmatimonadaceae > Gemmatirosa. Next base: position 1,655,277 of record CAWJMB010000002.1, on the reverse strand, counting down.
GAGCAGCTCGGCGCGCGGATTCGCGATCGTCACGCGGCCGTCGCGCTGCACGGCGAGCACGCCGCTCGCCACGTTGCGGAGCACCGCGCTCGTCCGACGCTGCGCCGCCTCGAGCGCGGCGCGACTCTCTCCGAGGTCGCTCGCCATGCGCCGGAATGCGGAGAACACGGGGCGGAACTCGGCGGGCGGCTCGCCGGCGAGACCCGGCTCGCGCTCGCCACGCGCGATCGCGTTCGCCGCGGCGCGCAGCGCGCCGACCGGACGCGCGAGCTCGTTCGCGGCGAGGCCGCTGAGCCAGAGCGCCGCGACGGCTCCGCCGGCCGTCACGAGCAGCACGAGGAAGCCGAGGTCGCGGCGTCGCTGATCCACGGTGACGTCGTCCGCGCGTGCCGGAGCGGCGATGACGACGCGCTGCGACCGCCCGCCGACGGCCGCTGCGTACCCGAACAGCGCCGGATGCTGCCGCAGCTCGATCGTCCGCGTCGACACGACCTCGTCGCCGAAGCCGACCCCGAGGGCCTGATCGCGCGGCAACAGGAGACCTGTCGGCGCGAGGTCGAGCAGCAGCGGGTCGCTCGCGCGCCGCAGCACCCCGGCTTCGAACACGAGCAGCGGTGTCCCCAGTCGCTCGGCGAGCGCGGCGAGCGAGACGGCGTCGACATTCGGTACCTGCGCGGTGGCGGTGCGCAGCGTCTCGCGCACGAGCAGCGCGCGGCTCTGCACGTCGCTCGCCTGCAGCTCGCGGTAGGACCAGATCGCGAACGCCGCCGCCGGGACGACGAAGAAGGTGAAGAGGGCGAGCGTGAGGCGTGCGCGATAGGAATGCGTCCACGTGTCGCGCCACACGCCGAGCCGCCGGGGCAGCGTCCCATCGGCGGCGGCCGGGACCAGCCAGAGCAGACCGACGACGGCGAGGTCGAGAAAGACGAGCAGGGCGCCGCGCTGCGCGAGCGCGTCCAGCGGGCGCAGCGCGACTTCGACGTGCGCCCGCTGCTGCCCGCCGGCGACGAGCCAGTCGCTCCGGATCTCGTTGCCCTCGCGCGTCCACACGCCACCGGCGCCGCGATTCGCGAGCACGTCGCTCGGCGCGCGCGTCACGAGCGAGACGGCGTATGGCGGCTCGGCGCTCGTCGGCGATCGGAGGCCGAGCAGCGTGGGGAGCACGGCGCTCGCGAGGAGGCGGCTGCGCGAGAACACGGCGACGGTCGTCACTCGCCCACCCCCGTGCGGCACCGCGAGCACTTCGGCGACGCCCGGCGTCCCCGCCATGGTGGCGAACGACGCCTCGTCGCTGAGCCGGACGCTGGCGACGAGGGTGCGCAGCTGCGCGCTGTCGACGCCGACCGGCTCCGTGACGAGCGTCGCGACGGCACTGTCTCCGCGAGCCGTCGGCAGCCAACTGGTCACGAGCGCCGGCAGCTCGGCCGGCGCGAGCGACGACGTCGCGTAGCTGCGCAACAGGGCGGCGGCCGTCGTCGGCGCGCTGTCGGCGAGTTGCACGGCCATGCGCTCGAGCCAGCGGGCGATCTCCTGATCCGGGACGGTGAGCGTCCGTACGACCTGCTCGGCGCTCTCGACGCGTTTGCGCGTGACGGCGCTCCACACCAGCGTGGCGGCGCCGAGCCCGGCGACGGCAGCCGCGGTGACGATCAGTCCCCGCGTGCGTCGCGTGACGACGAGCACGCCGAGCGTCAGGCCCCACAGTGCGAGGTACCAGGCGGGCCAGCGCGCCGGCGCCTGCCACGCTGCGGGCCCGAGCAGCGCGGCAGCCGCGGCCAGGAGCGGCGCCGCCAGCGGGTGCGCGCCGCGGAGGTCGCCCAACGCCGCGCGTCCCGCCGCAGAGGCCGCGGTGAGCGCGACGGCGGCGGGAAGGAAGAGCGCGAGCTGCCACGCGATCCACAGCCCGACGCTCGCGCCCGACGCGGGCGGGCGAATGCCGTCTGCGAGCGCGCGCAGGAGTGGCGGAGCGACGGCGACCGCCGACGCGACGACGAGCACCGCGACCGATCGCGGCGGTCGGGCGCGCCCCGAACGAAGCACGGCGAAGAGCGCGAGCAGAGCGACGACGCCTGTCAGGAGCAACGCGCCGAGGCTCCCGGTGAAGCCGAAGCGCGACTCGACGAAGTAGAGACTGGGATCGAAGAGCCGCGTCGCGTTCGAGAGCAGACTGAACGGCACGACGGCGATCGCGGCGAGCGGCAGGAGCAGCGCGATCAGCCGGCGCCCGAGCGCGGCGCGGTCGCGGGTGCCCGCGCGTCGCCACGCGGCGGCGACCGTCACGAGCAGCATGAGCGCGAGCCCCGGCAGCGTCTGCATGCGGCCGGCGGCGAGCGTCTCGATACGGACCGCGGTGCGGCTCGGCGCGGTCGCACGGATGGCGATGATCGGGACGCCGTCGACGCCGACGACGCGCCACGCGCCGTCGAGGACGCGGGCCTCGGCGAGGCGCATGGCCGGCACGACCTCGAACGCCGCCGGCTCCGCGCCGCCGACCGACCGGACGATCGTCCGAACGAGCGCGTCGGCCGGGGGCGCGGCGGCGAGCAGTTCGGTCGCGACCGCACGCGTGCCCGCGCGCTCGGCGGTGACATACAACGCCGTGTAGAAGGGCGTCTGGATCGCGCCGGCCGTCCCGCGCAGCGAGTCGAGCGGCACGCGAAGGGTTCCGGCCCAGGCGATCGGCCGCGCGCCGTGCGACACCGTGAGGCTCCGCTCGCCGTCGCCGCGCGGCAGTATCGCTTCGGCCTCGGCGAACGATGTCGACGACGAGTCGCGAACGGCGAGCGCGCGCGCGGCGATCGCGCGCAGCTCCGTCGTCGCGCGTACCACCGCCTCGCCGAGCACGCCCTCGCCGCCGGCGATGCGAATCGCGCGCGTCTGCTCCCACCGCGTGTCGATCGCCGCGAGCTCGCGCTCCGTCCATCGGGCCGGCGCGACGAAGGTGACGACGGCGACGGCGAACGCGACGACGGCGGTCCGCCGGCGCGTCGCGTACCAGCCGAGCCCGAGCGCGACGACCGTAGCCGCGACGACCGCGGCGAGATACCCTTCGCCCGGGGCGCGAACCCACCACGCGGCGAGCAAGGTCGCGGCCGCGGCCGCGGCGAGCGACGCGCGGGCGAGCGCCGACTGCACACGCGGCAGGCGCCCGTGCCACACGCCGCGAGCGGCGTCTCCCTGCGCCGCCGTTTCAGCTCCGACGTCGATGACCGTTCGTTCCCCCGCCGGCACGCCGCTCCGGCTCAAAGCGCTGACGCCGCCCGAGGTGGCGGCGATCCTCGGACACGACCCGCGGCTCATCGTTCCGGTGGGCTGCACCGATCCGCACGGCGATCACCTGCCGTTCGGCTGTGACACGATCATCGTCGACTGCCTCGCCGACGACCTCTCGGCGCGCGCCGGGGTGCTCCGCGCGCCGACGATCGAGTACGGTGTGAACGCGCCCGTGCGGGCCGCCGTCCCCGGCGCCGCTGGGGTGCGCAAGAAGACGTTGCACCGTCTGCTCAACGACCTCGTCGCCGCGTGGGAGACGAGCGGCGTCGAAGAGCTGATCCTGGTCACGGCCCACGCGTTCGATCCGCATCAGGAGGCGCTGGCGACGGTCGTCACGGCACGCGCGCGGGTGCGCGTCGTCGATCTGTTCGCGGTGCATCTCACGGACCTGCTGCACGGCCAGGTGGAAGCGATGCACGGCGACGAAGTGGATACGTCGCTGCTGCTCTACCTCGCGCCGGAGCTCGTTCGCCTCGATGCCGCGCAGGATTATATGGTCGAGCGCACGGCGCTGCGCCGATTTCGCCGGGGCACCGGTCAGGTCGCGCGCGGGCCGAGCGGCTCGCTCGGCCGCCCCACGATCGCGTCGGCGGAGACGGGGCAGCTGCTGTACGAGCGCATTCTCGAGCGCGTCGCCACGCGCGTGCTCGGCCTCGCGCCCTCCGAGCGCGGCGCCCCCGACCCGGCGGCCGCGAGCCCCGCGTGACGCGATCGGCCGCCGGCCGTCAGTCAGGGTGTTTACGGACCTCGCTCGTTCGGCCCGGGTAGATGTGCGTGTCATGCGCTCATTCGTGAAACCTCTCGTCGCCGCGGTTCTCGTGGCAGCGCCCCTCTCGCTCGCCGCGCAGGTCAGCACGGCCGACGAGGGGACGTTCACGATCACGCGCGACGGCGCCCGCATCGGGCGGGAAGAGTTCCGTATCGTGCGGCAGCCGGTCGCGGGCGGGGTCGAGTATGTCGCGCGCGGGCTCGGCGCGTACGGCGACCGGCGCATCAGCTCGGCGCTCCAGACGGACGCGGCGGGAGCGCCGCTGCGCTACCAGGTCGACGTGAAGAACGGCACCGACACCGAGTCGCGGCTGACCGGTCAGATCATGCACGGCCGATTCAGCATGCAGGTGCGCACGAGCCGCGGCGAGGCCGCGAGCGAGTACGCGACCGGAGACGGCGCGGTACTCGTCGACGACGAGCTCTTCCATCAGTACTACTTCCTCCCGCTCGGCAACCGCCTCGGGGCAGCGACGCAGGTGCCTGTCGTCGCACCGCGACGCAATGCGCAGGGAACGGTGCGCGTCGCTCGTGCCGGCGCCGAGTCGGTCTCGGTGGGCGGGGAAACGATCGCGGCGACGCGATACCTGTTTTCGGGCGTCGGTGGCACCGAGCGGGTGGTGTGGGTGGACACGGGCGGGCGGGTGCTGAAGGTGGCGGTGCCGGCGCAGAACCTCATCGCGCTGCGCGACGATCCGCCCGGGCGGTAGCCCGCCGCCTCGCCACCGCGCCCGGGCCCGCGCGCGACGCGCGCCGAGAGCGAAGCCATCCTCTCGACCCCCGTGTGAAACCGGCGTCCCGGGCGCCCGTACGTCAGCCTGACCCCCTCCGACTTTCCCACCATGCGCTTTCCGCTCCTCGCCGGCGCGCTCCTCGCCGGCGCGCGGCTCGCTGCCGCCCCCGTTCTCGTCGCGCAGCAGGCCCCCACGCCGCCGGCGCCACCCGCCGTCACGAGCGGCCCGACGCTGTCGCTCGACGAAGCGATCGCGCTCGCGCGCCGCAACAACCCGTCGTATCAGTCGAGCGTGAACGAGCGCCGCCGCGCTGCCGCCGCCGTGCGCAGCTCGTACGGCGCGCTCGCGCCGCAGCTGTCGACCAACTTCTACACGCAGTACCGCCAGGGCGGGCAGCAGCTCTTCGCCGGTCAGGTGGTCGGCGCCCGCGCGGATCAGCTGAACGCCGGCGGAGGGTTCAGCGTGGACGCGCAGTTCAGCGCCGCCACGTTGCTCACGCCGCGCGTCCAGCGCGCGAACGCGGAAGCGGTCGAGGCGGACATCTCCGGCGCCGCGCAGACGCTTCGGGCGGGCGTGACCACGCAGTACATCGCCGCCCTGCAGCAGCAGGCGCGTGCGGCACTGCAAGACTCACTCGTCGCGACCGCCGCCGCACAGCTCGAGCTCGCGAAGGCGCGCGTGGCCGTCGGTGCCGCGACCGTGCTCGACGTGCGTCGCGCAGAGGTGGCGCTCGGCCAGTTGCAGGTGCAGTCGATCCAGGCGCGGAACCAGGCGCAAGTCGAGAAGCTGCGTCTCTTCCAGCAGCTCGGCGTGACGCAGCCGACCGACGTGCAGCTCACGACGCGGTTCGAGCTGACCGATCCGCCGCAGACGCTCGACGCGCTGCTCGACGAAGCGCGGAAGTCCAATCCGGTGCTCAACGCGGCGCGCGTCCGCGGCGACGTCGCCGTGCAGACGGTGCGCGCGTCGAAAGGCGCCTACCTGCCGTCGCTGTCGCTCAGCGCCGGGCTGAATGGCTTCGGCAACACGTTCACGAGTACCGACGGCCTCGTCACGTCGGCGCTCTCGTCGAAGCAGGGCGCGTGCTTCTCGGCGGCGCAGATTCGCCAGGCGGTCGGCCAGACGGCCGATCTCGACGCCTGCCGCGCGATCACGCTGACCCCCGACGAGATCTCAGCCGCGCGCGCCACGAACGGCCGGCTGTTCGACTTCACGCGCAGTCCGTACAGCGTCACGGCGTCGCTCAACCTTCCGATCTTCAACGGCTTTCAGCGCGAGCAGCAGATTCAGAGCGCCGTCGCCGCGCGCAACGACGCCGAGTATCGCATCCGCGGGCAGGAGCTGCAGCTCACCGCGGACGTCACCGCCGCGTACCTGACGCTGCAGGCGCAGCGGCAGTCGGTCGCGATTCAGCAGCAGAACGCGAACACGTCGCGCGAGGCGCTGGCGCTCGCGCAGGAGCGGTACCGCGTCGGCGCCAACACGTTCATCGAGGTGTCGCAGGCGCGTGACGACTACGCCCGCGCGCAGACCGACTATCTGAACGCGATCTACGACTTCCATCGGTCGTTCGCGACGCTCGAGAACGCCGTCGGACGCCCGCTCCGCTGATCGATCTCTCCCTCCTCTCCATACCGTGTCCATGAGCAAGCCCCTGAAGCTGTCCATCGCCGGCGTCGTGCTCGCCGCGGTCGCCGCGTTCGCGGTGATGGGCGCCAAGAAGCGCGAGAACAAGGTCGTCGAGGTGAAGCTCGAGTCGGTCGGGCGGCGCGACCTCGTCGCCTCGGTCACGGCGAGCGGCCAGGTCATCCCGCACTCCAAGGTCGACGTCGCCGCCGACATCAGCGGGCGCATCGTGCGCCTCGCGGTGAAGGAAGGCGACATCGTCACGCAGGGGCAGTTCCTGCTCCAGATCGATCCGGAGCAGTATGCCGCGAACGTGCAGCGCGCCGAGGCCGGCCTCGCGTCGGCGCGGGCGCAGGCGTCGCAGGCGCAGGCGAACTACATCCAGGCCCAGCGCTCGTACGAGCGCATGAACACCATCAAGACGCAGAACGCGAATCTCATCTCGGAGTCCGAGCTCGACCAGCTCAAGACATCGTCCGACGTCAACAAGGCGCTCGTCGACGCGTCGCGGCACGGGGTCGATCAGGCGGCCGCCTCGCTCCGCGACGCGCGGCAGGCGCTGGCCAAGACGACGATCATGGCGCCGATGAGCGGGCGCATCACGCGACTGAACGTCGAGGCGGGCGAGACGGCGGTCCCCGGCACGTTCAACAGAGACGCCGCGACGCTGCTCACGATCAGCGACATGGGCATCCTCGAGACGAAGGTCAAGGTCGACGAGACCGACGTCGCACACATCGCGACCGGGGATTCGGCCGTGGTGCAGATCGACGCGTTCCCCGACACGACGTTCGTCGGCAAGGTGACGAAGATCTCCAACAGCTCGGTGACGGCGGCCGCCGGCGCGTCGACCGATCAGGCCATCGACTACGAGGTCACGATCCAGCTGCTGAATCCCCCCGCCGAGACGCGCCCCGACTTCTCGGCGACGGCGAAGATCGTGACCGACACGCGGAAGAGCGTGGTCTCGATTCCGATCATCGCGCTCACCGTGCGCGAGAACGAGGCGCTGGCGCAGAAGGACAGCGCGCCGACGATGGGGAACCGCGCGCCGCAGAAGGAGATCGGCAAGAAGGACGTCGAGGGGGTCTTCGTCGTCGGTACCGACAACAAGGTGACGTTCCGCCCCGTTAAGGTAGGGATCGCGGGCGACCGGTTCTTCGAGGTCGTCGGCGGTCTCAAGGAAGGGGAGACGATCGTCGCCGGGACCTACCAGGCGATCCGCGACCTGAAGGACGGCCAGACCGTGAAGCAGGCCGTCGACAAGGACGCGAAGGCCACCAAGACGGGAGCGAAGTCGTGATCGACAGCAATGTGATGCACACGGAAGCCGAGCCAGGCGTCTCGACGACGGCGGAGCGCCGCGCCGTGATCGCCGGCTCGGGCCTCGCGCCGGGGCAGGACTGGATCATCGTCACGCGCGGCATCAAGCGCGAGTACGACATGGGCGGCGAGATCGTCCGTGCCCTGCGCGGCGTCGAGCTCGCGATCGGGCGCAACGAGTACGTCGCGATCATGGGTCCGTCCGGATCGGGGAAGTCGACGTTCATGAACGTGCTCGGCTGCCTCGACACGCCGTCGGCGGGCGAGTACTGGCTGAACGGACAGCTCGTCTCGGCGATGAGCGACGACGCGCTGGCGCGGGTGCGCAACAAGGAGATCGGCTTCGTCTTCCAGACGTTCAACCTGCTTCCTCGCTCGACCGCGCTCCAGAATGTCGAGCTGCCGCTCGTGTACGCCGGCGTCTCGGGCACCGAACGGCGGAAGCGCGCCGAGGAGGCACTCGACCGCGTGAACCTCGGCAGCCGCATGCACCACCGGCCGAACGAGCTCTCCGGCGGTCAGCGTCAGCGCGTGGCGATCGCCCGTGCCCTCGTCAACCGTCCGTCGATCCTGCTCGCCGACGAGCCCACCGGCAACCTCGACTCGAACACGTCCGAGGAGATCATGCGGGTCTTCGAGGCGCTCTCCGACGAGGGACAGACGGTCATCATGGTCACCCACGAGCCGGACATCGCACAGCACGCGCGGCGGGTGATCGTGCTGCGCGACGGCGCGGTCGCGAGCGACGAACGTCGCGCGCAGTTCGTCGAGCGGCTCAAGCTCGGCGGCTCGGTGCACGAGGTCGGGACGCGCGGCTCGTAAGGGTTCGGACCGCGCCGCGCCCGCGTCAGGCACTCTCCCCTCCTCCCCCCGGATGCCTTTCCTCGAAGCCGTTCGCCTCGCGCTACAGACGATCCGCGTGCAGAAGCTCAAGAGCTTCTTCACCGTGATCGGCGTGCTGATCGGCGTCATGTTCCTCATCGCCGTCATCTCGATCGTCGAGGGGATGAGCAACTACATGGAGAACGACTTCGCCGGGAAGTTGATCGGCGCGAACACGCTCACCGTGAGTCGCACGCCGAACTTCCAGGTCGGCGACGTCGCCGACGACGAGTGGCGCTCGTGGCAGCGGCGCCCGCGGCTGTACGAGGAGGACGTCGGGCTCATCCGCGAGGCGCTGCCGCGCGGCACGCCGTCGGCGATCGAGGGGAGCGACTTCGTGTTCGCCACGTCGCCGTACGCGCGCCGGCGCCGCGTGCAGGCGATGGGGGTCGACGGCGACTATTTCACGATCAAGAAGTACAACCTCGCCAGCGGCCGCGCGTTCACGCAGCAGGAGGCGGCGATGGGCGCCCGCGTGGTCGTCATCGGGGTCGAGATCGCCGAGCACTTCTTCCCGGACCTCGAGCCGGTCGGCCGCGAGCTGAAGATCGCCGGCATGCCCTATTCGATCATCGGCGTCATCGAGAAGCAGGGGAACATCTTCGGCTTCTCACTCGATCAGTTCGCGATCGCGCCGTACCGATCGCCGATCGGGCGCGTCACGAACCCTCGCGGGGACATCGACGCGCTCATCGTGCAGGCGCCGTCGCGCGACGCGATGCCGGACCTCGGCGACGAGGTGCGCGGGGTGATGCGGGCACGTCATCGTCTGCAGCCGTCGGAGAAAGACGATTTCGCGATCAACACGTCCGACTCGGCGCTGCAGTTCTTCGACGAGCTGAAGGGGAAGATCACCGTCTTCGGCGCGGCGCTCCCGGCGATCGGGATGATCGTCGGCTCGATGGTCATCATGAACATCATGCTCGTCGCGGTCGCCGAGCGAACGAGCGAGATCGGCATCCGCAAAGCGTTGGGCGCACGGCGCCGCGACATCATGACACAGTTCCTCGTCGAGGCCGCGACGCTCAGCGTGCTCGGCGCGGCGATCGGCATCTCGCTCGGGCTGGCGGCGGCGAAGCTCCTGCAGCTCGCCTTCCCCTCGCTTCCGGTCGGCGTCGCACCGTGGTCGATCGGATTCGCCCTCGTGTTAGGCGCGACGATCGGGATCGTCTCGGGGGCGTATCCGGCGAGCCGGGCGTCGCGCCTCGACCCGATCGCCGCGCTACGGCAGGAGTGACGGCGGGATGCTGAATCGACTCATCCAGTCGCTCGAAGGCGTGCTCATCGCCTTCGAAGCGATTCGCTCGAACAAGTTTCGCGCCTTACTGACGATCGGCGGCGTCGGCATCGGCGTCTTCGTCGTCGTCGCCATGGCCGCGACCGTGCACGGCATCACGGCGAGCTTCCAGAGCGACGTCGAGGACTTCGGCGCGACGTCGTTCCAGGTGCGGCGCCGCGGCCTCGAGACCGGCCCGCCGGACCCGGACTCGCCGGAGCGCCGCAACCCGGCGATCAGCCCCGAGGAGGCGGCGATCCTCCGGCAACTGCCGAACGTGCAGGCGGTCACCGAGATCTACGGCGATAGCCGGCCGTTCCAGTATCACGACCGCTACCTCGCGTCGGTCGGCTACGACGCGATGAGCGAGCAATGGATGCAGACCGACGTCGGCGACATCTCGCCGGGACGCAACTTCTCGCAGCAGGAGAACGCGAGCGGCTCACGCGTGGTCATCATCAATGACTCGCTGAAGTCGAAGCTCTTCGGCGACTCCGACCCGATCGGCAAGCAGGTGCAGCTCGACGGCCAGCCGTTCCAGGTCATCGGGGTCTACCACGCGAAGGGCGGCTTTCTGAAGACGATGGACGGTCGCGGCCCCGACCGGCCGCGCGCGATCATGCCGATCGAGGCTGCGCGTCGCCACATCGGCGTCTGGCGGCGCGGCGTCTCGCTCGTCGTCAAACCGCGCACCGGGGTGACGCAGAGCGACGTGATGGACGACGTGACGATGGCGCTCCGATCGCGACGCGGCCTGCGGCCGGGTGAGCTGAACACCTTCGCGCTCGTGACGTCGGACCGGATGATGGAAGTGTTCGACAAGCTGTTCGGAACGCTGTTCATCATCGGTCTCGCCCTGTCCGCGGTCGGGCTGCTCGTCGGCGGGGTCGGCGTGGTGGCGATCATGATGATCTCGGTCACGGAGCGGACGCGCGAGATCGGCGTTCGCAAAGCGTTAGGCGCGACGAAGGGCGCGATTCTCTGGCAGTTCCTCGTCGAAGCGGCCACCCTCACGAGTCTCGGCGCGGCGGTCGGGCTGGTGCTCGGCGGCGCGGCGGCGCTGGCGATCAACAAGCTGACGCCCGTGCCGGCGGCGGTTCCCCCGTCGGCGATCGCAGCCGCGCTCATCGCGTCGGCGCTCACCGGTGTGGCGTTCGGCATGGTGCCGGCAGTCCGCGCCGCGCGGCTCGATCCGGTCGAGGCGCTCCGCTACGAGTGACGCTGGGGCGCGGCGTTCCCGACGCCGCGCGCTCGGTCGGGGTCCGATCGGTGTGACGCCGCCTTGCGCGAGCGCGTCACCGGAACGCATGTTCCTCGGCCGACCGCGCCTCCTTCCCGCGCGGCGGCCGGTGTGCCCACCTCACGTCGTACGGAGTGCTACATGCGACGCTCGGCCCGCGCGATTTCCGCCGCTGCGCTGCTGCTCTCGACCGCCTGTGCCGGCGGCGGTCTCGCGTTCGCCTCGTCGCGTCGACCTGTCGACGCGACGCTGCTCCTGAGCTGCGCGCAGAACGTCGCCGCGAACGATGGGTTGAGCGACGTTCGCGTCACGGCGGACCGACTCGAGGCGCGGAGCCTCAGCGACCCGACGCGCCGCGCGGGGGCGGACGCCGCATCGTACGACGCGCTGACGGTCGCGCTCGCGCCGACGCAGCGCGGCCCGCAACTGATCGTCGGCGGCGCGACCTACGCCCTGCGCGAGCTGCGGAGCGGCGGGGTCGGCACGTCGGCAGGCCGCGCAGCGTGGGAACGCGTCGCGCCGTCCGAACGCGTCGCACTCGCTCGCGACGCGATCCTCGCGCAGTGCGGCGCGCTCGGACGCTGATCCGCGCCCCGAGCCGCGGCGCGGTCTAGATTCCGCGCATGCACGAGCCAACGGTCGAGCTGCTCGCGATCGCCGCGCACCGCGACGACGTCGAGCTCACATGCGGCGGAACGCTCATCAAGAGCGTGCGGCAGGGCCACCGGGTCGGGATCATCGACCTGACACAGGGCGAGATGGGGACGCGCGGTTCGGCGGCGCTGCGCCGGGAGGAGTCGGAGCGCGCCGCCGCCGTGTTGGGCGTGCACGTGCGCGAGAACCTGGCGCTTCCGGATGCCGGGATCACGAACACGCCGACGACCCGCGCGCAGCTCGCCGCCGTGATCCGCCGCCTGCGGCCCCGCGTCGTCATCGCGCCGGCACCGAACGGGCGACACCCCGACCACCGCGTCACGACGGAGCTCGTGCGCGACGCCTGCTTCGTTGCCGGGCTGGCGAAGGTGACCCCGGAGCTGCCGCCGCATCGCCCGCGCAAGCTGCTGCACTCGATCACGTACCGCGAGGACGCCGGCAAGCCGACGTTCGTCGTGGACGTGAGCGACGAGTTCGAACAGAAGATGGCAGCGATCCGCTGCTACGGCTCGCAGTTCGACGAGGCGCTGCAGGCGGGCGAGGTCTTTCCGAACGGTGAGCCGCTCTACGACATCGTGCGGCATCAGGCGGCGCACTACGGCTCCCTCATCCGCACCCGCTACGGCGAGCCGTTCTACACGGCCGAGACGATGCGCGTCGACGACGTCGTCGTGCTGGACGTCGCGTCGTTCTGATTCGCCTTCCTTCGATCCATCATCCCTCCCGACGCGTCCCCCGTGCCTCCGTCCGAGAGCGTCACGTACGGCTCGTACCTCGCGCTCGAAGAGCTGCTCGAGCTGCAGCGCCCGCGCTCCGCGACCGGAGGCGCCGAGCATCCGGATGAGCTGCTGTTCATCGTCGTGCACCAGGCGAGCGAGCTGTGGTTCAAGGTCATTCTGCACGAGATCGACGCGCTGTCGAGCGCCTTCGACGCGCGACAGGCCGAGAGCGCGCTCTGGCACCTCGGCCGGCTCAACGGGCTGATGCGGATCGTGTCGTCGCAGCTCTCGGCCCTCGATACGCTGCCGCCGCAACGCTTCCTGCAGTTCCGCAGCTACCTCGGCACGTCGAGCGGGGCGCAGAGCGCACAGTTTCGTGCGATCGAGGTCGCGGCCGGGATGCGCGACCCGGAACACGTGGCGATGCTGAGCGCGCACGGCGAGCTGCCCGAGATCGTAGCGCGCATGCTCGAGCGGGCGACGCTGCAGGACGGCTTTCTCGGGCTGCTCGAGCACGCCGACGTCACGCCCGAGGCGCTCTACACCGGCCCCGGTCCGTCGACGCTGTTCCTGCTCGCCGAGGGATTGCTCGAGTTCGAGCAGACCTTCGCTCGGTGGCGCTTCCAGCACGTGCAGCTCGTCGAGCGGATCATCGGCCCGGGCACGGGGGGAACGGGCGGGTCGCTCGGCGCGCGGGCGCTCGCGCGGACGATGAGTCATCGCCTCTTCCCGGTTCTCTGGGATCTTCGCAGTCGGCTGTACGGCGCGGCGGCGCACGGGTGAGCGGCGCCACGTACATCGACGTCACGCTGCCGCTCGCGCCCGGGACGCCCGAGTGGCCGGGCGACACCCCCTACTCGTGCGGCTGGACGATGACGCTCGCGGCGGGTGAGAGCGTGAACCTGTCGACGATCACGATGAGCCCGCACGTGGGGACCCACGCGGACGCGCCGCTCCACGTACGCGATGGGTGGCCGGCGAGCGACGCGCTCGTGCTCGACGCGTTCGTCGGACCGGCGGTCGTGGTCGACGTGTCGGATGCGGCGTCCGACCTGTCGTTGGACGATCTCACGGCGCGCCTGACGCGGCTCGGCGTGCGGCCCGGCGACGTCGAACGTGTGCTGCTGCGCACCGGGCGCTCGATCGCCGACGGCACCTTCCCTGAGGACTGGCCGTGCCTCACCGTCGACTGCACGGCGTCGCTCGTCGCCGGCGGGCTGCGACTGTTGGGGGTCGACGCGCCGAGTGTGGACCGGCGCGTGAGCACGACGCTCGTGGTGCATCGCGCGCTGTTCGGCGGCGGCGCGTTCAACCTCGAGAATCTGGATCTGCGTGACGTGCAGCCGGGTGTGTACGAGCTGCTGTCGCTCCCGTTGCGGATCGTCGGCCTCGACGCCGCGCCAGCGCGCGCGGTCCTCCGCCGCGCCTAACGGTCGGTCGGCGCGGCGCCCTTCAATCGCTCGAACGCCCCACGCACGCGTCCGGGCAGCGCGAGGTCGTCGGCGATCGCGGCGATCTCCTCCGCGTGCTGCCACGCGCGCTCGAGCTCCGCGAGCTCCCCTTCGAGCGCGCGGCGCTCGGCGTCCTCGTGCGACGCCATCTCGAGCGCGAGTCGCGCGGCCATGGGAAACGCGCCGAGGGTGCGCCCGTCGCCGAGCTGCAGGTTGCGCGATCGCACGCGCCGCTGCTGCGCGTGCGCGACGAGCGCGAACGTCTCTTCCGGCGAGCGACCCATCTCGACGAGATCGACCGCGTCCTGCACGACCCGACGGCTCGCACCGTTCACATTCAGCTTCGGCAGGATGGCCGCCGCGACGCGCAGTGCGTCGGTACCGTACACGTCGTGCGCACCGGCGCGCTGAGCCCCTCCGCCCGGCCCGCTCCACCAGCTCGATTTGCGTCGCACGCCGGTCACGTGCAGGCGGAATCCGTGCGACGCGTCGGGAACGAGCAGCAGCCCCGCGAGATGCTGCCGCGTGACGTGAAGCTCGCCCTCGTGACCCGGAATGGTCACCTTCGCGGTCGTGCGCCTCGACGCCTGAAAGAAGGTCGCGAAGTTCAGCACGTTCAGGATGGGCGACGCGGCGCCGAGGCTGACGAGGCCCATCACGGGGCCGGCGACGACGACGCCGCCCACTGCTGCGGCCCCCAGCGCCGACAGGGCGACGTGACGCTTCCACCTCCGCCCGAACTGGTCACCGTAGCGCCACGCCGCCATCTCGGGGCGCAGCGGTTCACCGATCCGAACGAGCTCGAGCCCCTCGCGCAACCGCGCGAGCCCGACCTGGTCGGTCGACGCTCGCAGCCGAGTCCCACGAAACAGCCGCTCTGCGTCCTCGATCGCCTCCCAGCGGCTGTCGAGCGGCGTCAGGTTCCACCGCTCGCACTTTCGGCAGACGACCCAGAGGCGGCCACGCGCCGCGTCGTACGCCAAGCGCCGCCCGACGGGGAAGTGCTCGAGGACTTCGTTGCGGCCGAGCGGATGCTGACAGAACAGGCAGGTGGAATACATGCTGGATGAGATTTACCCGCTCGCGATACATTTCGGACATGTCCGTCGATCCGATCTACCTCGATCACGCCGCCACGACACCCGTGCGAGCGGAGGTCCGCGCTGCGATGGAGCCGTTCCACGGCCCGCGGTTCGGCAACCCGTCGAGCACGCACCGCTGGGGGCGTGACGCGCGCGCCGCCCTCGACGAGGCACGTGACCGCCTCGCGGCCTGCCTCGGCGCCCGCGCTGACGAACTGTGCTTCACCTCCGGCGGCACGGAGGGTGACAACTTCGCGGTCCTGGGCGCCTGGCGTGCCGCCCGCGCGAGCGGCCGGAATGCGATCGTGACGACGCCGATCGAGCACAAGGCGGTGCTCGCAGCCGTGCAGCAAGCCGCGCGGGAGGGCGCCGACCCACGCATCGTCGCGGTGACGGGCGACGGCATCGTCGACGCATCCGCGTTCGCACGGGCGCTGGACGCGCACGTGGCGGTCTGTTCGGTGATGTGGGTCAACAACGAGACGGGCGTCGTGCAGCCGGTCCCGGCGCTCGTCGAGCAAGTGAAGGCGCACGGCGCGTCGTTCCACACCGACGCCGTGCAGGCGTTCGGGAAGGTCGCGATCGACGTGCGCACGTTGCCTGTCGATACGCTGACACTCTCGGGCCACAAGATCGGTGCGCCGAAAGGGATCGGCGCCATGTTCATTCGCCGCGGGGTCGCGCTCGAGCCGCTGATGCACGGCGGCTCGCAGGACCGGGGACGCCGTCCGGGAACCGAGAACGTCGCCGCCGCCGTCGGCATGGCCGTCGCCGCCGAGCTGACGCTCGCCGAGCGTGACGCGGAGTGTGCGCGGCTCGGCGCCCTGCGCGAGCAGCTCGAGGGGCAGATCATCGCGCGCATTCCTGACGCGGTGATTCACGGCCGCGGAGCTCCGCGCGCGCCGCACGTCGTGAATGTCTCGGTTCCCGGGGTGGACGGCGAATCGCTGCTCATGGCGCTCGACCTGCGCGGCATCGCCGCCTCCGGGGGCTCGGCGTGTCAGAGCGGCAATCAGGCGCCGTCGCACGTACTGAGCGCGATGGGCGTCGCGCCCGACCTCGCGGCGTCGGCGATCCGGCTCAGCATCGGCTGCCTGACGACGGCCGACCAGCTCGAGCGGGTGGCGACGCTGCTCCCGACGCTCGTCGAGAAGGCTCGGGCGCGGGCTGCGGCGCCGAGCTGGTGACGACCGTGGCGACCCGGACGACGGCGAGGAGCGAGCGTGTGCTCGTCGCGATGAGTGGCGGCGTCGACTCGTCCGTCGCGGCGGCGCTGCTCGTCGAGCAGGGCTACGACGTCGTCGGCGTCACGATGAAGCTGTTCTGCTACGGCGAGGACGTGCCTGATCGGCCGTGCTGTTCGCTCGACTCGATCAACGACGCGCGTCGCGTCTGCGTGCAGCTCGGCGTGCCGCACTACGTGCTGAACCTCGAGAGCAGCTTCGGTCGCGACGTCGTCGACGACTTCGTCGCGGAGTACGCGCGCGGCCGCACGCCGATTCCGTGCGTGCGCTGCAACACGTTCACGAAGTTCCGCGACCTCCTTCGCACCGCCGAGCAGATCGACGCGCCGTGGATCGCGACGGGGCACTACGCGCGCGTCGCCGAGGGCGCGCTGCACCGCGGGCTCGATCGCGCGAAGGACCAGAGTTACTTCCTGTGGGGGATCGATCGCGCCGTCGTCCGGCGGATGCTGCTCCCCGTCGGTCATCAGACGAAGGCCGAGACGCGCGCCGTCGCGCACCAGCTCGGCCTCGAAGTGATCGCGGAGAAGGTGGAGAGTCAGGACATCTGCTTCGTTCCCGACGGCGACCACACGAAGATCATCCGCTCGCGGCTCGGCGCCGAAGCCCCGTCGCTGGCGCGCGGGCCGCTCGTGCTGAGCGATGGCCGCGTCGTGGGCGAGCACGACGGCCACGCGCGCTTCACGATCGGCCAGCGCCGCGGGCTGCCCGGTGGCTTCGCCGAGCCGATGTACGTGGTCGCGATCCGACCCTCGCAGCGTGCGGTCGTGATCGGCCCGCGCGACGAGCTGTTGGGCCGCGGCGTGATCGCGCGCGGCGTGAACTGGCTCGTCGACCCGCCGGCTGTCGGTCGCGCGCTCGAGGTGCAGGTGCGCCATCGCGCACGAGCCGTCCGCGCCGAGTTGATCCGGCGCGACGGCGACGAGATCGAGCTCGCGCTCGACGAGGCCGTCGCCGCCATCACGCCCGGGCAGTCGCTCGTCCTCTACGACGGCGACGCCGTGCTCGGCGGAGCGATCATCGAGCAGGCGGTAGGCACCCGCGCGACGCTGCCGGTGCTCGCCGCCTGACCGCGCGCTCAGTACTTCAGATCGGCAGCAGCTGCGAACTCCTTCATCAGGCGCTCCTGCTCCTCGGTGAGCTGCTGCGGGACCGCGATCGCCGGTGCGACGAGGAGGTCGCCCCGCTTGTCGCCCTTCGCGATTCCCCTTCCGGGCACGCGGATGCGCTTGCCTGGCTGGATCCCCGCCGGCACCCGCACCTGGAGCTTCGTGCCGTCGAGGGTGCGGATCGTCACCCTGGTGCCTAACGTCGCCTGCGCGATGTTGACCGGGATGGGCGCGATCAGATCGAGCCCGTCGCGCTTGTAGAACTTGTCGGGCTCGACGTTGAACGTGATCAGCAGATCGCCCGGCGGGCCGCCGTGCGCGCCACGTCCGCCCTGCCCTTTCAATCGCACGCGCGATCCCGTGTCCGTGCCTTCCGGCACCGTGATGCGCACCGTCTTGCGCGTGCGGACTTCGCCGGAGCCGCGGCACGTCGGGCATGGCTCGCTCGGAATCTGCCCGCGTCCGAGGCACATCGGACATGGGCGCTGCACCGCGAAGCCGCCCTGCCCGAACGAGATCGTACCGCGCCCGCCGCACTCCGGGCAGCTCTTCAGCGTCGCACCGGGCGCGGCGCCGTTGCCGTGGCACGTCTGACACTCCTCGATGACGTCGATCTCCACGTCGACCTTGCCGCCTAACGCGGCACGGCGGAACGGTACGGCGACGGTCAGTTCGACTGTCTGGCCTTCGGCCGGGGCGTTCCGCGACGGGCCACCGCGCGTACTGCCGAAGATGCTGCTGAAGATGTCGCCGATTCCGCCGATGCCGCCAATGCCGCCGGCATCGAACTGCGAGAAGTCGAAGTTTCCGCCCGGCGCACCGGCGTTCGGCGATCCGCCCGCGCGGCCCGCCCCCGGCCGCCCTCCGCTGAAGCCACCCGAAAACCCTCCCGGATACCCCCCCTGCGCGAACCCGCCCATCGCGCCGAGCCGACGCATGTCGTCGTACTGCTTGCGCTTGTCCGCGTCGCCGACGACGCCGTACGCCTCCGAGATCTCCTTGAAGCGCTCGGCGGCTTTCGGATCGTTGTTGTTCGCGTCGGGATGGTACTGCTTCGCGAGCCGACGATAGCTCTTCTTGATCTCGTCTTGCGTGGCCGTTTGCGAGACGCCCAGCACGGCGTAGTAATCTTTCCCGGTCGCCATGTGCGCGTGTCGAGAGTCAGCCGTTGCACTGCTTGACGACGACGCGGGCGGGGCGCAGCAGCTGGCCGCCGAACACGTAGCCGCGCTGATAGACGCGCGCCACGTGATGATCGTCGGCCTTCGTCGCCGCGGGCTCGGTCGCGACAGCCTCGTGGCGGGCCGGGTCGAACGCCTCGCCGACCGGGTCGAGAATCTCGAGGCCGGCGCTGCTCAGCGACTTGAGCAGCTTCTTCTCGACCATCTCGACGCCCTGCACGATCGTCACACCGTCTGCCGACGCAGGATCGACGTGCGCGAACCGACCGAGGTCGTCGATCGCGTCGATGATGTGTCGCACGAGCTCGGCCTGCGCGCGCGAGCCAGCTTCCTGCCGCTCCTTGACCGAGCGACGTCGATGGTTGTCGTACTCCGCAGCGAGACGCAGGTACCTGTCCTGCTGCTCGGCGAGCTGCCGCTGGGTATCGTCGCCCGAGATGACGCCGCCGGCGACCGACGCGTCGTCGTCGCCGGTCCGGGCGGCGGTTTCCGAGCCGTCCCCCTGGGTCGTCGAGTTCGCGGTCGGGTCGGCAGTCGTATCGGTGGCGCGCGGACGCTCGGTGCTCTCGTTCGTGTTCGGGGATGTCATACGAAAAAGCTAACGGTCTGGTCGGGGGTCGCGCGCACGGCGGGTCGCCGAGCGGACGCCTACGTCACCGCCGTCTCGAGCAAACGGCGTACGAGCTCGAGCGCGAACTGCGCCGAACGGTAGCGGATCTCGGAGCGGTCGCCGATGAAGACGGATCGGTGCGCGACCGGCTCACGCCCCTCGGCGTCGACGGCGATCCATACGGTGCCAACGGGCTTCTCCAGCGACCCACCGCCCGGCCCGGCGACGCCGGTGATCGCGATCGCGATGGTCGCGCCGAACCGCTCGCGCGCGCCGCGCGCCATCTGCCGAGCGACTGGCTCGCTGACGGCGCCGGCCGTCGCGAGGTCGTGCTCCGCGACCCCCAGCTGGTCGATCTTGACCTCGTTGGCGTACGCGATGACGCCGCCCAAGACGACGTCGCTCGAACCCGCGATCGCGGTGAGGCGGGCGCCCAACAGGCCACCTGTGCAGCTCTCCGCCGTCGCGATCGTCTGGTTCGCCGCGCGGCAGCGGTCGAGCACGACGCTCGCGAGGTCGACGCTGCCTTCGCCGTAGACGTGGGTCCCGATCCGATCGCGAAGGAGCGCCAGCCCGTGGGCGAGCGCGGCGTCCGCGTCGTCGGCCGTCATGCCGCGGGCCGTCAGCCGCAGGTCGACCCCCTCCTGCCCTGGGAGAAAGGCGAGCGTGAGCCCTCCGAGGGCGGGCGCCACGTCGCCGAGCCGATCGGCGAGCGCGCTCTCGGCGATCGCGGTGGTGCGCAGCGTGCGCGAGCGCACGACCTTCGGCACCCCGCCGGCGGCGCTCAGGCGCTCGCGGAGCCGCGGCATCAACGCGTCCGCGAGCATGCCGCGCATCTCGCGCGGGACGCCGGGCAGCATCGCGACCCAGCGGCCGCGCTCGTCCTCGATCCAGATGCCCGGCGCGGAGCCGTGCGCGTTCGGCAGCACCGTCGCGCCGTCGGGGATCGCGACCTGCTGAAGGTTGGACGCCGGCAGCGGTCGGTCGAACCGCGCGCGCCACCGCGCCTCGAGCTGTGTGAGCAGCCCCTCGTCGACTCGCAGCTCGCGACCGAACAGCGCCGCGATGCTGGGCTTCGTCATGTCGTCGGACGTGGGGCCGAGTCCGCCAGTGGTGATGACGGCGCCGGTGCGCTCGAGCGCATCGCGTACCACGCTCGCGATCTCGCCGGCGTCGTCGCGTACGGAGGTGCGTCGGACGACTTCGACACCGATCGCGGCCAGCTCGCGCGCGAGGTGCGCGCCGTTCGTGTCGATCGTGTAGCCCAACAGCAGCTCGTCGCCGATCGTGACGATCTCGATGTTCATGCCGGTGCCCCGATCCGTCGCGGGCTACGCACGCTCGGGCGATGCTTTCGCCAGCACGCCCGCGTAGCGGCGCAGATACAGGTAGAGCGAGTAGAGCGTGAGGACGACGGCGCCCACCATCGCGACCGAGCCGACGACGCCGTTCAACGTGGTGAAGGCGCCCATCCACGTCGTCGTCGGCGCGCCGCGCAGCCACCCTTCACGCTCGCCCAGGGTCGCCGCGAAGAACCACGCGTACGCGGAGCCGACCCAGATGCTCTGGAAGGCCGTCTTCCACTTTGCCGGCCCGATCGCGGCGATCACGGTGCCGCGGCGTGCCGCGAGCTGGCGGAACAGGGTCATGAACAGCTCGCGTCCGAGGACGACGACGAGCACCCAGACCGGCAGTCCGGCGACGCCGAAGGGCGTCAGGAAGCGGAAGTCGCGCGCGTCGCCGCCTGCGATCGCGGCGGGCTGCGCGAGCAGATCACCGCGCTGCATGAAATACATCGGCACGAGCGTGCCGAGCAGCAACAGCTTGTCGGCGAGCGGATCGAGCATCCGGCCGAGGTCGGTCACCAGGCCGCGCGAGCGCGCGATGTGCCCGTCCCAGTAGTCGGTGACCGCCGCGATGAGGAACAGCACGAACGCCGCGAGTCTCGCGCCGGGTTGCCCCACGAACGGAAGCACCGCGATGAGCGGCGTCGACGGCGATGCGTCCGACAGTGATCGCGTTCGGGAGGTTCACCGCGGCAAGATAGACCTCGTCGCTCGACGACGGCAGGGCGCGCGAGACGCACCCGCCACGCGAATCGCGTCAGCCGAGCGAGCTGATGACGAGCTTCGAGATCGCCTTCAGCGTGTCGAACACGCCGTCGCCAGTCGACGGCGACCGCCTCGAACGCACGGCACGCGCTCCAACCATTCGCCGCTCGGCAGTCGCTCGACGAGCTTCTCGCTCGCGCGGAACGGGTTCGGCAACGGGCGGCGACGCGCCGGGTCTTCGACCTCCCATCCGGGATTGAGCACGTCCTGCAGCTCGCTCACCGGCGCGGCGTTCGGCAGGTCACGCTTGTTGTACTGCACGACGAACGGCATGCGCGTCAGGTCGTACCCGTACTCCGCCATGTTGTCGTACAGGTTCTGCATCGACTCCTGATTCGCCTCCATGCGCTCGACCTGCGAGTCGGCGACGAACACGATGCCGTCGACGCCCTTCAGGATGAGCTTGCGGCTGGCGTTGTAGTACACCTGGCCGGGCACCGTGTAGAGGTGGAAGCGCGTCTTGAAGCCGCGGATGGTGCCGAGGTCGACCGGCAGGAAGTCGAAGAACAGCGTGCGCTCGGTCTCCGTCGCGAGCGAGATGAGCTTGCCGCGGGTGTCGGGGCTGCACCTTGCCGTACACGTGCTCGAGATTCGTCGTCTTGCCGCCGAGGCCCGGACCGTAATACACGATCTTGCAGTTGATCTCGCGCGAGGCGTAGTTGATCATCGACATCGCGTCGGCTCCTACTGGAACAGGCGGTCGATCTCGTCGTCCGCGCCGGCGAGCAGGTCGCCGTGGGCGATGCCTACGCGTGCGAGAGCGACGTCGCGACGCCGTCCCCACCGCCGGGCGCGAACACGCCGTCGAACAGCGGTCGTCAGCTCGCTCGACCGCATCGCTGCATCTTCAGTCGGACGAGGCCCAGCGTCGTGCGGTTGTCGAACAGCACGACGAGGATGATGCGGCGCGCGACGTCGGCGAGGTACATCGACTCCGCTCGCCCTGGTGAAAGAGCGTGTGAAGTCGTCTTCGCCGATCAGCCGCGCGAGCTGGTCGTTCGCGCTGAAGTCCGCGGCGGTGAGCGACGCGAACGCGGTGGCATCGAACGTCGGCGCCTCGCCGACCGTCGCGACGAGCTGCCCGCTGCGGTCGACGAGCAGCGCGCAGCGCGCGTTGCTATCGTAGAGGAATCGTTGGAGCGACGTCGTGATCGCGTCGGAAGTCGTCCTCGGTGAACGACCAGCTCGCCGCGCCTGCCGCCATGCGTGGGTCTACTAGGGTCCGGACTGCTGCGCCTCGACCGTCCGCTCGGCGCCGCGCAGCACGCGCCGCGCTCGCCGCCGGAGGAGAGGACGCGGCTCCCAGGCGATGTAATCCTTCAGCAGCCGCACCGTATCTACGCTCGGATGGGCGCCGAGGTAACTAATGGCCGCGAACCGGCGCACGGGGTGGCGGCTGAACAACCCGCGGCGGCTCTGCGCCACGACGCGCACCCACGCCGCCGCGCCGACGACCACTCCTGCGACGAACCCGGCCGCGACCTGACCGCGGCGTCGCATCACGCCATCTCCCGCCGCGCCGAGAGCGCCTGCGCGATCGTCACGCCGTCGGCGTACTCGAGATCACCGCCGACGGGCAGTCCGCGCGCGATGCGCGTCACGGCGATCCCGTGGCTCGCCGCCGAGAGCTGCACGCTGTACGAACAGCGCGGTCGCCTCCCCCTCCATGCTCGGATTCGTCGCGAGGATCACCTCGCGCACGCCATCGCGCCCCGCCCGATCGACGAGCTGCGCGATCGTGAGGTCGTCGGGCGTGACGCCGTCGAGGGGGGACAGGCGTCCGCCCAGCACGTGGTAGAGCCCGCGATACTCACCCGCTCGCTCGATCGCGCCGATGTCGGACGCCTCTTCGACCGCGCAGATCTGCGTCGGCGTCACGGCGCGGGTCGCGGCAGACGGCGCACAGCTCGTCTTCAGTGAGGTTGAAGCAGCGCGCGCACGGGCGCACCCGCTCGGCGAGCGTCGTGAGCGCGTCGGCGAGGCGGCGGCCCTGCTCGGGTCGCTGCTTCAGCAGATAATACGTGAGGCGCAGCGCCGTCTTGCGGCCGATGCCCGGGAGCTTCGACAGCTCGGTGGCCAGATCGTCGATCGCGGACACGAGCTACGACCGCGGGAAATCAGAACGGAAGCCTGAACGGCAGATCCAACCCGCCGGTGAGCTCCGCCCATCTGCGATTGCTGGAGCTCGGCCGCCCGTCGCTGCGCATCGGCCACGGCCACGATGACGAGGTCCTCGAGCATCTCGACGTCGTCGGGGACGACGACGCTCGGGTCGATCTTGACGCGCCGCACGGTTCCCTGCCCGTCCGCCTCGACGGTGACCATGCCGCCCCCCGCCGTGCCGGTGACGGTCTGCTGCGCGAGCTCGTCCTGCATTTGCTGCAAGCGCCCCTGCATCTCCTGCGCTTGCTGCATCAGCTTCATGATGTCCATGCGCGAAAGCTAATCGGGCTACTCGCCGTCGAGGATCTCGAGGTCGAGCGTCTCGATCGCCGCGCCCAGCGTCGGGTCGCGTCGGGTGAGCGAGGCGAGGCGCTCGGCGCGCACCGTTCGGTGGTCAGCCGCTCGACCGGCGCGGCCTGCGCCGGCGCACGGACGACGACGCGCGACGCCGAGGGCACGACGGCGCGGACCGCCGCGAGGACCTCGTCCGCCCGGTTCTCGAGCGGCAGCAGTTGATCGGCGTCCTGCAGCTCGATCGTGACGACGCCGGTCGCCGAGAGCGCCATGGGAATCGACGCGGCGAGCGCCGAGGCGACGAGCGGGCGCGTCGCGCGCGCGCGGTCGACCACCTCCTCCCAGCGCTCGGCGAGCACGGCCACGTCGACGACCGGTCGATCGAGCACGGCGGTCGCCGAGGCGCCCGATCGACCGGTCGATCGGGGCGCCGCGAGGTCGCTCGGGCGTCTCCAGGGGCGCCCAGTCGCGCGCCGGCGCGACGGCCCGCGGGGCCGGACTCGTCGGCGCCGCGCGGGTCGGCACGGCGTCGCGTGCGACCGGCACGGAGCGCGGCGTGCGCTCGCTCGCCGGCGACGCGGCGGCCCCGCCCGCGGCGCACTGCCGCACCGCGCGACTCGCCCCCCAGCTCGCGCAGCACGGACTCGAGGTCGACCGCGCGGTCCATGAGCGCGAAGCGAACGAGCAGCGTCTCGAGCAGGAGTCGCTGCTGCCCGCTCTTGCGAAAGCGCGGCTCGAGCTCGACGAGCAGCTGCAGCATGCGCAGGAGATCGCCGAGGCGATCGTATCGCGCCGCGCGTCGAGCGCCGGCGCGCAGCCGCTCGCTCGCGTCCGGCGGCGCGCCGCCCAGCGCCACGGCGAGCATGCGCGCGCAACACGTCGCCCAGCCCGGTGAG
Organism: uncultured Gemmatimonadaceae bacterium; assembly: GCA_963843845.1. GTDB lineage: Bacteria > Gemmatimonadota > Gemmatimonadetes > Gemmatimonadales > Gemmatimonadaceae > Gemmatirosa. The sequence continues at coordinate 1,630,641 of CAWJMB010000002.1, read as the reverse complement.
GAACAGGGCGAAGTCGACCCCCTCGTCCGCGAGGCGGGCCACGGCCCCGAACACGTCGCCGCGCCCGCCGCTCCGCGATGAGGTCGACGATCGCGAGATACTCGTCTTCCGGCACGAGCCCCAGCGCCTCGACGACGCGCTCCGCGGTGACCTGGGCGTCGGCGCCTAACGACAGCACCTGGTCGGTGAGGGAGAGCGCGTCGCGCAGTCCGCCGTCCGCCGCGCGGGCGATCATCCCCAACGCTTCGCTCTCGAACGGCACGTTCTCGGTCGTGAGCACCGCGGCGAGCCGCTCGCGGATCTCCGCCGGCCCGATGCGCTTGAGGTCGAAGCGCTGCAGCCGACTGAGGATGGGCGCCGCGGTCTGCGCGATCTTCTGCGGCTCGGTCGTCGCGAACACGAACACGACGCGCGGCGGCGGCTCCTCGAGCACCTTGAGCAGCGCGTTCCACGCCTCGCGCGTGAGCATGTGCGCCTCGTCGACGATGTACACCTTGTAGCGGTCGTCGCCGGTCGGCGCGTACATGGCGCGCTCGCGCAGGTCGCGCGCGTCGTCGACGCTGCGGTTGCTGGCCGCGTCGATCTCGACGACGTCGAGGCTCGACGCGCCGCTCCAGATGCGGCGACAGCTCGCGCACTCGCCACACGGCTCGCCGTCCGCTCTGGCGCCGCGCACCTCGCAGTTGAGCGCCATCGCGAGCACGCGGGCGAGCGTCGTCTTGCCGGTGCCGCGCGGGCCGCACAGCAGGTAGCCGTGCGCGACGCGCCCGCGCGCGATCGCCCCTTTCAGCGTGTTCGACACGTGCGACTGCACGGCGACCTCGGCGAATGACTTCGGCCGGTACTTGCGCGCGAGGGCGAGAGCCATGAAACCGTGACGAGATGCGAGGTGGGGCGCGGAGCACCGCTCGACGCGCGTCGTCCCAATATACCGGAGACGCGAACCGGCCGGCGCCACCCTCGCGGGTCGGCGGCCGGCCGGATACTCCAGGTCTGACGGAGCTACGTGAGACACCACACGCGGCTGCTACCTGCGGGGTCCTGACCGGATTAGCGGGCTCACGCCCTCCGGGACCTGGAGCACAGTGAAGTTACCGCGATCGGCCCGGCGAATCAACGTGCTCTGCGCGGCCCGAGCCCGCGGCTTCGAGCACGCGGGCGATCTGCGCCGCCGCCGACCGCACGTCGGTCGTTCCGACGTCGAGATGGGTCACGGCGCGCAGCCGGGTCGGCGTCCACACCGCGACCCGAACGCCGACCGCCGCCAGCCGCGCCGCGACGGCGCCGGCGTCCGGCCGTGGCAGGTCGATCATGACGATGTTCGTATCGGGTGGCACGACGCGGGCCCCGCCGGCACCGTCGACGAGGCCGCCGAGGAGTCGCGCGTTCGCGTGGTCCTCGACGAGCCGTTCCCGGTGGTGCTCGATCGCGTGCAACGCCGCCGCCGCGAGCACGCCCGACTGCCGCATCGCGCCACCGAGCCGTCGTCGCACGACGGTGGCGTCCTCCATGGCGGCAGAGGATCCGGTCAGCGCCGCGCCGACCGGCGCGCCGAGCCCCTTCGAGAACGACACCATCACCGTATCGGCGCCCGTCGCGAGGCGCGCTTCGCTATCGCCGGTGGCGGCGGCCGCATTCCACAAGCGCGCGCCGTCGAGGTGCACGGGGAGTCGGTGCGTACGCGCGACCGCCGCGATCGCATCGAACTCGGCGGCCGAGAGCGCCGAGCCGCCGGCACCGTTGTGCGTGTTCTCGACGCAGACGAGGCTCGCGCGGTGCGCGTGTACGGCCGCGGCCTCGGCGAGCGCCTCCGCGTCGAACCGGCGTGTGCCTGGTCTCGGCACGACCGCGCGCACCTGGATACCGACGAGCGCGGCCGCGGCCGCGTGCTCGGTCTCGACGATGTGGCTCGTCGGGTCGACGAAGAAGTCCGTGCCGCGCCGCGCGAGGAGCCACAGCGCGGCCTGGTTCGCCATAGTGCCCGTCGGGAAGAACAGCGCGCGCTGCGTGCCCAACAGCTCGCACACGCGCGCCTCGAGCCGCCTGACGGTCGGGTCGCCGTCGAGCACGTCGTCGCCGACCTCGGCGTTCGCCATGGCATGGCGCATCGCCGAAGTCGGCTTCGTGACAGTGTCGCTGCGGAGATCGATCGCAGCGGATTGAACGTTCGTCATGCGGCGCAACGTAGCGGCGCCGCACGCGGAGGCTCAGGGGCGCTTCACGTCGACCGTCGGCACCTTCACCTCGGTCTTCTTCATCTCGACCGTCGGTGTGCTGATCGTGTCGACCTTGGTCCCGACGTCGACGGTCGGGGTGTGGATCGTGTCCGTCTGCGTGCCGACGACCGGCTTCTCGACTTCGTACTCCCCGGCTCCCGTCTTCTTACACGCGCCGAGCGCGGCGACACAGGCGATGGCGAGAATGGTCTTGCGCACAGATGCCTCCTAGAGGGTGTGCTGCTAGCATTGGCAACCTTCACGCCATCGCACGTCGCGCTCAGTCTTCGAGGAGAACGCGCTGGCGCCGCCGCACACGCCGCAGCTCGTACACCTGCGCGACCTCGCCGCCGAGGATGAAGATGAGCGCGGCGTAGTACACCCAGACGACGAGGATCACGAACGCGGCGAGCGTCCCCGTGTACAGCGATCCCGGATCGAAGCGCGCGATGTAGTAGGCGAACGCCGCCTTCGCGAGCTCGAGCATCGCGCCGGTGAACATCGCGGCGAGCAGCGCCGTCTGCCATCGCACTCTGCGGATCGGCAGGTACTTGTACAGCCCGTAGAACATCGCGGCGATGAACGCGAACGCGAGCGCGCGCCCCGACCAGTATTCGAGCCCACCCATGACGTCGGCGCGCACGCCGAGTCGCTGGAGCACCTGCACGCCGCGCGAGGTCGCGATCGCGAGGTAGGCGTTCAGCGCCGTGTAGATCACGAGCAGGATCGTGGACACGATCGTGATCTGGATGTCGAACAGCTTGCCAGCGAGGATGCCCCGCTCCTGCTCGATGTCGAAGACGTCCGCGAGCACCGAGCGCAGCGACCCGAACAGCCGTGTCGAGAACCAGACGAACGTGATCGCGCTGATGACCCCGATCTTGCCGCGGGTGCGAACGGCGTCGGCGATGATTCCCGACAGCAGATCGTTCTGGCCGGCGAGATTCCCCGGCAGCAGTCGATCGACGAGCGCCGAGATCGTCTGCGTCGAGGCCTCGGCGGACTGGTGGAGGAGCGACGCGAGTCCCGTCAGCAGCAACAGCGCGAACGGCACGACCGCGAGCAGGATGTTGAACGCCAGCCCGCCGGCGAGGAAGAAGATGTTGTCCTCGCCGGAGTTGTCGTACACGCGCTTCGCGTAGTCGCGAAGCATCCACCCCGCGCGGCCGAGCGCCGGACGGACGCGGCGGCGCTCGGGAACCAGTGGAGGAGTCAGCGTGGCGACGGCGGGCGCGTCAGACCGCGCCGACCACTCCCGAGCCGCCCACACTCCCTTCATCACCCGAGGCGTGGTCCGCGAACGGGTCGGTGAGCGCCGCTCCGGCCGCTCCGGCGTCGAGCGTGTCGAGCGCCGCGCTCGTGCCGGCCTGGTAGGCCGCCTTGGTCTGTGCGATCCGCCGCTCCAGATCCTCGCGCGCCTGGTGCGCCGCGGCGCGACCCGCCTCGACCGCGCGCTCGACCTGCCGGCGCTTGAGGTCGACGGCCTGACGCGCGCGGTCGACGCGATCGCTCACGGCGTCGCGCGCGCTGCTGATGCGGGTGGTCACGGTGTCGCCGACGTCGTCAGCGAAATCGCGTGCGCGGTCGCGCGCCTGCCGCGCCTGCCGCGCGATGTCGGCGCGCGTCTCCTCGCCGGTCTTGCGGCGCGAGCAGCAGCGCCACCCCGGCGCCGATCGCCACGCCGACCAGGAAGGAGCCGACGCTCCCGTTGTTCTTCTCGATGATCAGGTACGGCTCGTCGTCGAACTCGTCGTCGCGCATGCCAGGCTCTCCAGAGGGACCGCGTCTCACGAACTGCCGCGTATGACCTCGCGCGCGAAGATGCCAAGCATGTGTCGTGCGCGGCAGCCCTCAGCCCGTCGACTTTCAGCCCGACTTTCGTCCCTTCGTGCCGTCGCCGGCGATTTCGAGGGCTTGCCGACCGGCGACGCGACGTTCGGCGGCAGCACGACGGGTGGCGGCTGATCGCTCGGCGACGCGTCTCGGCTCGCAGGCGGGGCGGCACCGTCGGCCGCCGTCGCGTCCGGCAGTGTCGATCGCCTCGGTCGAGTCGGTCGCAGTCGCCGGTGCGTCGCTCGATCATCGCGAGCAGCTCCGCGCGCACGTCGGCGACGGTCATACCGCTCGTCTTCGCCGTCTGGGCCAGGTCGCCGCCGCTCGCCGCGAAGTTGCGCAGCACGAGGTGCTTCCGCGCTTCCGCGAGCGTCGACCCGACGGGCACCGTGATCGGGCCGCTCGCCTCGGCGATGAACGCCCGGTGGCGGCGCGACGTGATGTCGTCGAGCGTGACCTTGGCGCCGCGCGCGAGGATGACAGCCTTCTCGACCGCGTTGCGCAGCTCGCGAACGTTGCCCGGCCACGTAGTAGGCATTGATCCACTGCATCGCCGCGTCGTCGAAGCCGTCGACCTTCTTGCCGTTGTCGCGCGCGAATCGCGCGAGGAACTCGCGCGCGATGAGTTGCACGTCGCTGCCGCGGTCGCGCAGCGGCGGCAGGTCGACCTCGACGACGGCGAGTCGGTAGTAGAGATCCTCGCGCAGCTCGTTCTCGCTGATCGCCTTCTGCAGATCCTTGTTCGTCGCAGCGACGATGCGGATGTCGACCGGAATCTCGCGCTTCCCGCCGAGTCGCCGCACGGTTCGCGTCTCGAGCGACCGCAGCAGCTTGACCTGGATGTCGGGCGCCATCTCCGCGACTTCGTCGAGGAAGATCGTGCCGCCAGACGCCTCCTCGAACGCGCCGGCCTTCTCGTTCGTCGAGCCCGTGAACGCGCCCTTCTCGTGGCCGAACAGGAGGTTCTCGAGGATCTCCTTCGGCAGCGCGGCGCAGTTGAGCGCGTAGAACGGGCCCTTGGCGCGATCGCTCTTCTTGTGGATCGCGTCGGCGACGAGCTCCTTGCCCGTTCCGCTCTCGCCGAGGATGAGCACGCTCGCGAGGGAGGGCGCGACGCGGTCGATCATGTCGTAGACGGCGCGCATCCCCTCACTCTGGCCGATCAGCGCGCCGTAATGCGTGAGCCCTTCGAGCTTCGTCTCGAGCTCGCGGTTCTTCGCCTGCAGCGCGAAGCCTTCCAGCAGCCGCGGGATCTGCGCCTTGAGCTTGCTGAGCCGCTCGGCGTTCAGCGGCTTCTCGATGTAGTCGGCGGCGCCATCGCGCATCGCCTGGATCGCGACGTCGGTCCCACCCTCGCCGGTGATCATCACGAACTCGGTGCCGATCCCGCGCTCGCGCATCGCCTGGAGCAGCTCGATCCCGTTCACCTTCGGCATCTTGAGGTCGGCGAGCACGAGGCCGAACGAGCCGTCGGCGAGCAGATCGAGCGCCTTCTGCCCATCGTCGACCGCCTCGACCGTGTAGCCCTCGGACTCGAGGATCGCGGTGAGCGGGATGCGCGCCTTCGAGTCGTCGTCGGCGATGAGGATCTTGGGGTGCTTCGGTGCCATCGAGGTGCCGGAATCGGTCGGTCTAGAGGGAAGCGGCGCAGGTCGTCGGGAAGACGAGCCGGAGCGCCTCATCGTCATGCGTGACGGCGACGCCGCCCGCCGAGAGCGCGCGTCGGATGGCGAGCGACAGCTCGGCGCCGCGGCGCGGCGTGATAGAGAGAATGTGCGCGGCCGACGCGTCGTCGGGGAGAATCGTACACCGAACGGCCGACGTCGGAGCCCCGGGGGCGTCCGCACCTTCCGTTCCAGCGAACTCGGCCGTCGTGACGGCGAGGAGCGCCGCGACGATCGCGAGCCGGACGGCGGTGGGGTCGGCGGTCACCGGCGCGCTCCGATCACCGTCGACGGTGAGTCGGATCCCGCGATGCACCGTCGACGGCCGCAGCAGCGTCGCGGTGTGGCACGCGATCGTCGCGGCGTCGAGGCTCCCGCGGTGCGGCCGGCCGAGCGCCAGCATCGCCTCGACGAGCGCGGCCACGTCCTCGAGCTGTGCGCCCGCCGCCGCGGCGAACGAGGTGATCGCGCCGGCGTCAGCGCCCGGGCGTGCGCGCGCCTGCACCACCGTCACGTTCATCATCGCTCCGTTCAGCGCGTTGTTGACGTCGTGTGCGCCTCGCGCGAGCAGTTCCGCGTAGGTGAACGACCAGAGCCCGGCGAGCGTCTTGTCGCCGGGCTCCGGGTGTGGAACGGTCCGCTGAGACAACCGTCGTCAGTCGCTCAGGTCGGCATCGTCCGGCGCGGCGTCGATCGCGGCGCGGCCGCTCGTCGGCATCGGGCGATGCTGCTCGGGCATCGTGACGAACCGCGACACGGCGTCCGCGCGTCCCGCCGATCGCGAGCTGGGTGAACAGGAACGTGAACTTCGCGTCGTAGGACGCGGCGATCCGCGCCTTCGCCGCGGCGTCGAGGTCCCAGAAGCGCTCGCTTGAACGGGCCCGAGCGCCTTCTTGCGCGTCTTGTAGTAGAACTGCTCGTCGTGTCCGTCGCCTTGCGCTCCTCCTGCGGCGTTCGTGTCCAGCCACGCGTAGATCTCCTGCCGCAGCGCCGCCGGCAGATGATCGTACAGCATGTTCTGGAAGTTCGTCGCGAGGTGGATCTCCGCGGTCTCGCGTCGTCGGGAACGCGTTGAACGCCGAGTCGGGGAGTGTCGACGCGCCGTGCTGCACCGCGCCGGACATGCCGTACTCGTTCCGCGCGATCTCGCCCAACAGCCGCAGCGTCTCGAGGTCGAGGGCGACGTCGGCGATCGATCCGTCGGCGAGCACGATCCCGCCGTGCGACGTGCCGCTCTGCACGCTGATCTTCGAGAGTCCGGCGACGCCCGGCGCCATCTCGGCGAGCACCTGGTTGAAGCCGGTCATGAACGCCCGCAGCTCTTCCGGCGTCGAGTTCTCGGTGCCGACCTCGCCGATCTCGCCGCCGACCGAGATCGTCACGCCCTCCGGCTCGATCTCGCGCACGTACTTCGTGAGCTCGGCGGCCGTCTCGTAGTTGCGGCGCTGCTGCTCGTCGAGCGATCCGTACGACAGGTCGACGAGCGTCGACGTATCGATATCGATGTTGTAGAAGCCCGCGTGAACCGCCTCGAGCGCGAGCTGTTTCACGGCGTTGACTTCCGTCACCGGGTCGACCGCGAACTTCTTCGCGCTCACCTGGAAGTGGTCGCCCTGGATGAACACCGGCCCCCGGAATCCCTCGCGGAGCGCGGCGCCCAGCATCACGGTCACGTACTCGGCGGGGCGCTGCTCGGTGTACGCGATCTCCGAACGCGCGATCTCGAGGATGAAGGCGCCGGCGTCGAGCGCGATGGCGGTGCGGAAGATCGCGCGGGCCGTGTCGTACGACGCGCCGCGCACGTTGATCGCCGGCACGGTGAAGCCGCTCACTTCGCCGCGACCCGCGCGCCATGTACAGCTCGTGGATCGACGCCGGCCGCACGCCCACCGCCTGCCCGACCTCCCAGACGATCCAGCGGGCGAGCTCCTTCTCCTCATCGGTCCCGAACACGGCCTGTGCGCACGAGCGCGTCGAACGCTTCGCTCTGCAAGCGCCCGCGCGTCGCCGACGGTGACGCGCCCGTTCTCGACCGTGACGGACCCGCCGACGTACTCTCGCTGCCGCTGACGCGTCGTGCTGTGCCATCTGTGCCCTCGAGGCGTGTCGTGCGAATGACGGTCGAACCGGGAACGAGAAATCCCGCTACACTCGCCGCGCTGCGGGTCAGGCTTCGGCAGCGCGTCCCACTCGGCGCGCGCGGCATCGCTCCCGGGGCGGCCCATGATCGCGTACGTGAACTGCTTGCCGAGCTCCACGCCCGGCTGGTCGAAGGCGTTCACACCGTACAGCTCTCCGGCGTACGCGGTCGCCAGCTCGAGAGGAAGATGAGCGACCCCACGTGCCACGCGTCCGCCGCGTCGAGCGAGATCGTCATGTTCGGCCGTCCGCGCCGCGCGAGCGCTCCCGCCGTCGCGCGCCGCTCGGCGTCGAGCAGCTCGCCGAACGCATGACCGCCGAGGTACGCGAGGTCGGGGACGTCCGGCGTACAGGTGCGGGATCGGTCCGAGCGCAGTGCGGCCGACGACCTCGATGAACGTGATCGTCTTGTCCGCCGGGCCCTCCATGAACAGCTGCACCTGCGAGTGCTGGTCGGTCGCGCCGAGCGCGGCGAGCGGTGTGGGACCGACGTGTGTGCCGTCCGGCCGCGCCTTGCCCAGCGATTCCGCCCACAGCTGCACGAACCAGGCGGCGAAGTCTCGCAGCGGGTCGGCGTAGGGCATCATGACGTGGATGCCCTTGCCGTGTCGCTCGTGCGCGAGCCACTGCAGCAGCGCGAACGTCCCGGCGGGATTCGTCGCGAGCTCGGTCGGTCGCGCAGCGCCTGCGCATGTCGGACGCCCCGGCGAGCAGCGCGGGCGCATCCATCCCCGTCAGCGCCGCAGGAAGCACACCCACCGCGGTCAGCACACTGAAGCGTCCGCCGACGTTCGGCGGGATGTCGAGGGCCGCGATCCCTTCCCGCGATGCGATCGGTCGGAGCGAGCCCTTCGCCGGATCGGTGACGAACACGAGGTGCTCGCGCCGCGCGGTCGCCGACGTGTGCGTTCAAGACGTCCGCGGACGATGAGGTACTGCGCCATCGTCTCCGCCGTGCCGCCCGACTTCGAGATGACGACGAACAGCGCGCGCTCGCAGATCGAGCCGCGCCAGCACCGCGCCGATCGTCTCCGGATCGACGTTGTCGAGCACCGTGAGACGGGGCCTCCCGCCGCGCTCGGCTCGGCGTCAGCGTGTTCCACGCGTGCGGCCGGAGCGCCGTGCGCAGCGCGATCGGGCCCAACGCCGAGCCGCCGATGCCGAGGATGACGACGTCCTCCCACCGATCGCCGGCCGCCGCCGCGTAGTCGAGCGTGCGGCCGGCGAGCGCCGTGTCGTCGGGCAGGTCGATGAATCCGAGCTCGCCGCGGTCGTAGCGCGCCCGCACGCCCGCGTGCGCGTCCCGGAAGCGGTCCGCGGCGTCCGCCCAGTCGGCGTCGGTGACGGCGCTCGGGAGGAACATGTTCGTGTAGTCGATCGAAAGACTCATGCGAGATCAGACGTCGATGGTCAGGCCGTCGTAGGCCGGGCGCACGTCGGGTGGCAGGTCGGCTTCGAGGTCGGCGTGCGAGTAGCGGTGCGTCAGGTGCGTGATGTACGTCCGTTCGGCGCCCACGGCGCTCCGCGACCTCGAGCGCCTCGGGAATGCTGAGGTGCGTCGGATGCGGTGTCCGGAAGAGCGCGTTGATGACGAGGACGCGCACGCCGCGCAGGATGTCGATCGCCGCCGCCGGCACCGCCTTCGCGTCGGTCACATACCCGAGGGGGCCGATGCGATAGCCGAACACGTCGGCGTGTCCGTGCGGCACGACGAACGGCGTCACCGGCACGCCGACGACGTCGACGGCGACGTTCGGCGCGAGCGCGTGGGCGTGCGCCTCGGGCTTGTACGTGCCCGGGCAGCGCCTTCAGCGACTCGTCGAAGATGTACGGGAACTTCCGCGCGAGCGCCCCGATCGTCTGCGCGGAGCCGTACACGGGCAGGGGGGTGCCGCTCGCCGCCGAGAAGGCGCGCAGGTCGTCGATGCCGTGCGTGTGGTCGGCGTGGTCGTGCGTGTAGAGCACCGCGTCGATCCGCGACACGGCCGCGGCGATGAGCTGCAGGCGCAGCTCGGTCGGAGTGTCGACGAGGAGGCGCTCGCCGGTGTCGGTCTCGACGAGCGCGCCGACGCGCGTGCGCCGGTCGCGCGGATCGGGCGAGCGGCAGACGGCGCACTCGCAGCCGATCTGCGGCACGCCGAAGCTCGTACCGGTACCGAGAAAGGTGAGCCGCATCGCCGAGCGTCGCCTCGTGATGCCTAACGCGGCACCACTTCGACCTTCATCGTGTTCGTCGTTCCCGGCTCGTCGAACGGAACGCCTGCCGTCACGACGACGCGGTCGCCGGGGACGGCCAGTTCGCGGCGCACCGCCGCGTCGAGCGCGACGCCGATCATCTCCTCGTACGAGTGCTGGTGCGGCACGAGCTCGGGAACGACGCCCCAGACGAGCGCGAGTTGGCGCATCGTCTTCGGACTATCGGTGAGCGCGAGCATCGGGCACCGGCGGGCGATGCGACGCCACCACGCGCGCCGCGAAGCCGCTCTTCGTGAACACGCAGACGAGCGGCGTGCTGAGCTGGCGCGCCGCGGCCACCGTCGCCGCGGCGATCGCATTCTCCGTCGCGACGAACGCGCCGCGCGCGCGCCGCTCCTCGCGCAGCGTCGGGAGCAGCGTCGGATGCTCCTCGATCTCGCGGATGATGCGCTGCATGGCCTGCACCGAGAGCAGCGGGTACTTCCCCGCCGCCGTCTCCGCCGAGAGCATGACCGCGTCGGTGCCGTCGAGGATCGCGTTCGCCACGTCGCTCGCCTCGGCGCGCGTCGGGCGCGGGTGCTCGATCATCGACTCGAGCATCTGCGTCGCCGTGATCACCGGCCGGCCCAGCGTCTTCGCGAGGTCGATGATCTGCTTCTGCGCGAGCGGCACGCGCTCGAACGGCAGCTCGACGCCGAGGTCGCCGCGCGCGACCATGACGCCGTCGGACGCGCGGAGGATCTCGTCGATGTTGTCGAGCGCCTGGTCCTTCTCGATCTTCGCGACGATGAGCATGTGCTTCGGCAGCACCGCGCGCAGCGACTGCACGTCGTCCGCGCGCCGCACGAAGCTCAGCGCGAGGTAGTCGATGTCCTGCTCGACTGCGAACTGCGCGTCGGCGTAGTCCTTCTCGGTCATCGACGGCGCGGAGACGTTCACGCCCGGGAGGTTCATCCCCTTGTGGCTCTTCACCGGTCCGCCGTGCACGACGCGTGCGTGCACTCGGCGACCGTTCACCTCGACGACGGTCATCTCGATGAGGCCGTCGTCCACGAGGATGCGGTCCCCTTCCTTCACGTCGTCGGCGAGCGCCTCGTACGTGATCGGCAGCTGTCGGGCGGTGCGCGTCGTCGTGCTCGCCGGCTCTCCCTCCGGATACAGCACGACGTCCTCCCCGACCGCGAGCGGCACCGGGATCTCGAGGTCACCGATCCGGATGCGCGGCCCCTGCAGGTCGCCGAGGATCGCGACCGGGCAATTCGAGCTCGGTGGCGATCTCCCGGACGAGGCGAATGCGCGCCGCGTGCTGGTCGTGTGTGCCGTGCGAGAAGTTGATGCGGGCGACGTTGAGCCCGGCCTCGATCAGCGCACGGATCGTCTCACGCGACGAGCTGGCAGGGCCCAACGTACCGACGACTTTGGTGCGCGGCTGGAATTTCGACACGTTCGGGAAGGCGCTGTGAATGAAGGACGCACCAAGGTAATCAGCGCCGACTATCGCTCGCCGAGCACCTGCGACGCGGGGACGTACCGGCGCTCGGGCTGGCCGGGCGTCGCCCGCGGCCACACGCTTCCGCCGAGCGCCGCGGCACTCCACGCGAGCACGCCGGGGAACAGGAGCGTGAGCGCGAAGAACACCGCCGACGGCACGTTCGCGACCGCACCGAACAGCGTGCCGAGGGCGAGGAGCGGCCCCCCGGCCGCGTCGACGATCAGGAGCGCGAGCCACGCCGCCGCGGCCGCGACGGCGGCACGCCACGCGTGTCCGCGCATCCGCCCGGCCGCGAGCCCCCAGACGAGCGCGAGCGCCGGAACGGCCCACCACGCCACGAGCCACGTGCCCGCGGCGAACGCGACGGCCAGAGCGACGAGTGCGAGGAATCGCATGGTCGGTGCCTACCGGCGCGGAACGAGGGTGAGACTGCCGGTCGTCTGCGCGGCCGTCAGATCGGCCGCCGACTTCGGCACGAGCGCGGGCTCCAGCTCGCCGGCCGCCCAGGCCGCGACACGATCGCGGTACCGCGCGCTGAGCGGATTCCCCGACTGGCCGCCCGGATAGATCGTGCTCGCGCGGACCTCGGGGCCGAGCTCGACGACCATGCGCCAGCTCGGCCCGTGCGTGCCGCTGCCACTCGAGGGCGCGAGCGTACTCGGTCCGCTCTGCACGGCGACATCGAGCGCGCTCAGGGCGGGGAGCTGCAGCAGGTGACGGATCTGCGCGTGTCGAACGCGGCCCCACGTCCAGCCCCCCGCGTCGGGTGCGCCGAACTTCCGCGTCACGCTGTCGAGCGCGGCCGCGAGGCTCGTCGCGAGCACGTCGTCTCGACGCTCGACCCGGTCCGCCGTCGCCCGAACGTCCCACCACACGCTCGTCGAGTCGGCCAGCAGCTCGGCGAGCACCGCGCTCGACGCGCTGACCGCGCGCGGCGGCGCCGTCGACGGCTCGCCGAACGCGCCGACGGCCCGGCGCGGCCGCCCCGCCGGATCGTCGAGCTCGTCCCAGGTGCGGACGGTGAGTTCGCGCATCGCCTGCTCGAACAGCACGGCGCGTGTGTCGTCCTTCGTGTAGCGGCGGTCCCACTGGGCGAGCAGTCGCGCGGCTTCCCTCAGGCGCGCCGCGTCGACCCCCGGCGGGGCACGTCGCGCCGCGCCCAGCAGATACGGCACGAAGTAGTCGGCGCGTGCGCTCCCCGGATCGGTCTGGTAGCGGCGCATCGCGTCGGGCGTGACCTGCGAGTCCGCCCGCAGCAGGCGGTTGATGTGCAGCGCACGCCACGGATCGTAGCTGCCGCCGAGGTACGCGGTCGTCGCGCGCGGGTCGATCGGCTGCTGGTTCGCCGAGGCGAGGTACCCTTGCGGCGGGTCGAACGACTGCGGGTACTGCGCGACGGGCAGGTAGCCGCGCCAGTCGCTCGCCGAAGTCGTACCGTCGCGAACCGTGAGCCCGCTGCCGTCGTCGGCGCGGACGGGAAAGTGGCCGGTCGAGCGGATCGTGATCGAGCCCCGGCGGTCGGCGACGAGCATGTTCTGCGCAGGCGCCCAGTAGGTCGCCGCGACGGTCGCCTGCCACTCGGCCGCCGTCGTCGTGTGCGCGGCTGCCTGGAAGGCGCCGATCTCGTCGGATGGCTCGAGCACGGTCCACCGCATCGACACCCACCGGCCGTCGCGACGCTGCAGCGGCCCGCGGTGCGTGAAGTACATCGTGTCGGTGGCGAGCGTCCCGCCGGTCGCCGCGCGGTAGGTCTCGACGCGCCGTTCGAGCGGGCGCCACGCACCATCGAGCATGTACTTCGTGGGCCGTGCCGGATCGTCCACCTGCTCGGCCCAGAAGTCCATCACGTCGGCGCCGGTGTTCGTGAACGTCCACGCGACGTCGCGATTGAAGCCGATGACGACGCCGGGAGCCCCTGGAATCGTCACGCCGTAGATGTCGAGCGATCCGGGAACGACGAGGTGGACCTCGTACCAGATCGACGGAAGCGTGAGCTCGAGGTGCGGGTCGCCCGCGAGCAGGGCGAAGCCGTTCCGGGTGCGGCGCGGCGCCACCGCCCAGTTGTTGCTCGCCATCGTCGACGGCTCGCCGCTGAAGGCGCGATCGAAGCGCGCCGCGATCCGGCTCGGAAACGCGGCGCTCGTGAGGCGCGCGACGCTCGAGGCGTCCGGGTCCGGCTCGCCCGGCGGCGGGAGCGCGTGAAAATCGTAGCGCGGCGCGCCGACGCCGTTCGGCTGGATCGGCTCGACGATCGGCTCCGCGACCGGGAACAGCGCCTCCGCCGCCGCGACGCCGACGCGCGCCGCTGCCATCGCCCGATCCAGCTCCGGGTCGATGTCGGCGAGCGTGTACCCCATCCGGTTCAGCAGGTGCATGGAGTTGATCGGTGCCCACCGTGGCGGCGTGAGGCCGAGCAGGCGGAACTCCATCGGCACGTCGCTCGGGCGCATCGCGTCCACGTAGGCGTTCACGCCGTCGGCATAGGCGACGAGGTGACGCCACGCGGCGCTCGTCGTGTCGGCCGCGCGGAGTTTGCGGTCGGCAGCCCACGGCAGCCCGAGGCGGCGCGTCTCACGGTCCAGCGCCAGCACGCGCGCGCCGCCCATCTCGGTGAGACGCCCACTCCCCGCGAGCGTCTGCACGAACATCTGGAAGAGCCGGTCGCGGGCGACCACGTAGCCGAGCGCGCGGTAGGCGTCGTCCTCGCGCGCGGCGAAGATGTGCGGCACGGCGCGCGAGTCGTACACCACCCGGACCGAGTCGCCGAGGCCGGGGAGGACCACCGCGCCGCCAGCCTTCGGCGTGGGTGCGGCGCCCGACGTGGCGGACCAGAGGCCATGCACGGGGTCGAGCAGCGGGCCCAGCGCCGGCAGCGGCCCGGCCGGCCGGGCGCCGGCGTAGAGCGTGCCGGCGAGCACGACGAGCGCGAGCAGCGGGCGGATGCGCATGGGCGGGCGCCTACCGGGCTGCGAGTGCCGCCAACTTCGTCTCGAGTCCGCCGATCAGCCCGTCGAACGACTTCTGGAACGACGCGATGCCCTCGACGAGCAGCTTGTCGGTGACGGCGCGCATGTCGATGCCGTACGATGCGAGATCGGCCATCGTCCGCTCCGCGGCGTCGACGTCGGCGTCCACCGTGCGCGCCGTCTCACCGTGGTCGCGGAACGCGTCGAGCGTCGCCGGCGGCATCGTGTTCACCGTGTCCGGACCGACGAGCTGCTCGACGTACATCACGTCGCGGTACGCGGGGTTCTTCGTGCTCGTGCTCGCCCACAGCGGGCGCTGCACGCGGGCGCCGCGTGCCGCGAGCGCCGCCCAGCGGGGGCCCGAGAACGTCTCCTGGAACGCCTTGTACGCGAGCTTGGCGTTGGCGATCGCGGCCTTCCCCTTGAGCGCCGCCGCGTGCGCCTTCCGATCGTCGGGAAGCGAAGCCATCGCGGCGTCGAGCCGCCTGTCGACCTCACTGTCCACACGGCTGACGAAGAAGCTCGCGACGCTCGCCACACGATCGAGCGGCTGGCCGGCGGCGGCGCGCGCCTCGAGCGCAGCGATGTACGCCTCCATCACGCGACGGTGCGCGTCGACGCTGAACAGCAGTGTCACGTTGACGTTGATGCCGTCGGTGAGCAGCTCGCGCACGGCGTTCGCGCCGCTCTCGGTGCCCGGCACCTTGATCATGACATTCGGTCGCGCGACCGTGCGCCAGAGCCCGCGCCCTTCCTCGGCGGTCGCGTGCGGGTCGTTCGCGACACCCGGCGACACCTCGATCGACACGTACCCGTCCTCACCGTTGGTCGCCTCGTAGACCGGCAGGAACAGATCGCATGCGCGCTGCACGTCGCGCGTCTCGATGGCCTCGAACACCGTCCACGCCTTCGTCCCGGCCGCGATCCCGGCGAGCTGTTCGTCGTAGGCCGTGCCCTCGGCCAGCGCTTTCTCGAAGATGGACGGGTTCGACGTCATCCCGGTGAGCGCGTCGTCGCGGATGCGCCGCTCGAGATCTCCGTCGAACAGCATCGTGCGGTCGATGTAGTCGAGCCAGATCGACTGGCCGGCGGCGTGGAGTTGCTGAAGTCGTGTCGACATCCTGAGTCCGATTTAGTTGCCGGTGTAGACGATCTTCCAGATGCGCCCCTTCGTGTCGTCCGACACGTAGATGCTGCCGTCCGGCGCCTGGGCTAGCCCCACCGGGCGGTAGTCGGCGCGTGCGCCGTTCACGACCTCGCGCGCGTTGAAGTCGCCGGCGAACGTCTCGTACGCGCCGCTGAAGGCGTTGCGCGTCATCGGCGCGAAGGCGACGCGATAGCCCTGCTGCGGCAGCGGGGCCCGATTCCACGAGCCGTGGAACGCGATGAACATTCCGTTGCGATATTTCGCGGGGAACGTGCGCCCCGTGTAGAACAGCGCCGACATCGGCGCCCAGTGCGCGGGGAACGCGACGACCGGCTGCGCCTTCCCGGCGCAGCGGCCGACCTCCCGCCCGTCGCCGCCATACTCCGGCGCGAGCACGAGCTTCTTCTGCTGGCCGTCGTAGTAACAGTACGGCCACCCGGCGTCCGTGCCCTGCTGGATGCGCACGACTTCCTCGGCGGGCAGCTCGGCGCCCTCCTCGTTCGAGCGGCCCCACTGCTGCGCGAGCCCGTCGCGGCCGTGCGTGCCGGCGTACAGCGCGCCGTCGGCGGGGTTCATCGCGAAGCCCATCCCGTTGCGCAGGCCGGTGGCGTAGCGCGCGCCCGGCGTGAACGCCTGATTCTGCACGTCGGCGCGGAACCGCCAGATGCCGGCGCGCGTCTCGAGCTCCACGCACGGATCGGCACCCTTCACCTGCGCCTTCCGCTCCTCGAGCTGACACGAGTTCGACGTCGAGCCGACGTTGACGTACAGATTGCCGCGCCCGTCGAGCACCATGTTGCGGGCGTCGTGCCCGCCGGTCGGCAGCCCGCTCACGACGATCTGCGGCTCGCCACTCGGCTCCATGGCGCCCGCCTTCCACGGATAGCGCACGATGCGATCGCTCTCGTCGACGTAGACCCAGCCGGGAGCGATCGCGATGCCGGTCCCGCCGCGCACGCCGAACTTCGTGCGCGTGTCGGCCCTGCCGTCACCGTCGGTGTCGCGCAGCACGACCACGCCACCGGCCGCCGCGCGCCCGCGCCGGTTCACGAGCACGTCGCCGTTCGGTGCGACGGCGAGGTGCCGCGCGCTCCCCGTCGAGTCGGCGAAGATCGTCGCGCAGAAACCGGGCGGGAGCGTCATGCCCCCGTTGCCTGGCGCGCACTGCGGCTTCGGGCGGTGTGTTGCAGAAGGACCATGCGGCGCGTCGAACAGCAGCGCCGCGGCGCCGACAGCCGGCACGAGCGGAACGAGCAGGCGGTGCAGAATCATCACCGAATCTCCGAGATGAGCGTGCGGAACGTCCCCGACAGCGACGTGCGACAGAGAGCTCTAAGTTATGACTCTGGAGTCGCCGCCGCTGCCGCGCCCGCATCTCGCGCCACCTTCGCCCGTCATTCCGTGCCTCCCAACCCCATCGCGTCGCTCGCCCAGCTTCCGCCGTACGTCTTCGCGCAGCTCGACGAGCTGAAGGCCGCTGCCCGCGCGCGCGGGCGATCACTCGTCGATCTCGGAATCGGGAGCCCCGACCAGCCGACGCCGCCGCCCGTCGTCGACGCGGTGCAGCGCGCGATGGCCGACGCGAGCCGCCACGGGTACCCGCCGTTCCGCGGCACGCCCGAGTTCCTCGGCGCCACGCAGCGCTTCCTCGCGGAGCGGTTCGGCCTGACGGTCGACCCCGCGCGACAGCTCGTCGCGCTCAGCGGATCCAAGGAGGGGATCGCGCAACTCATCGCCGCGTACTGCGCGCCCGGCGACGTCGCGCTCGTCCCTGACGTGTACTACCCGGTCTACGGTCGCGCGCCGCTGCTCCACGGTGCGCGCGTGCACTTCATGCCGGTGGCCGCGCCGAGCTTCCTCCCGGACTTCGACGCCGTGCCGTCCGACGTCCTCGCGCGTGCGAAAGTGCTCGTCGTGAACTACCCGAACAATCCGACCGGCGCCGTCGCCGACCGCGCCTTCCTGGAGCGCGCGGTCTCGTTCGCGCGCGAGCACGGATTGCTCCTGCTGAGCGACCTCGCCTACAGCGAGCTGACGTACGACGGCTACGTGGCGCCGAGCATTCTGGAGATCGACGGCGCGATGGACGTCGCGGTCGAGTTCCACTCGTGCTCGAAGACGTTCAACATGGCCGGCCTCCGCATCGGCTTCGCGGTCGGGAACGGCGACCTGATCGACGCGCTCACGGCGTACCGCTCGAACGTCGGCTATGGCGTGCCCTGGGTCGCGCAGGCCGCCGGTGCCGCGGCGTTCACGCACCACGTCTCGCTCGTTCCGCCCGTGGTGGCCGAGTACGGGCGACGTCGCGACGCGATCTACGGCGCGCTCGCGCAGGCCGGGTGGGAGGTCACCCCGCCCCACGCCGCGATGTACGCCTGGCTGCCGGTGCCGGCCGGGTACGACGACTGGGGATGGGTGAACGCCGTGCTCGACGAGACAGGCGTCGTCGTCGCACCGGGGCTCGCGTTCGGTCCAGGCGGCGCAGGCTACTTCCGGATCTCCTTCGTACGACCCGTGGAGGTGCTGACGCAGGCGGTGGCGGCGTTGGCGCACCTCGCCGCCGCCGCTCGGACGCCGGCCGGCGTCTGATCGCGTTCGGCCGCGTGCCGTCGTTCGGCGTCGAAGCGGCCGGCGGACCCACCTGGTGTCCGCCGGCCACGTCTCGATCGCCGCGACGTCGCCTGACGCCTAGTAGCGGTAGTGATCCGGCTTGTACGGCCCGTCGACCGGCACGCCGATGTACGCCGCCTGCTCCGCCGAGAGCTTCGTCAGCTTCACGCCGAGCTTGTCGAGGTGCAGGCGCGCCACCTTCTCGTCGAGCTGCTTCGGCAGCGTGTAGACCTTCCTCTCGTACTGCTCGTTGTTGGTGTGCAGCTCGAGCTGCGCCATCACCTGGTTCGTGAAGCTACGCCGACATCACGAAGCTCGGATGGCCCGTCGCGCAGCCGAGGTTGAGCAGGCGGCCCTCGGCGAGGATCAGCACCGAGTGGCCGTCGGGGAAGACGAACTCGTCGTACTGCGGCTTGATGTTGATGCGCGTCGATGCCCTGCCTTCTTCAGGCCGGCCATGTCGATCTCGTTGTCGAAGTGGCCGATGTTGCCGACGATCGCCTTGTCCTTCATCTTCGCCATGTGCTCGACGGTGATGATGTTCTTGTTGCCCGTCGCGGTGATGAAGATGTCGGCCGTCTCGAGCACGTCGTCGAGCGTGAGCACCTGGTAGCCTTCCATCGCCGCCTGCAGCGCGCAGATCGGATCGATCTCGGTGATGATGACGCGCGCGCCCTGGCCCTTCAGCGCCTGCGCGCAGCCCTTGCCGACGTCGCCGTAGCCGAAGACGACGGCGACCTTGCCGGCGATCATCACGTCGGTCGCGCGGTGGATGCCGTCGATGAGCGAGTGGCGGCAGCCGTAGAGGTTGTCGAACTTCGACTTCGTGACCGAGTCGTTGACGTTGATCGCCGGGAACAGCAGCGTGCCGGCGTTCATCATCTCGTAGAGGCGGTGCACGCCGGTCGTCGTCTCCTCGGAGACGCCGCGGATGTCGGCGATGACCTTCGTCCAGCGGTCCGGGTTCTTCACCGACTCGGCGCGGAGCAGGTCGAGGATGACGCCCCACTCTTCGGGATCGTTCTCGGCGTCGAACGCCGGGATGACGCCGCTCTTCTCGTACTCGGCGCCCTTGTGCACGAGCAGCGTCGCGTCGCCGCCGTCATCGAGGATCAGGTTCGGGCCCGTGCCGTCGGGCCACATCAGCGCCTGCTCGGTGCACCACCAGTACTCCTCGAGCGTCTCGCCCTTCCAGGCGAACACCGGCGTTCCCTGCGGGTTGTCGACCGTGCCGTTCGGGCCGACGGCGACCGCCGCCGCGGCGTGGTCCTGCGTCGAGAAGATGTTGCACGACACCCAGCGCACGTCGGCGCCGAGCGCGGTCAGCGTCTCGATGAGCACCGCGGTCTGCATCGTCATGTGCAGCGAGCCCATGATCTTCGCGCCGGCGAGCGGGTGCTGGCCGTCGTAGCGCTTCGCGCAGCGCCATCAGGCCCGGCATCTCCTGCTCGGCGAGGCGGATCTCCTTGCGGCCCCACTCGGCGAGCGACAGATCGCGGACCTTGAACGCCGGGCGGTCGGCCGCGGTGAGCGGCGAGGTGGGCTCCAGCAGGGTGCTCATCGAAGACTCTGGGTTGAGGAGGAATGCCTAACGGAACTGCCTAACGAACGGCCGATGCGGCGAACAGCGGCGGGCCCTTCGCGGCCGAGTCGTGCGCGAGCGGGACGATGCGCGCCGACGCGAAGCCGGCCTCGCGGAGCCACCGCTCGATGTCGCTCACCTCGAAGCCGAGCCACACGTGCCCCATCTCGGCGCGGTACGCCTCACGGTCGTGCGGCAGCATGTCGAGGAGCGCGAGCCGACCGCCGGGGCGCAGCGCGCGCGCCGTCTCGTGCAGCACGCGCTGCGGCTCGGGTGCGTAGTGCAGCGCGAGCACGACGAGCGCGACGTCGAGGGACGCGTCGTCGAGCGGAAGGGCCTCGAGGGCGCCGTCGCGTACCTCGACGTTGGTACGTCCGTCGAGTCGGCGGCGCGCCTCGGCGAGCATCGCGGCGTTGTCATCGACGGCGATGACCTGCCGCACGAACGGCGCGAGCACGTCGCTCACCGCGCCGGTGCCGCAGCCCAGGTCGCCGACGACGACCTTCGGATCGAGCAGCGCGAGCAACGTCGCCTGGTCGACGCGCGAGCCGAAGAGGTCGGCGCGCACGCGATCCCAGCGCGCGGCCGCGGACGAGAAGAACGCTCGCGTCGCCGCGCGCCGCTCGTCGAGCACGACGCGCAGGCGCGCCGCGTCGACCGCCGCCGACGGCTGCGACGCGAGTGGATCGCGCACCGCCGCCCAGAGCCCCTTCGCGGCCCCATCGAGCGCGCCGGCCATCCGGTAACGGCGACTCGTGCCGTCGCTGCGCGCCGTGACCCACCCGGCGTCGGCGAGCGTCTTCAGGTGCCGGCTCACCGTCGACTGCGGCAGCTGCAGCGCCGACGCCAGCTCGGTGACCGCGAGCTCGTGTCGATCGAGCGCGAGCAGAAGCCGCCCCCGGGTGGGGTCGGCGAGCGCGGCGAGGTGGTCGAGAACGGGCGAGGCAGTCATGTGAATTCGTCTATCCGGATACTAGGATAGACGAATCCGGCTGCTACGTCAACGCCTCACTTCGGGTGCGTCGCGCTCCGGCCGAGCAGGATGCGGACTGCCCGTACGTCGTGGCCCACGTCGACCAGGAGCACGGCCAGATCGCCGACGCCCCAGAGCAGTCCGGCGAGCACGATCAGCCGGCTGACTTCGGCGACCAGCGTCGGCAGCGCCTCGAGTCCCTGCCGAGCGAGGCCGGTGACGACCTCGGCGACGAGCATCAGCAGGAGCACGATCGCGATCAGGCGAAAGAGCTTCGAGAGATAGCGGAGCCCGGTGTACGGCTCGATGTCGGCCGTACGCACCTGGAACAGCGGGTCGGTCCGCGCTCGATGCTCGGCGGTGGTGTGATCGCGGGGCGTCGGCTCGGCGCCGGCGGGGGTCGCACTCGCAGTCGTCGGCGTCATGTCGCTCATCCTCCGTTCGGGCCGCCCGTCCAGCGCGCACGATAGCCGCGCGCGTCGATGTGTGCGAACGGGCCGTGCACGTCGTTGCCCGGATAGACGCCGCACCCGCCGACGAGGTCGGGGTGCTCACGCTCCACCCGCTCGACGGCCTCGCAGACGACGTGGGCATCGCGGATGTCGACCCGGCCGTCGTGGTTCAGGTCGTCCATCCGACCGTTGCCATCGTTGTCGATCCACATGTCGTTCGCGTCGCCGTACATGTGGCGACTCAGCCCGGCGCGGCCGGTCCGGTCGCCGCCGCCGGCGTTGTACGACGGTGTGCGGAAGCCGCTCATCACGTGCATGCCGTGCGACGGAATGCCGCGCGTTTCGAGGTCGGCGAGCACCAGCTCGTCCTTGTCGATGATCCGCGACTGCACGACGACGTACTTCGGCCAGACGTTCGCCTGGTCGTGCGTCAGGAAGTCGCGCAGCCGCAAGTGATCCGAGAGCGGCGTGTCCTGATTCTCGCGCGTGACCTCGATGAGGCCCGCCGGCGGGGCGTAGCGATCAGCCGGGGCCCTCGCGGGAAGCACGGCGCCCCGGCGCTCCGTCGGCCAGCTCCCGATGTAGTAGAGGCCGATCTTGCCGCCACGCCGCTCCGTCAGCGGTGTGAGCGTCACGACGTTCAACCCGCTGACCGGGCGCACGAGTTCGCGCACGCGAACCGCCAGCTGCACGATCCCCGTCGTCGTCGCCGTCTCGATGCGCGCGCCGGCGGGGAGCGCCGCATCGAGCGAATCGCCCGGCGCGCGCTGCACGATGCGGACGCGCCCGCTCGCGCCGCGCAGCGGCGTCAGCGCGTCGAGCGTCGCGTCCAGCAGGTAGGCCGCGGCGGGCGCCGACGAGTTCGTGAGCGCGCTCGTGACCGCCCGTGTCGCCGGCGTCACGAGCGCGCCTTCGCTCGCGGCCCCGTCGGCACCGCGCGCGGTCGCGATCGTCCAGCACCACGCGACCGTGAGCAGTCCGAGCACGATCGACGACACGACCTCGAGCCACCGCTCGGCGCGCGGCGAGATGCCGGCGCGGTGCCACCAGCTCTCGGGGCGGTCGGGAAGCTGCAGCGCCTGCTCGACCGCCGCGAGGAACTCGTCGGCGGCGTGCGCCAATCTGTGCGGGACGCTCTCGGCGGCGGTGCTGCTCATCGGCTCCTGGACGCGGGGACACGGGCTGCCCGTCACCTGAAGCGCGATTCGTGCCGCCCGCGCCGATTCTCCAACACTCCGGCTCCGGCCGATACGCACACGTCGCTCCCGCCGGCGCAGTCACGGATGCGCCGGCGGGAGCGACGAGCAGTGCGGTCCGCGTGCCGCGGCGGGGGGCTTCGCACGCGACGCGCGGTTGGAACGGCAGCGACCACGGCAGCCACGACTGCGACCGCGACTGAGACTGCGACAGGGACGACGGCGACGGCGACGGCGACGGCGGCAGCTGCATCGACTGCGGGACTTCGCGTGGTGTCGCGCTCCCGGGACGCGCCGATCGCGCCGCGAACGAAGCGCATCATGCGTCCGGAGAGTCACTGGAGCGTCACCAGCGCGTCACCTACGCATATCTTTGGGCGACGACCTGTCCTCCTTCCGTGCCCCCCGCGTGCTCCGTCTGACGACCTTTGGCGGCGTGTCGCTCCGCGACGACGGTGTTCCCCACACCGGCGGCGCGAGCCAGCGCCGACGCATCGCGCTCCTCGTCCTCGTCGCCGCCGCGGGTCCGCGCGCCGTGAGCCGCGACAAGCTCCTCGGCTATCTCTGGCCGGACTCCGACACCGAGCGCGGACGCCACGCGCTGAGGCAGGCGCTGCACGCCATCCAGCAGGCGGTCGCGCGCGAGCATCTGTTCGTCGGCACGACGACGCTCCAGCTCGACCCGTCCGTGATGACCTCCGACGTCTACGAGCTCGCCGAGGCGCACGAGAGCGGCGCGCACCAGCGCGTGGCGGCGCTCTACAAAGGGACGTTCCTCGACGGCTTTCACGTGCCGGACGCGCCCGAGTTCGACCGGTGGGCCGACGCGCAGCGCGCGGTCTATGCCGGCGTCCACACGACGTCGCTCGAAACGTTGGCGCGCGACTGCGCTGCACGCGGCGACCAGACGGGCGCCATCGCCTGGTGGCGCCGGCTCGCCGCCGAGCATCCGGTGAGCGCGCGCTATGCCGTCGCGCTCATGCGGGCGCTCGCCGACGCCGGCGACCGCACCGGCGCGCTGCAGTTCTTCGGCGTGCACACCGCGGTCGTCCGGGAGGAGCTGGGGACCGACCCGGACGCCGACGTCGTCGCCCTGCGCGACGCGCTACGCGCCGGCGTCGTCGATAGCCCGCCACGCCCGGCGGCCGCGACGTCGACCCCGACGACGGGCGTTCGCATCGGCGGTGGCGCTGCGTCCGCCGAGGCGCGCGACCGCCAGCTCGGGTGGCTGCAGCGGGCGGTCGGCGCGCGCTACGACATCGACGTCCGGAAGCCGCTCTCCGCGACCGGCGGTGGGGACGGCTACGAGGCATACGACCGATCGCACAACGTGGCGGTCGACATCCACGTCGTCGGCGCGAACATGGGTTCGCTCGCCGACCTCGACACGCTCGACGCGCAGCTCGGCCGACTCACGACGCTCGACAGCGCGCATGTCGCGCGTCTGCTCGAGCACGGCGTCGCCGACGGCGTGGTCTACTACGTCACGGCGCGCCCGAACGGGCCCTCGCTGCGCGATCATCTCGCGCGCGAGCGACAGCTCCCCGTTCCGGACGCGTTGAGCATCGCGCGCGGTGTCGCGTCGGCGCTCGCCCACGCGCACGAGCGCGGCGTGCTGCACGGCGACCTCCGCCCGAAGCACGTGCATGTCACCCCGAACGGCGCCGTCGTCGCGGGGCTCGGCATCGC
This sequence comes from uncultured Gemmatimonadaceae bacterium, assembly GCA_963843845.1. Lineage (GTDB taxonomy): Bacteria > Gemmatimonadota > Gemmatimonadetes > Gemmatimonadales > Gemmatimonadaceae > Gemmatirosa. The sequence goes on along the minus strand of CAWJMB010000002.1, from coordinate 1,606,486 downwards.
GGAGGCGCTCCGCCGCGCGACGACGCGCGACCGCACGTCGGCGACGATCCGCATGGGCTCGCCGGCCTACCAGAGCCCAGAACAGCTCACCGGCGACAGCGCGAGCATCGACGCACGCGCCGACGTCTACAGCCTCGGCTGCATCCTGTTCGAGATGCTGACCGGCGAGGTGCCATACGCGAGCCCGAACCCGGTGAACATGCTGAACGCGAAGTTCACGGCACCGGTCCCGTCGGTGATCGCGCGGCGCGCGAGCGTGACGCCGATGCTCGAGGCCGTGGTGCAGCGATGTCTCGGGCGGTCGCCTTCCGACCGGTACCGGAGCGGCGTCGATCTGCACAACGCGCTGATCGGCGTGCCGAACATGCCGCCCTGACCGCACGACTGGCGTCAGGATCCTGACAGGTCGCCCCACGTCCGAGGCGCACGGCACCGCGAGCGCGTACCTTCGACGACCCACCCTTCCGTCCTCGCGACGCCCGCCCCATGCCGTTTCTCCCCTCTCTCGTCGCGGCGTGCTGCCTCGCCGCGTCGTCTGCCCCGCCGCACCTCGCCCCGCCGACGTTCGACGGCCGCACCGGCCAGACCGACGTCGACATCCCGCGCGTCGAGTCCGAGGCGACGATCGACGGCAACCTGAACGAGGCCGTCTGGGCGAAGGCGGCGCGCCTCACCGGGTTCTCGCGCTACGCCCCCACCGACGGCGTCGCCGCGGACGATTCGACCGAGGTGCTCGTCTGGTACTCGCCGACCGCGATCCACTTCGGCGTGCGCGCCTACGCCGAGCCGGGGACGGTGCGCGCGGTGCTCGCGGACCGCGACAAGATCTACAACGGCGACTACCTCGGCTTCTTCCTCGGCACGTTCAACGACGGGCGGCAGGCGTCGGTGTTCGCCGTCAACCCGTTAGGCATCCAGGGCGACGGCATCGTCGTCGAGACGCGGGCGGTCGGGGCGGCGGAGGGTTCGGCGGCATCCAGGGCGGTCGCGAGCCGACCGACGTCAGTCCGGACTACGTGTTCCAGTCCAAGGGGCACGCTCACCGACTTCGGCTACGAGGTCGAGATCCGCATCCCGTTCAAGAGCCTGCGCTACCAGTCGGCGCCGACGCAGACGTGGGGCATCAACGTCATCCGCGTCGTGCAGAGCCGCGGCTACGAGTACAGCTGGGTCGCCCGCGCAGCGCGACGCCGCGTCGTACCTCGCGCAGTCGGGGCATCTCACCGGCCTCACCGACCTGCACCGCGGCATCGTGCTCGACCTCAACCCGGTCGTCACGGCGCACCTGCGCGGCGCACCGGTCATCGCCTCGCCGGTCGTCGGGGCGCCGGTGGCCGCGCCCGAGTACCGCTACGTGCGCAGCGACCCACGGGTCGGCGGTAACGTTCGGTGGGGGATCACGAACAACGTCACGCTGAACGCGACGATCCGCCCGGACTTCGCCGAGGTCGAGTCGGACGCCGGCCAGGTCGTGTTCGATCCGCGCCAGTCGCTCTTCTTCGCCGAACGGCGGCCGTTCTTCCTCGACGGGATCGAGCAGTTCGCCGTCCCGAATCAGCTCATCTACACGCGCCGCATCGCGGCCCCGCTGGCCGCGACGAAAGTCGCCGGCAAGGCGGCGGGGGTGAACTTCGCCACGCTCGCCGCGGTCGACGACAAATCGGCGTCGTTCGACCGGAGCTCCCCCGACAACGCGGTGTTCGGACTGCTGCGCGTGCAGCGCGACCTCGGCCGCTCGTCGCGCGTCGGCGGCGTGTACACGACGCGCAGCGAAGCGGGGTTCGCGAACCACGTCGGCGGGGTCGACGGCCGCATCGTCTGGCGCAAGATCTATCAGCCGCAGGCGCAGGGCGCGCTCAGCTCGACGTCGACGCCCGGCACCCCGGCGCGCGTCGGCCCGCTCTTCAACGTCGATCTGCGCCGCGCGGGCCGCACGTTCGCGACGCGCTACTCGCTCAACGCGATCTCGACCGACTTCCAGACCGACGCCGGCTTCATCAATCGCCCCGCGGTCGCCAACCTCGTCGTGCGACCACACGCTCAAGGCCTACGGCACGAAGGAGGCCCTGTTCCAGAGCTCGTCGTTCGACATCAATCGCGACGGGCTCTGGAAGTACGATGCAGTTCGTGCACGGCGACGACATGCTCGAGAAGAAGCTGCACTTCAACGCGAACACGAGCTGCAGCGGCGGGTGGCGCGTCGGCGCCTCGTTCCTGCTGGAAGCGTTCGGCTACGACCCCGCGCTGTACGCCAACCGCTACATCGTGCGGACCCTCGGCGCGCGGAGCGACACGGTGCCGTTCGTGGGACTGCAGCGCATCACGAACCGCGACTACGTCGCTGTCACTGACGACGCCGAACTTCCGGACGCTCTCGGCGAACCTCAGTACATCTCGGGGTCGCGACGAGAACTTCTTCGAGTGGGCGCCGGCGAACATCGGCTCGTCGACGGCCGGCCTCGACTGGCGCCCGACGCGAGCAGCTTCGCGTCGACGGCACGTACGTGTGGCAATGGTACGGACGCGCCGACCGACGGTATCGCTGGCCGGCGAGACGCGCATCCCGCGCATCCGGGTCGAGTACCAGTCTCGCGCGTGGCTGTTCGTGCGCGCGCTCGCCGAGTATCGCGCGGACTACGCCGACGATCTGCGCGACGTCGGCGGCTCCGGGAGCCCGATTCTCTGCAGACGAGCGCGCGGCTACGTGCAGGGGCGCGGCTTCTCGACGGTGACGGGGCGGGCGAAGTCACGTCAACACGTTCCGGCCGGAGGGATTGTTCTCGTACCTGCCGTGCCGGGGACCGTGTGTTCGTCGGCTACGGGAGCACGCTGTCGGAGCCGCAGCAGTTGCGCTTCGCGCAGTTCGACCGCGTGCGCGACGCGTTCTTCGTGAAGATGAGCTACCTGTGGCGGCGGGTGTGACGAGTCTGATCGCGCCGTGACATGTGACGCGGGCCCGGTGCGATCCTGTCGCACCGGGCCCGTCCTGTCACAGCGGTTCGCGCTCGGCGCGAGCGTTCTCGACGGAAGGAACGGAAGGTACAGAAGACCTGCTCGGGTCATCTCTTCTGTTCATTCCGTTCCTTCCGTCGAGCACTACAGCGAATACCTCCGCGACTCGCTGTAGCACCATCGCGTGACTCCCGGGTTCAGCCGCACTCCGAGAATCCGCACACGTGGCACTTCGCGCACCCTTCCGCCATCTCGAGCTGACTGCCGCAATCCGGGCACGTCCCGATGAACGCCTGCCCGCTGTCGTACGACTCGGCCGCCAGCTGCATCTGACCGCCATCCATCGTCGGCGCGGCGGAGATCGCGGGCATCGCGGACACGCGGCGTCGGGATCGAGAGCAGGTCCTGCTGCACGCCCTGCTTCTCGCGCGCCCACTCGTTCAGCGCGATGCCGACGGCATCCGGCATCGACAGCACCTTGTTCGGGCCGAGGCCCACCGCGCGATCGGACGAGATGCCGCGGAGCTGGCGGTGATCTCCGGAAGCGGGATCCCCGAGCGGAGCGCGAGCGAGACGAGCCGGCCCATCGCTTCCGCGTCGGCCATCGCCGACCCGCCGGCCTTGCCGAGGTTGAGGAAGACGTCGAACGGCTGGCCGCGGTCGTCCTCGGAGATGTGGACGAACATGGTGCCTAACGGCGTCTCCTTGCGCTTCGAGGTCGAGCGGAGCGTGTCGGGGCGCGCGCGCTTGGCGCGACGCTGCGTGTTCTCGGCTTCGGCGTCGTACAGGTTCTTCTTCGTGCGCTCGAGCTCGGCCTCGAGCTCGGCGATCGTGCCGCGCAGCTCGCCGACTTCGCGCTTGAGCACGCCGGCGTCACCCACTGGCGCGGCGCCCGCCTCGGCCGACACCGGCGCGCTCCCCTTCTCGCGCTCCTTCTTCGCCTGCTCGGTCGCGCCGGTCGACAGCACCTGGCCGTCGCGCGAGCCGTCGCGGTAGACGGTGACGCCCTTGCACTTGAGCTGATACGCCAGCTCGTAGATCGCCCGGACGTCCTCGACCGTCGCCGAGCCGGCGAAGTTCGTCGTCTTGGAGATCGCCGAGTCGCAGTGCTGCTGGAAGGCGGCCTGCATGCGGACGTGCATCTCGGGCGAGATGGCGTTCGCCGTGACGAAGACGCGCTGCCACCGCTCCGGCACTTCGGGGTGCTGCACCGAGCCGGTCTTCGCGATGCGCTCCATGAGCGCCTCCGAGTACCACCCCTCCCGCTGCGCGATGGCGACGAAGTCCTCGTTCACGTCGGGCATCATGACGCCCGCCTGGTTGCGCATGAACGCGACGGCGAACAGCGGCTCGAGGCCCGACGCGCAGCCGGCGATGATGCTGATCGTGCCGGTCGGCGCGACCGTCGTGACGTTGCAGTTGCGGAGCAGCTGCATCGGGCGGATGCGCTGGCCGCTCGCGTCGCGGGCACAGGTCTCGTCGGGGCCCCAGATCGAGCGCGCCCACTCGGGGAACGGGCCCCGCTCGTTGGCGAGGCGCTCGCTCTCCTTCTTCCACTCGACATCGAGGAACTCCATCACGCGGCGCCCCATCTCGACCCCTTCCGGCGTGTCGTAGGGGATGCCCATGCGGACGAGCATGTCCGCGAAGCCCATGACGCCCAGGCCGATGCGGCGGATGCGCTTCGAGAGCGCGTCGATCTCCGGCAGCGGGTACTTGTTGACGTCGATGATGTTGTCGAGGAAGTGCGTCGAGGTGCGGATGTCGCGCCCCATCGCCTCCCAGTCGACGACGCCGTTCTCGACGTACCAGCCGACGTTCACCGAGCCGAGGTTGCAGACGTCGTACGGAAGCAGCGGCTGCTCGCCACACGGGTTCGTCGCCTCGTACGCGCCGAGGTGCGGCACCGGGTTGTAGCGGTTCGCCTCGTCGACGAAGAACACGCCCGGCTCGCCGGTGCGCCACGCGCCGAGCACCATCTTGTCCCACACCTCACGCGCGTCGAGCTGCCCGACCGTCCGGCCGCTCGACGGCTCGATCAGGTCGTACGACGTGCCGGCGTGGAGCGCCTGCATGAACTTCTCCGTGATCGCCACGGAGATGTTGAAGTTCGTGACCTGGGTGAGGTCTTCCTTGCAGCTGATGAAGTCGAGCACGTCCGGGTGGTCGACGCGCAGGATCCCCATGTTCGCGCCGCGCCGGGTGCCTCCCTGCTTCACCGCATCGGTGCTCGCGTCGTAGAGCTTCATGAACGACACGGGCCCGCTCGCGACGCCGGTGGTCGAGCGCACCATGCTCCCCTTGCCACGCAGCCGGCTGAACCCGAAGCCGGTGCCGCCGCCGCTCTGGTGGATGAGCGCCATCGAGCGGAGCGTGTCGTAGATCCCGTTCTGTCCGTTCGAGAGCGCGTCCTCGACCGGCAGCACGAAGCACGCGGAGAGCTGGCCGAGCGGGCGGCCGGCGTTCATGAGCGTCGGCGAGTTCGGCTCGAAGCGGCGCTGGGTCATCAGCGCGTAGAACTCCTCGGCCAGCGCCTGCACCTGGGCGTCGCTCGCGCCGTAGCGGCGGTCGGCCTCCGCGACGACCGTGGCGACGCGCCAGAACATGTCTTCGGGCGTCTCGGTCGGCGTGCCGCTCGCATCCTTCACGAGATACCGCTTCGCGAGGACGGTGCGGGCGTTCTGGTTCAGCTGTGCGGGGATGGCCGGAGGTGTGGGCGACAGTGGCATGCGACGACTCTCCATCGGTGACTCGAAGGTGTAACGTGCGGCGTGCGCGAGCATATCGGTGGCGACCGTCCGCAGCCGAGGGGCGCTGCGCGTCGCGGAAACTCTGGCGAGGGGAGCGGATTCTAGGGCCGCTTGCTCACAAGCACAATACGGATTTTCTGGCGGTCGGGCCGTGCCAGATTGGCCTGTGGAGAAGCGGCGACTGCCGGTCGTTGCTCGCTAACACGTGGAGCATGTGGCGTGCCGTCGCTACGCCGTCGTGTGGCGAGGAAATTCGCCGGCCGCGTGCCGCGTCTGCAGGTCGACGTACGCGCGGACGCCGAGGCGAATCCCCGCCCGTTGCTCGTCGGTCGTCGCGCGCACCACCCGCGCCGGAACGCCCATCACGAGCGAATTCGGGGGGATGATCGTCCCCTCGGACACGACGGCCCCCGCGCCGATGATCGACCCGCTCCCGATCTCGGCGCGATTCAGGACGACGGCGCCCATGCCGATCAACACGTCGTCGTGCACCGTCGCGCCGTGCACGATCGCGCGGTGCCCCACGACGACGCGGTCACCGAGCGAGCAGACGAGCCCGGGATCGGTGTGCAGCACCGCACCGTCCTGGACGTTCGTGTCGGCGCCGATGACGATGGGGTCGTTGTCGGCGCGCACGACGGCGTACGCCCAGACGCTCGCGCGGGGGCCGAGCGTGGCGCTGCCGCAGACGAACGCGAGCGGGTGAATGAACGCCGAGGGATCGATCGACATACCACGCGCGGGGCTCGAGGGATCAGAACGACAGACCGACCGTGAGATAGGGCGACAGCGAGCGCGACGCCAGCTCGCGCCGCGCCACCGGCGCCGCGGCTCCGAGGCGGAACCGGAACGCGGCGTCGTACGCGAGCGCCGCGTCGAGGTCGAGCTCCGCGCCGGCGGACGCCATCCACGCCGGCGCCGCCGGCGAGCGACGCGACGGGCGGCCGCTCGGATCGACGACGCACAGCAGCTGCACGGCGCGGTCGACCGACGCGGGGCACCACGCGCTCCCCGCGTCGCCGAACAGGGTGACCGACAGCCGGTCGACGAACACCGGCAGCAGCGCCGCACCGCGCGCCGGCAGCGCCACCGGGGCGCGGTACTCGAGCGCCGCGGACGCAGCGCGCGTTCCCTGCTGCACCCCCGGCGCGAACCCACGGACACCGAAGGTCCGCGCCGACGTGCCGAACGACACGCCCGGCGCGATCGACGCGCTGCCGCCGCTCACACCGCCGACCGACAGCTCGGTCGCCGTCTTCGCGTCGGTCGCACCGGCGGCGACGCGCAACGCGAGCGCGTGGTGCGAGAACCCGGGCAGGTCGAGCGACTTGTAGACGCGCGCGGTGCCGATCGCCCGGCGCGACTGCGGCCCGAGCCGGCCGTTCTGCCACCGCTGCTGCACGCTCGTCGTGAGCGCCACGCCGTCCTCGCCCGAGATGCTGAGCCGCGGCCGACGCACGTTCGACCACGCGCCGCTGGCGAAGAGCGCAGGGAACGCCGTGCCGAGCCGGTCCTGCGCGCTTTCCTGCACCGCTGCGTTCGGCGACGTGTATGCCCGCGTCTCGTAGGTCGCGCCGACGGCGAGCGACGCATTCGTGCGGAAGCGCGGACGGGCGAACGTGAGCGCGAGCGACGCGGTCCGGGCACGGCGAGCCAGCGACGCGCGCCCCGTCGTACCGTTCGCGAATCGCACGCCGAGCGTGTCGTACAGCCACACCTGGCTCGCGCCGACGTCGACGATCGGCCGGACGAACCGCGTGTACCGGTAGGTCGCGCTCCCTTCGAGGTCGCCGGTGTCCACGTTGCCGAGCAGCTGCCCGAAGTACGCGTGCCGACCGAGCACGTCGGTCCCGCTCGTGGAGGCGCCGAGCAGCCAACTGTTGCCGTCGGACGCGTCGGCGGCGGGCGACCAGTAGCGCGGCAGCAACGAGCGCCACGGCGAGTACGGCCCGAGCGGCGCGCCGGTGCGCGCCGCGACGGTCGCGACACGCGTGGCAGACGCGTAGTACGCCGAGTCGCGCGTCGCGGGCGTGGCGACCAGCGCCGCGCTGTCGGCGACGGCGAGGTGCGCGCCGTCCGTCCGGAACAGCAGCGCGGCGAGCGCGCCGCCCCTCGGAGCGGGCGCCGGCTCGAGCAGTCCGGTGGCGACGCCGGTCAGTCGCAGCACGGCGCCGCTCCGCGCGGTCGACCCGACGTCGGCCGCGTAGAGCTGCGGCGCGCCGGTCCGGTCGGACGCCCAGTAGATGCGCGCGCCGTCGCTCGACCAGGCCGGCGCCGAATTGACGCCGCGGTCGCGCGTCACGTCGAAGCGTCCGCGGCCATCGTCGTCGAGCACGACGATCGCCGAGCCCGCGCCACGCGTCAGCTGCACCGCCACGACGCGGCGGCCGTCGGGCGACCAGCGCGGCTCGGTCCACTGCGTGTCCGGCGAGGCGGCGGTGAGCGGCACGATCGTGCGCCCGTCGGGGGTCACGCGGACGAGCCAGGTGGTTCCGGCCGCGGCCTGCACCGCGACGAGCAACCCATCGCGCCGCGCGTCGACGTGCGACAGTCGGGCGCCGACGGTGAGTCGCCGCTGCGCGCCGGTGCCGGCGCCGAACCCCGGATCGCGCGCGCCCGGCGCTTCGAGATAGAGATCGCTGCGGATCGTGTACGGATCGGTGTAGTCCACCTGCGTGAAGTACGTGCCGCGGCCGGGGACGAGCGCGCTCGGGGAGACGTCGTTGCGTCGGCCCAGCCGCGTCGCGGCCCCACCGAGCGTGACGCGCTGCGCGGCCGCGGCCGACCGCCCGTCGCTCTGAACGAACAGCAGCGTCCGGTCGTCGATCCACCGCGGTGCCTCGGCGAACCACCCGCTCCGGGTCAGTTCGCGCCAGCCGGGGGCGACCGGGCCTGGCGCCCGGGCGGTGCCTCCGGAGTCGCGAGGCCCCGACACTCCGCGATCGCCCACCGGTCCCGCAGCCCCGACACTCGCCGTCACCGAGTCGCGCCACTGCCGCCACGCGTCGGTGAACGAGAAGCCGAAGCTCTGGCGCGCCGCGCGGTTCGAGCCGCCACGGAATGAGCTGCGGCTCTGCGCGGTGACGAAGCGGCCGACGTTCTGCGCGCCGCCGTGCCGCGCCGCGTAATCGACGACGAGCGAGCCGTAGGCGTACGCGCGCTCGCCGAGCGGGAAGACGGAGCCGGCGAGACTGAGCTGGTCGAGCCGCGGCAGCGCGCGCCTCCGCGGCGCGGCGCGCGCGACGAGGCGGTGCTCGTGTGCCCAGCAGCCGCCCGGCGCCGGTGAGGCGCGACTCGTAGTAGACGGCGAGCCCCTCGGTCAGCCACGACGGGCCGTACGCGTTCGGGAAGAGCGCCGGGTTGCGCCCGAAGATCGCGCGGCCGCAGTCGCCAGACGCCGCGCGGCGCGGTCCAGATGGAAGACGTGCGTCAGCTCGTGGGTGATGACGAGCTGCAGCCAGTCGTCGTAGAAGCGCAGCGCCGGCGCGTCGACGGGCGGCTGCGCGTAGACGACGATGCGGTTCGACGGCAGCGGCGTCGCGAAGCCGTTCGAGATGTCGCTGTTGTCGGTCAGACGACGAGGTCGACGCGGTCCGCGCGGCGCGCGCAGCTCGCGCGCGAGCAGTCGTCCACGCCGCTTCCGCGTCCGCCGCGGCGCGGCGCCCCTGCGCCTCGAGCGCGGCGGCGACGTGCACGCGGAAGTGCGGCGTCGTCGAGCGTGCGCCAGTCGCCGCGCGGATCGACGCCCTGCGCGCACGCGGCGCGCGCGGCGAGCGCGAGCGTCAGGCCGCACGCGGCAGCGCGAAGCGCCCGACCGCGCCGCCGCACGCCTCATCGCGGCCATTCGCGAGGTCGCGGAAGTACGCCTCGAGCCCGGCGACGATCGCCGCGCGCGTACAGCTCCCGGCCCTGCGGCGAGCGCATCGCCGCCTCCTGCTCGGGGAGCATCAGGAACAGCCCCTCGGTGAGCACCGCCGGCATCCACGGCGGGCGCGCGACGGCGAGATTCTGGTAGTGGACGCCGAGGTCGCGGAGGCCGAAGCGGCGCACCAGCTCGCGCTGCACCGCGCGCGCGAGCGGCTCGGAGTGCTGGTGGAAGAACAGCGTGCTCGTGCCGTGCGTTCGCGAACGGGTTCACGCCGTCCGGAAACGCGTTCAGGTGCACGACACGAACGCGTGCGCGTTCGCGCGGCGGGCGATGATCGGCCGCGGTCACCCAACGCCACCGGCTCCGGCGGTCGTCCGCGTCATCACGACGGTCGCGCCGCGCTCGCGCAGCAGGTCGCGCACGCGCTCCGCGACCGGCAGCACGGCGACCGGCTCGGTGAGCCCGGTCGGCCCCGTCGCGCCGCCCGGCGGGTGGCCCGGCGTCGACGACGATCGTGAGCCCGCGCGAGCGGCGCGCGCGGCGTCGATCGCGCGGCGGCGCCGCAGGCGCAGCGTGAAGGTGCCGCGCGCGGCGTCCCACAGCACGAGGTAGCCGTACGGCGCCGCGACAGGCGGAGCGTGATGCGCGCACGCGGTCGGTCGCCTCCTGCGTCCAGCACGACCTGCCGCACGAGCGAGTCGGTCGCCGTGCCGATGATGCGGCAGGATCTCGGGCGTGAGCTGCGTGCCGAACAGCGTCGAGCTCGACGTCGCGTCCGCGCTCGACGACCTCGTACGGCGGGCGCTCGCCGATGCGCGAAGCACGACGTCGACCCACTCGCGCGAGCGGGCACCACGCGCACGGAGCCGACCGACGCGGCGCGGCGGCGCGGCGCCGGCCGGCAGCGCGACGACGTCGGTCGACGTCGACCCAGACCTCGAGCCGACCGTCGAGCCGCACGCGCGTGGACGTCGCCCTGCGCGCCGGTGCGCTCGACGATCGTGCCCGGAAGGAAGAACCACCGGTACGTGCCGTCCGGGGTCGGGCGGCCGACGACCACGCGGTCGGTGTCGGCCGCGCGCCGGTGCCGCCCGAGCTGCACGAAGTCGCGACGGGCGGAGCGCGTCGGCGCCGACGCGTGTCGCCCGGCGAGCGTGACGCGACGCGACAGCGGAGCCGCACCGTGTCGGCGCCGCGCGCGACGACGAGCCGCGCGCCGCGCCGGCGAGGCGAGCAGCCGTCGCCGGCAGCTCGGTCACCCACGTCGTGGCCGCGTCGTCGCCCGCGGGCGCGGCGTCGCGCCGCGCGCGGCGGCGAGGTCGACGAGCGGCGACGCGCGTCGAGTCGCGCGACGTCGCGGCGAGTCCGGTGATCCAGACCTGGCGCGGTCACGCGGGGCGCGGCACCGTGACGCGCACCGGCTCGTCGCCGCGCAGCGTCAGCGCCTCGGCCGGCGCGACGCTGCCGTGTCGACGACGAGTCGGCCGTCCGCGGGCAGCACGCGGCGCGCCGCGATCCGCACCGCGATGGTGCGGCGCGCCGTGTCGGCGCCGCGCGCCGCGACCAGCTCGTAGCGCGGCGCCGACGCCGGCGGCACCGGCGACGTAGGCGAGGAACGCCCCGTTCGCGGCGACCGGAACCGGCGCGCCGTTGATCGTGAGCGTCGCGTCGCCGCTTCCGACCGACTCCGAACACGAACGTCGAGTCGAGCCGGCCGAGCGACTGGTTCGCGCCGGGAGACACGACGCGGATCGCGAGCGGGCCGCCGCTCACGCGCGGCGATCGGCGGCAGGCCGACGTGCTCCGGTTCGGCGGTCGGCCGGGCCGTCGGTGCGCGGCGCCGGGGCGGGCTTCGGCGGCCGGCGCACGCGGCCGCGAGTGCGGCGACGAAGGCGCGCAGCGCGAGCGCGCGCGGCGCGCGAGATCATCGCCGCAAGCTAACGCGCGTCGCGGAGCGCGCGCGCGACGCGGCCGGTCGACGCGGCGCGGAACGGCGTCGGAAGTGCCGCGAAAGGTGCGGCGCACGCACGCGCCGCCGATTGACCCTCCCTGGCGCCGCGCCTATCTTCGCGCCCGATGACTCTCGCCGCGCGTCACTCTCCGCCTTCGATCCGCGGCCCTCGTGCCGCGCGCGAGCGTCGGCGTGCCACGCCCACGCCGACGACCCCGATGACGGTCCACGACGCGGCGTGCGTCGTGCGCGTCTTCGCGCGCACCGACGTCGGCCGGACGCGCGAGCACAACGAGGACGCCTACCTCGTCGCCGACCTCGCGCGACGACCGTGCGATGACGTTCGAGCCGGCGGCGAGCGCTCGCGCCGTCGACGCGTCGATCGTGCGGCCGACCCGGCGTGCTGTTCATGGTCGCCGACGGCCTCGGCGGCGCGGCGGCCGGCGAGGTCGCGAGCCACCTCGCCGTGGACACGATGCCGCGTACCACGCTCCGCGAGCCGCGCTCGCCGACGCGGCGGACGACCCGGCCGCAGTTCGCCACCGCGCTCCGCGACGCGACGCTGGCGGCGAACGCGGCGATCCACCGCACGCGCGCAGCGCACGCGAGCTGCACGGCATGGGCACGACGGTCACGGCGGCCGCGCTGCGCGGCGACACGCTCTACCTCGCGCAGGTCGGCGACAGCCGCGCCTACCTCGTGCGCGGCGGCGCGGCGCGGCAGATCACGAAGGACCAGTCGCTGATGCAGAAGCTCGTCGAAGCCGGGGAGATCACGCCCGAGCAGGCCGAGACGAGCGCGCGCCGCAACATCATCCTGCAGGCGCTCGGCCCGGAGCCGCGATCGTCAAGGTCGACCTGACGCACCAGCCGCTTCGCCGCGGCGACCTGCTGCTGCTGTGCAGCGACGGCCTGTCGGGGCAGGTGCGCGGCGAGGAGGTCGCGCAGCTCGCGAGTGAGGCGCCCGACCTCGATGCGCTGTGCTCGCGACTGATCGCGATCGGCGAACGCGCGCGGCGGCCCGGACAACATCACCGTCGTCGCGGCGCGGTTCGAGGGCGACGGACTCGAGCCGCCGGTCGAAGGCGATGACGTGGGGCACCGCGCCTTCCCCCTCGCCGCCGGGGTGGACGAGCCTCGTCTCACGCCGGAGTCGCTGCGAGCCGCCGAGCCGCCGGAGCGGACGCCGGACGATGCGCCGGCCGCCGTGGCGGCGCCGGTGGCGACGCCCATCGCGCAGCGAAAGGAACGGGCGCGCTTGTACTACGCGCTGCTCATCGCCGCCGCCGTGCTCGTCGCCGCGTTCTGGCTGATCTCGCGACTGCGCGCCTGACGGCGCGCGCGCCTGACGGCTGCCGGGCGCTCGGCGGCTAGCGCGACGAGCTGATCCAGCGGGCAGCGGCGCGCTGCATCGCCGCGTCACCGGTCCAGGCGCAGAGCATCGGGACGCCGGACGGCACGAGCGTCCGGAGGCGCTCGTGCGCGAACAGCACCACGAGGACCGCGTACCCGGCACGTGCCGCATGTCCGCAGTCGGCCGCCACGCGCTCGCCGAGTCGCTCGATCGACCCGGGCGCCAGTTCCGGACTCGCGGGGGGCGCGACACAGAGTGCGACGACGCGCTGCCCGGCCGCCTCCTGCACCGACGCGACGCGGTGCGACGCGAGCCCCGCCGTGCGCAGCGTCTCGACGAACGCCTCGACGGGCGCGCCGCCTTCGGCGAGCGCCGCGTCGTCCCGTACGGTCACGACGTCGAGCGCGCGGTCGCGCATGGCGCGCGCGGCGACGCTGCGCGCGTCGTCTCCGCGCGCGACGATCGCGCGGTCGCAGAGCTGCGCGCCCCACGCGGCATCGGAGGCGGACGGGCGGCGCCAGTCGTTCGGCGGGGCGGCCCACTGCGCCCACTTCAGCCGACGGCGCACGCTCTGCCGCACGCGGTCGGGGTCGAGCTGCCTGTCGGCGACCGCGGCGTCGAGTGCGTCGATCACCTCGCGCAACGTCGATCGGCGCGATCACGATGTCGCACCCGGCGCCGATCGCTCGCACGATCGCGTCGGCCTCGCTCGCGCCGCCTTCGCTTCCGGCGCCGCCGCTCCCGCCGGCGGCGCGCAGCTCGCTCGCGTCGCCGACGATGAGGTTGTCGTAGCGCAGCTGCTGGCGGAGCAGCCACTGCAGGAGCTCGCGCGAGGTCGTCGCCGGGAGCGCGCTCGGGTCGAGCGCCGGGTACGCGACGTGCGCCGTCATCATCGACGCGACGTTCGTGTCGATCGCGGTCGCGGAACGGCACGAGCTCGGTCGCGTGCAGCGTGTCGCGGTCGGCGCGCACGACGGACGGCTCGCCGTTGCGCCGCGCGCGGCGCGCGGCCGCGCCCGGGGAAGTGCTTCGCACAGGCGAGCACTCCTTCCGCCTGGCACGCCGTGATCCACTCCCCGGCGAGCCGCGCGACGGTCGCCGGATCGCCGCCGAGCGATCGGTCCCGAACGACGCGGTGTCGCCCGCCCCATCGGAGCCGTCACGTCGTCGTCGCGGGTCCGCGCTCGCCGATTCGAGATCGCAGGACCGGCGCGAGGTTCCAGTTCACGCCCATCGTCCGCGCCTCGCGCGCCGTCAGCCGCGCGGCGCGGCGCAGCGCCTCCGCGTCGCCGAGCCACGCGAGCGCGGCGAGCGGCGGCAGCCCGGTCGCGCCGACGAACTGCTGTCCCGCGCCGCGCTCCAGCTCGGCGCCGATGAGCAGCGGCACGCGCGACCGCTGCTGCAGCTCCTTCGTGAACGACGCGCACGCGCCTCCTGGTCGCCGCCGTCCAGCACGAATCCGCCGACGCCGAGCGCCAGCGCGGCGAGTGCCTGCGTCGCGCGCCGCGGCGAATCGGCCGTCGGCGTCGGCGCGAAGCGACGGGATGAGCAGCTGCGCGACGTCGCTCATGTGGCCGACTCGCCCGCCGGAGTCAGCTCGCCGAGCACGCGCGCGCCGCGCGCGCCGGTGCGCCGACGGTACGTTGCCGGCGCGACCGTGCACGTGCAGCCACGCGAGCAGTGCGAACGCCACCGCCTCCTTCGCCTCACCGTCGAAGAACACCTCGTCGAACGCTCCACGTCGACCGCAGCGTCGCGTGCCGCGAAGGCACGGCGGATGCGCGGCGACGAGCGCCGGATTTCGCGCGCCGCCCCCGGACAGCAGCACGTCGTCGACCGGCTCGTGCACGAACCGCGCGTACGCGTCGGCGACGGAGCGCGCCGTGAGCATCACGGCCGTTGCCACGAGATCCTCGTCGCGTACGTCAGGTGCCGTCGCCGCGGCAGCGCGCGATCAGGTCGTCGACGTAGGCGGCGGTGAACAGCTCGCGTCCCGTCGACTTCGGCGGCGGCGCCGCGAAGTAGGGCGCGGCGAGCAGCTCGTCGACGACGGAGGCGACCGGCGCCCCCGCGGCGGCGAGGCGGCCGTCGACGTCGTAGGGCAGCTCGGGGCGCACGCGGCGTGCGACCGCGTCGATCACTGCGACGCCGGGCCCGGTGTCGAATGCGCGCGCCACCGGCTGCTCGGTGCCGAACGATTCGCCATCGTCGCGTCGCGTGTCGTGCGGCGGGACGACCGTCACGTTGCCGATGCCGCCCAGGTTCTGCAGCGCGCGCCAGCGGTCGCCCGCGAACAGCAGCACGTCGGCGGCCGAGACGAGCGGCGCTCCCTGCCCCCCCGCCGCCACGTCGCGCACCCGGAAGTTCGCGACCACGTCGACGCCGAGTCGTTCGGCGATCACGGCCGGCTCGCCGAGCTGCCACGTCGAGTGGTTCGGGACGTGCCAGATCGTGTGGCCGTGCGGCGCGATCGCCCGAACGGCCGACCGGTCGATCCCCTGCTCGTGCAGCAGTGCGGTGGCCGCATCGGCGAACCAGTCGCCGAGGTCGAAGGCGAGACGGCAATACTCGTCCGGGGTGGCGCACACCATCGCCGCATGCAGCCGGTCGCGCTGCCGGTCGGTGTACGCGGAGTGCGACGTGCCTAACAGTTCGGCGCGCAGTCGTCCGTCGGCGCCTTCGTGAAACCGCACCGCCGCCGCAGCGATGCCGTCGACGGAGGTGCCGGACATGAGCCCGACGAAGACGTCGGCGCCGGTCGACGTCACGCGGCGCTCGTCGCGGCGGGCGCGCTGGCGGCGGGCGTGGCCGGTGACGCTCCGTCCACGACCGGCGGCGGCGCGCCGGGCAGGACGCGCCGCACCACGCCGCCCGCCTCGTGCAGCGCGCGCTCCGCCGCCGCGCGCTCGACGCCCAGCGCCTGCATCACGATCGCCGTCTTCACACGCCCGCCCGCGGCGTCGATCGCGCGCCGCGCCTCGTCGCGCGACGCGCCGGTCACCTCCATCACGATCCGCTCGCTCCGGTCGACGAGCTTCACGTTCGTCGCCTTCAGGTCGACCATGAGGTTGCCGTACGTCTTGCCGACGCGGATCATCGCCCCGGTCGTGATCATGTTCAGCACGAGCTTCGTCGCGGTGCCGGCTTTGAGGCGCGTGCTGCCGGTGACGACTTCGGGCCCCGTGATCGGCACGATCGCCACGTCGGACACGGCGAGTGTCGCCGCGGGGGGGGCGAGCAGGCGACGACGACCGTCGTCGCGCCACGCGCTCGGGCGCCCTGGAGCGCGCCGCGCACGTACGGCGTGGTGCCCGACGCGGCGATGCCGACGACCACGTCACGCGCCGTCACCCCGCGCGCCGCGATGTCGTCCGCGCCGCGCGCCTCGCTGTCCTCGGCGCCCTCCTGCGCCCGGAACATCGCGGCCTCGCCGCCGGCGATGAGTCCCTGCACGAGATCGAAGTCCACGCCGAACGTCGGCGGGCATTCGGACGCGTCGAGCACACCGAGCCGGCCGGAGGTGCCGGCGCCGACGTAGAACAGGCGACCGCCATCGCGGAACGCGCGCTCGACGGCGCGGATCGCGTCGGCGATCGCGGCGCGCTGCGTCGCCACGGCGAGCGGCACCGACTGGTCCTCGGCGTTCATCAGGTCGACGATCGTCTCGGGCGACGCGAGATCGATGTCGACGGTGCGCGGGTTGCGCTGCTCGGTGACGCGCGGATCGAAGGCCAAGACGGGACCGGCGGGGTGAGGGGATGGAGGCGGTCGCTCACGCCGCACACGCGGTGTGCCACGCACGCGGGGCGCTGCACACGCTACACGTCCTGCACACGAGCGGCGACGGCCCGCGGTGTCCGGGCGGTCGGCGCGCGGCTAAGTTACCGAGCCGCGCCACGCCGTCGCAACGGCGCGCGTCCCGCCGCGCCGACCGCCGCCGCACGCCGCGTGGCCGCCGCAGTGACGCGGCGCACGACGCGCGCGACGCGTCGCGCGCGGCCGTCCCGCTCACCGCCGCCGTCCCATGCCGACTCGTTCCTCCCGCGCCCGCCCGCCCCGCCTGACCGCGGGCCTCACCCTCCTCGGCGGCGTCGCGTTCGCCGTCGCCGCCTGCCGCAGCGTGTCGTCGGGCAGCAGCGGGCGCGGCGGCGACAGCGGCCCCGGCTCCCCGCCGACGCTCGCGCCGCGCCGCGCCGCATCGTTCCCGGACGGGTGGCGATTCACGGCCGGCGAACGCGCGTCGTTCGGTGCGCGGACGATGGTCGTCAGCAACAGCGACCTCGCGAGCCAGGCGGGGCGAGAGATCATGCAGCAGGGCGGCAATGCCGTCGACGCGGCCGTCGCGGTCGGCTTCGCGCTCGCGGTCACCTACGCGCAGGCCGGGAACATCGGGGGCGGCGGCTTCATGGTGATCCACCTCGCCGACGGACGCGCCGTGGCGATCGACTACCGCGAGATGGCCCCCGGGGCCGCGACGCGGACGATGTTCGTGGACGCGCAGGGCAATCCGACCGGCAACAGCACGCAGGGGCACCTCGCCTCCGGCGTCCCCGGATCGGTCGCCGGGATGGCCGAGGCGCTCGCGAAGTACGGCACCATGCCGCTCTCGAAGGTCATCGCCCCCGCGATCCGGCTCGCGGAGGAGGGCTACGTCGTGGACGCGGGGGTGGGGCGCTCCGTCGACAACGCGAAGATGCGGCAGTATGCCGCTGCGTCGCCGTTCTTCGTCAACGGCCAGCCGATCGCCGCCGGCGCGCGGCTCGTGCAGCGCGACCTCGCGCGCACGCTGCGGCGCATCGCGCAGCACGGTGCGAGGGAGTTCTACGATGGCGAGACCGCGGACTCGCTCGTCGCCGAGATGCGGCGCGGTGGCGGGATCATGACGAAGACCGACCTCGCGGCGTACCGCCCGATCTGGCGCACGCCGCTGCGCACCACGTACCGCGGCTTCACGGTGCTGGGCATGCCTCCCGTCTCATCGGGCGGCACGACGTCATTCGAGATCCTGCACCAGCTCGAGACGCGCGACACACTGCCGACGTTCGGCACGGCGGCCTACGCGCACCTGTTCGCCGAGGCCGAACGGCGGGCGTTCATCGACCGCAACGGCAAGCTCTGCGACCCGGCTTTCTGTCAGATGCCGATCGCACAGTTGACGAGCAAGGCGTACGCGCGCTCCCTCGCCGCGACGATCGACCCGGCGCGCGCGTCCAAGACGCCCGTCGGCCCCGCGATGCCGAGCAGCATGCACACCACGCACTACTCGGTCGTCGACGCACAGGGGAACGCCGTCTCGACGACGACGACGCTCAACCTCGGCTACGGCTCTGGGGTGTGGGTGCGCGGTGCGGGCTTCTTCATGAACGACGAGATGGACGACCTCGCGACGGCGCCGGGTCGGCCGAACGCCTTCGGCCTGATCGAGGGAAGTCAGAACGAGGTCGCGCCGAGGAAGCGCCCACTCTCGTCGATGACGCCGACCATCGTGCTCGACTCCGCCGAGCGCGTGATGCTCGTGGTCGGGGCGGCCGGCGGCCCGACGATCATCTCGGGCACCACGCAGGTGATCCTCAACGTGATCGACCACCGCATGTCGCTCGCCGACGCGATGCGCGCGCCCCGCCTGCACCATCAGGCGCTGCCCGACAGCATCCAGTACGAGCGGGGCGGCCTCGCGCCCTCGGTCCTCGACATGCTGCGCGGCATGGGTCACGGCACCGTCGAGCGCGGCTCGCTCGTGAACGTCAACGCGGTGATGCGCGTGCGCGGCGGCTGGGAAGGCGTGTTCGAGCCGCGCGGGTCCGGCGGAGCGGCGGGGTACTGATCGCGCCGCTCCGCGGTCCCGATCGCAACCGAGGGAGCGCGCTGCGAGGACCGATGTCCTCGCAGCGCGCTCCCTCGTGTGCGATCGGGGGCGAGAGCTCGGGAGTGAGCGCTCGGACCGGTGATCAGTTCGAGATGCGAACCTGCGTCGCGTCCGTGAGGCGGATGGAGATGCGCGCGCCGTCGTTCAGACAGCCCTCGTAGTTGGCCGTCGCCGCCGCTGCGCCCGCGCCCGCCGCCGCGCCGGCCGCCGCGCCGATGATCGTGCCCTTGGTGTCCTTGCCGAGGACCTGGCCGGCGATGGCGCCGATGACGGCGCCGCCGATGACCTTCTGGCGGTCCTTCGACGCCGGCTGGTTGCGCACCCGTGAGACGTCGGCCGACTCGGTCGTCGCGGCGACGGTGTAGCTGCGACCACCGAACGTGACCGAGACGACGCGGAAGCCCATCTGGATCTTGTCGCGCACGTTCTCGCTGCGATCGAGGTCCGTGATCTCGACGGTCGCCGTCGCGCCGGCCGGGATCGTCGCGCCGTTCGAGCCGGTCACGGCGTCGGTCACGGTCGCCGTGAAGCGGTCGCCGACGCGGTTGGTGTTCGTGCAGACCTTCGAGTTGCTCGCGAGCGAGAGCGTCGTCCCGGACGCGATCGTGCCGACGCCACTGCGCTCCCCTGCGCCGCTGCCTCCCGTGACCGTGTTCCCGCTCGCTGTCGTGCGCGGCGTTTCAGCCGCCGGCGCAGACGGGGTCGGACGAGGGCGCGGCGTCGTGGGACGCGTACGGACCGGAGTGCTGGTCGAGCGCGGCGGCGGGGCGGCGGGCTCGGGAGCGGCGGCAGCCGGGGGCGGCGCTGGCACGTCCTGGAGCTGCGGCTGCGCGGTGCTGTCCGCCTGCGCGAGCGCCAGGTCGCGCGACAGCGACGAGTCCTGGGCGAGTGCGCCCTCGCCGGCCGTGTCGCTCTTGCTGCACGCCGTCGCGGCAACGGCGCCCGCGGCCAGGACCGCGAGGAGCGGAAGACGGATGCGGCTATATTTCGACATGTGTTTCGACATGCGTGGGCTCCGAGTTGAAAGGGGTGGCGATCGGCAGCTCGGCGTGATCATACACGCCCTGCGGCACCGGGTGCCGGGCGGTCGACCCGACTCTCTTTGCAAGAAGTGACGCAACCGCCGCGCGGGCCGAGTACCGGGCTGCGATCGCTGGGCCGGCTGCTCCCCTTTCTCGCGCCGTATCGACGCCGGCTGGGCGCGGGCCTGTCGCTCGTCATCGCGTCGTCCGCCATCGGGAGCGTCGTGCCGCAGCTGCTCCGCCGCGCGATCGACGCACTCGGCGCACCGGACGCCGTGCGACGCGTCGCGGTCGTCGCCGTGCTCATGCTCGCCACCGCACTCGTCGGGGGAGTGGTGAGCTTCGCGAAGCGCGAGATCCTCAACGGCGTGAGCCGCCTCGTCGAGTTCGACATCCGCGACGCGCTCTTCGTGCAGCTCGAGTCGCTCGACGCGCCGTTCTACGGCCGCTGGCGCACGGGGGAGCTGATGGCGCGCCTGACGAACGACCTGAGCGCCGTCCGAATGAGCGCCGGCCCGGCGATCATGTATCTCGTGAGCACGGTGTCGAACACGGCGTTCGCACTCGCGTTCATGGTGCGGATCGATGCGCGCCTCACCGGGCTCGCGCTGCTGCCGGTACTTCTGCTGCCGGTGATCATGGTGCGGCTCGGTCGCGCGGTGCACGACCGCTTCGAGGCGGTGCAGGACCACTTCGGGACGATGACGACGCGGGCGCAGGAGAACCTCGCCGGCGTGCGCGTCGTCCGCGCGTATCGGCAGGAGCCGGCCGAAGAGGCGCGATTCGCCGCGCTCGGCAACGAGTATCTGCACCGGAACATGCGGCTGGCGCGGCTGCACGGCGTCATGGACCCGTCGTTCGGGCTGCTCGCCGGACTCGGCGCCGCGATCGTCCTCGGCGTCGGCGGGTCGCTCGTCGTGCGCGGCGCGATCTCCGTCGGCGCGTTCGTGGCGTTCGGGATCTATCTCGCGATGCTGACCTGGCCGATGATCGCGCTCGGGTGGGTGACGAACCTCTTTCAGCGCGGCGCCGCGTCGATGGCGCGTCTCTCCGAACTGCTCGACGCGCGCCCGGCGGTGACGTCCCCGTCCGCGCCGGCGCCGCTCCCGCCGCTCGACGGCCGCACGGGGCGACGCATCGAGTTTCGGGGGGTGGGATTTCACTATCCCTCCGGCAGGCAGGATCGGGGATCGGGAGGAGAGTCCGAACCGGTCCCCGAGTCTCGTTGGGTGCTCCGCAACGTCTCCTTCGACCTCCCCGCCGGCGCGACGTTAGGCATCGTCGGCGCGGTCGGCAGCGGCAAGACGGCGCTCATCGAGCTGCTGCCGCGATTCTTCGATCCGCAGGAAGGGGAGATCCTCCTCGATGGTGTGCCGCTGCGGTCGCTCGCGCTCGGCACGCTGCGTGGCGAGATCGGCTACGTCTCGCAGGAAAGTCTGCTGTTCGGCGACACGATCGGCGCGAACATCGCCTACGGCACGGACGCCGAGTCGAACCACGACGACACGATCGCGTGGGCCGCAGAGGTGGCCCAGCTCGACGCGACGATCGCCGAGCTGCCGGCGCGCTACGACACGATCCTCGGTGAGCGCGGGATCAATCTCTCGGGCGGACAGAAGCAGCGTACGTCGATCGCCCGTGCGCTCGCGCGCCGGCCGAGCGTGGTGCTGCTCGACGACGCGCTGTCCGCCGTCGACACGCACACGGAAGCCAAGATTCTGCACGGCCTGCGCGACGCGCTCGCTGGCCGCACCACGGTCATCGCATCGCACCGCATCAGCGCCATCCGCGACGCCTCATGGATTCTCGTTCTCGACGACGGCGAGGTCGTGGAGCAGGGGCGGCACGACGAACTGATCGCGCGCGACGGCCGCTACGCGTCGCTGCTCCGCCGCCAGCAACTCGTCGACGCGATCGAAGGCTCCGAGGCCGTCGGGAGCGCCCCTCCGTGGTGAAACGGATGTTGTCTCGCCCGCCCCGAAACCGTACGTTGGGATCATGCACTCCGCGCCACCCGCGTCGCCGGACTTGGCCCGCCACACGTCGTCGACGAGTCGCGAGGGCGTCGAGACGCGGCTCGCGAGTCTCGAGTTCCAGACCGCCGAAGCCGCCCGGCTGATCGCCGAGCTGCAGGCGCGCGACGCGCTGAAGACGCAGTTCCTGTCGAACATCTCGCACGACCTGCGCACGCCGCTGTCCGCGATCATCACGAACGCCGAGATGATGCGCGACGGCATCCTCGGCGAGCTGGGCGAGCGGCAGCGGGCGAGTGTGAACGGGATCATCAAGGGTGGCCATCAGCTCCTGCAGATGATCGGCGAGATCCTCACGTACGCGCGCGGCGCCGCGAACCAGCTCGCGCTCACGCCGACGACGTTCGCCCTCTCCGCGACCGTCGAGCAGCTCGCCGCGACGAACCAGCCGCTGCTGACGAAGAAGCGTCTGCACTTCTCGTCGCGCGTGCCCGCCGACCTGCCGCCGATCGTCGCCGACCGCGAGAAGCTGTCGCACGTGCTCGGCAACCTCGTCGGCAACGCGATTCACTTCACGCCGGCCGGCGGCAGCGTCTGGGTGAGTGCACGACTGCGCGGCGACCAGCCCTCGACGGGCGACGGGGGGGCCGACGGCCGCGACCTGCTCGTCGAGGTCGGCGACACCGGCATCGGGATCGACACCGAGCATCACGACCTCATCTTCCGCGAGTTCGCGCAGGTCGACTCGTCGGCGGCACGCCAGCATCACGGCACGGGGCTCGGGCTCGCGATCGCGCGCAAGCTCGTCGAGCTGCACGGCGGGCGGATCTGGGTCGAGAGCGCGATCGGCGATGGGAGCCGCTTCTACTTCACGATCCCGCAGGACGCCGTCGAGCGGTGAGCGCCTGACGGATGGACGACGCACGTCCCTCGGTCCTCGTCGTCGACGACAGCGAGCTGGTCACGGACGCACTGACGACGCTGCTCGACGCGACCGGATATGCGGCGACGGCGACGGCGTCGGTGACCGGGGCGATCACCTGCGCGCGCGAGACGTCGTACGACGCGCTGCTGCTCGACCTCACGCTCCCCGACGGCGACGGCCTCGACGTCGTGCACGCCCTGCGCGACGAGCGCCGGCTGCCGCGCGTCGTCGTGGCGCTCACCGGGCACGACGACCCGGAGACGACCGCGCGGTGCGAGGCGGCAGGGTGTCGCGCCGTCCTCGTCAAGCCGGTGCGCCCCGCGGTCCTGCTCGCGTCGTTAGGCGCCTGGCTCGACGAGTGAGCTCGTCAGGTGCGCTCGAGGATGAAGCGCGGCGTCCACGCTTGCAGGATCCCTGAGACGCGCGTGAAGTAGCTCGTCATCATCAGCACGCCGACGACGACGAGGAGCGCGCCGGAGACCTTGTTGATGACGCCGATGTACTGCCGCACCCGGCGGAACGCGGCGAGGAATTGCGGAATCGCGATCGCCGCCAGCACGAACGGGATCGCGAGGCCGAGCGAGTACGCTGCGAGGAGCGCGGTGCCGCGTCCTACGTCGGACGCCGCCATCCCGTACATCAGGATCGTCCCGAGGATCGGCCCGATGCACGGCGTCCACCCCGCGCCGAACGCGACGCCGACCAGCACCGTGCCGAGGTAGCCGGCCGGCTTGTCGGCGAGGTGCACCCGCCGCTCGCGATCGAACGTCGCGCTGCGGAAGGCGCCGAGGAGGTAGAGCCCGAACACGATGATGAGCGCGCCGCCGACCTGTGCGATCAGCCGTCGGTACGTGACGAGCAGGCGGCCGAGCACCGTCGCGCTCGCCCCGAGCGCGATGAAGATGAGCGAGAAGCCGAGGACGAAGAGCAGCGCGTGCACGAGCGCCGCGCGCCGCGCCTGCCGCGCGTCGTCGAGGCTCATGCCGGTGATGAAGGTGACGTAGCTCGGCACGAGCGGGAGCACGCACGGCGACAGAAAGCTCAGCAGCCCGCCGGCGAACGCCGCGACGAAGCCGAACGAGGGGGCGGTGGACACTTGCATGCCCGAAGTATGCGCAGTGCGCGGACGAGGAGCGAGGTGACGATGCGGCAACACGGGGGCGCCAACGGTGTAGACTCCGCGCTTGCGCCTCGTCATCCCCGCCCTCCGCCTGGCCGCGCTCGCGCTGGCCACGCTCTCCGCACGCCCCGCGCTGTCGCAGGGCGCACGCGCGGGTGCCCTGCGCGTGCGCGTCGTCTCGGCGACGACCAGCGAGGGCGTGCCGCGCGCCGTCGTCGCGGCCGAGTCGCCGAACGCCACGACGCGGCGGATGGCGACCGGAGACGACGGCGACGGGCTGCTCACGGCGCTCGCTGCCGGCAACTGGACCGTCCAGGCGCGCGCCCTCGGCTACGCGCCGGGACGCACGACGGCGACGGTTCGCAGCGGTGAGACGACGACCGTCGTGCTCCGGCTGGCGCCGGCGGCGCAGTCGCTCGCGACCGTGCGCGCCGACGACCGCGCGGTGGAGCGCACGCAGTTCGAGCGGACGTCGGACGTCGGCCGCGTGACCATGACCGGCCAGGCGATGCGCGCCGTGCCGTCCCTCGGCGAGCCGGACGTCCTGCGCGCGGCTCAGTTGCTGGCGGGCGTCGTGGCGCGCAACGACTACAGCGCCGGCTACAACGTGCGCGGCGGGGAGAGCGACCAGAACCTCGTGACGCTCGACGGGATCCCGGTCTACAACCCGTTCCACCTCGGCGGGCTGTTCGGCACGTTCATCGACCAGGCGGTCGGCAGCGTCGAGATGCTCGTCGGCGGCTTCCCGGCAGAGTACGGGAGCCGGCTGTCGAGCGTGCTGACGGTGCGCTCGCGCGAGCCGGATCGCCGCGGCGTGCACGGCACGACGAGCGTGTCGATGCTCTCGTCGAGCGCGACGCTCGGCGGACTCGTGAACGACGGCCGTGGCGCTTGGAGCATCGCGGCGCGGCGCACGTATCTCGACAAGGTCGTCGGCGCGCTCAGCTCGAAGTCACTTCCCTACCACTTCCAGGACGTGCAGGGCACGGCGCGCTGGCAGCTCGGCGACGGTACGCTGTCGCTCACGGCGTACGCAGGCGCCGACGTGCTCGGCGGCAGCTTCGCGGACTTCGGCGCCGACTCCGCGCGTGCGGGAGGCGGCGCATTCGGGTTCGAGTGGGGGAACCGCCTCGCCGGGCTCACCTACCTCCGCCCGCTCGGCGCCGCGTGGCTCGGTGACAGCGCCTCGCTCACGCAGCGCGCGTCGGTCACCTCCTTCTCGACGAGGCTCGACCTCGGGAGCGGCTCGATCGATTTCCGCGACGACCTGCGCGACGTCCAGCTGTCCGGTCAGGTCGCCGGCTACCGCGCCCGCCATTCGACGCGCGTCGGCTACGCCCTGTCGTCGCTCTCGGTTCGCTACGACATCACCTCCGCCGGCTCGGTCGCACCGCTGTTCACGCTGCGACAGCGGCCGACGGCGCTGTCGCTCTACGTCGACGACACGTGGCGGCCGAACGATCGGATCCTCGCGCGGTTCGGACTGCGGGCCGACGGCGTGAGCGGGGCGCGGTGGGCGGCGGTCTCGCCGCGGGCATCGGTGCGCTGGTTCGCGACGCCCGACCTGGCGATCACCGTCGCCGGCGGGCGGTATGCCCAGTGGATGCACGCGATCCGCAACGAGGATACGCCGGTCCGCATCTTCGACTTCTGGGTGACGTCGGACGAGTACACCCCGGTCTCGACGAGCACGCACCTCATCGCCGGCGTCGAGCGGTGGTTCGGCCCGCGCGCGTTCGTGCGCGTCGAGGGATACCGCAAGCGCTATGACGATCTGCTCGAGCCGAACGAGGCCGACGACCCGGCGCGGCGCGGCGACGAGTTTCGCACCGTCGGTGGTCAGTCCTACGGCGCCGACGTCCTGCTGCGGCGCGTCGAGGGCGGCGGTGCGTTCAGCGGGTGGATCTCGTACGGCTACGGCGTGAACCGTCGCGAGCGCGAGGACGGTCTCGCCGATCCGGGCGTGACGCAGCAGACCGTCGGTCCGTACTGGCCGGCGCAGGACCGGCGGCACAACCTGAACGCAGTCGGCAGCTGGCGCGCGGGCGCGAACTTCGTGCTGAGTGCGCGCTTCGGCTACGGCTCGGGAACGCCATTCACCGACGTCACGGGGCAGCTCGTGCGGCGCTACTACGACGGCGCTCACAACACGTGGGACAGCGGTATCAGCCAGCCGGGCCCGGAACCGTTGGGCGGGGCGCGCAACGCCATGCGCTACCCGCCGTTCCACCGACTCGACGTCGGCGTCTCGCGCACCTTCGAGCGGCGACACTCGACGTGGACGCCGTCGTTCCAGCTCGTCAACGCGTACAATCGGCAGAACACGTTCGTCTACGCATTCAACTATCAGGCGAACCCGCCGACGCGGAAGTCGATCTCACAGTTCCCGCTGCTGCCGAGCCTCGGCCTCTCGGTGACCTTCTGATGAGGCGGCTGTGCCGAACGGTCGCGCTGATCGCGTGCGGGGCCATCGCGTTCGGCGCCTCCGCGTGCACGTTCGACGAACGGCGCGTCGCGACCGGCGAGGATCGACCGGTCGTCCACGCGGTGCTGAACGCCGGCACCCTCGAGCAGTCGGTGCTCGTCGAGCGCACGCTCACCGGCCGGATCGCCGTCAGCGACGACTCGGCGAGCAGCGTCGACGATCCGATCGTGAGCGGCGGCGGCGTCCCGATCAACGGCGCGCGCGTCACGATCACGGGGCCGGACGGCACGGTCGCCACGGCCATCGAGACGCTGGTCAGGCGGACGACCGTGGCGGAGCCGGCGGGGACGGGGATGTACGTCTTCCTGAACAGCAACCCGCTCCCCTCGCAGGGTGGGGTGCGTCCCGCGGGCTTCGGGGCGACGAACCAGCTGCCGATCTTGCCCGGGGGGCGCTATCGCCTTCGCGTCGAGCTGCCGGACGGCCGCGTCACGACCGGGCAGACGCTCGTTCCCGGCACGCCCTCGACGTCGGTCGCGCCGCCGTTCGACGTGTCGACGTTCAATCGTGACACGGACACACTCCGCCTCCGATGGACGCCGGTGCCCGGCGCGCGCGCCTACGCGCTCCGCATCGAATCCGTCTACGGCGCCTTCTTTCTGTTCACCGACTCGGCAGCGATCGACCTCACCGGCGAGCTGCGCAACCTGTTCGCCGAACGACTGCCGCGTGTCTTCCAGGCGGGGTTCACGCAGAACGTGTACGTCTCCGCGGTCGACACCAGCTACTTCGACTACTATCGGACGCGCAACGATCCCTTCACGGGCTCGGGGATCATCAATCGCCTCAGCGGTGGCATCGGCCTGTTCGGCTCGTGGGTGCCGATCCTGAGCCGCGCGCTGTTCGTTCGCGCGAACGACCGCGACCCGATCGACGGCCGCTACTTCGCGAACGACGGCCCGCGTGGGCAGGAGCTCCTACGCATCTGGGCCGACGGGCGCGGCAACGGCGTCACCGAAGTCACCGGCGCCTACCGGCTCGCGGGGAACGAGCAGTACGGGCTGATCGGTACCCTGACCGGCGAGACCATCCGCCTCCGCGCCATCGACAACCGCGACACCCGCTACACGTACGCGGTGCTCGAAGGCACGCTGCGCGGCGACACGGTGCGCGTGAAAGTGACGGGTCAGATCCCGACCAACGATCCGGGCAACCGAACGTTCATCAAGTCGCGGCCCCCCTGAGCCAGCGGCCCGTCAGGCAGCGCCGAGCAGTCGCCGGACCGCCTCCGCTCCGAGCCGTTCCGCGTCGGCGGCGTCGCCGGCCCTGCGCTGCACGCCGCGTACGACCGCCTCGACGGTGACGAGCGGCGCGTCGGCTTCCTCGACGACGTCGGCGTCCCACGTGCCGCGCTCGGGGCCTCTGATCGTGAGTCGATAGCGCGCCATGAACACCGTGTGCCGCGCACCGTCGGCGTCGGCGGGTCGCGACGCGACGACCGCCACGCCCGTCTCCACCCCGCCCTGCCGCATCGGGGGGAACAGGTACAGCTCGACAATCCGGTCGAGCGGCACGTGCGCGACGATCGCCGCGACGAACCGGCGCCGCGTGTCGTCGGCGAGTCGGCTCGCGCCGCTCTGCGGACCGCGCATCACGGGCGACGTGTCGTCAATCGGAGTCGTCACGCCGCGCAATCTACCGCGCCACGCTCAGAGCAATGCGACCGGGTCGCGGTCGAGCGCGAGGCGCAGTCCGGCGTGCTTCGGCACGGGGAAGCGGGCGAGGAAGTAGCGCGCGACGCGCGTCAGCTCGGCCGGACGCTCGGACTTGAGCAGGAAGTGCCACCGCCACCGCTGCTTGATGCGCTCGACCGGACACGGCGCCGGCCCGACGAGCGTGATCCCCTCGGCCGACGTCCGCGCGAGCAGCCGCTGCACCCACGTCGCCGCGCTCTCCGCGAACTCTGCCGTCGCCGCTTCGTAGATCCCGCTCACGACGATGTTCGCGAGCCGGATCGTCGGCGGGTACGGCGGTGCCAGCCGGCCGCTCAGCTCTTCACGCACGAAGGCATCGTAGTCGTGTCCCACCGCGCATCGCACGGCGTGGTGCGACGGCACCCGCGTCTGGATCAGCACGCGTCCGCCCTTCGGTCCGCGCCCGGCCCGTCCCGCGACCTGCGCCAGCAGCTGGAAGCACCGCTCCGACGCCCGGAAGTCCGGCAGGTTGATCCCGGTGTCGGCGTCGATCACGCCGACCAGCGTCACGTTCGCGAAGTCGAGACCCTTGGCGATCATCTGGGTGCCCAGCAGCATGTCGATCTCGCCGCGCCCCACGCGGTCCAGGATCTCGGCGTGCGCCCACTTCGCACCGGTCGTGTCGACGTCCATCCGTGCGATGCGCGCCGACGGGAAGCGCTCGGCGAGAATCCGTTCGACCTGCTGCGTGCCGAGCCCGCGCTGCCGGAGCGTCGTGCTCCCGCACAGGCGGCAGCGCTCCCACGGCGGCTCACTGTGCAGACAGTAGTGACAGACGAGCTGCTCGGGCGTACGGTGGTAGGTGAGCGCGATCGAGCAGTTCGGACACTGCGCGACGTGCCCGTTCTCGCTGCACTGCACGAACGCGGAGTAGCCGCGACGGTTGAGCAGCAGGATGCTCTGCTCGCCCTTGTCGAGCCGGTCGGCGAGCGCCGTGTCCAGCTCACGCGACAGCACGCCGGGCACCGCGAACTTCGCGTGCTGCGCCGCCGAGTCGTGAGCGGGGGTGCGCAGGTCGACGACGTCGATCACGGGGAGGCGCCCGCCGCCGACGCGGTCGGGGAGCGAGAGGAGCCGGTACTTGCCCGACGTCGCGTTCGTCCAGCTCTCGAGGCTCGGTGTCGCGCTGCCCAGCACGACGACCGCTCCGTCGACCCGTGCGCGCACGATCGCCGTCTCGCGCGCGTGATAGCGCGGCGTCTCTCCCTGCTTGTAGCTCGACTCGTGTTCCTCGTCCACGATGATGGCGCCGAGGTTCGCGACGGGCGCGAAGATCGCGGAGCGGGCACCGACCGCGATGCGCTTCTCGCCGCGCCGCAGCGCGAGCCAGGCGTCGTACCGCTCGCCGTCCGAGAGCGCGCTGTGCAGCACCGCGACCTGATCGCCGAAGGCGCCGCGGAACCGGTCGACCGTCTGCGGCGTGAGCGCGATCTCGGGCACGAGCACGATCGCGCCCTGTCCGCGCTCGGTGACGACGCGGCGCAGCAGCTCGATGTAGACGAGCGTCTTGCCGCTCCCGGTGACGCCGTGCAGCAGAAACGTCTCGGCGGGCGCGCCGGCCACGAGCGCGTCGATCGCCGCACCCTGCGCGGTCGTCGGCATCGCGGGCGCCGGCGTCCCTGCCCGCAGCGCGAACGGATCGCGCGAGACGATCTCGTCGCGCACGTCGACGAGGCCGCGCGCGACGAGCCCCCTGAGCACCGACGGCGAGAACGCGAGTCGCTCGAGCATCTGCTCCACGGGGGCCCGTCCGCCGCTCGACTCGAGCAGCTCGAACAGCGCGCGCTGCTGCGCCGCCCGGCCGAACGCGCGGTCGCGCTCGGCGAGCGACTCCAGGTGGCGGACGACCGTCGCGACGCGCCGCGTCTTCCGCGCCGGCTCGGGTGTCGCGACGCCGGTCAGCAGGACCGGGAGGGCACACCGCAGCGCGACGCCCAGCGGGACGACGTAGTAGTCGGCGATCCAGCGGCAGACATCGAGCAGCGCGGGCGTGATGGCCGGCTCCGCGTCCGGCACGTCGATGACCGGCTTCGGCGCCGCGGTGCCTAACGACGCCGGCGTCCCGGGCCCGAGGTAGATGCCGATCTCCTTCCCCTTGCGCAGCGGCACCACGACGCGGGTCCCTGGCACCAGCGGGTGCCGCAGCGCGTCCGGCACCGCGTACGTGAACGTGCGGAACAGCGGCAGCGGGAGCGCGACCTCGGCGAGCCGATGGGATGGCACGGTGGCATCGTACTCACTCCGGCGAGCGGCCG
This sequence comes from uncultured Gemmatimonadaceae bacterium, assembly GCA_963843845.1. Lineage (GTDB taxonomy): Bacteria > Gemmatimonadota > Gemmatimonadetes > Gemmatimonadales > Gemmatimonadaceae > Gemmatirosa. The sequence goes on along the minus strand of CAWJMB010000002.1, from coordinate 1,576,272 downwards.
CCGCGTCCGATCGTTGCACTCCGCCCGCTAGCGACGCACGACGCCGAGCCCCGGCGCGTCGGGGAGCGCGATCACGCCGCGGTCGATCGTCGGCCCCGCGTACGGGTCGTCGGCGAGCAGCGACGCGCCGTCCAGATCGGCGTAGTCGAGCAGCGGCGCGAGGTGTGCCGCCGCCGCGATGCCGAGGCTCGTCTCGATCATGCAGCCGCACATCACGAGCATGCCGTGCGCACGCGCCGTGGCGATCATCCGCAGCGCCTCGCGCAGCCCGCCGCACTTCGCGAGCTTGATGTTGATCCCGTCGACCGCGCCGATCAGGCGCGGGATGTCGCTGGCGACGACGCACGACTCGTCGGCCACGATCGGCAGCGGCGAGCGCTCCCGCACGAAGCGCATGCCGTCGACGTCGTGCGCCGGGAGCGGCTGCTCGACGAACTCGACACCGAGCGAGGCGAGCAGGTCGATCATGCGGAGCGCCGTCTTCGCGTCCCAGGCCGCGTTCGCGTCGACGCGCAGCGTGGCGTCCGGTGCCGCCTCGCGGACGAGGCGAACGATCTGCTCGTCGCGCGCCGTTCCCGCGCTGCTCCCGAGCTTCACCTTCAGCACGGGGTACTGCGCCGCGTCGGCGACTCGCTGGCGGAGCGTCGCGTCGTCGGGCGCGATCGCGATCGTGAAGCTCGACCGCGGCGCGCGCGCCATGTCGAGCCCCCAGAGCCTGTAGAGGGGGACGCCGAGCCGCTTGGCCGCGAGATCGTGCAGCGCGGCGCTCACGGCGCTCTTCGCCGCGCCGTTGAAGCGCATCGCCGCATTCATGCGGGACTCGGCCTCCTCGAGGTGCCACGGATCGACGCCGTCGAGCGCGCCTCGGAACCGGTCGAGCGCGCCGACGACACTCTCCGGGGTCTCGCCGTAGAAGCGACTCGGCGCCGCCTCGCCCCACCCCTCGGCACCATCGGCATCGCGGACGCGCACGGTCACGGTGCGCCACTCGCTCGCGCCGCCGCGGGCGATGACGAACGGGTGCCGCGTGTGGACGGTGACGATCTCGTGCAGGATGTCCATGGATCGAAACGTGTCAGGTGCGTGGACGCGGCGGGGTCGCGGGGCGCATGCGCCAGGCCGCCCGGAGTGCCGGCGCGCCGCGCTCGGCGAGGTAGGCGATCAGGACGTCGGCGAGGTCGGCCGCCCGCTGGTAGCGCTCGGCGGGATTCTTCGCGAGCGCGCGCATCGTCGCGGCGGCGAGGACGGACGGCACGTGCGGCGCCCGGAGCTCCAGCGGGCGCGGCGCCTCGTGCACGTGCTTGTACCCCACCGAGTACGCGTCCGGGCCGTCGAAGGGCGGATCGCCGCTCAACGTCTCGTAGAGCAGCACGCCCAACGCGTAGACGTCGCTCCGGCCGTCGAGCAGGCGTCCCATCGCCTGTTCGGGGGACATGTAGTGCGGCGTGCCCATGGCGCGGCCGGTCGCCGTGAGCCGGGCGTGAAAGCGTGCGCTCGCGATGCCGAAGTCGGTCACGGCGGCGTGGCCTTCGGCGTCGAACAGCACGTTGTCCGGCTTCACGTCGCGGTGCACGACCCCGCGGCGGTGGGCGTAGTCGAGCCCCTGCGCGGCCTGCGCGACGGCGGACGCCGCGAGCTCGGGCTCGACACTGCGCTTGCCAGTCATCGCGTCGGCCAGCGAGCCGCCCGGGTAGTACGGCATCACGATATACTCGACGTCCCGCAGCGCGCCGCTGTCCACGATGGCGACGACGTTCGGGTGCTGCAGTCGCGCCGCCGCCTCGGCCTCGCGACGAAAGCGCGTGCGCATCTCCGGATCGCGCGCGAGATGGCGGTGCAGCACCTTGATGGCGAGCGCGCTGCCTAACGTCGCGTGCCGCGCGAGGTAGACCTGCGCCATCCCGCCTCCGCCGATCCGCCGTTCGATCGCGTAGCGCGCTCCCGTCGCACGCCGAAGCACCGTGATCTCCTCGTCCGGCGGCTCGAGCGCGGGCGGCGGGGCGGGCTCGGGGAGCGCGGTGCTGCACCGGGTACAGCGCGCCGCGCTCGCGCGGTTCCAGGTGCCGCAGCTCGGACAGAACACCAGGCGTCCTCAGGCCTTGAACTGCATCCGCACGAAGTCGTACGGCGGCCACGGCCCGGTGCATTCGAGCCGCAGGGCGGCGTGCCGCCGCGACTGCTGCGCGACCGCGTCCTCGAACGCCCGCCACCGGGAGCGGTCGATCAGAAACGATCCGTGCGCCGACTCGTCGGAGAGCGCGGACGCCGGGTCGGCGCGGAGGATGATGAGCGCCGTCGCGTCCCGCCGCAGCTCTCGAAACGTCTCCGCGGCGACCGACACGAGGTCGCCGGGCGCGCCGGGCGGGTCGTCCGCGGCAGGCGTCAGCCGGAGCGTCGCGGACGGCGTCGCGGCGGCGGCCGTGACGAGCGCGTCCGGATCGCCGCGCCGCACGGTGACGCGCGCGACCACGCGGTCGGTCACGTACTCGAGGGCCTCGGACAGCGTGTAGTAGTGCAGCTCCAGCCAGGTCAGGAGCCGCGCCGGTGAGCGGAAGACGGTGCCCGGCGGGGCCGGGACGATCGCACGGAGCGCGAAGACCTCCGCCACGGTGCTGACGTGCGCCTCGAGCTCGCGCGGGGTGAGCGCCTCGTTCGTGTACGGCGCCGGCGTCACGATCGCCGCGAGGTCGCGGAACGTCACCGTGTCGATCCCCGGCGGCCGTTCGCCGGCCTGTGCGGGATGCTCCTCGCGCGCGGCCACGCCGAACAGTCGCAGACTCGGCCCCTTCTGCGCGCGGACGGCGCGAGTGCCTAACGGAGTGGCGCGCCCGGCGATCGTCGAGTGTTCGCCGGCGGGACGCGAGGTCGGCACGTCGCTCATAGCAGTCGGAAGAATCGGAGAACGCCTAGGACCAGTGCCGCGACGACGCACTGCAGCACGACGAGGAGCGCGAAGCCGTGCGGACGATTCGCGAACGGGATGCCCGCGAAATTCATCCCCCACATCCCGCTCATGATGACGAACGGCAGCGTGACGGTGGCGACGAGCGTGAGCCCCCTGCTGCTGCGGCTCAGCCGGTTCGACACCTGCGACAGGTAACTGTCGAGTGTGCTCGACAACAGCTCGCGGTAGGTGTCGAGCGAGTCGTTGATGCGCAGCACGTGGTCGTAGACGTCGCGGAAGTAGACCTGAACGTTCGCCGGCAGCAGCTCCGACGGTCGATTCGTCAGCATGTTCAGCACTTCGCGCTGCGGCGCGAGGTGTCGGCGGAGCGTCAGGACGAGTCGCTTGACGCTGAAGATGTCACGCAGCGCCGACTGGTCGAAGTTGGCGAAGACGCGCTCCTCCAATCCGTCGAGCATGTCGTCGACGCAGTCGAGCAGCGGAAAGTACGCGTCGACCGCGGAATCGAGGATGCCGTGCATCGCCTTCGCGGGCCCGCGGGCGAGGACGTCGGTGCTGAGCCCCACCCGCTCGCGCATCGCGTCGACCGCGTCGGTCTGCTGCGCGTGCGCCGTGACGAGGAAGTTGGCGCCGAGGAAGCAGTACAGGTCCTGGGTCTCGACGTCGTAGGGGTCGGGCGTGTCGGGCTCCAGCCGCACCGTGCGCACGACGACGAACAGAAAGCCGTCGTACTCCTCGTACTTGACGCGCGTGTGCGGGTTGAGCGTATCCTCGACGGCGAGCGGATGGAAGCCGAACACTTTCTCCAGCACCGCGTGCTGTCGCAGATCGGTCACATCGACGTCGACCCACAGCGTCCCCGCACCGCTCGTCACGACGTCGCGCATCGCGCGCAGGCCGAGTCCGTGCTCGACCCGTCCATCGGGGGCGAGATACACGCTCCACGGCAGGTGCGCGCTCACCGCCGGCGTCCCCGCAGTCGGCGTCCCCGCAGTCGGCACGCCCGTGCCGGAGGCGGTCACGTCGACTGGGCGTGCGGCCACTTGACCCCGCGGATGAGCTGGAAGCCCAACGCGCGTTCACGCGCCAGCTCCCGGAGCAGTGTCTCCTCACGCTCGATCGCCTCGCGCGCCTCGCGCCACCCGGAGCGGCGCCACGCGCGCGACACGATCTGCAACTTCTGCTGCCAGGTGAGCTGCGGCGCGTCGCCGACGCACGGCGCCTCGTCGCACTCGTTCGTCCAGTCCTGGACCTGCAGGTCGACGACGCCCGCGTCGCGGAGCATCTGCTTCCACTCGACGACGTGGTGCGGACGCAGGCCGAGTCGGTCGACGAGCAGCGTGCGCGCGCCCGCCGAGATCCCGCGCCCCCACGACAGCTGCAGCAACACGACGACCCCCATCGGCTTCGTGACGCGCGCGAGCTCCGCCACCGCGCGCGCCGGATCGTTCGCCGAGGCGAGGACCGGCTCGCCGACCGCCGCGTCGAACACCGCCGTCTCATGTGGCAAGTCGTCGAGCGGCGCCTGCTGGAACGCGAGCGGGAGGAGCGGGACGCGCTCGCGCGCACGCTCCTCGGCCGCCTCCACGTCCTCGGCGTCGGGATCGACGCCGGTCACCGCCGCGCCAGTGCGCTGCGCGAGCCATTCGCAACTCGTCCCGTCGCCGGAGCCGGCCACGATGATCTCCTGCCCCGCCACCACGTCCAGCTCCGAGGCGACCTCCCGGTACAGGTCCGCGCCGGCGGCACGCCACCGTCCGAGCGCCAGCTCCTGCACGAGGCGGAGCACGGCGGGCGTCGGGGGCACGTTAGGCACCGGCGGGGATCCCGTCGCGCAGCGCGCGCAGGTGCGCCGTGCAGGCCTCGCCGACGCGCGGCGGCGCATACCCGCCTTCGAGCGCACTCACGACGCGCCCCCCGCACCACGCGTCGGCACGCGCCGCCACGCTCCGCGTCAGCGCGTCGACGTGCTCCATCTCGAGCGTGAAGCCGCCTAACGGATCGCCGGCGAGCGAGTCGAAGCCGGCGGAGATGAGGATGAGGTCGGGAACGAAGCCGGCGGTCGCCGCGTCGATCCCGCGCTCGAGCGCGTCCACGTAGCGCTGCGCCGGGAGGGCCGGGGGCAGCGGCACGTTCCACACCGACGCGTGCGGCCCGCGGTCCTCGGCCGCGCCCGTGCCCGGGTACCACGGCCACTGGTGCATCGACACGAAGTGGATGGCCGGCTCGTCTTCGACGAGCGCCTGCGTGCCGTTGCCGTGGTGTACGTCCCAGTCGATGACGAGCACGCGCTCGAGTCCATGCCGCTGCCTGGCGTAATGCGCCGCGAGCGCCACGTTCCCGAACAGACAGAAGCCCATCCCGTGACGGCGCAACGCATGGTGCCCCGGCGGCCGCACCGCGGCGAACGCGCGACGCACCGCCCCACCCATCACGAGGTCGACGCCGTCGAGCACGCACCCCGCGCCGGCTGTCGCGGCTGCCCACGACCCGTCGCTGATGACCGTGTCGGCGTCCACGCGTCCGCCACCTCGTTCGGCCGTCTCGCGCACGTACGCGACGTACGTCGCATCGTGCACGAGCGACAGCTCGTCTGCGGTCGCGTGCCGCCCTTCGTGGTGCCGGACGCCTTCGAACAGGTCCGGCGCCGCGGCGAGCGCGCGCGTCACGGCGCGCAGCCGTCCGACGTGCTCCGGGTGCGCCCACCCGGTGTCGTGCCGCCCGCAGTCGGCGTGCGAGACGAACGCGACGCTCGGCGGGTCGGCCCTCGGGGGTTCGCTCACGCCGCTCAGCGAACGGGTTGGCGGCGGCGGAGCAGCGCGAGGAAGATCGAGCCGTCCGCGGCGCCGGCGTCGGCGAGCGACACGTTCTCGTCGTCGACGAGCACGCCGTGCAGCTTCACGACGAAGTCCTCGTGATACGCGGCGTCCGGGCGGAGCAGCTCGAGGGCGCGCACCTTGAGCGCGATCACCGGTTCCGTCGGGGGCGCGCTGAATCGTACCGCGTCATACACGTCCGCGACTTGCACGCGGATCCCCCACCGCTCCGGCGCGTTCTGCGCGCCGAGCACGACCGTCTCGCCGCGCGCGCGGAGCTGCGTGGTGAACGGCGCGTCCGACCCCGCGCTCACGCCACGCTCCCGGCGGCGGGCGCCGCGTCGGGCGTCTTCGCCTCGGTCGTCTCGCCGCCGACGGCGTGTGGGCCGCTCGACGCGTCCTCCGTCGGGTAGGGCGGGAGCGTCGAGAAGAAACGCGCGATCTGCTGATCGAACAGATACGACGAGCCGGTGACCGCGGTGCCGCGCTCCGCCGGCGCCACCCCGACGATCACCTCTTCTCCCCCCTGCCCCCGCAGACTGACGAACGTCGGTCCCTCGCGGTCGGGGAACGCGGCGTAGATCCCCTGACGGCGCGCGAAGAACGCGGTCGCCGCCGCGAGCACGTCAGCCGGGGCGAGCGACGTGTGGGTCTCCTGTACCGTGCGGCGTTGTTGTGTCGACATACGGCCGAAATGGTCTCAAGAACGAGCGAGAGTCGTGAAGACTGGCGTGCCGTACGCGGGCGTCAGCATCGCCGCGTCGGGGCTCACCGGCGCGACGTACTCGAGCGGGATCTCGACAGTGAACGTCGACCCGACGCCGACCGCCGACACGAGTTCGATGTCGCCACCCAGGAGCCGCGCCTGGCGCCTCGAGAGCGCCAGGCCGAGCCCGGAGCCGCCGTAGCGGCGAGCCGCGGACCCGTCGACCTGGCGGAACTCGTCGAACACCATGCGCTGCGCGTCGGCTGGAATCCCGATCCCCGTGTCCTGCACGCTGTACCGCACGCGCCCACCGCTCACCTCGACCGACGCCCGCACCTCGCCCGACGCGGTGAACTTGAACGCGTTCGTCAGCAAGCTAACGAGAATCTTCACCGTTTTCTTGCGGTCGGTGTGCGCGATCGGGAGCACCGTCGTCGCCTCGTCGACGCGGAGCCCGACGCCCGGCGGGCGGTTCGTGACGCGCGACAGCGCGTCGTGCAGGGGCGCGCGCGGGTCGAAGTCTTCGACGTGGACCTCGAGCCCGCCTCGCTTCAGCGTCGTCAGCTCGAGCAGGTTGTCGATGAGGTCGAGCAGCCGGTCGCTCGCCGCCTGCACCTGTGTGAGGTCGCGCCGCTGCGCCGCCGTGACGGGTCCTGCGACTTCGTCGAGCAGCAGTCCGACGTACCCCATCACGGCCGCGAGCGGCGTCCGCAGCTCGTGGCCGACGTTCGCGAGGAACTCGTCTTTCACCCGGCGCGCCTCGAGCACGGCCACATACTGCTGTTCGAGCTCCGCGTTGGACTCGACGAGCGCCGCGTTCGTGCGCCGCAGCTCGTCGATCAGGTCGGCCTTCTCCGCGGCGTTCGCGAGCTGGCCGGCGAGCACGCGCAGGAGCGTGCGCTGCTCGTCGGTGATCGCGTTCGTGTCGGTGAAGTAGAACGTGACCGCACCGAGTGCCGGGCGCGCACCCGCACGCGCGCCGCCGGGAACGAGCGGGAGCGCGACGATCGCGCGAATCGCCAGCTCGTGGGCGACGTCGTGCCAGTCGGCGAGCGTGTCGTCGGCGAACACGTCCGGCACCTCGACGATACGTCGCTCTGCCGCCGCCTCACCGCTCGGCCCCGTGCCGAGCCGAACGCGCGCGTCGCCGAGCCAGCGCGTGAACTGTTCGGGCCACTCGTGCGCGGCCGCGAGCCGCATCAGCTCCGACGTCCCATCCACGACGTACACCGACGCGAACGACGCGCCGAGCAGCGGGCAGATACGCGCGAGTGCGAAGCGGTACAGATCCTCCGGTCGGTCCGCGGCGTGAAGCGCGTGCGCGATCTCGCGCACGACGACGAGCTCGCGCCGCACCGCGTCGAGCGGGGCCGCGCGGTCGCGGTCGGAGTCGGGCGACAGCGTCTGGATCACGACGCACGGGGAGGGGGGAGGGCGCGCCGAGCGCCGCTGGAGGCGCCGAGCGCCGCCGGAGGCGCTGGAGGCGCTGGAGGCGCTGGAGGCGCTGGTGGCGCTGGTGGCGCTGGTGGCGCTGGTGGCGCTGGTGCGCGCCGCACCGAATCTCGTGGCCTGTCGGGGTTCACGATAGGCGATGTGGCCGCCGCCGCGTTCCGTACGCTACGCGCCGGTCACGCGATCGTCACGTGCCCCGCGGCCGATTCGGCGACAGCGCGCGCACTTCGAGCCGGTGCACGAGCACACCGCGCGGCGCCGCGACGACGTGCGCGACCGACTCGGCGACGTCGCCGGGAACGAGATTCCAGTCTTTGTGCGACCCGGTGCCGAAGTCGGTCGCGACCGACCCGGGCATGACGACCGAGACCCGCACGCCGGCGTCGCGCACCTCCAGCATGAGCGATTCGCTGAACGCCATGACCGCCCACTTCGTCGCCGCATAGCCGCTCCCGCCCACGAAGGCGCTGCGGCCCGCGATCGAGCCGATCGTGACGACGTCGCCCCGCTCCCGCGCGACCATCCCGGGCAGCACGGCGCGCGTCACGTGGTAGAGCGCGTTCACGTTGACGTCGATCATGCGGTGCCACTCGTCGGCGGTGAGCTCGAGGAACGGCTTCAGCGTGCCGACGCCGGCGTTGTTCACGAGGACGTCGACGTCGATCGTGCCTAACGCGGCCGCCACCGCGCCGCCGTCGGTCACGTCGAGCGCGATCGATCGGCACCGGCCTCCGCGACCCGCGACCTCGGCGACGAGCGTGTCGAGGTCGGTCGTCGAGCGCGCGACGGCGACGACGTCGTGCGTGTCGGAGAGCCGCAGCGCGATCGCGCGGCCGATCCCGCGGCTCGCGCCGGTGACGAGCGCGGTCGGACGACTGGTCGTGGACATCAGCAGCACCTCGGTGAGAGATCGTTAGGCATGCTACGCGCGCGACATGACCGCGTCCGCCGCGCACTGCAGGCCGAGCAGCGCGACGAGGAGGAATCCGACCGGCCGCGGTTCACGAAGCGTTCCGTCCGGACACCGCGGCAGCGTGCGGCGCCACGCCCACCAGCCGGCGAGGATGACGGCCGACTCGAGCGCGAAGTCGACGGCGGGCCGACCGTACAGGCGCAGGCCGACCATCGGTCCGCCCGGCAGCGTCGGCTTCCATCCGGTGAGGAAGTCGGCCGGCCAGTGGGACAGGTACGCGAGCCCCACGAAGAGCGCCGCCGCCCCGCGCGTACGCCGCGCCGAGAGCGACGCCGCCACCCCCGCGACGACCAGCACGCCGAGCGCGATCGGAATCCACGCGTGGGGGCTCGACGACGGATCGACCCATCGGTAGCCGCCGAGATCCAGCGCCCCCTCGACCCAGTCGGGTCCCTGCGCCGCGAGCACGAGCCAGGCGAGTCGTGGCGCACCGGCTCGAGACCGTAGCGCGAGCGCGATCCCTACGTGACCTGCGTACATGACGCGACGGCGCGTGTCCGGCGGCGCCTAACGACCGCCGCGACGGCGGCGCGGCCGATCGAAGGCGCGCCGCGCGAGGTAGTCCGCGCCGACCGCCGCGAGCGCCGGGAGCGCGAGCGCGGCCAGGAATGCGACGTGGAGAAGCAGCGGGTCTCGCAGCAGCTGGGCGAGCAGAGTGCTCACGCGAGCGACCGCTCCACGGCGCGCAGCACCGGCGCGAACGACAGGCCAGCCCCGGCCACCCGCGCCGCGAGCGCCTCCGCGCCCTCTCGCTGCCCGTCGCCCCACAGCTCGTCGACGAGCGCCGGCCCGGCGCGCGGGTTGCGCCACCAGTCGTCGTCGAACCGCTCGCGCAGCGATTCCGACAACACGGCCTGGAGCTGCCACGCGCGAAGGTAGCGCGCCGCGTAGAAGCGCGGGTCGACGTCGACGACCGCGTCCGCGCGCTGATACCGCATGCGCGTCGCCGCACCGAGGATCTCGACGTACGCATCGTCGACCGTCGACCAGTCGACCCGCTCGGCGCCTAACGCCGCATACAGCTCGAGCTCGTAGCGGAGCTTGGCCGCGTAGCGCCGCAGGTAGTGCAGCTCCTCGAACGCCATCGACCGCCGGAACTCCGCGACGCGCGCCCGGCCGAGCTCCGTCGAGCGGAGCAGCCACCCGCCGTCGTGGAGCAGATGGTCGAACAGCATCGCGAACGCCTCCGTCACCGACGCGTCGCCCGCCCACCGCGCCTCGAACGGGAGGTCCGCGCGCGTGTAGCCGAAGTGCAGCGCGTGTCCGAGCTCGTGGAGCAGGGCGCGCCAGTCGCCCGCCCCGCCCTGCGGTCGGAGCACGAGGTACACCTCGTCCGGCACGCGCACCGGCGCGCAGAACGCGCGCGCCCGCTTCCCCGGACGGTCGCCGACATCGTAGCGGACTCGCCCGCCGGCCGTCGCGTCGACCCCCATCGCGTCCATCTGCACGCGCGCCGTGGCGCATCCCCCCTGCCGGAAAGTACGTGTCGAACTCCGGCGCCCTGAAGAGCGCGAGCGCGTCCGCCCGCGTGAGCTCGGTCGCGCCGACCCCGAGGCGGCGGCGCGCGAACGTCGGAAGCACGTCCTCCCACATCGCCGGCGCTGTCGCGCAGCAGCGCGTCGCACGTCGCGGCGAGCGCGCGCAGGTCGACGCCGCTCAACCGCTCGAACGTCGCGACGTACCCGTCGCCGAAGCTCTCGCGACGACGTCGTCGTGCTCGCGCCGCAGGCGGTCGCGCCGCATCGGGGCGAGTTCGCGCGCGACGAGGGCGGCGCGCGCGTCGTCGAGCCGCACGCGTTCGGCGCGGTCCCGCGTGTTCGCGATGCGCGGCACGATGCTCGAGTACTCGGCCGTCTCGCCGTCGGCGGTCCGCACGACGGCGCTCTGCTCCCACGCGATCTCGCGCTCGTCGAACGGCGCCAGCGCACGCGCCGTCTGCGCCTCGACCACCCACTCGGTCAGTGCGCGCAGCGACGTGGATTCGGCTGAGTCGGCGGCGGCGTCGGCCCACGCGCCACGCGCCACCTCGAGGGCGTCCGGCCCGGCGGCCGCGCCGTGCCGCGCGTAGATCGCGTCGAGGTTCGGCTCGCGCGTCAGCCCGGCGTGCGCCTCGTAGAGCGCACGCGCCACCTCGCCACTCAGCGCTTCGCCGGCGCTGCGAAGCTGCTCGAGCGTCGCGATGGTCAGGACGCCGCCTCGAGTCGCGCGCGGATGACGTCGGCCACTCGGTCGGCCGCGACGCGCTCCTGCTGCAGGGAATCGCGGTCGCGGATCGTGACCGTCGTGTCCTGCGCCGTCTGCCCGTCCACCGTGATGCAGAAGGGCGTCCCCACTTCGTCCTGCCTACGATAGCGCGCGCCCGATTGCGCCACTGTCGTCGTAGAACACCGGAAAATGGCGGCGCAGATCGTTCGCGATGCCTGGTCGCGATCTCGGGCATCCCGTCCTTCTTCACGAGCGGGAAGACGCCCGCCTTCATCGGTGCGATCGACGGATGCAGCCCGAGTACCACGCGCCCTTCGCTCTCGCCTTCGACCTCCTCCTCGCGATACGCGTTCACGAGCATCGCGAGCAGCATGCGGTCCGCGCCCGACCGCCGTCTCGACGACGAACGGCAGGAACCGCTTGTTGGTCGCCTGCTCGAAGTATTCGAGCTTCTTGCCCGAGAACTTCTGGTGCCGCGACAGGTCGAAGTCGCCGCGGTTGTGGATGCCTTCGATTTCCTGGAACGCCAAGCGAGCCACCGAAATCGAACTGGACGTCGAACGCCGCGCGCGCATAGTGCGCCAGCTCGCCCGGCCCGTATGCGCGTGAAACTGAAGCCTGTCCTCGCGACAGCCCGAGCCCGCGGTGCCACCGCATCCGCTCGGCCTTCCAGTATTCGAACCACTCCATGTCAGTCGCCGTCGGCTCGACGAAGAACTGCATCTCCATCTGCTCGAACTCGCGCGTGCGGAAAATGAAATTCCCGGGAGTGATCTCGTTGCGGAACGCCTTGCCGATCTGCGCGATGCCGAACGGGACCTTCTGGCGCGTGCGACTGCTGGACGTTGAGGAAGTTGACGTAAGTCCCCTGCGCCGTCTCCGGACGCAGGTAGACATCGTTGCCGCGCCTCCTCGAGCGCGGCCCATGAACGTCTTGAACATGAGGTTGAACTGGCGCGGTTCGGTGAGCGTCACTTTCGTTCCGCCTCGCCGGGTCACTTGCTCGGGTTCTGCGGGCAGCGTGCGTCGGGTCAGCTTGTCGGCGCGGAAGCGCCCCTTGCAGTTGCGGCAGTCGACCATCGGGTCGACGAACCCGGCGACGTGGCCGCACGCCTCCCAGACGCTCGGGTGCATGAGGATCGCCGAGTCGAGCCCCTCGACGTCGTCGCGCATGCGGACCATGCTCGTTCCACCAGCGCTCCTTGACGTTGCGCTTCAGCTCGACGCCGAGCGGGCCATAGTCCCAGACGGAGCCGGTGCCGCCGTAGATCTCGGAGGACTGGAAGATGAAGCCGCGCCGCTTGCAGAGCGACACGAGCTTGTCCATCACGTCGGGATTCGTACTGGCGGGCATGAGTGCGTCGAAGGTGGTCGTGAGAACACCCAACCTAGTGACATCGGACCGGACTCGGGGCCCCGGGCGTTCGCGACCCCCCGGTGCGGGCCCCGCGGCCCCCGCTCAGCTGTCGGGGTCGGCGCTGACGAGCGCGTCGCCCACGCGTCCGCTCCCGGTGAGATGCGCGACGATCCGGTCGCCGTGGAAGCGGCCGTTCTCGATGAAGACCTGGTTCGCGTCGTACCCGGCGACGAGCACGCCGACCATGTAGACGCCAGCCACGTTCGTCTCGAACGTCGCCGGGTCGTGCGCCGGGATGCCGGTCGTCGGGTCGATCGTCACGCCGGTCGCGGCGAGCAGCGACGTGTCGGGCGCGAAGCCGGTCATGAGGTAGACGTGGTCGGCCGGAATCGCGCGCTCCCCGCCCGGCGTCTGCACCACCACGGCGTCGGATCGGATCGCCGTCACCCGCGACTCCCAGCAGACGACGATGCTCCCATCCCGCATCCGGTTCGTGATGTCCGGCAGCACCCACGGCTTGATGCGCTTGTCCCACGAGGGGCCGAAGTGCACGACCGTCACGCGCGCCCCCGTCCGCCACAGATCGAGCGCTGCCTCGGCGGCCGAGTTCCCGCCGCCGACGACGACCGCGTCCTGCTCGAACGCCTCGTGCGCCTCGTGGTAGACGTGCGACACGTGCGGCAGCGATTCGCCCGGAACGCCCAACAGTTCGGCGTGCCGAAGTAGCCGGTCGCGACGATGACCGCGCGGCAGCGCAGCGCGCGTTCCTCCCCCGTGCGGCGGCGCGAGCGCACGACGAGCTGCGGCGCGGCGCCCTCGATCGCCGTGACCGTCTCGAACTGACGAAGCGGAATGCCGAAGTGGCGAACGACGCCACGGTAGTACGCGAGCGCATCCTTCCGCGTCGGCTTCGTCTCGGCGAGCAGAAACGGCAGCCCGCCGACCGAGAGCTTCTCGGCGGTCGAGAAGAACGTCGCGTAAGTCGGATACTCGGTGATCGTCGCACACACCGGCCCCTTGTCCACGACGGCGACGGTCAGGCCGGCGCGCATCGCGCTGATCGCGGCCGCGAGGCCGCACGGGCCCGCGCCGACGACGACGACATCTACGAAATCCATCTCGCTCTCCGGAGGTGAGACGCGGACGCCGCGTCGACCGCGGGGTCGGGCGACCGCCGACTACAAGCTGCCGATGATCTGGTCCCGCCTCGTCCCCACGCTCACGAACCGGATCGGTGCCTCGACCAGCGCCTCGATCCGATCGAGGTATTCCCTCGCCGCACGGGGCAACGCCTCGAGCGTCCGCGCCTCGGCCGTCGAGCAGCGCCAGCCGTCGAACCACTCGTAGCGCGGCACCGCCCGCTCCAGCGCATCGACGTCGCCTGGAAACTCGGTGTACACCTCGCCGTCGACTTCGTAGCCGGTGCACAGCGCGATCCGGTCGATCGTGTCGAGCACGTCGAGCTTCGTGACCGCCAGCCCCGACAGCCCGTTCACCCGGGTCGCGTAGCGCACGACGAGCGCGTCGAACCAGCCGCACCGCCGTGCCCGCCCCGTCGTCGCGCCGAACTCGTTGCCGAGCCGCCGGACCTCCTCGCCGAGGGCGCCGCCGATCTCCGTCGGCAGCGGCCCGTTCCCGACCCGTGTCGTGTACGCCTTCACGACGCCGAGCACCGCGTCGATCGCCGTCGGCGCGATCCCCACGCCGATCGCCGCGCCGCCGGACGTCGTGCTGCTCGACGTGACGTACGGATACGTGCCGTGATCGACGTCGAGCAGCGAGCCCTGCGCCCCCTCGAGCAGCACCGCCGCGCCCCCCTGCATCGCGCGGTGCACGCACAGCCCGACGTCCTCCGCGAGCGCGAGCAGCCGCGGCGCCAGTCGCTCGAGCAGCGCGATCGTGTCGTCGACCGCGACCTGCGTCGACGAGCCGAAGCGCGCGAGCTGCGCATTCGCGTGCGCGACGCCGGCCTCGACGAGTGGACGCAGCCGCGCGGGATGCCGCAGGTCGAGCACGCGCACGCCGCGCCGCGCGACCTTGTCCTCGTACGCCGGCCCGATGCCCCGCCCCGTCGTGCCGATCGCCTTGCTGGCCGCGCTCTCCGCGTCCAGCCGCTTGTGATAGGGCAGCACGAGGTGCGCGCGCTCGCTGACGTACAGCCGGCCCTCGACGTCGACGCCATCCTGTACCAGCTCGTCGATCTCGTGGAACAGCGTGTCGGGATCGAGCACGACGCCGTTCCCGATCGCGCAGCGCACGCCGGGGTGCAGGATCCCGCTCGGGATCTGATGCAGCACGAACGACGTCTCGCCGATGTGCACCGTGTGCCCCGCGTTCGCGCCTCCCTGATAGCGCACGACCCAATCCGCGCGCTCCGCGAGGACGTCGACGAGCTTCCCCTTCCCTTCGTCGCCCCACTGCGCGCCGACGACGACGAGCGTCCGTGTCTGCGTGTCGAACATCGCTCCCCTGGAAATCGACCCTGACGGTATCACACGAAAAACGCCCCGGGGTGCGGGGCGTCGTCAGAATCTACGGCAGGCCGCGGCCCGCGGGTAGCGGCGTCACCCGTCCATCGCCGGCACCCGCACCGTGAACGTCGACCCCACGTCCGGCGTGCTGTCCACCGTGATGGTCCCCTCGAGCCGTTCGACGAGCTTGCGCACGATCGTCAGCCCGAGCCCGGTGCCGCCGTAGCGCACGCGTCCGCGACTGGTCGAGTTGCCGGAAGTCCTGCCAGATCGGTCCCGACGTCTTCCGCGCGGATGCCGATCCCCGTGTCGGCCACGTCGATCCGCATCGCGTCGCCATCGCGAGCCGCGCGCACGGTCACGCCTCCCTTCGCCGTGAACTTCACCGCGTTGCCGACGCAGATTGCCGAGCACCTGCCGCAGCCGCGTCGCGTCGCTCCGCACGAAGAGCGGCTCGTCGGGCAGCTCGACCGAGAACGCGAGCCCCTTGCTCGCGTGCCGTCGGCTCGTGCGACGCCGTGGCGTCGCGCACGATCGGCGCCAGCGCGACGCGCTCGAGATGCACGGGCAGCCGCCCCGCTTCGATGCGCGCGAGGTCGAGGATGTCGGTGATGAGCGAGAGCAGCTGCTCCGCCGACGACGTGAATGCGGCGCAGCCCGTCGTCCTGCTTCGGCGTGAGCTCGCCGTACACGCGGTCGCGCAGCAGCGCCGTGTAGCCGATGAGCGCGTTGATCGGCGTTCGCAGCTCGTGCGACATGCTCGCGAGGAACTCGCTCTTCAGCCGGTTCGCTCGTTCCAGCTCCTCGGACTGCGTCTCGCAGCTGCGCGTTGCGCGTCTCGAGGTCGGACGTGGCGGCGCGCACCCGCGCTTCGAGCACGGCGCTGAACCGCTTCAGCTCCTCGTACAACCGCTCGTTCTCCGCCTGCGTCGTGCGATCGTGCAGCACGGCGACGAGCACGGCAGGCTCGTCGCGTCGCGCGTCGATCGTGCCGGTCACGACTTCGATCGGGAGCGGGTTGCCGCTCGTCGGGTTGACGAACGTGAGCCGCCCGCGTCGTACCGGCTCGCCGATCGCGTCACGCGCGAACGCGAGGAACGTCGCGAGGTTCTCGCTCCGCCGCGCCGCGTGCTCCGCCTCGCCGTCGTCTCCCCGCAGCAGCCGCTCGGCCTGCTGGTTCGCCTCGACGATCCGGCCCGCGGCGTCGGTGACGACGATCGGATCGGCGACGTAGTCGAAGATGCGATCGAGCTGATCGCGCTCGACGTCGGCGCGCGCGGCCATCGCCCGGTACTGCTCGACGGCGAGGCCGCGCGACAGGATCGGGCCGGCGAGCGTCGCCGCGCCCAGCACGCCGTCGATCACGGCACAGGCGTCGCTCCCGTCGGCGAGACGGATGGCGACGACGCCCAACGGAGCGAGCCCGACTCGGCCGCGCCGCTCGCCGTGCGCGGGGGTGAGCACCGTCCATCCGTCGCCCGCGTCCGCACGCGCCGCGGCCGCGTCGAGCAGCGCCGACGAGAAGCTCAGCCGCGGCTGCGGCAGCGGCAGCAGTGCCCAGCGTGCGCAGCATCCCGCCGCCGCGCCCGGCGATGCCGGGGGAGCGGCACCGTGCTCGGGTGACGACTCGAGCACCGCGAGGTCGTCGCCGGTCATCGCGTGCAGCGACAGCGCGGTCGCGCAACAGCGCGCGTGCCGTCACGTCGTCACGCGCGATGCGCTGCGGCGCGCTCCGATCGCCGGGTGTGACGGCGTCGAGCAGCAAGCTCCGCTCACGCTCGTCCAGGCGGTAGAGCAGCACCGCCGTGGAGCCGGCCGCCGCGGCGAACGTGTCGGTGAGACACCGCGCCGCGCTGCGGGCATCGCGCGCGCCGGCGAGATCGGCCAGGAACTGCTCGAGCCGATCGCCGCGGATTCCCGCTGGGAGCGTCGTGCGCGCACCCTCAGTCATTCGCTGCGGGACAGTCAGCCATCGGCATGAGATCGGTGCGACAGTCGAGGCGGCGCGGGTCCGTCGCACACGACCGACGCTCTATCGAGACCTTAGCCCGCCGTCGATGGCCGGTCAAGCGCGCACGCCGCCGCGAGTCGGCGCAGGAGTCGCGCGGCGTCGCGGATTCCGTCCCCTCGCAACTGCGCGAGCGAGTCGTGCGGCGTGTGGATGCGGCCGAGCGTGCGCAGCGTGCCGCGACTGAGCGTCAGCGCGGCGAAGCCGCCCTCGGCGAGCGCGATCGCGTCGACGAGCACCCCCGGCGGCACGCGGAGCCGTCGGATGCGCCCGCCGTCGAGCACGCGTTCGACCTCCGGTGGCAGCGGCGAGGCGATCATCACGCGCAGCGGCCCGCCGTCGTCGACGCCGTCGACGTTCAACGCGACCGCGCGCCGTGCGGCGCTCGCGTGTGACGGCGCGTGCTGCGGGCGCGCGGCGCGCATCTGGTCCGCCCACGCTCGCGCCCCCGCCAGTCCCAGCTCCTCGGCGCTCGTCAACAGCACGCCGCACGACGCCGGCAGGGGCGGCACGTCGTCGAGCGCCTCGGACGCGGCGAGCAGCACCGCCACGACGCCCGACGCGTTGTCGAGCGCGCCCGGCGATCGCGCGCCGATCACGCTCGCGATCACCGGCAACGCGAGGACGACGCCGATCGCCGCGAGGGGCAGCCACGCGCCTGCGACCGCCGCGCCGACCGCCGCGCCGACCGCGACGAGCGCCGCGACCACGAGCACGACCACCGACCCGCCGACGCCGACCACACGCGCGACCATCGGCACCGGCTGCGACTTCGAGTCGAGGTGCGCGACGAGCCAGACGTCGGGTGCCGCGTCGCCGCGCGTGGCGACGAGATTCGTCGCGGCGCGCCGCTCCGACCCCATCCGCAACACGCCGCGCGTGGCCCACCGCGCCAGCAGCGGGAGTGCCGCGGCGAAGGCGCCTAACGCGCCGAGTGCCGCGAGCGGGTGCCCCCATGCCCCCACCGCCGTGGCGACGCCGAGGGTGGCCACCCACAGCATCCCGGCCACCGGCATCCCCCACCGCCCGACGCTGGCCGAGTAGGTGAACGGCGCCTCGTGCACCGAGAAACCGGCCGCAGCGAGGTGCTCCGCGCAGTAGCGGCGAGCCCGCGCCTCGGCCTCACCCCCCGCCGGCCGGGGCGCGCTCGCGATCGCTGCCAGGTGGCGCGACGTGCTCGAAGACGTGTCGTGTGCCGCCCTGTCGCGCTCGGTCTCGCCACGCTGCTCCCGCGACGCAGGAGCGGTCGTCACTCAGGCGTGCGCCGCCGCGTGCAGCTCGGCGCGCGGCACCGCGCACTCCGCGAGCAGCGCCGAGACGCGATCGCGCTCGACGGAGTCGAGCGGCAGGAGCGGCGACCGGGGTGCCCCCCCTCGAGACCGACGACGTCCATCGCCGCCTTCAACCCAGGCGGTCCGAGCTCCGCGACGATCCCCTTCGCGAGCGCCGCAAGGCGCATCTGGAGGGCGACCGCCGCCGACTCGTTCCCCGAATGGACGGCATCGTCGAGCGCGACGACCAGCGGCGCCGCGAACAGCGCCACGGCGAGGATCCCCCCGCTCGCGCCCGCGACGAGCGCCTCGCGCGTCGTCTGGCCGCTTCCGGTCAATACGCGGAAGCCGTCGCCTGCCGCCTGCATGTACTCGGCGAGCACGGCGAGGTTGCCGGCACTGTCTTTCATCCCGATCACGTTCGGGTGCTCCGCCATGCGATGCACGAGCGAGGGCGAGAGCACGAGGTGCGCGTACGCCGGCACGTTGTAGAGCATCGTCGGCAGCGGGCTCTCGTCCGCCACGCGCCGGTAGTGCGCCTCGAGCGCGGCGTCGCTCATGCGCCGCTGGAAATAGTGCGGCGCGACGACGAGCACTGCGTCCGCGCCGGCCCGCGCCGCCTCATGTGCGCGGCGGACGGTGACGCGCGTCGATTCGCCGCCGATCCCGGCGAGCAGCCACCGATCCGTCGGCACCACCGCGCGCGCCGCGTCGAGGAGCCGCACCCGTTCGTCGTCATCGAGCAGCGCCGCCTCTCCGCTCGATCCCGCCACGAGCACCCCCGACAGCCCGGTGTCGAGATAGTACTGCACCTGCCGCGCGAAGCGATCGAGCGCCAACTCGCCCGCCGCGTCGAACGGCGAGGTGACCGGCGCCATGATGCCGCCCAGAACGTTAGGCATGTCGAGAGCGAGAGAGAGGAGATCGTCGGGCGCCCGCCGCCCGACCGTCACCCCTGCAAGAAGTCGAACTCACCACCCGACGGCAACCCCGCGCCGACTCCGGCGGGTTCGCCCTCCGGGCGCGGGACCGGCGAGCCCTGGTGGGGCTGCATCTTGAAGCGCAGCGCGAAGTCCGACGGCCGGGTCGCCGCGGCGAGCCCCACCTCGTACTCCACCTCGCCGGAACGCACGAGCGTCTCGAGATGCTGGTCGAACGTCTGCATGCCGTACTGCATCCGCCCCTCGGCCATGAACTCGCGGATCTCGCTCACGCGCCCCTCGGCGATCAGGTCACGGATCGCCGCGGTGACGATCATGACTTCGGCCGCGACGACACGCCCGCTGCCCGTCGCACGCGGCAGCAATCGCTGCGACACGACCGCATGGAGCGACTCCGCGAGCCGCAGGCGGACCACCTGCTGCTCCTCGGGTGGAAACATCGCCATGATGCGGAGGATCGTGCTCTGTGCGTCGGGGGTGTGCAGCGTCGACACGAGCAGGTGCCCGGTCTCGGCCGCCTTCATCGCCGTGTCGACCGTCTCCGCGTCGCGCATCTCGCCGATGAGAATGACGTCGGGGTCCTGGCGCAGCGCCGCGCGCAGCCCGGAACGGAAGCTGTCGGTGTCGACGCCGATCTCGCGCTGCGTCACGGCGCTGCGTACGTCGCCGTGCAGGAATTCGATCGGGTTCTCGAGCGTGAGGATGTGCTTCTCCGACCGCTCGTTGATGTGCCGGATCATCGCTGCCATCGTGCTCGACTTTCCGGAGCCCGTCACACCCGTGACGAGCACCATGCCGCGCTCCGCCTCCGCGATCCCCGGGAGGGCGTGCGGCAGCCGGAGCCGGTCGAACGTCGGCACGTCGATCGGAATGAGGCGCATGACGATCGCGAGCGCGCCGCGCTGCCGCATCACGTTCACGCGGAAGCGGCCTAACGCCGGCGCCGCCCACGAGCAGTCGAAGTCGGTGAGCTCGTCGATCCGCAGCCGGTCGGCGTCGGTCGGCAGCAGCCCGAGCGCGATCGAGCGTGTCTGGTCCGCGGTCAGCGCCTGACGCGTGAGCGGCACGAGCCGGCCGTCGATGCGGGCGCGGAACACGTCGCCGGCGCGAATGTGCAGGTCGGAAGCGCCACGCTCGACGGCGGCGCGCAGAATCTTCTCCACGACAGGCTCTCCAGGCGCAGTGTGCGCGACCAGGCGCCCGAGGTCGGCCGCGCCGATCGCGCCATCAGCATGAGACGAGCGGCGCCTGTCGGCGGTCTCAAAACCGTGCGGAGGTCGCCGTGGCGACGCGACGCCGCACGCCCGCGCCCCTCGCCCTACCCGATTTCGAGGTCGCGCACGTCGTCCGGTGCGGTCTGCGGCGACGAGTCTCCGAGCTGAATGCTCCGCGCCTCTTCTTCGAGGTGGGCGATCGTTGCCTCATCGCGTTCCGTCGGCGTGTCGAACGTCCGGAACACCGAGCCGCCGCACGTGGCACACGTCAGGTGCGCCGGCACCGCCTGCTCGAAGAACTGCTCGGCGCCGCACGTGAGACACACCATCGTCGTCACCGACTCGATCGTCGGCTTCGCCATCTCGCGCCGAAGCGCGTCGCCACTCGCCTCGTGTCCCACAGGCTGCTCATCGTCGCGGTCGTCGTGCTCGACTCGGTCCATGGCTCGCGCTCTCGCTGAAAGGTGAATGCTCCGACGAGAGCAAGAGCCATGCGACCCGCCTCACTCAGTCGGTCAGCCCCATCGCATCCTTGACGTGCGCGATCGTCGCCCCGGCGATGCTGCGGCACCGCGCCGCGCCGGCATCGAGCGCATCGCGTACCAGCTCGGGCATGTCGCGCATCGCGTCGGCCCGCGCGCGGATCGGCGTCAGCTCGGCGTCGGCGTGCTCGAGCAGCACCTGTTTGCACTCGATGCATCCCCAGCCCGCAGTACGGCACTTCTCCGCGACCTCGTCGACCGTCGGCGGCGGAGATGAACGCCTTGTGGAGATGATAGATGTTGCACACCTCCGGCGTCCCCGGATCGGTCTTGCGGACGCGCGCCGGGTCGGTCACCGCCGGACGCAGCTTCGCCCAGATCTCGTCGCGCGACTCCAGCAGGCCGATCGTGTTGCCGAGCGACTTCGACATCTTCGCCTGCCCGTCGAGCCCCATGATGCGGCGCGTCGGCGTGAGCAGCGCCTTCGGCTCGGGGAAGTACGGCGCGTCGTCGCGCGCGAACCGCGCGTTCCACTTCCGCGCGATCTCGCGCGACAGCTCGAGGTGCTGCACCTGATCCTCGCCCACCGGCACGGCGTCGCCGCGATACAGCAGGATGTCCGCGGCCTGCAGCACCGGGTACGTGAGGATGCCCGTGGCGACGCTCTCCTGCCGGGACGCCTTGTCCTTGTACTGCGTCTGCCGCTCGAGCTCGCCGAGCGGCGTGATCGTGTTGAAGATCCAGGCGAGCTCGGTATGTTCCGGCACCGCGCTCTGCAAGAAGAGCGTCGCCTGCGCCGGGTCGATTCCTGCGGCGAGCAGCGACACGGCCATCTCGCGCCGCCGCGCGCGCAGCACCGCCGGGTCGTACGCGCCGGTGATCGCGTGGTAGTCGACGATGCAGAAGATCGCGCCCGGGTACTGCGCCTGCAGCTGCACCCAGTTCTTCACCGCACCGAGGTAGTTCCCGATGTGCAGCTCCCCCGACGGCTGGATGCCGCTGAAGATCTGTGCCATCCGCGCAAGGTAGAATCGCCCAGGAAGCGCAACAAGGCGACGGCGCTGCCGACGTGCCCGTCGATGTCGACGCGCTCCTCGCGACCTGCGAGCGCTGCGACCGCCGCCGCGGAGTTCATCGCGGCGCAGGCGCTCGCGCCTGCCCGAGCTGACGTGGGAGCACAAAGGCCCCGCCGACTTCGTGAGCGACGTCGACCGCGGCGCCGAGCAGATCGTGCGCGACGCGCTGCTCGGCGCGTACCCGGGCGCCGCGTTCATCGGCGAGGAGAGCTACGATCCCGCGACGTCGCTCGCGTCGTTAGGCACCGGCGGTCTCGCATTCGTCGTCGACCCGCTCGACGGCACGACGAACTTCCTGCACGGGTTCCCGTGGTACGCCGTATCGATCGGCGCGGTCGCGGGCGGCGAGCCGTTCGCCGGCGTCGTGCGCAACGTGCCGACCGGCGAGACGTTCGCCGCCGCGGCCGGCGCCGGCGCGTGGCGCGTCACGGGCGACGGCCCCGACGCCGCCCGCGAGCCGATCCGGGTGACGAGCAACACCGACCCAGCCCGCGCGCTCGTCGGCACCGGCTTCCCGTTCAAGAACGTCGGACGCATCGACGAGTACCTGCGCCACTTCGCGGCGATCACGCGCGCCACGGCCGGCATCCGCCGCCCCGGCGCCGCCGCGCTCGACCTCTGCGACGTGGCCTGCGGACGCTTCGACGCCTTCTGGGAGCTGACGCTCTCTCCCGTGGGACATCGCCGCCGGCCTCGTCATCGTGCGCGAGGCCGGCGGCGTCGTCACCGACCTCGACGGCGCCCCCGCACGCGTCGCGCACATCGGGCTCGTCGCCGGGAGCCCGGCGATGCACGCGTGGCTGATGGAGACGCTGCGCTGGCCTCCGCGTGAGGCGCCGCTCGCCCACTATCTCTCCTCCCGCGCGCCATGAAGCTCGATCGAGTGCGTCCCCAACTTCAGCGAAGGGCGCCGCCCCGAGGTCGTCGCCGCCATCCGCGACGCCATCGCCGCGGTGAGCGGCGCGACGATCCTCGACGTCTCGTCCGACGCCTCGCACAACCGCACGGTCGTCACGTTCGTCGCCACGATCGACTCTGCCGTCGACGCCGCGTTCGCGGGGATCGCGAAGGCGGCCGAGCTGATCGACCTCACGAGCCACCAGGGCGAGCACCCGCGGCTCGGCGCGACGGACGTCGTGCCGTTCGTGCCGCTCGAGGCGTGGGGAAGCACGATGCACGACTGCATCTCGCTCGCGCGCGCGCTCGGCGAGCGCGTCGCACGCGAGCTCGCGATCCCGGTCTACCTCTACGAGCGCGCGGCGACCCGACCCGACCGCGAGAACCTCGCGGACGTCCGCCGCGGCGAGTTCGAGGGGATGCGCGCCGAGATCGAGACGAACGCGAGCCGGGTCCCCGACTTCGGCGCCGCGCGCATCCACCCCACCGCCGGCGCGACCGTCGTCGGCGCGCGCCCCTTCCTCGTCGCCTACAACGTCTACCTCGGCCCCGCGTCCAACCTGCCGGTCGCCAAGGAGGTCGCGAAGGCGGTGCGCGGATCGTCCGGCGGGCTGCGCTACGTGAAGGGGCTCGGCCTCGAGGTCGACGGCCAGGCGCAGGTCTCGATGAACCTCGTCGACACCGAGCGGACGCCGATGTACCGCGCGTTCGAGATGGTGCGGAAGGAGGCCGCGGCGCACGGCGTCGCGACGACGTGGAGCGAGCTCGTGGGGCTCGTGCCCGAGCGCGTGCTCCTCGAGGCGGGCGCGCGGCACGTGCAGCTGCGCGGCTTCTCGCGGGCGATGATCCTCGAGCACCGCGTGCGCGAGGCCGTGCAGGGAGGCACGTCGCTGAGCGGCTTCGTCGCATCGGTCGCCGCGCCGGCGCCGACGCCCGGCGGCGGCAGCGTCGCCGCGCACGCCGGCGCGCTCGGCGCCGCGCTCGCGCAGATGGTCGCCGGCCTCACGGTCGGCAAGAAGAAGTACGCGGCCGTCGACGCCGAGATGCGCGACCTCGCGCTGCGCGCCGCGGCGCTCGGCAACCGCCTCGCCGCGCTCGTCGCCGCGGACGCCCAGGCCTACGAAGCGGTGAGCGCGGCCTACAAGCTCCAGAGCGACCCGGCCGACGCTGGCGGCTCGCGCGACGCGGCGATCCAGAGCGCGCTGATCGGCGCCGCACGTGTGCCCCTGGAGACCGCCCAGGCGTCGGCCGACGTCGCAGAGCTGGCCGCGGTCGTCGCCGAGCGCGGGAACACGAACGCCGTGACCGACGCCGGCGTCGCCGCGCTGCTCGCGGAGGCGGCCTGTCGCGGCGCGCTCTACAACGTGCGCGTCAACGTCGTCGCGCTGAGCGACCGCGCTGTCGGCGCTCCACTCGTCGAGGCCGGCCGCGCCGCGCTCGACCGCGCCGAGCGCGCGTCGGGCGCGGCGCAGGCTGCGGTCGAGCGGGCGTTAGGCGGATGAGCCGCCCGGCGCCCGCTCCGGCCGGCAGTCCACCCGCCGAGCGATCCGTTAGGCCGCCGACGCGCTGAGTACGTCGTCGAGCCGCGTCAGCACGCGCGGCCCCTGTTCGGTCACCGCGACCGTGTGCTCGAAGTGCGCCGAGCGCTTGCCGTCGATCGTCACCACGGTCCACTTGTCCGGCAGCGTGCGCGTACCCGGGAGCCCGGCATTCACCATCGGCTCGATCGCGATCGTGAGCCCGGGTGACAGCTTCGTGCCGCGCTTCGGCTTGCCGTAGTTCGGCACTTGCGGCTCCTCGTGCGGCCCCGTGCCGACGCCGTGCCCCACGAGCTCACGCACGACGCTGAACCCCGCACGCTCGACGATCGTCTGCACGGCGTGGCCGATGTCGCCGATGTGGTTTCCCGGCCGCGCGGCGTCGATCCCCGCGTACAACGACTCCCGCGTCACGTCGAGCAGCCGCTGATCCCCCGCCGAGATCGCGCCGACGCCGACGGTCTCGGCGGCGTCGGTGAAGTAGCCTTCGAATTTCACGCCGATATCGACCGTCACGATGTCGCCCTCGACGAGCACGCGCTTCTTCGACGGGATCCCGTGCACGATCTCGTTGTTCATCGAGACGCAGGCGCTGCCGGGGAAGCCGTACAGCCCCTTGAACGCGGGCACCGCACCGCTGTGCGAGCGGATGAAATCTTCTGCGAGCGTGTCGAGGTCGAGTGTCGTCAGGCCGGGGCGCACCTCGCGTCGCAGCAGCGCGAGCGCGCCGGCGAGAATGCGCCCACCGCGCGCCATCGTCTCGATCTCGCGCGCGCTCTTGAGCTGAATCGTTCCCACGATCGCCTCAGCCTATCCCACGCACGCCATGGCGCGCTGCGTCACCTCGTCGACCGACCCGACGGCGTCGATCTTACACACCTTCGCGCCATTACTGGCATACCAGTCGAGCACCGGCAGCGTCTGAGCACGGTACACGTCGAGCCGAGTGCGAACCGCTTCCGGCTCGTCGTCTTTACGACGGAGCAGGTGACCGCCGTCGTGCTCCGGTTTGGGGCACGGATCGCCGGGCGCGAACCCGGTGAACGGAGTCTGACAGGCGTCGCAGATGACTCGACCGCTGATGCGCCGCACGATCTCCTCGTCGTCGATGTCGAACACGAGGACCGCGTCGAGCTTCCGCCCGAGCTCGCGCAGTACGCGCTCGAGCCCTTCGGCCTGTGGCACGGTGCGCACGACCCCGTCGAGCACGGCGCCCCCCGCGAACTGCGGGGTCGCGAGCGTTTCCTTGACGATCCCCAGGATCACGCTGTCCGGCACGAGCGCGCCGCGGTCCATGTACGCCTGCGCCTCGAGCCCGAGCGGCGTTCCCGCCCGCCGAGCTGCGCGCAGCACGTCTCCTGTCGCGAGGATCGGAGCGCCTAAGGACTCCGCCAGACGCGGCGCCTGCGTGCCCTTCCCGGCGCCGGGCTTTCCGAAGAGAACGATGACCATGAGAGAAAAGAGTCGGGGATCGGGGATATGGGATCGGGGATCCGAAAGCTGCCTGCTCCCGATCCCCGATCCCCGATCCCCGACCCCCGGCAGTGGATTAGAACCCGCCAGTCGCCTGACTACGCCCTCGGTAGCGAACGCGCCCCTTCTTCATGAAGCCGTCGTACTTGCGGAGCAGCAGATGCTGCTGCATCTGCGTCATCGTGTCGAGCGCGACGCCGACGACGATGAGCAGCGACGTCCCCCCGAACTGGAACGGCACGTTCAGCATCTGACCGATCACGATCGGCATGAGCGCGATGATCGTGAGGAAGATCGCGCCGGGAAGCGTGATCCGCGTGACGACCGCGTCGATGTATTCCGCCGTCTTGGCACCCGGCTTCACCCCCGGCACGAACCCGCCCTGCTTCTTCAGGTTCTCCGCGAGGTCGACAGGATTGAAGATGATCGCCGTGTAGAAGTACGTGAACACGAGGATCAGGATCGCCATGAGCACGAAGTACAGCGGCGACGGCGGCGTGAAGTACTCCGCGAACGTCTGCAAGAACGGGAACTGCGTGCCGAAGAACTGGCCCAGCGCTCCCGGCACGACGATCACCGACTGCGCGAAGATGATCGGCATGACGCCCGCCGTATTGATGCGGAGCGGGATGAAGTTCTTCGTCGCCTCGCGCATGCGACCGCGCGCCATCGTCCGCTGCGGGATCTGCACCACCACGCGGCGCGCCGCGACCGTGATCGCGATGACACCGGCGACGACGGCCACCATGACGACGCCCAGGATCACGAGCGCGAGCACGTTGAGCGCACCCGTCGACACGAACTGGAACGTCTGGAAGATCCCCGGCCAGAACCGCTCGATGATCGAGAAGAAGATCAGCAGCGACGCCCCGTTGCCGATGCCCCGCTCCGTGATCTGCTCACCGAGCCACATCACGAACAGGGCCCCGGTCGTGAGCACCAGGATCATCTGGACCATGAACCCGAATCCGGGGCGCACCACGGCGTTCGGCAGCGACTGCGTGAACAGCGCGAAGCCGTACGCCTGAACGGCGGCGAGGCCGACCGTGATGTAGCGCGTCCACTGATTGAGGCGTTTCCGCCCTTCCTCGTCCTTCTGCATCTTGTCGACCGTCGGGACGACTGCCCCGGCGATCTGCGTGAAGATGCTGGCCGAGATGTACGGCATGATGCCGAGGGCGAACACGGTCGCCCTCGACAGCCCGCCACCGACGAACAGATCGTACAGCCCGAGCAGCCCCCCGCCACCCTGCTGCGTGGCGAAGTAGTCGGTCAGCGCCTGGACGTCGACCCCAGGCGCCGTGATGTGCGCACCGGCCCGGTAGATCAGCAGGCAGACGAACGTGAAGACGATCTTCTGCCAGAGTTCCGGGGTGCGGTAGATGTTGGCGATCGCTGCCGCCGGATTAGCCTGGGCCATGGTGAATACTACGCTTCGACGCGGCCGCCGGCTGCCTCGATCTTCGCCTTCGCGCCGGCGCTGACCTTGAGGCCGCGCACCGTGATCGCACGCGACACGGTGCCGTTCGACAGAACCTTCACCGGCCCCTTGTTCGCTCGCGCGAGCCCGGCCGTCACGATCGCGTCGGTCGAGATCTCGTCCATCCCGAGCGCTTCGAGGTCGCCGAGGCGCACTTCCTGGTTCTCGATGCGGAACTGCGTGTTGTTGAACCCGCGCTTCGGCAACCGGCGCGACAGCGGCATCTGGCCGCCCTCGAAGCCAGGCTTGCCACCGCCTGGTCCGCCATGTCCGGCGCGCGCCATCGAGCCCTTATGGCCCTTGCCTGACGTCTTGCCGGTCCCCGACCCCGGACCGCGCCCAAGGCGCTTCCGGTCGCGGTGCGAGCCTGGCGCGGGCGTCAGGTTGTGCAGCCCGATCTTCTCACTCATGTCGGCCACGATCTCACCCCTCCACGGCCGTCACCTCGACGAGGTGACGGACCTGCTTGATCTGCCCGCGAAGCGACGGCGTGTCCGGCTTCACGATCTCCTGTTGGTGGTGCCGCAACCCCATCGCGCGCAGCGTGCGGCGCAACGACTCGGGGTGCCCGATCTCACTACGCACCTGCTTGATGCGAAGCTGCCCGAGCGAAGGCGGCAGCATCTTCGGCGTCGTCTTCGGCCCCTTGCCAGGATGCCAAACGAACGTACGTGGCATGTTACACCGCCTCCACGGCCGCGAGTCCCGCGCGAGGCGCGCGCGTGCGCACCTCGGCGCGCGACCGATACCCGACCGCTGCAGTCTCGATGCCGCGCTCGCGTGCGATCTGCTCGACCGTCGTGAGCTGTGCCAGTCCGTCGAGCGCCGCGAGCACGAGGTTGTGCGGGTTGGTCGACCCGAGGCTCTTGCCGATGATGTCGACGATGCCCGCGCACTCCATCACCGCGCGCACCGCGCCACCGGCGATCACGCCGGCACCCGGCGCGGCAGGCTTGAGCAGCACACGTCCGGCGCCGTGCTGACCGATCACCTCGTGCGGAATGGTCCCGCCGGTCAGCGGCACCGACACCATGTTGCGACGCGCTGCGTCGACCGCTTTGCGCACGGCCTCCGAGACTTCGTTCGCCTTGCCGGTCGCGAAGCCGACGCGCCCCTGCCCGTCGCCGACCGCGACGAGCGCGTTGAACGAGAAGCGGCGGCCACCCTTCACGACCTTCGCGACACGGTTGATCGCGATCACGTTCTCGACGAGATCGCTCCCTTCGCGCTCCTGACCGCGACCGTCGCCGCGCCCGCCGTCACGCCCGCCGCGCCCGCCGCCCGGGCCACCACCGCCCGGGCCACCGCGACCGCCCGGGCCACCAGGACCGCGCCCGCCGGGCCCGCCCGGACCACGACCGCCGCCCGGGCCGCCGCGTCCACGACCGCCACCCGGCCCCCCGCGGATACCACCGCCAGGGCCGCGGTTGAACCCACCGCCGCCGCCGCCGGGGCCGCGCCCGGGGCCGCCGCTCCGCTGCTGGCCACCCGCGCCACCGGCACCACCCGCGCCACCGGCACCGCCGGCGCCGCCGGCGCCACCCTGTCCACTCGTCTGATTCTCTGGCATGTCAGAACTCCAGGCCGCCCTCGCGGGCGCCGTCGGCCACAGCTTTCACGCGGCCGTGGTACTGGTATCCGGCGCGGTCGAACACGACGCGCGTGATGCCGGCTTCCTTGGCCCGCTCCGCGACACGCTTCCCGACGGCGGCCGACTTCTCGGTCTTCTTCCCTTCGCCGACGCTGGCGCTGGTGACCGTGAAAATCGTGCGCCCCTGGGTGTCGTCGACGAGCTGGGCGGTGATGTGCTTCAGCGAACGGAACACGACGAGACGCGGACGCTCGGCGGTGCCGCTGATCGCCTTTCGAACGCGAAGGTGGCGGCGTGCCCGCTTCTCCCCACGCGTCTTCGGAATCGCAGCTCTCGGCATTACTTACCTCCCGCCTTGCCCGCCTTCCGGCGGATCGTCTCACCCTGGTATTTCACGCCCTTCCCCTTGTACGGCTCCGGCTTGCGCAACTTGCGGATCTCCGCCGCGACGCGACCGACGACTTCCTTGTCCGACCCCGAGACGATCACCGTGGTCGGGTTCGGCGCCGTCAGCGACACGCCTGCCGGCGCGCGCACTTCGATCGGGTGCGAATACCCCAGCGCGAACTGCAAGCCGTACGGACGGACCTCGGCCTTGTAGCCGACGCCGGAGATCTCGAGCGTCTTCGTGTATCCCTTGGTCACACCCTCGACCATGTTGTTCACGAGCGAGCGCGTGAGGCCATGCAGCGCCTTGTGGGTCGGCTCGTCGGACGGACGCGTGACGTTCAGCTCCGCGCCGGTCTGCGCGACGGTGATGTCGGCCGGCAGCGTGCGGGAGAGCTCGCCTCTCGGCCCCTTCACCGTGATGCGATTGCCGTCGAGCGCGACCGACACGCCGCTCGGCACCGCGATCGGAAGCTTACCGATACGTGACATGTTCGGATGCCTCCCTTACCAGACGAGGGCGAGGAGCTCGCCGCCGGTGCGCTTCTGGCGCGCCTGACGGTCCGAGAGGAGCCCCTGCGACGTGCTCAGGATCGCCATCCCGAGTCCGTTGCGCACCCGCGGGATCTCGCTCACGCCGACGTACTTGCGCAGGCCGGGCGTCGAGACGCGGTGCAGCTCACGGATGACGGGTGTTCCACCCGCCGCATACTTCAGGATGACGCGCAGCGCCTTGCGCCCGTCTTCCGTATCGACCACGCGGTAATCCTGAACGAAGTTGTTCTCCTTCAGGATGCGCGCGACTTCGACTTTCATCTTCGACAGCGGCATGTCCACGCGGCGGTGCTTGCTCATGCAAGCGTTCCGGATCCGCGTGAGCATGTCGGCGATCGGATCGGTCATGCTCATGAATTACCTGCGCTCCTATCGTATCCTTGCGGACGTTTAGGAATGAAAAGGGAACGAGCGGTGGAAATTACCAGCTCGCCTTGCGGACGCCGGGGATCAGCCCGAAGAGCGCCATGTCGCGGAACGTGATGCGCGACAGGCCGAACTGACGGAGATACGCCCGCGGGCGCCCCGTCATCGCGCACCGATTGCGCACGCGCGTCGGCGACGAGTCGCGCGGCAGCTTGCGCAGCTTCGCGTACGCCGCCTGCCGGTCCGCGTCGCTCGTCTGCACGTCGTCGATGATCGCACGGAGCGCCGCGCGGCGCTCCGCGTACCGCGCGACCAGCACCTTGCGATCGTTGTTCTTGACGATCTTGCTCGTCTTCGCCATGAGTCGAGTCTACTGAAAAGAGAAAGACGTTAGGCGGCCGCGATCACGCGGCAGCGGCGCCCGCTTCCGCGAGCTGCCCGTCCATGCGGTCCGGACGCGGCACGAGCGGCTTCGTCTCGCCGCGGAACGGCATCCCGAGTTCGCGAAGCAGCGCCAGCGCGAGGTCGTCGCGCTCCGCCGTCGTCACGATCGTGACGTCCATCCCGTGTACCGCCTCGACCATGTCGTAGTTGATCTCCGGAAAGATCAACTGCTCCTTCACACCGAGCGAGTAGTTCCCACGCCCGTCGAACGACCGCGTCGACAACCCGCGGAAGTCGCGCACGCGCGGCAGTGCCACCGCGATGAACCGATCGAGGAACTCCCACATGCGAGCCCCACGGAGCGTCACCATCGCGCCGATCTCCTGTCCTTCGCGGAGACCGTAGTTCGCGATCGACTTCTTCGCCTTGCGACGCACCGGCCGCTGCCCCGAGATCAGCGCCATCTCGTCGACCACGCTGTCGAGCGCGCGCGGCTGCTTGATCGCCTCGCCGACGCCGCTGTTCAGCACGATCTTCACGAGCCCCGGCACCTGGTGCGGGTTCGTCAGCTTGAACTGCTCCTGGAGCCGGGGGCGCACGGTCTGCTCGTAGAACAGCTTCAGACGCGGCGCTGCGCTCGGCAGCCCCGCACCGGCGTGCTCCTTGGGCTGCAGCGGGCCGCGCTTCTCGCCGCCCTTCGCCGCCTTCGTCTGCTTGCCGCCGGCCGGCGCGGCGCCCTTCCCACCGGACTTGGCGCCGCCTTTCGCGCCGCCCTTCGCGCCGCCCTTCGCGCCGCCCTTGCCGCCCGCGCCGCCTTTGCCGCCCTTCTTGTCGTCGTTCTTCGCCATTGGAATCGTCTCCGGATCAGCGCGGCGTCGAGATCGGCTCGCCCGTCTTCACACCCACGCGCTCCTTCGTACCGTCGGCGTCGATGCGAGCGCGCACGCGCGTCGCCTTCCCCGTCTTCGGATCGATCAACATCACGTTCGAGGCGTTCACCGGCGCGGGCATCTCGAGGATCCCGCTCTGCTCCTCGGGACGCCGCGCGCGCCGGTGCTTCTTCACGATGTTCACACCTTCGATAGTCACGCGACCGGTCTTCGTGAGCACCTTCGTGACGCGCCCTTCCTTCCCCTTGTCGTCGCCGCGCATGACGCGCACCGTGTCGCCCTTGCGGACGTGCACCGTGACGCGCTCCGCCTTCCGCGCATGACGGCCGGCGCCGAGGCGCACTTTGTCCGTCTTGCGGTACTTGAGCTCGCGCATGTTACAGCACCTCCGGGGCGAGCGACACGATCTTCATGTAGCGCTTCTCGCGCAGCTCGCGCGCGACCGGCCCGAAGATACGCGTCGCCCGCGGCTCGCCGTTGTCGTTGATGATGACGACGGCGTTCTCGTCGAAGCGGATGTAGCTCCCGTCCTTGCGCCGCGTCTCCTTCACCGTGCGCACGACGACCGCCTTCGCGACATCCGACTTCTTCACCGTGCCGTTCGGCAGCGCGTCCTTCACCGCGACGACGACCCGGTCCCCGAGCCCGGCGTAGCGGCGGCGCGTCCCGCCCAACACGCGGATGACGAGCGCGCGCTTGGCGCCCGAGTTGTCCGCGACCTTGACCACTGACTCTTGCTGGATCATGGCCCGTTACCTCGCGCGCTCGACGATCTCGACCACGCGCCACCGCTTGTCCTTCGACAGCGGCCGAGTCTCCATGATGCGCACCGTGTCGCCCTGCTTCGCCGAGTTCTCCTCGTCGTGCGCCTTCAGGCGGGTGGTACGCGTGACCATCTTGCCGTAGACCGGGTGCGGCACGCGGCGATCCACCGCGACCACGACGGTCTTCTGCATCTTGTCGCTGACGACCAGCCCGACGCGCATCTTTGCGCGCGCCACGCTTCTGCCCCTGGGGCGCCGCGTTCGGGGTCGTCTCGTTGTTCATCGTTTCGGCCATTGTCTCTCGCGCTCCGGCTTAGCGGGCGGACTTGGAACGGATGCCGCGCTTCGCCACGCGCTTCATCGCCGCGCGCTTCGTCGCGGCCTGCTTGTCACCCTTCGCGACGCTCTTCCGGGCCGCGCCGTCTTGCCCCGCCTCTTCGTCGACGCCGGCCGTCGGCGGCCGCGGCGGCGAGCGCCTTCTCGCGCATCACGGTCAGCACGCGCGCGATGTCGCGGCGCACCTCACGCAGGCGCAACGGCTGCTCGAGCGTCTCGGTCGCCGCACGGAAGCGGAGGCGGAACTGCTCCTCCTGCAAGCTCCGTCGCACGCGCCTGCAGCTCGCGGCGCGCCGAGCGCGCGAATGTCATCAAGCTTCATCGGTGTGCGCCTCCTCGCGGACCACGAACTTCGATCTTCACGCCGAGCTTCGCGGCGGCGAGCGCCATCGCCTTCTCGGCGATCTCGCGGCGTCACGCCCTCGAGCTCGAACATCATCCGGCCCGGCTTCACGACCGCCACCCACAGCTCCGGCGACCCCTTGCCCTTACCCATGCGGGTCTCGGCCGGCTTCTTCGTGATCGGCTTGTCGGGGAAAATGCGGATCCAGACCTTGCCGCCGCGCTTGATGTGGCGGGTGAGCGCGATACGCGCCGCCTCGATCTGACGCGCGGACACCCAACCGGGCTCCAGCGCCATCAGACCGAAGTGGCCGAACGAGATCTCGCTGCCGCGGTGCGCGAGGCCGGTCATCCGGCCCTTGAACATCTTGCGGAACTTGACGCGCTTCGGACTCAGCATCGTGGTAGTCTCCTTACGCGCCGGTCGAGTACGTCTTGCCACGGCGATCTTCCACGACTTCGCCCTTGAAGATCCACACCTTGACACCGATGGTGCCGTAGGTGGTCTTCGCCGTCGACGTCGCGTAGTCGATGTCCGCGCGCAGCGTGTGAAGGGGCACGCGACCTTCGTGATAGCCCTTCGACGCGCGCGATCTCGGCGCCGCCCAACCGGCCACCCGCCTTGACCTTGATCCCCTGCGCGCCGGAGCGCATCGCGCTCTGCACGGCGCGCTTCATCGCGCGGCGGAACGACACGCGCCCCGCGAGCTGCTGCGCGATGCTGTCGGCGACGAGCTGCGCCTCGACCTCGGGGCGCTTGATCTCCTCGACGTTCACCCCGACTTCCTTGCCCGGTGAGCTGCGCGAGCTCGTCACGCAGCTTGTCGACCTCGGCGCCCTTCTTCCCGATCACGACGCCGGGGCGGCCCGTGTGGATCGTCACGACGACCTTCCCCGGCTTGCGCTCGATGCGCACGTCCGAGATCGCCGCATGACCCATGCGCTGCTTGAGATACTTCCGCAGCAGCGCGTCTTCCTGCAGGAGCTGCGGCATGTTCTTGCCGCTCGCGTACCACGTCGACCGCCACGACTTCGAGATACCGAGGCGGAAGCCGATCGGATTCGTCTTCTGTCCCATTATCGACCTTCCTTCTCGGCGACCACGATTTCCATGTGGCTCGTCCGCTTCTGGACGGGGGTGGCGCGACCCATCGCGGCGGGCGTGAAGCGCTTGAGCTTCGGCCCCTCGTTCACGATGGCGTGGATCACGTACAGCCGTCGGCGTCGACCGAGCCGCCGTTGCGGCGCGTCGCGTCCTCCGCGTTCGCGACGGCGCTGCTCAGCACCTTCTCGATCTCGACGGCCGCATGCTTCTTCGAGAACTGCAGCAGCGCGAGCGCGTCGTTCACGCTTAGCCGCGGATCTGATCGACGACGCAGCCGCACCTTGTAGGGCGACTGCCGCGTCGAGCGCTGCATCGCGCGCGCGCCGTTCGTCATCGCCTTCGCGCTTCGTCGGCGTTGATGCGCCTTCGCGAGCGCCCGGCTTGCGGTGCGAGGGGCTGTCGTGTGGTGTCAGGCATGGTTCGCGCCTCCGTCACTTCTTGACCGGCGCGCCGCCGGCCTTCTTGTCCGTCTTCCCCGCCGTGTGGCCGCGGAACAGCCGCGTCGGCGCGAACTCGCCGAGCTTGTGGCCGACCATGTTCTCCGTCACGTAGACGGGGATGAACTTGTTCCCGTTGTGCACGGCGAAGGTGTGCCCGACGAACTCGGGCAGGATCGTGCTCGCGCGAGACCAGGTCTTCACGACCTTCTTCTCGCCGCGCGCGTTCATCGCCGTCACCTTGTCCGACAGGGCCTCCTGCACGAACGGCCCCTTCCGATGCTTCTGGCCATGAGTTATCCTCGTCCGCTTACTGCGTGGCCTTGCCGCGGCGACGCCCGCGGACGATGAGACGCGTCGACGCCTTCTTGCTGTTGCGCGTCTTCACGCCTTCCTTCTTGCCCCACGGGCTGACACCACGTTGCGCCCGCCGCGCGTGCGCCCACCGTGCGGGTGATCGACGGGATTCATCACCTCGCCGCGCACCTTCGGGCGACGCCCCATCCAGCGCGTCTTGCCGGCCTTGCCCCACGACACGAGCTCGTGCTCGGCGTTGCCGACTTCGCCGATCGTGCGCCAGGCAGCGTCCGTGCACGAGGCGCATCTCCGTCGACGCCATGCGCAGCGTGACGTACTCGCCCTCCTTCGCGACGACCTGGACGCTCGTGCCGGCGGAGCGGGCCATCTGCCCACCCTTGCCGGGCTTGAGCTCCACGTTGTGCACCGCGGTGCCCAACGGCACCTCGCGCAGCGGCATCGCGTTGCCCGCGTCGCACGTCCGAGCCCGGACCGCTGACGACCGTGTCGCCGACCGCCAGCCCCTTCGGGTGCAGGATGTAGCGCTTCTCGCCGTCCGCATACTCGACGAGCGCGATGCGCGCCGAGCGGTTCGGATCGTACTCGATGTGGCGGACCGTCGCCGGCTCACGCCCGTGCTTGTTGCGCTTGAAATCGATGATGCGGTACTTCCGCTTCTCGCCGCCGCCGCGGCGACGCATCGAGATGTGGCCGTGATTGTCACGGCCGCCCGACTTCTTGAGCGGCTCGGTGAGCGACTTCTCCGGCGTCGTCCGCGTGATCTCCGAGAAATCGGCGACCGAGCGGAAGCGCGAGGAGGCCGTCACCGGCTTGAATTGACGAATCGGCATGTGCGACTTAGCCCTCGAAGATCCCGATCGAATCACCCTCGGCGAGGGTCACGATCGCCTTTTTCCAGTGTGGGCGGCGGCCCGGTCGTCGTGCCGACACGGCGCGTCTTCCCGCGCACGTTCATCGTCCACACGGCGGTCACCTTGACCCCGAACAGGCGCTCGATGGCCTGCTTGATTTCCTGCTTGTTCGCCGTCGGCGCCACTTCGAAGTAGTACTCGCCGCGGTCCTGATAGGCCGCGCGACGTCGCTTCGGTGACGATCGGGCGCACGATGGTGCGGTGCAGCGTCGGCATGGTCAGCCCTCCTCGCCAGCGGCGCGCGCGTAGTCGCTCGCCGCGCCCGCCGCGGTCAGTGCCGCCGACTCCACGACGACGACGTCCGACCACAGGATGTGGTAGGTCGATACATCGCCGTACGGCATCACGTGCACGTTCGGCAGGTTGCGCGCGCTCAGGTACACGGACGACTTCGCGCCGTCCGTCAGGATCAGCACCTTGCGCTCCGCGATGCCGAGGCTCGCGAGCAGCGCGGTGATCTGCTTCGTCTTCGGCGACGTGAACGCCAGCGAGTCGACGACGAGCAGCGAATCCTCGCGCGCCCGCGCGTTCAGCGCGCTCTTGCGCGCGAGCGCCTTCACCTTGCGCGGCATCTTCTGGTCGTAGTCGCGCGGCTGCGGCCCGAAGACCGTGCCACCGCCGACCCAGTGCGGAGCACGCGTCGAGCCCTGACGAGCGCGGCCGGTCCCCTTCTGGCGCCACGGTTTCTGATTGCCGCCGGTGACGTACTTGCGGATCTTCGTCGCCGCGGTGCCCTGGCGCTGGTTCGCGAGGTACGCCTTCACCGCCTGGTGCATGACGGGCACGTTGATCGTGCCGTCGAACAGACCGGTCGGGAGCGTCACGCGCTCGCGCGCCGTGCCGTCGGCGCCGTACGACGCAGCCTGGAATGTGGTCGTGTCAGCCATGGCGTCAGCCCTGCTTGCGGACGAGCACGATCCCGTTCGTCGGGCCGGCCACGCTGCCGCGGACATAGATGAGATTGCTTCTCCGCGTCGATCTTCTCGACGCGCAGCCCGACCGCCGTGTGGCGCTCGGCGCCGTAGTGCCCAGGCATCTTCTTGCCTTTGATGACGCGCGATGGGTCGGTGCCCGGCCCGATCGAGCCCGGCTTGCGGTGCTTCGTGTTGCCGTGCGTGTTCGCACCGCCGCCGAAGCCCCAGCGCTTGACGACGCCCTGGAAGCCACGCCCCTTCGTCGTCCCCGTCACCTTCACGAACTCGCCCGCCGCGAAGATGTCGACGCCGATCGTGCTGCCGAGCGTGAACGACGGAAGCTCCGCGGCCTGCCCCTTCTTCGCCGGCGCCGCGTCGTCGAGCCGGAAGCTGCGCAGCACGCGCGGGGCGTAGTCGAGCCCCGCTTTCCGCGCATGCCCGAGCTCCGCGCGGCTCGCGCGGGTGCCCTTCGGCGTCCTCTCCTTCCCCTTGTTCTCACGCGCGGTCTTCTGCCGGCCGTAGCCCAGCTCGACCGCTGCGAATCCCGCAGTCGCCGCGTCCGTCACTTTCGTGACCGCGTTCGGCTCGGCCTCGATGACCGTGACCGGGATCTGCTGGCCCAGCTCGTTGAAGATCTGGGTCATCCCCAGCTTCTTCCCGATGATGCCGATCATTGGTGCTCCTGCTCGTTAGTCGCGGCCCGCCGCCGACCCTTGTGTCGTGCGCGCGTTACCGGCCGTTGGACTGTGGACCGAGTCGTGTAGACCCGCTCCGATGGGCGGCTGCGACGCCGCCCGGAACTACTCGACCTTGATCTCGACGTCGACGCCGGCGGGAAGATCGAGCTTCGTCAGCGCGTCGACCGTCTGCGCGCGGCTGTCGAGGATGTCGATCATCCGCTTGTGCGTCTTCAGTTCGAACTGCTCGCGCGACTTCTTGTCGACGTGCGGCGAGCGCAGCACGGTCCAGCGCTGCGTCTTCGTCGGAAGCGGGATCGGCCCCGACACCTGCGCGCCCGTCTTCTCCGCCGTGCGAACGATATCGGCCGACGCCTGATCGATCACGGCGTGGTCGAAAGCCTTGAGGCGGATACGGATACGTCCGGCCATGGTCTCTGTGTCTCGGAAAGTCCGGCACCCGGGACCGGAACTCGGCATCGGGAAAGTCCCGACCACCGAGTCCCGAGCCCCGCGTCCCGGCAGTTGATCAGGCCAGGATCTTCGTCACGACGCCGGCGCCGACCGTCCGGCCACCTTCACGAATGGCGAAGCGCAGCTGCTCTTCCATCGCGACCGGCGTGATGAGCTCGATGTTCATCTGCACGTTGTCGCCCGGCATCACCATCTCCGTCCCCTCGGGGAGCTCGATGGAGCCCGTCACGTCCGTCGTGCGGAGGTAGAACTGCGGGCGGTAGCCCTTGAAGAACGGGGTGTGGCGCCCGCCCTCTTCCTTCGTGAGGACGTAGACCTCGGCGAGGAACTTCGTGTGCGGCTTGATGCTGTTCGGCTTCGCCAGCACCATCCCGCGCTCGATCTCTTCCTTCGTCACGCCGCGGAGCAGCAGACCGACGTTGTCGCCCGCCTGGCCCTGGTCGAGCAGCTTGCGGAACATCTCGACGCCGGTGACGACCGTCTTCTTGTCCGCGCCGAAGCCGACGAGCTGCACTTCCTCCTGCACCTTCACGATGCCGCGCTCGATACGACCCGTCGCCACCGTGCCGCGCCCCGTGATCGAGAACACGTCCTCGACCGGCAGCAGGAACGGCTTGTCGGTCTCGCGGACTGGCTCGGGGATGTACGTGTCGAGCGCGTCGAACAGCTCCTGCATGCGATCGACCCACGGCGCGACGCCGTTGATCGCGTTGATCGCCGAGCCGCGAATGACCGGCGCGTTGTCGCCGTCGTAGTCGTACTTCGCGAGCAGCTCGCGCACTTCGAGCTCGACGAGATCGAGGAGCTCGGGGTCGTCGACCAGGTCGCACTTGTTCAGGAAGACGACGACGCGCGGCACGTTGACCTGACGGGCGAGCAGGATGTGCTCGCGCGTCTGCGGCATCGGGCCGTCGACCGCGGACACGACCAGGATCGCGCCGTCCATCTGCGCGGCGCCCGTGATCATGTTCTTGACGTAGTCGGCGTGGCCCGGGCAGTCGACGTGCGCGTAGTGGCGGTTCGCCGTCTCGTACTCGACGTGCGACGTCGCGATCGTCAGGATCTTCGTCGGGTCGCGGCGCCCCTGCGACTCGGATGCCTTCGCGACTTCGTCGTACGCGATGTACTTCGTGCCGAAGCCTTTGTCAGCCGACATCTTCGTGAGCGCAGCCGTCGTCGTCGTCTTGCCGTGGTCGACGTGGCCGATCGTTCCGACGTTCACGTGCGGCTTGTTGCGCTCGAATTTCGCCTTGCCCATGGTGCTGTCTCTGTTTCGGAGTGTTGGTACGCGGTGCTTCGCTGCGAGCGGAAGGAGTTAGGCCTTCACCTTGCTGATGATCTCCTCGGCCTTCGACTTCGGCACTTCCTCGTAGTGCGAGAACTCCATGGAGTACACCGCACGCCCCTGCGACATCGAGCGCAGACGAGTGGAGTAGCCGAACATCTCCGAGAGAGGGACGCTGGCCGCGATCACCTGCGCCTCGCCCCGCTGCGTCATGCCGCCGATCTTCCCGCGACGCGACGACAGGTCCCCGAGGACGTCGCCCATGTACGCATCGGGCGTCACGACCTCGACGTTCATCATCGGCTCGAGGAGCACGGGGCTGGCCTTGGCGGCCGCCTCCTTGAACGCCATCGAGCCCGCGATCTTGAAGGCCATCTCGCTCGAGTCGACGTCGTGGTACGAGCCGAACACGAGCTGCACCTTCACGTCCACCATCGGGTAGCCGGCGAGAACGCCATTCTCGAGCGCCTCCTTGATCCCCTGCTCGACCGGCCCGATGTACTCACGGGGCACGGTGCCGCCGACGATCTTGTCCTCGAACACGAAGCCCTGCCCCTGTTCGGCCGGCTCCATGTTGATGACGACGTGGCCGTACTGCCCCTTGCCGCCCGACTGGCGGATGAACTTCCCCTCGACCTTCTCCACCTTGCGCTTGATCGTCTCGCGGTAGGCGACCTGCGGCCGGCCCACGTTCGCGTCGACCTTGAACTCGCGCATCATGCGGTCGACGATGATCTCGAGGTGCAGCTCACCCATCCCCGAGATGATCGTCTGCGACGTCTCGGCGTCCGTGTGCACGCGGAACGTCGGATCCTCCTCCGCCAGCTTCGCGAGCGCGATGCCGAGCTTGTCCTGGTCCGCCTTCGTCTTCGGCTCGATCGCGACGTCGATGACCGGCGTCGGGAACTTCATCGCCTCGAGAATGATCGGGCGTCCGTCGTCGCACAGCGTGTCGCCGGTGCGCGTGTCACGCAGCCCGATGGCGGCGGCGATGTCGCCGCAGCGCACCTCGGCGATCTCCTCGCGCTTGTTCGCGTGCATCTGCAGCAGACGGCTGACGCGCTCGCGCTTGTCCTTCGTCGAGTTGTAGACGTACGAGCCCGAGTTCAACACGCCGGAGTACACGCGGAAGAACGTCAACTTTCCGACGAACGGGTCGGTCGCGATCTT
Organism: uncultured Gemmatimonadaceae bacterium; assembly: GCA_963843845.1. Taxonomy (GTDB): domain Bacteria; phylum Gemmatimonadota; class Gemmatimonadetes; order Gemmatimonadales; family Gemmatimonadaceae; genus Gemmatirosa. The sequence goes on along the minus strand of CAWJMB010000002.1, from coordinate 1,536,101 downwards.
GAACGCCAACGCCGCGAACGGCGCCTCGTCGGTCACCGGGCATTCGACGAACGTCTCGTCGTGATGCGGCAGGTGCCCCTTGATCGCCGGCACGTCGAACGGCCCCGGCAGGTAGTCGATCACCGAGTCGAGCAGCGCCTGCACACCCTTGTTCTTGAACGAGGCGCCGCAGAGCACCGGCACGATGTGCATGCCGATCGTCGCCGTGCGGATGGCGTGGCGGATCTCGTCGATCGTCAGCTCCTCGCCCGACAGATACTTCTCGATGAGCGTCTCGTCGTGCGCGACCGCGGCGTCGATGACGTCGTGACGCGCCTGCTCCATCGCCTCGCGGTACTCCTCCGGCACGTCGACGACGGCGAACGTCTTGCCCATCGTCGAGTCGTCGAAGATGTACTGCTTCCGCTCGATGACGTCGATGTGCCCGGTGAACAGCTCGCCCGAACCGACCGGGAGCTGCAGCGGATACGCGTTCTTCGAGAGACGATCACGGATCATCGCCAGGCAGCGATCGAAGTTCGCACCCGTGCGGTCCATCTTGTTCGAGAAGATGAGGCGCGGCACGCCGTACCGATCGGCCTGGCGCCACACCGTCTCCGTCTGCGGCTCGACGCCGGCGACCGAGTCGAGCAGCGTCACGGCGCCGTCGAGCACGCGGAGCGAGCGCTCCACCTCGACCGTGAAGTCGACGTGGCCCGGCGTGTCGATGATGTTGATGCGATACTCCGGCCCTTCGCCCTTCTCGTGCGACTGACCGTGGCGACGCCAGAAGCAGGTCGTCGCGGCCGACGTGATCGTGATGCCGCGCTCCTGCTCCTGCTCCATCCAGTCCATCGTCGCGGCGCCATCGTGCACTTCGCCGATCTTGTGCGACTTGCCGGTATAGTAGAGGATGCGCTCGGTCGTCGTCGTCTTCCCGGCATCGATGTGCGCCATGATGCCGATATTCCGGTAGTGCTCGAGCGGTGTCGTTCGTGGCATGCTATGGAAACTTTGGGAATCCGAAGGAACGCCTTTCAGCAAAAACGCGGCTGGACCAGGGCGCTCCGAAGTGGAGCCGGTATCCATCCGCCTTCGCCGGGTATGCTCGCCACTGCGGCACGAGCGGGGACCCAGAGCGCGTCGAGGCCGCGCGGCAGCGCGATACTCGCCTCGACGTTCGATTGTCCTACATGGGAGCGTCGTCACCGACGGTCCCCCGTAGCCTTTCAAAAGTAACGTTCCTCCCCCCGGGGTCAAGGGGATGAGGACGTAGGTCGTTCAGGGAGCGAAACTTACCGGACCTCCACGTCAGCCGTCCACCCCGCGCATCTGATGCGGGGTGTGACCGCCGTCACCCCCCCATCCGTCTGTGATCGGGCATTGGTTCGCGCGTCAGGTTGCGTCGGTCGAACCGCCGCGTGACCTTGAGCGGGAGGCGGCAACCGCTGCCGGTTCCGCCGCTTCCCCCAATCGTGCCCGCTACCGTCGTGGGATCGGAGTTCACGCACCGCGCGTTCGCCGCTTTCACCGTCGCGCTCGCAGCGAGCATCTGGGCGTTGTTCGCCGAGATCGGGGCTCCGTACCTTCCGTCGATTCCGATCGTCGTCTTCGGGATCTACCTGCTCGGCAACCGCGATCTCATCGCGACGTCGTCGAGCGACAGCCTGCGCGATTCGCCGTACTTCCTGGGCTTCCTGCTCACGATGGTCGGCCTCTTCAAGCTGTTCAACGACGTCTCGTTCAACTTCGCGCTGTTCGGGCGGAACCCGGCGCTCCTGACCCGGGAAGTCGGCGGCGCCGTCCTCTCCACGATCGTCGGCCTGTTCACGCGGCAGGCGCTGCTCCTCCTCGTCCCGGACCTTCCACCCGAGGAGGACGACCGCCTGGCCGAGCTGAGCGCCGCGATCACGAGCCACGCGGTAGCGTTCGAACTCGCGCGTCAGGAGTTCTTCCGCGAGCTGTCGGCCGAGGCGAGGGAACGGACCGCACGGCTCGACTCGCTGGAGCGCCGGCTGGCCGCGGCTGCCGCGGCTGCCGCGACGTCGCCCGTGACCACGGCGCCGGCGCGCGAGGCTCCGGAACGGGCCTCCCAGCGGGCCGCCGCTCGGGCAGACGAGTCGTCGATCGTCGCCCGGCCGGGGACCGCCACCTCCGACGACGCACGCGCCCTCGACGAGGCGTGGCGCACCGCCGAGCGCCGTGAGACGACCGTGGAGACGACCGCGGAGAGGTCCGCGGAGAGGTCCGCGGAGAGGTCCGCGGAGAGCGGCGACGGGGACGCGACGCCGGCGGTCCTCTCCGCCACACCCCGACCAGAGTGACCGCACCGCCGCCGCGGAGAGGGCGTGGCCGGACCCGCCAGCGGACCGGCCAGTCGATCATCGGCTTCACCGAGGCCGAGCTCGGGTTGTTCCTCGCGGTGCTCTTCCTCGGTCTCAATCTCCTCGGGCGCGAGGCGAGTCTGTCGACGGCACGACCTGCCCAAGGCGCCGGGACAGACTCGACGTTGCAGGCCGATCCGAAGCTCGCCGAGCTCGTCGCACTGTCACGGCAGATCGATTCGCTGCAGCGAGCCCTTCGGGCGGCGTTTCTCCGCGACAGCGTCCTCTCCGCTCGCGTCGCGGCGTTCGAGCGCCAACGCGACCTTCTCCGGCCGATTCCGGCAGGGCGTTCGGGTGCGATCCGGCCGGCGACGCCGCTGCCGGTCAGCCCGACACCAGGCGGCAGCGCACCGGCCGGAGCACCTGGAGGAGCGCCGATCCGAGGGAGCGGCGCCCTGCCGCCCACCCCGCTTGCCGCCCGGCCGGCCGTGCTCGCGGTCGAACGCCAGCTGGCCGTGGCGGCGATGGAACGTGACGATGCAGCCGCGCAGCTGGCCGCCGTGCAGCGCCGAACGGATTCTACGCGCCGGCTGCTCGCGCAGGCGACTGCGGCCGTGCTCGAGACGCGAAACGCGGTTCCGCTGACCGTGTCGCGAACTCTCGCGGCCGTCGCACCTCCGAGCCGAGCCGCCCTCGGACCGGGCAGCGTACCCGGACTCGCAGGCACGGGGGGCAGAGCGACCGGCATGGCTGCGGTGCCCGACGCCGGACCGACGGCCGCGGTGTCCGACGCTGGCCCGGCGACGATGCCACCGGCGCGAGTCACGCTCGCGCCGCGAGCGGCGCCCACCAGCCCCACCGCGTCTGGTGCGCTCGTCCTCACCTACCCGACGCCGTCCGGAACTCCTGGTGTGCCGGGTGCGATCGGCGGTGCGCTCGCTGGCGGCGCCGCTGCGCCGCCGCCCGGACTTTCCGGTGTCGCAGCCGGGACGGGGGCGGGACCGGCAGGGCGTCGTGAGAGTGCGCGGTCGACGCAGACCCCGTCGTGCATCGAGCTCCGTGCCGCGCGCGGCGCCGTCGCGGACGTGCGCGTGCTCGCCCGCGATCGCTACCAGATCGGCGACTCGATCGGGCCCATCGCCACGGTCCTTCGCGCGCTGTCGCGCGAGCAGCGCACGGCGCGCCGCCTCGACTGCCGCCAGCGCGTACGCATCGCCACCACGTCCGCGCTCCCCGTCGAGGACTTCGTCATCGCGATCAACGCGCTGCTCCCGCACTTCGACACCGAGCTGATTCGCCTCACCCCATGAGGGCGCGGGGCCGCGGGCGTCGTCCCGTGACGCGTCATGGAACGACGATCACAGCCGGATCGACGCCGCGCAGACGCGCCAGCCGGACGCGCAGGCGCCCCTGCGACGCGTCGTACGACGCGCAGTCGCGGCACTGCGCTGCGACAGCGGCTGCGACGATCGGGACGACCGTGCTTCCGCCGTCGCTCCCGCCGACGCGCACGACTCGCGACGGCGCAGCGGCGTAGGGCAGCAGCACGTCCAGCACGTCGCCGTCCGCGAGACCGACCGCCGCGACGGAGATCGGGCGCCTCGGTGCGACGTCCGCAGTCACCTCGAGCGGGCGCCCGACGGGAACCGTGAGCGAGGCGGTCGTGCGGTCATACGCGATCGGGCCGACGTCGACCGACGCGCCATCGTCGCGACCGACGACGACGCGGCCGAGCGTGCCTTCGCCGACGTGGAAACGGAGCTGCACCATCCGCGTCGCACACACTGCCGCCATCCACTCGGCGCGGACGATGCACGACGAGTCGACGAGGAACGGCGTGTTCGGCACGACGCGCGCGCCGACCGTGCCGCTCAGCGTGCCGTCCTCGTCGACGATGACCGCAGACTTCGTTCCGTCGAAGGCCGGGCTCGGACGCTCGAGTGCGACACGTTCGGCGTTCACGAATTCCAGACCGCTGACGTAGTTCGTCGCGTCGATCGGCCACGGGTTGCTCGGGAAGAACGCGAGAGCGCGCGCGGCGTCGGTGGGCGTCGACACGAAGGATGCGAACGTGGTGTGGCGCACACCGACACGCCCGTCGTAGAACCAGAAGCCGTGCGTCGGCGACCACGCGTCCGGATTTCGCTCGGCGTTCGCGCTACGTCCGACCACGAGGGCGTCGTCGAGCGACGCGTCCGACGCGGCGAACGCGGCGCCGACCATGTTGTCACCGAGGGTCGCACCCGTCAGGCGGAGCGCGCGCCCACGAAGCCACGCGCCGAACTGCCGATTCTTGTATCCGACGAAGCCGCGGAACACGGCTGGCGCCGGCGCTCCGTCGACCGCGCTCGGCGCGTACACGGTGACTTCGCTGGCGCCGGCCGAATTCGCGCCCTCGTCCACCCAGAGTCCCGACTGGATGTTGGAGTGCGCGCGATTCCCGTCGAAGGTGCCTAACGGGATCCGCCGCGGCCAGACACGCGTCGTCGCGGAGAGACCACCGGGATGCTCGGGAAGCGCGTACCAGATCCCGAATCCCTCCGACCCCGCGGCGACGTTGTCGCGCAACACATTGTTGGGATTCGTGACCCAGAACGTGGCCGCGCGCTCGTCGGACGCGAGGAGCCGAGCCGCCGGGGACGGACGCCGGGTGCGGAGGCCGAGGTTGCCGGCGAGGACGTTGCGCTCCTCGACGCCGTCCTCGAAGAAGAAGCCGTGCCCCGCGTGATCGTAGCACACGTTGTCTTCGAGGCGGACGGCGTCGGTGCCGTGGATCGTGATGCACCGATTGTAGCTGCGCCACACTGCCGTGCGGCGCACGTAGCTTCCCGCCGCGTCGCGCGCGAGATGCCAGTGAATCGGATACCGCGCCGTCCGACCGCGCTGTCCCATGCGATGCAGCTCGACGTCGGATATGTGCACGGTGCTCCCGGGCAGGATCATGAGATGTCCGCCGACGCCGCCGCGCTCGGACGCGCTGTCGCCACGAACGACGACGTTTCTCGAGAGGCGACCGACTTCGGCGCGCTCGTCGAGGCGCCGGCCGCCGAAGCGTTGCATCGTGCCCCAGTGGGTGTACGCGAGCGGCCGATCGAGGTGCACGCTCGCGCCATCGATACGCGTGATCGTGCGCTCCTCCGCGTGCGCCGGATCGTAGTCCGTCGACGCGACGACGAGGCGATCACCGACGTGCCACTGCGGGTCGCGCTCGAGGGCGATCCGGTCGGCGCCCGCGTTCGCCGTTGCACTCAGCCGCGTCCACGCCGGCGCGCGCGAACCGTGCAGGTCGAGCCGGCCGCCGGCGACGATGAGCGCCTTCGCCGACATGCCATCCTGGTCTGCCGATTCGGTGGCGCCGAGCAGGGTGATCGCGACGGCTCCGACGATCGGCGATCGCTCGGTGCCGGCGCGCAACGCACCTGTGACGAGGATCGAATGGCTACGAAGCTCGACGCGTGTCCCGTCGAGCACCAATGCACCGTCGATCCGCAGCGACGCGAGGGCCGCCGAGATCGTGTCGAGCACGATCGTCCGCCCCGCCGCGATGACGACGGCCTCGCCGTCCGACGGCACGCGACGACCCGGCCATGACGCCGGATCGGACCAGCGCGTGGTGGGCTCTCGCGTCACCGCGCTCGCCGTCGGCGACGAGACCTCGCGCGGTGCGGCGATGCGCGCGCCGTCGTCGCACGACGCCGTCAGCGTCAGGCCGCCGAACACCGCCCAGCGCGCGAACGATGACGACCGACGGGAGGAGGGGACGGGTACCGATGCGCGCGAGTACGACATGGATCACCAGAGGAAGCAACCTCCTCTAGGCTCGTCTGACGCGTACCTCTACTTTAGGCAGCGCCGGTCACCCGGTGGGCGGCTCACTCGCGCGTCGGGGACGTGCGGCGCGTCGGCGCGCTCGGCGGCGTGCCGCTGGCCGACGTCCCCACACCTCGCCGCCGCCCGATGCCCGAGCTCGATCCGGCTCCCGTGCCTGAGACGCAGGTCGCGATCGAGGAACTGCCACGCCCCCGCGCGCAGCTCGTCCTGCAACGCGTCCTCGCCCTCGCTGCAGGCGCGTTCGGCGTGCGATACCTGTGGTGGCGCTTCGCCGAGACCGACAACCCGGCGCACCACTGGTTCTACGTCGTCTTCCTCGTCGCCGAGGCGGTCGGCTTTCTGTCCACGCTGTTCTTCCTCGCCACGACGTGGCGCCAGCGCTACTACCGCACGCCACCGCCGCTCGACGACCGCTCCGTCGACGTCTTCATCACGACCTACGACGAGCCCGGGGAGCTCCTCCGCGACACGATCGCCGCGGCGCTCGCGGTCACCTATCCGCACCGCACGCTGCTGCTCGACGACGGCGATCGCGCCGAGGTGGCCGCGCTCGCTCGCGACCTGGGCTGCGAGTACATCGGCCGAGCGTCTCGCGAGCACGCGAAGGCGGGGAACCTCAACAACGGCCTGTCGAGCAGCCGCGCCGAGTTCGTGGTCACGCTCGACGCGGACCACGTACCGCGTCCGACACTCGTCGACGAGTTGATCGGCTTCTTCCGCGAGCCGTCCGTCGCGATCGTCCAGGCCAATCAGGACTGCTACAACCTCGATTCGTTCCAGCACGAGGTGAACTGGCGCGGACGCACCGGCTGGCAGATGCAGGAGCTGTTCTTCAACGTCATCCAGCCCGGGAAGGACGTGGCGAACGCGACGATCTACTGCGGAAGCCCCGCGATGCTGCGTCGCGCCGCTCTCGATAGCATCGGCGGCTTCGCGACCGGTACGATCACCGAGGATCTGCATACGGGGATGCGCCTGCAGAAGCGTGGCTGGCGCGTGCTCTATCACAACGTCAGCGTGGCGCGCGGACTCGCGCCGCAGACCTTCGTCGGGTACGCCGCGCAGTGGCGACGGTGGGGCGTCGGGTCCACGCAAGTGCTCCGACTCGAGCGACCCCTCACCCGACGCGGGCTGACGCCGGCCCAGCGTTTCTCGTACCTCGCATCGTACGAGTACAACGTCGCCTTCAGCTACGTGCGACTCGTCAGCGTGCTGACCGTGGTGTTCGCCGCGTTCACCGGCATCTTCCCGCTCCTCGCGCTGCCGTTCGACTACGCGAGCCACTACCTGCCGTACCTGTTCGCGAACCTCGCGGTCGCGACCGTGCTGTCGTCGAGCTGGCGGACGCCGTTCCTGATGGAGCGGTACAACTTCGTGAAGATCTACGCGACGCTCGCCGCGATGTCGGGCTACTTCCAGCGCGACACCGAGTTCCGCGTCACGCCGAAGTCGCGGGCACCGGCAGCCGACTTCCGGCAGGCGTGGCTCTACGTCGCGCTGTTAGGCAGTGTCTACGCTGCGACGCTGTACGCCGTGGTCGTCGCGCTCGAGACGCGCGACACGGGGCGCTTCTGGGCGTATATCGTGACCGCGTGCTTCGGCATCTACTATTTCGCCGTCGCGGCGCCGGGCGTGAGCCGCATCTTCGAGCGGCGCGAGTTGCGTACGACGTATCGGTTTCCGCAGGAGCTGGACCTCGACGTCGCGTTCGACCTGCAGCGTCTCACCGCGGACGGACGCGCCGGGGTGCGCGGACGCACGTTCGCGCGGAACGTGAATCGGAGCGGGCTGTCGGTGACACTCGACGAGTCGCTGCATCCCGGCACCTTCGCGCGCGTCACGTTGTCGCTCCCCGATCGTGCGGTCGTCGCGTTCGGGCAGGTCGCCTGGACCGAGCGGTTCGTGCACGAGGGGCGGCCGCGCTACGCGAACGGCATTCGGTTCCTGCTCACGACCGCCGCGGACGGCGACGCGATCATGCGGCACATGTTCCTCGACGTCGCGCCGAAGCACGGCCGCCTGCTGACGATCACCGCGGCGAATCAGCCGGACGCGTTCGATGTCGCGGCGCGCGCCGTCTCGCGTGCCACAGCGGTGGTGCTCGCGTGCGCCACGTTCGCGACGTCGTCCGCGAACGCGCAGAACGTCGACGCGGCACGCGCCGATGCGCTCGCCGAGGCGCGCGCCGCTGCGGCCCGCGGTGACGTCGCGGTCGCCATCGCACGCTACGACGACGTGCTGCGGCGCGACTCGCTCGCCGTGCCCGCGCTGCGAGAGGTCACGACGCTCCTCGAGGGGCGGGGCGAATGGGAGCGCGCGCTGCCGTACGCGCGCCGGCTCGCGCGCGCGCTCCCGACCGACCCCATCGCACTGTTCCGCCTCGGTCAGTGGCTCGGCTGGACCGGCGCGATCGACTCGAGCGTGGCGCACCTCCGGCGCGCGGTCGCGCTCGCGCCGGACTCGTCGCGATGGACCACGACCCTCGGCGAGATTCTCACGTGGCGCGTCGACTCGCGGAACGAGGGATCGGCGCTGCTGCGAGCTGCGGTAGCACGTGACCCGCACGACGAGCATGCTCGCCGCGCGCTGGCCGCCGTGCTGAGTTGGTCTCCCGCCACCCGTCGCGAGTCGATCACGCTCTACCGCACCCTCGTCGCCGCGTCACCGACCGACGTCGCGCTGCTCGACGACGCGGGAGACGTGCTGTCGTGGTCCCCGCAGACGCGCGAGGAGGCGACGCGTCTCTACGCCCGCGCCCAGCGGCTCGCCCCTACCGATCGGCGCGCCGCACGCGGGCGGCTGAACGTGCTCACCTGGAGCGGGCGAACCGCGGCGGCCCGCCGCCTCGCCGACTCGTTGCTCGCGACGGCGCCCTCCGACACGAGCCTCCAGCGCGTTCGCGCGAGCCTCCTGCGCGCGACGGGTCGCCCGCGTGACGCCGTGTCGGTGCTTCGCGCGCTTCTCACGGCGTTCCCGGAGGATTCGACGTTGCGCGAGCAACTCGCGTACGCCCTGCTCGCCGCCGGTGACGCCCGCGCGGCCCGCACGACCGCGGCGTCGCTCCCGCGCGGGTCCACGCCGGCGGCGAGCGACTGGGTCCGACGTGCGACGGCGCCTGCGGTCGGCATCGACGTCAGCTACGTTCGCACGTCGCTGGGCCTGGAGCTCTTCCGCCTCGCGGCCACCGCGTCTGCCGCACTGCCGAACGCCGTGCGTGTCGGTCTCGTGGTGCAGCCCACCACGTTCAGCGCGCCGAATGGCGATTTCCGCTCGCACGCCGGCATCGCGTCGATCGATGTGCCCGCGCGAGGCGCTGCATCGCTGCATGGCCAGCTCGGTGTCGAGCGATACGACGACGCGCCGACCGCGTGGAGCGGCGAGCTGTCGGCGACCACCCCGCTGTCTCACGGTGGCTCGCTGCACGTCGGCGCGCGTCGCAGCGCGGTCGAAGATTCGCGCCGCGCAGCTCGCGGCGTGAGCGACGACGGTGTGCTCGTCGGGCAGGTTCGCGCGAACTCGCTGTTCGCGAGCGGACGCATCGCTGTCGTGCCGGGTACCGTCCGCCTCGACGCATCGTTCAACGTCGGCGCGTACACCGGCAGGCGCCTGCGAACGAACGCGCGGCGCGAGGGCTCGCTCGCCGTGGTGCGGTCGGCCTCGTTCGGCGGGTCGACGATCGACGCGGGACTCGGTGTCTCGTATCTGTCCTTCCTGTACGATGCGAACCGGCCCGCGAACGCCGCGCCTTCGAACGAGATCGGAGGCTACTGGAGCCCGCGCCGCTTCGGCAACGCATTCGCGCGACTCGGCGCGTCACAGGCTGCGACGGGACGCCTCACGCTGCGAGCCGACGCCTCGCTGGGTCGCCTGATGGCGGGGCGTGCGACCGGCGACCGACCGTTCAACGTCGCTGCGAGCGGCGAAGCGCGGTGGATCGGACGCGACGGATGGGACCTCACCGCCGGTGCTCTCTACCTCGACAACCTCGCAACGTATCAGGCGCGCCAGTTCAGCGTCGGTGTTCGTCACGCGTTCTAGCCGAGTCGCTCCGGACCCACAACTCGAAGTGACCGGCCCCGTCGTCGAGCGTGAAGGGAAACCGTCGCGCGAGCCGATAGCGTGGCTGCGACGCGAGGAGTTCGGCTTCGACCGCCCGTGCCCACGCTCGCTGCGGCCCGTATCGCAGCAGCACGACGTCGAAGTACCCCGCGCGCACGGCTTCGAGGTGCCCCTCCCTCCCTCGCAACGAGCGTCCGTCGCTCGCGTGATACACGAAGTCGTACGGATGCGACCATTGCGCGTACGCCGTCTCGGGCAGATAGAACGCGCCGAGGTCGGGTTCTTCGTCGAGGATGTGCGAATCGCGTGTGACGAACGACCGCACCGCCAACCGAGCGACGCCGGCCGGCTGCGGCGCGTACGCGTAGAGCCGCTCGGCCCAGACGACGGAGGGGCGGAGCACGCTACGGTAGGAGAGGAGCGCGACCGCCGCGGCGACTCCAGACGCGAACATGCCGTGCCCGCGTCGCCACTGCGCCACCATCCACTTCACACCAGCCCCCAGAGAGCCGCCGGCGAGCGGGGCGAGGAAGAGCGCCCCGAACGCGACGTGCTTGTGCAGCGATGTGAACTCGTGCAGCCGCGCATGGTACATCGGCGCGAGGAACGCGGTGGCGAAGAGCACGACGCGCGTCACGACGCTCACCGGCGAGGATAGGAGCAGCGCCGGCAACGCCACGAGCGCGGCCGCCCCCCCAAGCGTCGCCGCGAAGCGCAGGATGTCGACGACACTCCCACCGCTCGGCGCGAGGCGGGTCGCGGTCGTCGAGATGAACCCGTCGATCAGCTCTCGCCCGCCGAACGCGACCACGGCGCCGCACGCGACCAGGGTGCCGACGAGAACGAGAAGGCCTCGTGAGCACACGGCCTTCGAACGTCCACCTGGCGCGAGCGCGACGACCACGACGAGGCTCGGCAGGTAGAGCAGCGCTGCGTACTTGAAGCCGACCGCGAGCCCCGCGAGCGCGCCGCCCAGCGACGCGAACAGCGCGCGCTCGCGCTCAGTCCGCCCGCCGAGCGCGACGGCGAGCGCGAGGCCCAACGCGGCGACGCTCGGCGCGTCGACCGTCGCGATGCGCGCGATGAACAGCACCGGCGCCTGGACGGCGAAGACGGCTGCGCCGAGCACGCCGGCCACGCGATCGCGGAATACCCGGCGGCCGACTGCGTACACGGCGAGCGTGGCGACCCACACGAGGACGAGGTTGAGCAGTCGCGCCCCGTCGAGCCCGCCCAGTCGATCGGCCCACGCGGCGAGCGGCGGGTAGAGCGCCGGCGCGCCGGAGAAGTACGCCGAGAAGTTCGGCAGCGCACCCGCTCGGTCGGCGGCATGTTGCAGGCGGCCCGCGACGATGTACGTGGCCTCGTCGACGAACGCCGCATTGTGAAGGCGGGAGACGATCGTCCACTGCATCGCGCCGATGGCGCCTAACGCGATGCCGACCGCGGCTCGCCTCTCCCAGGCCGGAGTCTCCGCCGATCTCACGTCACAGCGCGATCAGTACGAGCGCCACGCACGTCGCGAGTACGCACAGGCTCGGTGGGTCGCGCAGCGCGAAGAGGACCGGGTCGTCCTGCACGACGCCGCGGCGTGCGAGGATCCAGAACCGGAACTGCCAGTATGCGACCGTGGGACACAGCAGCCAGAGCACGTGCGGACGGCGATACAGTGCGCTCACTTCCGGTGCGTTCACGTACAGCGCGAGGACGAGGACTGCGATGCTGGACGTCGCGACCCCGAGTGTGGTGACCGTGTCCGCGTCACCGGTCTCGTACCCGCGCCCGCGGAGTCGTCCGCCGTCCGTCCACCCCGACCCGGCGCTCGTGGCCGCGCCGCGCAGCTCCGACGCTCGCTTCAGGAGTGCGAGACTGAGGAAGACGAACAGCGAGAACGCGGCGAGCCACGGAGACAGCGCGACGCGGACCGCCGCGGCGCCTGCTGCGAGTCGCAGCGTGTAGCCGATCGCGAGCACGACGACATCGAGCACCACGAGCCGCTTGAGCACTAGGGAGTAGGCGGTCATGAGCAGCGCGTAGACGCCTAACGTCGAAAGCATCTGCGGCACCGCCGCGATCGTCGCCGCGGCGGCGACCGCGACGAGAATCACTGCCATGCTCATGGCGAGCCGCGCCGGTACCGCGCCCGACGCGATCGGCCGGCCGCACTTCCGCGGATGCAGCCGGTCCGCCGGAGCATCGAGCACGTCGTTCACCAGATAGGTCGCCGACGCGACGAGCGAGAACACGAGCACACCGAACAGTGCGGAGCCAACTGCGGGCGCGTGCCGCCATTCGTGCGCGGTGAATGCCGGCACGAGCAGGAGCAGGTTCTTCCCCCAGTGCACCGGCCTCGCGGCGCGAACGAGCGCGCCGAACGTGTTCGGCGCGCTCGTCGTGGAACGAATCGGCACGAGTCGGGCGGATCGCTCCACGTGGCTGGGCAAGGTGAAGAAGAGGAACGCGACGGGCGATCGCCGCGCCGACTGGATTGTCGTCGCCGATCAGGATCACGGCCCATGTCGCGGCACCCGTACATTGGGAGCGTTCCCGCATGCGGGCAACGTCGGACTGGCCGTCGCTCCCCCGGTTTGCCACCGCTTCCTCGTCATGTACCCTGACGCGACACCCGCCTCGCTATCGGCCGTCGCCGAATCGTTGTATCACGGCGATGGCTCGTTCCGAGCCCGGCTCGCGCGATGGAGGACCCACATCGCTCCGTTCGAGCGCATCATCGCACACGTGCCGAGCGGTGCGTCGCTCCTCGATGTGGGGTGCGGCAGCGGCTTGCTGCTCGGCCTCCTCGCCGCCCGACGTGCGATCGCCTCCGGGCTCGGCCTCGATCCATCGGAGACTGCCGTCGGCTGTGCACGGCGCATGGCGCGTCGGCTCGCCACGATCGTGCCCCAGGGCGCCGCGGCGATCGCGTTCGAGTCCGTGCCGTCGGGCGGCGCGCTCCCGGCGAGAGGGTTCGACGTCGTGACTCTCGTCGACGTCTTGCATCACGTGCGCCCGGAGAACCAGATCGCGCTCGTCCGCCGCGCGGCGGCGTGTGTCGCGCCGGGTGGTCGCCTGATCTACAAGGACATGGCGCGGCGCCCGCTGATCGCGGCGATCGCCAACCGCGCGCACGACCTCATCCTATCGCGCCAGTGGATTCACTACGTCCCGATCGGCGACGTCGCGGCGGCGCTACACGACGCCGGATTCACGATCGTCGCGCGTGAGAATACGCGGCGCCTCGTCTACGCCCACGAGCTGCTCGTCGCGGTCCGGCCCGAAGGCGTCGCGCCATGACGACGTCGCACCAGCGGAAGGAATCGACCGTCGCCAACGCCTGTCTGCTCGCGATCCTCGTCGCCGCATTCTGGCTGCGTGCCGGCACGCCGGCGTTCAACACGGCGTTCGAGGACGAGAGCTTCATGATCCTGATGGGCCGCAGTGTGCTCGCCCGCGCGGCGGACGTGGACATTTACATGCGGACCGCGTTCGGCTGGTATCTCTGGCCCGTGGCGTCGGCACTCGCCGATCGCGTCGGAGGATTGGCGGCGGTACGCATCCTCGCCGGGGCGCTGGGCACCGCGGCGACGTACGCGACGTTCGCGTTAGGCAGGCGCCTGTTCGGCACCGCGGCCGGCCTCGTCGCCGCGGCGCTCTTCGCCGCCTCGATGCCGACGATTCTGACGGCGAGGATCGCGACGCACGACGCAGCGGCCGTTCCACTCGTCGTACTCGCGCTGCTACTGCTCGTCCGGAGCTGGCAGACTGGCGTGACCGCGCTGTGGTGCTGCGCCGCTGTCGCGTGCTTCGCGTTCTTCACCGTGAAGCATCCGCTCGCGTCGATGCTCCCGGCGATCTGCGTCGCGTCGATGATCGCCGGCCGCTGGCGAGGCGTCGCGTTCGCTGCGGCGCTCTCGGCGCTGGTGCTGCTCTACGCAATCATCTACAGGGACACGCTGCTCGCCCTGCTCGCCTTCGTGCAGTCGTTCGACGCCTTTCGCGCGCCCCCGGATGCGCTCGTGCGCATTTACGTCACGGAGCGCCTAGACCTGTGGGTCGTGGGCGCGTTCGCAGCGGTCGAGGCCGCGCGCGGCGGGGCGAGATCACGACGGCTCGCTGTGGTCGCGGTCGCGATCGCCGGATCGTTCGCCGCAGCACACGTCGCGCGGCGCCTCGATTATCACACGTGGAAGCACGCGGCGTACCCGATGATCGTGCTGTTTCCACTCGCCGCGTCGGGCGCGCTGCGTACGATGCGACGTGTCGTGCGCGACGACGATCGCCTCGTGGCGCTCCTCACCGCCGTGCTCGCGTTCACCGTCCACCTGCTCGGTCAGCAGGGACTCGTTCGCGACGCCCGTGGGCTTCCGTTTCGCTGGCCGAATACGCAGGGCGTCGCGGACTATCTCGAGCCGCGACTGTTCCGTGGCCAGCGCCTGCTCATCGACGACGCCGCGCTCCGGTACGCCTTGAGCGATGTGATTCCGCAGGACGCGATGACCGACCTGTACTGGTTTCAGTACCGCGGGCTCCGAGGCGACGACGCGTACGCGGCGGCAGTCGCCGACGGCTACTTCGATTACCTCGTGTTCGACGGGAACGCGGCGCCGGCTGCACTCGCTCTCCGTCGTGCGGTCGATCCACGGCTCGGCGGCCGCTACGTGCTCCGCCATCAGGCGGATCAGCCGTCCACGAGCGAAGTCGCGCAGGTGTTCGAGCGCGTCGCTCCACCAGTATCGCGTCCCCCGGGCTCGGCTCGCCTGATCGTCGACACGCCGCTCGCCAACGGCACGGTCATCTCGGCCGGGCGAGAGCCGCGCGCGACCGTGCGCGGGCGCGTCGAGAACTCGACAGACGGAATGCGCGTCACTGTCGACGTGCTCACGAACCGCTGGTACCGGCAGTCCGACGCGCTTCTCGCTGCGGATGGCACGTTCGTCACCACGGCGGTGCTCGGCGGCACCGGGGCGCAGCGGTGCCATCACGTGCTCCGCGTACGCGTGGTCGGCGCCCGCGACCGGATCCTGGACGAAGTGACCGTGCCGAACATCCGCCGCGCGGCGCCCGACAGCGTCGCGATCCTGTGTCCTGCTTCGTGACGTAGACCAGGAAGATATGTTCAGGGAAATGCGTGGCTGACACTCATCGGTCTCGTCGACCGCCACCGTCGGCATCCGGCTTGCCCGACCATCTCTGCGGATTCCGCCGCGTCAGCAGCGTCCTCCCGTCATCCCCTTCCGAAGAGATGTCGATGCTGCCTCACCCGATCTCGGCAATGCGTCGCGCGCTCGCGCCGGTCTCGATGGCCGTCTTGTCGCTCGCGCTTCCACGCCAGACGGCTGCCCAGGCGTGTAGCGCCGCGGATGCCGCCGTCGGCGTCTGCCTGATTCTGCCGACGCCCGCGCAAGCCACGCCGTCCGGATCGGCCGTCGGATTTGCCCCGCTGTCCCCGATTCAGGTGTACGCGTCGCCACTCGGCGGACTCTCGTATTTCAGCGGATCGCTCTACGCGTTCGAGAGCGCCCCGGATCCGTCGAACCCGCTCGCGACGTCGAACGTCCTTCTCGGATCGAAGCCGGTGAGCGGTCAGCTCACGACGTCGAACCCGTGGGTGATGCTGCCGTGGAGCTTCGTCGGGTCGAGCTCGCTCTACTTCGGCCTGCTCGTGAACGAAGTGATCGACTTCGCGAATCCGACGGTCACGCAGCCCGTCTGGATCATCTCGGGATACGGCGCGAGTGCAACGAGCCGATACGATCAGGCCGGACGGGTGTCCCCGGCGTTCAGTCTGGTATTTCCCGGGCTCGGGCCGGTCGGCGATCAGACGAACATCCTCGACCCGCAGTCCGGCAGAGAGCCGACCCCGGCGCAGTGGGACGTGAACGGTCTCACGTCGCCTGCGGGTGTGTCGCCGAACAATCGCTCGTTCCTCCTCGGGTTCGAGGACAATCGCTACTACAGCGACGGCGACTTCAACGATTTCGTCCTCGCTGTCAACGTCTCCGCCGTTCCCGAGCCGGCCACGCTTGCACTCGTCGGCGGTGGGCTCGTCGTGCTCGTCACGGTCGCGCGGCGCCGACGCAGATAGGCCGGCACCACCGGAGACACAGAAGGGGCGCCCGAGTCGGGCGCCCCTTCGTGTATCGATGATCGCGTCGCCTACCAGCGATAGTGCGCGAACGCCTTGTTCGCTTCAGCCATGCGGTGGGTGTCTTCCTTCTTCTTCACCGCGTTTCCTTCGCCCTTGCGAGGCCGCGATCACTTCGGCGGCCAGCTTCTCGGCCATCGACTTCTCGTTGCGGTCGCGCGAGTAGCTGATGAGCCAGCGCATGGCGAGCGCGTTGCGACGCTCCGGGCGCACCTCGACCGGCACCTGGTACGTCGCGCCACCGACCCGGCGGCTCTTCACCTCGACGACCGGCTTCAGGTTCGCGAGCGCCTGCTTGAAGACGTTGACGCCCGGCTGGCTCGTACGCGCTTCGACGAGGTCCATCGCGCCGTAGAAGATGCGCTCGGCTGTCGACTTCTTGCCAGCGTACATCAGCGAGTTGATGAACTTGCTAGACGGTCTGGCTATCGTAGCGCGCATCCGGTAGGACCGGGCGCTTCACGGCGGACTTGCGACGGCTCATTTCTTCTTCCCTCCCGCCGCTGCCTGACCCGGCTTCGGCCGCTTTGTGCCGTACTTGGAACGGCTCTGGTTGCGGCCATTGACGCCCGAGGCGTCGAGCGTGCCACGGACGATGTGATAGCGAACGCCCGGCAGATCCTTCACGCGGCCGCCGCGCACGAGCACGATCGAGTGCTCCTGCAGGTTGTGCCCTTCGCCCGGGATGTAGGCGATGACTTCGAAGCCGTTCGTGAGGCGAACCTTGGCGACCTTGCGAAGCGCCGAGTTCGGCTTCTTTGGGGTGGTGGTGTACACGCGGGTGCACACGCCGCGCTTGAAGGGGTTCGCCTTGAGCGCAGGCGACTTTTCGTTCTTGAGCGACTCCCGGCGACTCCGGCGGACGAGCTGATTGATTGTCGGCATGAAATGCGATGGATCGACAACAGATTCTAGCGCCCAGAGCCTGGGCGCCTCAGACCTGGCAACATAGCCAGCCTGAGGAAGCGGGTCAAGTCGATCCAAGGCTTGGAGATACGTGGCTCCGGCCCTGAAACGACAGCGGCGCCGCTCGTCCCGAGGACGAGCGGCGCCGAGGCGCGCGTGATGCGACCGCCGATCAGACCTGACGACGGCGGCGTGCCGCGACGCCAGCGAGGCTGAGCAGTCCGCCAGCCATCAGCGCGATGCTCGACGGCTCCGGCACGACCTGACCCGTGAAGTTCACGTCGGCATCGACACGACCCTGCAACGTCGTCACGCCACCGTTCGTCGACGGCGGGACGATGTCGTAGGTCGTGTTGCTGAACTGATACGACACCGCCGTCGTCGTCGGCCGGTCGATGAACAGCACCGGCGTCGTCGTCGTCGTCCCGGTGATGGTGCTCTGATTGCCGCTCAACCCAGCGCTCGTTCCGAGGAAGCTCGGGCCGAACGACAGCGTCGGTAGCAGCGACGGGCCGCTGGCGAAGGGAACGGTCTGCGCGACCGCGATCTGCAGCGTGAGCGCCGCCGGCAGCGATGCCGTGGCGCACGCAGCACCGCCACCGACACACGCCGCCGTGATCTCGCCGAGGTTGGTGTTGGTCGGCGTCGTCACGAACCCATTGGTCGTGACGCCGTTGTACGTCAGCGAGAGTCCACCGAAGGTGAAGCTCGACCCCTGAGCCACGCCTGAGAGGTAGAAGATGCCCGACGTCGAGAAGGACACATTGAGCTGAGCATCGGCCCGGCTCGCGACCGTTACACCGGCGGCGAGGGCGAGGCCGAGCATGAGACGAGATACGCGCATCTGCGCTCCATCCAGCAAGAGGGTGAGGCTCTACTACGGAAACGGCTTCGTGCTCACGCGACCCGTGACGTCACGTGTCAGATTCTACGGCCACACTATACGCTCCATACACGATTTGCGCCAGAGCGTCGGCTGCATCACGCAAATGCCGTTGCGGCACATGGTCTTCCCAGATACCGCACGCGCGGAACGCGAAACGGTGCCGCACGTCGCTCGACGTGCGGCACCGTCCACGTTCATGGACCTAGCGAGCGATCAGACCGAGCGGCGACGGCGGAGGCCGAAACCGCCCATCGCCACGAGCCCCGTCGCCATGAGCGCAACGCTCGCAGGCTCCGGAACCGTCGACGCCGGCGTGAACTGCGCTGCCACACGGCCCTGCAGCGACGTCACGCCACCGTTCGTCGAGGGCGGAACGATGTCGTAGTTGGTGTTGCTGAACGCATACGACGTCTGCGTCGTACCCGAAGCGTTCGTATTGGAGAAGATGATCGGCGTGGTCGACGTGTTCGCCGTCACCGTGCTCTGCGTGCCACCGATCGCGCCAGTGCCCGGCGTGAAGACGCCACCGAAACCGACCGAGCCGAACGTCAGCGTCGGCAGCACCGTCGCCATCGAGCCGAACGGCAGCGTCTGCGTGACCGCGACCTGCAGCGTCAGACCCGCCGCCGGAAGCGACGACAGCCCGCACGCCGTACCGCCCCCGACGCACGCCGCCGTGATCTCGCCAAGGCTCGTGTTCGACGGCGTCGTCACGACGCCAACCGCCGGCGCCGCGTACGAAAGGATGATGTTCCCGAACGTCGCCGACGACCCCTGCGCGACGCCACCGATGTAGAACGTGCCAGACGTCGTGAAATCGACGACGACCTGCGCCCCTGCCTGACCGGCAACCGCGGCCGCTGCAACCAGCGCCCCGAGAGCCTTCGTGGTGAACTTCATTGTCCCTCCCCCTGTTGGTGATGAAGCTGCCTCTTCCTCCCCGAACGCGGAGTCGGTCCCGTGCACCGCTCCGCCTTTCGCGCCCTTCCTCCACGCACCTCTCGGCACGTGCAGACTGTTACGCAACGCCCCGCTCAGGTCGTTACGAGAGCGCCCCCATTGTAGGTGTGTCGGCCGCGAAACGCAAGCAAAACCTTTGCCTGCACGTCCTGGTGCTGCACCGACCGAGTGGCACGCTCCCCACTACCCACCGCCTGGAGACATGCCTCACATCCGTTCATCCGGGATGACAACTTACCTACTTCGGACGACGCCACGCAAACTGTTGCACGATCACTACATATGTCACGGCGGTGAAGCGCGACCGGGGGGAGCGTGCAGCGCACGCTCCCCCCGGTCCCTCACGGTGAGCCGACCGGCGATCGACTACCGATCGTCGTCGAACCCGCCGACGCCGAGCGACGCGAGCAGCGACGCCGCCGAGCTCGACGACGCATTCGTCGCCGAGTCAGACTCGACGATCGGCTCCGCAGGATTCGCTGCGTTGTCCACGTCGATGTCGTTGTAGCGATACATCCCCGTGCCGGCCGGGATGAGGTGCCCGATGATGATGTTCTCCTTGAGACCGAGGAGATCGTCCTTCGCTCCACGGATGGCGGCATCGGTGAGTACCCGCGTCGTCTCCTGGAACGACGCTGCCGACACGAATGACTGCGTCGTCAGTGACGCCTTCGTGATGCCGAGGAGCAGCGGCTCCGACGTGGCTTCCGTCTGCCCGGCCTCCTTGGCCGCCTCGTTGATCTCACGGAACACCGCACGATCGACGTGCTCCGCCTCGAGCATCTCCGTCTCCCCGGGATCGACGACACGCACCTTCTGCAGCATCTGCTTCACGATGACGCCGATGTGCTTGTCGTTGATCTTCACACCCTGCAGGCGATACACCTCCTGCACTTCGTTCAGCAGGTATTCCTGTACCGCCCGCGCACCCTTGATCCGCAGAATGTCGTGCGGGTTCACCGGCCCTTCGCTCAGGCGGTCACCGGCCCGCACGCGGTCGCCCTCGTGCACGCGCAGATGCTTGCCCGACGGCACTTCGTAGAGCGACGCCTCGGCGCCCTCGATGATCGAGCCGTTGCTCTCGACCGGCTGCACGAAGATCTCGCGCTTGCCGCGCTTGATCTCGCCGAACCGCACGACGCCGTCGATCTCGGTGATCGTCGCCGGATCCTTCGGGCGACGAGCCTCGAACAGCTCGGCGACACGCGGCAGACCGCCCGTGATGTCGCGCGTCTTGTACGCTTCGCGGTTGACCTTGGCCAGGATCGTTCCGGCCGTGGTCCGCTCGCCGTCCTCGACCGTGAGCACGGCACCGACCGGGATGACGAAGTCGCGCACGCGGCGCTCCTTGCCACCCTGATCCTGCCAGATCTCGATGTGCGGATGCAGCTTCTTCTCGCGGTCTTCGATGACCACGCGCTGGCGGAGGCCCGTGAGCTCGTCGAGCTCCTCGGACACCGTCTCGTCCTCGCTGAGGTCGACGAAGCGGATCGTTCCGTCGACGTCGGCGATGATCGGGTTCGTGTACGGATCCCAGGTGAAGATCACCTGGTCGCGCGCGACCTTGTCGCCATTGTCGACCATGAGGATCGCGCCTAACGGGACCTGCACGCGGGCCCCCACGCTCGCGTACGTGTCCGCGCTCGACCGGATCGCGAGCTCGCCTTCGTAGGACGTGACGATGCGCTGCCCTTCGGCGTTCGTGACGAACACCAGGCGGTCGCCGAACTCGATCGTCCCCGCAACCTTCGACTTGCGTGCCGTCTGCTCCGCGATACGGGCGGCCGCACCACCGATGTGGAACGTGCGCAGCGTGAGCTGCGTGCCCGGCTCGCCGATCGACTGCGCCGCGATGATGCCGACCGCTTCGCCGAGGTCGACCATCTCCATCGTGGCGAGGTTGCGGCCGTAGCACATGCGGCAGAGTCCGCGCTTCGCCTCGCAGGTGAGCACCGAGCGAATGACCGCCGTCTCGATTCCCGCCTCTTCGACGTCCTGCGCCGTGTCTTCCTCGATCATCTGACCGGCCTCGACCATGACGCGCGGCTGGCCGTTCTCGTCGATCATGTGCGGATCGACGATGTCCTGCGCCGCCACGTGCCCGACGATGCGCTCGCCGAGCGGCTCGATCACGTCCTCGCCTTCCTTCAGCGCGCCGACCTCGAGCCCGATGATCGTGCCGCAGTCTTCCTCGGCGATCGTCATGTCCTGCGCGACGTCGACGAGGCGACGCGTGAGATAGCCGGCGTCAGCCGTCTTCAGCGCCGTATCGGCGAGTCCCTTGCGGGCGCCGTGCGTCGACGTGAAGTACTCGAGCGGCGACAGCCCCTCGCGGAAGTTCGACTTGATCGGCGCCTCGATGATCTCGCCGATGCCGCCGGTGAGCTTCTTCTGCGGCTTCGCCATGAGACCGCGCATGCCGGCGAGCTGCCGGATCTGATCGCGGCTACCGCGCGAGCCCGAGTCGAACATCATGAACACCGGGTTGAACCCGCCCTTGTCCTTCCGGAGCGAGCTGACCATGGCGTCCGCGATGTCCGTGTTCGCGTGCGTCCAGGTGTCGATGACTTTGTTGTAGCGCTCGCCGTTCGTGATGTTGCCGGTCGAGTACGCGCGCTGGAACCGCTCGACGCGATCCTCGGCCTCTTTCAGCAGCGTCGCCTTCTCCGCCGGAATGTGCAGATCTTCGATGCCGATGGAGACACCGCCGCGCGTCGCGTTGCGGAAGCCGAATTCCTTCAGGCGGTCGAGGTACTGCACCGTCTCGGCGAGCCCGGCGCGACGGTAGCTCTGGAAGACGCTCTCGCCGAGCGCCTTCTTCTTCATGTCCTTGTTCTGGAAGCCGAGCGCCTTCGGCGTGATCGCGCTGAACAGCGCGCGGCCGGCCGTCGTCACGACGTAGCGGCGCCCCTCGTCGTCGTCGACGAGGAAACGGATCGCCGACGCGTACTGAAGGCGGTTCAACGCCATCGCCATCTCGACCTCGGCGAGCGTCGAGTACGCCTTCAGCGCGCCGACTCGCTGCGGGTCCTTGATCAGGATGTCGAAGTCGGTCGGCGCCTTCGTCGCGTAGTAGCAGCCGAGGACGATGTCCTGCGACGGCTCGGCGACCGGGCGACCGTCGCTCGGCTTCAGGATGTTGTTGCTCGACAGCATCAGCACGCGCGCCTCGGTCTGCGCCTCGTAGCTGAGCGGTACGTGCACGGCCATCTGGTCGCCGTCGAAGTCGGCGTTGAACGCCGCGCAGACGAGCGGGTGGATTCGAATGGCCTTGCCTTCCACGAGCACCGGCTCGAACGCCTGGATGCCCAGGCGGTGCAGCGTCGGCGCGCGGTTCAGCAGCACCGGGTGGTCGCGGATGATCTCCTCGAGAATCTCGTAGACCTCCGGGCTCTCGCGCTCGACGATCTTCTTCGCGCGCTTGACCGTCTCGGCGATGCCCTTGTCGACGAGCTTGTGGATGATGAACGGCTTGAACAGCTCGAGCGCCATGAGCTTCGGCAGTCCGCACTGGTGCAGCCGCAGCTCGGGGCCGACGACGATGACCGAACGTCCCGAATAGTCCACGCGCTTGCCGAGCAGGTTCTGGCGGAACCGGCCCTGCTTGCCCTTCAACATGTCGGAGAGCGACTTGAGCGGGCGCTTGCCGCGTCCGCGGATCGCCTTCGAACGGCGCCCGTTGTCGAACAGCGCGTCGACCGCCTCCTGCAGCATGCGCTTCTCGTTGCGGAGGATGACCTCCGGCGCACGGTGCATGATGAGCTTCATCAACCGGTTGTTGCGGTTGATGACGCGGCGGTAGAGGTCGTTCAGATCGGACGTCGCGAAGCGGCCGCCGTCGAGCGGCACGAGCGGACGCAGGTCGGGCGGGATGACCGGGATCACGTCCAGGATCATCCACTCCGGCTTGTTGCGCACGTCGCCCGACGCGCCCGAGTTGCGGAACGCGTCGACGATCTTCAGGCGCTTGAGCGTCTGCTTCTTTCGGTGCTGCGAGTTCTCCCCGATCAGCGCCGTGCGCAGCTGCTCCGCCACCGTGTCGACGTCGATGCGGCGCAGCAGCTCGCGCACCGCCGGCGCACCGATGTCGGCGAGGAACGCGGCGTCGTTCTCCTCACGCGCCTTGCGGCGCAGGTCGAGGAACTCGTCCTCGTCGAGAAGCTGGTTGACCCGGACGTCCTGGTTGCCCGGGTCGACGACGACGTAGTTCGAGTAGTAGATGACCTTCTCGAGATCACGAAGCGTGAGATCGAGCAGGTTCCCCATCGGGCTCGGCAGCGTCTTGAAGAACCAGATGTGCGCGACCGGCACGGCGAGCTCGATGTGGCCCATGCGCTCGCGCCGGACCTTCGAGAGCGTGACTTCCACGCCGCAGCGGTCGCAGATGACGCCGCGGTAGCGGATGCGCTTGTACTTGCCGCAATGGCACTCCCAATCCTTCACCGGGCCGAAGATGCGCTCGCAGAAGAGGCCGTCCTTCTCCGGCTTGAACGACCGGTAGTTGATGGTCTCCGGCTTGAGCACCTCGCCCCACGACCACCAGGTGCGGAGCCCGGCCATCTCCAGCCGCTCACGCTCCTTGGGATCCTTCGGGCCGCGGATCTCCTCCGGAGAGGCGATCCGCACCGAGATGTAGTCGAACGCCGAGGCGCGCTGCTCGCGCGTCGAGCGGAAATCGATCATGAGTTACTCCTCGTCTCCGATGCCGATGTCGCCCGCGGCAGCATTGCCGAGGCGTCCGTCACCAGCGCCTAACGCGCCGCCGCCGAACCCGAGCCCGTCGCCGTCCGTCGCGAACCCGACCGCAGTCGGGTCGCCGAGGCCGCCGTACGAGTTGTCCTCGGTCGAGCCCAGCGTGACCTTGATGCCCAGCGCCTGCAGCTCCTTCACGAGCACGTTGAACGACTCCGGAATCCCGGGCTCGGGAAGGTTCTGCCCCTTCACGATCGCCTCGTAGACGCGGCTGCGACCGTTCACGTCGTCCGACTTGACCGTCAGGATCTCTTGCAGGACGTGCGCGGCGCCGTAGGCCTCGAGCGCCCACACCTCCATCTCGCCGAACCGCTGGCCACCGAACTGCGCCTTGCCGGCGAGCGGCTGCTGCGTGACGAGCGAGTAGGGTCCGATGCTCCGCGCGTGGATCTTGTCGTCCACCAGGTGCGAGAGCTTCAGCATGTAGATCTCGCCGACCGTGACCGGGTTCGAGAACGGCTCGCCCGTCCGCCCGTCGCGCACGCGGATCTTGCCGCCGGGGGTGAGCCCGGCGAGCCGCATCAGCTCCGCCGACGCCGCGTCGAGGTCGCCTTCGTTCTTCTTCGCTCCGAGGAGCGCAGCGAGCGCGGGCAGCTCGTGACGGAGCAGCGCATCCGCGTCGCTGCGGCCACCGAGCTCACGCAGATCCTTCAGCACCGTGTCGCGCCCGACGAACACCGACGCCTCGTCGCTCTCGTGGAACGCCGTCTGGTTGCCGATCTCGACCTTCTCGCGCGACGCCAGCTCCTTCGCCGCGGCGACGAGGAACTCGCGGAGCTTGGTGCCCAACGCGCGCGTGCCCTCGCTCATCTTCTTGCCCGCGAGGTCGTTCATGTTCGCGTCGCTCAGCAGGAACACCTTGTCGATGTCCACCGGCGCTGGCTTCACGTCCGCGAGAATCTGGCGCACGTCCGCGTCGGTCACGGTGGGCGCCGGGTGCGACAGCGTCAGCGTCCGCGACGCGAGCGACAGGCTGCCGAGCTTCAGCAGCAGGCCGATCTCGCGCTCGTTCGCGCCCTGGAACACCGGCGTCTTCGCATAGAACCCGAGCAGCCGCGCGGCCCACCCGAGGTGGGTCTCGAGGATCTGCCCGACGTTCATTCGCGACGGCACGCCGAGCGGATTCAGCACGATGTCGACCGGCCGGCCGTCGGGGAGGAACGGCATGTCCTCCTCGGGCACGATGCGAGCGACGATACCCTTGTTGCCGTGGCGGCCGGCCATCTTGTCGCCGACCGAGATCTTGCGCTTCTCGGCCAGGTACACCTTCACGAGCTGGATCACGCCGGGCGGCAGCTCGTCCGGCTGAAGAATCCGGTCGATCCGCTCCTCGGCCTTCTCCTCGATGCGCGCCTTCTCCTCGTTGGCGGCCTCGATGATCTGCCGCACGCGATCGTTCGTCGACTTGTTCTCGACGCGGAAGGTCTTGAGATCGAGGGTCGCGAACTTGATCCCCCGCAGCAGGTCGCGGGTGAGCGCGGTGCCGGCGCCGATCGCTTCCTCGACGGTGCCGCTCTTGAGCGCGAGCGCGACGGTCTCGCCATCGAGTGCGTCGCGCAGCTCCTCGTCGCGCACCTCGTTGACGCGAACCTTCTCCTCACCTTCGAGGCGGCGCACCTCGCCGATACGCTCGCCGCGGTCCTTCTCGACGACCTGGTCCTCGATACGCGAGAAGATCTTGACGTCGATGACGACGCCCTCCATCCCCGGCGGGACCTTGAGCGACGAGTCCTTCACGTCTTTCGCCTTCTCACCGAAGATCGCCGTGAGCAGCTTCTCCTCCGGCGAGAGCTCGGTCTCGCCCTTCGGCGTGATCTTGCCGACGAGGATGTCGCCCGGCTTCACGTGCGCCCCGATGCGGACGATGCCGCGATCGTCGAGATCCACGAGCGCGTCTTCCGAGACGTTCGGGATCTCGCGGGTGATCTCCTCCTGGCCCCGCTTCGTGTCGCGAACGTGCAGCTCCAGCTCCTGGATGTGGATCGACGAGTAGACGTCGTCCTTCACCAGGCGCTCGCTCAGCACGATCGCGTCTTCGAAGTTGTGGCCGTACCACGGCATGAACGCGACCGTGACGTTCGCGCCCAGCGCGAGCTGCCCCTGTTCGGTGGCCGCACCATCGGCGAGCACGTCGTTCGTCTTCACCCGCTGGCCCAACCGAACGACCGGGCGCTGGTTGATCGCCGTGTCCTGGTTCGTGCGCCAGTACTTCTTCACGCGGTACCGGTCGAGCTGCGTGAGCCGCTGCAGCGGACGCGAGCCCGTGCGACGATCGTCACCAGCCGCACGTTCCGCCGGGCCGGCATCGATGATGATCTCGTCTGCCGTCACCGACGTGACGACGCCACCGCGACGCGCGATGATGACCGCTCCCGAGTCCTTCGCGACCTTCTCCTCGAGTCCGGTGCCGACGAGCGGCGTGCGCGGATTGAGGAGTGGCACCGCCTGGCGCTGCATGTTCGAGCCCATGAGCGCGCGGTTCGCGTCGTCGTGCTCGAGGAACGGAATCAGCGCCGCGGCGATCGAGACGAGCTGCTCGGGCGCGACGTCCATGTAGTCGATCCGGTCCGGTGCGACGAGCGGCACGTCGCCACCGTCGCGGCAGAGCACGAGATCGTCGCTGAACGTGCCGTCCGGATTCAGCTTCGAGTTCGCCTGCGCGATGACGGCACCTTCCTCACGGTTCGCGTCCAGCCAGGCGACGTCGCCCGTCACACGCCCGTCCTTCACCACCGCGTACGGCGTCTCGACGAAGCCGAGGTCGTTCACGCGCGCGTAGCACGCGAGCGACGTGATGAGGCCGATGTTCGGACCTTCCGGCGTCTCGATCGGGCACATGCGCCCGTACTGCGAGTAGTGCACGTCACGCACCTCGAACCCGGCGCGCTCGCGCGTCAGACCGCCCGGGCCCAACGCCGAGAGGCGACGCTTGTGCGTCAGCTCGGCGAGCGGGTTGGTCTGGTCCATGAACTGCGAGAGCTGCGACGACCCGAAGAACGCCTGGATGACCGCCGAGACGGTGCGCGCGTTGACGAGATCGTCGAGCGAGATCTTCTCCGGGTCGGTGTTGATCGACATGCGCTCCTTGACGA
Source organism: uncultured Gemmatimonadaceae bacterium (assembly GCA_963843845.1). Taxonomy (GTDB): domain Bacteria; phylum Gemmatimonadota; class Gemmatimonadetes; order Gemmatimonadales; family Gemmatimonadaceae; genus Gemmatirosa. Next base: position 1,509,167 of record CAWJMB010000002.1, on the reverse strand, counting down.
GGCGCGCCATGCGAGAGAGACCGACCGAGAACTGATTCGCGATGAGCTCACCGACCGACCGGATGCGGCGATTGCCGAGGTGGTCGATGTCGTCGGTGTTGCCGCGTCCCTCGTGCAGTTCGACGAGGTAGCGCACGATCGCGATGAAGTCGTCCTTCGTGAGCACCGTCGTGCCGGCCGGCGTCGACAGCCCGAGGCGCTGATTGATCTTGTAGCGACCCGACGCGACCGAGGTCGTAGCGCTTCGGCGAGAAGAACAGCCGCTCGAGCGCCTGCTTCGCCGTCTCCTTGTTCGGCGCGTCGCCGGGCCGGAGCAGCGCGTAGATCTGCTTGAGCGCCTCGTCCTCGGACTTCGTCGGGTCCTTCGCGAGCGTGTTCTTGATGAGCAGCGACTCGGCGCGGCCGCTCGCGACGAACACCTGGACCTTGTTGACGCCGCCCTTGCGCAGCTTCTTCGCGAGCGACTCCGTCACGAGCTGCCCGGCCTCCGCCAGCACCTCGCCCGACTCGGCGTCGACCGCATCGTGCGACAGCGTACGCGGCTCCGGACGCTCGCCGCGCTCGAACGCGTCGAGCTCGTCGCGCAGATCGACGCCCGTGTAGCTGGCGAAGACCTTGACGGCGTCGATGCCCTGGCGACGGAGACGATTGAACACCTCCTCGGTCAGCTCGTCGCCCTCCTTGACGAGCAGCTCGGCCTCGGAGCGCTCCCGCTCGGCGCGGGCCTTCTTCGTCTTCGCCTTCGGGGCGTCCTCCGGTGGTCGCCTCACCGGCGAGCGTGATGTCCTCGGCGACGATCGCGCCGAGGATCTCGCGCTGGTCGGTGCGGCTCTCACGCTTCTTCGTCAGGTCGAGCTCGCGCTCGGCGAAGAACAGGCGGAGGATGTCGCGGTTCTCGCCGAAGCCGAACGCGCGCAGCAGCGCCGTCGCCGGGAACTTCTTCTTCTTGTCGATGTGGACGTAAACCACATCGTGGATGTCGACCGTGAACTCGACCCACGAGCCGCGGAACGGAATGATCCGCGAGCTGATGAGGCGCTGGCCGTTCGGGTGCGTCGACTCCTCGAACACGACGCCAGGCGACCGGTGGAGCTGGCGAGACGATGACGCGCTCCGCCCCGTTGATGACGAACGTGCCGAGGCTCGTGATGAGCGGCAGCTCACCGAGATAGACCTCTTTCTCGATGATGTTGCGGGGCCGCTTCTCGCCGTTCAGCTCCTCGAAGATGACGAGCTGCAGCGTCGCCTTGAGCGGCGCCGAGTACGTCATGTCGCGCTCGATGCACTCCTCGACGGAGTACTTCGGCTCGCCGAGTGAGTAGCGGACGAACTCCAGCGAGAAGTTCTCGTGGACGTCCGTGATGGGGAAGAGGTCCTTGAAGACGCGCTCGAGCCCGACGTCCTCGCGCTCCTGCGCGGCGGCGTCGGTCTGGAGGAGCGCCTCGAATGCGCGCGTCTGGATGTCGAGCAGGTGGGGCATGCCCATCCCCTGCTCGAGCTTCGCAAACGAGATTTCTTTTATCATCTCAGCCATGTCTCACCCGCGGGGTACCCTGGCGGCAGGCGAAAAGAGCCCCGACCCCGGCGGCCAGCGTTTTGAGCGCGGCTGCGGGGCGGAGCGACGAACCTGCTAGTGAATTGTGCGGCGAACTCTAATCAGCATGGCGCCGATGTGATAGTACCGGGACTCGGGACGTTCGGAGCTCGGTGGTCGGATCGATACCCGACGACTCGAGTCCCGAGTCCCGAGAGCCGCTACTTCACATCGACGCCAGCGCCCTGCTCTTCGAGCTTCGCCTTGAGGCTGGCAGCCTCGTCCTTCGACACGCCCGACTTCACCGTCTGCGGCGCGCCGTCGACCATGTCCTTCGCTTCCTTCAGGCCGAGGCCCGTGATCTCGCGAACGACCTTGATGACCTGAATCTTCTTCGCGCCCGCGTCACGCAGCACGACGTCGAACTCGGTCTGCTCTTCGACCGCCGCGGCCGGGGCAGCGCCGCCGCCCGCCGGGGCAGCGCCGCCGACCGGGGCCGCCGCGATCGTGACGTTGAACTTGCTCTTGAACGACTCGATCAGGTCCGCCAGCTCGAAGACCGTCTTGTTGCCGATCGCGTCCAGAATCTCGTCGTTGCTCATCGTCGCCATGATGCTAGTTCTCCGGAGAAAACCCAGGCGGTTCGTGACCGCTGGGGCAGGTTGAACAGGCTAACCGCCTGGATTTACTGCGCGCCTTCCTTTTGCGCCCGAAGGGCTTCGAGCGCACCGACCATCTGGTACATCATGCCGTTCAGCGCACCAGCGAAGCTCGCCAGCGGCGCCATGAGCCCGGCACCGAGCTCGCTCAGCAACTGTTCGCGCGACGGCATGTTCGCGAGCCGCTTCACCTGCTCGGCGTCGATCGACTTCCCGTCGAACATCCCGCCTTTGACCGCGGGGCGCTGATCGTTCTCCTTCGCGAAGTCGGTGAGGACCTTCGCGCCGGCGAGCGCGTCGCTGCGCGACGACGATGCCGGTGGGCCCCTTCAGCTTCTCGCCGACGAGGCCGCTGTCGTTCACCGCCCGCAGCGCGAGCGTGTTCTTGATGACGACATACTCGACGCCCGCCTTGCGCAGGCGGCGGCGAAGGTCGGTCATCCGCTTCACGTTCAACCCCGTGAAGTCCGTGTAGTAGAGCGCCTGCGCGCCCTTGATCTTCGTGCTCAGCTCGGAGACGAGCTGCTCCTTTTCGTTACGCTTCATCGCGCCGGCTCCCGGTTAACGGTAGGGCGTGGTGTCGATGCCGACGCCCGGGCCCATGGAGCTCGAGATCGCGACATTCTGCACGTAGACGCCTTTCGAGGCGGCTGGCTTGGACCGAACGAGCTGATCCATCAGCGCCGCGAAGTTCGTCTCGAGGGCCTCGGCGCCGAACGAGACCTTGCCGATCGGGGCGTGGATGTTGCCGCCCTTGTCGACGCGGAACTCGATCTTGCCGGCCTTGAGCTCGCGCACCGCGCGGCCGACGTCGAACGTGACTGTACCGGCCTTCGGATTCGGCATCAGACCACGAGGGCCGAGCACGCGTCCGAGCTGACCGACCTGACCCATCTGGTCCGGCGTGGCGACCATGACGTCGAAGTCGAGCCAGCCGTCCTTGATGCGCTGGATGTACTCTGCGCCGACGAAATCGGCACCCGCCTCTTCCGCTTCGGCGACCTTCGGACCGACCGCGATGACGAGGATGCGCACCGACTTGCCCGTGCCGGCCGGCAGCACGACCGTGCCGCGCACGACCTGGTCGGCGTGGCGCGGATCGACACCGAGGCGCACGGCGACTTCGACGGTCTCGTCGAACTTCGCGAAGGCGTTGCTCTTCACGAGGTCGATCGCCTGGCGCGCCTGATACTTCGTGTCCGCGTTCACCTTCTCGGCCGCGGCGCGAAACTTCTTTCCGTGGGTCTTCATCAGTCCGCCACCGTGACGCCCATCGAGCGAGCCGCTCCGGCCACCATGGCCATCGCGCTCTCGATGCTATCGCAGTTGAGATCCGGCATCTTGACCTCGGCGATCTTCCGGAGCTGCGCCTGCGTCACCTGACCGACCTTGGTCTTGTTCGGCTGCCCCGAGCCGCTCGTGAGCCCGATCTCCTTCTTGATCAGCTCCGCGGTCGGCGGGGTCTTCAGGATGAACGTGAACGACTTGTCCGCGTAGATCGTGACCTCGACCGGGAGGATCGTATCCTGACCTTGCGTCCGAGCGTTGAACTCTTTGACGAAGCCCATGATGTTGATCCCCTGCGGGCCGAGCGCCGTACCGACCGGCGGGGCAGGCGTCGCCTTGCCGGCCGGGATCTGGAGCTTGACGAACCCGGTTACCTTTTTGGCCATGAACTCTCCTTGACGTGGTGGGCGCGCTGTCGCACGTCCGTCACTCCCACTGAAGGTTTAGCGTCGCCGTGGTGTGCGACGTCGTACGAAAATGGCTGCAAAGTTCGGCAGCCCAGCAACTTAACGCGACCCGGGCGAAAGCTGTAGCCCTCAGTACGCCTTGAGCTGCAGGTAGTCCAGCTCGACCGACGTCGGGCGACCGAAGAGGGAGACGCTGACGCGCACCTTCCCCTTGTCCGCCATGATCTCCTCGACCGTGCCGTTGAAATCCGTGAACGGCCCCTCGGTGATCGCGACTGCCTGACCGATGAGGAATGGAATCTCCTCTTTCGGCGCCTCCGCCTCAGCCTCGTTGATGCCGAGCAGGCGGTTGACCTCGTCCGGGCGGAGGGGCATCGGCATCTTCTCCTGGCCGACGAACTTGATGACGCCCTGAATGCCGTTGATCGTGTGAATCGTGTCCTGATTCATCAACATCTCCACGAGCACGTACCCCGGGTAGATCTTCCGCTCGACGGTGACCTTCTTTCCGTTCTTGATCTCGATCCCTTCCTGAGTCGGAACGAGGGCCTGCCGAATGGCTCGCTCTTCTGCGGCCTGCGGATCGGCGTCGATCTTCCGCTGGATCAGCGAGCGGACCTTGTTCTCGTGCCCGGAGGTCGTCTGGATCGCGTACCAGCGATGTTCCACGGTCGTCGTCCTCAGCGGCCGAGCAGGAGCGCCGGCAGCTTCACCAGGATCGCCTGCAGCCCGATGTCCATGAGCGCGATGAGCGCGCCGAGGAACAGCACGAACACGATGATCTTGATCGTCGCGTCCTGAAGCTGCGGACGGTCCGGCCAGGTCACCTTCTTCATCTCGGCGAGCACGTCGTGGTAGAACGCGACGACGCGCGCCGGGAGCGGACGCTGCGGCTGAGGAACGACGGGGGCCGTCATGATTACTTCGTTTCCTTGTGGACGCGATGCTTGTTGCACCGCGGGCAGTACTTCTTCCACTCGACGCGCTCCGGGTGGAGCCGCTTGTTCTTCGTCGTGAAGTAGTTACGGCTCTTACACTCGGTGCAGCCCATGATGATCTTGTCGCGAGGCATGCGGGTGCCCTCAGGTCAGGTGTGACGGTCGGCCGCTCGCAAGACACGCGGCCGGGATCGAGCGTCGGTGCGCAACTGGTTTCGGATGCGCAAGCGCGCCGCGAGCCTCCGTGGGAAGCTGCGGCGCGTCGACGACGTCTCGAGAGCTCGCGACCGGGATCGAACCGGTGACCTCACCCTTACCAAGGGTGTGCTCTACCGACTGAGCTACGCGAGCCAACTCCCGTGCGCGACCGGGAGAGACTCGCAAGTTAGCGGCCGACCGGCGGTCCTACAAGTCGGGGGTCGAGAGTGACGGCGAGAGCGGGAGACGGGGCTCGAACCCGCGACCACAAGCTTGGAAGGCTAGTGCTCTACCAACTGAGCTACTCCCGCGATCGAACGAACTGAGTGGTGGGGGAAGGATTCGAACCTTCGTAGGGCGTTGCCCGGCAGATTTACAGTCTGCTGCCTTTAGCCACTCGGCCACCCCACCGATCGAGCCGCGAATGCTAGCCGCACCGCGATGCGAGGTCAACTCAGAGCTGACGGGGGGAATCGAACCCCCAACCGCCTGATTACAAATCAGGTGCTCTGCCGATTGAGCTACGTCAGCGCGCTCGAAAGCTACCGCCGAGCCGCCCCTACCGCACCTTCGTCCACGTGGTACCGAAGCCCGAATCCTTGACCTCGATGCCGCGCGCGTCGAGCTCGGCACGGATGGCGTCGGCGGCGGCGAAATCGCGGCGCTGACGCGCGTCGCGGCGAGCTTCGAGCCGCTCGTCGACCCACGCCGCCAGGTCGGCATCGACGTCCGAGCGATCGGGGACGAGGTCGAGCACGCTGTCGAACACGGCGAAGACTCGGCGGGCTTCATCCAGCGCGCCGAGGTCGTCGCCGCCCCGGTCGAGCTCGGCGTTCGCGCGGTTCAGGAAGATGAACAGCGCGCCGAGCGCTTCTGGCGCGTTGAGGTCGTCGAGGAGGGCGGCGCGGAACGCCGACTCCGCTTCGCGTGCGATCGCCACGATCGCCGTCGTGCCGGCGCGCGCCGAGCGTAAGCGGTCGGCGAACGCGCCGATACGGTGGACGGCGTTGCGCGACGCGTCGAGCGCCTCGTCGGTGAGGTTGAGCTGTTTGCGGTAGTGCGTGGAGTAGACGAAGTGGCGGATGGCGGCGGCGGAGTAGCCCTCGCCTCGCAGCGTCTGCACGTTCACGACGTTCCCGACGCGCTTCGCCATCTTCGAGCCTTCCACGAGCAGGAACTCGCCATGGCACCAGACGCGGGCGAACGCCTTCCCGGTCGCGGCCTCGCTCTGCGCGATCTCGTCCTCATGATGCGGGAAGATGAGGTCGATGCCGCCACAGTGCAGGTCGATCGTCTCGCCCAGGATCGTCATCGCCATCGCCGAGCACTCGAGATGCCAGCCGGGGCGTCCGCGCCCCCATGGCGAGTCCCAGGCGGCGCCGGCGCGCTCGTCCTGCTCGGTGGCCGCCTTCCAGAGCGCGAAGTCCTGGGCGTTCTCCTTCGAGTAGTCGTCCTGCGCGACCCGGGCACCCGCCTTGAGCTCGCGCGTGTCGAGACGCGACAGGCGTCCGTACGCCGGGAAACTTCGCGATCGCGAAGTAGACGGAGCCGTCGTCGGCCTGATACGCGACGCCCTGCGCGACGAGCCGCTCGACGAGCGCGATCATCTCGGCGATGTATTCGGTCGCACGCGGATAGTGCTCGGCCGCTTCGATCCGCAGGAACGCACGGTCCGCGTGAAAGATCTCGACGACAGGGTCGGTGACCTGCGTGATCGTCTTTCCCTGCTCTTCCGCGCGGCGGATGATCTTGTCGTCGACGTCGGTCAGGTTCATGACCTGCTCGACGTCGTAGCCCGCGAGCCGGATCGCGCGCCGAAGCAAGTCCTCGAACAGAAACGTGCGAAAGTTGCCGAGGTGCGCCGGGTTGTAGACGGTCGGGCCGCAGGTATAGAGGCGCACACGGCGACCGTCCGCCGGCGCGAACGGCTCGACGTGTCGAGTGAGGGTGTTGTAGAGTCGGAGCTCGGCAGCGTCAGGCATGTGTGGCGGCGGCAGGCTGCTGGGCATTCGCCGCGCGGGCGCGGTGGAACGTCTCGATCGCCTCGGCGATCGGCGCGGCGTCGTATCGCACGGGGTCGGTGGCGGGGAGCCCGGTCACCGCCTCGGCGTCGCGGATCGCGGCGCGAGCGTCCGCGTCGGTCAGATCGAAGGTGTTCAGCGCGACGGCGATCGTCGGCGCAGGGCGGAGCGGGGCGAACGCGGCTTCGTGCATGCGCACCATCGCGTCGAGCGGCGGGATGCGCACCCAGTCGTTGCGATTGATCGTGCGGCGAGACGGCTGCGCGCACAGCACCGTGGCGTGGGGCAGCGCGCCGTGCATCAGGCCGTACGTGACGCCGGAGTACGACGGGTGAATGATCGACCCCTGCCCCTCGACGAGCACGATGTCCGCGTTCTGCGCCGCCTGGAGCGTCAAGCGTTCGGCCGCGCCGGCGATGAAGTCGGCGACGACAGCGTCGACCGAGATGCCCCACCCCTCGATGAGAATGCCGGTCTGCCCCGTCGCAGCGAACGCGACGCGGTTTCCGCGGGTGCGCAGCGCGTCCTTCAACTGCAACTGCGCGGTCATCTTGCCGATGTTGCAATCGGTACCGACCGTCAGCACGATCGTCGCGGCGACGTCGCGTGTCCGGCCTGTCGCGACCACCAGATCGTTCGGCGGGCGACGGAGGTCGAAGATCTCCGCATTCCCCGTCCTCGCCGCCTCGGCCAGCACCGGATCGTCGCCAAGGAAGTAGTGGAGGCCGCTCCACACCGGCGATCCCGCGCGCGAGCGCGGTCGCGATCCAGCCGCGCCACTCGCCCGGCAACTGGCCTCCCGGTGGCGCGATGCCGACGAGAATCGCGTTCGCGCCCTTCGCGAATCCGTCTTCGAGCGACTCGACGACAGGGATGTCGCCGCCGAACCCGAGGATCTGCTGCGCTGTGCTGCCGGCCCGCGAAGAGTCGAGCACGGCGACGACGCGTTCCGGCGTGTAGCGGATGCAGGCGTTCGCGGTCTTGGACGACTGCGGACCGAACAGCCCTTCGGCGATGACGAGGAAACGTTCGCGGGACATTGCGATGAGCGCGGAGCGTGGAGCGCGAAGCGTTGAGCGCAGGGCGACCGGCGGTCGCCTCGAAGCTAGACGGTCAGGCCGAGCGGCGCGTGCGGGCGGCGAGCGCGATGAGGTCGATCGCCGGCGTGGCGGGAACGAGCACACCTTCGCCGTCCGCAGGCGGCACGCGGAGCACGAGCGCGTGGTCGCGGGTCGAGCGGCGGAACCCCTGCCCCTCGTAGACGCGATTGATGAGGATGCGTCGCACGACGACCATCAGCGCAGCGAGCGTCGGCACGGCGACGATCAGGCCGACCGGGCCCAGCAGCTTCCCGACGATCAGCACCGCCATGATCGACAGCACCGGTGGTAGCTCGACCCGCTTCGCCGTGATGAGCGGCGCGACGATGTTGCCCTCGAGCAGGTGGATGACGACGCCCAGCAGTGCCACGAACAGCGCTCGCGTGCCGCCGTTCGGGAGCGCCAGCACGAACAGCGCCGGCAGCAGGGTGGAGAGCAGCGTCCCGAAGAACGGCACCACCGCGACGACGCCCGTGAAGACGCCGAAGGTGAGGGCGTACGGCACGTCGAGGAAGTACAGCCCGATCGCCGTCAGGACGGCGAGGATCAGCATCGCCGAGAGCTGGCCGACGATCCACGAGCGAAGCTGGCTGGCGATCTCGCCGAGCACGTCGCGAACGAGCTCGCGGTGGACGGGCGGGAACAGCGCGATCAGCCACTCGCGGTACAGGCTCGGATGCATCGCGAGGTAGAGCGCCATGACGCCGACCGCGAAGATGTCGATCGACACCTCGACGATCGAGAACACGTGCGGGACGCACGCTCTCGACGAGCGCTTCACCCTGCGCGTAGAGCGCGGCCATGACGCGTTGCTCGCCCGGCTTGACGACACCGCCGAGGGCGGGAATGCGTGTCGCGAGGTCGTCGATCCGCGCGTCCCAGACTGCTGACGAAGCGCGGGCAGGACGCTGAACGAGTGCCTGCGTCTGCTCGACGACCGGCGGCACGAGCAGCCAGAGGAGCCCGCCTAACGCGGCCAGGGTGAGCAGCACGCCGACGAGGATCGCCGGACGGCGCGGGATCGCGGCGTGCGCCGCGAGATGATGTCGCCGAGCGCCCCGAGGTAGAGCGAGAGCAGGATCGCGAGGAACAGCAGCAGCAGCACGTCGGCGACGCGTCCGACGAGCCAGAGCAGCAGGACGGTGAGGACGGTGCGGCGAGAATCGGCGCGAAGCGAAACCGCCCCGGCGCGCTGAACGGCGGCGGTCCAACGACGACGTGCTCACCCTTTGTGTCGCTCCAGCTCCTCGAACTCGGCCAGCAGCTCATCCTCGGTCGGATGCTTCTGCGGCTCGGTCGGGGCGGAGGCCGCCGTCGCGGGGATCGCTGCGGGGCGCGTTCGCGGCCGCGGGCTGACCTGCGCTCAACGCGGGGCGCGACGCTGCGGCAGCGGGGAGCACGCCCATCTTCTGCTTCAGCGCGAGCAGGCGCGTATCGGCGTCGGCGGTTCCGACCGACCGCTCGAGCTGCTTGAACTGCCCGGCGAGGTTGTCGCCGCCGATCTCCTCGTCGATCTCCGCCGCGGCCTTGAGCTGGCGCTCGTTCTGCTCGATGCGCTCCTCCATGCGCGCGAACGCCTCGAACGCGCTCTTCTCGGACAGCGACGACATCGTCTGCTGGATGCGCTTCTGCGCCTCGGCGCGGCGCTGGCGCGCGAGGAGCAGGTTCTTCTTCCGCTTCGCCTCCTCGATCTTCTCGGCGAGATCGCGGAGCGACTGCTTGAGCTTCTCGGTCTCGCCGCGCTGTGCCTTCCACGTGGCCTCGATCTCGCTGGCCGTGCTCGGCGTGTTGCCGCCCGCGCAGGAGCGCCTGCTTCGCGAGCTCGTCGTTGCCCTGCTGACGGCGAACATCGCGCGTTCCTCCCAGACCTTCGCCTGCTTGAACTCGGAGTCGGCCTGGTCGCGCAGTCGCTTCTCGTCGGCGATCGCGGCGGCGACCTGCTGCTTCGCCTTGATCAGCTGGCCGTTCATGTCGGCGATCATCTGATTCAGCATCTTCTCGGGATTTTCGGCCGAGGAGATGAGATCGTTGATGTTCGAGCGGAGGAGCGTCGAGAAACGGTCGAAGATGCCCATGGCTCAGCGGGCCTCGCGGAACGTGACGAGCTCGCGCAGGTGCGACGACGAGCGCGAGCGCCATGCTCTCGTAGGCCGCGAGGAACTCCTCGAAGTCGAGGTGCGCCAGCTCGAGCGCCTCGGTCATGACGACCGAGTCCTGCTCGATGCCGTACGAGCCGTGCACGAGGTCGGAGGCGTTGAGCTGGAGCAGGCGGCGCGCGAGTCCGTTGCACGCGTCGTCGTCCGGCGGCAGGTCCATCACCTTGACGCGGAGCACGATCGCGGTCGGGCTGTAGTGACAGACGACGTCGAAGTCGATCGCGCCGCCCGGGCGAATGACCCAGAGGCCGGGCTCGACCTCCCGATAGCTCGCGCCGTCGGGGGCGAGGCGATCGAGGAAGTGCTCGATGTCATCGCGAGAGACCATGTGCCGCACCTGTCGAAAAAGATGAGGGCCCTTACGGCCGCGAAGGCCCGCGGGGTTTCGGCGAACTTAGTCGGCGCGCTTGATCTGAACGAGGCGTTCGCGCGCGAGGCGGCGGCCCGTGGGCGTCGCGGCGAGCCCGCCTCCCGCGGTCTCGCGATAGCGGACGTCCATGGCGCGCCCGATCTCGCCCATCGTGTCGATGACTTCGTCGGCGGGGATCGCGAACTCGATGCCGGCGAGCGCCATCTCGACCGCCGCGAGCGCGATGGCGGCGCCGGTCGCGTTGCGGAAGACGCACGGCAGCTCGACGAGGCCGCCTAGCGGATCGCAGACGAGGCCCAGCGTTCCCTGCTGCGCGAGCGCGACGGCGTGGCCGACCTGCCGCGGGGAGCCGCCGAGCATCTCGGTCGCGGCACCGGCGGCCATCCCCGCGGCGGCGCCGGTCTCGGCCTGACACCCGCCCTCGGCGCCGGAGAGCGACGCCCGGTCGGCGACGACGGCGCCGATGAGGCCCGCGGTGGCGAGCGCGTCGACGAGTGCCTCGTCGCCGATGCCGCGCGCGTCGGCGAGGCCGGTGAGGACGGCCGGAAGGACCCCGGCGCCGCCGGCGGTCGGCGCGGCGACGATGACGCCCATGGCGGCGTTGACTTCCTGCACGGCGAGCGCGCGGGCGAGGACGTCGCGGAACGGCGTGCCGGCGAGCGGACCCGACGGACCGGTGACGAGCTTCGCCGCGTCGCCCCCGACGAGGCCGGACGCGGAGCGGAGGTCGCCGCGGAGGCCACGCGCCACGGCGCCCCGCATGACCTCGAGCGCGCGTCGGAGGGCGGCGCGGATCTCCTCCACCGGGCGACCGGCGTCGAGTGCCTCGAGTCGGAGCGCGGCCTGCGACAGCGGAATGCCGCGCGACTCGGCGTCCCTGATGGCCTCGGCGAGCGAGCGATACATCAGGCGCTCACCTTGTCGAGGCGGAACGCCCAGCGGACCCACGGGAGCGCTCGGAGGGTGTCGCGCACGCGCTCGTCGGGGCGCTCGTCGATCTCCCACACCATGAACGCGTCGCCGCCGCGCTGCTGGCGCGAGACTCTGAGCGTCGCGACGTTGATCGCGTTCGCGGCGAGGATCGTCGCGATGGCGGCGATCGAGCCCTTCACGTCTTCGGCGACGAGCACGATCGTGTTGTAGCTCCCGGTGACCTCGACCGGGTACCCGTCGATCTCGTTCACGAGCACGCGACCGGCGCCGAGCGACGAGCCGACCATCACCGCCTGGCGGTCGCCGCGCGAGAGCGTCAGGCGCACGGTGTTCGGGTGTACCGTCGCCTCCTCGCCCAGCGTCGTCTTCTCGAAGCGATAGTCGAGCCCTTCGCGCTCCGCGATGTCGAGCGCCTCGCGAATCCGCTCATCGTCCGGACGGAAGCCCATCAGGCCTCCGACGATCGCCTTGTCGGTGCCGTGCCCCTCACCCGTGCGGGCGAACGAGCCGTGCAGTTCGACGCGCGCCGTCTCGGGCGTGCCGCCGACGAGGTCGCGCGCGAGCAGCCCGAGGCGGCAGGCGCCTGCGGTGTGCGAGGACGACGGCCCGACCATGACGGGGCCGATGATGTCGAGCAGGCTGACCACGTTCTACGATCCCATCGGGAGGGACAGGCAAGTTATGGCGACGCTCGACCCGTCGCAGCCCGCAGCGTCGACGTCAGCTCGCTTTTCGCCGCCGGAGCTTCGGCAGCAGCGCACGGAGGTAATGGCCGGTGTGCGATTCCGCGACCTGGGCGACCTGCTCCGGCGTCCCCGCGGCGACGATGGCTCCGCCGCGCATCCCGCCCTCGGGGCCGAGGTCGACGATCCAGTCTGCGGTCTTGATGACGTCGAGCGAATGCTCGATGACGAGCACCGTATTGCCGCGGTCGACGAGCCGGTGCAGGACGTCGAGCAGCACGCGCACGTCCTCGAAGTGCAGGCCGGTCGTCGGCTCGTCGAGGATGTAGAGCGTGCGGCCCGTGTCGCGCTTCGACAGCTCGGTCGCGAGCTTCACGCGCTGTGCCTCGCCGCCGGAAAGTGTCGTCGCACTCTGCCCGAGGTGGATGTAGCCGAGCCCGACGTCGCGGAGCGTTTCGAGCTTCTGCGAGATCCGCGGCTGGTTCTCGAACGTCGTACACGCGTCCTCGACCGTCAGGTCGAGCACTTCGGCGATCGACAGGCCGCGGAAGCGGACCTCGAGCGTCTCGCGATTGAAGCGCTTCCCCTTGCAGACGTCGCACGGCACGAAGACGTCCGGGAGGAAGTGCATCTCGATCTTCACGAGGCCGTCGCCCTGACACGCCTCGCAGCGTCCGCCCTTCACGTTGAACGAGAAGCGGCCCGGCCCGTAGCCGCGAATCTTCGCCTCCGGCAGCTCCGCGAACAGCTCGCGGATCGGCGTGAACAGCCCCGTGTACGTCGCCGGGTTGGAGCGCGGCGTGCGGCCGATCGGGCTCTGGTCGATGTCGATGACCTTGTCGATGTGCTCGAGCCCGGTGATGCGGTCGTGCGCGCCCGGGATGACGCGCGCGCGATAGAAATGCCGAGCGAGCGCGCGGTGCAGAATGTCCTCGATCAGCGTGGACTTGCCGGAGCCCGAGACACCGGTGACGGCGACGAAGGTGCCTAACGGAATCTCGAGCGTCACGCCACGGAGGTTGTGCTCGCGCGCGTTCACGACCTGGATGGTCCGCTTCGCATCGAACGGGCGCCGCTCCGCGCGTACCGGAATCTCGCGCTCGCCGTTCAGGTACTTCGCCGTGATCGAGTTCGGATTCGCGAGGACTTCCGCGACCGTGCCCGCGGCGATGACCTCGCCGCCGTGCTTCCCCGCCCCCGGCCCGAGGTCGAGGAGGTAGTCGGCTTCACGCATCGTCTCCTCGTCGTGCTCGACGACGATGACGGTGTTGCCGAGGTCGCGAAGCTGCTTCAGCGTCGCGAGCAGGCGCCCGTTGTCGCGCTGGTGCAGCCCGATCGACGGCTCGTCGAGGATGTAGAGCACGCCGACGAGGCGCGATCCGATCTGTGTCGCGAGGCGGATGCGCTGCGCCTCGCCGCCCGACAGCGACTCCGCCGAGCGGTTCAGCGTGAGGTAGTCGAGCCCGACGTCGACGAGGAAGCGGAGGCGCTCGCGCACTTCCTTCAGGATCGGGCCGGCGATGTCGGGATCGAGTCCCGGCGTGCCATTCCCACGCACCGGCACCGCCTGGAAGAACTCGAGCGCGCGCGACACGGAGAGCTCGACGACCTGCCCGATGTTGTGGCCGACGAGCGTGACCGCGAGCGACGCCGGCTTGAGCCGCGTGCCGCCGCACGCGGAGCACGGCTTCCCGACCATGTAGTCCTCGAGCTCGAGGCGCACGGCGTCGGAGCTCGTCTCGTGATATCGGCGCTGAACGTTGGCGACGATGCCTTCCCACTGCAGACTGCCGGCACTCGGGACGCGGGACTCGGCCTTCTTCCGCCCCTTTGCCGGCTCCCGGGTCGCGAGTCCGGTGTCCCGGCTCGTGCCGTACAACAGCGCCTCCCGCGCATGTGCCGCAATCGTTCCCCAGGGCGCGTTCAGCTCGAAGCCGAGCTCCTTCGCGAGGCCGGGGAGGATCGTCTTGCGCAGGTAGCCGTCGGGCTCGCCCCACGGCAGCACGACGCCTTCGAGGATCGAGATGCTCGGGTCGCCGAGGATCAGCTCCTCGCTGACCTCGCGCCGGGTGCCGAGTCCGCCGCACGCCGGGCAGGCCCCGAACGGCGAGTTGAACGAGAACTGCCGCGGCTCGAGCTCGGCGAGCGAGATGCCGCAACTCGGGCACCCATACCGTTCGGAGAACAGGTGCGTCTCGGGATCGCCGCTCCCGTACTCGACGACTTCGACGAGCCCCTCGGCCAGGCGCAGCGCGGTCTCGAGCGAGTCCGTGAGACGACCCCGGTCCTCGCCGCGAACCACGAGTCGGTCGATGACGACCGAGATGCTGTGATTCTGTCGCCGATTCAGCTTCGGCGGGTCGGCCAGCTCGACGAGCTCTCCGTCGACGACGGCACGGATGAAACCTTGCTTGCGCGCGTCTTCGAACAGCTCGCGAAACTCGCCTTTGCGCCCCTGGACGAGCGGCGCGCGGATCTCGATGCGAGTCCCGTCGGGCCACGCGAGCACGTTCTCCGCGATCTGCGCGGGGCTCTGGCGTTGCACGGCTCGACCGCAGTTCGGGCAGTGCGGCGTGCCGGCCCGCGCGAACAGCAGCCTGAGGTAGTCATAGATCTCGGTGACCGTGCCGACCGTCGAGCGCGGATTGTTTCCCGTGTTCTTCTGCTCGATCGAGATCGCCGGCGAGAGCCCTTCGATCGCGTCGACGTCGGGCTTCTCCATCAGCCCGAGGAACTGCCGCGCGTAGGCGGAGAGCGACTCGACGTAGCGCCGCTGTCCCTCGGCGTAGATCGTGTCGAACGCGAGGCTCGACTTGCCGGACCCGGAGAGCCCGGTGATGACAGTCAGTCGGTCACGAGGGATCGTGACGTCGACGTTCTTCAGGTTGTGCTCGCGGGCACCGCGGACGATCAGGAACTCTTCAGCCATAACATGGAAAGGTGCCGGCGGCGGAGCCCGAATACAAGCCGGCATGCCCGACGCTGGCTGCGGCGCGTGGTGCCGCTCGTGCCGTCGACCGAGGTCGAACTCTGGCGGATGGCCGCGTCAGGCCGCTGCCGCGACGCCGAGGGCGTTGCCGCAGCCGGTGCAGAAGCGGGCGTCGTCGCTCGCGACGGCCGTTCCGCAGTGCGAGCACGTCGAGCCCAGGAAGCGCCCGCACGCGGAACAGAACAGCGCGTCCGCCTCGGGGCGCGCGCCGTCGACGGGGCACACCGCCTTCGTGGTGGCTGGATGCCGGCGATAGCCGGCGATGGCGCGCTCGACCGCGTCGTCGGTGACGCCGGGCGGCGTCGGCGTGCCGGCCGCGTCGCGCGCGCGGAGCTCGTCGAGCGCGGCCTGCGTGTACGACGCCTTCAGCGCCGTGTAGTCCGCGTCGGACAGCTTCCCCGTCTCGCGGTCGAACTCGATCTCGCGCAGCGCGTCGATCGCACTCGACTGGTCGGTCGGCGACGACGGCGCGCGGCGGGGTCGTGTCGGCCGCGGCTCGACGACCTCGTCGCTCACGAGCGGCGCGAGGACGAGCGCGGCAGCGCCCAACGCGAGTGCGGTGCCGGCGCCGAGCGCGAGAATGCCGGGAGGGAGGGCGAGCAGGAGCATCGAGTGATGAAAGCTGCGGAGTCGCCGTGCGCTCAGGCGTCGTCGTCGCCGCGGATGGCGGCGTCGAGGCGGGCGAGCTCGGCGGGCGTCGCGTTCACGGGCTCCACGCGCGCAGTCGAGCGCGGCGCCGACGTCGAAGCGGCACGGGCGAGTGCGGCGCGGCGCCCCCACCGCCGGATGAGCATCGCGACCGTGAGGCCGCCGGCGCCGATCGCGGCGAACGGAGCGAGGTAGCCGGCGAGGTTGAATCCCTCGCGTTTCGGAGCCATCAACACCTGCTGGCCGTAGACGTCGCTGAACGCGGCGACGATCTCGTCGGCCGAATAGCCGCCGTCGACGAGCCGCTGCACGTCGGCGTGCATGCGGGGCGAGAAGCCGCACGACATCGAGGTGCGGCACGTGAACACGTCGAGCGTGCAAGGGCACGGGCAGGAGAGCATGTGCTCGAGGTCGTCGCGCTGCTGCGCCGTCAATTGCGGCGTCGCACCCGGCTTCGCCGCGCGGCGGACGGGGAGGTAGCCGTCTCCGTCCATCGTGCCACCGGGGACCTCCGGCACCGTCTCCGGCCGCCCCGTGACCTGGGTCTGGGCCGTGATCGTCCGGGTGACGGCGAACGACGCGGCCGCAGCACTCAGCGCGCCGGCACCGACCGCGACGAGGAAGCGGCGCCGGTCGAGGGGTTCGCTCACGACGCCGCCCCGACGAGCTGCGGCGGCGCGTCCGACTCTGGCGCGAGCACGGCGACGTACCCGCTCTGCGCCCGGCGCCGCTCGGCCTGCGGCCACATCACGATCAGGCCGCCGATCGCCATGATGATGCCGCCGAACCAGACCCACTCGACGAGCGGGTTGAACGTGATGCGGATCTCCGCTTCCTCGGTCGTCGGGTTCACCCCGGCGAGGACGACGAAGACGTCCTGCCGCAGCGACTCCTGGATGCCGGCCTCGGTCGATGGCTCGAACGTCGGCTGGTCCTGACTGTCGACGTGCTGGCGCTTCTCGCTCGTGATGATGCCCGCCTTCTCGCCGTCGCGCGTAACGTCGAGCGACACGGCGGTGACGTAGCGGTTCAGCGTCTTGAACTGCGAGGCGCCGTTGCTCGTGAAGCGCCAGCGGTGGCCATACGGGTCGGTCATCTCGTGCGACTGCCCCGCCTTCAGCGTCACGTCCGCCTCGCGCTTGAAGGCGAGCCCGGCGAACGCGGCGAACATCATGAGCATGCCGAAGTGCACGACGTAGCCGCCGTACCGGCGCCGGTTCCGCCCGACGAGCCGCGCGAACGCGAGCGCGATCCCTTCCCCGTGCATCCGCATCCGGGCGCCGATGCCCTTCTGGAACTCCTGCGTGATGGTGCCCAGCACGAACGCCGCGAGCGTGTAGCAGACGATCGCGTAGAAGTCGCGCATGCCGAACAGAAAGCACAGCGTGCCCGCCGTGAGACCGACGCCGACCGGGAACGTGAACTGCCGGCGGAGGTTCGCGACCGACGCGCGGCGCCACGCGATGAGCGGGCCGACGCCGGTGAGGCCCAGGAGCAGCAGGCCCAACGGGATGTTCACCGTGTTGAAGAACGGCGGTCCGACCGTGATCTTCTCGCCCTGGACCGCCTCGGAGATGATCGGGAACAGCGTGCCCCAGAGGACCGAGAACGCGATGCCGACGAGCACGACGTTGTTGTAGAGAAACGCCGCCTCGCGCGAGAGCATGCTCTCCAGCTGCGCGTCGGACTTGAGGTCCTTCAGCCGCGTCGCCACGAGGTAGCCGGTGACGGCGATGCTCGCGAGGAGAAACGCGGCGAACCAGTTGCCGACCGGGGACTGCGCGAACGAGTGGACGCTCTGGATGATGCCCGAGCGCGTGATGAACGTGCCGAGGATCGAGAGGAGGAACGTCGACGACGACGAGCGTCACGTTCCACTTCCGCAGCATGCCTCGCTTCTCCTGGATCATGATCGAGTGGAGAAACGCCGTGCCCGTGAGCCACGGGAGCAGCGACGCGTTCTCGACCGGATCCCACGCCCAGTAGCCGCCCCACCCGAGCTCGACGTAGGCCCACCACATGCCGAGCGTGATGCCGACCGTGAGGAAGAACCAGCTCAGCAGCGACCAGCGCCGCACCGGCGCCAGCCACTCCGCGTCGAGGCGGCGCGTGACGAGGGCAGCGATCGCGTAGGCGAACGGAACCGACGTCGCGACATAGCCGAGGTAGAGCATCGGCGGGTGGATCGCCATCCCCGGGTTCTGGAGCTGCGGGTTCATGCCGCGCCCGTCGGGTGGGATCCAGTCGAGGCGCTCGAACGGATTCGCGCCGAAGCACATCGTGAGCAGGAAGAAGAGCGTGATCGTACTCAACGTCCCGGTCACGTACGGCATGAAATGCCGCGTCTTCTCACCGCGCCCGGTGTAGACGGCGGCAGCGGAGTAGAGGGCGAGGATCAGACACCAGAACAGCATCGAGCCAGACTGACCGGCCCAGAACGCCGTGAACGTGTAGACCGTCGGGAGGTTCGCGCTGGTGTAGCTCGCGACGAACTTGACCGAGAAATCGTGCGCGAACAGCGCCGTCCACAGCCCGATGCTCGCGACGACGACGAATCCGGCCGTGGCGTAGAGCGCGCGCTCGCCGCTCCGAACGAGATCGGCGCGGGCGCTCGTGGCGCCGGCGAACGAGACGGTGACGCTCCACGCTGCCATGAGCAGCGCGACCCAGAGCGCCAGCTCGCCGATCAGGATGAGGCCCGACGCGAAGCCTGAGCCCATCGTCACGCGCGTGTCGCGGGGGGCGGCGCGCTCTGCATCCCCGGCCCCTGGTAACCCGGCGTCGCGCGGTACTTCTCCTTCTCGGGCGCGTTCTCGTAGCGCGACGCGCACTTCGCGAGCAGCGTCGTCGCGCGGAACGTGTCGTCGGTCCCGAGCCGCCCTTCGACGATGACGTCGACGCCGTCGGTGAACGTGTCGGGCGCGAGGCCGCGGTAGGCGACCGCGTAGGTGTGCTGGCCGTCGGTCATGTCGAACGTGAGCGACCGGCCGCCGGGGTCGCGCTTGATGCTGCCCGGAACGACGCGCGCCCCGACCTTGACGCCGCTCTCGCGAAACGTCGGGTCCTTCGTCACCTTCGCGGCGAGCTCGCCCGGCGTGAGATAGTACTGGCCGGTGTCCTTGATCGAGCTCGCCATGAGGAAGCCGGCGCTGCCGAGGACGAACAGGCCGCCGATGAGGAACTTGGTGCGCGGTTTCATAGGGCCTGCGGCGGGCGCCGCGTGTTGCCGTGGGTGAGGGCGCCGGCCGCTGGGCCGGCGTGCGCCGCTGCAATATAGCCGTGGCGCCGACTAACGAGACGTGCGGGCGAGCACGGCGGCGTACGCGGCGGCGCCGACGACGTCGGCCAGGAGATCGCGCACGCTGAAGTGGCGAGCGACGCCACGGGCGACGAAGCGATCGCGGACCTCCTTGCCGAGCGCCACGATCGCCGTCGGGACGGTCGCGACCGAGAGACCGGCGCGACGACTGGTGCCGGCCGCTCGCGCGCCGGCGTAGCTCACGGCGAAGGTGAAACCGCTGACGAACGCGTGCTTCGCCTTGTCGGCGCCGAGCCACGCGTCCGGAGCCGGCCGCAGCCGCGGCGTCGTGTCCGGCGGCGCCGGGCTCGCCGGCGCCTGCCGGGCCTCGGCCGACGTCGAGAGGACGACGAGCAGCAGCGCCGACGCGCGGCGCGATCGTCCGCCGGTCATGCCACGCCCGGCATGGGCTGCCACTGCCACGCTGCCTCCCGCGCGAGGCCGAGCGCGGCGAAGCGGATCCTCAGCTCGTCGAGCGCCGACGCGAGCAGCGCCTGGTGCTCGGCGGCGTTGAGCCAGCTGCTCGCGCCCGAGGGATGCGGCAACGGAATCGCCGTCGACCGTCCCCCACCATGCGTCACCTGATGCGCGCCCCCGACGAGCGCGTCGAGCGAGGCGCCCCCGAGGAAGCGATCGACGGCGAGTCGGCCGACCGGGATGACGAGGGCGGGGCGGATCAGCGCGAGCTCGGCGTCGAGCCAGCCCGAGCACGTGGCGCGCTCCGCCGGGCTCGGCACACGGTCACCCCGCCCCGCCGGGTGCGGACCCGGGTAGCAGCGCGTGATGGCCGCGATGTAGACGTGCGCACGGAACGTGTGCTCGTCGATCCCGGCGCGGTCGAGCCAGCGAAAGAGCGTGCGCCCTGCACGGCCGGTGAAGGGGCGCGCGTTCTCCGCCTCCGCGCGCCCCGGCGCCTGACCGACGAGCATGATGCGCGGCCCGCGGGCGAGCGAGAGCACCGGCCGAACGCCGGGGAGTCGTGGACAGCGCGTGCAGGCGGCGAGCGCGGCGCGGTGTCGGTCGAGCGCAGCGGCGAGCGGAAGTGAGCGAGCCATGGGTACGATGATCCACACCGCGCCGCCGCCGAGGTTCCGCGCGGCGCGTCAGGCGGCGCGTCAGGCGGCGCGCCGCTCACGCCGCGCGTCGTCGTCCCGCACGCGTCGGCGCCGATCGCGCCGCGTCTGGCGGCGCTCGGGAAAGAACTTGTCGAGGAACCGAATCAGCGCCCGCTCCTCGCGTCGGGGCGACGGCAGGGGGCTCGTCCGGCGCGGCAGGAACGGCGCGATCGTCGTGCCTTCGTCGAGGTAGCGCGCGATGACGAGCGGGTGCACGTACGACGCGCGGCAGACGGTCGGCGTGTTGCCGAGGTCCGCGGCGACGAGGCGAAGCGCGGTGAGCACGTTCGTGTTCGCCTCGCGCGCCGACGCCGCAGCACCGAGGTCCGCGAGGATCGTCGCGACGCGCAGCGTGCCGCCCCACGTGCGGAAGTCCTTGGCCGTGTACGGTGACCCGAGCACGTCGTGCAGATACGCGTTCACGTCGCGCGCCGAGAGGTCGTGCCAGGAGCCGGCGTCGTCACGCCAGCGGAACAGGCGCGGGCCGGGCGAGCGCATGAGCGCGCGGACGAAGCGAAGCAGTGCCGGATCGCAGATCGTCTGACGCTGCTCGATCGACTTCTTGCCGACGTAGCAGAAGACGGCGCGGTCCGCGGACAGCGTCACGTGGCGTTTGAGCAGCGTCGCGATCCCGAACGTGTTGTTCTCCGCCGCGTACCGCTCGTTGCCGACGCGGAAGAACGCCTCGCTGATGAGCCGCACGACGCCGGCGGCGACGCGGCGCTCGTCGAGCGCGCGGCGGCGAAGGTCGCGGTCGAGCGCGGCGCGGACGCGCGGCAGGTCGTGCGCGAGGCGCCGGACGCGGTAGTACTTCCTGAGCTGCCCCCGTTCGACGGCGCGGTCGTGGTAGCGGTACTGCTTCCGCCCTTTCGCGTCGAACCCCCACGCCTGGATCGCGGCACCCGGCGAGGCCGCGATGTGCACCTCCGTCCAGGCCGGTGGGATGCGCAGGGCCTCGATGCGTTCGAGCGTCGCCGCGGCCGTGACGGGCCGCCCCGCTTCCGTCTCGTAGCGGAAGCCGCTGCGCGTCGTGCCTCTGCGGACGATGGGAGTGTTCGCCATGACGCCGGTGAGCGACTGGCAAATCGTGGTCCCGTAGTTCGCGTCGAGTAGATTCGGGGCCTATGGCCTACGAAAACGTGCTCTTCGACGTCGCCGACCGGATCGCGACGATCACCGTCAATCGCCCCGACAAGCTCAACGCGCTGAACGACGCGACGATCGCCGAACTGGGGGTGGCGATCGACGAGGCGGTCGGGCGCGACGACGTCGGCGGCGTGATTCTCACCGGCGCGGGGCGCGCGTTCATCGCCGGCGCCGACATCTCCGCGATGAGCGGCCAGAGCCCGCTGCAGATGCAGGCGCTGGCCCGACGCGGGCAGCTCGTGTTCCGCAAGTTCGAGACGTCGCCGAAGCCGACGATCGCCGCCGTCAACGGCTTCGCACTCGGCGGCGGGTGCGAGCTGGCGATGGCGTGTCACCTTCGCGTGGCGAGCGACCTCGCCAAGTTCGGGCAGCCCGAGGTGAAGCTCGGCCTCATCCCCGGCTACGGCGGCACGCAGCGGCTGGCGCGGCTCGTCGGCCGCGGCCGGGCGTTGCAGCTGCTGATGACCGCAGAGATGATCGACGGGGCGGAGGCGTACCGGGTCGGTCTCGCGAACGCCGTGGTGCCGGCCGGCGAGCTGATGGACCGCACACGCGCGCTGTTGAACCAGATGCTCGCGAACGCGCCGACGGCACTCGCGCTGTGCATCGCCGCGGTGAACGCGGGCTACGACCTTCCGCTCGATGAGGCGATGCAGCTCGAGGCGTACCAGTTCGCCCTCGCGGCGAGCACGGAGGACATGCGCGAAGGGACCGCCGCGTTCCTCGCGAAGCGCCCGGCGCAGTTCACCGGGCGGTGAGCGGCGGCGAGCCCGCGACGGCATCGTCGGCGCGCCCGGGCGTCCGGCTGCTGCGGCTCGCACTCCGCGACTTTCGCAACTTCGAGCGGCAGGACCTGGCGCTGTCGGCAGACGGGCTCGTCGTCATCGGCGAGAACGGGCATGGCAAGAGCAACCTGCTCGAGGCGGTCTACTACCTCCAGCTGCTGCGCTCCGTGCGCGGGGCGCGTGACCAGGACCTCGTGCGATTCGGCGCCGCAGGCTTCCACGTCGCCGGCACGGTGGAAGGGGTGGGCGCGGCGGCCGGCGCGTACGACGTCGGCGTCGGCTTCGAGCGGGCCGGCAAGCGCAAGCGCGTGCGGCTCGACGGCGCCGAGCCGGCGCGGCTGAGCGACGCGCTCGGCGCGGTGCCGAGCGTGATGTTCTCGCCGACCGACGTGCGGCTCGTGTCCGAGAGCCCGAGCGAGCGGCGGCGCTACCTCGACGTGGTGCTCGCGCTGACGTCGCGGCGCTACCTCGCGGCGCTGCAGGCGTACCGCGGCGCGCTCGTGCGGCGGAACGCGGCGCTGCGCGACGCGCTGCGCTCCGGCCGCGACGCGGCGCAGGCGACCGTGTGGGAGCCCGCGCTGGCCGAGCATGGCGCGGTGCTGTGGACCGAGCGGCGCGCGTGGGTCGCGTCGCACGCCGAGGGATTCGCCACGCTGTGCGCGGCGATCGGCGAGCGCGCGGCGGCGCGGATGCGCTACACGTCGGCGCTCGCGCTCGAACGACGACGCGTCACCGCGCCGCGGCGCGCGAGGCGATCGAGCGGGCGCTCGCCGAGAAGCGCGCGCTCGACCTCAAGCGCGGCGTGACGCACGCGGGCCCGCATCGCGACGACCTGGAGCTCACGTTAGGCGGGCGCGATCTGCGCCTCTACGGCTCGGCGGGACAGCAGCGCACGGCGGCGATCGCGCTGCGCATGCTCGAGGCGGCGACGCTGCGAGCGAGCGGCGGCAGCGAGCCGCTCTTCCTGCTCGACGATCCGTTCGCCGAGCTGGACGCGCGGCGGTCGCACCGGATTCTCGAGCTGCTGGGCGCGGCCGGGATGGGGCAGACGCTCCTCGTCGTGCCGCGCGCGACCGACATTCCGGCGGAGCTGACGAGGCTGGAGCGGCGCGGCGATTCGAGACGGCGTGCTCGACGGACTGACACGGCGCGACGGGCGGGCTCGGCTATCTTCATCCTCCCATGCCCTCCCGCCCCGCCAAGCTCGGCGACCTCCTGGCGAGCGTTCTCGCGAACGCCGGCGTCGCCGACCGCATCGCCCAGGCCGCCGTCGTGCCGGAGTGGGCGTCGCTCGTCGGAGCGCCGATCGCGGCGGTCACCGAACCGCTCTCCGTCGCGCCGGACGGGACGCTGTTCGTCGCCGTCGCCAATCACGCGTGGATGAACGAGCTGTCGCTGCTCGAGCCCGAGCTGTTGAAGCGGCTGAACGCCCCCGAGCGGCCGCCGATCGCGCGGCTCCGGCTGGTGCTCCGGCGGCAGCCCTAGCGACCGGAACTCGCGGCCTAATTCGTTGTACAACAATCAGTTACGGCGACGGACGCCGGTTGCGTCCGTCGCCCGCCCGGCGTAGATTTCGAGGCTTGCCCGGCGGCTCGGCACGAGCGGTCGGGCGGCTCGGATGGTGACCTCGTGGAGTGGGCAATGGCGAAGAACGAAACGGCAGCGCGAACGGTCAGCAGAACGGCGGCGGCGACTACGATGCCGGCAGCATTCAGGTGCTCGAAGGGGCTCGAGGCGGTTCGCAAGCGCCCCGGCATGTACATCGGCTCGACCGGGCCACGCGGGCTGCACCACCTCGTCTACGAGGTCGTCGACAACTCGATCGACGAGGCGCTCGCCGGCTACGCGGACACGGTGTCCGTGCTGCATCCACCCCGACAACTCGATCACGGTCGAAGACAACGGGCGCGGCATCCCGGTCGACGTGCATCCGGTCGAGAAGATGCCGGGCGTCGAGATCGCGATGACGGTCCTGCACGCCGGCGGCAAGTTCGACAAGAACAGCTACAAGGTCTCCGGCGGGCTGCACGGCGTCGGCGTGTCGTGCGTCAACGCGCTCTCCGAGACGCTCAAGGTGTGGGTGAAGCGCGACGGCAAGGAGTACTACATGGACTTCGTGCGCGGCGGCACGAGCACGAAGCTGAAGACGTTGCGCGACGTCGCGAAGAAGGAGTCGCGGCACGAAGGTCTGGTTCAAGCCCGACCACGAGATCTTCACCGAGACGCTCGAGTACAGCTACGACACGCTGCGCGATCGGCTGCGCGAGCTGTCGTTCCTGAACAAGGGCGTGCGCATCTCGCTGCGCGACGAGCGCCAGGAGCCGGTGCGGGAAGACGTGTTCCACGCGCGCGGCGGCCTCCGGGAGATGGTGCAGTACCTCAATTCGCTCGGGACGAGGAAGGCGCTGCACCCCGAAGTCGTCTACATCGAGACCGAGCGCGACGACATCGGGATCGAGCTCGCGCTCCAGTACAACGACTCGCTACGCGGAATCGGTGTTCTCGTTCGTGAACAACATCAACACGCACGAGGGCGGGACGCACCTCACCGGCCTCAAGAGCGCGCTGACGACGGTCATCAACAAGTACATCGAGAAATCGGGCGCGCTCTCCAAGAAGGACAAGGACATCCGCCTCTCGGGCGACGACGTGCGCGAGGGGATCGTCGCGGTGCTCTCGGTCAAGGTGCGCGAGCCGCAGTTCGAGGGGCAGACGAAGACGAAGCTCGGCAACTCGGAGGCGGAGGGGGCCGTGCGGTCGGTCGTCAACGAGCTCCTCACGCAGTACCTCGACGAGCACCCGAAGACGGCGAACGCGGTCATCGAGAAGGCGGTCAGCGCGGCCCGCGCGCGCGAGGCGGCGCGGAAGGCGCGCGACCTCACGCGGAAGAAGTCCGCGCTCGACGTCGGCAATCTGCCCGGGCAAGCTCGCCGACTGCTCACTCTCCGACCCGCGCCTCTGCGAGCTCTACCTCGTCGAAGGCGACTCGGCCGGCGGCTCGGCGAAGCAGGGGCGCGACCGCGCGTTCCAGGCGATCCTGCCGCTGCGCGGCAAGATCATCAACGTCGAGAAGGCGCGCATCGACAAGGTGCTCTCGAACGAGGAGATCCGGACGATCATCACCGCGATCGGCTCGGGGATCAAGGAGGAGTTCGAGCTCGAGAAGACGCGCTATCACAAGATCATCATCATGACGGACGCGGACGTCGACGGCGCGCACATCCGCACGCTGCTGCTGACGTTCTTCTTCCGGCAGATGGGCGAGCTGATCGAGGCGGGGATGATCTACATCGCGCAGCCGCCGCTCTTCCGCGTCGCGAAAGGCAAGGAGGAGTACTACGTCTACGACGAGCACGAGCGCGACGTGGTGCAGGACGCGCATGGCGGGACGAAGGACAAGGTCAACGTCCAGCGCTACAAGGGTCTCGGCGAGATGAACCCGGATCAGCTCTGGAAGACGACGATGGACCCCGAGACGCGGACGCTCCTCAAGGTGACGCTGGAGAGCGCGTACCACGCCGACGAGATGTTCCAGCGGCTCATGGGCGATGCCGTCGAGCCGCGGCGCGAGTTCATCGAGCAGAACGCGCAGTTCGTGAAGAACCTCGACGTCTGAGCCGCGTCAGGTCGCGTCAGGTCGCGTCAGGTCGCGGCGGGTCGCGTCAGGTCGTATCGGTTCCGCGCGGGGCGGCCCTCCTGGGCCGCCCCGTCGCGCGTTCAGCGAGGCAGCGTGGCGCGCTCCCCCGGCTCGGCGAGCAGGCGCGTCACGAAGCGCTGCCCCTCCCCGATCCGCTCCACCTCGACGGCGATCGCGTCGACGGCCTGCGTGAGCCGCTCGATGCGCGGATCGTCGACAGCGGCGACCGCGCCCTGCCGCTGCAGCCCGCCGCGCCGCCGCCGGAACCGCGCGCGCAGGCGGCCGACGACGAGCGTGAGCACGATGCCGACGCCGAACGCGGCGAACGCCACGCCGACCGCCTCGTCCTCGTCGACCGTCGGGCCCCGATGCGACTCGTCGAGCCTCGTGGTCGCGGCGAGTACCCGGGCGGCGCGTTCGTCAGCAGTCGTTCGGTGAGCGCCTGCTCGCGTTCGATCTGCAGGATGCGCGCATCGACCTGCTCGAGGCGCTGACGGACGCCGGTACGGACGTCGTCGTTCCCCGTGCGATTCAGCTCGTTCGCGATGCTCTCGCGGCGGTTGTTCGCGCGAGAGAGCTGTTCGCGCAGCATGTCACGCCGCACGCGCAACCCCTGAACGTCCTGCGCCGTCCGCGGAAGCCCGTCGAGCGGGAGCGGGACGTCCGCGATCGTGACGCCGGTGGGAGCGCCCCGCGACGGCGCGAGGTCGGGGGCGAGTGGCGGAAGCGGCGCGGTCGGAGGGGGCGGGCTGCATGGCGCTCTTACGGGGCCACCTCGCCCGCGGTTTCTGTCGTGGTCGGCGTGGACGGCACCGACGACGGCGAGAGGGCGTCGCGCAGCTCCACGCTCGCCAGCAGGATCTGCTTCACCGGGCAGCGCCCTGCGATGTAGCGCAGCCGGGTACGCTGTTCGTCCGTGAGCTCGCCCTCGAACGTGACATCGTGCTCGAGGCCATGGAGCCCGACCGAGTGGTCGACGCACTCGTCGCAATCCGCGGCGTGCTTCGACGCCGTGCGGAGCCGCACGACGACATTCTCGAGTGGCCACCCTTTGCGCCGCGCGTACATCCGCACCGTGATCGCGGTGCACGCACCGATCGAGGCGAGCAGCAGATCGTAGGGCGTCGGCCCCGTGTCGCTCCCGCCGACGGCGAGCGGCTCATCGACGACGACGCGGTGCCCCCCGCCGCGATCTCGGTCGCGTACCCGGGGCCGCCGTTCGTCGCCGTGACCCACGCGCCACCGCTCGACGTCACGCGGCTACCAGCTCGCGATCCCGCGCCGCGTCCCCTTCGCCTCGCCGAAGAGCTGCCGCGCGAAGATGGCGTGGATGGCGCCGAGCGCGGCGAAGATCGCGGTGAAGGCGATCCAAGTGATCGTCACGTTCGTGCCGTCGATCCCGCCGGTCGTGCCGGGTCCGTTCGGGCGCGTGAACCAGAGCAGCACGGCCCACAGCACGACGAGCCCGCCGATGACGAGCAGCATCTGGAGACCGAAAAACCGCGCGATCTTCGGGGAAAGACGGGCAGACGGCATGAGAGACGTTTCGAGAGCGAGAGAGTAGTGATCGCCGACCGGAACAGAATGCAACGTCGGCGCCGCCCGCCGCTACGGGAGGACGGCGACGCCCGCCGTGGTCACGCGGTGCGACACGAGCGGCAGCGGCGCGTCCGCCAGCTCGTCGGCCACGGTGATCGCCTCGGCGAGCGCGGCAGGCCGGCGTCGAGTCCGCGGCGTCGCGGGCGTAGATCGTCGCCAGCGGCTCGCCGCGCCGCACCGGGTCGCCGGGGCGCGCGGTGATCACGAAGCCGACGGTCGGGTCGACCGGGTCCTCGACGCGCGTGCGCCCGCCGCCGAGCGCGATGACGCCGCGGCCGACCGCGCGCGGCTCGACCCGCGCGACGACGCCGTCGCGCGGCGCCGCGAACACGTCGCGCGCATCGCCGCCTGCGGCAGCACCGCCGGGTCGTCGACGACGCCCGGGTCGCCGCCCTGCGCCTCGATGATCTCCTGGAACTTCGCGCGCGGCGCGGCCGTCGGCGATCGCCGACGTCGCATGCGGCGCGCGCCTCGTCGAGCGATCGGCGCCGCGCCGCCGAGCACGAGCATCTCGGCGCCGAGGGCGTAGGTGACCGCCATGAGGTCGTCGGGCCCCTCGCCGCGCAGCGCGAGCGATGGACTCCTCGACCTCGAGCGCGTTGCCGCAGGCGCGGCCGAGCGGCCGGTCCATCGCGGTGAGCAGCGCGACGACCGGGCAGCCGTGATCGTCGCCGAGGTCGACCATCGTCCGCGCGAGCTCGAGCGCGCGGTCGAGCGCCGGCATGAACGCGCCGGACCCGTGCTTCACGTCGAGCACGAGGCCCGTGAGCCCTTCCGCGAGCTTCTTGCTCATGATGCTCGCGGCGATCAGCGGGATCGACTCGACCGTGCACGTCGCGTCGCGCAGCGCGTACATCTTCCGGTCGGCGGGGGCGATCTCGTCGGTCTGTCCGATGAGCGCGCAGCCGAGCCGCTCGAGCTGGCGTGTCGCGCGGTCGAGCGTGAGATCGGTGCGGAACCCGGGGATCGACTCGAGCTTGTCGAGGGTACCACCGGTGTGGCCGAGGCCGCGGCCGGACATCATCGGCACCGCGACGCCGAGCGAGGCGACGAGCGGGCGCGAGGACGAGCGAGACCTTGTCGCCGACGCCGCCGGTCGAGTGCTTGTCGACGCGGCCGACGCGGCGAGGTGATCGAGGTGCAGCGTGTCGCCGCTCGCGAGCATCGCGTCCGTCAGGGCGGCCGTCTCGGCGCGGTCGAGCCCGCGCAAGAACGACGGCCATGAGGAACGCGGCCATCTGGTAGTCCGGGCACGTCGCCGCGGCGTAGTCGCCGCGCGAAGGCGCGCGAACTCGTCGGGCGCGATGCGGCCGCCGTCGCGCTTTCGTTCGATGAGTCGCTGTGCGAGCATTGACCGGACTGGTGAGACGGGCGTGACCGCCGATGGTAGTCGGTCCTGTCGCACCGGCCCATACCCCTCGCTCTCCTCGGGAGTCCTGCCGATGACCTCCGTCGCGCCTCGCCGCTCTGCCTGTCGCTCGCCTCTCGCTCGTCGCGCCGCTCGCCTTCGCGCAGTCCCCCGCCGAGCACATCGCGATCGGAGACAGGGAGCGGATGGATCCGAACGGCGCGCTCCGCCACTACGAGGCGGCGTTGGTGGCGGAGCCGAGCAATTACGCGGCGCTGTACAAGGCGGCTGGCGCGGCCGTCGAGGCCGGACAGGTCACTCCGGACGTGCAGGCCGGCCGCGCGCTCTACAAGCGCGCCGAGGACTATGCGAAGCGCGCCGTGCAGGTGAACGCGAACGACGCCGAGGGGCACTTCGAGCTGGCGCGCGCGCTCGGCCGGAACGCACAGACGATGGGATCGCGCGACCGCGTGAAGTTCGCCGCCGACGTGCGCTCGCACGCCCTCGAGGCGCTGAAGCTGAACCCGAAGCACGACGGTGCGCTGCACATCATGGGGATGTGGAACGCCGAGGTCATGCGGCTGAGCGGCGATCACTCGCTTCGCCGCGAAGAATTTCCTCGGCGGCAAGGTGTTCGACCAGGCGAGCTGGAACGACGCGCAGCGCAACCTCGAGGAGGCGGTGGCGATCGCGCCGACGCGGATCGCGCACCGGATCGATCTCGCCGAGGTCTACCTCGACCGCGGTAACAAGGGAAAGGCGCGCGAGCAGCTCGACGCGATCGCGCGCATCCCGGCGGCCGAGGCGACCGACGTGAAGTTCAAGCGGCAGGCGGAGGCGCTGCGGCCGAAGGCGCGCTGAGCGCGCCGTCGGCCGCGAAGCGCGCGGCACGCCGACCGCGGCACGATCACGCGTCGGCGCCGTAGCGCTTGCGCTCCCACGCGTCGCGGGCCCGCCAGCGCGCCATCACCAGCTTGCGCTCGAGCTTCCGGCGGCTGCGCGCGGCGCTCCGCCGGACGCGGCTCCCTGCGTCGTCCCATCCGTCGGCGACGCGCTCGCCGGCTCGGCGGGCGCCGAGGGCGAGCCGGGTGCGGGTCTCGAAGCCGCTCGCCGGGGCGAGGAGCAGCGCCGTGCTCGCGCCGATCATCGCGCCGAGGAAGAGCCCCGCACCGAAGACGCCGACCGCGCGCCAGTCGGTGCCGTCCTCGTCCACGTGGCCGCTCTCGATCGACGACGGGTGCTCGTCCTCGCCTCCCGGTGTGACGGTGGCATCAGGACCGTGACGCGACGAGCCGAACGCGCCGCGGCGCAGCGTGAAGCGGCCGTTCGGGCGGGCACCGGGGCGCTCGGTGGCGGCGCGTGCCGCGCCGCTCGTCGGTCCGTACGGGGTAGTCATGGATACGTGCCTCGTTCGCAGATGGAAGTCGGTGCTGGTGACGGTGGCGCGGTCCGTCAGATCGACGGACGACGCTGGTAAGGAACTTGCGACTCCGCAGAGAAGGCCGTCGCGCAGCTTCAGTGCGACGGCGTCTCGATCCTACCACACCATCCCGCCCGGCTCCGAGGAGCGTCATGAGCGAGAACGGCAAGACCGTGCTTCTCGTGGAAGACAATGAGGACAACCGCATCGTCTATTCCACCATCCTCCGCCACTTCGGGTACAGCGTGACCGAGGCGTTGAACGGCGAGGAAGGGATCGCGAAGGCGAGGTCCGAGAAACCGGACCTGATCCTCATGGACATCTCGATCCCGATCATCGACGGCTGGGAGGCGACGCAGGTGCTGAAGCACGACCCGGCGACCAGTGCGATCCCGATCATCGCGCTGACGGCGCACGCACTCGCGTCGGACCGCGAGAAAGCGATGGAAGTCGGCTGCGACGGGTATCTCGCGAAACCGTGCGAGCCGCGCGCCGTGGTCGCCGAGGTGCAGCGGTTCCTGGGCAAAGGGAACGTCGCGGCGCCGTCGTGAGGGCGTGTCCGTGACGACATCGGCATGACCCGGATTCTCGTCGTAGACGATCACGAAGACAACATCGAGTTGCTGCGCGCCCGGCTCGAGGCGCGCGGCTACGAGGTCGAGGCCGCGATGGACGGGCAGGAGGCGCTCGACAAAGTCTTCGCGAGTCCCCCGACCTCATCCTGCTCGACGTGATGATGCCGCGGATGGACGGGATGGAGGTGGCGCGCCGCATCAAGTCGAACGAGTCGCTGCCGTTCATCCCGATCATCATGCAGACGGCGCTCGAGACCACCGAGGACAAGGTCGAGGGGCTCGACGCCGGCGCGGACGACTACATCACGAAGCCGCTGAACTTCAAGGAGCTCGAGGCGCGGGTGAAGTCGCTGCTCCGCATCAAGGAGCTGCAGACCGAGCTGGAGAACGCGAATCACGCGCTGCTGAAGGCCTCGCAGACCGACGGGCTCACGGGGCTCGACAACCGGCGCCACATCGAGGAGCGGCTCGTCGAGATGTACGAGCACGCGACGCGGCTCGCCGAACCGTTAGGCTGCGTGATGTGCGACGTCGACCACTTCAAGAGCGTGAACGACACCCACGGGCATCAGGCGGGTGACGCCGTGCTCAAGCAGGTCGCCGAGATTCTCCGGGAGACGGC
The DNA here is from genome assembly GCA_963843845.1 of uncultured Gemmatimonadaceae bacterium. Taxonomy (GTDB): domain Bacteria; phylum Gemmatimonadota; class Gemmatimonadetes; order Gemmatimonadales; family Gemmatimonadaceae; genus Gemmatirosa. Next base: position 1,477,699 of record CAWJMB010000002.1, on the reverse strand, counting down.
CCGCGAGATCGATCGCGTCGGCCGCTACGGCGGCGAGGAGTTCATCGTGCTGCTGCCGTCGGCGAACATGGAGGACGCGGCGGCGTTCGCCGAGCGAGTGCGCGCAGCGGTCGAGGCGCGCGAGTTCACCTATGCGGGCGGCACGCTGCGGCGCACGGTCAGCGCGGGCGTCGCGGCGTGGCCGCATCCGGCGATCCGCGGCCTCGAGTCGCTCGTGAAAGCGGCGGACGACGCGCTCTACGCGGCGAAGGGAGGTGGGCGCAACCGCGTCGAGGTGTTCAACGGAAGCGTGGAGGGCGACACGGGCGAGGCGTAGTATTTTCCGCCATGCCTTCCACCCCTTCCTCGGCCGACGACCTGGCGGAGCTCTCGGCCCGTGCGGCGACGCTGCGTCAGGAGCTCGAGCAGGCGTCGTACGAGTACTACGTGCTCGACCGGCCGACGCTCGCCGACCGGGAATACGACCTGCGCTTCCGCGAGCTGCAGGCGCTCGAGCGCGACCACCCGCAGCTTCGCACCGCCGACTCGCCGACGCTGCGCGTCGGTGCCGAGCCGCAGTCGAGCCTTCCGAAGCATACGCACCTCGTGCCGATGCTGTCGTTGGGCAACGCGTTCAACGAGGACGAGCTGGCGGGCTGGGAGGAGCGCATCGTTCGTCTCGCGGGGAACGAGGCGCGCGCCGCCGGCTACTCCGCCGAGCTCAAGATCGACGGCGCGGCGGTCAGTCTGACGTATCGTGACGGCGTGTTCGTCGCGGGCGCGACGCGCGGCAACGGCACGGTCGGCGAGGACGTGACGCCGAACCTCCGCACGATCCGCGAGATCCCCCTGCGCCTGCGGAGCGACGCGCGCCCGGTACCGCACGGCACGGTGGAGATCCGCGGCGAAGTGTACATGACGTACAGCGGCTTCGAGCGGATGAACGCAGAGCGCGTCGCCGCGGGCGAGCCGGTGTTCGCGAACCCGCGCAACTCGTCGGCGGGCGCGCTGCGGCAGCTCGACCCGAAGCTGACGGCGCGGCGGCCGCTCCGATTCTTCGGTTATGCCGTGGCGGTGCCGGACGGATCGGCGTTGCCGTTCGCGACGCAGACCGAGTTGCTCGACGCGCTCGCGGCGTGGGGGATCCCGGTGGCGCCGCACCGCCGCCGCTGCGACACGTTGGGCGACGTGCATCGGTGGGCGACGGACGTCGAGCGCGTGCAGCGCGCCGCCCTGGACTTCGCGATCGACGGCGCCGTCGTGAAGGTGGATTCGCTGGCGCTGCAGCGGGAGCTGGGCGACGTCGGGCGCGAGCCGCGGTGGGCGATCGCGCGCAAGTTCGCGCCGGACATCGCGGAGACGGCGCTGCTCGACATCCAGGTCAACATCGGGCGCACGGGGAGCGTGAATCCGTTCGCCGTGCTCGAGGCCGTCGAGATCGGCGGCGCCGTCGTCCGGCTCGCGACGCTGCACAACTTCGAGCTGATCCGCGACAAGGATCTGCGCGTCGGCGACGTGGTGCAGGTGAAGCGGGCCGGGGAGGTGATTCCACAGGTCATCGGTCCCGTACCGGAACGGCGCGATGCCACAGCGCCGCCCGCGCCGTACGCGCCGCCGACGCACTGTCCGTCGTGCGGAACGACGCTCGTCGCGGGCGACGATCGCGGCATGCTCTACTGCCCGAACTTCACCTGCCGCGCGCGGCAGCTCGAGGGACTCGTGCACTACGCGTCGCGGAGCGCGATGGACATCCGCGGCCTCTCGTACGCGCGCGTGGAGCAGCTCGTGAACGCGGGCCTCGTGCGCGACCCGGCTGACCTGTACACGCTCACGGCCGCGCAGATCGTCGCGCTCGATCGCTTCGCCGACAAGAGCGCCGAGTCGCTCGTCCAGGCGATCGGCGACTCGAAAGCGCAGCCGCTCGCGCGCCTGCTGTTCGCGTTAGGCATCGACCATGTCGGTGAGATCGCCGCGCGGCTCCTCGCACGTCATTTCGGCACGATGCGGGCGCTTGCCGGGGCGGCGGAGGACGACGTGCTCGCCGTGCGGGGAGTCGGCGAGGTGATCGCGCGCTCCGTCGTGAAGTGGTTCGGCGACCCCGCCGCGCTCGATCTCGTGACGCGGCTCGCCGCGCTCGGCCTCACGATGCACGAGCCGACGGCGGCCGCGGGCACCGCGCTCCGGGGTCTCACGGTCGTCATCACCGGCACGTTGCCGACGCTGTCGCGCGAGCAGGCGTCGGCGCTCGTCGAGGCACACGGCGGGCGCGTGACGAGCGGCGTGTCTCGCAAGACGAGCTTCGTGGTCGCCGGCACCGACGCGGGGAGCAAGCTCGCGAAGGCGCAGGAGTACGGCGTGACGGTCATCGACGAGGCGGAGCTTCGGCGCCGCGTCGGCGACGCATGACGGCACCGAACAGGGTGCTCAGCGCGCGCATGGTGACGATCCCGGCGGCGGCGCTCCATGCGCTGCGTGACGCGCTGCTCGGCACCCCCGACGGCGCGGCGCGGCTGCGCGACGCGGGGTACGTCGCCGGGGTCGCACTCTACGCCGACTTCGCCGCCGAGGTGCGCGAGGAGCACGGGACGGAGCCCGACGCGCTGGCGCTGCCGACGTTCGCCGCGGCGCTCGGTGCGTACCTCGACTCGTGCGGGTGGGGGACGGCGCGGGTCGGGGCGCGGCAGGACGACGCCGTGCTCCGTCTCACGTCCGGCGATTGGGTCGAGGCGGACGGGGTGCACGGCGAGGCGTTCGCGTCGTGCCACTACTCGACGGGGATGCTGGCGGGCTTCTTCGGCCGTGCGGCGCGCGAGCCGCTCGCGGTGCTCGAGCTCGGCTGCCGCGGCGCGGGCGCGCCGGGGTGCGAATTCGCGATCGGCAGTCGGGGGGTGCTCGACCGCCTGTGGGAGGAGATGGGCGCGGGCTGAGGTGCCGTCCCGCACAGGCGTTCGGGTCCGCCGGTCGGGTCAGAGCATCCCGTCGTAGGTCGGGTTCGGAACGAGCTCGCCGCGCACGAGCACCTCGCGGTCCCAGGGCAGCACGATCGTGCTCTCGGTCGCGAGGGCGTGGAAGTCGGGCTCGTAGCTCCCGGTGCGGAAGCTCACGGCGGTGCGCACCGCGGCGGCGCCAGCGTTCACGAGCGCGCTCACGGCGAGCCGCATCGTGTCGCCCGAGTCGCAGGTCTCGTCGACGATGAGCGCGCGCCGACCGCGGACCTCGGCCGGCGCGGCCCCGATGACGGCCGGCGTCTGCCGCACGGTCTCGGCGCGATAGCGGCGACTCACGGTGATGGCGACGAACGGTCGGTCGAGGATCGCCGCGACGACGGCGCCGGGGACGACCCCGGCCGTCGCGACGCCGACGACGATCTCAGGGTCGTAGGCGCGCGCGACTTTCAGCGCCAGGGCGCGCGACAGCTCGCCGAACAGCGGCCACTCGACGACGAAAATGCCCTTCGCGGGATCGACGGTCTGTTGGCGTGGCGACATGCGGGAGAACGTAGTGACGCGGGCCGCACGCGACCACCGAGCGGAACCCGATGCGGGCGCCGTTCGGGTTGTAGCACCCGCCGGCAGCGGATAGCTTGGACCCCTTCGGGAGCGCCCCGGCCAGCGACGACGCCGTCGCCGCGGCGCGGGCCCCTGCCTCTCTCGCGCACTCGATCGCATGTCCTGGTGGAGCCGCCTCACGGGCGGGAAGAATGAGCCCGAGCCGACTCCCGACCGGCGCGCCCCCGACCGCAAGGGCGGTCGCACCGTCGACTACCTGGCGGAAGCGCTGGCGCTCGAGCGGCAGGGAGACTACGACGCGGCGCTCACGTCGTACCGGCTCGCGCTGCGCGACCAGCCGAACGACCAGCGCGTCCTGCAGAACATGGCGATCGCGTACAGCAAGCTCGGGCAGCACGAGGAAGCGATCCGCTGCTATCGGCGCGCGCTCGAGCGTCGACCCGTCGCTGTCCGGCGCGCACTACGGCCTCGCGTTCCTGCTGCTCAAGCGCGGCGACCGCATGGAAGCGACACGCCACCTCGAGCAGTTCCTCGACGCACGACGCCGCAGTCGCCGGACACGCAGCGGTGGGTCGAGCACGCCTCGAGCACGCTCGCACAGCTGCGCGACGCCGCCGCCGACGCCGAGGACTCGGCCGGGTGGCCGCCGGAGCGTCCGCGTGCGTGAGGCGCGCCGCGGCGGACGCGGTAGCGGCGCGGAGCGCGTGGGACACGTTCTCGCGATCGTCAGCCAGAAGGGTGGCGTCGGCAAGACGACGACGGCGGTGAACCTCGCCGCGGCGTTCGCGCGCCGCGGGCTCAAGACGCTGCTCGTCGACGTCGACCCGCAGGGATCGGTGCGCTACGGCGCGGGGCTCCGCCGCGGGCACGAGACGGTGGCTTCGCCGACTACCTCACGGGCGCGCGCACGCTGCGCGACGTGATCCTGCCGACGTCGCTGCCCTGGCTGCGGGTGATCCTCGCCGGCACGGTGAGCGACGAGGCGGATCACGGCTTCTATCAGCAGCTCGTCGCCGAGACCACCGTGCTGCACGAGCTGCTGACGATGGCGCGCGAGCGAGCGCACATCGTCATCGTCGACACGCCGCCGGGACTCGGGCCGATCACGCGCCGCGTGCTCGAGGCGAGCCAGCACGTCATCGTGCCGCTGCAGGCGGAGCCGCTCGCGCTGCAGACCACGCCGCAGATCCTGCGCGGCATCCAGGACGTCGTCCGCACGAACGACGAGCTGACGCTCGACGGGATCCTGCTGACGATGTTCGAGGCCGGCAATCCCGCCGCCGAGCGCACGGTGCAGTACGTCCGTCGCCATCTGCCGCACAACATGGTCTTCGATCTCGTCATTCCGCGCAGCGCCGCCGCCGCCGACGCGTTCGCCGCCGGCCAGCCGGTCGTGGTCCGCGACCCGGGTGACGCGGCGAGCCAGGCGTACGTGAATCTCGCGACGCTCCTCGCGGAGCGGTTCAAGTGAACGCGCAGCGCGCCTCGCGGTTCTCGGCGGGACGCTGCGTCGTCGCGGCGTGCGTCGAGATCGCCGCCGGGCCGGGAGGCGTCACGGCGATCCGGCTCGCCCCGGTACCGCCGTCGGTGATCGTCGGCGATCAGCTGCGCGACTCCACGGGCGCCGTGGTGCGGCTGCGCGCCGTCGCGTTCGACGCCGACGGCGACACGGTGCCCGACGCCGCGTTCCGCTTCACGGCGCTCCCGCTCCCGCGCGACACGACGGCGGCCGAGCAGCGCGCGCCGGTGACGGTCGATTCGCTGACCGGCGCGGTGACGGCGTCAGGCACCACGACGCCCCTCGCCTCGCGCGCCCGACTCGTCGCGCGGCTCGGCGACCGGCTGCAGTTCATCGACACGATCGCCGTGGTGAAGCGGCCGACGCGGCTGGAGCGCGCGGCGACGAACGGCGACAGCCTGCACGTCCTCGCGGTGCCGTGCAACGACTCGGGGACGGTCGAACGTGGGGACCCGCTTTCCGGTCGCGCCGGGCGACACGTCGCTGTTCGGCAACGCGATCCCGCTCGCCGTGCGCCTCACCGCCGACTCGGTCGACACGCTCCGCGCCGCGGTGCCGAGCTACTACGTGCGCTTCGACATCGTGTCGCCGACGTCGATCCCGACGGCGACGCTCGTGGCGGTGCGCGCCGCCCTGCCATCGCGATCACGCGCGACGTCGCGAACGACACCGCGCGACGAACACCGACACGACCGAGTCGACCGGCATCGCGTCGGCGCTGCTGCGCGTCGTGCCGAACGGGATCGGGCGGCTGTTCGTGAACGACACGGCGAGCGTCCTCGTTCGTGCCACCGCCCGCACGACGCCGACGACGCTGGTGCGTGATTCCGTGCGCTTCGTCGTGCGACTGCGACGCATCCGCGGGCTGCCAGGGCAGGCGGCGTTCTCGGGACCCGGGTGCAGCTGACGCGGGTACGTGACGTCCGGCGCCCTGCGGCGACGCGTCTCCGCGTCCGGCGCGCTCCGTACTTGACACGCTTCACACAGTAGGCGAACAACGAGACAGTCTCAGCCATCGCCCGCGCGACGGCGGTCCGTGTTCCCTCCCCTCACCCGACGCCGCGATGCTCGCTCACGACACGCGCCCATCGACTCCGCTCACCGGCGCGCCGACGCCGTCGTCCACCTCCTACGCGCGCGGCGGGCCGCGCCCGGCGCCGGGAACGCTGACCGACGATGTTCTTCGAGTGCGGTCGCGGCGTTCGATCGGCCCGACGCGCTGCAGCATCAGGTGGACGGCGCGTACGTGTCGATCTCGCACCGCGAGATCGAGCGCCGCGTGCGGCACGTCGCGCTCGCGCTCGGGGAGCTCGGGGTGGCACGCGGCGATCGTGTCGTGATCCTCTCGGAGAACCGGCCGGAGTGGGCGATCGCCGACTACGCGTGCCTCACGGCGCGGCTTCGTGGACGTCCCGATCTATCCGACGTTGCCGGCCGAGCAGCTCCCGTATCCTGCTCAACGACTCGGGCGCGGTCGTCGCGTTCGTGTCGACGTCGGGGCAGGCGCAGAAGGTCGCGTCGATCCGCGCGCGCTGCCGCGGCGTGAGGCACGTCATCGGCTTCGCGGCCACGGCGAGCGACGGCTGCGACATGACGCTCGCGCAACTCGAAGCTCGCGGCGCGGCGCTCGACACGCCGGAGCGGCAGGCAGCGTACCGCGCCGAGGCCGACGCGGTGCAGCCCGACGATCTGGCGACGCTGATCTACACGTCGGGGACGACGGGCGACCCGAAGGGGGTGATGCTCACGCACGACAACTTCCACTCGAACGTGGCGGCGGCGCCGCGGTGCGATTCCGTTCGAGGGCAGGGACATCGCGCTCAGCTTCCTTCCGCTGTCGCACGTGTTCGAGCGCATGGGCGACTACATGTACTTCTCGACCGGCACGACGATCGCGTACGTCGCGTCGCTCGACGACGTGGCCGCGGCGCTCCAGGGGTGCGACCGACGCTCGCGATGTCCGTTCCGCGTCTGTACGAGAAGATGTACGCGCGCGTGCTCGAGAACGCGCAGTCGGGCGGCGCCGTGAAGTGGCGCATCTTCAGCTGGGCGCGCGCGTCGCCGTATCGGTGGGCCGACGAGAAGCTCGCGGGGCGGGAGCCGGGCGGGCTGCTCGCGTGGCAGTACGGCCTGGCGCAGAAGCTCGTCTTCTCGAAGCTCAAGGAGCGCACGGGCGGCCGCATGCGCTACTTCGTGAGCGGCGGCGCGCCGCTGTCGGCGGAGATCAACAAGTTCTTCTTCGCCGCCGGGATCACGATTCTCGAGGGGTACGGCCTCACCGAGACGTCGCCGGTGATCACGGTGAATCGCCCCGACGCGTTCCGCATCGGCTCCGTCGGCAAGCGCGATCGACGGGCGTCGAGGTCAGGATCGCCGACGACGGCGAGATCCTCACGCGGGGCCCGCACGTCATGAAGGGCTACTACAACAACCCCGACGCGACGGCGGAGGCGATCGACGCCGAGGGGTGGTTTCACACGGGCGACATCGGCGCGCTCGAGGATGGCTTCCTGCGCATCACGGACCGCAAGAAGGACATCATCGTGACGGCCGGCGGCAAGAACATCGCTCCGCAGCCGATCGAGAACGCGGTGAAGACGAGCAAGTTCATCTCGCAGGCCGTGATGATCGGCGACCGGCGGAAATTCCCGATCCTGCTCGTCGTACCGGAATGGGAGACGCTCGAGACGTGGGCGCGGAGCCAGGGGCACGTCTACGCGTCGCGCACCGCCCTGCTGCGCACGGACGCCGTGCGGCAGAAGCTGGAGCAGGAGGCGCGAGGCCAGATGACCGGGCTCGCGAGCTTCGAGACGCCGAAGAAGATCGGGGTGCTCGAGCACGAGTTCTCGATCGAGCGCGGCGAGCTGACGCCGAAGCTGTCGGTGAAGCGGCGGGTGATCGACGCGTCGTACAAGGACGTGATCGACGAGTTGTACGCCGGCGCCGACGCCGACTGACGCGCCGCTCGGCGGGGCGCCGAGACCCTACCGCTCGCGCGGTTCGGCGCGACGCAGCGGGATCGGTCGCGACGCGGCCGGTCCCGCCGTTCGTTTCGCGACCCACTCGTCCGCATCACGCGCGAGCTCGACGACGCCATCCGGAAGCGCGACGCTCGCCGGGGCGACGAGACGCCCGTCGGGCACGAGGGCACTCACGGCGGACGCGAGCCGCTCCGCACTCGCCGTGCTCGCGTCGAGCGCGACGCCGCGCACGCTCGATGCGGCGATCGGCAGCGTGTCGCCGCCACGCACCGCCGAGACGTCTGCGCGCAACGGCTCAGCGAGCGGCGGATCGACGAGCAGGACGCGCACCGAGGTGAGCGCGGCGAGCGGCGCGGCGAGCGGCTGCCAGGCGCCGCCCAGCGCGATCGTCCCGCCGGGCGTCGAGAGCCCGAGGAGCGCGGCGAGCCGGACGACGTCGTCGGCGTGACGCGGCCGCGCGTGCGGTGGGGCGGTCGACGCGCCGAACTCGACGACGCCGTCGCGGATCGCGTACTCCGCGGCGCAGATCGGGCAGCCGAGGGCGCCGTCGACGATGTGGCGGTCGACGGTACGCGTCGCCGCCGCCACGAGCCACGAGTCCTCGTGCGGTCGCACGCAGCGAAGCAGGTCGATCAGCTCGACGAACACGCGCGGCTGTCCGGTGGTCGGTCGGCGAGCGTCAGGCGGCCGGCGTCACGACGTCAGGCCGGCGTCAGGCCGGCGTCAGGCGGACCACGTCGACGTTGACGTGTGGCGGCGCGGCGATCGCGTAGAGGACCGCCGCGGCGACGTCGTCGGCGCGAAGCATGCGGGCGCGGGGCGTGAACCCCGGCAGCTCGTCCGGACCGATCGGGTCCCAGAGCGGCGTGTCGGTCGGTCCCGGCGAGACGAGCGTCGCGCGCACGCCGCTGCCGCGCAGCTCCGCGCGCAGCACGTCGTGCAGGCCGCGCACGCCGAACTTGCTCGCGGCATAGGCCCCGTTGTCGGGGAACGCGACGTGGTCGGCGACGGAGCCGATCGTCACGACGTGGCCGCTGCCTCGCGCCCGCATCGCGCCGACGAAGGCGCGCGCGACGCGGAACGGGGCGACGAGGTTCGTGTCGATGGTGCGCGCGAAGTCGTCGGGGTCGACCGATTCGATCGACGCGAGGCCGAACACGCCGGCGGCGTTCACGACGACGTCGGGCGCGCCGCCGAACGCGTCGCGCACGCGCCCCGCCATCGCGTCGACCTGGGCGCCGTCGCGCACGTCGGCCGGGAGCACGATCGCCGACGCGCCGTGCGCGCGGCTCAGCTCGTCGGCGAGGACGGCGAGCCGCGCGTCCGAGCGCGCGACGAGCGCCAGTCGCATCCCGCTCGCCGCGCACGCGGCGGCGATCGCCCGTCCGATGCCGCGCGACGCGCCGGTGACGAGCGCGGTCCGGCCGTGCAGCGCGTGCAGCGCGCGCGACGCGTGCAGCGCGTTCGGCGTCGTCATCGCGTCTCCTCGTGCGGGCGCCGGGCGCGCGCCGTCAACGGCGGGAGCCGGTGCCGTTGTGCGCGAGACGCAGGAACTCGTCGCGCGTGCGTGCGTCGTCGCGGAACGCGCCGCGCAGCGCGCTCGTGATGGTCTGCGAGTTCTGCTTCTCCACGCCGCGCATCATCATGCAGAGGTGCGCCGCCTCGACGACCACGCCGACGCCGCGCGGCTTGAGGGCGTCTTCGAGTGCCGACGCGATCTGCTCGGTGAGACGCTCCTGCACCTGCAGCCGCCGCGCGAACACGTCGACGACGCGGGCGAGCTTCGACAGCCCGACGACCTTGCCGTTCGGGACGTACGCGATGTGCACCTTGCCGAAGAACGGCAACATGTGGTGCTCGCAGAGCGAGTAGAGCTCGATGTCCCGCACGAGCACCATGTTCTCGCTGTCGACGTCGAACAGCGCGTCGCCGATGACGTCGCGGGCGGTGAGCGCATAGCCGCGCGTCAGCCAGGCGAGCGAGCGCGCGACGCGCTCCGGCGTCTTCAGCAGCCCGTCGCGCTCCGCATCCTCGCCGAGCAGCGAGAGCTGGCGTCGAACGAGCGACGCCATGTCGTCGCAGGCGCGCGGGTCGGCCACGAGGTCGCCCTCGTACAGCGCGACCGCCCCGTCGCCACCGCCGTTCACGCGGCGCACGTCACTTCCCTTCGTATTCGACATAGTTGTTCTCGGTCTCCCACAGGCGCAGCCGCACGAGCGTGGCCGGCGCGACGAGCGGCTCGATGCGCCGCCAGCACTGCACCACGATGTTCTCGGACGTCGGGATGATCCCGCGCATGAAGTCGACGTCGAGATTGAAGTTGCGATGGTCGATGTGCGACACGACTTCGCGCTCGACCGCGTCGCGCAGGGCGCCGAGGTCCATCACGTACCCGGTTCTCGGTTCGATCTCGCCGGCGACGGACACCTCGAGCGTGTAGTTGTGGCCGTGCCAGTTCGGATTGTTGCACTTCCCGAACAGCCGCTCGTTCTCGGTGTCCGACAGCTCCGGGTTGTGTACGCGATGCGCGGCGTTGAAGCGGAGTCGGCGCGTGACGATGACGTTAGGCATGGTGTGTGGGCTGGCGCGGGCGGCGAGCGTGTAGATTACCGGCGCCCGCCCAGTCGAACAACGCGCTCACACGCTCCTTCGTTCCGTCCCGGTACCGCTCTCATGGATCTCTGGATCGTCGGCGCGATCGCGCTGCTCGTGCTGTGGGGCGTCGCGACGTTCGCGTTCGCGGCGCCGGGGTGGATCCACTTTCTCCTGACGATCGGCGTGTTTCTGCTGATCTGGCGGATCGTGATGCGCGGGACCACGCGGCGCTGACGCGTCAGATCTCCCAGTTCGAGAGCACGACCCCGCTCCGCGCCGCCGGCTCCGCGAACCCGGCGTAGGTCATCCGCAAGTCGGTCCACCGCACGCGCGCCCGCAGCGCGACGAGCGCCGCGTAGAACGCGTCGTATTCGCCCTGCACGCGCACCGCTGCGCGGCGCGCCCCGGTGCGCCGCGCGAAGTCGGCGATCAGACGTACGAGCGGCGCCGCGTCGTCGATCGAGCGCAGCACGAGCTTCAGCACGCGCAGCTCCTCGCGCGACCGCCCCTCGACGAGCGGCACCGAGTGGCAGAGCGCGAAGCCGGTCAGCTCACCCTGCGCGTCGCGCAGCAGCACGGTGTCGCCGAGGGCGAGCCGCTCCGTCAGCTCGAGCTCGCGCGTGAAGTCCCACCCCGGCAGCAGCTCGTCGGTGAGGGCGGCGCACTCGATCACCGCGCGCTCGCGATCGCGCGTCCCCAGTCGGCCGAGGAGCGACAGCGGCCGATCGCCGACCATCGCGTCGACGGTGAGCGTGATCGTGAGCCGTCCCGGCACGAAGCCGAGCGCCGAGTAGAAGCCGATGTTGTCCATCGTGCGCGGCATCGTCTCGAGGCCGATCGTGCGCGCGCCGTGCTCGCGCAGCCACTCGATCCCCGCGCGCACGACGTCCTTGCCGAGCCCGCTGCCCTGCGCATCGGGGCGCACGGCGAGCGGGCCCATCCACCCTTCGGCGCCGGAGAGGTGCGCGACGTTGAACGCCGCGATCTCGCCGCGGTCGCCGCGCCAGAGCATCGCGCCGCTCGACGCATCGTCGATCGCGTAGCGCCACACCGCGGGGTTGAGCGCGGGGACGCGCACGCCCACCATCCCGTCGCGCCGGTAGCGTTCGGTGAACGCGTCGCTGAACACGTCGTTCAGCGCCGCGATGTCGTCGGCGCGGATCGGATGCGGGCCGTCGACGACGCGCGTGCCCCGCCAGGGTCGCACACCCGCCATGTCAGGCAGCCTCCGATTCGGCGAGGACGTCGGACCCCAGGAGCGACGCGCCCTGGTCGTCGTCGCCGTCGTCGCCGACCTCGACGACCGACGCGGCGCGCTCCTCATCGAAGCGGACGTGGATCACGCGGTCGAGCCCCTCGCGCACGTCCTCGATGTGCGTGATGAGAATGACCTGCTCGAAGCGGTCGTTGAGCCGCCGCAGCAGGTCGAGCACGTTCGCGCGGCGCGACTCGTCGAGCGAGCCGAAGATCTCATCGAGAATGAGGAGCGAGAAGCGTTGGCCCGCCCGGTCGGCGATCATCTGCGAGATCGCGAGCCGCAGCACGAGGTTCGCGAGATCCTCCTCGCCGCCAGAGATGACCGGCTTGGGGATGCCCTCTTCCATCACGACGACGTTGTACTGCTCGTCGAGATCGAGCTCCGTGTAGCGCGAGTCGGTCAGCTCGTCGAGGAACGCGCTCGCGATCTCGGAGAGCTCGGGTCGCAGCTGGAAGTTCAGGTCCGTCCGCAGGTCCGAGTACGCGCGATCCAGCTCGTCGTGGAGCCGCTTCTCGCGCTGCAGCTGACCGAGCCGGTCCTGCATGCGCGCGAGGTCGACGCGCACGCGCTCCGCGGCGTCGAGCGCGGTGCGCGCGGCGGTCGCGTCTCCCGCCGCCTGGACGGCCGCCAGCTCGGCGGCGCGCGTGTCGGCCGCGGTCCGCTCGTACGCCACGCGGAGCGTCGTGAAGTCCTCTTCCGAGAAGACGAGCTGCGAGCGGCGATCGCGAAGGGTCGTGAGCCGCGCCCGCACGCTCCTCAACGCGGACTCGGCGCGCGCGCGCTCGTCGGCGGCTTGCGGCTCGCGCGCGAGCGACGACTCGGCGCGCAGTCGCTCCGTCTCGCGGGGCACGAGCGCGTCGACGTCGGCGCGGACCGCCGCGTGGCGCGCGGGATCGTAGCCGCGCGGGAGCTTCGCGAGGTCGGCGCGCACGCCATCGAGCCGCTCCGTACGCAGTGCGAGATCGCGCTCGACGGTCACGAGGTCGTCCACCGCCGTCTGGCACCGTTGGAGCCGGCGCTCGAGCGACGACACCTCGCCCACGATCGCGCGTCGGCGCTCGCCGAGGGCGCGAACGTCGTCGGGCTCGGTCTCGAGCTGCTTCGCCCGCTGGCGGTAGTAGCTGCCGTCGGTCCGCAGCGTGTCGAGCTGGCTGTCGAGGGCGTCGACGACGGTGGCGAAGTTGTCGCCCAGCGGCCGCGTGCAGGTGGGGCACGGGCTGCTCTCGCCGAGCGAGACGACGCTCTCGCGCTGTCCCTGCACGTCGGCGAACTGCAGGCGCGCCGACTCGAGACGCGTCTTCGCCTCCTGCCGGTCGTTCAGCCACGCGTCGCGCCGGCTCTCGTACTCCGCCGTGACGACCTCGACCTCGCCGCGGCGCAGGTCGATCTGCGCCTGCGTCTCCCGCTCGAGCGCCGGCGCCGCGGCGAGTTTCGCGTGTCGTTCGGTGAGGCGCGCGACGTCCTCGACGAGTGCGCGCTCGCTGTCGGCGAGCGCGGCCCGGCGCCCCTCGGCGGAGGCGAGCGTGTCCAGCACGCGCAGCTCGTCGCGCAGCGCCCCCAACGGCTCGAGCACGCGCGTCAGCCGCTCGACATCCGCTCGCGCGACGGCGACTTCGGCGAGGGCGCGATTCGCGCGCTCGAGATCGCGAAGCTGCGCCTGCTCCTCTCCCTCGGCGACCCGGACCTCGCCCAGCAGCTCTTGCAGCCGCTCACGCTCGGTCTGCGCGGTCGTCCACAGCGGCGCGAGCTCGGACAGCTTCGCCGACGCCGCGTCGCGCCGCGCCTCGCTCTCTTCGACGCGCGCGCGCGCCGCCGCGAGACGCGCCTCCGCGTCGGAGATCTGGCGCCAGACGGCGTCGGCGTCGGGCATGCCGCTCTGCAGCCCCGCGACCTCCGCGACGACGAGCCGACGACGGTCGCGCACGAGCGTCTGCGCCGCGCGCAGCTTCTCGTAGCCGAGGACACGCGAGAGGAACTGCGCGCGATCGGACGGCCCCATCGCCGCCATCACGTTCAGCTCCTTCTGTCCCGTGAAGTACGTGTTGAAGAACTCGGCGCGCGTCATGCCGAGTCGCCGCTGCATGAGGTCGCTGACGGCGGTGATCGAGTTCGCGATCGGCTCCGCCGCTGCGTCGAGATACACCTCGGCGCTCGTGAGCCCGCGCACGACGCGGTAGCGGTGCGTCGCGAGGTCGAACTCGAGCTCGACGCGCACGCTCGACCGCGGCGCCGCGCGGTTGTAGCGGATGGAGTCACGCGTGCCGCGCGCGGCCGCGTTGCCGTAGAGCGCCCACGCGATCCCTTCCAGGATCGTCGTCTTTCCCGAACCGTTCGCGCCGATGATGCCGGTGAGCCCGTCGTCGAACGTCACGAAGGAGTCGGCGTGCTGCCGGAAGTTCGTGAGGCGGAGGCTGACGAGTCTCACGCGCTCTCCAGCGACTCGGCGCCCTGCGCAGCGACGACGGCGTCGGCTAGCTCGAGATAGTGGAGGCCCAACGCGACGAGCGCGTCGCGATCGATGTCCGACGGCAGCAGCCGCGTGCTCAGCTTCTCGCGCACCGTGTCGGCGAGCGACGGACGGCGTGCCGGTGAGCCGCTCCGCGCGACGCGGAGAATCTCCGGGCGTCGCGTATCGAGATGGAAGTGCGTCGCCCGCCGCTTGTACTCGCGCAGCGCCTTGTGATCGAGCTCGCGCGCGACGTGGCGCGGGACGTCGCGCACGACGAGGCGCACGATCTTGTCGTCGATCCCGCCCGACGCGCCGTCCACCGCCGTGCGGATCGCAGCGTTCAGCTCGGCCGCGCTCAGTCCCGAGCCCTGGACGGTCGGCAGGTCGAGCAGCGGACGCGCGACGGGGAGCGGGTGGAAGCGGTGCGCGCCGGTCGCGAGATCGTGCTCGATGATCCCCTTGCTCGGCACCTTGCGCCGCGCCTCCTCGCGCAGCTCGTCCCACGCGTTGCTGCTCGTGTAGTCGATCGACCCCGAGTAGAACGCGTTCGGCTCGACCTCGTGATAGACATGGTAGTGGCCCAACGCGACGTAGTCGAAGCGCGACGCACCGAGCTCGTCGCGCGTGATCTCGACGGGCGCGCGGTCGAGCGGCTGCGCCTCTTTCGCGAGCACGCCGGCGATCTCGCCGTGCAGCAGCAGCACGTTGTACCGTCGCGCGGGGTCGGGATCGAGCTTCGGGCGGACCATCCCCGGCGTGTCGGGCACCGCGAGCACCGCGAGGTCGAGTTCGGGGAACGCGAGGCGTTCCGGCGCGGAGTCGACGACCGTGATGCCGGTCTCGCGAAAGAGGCGGAGAATGCACCCGGTCTCGAGCGTGCGCGGCGCGTCGTGGTTCCCGGCGATCATGACGACGACCGCCGACGGCAGCGACTGCGTCAGCCGGCTGAACTGCTGGAACGCGGCGAGGATCGCCGGGTTCGACGGGCGCACCGTGTGGAAGACGTCGCCGCCGATGACGACGATGTCGGGGCGCAGCTCGATGACGCGGTCGATCGCCCGGCGGAACGACGACGCCACGTCCGCCTCACGCTGGTTGATGCCGGCAGGCGTGAGGCGCTGGTACTGGCGGAAGCCGAGGTGGAGATCGGAGAGGTGAACGAGCCGCATGCTCGGGCAAGATACCTCTACGGCAGGCCCGGCGCGCCGGACGCGCGACGCCGGTGCTCAATCGGCACAATGCAGTCGTTGCGAGATCGCGACTCTGAGCTGCATCGGCGTGCCGACGGGGTTGGACGCGGCCGGCATCATCGTCGAGAGCATCGTGAAGTCGGCGCGCGAGCTGGTCATCCAGCCGCGGCGCAGGTCGACTTGCAGCTGTCCGCTCATCGTGCCCGTCGTCGCGACGCGCGCGCCCCCCTGTGCGATCGTGCCCCGGGCGAGCGCGCCGTGCATCGAGACGAACGCCACCTCGCGCGCGACCGAGTCGAAGCGAAAGACGACTTGCAGGCGCCCGCCCTGGTTCAGCGCCGCGACACCGATCGACGGCAACGTCATCTCCCGCGTCCACGTCGCGCCGACGGCGACGGGCGTTTCGGGAAGTGTGCCGGGAAGTTGCGAGAGCGCCTGCTCCGCCTGCCCGCGGGTCTGGGCGCCGAGGAGTTGCATCGCGCCGTTGGGCGAGACGCGGAGCCGTACCCACCGTCCGCGCATCGCCTGCCGCGCCGACGCGACCTGCCGCGGGTCGGCGCCCGGCTCGTCGAACGCGACCGAGTCGGTCGTCGACAGCACGATCGTCCCGCCCGAGTCGGCCCGCTCGACGACCGAGCGCGAGTGGACGCGCATTCCCGACGTGCGCGACGGCGCGCGCTCGACATCGGCCGCTGGCCCGGCCGCCTTGATCGTCTGGTCGAAACGCATCCGCAGCGTGTCGCCGACGTGCGGTCGGATACGGAGGGAGAACTTGCGGGGAACGACGGCGGGGACGGGGGCGACGGCCGGGACTCGGGTCCCGACCACGACTCCGACGATCACCGCCACGCGCCAGAGCATCAGAACCCGTACGGATCGTCCGCCGGCGTGGTGCGCAGGCGTGCGACGGCCGGCGACGCCGGGGCGACGACGGTGGCGGAGGTGACGACGGGACGGAGCTGGGCGCGGAAGAAGGCGCGCACGTCGTTCGGGCGATTCATCATCGTGCGGTGGCGCGCCCGGAGCACTTCGTCCTCGTCGTGGAGCGCGACGACCTCCTTCACCCACTCGAGGGTGATCGTCGGGTCGAGCTGGCGCAGCCACCGCGTCACGCTCGCCTCGAGCGACAGCTCCTCCACCTGCGGAAAGCGCTCGACGCCGTCGCGGCCCGTCAGGACGGCGGGGCGCGGGAAGCGGACGAAGATCGGTTGGGTGAAGTGCGGGTGTCGGATCATGAGCTGCCCTTTCTCGAGCGTCGCGAGCTTCGTCTTGATCGCCGGGCTGAGCACCGCGTAGCCCGGCGTCGCGAGCTCGTCGCCGTCCATCCGTCCATAGAGCGAGGTGCCGGAGTTGCCGACGACGCGGCGGTGCACCTGTGATCGGAACTGCTGCGCGCTGAACAGCACGAGCCCGAGGTAGCGTCCCCGCTCCGCGATGTCGAGGAGCATCTTGCGGACATACGTGTCCGGCCCGTCCCCCGGCGCGTACTTGTTCAACTCGTCGACGAACACGACGACGTGCTTCACTCCGAGGTCGCGCCGTTCCAGGTGCTCGCGCAGCTTGGACACGACGCGCGCGAAGATGAGGTCCTGCGCGTCCTCCTCGAGATTCGCGACGTCGATCACGTACACCGTTCGGTCCTCGAAGCTCCCGAAGGGAAGGTCGGAGACTTCGCTGCCGTCGGAGACGAGCCCCTGACAGCGGAGCGCGATGTTCGTGAGTCGGTTCCGGACTTTGCGGATCGTCGCGACGTGGTGCGTCCTCCAGCTCTCCGCCCCTTTCGTCTCCATGCCGAGGAGCAGGTCGCCGAACCAGTCGTTGAGCTCGGCGAACGTGCCGACCGTGTGCGGCCGCTTCAGCATCGTGTCGCTGAAGGTCTTGTCGATCACGCGATCGCCGATGAAGTCGATGAGCGCGTCGGCCTTCGCGTCGAGGTCGTCGCGGTTCAGCAGGACCTCGGCGTACTTCATGACCTCTTTCAGGCCCCACGTCAGCGGCGACACGTTGCCCTGCAGCGCGTCGTGGGAGCGGAGCGTGGCGAGCGAGAAGCCCTTCGCCGAGTACGGTGCGAAGAAGCGCACGCGGTCGAACGGCCGCGCCGGCACGCCGAGCCGGTCGTAGATCGCCTCGTCTTTCTCGTCGAGCCGGCCGGGCGCCGGAGGCTGGTCGAGGAAGAGCAGGTCGGGCCCTTTCACGTTGAAGCAGACGGCCGCGATCTCTCCCTTGGAGGCCGGAAAGTGCGTGAACAGGCTCGCGAGCAGCCACTCGACGGCGCTCGTCTTCGTCGCGAGACCGGAGACGCCGGTGATGTTGAGGTGCGCCGCTTCGGGGCCGACGAGAAAGTCGGCGTCGAGATACACGGGGCTCTCGGTGCCGCCGGAGCGGTAGAGGCCGATCGGGATCGCCGTGCGGCTTCCCTCTCTGAGATACCCGTCCATGCGCAGCGCGATCTCGACGTCGACGTCGCTCGCGACGAACACGTCGCCCATCGGCACCGGCTGTAGCGGCTCCTCGGGGATCTGCCGCAGCACGGCGGCCGTGTAGAGCCGGATCTCCGCGCGATCGCTCGTCGTCCACGCAGTGCCACTCGGCGCACCGTCGTGGCCCAGCACGTCGTGCAGCGGCGTCTGCAGGTCGGTGTACGCGAAGCCTTCGGTGACGACGCCGTAGATGACGGGAAGCTGCCCCTCGATCGGCGTCCGCCCGTCGACGCGGACGATCGTGCCGATGCCGACGCTGGCGTCGAGCGCGGTCCAGAAGTGAAACTCGAACGCGGTGTTCGGCTTGCGCTCGGTGGCGACGACGCGCCCGACGGCCGGGGGTCGGGGGTCGAGGACTGGGGCGCGAGATGAATCGGCCAGCATTGCGATGGAAGGATGATGACGGGTCGCCGATTCCGGCCGATCGTGCGTCGTGTCGATCAGAGACTACACCGAGCGCGAAGTATGACGACTCGCCGTCGCGCCGGAGCGGGACGGGGACGGCGTCGCGCGCGAGCAAACCGTCGTACGAGCGCTACGCGCTCGCTTCGCGACGTCGGCGCGCGGCCATGTCCGTCGTCGCCACGATCGCGGACCATCGTGGAGGGTCACTCGCGCCCGACTCGGGCGGTTCGCCGGCGCTTCGTGGGCATGGCGCGCGCTTCCACGCGAGCCCTCGAATCGCAGTTCGGCCCGGCGGCGCGGGCAGCCGATGTCGAGCGCGCACGGATCGCGCTGGCACCGCGGCTCGGCACGCGAGTCGCCGGACCGCTGACCCGCCTGCACTGCCGATCACCCCCGATCGAATCGCGGAACCGATCCCCGATCCCCGATCCCCGAGCGTTCAACAGATCGCACTCAAGAACTGCTCGCAGTCGCGTATGCCGTACGCCATCTTGTCCCACCGGCTGTCCGGCAACGCCACGGGCGCGGCCTCGGCGAGGATCCAGCGAGACAGCCGGTCCGCGCGCGTGCCTAACGATCCGGGAGACTCGGCCGCGGTGCGGTCGGAGGCTTCGAGGCGGACGAGGCCCCAGAGCGGGTCGTGGCCGCTCGGGTCGCGGAGCCGCAGGTACCAGCTCGCGACCGGCGCGCGGCGCGCCGCGGCGATGCGGAAGACGGTCGAGCGCTCGCCGGCGCGCAGGCCGAGGACGACACGCAGCGCGTCGCCATCGACGTAGAGCGTCCGGTGGCTCTTCACGACGCCGACGACGCACGACGCCTGCGCGACGCGCTCGCTGCCCTGGATGCCGCCATCGACGAACAGCACGCCCTCGTCGCGACGGCACCACTCCTCGGCGAGCTGGCGCTCGACGCGCTCGCGGTCCGCCTGCACGAAGTGCACGGCGCGCTCGAGCAGCGTGAACGGGTGCCGCCCGGGGCGCTCGCCGGCGTCGTTCGGCTGCGTCGTGTCGATCACCGTGAGACGCTCGTCGTGCAGTCCGTCGCAGATGCCGTTCGGCAGGTAGGCGAGCGGCGCATACAGCCGGCGCTCGACGATCGGGCCGCGCGCCCACGTCACGTGGCGGCGGTTGCGACGCTCGCGGATCACGGCAGCGACCGAGCCGTACACGATCGGCAGTCCGTCGCAGTACCCGGCGACGCGGCTCGACTGCGTCCCATCGAGAAACGCCGAGACGCCGGCCTCGGGATCGCCGTCGACCGTGCGGGCGCGCATCGCGTGCCCTTCGATCACCGGCGCCGCGCTGAGTCGGGGCGGCTCCGCGCCGCCGAGCTGCATCGCCTCGAGTGGCGGCCCCCCTGTCGCGAGCTGGTCGCCGCCGAGTAGGGTGGCGAGGCGACGCTGCACGGTGTGGAAGCCGGCGGCGGGTGGATGGGTCTGCATGACGAAGAACGTAATGGCCGGGGATCCCCGGCCGGTCATTCCACGCCGATGTCCCAGGCCTGCTCCAGATCCTTCTTCGAGTACGCCCGGAACGCCGTCAACGTCATCGTGCGGTCGACGCCCGGAACTCCGGCGATCTGGTGGGTCACGACGTCGGCGATCTGCTCGTAGTCGGCGACGCGGACGATCGCGACGAGGTCCCATTCGCCGGAGACCGAGTAGACCTCCTGCACCCCCGTCGAACCCGGCGATGCGCGTCGCAGCGGGGGTGATCGCCTTCGGGTCGGCCTTGATGAGAACGATCGTCGTGATCACGAGTGGAGCGGCGCCGGTGGGACGTTGAGCAGCCAGAGGCCGGCGAGTTGCGTCGGCCTCGTCGACCTCGACCAAGATATCGCGGCCGACGCGGAGGGCGCGCGCCCGGCGCGGCGTCCCGACACGGAGGCGAAGGTGCGCTCGAGCCGGTCGGTCTCGGCGGTCAACGTCGTGTCGACCTCCATGTCGGCGAACGGGGCGCCGGCCGTCGGCACCGTCGCGTGCACGAGCGCGGCCACGTGCGGTGGGACGAGCCACGGGCGGAGCGTGACCGGCGGCCACACCGCGATCTCCACTCCGCAGAGGCGACCCGCCCGAAGCTCGAGCGTGACCCACGAGCCGTCGGCGCCCTCGAGCTGCACGCACGTCACGACGCTGCCCCCGCCGCGCCGGTCGACGATGCTCGCCGAGAGGATCTCGGTGTCGGCGTCCCAGCGAAAGCGGACCGCGTCGGCGGCGTCGTGGTGCGCGGCGACGTCGACACGCACACTCGTCAGCCGCCGCCGCGGTCGCTGACCGGCGAGCACGTTCGGGATCGCGTCGGGCATCTCATCGGGCACGAGCCGCTCCGGTCACGAGACAGATGCTGGCGCCCCCGATTTACCGCGCGATCCCCGACTCCGCGAGAGCCCCGCTATACTTCGCGCGTCGTCACGGTCGTATCGATTGTTTGACATGTCATCATCACGGGTCCCGCGCGTCGCCAGGATGCGCGTGCAGGGCGGCGGAGCCGGCGGGCCCGGCGGAGAGAGAAAGTTCATGGAAGCAGCACACGAGTCGCCCGAGCTGACGGCCGGCGCGACCGAGGCGCGCGATGAGCCGCGTGATGAGCCGCGTGAGCCCGCAGGCGCGGCCCGGAGTCAGAACGTCGTCTACACGATCGCCCACGACTGGGGCGCGATTCCGCAGTTCCTCGCGCCGGCGCTCGAGCGCGTCGACCGCACGGCCGATGGGACGCAACTCCTCGTCCTCACGGCCGACGCGGAGACGGCGCACGCGGTCGCCGATGTCGCGCTCGGGCTGCGCGACGACGCCGGCGGCCGTCCCCTCCTCGTGCCGGTGACCGGGGCCGCGCGCGCGATGCGCCTCGCCCGCGCTGGGGCGCCGGCGGCCGTCGCGGGCGCGCCCGAGGCGCTCGCCGCCCTCGTGCGCGGGGCGGCGCTCAAGCTCGACAGCGTGCGCGCCGTGATCCTCGCGTGGGCCGACGACATGACGGGGCCGGACGCGTCGGCCGCGCTCGAAGCCGTGCTCGCCGAAGTTCCGAAGGACGCGACGCGCGTGCTCGTCACCGCGCGGCAGACCGACGCCGTCGAGGCGCTCATCGAGCGCTACCTGCGTCGTCCGCGTCGCGTCACGCCCGCCGTCCAGCAGCCGGGCGGCGCGGTCGCGATGACGTACCTCGCCGTGGCGCCCGCAGCGCGTTCGGCGGCGCTGCGCCGGTTGCTCGACGAGATGGACCCGCCATCGGCGGCCGTGCTCGTGATGAGCGAGGCGAGCGAGCGCGAGGCGGCGCGGACGCTGCGATCGCTGGGCTATCACGCCGGCGCCATCAGCTCCGCCGCCGCCGCCCCCGACGCGGGGTCGTTCGGCCCCGACGTGCGCGTCGTACGCGGCGACGCGCCGCACGCGGCGCCGGCCGGCGTCGGCAGCGCCCCGACCGACTCGGTCGGCGCGCCCGACGGGGCTCCCCCCACGGCGCCCGGCGTCTCGGCGAACGTCGCGCTGCTCGTGTTGTACGATCTGCCGACCGACCGCGCCGCGCTCGACCGCGCGGTCGCCGCACGCCCTGCGCAGATCGTCGCGCTCGCGCAGCCGCGGCAGCTCGACGCGCTCCGCCAGATCGCCGGCGGGCCGGTGACGCCGCTCGCGCTCCCGGATCAGGCGCGGGACGCGCGGACGCGCGACGACGCGATGCGCGCCGAGCTGCGCGCCGCGCTGACCGGCGGGGTGCCGCATCGCGAACTGCTCGCGCTCGAGCCGCTCCTCGCGGAGTTCGACGGCGTGCAGCTCGCCGCAGCGGCGCTCAGACTGCTCGAGCAGACGCGCGAGCTGGCGCGCGCGCGGGGGGTGCAGGCGCTCACCCCCGCCGCACCGCCGGCGCGCGGCGGGAGTGGTGGCGGCGGCCACGACGCCGCGAGCGGGATGACGCGGTTGTTCATCACCGTCGGCAGCAAGGACGGCGTGCGTCCGGGCGACCTCGTCGGGGCGATCGCGAACAGCGCCGGCATCTCGAGCGAGCGGCTCGGCCGCGTCGAGATCCGCGACGCGTTCTCGCTCGTCGAAGTGGCGAGCGGCGATGCGGCACGTGTCATCGAGAAGGTGAACGGCATCGCGATCCGCGGCCGGCGGGCCGTCGTGCGCGAGGAGCGCGACGCCGGCGGCGGTGGCGGACCGCGCGAACGGCGCGGCGGCGCTGAGCGCGGCGGCGGATCCGACCGCCGCGGACCGGAGCGCGGTGCCGGCGCGCGCCCCGGCGGGATGAAGGACACGCGGAGCGGCCCGCGCGACGCCGGTCGGAGCGATCGCGGAGCGCGCGAGGATCGGGGCGGCCCGCGCGGCGAGCGCGGCCCGCGCGCGTTCGACGCACGTCGTGACGGCCCGCGCGGTCCGGGGCGTGACGACCGCGGCGTGCGCGAGCGCGCCGAGCAGCGCGGCGAGTGGGCCGATCGGGCGGCGCGGCTGCGCAACGCGCGCCGCGGCGCGCCGGGCTCGCGCGACGTCGACGACTCGGCCGAGTCGACCGGCGGGAACGACCGGAACGACGCGCCGCGGCGCGTGTCGAGCGACACGGAGGAGTAGCGCGTCGTGAGCGACGGCTTTCAGAGCTCCGGCGGGTGGATCGAGGTCGTCGCCGGCGTGATGTTCAGCGGCAAGAGCGAGGAGCTGATCCGTCGCGTGCGGCGCGCGATCATCGCGCGGAAGCGCGTGCAGGTGTTCAAGTCGCATCTCGACGCGCGCTACGCGGGTGTCTACGCCGTCTCGAGTCACGATCAGCGCACGGTCGACGCGGTCCCGGTGGACTCGTCGGATCAGCTCCTGCTGCGTCTCGACCCGATGGCGCAGGTCGTCGCCGTCGACGAGGCGCAGTTCCTCGACGCCGGCATCGTGCGCGTCGCGACGTCCCTCGCCGAGCGCGGGCGGCGGGTGATCCTCGCCGGTACGGACACGGACTTCCGCGGCGAGCCGTTCGGCGCGATGCCGCAGCTCATGGCGGTGGCCGAGTCGGTGACAAGCTGCACGCGATCTGCGTGCTGTGCGGGGCGCCGGCGAGCCGCAACCAGCGGCTCATCGAAGGGCGCCCCGCGCCCTACGACTCACCGACGATCATGGTCGGTGCGGCCGACGCGTACGAGGCACGGTGCCGCGCGTGTCACCAGGTGCTGAAGGCGGCGGATCTGCAGGAGCGGCTGATCTGATCTGCCGGGACGCGTCGTCACGTCCCTGACTGCAACGACTGGAACATCGCCGCGGCGTTGAACCGCTGCGGATCGAACTCGTAGTAGCGGTTGTTGAAGTAGCGGCCGGTGGTCGGGAAGTACGGCGGCGACGTCATGGTCATGCACTGATCGACCTGCCGGTTCTCGGCGAATCCGGTGTTCGCGCCCGGCGAACGTCGCGCTGATCGCCTGTTCGATGACGCCGCCGACCTGCGCGATGCACCCGCCGGAGAACGACGCGCCGAGGCAGTCGGTCGTCGGCGCGATCGACGGGCCCTGTGTCGAAGCCGTACACGCCGACGGTTCGCGCGAGCGACATCGTGACGCCGTGCAGGCGGAAGTCCTTCCCCGTGCCGTTCAGGAACTTCACCGTCGTCGCGACGCGCGTCGCGCGCTGCGGGCGGTGCATCACGTTCTGGTCGACCATGATGCTGTCGACGGCGATGATGCCGAGCATGTTCGCGTTCGCGGCGAAGCAGTCCTGCCCCGGTGCGTTCGGCGCGGCGACGTACGTCGAGATCGTCGACGAACGTGACCTTGCCGGCCGAATAGAGCGTGACGCGCGTGCGCATCAGGCCGCTCACGCAGCACGTTGCCGTTCACGTAGACGACGCCCTTGTAGTTGCGATTGTACTGCTTGCTGAGCGGGTACAGCCACTTCGCCATGGTGCGCGTGTGCGTCGAGGTGCGGACGAGCGTCGCCGTCGTGTCGGGCCACGCGTCCCACGCGCCCCAGCGGCCCGTGGCGGTGAACGTCGTGTCGTCGCCTCCCTTCTGCAGCGTCGGCAGCGGCCCAGTTGGCGCACGCCGCCGTTGTTGCGGTTCGTCGTGACGCGCTCCACCGGCGCGAGTTGGGGAGAGCCCGCGGGGAAGCAGCGCGCCGTCACGCTCCCGAGGACGCGGTCACGCTCGGCGTCGGTCGCGGTGTCGGCGGCGGCGGCCGGCTGGTTGACCGCACGCCCGGTGTCGGTCGGAAGCGCGCGCGTGTACACGCCGCTGACGCGCAGGCCGACGGTGTCGCGGAACCACTGCGCCTTGTGCGTGACGATCGGGTAGAACTTGCCGTAGTGAAAGTCGCCGCAGGTGCTGTCGGCGCCACGACGGGGGCTTCGTCGTGCCGGTCACGTCCCATGTCGGCAGCCGCAGACCGCGTTCGCCGCGTTCGCGGCGGCGTTCGCACGATAGACGCGGAGAAAGCCTTCGCCGACCCCCGTCGAGTCGCCGTTCGCGTCCACGTCGAGCGCGACGAACTCCATGCGGAGCAGCCGCCCCGCGGTCGGCGTGAAGCTGAGGTTCGCCGCCGCCGCATACGTCGGCAGGTTCGCGAGGCGCGACACGGTCGGCAGCGGGATCGGGCTCTGATTCCGCGTCGGATGCTCCCCGCCCCCTTCTTCCACGACCGGTGTCCCGCCGGTGATCGTCGTCACGGCGCCGATCGTGTCGAAGTAGGTCGGCGTGCCGCACGACTCCCACTGCTGGTTGCTCCACCCGATGCCGCGAATGAACTCGCCGGTGCTGTAGCAGAGCCCGGCCTGCCACGTGTTCGTGAACATCGCGAAGCGCGCGAAGTTCTCGCCGACGAGCTCGAGGCGGCGCACGTAGCGTGTGCTGCCGCCGTCGTCCGCCTTCGCGATCAGCGTGACGAAGTCGCCGAACTGTCCGGTCACGTTGCCCGAGCGCCCGGCGTACACCGTGACGCGCGTGCGCGGGAGCGCCGCGCCGCGCGCGTCGGTCACCGTCGCGGAGTCGAGCAGCTTCACGTAGCCGGTGTCGGGAAGGCGGATCGACGTGTCCTTGACGAGTCGGCTCCTGCCTAACGCGAGCCCCGCCTCCGCCGCGTAGCGGAAGTCGCGCTCGCGGTCGTAGTACTTCGTGACGAGGTTCGAGCTCGACGAGAGCATCATCGCCGACACGGCGACGGCGCCGAGACACACCGTCATGAACAGCGTCAGCAGCAGTGCGGCGCCGCGGCGGAGGTCGCGGCGCGCGGGCCGGCGGCGCGCGGGCGGGCGGCCCGCGATGCGGACGAGGCGTGCGTCGGTCGGCGACAGAGGCGTCATGGGATCACTGGCACGACGAGCGTGCTCGTCGTCGCGGGGGTGGAGAGACTCGGCTGACAGTCCTGCACGACGATCGCGTACGCGAACGTGTTCGAGATCGGGTTCGACGCGGTCGGCGGGCGCTTCACGTCCTGATCGTCCCAGTAGTAGGTCGCGACGGCCCCGTTCACCGACGGGAGCTCCTCGAGCGGCTCGCCGTACGCCGCGCCGTTCACCGCGCGGTAGATGAGGTAGCGCTCGATGTCGCGCTCGCCCGCGCCGTCGTCGCTCGCCTTCGTCCACGAGATGCGGACGTGGCTCGGCTGGCCGTTGACGAGGACGAGGGCGGCCGTCGCCGCGACCGGGTCCGGCGCGAGACCGCACGACGGACGGTTCAGCATCGTCATGTTGATGAGCGTCGTCTGCGTGCGCGTGGCGCGGCGGACGAGCGGCGCGCCAGGTCGCGCGTCGCGGTACTGCCCGGACGCCTGCACGATGATCGCGCGGATGCGATCGACGCCGGCCGCGAGCGTCGCCGTCTCGCCCGTGTCGGCGACCGAGCCGTGCACCCCGACGGTGTGTCGCAGCGGCAGCTTCGCCGCCGGCACCGTGTCGATGACGCCGGTCGAGTCGCGCGCCCAGAGGTAGCGGAAGAACGGCTGCCCCGGTGCGATGTACAGCCCGGTCACGACGGCGACCGCGGCCGCCTTGTTCACGCGGCGGAACAGCACGTACTCGTCGGGCCGCGGGCTCGTCGAGTCGGCGCTCACCCAGTACGACACCGTCTCGGCGCGGCCGGGGAGGCCGGAGCGGTCGAGCGCGGCGACGCTGGGGTACGAGAAGCCGGTGACGGGGAGCGCCACGGCCGGCGGCTGCATCGCGAGCGTCGTGGTCGAGTCGGCGTCGGGATCGTAGTAGATCGACCAGACGTCGTCTTCGTCGCGCGTGACGAGGTCCGCGTTGAACGTCACCACGTACGGACCGGCCTGCACGACCATCGGCTGCCCGGTCAACGTGTTCACGCCGACCATCCGCAGCTCGCGGTCCACGGCGTTCTGCGCGTACCGCGCGTTCTGCAGCGCGTCGACGCGGCCGGCCGTCGCGGCCACGGCGCGCGACTGGCTGCCCAACAGCGGCAGCGCGATCGCGAACACGACGGCCGTGATGACGGCGGCGACGAGCAGCTCGGCGATCGTGAAGCCGGCGCGGAGCGATGGGCGGTGGGGTCGCATCGTCAGAACGCCGCGATGACGGTCGTCTTCACGACCGAGTCCTGCAGCGCGATGTGCGTCACGACGACGGTCACCGTCTTGTGGTTCGCCGTCGCCGTCGCCGTCGACTGCACGTACGTCCGACGTTTGTAGGCGGTATAGCCGCTCACCGTCGCCTCGGTCGACGCGTAGCCGTCGACCGAGGCGTAGGTCGTCGCGCCGCGCACCGTCTCCAGGCGCTCGACCGCGAGGTCGCTCGCCGTCGACCGCTGCGTCGCCACCGAGCTCGCGCGCGCCATCCGCTGCGAGAAGGTCGCGAAGCCGAGCGCCACGGTGGCGAGAAAGCCGATCGCGATGATGACCTCGACGAGCGAGAAGCCACGCCGCCCGTGCGCCCCGTGAGCGGCGCGCCGCGGCGTCGTCGTTCGCCGCATCACCTGTCGTCCCGTCATAGCGTTCCCCGGATCCATGAAAGCGACGCGCCCGTCTGCGTCGACCGCCACCACGCGACGCGTCCCGTCGATTGCGTGATCTCGATGCCGCGGAACTCGACGTCCGCACCGTGCTGCGAGCGGACGTAGAGCACCGCCGTCGCGCTCGCCGAACCGTCGCGGCGAAAGACGAGGCTCGGGAAGCCGTCGACCGTCTCGGGACCGACGTTCACGAGTGCGCCGCCCGCCGCCCGCCCCGGGATCGGCGTCGGCGGGGCGACGAAGCGCGCCGTGCCGTCGAGCTTCATCCACGTCACGCGCTCGGCTCCGTCTTTCGTCAGGTTGCCGTTCAGATCCTCGAGGACGCGCACCCGCCACTGCGACGAGTCGACTCCGACGATCACCGTCGACTGCTGCGTGACGGCGAGCCGCTGCGCCGTCTGCAGCGTGTAGCGAAGCTGCCGCGCCGCCGCGTCCGCCTCCCACCGCGCCCAGCCGAGTCGCGGCACGGCGACGCCGGCGGCGATCCCCACGAGCGCGAGCGCGATCATCAGCTCGGGGAGCGTGAGACCGCGGCGGCCGGCGGGGGACGGGGAATGACGGCGGAGGCAGCGAGGACGGCAGTCGGACATGCAGCGGCAGTGAGGCGAGGAAGGGCGTGTCCGAGAGGATGTCTCGGCCGTACGGTGGGGGAGTCGCGTGTCGCCACTCGTC
Organism: uncultured Gemmatimonadaceae bacterium; assembly: GCA_963843845.1. Classification (GTDB taxonomy): domain Bacteria; phylum Gemmatimonadota; class Gemmatimonadetes; order Gemmatimonadales; family Gemmatimonadaceae; genus Gemmatirosa. The sequence continues at coordinate 1,449,746 of CAWJMB010000002.1, read as the reverse complement.
ACGCCCTCGGCCCGCGGGCGTTCGACGTGACGATCGTGGCCGGGAGCGTGACGACGGCGTGCGGCGACGCGTCTCTGCGACGGACCTCCGGCGGCGCACCTCCGACTTCGTAGTCTCGGCTCCTCGACGCGTGATCCTCACTCTGCTGCCGGCCGACATGCGCCTTCAGCGACTCCGCGCCGCGGCGCGCGACGCGCAGCGCGTCCACGCCTTCGGGTCGTGGAGCGAGCTGACGGCGGCGTGCGACCGCGACGATGCCGACGCCGTCGTGTTCGACCTCTATGCCGACGGGGTCCCCGATTTCGAGCGCGTGCGGCAGCTCCGGGCACGGGCCCCGCGGGCACCGATGGTCGCGTACGTCGAGGCGTCGCGCGTCCGTCCGCGCGACGCGTTCGACGCCGGACGCTGCGGCCTGGAAGCCTTCGTCGTCGCCGGCGAGGACGACGGGCCGGCGGCGCTCGCGGCGATCCTCGACCGCGCGACCGGGCGCAACACGGCGACGCTCGTCGGCGACGCGCTGGCCGGCGCGCGGCCCCTCGTTCGCGACGCGGTGCTCCTCGTCGATCACGCGCGCGCACGAGCGCCTGACGCCCGACGCGCTCGCGCGGCTCGTCGCGTCGTCGCGGCGCGCGCTCACGCGACGGCTCGCCGCCGCGGCGCTCCCGCCGCCGCATCATCTGCTCTCCTGGGGGCGGCTCGTCGTCGCGGCGCGGCTGCTCGAGCGCGCCGACCGCAGCGCCGACAGCGTCGCTCGCGCCCTCGACTATCCGTCGCCGAGCGCGTTCCGGAACGTGGTACGGCGGTACCTCGGCGTGACGCCGCTGGAGATGCGCGACCGCGGCGGCGCCGCGTGGGTCGTGACGCGATTGCTCGAGCGGCGCGCGAGCCGGGTTGACGCGATCGACGCCGGCCATACTTTGGAGGCCGACGCGGATGCCTGACGCGCCGCCGCTCGCCACCGCCGTCGGGCGCGCTCGACTGCCGTCGCACGCTCTCGCCCCGCGCTCATGCTCCTCGTCGGCCTCACCGGCAACATCGCCAGCGGCAAATCGACCGTCGCGTCGATGTTCACGGCGCGCGGCGCGACGCTGATCGACGCCGACGTGCTCGCGCGCGCCGCGGTCGCGGTCGGCAGCGCGGCGCACGACCAGATCGCCGCGCGGTGGGGGGCGGAGGTCGTCGCGTCGGACGGCGCGCTCGATCGCGCGGCGCTGCGACGCCTCGTGTTCGACGACCCGGCCGAGCTCGAGGCGCTCAACGCGATCGTGCACCCCGAGGTCGCGCGGCTGCGCGACGAGGCGCTGCGTGCGGCGCGCGAGCGGGGCGACCGCGTGGTCGTGTGCGACGCGCCGCTGCTGTTCGAGCGCAACCTCGCCGACATGTTCGACGTCATCGTGCTCGTCGACGCGCCGCGCGAGCTGCGCCTCGAGCGGATCGTCCGCGATCGCGGCCTGACGCCCGACGAGGCGATGGCGGTGATGGTGGCGCAGATGCCGGCCGAGTTGAAGCGCGCGCGCGCCGATCATGTGATCGAGAACGTCGGCTCGCGCGAGGCGCTCGAGGCGCGCGTCGACGACGTGTGGCGCGTGATCGTCGCGCGCGCCGCGTCAGCTTGAACTCACTCCGCGCGACGCCTAGACTCTCGCCCGATCGTAGCAGCCCTCACTCAGTCGCGGAGCGCGCCGTGTCGGACATTCGGCCGGACTTGCAGTACACGAAGGATCACGAGTACGTGCGGCCGTCGGACGACGCGAACGTCGTCGTCGTCGGGATCACCGACTACGCGCAGGGCGAGCTCGGCGACGTGGTCTACGTCGAGCTGCCGCAGGTCGGGCGGACGCTCGCCGCGCACGAGGTGTTCGGCACGATCGAAGCCGTGAAGGCGGTCTCCGAGCTGTTCTCGCCCGTCGCCGGCGAGGTGGTCGAGGTCAACGGACGGCTCGACGGAGAGCCGGCGCTCGTCAACGGCGATCCGTACGGCGACGGGTGGATGGTGAAGATCCGGCTCGACGGGGAGCCCGCCGGGCTGTTGAGCGCGGACGAGTACGAGGGACTCGTCGGCCGGTAAGCGCGGACCGGCGCGGGCGCTCTCGACGGCGGAGGCGATGCGGCGCCGTCGACACGGACCAGCACCGGCACCATGACTCGACGTTCCACGGCAGGCGACGGACGCCGCGTCCTCCTCGGCATCACGGGCGGCATCGCGAGCTACAAGGCGGCGTGGCTCGCCCGACTGCTCGCGCAGAGCGGCGCCGAGGTCGACGTCGTGATGACGCGCGCCGCGACGGAGTTCGTCGGACCGGTGACGCTCGAGGCGCTGACCGGGCGCGCGGTGCACGTCGAGCTGCTCGGACCCGGTCGCGCGCTCGATCACATCCGCCTGGCGCGCACCGCGGAGCTATTGGTCGTCGCGCCGTGCACGGCGGATTTTCTCGCGCGTGCCGTCCACGGTCATGCCGACGACCTGCTCTCGGCGTGTCTGCTCGCGACCGAGGCGCCGGTGCTGCTCGTGCCGGCGATGAACGATCGGATGTGGGCGCACCCGCAGGTGGGTCGGAACGTGCAGCACGCGCGGTCGATCGGGTACCACGTGCTCGACCCGGACGCGGGGCCACTCGCCGCCGGCGAAGGGAGCGGGCCCGGCCGGATGCCGGAGCCCGAGACGATTCTCGCGCACGTCGGGCGGTTGCTGGAGCCGCGTGGCCCCCTCCACGGCGCGAACGTCGTCGTCACCGCCGGCCCGACGCGCGAGCCGCTCGACCCGGTGCGCTTCATCTCGAACCACAGCAGTGGGCGGATGGGCGTCGCGCTCGCCGCGGCAGCGTGGCGGCGCGGCGCGAACGTCACCTTCATCGCCGGGCCGCTCGAAGTCGCGCCGCCGACCGGCGTCCGGCACGTCCCCGTCGAGACGACACAGCAGATGCACGACGCCGTCGCCGCCGCGCTGCCGAGCGCGGACGTGCTGGTCATGGCCGCCGCGCCCGCCGACTTCCGCCCGGCGCACGTCGCCGCGGAGAAGATGAAGCGCGGCGGCGCGGCGCCGTCGATCGCGCTCGAGTCGACGAGCGACATCCTCGCCGGCACGCGCGCGCTCCGCCGTGCGGATGCCGTCGTCGTCGGCTTCGCGCTCGAGACGCACGACGGAGCCGCACACGCCCGCGCCAAGCTGGCGCGCAAAGGGCTCGATCTCATCGTGCTGAACGATGCGACCGAGCCCGGCGCCGGCTTCCGCGTCGACACGAACCGCGTGACGCTGATCTCGGCGGACGGCGCCGACGTGTTGCCGCTGATGCCCAAGACCGCGGTCGCCGAGGCGATCCTCGATCGGGCCGGAGCGCTGCTGACCGGTCGGGGCTCGGCGATCGGGGATCGGGAATCCGGGCGACCGTCGCCGCCCGATCCCCGAGCCCCGAGCCCCGCCCCTTAATCCGTCTCCTGCGCCAGCGACGCCGCCATCCCGTCGGTGTACGCCTCGGTCGGCACGCACGCGCAGACGAGGTTGCGGTCGCCGTAGGCGCTCTCGATGCGCCCGACCGCGGGCCAGAACTTCCGCTCGCGCGTCCACGACGCCGGGAAGGCCGCCTTCTCGCGTGAGTAGGCGTGCTCCCACGTGTCGCTGACGACACGCGTCATCGGGTGCGGCGCGTTCTTCAGCACGTTGTCCGCGCGGTCCGCGACCCCGAGCTCGATCTCGCGGATCTCCTCGCGGATCGCGATGATCGCGTCGCAGAAGCGATCGATCTCGGGCTTCGGCTCGCTCTCGGTCGGCTCGATCATCAGCGTGCCGGCGACCGGGAAGCACACCGTCGGCGCGTGGAAGCCGTAGTCCATGAGGCGCTTCGCGATGTCCTCGACCTCGACGCCGCTCCCGGGCTTCACCACGCGCGTGTCGACGATGCACTCGTGCGCGACGAGCCCGTTCGCGCCGCGGTAGAGCACCGGGAACGCTCCTTCGAGTCGCTTCGCGATGTAGTTCGCGTTCAGGATCGCGACCTTCGTCGCCTCCGTGAGCCCCTCGCCGCCCATCATCTTGATGTACGCCCACGAGATCGGCAGGATGCTCGCCGACCCCCACGGGGCGGCGGAGATCGGGCCGATCGCCTCGCCCGTGCGCCAACGCCACGACCGGGTGGCCGGGCAGGAACGGCACGAGCTGCGACGCGACGCCGATCGGACCCATGCCCGGACCGCCGCCGCCGTGCGGGATGCAGAACGTCTTGTGCAGGTTCAGGTGGCAGACGTCGGCGCCGATGTCGCCCGGGCGCGCGAGGCCGACCATCGCGTTCATGTTCGCGCCGTCCATGTACACCTGGCCGCCGTGCTCGTGCACGATCTCGCACACGTCGCGCACGGCCTCCTCGAACACGCCGTGCGTCGACGGATACGTGATCATGAGCGCCGCGAGGTTCGCCGAGTGCTCGCTCGGCCTTCGCCTTCAGGTCGTCGAGGTCGACGTTGCCGTTCGCGGCCGTGCCGACGACGACGACCTTGTATGCCGGCCATCACCGCGCTCGCCGGGTTCGTGCCGTGCGCGCTCTGCGGGATCAGGCAGACGTTGCGATGCCCCTCGCCGCGCGCCTCGTGGTAGCGGCGGATGACGAGCAGCCCCGCGTACTCGCCCTGCGAGCCGGCGTTCGGCTGCAGCGACACCGCCGGCGAAGCCCGGTGATCTCGGCGAGGTCGTGCTCGAGCCGCGGAACAGCTCGCGCGTACCCTGCGGCCTGCTCGCGCCGGCGCGAACGGGTGCATCTGCGCCGAACTCCGGCCACGTGACCGGGATCATCTCCGCCGTCGCGTTCAGCTTCATCGTGCAGCAGCCGAGCGGGATCATCGAGTGCACCAGCGACAGGTCCCGGCTCTCGAGCGTGCGCATGTAGCGCAGCATCTCGGTCTCGGAGTGGTGCGTGTTGAAGACGGGGTGCGTGAGGAACGTGCTCGTGCGCTTGAAGCGCTCGTCGTAGCGCGCGTCGGTCGACACCTCGTCGAGCTCCGCACGCGGGCGCTTCGTCGCCGTTGAAGCACGGCGACGAGATCCGCGACGTCCGCCGCGCTCGTCCGCTCGTCGAGCGCGACGCAGAGCACGCCCGGCTCGAGCACGCGCAGGTTGATCTGCCGCGCGCTCGCCGCGGCGACGATGTCCTCGACCGCCGTGCGCGCCGACGTCGACGGCGAGCGTGTCGAAGTAGTCGTCGTGGCGCACGTGCAGCCCGAGCCGCTCGAGCGCGGCGGCGAGGCGCGCCGCGTGGCCGTGCACGCGCTCGGCGATGCGCACGAGCCCCTCCGGGCCCGTGCCACACGGCGTACATCCCGGCGATGACCGCGAGCAGCACCTGCGCCGTGCAGACGTTGCTCGTCGCCTTCTCGCGACGGATGTGCTGCTCGCGCGTCTGCAGCGCCATGCGCAGCGCCGGCCTTGCCGTCCGCGTCGCGCGACACGCCGATGATGCGGCCCGGGATCTGGCGCTTGAACTCGTCCTGCGTCGCGAAGAACGCCGCGTGCGGGCCGCCGTAGCCCAACGGCACGCCGAAGCGCTGCGAGTTGCCGACCGCGATGTCGGCGCCCCACTCGCCCGGCGGCGTGAGCAGCGTCAGCGCCAGCAGGTCGGTCGCCGCGGTCACGAGCGCGCCCGCTGCGTGCGCGCGCTCGCAGAACTCGCGATAGTCGGCGACGCGCGCCGTCGGTCGCCGGATACTGGATCAGCGCGCCGAACACGTTCGGCGCCGAACTCGTACGTCCGCGCGTCGCCGACGACCACGGCGACGCCGCGCGCCTCGGCGCGCGTCCGCACCACGGCGATCGTCTGCGGGTGGCAGTCGCTCGCGATGAAGATACGTCTTCCTTGCCCGGCTTGCCGCGCAGCGCGTAGCTCATCGCCATCGCCTCGGCCGCCGCCGTCCCCTCGTCGAGCAGCGACGCGTTGGCGATCGGCAGTCCGGTCAGGTCGCCCACCATCGTCTGGAAGTTCAGCAGCGCTTCCAGCCGCCCCTGCGCGATCTCCGCCTGATAGGGCGTGTAGGCCGTGTACCAGCCCGGATTCTCGAGCACGTTGCGCTGGATCACCGGCGGGGTGAGCGTCGCCGAGTAGCCCATGCCGATGAACGAGCGCCAGATCTGGTTGCGCTTCGACAGGCCGCGGATCTCGTCGAGCACGTCGTGCTCCGTGCGCGCCGGCCCGATCGAGAGCGGCTGCCGCAGCCGGATCCGCTCTGGCACGACCGCGTCGATGAACGCGTCGAGCGAGTCGTAGCCGAGCGCCGCGAGCATCGCCTGCTGCTCGGGGGCGTCGGGGCCGATGTGGCGGCGAACGAAGGTATCGGTCGCGATGGGCGTGGCGGTCGGCTGTATCGTCGTCATGCGAAAGGAGCGAAGGCCGGAAGGGTTCAACCGGTAAAGCTAACCGGCGCGCCGATGGTTTCTCCGCTCGCAGAGCGCCGGTAGCTTCCTCGCGTGCGACCGCTGCCGCCGTTCCGACTCCTCGTGACCGCCGCGCGCGACGGCGCCGACAACATGGCGCTCGACGACGCGCTCATGACACACGCGCGCGACACCGCCGAGTGCGTCGTCCGCGTCTATGCCTGGTCGGCGCCGACGCTGTCGTTCGGCCGGAACCAGCGCGCGGCCGGGCTCTACGCGCCGGAGACGCTCGCCGCGCATGGCCTCGCCGTCGTGCGGCGCCCGACCGGCGGGCGTGCCGTCCTCCACCACCGCGAGATCACCTACGCGGTCGCCGCACCGATCGGCGCGCTCGCACCCGCCGGGGCGCCGCTCGCGGTGGCGTACGCCCGCATCAATCGCTGGCTCGTCGCCGCGCTCCGCTCGCTCGGCGCCGGCGCGCGCGAGGCGGTGCCGACGGCGCGCGCGCCGCGCCCCGAGGCGAGCCCCTGCTTCGAGACACCGACCGGCGGCGAGCTCGTGGTGGACGTCGACGACCGCGTCGCGAAGCTCGTCGGCAGCGCCCAGTGGCAGCACGATGGCGCGCTCCTGCAGCACGGCTCGATCCTGATCGACGACGACCAGTCGCTCGTCGCGTCGCTGTCGACGACGCCCGCGCTCTCCATTCCCGCCCCGGCCACGCTCCGCGCGCTCCTCGGCCGCGCGCCGGCGCTGCGCGAGGTGGCCGACGCGATCGGCGAGGCGATCGCGGCGATCGAGGGCGCACGACCCACACCGCTCGCCCTCGACGACAGATTGTGCGCGACGATGCGCGCCGCACGCGATCGCTACCGCGATCCGGCATGGACCTGGCGACGCTGACCGCTGCCGTACCCTTCGCGACCCTTCCCGACCCTTCCCGCTCGCTGACGCCTGCGTCTCTCGTTCGTCTCGTGCTCGTGAACTCGTCTCGCTCCCTTCGTCCGGCCGGATTCGCGCTCGTCGCGTCCGCGGTCGTCGCGCTCGTGCTCGCCTGCTCGGATTCCGGGGGCGGCTCGGATGGTCGCGCCCGGACCGGCGGCTCGGTCGTCGTCTCGACCGCGACCGAGCCGGCGACGCTCTTCCCGCCGCTCGTCAGCGGCGCGCCCGGCAACGCGATCGTCGGCCAGCTCTTCGACCGCCTCGCCGACATCGGCGACTCCCTGAATACGATCGGCGACGCCGGCTTCACCCCGCGCCTCGCGCGTCGGTGGACGTGGGCGCCCGACTCGCTGTCGATCACGTTCACCCTCGACCCGACGGCGCGGTGGCACGACGACATCCCCGTCACCGCGGCCGACGTGCGGTTCAGCTTCGAGGTCTACACCGACCCGGCGGTCGGATCGCCGACCGCCGCGCTGCTCGCGAACATCGACTCGGTCACGGCCGCCGACTCGGTCTCGGTGACGTTCTGGTACAAGCGTCGCACGCCGCAGCAGTTCTTCGACGCGACGTACGAGCTCTACGTCCTCCCGGCGCACCTGCTGCGCGGCATCCCGCGCGACCGCCTCGGCGCGTCGCCGTTCTCGCGCGCGCCGATCGGCAGTGGACGCTTTCGCTTCAGACGCTGGACGCCGCGCGCGCGCATCGAGCTCGAGTCCGACGAGGAGAATTACCGAGGACGGGCGCGCCTCGATCGCCTCACGTGGCTCGTCGCGTCCGACATGGGGGCGGCGACGATCAACCTCGTGAACGGCACCGCCGACGTGCTCGACGCGATGCGCCCCGAGTACCTCGGGCAGCTCGCGCGGAATCGCACGCTGCGGCTCGTCTTCTACCCGTCGCTCGACTACGGCTTCGTGCAGTTCAACCTGCGCGACCCGAACGGCGGCGGCGGGCCGCACCGGCTGTTCGCCGACCGCGCGCTGCGCCGCGCGCTCACCACGGCCGTCGACCGCGGTCGGCTCGTCACCAGCGCGTACGACTCGCTCGCGCTCGTCGGCGTCGGTCCCGTCACGCGCGCGCTGTTCCCGGACTGGCAGTCGCTGCGCCCGCTGCCGTCCGACGTCGCCCGCGCGCGCGCGATGCTCGACTCGCTCGGCTGGCGCGACGCGGGCGACGGCGTCCGCGCCCGCGGCGGGACGCGCCTCGCGTTCACGCTGCTCATCGCCTCGTCGAGCCCCGCGCGGCAGCGGATGGCCGCCGCGCTCCGGGATCAGCTTCGCGTCGTCGGCGCCGACGTCACGATCGAGTCGCTCCCGATCGCCACCTTCGCCGAGCGGCAGCGGGGGCGCGACTTCGACGCCGCGTTGGGCGGCTGGCAGACGGAGCCGAGTCAGGGGGGGATCGTGCAGACGTGGGGCTCGTTGGGTGCGCGCCCCGGGGGCTCGAACTTCGGCGCCTACGAGAGCCCGACGTTCGACGCACAGGTCGACAGCGCGTTAGGCGCCTACGACCGCGCCGCGAGCCGGCGCGCCTGGCTGCACGCCTACCAGACGATCACCGACGACGCGCCGGCGATCTGGCTCTTCGAGCCGCGTCTCGTCGCCGGCGTGCATCGCCGCATCCAGGTCGCCGGCTTCCGCGCCGACGCGTGGTGGGCCCACCTCGCCGACTGGAGCGTTCCGTAATTGGTCGGCTTCGTCGCGCGACGACTCCTCCAAGGTCTGCTCGTCGTCGCGGTCGCCGCGACGGCGGCGTTCGTGCTGCTGCACCTCGCGCCGGGCGATCCGGTCTCCGCCGCGTTGGGCGCCGACACCATTCCGGAGAGCACGCGCACGTACTGGCGCGCGTTCTACGGGCTCGACCGCCCGCTCGCCGAACAGTACGTGCGGTGGGTCGCCGGGGTCGCGCGCGGGAACCTCGGCTACTCGTTCTCCGCGAACCGACCCGTGACCGACGCGCTGCTCGGCGCGCTGCCGAACACGCTGCTCCTCGTCGGCACCGCGCTCGCGCTCGGCTTCGCGTTCGGCATCGCGTCGGGGGTCGCGCAGGCCGCGTGGCGCGCGCGCGGCACGTCGGGCGGTCGCGCGCTCGACCGCGCCGTCGGCGCGGTCGCCGTGTTCTTCTTCTCGGTCCCCGACTTCTGGCTCGCCGTCGCGCTGGTCGTACCACTCGCGGTCGTGCTCCGCTGGCTTCCGTCGTCGGGCACGATCACGACGGACACCTACGACTACCTCACGTTCGGCGAGCGCGTCGTCGACCGCCTGCGGCACCTCGCGCTCCCGGCGCTCACGCTCGCGCTGGGCCTCATGGCCGTCGTCTCGCGCCACCAGCGCGCCGCGCTGCTCGAAGTCGCGCGCGAGGACTACCTCCGCACGGCGCGCGCGAAGGGCGTTCCGGACCGCGCCGTGCTGCGCCACCACGCGCTCCGCAATGCGCTGCTCCCCGTCGTCACCCTCGCCGGGCTCGCGCTCCCGGCCGTCGTCGGGGGCGTCGTGTTCATCGAGTCGGTGTTCTCGTGGAACGGCATGGGGTTGCTCGCCGTCGGCGCAGTGAAGGGCCGCGACTATCCGCTGGTGAGCGGCGTCGTCATCCTCGGCAGCGCTGCCGTGACGTTCGGCGCGATCCTGGCCGAGCTGCTGCATGCGCGGCTCGACCCGCGCGTTCGCGACGCCGGATGAGCACGCGGTGAACGTCCTGCTCGTGCGCCTGCGACGCGACCCCGTCGCCCTCGTCGCCCTCGCCGTGCTCGGCGTGCTCACGCTGGTCGCGGTGGCCGCGCCGTGGCTCGCCGCGTTCGACCCGAACGCGCAGCTCGACATCGTCGCGCTCAGGAACCGGCCGCCGACGCTGGCGCATCCGTTAGGCACCGACTCGTTCAGCCGCGACGTGCTCAGCCGCGTGCTGTACGGCGCGCGCGTCTCGCTCGGCATCGGCGTCGCCTCGGCGCTCCTCGCGTCGACGGTGGGGACGGCGTACGGCGCCCTCGCCGGCTGGGTCGGCGGCGCGGTCGACACGGCGCTGATGCGGGCCGTCGACGTGTGCCTCGGCATTCCCCGCGTGCTGCTGCTCCTCGCGGTCGTCGCGCTCTGGGGACGCGTGCAGATCCCGACGCTCGTGGTGCTCCTCGCCGCCACGGGCTGGTTCGCGACGAGCCGCCTCGCGCGTGACCAGACGCGCGTGCTGCGCGAGCGCGACTACGTCCACGCCGCGCGCGCGTTGGGCACCCCCGGCGTGTCGATCCTGCGTCGCCACATCGTGCCCCAGCTCGTGCCGCTCCTGCTCGTGACGACGACGCTCGCCGTGGCGAACGTCATCGCCCTCGAGGCCGGGCTCTCGTACCTCGGTCTGGGGATCGCCCCGCCGCAGGCGAGCTGGGGGAGCATCATGCAGGACGGCTTCGAGACGCTCCCTGGCGCCTGGTGGACGACGGCGGCGCCGGCGATGCTCGTCATCCTCACCGTGCTCGCCGTCAACGTCCTCGGCGACGCCCTGCGCGATGCGCTCGACCCGCGCGAGCTCTAACTTCTTCGCCGTGACCGCACCGATCCTCTCCGTCCGCGACCTCCGCACGTCCTTTCACACGAGCGCCGGCGTCGCACGCTCCGTCGACGGCGTGTCGTTCGACGTGCTCCCGGGGGAGACGATCGGACTCGTCGGCGAGAGCGGGTGCGGCAAGTCGGTCACCGCGCTCTCGGTGCTGCGCCTCATCCGCCCCCCCGGCGTCATCGAGAGCGGCAGCCGCATTCTGTTCGAGGACCGCGACCTCCTCGCGCTCTCGGACCGCGACCTGCGCGCCGTTCGCGGCGACAGGGTATCGATGATCTTTCAGGAGCCGATGACGGCGCTGAACCCGGTGTTCACCGTCGGCGACCAGATCGCGGAGGTCGTCCGCGTGCACGGCAAGGGCTCGCGCAAGGAGGCGTGGGCGCGCGCCGTCGCGATGCTCGAGCAGGTCGGCATCCCCGACGCCGCCCGCCGCGCGACCGACTACCCGCATCAGCTCTCAGGGGGGATGCGCCAGCGCGTGATGATCGCCATGGCGCTCGTGCTGAGCCCCGCCGTCGTCCTCGCCGACGAGCCCACCACGGCGCTCGACGTCACGATCCAGGCGCAGATCCTCGAGCTGCTCGCCGACCTGCAGGCGCGGTTGGGCACGGCGATCGTCATGATCACGCACGACCTCGGCGTCATCGCGGAGATCGCGCGGCGCGTCGTCGTGATGTACGCCGGCGAGGTCGTCGAGCAGGCGGACGTGGCGACGCTGTTCGATGCCCCGCACCACCCCTACACCGAAGGGCTGCTCGCCGCCATGCCGCAGCTCGGCGGCGGCGCCGAACGCCTGAACGTCATTCCGGGAACGGTGCCGCCGGCCACGGCGTGGCCCGCCGGCTGCCGCTTCCACGACCGCTGCCCGTACGCCTGGGAGCGGTGCGTCGCCGAGCACCCGCCGCTGTACGCGGTCGGCGACGGCCACGTGTCGCGCTGCCACCTCGCCGTCGAGCCCGAGCGCCGCGCCGGCCGCCATCTTCCGCTCGCGCTCCAGCAGTCCGTATGACGGCCGACCGATCGACTCTGCCGAACGCGACCGCGCCGCTGCTCGAGGTCCGCGACCTCGCGAAGCACTTCCCGATCAGGAAGGGGTTCTTCGGCCGCGCGGGCGGCGCGGTCCGCGCCGTCCAGGGCGTGTCGTTCGATGTCATGCCCGGCGAGACGCTCGGCGTCGTCGGAGAGAGCGGCTGCGGCAAGACGACGACCGGACGCTGCATCCTCCGCCTCATCGAGCCGACGAGCGGCTCCGTCCGCTTCGGCGGCGTGGACGTGCTGACGTTGGGCTCGGGCGACCTGCGCCGGATGCGGCGGCGCATGCAGATCATCTTCCAGGATCCGTTCTCCTCGCTGAACCCGCGCATGACGATCGGGGCGACGGTGCGCGAGGGCCTCACCATCCACGAGCTCGCCGAGGGCGCCGCGGCCGACCGCCGCGTGCGCGAGCTGCTCGACGAAGTGGGCCTCCGCCCCGAGTACGCGTCGCGCTACCCGCACGAGTTCTCGGGCGGCCAGCGGCAGCGCGTGGGTATCGCGCGGGCGCTCGCCGTCGAGCCGCAGCTCATCGTCTGCGACGAGCCGGTCTCGGCGCTCGACGTCTCGGTACAGGCGCAGGTGATCAATCTGCTGCGCGACTTACAGCGCGAACGGGGCCTCTCGTATCTCTTCATCGCGCACGACCTGAGCGTCGTCGAGCACGTCGCCGATCGCGTCGCCGTCATGTACCTCGGCCGGATCGTCGAGATCACGACGGCGGAAGCGCTCTACCGTGAGCCGCTCATGCCCTACACGCAGGCGCTGCTCTCGGCGATTCCGGTGCCGAAGCCGGGTGGCCGGCGCCAGCGGATCGTGCTCCAGGGGGACCCGCCCTCGCCGGCGAACCCGCCGAGCGGCTGCGTCTTCCATCCTCGCTGCTTCCATCCGGCGAAAGACGCGGCGTGCACGCAGATCGTGCCGCCGCTCGAAGAGAAGCGACCCGGGCACTGGGCGGCGTGCATCAAGCAGCCGTCGACCATCCCACATCCTCAAGCCCCCTCTCCGTGAGCGCAACGGTTCCCGAGCGCCCGACGCGGCGCGACCAGATCGGCGCGACGACGACCGATCTCCCGCCGGGCGTTCCCGACCGCGGCTTCTTCGGTCACCCGCGCGGGCTCGCGACGCTGTTCACGACCGAGATGTGGGAGCGGTTCTCGTTCTATGGGATCCGCCCGCTGCTCATCCTCTTCATGACGGCGGCGATCACCGACGGCGGCTTCGGCTTCGCGCGCGAGCAGGCGGCGCCGATCGTCGGCATCTACGCGGCGAGCGTCTACCTCTCGTCGCTCCCGGGGGGATGGGTCGCCGATCGGCTCTTCGGCCTGCGGCGCGCGGTGCTCATCGGCGCGGTGCTCATCACCCTCGGCCACCTGTCGATCGGGCTCTCGGGGTTCGCGGTGAGCAAGACGCCGTTCTTCGTCGGGCTCATCCTCATCGTGCTCGGCACCGGCCTCCTCAAGCCGAACATCTCGGCGATGGTCGGCGATCTGTACCCGGAGGGGGGCGCGCGCCGCGACGCCGGCTTCTCGATCTTCTACATGGGGATCAACCTCGGCGCGTTCCTCGGTCAGCTCGTCGCGGGCGCGCTCGGGGAGAACGTGAGCTGGCACTGGGGGTTCGGCGTCGCAGGGATCGGGATGTTCGTCGGCCTGCTGACGTTCAGCGTCTTCTCCCCTCGCACGCTCGGATCGTTAGGCAGCGAGCGGTCGCGCCACCCCGACCCGGCGACCGACGCGCGACAGCGCCGCCGTGGGACCGTCGCGCTCGCCGCCGGGCTCGGGCTGCTCGCGCTCGCGGTCGTGCTCGCGGCGGTCGGCGTCGTGACGATCGACGCCCCGACGATCGCGCGCAGCATGACCGTGATCCTCGGCTCGATCGCCGTGCTCTACTTCGGCTACCTGTTCCTGGGCGCGGGGCTGAACGGCGACGAGAAGAAGCGCATCGCCGTCGTGTTCGTCCTGTTCGTCTTCGCCGCCGTCTTCTGGGCCGCGTTCGAGCAGGCACCGACGTCGCTCAACCTGTTCGCGCGCGACTTCACCGACCGCCGCATGTTCGGCATCGACGTGCCGGCGACCGCGTTCCAGTCGGTGAACTCGGCGTTCATCATCATCTTCGCGCCGGTGTTCGCGGCGCTCTGGCTCGGGCTCGCCCGGCGCGGCATCGATCTGTCGAGCCCCGCGAAGTTCGCCTTCGGACTCGCGATCACGGGGCTCGGGTTCGGCATCATGATCATCGCGGCGAACGCGCTCGTCGAGAGCGGCGGCACGCTGAAGGTCTCGCCGTGGTGGCTCATCGTGAGCTACCTCTTCCAGACGTTCGGTGAGCTGTCGATCAGCCCCGTCGGCCTGTCGTCGATGACGAAGCTCGCGCCGCGCAAGTTCGTCGGGCAGATGATGGGCGTCTGGTTCCTCGCGACGTCGGTCGGCAACCTGATCGCCGGGCTGGTCGGCGGGCGGGTCGACCCGGAGAAGCTCGAGCAGACGCCCGCGCTGTTCACGTGGACGACGGTCGCGCTGTTCGTGTCCGCGGCGATCATCGCGGCGCTGATCGTGCCGATCCGACAGATGATGGCCACGTCGCCGACGCGCGCCTGACGGCGATCAGCGCGGCGTCGGCCAGTTGAAGATCGACGCGTTCACCGCCTGCTCCCGCCCGCGCTCCACGTCCCGCGGCTCGCGCCAGAACGACCTCGTCAGATCCCGACTCGACACGAGCAGTTGAAATCGGTTCGCCCCTGGCTCCCGCGTCAACGGAACCGCCACGTCGACGCGGAACAGCCGCCGCGATCGCGGGGGAAACGCCCCGAGCAGGCCGACGCCGACCGAGGCGCGCATCGGCGACGTCACTCCGTAGGGCGCGTCGCTCGCGAACGTCCGCCCCGCGTCGCCGAACAGCGCGACGCCGACGTCGCCGAGACCGAACGGCGCGCCGACCACCACGCGCTGCTCGAGCCGCGTCACGACCCGCTGCCCGCCCGCGACGAGTGCGTCGCGGTAGCCGCGCACCCCGCCGTCGACCGCCCCCAACGCGAACTGCATCGGCACGCGCGGGCGCCAGCCGCCGGCGTACTCCGTGCTCGCGATCGTCCGGACGCGCGCCCCGGGCACGACATACCATGCGGCGCGCCCCGACACGACGACGCCTTCCCACCGGTCCGTGTTGTAGTCGAGACGCCCTTCCGCCTTCACCGTTCCGGCGAGGAACGACTGCGCGCTCCCCATGCCGACGTACGCGTCCGCCCCGACGAACAGGTCGTCGTCGCGCGAGCCGAACGCGGCGAGCCCGCGGCCGAACACGGTCCCCACCTGGAAGCCGCGCCGCACGTCCTGCCGGCCGGTCAACGCGTCGAACCCCGTCGCGCCCAGGAAGCGCACGTTGCGCACGCCCCAGAGCATGTTGAGCCGTGTCGACTGCTGATCCTGGTAGCGCGCGCGCGGAGCGAAGCCGAGCGGCGGCCCGGCGTCCGGCACCACGCCCGAATCGGTGAGCACGCGCACACGCGCCTCCGCGCTCACCTGCTCCGTCGACATCGACACGCCGAAGAGGCTGAGTCGCCCCGGCACCCCGATCCGTCCCACGGCGCCGACCGACGCGTAGCCGAGTCGATAGAACAGGGCGTTCGGACGGGTGTGCGGTCGGGTGAGCTCGAGGAACTCGTTGCTGTTGCCGACGACCGCACGCCACGCGACGCGCTGCAGGTCCGTGTAGTACGGGTGCGTGAGGTCGGCCCACCACGCCTCGCCGACCCGCCGTCGCTCGGCGAAGGCGTTCAGCTGGTACGGCCGGCGCATGAACTGGTAGTCCGTCAGCCGGACCGCGTAGCCGTCGCGATAGGCGGGGCCGTTGTCGCGCCACAGTCCGGACACGTACACCGCCCGTCCGGCGAGATTCGCCTCGCCGAGCCGCAGCACGGTCACGATCGGCGCCCGCGTGCGGACCGCGGCGGCGATGATCGTCGAGAACTCGTCGCGTGTCTCGACCTGGAGAATCACGCCACCGCGTCCGTCCGGGTACGGCGTGATCCGCGCGTCGACGAGATAGGGCTGCGTGCGCAGGATGCGCTCGCTCTCGGAGCGCCGCAGCTCGTCGCACCGGTCGCCCCGTCTCAGCAACAGGAAGCGCTCGATGATCTCGGGGCGCGTCGTCGCGTGGAGCTTGCGGACGGTCCGCTCGACGAACGCGACGCGGCGCAGCATGGCGCTCGCGTAGGGCGACTGCGTCAGGACCACGACGTCGCTCACGCGCTGCCCGCTGCACTCGATCGGCGTGCGGCGCGGCACGCTGTCCTGACTCTGCGCTCGCACCGCGCCAGCGTGCGACGCGGTCAATCCGACGACGCCGACCGCGACGCGGCGGCGGACTGCCCGTCGCCTCACTTCCCCATCCGCCGTTTCAGCTCGGCCAGCCGCGCGTCGGCATCCGAGGAGCGCTGCGCACGTGCCGCGGCGCGCCGCTCGCGGTCCATTCCGTCGTCGTCGCCGAGCAGCGCGTCGACTTCCGCGTTCGCCGCGTGCTGGTGTGGGTCGCCGCCCATCGCCGGCGCACCACGGTCGATTCCCGAGACGGCACGCCGGAAATCGGCGCTCATCTCGGCGAGCTCGCGTTCGGCGAGCGCCAACTCACGCTCCTGTGCGTCCAGCTTTCGGCCGAGCACTTCGACGCGCTCGGCCTGCAGCGCTTCGAACCGCTCGGCGACCGTCACCGTCTCGGCGTCGTGGATTCCGGCAGCGAGCGCCTTCCGCCGCCGGATCGTGTCGAGCTCCGCCCGTCCGGCCTCGGCACGCGCGCGGGCCTCGGCGACGGCCGTTCTGAGATCGCCGACGCCGAGCCTCGCGTGCACGAGCGCCTCCTTCAACGCGTACACCGTCTCGCGGCGGTCGGCCGGCGGGGTGGCGTTGTCGAGCAGCGTGCGGATCGAGGCGCGCAGTTGGTCGAACATGGCCGGAGTCGAGGGCGATACGTGGCGAGCACAGCGTGGGTGTGGCGGATGTTACCGGTCGGTCGTCGACGCTCGCAACCGCGCGATGCGCGGCAGCGTCGCGGCCGTCGTGCCGCCGGTCGGCAGCGTCTCCGGGCGTGGCGGCGCCCCCGGCAGTACGGGTAGCTTTCGCGCGCGTCGTTCCCGCGCTCCCGCCCGACATTCGTGCTCTACATCTGCATTCCCGTTCACGACGAAGCGCCGACGATCGGCGTACTGCTCTGGCGCATTCGCAGCGCCCTCCAAGAGCTCACGCGCGAGTACGAGATCGTCGTCTACGACGACGGCAGCACCGACGTCACGCCCGAGGTGCTGGAGCCCTACGAGCGCGTCGTGCCGCTCACCGTGCTCCGCGGCGCGCGCCGGCAGGGCTACGCCTACGCCGTCGATCAGCTCGCCCGCTACGTCGCCGAGCGCACGCCGTACCCCCGGCGCGACGCGATGGTGCTCATGCAGGGCGATTTCACCGACCGCCCCGAAGACATCCCCGATCTGCTGAAGCGGTTCGAGGGCGGCGCAGACGTGGTCGTCACCGAGCGCCAGTTCGCGGAGAGTGATCCGACGCCGGCACGTCGCTTCGGGCGCGCGGCGCGGTGGGCGCTCCGCCCGTTCCTCAAGCTCGATGGTGTCGCGGAGCTGACGAGCACCTACCGGCTCATCCGCATCGCCGCCGTACGCGATCTGCTTCGCGAACGGGGCGATCGTCCACTGCTCTCTGCCCCCGACACCGCATCGGCGAACGCCGAGCTGCTCCTGGCGCTCCGCCCGCACGTGCGCCGCGTCGAGAGCATCGCCGTCACGCCGCGCTACGACGCGCGGGCGCGACTGTCGCGCATCCGTCCGCTCGCTGATGCGTGGACGCTCGCCCGGTTCGCGTGGCGCGCGCGCGGCGGCACGCTCCCCGGTGGGCCGATCGCGACCCGGGTGACGGCGACGCCCGCCTCGAGCTCACCCCTCGGTGCCCGCTCGACGGGGCAGGCGGAGGTCGTCGAGTCGACCGGCGCGCCCGACGCAGGGGCGAAGCCACGCGGACGGAGCGGTGCGCGGCGAGACCGCGACGAACACAACCGAACGGACCGAACGGAAGGAGCGGCGCGAACGGCGCCCGCGCGACGAACGACCCGGCCTCACGCTCGCGATGGACGGAACCGACGCAGTGCCGGCGAGCCCGCGGGCCGAGCGCTCGCCTGCCGAACCCGACTCGTTGGAGGGGTCGTCGCCGGACGCCACGTCCGAGGCGTCTCGCCGCCGCTCGCGGTCGCGCCGAAAGAAACGCGGCTCGCGACCCGACGCGCTCGCGAGCGAGTCAGCCGACGCCAGCGGCACGCAGGATGGTGTCGCGGAGCTGTCAGCTCAAGCCTCACCACCCCATGGCGGACACGAGCTCGTCGGCGAGCAGAGCGACTCAGGTGAGCTTGGAGACGGCCTGGAGGTTCGCGCCCGGCGGAGCCGCCGTGGCCGGAAGCGGCGGCGCCCGGCTGACCACGGAGGCGGCGACGCTGCCGGCGACGCGGCCGGCGATGCGGCCGGCGACGTTTCCGCCGACGTGTCGAGTGAGCGCGGAACGACCGAGCGACCGGCGACGGGGCGACCGAAGCCCGCGCGATCCGATTCGGATCCAACGGCCGACGGCGTTGATGGACTCGGCGACGACGAGGGCGCCGGCGTCGGCGACGACTCGGGCGCCGGACCGCCGCGCGCGCGCCGGTCCCGTCGCGGTCGACGGCGTGGGAGTCGTCCGGGTGCGGAGAGCGAGACGTCGGGTGAAGCGGCGGCGCCGACCGACACCCCACCCCCCGCGCCGTCCGGCGACGACGGCGGGTGAGCGTCGGGTACCGAACGCGAGAAGGGGGAGGAGACGATGATGGTCTCCTCCCCCTTCGGCGTCAGCGCCCGAGCGCGGTCAGAAGGAGCGTCCCGACCAGCGGTCGCGAATCTTCTGTGCGGTGTTCGGGCTGAGGACGCGGATGACGAGATAGATCAGCACGCCGAAGAAGGCGATCTTCGCGGCGAGCACGAGTAGGAAGATGAACAGAGCGAGGATCGGCCCGAAGATGCCGAAGACCAGCTTCAGCGCGAGCAGGCCGAGGACGGCGAAGAGGCCGATGGTGAAGACAGTACGCAGCATGGAATCTCTCGATCGGGGCTGCCATCGCGTACGAGACCGACGACAGGGCGGTTTCAACTGCCATCCGCCACGCTGCTACCGTTCAAAGTCTCCGTAGAGGGTTACGGTTCGCTACCGGTCGACGCTTTCTGTTCCTAGATTCCGCCGCGAGAGGCAGCGCACTCGTACCGCGGATCGAGATGGCCGACACGTTCTACCAGATCATGGGACGCCACCGCGCGGCCCCGCTCCCCGAGCGCAAGCCGTCGTGGCTGAAGGTGAAAGCGCCGGGCGGCCCGAACTACCTCCGCCTGAAGCAACTGATGCGCGACCTCGACCTGCACACGGTCTGCGAGGAGGCGCGCTGCCCGAACGTCGGCGAGTGTTGGGAGCACGGCACTGCCACCTTCATGATCCTCGGCGACGTGTGCACGCGGAACTGTGCGTACTGCGCTGTCGCGCACGGCCGGCCGCCGAGGTTCGACCCGGCCGAGCCCGAGCGCGTCGCCGAAGCGTGCGCCGAGATGGGGCTGCGCCACGTCGTGCTGACCTCGGTCGATCGCGACGACCTCCCCGACTTCGGTGCCTGGGCGTTCGCCGAAACGATCCGACAGATCAAGCGCCGGATGCCGGAGACGTCGGTCGAAGTGCTCGTGCCCGACTTCCAGGGGAACGAGGAGTCGATCCGGGCCGTGCTCGACGCGGAGCCCGACATCTACAATCACAACACCGAGACCGTTCCGCGCCTGTACAAGAAGTGTCGCCCGGGCGGCCGCTACGCGCGCGTGATGGAGATCTTCCGCACGTCCAAGCGGATCGCGCCGCACATCCCCACGAAGACGGGCCTGATCCTCGGCATGAGCGAGACGAACGAGGAAGTGCTGGCGGTCATGCACGACCTCCGCGCCGTCGACGTCGACATCCTGACGCTCGGCCAGTACCTCCGTCCGTCCGACTCGCACGTCGCGCTCGACCGCTACGTCACGCCCGACGAGTTCCGCGCGTTCCGCGACGCCGGGCTCGCGATGGGCTTCAAGCACGTCGAGAGCGCGCCGCTCGTGCGCTCGAGCTATCACGCCTGGGAACAGGTGCAGGCCGCGCAGGCCGCGACCGTCTAGACAGTCCGATCCCCGGTAGCCCCGACCCCCGGATCTCCCCATGGCGAAAAAGAAAGACGGCGCCCCGCCGCCGCCCGCGTCCGATGCCGCGCTGAACCGCGAGCTCCTCCGCTCGATGCTGCTCCAGCGCCGCTTCGAGGAGCGCTGCGCCGAGGCGTACGCGATCGGCAAGATCGGCGGCTTCTGCCACCTGTACATCGGGCAGGAGGCGGTGAGCACCGGCGCCCTCTCCCTGCTGCGTGCCGACGACTACGTCATCACGACCTACCGCGACCACGGCCAGGCGCTCGCCCGCGGCATGACGCCGCGCGCGGTGATGGCGGAGCTGTTCGGCCGCATCGACGGCTGCGCGCGCGGCAAGGGCGGCTCGATGCACATGTTCGACCGGAACGCCAACTTCCTCGGCGGCCACGGCATCGTCGGCGGGACACGTGCCGCTCGCGGCCGGCGTCGGCTTCGCGATCAAGTATCGCGGCGGCGATCAGGTCATCATCTGCTTCATGGGCGAGTCGGTCGTCAACACCGGCGCGTTCCACGAGGCGCTGAACATGGCCGCGCTCTGGAAGCTGCCGTGCGTGTTCATCATCGAGAACAACCGCTACGGCATGGGCACGGCGCTCGAGCGGGCGAGCTCGATCCACGACATCCACGAGCGCGGCGCCGCGTACAACATGGACCGCGCGTTCTGCGACGGGCAGGACGTCTTCGCCGTCCGGAAGACGGTGGGCGAGGCGATCGAGCGCGCGCGGCGCGAGCAGCTGCCGACGCTGCTCGACGTCCGCACCTACCGCTTCATGGGCCACTCGATGTCCGACGCGGTGAGCGGCACCTACCGCTCGAAGGCGGAGCTCGACGAGTACCTCAAGCGCGACCCGATCGCGCTGCTGCGCGCGCACATGCAGGAGCACGGCGAGATCTCGCAGGAGGAGGTGCAGCGCGCTCGACGACGAGATCAAGGCCGTCGTCAGGACGCCTGGGACTTCGCCGACCAGAGCCCGGAGCCGCCGCTCGAGGCGCTCTACGAAGACGTGCTCGTCGACACGACCTCCTGAGCCCCGGGATACCGAGCGATGCCAGTCATCACCTACCGCGACGCGCTGAACCAGGCGCTGAGCGAAGAGATGCAGCGCGACGACCGCGTCTTCCTCATGGGCGAGGAAGTCGGCGTCTACCAGGGCGCCTACAAGGTCTCGAAGGGGCTCCTCCAGGAGTTCGGCGAGATGCGCGTCGTCGACACGCCGATCACGGAGCTCGGCTTCGCCGGCGTCGGCGTCGGCGCGGCGATGGTCGGGCTCCGTCCGATCATCGAGTTCATGACGTGGAACTTCGCGCTGCTCGCGCTCGACCAGGTCGTGAACGCCGCCGCGAAGATGCTCTACATGTCGGGCGGCCAGTACAACGTCCCGATCGTGTTCCGCGGGCCGAACGGCGCGGCGCTGCAGCTGTCGGCGCAGCACTCGCAGGCGTGGGAGAGCTGGCTCGCGCACATCCCGGGCCTCAAGGTCGTCGCGCCCGGCACGCCGTACGACGCGAAGGGCCTGCTCAAGGCGGCGATCCGCGACGACAACCCGGTGTGCTTCCTCGAAGGGCGAGATGCTCTACAACCACGAAGGGCGAGGTGCCCGAGGAGGAGTACGTCATCCCGTTCGGCAAGGCCGAGCTCAAGCGCGAAGGGGACCACGTCACGATCGTCACGCACGGCAAGATGATCCTCGTCGCGCTGACCGTCGCCGACCAGCTCGCGAAGGAAGGGATCCGCGCCGACGTGCTCGACCTGCGCACGATCCGCCCGATGGACACCGAGGCGATCTACGCCAGCGTGCGGAAGACCAATCGCTGCGTGGTGCTCGAGGAAGGGTGGGAGCTCGCCGGCGTCGGCGCGCAGGTGGTCGATTACGTGCAGCGCGAGTGCTTCGACTACCTCGACGCGCCGGTGCTCCGCGTGCACCAGGCCGACGTGCCGATGCCCTACGCGAAGAGCCTCGAGAAGGCGGCGAAGCCCGACGCGGCGAAGACGATCGCAGCCGTGAAGAAAGTCCTCTATCAGGCGACCTGACCCTTCCCCTCGGCGACGCAGCTCATGGCGACCAAAGTGATGATGGAGGCGCTCTCCCCGACGATGGAGGAAGGGCGCCTCGTGAAGTGGCTCAAGAACGAGGGCGACGCGATCAAGAGCGGCGACACGCTCGCCGAGGTCGAGACCGACAAGGCCATCATGGAGCTCGTCGCGCGCGGCGACGGCGTGCTGCGCGAAGCGGCTCGTGAACGAAGGCGACTCGACGCCGGTCGGGCAGTTGATCGCGGTCATCGCGGCCGCCGACGAGAACATCGATGCGCTCGTCGGTGGCGCTGGCGGCGGGCGCCGGCAGCGGCGCCCGGCAGCGGCGCCGGCAGCGGCGCCGGCAGCGACAGACACGCAGGCAGACGCGTCGGCGCCAGCCGCAGCCGCCGCAGCGCCCGCGGACGCTCAGGGAGCCGTGCAGCCCTCGCCGGAGGGTGTGAAGCCCGCGCCCCGGTGGAGACTCGTCCGTGCCGAGCGACGATGAGCTCCCTTCCGAGCAGGCGCCACACGCCGCCGACACCGGAGGGCGGGTGCTATCGTCGCCGCTCGCGCGTCGCATGGCCGCGGAAGCCGGCGTGGAGCTGCAGCAGATGCGTGGCTCCGGTCCTGGCGGCCGGATCATCCGCCGCGATGTCGAAGCCGTTGCGAGCGGTCCCCGTGCGCAGCCCGGCTCGCCGTCCGCCCGGCCCGCGACGGCCGAGCCGCAGGCCGCCGAGGCGCAGCCAGCAGCGCCGCAGGGCGCCGACGCTCCGACGATGGCGTCTGCGGCGGCCCTCTCGAGCGATTTCCGCGACGTCCCGCTCACGCAGATCCGCAAGACCATCGCGCGCCGCCTGAGCGAGTCGATCGGCCCCGTGCCCACGTTCTACCTCACGGCCGAGTTCGACATGAGCAAGGCCGCCGAGCTCCGGCAGCAGCTCGCGGCGATGGGCGACGAGTACAAGGTGTCGTTCAACGACATCGTGCTCAAGGCGACCGCCGTCGCCCTCTCGATGCACCCCGAGGTCAACGCGGCATGGATGGGCGACCGCATCCGCCTGCACGGACGCGTCCACCTCGGCGTCGCCGTCGCGATCGAGGATGGACTCATCACGCCGGTCATCTTCGACGCCGACAGGAAGCGCATCAGCCAGATCTCGAGCGAGGTCAAGTCGCTGGCCGCACGCGCGCGCGAGCGGAAGCTCAAGCCCGACGAGTACACCGGCTCGACGTTCTCCGTCTCGAACCTCGGCATGTTCGGGATCGACCAGTTCACGGCGATCATCAATCCGCCGGAGGCCGGGATCCTCGCCGTCGGAGCGGTCGAGGACAAGCCGGTCGTCGTGGACGGCGAGATCCAGGTGCGCAAGCGCATGCGCGTCACGCTGAGCTGCGACCACCGCGTCATCGACGGCGCGCTCGGCGCCAGGTTCCTGCAGACGCTGCGCAGGTTGATCGAGAGCCCGCTCTCGATGCTGTGACCGACACGAGCTGAAAAACGAATCGCGGCGGTCTGGGATGCTCTCCAGACCGCCGCGATCCGTTTCAGGACACTGCGACCGCGATCAGGTGCAGCCAGGCGCCTTGTTCGGGCTGACCGCGCGGACGAGGCATTCGGCCTGCGGCACCGGGAGCTGCGTGGCGACGATGTGGTTGGGCAGGTCGATCGTCAGCTGGTTCAGTCGGCCGAAGCGGCGCATGTCGACCCACCGGTGTCCCTCGAACAGCAGCGAGAGACGGCGGTTCGTGAGCAGCTCGTCGAGGAACGTGGACTGCGTCGACGGGATCGCGGCGAGCGGAGCGAGGCCGCCCGACCGCGTGCGGATCGTGTTCAGATCGCTCAGCGCACCCGCCGTGTTGCCCGTGAAGTAGCGGGCCTCGGCGCGGAGGAGGATGAGCTCCTCGTTCCGGATGATCGGCACCGGCGATGCGCGGTCGGCGTACGAGGCGTAGTCGAACGTCGTCCCGACGCCGATCGTCGCGTTCGGCGCCGCCTTACGGGCGATCGTCAGCACCTTGGCCGTATAGCGATTGTCGCGGGTTCCGTCCGCCTTCGTCGGGATGCCGCTGTCGCTCTTCGCGTGGAGCACGACGTTCGCGCTCGCCGCGTTGCTGATGCCGTTCGCGACGTCGTTGGTCGTCGACGAGTACGGGCGGAACGGGCCGGCCGTCAGCGATCCCGTCGTGTCGATGAACGACTCGGCGAGGTTCTGCAGCACCGTGTTGTAGCACCCCGCGCTGAGTGCCGCGCCGCAGCCGGACGTGCCGAGCGAGGCACGGTAGGCGTTGACGCGGGCCGCGATCGCGCGGTTGAACTTCAGGAAGTTGGCCGGTGTCGTGAAGCCCGCGAACCCTTCGTGGAGCGTGAACGGGAACGACGTGCCGGCACCCGCCAGCTCGGTCTTGGCCTGGTCGAGCCGGCCGACGATGTAGCTGTAGACCGAGTCGCGCGAGACGAACGGCGACGCGATGGCCGGGTCGGGATCGACCATGACCGGAGCGCCGATGTTGTGGCGGGTCGAGATGATGTAGGACAGCGCGAGCGCCTCCATCGTGTGCCCGAACCCGCGCACCGCGTTCTTCTGCGCCGCCGAGTAGACGGCGTCCGGCGCCGCCTCCGCCGCAGCGATGAGGTTGGAGACGTTGCGCAGCTCCGTGTAGAAGCCGCCCCAGAGCGAGCCGCCACCGAAGCTGGTGCCGTTGTTGACGTCGGACGTCAGCCAGCCGGTGGTGTTGCGCCCTTCGGTCGGCGTGTAGTTGTACGCCTCGCGTCCGAGGATGCCGACGCCGAGGACGTAGCCCGTCGCCTGATCGCGGTCGTTACGCAGCACGCCCGAGGCGAGGAGCGGCACTGCGGCGGCCACGTCCCCGGTGACGGATTCGGGCGTCGGGCTGTTGAAGTTCGGCACGACGAGCCGGTCGGCCGAGCAGCCGGCGAGGCCGGCCGCCGCGGCGACGGCCACCGCGCCGCGGGTGAGAACAGTTCGCATCGTGAGCAGAGAAGGAAGGTCGGTTCGCGTGGGCATCGCTCAGAACCTCACGTCGACGCTGAAGAAGAACTGACGCGTCGGGGGGTAGGGGGCGAGGTCGACGAAGCGCGCGACCGTGTTGTTGCCGAAGTTGTTGACCTCGGGATCCGGGCTCCAGTAGTCGCTGAACGTGAAGAGGTTGCGGCCGCTGAGCGACAGGCGCGCGCCTTCGGTCGCGCCGAAGCGCCGCGACAGCCCGAGCGGCAGCTGGTAGCCGAGCGTGACCTCACGCACCTTCACGAACGACCCGTCCTGGATGTAGACACTCGCGTTCCGCCCCGCGTTCCACTGCGAGTAGCGATACTGGCCGAGCGGCACACCCGCCTTCGGCGACGGCTCGTCGTAGTCGTAGCTGTTGCTCCCTTCGTCGAACAGGTTCTGCGTCATGTTCGAGACGTACCCGCCCTTGCGCCAGTCGACGAGGACGTTGAGCGTCAGCGACTTGAACGAGATGTCGTTCCCGAACTGCATCTGGAAGTCCGGGTTCGAGTTCGCGATGACCGTGTCGACGACCGTCGAGTCCGGGCGCGTACGGTTGCCCCAGATCAGCGTCGACTCGTAGCCACGGGCGATGCGGGCGCGGCCGTACTGGGCGCCGAAGCCCGAGTTCGCGACGGCGAAGTCGGCGACCGTCACCGGCAGCGAGACGACCTCGGACTTGTTCGTGTAGAACTGGATGCGCGAGTTCCACGTCGCGTTCCGGGTGCGGAACGGCAGCGCGTTCAGCGCGAGCTCGACACCCGTCGACTTGAGCTCACCGCCGTTGATGATCTGGTTGCCGAAGCCCGACGTCGGCGCGAGCGGGTTCGTGAGGAGCAGGTCACGGATCGTCCGATCGTAGTAGCTCCCCTCGAAGCCGACGCGGCCGCCGAGGAACTGGATGTCCGCGCCGTACTCCTGCTCGGTCATCTTCTCCGGCTCGATCCCCACGTTGCCGATCGATCCCGGCACGCCGAGCGCGTTGCGCCCGCTGATGAGGCCGAGGCCGGCGATCGTGACGTCGCGATTGCCGTAGTTCGGGCGGTTCCCGGTGCGGCCGTAGGCAGCGCGGACCTTGATCTCGTCGGTGCCGGGCAGGAGGTTCACGAACCGGTACGACGCCGAGGCGGTCGGCCAGTAGAAGAACTTCTCGCGGTCACCGTTCGCGCTCGAGCGCTCGGCCCGGACACGGCCGGAGACGGACAGACGCTCGTTGAACGCGAGGATGTCCTCGTTGAGGAAGAAGGCCTGGTCGCGCACGGCCTGCTTCGTCTGCGTCGGCGTGACGACGCCCTGATCGAAGTTCGTGATGCCCGGGATCAGATTGGCGGCCTGCACCGAGTACCGGTTCAGGTTCGTCTCCTCCCGCTGGGCGCCGGCCGACGTCGTGAGCGACGTCAGAAAGCCGAGGACGCCGCTCGACGACGGCGTGTAGGTGTGCACCGCGCTCAGGTTGCCGTTCACGAACCGGCTCAGCGCCTCGGCCTGCACGGTCGTGCCCGGGAGGCCGTCGGCCGCCTCGTACTGCAGGAAGTTCGGCGAGTACACGTTGCCGGACGCGTCGAAGCGGTCGAAGCCTCCGTTCGCCTGCAACACGAGCGTCTGCCGGTCGGTCGTGACGGCGTTGAAGCGGAGCGTGCCGCTGCCGATCTGGCGCCACGTGTCCTCGACGTTCGACACGTAGCGGAGCGTCTCGAACGGGTTCGTCGGCTGTCCGGCGGTCGTCTGCAGGACCGTGTTGATCGGATAGATGCCGTTCGTCGGGTTGTTCAGATTGATGATCGCCGGCGTGTAGCCGAAGGCGTACATCGGGCTGAGGAACGTGTTGTCGTTGTTCGAGACGCCGTTCGCAACCTTGTTGCGGATGATGTTCGCCGAGACGGACGCGTTGAAGCGCGTGCGGATCGTCTGGTCGACGTTCACGCGGATGCTCTGCTGCCGGGCGCCCGTGTTGAGCTGCGTGCCCTTGTTGTCCTTGATCGTGCCGGACGTGAAGAAGCGCGTGCCCTGACCGATGCCGCCGCTGACGTTCCCGGTCGTCTCGTACGACAGCCCGTTCGCGCCGTAGAGGTCGTCCTGATAGTCGTAGTACGGGCAGGTGCCGCCCGTGCAGAGCTGGTTGACGAGCGCCTGGTTGCCGATCGCGTCGAGCGCGGTCGCCGGCGTGAAGCGGCGCGAGCCGAGCAGACGGTAGGACTGGTTCGTGCCGAGGCGCTGGGTGAGGCTCGTCTGGACGGCGCCTGCCGAACCGCGCTTCGTCGTGATGAGCACGACGCCGTTGGTCGCCTTGGAGCCGTAGATCGCCGAGGCCGCCGCCGACTTGAGAATCTGGATGTTCTCGATGTCGTTCGGGTTGATGTCGGCCAGACGGTTGACCGGGTTGTCCTGCACGTTCGTCGTGCCGCCGCCGGCGCGCGTGATCGCGTTGATGCCGGTCGAGTACGACCCGTTGCTGATGATGACGCCGTCGACGACGAACAGCGGCTCGCCGTTGCCGAGGATCGACGTGACGCCGCGGATCTGGATCTGACCGCCGCCGCCGGGCGCGCCCGAATTCATGTTGATGCTCGCGCCGACGACGCGCCCCTGGAGCGCGTTGTTGAGCGAGAGCGACGGCGTGCGCGCGACCTCCTCGCTCGACACGACCTGGGTCGCGGTCGAGACGTTCTTGCGCTCCTGCGAGGTCGCGGCACCGGTCACGACGACCTGTTCGAGCTGGAGCGCGTCGCGCTCGAGACCGAAGTCCGCCGTCGCCATCCCGGCGGGGAGTGGGCGCGTGACGCGCTTGTACCCGATGCCGCGCGCGATCAGCACGACGTCGGTGGCCGGCAGCGTGATGCGATACTGTCCGCGGACGTCGGTGCGGGCGATCGACGTCGTACCGGCGGCAGAGATCGTGATGCCTTCGAGCGGCTGCGTCGTACCGGCGGTCGTCACGGTACCCGTTACCGTCCGGGTCGCCTGTGCCTGCACGGCGGTCGCCGCGCAGACAGCCACCAAGGGAACAGCGAACACGCGTAATTGCACAGGACCTCCCAAACAGGGTGTCGCGACGGACGGAAGCGGATGCCGTGCGGTCGCGGTGGGGATGAAGCGCCTTCGCCTACAGAACCGGAATGACCCCGAAAGCGGACGGACGGTCACAATCGGGGGGTGACCGGCGCCGTCGTCGGGGCGAGGCGAAGGTCACGTGAAGTCGAGGCGGACGCAATATTGGCGCATGCATCTTTGTGCCAGGCAGCGAGCGGTGGGCGTCGCCGGACTGTGGGGGGCGGCGATGCCGGCCGCCGTCGCCGCCCAGCTCGTTCGCGGCAGCGTCACCGACTCCGCGACCGGTCGCGGGCTGATCGACGCCACGGTGGCCTTGACGGCGGGCGGCGGCGCGGTCGCGACGGCGCTCACCGACAGCGCGGGGCGGTTCACGCTCCGCGCGGCGCCCGGCAGCTACGCCGTCGAGCTCCGCCGGATCGGCTATCGCACCGCACCGCCGAGCGCGGTGACGCTCGCCGCCGGAGAGACGGTACGGCACGACGTGCGCCTCGTGCCGGCGCCGCTGACGCTGAGCGCGCTGCGCACCGAGTCGCGGTCGCGCTGCACCGTGAACCCGGTCGACGGCTCCGCCGCCGCGATGCTGTGGGCAGAGGTCACCAAAGCGCTCGACGCCACGGCGCTCACACAGCAGAGCGGCGCCGCGCGTGTCACGGTGCGCGATACGGAGCGCGAGCTCGATCCGCGGACGCGCACCACGCGCTCCGAGACGCGCGCCGAGCGAACGGGCACGAGCGCCGCGCCGTACGGCAACCCATCGCCCGACTCGCTCGCCACCCATGGCTACGTGCAGGAGGTCGGCGGCACGACGTGGTACTACGGGCCGACGGTCGACGTCCTCACCGCGCCGTCGTTCGCGGCGACGCACTGCATCGAGGTGACCTTCCGACGGCCACCCGCGCCGGGGCTCGTCGGCATCCGCTTCGAGCCGACGCGCGACCGCCGTGTGGTCGACGTCAGCGGCACCATCTGGATCGACCTGACGTCGGCAGCGCTGCGGCGCGTCGACTTCGCGTACACGGGCCTTCCCCGCTGGCCCGGGCCGACCGACTTCGGCGGACAGGTCGAGTTCGAGAGGCTGGCCGGCGCCGGGTGGATCGTACGACGCTGGGTCGTGCGGGCCCCCGTCGTCGGGCTCATCGAGCGCAGCGCACTCGTGCCGGGATCGGGCGGAACGGTGACCGGCTCGCGCGTCGTCACGCGGCGCGAGCCCGGGCTCGTCGCGATCCGCGAGGTCGTTGGCGAGGTCGTCGATGCGGCGCCAGCGCCGAGCGCGCTGGTGGTCCGCAGCGGCACGGACGGCAGGTGGAGCGTCGGCCGCGGCACCGTGCGCGGGGTCGCGTTCGACAGCGTGACCGCTCTCCCGCTCGCCGGGGCGGTCGTGGCGATCGAGGGCACCGATCATCGCGCCACGGCCGCGGCCGACGGCCGCTACGAGCTTCCGCAGGTGCTCGCCGGGCGGCAGACGCTGACGCTCTCGCACCCGGCCGCCGTCGCGCTCACGACGCCGCGGCGTACGATCGACGTCGCGGCGAACGACACGACGACGGCCGACGTCGCGCTGCCGACGGTGGCGACCGCGCTCACGCTGCTCTGTCCATCGCACCCGCCGAGCGCGGACACCGGCGCGGTCTACGGACGCGCGACCGCGCTGCCGACCGGGACGGCGGTCGTCGTGAGCTGGACGCGCTACGCGCGGTCCGGGATCGACCGCCTGCAGGCGGTGCCGGAGACACGGCGCGCGCCGCTCGAGCCGGACGGGGCGTACCGCGTGTGCGGCGTGCCGGCCGGCGTCGCCGTGCGCGTGCAGGTGGCCGATCAGGCGAGGCCGCACGGCCCCGCCCTGTCGCTCGTCATCCGCGACCCGCTGCTCGCCCGGGTCGACGTCCATGGATCGCTGCCGCAGCTGGTCGACCGGGCGGCGCTCGTTCGACGCCCGCGTCCGTAGCGGGGCGACCGCTCACCGCGAGCGCGTCCAGACGGCGACCATGCCGCAGAACGCGCTGCTCCGCATCGCCGAGAACTCCGCGGGCATCGTCGCGGGGCCGCGAAAGATCTCGATGCCGGCGATGTCCGGCGGCGACGGCAGCTGGGTGAGCGAGAAGCCGTCGGGCATCGGGATTCCGTCGATCGCGACGCGCATGACGCACGGCGCGTCGAACGTGCGGCGCGTGCGGTCGTTCTTCGTGCCGCGCCGCGACACCGGGAGGATCGCGCCGCCGCTGTCCAGAAGCGCGAACGCGCCCGACCAGCGTAGCACGTCCGCGGTCGACGCGTGCGGGCGGCGCTCGAACTCGGCGCGCGTCAGGAACACGCCCTGCCCGCGCGCGCGTCGCGCTTCGAATCCCGCCAGGCGCGCCGGCACCGCCGCGGCCACCGTCGCGCGCACGGTGTCGAGGAGCGTCGCGCTCGCGAGCTGCGCGACGACGCGCGTCGTGTCGCCGCGGCGGAGCCGCACGCTCGTCGTCGCCGGCGCGTAGCCGAGCTTCCGGACGGTGACCGTGCCGGAATCGACGAAATCGACGACGAATGCGAAGCGCCCTGTGTCGTCGGTCTGCGTCGAGAGCTCGCTGTCGTCGAGCAGCACGGTCACGCTCGCGATCGGGCGATCCGTCGCGTCGACGACGCGGCCGACGACGACGGCGGGCTGCGCGGCGAGCGAGGTCGGCGTCGCCGCGAGCGGGACGAGCCACCACAGGGAAAGCAGAGTCGTCGTGATGCGCTGCACTGTCCGCTCGATGGGTCTCATCTACCCCTACACGGTGCGAACGACGCCGCGATTGCGCCAGCGCCGGCGTGGCACGGGACATGGCAGTGCTGGCGCTCGAGCCGCGCTCACTCTACGCTTGGCGCGTCGGACCGTGTTGCCCTTCACTTCGAGCGACCCGCATGCCGAACGTGACACCGCAGTGGCGCGCCGCGCTGGTCCTCGCGACGTCGGCGGCGACCGGAGCGTTCGGCGCCTCACCCGTCGCCGCGCAAGCCGCGAAAGTGTCGTCGCCCGGCGCCGTGTGGCTTCGCGTCGTCGACGCCGAGCAGGAGCCGCTCGTCGGCGCGGAGATCGTGTTCCCCACGCTCGGCGTGACGATGGCGGTGCCGGAGGGGGGCGCGCTGTTGCTGACCGACGTGTCGCCCGGGGTGTACCTCGTGCAGGCGCGCAAGGTCGGGTATGCACCCGCGTGGCGCACGCTGCGCGTCGGGACCGATACGATCGCGGCGCAGCTGGCGTTGGGCCCGCTCGGCCAGTCGCTGGACGCGGTCACCGTGCTCGCGACGTCGGCCGTCGAGTCGCGCCTCGTCGACTTCGAGCGGCGCCGGCAGCACAACGCGTTCGGGCGTTTCGTCACCCGCGAGGAGATCGACCGACGGCGACCGCACGACGTCTCGACGATTCTGCGCTGGGTGCCGGGCGTGCAGGTGACGACGGGGATGATGAGCGCGCCGCAGATCACGTCGCGGCGCGTCGGCGGCCAGCGGTGTTCCGGGATGCTCGTCTTCCTCGACGGTGTGAACGTCTCTGGACGGCCCGACCTTCAGGGCAACGTGGTCCTGGGAGCGACGCCGCCGCCCTCGAACCGCGGGACCGCGGGCGGCACGTCGAGAGCGACCACTGTCGTCGTGCCGAACGGGGGCAACAGTGGTAGCGCAGATCCGACGCGCGGGTCGCCGACCAGCAGCGGCACGAGTGCGGGGACGGGTGGCGGCGCGGCGCCGACGGGCGGCAGCGGTACGAGCGGCGGGACGTCGGCTCCGGTCGGTGGAAGCGGCACGCCGCCGACCGCCGGCGGCAATGTCGGCGCGACCGGCCGCCGCGCGTTCGGCGAGCCCGATTGGAGCGCGCTCGCCGGCGCGTCGGGCGTCGGCGCCGCGGCCGCGTTCGACGTGAATACCATTCCGCCGTCACTCATCGCCGGGATGGAGGTCTACACGACGGTCGCCGGCGTGCCCGCCGAGTACGCCGGCTTCATCGGCTCGCAGTGCGGCGTGATCCTGCTCTGGACCGCCGCGCGCTGACGACCGCGCTGGCGACCGCGCGCGCACTACGGTCGCCGCCTGTAGCCACGTCTCTCGGCCCCGTATCTTTCGGGGCCGCGCTCGTTCTCGGAGCCGGCCTCCCTTCACTTCGACTCCGACATGGCTTCGTACGACGTCATCATCATCGGCGGCGGTCCCGCCGGCTACGTGTGCGCGATCCGCTGCGCCCAGCTCGGCCTCCAGGCGGCGGTCGTCGAGCGCGAGGCGCTCGGCGGCACCTGCGTCATCTGGGGGTGCATCCCGGCGAAGGCGCTGCTCGAGAGCGCGGCGGTCGCGACGAAGGTCACCCACGCCGCCGAGTTCGGCGTCGCGGTCGAGGGCGTCACACTCGACTACGGCGTCGCGATGAAGCGCTCGCGCGGCGTCAGCACGCAGAACTCGAAAGGCGTCGAGTTCCTCATGAAGAAGAACAAGATCGCGTACCTCAAGGGCGAGGCGCGCCTCACCAGCCCGACCGCGATCGAGATCAGGACGGCCGACGGCAAGAGCGAGAAGCACGACGCCAGGAAAGCGATCGTCGTCGCCACCGGCTCGAAGGTGCGCGGGCTGCCGCAGGTCGGGCTCGCGCTCGACAAGCGGACGGTGCTGTCGTCCGACGAGGCGCTCGTGCTGGAGAAGGCGCCGAAGTCGATCGCGATCGTCGGCGCCGGCGCCGTGGGGTGCGAGTTCGCCGACGTGTTCGCCGCGTTCGGCAGCGAGGTCACGCTCATCGAGGCACTGCCGACGATCCTCCCGCTCGAAGACGCCGACTGCTCGGCGGAGGTCGCGAAGTCGTTCAGGAAGCGGAAGATGGAGGTGTTGACCGGCGCGAAGATCTCGAACGTGAAGGTGAGCGCGGACGGCGTCTCGATGAGCGTCGAGGCGGGCGGCGCGAAGAAGGAGCTCCAGGTCGAGAAGGTGCTCGTCGCCGCCGGGCGCGCGCCGGTGGTCGAGGGCGCCGGCCTCAAGGAGCTCGGGGTGCAGCTCACGGAGCGCGGGTTCATCCGGATCGACGACCGGTTCCAGACGAGCGTGAAGGGCGTCTACGCGATCGGCGACGTCACCGGCAACCAGATGCTCGCGCACAAGGGCTCGCGCGAGGGGCACGTGCTCGCCGAGCTGCTTGCCGGGCAGCACGCGCACCCGGTGAACTACCGGAACATCCCGAGCTGCACGTACTGCCACCCGGAAGTCGCGTCCATCGGGCTCACCGAGCAGCAGTGCAAGGAGCAGAAGCTCGACTACAAGGTGGGCAAGTTCCCCTTCTCGGCGAACGGCCGCGCGCGGACCTCGGGCGAGACTGAGGGCTTCGTGAAGATCATCCGCGACACGAAGTACGGCGAGATCCTCGGCGCGCACATCGTCGGCGCGCACGCGACGGAGATGATCCACGAGCTCGCCGTGGCGCGCGAGAACGAGTTCACGATCGAGGAAGTCGATCTCGCGGTGCACGCGCACCCCACCCTCTCCGAGGCGATCGCCGAGGCGGCGCTCGACTCGATGGGGCGGATGATCCACGCGTGACGCTCGGCGCGTGACGTCGCTCCGCAAGCAGACCGGCGGGTTCGCGATCCCGCTCGGGCTGTTCGTCGCGATCGGCGTCGCGCTGTGGGGGTGGAACGCCTGGCGCCTGCTGCGCGGGCGCGCCACCCCCGCCGTCGTGGTCTCGAGCGGCGTGGGGACGTCGCGCGGCCGCGACGGCGCGACCTACTACCCGCGCGTCGGCTTCCGCTATCAGGTCGCCGGCGCGACGTACGACGGGATCCGCGTGTTCGCCGGCTCGGGCGAGTCGCGCGGCCGCGACTGGGCCGAGGACGTCGCGAGCCGCTTCACGGTCGGCGACTCGACGATCGCCTACGTCGACCCGTCCGACCCGGCGGCCGCGTATCTCGTGGGGCAGCCGAGCGCGGGGCCGCTGCTGCTCGTCGCGCTGCCGCTCGCCGTCATCGGGCTGCTCGCGTTCGAGGGGCGCGGGAAGTCCGCCGACGCGACGACGCCTGACGCGGTCGCCGCGGCGCGGACGGTGCGGAGCTGGCATGGCGTCGCGCTCGCGGTCGTCGGCGCGCACCTGGCGCTCGTCGTCGTCTGCGCGGCGACGGCGGGCTCGGTCGCGCTCACGATCGCGACGCTGTGGCGCGCGACGATCGGCGACGGCTTCTTCGTCGTCTCGGCCGGCGCGCTCGTCGGGATGGCGTACTACCTGGCCCGCCGCGCGCGAGCGACGGCGCCGTAGCCCCGACGCTCGTCGCGCCGGCGTTCGGCGCGTCCGCATTCTCCGCACTGCCGTTCATTCGATGGCCTCATCCGACCCGCGCCTCCTCACGATCGACCTCGGCACCCTGCCCTACGCCGACGCGCTCGATCTGCAGCGGCGCGTGGCGCGCGCGCGGATCTCCGGCGCGATCGACGAGGACGTGCTGCTG
Organism: uncultured Gemmatimonadaceae bacterium; assembly: GCA_963843845.1. Classification (GTDB taxonomy): domain Bacteria; phylum Gemmatimonadota; class Gemmatimonadetes; order Gemmatimonadales; family Gemmatimonadaceae; genus Gemmatirosa. The sequence continues at coordinate 1,415,131 of CAWJMB010000002.1, read as the reverse complement.
CTCGTCGAGCACCCGCCGGTCATCACGCTCGGCCGCTCGACGAAGGGGACGAGTCTGCCGCTCACCGTCGAGGCGATCCGCGCGTGCGGCGTCGAGGTGCACGAGGTCGAGCGCGGCGGCGACGTGACGTTCCACGGCCCGGGGCAGCTCGTCGGTTACCCGATCGTCGACCTCAAGCGGCACCGCAAGGATCTGCACTGGTACCTGCGGCAGGTCGAGCAGGGGCTGATCGACGCGTTAGGCACCTTCGGGCTCGCGGCGGGGCGCTACCCGAAGTACACCGGCGTCTGGACCGGCGACGGCGAGGGCGAGGCGTTCGTGCCGCGGCGCAAGATCGCGAGCATCGGCGTGCACGCGCGCGACTGGGTGACGTGGCACGGCTTCGCGCTGAACGTGACGACCGCGCTGTCGTACTTCGACCTGATCGTGCCGTGCGGCATCGCCGGCGTCGACATGACGTCGGTCGCACGCGAGACCGGGCGCGACGTCACGCTCGCCGAGGCGGGCGAGGCGGCGGCGGCGGCGCTCGCCGCGGTGTTCGGGCTGCGCCCCGAGCCGGTGGCGGCGGAGGCGCTCGCGGCGCACCTCGTCTGACGGCCCGGCGCTCGACCTGCCCGCCGGCCGGCGCGCGGCGGGCGCCTTGACGGGGCGCCCGATCCGGTGCGAGCATCGGCTGCGCGCGCGTCAGCGACCGTCGCCGGCGCGCCGCGTGTGGGCGCGTCTCCCCACTCACTCTCGACGCCGAGGTCGAACCATGTCCGCACCAGCTTCCGCCGGCAGCGCGCCCACCACGCACGGCGCGGAGGTGCCCGAGTGGGACATCCGGGGCCACGTGATCCTCGCGTGCAACTGCGATTACGGCTGCCCGTGCAACTTCAACGGCCTGCCGACGACCGGAAAGTGCGAGGGAAACTGGAACTGGCACATCGAGGCGGGGCGCTTCGGCGACGTGCCGCTCGCCGGGCTCACGTTCGGCGTGGCCGTCAACTGGCCGGGAGCCATCCACGAGGGGAATGGTGAGGCCCTGCTCGTCCTCGACGAGCGCGCCGACGACAGGCAGCGGGCGGCGCTGCTGTCGCTGATCTCCGGCAGGGCGGGCGGCCCGTGGAAGATCATCAGCACGACGATCGCCAAGGTCCACGGCCCGGAGTACGCGCCGTTCGAGGTATCCGTCGACGGCTTCAGCAGCCGCGTGCGCGGCGGCGGCTTCATCACGCTCGACATGGAGCCGGTGCGGAACAAGGTGACGGGCGCCGAGGTGCATCCGCGCGCCGTCCTCCCGGAGGGCTTCGTGTTCAAGGAGGGGGACCTCGGCGCGTCGTCCACGTTCCGCGTGTCGGGCGCCGTGAGCTTCGACCACTCGGGGCGGTACGCCGCCGCCGCGCCGTTCGCGTACCAGGGGCCGTGAGCCGAGGCGGGTCCGCGCCGCTCGACGGACCGACGACGCTCGCGCTCGGCGCGGGGCTCGTCGCCATCGCGGTGCCGGCGTGGGTGCTCGTCGTACGCGACGCGTCGTCGATGGTCATGCCGGGGATGACGCCGTCGCTGGCGGAGGGGGCGGTCTTCACGCTGCAGTGGGGCGTGATGATGGCCGCGATGATGCTGCCGAGCGCCGCCCCCATGATCCTGCTCTACCGGACGGTCGCCCGGCGCCTGTCGGCGGACGGCGATCGCGCGCTGCCGGCGGCGCTGTTCGCGGGCGTCTACCTCGCGGTGTGGCTCGCCGTGGGCGTGCCCGTCTACGGCGCGCACCTCGCGGTGGCCGGGGCCGCCGCGCGCTGGCCGCGGTTCGACGCGCTCGTGCCGTACGCGGTCGCCGGCACGCTCGCCGCGGCCGGCGCGTACCAGCTCACCGGCGCGAAGCGCGCGTGTCTCCGCGCCTGCGAGGCGCCGCTCGCGTATCTCATGCGGCGCTGGCGCAGCGGGTACGCGGCGACGCTGCGCCTGGCGCTCGGCCACGCGGGCTACTGCGTCGGCTGCTGCTGGGGGCTGATGGCGATCCTCGTCGCCGCCGGCGCCATGAGCCTGCCGTGGGTCGTGGCGATCACGCTGCTCGTGTTCGCCGAGAAGGTGCTCCCACACGGCTGGCGGACCGCGCGGGTCATCGGCATCTCGCTCCTCGCGCTCGCCGCCGCCGTCGCGCTGCGCCCCGCGCTGGCGGGCACGCTGCGGACGACCGGCACGCCGGGCCCGGGGCACGCGATGCCCTCGATGGACCCGCGCTAGCGACGTCGTCGGCGGTCGCGCGCGCCGCGCCGGCCGCGCCGCGCCGGCCGCGCCGCGCCGCGTGGGTTCGGTCTATATTCGTGAGATGGCGGACGACTCCCACCTCGACGCGCCGCGCGTCTACGCGCCGCACCCGCGCGACGTCCGCCCGCGCGACGACCTCGGCCTCGACGCGCTGAACGCGGAGCAGCGCGCGGCGGTGACGCACGGCGACGGCCCGCTGCTCGTCATCGCCGGCGCCGGCACGGGGAAGACGCGCACGCTCGTGCACCGCGTCGCGCACCTCATCGGACGCGGCGTCGCCCCCGAGCGGATCCTGCTGCTCACGTTCACGCGCCGCGCCGCGCAGGAGATGCTGCAGCGCGCCGAGCGCCTCGTCGGCTCGGCGAGCCACCGCGTGGCCGGCGGCACGTTCCACGGCACCGCCCACCGACTGCTCCGCCGCTTCGGCGGCGCGGCCGGCATCGCCGACTTCACGATCATGGACCAGGGCGACGCCGAGGACCTGATGCAGCTCTCGCGCGCCGCGTCGGGGTTCGCGGACGCGCGGCGGAAGGCGGGCGCATCCGAGACGAGCGCATCGCAGGCGGGCGCACCGCCCGCCAAGCGGTTCCCGAAGAAGGAGACGCTGCACGCCGTCTACTCGCGCCACGTGAACACCGAGACGGACGTCGACGGCGTGCTCGCCGACTGCTACCCGCAGTTCGTCGAGCGCGCGGCCGACATCCGGCGCGTCTTCGCCGACTACACCGAGCGGAAGGCGCGGCGCAACCTCGTCGACTACGACGACCTGCTGCTGTTCTGGGCGACGCTGCTCGAGCAGGCGCCCGACCTCGCGGCGCGGATCGCGGGGCTCTACGACCACGTCCTCGTCGACGAGTACCAGGACACGAACCTGCTGCAGGCGCGCATCCTCCGCGGCATGTGCCGCACGCACGCGAACATCAGCGCGGTCGGCGACGACGCGCAGAGCATCTACTCGTTCCGCGGCGCGCACTTCCGCAACATCCTCGACTTTCCGCGCCACTTCCCCGGCACGACGGTCGTGACGCTCGAGCAGAACTACCGCTCGACGCAGGCGATCCTCGACACGACGAACGAGGTGATCTCGCGGACGCCGGAGCGCTTCTCGAAGCGCCTCTGGACCGAACGCGACGGCGGCGAGCGGCCGTGGCTCGTGTCGTGTCAGGACGAGCACGCGCAGACGCGCTTCGTGGCCGACCGTGTGCTCGAGCTGCACGAGTCGGGGACGCCGCTGAGCGAGATCGCGGTGCTCGCGCGCGCCGGCTACATGACGGCCGACCTCGAGATCGAGCTGACGGCGCGCGGCATTCCGTACGAGAAGTGGGGCGGCATCAAGTTCCTCGAGGCGGCGCACGTGAAGGACGTGCTCGCGTTCCTGCGCCTGCTCGAGAACCCGCGCGACGAGGTGAGCTGGTACCGCGTGCTCCTGCTCCTCCCCGGCGTCGGCGACGTCACCGCGCGCGCGGCGATCGAGCACGTCGCGTCGCACGGGTGGGCGCCAGGCGCGTTGGGCCTGTTCGCCGCGCCCGCGAAGGCGCGCGAGCTTCACGCGCGGCTCGCCGCGATGCTCGGCGCGCTGTCGTCGGTACCGAACAGCGATCTCGCGACCGAGATCGGGGCGATTCGTCGTGTGTACGACTCGCTGCTTCGGGACCGCTACGACAATCCCGAGGCGCGCCTCGCCGACCTCGAGCAGCTCCAGACGATCGCTGCGAGCCACGCCAGCCGCGCGGCGTTCCTCTCCGCGATCGCGCTCGAGCCGCCCGCCGCCACGCGCGACCTCGCGGGCGGCAGCGGCGCCGCGGAGGACGACGTGCTCGTGCTCAGCACGGTGCACTCGGCGAAGGGGAAGGAGTGGGACGCGGTGTTCGTGCTCTGGGCGGCCGACGGCTTCTTCCCCCTCGCGCGCGCGACCGAAGACGCGGACGAGCTGGAGGAAGAACGCCGTCTGATGTACGTCGCGCTGACGCGCGCGCGCGACGAGCTCGTCGTCACCTACCCGCTGCACGCGTACGCCTCGCGCATGACGGCCGACTACTCGCTCGACCAGCTGTCGCGCTTCCTCGACCGCGGCGTGCGCGAGACGATGCAGCGCGTCGCGCTCGCGCCCGACGCCGCTCTCGCGCTCCCGCCCGTCCCCGCCGGCCCCACGCCGACGATCGACCTCCGCGCGATCCTGCGCGGCCGGTTCACCGCCTAACCGTTCTGTCGACTTCATCGTGCTTCGACGCCTCGTTCTCGCTCTCGCCGCCGCGCTCGTCGCCGCGCCCGCTCTCGGTGCGCAGCCCCTCGGCGTCGACCCGCAGGTCACGATCGGGACGCTGCCGAACGGCCTGCGCTACTACATCCGCAGGAACGGCCGCCCCGAGCATCGCGCGGAGCTCCGGCTCGTCGTGAACGCCGGGTCGGTGCTCGAAGACGACGACCAGCGCGGGCTCGCGCACTTCGTCGAGCACATGGCGTTCAACGGCACGCGCACGTTCGCGAAGAACGAGCTCGTCGCGTACCTGGAGAGCATCGGCGTGCGCTTCGGCGCCGACCTCAACGCCTAGACGAGCTTCGACGAGACGGTCTACATGCTGCCGGTCCCCACCGACAGCGCGGCGATCGTCGAGAAGGCGTTCGACATCCTCGAGGACTGGGCGCGCGGCGTCACCTTCGACTCGGCGCAGGTCGTCAGCGAGCGCGGCGTCGTCATCGAGGAGTGGCGGCTCGGCCAGGGCGCCGGGGAGCGGATCGGGCGCGCGCAGCGTCCCGTGATCTTCAAGGGCTCGCGCTACGCCGAGCGCATTCCGATCGGGACGCTCGCGAGCATCCAGAGCGCGAGCCCCGCGGCGCTCAGGCGATTCTACCGCGACTGGTATCGCCCCGACCTGATGGCGGTGGTCGCGGTCGGCGACTTCGACCCGAAGGCGATCGAAGCGCTGATCACGAAGCACTTCGCATCGATCCCGAAGGCGGCGAATCCGCGGCCGCGTCCGGTCTATCCGATCCCGCCGAACGACCGTCCGCTCGTCGCCGCGGCGACCGATCGGGAAGCGACATCGTCCAGCGTCGCGGTGCTGTTCAAGCGCCCCGTCGAGCCGGACGGCACCGTCGCCGCGTACCGGCGCGACCTCGTGGCGCAACTGCTCGACGCCATGCTGAACGCGCGGTTCGAGGAGATCACGCAGCGCCCCGACGCACCGTTCCTCGGCGCCGGCTCTGGCAACGGGCGCTTTCTCCGCTCGCTCGAAGGCTACCAGCTGGGCGCCGCGGTCGCCGACGGCGGGATCATCCGCGGACTCGAGGCGCTGCTCGTCGAGGCGCGGCGGGCGCGCGAGTTCGGCTTCACGGCCGGCGAGCTGGACCGCCAGAAGCAGGACTTCCTGCGCGCCTACGAGCGCGCCTACGACGAGCGCGAGAAGACGAACTCGGCGTCGTACGTCGGCGAGTACGTCAACCACTTTCTTCAGGGCGAGCCGATCCCCGGGATCGCCGCCGAGTTCGATCTCGTGAAGCGACTGTTGCCGGGGATCACGCTCGCCGACGTCGACTCGCTCGCGAGGCGGCTCGTGACCGACCGCAACCGGGTGGTGCTGGCGAGCGCACCCGACAAGGCCGGGGCCGGGGTGCCGACCGAGGCGGCGCTGCTCGCCGCGTTCGACCGCGCCGCGAAGACGCCGGTCGTCGCCTATACCGAGACGCTGTCGAGCGACGCGCTCGTGACGACGCCGCCGACGCCGGGCCGCGTCGTGAGCGAGCGGCGCGACTCCGCCGTCGGCCTCACCGAGTGGCGACTGTCGAATGGCGTACGCGTCCTGCTCAAGCCGACCGACTTCAAGGCCGACGAGCTGCTGATGACGGCGTACAGCCCCGGGGGCTCGTCGCTCGCGGCGGAGAGGGACTACATGAGCGCCGCGCTCGCGTCGAGCATCGCCTCGCTGGGCGGCGTCGGCGACTTCAGCGCCATCGACCTGCAGAAGAAGCTCGCCGGGAAGGCGGCGAGCGTCGCGCCCTACATCTCGTCGACCGAGGAGGGGTTCAACGGACGCGCGTCGCCGAAAGACGCGGAGACGCTCATGCAGCTCGTCTACCTCTTCGGCACGCGCCCGCGCGCCGACTCGGGCGCGTACGCCGCCTTCCGCAACCAGATCACGTCGGTCCTGGCGAACCGCGGCGCCGATCCGGGCTCGGTCTATCAGGACACGATCCAGGTCACGCTCACGCAGCACGCACTGCGCGGCCGCCCCGTCACGGCGGCGACGTTCGCCGAGGTCGATCAGCGGCGCGCGCTCGACTTCTACCGCGACCGCTTCGCGGACTTCAGCGACTTCACGTTCGTGTTCGTCGGGACGTTCGATCCCGACTCGCTCCGCCCCCTCGTCGAGCGCTATCTCGGCGCGCTGCCGGCGACGGGGCGGACGGAGACGTGGAAGGACGACGGGATCGCGCCGCCGACCGGCGTCGTCGAGCGCACGGTGCGCAGAGGCGTCGAGCCGCAGAGCGAGACGCGGATCTACTACACGGGCACCGCCCCCTACTCCCCGCAGGCGCGCTACGAGCTGCGGGCGCTCGCCGCGGTGCTCGAGCTGCGACTGCGCGACCAGCTGCGGGAGCAGCTCGGTGGCACCTACAGCGTCAGCGTGAGCGGCGGCGCCCAGCGCATCCCGGTGCCGCGCTACACCGTGACGATCGCGTACGGCTCGGCGCCCGACCGCGTCGAGCAGCTCGCGCGCGCCGTCGCGGCGAACGTCGACTCGCTGCGCACCATCGGGCCGAGCGCGTCGGACGTCGCGAAGGTGAAGGAGGAGCAGCGGCGTGAACGCGAGGTCAGCCTCAAGCAGAATGCTTACTGGCTGCAGAACATCGCAGGCCGCGACCAGTCGGGCGAGTCGTTAGGCGGGCTCCTCGCCGACTACGACCGGATGATCGCGTCGCTCACGCCGGAGATGATTCGCGACGCGGCGCGGAAGTACCTCGACCCGGCGAACGTCGCGCGCTTCTACCTGCGTCCCGAGAAGTGAGCGCCTGACGATCGCCGACCGGCCGCCTGGCTCATCGCACGCCACCGAGCCAGGCGCGGACGGCGGCGTACGGGTCGTTCGGCTCCGACTTCGCGAGCGCGACGATGCGGCGCACGCTGCGCCGAAGGTCGCGCCCCTCCCGGACCCACACGCTGTCGAAGAGCGGCAGGTCGCGCCCGTAGGTGAGGCGCGCGAGCAGCGCGGCGTTGTCGAGCTGCATGCGCGACGCCCAGCGCGCCGTCGCGCCGACGGCCGGGGCGATGTCGTTCACGAGCGTGACGCGCGCCCTCGCGTACACGCTGTCGGCGGCGCGCACCCGCGTCATGCTGTCCGGCCCCGCGGCCGCATACGCCGAGTCGAGCGAGCGCGCGACCGCGGTCCAGAACGCCGCGAGGCGCTGGTCCTGCACCCAGCGTCGGTCCGCCTCCTTCGCGCGAGCGGAGTCGCCGCGGGCGCGGAAGAGCCGCGCCGAGCCGCGCGCGCCGACGAAGCTCGCGAATGACTCGTTGAACCCCGCCTGCCCCGACGCGTAGAACGTGTTGTGCGTCAGCTCGTGCACGACCGTGTTCGCGAGGTCGAGCATGTCGGCGCGGAGCGTCGTGTTCAGGAGCGGGTCGTTGAACCAGCCGAGTGTGCTGAACGCCGCCGATGGCCGCAGGTAGACGTCGAAGCCGCGCGACTTCAGATCGTTCGCCGCGCGCCGCGACGCGGCGACGTCGAACCACCCCTTGTAGGGCACGCGCCCGACGATCGGGAACCACCACGTGTACGCCTCGAGCCGGTCGCGCCGCGCCCCGGAGAGCACGAGGACGAGCGTGTCCCGGCCGATGTCCGAGTAGAGGGTGAAGCTCTCGCCCGCGTCGAGCCCGATCGAGTCGGCCGCGAAGCGACGCGCCTCGAGAACGAGCCGCAGCTTCGCGCGCGTGCGGGCGTCGACCGAATCGGCACTCGTGCTGTCGTTCACGATCGACGCGATGCTGCGCCGGCGCGCGAGGATGTACGCCTCCTCCCACCCCGACCGCAGCAGATAGCGGCCAGTCGGGAACACGCTCAGCCCGAGCACGACCAGCCCGAGCAACCCGCCGACGATCGTCGCGACTCGCACGACGAGCCGACGCGTCGGCGACCGGTGCTTCACGGACGACGCACGTGCCGGACGGTCCACTTACGGCGTGATGCGCACGACGCCGAGCTGCGGCACGAGCGGCGGCGGGAAGGGCGCGTCGTTCGGCGCCGTGTAGCGGAGCGTGAGACCGCCGCGTGGCACGGTCACCAGGTAGTACCCCGCGCCGTCCTGCACGAGGGCGCTCGAGACGCTCGTCCCGACGGCCGGGCCGCTCCGCAGCGTCAGGGGAAAGCTCGACCGACTCGATACGCGCGTCACCAGCTCGCGTAGCGTCCGCGGCCCGAGTCGGTAGCGCAACGGCACCACGCTGCGCGCGACGCCCGGAATGCTGTCGGCGTAGACCGCGATCGAGAAGTCCGCGAACAGCGACGCGAAGCTCTCGCCGGTCGCCGACTCGACGTTCTGCCCGCCGCGCAGCCCGCTCTGCACGAGGCGGGCGTACACCGCGTCGCCCTTCTGCGCTCCCAGCCAGCGCACGAACAGCCACGCGACGCCGCGCTCCTCGAGCGTGCCGAAGCCGCGGTACGCGATGAGCGAGTTCGTGAACGGGGTGATGAGCCAGAGCGCCGCGTTCTCGAGGTTCCCGCGGATGAACGGGACCGCCGAGTCGGGGAGCAGTTGCGTGGCGAACGTGCGGCCGCGCGGGGCCGGCAGACGGGCGTCGTAGTGCCTCGCGCCGAGCTCCTCGGCGAAGTGGCTCAGCCCCTCGTTCAACCACACCTGTTCGGTGCCGGCGCGCCGCACGAGCACGTGCTGGTTGAACGAGATCATGTGCTGGAACTCGTGCAGGAACGTCGCCGGGAGCAGACCGAGCACGGTGGTCAGCGACTGCGCGCAACTGCGCCGCGCCTGCGGGTCGGGCACGAAGGCGTAGAAGATCTCGCCCTTGTTCGAGTTCTTGTGGCGCGTGTCGAGGTCGACGCCGTAGAAGAAGCCCGGCACGAACCCGCTCGCCGCGCACTGCACCGCCGGCGTCAGCGCGTTCACGAGGGGCGTGAGGAGCACGACCACGCGGCCGTTGCCGTCGATGTCGGATTCGGCGCCGAACGTGCTGACGTCGAGGTCGTAGAGCGTCGCATCGAACAGCGCACCCAACGCAGCCACGGTCGAGTCGACGAGCGGCGCCGGCGCGTCGACGTCCTCGTAGACGAGGATGTGCGCGCCGGCGTAGCGCAGCCGCCCCGTCGTCGTGGCGAAGGCGGTGCCGTCGAGGCGCGTCAGCACCTGGAAGGCGCGCGTGCTGCCGAACGGGGGCGGCGTGGGCGGGGTCGGCGGCGTCGCGGGGGCGAGCAGCAGCGAGCGGCGCGCGGGGTCGGCCGACCGCTCGTCGCCCGGAACGCGAAGCGCATCGCGGCCGGACGCCTCGACGATCGATCGTGCCGCCGCCTGTTCGGCCGCGCGCAGCATTCCCTCGAACGTCGCGCGCGTGGAGACGGTGGCGCTCCCGGCCGGCCTGGCAGCCGCCGCCACCTCGCCGTCGGCGATCGCGACCAGTGGCGCGTCGGCCGTGAGCGCGAAGGGACGCGTCGTCGGGACCGTGTCGGTGAACGGAGCGAACTGGGGGATGACGATGAACCGCTGCGACTCGGCGGCGAACCGCAGGCAGCCCATCTCGCTTCCTCGGACGGTCGCCCCCTCCCCGACCGCGAGCGCGAGTGGCGCCACCGCACCGGCGCTCGGCACGACGAGCGCGTTCGTCAGTGCCGATCCGGCGCGGACGGTGACGGCGACCGCGCCCGCCGGCAGGCACGGCGGCACGACGACGCGGAGGAGCGTGTCGCTGGCCGGTGCCGCGAGCCGGCCGCGCGCCGTCCCGAACAGCACGTCGATCGCGCCCACGCCCGCCGCGGTGAGCCCCCGCCCGCGCAGCGTGACCGTGTCCCCCGATGCGAGCGACGCCGGCTGCGCCGAGACGAGCGCCGCGCCCGGCGTCGCGCGAACGAAGAACGTGACGCCGCGATCTTCCTGTCCGCGCACGCTTCCGGCGATCACCACCGTGTCCGTCGTGCCCCCCAGTCGCAGCCGGGTGGTGCCGATCCCGGCAGCGTTCGTGGCGACGAGCGTATCGCTCAACGTGGCGCCGCGTCCGGCCACGATCTCGAAGCGCACCGCGACCCCGCGCGCCGGGAGACTGTCGGGCGTGCGGACGAGCACCGTGAGCGCCTGCGGCAGCTCACTGCCGGCCGGCGCGGTCAGCACGCCGCCCACCCCGTGGGCGACGGTATACAACGGCAGCGGCTCGGCCGGGTCGGGGCCGCCGCACGCGCCTCCGAGCAGGAGCGCGGCGCAGGCCCCGATCGAACCGAGGCAACTGCTTGCCAATCTTGAACTTAGGACCACTCTGCGCAGCAACACGCGCTTTGACAGGGGGGGTGCGGCACGGCTATTCTACGATCCGATGTCATTCGTACACTTGCACTGCCACTCCGAGTATTCGCTCCTCGACGGCGCGAACCGGATCGACGACCTGATCCGCCGCGCCATCGAGCTGGAACAGCCCGCACTGGCGATTACCGACCACGGTAACATGCACGCCGCGTGGGAGTTTCAGGAGAAGGCGCGGAAGGCGAAGGTGAAGCCGATCATGGGGATGGAGGCGTACGTCGCGACGGGGTCGCGACGTGAGCGCAGCCGCCCCGCCCCCGGCGCGAAGCCCTACTACCACCTCGTGCTGCTCGCCCGCGACGCCGTGGGCTACAAGAACCTGGTGAAGCTGAGCTCCCTCGCGTACACCGAAGGGTTCTACGTGAAGCCGCGCATCGACCGCGAGCTGCTCGCGGCGCACAGCGAGGGGCTGATCGTGTCGTCCGCGTGCCTCGCCGGGGAGGTCGCCGGGCACCTCATGGACGACCGCTGGGAGGCGGCGAGAGAGGCGGCGGCGTGGTATGCGAACGTCTTCAAGGACCGGTATTACCTCGAAGTGCAGGCGCACGACTCCGCCGGGCAGTCGACGCTGAACGAGAAGATCTTTCGCCTGTCCGGCGAGATCGGCCTTCCGGTCATCGCGACGAACGACGCGCACTTCCTGAAGCGCGACGACCACGACGCGCACGACGTGCTGCTCTGCATCGGGCTCGGCAAGGACCGGAACGACGCCGACCGGATGCATTACGACCGCGGGCTCTACTTCAAGAGCCACGCGGAGATCGGCGAGCGCTTCGCCGGACGCGGCGACGTCGTCGAGAACACGCTGCGGATCGCCGACGAAGTCGACGTCCAGTTCGGCAAGAAGTACCACGTCCCGTCCTTCCCGCTCCCCCAGGGCGTCGCGACCGAGAACGACCTGCTGGCGAAGCTGGCGACCGACGGGACGTACGCGCGCTACGCCGGCAAACGCGGCGCGGCCGACGGCGAGCTCGCGCCCGAGGTGAAAGCGCGCCTCGACTACGAGCTCGGCGTGATCCTGCAGACGGGGTACGCGGGGTACTTCCTCATCGTCGCCGACTTCATCAAGGCGGCGCGTGATCGCGGCATCCCCGTCGGCCCCGGGCGCGGCTCGGCGGCGGGCTCGCTGGTCGCCTACGCGTTGGGCATCACGAACGTGTGCCCGCTCGAGTTCGACTTGCTGTTCGAGCGCTTCCTGAATCCGGAGCGCGTGTCGATGCCCGACGTCGACGTCGACTTCTGCTTCGAGCGGCGCGGCGAGGTCATCGAGTACGTGCGGCAGAAGTACGGCAAGGAATCGGTCTGCCAGATCGTGACGTTCGGCACGATGAAGTCGCGCGCCGCCGTGAAGGACGTCGGCCGCGTGCTCGGCTTCACGCCGGCGGAGACGGACGCGCTCGCGAAGCTCATCCCGAACGCGCCGAACCACTCGCTCACGATCGCCGAGGCGATCGAGCAGGTGCCGGACGTCGCCCGGCAGTATCGCGACGACGAGCGCTACCACGAGCTGCTCGACTACGCCCGCGCGCTCGAAGGCTTGAGCCGCCACACCGGCGTGCACGCGGCGGGCGTCGTCATCGCGCCCGGCCCGGTGCACGAGTTCGTGCCGATCTGCACGCAGGCCTCGAAGGGGGCCGGCGGCGACAGCGGCGACGAGAAGATCACCGTCGCGCAGTACGACATGAACGCGCTGGAAAAGGCGGGCATGTTGAAGATGGACTTCCTCGGGCTGACGACGCTCACCGTCATCCACGACGCGCTCACGTCCATCCAGGCGCGCACGGGTCGGTGGCTCGACCTCGACACCCTCGCGCTCGACGACGCGAAGACGTACGCGATGCTGCGCTCGGGACGCACCGCGGGAGTCTTCCAGTTCGAGTCGCCGCTCGCGACCGACGTGCTCCGCCAGATGCGCTGCGACCGCTTCGACGACCTCGTCGCGTCGAACGCGCTGCTCCGCCCGGGACCGCTCGACACCGGGATGCACAAGGTCTACATCAAGCGGAAACGTGGCGAGGAGGCGGTGTCGTACGCGCTCCCCGAGCTCGAGCCGATCCTCCGCGAGACGCAGGGCGTCATCACCTACCAGGAGCAGGTGATGCGCATCGCGCAGACGCTCGCCGGCATCTCGCTCGCCGAGGCCGACGTGCTGCGCAAGGCGGTCGGGAAGAAGGACGCGGAATTGATCCGCGCGGAGCTCGGCAAGTTCACCGAGAAGTCGATCGCGCGCGGACACGACCGCGCCGTGATCACCGACATCGCGAGCCAGATCGAGACGTTCGGGCGGTACGGATTCAACAAGTCACACTCGGTCGCGTACTCCATCGTCTCGTATCACACCGCGTATCTCAAGGCGAACTATCCGGCCGACTTCATGGCCGCGCTACTCTCGAGCTGCATCGGTGACACCGACAGCGTCGTGAAGTACGTCGCCGAGACGCGCGAGATGGGGATCGATGTGCTGCCGCCGGACGTGAACGAGAGCGGCTACAAGTTCACCGTCGTCGGCGAGAACCGCATCCGATTCGGGCTCGGGGCCGTGCGCAACGTCGGACACGGCGCCGTCGAGTCGGTGCTCGTGAGTCGCGCGGCCGACGGCCCGTACGCGTCGTTCTTCGACTTCGTCGAGCGCGTCGATCTGCGCGCCTGCAACAAGCGCGTGTTCGAGGCGCTCATCGGCGCCGGCGCGCTCGACGGCGTCGGCGGTCACCGCGCGCAGTACGTCGCGGCGCTCGACAGCGCGATCTCCGGCGCGTCACTCAAGCAGGACGAGGAGCAGCGCGGCGTGCTGTCGCTCTTCGGCGACGGGAACGCGGCGAGCGAGGCGACGGCGAACGCGCACAAGCCGACGCTGCCGAACGTGCCGTCGTGGAACGAGAGCGACCGCCTCGCCCGCGAGAAGGAGATCCTCGGCTTCTACGTCTCCGGCCACCCGCTCGAGCCGTTCCGCGCCGAGGCGGAGATCTTCGCGACCCAGAAGGTCGCGGAGCTCGGGGCGTGGAAGCCGGACCGCATGACGCTCGCCTGCGTCATCACCGCGGTGAAGAAGCAGATCTCGAAGCGCAGCGGCGCCGAGTACGCGCGTCTCACGCTCGAGGACTTCTCGGGGTCCACCGAGGTGCTCGTCTTCCCCGAGGCGTGGGCCGCACTCGCCCCGACCGTTGCGACTGACGTCCCGGTGCTCGTCGAGGGGAGCTATGGCAAGCGCGACCAGGGCGCCGAGAGCCCGACGTTCATCGTCGAGAAGATCACGCGCCTCGCCGAGAAGCGCGTCGGCGGGCAGATCGCGATCGTCATCGATCTCGGACCGGGCACCGGCCTCACCCCCGGTGTCATGCACGACGTGCGCGCCGCGTGCGAGGCGTACCCCGGCACGACGCCGATCGAGCTGCGATGGCGCGACACCCGCGCCGGCACGACCGCGCGCTTCCGCTCGCGCTCCGTCGCCGTCGCCCCGTCGAACGCGGTGCTGAACGAGCTCCGCGCGCTGCTCGGCGACGACCGCGTACGTTTCGTTCGGGCGTAAGCTCGGACGTGACCACCCTTTCGCGCTGACTCATGGCTACAGCGGCACTCGACTTCGAGAAGCCCATCGCCGACCTCGAGCGACAGATCGACGAGCTGAAGCGCGCAGCCGCGGAGCGCTCCGTCGACGTCGCCGACGACCTCGCGCCGCTCGAGCGACGGCTCGGGGAGCTGCGGCTCGAGATCTACCGGAACCTCACGCCGCTCCAGCGCGTGCAGGTCGCGCGCTCCAACCGCCGGCCGTTCACGCTCGACTACGTGCGGCTCTGCTTCACCGACTGGATCGAGCTGCACGGCGACCGCGCGTTCCGCGAGGACGCGGCGATCGTCGGCGGCTTGGCGCGGCTCGACGGCGAGACGGTGATGATCATCGGCCACCAGCGAGGCCGCGACACCAAGGAGAACCTGCGCCGCAACTTCGGGATGCCGCACCCCGAGGGCTATCGCAAGGCGCTGCGCCTCATGAAGCTCGCCGAGAAGTTCCAGGTGCCGGTGCTCACGTTCATCGACACGCCCGGCGCGTAGGCCGGGCTCGGCGCCGAGGAGCGCGGGCAGAGCGAGGCGATCGCGCGCAACCTCATCGAGATGGCGCAGCTGCAGCGTGCCGATCATCGCCACCGTCATCGGCGAAGGCGGCTCCGGCGGCGCGCTCGCGTTCGGCGTCGCCGACCGCGTGCTCATGCTGGAGAACTCCGTCTACTCGGTCATCACCGTCGAGGGGTGCGCCGCGATCCTCTGGAAGGACGGCAAGAGTCCCGAGATGCGCGAGAAGGCCGCGTCGGCGCTGCGCATCACGGCGCCTGATCTGTACGAGTTGCGCGTGATCGACGAGATCATTCCCGAGCCAGCGGGCGGCGCGCACGCCGATCACGAGGCCACGGCGAAGTCGCTGCACGATGTGCTGCTCAAGCACGTCGACGAGCTGCGTCGCGTGAAGCCCGACAAGCTCGTGCGGCGCCGCCGCGAGAAGTACATGAAGATGGGCCAGTTCATCGGCTGAGCGAGTCGAGAGCGAAGCCGATGTCGCACCTCATCGAGGTCGCGTTCAAGGGGAACCGCAAGGAGTTCTTCCTCTGGGACGGCGACGACCCGCCCCGCGTGCGGCTGCCGATCATCGTCGAGGGTGACCGCGGCGAGGACATGGGCCACGTGCACGCCGTCGCCGAGGCCGCCGAGCACCGGTTCTCCGGTGTCGCCCACGGCGCCGCGATGCTCGTCGACGGCGCGTCGACGCAGCCGCAGCGGCGCGCGCTCCGCCTCGCCACTGCTGACGACGTGCGGCGCTCGTCCGACCTCGTGGAACAGAACGAGAGCGCGCGCCGCAAGGCGATCGAGCGCGTGAAGGCGCACGGCCTCGTCATGAAGGTCACCGACGCCGAGTGGCAGTGGGACCGGCGAAAGCTCACCCTGTATTTCACGGCCGAGAAGCGCGTCGATTTCCGGGCGCTCGTGCGCGACCTCGCGGCGCTCTTCCGCACCCGCATCGAGCTGAAGCAGATCGGCGTGCGCGACGAGGCGAAGCGCCTCGACGGCGTCGGCCGCTGCGGGCGCGAGTACTGCTCGGCGTCGTGGCTGCCGGAGCTGCGGCCTGTCAACCTGAGCGTCGCGAAAGACCAGCACCTGTCGCTCAACCCGACGCAGATCTCGGGCGCGTGTGGTCGGCTCATGTGCTCGCTGCGCTACGAGCACGAGTTCTACGTGCAGGCGCGCAAGCGATTCCCGAAAGAGGGGAAGATTCTCGTCACCGCGCGCGGCGAGGAGAAAGTCGTTGCGAACGACATCTTCCGCGACCGCGTGACGCTGCGCACGTTCGACGGCGAGACGCGGATCGTGCCGCTCGCCGACCTGCGACAGGAGCTCGCGTCGCTGAACGACCGCGAGGAGGGCGCGACGGTCGTCATCTCGCAGACGACGGTCGCGATCGAGAGCGTCGTCGTGGAAGCGCAGGCGTCGCAGCCGGACGACCGCCGCGACGACCGCCGCGACGCAGACCGCCGGCGCAACGACCGGCGGCGCGCCGACGAACCGGTCGGCGCCGCGCCTGCGCCGGTCGAGCCGCAAGCCATCGACAGCGCCGAGGCCGTCGACGTCGGCGACGACGACTTCGACGACGAGGCGGTCGCGAACGCGGACGGCACGCCGGTCGACGAGAACGCCCCGGTGCGTCGCCGACGTCGCGGGCGGCGCGGCGGCCGGCGGGGGCGCAGCAATGCGGCGGGCGGCTCCCCGCCCGACGCCCCAGACGCCCCAGACGCCACGAGCGACGACGCATGACGACCCCGTTCTTCATCACGACCGCCATCGACTACGCGAACGGCGAGCCGCACCACGGCCACGCCTACGAGAAGCTCGGTGCCGACGTCATCGCGCGGTACATGCGGCAGGCGGGCCGCGCCGTGCACTTCCTCACGGGGCTCGACGAGCACGGACAGAAGGTCGCGCAGACGGCGGAGGCGCGCGGCCTCGCGCCGCAGGCGTTCGTCGACGGGATCGCGGAGACGTTCCGGCGGATGTGGGCGCGCCTCGACATCTCGTACGACCAGTTCATCCGCACGACCGACGCGTCGCACAAGCGCGGCGTCCGCGCACTCATCGAGCGCATCGCGGAGCGCAACCCCGACGACTTCTACGAGCAGACGTACGAAGGGTGGTACTGCGTCGGCTGCGAGCTGTTCAAGCGCGAGACCGAGATCGTCGACGGCCACTGCGTGCTGCACCCGACGCGAGAGCTGCAGTGGACGCGAGGAGCGCAACTGGTTCTTCCGCCTGACGAAGTACGGCGACTTCCTGCGCGAGCACTTCGCGACGCACCCGGACTTCCTGCGCCCGGAGAGCCGCCGCAACGAGATCCTGTCGCTGCTCGATCAGGGACTCGAGGATCTCTCGATCACGCGCTCGCGGCTCGCCTGGGCGATCCCGTTCCCGATCCCGTCGACGACCGGCGAGTCGCAGGGCACGTGGGTCTGGTTCGACGCGCTGCCGAACTACCTCACGGCGACCGGCTATCCCGACGCGGGCTTCGAGACGCGCTGGCCCGCGCAGCTCCACGTCGTCGGCAAGGACATCACACGGCTGCACACGGTCGTCTGGCCGGCGATGCTGAAGGCGGCCGAGCTTCCGCTCCCCGAACAGGTCTGGGCGCACGGCTTCGTGCTGTTGGGCGGCGAGCGTTTCAGCAAGAGCTCCGGCGTCACAGCCTCGACCTCGGCGAAGCGATCGACCGCTACGGCGTCGACGCGTTCCGCTACTTCCTGCTGCGCGAGGTCCCGTTCGACGGCGACGGCAACTTCTCGTGGGAGCGATTCGACGAGCGCTACACCGCCGACCTCGCGAACGCGTTCGGCAACCTCGCGAGCCGCACGATCGCCATGGTCGAGAAGTACTTCGGCGGCGACGTGCCGACCGCACCGCGCACGCGCCGTCGACGACGCCGACGCTGCCGACCTCGCCGACTACCACGCCGTCGATGGACGGCACGCGAGGGTACCTGCTGAACGAGGCGCTCGCCGCCCTCTGGCGTACCGTCTCGCGCGCGAACGAGTACGTGCAGAGCAGCGCGCCGTGGACGCTCGCGAAAGACCCCGCGCGTCGCGACGAGCTCGCGACCGTGATGGCGTCGCTCGTTCGGCAGATCGCCCGACAGGCCGTGTGCGTCGCCCCCTTCATGCCGAACAAAGCCGCCGAGCTGTGGAAGCAGCTCGGCGGCTCGGGGGACGTGCACGATCAGCGGTGGGCCGATCTCATGACGATCGACCCGTCGGGCTGGCGAGTGACGAGAGGCGCGCCACTCTTTCCGCGCCCCGAGTCCTCCCCCTGACTCGCCTCACGGCGCCTTCGGCGCCGGCGTGTTGAAGTCGACGGTGGGCGCCTCACGCGTCGCCGCGTCGGTGACCTCGAAGTACGTGCGCGGAGCTTCGCCCCCGTCACCTTCGCCGTGACGGCCGAGGGGAAGGTGCGGATGACGCGTGTTGTACTCGCGCACGGCGCCGTTGTAATCCGTGCGCGCGGTCGCGATGCGGTTCTCCGTTCCGGTCAGCTCGTCCTGCAGCCGCAGGAACTGCTGATTCGACTGTAACTGCGGGTACGCCTGCACCAGCGTCAGCATCGGCACGAGCGCGCGGTTCAGATTCTCGTCCGCCTGTGCGAGCTCCTGCGGGTCGGACCCGCCGGGTCGCGCGAGCGCCCCCGTGAGTCCGCGCTGCGCCTCCGCGACTCGCGTGAAGATCTCGTTCTCCTGCTGCGCGTACCCCTTCACGGTCGCGACGAGATTCGGGATCAGGTCGGCGCGCCGCTTGAGCTGCACGTCGATCTGCTGCTTCGCGCTGTTCGCGGTCTCGTCGAGCTGTTGGATGCGGTTGTAGCCGCAGCCGGTTCCGCCCAGCAACAGCGTCGCGGTCGCGAGCGGAAGCCAGCGGCGTCGAAGCGTTCGGCGTCCAAGCATGTCGGTTCCTCGAGAAGTTCGTTTGGTGAGTGCGACGGCGGCGTACTCGTACCCGGGGCCGTCGGCCCGTTCCATGACCGGGACCGTCAGGCGTTCGTCATCGGCATCCGATCGACGTGCGCGACGAGCGTTTCGAGCGCCCCCAGATACTCGCCCAGCGTCGACTCGGCGCGCTCGGGCGCGAGCTTCTCGCCACCGCGCACGTGCCGGACGACGCGCACGAACGGCGCCGCATCGAACCCCGCCCTGGCCGCCACCTGCCCGGCGAGCGCCTCGTAGTCCGCTCGCCGGCGTCTCGCCGTGGAGTCGCACGACGCCCCGGAAGACGACCATCAGCGTGCTCAGGCTCGCCTCAGCAGCTCCAGCTGGCGCTTCGGAACGCCGCCGGCCGCGAGGATCCCCTGCCGCAGCTGCAGCAGCTTGCCCGAGCACCTGCTGCTCCACCTCGACGCGCAGATCGGCCGGCGGCGACGGCCATGCCCTCCAGCGGCAGCGCGCCGTGCAGCACGCGGTGCTGCGTCGAGCACGTCGGCGTACTCCATCGGGAACACGTCGGCCGACGACAGCCACTCGCGCGCCGTCAGCGTGAGCGGCGGCGGATGCCCGGCCTCGCTCCACGCGCGCGCCGTGGCGCGACGGCACGCAGCTGCGCCATGCCCGAGCGTGTCGACGACGACCAGCACGTTGTAGCTCGCCTGCCCCGGCCGCGGCGGCGCTCCCGCGCAGCCGAGCCGTAGAGCACGACCGCCCGCAGCGCCGCGCCGTACGCGGACGCGCAGCTGCGTCACGAGATCGTCGAGCGTCATCGTGCCATCCGCCATCCGGTCCGGGCGCATTCCTCGCGCTCACCAGTCATCCACTCGAGCCGCCGCCGCTGAACCCGCCGCCGCCGCCGAAGCCGCCGAACGCCGCCGCCACCGCCGCCGCCGCCCCAACCGCCGCCGCCGCCCCAGCCGCCCCCGCCCCAGCTTCCGCCGCGGTGTCCGCCGGCGGGAACGGGATGATCGGGATCGGGATGCACCCGCCGCCGCCGCACCCGCCGCGCCGGCGTCGCCCTGCCGATCGAGCTGAGCACGCTGACGACGACGAAGAACACGACGAGCGCGACGAGCGGATTGATCCCGCCACCGCGCGGCCACGCCGAACGTCGCGCTCGGGCAGCGGCTGGCAGCCGGTGGCAGCGCCGTCGCCGACGTGTCGAGCGCGAAGCCGAACTCCCCGCGCGAACTGCTCCGCCACGCGCAGCGACCATCAGTTCGAGCGCGCCGCCGTAGTCGCGCGCGATCGAGCCGCGGCGTCGCCTCTCGGCGGATGTCGCCGGCCTCGCGCATCGGTGATGAACGCCTTCGGTGCCCTGCCCCGTCTGGATCGCGATGTGGCCGGCGCCCGTCGGAGCTCGTCTCCTTCGGCACCACGAGGATGACGACGCCGGCGTTCCGCGCCGCGTCGCCGATCGCCGCGTTGCTGCCGACCTTCCACTGCCGGCCGATCTGCGAGCGCGACGTCGCCGACGTTGCGCGTGCCGATGTCGGCGAGCGTGACGACCGCGATCTCGCCGCCGGACTTGGCGCGCACGTCGCGCGCGATCGCCTCGATGCGGGCGACCGCGTCCGCCGACAGCACGTTCGCGAAGTCGTTGACGAGGCCGACCGGGGCCGGGATCGACAGCTGCGGCTGCAGAGCGAACAGCCCGAGCAGCCAGAAGAGAAGCGAGGCGATGACGTGCATTGACGTTGTATGTTAATACGGCAGCGAGCCCGACTTGTGTCACCGCCGCGCGACTTCTTCCTCCCGCCTATGCGTTTCTCGTTCCGTTCGCCCGCCTCCGCGGCGCTGCTCGTTCTCGCCATCGCCTCCGCGTGCAGCAAGCCAGGCGACGGAACCGCCGCAGCCCCACCAGCCGCAGCCGCACCAGCCGCAGCCGTTCCAGCGGCGGCAGCACCGGCCGCCTCACCCGTAGCGACGGCGAGCGGCGTGGCTGGCGGCGAGCCTGTCGCGGACGTCGCCATGCCCGCCGACTCGGCGCAGCTCCGCACGGCGGCCGACGCCGGCCGGATCATCGGCGCGCCGACGGCGAAGCTGTGGATGATCGAGGCGAGCGACTTCCAGTGCCCCTATTGCAAGATGTGGCACGACGCGTCGTACGAGGCACTGAAGCGCGAGTACGTCGACGCCGGCAAGATCCGCCTCGCGTTCTTCAACTACCCGCTCGAGATGCACGAGCAGGCGCTTCCATCCGCGGAAGCCGCGATGTGCGCGTCGGCGCAGGGGAAGTTCTGGGCCTACCACAGCGCGCTGTTCAGCAACCAGACCGCGTGGGCGAAGGGAGGCGACCAGTCGCCGTACTTCGACTCGCTCGCGGCGTCGCTCGGGCTCGACGCGGCACGGTTCCGCACGTGCACGCGCTCGCACGTCATGCGCGCGCTCATCGAGGCCGACCACGACCGCATGGCGCAGCGCGGCGTGCAGAGCACGCCGAGCTTCTTCGTCGGCAGTCAGCGCATCGACGGCGCGGAGCCCGTGCAGCTGTTCCGCCAGGTGCTCGACAAGGCGCTCGCGGAAGCGAAGTGACGGCGTGAACGCGGCGCTGCGGCCGCTCTACGGCGCCGCCGCACAGCTCGCCCGCGCCGGCGCGGTCGTCGCCCCGGCGAGCCCAGGCAAGCTCGCCCGCACGCTTCGAGCGCGCCGGGGCATCCGGCAGCGCTACGCCGCCTGGGGCGCGAGCGGTCGTGACCCGTCGCGCCCCCTGCTCTGGCTGCACGCCCCGAGCGTCGGCGAGGGGCTGCAGGCGCGTCCGCTGATCGAGATCGCGCGCCGCACGCGACCAGATCTGCAACTCGCCTACACGTTCTACTCGCCGAGCGCCGAGTCGTTCGCGGCGTCGCTGAACGCCGACTTCTGCGACTATCTGCCGTTCGACACGACCGGCGACGCGACCGTCGCGTTCGACGCGCTCCGCCCCACGGCGCTCGTCTACTCGAAGCTCGATGTCTGGCCGGTCCTCAGCGCGACCGCCGCGCGCCGCGGCGTTCCCGTGGGCCTCGTGAGCGCGACGCTCAGCGCCGGTTCGACGCGGCGCGGCACCCTCGCCTCGCTCGCGCTCCGCGACGCCTACGCCGCGCTCGACGCCGTCGGGGCCATCAGTGACGACGATGCCGCGCGCCTCGTGCAGCTCGGTGTGCGACGCGACCGCGTCACGACGACCGGCGACACGCGCTACGATCAGGCGTGGCGTCGCGCCGCAGCCGTCGACCGCACGGCGCCGTTCCTCGCACTGTTAGGCGCCACGGGCGTCGGGCGCTTCACGCTCGTCGCCGGCTCGACGTGGCCGGCGGACGAAGCGCCGCTGCTCGAGGCGTGGGTCGCCGTCCGGCGCCACGATCCGCGCGCGCGACTCGTCATCGCCCCGCACGAGCCGACGCGCGCGCACCTCGACGCCGATCGTCCGGTGGGCGGCATCGCACCGCGCGTCGCTGGCCCGGCTGAGTGAGATCGAGGCCGGCGCCGCGACGAATGCCGACGTCGTGCTCGTCGACCGCGTCGGCGTGCTCGCCGAGCTCTACACGATCGGCGACGCCGCGTACGTCGGTGGCGGCTTCCACGACGCGGGGCTGCACTCGGTGCTCGAGCCCGCGGCGTGCGGCCTTCCGATCACGTTCGGCCCGCAGCACCGCGAGAGCCGCGACGCGATGCTGCTCCTCGCCGCGAACGGCGCCGCAGCCGTCGGCACCGCCCGCGCGTTCGGCGAGCAGCTGCGCCGCTGGATGACGAGCGACGCGCTGCGCACGCACGCCGGGACCGCCGCCCGCACGGTCGTCGAGGCCGGGCTCGGGGCCGACACGCGCACCTGGGCGCTCGTCGAACGGTTGTTAGGCGGGCCGGTGCAGAAAGAACCCCTGCACGAGATGCACGCCTAACGACTGCACCGTGTCGTACTCTTCCGCGCGCTCGACCCCTTCGGCGATGACCTTCGCGCCCTGGTCGTTCGCGAAGCGAACCATCGTCTCGACGAGGTTCTGCTTGATGAAGTTCGTGTCGATGCAGTTGATGAGCGACATGTCGAGCTTGATGAAGTCCGGCTCGAGGTTCGCGATCGAGCCGAGCCCCGCGTAGCCGCTGCCGGCGTCGTCGACGGCGAAGCGGAAGCCCTTCGCGCGGAACGCCTTGAGCCGCTCGCGAAACTTCGGATAGTCCTTGATCGCCGTCCGCTCGGTGATCTCGATGACGACGCGCCGCGGATCGTCGACGGCGAGCTGCGCTTCGGTGAATTCGGGGTCCGCGAAATCCTGCGGGTCGACGTTCATGAACAGCAACTGGTGCGGTGCCAGGCGACCCGCCATCTGCTCGATCGCGCGCGCGCGGCAGAGCCGGCTCAGCTCCCAGAGCAGGTCCGCGTCGGCCGCGACCTCGAACATCACCTCCGGGCTCCGTAGCGAGCGCATCTCTCCGCGCGCGAGCGCTTCGTAGCCGAAGATTTCGCGCGTCACCGCGTCGACGATCGGATGGTAGTCGACGTACACGAGTCGCTCGCGCAGGCTCGCGCGCAGGTCGGCGATCTTGCTCGCCCGCTCGCGCTGCTCCACGCTCTTCGCCGCGAGCGCCGCCTCGCGAATGCCGCGGTAGATGAGTCGCTCGAGGCGCACCTTCGGGTTGTGATACACGTGCGCGACGCCCACGTACACGTCGCACAGCGCCGCGATCTCGTCGCCGTGCGTCGCCTCGAGCCGCCGCGCCACGTGCGCGCCGAGCCGACTCGACAGCTCGGTCACCTCGCCGTCGATCGCCGCCTCGCGCCCGGCCGCCGGCACGTGCAGCAGTACCACGTCCGCATCGTTCGTGAACGACACGAGCACCTTCGACGCGGCGAACGCGGACTCGACGAGCATCTCGCGCACCGCCGTCGCCGTCGTCTCCAGCACCGCGTCGAGCTTCTCCCAGCCGTAGATCTCTTCGAGCTTCGAGTAGCGCACGAAGTTGAGGTAGAGCACGACGACCTCGCCGCGCTCCTTGATCATCGCCCGCGCCCCTTCGATCGCGATCGGAAGCGTCGGCAGCCCGGTTCGCGCGTCGTAGAGCATCTGCTCGTACTCCGCCCGCTCGATGCGGTCGGTCAGCGCGGGACCCGTCGGCGCCCCACGTGCCGTCGCGCTCCGCACCCGCGCGGCGATCTCCTCGGCAGGCGCGGGGAGGCGATACCAGTCGTCCGCCCGCAACTCCGCCGCGCGGCGACGCATCGTCTCGTCGACGCACCCCACCACGACGGCGACGCCCGAGCGCCGCGCCTCGGCGAAGACGTCGCGCAGCGCGTTCGGGTTGTCGGTCGTCACGACGATCGCGCGCGCATCTCGCGTGTGGGGGACCGCGACCGCGAGATCGCGCGCCGGCCGGATGTCGAGGCGCCAGCCACCGAGCAGCGAGGCCGCCTCGGCCACCGCCGGGTCGTGCGAGTCCGTCAGCAGCACCGGCGCGTACGCCGGCGATTCCTCACCGTGGGGCCAGACCGGCGAGCTCAACGGCCCAGCATGGCGACGTTCCGTTCGACCGTGATCGCCAGCTTCGGCAGGTCGAACGGCTTCGCCACGTAGTCGTCGGCGCCGGTCTGGAGTGCCTGGCGCCGGTCGTTCCACTCGTCGAGCGCGGTCACCATGATGACGCGCAACTGCTTACCGAGTACCGGGTGCGACTTCATGAGGCGGCACACCTCCCATCCGTCGCGCCCCGGCATCATGACGTCGAGCAGCACGATCGACGGACGCACCTGCTCCAGCTGCGCGAGCGCCTCGTCCCCGGAGTACGCGACCGACACCGGGTATCCCCGCGCTTCGAGGTAGCGTTGGATGATCTCGGTGTTGTCATGGTTGTCGTCGACGACGAGCACTGGCGGCAGCGACGAATCAGTCATGTGCGGTGTGAGAGAGTGAGCACCGTGCGGGCAAGACGCGCGCCCGGTCTACGACCGCGGTCGTCGGCGCGCCCCGCCACTGGCGGGTCGCCGAGCCTCGTCACATGCTATCGACGTTCGTCGCCGTTCGCTCACCCAGCCTGTCGCCGATCATGCCACGGTCCGTCTCCGCCGCGCTCCTCCTGGTCACCGCCTGCGCCGGCGCCCGTTCCACGCCCCAGGAGACGACCGTCGTCACGCCCCGCACCGCCGTCATCACGACGTCGACCGGCACCTCCAGCGTGCAGCTGACGAACCAGGATCGCACGCAGGGCGCGACCATCCGCGTCGCGCCCGACCTCGCGTGGAAGCTGATCCCGAGCGTCTTCGCCGACTTCGCGCTCCCGGTGACGACGTACCTCACCGACACGAGGCAGATCGTGTCGGCGAACAACCGCGCGCGCGGCCGCCTCGGCACGCTGCGCATGACGGCGCTCGTCTCGTGTGGCGCCGACATGCTCGGCGACGACAAGGCGAACAGCTACGAAGTGACGCTCGCCGTCTCGACGGCCATCTCGCCGACCGCCGACACTGCCGCCGCACTCGTCTCGACGCTCGTCACCGCCACCGCCCGCCCGATGGCGACGAGCGGCGACCTGCTGCACTGCGCATCGACCGGGCAACTCGAGAAGCGGATCGCGAACGCCGTGCTCGTGAAGTCGGCCAGCCGGTAGCGCCTAGCGTCGCAGACTGCTCGGCGTGTAGGTCAATCCGACGCCGAACCCCGTCTCGCTCGGCGCGTCGCCGGAGAACCGGAAGGTCGCCCGCACGGCGAGCGTCCGCGTCAATTCGAGGTTGCCGCCGAGATCGAAGTCGAGCGCGAGCTTCGTGCGGTCGGCGTAGGCGCCGTCACCCCCCGTGTACGTGTCGAGCGACACGCGTGGGTGCACGTACGGCGTGACCGCCAGCTCCCCCTCGAGCGGGAACCGGTGCCCGATCGAGACGCCGACCGGAATCCGGAACACGTCCGGCCCGTCGCCGAACGCGACACCGGCACCCGCCGTCAGCAGCAGATCGAGCGGCTGGTCGGCTTGCGCGCGCGTGAGCTGTCGCGCGTACTGCCCGCCGACGAACAGCTTCGTGTTCGACGGCCCCTCCGCGTCGGCGAGCCCCGCGTCGAGAGACAGCTGGTTGATCGCGTCGAGCGCTTCGCGCCACTGAAACACGAACGCCGTTCCGCCCCCGCCCGCCGCGGCGAAGGTGTAGTCGCGCCCGACGGTCGTCGGGATCTGGAACGACGGATAGTACCATGCCTGCGCGCGCGCGGCCTGCGGCGCGACGAACACGGCGGCGCTCAGCGCGGCCGAGAGGGGGAGTCGGATTCGCATGACGGGTTCGATGACGAGAGACGCGAAAAGGTTGCGCGGCGAGACCGCGCGGCGACGAGGTCGCGAGGCCCGAGCATCTTAACCGCGTGGGTTGGCCGACACCGTGATCTGGCGCGCACCTGGCGGCACCGCGGCTCGCGTCACGACGCCGCCGGGCCAGCGCACCCAGACGGCCGTCGGTGCGGCGGCGAGCCCGAAGAGCTGGACCGCGCTGTGCTGCGACCAGTATCCGCTCCCGGCCTGCACCTCACGCACGGGGCCCATGCGCTCGCCGACGCCCCCGCCGCCGTAGACGAGGCGCACCTGGGCGCCCACCGCGTCGGGATTGAACGGCGGTCCCTGCAGCCGCACGCGGAGCCCGACCTTCGCACCACGGTTGTGAAAGAGTCGCGTCGCTCCGGCGTTCTCGCCGATCACGAGGTCGACCCGCCCGTCGCCGTCGTAGTCCGCGACCGCGGCACCGCGCTGATCGCCGTAGACGACGATCCCCGACGCCATGCCGCTCACCGGCTGTAGCTGCCCGCGCTCGTCGGCCGACAGGAGCAGGCCGCGCCCGGCGTCGTAGCGCGGAAGCCCGACGGCGGTCGGATAGAAGTTCTGGCTGAGAAAGACGTCCTCACGCCCGTCGCCGTCGAAGTCCGCGACCGCCGCGCCCCACGCCGGCGCCTCTTGCGCCACGCCCGGCAGCGCGGTCGCCTCGAAGTGGTCGCCGCGATTCAGGAACACCATGTGGTCGAGCGTCACGATCGAGCGGCGCGACGTCGTGTTCATGAGGGGACCGAGCAGCTGGTCGACGGTCGCGTCGGCGTACGCGGCGAACGTCCCCACGCGCTGCGCGAGTGCGGGCACGGCGACACGCATGCGCGGATAGCCGTTCAGCGGTGCGAGCCCGCGGACGCGCGCATCCTCGCGCGCGAGCAGCATCTCCTCCTCACCGCCGGCGCCGAACCTGCCGTGGAAGAGCACGAGCGGCCGCGCGCTGTCGGTCGGCGTCATCGTGTTGCGTCCCCAGCCGGTGGCCACGAGATCCAGCCGCCCATCTCCGTCGAGGTCCCCCGTCGCGACGCCGTTCCAGCGCCCCGTCCAGCGCGCGAGCCCCCACGAGGCCGGCGCCAGCTCGAACCGGTCATCGCGGTTGAGCAGCAGCGCGATCGCGTCCCACTCGCGTGCGAGCACGAGGTCCGCGCGACCGTCGCCATCGACGTCCGCGAAGCTCGCCGCGGAGACGAGGCCGATGTCGGCGAGCGCTGCCGACCGCGCCGAGTCGCGAACGAACTGCCGCTGCTGCGGCGCGCCGGGTGCCGCCTCGTTGCGCCAGAGCGACGACGAGGCGGCCGCCGGGTACGCTCCCGGAACCGCGCGCCCGCCGACGAACAGATCGAGGTCCCCGTCGCCGTCGTAGTCGCCGAGCGCGAGCGGGCCCGACGCCGCGCTCTGCGGCGGCAGGAGCGGCACCAGGGCGGCGCCCCTGCCTGGCGAGAGGACCGCCGCCGACGGTGCACTCTCGACTTCCCAGCTCGACACACCGACGACGAGCCGCGTCCCCGTCGGCGACGGAAGGCCGAGGACCGTCGTCGCGTCGGCGATCATGGTCGGACCAGCGACCGCGATCAGTCGCCCACCCTCGTTGCGGAACACCCCCAACGACCCACCGCGCCCCGCGCCGACGATGAGATCGTCGTCGCCGTCGCGATCGTAGTCGATCCACGATACGCCCGGCCCGAGCTGCGACAACGCATTCGGCAGCAGGAACTGCCGCTCCCAGTCGTCGAACGGCGCCTCTGTGTGCAGGTGTCCGCCGAGCAGCGCGGTCGCGTCCTCGAACAGCGGGCACGACGCGCGGCCGCACAGCGCCGCGGCGCCACGACTGCTCGGCGGCGCGGCGACCGTCGAGGCGGCGGCGGCGCTCGCCGCGGGCGCCCCGCCACGCGGCTCGGTGATCTCGTACTCGCGGTTCGGCCGCACGCCGTGAATCGTCGTCCGCCCGCCGCCACGCCAGTCGACGACCAGCGTCGCACTGTCCGATCGTCCGGCCGCGAACGACAGTCCGAAGTCACTGTGCGACAGATACAGCCCGCCGACTGTCACCTCGCGCGACTGGACCGGCGTCGCACCGTTCAACAGTCGTACGGTCGCGCCGACCGCGCGCGTGTTCTGTCCCGCGCCGATCAGGCGTACCGCGACCCGCGGCGCGCGCGCATCGTTGCGCAGCAGCAGCGCCGGCGCGCGCAGTCGGTTGACGACCACGTCCTGATCGCCGTCGCCGTCCAGGTCGGCCGCAGCGAGGCCGTGTGAATAGTCGCCGTCGACCCCGAACTGCCAGGTCGCGCTCACGTCCTCGAACGTCGGCGCCCCGCCGGGGCTCGGTGCGCCGCGGTTGCGAAACGCGACGTTCGTCAGCTTCAACGTCGGGAACTCCCACCGCTCGCGCTGCCACGACACATTCGTGAGCCGGTTCTGGATCCGCTCCTGTACGTCCGCGTCCATGATGTCCCACAGATGGCCGTTCGCGATGAGGATGTCCTGCCATCCGTCGAGGTCGACGTCGATGAACATCGCGCCCCACGACCAGCCGCTCGCGCCGACCCCGGCCATCTGCGCGACCTCCGCGAACGTGCCGTCGCCTCGATTCACGAACAGCGTGTTCCGCTGCTGCTGCAGCTGTGTGGTGAGGTCGCCAGGCTGCTTCGGCAGTGCCGTGTGCGTCGGCATCTGCGTCTTCAGCCGCCGACTGTCGTTGCTCAGCATGTCGACTTCGAACATGTCCGGCAGTCCGTCGCCGTTCACGTCGGCGACGTCGACGCCCATCGCGGAGTTGCTGATCTGCCGCTGGGCGGTCCAGTCGGCGAGGCGGAAGTTGCCGCGTCCGTCGTTCCACCACAGTTCGTCGGTGTCCTCGAAGTCGTTCGCGAC
Organism: uncultured Gemmatimonadaceae bacterium; assembly: GCA_963843845.1. Taxonomy (GTDB): domain Bacteria; phylum Gemmatimonadota; class Gemmatimonadetes; order Gemmatimonadales; family Gemmatimonadaceae; genus Gemmatirosa. The sequence continues at coordinate 1,386,216 of CAWJMB010000002.1, read as the reverse complement.
GTAGAGGTCGGGCGCGCCGTCGCCGTTCAGGTCCACGAACTTCGCGCCGAGCCCGAACGACTCGGGCTCGCTCGCGAGCGGATTGCCAGCCGCATCGCGGAACCGCGCCGACGTCAGCGGCTCGCGCGCGAAGCGCCCCCCGACGTTTCGATAGAAATCGTCCGGCTCGGCGCGCATCGTCACATTCATGCCGCCCATGTCGGGGCGCATCACGAGCTTGAAGTCGTTGGCGCGCTCCGGCATGACCTCGTACCGATCCGGGCCCGTCTGCCGGACGAGCTGACTGGTCGCGCGTTGCTGCGGCGACAGCGTGTCGACCGGGCTGTACGCCTTGTAGTTCGCGACGTACAGATCGAGCCGCCCGTCGCCGTCGACGTCGGCCATCGTGATCGTCGTACCGCCGCGCCCCGTCGAGTCGAGCCCGAGGTCGCGCCGCTCGGTGAATCGTCCGCGTCCGTCGTTCGTGAATATCGCGTTCGGCCCCGTCGTCGCCAGCAGCACGAGGTCGAGGTCACGGTCGCCGTCGATGTCCGCGAACGCCGCGCCGCTCGCGTGACGCCCACAGGCTCCGACGCCCGCCACCCGCGTGACGTCCTCGAACTTCCACGCGCCCTCGTTGCGATAGAGTGCGCTACACCCTTCGGTCCGCGCGAGGAAGACGTCGACGCGTCCGTCACCGTCGACGTCGCCTAACGCCACCCCCGCCCCCTGCCCGAGGATGCGGTTGCCGAGCAGCACCGAGTCGCTGACGTCGTTCTGGAAGCGCACGCCCGTCGACCGCGCCTGCATCGGCGTGAAGCCCGGCGCGCCACCGTTCACTGCGAGCTCCCGCCACCGGTGCCCGGCCTCGTCGTGCCACGGCGCCGGCGCCCGATCTCGACCGCATGCAGCGACTCCGGACGCTCCTGCGAGCGCGACGATCGTGAGAGCAGTTCGGCGGCGAGAGTGCATGAACCGTGGGTCGAGGCAGGCTGCGGTGGGAACTTCAATTTAGCGATCGCGGTACACACGCTCGCGGCGCCGCATCGTCGCACGCTGCCCGATCTCGCCGTGCTGCCTCGCTGTCCCACGTTCAGCGACTGTCGTCATGCGCCAAGTTCGTCGTTCGGGCTACTGCCTCGCGGCCGCGCTCTCCTCGGTGCCGCTCGGGCGGGCGGCGGGGCAGTCGGCGCAAGCCGCGCCCACCGTGCTGCGCGGCGTGGCCTACGATAGCGTACGCGGCCGCCCGCTGAGCAACGCGTTCGTCACGCTCGACGGCGGCCGCAGCGCGGAGAGCGACGCTCGCGGACGCTTTCAGTTCGACAGCGTGAGCGTCGGCGAGCACGTCGTGTCGGTCCAACACGCCACACTCGATTCGCTCGGATTCTCCGGACTCGCCGCGCGTGTGCGGGTCGGTGACCCGGCGGGCGAACTCCGCGAGCTACGCATCGCCACGCCGTCGTTCGCCAGCATGTGGAGCGTCGCCTGCCGCGGAAAGGCGTCGAAGGACAGCGGCTTCGTCTACGGCACGGTCGTCGGCGCGGAGTCCCGGCGGCCGATCGCGAACGCAGTCGTCGGCGTCACGTGGCTGGCGCTCGACGTGAAGAAGGGGCGCAGCGTGAACATGCAGCAGTTCGCCGGGGCCGGCCGCACGAACGCCGACGGCGGCTACGCCATCTGCGGCGTCCCCGTGGGCCTCGGCCTCCGCATGCAGGCGAGCGCCGACTCCGGCGACAGTGGCGTCATCGAGATGATCTCCAGCGATCTGCCCGTGCAACGTCGCGACTTCGCGATCTCGCAGGTGCCCTCTCACGGCGCCCCACGCGCCGGCCTCGTCGTCGGACAGGTCACCCGGCCCGGCGGCGTGCCGATCGCGAACGCCCGCGTCTTCATCGAGGGGGATTCGCTCGAGTTCCGCACCGACGACCGCGGCCGATTCGTCGCGCGCAACATCGCGACCGGCTCTCGCCAGATCGAGGCGTTCGCGATCGGCATGTCCCCCGCCGCGTCGGTCGTCGACGTGACTGCGGGCGACACCACGCGGTTCGCCGCGCAGCTCGAGCCGATCCAGATGCTCGACGTCGTCCGCGTCACGGGCTCTCCGCGCGCACGACGCCTCGCCGAGGCGCTCTTCGAGCGGCGCCGCATCGGGCTCGGCTACATGCGCGACTCGTCGCAGATCAATCCGCACGGGCTGCTGAGCTCCGTCTTCGACCAGTTCCCGGCGACCCTCGTGCAGCGCTCCGCGACGCAGTTCCGCCTCCTCATGAAGACGCCGTCCGGGCAGTGGTGCAACGCACAGATCTTCATCGACGGTCTACCGAGCGACCAGGAGTGGCTCAGCACGATCAACCCCGCGGACATCGCCGCCGTCGAGGCCTACCCACGCGGCTCCACCGTGCCGGCCGAGTTCACCTCGCGCAGCGTGATCACCGGCGCCTGCGGCGTCGCCGTCATCTGGATGAAGAACGCCTTCAGGTGACCCGCGAGCGTCGCCTACGCGACGGGTTTCGCCGGCTTCACGAAGGGCGGCGCCGGCACGTGCGCGAACAGCTCCCTGCGCACCTCCGGATTGCTGATCTTCCACACCACACCGTCCGTGAAGTAGTGGTGGATGTTGATGATCATCAGGATCAGGATCGGCGCCGCTTTCCCCGGCTCCTCGCCGAACATGTCGCCGACGGTGCTCATCACGGTGCCCGGGAGCACGTGGCTCAGCACGTAGCTGATCGCGAGGAGGCCGCCGCCGTACGCGAACATCCGGAGCACGAAGCTCCCCGCCGACTTCGCTGCCGCCGACGACGTTCGATTCATCTCGACGCGGATCGGGAACGCGAGGTACTGCAGCGCGTGCGCCGCCTGGATCCAGAACAGCGCCTTCGGGTCCCGCGCCAGCATGGCATACCACACGAAGATGGACAGCCAGGCGACGAGCGCACGCGTCGGCGGGAGCACGCCCGTCCGACGACGGAGCTTGGCCAGCCCCCAGACGCCGAGCAAGAACGCGACGATCGTCCCGGCGCTCGCCAGGACGTAGAGGGGCCGCACCTGGTCCGGCCGCCGCATCTGCGTGTAGAGGAACCACGTCAGATGCCAGACGAGCAGGATGCGCAGACTCGTGCGAACGAGTCGTTTCTCGACAGGCTCGAAGCGCACGCCTTCGAGGTACGCGTACGACGCCATCATCCCCCATACCTGCCCCGTGTAGTGCCAGGCCAGGTAGGCGCTCGCCACCGCGATCAGCACGATGACGAGTGCACCGGACTCGCCCGCCTGCAGCATCGCGAACGTCGAGTACGCGACGAGCAGCACGGGGATGTAGATCGACGCCCACTTGTGCCGGAGGATCATCGCCTTGCTGCGGTAGATGATCCGGTACGACGCGACGAAGTGCGGCATGTTGATGACTGTCGCCAACCACGCCTGCGTCCCCGCGCCGACGAGCACGAGGTCGGAGCGTCCGCTCAGCAGCATCGGAATGAACACGATGAGCGACAGTCCTCCGACACACAGCAGGTCGAGCGCCGGCGATAGGATCGCGGGCGCCCGGGTCGTGCGTCGGCTCGCCGAGCCCTTCATGACGGTTCGGCGCGCGGTCTCAGCGTAGGCGACCGATCGAGGTCGTGTCGTCCTTCACGATGAGCGTCGCGCCGGACTTCGGCTTGAACGTCTTCAGTACGATGGCCCCGCCTTGCGCCACGTTGCCGAATTCGTTGCCCGCCTTGTTCGGCTCGTAGTACCGCGCCTCCTCGACGTTCACGACCATGATGTTGCGCAGCACGTCGACCTCACCGAGCACACGCCCGTCGAGTACCACGGCGATCGGGACGACCGTCGCTCCCCCTCGCCCCGTCTGCGCGCCGATCGATCTCACGCCCTGCCGCCCCTGGAGAAACCTCGGACGGAGCGCGTAGATCGCCTCCATCATGGTGCGCTGGCCGAACGTCTCCATCAGCTCATCGCGGGTGATCAGATCGCGCGCCCCTTTCTTCTTGTCCTGCGCCTGGGCGTCTGTGAACGCGCCCGCGAGCACGATCGTGATGAGCGCGAGCATGGATCGGATTCGCATGACGAGAGTCCTCGAGAGGTGAACGACAGAACCCGCGTGTCTCGGAGGCACGAAAGCTCGTCCAGAGGGCCGGACGAGCTTTCGATGCGTCGAACCTACCCATCCGGCATGACGGCTAGCAGAGCGGCGAGCAGGTACGCGGCGGGCGGCGGTCCCAGACGAACGAGATCGCCGGCACCTGGAAGGCCGCCGTCTGCGGCGTCCGTGCGCCCACCGTCGAGCGTGGGAAGATGATCGCCGTCACTGCCGACCCCGCGACGCTAGTCCCGGGCGTCGCCTCGATGTCGACCGTCGCCGCCTGACCCGGCAGCGCCGTCGCGTCGGCGAACAGCGCCGTCCCACCACCTGCAGGCTGCACGTTGAATCGGTAGGTCGTCGTTCCGAGCGTGCTGGCCGGGACGGTGATCCAGCTCGTCGTCGTGAGCGGTCCGACGTTGGCGAAATTCGCAGTCGCCGGAAGCGTCGCCGTGGACAGGTACGACCGAACGTCGATCGCGCTCCCCGTGGCGTTGATGACGCGCAGTGCGACGTTGCCTGCGCCGGGGTCCGGCGGCGTTTCCTCGCGGAAGGTGAGTCGGAGCGCAGGCGCGGTGCGGGCATTTCCCCAGAGAAGCGCGGTGTACAGCTTGCCCGCTTCGAGCGTGACGGTCGTGTCCTTCACGACCGTCGACGCGATGCTCTGGATCGAGTCCGACAGGAAGATGCGGAACCGCCGCTGGCCGGCGCGCGCGCCCCGGAACTCGATGAGCGTCGACGCAGGGACACCGCCGGTCGTCACGATGTTTCCGCGGAACGGCACGTTGAAATGCGCGTTGTTCTCGACGATGTCGACGAAGCGCAGATCCATCCCCTTGCCGCCTGAGCTGTCAGGCACCGCATTGATGAACCGCACGCCGGCGGTCGGGATGTTCTCCGTCTGGATGACCTCGTCCTGACTGCACGCGCTCGCCGTCACGGCGAGCGCGCAGAGCGCGGCGACCTTCGAGGAACGATGCATATGTGACACGGAAGGAGAGTTACAAAGGGAAGGAGAGGGGACTGTGCGACTCACGGGCGCCGACCGCGTGACGACGCCACGCTGTCGGGCACCTCCACGCGGCTCGGCGGATCGCCACCGCCGATGACACCCTGCGTCGCGATCACTACCGCGGCGCCGACGCCGAGCGCGCTGGCGATGAGCGTGCGTGATTTCGAGAACTGTCGGCTGTACGCTCGAGCGATGTGATCCGCCCGCAGAACGATCGGCTCGCCGGTCCACACCTGCGTGCCGCCGCCGATGAAGTGCACCTCGGACGCTGCCACCACGTACTCATCGGCCGAACGCCGCACCAGACGTCCCTGGACCTGTGTCACCGACGGACCGACAGGCCCGGTCAGCGCCACACGCCCTGCGTCTGTGATGTCGAACGCGACCGCCGAGTTCTCCGCGACGGCCGTGGCGCTCGCCACCGGCTGCAGGGCGTAACACCCTGTCGAGGCGGTGGCGAGTAGCATGACGGCGCCTGCGCGCGTGCGTCGCACGGTCCGTTACCAGCCGTACGTGCCCCGGGGCGCCGAGCTCGGGTTCGTGCCGCCGCCCAGGCTGTAGATCGGCTTGCCGCGGACCTGAAGGTCGGAGACCGGCGTCGCCCACTCGAGCCCCGTTCCCTGCGGCAGGTCACCCCACCCCCGCGAGTCGAACCACCACGCGCCGAAGTGCGTGTACGCCGTCTCCATGCGCTTCTCCCACTTCAGCGCCTCGAACATGTTGCCGCAGGCGATCGTGGTGAACGTCGGCCCGACCGGCACCTTCGGAACGCATTCCGTTCCACCCGGCACCGGCGTCGTGGCGTCGAACGCCGTGATCGCCGGCAGTCCGTTCCGTGTCCGCGTCACGTTGATGAGCGCCGCCGCAGCGGAGAAATTCCCCTTCCGATACTGCCCCTCGGCCTGGAGCATGTCCAGTTCGGCCTTCGTGAAGAACACGAGCGGACCGTTGCGCGCGCCGTTCGAACCGTCGCCGCTGAGGTACCAGGAGTAGAAGCGCGCGTGGTCGTAGTTCGAGAATCCCCACGCATTGCCGCCGGCCGGGTCGTTCCCCGCCGGCCGGTTCACGAAGTATCGCTTGCACACCTGATTCGCCGCCTGACACGACGTGATCGCGAAGTCGGCCTGCTGCGCCGCGCGCGTCGTCCCCTGCGGGAATCGCAGGTCCGGCGTCACCATGAAGAACGCACCGCCAGACCCACGCTCGGCGAGCGGCTGCGCGATCCAGGACGCGTACGACCCGGACACGTCGCCCATGCCGATGACGAACGGCGTCATCTGATGCCAGGTGCTGTACGTGTAGAGCTGCGCGAGCCACGAGTTCGACGGCCCGTTCACCGTGCTCGTGATGAGCTGGTGATCGGCCGTGATGCCGTTCTGCGCGTCGGCGATCACCGCATCCCAGTTCACCGCAGCCCGTTCAGCCGGCGTGCGCGCGATGCCCGCGCGGATGCGCGCCTTGTACGAGCGAATCAGCTTGATGAACTCGGGACCGTTGAGCGTCGTCGCCGACGAGATCCACGTGGCCGGGATCGGAAACGCCGCCGTCATCCCTGCCGCGCTCGTCTGCGCCCGCTCGAATGCCGCGAGCGCCGAATCGGCGACCGCGCGGTACCCACTCAGCTCGCCAGGATCCTGGGCGGGCGTGGCCTGCGTGACGATGGCCGACGAGTCGTAGATCATCGCGATGTAGCCGAGCGCGAGGCCGCGGAGGAACTCGGCGAACGCCGTCGCCCGCGCGTCGCGCGCCGTCGCGCCGAGCGAATAGCCGCTCGCCGAGAGCGTCGCGAGCGAGCTCGATGCGACCCGGAGCACTTCGGCATTGTACGTGTACATCCGTGCCTGCTCCGGCGCGCAGCCGTTGCCGAGCGTGTTGTCGTTCGCCGCGCGCGGGATGCCGACGCGCTGGCCGAGGCAGTTGTTCGAGAGGCTGGAATAGTTCTCGAACGACTGGACCAGCATCATCCCCCAGGTGTTCGCGAGCGAGCTGTACGGCCCCTGCATCCAGCGCCGGTAGTAGCCGCCGAGGAACCCTTCGAAGTCGTTCGCCGTCGCGAGGACGCGCGCCGTCTCCGGCGAGTTGGGGTTGTCGACCTGCAGTTCGCAGGCGGTCGCCGCGAGCACGCTCGCGGCGAGTGCGCCGTACCGAATGAAGCTTCGCATGTGTGGAGTCGGCTCCTAGAAGCGCGTGGAGATGCCGAACGTGAACTGACGCAGCGTGGGGAACCCGAACGCGTCCGTCTGATTGATGAGCCCAGAGCCGGTCGTATTGTTGCCGCCCGTCGCACCGACCTCGGGATCGAGGCCGCTGTAGTTCGTGATCGTCAGCAGATTGCGCCCGATCAGACTGAACGTGAAGTCGCCGACGCCGCGCACTCGCCCGACGTGGTAGCTGAGGCTCACCTCGCGCAGCTTCACGTACGAGCCGTCTTCGGTGACGTAGTTGTTCGGGTTCAGCGTGTCGTAGAACCCGCCCGTGCCCGTGCTCTCGCTCGGGCCCGACCGCCAGCTGTAGCCGACCGGCTTCGCCGACTCGACCGTGCGGTTCCCCATGTCGAAGTAGCCCGAGCCGAAGTCGAGCAGCCCCCACCCCTCGCCCTGATTGATGATGTCGTGGCCGAACGTGCCGTCGAACAGCCCGTAGAGCGTGACACGCTTGTAGCTGAAGTTGCTCGACAGCTGCGAGCGGAAGTCAGGCAGCGTGTTGCCGATGATCTGGTTGATGCCGATGCCCTGGTTCGGCTGGCCGCGCAGCGGGCGGTCGACGATCGGATGCCCGAAGTAGAGCGGCACGTTGTTCCCCCACGGCGAGTTCACGCCGGAGAGATTCGTCTGCCACAGATTCTTCGTGATGCCGTCGCGCCACGAGTTCCCCTCTCCGACCCACACGACATAGCCGTTGTCGTTCCGCTGGAACGCCTGCCCCTCGCCGCACTGCGACTGCACCGACGCCGGCAGATCACCGCACGTCCTGTAGAACTTGCGGCCCCAGATGTTGCCGAGGCGGTTGACCTGGAAGCCGTTGTTCTTGTCGGTGCGCGCCGTGTAGAGGAACGCCGTGCCCGTGCCCTGGCCGGTGCCTGCGTCGTTGAAGAACTCCGGCGTGAACAGTTCGGTGATGTAAGTGCGCGTGCGGTCCCACGTCCCGCGCACGCTCCAGCTCAAGTCCTGCTTCTGCACGATCGGCAGGTTCAGCGCGACCTCGAACGTACGGTTCTGCAGCGTCCCGGCGTTCTGCCACTGGGTCGTGAAGCCGAGCGACGCCGGCGTCGTGACCGGAAGGATCTGATTCTTCGTCTCGCCGCGCGCGTGCGTGAGCTCGACGCCGAGGCGATTGAACAGCGTGAAGTCGAGACCGACCTCGGCCTCCGCCGTCACCTCGGGCTTGAGGAGCGAGTTGCCGGCCTGCCCGAGCGAGATGACGCCCGCCGAGCTGATGTTGTAGACCTCGTACTGCGCCGAGAAGCGCGGCGGGTTGCCGGCCGTGCCGTACGACGCGCGGAGACGCGCGTCGTCGATGAAGCCGACGTTGTAGAACGGCTCTTTCGAGAACTGCCAGACGCCCGAGACGCGGCCATACGTCGCGTAGCGATTGCTGCTGCCCGAACAGCGAGCTGCCGTCCCGTCGCAGGTACCCTTCGAGCGTGTACCGATCCTTGTAGTCGAGGTTCAACGCCCCGACGTAGCCGACGTTCTTGATCTGCGACGAGCTCGAGGTCGCGTAGCGGTTCTGCGTGCTGTTCGACGTGGTGTAGATGTTCGCGACCGTGAGCACCTCGGCGCCGCTGCCGTTCGAGAACCCTTCGTAATCGTCGAACTGGCCGCGGAAGGTGAGCTTGCTGCTCAGGTCACTCAGCAGCTGCTTGCGAAACGTCGCCTGCATGCTGCCGTTCATCGACGTCTCGCGATTGTTCGAGAAGTTCACCTGCCCGTTGTTCGAGCTCGTCGAGATGGCGAACGTTCGGTACCCCTTCACGAGATAGTTCTTGTTCTCCGAGCTCCGGTCGTCGTAGGCGAACGTCCCTTCGAGGCCGAACCACGTCAGCGGGTTGTAGCGCGTCGTGATGCTGCCGAGGAAGCGGTCCGACTCGGTCGTGCTGGACAGATTCTCGGAGTCGTAGAGAATGGTGCCGCCGCCGTTGCCCGTCGGGCTGCGCAGGAAGGCGCCGCCGCTACGGACGTAGTAGCGCCCGAGCGTGTCACGGGCAGCGAAATCGGTGCCGATCGCGACCCCGCGGAGCACCTGCCCCAAGATGCCGCCATTCGACGAGCCGCCCGAGCGGGTGTCGTTCGTGCCCCGGTTGTACAGGGAGCTGAGCGAGACCGTGAGGTCCTTGCGCGGATCGTAGTCGAGGTTGACGCGCGCGCGCCGCTGCTGGTTGCCATTGAGACCGCGAATGGCACCCTGATCGTCCTGATACTGCCCGCTCGCGTAGAACCGGACACCGGCGACCTTACCGGTCGCGTTCAACGAGTTCAGCGTCACGAGGTTCCGCTGCAGCACCTGCGCGAGCGGATTGTAGTACTGCCCCGGCCAGATCGCCGCCTGGTACAGGTTTTGCAGCGTGCCGTCGCCGACCGCGACGTTGTTTCCCTGGAGCGCCTGCGGAGTGCGCGTCGTGTCCGCCGCGACGTTGTTGATGCGCGCGATCTCCTTTCCCCACTCGACGGTGCGCGAGCACGCGGCGATGTTCGACGTACCGGCAACGCAGAACCGCGTCCCCGTCTCATCGAGCTGCAACTGGTGGTTGAGCGGCATGCCGTAGCGAATCGAGTTCAGGTCGCTGATGCCGTCCTCGCTGCGGACGTCGAACTTGACGCCGTCGCTCGCATTGTTCCCGCGCTTCGTCGTGATCGTGATGACGCCGGCGGCGGCGCGCGTGCCATAGAGCGAGGCGCCGGCGGCGCCCTTCACGACCTCGACCGACTCGATGTCGAGGCCGCCGATCTCCTGCAGCGACCCGTTGTTGAGGATCGCGCCGTCCACGATGATGAGCGGGCCCTGGCCGCGGCCGGCCGCGTTGATCGACGTCGGACCGCGGAGCATGATCTCCGGCGTCGAGCCCGGACGTCCGCTCGTCTGCGCGATCCGCAGCCCGGCTACCTTCCCGGCGAGCGCGCGGATCGGGTCCAGCGCCGGCACCGGAAGGTCCTTCTCGGTCACGCGGCCGATCGCGAACGGCACCTTCGCGCGCTCCGTCCCTTCCGTCACGCCCGTCACGACGATCTCCGACAGGCGGAGCACGTCGTTCTTGAGCTCGAAGTTCACCGTCTGCGAGCCGGTCGACAGAGTGATCGGCCGCGCCGTCGGCACGAAGCCGACCGACCGTGCACGAAGCTGGACCGTCTGGCCACTCACGCGCGCCTGCGGCACGGTGATCGTGTACACGCCGTTCGCATTCGTTCCCACCGAGATCTGGAGCTCGGTGATGAAGACGTTCGCGCCTTGCAGAGTGACGCCTTGCTCGGACGTCACGCGTCCGGTGATGACAGACTGTGCCTGAGCAGAGACCGCGATCCCTGGTCCGAGCAACAGCACCGCCGCGAGCGTCATCGTCTGAGAACGAATTGACCTCATGTCGCTTCCTCGAGTGGTGAATGGGCGTACAACCGACCGACCGTCGTGCAGTACAGCAGCGAACACGCGGATCCCGCTCCGGCGAGCGAGCCCGAGTGGCCGATGGAACACAGCGAATGTGTGAGGTCGCGCCACGCTCATCGCATGGAACCGCGGCTACGGATGGGAAGGGTGAAACGACGCCGAGGCCGATTGCGTAAGAGGCGATGGAGCGGCAGCCGGACGGCGAGCAAACGTTTCTCCGATTCGTGGTGTCGAATCAGCACACCACGAATCGTCCGGGAGGACAGCGTCAGGGCAGGAGCCAGGTGGGGTGTCGCGCACGTGCGAACAGCACGGCGAGGTCACTCGCGTGGCCTAGGGACGTAGCGCGGTCAGATTAGGGTCCGATCCGGACGTGCGCAAGGTATGGCACGCCCGCCGCGGTCGTTCCCATCCGTCAGCGCGACAACTCGATGAGACCTCGGCTCGTGGCGGTTCGTCACCGAGCCGTCGCGGTTCCTCACGGAGCGCCGGAACGAAGCGCTCCAGCACCGGGATCCGCTCCGATCAGCGCCGGCCGAAAGCGAACGACACGCCAGCAGACACGAGCGTCCCGCTCGGACCGATGCCGGTCGCGCCCGCGTTCTGCCCCGCTTCCACGCTGAGCGACACGCCGACGTGCGGTGTCGCGGCCACCTCGGCGCTCAGCGTCGCGCGAACGCGGCCCGTCGTCTTCGTCTCCAGGCTGTCGCCACTCTGGCGGTAGAGCCCATAGAACGGCGCCGCCGACAGCGCCACGGCGCGACCTGCCGATCCGAGCGCGAGGCGACCGCCGATCGCCGCGCCGATCGGCGTCTGGTCTGTCTGCACCGTCCTGTTGGTGCGCTCGACCGTGCCGCGCGTCGAGCCGAAGCCTGCGAACGGAGTGATCGCCACCCGCGCATCGAATAGCTGCGCCACCCGGACGGCGAGCCGCCCACCGTACGTCGCGCGCGTGCCGCGGTAGCCTGCGCGCGACCCACCGAGCGCGCCGGCGCCGAGGTCGAGGTGCAGCCCGCCGGAGCGCGCGCCGAAGCCAACGGCCGCCAGGATCGCCGTCTGTCCGTCGGCTCGCCCGCCATTCACCGCGGCCGCGAATCCGGTTCCGGGAAATGCTCCCTGCATCACGGCGAGCCCCGGCGCTTGCGCGCGAAGCGCCTGAGCGCTCGCGGTGAGCGCGAGTCCCATCGCGAGCCCGACGACGGGCGGCGAGACGAGCCGGGCTGTCGGCCGCACGCGGCGAGTGTAGCGTGGAATTGATGTCGGCATCGCCGCGGCACGATGCAACGATCGTGCGGCGGCACCGGACGTGTCGCGATGAGCACCGAACGAAGCGGGGGCTGGCATCGCAATGCCAGCCCCCGCTCTACGACTTACTGCATCAGCGTCAGCTCACGCGTTGCGATCCGTGCACGCCGGCGCCGACGCGTTGTTCTGCTCGTCGACCGGCACCGGGAAGTTCACGTCACGACCGAACGTGCCGCCGGCCGCGCCGGTGTACGTCCCCGTGGGAAACACCGACTCGGTGCCGCGACCGTACTGGCGGACGAGCCGCCGCAGGTCGCCGAGGCGGTGTCCGGTGAGGTACATCCAGAACGCGCGCTCCTGGAACAGCTGGTCCACGCGACCGGCAGCCGTGCCGGGGTCGGCGAGCGGCGCGAGCGCCGTTGCCGTCTGCCCCGCCTGCGTGATGGGGACACGACCGAGGATCGTCATGTTCGCTCGCAGGTCGTTCAGCGTCTGCAGGTACGCCGTCGTATTCCCGAGCCGGAGCTGGTTCTCGGCGATGATGAGCTGGGCTTCGATCCCGTCGGCGAGCGTGACGGGCGCCGAGCGGCTCGGGTACTTCAGCGTGTAGTAGGCCGGCGACGTACCGTCCTGTCCGATCCCCGACTGGACCCAGCGCACGCGGATGTCGCCGTTCCCGGTCGCCTGGTTCCAGCCCAGCGTGCGGAACGGCAGCCCGTTGCCGCCGTCCCGGTCGGCCACTGCGAAACGCTTGGACACGGCGCTCGTGTTCACGAAGATGCCGTTGTTCTCGCGCGTGCTGTTCTCCGAGAAGAACACCTGATACTGAAACGTCACCGGTACGCCGGCCACCGCGGCCGCCGCCTCGGCGGCCTTCCCCTGGTTCAGCAGCGCGCGCCCTTTCGCGACCTGCGCGAGATACGCTTCGCTCGTTCCGGCGCGAGCGATCGCGAGCGCCGAATCGGCCTGAGCGATCGCCCGGTCGAACACCTGGGAGACCGTCTGGGGCGTACCGAACGTCGTGCTCCCGTCTGCGGCGAGCGTGCTGAACGCGATCCCGTTACAGAAGTCCTCGCCGAAGAAGTTGTACAGCTCGGCGCTCAGCGCGTGGAGCTCCCCGCGCTGCACGTTCGTCGGATCGTACTGCGCGAACGCCTCCGTGGCTCGCGAGATCGACGCCCGGGCGCGCTGCATGTCGCGGTACCACGTGCTGATCGTTCCGTTCGTCGTGAACAGCCCGTTGGACGGGGTGATGTTGCGCTGGTCGACCTCGATGCGCGTCGGGAACGTATCGATGTCGCGCAGTTCATCGGCGAGCAGACCAGGCATCGTGACCGCGTGGTCGGTGCCGCCGAACGCGAGCGAGAAGTCGGCGCGGCCGCCCGCGTAGATCACGGGGAGCCCGGCACGGTTCGCCACCGCCTCGGGCGTCGCGACGTCGACGTCCGGCACCGAGATCGTCTCGTCGAGATTGCAGGCCGCGAGGCTGGCGCCCGCGAGCGCCAGCGTCCCGGCAGACGCCGCGCGCACGGCGCCGCGGCGGAACGAGTGAGTCAAAGGCTTCATGAGAAGGAGTCTCCGCGGTACGAGTCGGCTTAGAACGTCAGGTCGAGGCGCAGCGAGAACTGCCGGAGCAGCGGCTGCGTGAGGAACTCGGCCTGCGAGAATCCGTTCGCCGCGGCCTGGTTGATCTCTGGATCGAGCCCACGGTACTTCGTCCACGTCGCCAGGTTGCGGCCGGCGAGCGTCACGTTCGCGACGTCGATGCCGCCGAGCGACGTGAAGCGGCGCGGGAGGCTGAACGTCGCCGAGACCTCGCGCAGGCGCGTGAAGTCTCCCTTCTGGATGTATCCCGCGCTCGTGCCGCCGAGCGCGAACGCGATCGCGGCCGCCTGCTGGTCGAGCGGCGCGTTCGGATCGTTGATGCCCCGGCAGTTGCGGATCGCCGATGACGTGCAGCGGAACTCTTCGGTCTGATTGAAGATCCGGTTGCCGCCGCGGTACTGCACGAGCGCCCCGAAGCGCAGGTTCTTGAACAGCGTCAGCGTCGGCGTCACCGACAGCTCGCGCGTCGGGAGCACAGGCCCGAGATACTGCGCCGCCGTCGCCGTGTCGCCGAGGATCACCTCGCACGCGGCATCGTTGGTGCCGCCGACGGCCGACGTGCAGCCGACGCGCGAGATGAGCCCGTCGCCGTTCTTGTCGGCGTACGTGTACTGGCGCTGGAAGAACCCGCCGAGCGGGTACCCTTCCTGGTGCCGCTGGCGGGCGCCGTTGAAGATGATCGGCGGAACGCCGCCGAGCTGCTTCAGGTCGTTGCGCAGCGTCGACCCCGTGAAGTCGAGCGTGAACCGCAGGTTGCGGAGATCGACGGGGACCGTATTCAGCTGCAGCTCGTGCCCCGAGTTGTTCACCCGGCCGAGGTTCTGGAACCGCGTGTTCGTGGCGCCGAGCGACGGCGCGAGCGTCTGCGCGATCAGCGCGTCGCGCGTCGACTTCGTGAAGTACGTGTACGTCACGCCGAGTCGGTTCTTGAGAAAGCTCGCATCCGCACCGACCTCGACCTCGTCCGAGATCTCGGGCTTGAGCGACACGTTGCCCGTGCCGCCGATCACGACCGCGGTGAGCTCCTGCCCGCCGCTCCCCGCCACCGAGACCGCGCTGAGGTACGTGTCGGACTGGCGGAAGCCCGGGCGCTGCCCCGAACGGCCGTAGGAGGAGCGGAGACGCACCTGGTCGAGCGCGCCGCTGCCGAGCAGCGGGACGTTGCGGAAGAACGGCTCCTCCGAGATCACCCACGACACGCTGGCCGCCGGATAGTACGCGAGCTCGAAGTTCTTACCGAACGCGCTGTTCTCGTCGGCGCGGAGAGAACCCGTGACGAAGATCCGGTCGCGGTACGCGAGCTGCTCGCGGGCGTATCCGCCGATCGTCTTGATCTGCTGGTTCAGCTCCGCGACGTCCTTGCCCGCGCCCACCGTGGCGAGCGAGCCCGTGCCCGGAACCAGCTGACGGCCGGTGCCCTGTGTGTAGCTTCGGCGCTCATCGATGAACTGCCCGCCGATCGACGTCTGGCTCTGCCAGTTCTCGAACAGGCTCCGCGACGCCGTGAGGCTGGTGTTGATCGTGTAGTTCTGATTCGCGTACGAGCGGCGCGTCCGCGCTCCCTCGGCGAGCCCGGCGTTGATGTCCGTGACGATGTTCGCCGGATTGAGATACTCGTCCGCCGACGCATCCGAGTCGAGGCCGAGCTGCGCGACGCCGGTGAGCCAGGAGGTGGCCTGCCACGTCGTCGTGTTGCCGGCGACGAAGCGGCGCACACGCTGCTGGTTCTGGACGAAGTAGAACGTGCTCGGCTGGCGCGAGTAGAAGCCGGCGCTGAGGGTGTCCCGGTTCGTGCCGCTCACGCATGCCGGCGACGTGTTCCCCGCGACGCAGTTCCCTGCCTTGCCGAGCGTTCCGTTCGGCACGACGCCATAGATGTTGTTGTCGTTGTACGGCAGGCCGATCGCTCGGTCGATGTAGTTCGTCGTGACCTGCGTCGTGAGGTTCTGGCGCAGGCGCGCGTTGATGTTCGCGCGCCCGCTGTTGCCGCGCACGCGACTCGGCGCCGTCGTGCCCTGCGTGATGTTGCCGTCGAAGCTCACGAAGTACTGTGCCGCGTCCCCGCCCCCGGCGACGCTCGCGCCGAAGTCGGCGATGCTTCCGCGCTTCTGCACGTCGTAGAACTCGAGCGGGTTGAACGACACGACCTGATCACGCCGGCACAGCCCGCGGAGCTGCGAGTCGAGCACGCAGTTGCCGGCGAACGCCGCCGTCCCCGACGCCCCGCTGAACCCGGACGTGAAGTAGTTGGTCGGATAGGTCGTCGGGTCTTCGAGAATGCCGCCCTGCGCGTACGCGCGGTACGCCGTCTTGCCGTTTCGCCCCGTCTTCGTCACGATCTGGATGACGCCGTTCGCCGCCGCGGTACCGTAGAGCGCCGACGCCGCGGGCCCCTTCAGGACCTCGATCGACTCGATGTCTTCGGGATTGATGTCGTCGAAACGGTTCGTCTGCGCGCCGCCGACGCCGAGCGACGACGCGGCGACGTCGTTATTCACACGCACGCCGTCGATGATGAGCAGCGGCTCGTTGGAGAGCGACACGGAGTTCGACCCGCGGATCCGGATGCGCGACCCGGTGCCCGGCGTGCCGGCCTGCTGTGTGATCGTGAGGCCAGCCGTCTTTCCGGCGAGCACGTTCGTGAGCGTCGGCGTCGCCGCGATCGACACCTTCTCGCCCGGCTTGATCACACCGACGTCGCTGCCGTTCTCGCGCTTGCGCTCGGTCGCGCCAGTCGCCGAGACGACGACCTGGTCCAGGCTCACGGCGGAGACGTCCAGCGCATAGTCCGCCGTCGCCGTGCTGCCCGCACTCACCGTCACCGACTGCGTCGACGCCCGATAGCCGATGCGCAGCACCCGGAGCTGCACGGTCCCCGCGGGCACGCCCGCGATGCGGAAGCGACCGTCCTCGGTCGTCTGCGCTCCGCGGGTCGTTCCCACGATCTGCACCTGCGCCGCCACGAGCGGCTGCCCACTGACCCGATCGGTGATCCGGCCCTGTACCACGCCGGTCTGCTGCTGTGCTCCGGCCGTGACCGCACTCGTCGCGGTCACCGCCGCTGCGAGCACCCACTGTGCCCCACGCGTTCCACGCGTCATTGCATCCTCCTCTCGGAATGACGAACCCACGACCTGCTCACCACGTACTCACGATCTACCCACGACACACTTCCGATCGTGCCGCGCACACTCGCCAGCGGCGAGAAGGGAAGACCCGATCCGCAGACCACCGGTCACCCATTCCTCACACTGCTGAGCTTTCGCGCTCCAACGAACGCCGGGGCCGTTCGGTTCCGCGAGCGCGGCACTCGCCGGCGTTCGGAGCGCCCCCGGACGACGAATGCGGCGCCGAGGGAGCTCCCTCGGCGCCGCATCGCAGACGACGGGCCACACCGGGCCACACCACGCCGTCTTACAGCTCGGCTGCCCGCTCCGTGACGACGCGCACCTGATCGTCGACCACCTGCATGAAGCCGCCTTCGACGGCGAAGCGCCGCCCGCCCGCGCCACCGTTCAAGCGCAGCTCCCCGCGGCCGAGTAGCGTCATCATCGGCGCGTGGGACGTGAGGATACCGACCTGCCCGTCGTACGCCGGGGCGACGAGCGACTCGGCGTCGCCTTCGAACAGGATGCGCTCCGGTGAGATGATCGAGACTCGCAGCACGGATGTCGTCCTCACCCCTTCGCGAGGCGCTCGGCGTTCGCGATCACGTCTTCGACACCGCCGGCCATGAAGAACGCCTGCTCCGGCAGGTGATCGAACTCGCCCTGCGTGAGCCGCTCGAACGACGAGATCGTCTCCTCGAGCTTCACGTACTTGCCCGGAATGCCGGTGAACTGCTCGGCGACGTGGAAGGGCTGCGACATGAAGCGCTGAATGCGGCGCGCGCGTGCCACGATGCGCTTGTCGTCCTCGGAGAGCTCGTCCATGCCCAGGATGGCGATGATGTCCTGCAGCTCCTTGTAGCGCTGCAGGATCTGCTGCACCGAGTTGGCCACGTTGTAGTGGCGGTCGCCGAGATATTGCGCGGCGAGAATACGGCTGCCCGAGTCGAGCGGATCGACCGCCGGGTAGATCCCGAGCTCCGTGATCTTGCGGTTCAGCGTCACCGTCGCGTCGAGGTGCGCGAACGCCGTCGCCGGCGCCGGATCCGTGAGGTCGTCCGCAGGAACGTAGATGGCCTGCACCGACGTGATCGAGCCGTTCCGGGTCGACGTGATCCGCTCTTGCAGCTCGCCCATCTCGGTCGCGAGCGTCGGCTGATACCCGACGGCGCTCGGCATGCGGCCCAGCAGCGCGGAGACCTCGGAGCCCGCCTGCGTGAAGCGGAAGATGTTGTCGATGAACACGAGCACGTCCGCGTGCTCGACGTCACGGAAGTACTCGGCGACGGTGAGGCCCGTGAGACCGACGCGCAGACGCGCACCCGGCGGCTCGTTCATCTGACCGTAGATCAGCGCGACCTTGTCGAGAATTCCCGCTTCCTGGAACTCGAGGTACAGGTCGTTCCCCTCACGCGTCCGCTCGCCGACGCCGCAGAACACCGACTTGCCGCCGTGTCCCTTCGCGACGTTGTTGATCAGCTCTTGGATGACGACCGTCTTGCCGACGCCCGCACCGCCGAACAGCCCGATCTTTCCGCCCTTCACGAACGGCGCGATCAGGTCGATGACCTTGATCCCCGTCTCGAACACTTCCGTCTTCGGCTCGAGGTCGACGAACTCCGGGGCGCCGCGATGAATCGGCCACCGCTCGGCATCCGCCGGGATGTCGGCGCCGTTGTCGACCGGCTCGCCCAACACGTTCAGGATGCGGCCTAACGCCGGCGCGCCGACCGGCACCGAGATCGGGGCGCCGGTGTCGACGACCTCCATCCCGCGCACGACGGCATCGGTCGTCGACATCGCCACGGCGCGTACGGCGTTGCGGCCGATGTGCTGCTGCACTTCGGCGACGACGTTGATCGTGGTACCATCGGGCGCCGTGCCCTGAATGCGCAGCGCGTTGTAGATCTCCGGCAGGTGCTCCGCCTCGAACGCGACGTCGAGGACCGGGCCGATGACCTGCACGACCTTGCCGATATTGTGCGTGGCGACTGCGGTGGCCATAGAATGACTCGGGGTGTCTGGACTGTCTGGACTGTCTGGACTGTCAGTGCGCGAGGATCGGGAGCTCTAGGAACCGAGTCTCGAGTCCGGACAGTCCGGGTATCACGGCCTACAGCGCCTACAGCGCCTACAGCGCCGCGGCGCCGCCGACGATCTCCGCGATCTCCTGCGTGATCTGCGCCTGGCGGGCGCGGTTGTACGTGCGCTTGTAGACGTTCAACAGCTCGGTCGCATTGTCGGTCGCGCTCTTCATCGCGTTCCGCTGCGAGCTCTGGAAGCTCGCCTCGTTCTCGGCGAGCGCGCGATAGACCGCGTTGCGCACGTAGCTCGGCAACAGCTCGGTGAGGATCGCCTCGGCCGACGGCGCGAGGATGTAATCGCGGGCCTGCGCCGCGTCGGCGCTGCTCGGTGGCTGCACCGGGAGCACCTGCAACGTCGTCGGCGGGGTGGAGAGGGCGCCGAGGAAGCGCGAGTAGATGACGTGCACGCCGTCCAGCTCACCGCCGACGAAGCGCGCCATCAGCTCGTCGACGAGCGACGCCGCGTCGGCCGCGCTCGGCCGGTCCGTGAGATCCGACCGCTGCGACGCGAGTGTGCGGCCGACGTACTTGAAGAAGCCGATCCCTTTCCGTCCGACGACGTGCAGCTCGACCTCGGCTCGGCGTCCCTCGAGCGCAGCGAGCGTCGACCGCGCCTCCTTGATGAGGTTCGCGTTGAACCCGCCGGCGAGCCCGCGGTTCGACGTGAGGAGCAGCACGGCGACGCGGCGCTGCTGCGCAGGCTGCCGCAGCAGCGGAAAGCGCTCTGCCAGCTCCGGTGAGTACAGGCGCGACAGCACCTCGCCCAACGCGGCGGCGTACGGGCGCGCCGCCTGCACGCGGTCCTGTGCCCGTTTCATTTTCGAGGTCGCCACCATCTCCATCGTGCGCGTGATCTTCCGCGTGTTCTCGACGGATTTGATGCGGCCCTTCAGCTCGCGTCCTTTGGCCATGACGGATTACTTCGCGCCGCCGAAGTTCTGCGTGAAGCTCTCGATCGCGCGCTTCAGGTCGGCCTCGACATCCTTGCTCAACGCTTTCGAGGTGCGAATCGAGTCGCCGATCTGCGGGTACTGCGCGCGCGCGTACTCGAGGAACCCGCGCTCCCACTCGCGCACCCGGTTGACCGGCACGCTGTCGACGAAGCCGTTCGTCACCGCATAGATCACCATCACCTGCTCCTCGACCGGGAGCGGCGAGTACTGCGGCTGCTTCAGCACTTCGACCGTGCGCGCGCCGCGCTCGAGCTGACGGCGCGTCGCCGCGTCGAGGTCCGACGCGAACGCCGCGAACGCTTCCAGCTCGCGGTACTGCGCGAGGTCGAGGCGCAGACGTCCGGCGACGCTCTTCATCGCCTTCGTCTGCGCCGAGCCGCCGACGCGACTCACCGAGATGCCGACGTTCACGGCGGGGCGCACGCCGGCGTTGAACAGATCGCTTTCGAGGAAGATCTGCCCGTCGGTGATCGAGATGACGTTCGTCGGGATGTACGCCGACACGTCGCCGGCCTGCGTCTCGATGATCGGCAGCGCGGTGAGTGAGCCGCCCGGCTTGAGGATGGTGTGGCCGTCGACGACGCCCTCGTCTTCACGCAGCTTCGCGGCGCGCTCGAGGAGGCGCGAGTGGAGATAGAAGACGTCACCGGGATACGCCTCGCGTCCCGGCGGGCGTCGCAGCACGAGCGAGATCTGGCGGTACGCGGCGGCCTGCTTCGTCAGGTCGTCATACACGCACAACGTCGGCTTCCCCTCGTTGTACATGAAGTACTCGGCCATCGCGGCACCCGAGTACGGCGCGATGTACTGCATCGGTGCCGGGTCCGAGGCGGTCGCGACGACGACGATGGTGTAGTCCAGCGCACCCGCCTGGCGCAGCCGCTCGACGACCGCCGCGACCGTCGACGCCTTCTGGCCGATCGCGACGTAGACGCAGATGACGCCGGTGCCCTTCTGATTGATGATCGTGTCGATCGCGATCGCCGTCTTGCCGGTGCCGCGGTCACCGATGATCAGTTCGCGCTGCCCGCGGCCGATCGGGATCATCGAGTCGATCGCCTTGATCCCCGTCTGCAGCGGCTCCTTCACGGGCTGCCGAACGATGATGCCCGGCGCCTGGCTCTCGACCTTGCGCGTCGTCGTCGCGCGGATCTCGCCGAGGCCGTCGACGGCGCGCCCCAACGGATCGACGACGCGACCGACGAGCGCCTGTCCGACCGGGACCTCGAGCACGCGCGACGTGCGCCGCACTTCGTCCCCTTCCTTGAGGACGAGATAGTCGCCGAGGATGACGGCGCCGATGTTGTCTTCCTCGAGGTTCAGCGCGAGCCCGGTCACCGTCTCGCCCGTCTCCGACGACGTGAACTCGAGCATCTCGCCCGCCATCGCCTTGCCCAGGCCGTAGACGCGAGCGATACCGTCACGCACCTCGAGGACCGACCCGACGTCTTCGACGTTCAGCGAGTTGAGGTCGGCCGCTTCGATCTCGCGGAGGAGAATGTCCTTGATTTCGCCGGGACGGAGGATCGTGTCGGAAGCCATGGCGTGAGCAGGAAATGAACGGATACGGGGCAGCTTGTGAAAATAATCACAAGTGCCCCGTCCATTCAACCGGCGACGGACGGGCGCATCAGCGGTCGAGGGGCGATAGTGCGGGAAGCGCGCGGACCATCCGATCGGCCTGCTGCAGCACCGTCCGCGCGTTCGCATACGACACGAGTGTCACCGCTTCCTCGAACGGTGCCCAGCGGCATGCCGTGATTCCCTCGTCGCGCTGGGGACAGGTCGTCGACGACTCGCTCCGCATGAGGAAGAAGTGGCAGACCTTGTGGATCAACCGCCCACGGAAGCGGAAGTACCAGTCGATCGTGTCGATCACCCCCTCGACGGCCACGACGCAGAGCCCCGTCTCCTCACCGACCTCGCGCACCGCGGCGCACTCGGGCCCTTCACCGTCCTCGAGATGGCCTTTCGGGAAGCCCCAATTCCGGTAGCTGTCGCGGATCAGCAAGTAGACCGGGTGTGCGCTCCCGTCTGAGTCACGCACGAGCCGGAACACGACGCCGCCCGCGGAGATCTCTTCGCGAGCGCGCGGCATCCCCGCGCGCTCGGGCTCGTGCTCACCCACGACGCGCGGGCGCGGCGGCCGGCAGGTCGTCCTCGTCGTCGTCGACCGACGTCCGCGCGCCAGGCGCGTACCCGGCGACGATCGCGTGCTCCCCTGTGGCGTCGTTCTCGATCGTCGGCTTCCCTTCGATGAACTGCCGGACGATCGGGTCGGTCGTGTCGTGGATCTCGTCGACGGTGCCTTCCCACCGCACGCGCCCCTGGTACAGCATCGCGATGCGCGTCCCCACCGTGTACGCGCTCCGCATGTCGTGGGTGATCACGATGCCGGTGACGCCGAGCTTCTCACGCATGCGGCCCATCAGCTGGTCGATGACCGCGCTCGTGACTGGGTCGAGCCCGGTCGTCGGCTCGTCGTACAGGATGTACTTCGGCCGCAAGGCAATCGCGCGCGCGATCCCGACGCGCTTCCGCATGCCGCCCGACAGCTCCGCCGGAAAACGCGCCTCGACTCCTGGAAGATCGACCAGATCGAGCGCCTCGCCCACTCGGCCGCGGATCTCGTCGTCGCTCAGCGTGCCCTGCTTCCGCAGCCCCATCGCGACGTTCTCGCCGATCGTCAACGAGTCGAACAGCGCGGCGAACTGGAACACGTACCCGATCTTCGAGCGCATCGCATACAGCTCGCGGCGCGGCATCGTGTCGACGCGCTGCCCGTCGACCCACACCTCGCCGGAGTCCGGCTCCAGCAGCCCGACGATGTGCTTGATGGCGACGCTCTTCCCCGTGCCGGAGTAGCCGATGATGACCATCGTCTCCCCGTCGGGCACGTCGAGCGTGAACCCCTGCAACACCTTCTTCGGCCCGAAAGCCTTGGAAACGTTCTTGAGCTGGATCATCCGTTGCGCGAAGGGCGGCCTCGTGAATCAAGTCGGCCGTCAGGGCCACGGAAAGAGGGCGAACCCGGTCGGGCCCGCCCTCGCTCCTGCGATAATCTAGCCGTGCCGGAGACGCCGTCGCGTGTGGTGCTACGCGCTCACGCCGCGAAGCTGCCGAGCGCGCGCCCGACGTCCCCTTCGCGCAACCGCTTGAGTGCCCGGTCCCGCAGCTGACGCACCCGCTCGCGCGTGACGCCGAGCATCGAGCCGATCTCTTCGAGCGTGTGCTCGCGTCCACCCTCGAGTCCGAAGTACAGGCGCAGCACCTTCGCGTCACGCGGCGGAAGCGTGTTGAGCGCCGCCTCGATCTCGTCGGTGAGGAAGCGGTTCATCGCCTCTTCTTCCGTGTCCGGCATCTCGTCGGCCACGAACCGCTCGATGAGCGACCGGTCGCCTTCCGGGTCCATCGGCGCGTCGAGGCGCACGTCGCCCGTGTTGAGCGCGGCGAGCGACTGCACGACGTCGACCGACAGGCCCGTCAGCTGCGCCAGCTCTTCCGGGCTCGGCTCGCGGCGCAGCTTCTGACGCAGGATCTCGCTCGCCTTGATGATGCGCGACAGATCGGCCGTGCGGTTGAGCGGCACGCGCACCGTGCGCCCCTGCCGCGCGAGCGAGCTGAGGATCGCCTGACGGATCCACCAGACCGCGTACGAGATGAACTTGACGCCCTGGTCTGGATCGAACTTCCGCGCGGCCGTGAGCAGGCCGACGTTCCCCTCCCCGATCAGGTCGATGAGCGGCAGCCCGCGATTCTGATACTTCTTCGCGACCGAGATGACGAAGCGAAGGTTCCGCTTCACCAATTCCTGCAGCGCGTCCTGGTCCCCAGCGCGGATCTTCCGGGCGAGCCCGAGCTCCTCGTCGCCCTTGAGCAGCGGGTAGGTGCTGACCTCGTAGAGATATTGATCGAGGATGTCGCGCTCCGGCTCGCTGGGAGCGATCCCGGCGGGTGCAGCGCGGCGGCGCTTCCGTTTGACGTCGGTCATCGAGTGTATCGGTGAGACACGGCGGACGTGTCGGAGTATGACGAATGCAGCGGTATGTCGAGAGCAGCGTACCGACAGCAACGGACGACGACGCGTAGCTCGCACCGCCGACGCCTTCGCGCGCAGGCTGCGCGGACGGTGGGCGTCGCGATGAAAGTACGCGTCATCGGTGCATCGTGCTGAACGACACCGCCCGGAGCGGCGCGGTGCAAAATACCGGCCTGCGGTCGGAGCGCCAGCCCCGCGTTGCTTGACATGTCAGCTACCCCCGGATAGACTTTCGGGTTCCTGAGCGGCGCGTGGGAACCCCTTGTGGTTCTCCCTTCGCGTCCTCGGCGAGCCGGGGGCGTAGCTCAGTTGGGAGAGCGCTTGAATGGCATTCAAGAGGTCAGGGGTTCGATTCCCCTCGCCTCCATGTCCGGCTTCGCGTGCAGTGTGCGGGAATAGCTCAGTTGGTAGAGCACAACCTTGCCAAGGTTGGGGTCGCGGGTTCGAGTCCCGTTTCCCGCTTCAAATTGACATACCGGGCGGTTAGCTCAGTTGGTTAGAGCGCCACGTTGACATCGTGGAGGTCACAAGTTCGAGTCTTGTACCGCCCATCTGCCCCGCGAGACGCCTCGCGGGGCAGTTGCCTTTCCCCGACAGAGCGGATATTTTTTCGGACTCCGTCAGGCGCCCATAGCTCAATTGGATAGAGCATCTGACTACGGATCAGAAGGTTGGAGGTTCGAGTCCTTCTGGGCGCGTTACTGGTGAGTCGCCGGACTCACCGCATGAAGTTCCATCGACAGAATCGGGGCGTAGCTTAGCCCGGTAGAGCGCCTGCTTCGGGAGCAGGAGGTCGCTGGTTCAAATCCAGTCGCCCCGACTACCACCGCGAACGGGCTCACCTGAGCCCGTTTCGCGTTTGTAACTTTCGGACTCGTTCGCGAACGATCTGCGCGTGTAGCTCAGTTGGATAGAGCGTCGGCCTCCGGAGCCGAAGGTCATAGGTTCGAATCCTATCACGCGCGCTGTCGTGGGGGCTGCCAACCGGCAGTCCCCTGCTCGTTTGGTGGTCCGCGCCTTGCCATCTGGCGCCCTGTGTCCCGAACTCAACGCTGGCGCGACCTCGCTCCTGGCCTGCTCGCGCTCGCCGCACTCGCGGCGGCGGCCACGGCCGTGCTGCTCTTTGCGCGTGTCGGCGACGTGCACGGGACCCCGCTGCGCTTCTATGCGACCGTGCAGCAGGCACGGGACCTCAGTGCCGGCTCCGACGTCTGGCTCGGCGGCGATCGGATCGGCGTCGTCGAAGACGTTCGCTTTCTCCCGCCGACCGCCGACACCACCGAGCGCGTCCTCGTCGCGGTCAAAGTCCAGGCGAAGTATCAGGACTTCATTCGGCGCGACGCGTCTGTGCAGATCCGGCCCGGCGGGAATCTCGTCGGCGCTCCTGTCGTCGCCATCGGCATCGGCTCGCCCAGCGCGGCGCGCATCGTTGACCAGGACACACTCCACTCGTCCGCTGGTCAGGACATCGAGCGCGTGCGGCTCGACATGCGCGCCGCGTCGAGCGAGCTGCCGGCGATCCTCGCGAACTTCGAAGTGCTCTCGACGCAACTACGCGCTGCGAACAGCACGCTTGGCGCACTCGGACTGAACGGTGGGGCACGGCTCGACGCGACACGCGCCGGCGTGACCCAGACGATGGCGTCGATCGGCACGCTGCAGTCGCGACTCGCGGCCCGGCCGGGACGTCGCGGAGAAGTCGGCGGCGCGCTGGCCTACGTGCAGCAGGCGAGAGCGCGTGCGGACTCGATCTTCGCGCTCCTCGGCGGCGCCGATCCGAACACCTCGATCGGACGCTTCCGGCGCGACTCGACTCTGCTCCGCAACGTGCAGTCAGTGCGCACGGAGTTGGGCGTTGCCGCGGAACTCCTCGCGAGTTCGCGCGGCACGGCCGGCCGTTTGCAACGAGATTCGGCCATCGTCTACGAGATTGCGCGCAGTCGCGCCGCGATGGATCGGTTGTTCACCGATCTCGCGCGCAACCCGCTGCGCTACCTTCCGTTTCCTTGACCGCTTCTCCGAGCGGCACTTACTTTCGCATCCCCTTCCAGACAGCGGCGGCCGCCTGAGCGTCGTGTCGTCCCGGGATCGGCGCCGCGCCTCGACGCGCTGGCGACCCCCCGTCAGGTCGGGTGCGCGAGCCATCGCCTCATCGCTCCGCACGTCGTCCTCCCTCCTCCGCCGTTCCGACCGTGCCCGGTGAAGTCTCTCCGGGGGCCGAGCCCCCTCTCGTCGACATCGTCGAGCTGAAGCGCAAGTCGCTCCCCGAGCTGCATGCGCTCGCCGACTCGCTGAGCATCTCGAATCACTCTGGGCTGCGAAAGCAGGAGCTCATCTTCCGCATCGAGCAGGGACTGCTCGACTCGGACGTGCTGCTGCGCGGCGACGGGGTGCTCGAGGTGCTGCCGGAAGGCTACGGCTTTCTGCGCAGCCAGGACTGGAGCTATCTCTACAGCCCGGACGACATCTACGTCTCTCCGTCGCAGATCAAGCGCTTCGATCTCCGGACGGGCGACTCGGTAGTCGGCCAGGTGCGTCCGCCGAAAGAGTGGGAGAAATATCTCGCGCTGCTGAAAGTCGAGCGCGTGAACGGCAACGAGCCGGAGAAGGCGAAGCAGCGTGTCGCGTTCGACAACCTGAAGCCGCGCTACCCTGATGAGCGCATCCGCCTCGAGCCGGCGAACGGCGAGGTCAGCATGCGCATCTGGGACATCATCGCTCCGTTGGGCAAGGGGCAGCGCGGGCTGATCGTCGCGCCGCCGCGTGCGGGAAAGACGATACTCTTGCAGCAGCTCGCGAACGCGATCGTGGAGAACCAGCCCGACGTCTCGCTCATCATTCTGCTCATCGACGAGCGCCCGGAAGAAGTCACCGACATGCAGGCGCACGTGCGAGGCGCGGAGGTCATCAGCTCCACGTTCGACGAGCCAGCCGACCGCCACGTGCAGGTCGCGGAGATGGTGCTCGAGAAGGCCAAGCGCCTCGTGGAATCGGGGCGCGACGTCGTGATCCTCCTCGACTCCATCACACGGCTCGCACGCGCGTACAATACGATCGTGCCGCATTCCGGAAAGGTGCTCTCCGGCGGCATCGATGCGAAGGCGCTCGAGAAGCCCAAGCGCTTCTTCGGCTCGGCGCGCAACATCGACGGCGGGGGCTCGCTGACGATCGTCGCGACGGCGCTCGTCGAGACCGGGTCGCGCGCCGACGAAGTCATCTTCGAGGAGTTCAAGGGCACCGGGAACATGGAGCTCGTGCTCGACCGCAAGATCGCGGAGCGGCGCATCTTCCCCGCGGTCGACGTGCACAAGTCGGGGACGCGGCGCGAAGAGTTGCTGTTCGACAAAGACGAGACGAACCGCGTCTACCTCCTTCGCAACTTTCTCGGTGGCATGTCGTCCGAGGATGCGATGAATTTCCTGCTCACGCGAATGGGACGCGCACGAAGCAACCGCGAGCTGTTCGCCTCGATGGCGGAGTGACGGCGACGTCGGAGCGTGCGCCGCGTGGACGGCTGCTCGCGGTCGACCACGGCGAGAAACGCATCGGGCTCGCGATCAGCGACCCGACCGGCATGATCGCCTCACCCGTCGGGTTCATCGTCCGCCGTGCCGGCAAGCGCATCCCGATCGCCGAGGTGATTCGGCGTGCCGAGGCCCTCGAGGCGCGTGGCTTCGTCGTCGGGCTTCCGCTCGACGGCAACGGCGACGACACGCCGCGCTCTCTCGAGGCGCGCACCATCGCGACGCAGCTGACGAAGCGCACCGGTCTGCCGGCGCGCCTCGTCGACGAGCGGTTCACGACCGCCGCCGCGTTGCGCGCGATTCAGGCACTCGGTGGAACGACGCGGGGCCGCAAGGGAGACGTGGACGCGGTGGCAGCGACCGTACTGCTGCAGCACGCCCTGTCACTCCCGGATGCCGACTAAGCGACGCCGCAGCATGCGACGCGCGCTCGCGGTCGCCGCGGTCGTCACGCTGATCGCGATCGGCGCGATCGCTGTCCTCACCCGTCCGGGAAGCGGAACCGGCCGTGTGACCATTCCACGCGGCGCATCGTTCCGAGTCGCCGCAGACTCGCTCGGGGCGCAGGGCGTCATTCGCTCGCCGCTCCTCTTTCGGTTATACGCGAAGCTCACTGGCAACGATCGCGCGATCAAACCGGGGATCTATCAGTTCGCGCCGAGCGCCGCCTACGACGAGGTCGTCGACGCGCTCGTCTCGGGGCGTGGACTCGTGCGCGTGATCACGGTCGTCGAAGGATGGGAGCTGAGGCAGATCGCGGCGCAGCTCGCGCGCGTGCTCGAAGTGCCGCTCGACTCGGTCGACGCCGCCGCACGCGACACCGCGCTGCTGAATCGGCTCTCCATCCCGAGCAGCTCCCTCGAGGGATACCTCTTTCCCGCGACGTACACGTTCAACCTCGGCACGACCGCACGCCAGGCGATTCGGGCGATGATCGAACGCTTCGAGCTCGCGTGGCAGCCAGCATGGAACGCCGATCTCGAGAGGCTGTCGCTCTCCCGTCACCAGGCCGTGACCCTCGCGTCGATTGTCGAGCGCGAGGCACGTAAGCCGGAAGAGCGTCCGATCATCGCCGCCGTGTACTACAACCGGCTACGGCGAGGGATGCGACTGCAGGCCGATCCGACCGTGCAGTACTCGCTCGGCCGACACGTGGCGCGCGTGCTCTACAAGGATCTAGAGATCGACTCACCGTACAACACGTATCGCGTCGCCGGCCTTCCCCCTGGTCCGATCGGATCGCCGGGTATACCGAGCCTCGAGGCGGCCGTACGCCCGGCTAACGTGCCGCACCTGTACTTCGTCGCGCATCCGGACGGCCATCACGAGTTCAGAACGACGTTCGCCGAGCACGAGGCCGCCGTGCGTGCGGCGCGGCGGGCGCGCGACTCCATCGGACGGCGTTAGGGTCGCCGACGCGGCGTTAGGCGGCGCCGTCGGTCCGCGCGGCCTCTCTGGGAGCCACGCGCTCACGCCAGCGAAAGCTCACGTCCGGCGCCCCGCGCTCCGTTGAGTGGCGACGATTGTGACGTCGCGGTGGCTTGATCTTGGCCTTGGTGACTGCGGCGATACAGCGCTGCACCTCGGGTTCGAGAAAGACATCGACGAGCGTTGGGTCGAACTGCGCGCCGCGACCGTCGCGAATCACGTCGAGCGCTCGCTTTACGTTCTCCCCTTTGTGATAGCGACGGGACGCCGTGATCGCATCGAACGTGTCTACGATCGCGACGACGCGACTCGTGATCGGAATCTTCTCGCCACGAAGCTTTCGCGGGTAGCCACGGCCGTCCCATCGCTCGTGATGCGCGAGCACGCCCTCAGGAAGTTCCGGGTAGAACGCGGCGAGCGGCGCGAGCACGTCGGCGCCCTTCTGGGGGTGCGTCGCGATTTCCCGCCGGGCGGCCGGCGTCAAGTCCTCGTCGTCGTGGATGATGTCGAACAGTGCTTCGTGCAGTTTCCCGATGTCGTGAAATAGTGCGACGCGTTCGACGTCGCGTCGCACGTGGGTGGGCAGTTCGATCGCATCGGCCAGAACCAGGGCGTACGCGGCGACGCGACGCACGTGGGCGCCGGTGAGGGCGTCGTTGGCGTCGATCGCGTTGAGCAGCGTCTCGAACGTAGCGGCCGCCAGGCGTTCACCGCGGAGTCGGCGGTGGCGTTGGACGGCGATGGCGGCGCCGGATACGGCGCCCGCGAAAGGCAGTAGGAGAGAGGGCACGTCCACCACTAGGGCAAGGAGCGTGCGTCGACCTGCAACGACAAACGAGCGGGCCATCCAAATGAAGGATGACCCGCTCGTGAGGGGTGCCGGCGACGGCCTACTCTCCCGCGCCCTCTCGGGCGGAGTACCATCGGCGCTGCAGGGCTTAACGGCCGTGTTCGGGATGGGAACGGGTGTGGCCCCTGCGCTCTAGTCGCCAGCGATATGTCGTGCTGCTCTAAGGAACGAGAGAAGGAATCGAGGAGTGTGAGAATGTCCGGCCGCTGATGCGACCGGACGTGCGAACGTTCACGTGCAATGCAGTGGTATTTGGGAGTGATCAAGCCGCACGGGCGATTAGGACCGCTGCGCTCGGAGCCGATCGCTCGGCGTCCACGGGCGGCCTATCGACGTGATGGTCTCTCACGGCCCTTCAGGGGACTCAAGGTCCCAGGGAGCATTCATCTTGGGGCCGGCTTCCCGCTTAGATGCTTTCAGCGGTTATCCGTACCGATCATCGCTACCCGGCGGTGCCGCTGGCGCGACAGCCGGGACACGAGCGGATCGTCCGACTCGGTCCTCTCGTACTAGAGTCCGCCCCCCGCAATGCTCCACCGCCCACGACGGATACAGACCGAACTGTCTCACGACGTTCTGAACCCAGCTCATGTACCACTTTAACCGGCGAACAGCCGGACCCTTGGGACCTTCTCCAGCCCCAGGATGTGATAAGCCGACATCGAGGTGCCAAACCGCGCCGTCGATGTGAACTCTCGGGCGCGATAAGCCTGTTATCCCCAGCGTACCTTTTATCCGTTGCGCGATAGCCCGCCCACGCGGCACTACCGGATCACTACGACCGACTTTCGTCCCGGCTCGAGCCGTCGCTCTCGCCGTCAGGCTGGCTTGTGCCGTTACACTCTGTAAGCGCGAGTACCGACCGCGCTGAGCCAACCATGCGCGCGCCTCCGTTACTCTTTCGGAGGCGACCGCCCCAGTCAAACTGCCCACCTGCCACGGTCCCAGACGGGGTTTGCCCGACCGTGGTGAGCACGCCGCATTCAGCAGGGTGGTATTTCACTGGCCCCTCCCCCTAAGCTGGCGCCCAGGGATCAGCGGGTCCCACCTATGCTACACAGTTGAATGCAGCGAGCAATGGCAAGCTACAGTAAAGGTGCATGGGGTCTTTTTGTCCTGTCGCGGGAACTCGGAATCCTCACCGAGACTGCAATTTCGCCGAGCGCGTGGTCGAGACAGTGCCCAAGTCGTTACGCCATTCGTGCAGGTCGGAACTTACCCGACAAGGAATTTCGCTACCTTAGGACCGTTATAGTTACGGCCGCCGTTTACCGGGGCTTCGGCTCAAGGCTTCGGGGTTGCCCCCTGACCTCTCCCCTTAACCTTCCGGCACCGGGCAGGCGTCAGTGCGTATACGGCGCCTTACGCGGCTTGGCACGCACCTGTGTTTTTGCTAAACAGTCGCTTGGGCCGATTCACTGCGACACAATCCGGCTCCCCGCGCGAGGCGGTTGACCGGCCTGTGTATCCCTTCTTCCGAAGTTACGGGATCATTATGCCGAGTTCCTTGACCACGTCTCACTCGTACACCTGAGGCTACTCGCCTCGCCCACCTGTGTCGGTTTCCGGTACGGTCATCCCGACGCTCCGTCATCAGCTTTTCTCGCCTGTCGACTCCACGACCCTCGGGCCGCCCGAAGGCTGCCCTCGCCATCCCCTCTCGGGTCTCCCCTACAGGCTTAGACGGTCATCCACAAAACCGCGGTCGCTTCGTTCCAGTGTCCCCGATGAGTTCAACACGTCGAGACGGGACGGGAGTGTTCACCCGTTGTCCATCGGCTACGCCTCTGGGGCCTCGCCTTAGGGACCGCCTCACCCCGCGCTGATTGCCATGGCGCGGGAACCCTTGGGCTTACGGTGTCGGGGGTTCTCACCCCGATTTGCGCGTACTCATTCCGGCATCCTCACTTCCGGCCACTCCACCCCAAGGTTTCCACCGGGGCTTCACTGTTACCGGAACGCTCCCCTACCCCTGACGCCTACGCGTCAAGGCCAAGCTTCGGCGGGCCGCTTAATCCCGACCATTCTCGGCGCATCCACGCTGGACCGGTGAGCTATTACGCACTCTTTAAAGGAGTGGCTGCTTCTAAGCCAACCTCCCGGTTGTCACGGCACGGACACATCCTTCGCTATACTCAGCGGCCACTTCGGGGCCTTAGCTGTGGCTCTGGGTTCTTTCCCTCTCGCCGCCGGACATTATCGCTCGGCGACTGCCTCCCGAGGTCCATCCGACAGGTATTCGGAGTTTGGTTGGGGTTGGTAGGAGCCACGCCCCCCCGCGCCCATCCAGTCGCTCTACCCCCTGCGGACATACGGGCATCGCTGCCCAGCCTCGAGGCTCTACCTCAATAGATTTCGGGGAGAACCAGCTATCTCCAGGCTTGATTGGCCTTTCACCCCTACCCACAAGTCATCCGAACGGTTTTCAACCCATACCGGTGCGGGCCTCCACTGGGTGTTACCCCAGCTTCACCCTGCTCATGGGTAGATCGCCCTGGCTTCGGGTCTACCCCCAGCGACTCCACTCGCCCTCATTACAGGACTCGCTTTCGCTCTGGCTCCGTCCCAAAAAGACTTAACCCCGCCGCTGAGGCGTAACTCGCCGGATCATAATGCAAAAGGCACGCAGTCAGACGCGCACGGCTCGCGCCGCACCGTCCTCCTACCGCTTGTAGGCCAGTGGTTTCAGGGTCTGTTTCACTCCCCGCACAGGGGTGCTTTTCACCTGTCCCTCACGGTACTCGTCCACTATCGGTCACACGGGAGTCTTTCGCCTTGGAGGGTGGTCCCCCCAGCTTCACGCCCGGTTCCTCGTGCCGGGCGCTACTCAGGAACTCCGCTAGCCCTGGTGCATCGTCGTCAGGTACCGGGCTCTCACCGTCTTCGGCGCCCCGTTCCAAGGGACTTCCCCTGACTTCTCCAGAACCGTCCGCGGGTCCTACAACCCCGACGCCACAAGGACGCCGGTTTGGGCTCCGCCCCGTTCGCTCGCCGCTACTGAGGGCATCTCTGTTGATTCCTCTTCCTCCGGGTACTGAGATGTTTCAGTTCCCCGGGTTCGCTCCAGGCCGAAACCTGGTGACGGTGGTCGCCCACCGACGGGTTTCCCCATTCGGGCATCCGCGGATCATCGGGTGTGTGCCCCTCCCCACGGCTTATCGCAGCTTACCGCGCCCTTCCTCGCCTCCGTGTGCCCAGGCATCCCCCACTGGCCTTCTCTCGCTTGATCACAAAAACCGTCAAGCATTGCACGCGCGCGGAACGCTTCGCAGCGATCCGCATGTGAGATTCTGCAATCTCCTTCTCGTCGTTCGACGATCGACATCGACTCACGTCGACGCCGCCTCGTTCGATGAGAATTCGCTTCCCACGCGATCAATCACGGCGACTCACGTCGCCACAACCGATCGCTCCTCGATTCCTTCACTTGTCAATCAACACCGCAGCGCGTGACCGCGTCGCGGGTAGCTTTGGATATTAGCTAACGGCAAGCGAGAAGTCAACTTGCGACGTCACCCCGTTCTCCTGGAAGAACTCGCGCACCCCAGAAGAGGGTCCGCATAGTACGCAGAAAACTCACTCCTGTCAATCACGCGACGAGTCGCCAGATTTGGCGATGCCCACGATACCGCCTGCTGTCGGACTCGCCATCGCCACCGTCTCCGCTCGCGGCGCGCAACGATGGACGAATGGCCACCCCTGGATCTACCGAAGCGACGTCATCGACCGGCCGACCGTCGCCGCAGGCGCCGTCACCGTCGCCGATCCGCGAGGGCGGCTGCTCGGCACCGCGCTCTGGAGCCCGGCGTCGGAAATCTCCCTCCGCCTCGTCGATCGCACACCGCACCGACAGCTCGACGCCGAGTGGTGGCGACACCGGATCGACGTGGCGCTCGCCCGCCGGCGCGATGCACGGCTCGCTGACGAGACGAACGCTTTCCGGCTGATCCACGGCGAAGGCGACGCCCTCCCCTCCCTCGTCTGTGATCGCTACGACCGCTGGCTCGTCGTGCAGCTCATGAGTGCCGGGCTCGACGTCTTCCGCGACGTCATCGTCGACACGTTGCGCGACGCCACGGGGTGCGAGGGGATCCTCGCCCGCAACGACGCCGCGCTCCGCATCAAGGAAGGGCTCGCGCGCGAGACGGTCCTGCTCGCCGGGGACGTGCCGCGCGAGATCGAGGTGCACGAGCACGGCGTACGCTACGTGGCGGCACCGTGGACCGGACAGAAGACGGGGGCATTCCTCGATCAGCGCGAGAACCGTGCGCTCGTCGGCCGCGTGGCGCGCGGGCGCGCGCTCGATTGCTTCAGCTACCACGGATCGTTCGCGCTACACCTCGCACGCCACGCGACGCACGTCACCGCACTCGACACGTCGGCCGCCGCGCTCGAGCGCGCCCGGCTCAATGGAGCGCTCAACGGGTTCGCGCACCTCGAGACGCGAGAGGCGAACGCGTTCGACTTTCTGCGCGACGAGGAGCGCGCGGGCGCGACGTACGACACGATCGTCCTCGACCCGCCGGCGTTCGCGAAGACCCGCGCCGCGCTGCCGACGGCGCTGCGCGGCTACAAGGAGATCAACCTGCGAGCGATGCGCATGCTCGCGCCGGGCGGGCGCCTGTTCACCGCGAGCTGCAGCTACCATCTCACGAAGCCGCTCTTTCTCGAGATGCTCGAAGCTGCGGCGGCGGACAGCGGTCGGCAGATCGTGCTGCGCGAACTGCGCGCGCAGCCGAGTGACCATCCGGAGGTGTTGACGATCCCGGAGACCGGCTACATCAAGGGCGCGCTACTCGAAGCTGCCTAACCTGCCTCACAGGCGAACGCGCGCTCGCCCGCGGACCGCTCAACGCGCCTGACAGCGCGGACAGAAGTATGTCGAGCGGCCCGCCTGCACGATGCGTCGGATCGCCGTGCCACAGCGAGAACACGGCGCGCCGCCGCGGCCGTAGACGTGCATCGCGTCGACGGTCTCGCCGTTCGCGTAGCGTCCGGGCGCCGCGAGTGCATCGGTCAGCACGGTCCGCATCGCGTCGAGCAGCCGCGCCGTGCGCACGGGGCCGAGTCGATTCGCCGGCAGGCGCGGGCTGATGCGCGCGAGCCAGAGCGCCTCTGCTGCGTAGATGTTGCCGAGTCCCGCGATGACACGCTGATCGAGGAGCACGGGCTTGATCGGACCGCGGCGCGCTCGCAACGCCGCACCGAGCGCCGCCGCGTCGAACGCCGGATCGGTCGGCTCGGGGCCGAGCGTGGGCAGCGCGATGCGCGCGTCGCCATGATAGACGACGGTCGCGAGCGCGCGCGGGTCGACGAGCGAGACGCGCGAGCCGCCGTCGAGATCGAGTGTGAGGCGGGCGTGACGAGGGAGCGGATCGGCGGCTGCATCGACGTACCAGTCGCCTGCCATCCGAAAATGCGCGTGTACGCCGGCGCCGTCGTCGAGCACGAGCAGCTGGTGCTTTCCCGTGCGCTCGACGGCGATCACGCGCCTGCCCAGGATGCGCACCGCGTCGCGTGCGTCGAGCGCCCGCTGCGTCGACGGGTGCAGGCGCTCGACGCGCTGAATCGTGCGTCCGACGATCGCGCCGCGGAGCCGACGCACCGCCGTCTCGACTTCAGGTAGCTCTGGCACGCACCCATCTCGACGCCATGCTTGCGCGGCTCTCCGTGGTCTCTACCTTATCCATCCCTGCCTTCGTAGCCGCCTGCCGCTCGCCATGACCACGCCGCGTTCTCTCAAGCACGAGTACGAGCTATTCGTCGAACGCGAGATCGAATCCTACAAGGATACGTTGCCGAGGTCGGCGCTGCTCGCGATCGGTGACGAGGCAGTCGCGCGCCTTCGCGACGCCGCGCAGACGACGCTCACCGAGCTGGTGTTGTGGGACGAAGTCGACCGCATCATCGCGCGGCGTGTCGGACTGCCGACGTACCAGACCTGGCGCCGACGTCACCTCAAGATGCTCGCGGAGTACCGCAAGCCGGAGCACTGGGGGATCGGTCCCGCGAGCGCCGTCGCGCGTGAGCTCAGTGCAGTCGCTGATGGTGGCCACGTGCTCGTCGCCGGACTCGACGACGCGTCGGCCGTCATGTACTCGGCCGCACACGGCTGTACCGTCACGGCGCTCGACGACGCGCCCGACGTGATCGAACGTGTGCTCGATGCGGCCGAGGCCGCCGGCTTCGGCAGTCGGATGCGGGGGTGCGTCGGCGACCTCAGCGGGTGGGCGCCGGACGTGGCGCTCCGCGCCGTCGTCTGCTCGTCGACGGCGCTGGCGAGCCTCGATGCGATCGCGCTCGGCGACGTGGTCGCGCAACTGCAGCGGGCGACGCTCGATGGCGGCGTGCACCTCATGCGTGACGTGCAGGGGCCGGCGTTCGGGCCCTCGCTCGACGCACTGCGCGCGCGCTACGGCGACTGGTCGGTCAGCGTCGAAACGGACGGAACGCGGGGTTCGACGTTTCTGGCGCGCAAACTGATCGCCACGCACTAGCGCATTCGCGCACCGGCACGCGCGTCCTGGCGCGCAGGCCCAACGGGCGCTCGTGCGGAGTCCCGCGTCGGGGTGTGGCAAAATGCGACTCCCGGTGTCCTCGTCGTGTCGCACCCCGCGACACGCGAAGCAGGCGCTCGGCCCGGCGAACGATCGCAAGCTGCTGCCGTCACGCGACTTAGCGAAACGACGCGCGATGGCATCGTGGCTGCCTTAGGGGCGGGCGTCCGGAGACCCGGACGTTCTCGCCATGTGGAGGCACATCATGAAACAGATTCGTCAGACTGCCGACGTGCAGGAACCAATGGGCATCGTGATCTCGAACGGTGCGACGGCGGAGCCGGCGCCGCGGTTCGTCGCGTACGTGTGGGGTCCGGCGCCTGAACCAGTCGTCGAGGTTCCGGAGTCGCGCGCCGCCTGACTCGGGTCGGGCGAGTGATGCGACGCATCGCCCGCGCTCGACGAGCGGGAGGACGAAAACGATGAAGCCCCGCCGACAGGCGGGGCTTCAGTCGCGTTAGGCCCGCGGGAACTACATCGTGGGCGTCGAGCTGGCCTTCTTCGCCGCGCCTTTCTTCGCCGTGGACTTCTTGGCCGTGGACTTCTTGGCCGTGGACTTCTTGGCCGTCGAGGATTTCGCCGCCGACTTCGTGGCCGCCGACTTCTTCGCCGTCGACTTCTTGGCGGTCGAGGTCTTGGCCGTCGACTTCTTCGCGGTCGAGGTCTTCGCCGTGGACTTCTTGGCCGCGGACTTCTTGGGCGTGGACTTCGTGGCCGTCGACTTCTTCGCGGCCGACTTCCTCGCGGTGCTCTTCGTCGCCGTGCTCTTCTTCGCGGTCGACTTCTTGGCAGCAGCCATCGTGTCGCTCCTGGAACGAGTGAACGAACCGCAGTCCCCCGGTGGACCGTCGGTCGAGCTGCGTCGCCGAGACATCACGACGCCGATCGCATCTCCGCGCGGCGCGCGAGTGCGGCGCGGCAGAGATCGCCACCGCCGGCCGCGCGCACGTCACGCCGAACACACGCGGACTTCGTAGCGATACGCGAAGTTAGATATGTGCAAGTTGATACGCAATACCGGCGCGCCGGGAAATCGTGGCCTTTTGTGTTTTTCCCGCACGCCGCTCGGCCGGCGGGTCCATCGCCCGCGCGTCATTCCCGGCGGCACGCGCGACACACGCCCCACGCCGCCCGCACCCACACGACGCGCCGGCGCCGCCCGCGTCACACGGCGTCGCTAGCCGCGGGGCGTGCGCGCGATCAGCTTTCGGGGCGCGCCGACGCCGCGCACGGCCCGACCGCGTCGATCACTTCGTGGAGCGATACGCGTGAAAGCATTGGTGAAGGAGCGAGCGGCCCCTGGCTTCGCATTGCGCGACGTGCCGACGCCACGCGTGCGGGACGACGAGGCGTTGATCCGCGTGCGGCGTGCGGGCGTCTGCGGCACGGACGTACACATCTACGAGTGGGACGCCTGGGCGAGCGCGCGGTGCAAGCCGCCGTTCGTCGTGGGGCACGAGTTCGCGGGCGACGTCGTCGAGGTCGGCGCGCTCGTCGAGACGGTGAAGGTCGGCGACCGCGTCACGGCCGAAGGGCACATCGTCGACGGCGTGTGTCTGCTCTGTCGCACCGGGAACGCGCACGTCTGCCCGCACACGAAGATCATCGGGGTGGACCGCGACGGCTGCTTCGCCGAGTACATCGCGATGCCGGCGTCGAACATCTGGCAGCTCGACCCGTCGCTGTCGTACGACGTCGGCGGCATTCACGACCCGATGGGGAATGCGTTTCACACCGCGCTCACGGCGGAGATTCCCGGATCGACGGTGCTCATCACGGGATGCGGACCGATCGGCGTGTTCGCGGTCGGGATCTGCAGGGCGGCCGGCGCGTCGCACATCGTCGCGTCGGACGTGAACGACCGGCGGCTGGAGCTCGCGCGCGCGATGGGGGCGCACGAGGCCGTGCACCCCGAGCAGGCCGCCGACGCCGTTCGCCGGGCGACGGCGAACTACGGTGTCGACGTCGTGCTCGAGATGAGCGGTGTGCCGTCCGCGATTCGTCAGGCGCTCGACCTCGTGCGCGTCGGCGGGCGCGTGCAGCTCCTCGGCATCCCGGCACAGCCGATGGAGATCGACCTCGCGCGCGAGGTCATATTCAAGGGGATCACGATCTACGGCGTCGTCGGCCGGCGCATGTACGAGACGTGGCACCAGATGACACGCTTCCTGCTCGCGAAGGAGTTCGACCCGACGCCCGTCATCACGCACCGTTTTCCGCTCGACGATTTCGACGACGCGATTCACGCCATCAAGAGCGGCGAGGCGGGCAAGGTCATCTTCGAGATCGCATGACTCTTCATCTTCTCACACGGCCGTGAGCGACTACGACGATCACGACGACATTCTGACTGCCGCGGCCGCAGGCGACACGGACGAAGTCGCCGCGGTGCTCTCGATGGACAACCGATTGACGCGGGCGACCGATCCGCAGGGGCGTACGCCGCTGCATCTCGCCGCGGCCCGCGGAGACACGGCGACCGTCGAGCTGCTGCTGCACAACAACGCGAATCCGAACGTCCGCGATCACGACGGCGCGAGTCCGCTCGCGCTCGCCGAGTCGGCAGGGCATGCATCGACAGCAGAGCGGCTACGCGCCGCGGGGGCGACGTGACGATACAGACGACGACGCGACTCACGGCGGAGCTGCAGGCCGAGATCGATCAGCTGAAGGCCGATCGCGTCTACAAGGCACTCAACCATCTCGATTCGCCGCAGGGAGCGCGCGTGCAGATGGAAGGGCGAGGGGACGTGCTCATCCTCTCGTCGAACAACTACCTGGGCCTCGCGAACGAGCCGTCGGTGGTCGAGGCGGGCATCGACGCCCTGCGACGATTCGGCGCGGGCACGGCCAGCGTACGCTTCATCTGCGGCACGTTCACGATCCATCGTGAGCTCGAGGAGGCGATCGCGCGATTCGTGGGGACCGCGGCCTCGCTCTCGTTCGTGTCAGCGTGGAACGCGAACGAGGCGCTGACGTCGACGATCGTCGACGCGGGCGACTTCGTCGTCTCCGACGAACTGAATCACGCGTCGATCATCGACTCCATTCGCCTGGCGAAGGCGTCGAAGAAGTGCACGACCGCCGTCTACAAGCACGGCGACCTCGACGACCTGCGCGCGAAGCTGGTCGCGAACCGCGGGGCGCGACGCAAGATCGTGTGGACCGACGGCGTCTTCTCGATGGAGGGGTCGATCGCGAAGCTCCCCGACATCGTGCAGATCGCGCGCGACGAAGGAGCGATCGTCGTCATGGACGACTCGCACGCGACGGGTGTGCTCGGGGCGACCGGGCGCGGGACGGCGGAGCACTTCGGCATGGTCGGCGAGGTCGACGTGATCACGTCGACGCTCGGCAAGGCGCTCGGCGGCGCGGCGGGTGGGTTCATCGCCGGCGCCGCGCCGCTCGTCGACATGATGACCCAGCGGTCGCGGCCGCAGCTCTTCTCGAATGCGCTGCCGCCGACGGTCGCCGCGAGCTCGCTCGAAGCGATTCGATTCACCGAGCGGCGGCCGGAGCGGGTGCAGCGACTGCGTGAGAACTCGCGCTACTTCCGCGACGCGATCAGCGACGCCGGGT
Organism: uncultured Gemmatimonadaceae bacterium; assembly: GCA_963843845.1. GTDB lineage: Bacteria > Gemmatimonadota > Gemmatimonadetes > Gemmatimonadales > Gemmatimonadaceae > Gemmatirosa. The sequence goes on along the minus strand of CAWJMB010000002.1, from coordinate 1,346,569 downwards.
TCTCGCCGCTTGCCGGCGAGACGCCGATCGTGCCGATCATCGTCGGCGAGACCGCGAAGGCGATCGAGATGAGCAACCGGTTGCTCGACGAAGGCGTGTTCGTCACGGGCTTCGGCTTTCCGGTCGTGCCGCACGGCCAGGCGCGCGTTCGCTGCCAGCTCAGCGCGGCGCACACCAAGGACGATCTCGACTTCGCGATCGCCGCCTTCAGAAAGGTCGGGACGGCGCTCGGCGTGATCTGACCGCCGCGTCGCGCACGCTCACACGCGACACTCGAGGCGCACGACGAGGCGACGCCAGCTCCCGACCTCGTCGCCGCCGACCTTCTCGACCCATGCGCCGCAGCAACCACCAGCGAGCATCCACGGCGCGAGCCACGCGGCGACTTGCAGCGGGAGGTGCCCGACGACGTCCCCTCCCGCGGCGTGCACCCAGACCGCCGGGATCTCGGCGTCGGGCGGGTCGGGGACGAGGATCAGCCGGTCGCCGGGCTGAAGACGGTGCACGACGTCGGCGCGGTTCGCGAACACGGTTCCGAGCACGGCGGTGCGGAACGGTTCGGGGTACGGCGGGGCGTACGGGGCGATCTGCATGCCTTCAGTCCTTGCGGCGCGTCGTCCGAAATGTTCTTCGCTCCCCTGCGTGACGCAACGCGCGGGCCCCTCGTCGTCTCGGAGGTGCGCCACTTCGCGGCGCCGTGTCGAGATCGTCAGCCGAGGGGGTGCCATGCCGCGTCGTTCAGTGCGTGCGTTCGGGTCGGGGTTCGCGTCGACGTTCGTTCCTTCCGTGTCGTGTGCCGCGCTCGTCGTCGCGTCGCTCGGCCTGTCGCCGCAGCGCGCGGTGGCGCAGCGTGACCGCGACCTCGCGCTGCCCGACGCACGGCGCGAGTTCGAGGACTCGTGGTACTGGGGCGCGAAGGGGGGCGTGACGCGTTTCGGCACGGTCGCCGACGGACGCACCTCGGCGCCGCTCGCGGGAGGCGAGTGGCTCGTGACGCACCGCCGCGGCGCGCTGCTCGTCTCCGCAGAGCAGGCGTTCTTCGATGGACGCTCGCTCGTCGCCGACCCATTCACGAAGGACGGCGTGCGCGAGGTGTCGATCGAGGACTCGCGTCGCTACGCGGCGGCGGCCCTCGCGGCGCCGGTCGCGCTCGGGCGCCTGCGTCCGTACGCGGGGGTCGGTCTCGCGCTGCACGTGATGCGTCGCGCGCAGCCGCGCGGCGACTTCGCGACCGCAGAGCAGTACTGGGGCGTGCGCGATCGGATCGCGTCGGCGGAGAGCATCGTCGCACCGTTTCTCATCGGCGGTGCGCAACTCCGCGTCGGGATCGCCGCGCTGTTCGTGCAGGGGGTGGCGAGCGGCGAGCAGTCGCGGTCGCTCTGGAACCTCGGCGGGTCGGCGCAGCTGGAAGGGGGCGTGCGCATCAACGTCGCATCGGCGTTCGAGCGCTAGCGGTCGAGGAGTCGCGGCCTAACGCAGCTCCCTCGCGTACGGCCGACGAAAGAACGCGCGCGGCGTAGCCGAGACGAACGGGTCGTCGCGCAGCAGATAGCGGTACGGCAGATCGGCGCCGCGCGTGATGCCGATGCGCGGCGTGACGACGACGTCAGCGTCGTCGACCGGGGCCGCAGGGTGCAGCGTCAGCGGCGAGTCGATCAGCGAGGCGCCGTCGAGCGTTCCGTCGATCCGCATCGCGTCGCAGAGCTTGCCGGGGCCATTCGTGAGGTCGCGGTCGCGCGCGGCGCGCGGGCGGCGTCGGCGCATCAGGTCGAGTCCGACGACCGGCCGAACGGCGCGAATCAGCGCGGCGCTGCCGATCCCCTCGCGCTGCGTCACCGCGTTGACGCACCAGTACATGCCGTAGATGCGGTAGACGTAGGCGGTGCCGGCCGGTCCGAACAGATGCCACGTGCGTCGCGTGCGCCCGACGACCGCGTGACACGCCGGGTCCTCGGCGCCGAGGTACGCTTCCGTTTCGACGACGATGCCGGCGGTCGGTCCGTCGACGGTGCGCGAGACGAGGAGCGCGCCCAACAACTCGCGCGCGACGAGCGGTGGGTCGCGGTCGTAGAAAGCTGCGGGAAATGGCGGGGGTGGGTCGGAAACGAGCGCGACGGACGGATCGCGTGCAGCCGATCCGTCCGTCGCGCGCGGCGGAGACGATGCCGACGTGTCCGGTCGGGCAGATCTCCGCCGCGAGGTCACGCGTCGCGGCGTGTGGGCGTCCGCTTCCTGCCGGACCGGCCCGCGGCACCGCCCGCCGCGGCCGCCGGTGCGGGCGCCGGTGCAGGCGCCGGTGCAGGCGGGGCCGACTTGGTGGCGGGCTTGGCCCCAGGCTTCGCGACCACCTTCGATGCCGCCTTCGCCGCGCCGCGTTTGGCGGCGTTCGGCGAGGCTGCGTTCGGCGAGGCGGCGTTCGGCGAGGCGGCGTTCGGCGACGCCGGGTTCGCCGGAGTCGCGTTCGCGCCGCGCTTCGCCGCGCCGCGCGCCTGTGGTGCTACCGTCGTGGGCGCCGGTGGAGCGGGCGCCGGTGCTGGCGCTGCCCCGGTCGGTGCCGCCGCCGCACGACCGCGAGGCGTACGCCGACGATCGGGCGCTGGCGCGCCGGACTCGGCGCGCCGCGCCTCGGTACCGGGTGCCGCGGCCGGAGGTAGCACGATCGCCGGTGGAGCCACTGGCGCGGCCACTGCTGCCGGCTCGGGAGCCGTCGTCGCCGTGTCGCTCGGGCCGCGACCGCGGTTCCCACCGCGCCCGCGCCCGCCACGGCGCCGGCCAGGCCGTGCGGTCTGCTCGCTCGCGGCGTCGCTCGCGGCGTCGCTCGCGGCGTCGATCTCCGCGTCTGTCGACGACACGGGGGGCGACGCGCTCTGCGCGGCCGATGCCGCTGGACCGCCGTCTTCCAGCGGTACTGCCGGCTGTGGCGCCGATGTGGGCGCGTCGTTCGGCACGGCGACCGACGCCTCGACGGGCTCGGCAGACGGTTCGGCGGACGGCTCGGACGACGACGTCGGGACGGACGGGGCCGCACCGCCGACGTGTACGACGCCGACCGAGAGCAGGTCGGCCGGCGGCGCACCGCGACCGCGCGGACCGCGCGGCAGTCCGCGTGGTCCCATGCCGCGCGGCGCGCCCGACGTCGTCGTCGCGACCGGCGGCGCGGCCGTCTGCGTCGCGGCCGACGCGCGGTTGAACTGGTCGGCGACAGACGCCGCGGGCGCGGCGCGTCCGACCTCGACGGTGTCGCCGTCGCGGTGCAGCGCGACGAGGTGCGCGTCGCTCGCGTCGCGCAGGATGCGCTCGAACATCCGCGAGGCCAGGCTCTCGCTGTCGCGACCCAACAACTCGAACGCGCGCTGGCGCGCGGCCTCGGGCGCGACGCGCACGTCGTCCGCGCCGACGAGCGACTCGACGGCGCGGCGCACGAGGTCGAACGCCTCGCTCCGCGTGAGCCGCTCGCCACCGACGCCGATCGCCGGCGCGGCCGGACCGGACGGCTCGGCGAGCACGGCGTCGAGCGACAGCGTCGGTGCCGGGGCGGCCATCGCCTCGAACTCGCCGGTCGACTCGGAGAGCTCGGACGACTCGGTCGTCTCACCCGAGCGCGGCGGGCGCTCTGCGTCGCGACCGCGACCGCGGCCGCGACCGCGCCGACTGCGCCCGCCGCGCTCGGCGCGACTGTCGCGCGCGTCTGTCGCGTCACCGTCCTCGCGACGGGGATCGTCGCGACGCGGCGCGGCGGGACGGGCTGCCGGTGCCGACGGCGATGCCGACGGCGACGCCGACGCCGACGCCGCGACGGGGCCGATCTCGTACTGCCCGTTCTCGAGCCGGTTCTGCGTGATGAGTCCGCGCTGGGCGGCCTCGTTGACGAAGCGGGAGAACTTCGACATGCCGAGGTCCTTCTCGTCGAACGACGGGTCGACGTCCTGCATGACCTGCTTGAGGCGGTCGGCGCGCATGACGTCGCCGTTGCGCACCATGCGCTGCATCGCCTCGGTGACGAGCTCCCACGGGTCCCAGCGTACGACTTCCTCGTCGCCCGACTTCACGAGGCCGGCGAGGGCGTTGTAGCTGTAGTACTCGTCGCAGTTCTGGACGAGCAGATCGCTGGAGCTCTCGCGGATGCCGACGCCGATGACGTACTTGCCGTACTCCTTGAGCTTGATGACGAGGCTCGAGAAGTCGGAGTCGCCGGACAGCAGGATGAACGTGCCGATCTCGGGGCGGGTGAACACGATCTCCATCGCGTCGACGGCGAGCCGGATGTCGGTCGCGTTCTTTCGCGCCGACCCGTATGCCGGCGCCATGATCATGTCGATCGACGCTTCGGCGAGCGGCACGACGTAGCCCGGGTAGCGGCGCCAGTCGGCGTAGGCGCGCCGCAGCGACACGCGTCCCTTGATGATGTCGGAGGACATGAGCGAGCGAAGCTCGCTCTGCATGTCCTTCTGGATCCCCATCGTGACGTTGTCGAAGTCGATGAGGAGCGCCGCGTTGGGGGCCTGCCCGAGGTAGGCGAACGCGGGCGCGGCGGCGCCCTGCGGCAGGGCCTGCGGCCCGCGGTGCACGGGCGGAACCGACGACGCCGCGGCGCGGTCGCGCGGCCGAGTGATGCGTGAGCTCATGGAGCGCTGGGAGCTGAAGGAGCAGTCGCGGTGGTGTGGTCGAGCGCGAGTGTGCGCTCGAGCTCTCGGCGCTTCACCTTGCCGCTCCCGGTCATCGGGAACGTGTCAAAGAAGCGCACGAGATCGGGGACCTTGGCGTCGGCCATCGTGTCGCGGGCGAAGTCCTTCAACTCGCTTCCCGTGATGACGGCCCCTTCGACGGGCACGATGCAAGCGCAGATCAGCTCCCCGAGCACGTCGTGGGGAACCCCGATCACGCACACGTCGTCGACCGCCGGATGCGCGCGCAGCCGGTCTTCCACTTCGCGGGGAACGATCTGGAAGCCGCCGCGCAAGATCATCTCCTTTCGCCGCCCGACGATCCGGAGATACCCTTCCTCGTCGATGATGCCGAGTCGCCGGTGAGAAAGAACCCGTCGGGCGTGAACGATCGCGCCGTCTCCGCCGGCATCCGCGCGTAGCCGCGCATGAGGCCCGGGCCGCGGACCGCGATCTCGCCGACGGCCTCGGCGGGCCGTGCAGCGCACCCGTGAGCAGGTCCACCGCCACGAAGCTCCACGCCGGGCAGCGGGCGCCCCACGGTAGAGCCGCGCTTCTCGATCGAATCGGTGAAGCGCGTGATCGTGACGGCCGGACCGGTCTCCGTGAGGCCGTAGGCCACCTGCACGTCGCACCAGCGGCGGATGCGACGGACGAGCTCCTCGCTCACCGGGCTGCCGGCGATGATGCCCGAGCGGAGCCCCGCCGCGCGCAGCCGAGCCGGGTCGAAGCCCGGCTCGCGCATGAGGAGGTGAAACATCGTCGGCACGCCTTGCAGCACCGTGACGCGCTCGCGCTCGATGAGGCGCAGCATCTCGCCCGCCTCGAAGTCCGGCTGCATGACGAGCGTCGCGCCGACGACGAGCACGCCGACGGCGACGCTGAAGCCGAAGCTCGCGAACAGCGGGACCGCGGCGAGCACGCGATCCGTCGGGTCGCACTCCAGCGCCGCAGCCGTCTGCACCGCCGTCTCGAGCACGCCGCGGTGACTCAGGCGCACCCCTTTCGGCTTGCCCATCGTGCCCGACGTGTAGAGCAGCGCGAGATCCTCGTCGTCCCGACTCGCGACGGCGTGGGCACCGTCCGCCCCGTGCCCTTCGAGAGCAGATCTTCGAACTGGAAGATCCGATCGTCGTACCACAACTCTTCGTCGCCGACCGTGACCACGTACTGCAGGTCGGGCAACTCGGCGAGGAGCTGCTCGAACACGCTGCAGGAAGTCGACATCGTCGTGGCGCTCGATCGTGACGACGCACGAGACTTCGGCGTGCCGCAGCTGGTACTTCAGCTCGTGCACGTTCAACCGCAGACTGAGCGGCACGACGACCGCGCCGAGCTTGGCGGCGGCGAGCAGGGCGACGAGCCACTCGGCGCCGTTCGGGAGGTTGATCGCCATGCGATCGCCGGCACCGATCCCGAGATCCGTGAGTGCCGCCGCCAGCGCGGTCGCCTGCCGGTCGAGCTGCGTGTAGGTGAGCGGACGACCGGCGGTGGCGACGACCGCGACGCGCTCCGGGTGCTCATGGGCGCGGCGCGCGAAGAGCTGGGCCAGCGTCCAGGGCTCGGCCATCAGGTCAGTCAGCGAACGTGCGGAATCATCTGGCGCGCAAGCTAAGTGCTGCCAGGAACGCAAGGTAGAGGGCCGTAGAGGCGCATATCGGTGCGGGTTAGCTTGACGAAACCGCTCTCCTCCGCGCCCCGTACGTCGCTCCAGTGACGCGTCCCCGGTTCCGCTCGCGCCTCTTCACCATTCTGCTGCTCTTCGCCGTATGCCCCTCGGTGCTGCTGACGATGCTGTGGTCGGGCACGGTGACGCAGGCACTGTCGCTCCTCGGCGGCAGTGCGGCGTGGGAGCGCGCGGCCGCGACGGGAGCGGACGCGATCGACGTCGTGCGCTCGCGGTCGGCGTCCGCGCAGCCGCTGTCCGCGGCCGAGCGGCGCGCGCTCGACGCGCATGAGCAGGAGCTGCGCGGGTCGCTCGAGCTGTCGCGGCGGTACAGCTTCGTCGCGCCGCGCGTCGGGCGCGTCGTGCTCGCGACGGGGCTCGTGGCGCTCGTGGCGCTCACCGTGATCGCGTCGCGCGTGGCGGGGCATCTCAGCCGGCAGCTCAGTCGTCCGATCGACCAGCTCGTGCGGTGGACCGCGCTCGTGCAGGCCGGCAAGCCGGTGCCCGACGAGCCGGAGCCGCGCGGCGCGCCCGAGTTCGGGACGCTCCGCCTGCGCATGCGCACGATGTCGCGCGAGCTGGCGCGCGGGCGCGCGCAGGCGCTCGAGGCGGAGCGCGCCGAAGCGTTTCGCGAGACGGCGCGGCGCGTCGCGCACGAGCTCAAGAACCCGCTCACGCCGATTCGCTTCGCGATCGACTCGCTGCGACGCGGTGCGACGCCCGCGCAGACCGACGCGATCGACGTGCTCGCCGCGGAGACGGCACGGCTCGACGCGATGGCGCGCAGCTTCGCGCAGTTCGGACGGTTGCCGGACGGCGCCGCGTCGGAGATCGACGTCGGCGAGCTGGCACGCTCGGTCGTGCGCTCCACCGTGCCGTCGACGATCGCCATCGGCGTCGAGGTCGCCGACGACACGCCGCTCGTCCGCGGGCACCACGACGCGCTCGCGCGCGCGCTCTCGAACGTGCTGCTGAACGCGGTGGATGCGTGCGCGAACGGCGGCGCGATCGCCGTGCGGGTCACGCCGACGCGCGGGCCGGTGCCCGACCAGGTCGGCGTGTCGCTCGCCGTGCGGGACACCGGCTGCGGGATCGCCGAAGACCGGCTCACGCACATCTGGGATCCGTACGTCACGCACAAGCCGCACGGCACCGGCCTCGGGCTCGCGATCGCGCGGCAGACGATCGTCGCCCACGGCGGGAGCGTCGACGCCGTGAGTGCGCTCGGCCGCGGGACCGAGATTCGATTCATCCTTCCGGTCGGCGGGCCGCCGTCGACCGCACCGTGGAGTCACAGCGCATGAACGCGTTCGCTCACGACCCAGTCGTTCGGCCGCCTCAGCCCGCGCAGGCCGCGGCGCAGGCCGCGGGACAGGCTGCCCGCACCGCGCGCGCCGATGCGGCGATCGCACAGGCGCGCGCGGACGTCGACGCGGCGATGGCGCAGGAGGCACGGGCGGGCGTCGCCGTCGAAGGCACGCAGATCAGAACGTCGCCCGACGGGCGCACGACGACGATCGTCGACGCGTCGGGACAGCGCACCGTGATCTCCGTCGACCAGAGCGGGCAGACGACCATCCAGTCCGGCGATGCCCCGTCGGCGACCCTCGCCCCCGGCCCGTGGAGCGAGCCGATCAGACGGTTGGCCGAGGCGGCGAATCGTCGGCAGGAGGCGATCACGGTGGCCGACGGTGGGGCGCCGCCGTTCCCGCCGCACGACGACATTCCCGACGAGATCGTTCCGCTCGTCGGCATGATCTTCGGGCTCATCGCGTCGGTCATCATTCTCTTCCCGATCGCGCGCGCGCTCGGGCGGCGCATCGACCGCCGGACGGCAGCAGCCGCGCCAGTGCCGTCCGACTTCGGCATGCGATTCGATCGCATCGAGCAGGCGATCGAGACGATGGCCGTCGAAGTCGAGCGTGTTTCGGAGGCGCAGCGGTACTCCGCGCGGCTGCTCACCGAGCGGCTGCCCGCGCCGACCGACGCAGTGCTGTCGAACGCTCCCGCCGTCGGACGCGCCGCCATCCCGCGCTGATCGTCGCACATGCCGAGCGTCCTGCTCGTCGACGACGAGCCGAACATCCGGCGGATGGTCGGTGCGCTGCTCGTGGGCGAGGGGTACGAGGTGCGCGACGCGGCCGATGGCCCGGCCGGCGTCGCGCAGGCCGTGGCGGCCGAGCCGGACGTGGTGCTGCTCGACCTCATGATGCCCGGAGAGCTCGACGGGATCGGCGTCCTGGCGAAGCTGCGCGAGCAGTTTCCCGAGCTGCCCGTCGTCATGATGAGCGGGCGTGCCGGGCTCGCCGATGCGGTGCGCGCCACCAAGCTCGGCGCGTTCACCTTCCTCGAGAAGCCGCTCACGCCGGAGGGGGTGCTGCTCGCGCTCGCCTCGGCGCTCGAGCTGCGGCAGGCGCGTCGCGCGGCGCGGGCGCTGCGCGAGGACCTCGGGCTGAACGGCGCGATGGTCGGCGAGAGTGCGCCGATGCGCGCCGTGCGCGATCTGTTAGGCAGAGTCGCCCCGACGGATGCGCGCGTGCTCATCACCGGCGAGAGCGGCACGGGGAAGGAGCTCGCCGCCGCGGCGATTCACGCGGCGAGCGCGCGGCGGGACCGGCCCTTCGTCCGCGTGAACTGCGCCGCGATCCCGCGCGATCTCGTCGAGAGCGAGATGTTCGGCCACGAGCGTGGAGCGTTCACCGGCGCGACCGACCGGCGTATCGGGCGCTTCGAGCTGGCGACGGGCGGGACGCTGCTGCTCGACGAGGTCGGCGATCTCGGCCTGGAGGCGCAGGCGAAGCTGCTGCGCGCGCTCGAGGCGAAGGAGATCGAGCGCGTCGGCGGAGGTCGGCCCGTTCGCATCGACGTGCGCGTCGTGGCCGCGACGAACAAGGAGCTCGCGCGCTGCGTCACCGAGGGCACGTTCCGCGAAGATCTCCTCTTCCGCCTGGACGTCATGCCGATCGCGCTGCCGCCGCTCCGCGACCGCCTCGACGACGTGCCGGCGCTCGTGCAGCACTTCTCCGCCCTGTATCGCACGCGCTCGGGGCGGCCGGCGCCGGTCTGGAGCGAGGGGGGCGTCCGCGCACTGACGCAGTACCGGTGGCCGGGGAACGTGCGCGAGCTGGCGAACATCATCGAGCGGCTGGCGATTCTGCACAGCGGCGAGACGATCGACGAGCAGCGCGTTCGCCAGGTAGTGCCGCTCGACGGGCGGAGTGCGGTTCGTGAAGAAGCGCTGTCCGCGGCGGCCGCCGCGGGAGCGGAGGTGCCGCTCGCCGACGCGCTCGACGAGTACGAGCGCACGCTCATCGTCCGCGCGCTCGCCGTCGCGACCGGGAACGTCGCGGAGGCCGCGCGCCGCCTGCAGACCGATCGGCCGAGCCTGTATCGGCGGATGCGGCGGTTGGGCATCGGCGGCAATTAAGATAGGAACGTCCTGCCTGCGACCGCGGCGCCCGCGAGTGCGGGCACGTCATCGTCGACCCACGGAGTCATGATCCGACGTCTCGCCGCGTGCGCGCTCGCCGCGTGTGCGCTCGCCGCGGCACTCGCCGTCCCTGTCGGACGCGTCGCTGCGCAGACCGGCGCACCGCGCGATACGAGCGACGGACCGTCGCTGCCGCGCGAGGTGACGGCGCGCGTCGTCGAGCTGTACAACGCGAGCACGACGCGGCGCGTCGTCGGCGCGTTCGATCTCGCGGCGAGCGACTCGATCGTCGGCGACGTCGCCATCCTCGGCGGGCCGGCGACGATCGCGGGGCGTGTGACCGGTCGGGTGCTGGTCATCAACGCGGATCTCACGTTCACGCGCCCGGCGCGCGTCGGTGGCGATGTGATCATCGTCGGCGGCGTCGTCGACGGTCGCGGACAGGCGTCGATCGGCGGGGAGCTGCGGATCTACCGTCAGGTGCTGTACTTCCGGCGCGACGGCGAGCAGCTCGTCGCCGACGAGCCCGAGGCGGGTGGCACGGCGAAGTGGTGGCCGTGGCCGCGCCGGCTGGCGCCGGACAACGGCGTCGGCATCCGCGTGACGACGGCGCGCACGTACAACCGCGTCGAAGGGCTTCCGATCGAGGTGGGACCGACGCTGGCGACGACGGTCGGCGCGGTGGAGGCGAACGTGGACGCGTTACTCATCTACCGCACGGCGGGCGCCTTCGACGCCGACGGCGCGACGATCGGTCACTCGGTGCGTGGCGCCGTGCGCCTCGGACGGCGCCGCGGCGTCGAGCTGGGCGGCCGGCTCTACGACGAGATCGCCCCGGTCGAGCGCTGGCAGCTCGGCGACGCGGAGGTCGGGCTCGCGTCGCTCGTCTCGCGCCGCGACTACCGCGACTACTACACGCGACACGGCGGCAGCCTGTTCGCGACGCTGTACCGCGGGGCGACGCGGAGCGTCACGCTCTCGTACGCCGACGAGCGGTGGAGCAACGCGCCGACGCGCGATCCGTTCTCGATCTTCCGCAACGGGGCGGCGTGGCGCGCCAATCCGCGGATGGATGAAGGGACGATGCACATCGCGTCCGCCGCGGTGCATCTCGATACGCGCACCGACGCGTCGACGCCCTGGGCCGGGTGGTACGTCGACGCGGACGTCGAACACGGGCGCGGCACGATCGCGTCGTTCGGCCCCGTGTCCGCCGACGTCTCGCCGATCCTCTCCGCCGAGCCGCTGCCGGGAACGCGCGATACGCGGCCCGGGCGGCGGAGCTACACGCGCGGCCTGCTCGACGTGCGGCGCTACAATCGCCTGTCGACCGAGGTGCAGGTCAACCTGCGGCTCGTCGCGGGCGGACGATCGGGCGGCGATCCACTTCCGCTGCAGCGGCGCTTCTCGGTGACGGGGCCGGGAGGGCTTCCCGGGTTCGACTTTCGCCGGCCGACGTCGCTCGGGTCGGACCGCGGCACCTGCGCGGTGCTCGGCATCCAGACGTCAGGCGCGCCGGCCCAGTGCGAGCGGTTCGCGCTCGCGCAGATCGAAGGGCGCGGACCGATCCATCTCGACCTGCCGCTCGATCGCCTGCTCGCGCGCGTGCCGCTCCGCACCGACTGGGTGCTGTTCGCGGACGCGGGGCGCGGGTGGCTCGTCGGCGAGCCGGAGACCGACCGCGTGTACCGCAGCGCGCCCCCCCTGAACACGTACCTCGCGGACGTCGGCGCCGGAATCGACTTCGGGAGCGGCGGGCGTTCGGACGTCGTCAGCGTCGGTCTCTACGTCGCGAAATCGATCACGCGCCCGAGCCAGTCGGCGAACGTGCTGCTGCGCGTGCGGCGACGGTTCTGACCGCGCCGCATCGCTGATGTTCGCTCGCCCTCGGCGTGGATCGCGTCGGCTGCTCGCGCGGTGGGCGATCGTCGCGACGCTGGCGCCGCTCGCCGCGTGGGCGCAGGCGCGCGCCGGGCTCGAGGTGCGGCTTCCGGAAGCGTCGGCCCTGTCGTCGGAAGGCCCCCTGGCGCGCGTCTACGGCGTCGTCGAGGAGCGCGAGCTGCGCGAGCTGCTGCAGCACGGCTTTCCACTGCGCATTCACTTCCGTGTCGAGCTCTGGGCGGCAGCGCGGTGGTTCGACGACCTGCGCGGGGCACGCGAATGGGACGTCGTGCTGCGCTACGACCCGCTACGCGGCACGTACGCGGTCGCACGGATCGTCGGCGAGCAGGTGACGCCGCTCGGCGAGTTCACGGCGCGCTCGGACGCGGCGATCGCGGCGGAGCGGCCGTACCGTGTGCCGATCGCCGCCCCGAAAGGGCGACGCTCGTACTACAGTGCGACGGCAGACGTCGAGGCGCTGTCGGTGAGCGATCTGGACGAGGTCCAGCGGTGGCTGCGCGGCGAGCTGCGTCCGACGGTGCGCGGCGAGCGGAATCCGGGCACGGCGATCGGACGGGGGCTTCGCACGCTGACCGTCCGACTGTTAGGCAGCGAGACGCGGCACTACGAGACGAGGTCGGTGACGTTCCGGCCGTGAGTCGTGCCGTCGGGACCACCGCATCCTGAGCATCTTCGAACGTTCCTTCAATCGAGCCCATGCACCGCCTGATCCTTCGTAGCATCGTGGCACTGCTTCCGACGGCGATGCCGGTCGCGACGCACGCGCAGCGCGTCCGAGTGGAGGAGACGACGATCGCCGCCGTGCACGCGGCGATGCGAGCGCGGACGCTCACCTGCCGCGCGCTCGTACAGGCTATCTCGCGCGCATCGCGGCATACGATCAAGCGCGGGCCCGCGCTGAACGCGCTCGTCGTCGTCAACCCGCAGGCGCTCGCGGTCGCCGACTCGCTCGACCGGCGGTTCGCGCGCGAGGGGCCCGCGGGGCCGCTGCACTGCGTGCCGATGATCGTGAAGGACAACTTCGAGACGACGGACCTGCCCGACGACGGCGGGGTCGCTCGCGCTCGCCGGGTGGCGGCCGCCGCAGGACGCGACGATGGTCGGCGGATCGCGTGAGGCCGGCGCGATCGTGCTGGCGAAGTCGAATCTCGCGGAGTGGGCGTTCACGCCGCTACGAGACGGTGAGCTCGATCCTGCCCGGCTACACGCGCAACCCGTACGCGCTCGACCGCGTGACCGCCGGCTCGAGCGGCGGCACGGCGGCGGCGGTCGCGGCGAACCTCGGCGAGGTGGGGTTAGGCACCGACACCGGCAACTCGATCCGCGGGCCGTCGTCGTACCAGGCGCTCGTCGGCATCCGCTCGACGATGGGGCTCACGTCGCGCGCCGGCGTCGTGCCGCTCAACGCGTCGGCCGACGTCGCCGGCCCGATGGCGCGCACCGTCGCCGACGCGGTGGCCGTGTTCCAGGTCGTCGCCGGCGCCGATCCGGCCGACTCGGTGACGCGCAGGCCGACGCGAGCGCGCGGCGTCGACTACCGCGCGTCCTCGTCGCCGGCGGACTCAAGGGCGCACGCATCGGCGTGCTGCGCCAGGCGTACGAGCGCCCGTCGCCGACTCGGCGGTCGCTCGCGCGCGTTCGCGCGCGCGGTGGCGCGATCTGCGGCGCGGCCGGCGCCGTCGTCTCGACACGGCGCGCGTCGATTCGCTCGACGCGATCCTCGCGCCGCAGCGCGGCGGCTGCAACCGCTTCAAGGCCGACCTCGAGCGCTACCTCGCCGACGCGCGGGCCGAACGCGCCCGGTCACGACGCGTCGACGAGGTGCTGCGGTCGCCGCGCGCTTCCACCCGACCGTCGAGCTCCGGCTGCGCGACGCGGCGCGCGGTGACGGAGCCGCCCGAGCAGAGCCCGGGATGCGCGCGGCGCGAGCGGCGTCGCGCGCCGCGCTGCGCGTGGCCGTCATGGCGCTCATGGACTCGCTGCGCCTCGACGCGCTGGTCTACCCGACGTGGAGCAATCCGCCGCGCTCATCGGCGATCTGAACACCCCCGCCGGCGACAACAGCCAGCTCTTCTCGCCGCAGACCGGCTTTCCGGCGATCACGGTGCCGATGGGGTGGACGCGCTCGCCCAACGGCGAGGCGCTGCCAGCGGGGATGACGTTCTTCGGCCGCGCGTGGAGCGAGGGGCGCCTCTTCGCGCTCGCCTACGACTACGAGCAGGCGACGCACCACCGCCGCCCGCCGGCCAGCGCCCCCCCGTTGCGCACCGCGGCTCGCCGTTAGGCAGCGGCGTCCGCCGGCGGAGTCAGGCCGGCCTGGGCTGCGCCCGGCGCTCCATGCGCTCGACGTGCTGCAGCGTCTCGGTGCCGTAGAACACGCGGATGTACTTCGCCTGGTCGGCGTGAGTCGGCGCACGGCCCAGCTCAGGTGCACGAAGTGCGGCTCGACCGGCTGCGAGAGCGGGTGCATGCCGATCTCGTGCGGGAAGTGGTTCGCCTTGCGCGTGTTGCAGCGTGCTGCACGCGGTGATGACGTTCGTCCACTCGTTCGTGCCGCCGCGCGACATCGGGATGAGGTGGTCGCGCGTCAGCGCCTCGCGCGGCTTGAGCTCGACCGCGGCGCGGCCGCAGTACTGGCAGCGGTAGTGGTCGCGCGCGAACAGGAACGTGTTCGTCACCTGCCGGCGAAAGCGCCGCGGGACGTGCACGAACTTCGTCAGCCGGATCACCGCCGGGCGCGGCATGCTGAGCGACGCCGAGCGCACGACGCGCGCCGGGTCGGTCTCGACGATCTCCGCCTTGCCGTCGATGACGAGGCGCAGCGCGCGGCGCACCGGCACCATCGTCAGCGGCTCGAATGAAGCGTTCAGGGCCAGACAGCCGACGATCACGCACACCTCCGACGGTGCGGTCGTCTGTTTCCGTATAGACCAGTCAGCGAACCGCGCGGAACAGTATAACCGGACGCGCGCTCAGCCCTCGCGTAGCGCGCGCGCCCCACTGCGTCGCAAGCCGCTCGGCGTCGTCGCCGACGCGCTCCACGAGCGGCGGGATCGTGGGCCATCGAGCGCGCCCGTCGCGCACGAGCTCGCGCCCCGCGACGGTGACGAAGTGGCGCGGCGCGCCCGGCGACCGAAAACGAGGAGCGTCGCCGCCACGTCGCCGGCCGAGATGCCGCGCGGCCCGTCAGCGCGAACGCCGCGAGGTCGGCCTCCTTCCCGACCTCGAGCGAGCCGACGCGATCGCCGAGCCCGAGCGCGCGCGCGCCGCCGAGCGTCGCGAGCGCGAGGGCGTGCGTCGCCGTGAGCGCGTCGTGGCGCGCGAGTGCGGGCGCGCTGCACGAGCACCGCGAGCCGCGCCTCGTCGAGGAGGTCCATGCGATTGTTGCTCGCCACCGAGTCGCTGCCGAGCCCGACGACGATGCCGGCGCGAGCATCTCGCGCGAGCGGAGCGACGCCGTGGCCGAGCTTCGCGTTCGACGCCGGGCAGTGCGCGACGGGGCAGCCGTATTCGGCGGCGAAGTGGATGTCGCTCGCGTCGAAGTGCACGCCGTGGATGAGCAGCGGCCGCGCGACTGCGGCGACGCCGAACTCGACGAGCAGGTGCACCGGCGAGTGCGCGCGCCGCACGACCTCGATGCCGCGCGCGCGGAGCCCATCGGCGAACGGGCCGTCGCCCTCGCGCAGAGAAGCGCATCTCGGCGCCGCTCTCCGCCGACGTGCATCGCGACCGGCAGCCCTTCGGCCACGGCCCACGCGCAGACGTCGACGAGCAGGTCTTCGTGGACCGTGAACACCGCGTGCGGCGAGACGCCGACCCGCACGAGCGGCGTCGCGAGCGCGCGGAGGCGTGCGACGGCCGTCCGCACCCCGGCGAGCGAGTCGCGCGCGCTGCGCTGGCGCAGGGCCGAACACTTCCTGATAGACGACGCCGCGCGCCCCCGCGTCGACGAGCGCCTGCATCGGCGTGCCCGCCGCGATGGTGTCGGCGTAGGTCGTGATCCCCGCCGCGAGTCCCTCGCGCGACGCCGAGCCGCGCGGCGTCGAGCAGCGCGGCGTCGTCGAGCACCTCGGCACGGGCGCGGGTGAGCGTGCGGATCCACGTCACGAAGTCGAGCCGCTCGAGGAAGCCGCGCATCGCCGTCAGCTCGAGGTGCGTGTGCGCGTTGACGAGCCCCGGGAGCAGTGCGGCGTCACCGAGATCGACGCAGGCGTCCGGCGGCGCGGCGGCGGCGGGGCCGACGTAGGTGATGAGACCGTGTCGTCGACGGCGACGGCGCCGTGCTCGACGGGGGGCGTGGAGATCGGGAGGAGCCAGCGGGCGAGGTAGGTCGGCATCGCCTACCCGCCGGGGGTCGGGGGTCGGAGACCGGAGATCGGTTCCGACTCCCCCCCGATCCCCGATCTCCGTGTCCCGGTTCGCGACGACCGTGCACGGCCGGATCGTAGAGCGCCTCGTCCGGCACGCCGAGCGCACGGGCGACGGCGAGCGGCCAGGCGACGTCGGCGATCTGCGCCTCGCTGTGCCCGTCGGAGCCCAACGCGAGGCGGACGCCGGCGGCGACGGCGCGGCGGACGAAACGCTCGTGCGGGCGGTACCGATTGCTCACCTCGAACGCGATGCCGGCGCGGCCTAACGCGGCGACGGCGCGCTCCTCGCGCGCCTCGGTCCACAGCTCGTCGAGCGGACGCGTCCGGAGGGCGAGTGGGAGCAAGGTCGGGTGGGCGAGCACGTCGACGGGCATCTCGCGGGCGAACCGCTCGAGGTTCTCGACGTGCGCGTCCATGTAGGCGTCGGCGTCGAGCGCGTCCGGCCAGCGGCGCTGGAACGCGTGCAGTCGCGAGCCGTCGGGGAGCCAGACGGCGTGCAGCGAGCCGATGGTGTGCGTGAAGCGCGTCCAGAGGTCGGTCGGCAGCATCGCGCCAGAGCGTGTCGTGCCAGCAGAACTCGCCGCCGATCGCGAGGTCGGGCGCGTCCGACGCTCGCAGCGCCTCGAGCGCGTCGAGGTACTCGCGCACGTGCTCGATGGTCGACACGGCCATCGACACGTCGCCCGACAGATGGTCGGTGATGCTCGGCCGCACGCCGCCGATCGCGCGCGGGCGACGACGTCCGCCGGATCGAGGGCGCCGTCGGAGAAGGTCGAATGCGCGTGACAGTCGCGAGGGCGCCAGCGAGCGGACGCCGACGGCTCGGCCGTCGCGGGCTCGCTCATCGCTGAAGCGCGGGGCGGATCGGCGGGACGGGCGTGGGCACCAACGGGCGCGGACGCGGACGGGTGATCGAGTCGGTGCCGATCAGGCTGTCCGGCAGCGGCACCGTCGGCCGCGGCGAACGCGTCCCACTGTCGATCGCCGGCGGGTACGGCGGGTACGGCGAGCCCGGCGGCTGGACGAGGGCCGAGTCGGGCGCGACGCCCAGCGAATCGCCGGGCGCGACGTACGGCGTCGTCGCGCACGTCTCGACCGGCTCGGTGCCGGCGATGAACAGGTCGGTGGTGACGGGCGCTGCGGGGCACGCCATCGGGTCGTACAGGATGTTCGTGCCTTCGATGACCTGGCGCGAGACGATGCCGGCGGGCTGCGGCCAGTCGGGCGGCGTCGGCTTCTTTCGATAGACCTCCTTCATGAACGCCGTCCACGCCGGTGCCGCGAGCTCGCCCCCCTGCGCGTTGTTCTTGATCTTCTGCGGCCGATCGAGCCCGACCCAGACGCCGGCGACGAGGTCCGAGCGTGTAGCCGACGTACCAGACGTTCGTGCCGTCGTTCGTCGTGCCGGTCTTGCCGCCCGACGGAACGTCGAACCCGGCGCCGGCCACGGCGCCCGCCGCCGTGCCGCGCATGTTCACGTCGCGCATCATGCTGACCATCAGGTACGCCTCTTCCGGCGACAGCACCTGCACGCGCACGGGCTCCGGCTCCCACAGCACGTCGCCGCGCTGGTTCTCGACGCGCAGGATCGCGTACGGCGCCGCGCGCGTGCCGAGCGTCGCGAACACGGAGTACGCGGCGATCATCTCGATCGGGTAGACGTCGGCCGAGCCGAGGAAGATCGACGGGTACGGCGGGATCGGCGTCGTGATGCCGAAGCGGCGCGCCTCGTCGATCACCGCGCTCGGCCCGAGCTCCATGCCGGTCTTGATCGCGACGATGTTGCGCGACGTGTAGAGCCCGCGTCGCATCGGCATCGGGCCGAGGAACTTGCGGTCGTAGTTCTCGGGCGACCACGTCTCGCCGCCCATGTTCTCGATCGCGATCGGCGAGTCGTCGACGATGTGCGACGGCGAGCGGCCGTTCTGCACCGCGGCCGCGTAGACGATCGGCTTGAAGGTCGAGCCGGGCTGCCGCTGCGCCTGCACGGCGCGGTTGAACTTCGAGTCGTCGAAGTCGCGTCCGCCGACGAGGGCGCGCACGGCGCCGGTGCGCGGGTCGAGCGCGACGAACGCGCCCTGCAGATACGGGCTGTTCGCCGCGGCGCGCAGCTCGGGGTCTTCCTGCCCTTTCGCGACGTACTCCTCGTAGCTCTCGTGGTCGTACTTGCCGTAGCGCCCCTCCTCGATCGAGCGCAGCTGCCGCTCGAGCGCGCGCTCGGCGGCCGACTGCATGTCGAGGTCGAGCGTCGTGTAGACCTTGAGGCCGTCGCGGTAGAGCTGCTGGCCGAACTTCGACTCGAGCTGCTGACGCACCCACTCGATGTAGTACGGCGCCGTCTCGCCGGACTCGGTGCGGTTCGCGAGCTGCAGCGGATACGCCTTCGCGAGCGAGGCGTCGGCATCGCTCACCTCGCCCGCGGCGCGCATCAGCTCGATGATCGTGTTGCGGCGCTGCACCGCGCGCTCGGGAAAGCGGCGCGGATCGTAGCGGTTCGGCGCCTTCGGCAGCGCGGCGAGCGTCGCGGCCTCGGCGAGGTTGAGATCGCGCGACGCTCTTGCCGAAGTAGCGCTGCGCGGCCGTCTCGACGCCGTACGCGCCGCTGCCGAGGTAGATCTGATTCAGGTACAGCTCGAGGATGCTGTCCTTGGAGTACTTCGCCTCGATGTCGCGCGCGACCTTCGCCTCGCGGAGCTTGCGGACGACCGTCTTCTCGCGCGACAGGTCGTCGGTGAAGATGTTGCGCGCGAGCTGCATCGTGATCGTCGAGAACCCCTCGCGCCACGTCGTGCGCGGACGTTGCGCAGCGTCGCGCCGGGGACGCGCATCCAGTCGATGCCGCCGTGGCGGTAGAAGCGCTTGTCCTCGGTGGAGAGGAACGCCTGCCGCACGAGCGGCGGGATGTCGTTCAGCGTCGCGAGCGTGCGCCGCTCGTTCCCGATCTCGGCGACGAAGCGGCCGTCGGCGGCGAACAGCTTCGACGTCTGCGACGGCGCGTACCCCTCGAGCGCGTCGGCCGACGGACAGGCGCCGCCGCGACAGGCGAGCGCCCACGATCCGTACGAGCCGCCGAGCCCCGCGCCGACGACAGAACGCCGTCGCGACGAGCGTCGACGCGGCCGGCGGTGGAATGGCGATGCCAGAACGGGGTCTGCCGCGAGGTCTGAGGCATGTGCGAAAGCTAACGGCGGGGCGAGCGCGACTGACGACGCGGCTGGGCGTGCTATCTGCGCCCATGCATGACACCGATTCGTTGCTCGACGAGCTGGCCTGGCGCGGGATGCTCGTGCAGACGACCGAAGGACTCGCCGACGCGCTCGCGGCCGGCCCGCTCCGCGGCTACTGCGGCTTCGACCCGACCGCGTCGAGCCTGCACGTGGGAAGTCTCGTGCCGATCATGGGTCTCGTTCACCTGCAGCGAGCCGGCCATCGCCCGGTCGCGCTCGTCGGCGGCGGGACCGGGATGATCGGCGACCCGAGCGGCAAGACGGCCGAGCGTCAGCTGCACTCGGCGGACGTCGTCGCGGAGAACACGCGCGGCATCCGCGCGCAGCTCGAGCGGTTCCTCGACTTCGGCGACGCGTCGCCGAACGCGGCGATCATGCTCGACAACGCCGAGTGGCTCGCGCCGATGAACCTCATCGAGTTCCTGCGCGACGTCGGGAAACACTTCTCGGTGAACGTGATGCTCGCGAAAGACTCGGTGAAGGGGCGGATGGAGACGGGGATCTCGTACACCGAGTTCTCCTACATGCTCCTCCAGTCGTACGACTTCCTCGCGCTGTTCCGCCGGCACGGCGTGACGCTGCAGCTCGGCGGCAACGATCAGTGGGGGAACATGACGGCGGGAACGGAGCTCATCCGGCGCGCGGACGGCGGCTCGGCGCACGCGTTCACGCTGCCGCTCCTCACGACCGCGAGCGGGGCGAAGTTCGGGAAGTCGGAGGCGGGCGCGGTGTGGCTAGACGCGGCGCGCACGTCGCCCTACCAGTTCTACCAGTTCTGGATGCGCACCGACGATCGCGACGTGGGGCGGCTGCTGCGCTTCTTCACGCTGCTGCCGCGCGCCGAGATCGAGGCGCTCGACGCGGCGACGGCGGAGCGGCCGGAGAAGCGCGAGGCGCAGCACGCGCTCGCCACCGACGTGACGACGCGCGTTCATGGCGCCGACGCGGCGGCCGTGGCCCACGAAGTCTCGACGCTGCTCTTCGCGAAGGGCGATCCGCGCGCGCTGTCGGCGAACGCGCTCGCGGCGCTCGCGCGCGAAATTCCGTTCGTCGAGTCCGCGGCGACGGACGCGATCGAGCTGTTCGTCGCCGCGGAGCTCGTGCCGTCGAAAGGGGCGGCGCGGCGACTGCTCGATCAGGGCGGGCTGACGGTCAGCGGACGTCGCCTCACGGCTGGCGAGAGCGCCGTGCGCGAGGAGGACGAGCTGCCGGGCGGGCACCTGCTCCTGCGCAAAGGGGCGCGAGACTACGCGCTCGTACGGCGCGGGTGACCGGCGTCGACCGGCGCGCTCCCTCGCGACGCTCGGGCTGACCGTCGGGCGTCAGGGCTGCCTGGTGGCCCCCGGGACGGCGGACGTGGCGGTGCCGCCGCTCGCTGCCGCGGGGGGTGTCACGGGCGACGCCGACGGTGTCGTGCCGACGGCCGCGGGCGCCATCGTCGTGTCGGTGTTCTGGCCGCCTAATGGACCCGGCTGCGGCGCCGGACCGGCGCCGTTGCTCGAGAGGCCGGCGGCGTCGCGGCCGCCGTCGTTGCGGCCGCGGACGCAGCCGACGGTGGCGACGGCGAGCGTCGCGGCGACGAGCGCGGCGGCACGGGCGGCGCGGAGAGAGCGAGCGGGCATGGCGAGCCTCGGAGTCGGAGCGGAGGTGGGGTCGGGAGGCCGGCGCGTCGGTCAGCCGAGCGAGCACGGCGAGCGCGCGGTCGATCTCGTCGACGGTATTGTAACCGTGCGGGGCGAGCCGCACCGCGCCCTCGCGCAAGGCATGCGCGACGCCGGCGGCTTTGAGCCGCGCAGCCGCCGCGGCGCGATCGGGCGGCGCGACGCTGACGATGCCGGCGCGGCGCGCCGGGTCGGCCGGCGTCACGAGGCGCACGTCGTCGCGCGCGGTCGGCCCAGGCGACGATGCGGTCGGTGAGGCCGCGCGACGTGCGCGGCGATCGCGCGACGCGCCCGAGCTCGTGGAGGAGCTCGAGGCTCGCGATCATCGCCGGCGAAGTCGTGATACGGCAGCGTCAGCACCTCGAAGCGGCGCGCGTCGTCGTGCAGCGTGTAGTCGTAGTCGACGAGGCGCGAGAAATCCTCGCTGTCCTTGCACCGCCATCCAGCCGACGTTCTGCGGCTGCAGTGCGCGATCAGCTCGCGGCGGACGTACAGGAAGCCCGTGCCCCACGGCGAGAGCAGCCACTTCTGCGCGCCGCACGCGAGCAGGTCGACGTGGCACGCGCGCACGTCGAGCTCGCGCGCGCCGACGCCCTGGATCGCGTCGACGATGAAGTACTTGCCGCGCCGCGCGACAGCGCGCGCCGAGCGCTTCCAGGTCGACGCAGTAGCCGCGTCGCGAACTGCACCCAGCTCACGGTGATCGCGCGCACCTCGGGTCGGTCGATCGCGGCGAGCAGCGCGGCCTCGTCCGGCAGGCCGTCGACCGTCGGCAGCAGCTCGAAGCGCACGCCGCGGTCGGCGAGCGCCATCCACGGATACACGTTCGGCGGGAAACTCGCGGTCGACCGAGACGATGACGTCGCCGGCGGCGAACGGCAGGGCGCGCGCGGCGACGTTCACGCCGTGCGACGTGTTCGTCATGAGCGCGATCTCGCTCGCGTCGGCGCCGATCAGCGCTGCGACGAGTGACCGCGAGCGCGCGGCCGTCGCGAAGATCTCGGCGTCGGTGATCGTCCACGGGGCTCGCGCGGCGGCGGGTCCAGTCGTCGAGGCGGCCGTCGTGCGGGCCGGCAGCGGGCCCGTCGACGCGTTGCCGAGGTAGATCGTGTCGCCGTCTTCGGTCCAGGGGAACTCGGCGCGGCGCAACGCGTCGCACGTCGTACGTCATCTCCGCCCTCCAGTCGGTGTGCCTTCGGCGGTGGGCAGGTCGGTGCGGCGTGCGGCACGCAGGCCGGCGGCGCGCGGGTCGAGGGCGTCGCGCAGCGCGTCGCCGAGCAGGTTGAAGCCGAGGACGGCGGCGCCGATCGCCAGGCCGGGGAAGAGCGACGTCCACGGAGCGCCGCGCAGCTGCGCGAGGTCGCGCCCGTCGGCGATCATGGCGCCCCAGCTCGGCGTCGGCGGCTGCACGCCCAATCCCAGAAACGACAGCGCGGCCTCGGCCATGATGGCGCCGGCGACGCCGAGCGTCGCGGCGATGACGACGGGGGCGATGACGTTGGGGAGGACGTGGCGCAGCATGATCCGGATGTCGCCGGCGCCCAGCGCGCGTTCGGCCTGCACGTACTCCGCCTGGCGGACGACCAGCACCTGCCCGCGGACGAGCCGCGCCATCCCGGCCCAGCCCACGACGCCGATCGTGAGCAGCACGGTGCCCAACGACGGCTGCAGCGCGGCGGCCATCGCGATGAGGAGGAGCAGCGTCGGGAACGCGAGCGTCACGTCGGCGAGACGCATCACGACTTCGTCGACCCAGCGTCCGTAGAACCCGGCGATCAGTCCGAGCGCGACGCCCAACGCGAGTGACAGCACCTGCGACGCGATCCCGACGGCGAGCGAGACGCGGGCGCCGAAGACGAGTCGCGCCCAGACGTCGCGTCCCTGCACGTCGGTGCCCAACCAGTGCGCCCCGGATGGCCGCTGGAGCGCGCTCGCGAGATCGATGGCGGTCGGGTCGTGGCGCGTGACGAGCGGCGCGAGCAGCGCGCCGGCGACGAGCAGCACGACGACGACGAGGCCGAGTCGCGCGCGCCCGTCGCGCCGCAGGAGCGGCCAGACGCGACCGGCAGGGCGCGCCGGGACCGGGCGGACGACAGGAAGCGCGGCGGTGTCGCGGCGCACGGTACTCGTGGGCGTGGTCACGGCTCCCGAAGGTGCGGCGGCGTGTCCGGCGGCTGGTGGCGCCAGCGGCGGTGTTGCCAGAAGTACTGCGACGGCGCTCGCCGGACCCACGACTCCAGCACCGCGTTGAAGCGCGCGACCATCGTGTCGACGTCGCGCTCGCGGTCCCCGGTGTCGACGGTCGGTACGCGCTCGAAGGAGAGGACGAAGCGGCCGCTCGGCTGTCGCAGACTCACGGCGAACACGACCGGCGCGCCGAGCCGCAGCGCGAAGACGGCCGGGCCACGCGGCGTCTTCGCCGGGCGCCCGAAGAACGGCACGTACGTCGATGCGAGGCCCAACGCGCCCTGGTCGAAGAGGAACGCGACGACGCGCCCGTCGCGGAGCGCGCGCGGCGTGCGGCGCACGGCCTCCGCGTCGTGCACGATGCGCATGCCGAGCCGCTGGCGCGTGTCGGTGAGATAGCGGTCGAACAGCGGGTTCGCCTGACCGCGCGCGATCCCGTCGATCGGCACCCCGCGCGCCGCGACGTAGGAGCCGCCGAGCTCCCAGTTGCCGAGGTGACCGGTGATGACGATGACGCCCTTCCCCTCGGCGCGCGCCGACTCGAGGACGTCCCAGCCGTCGGCGCGCTCGAAGAGGTCCAGCACGCCGTCGCGGCCCAACGACGGCATGAGCGCCGTCTCGACGGCGGTGCGGCCCAACGATTCGAACGACGCGACCGCGGTCGTGCGCACCTGCTCGTCGCTCCATTCGGGGAACGCGGCGGCGATCTGCCGCTCGACGACTCCGCGCCGAATGCCGAGCGGCGCGTAGCCGAGCCGGCCGAGCGCGGCGCCGATCGCGGTGGCGCGGCGCCAGCGCAGCGTGCCGATCGCCCCGAGCGCGCCGCGGAGCGCGTAGTACTCGGCGCGGTGCGCGACGGTCGGCGTGTCGCGCGCACGTTCCGGTGTCGGCGCGTCCACGGCGGCGGCCTCGGTCACCGCGTGGCCCGCACGCGACGCGACGCGCCGAGCTCCGCGGCGCGCACGAAGCCGTCGACCATCGCCGCCTCGCTGAACGCGCGCGCGACGCGCACGCGGCCAGCGTTTCCCATCGCGAGCCGCTCGTCGTCACGCGCGAGCAGGGCGGCGAGTGCCGCGGCGGTCGCCGGAACGTCGGCAGGATTCACGTGGACGCCGGCGATGCCGTCGGGCACGTAGCGAGCCGCGACGCCACCGCGCTCGGCGATGAGCGGCACACCGGCGGCCATGAAGTCGAGGGCGCCGAACGCGCCGTCGTCGCAGTCGGCAGTGACCCAGCCGACGTGCGCCGAGGCGCGGGCGGCGGCGTCGTCGGCCACCCCCGCGCCCGGCGGCAGGTGGCGCACGAGGCGATGGATGCCCAAGGCCGCCGCGTGCAGCCGCAACTGCTCGTCGTGCGCCCCCGGCCCGGCGAGCACGAGCCGCAGCTCACGATGGCGCGGGGCGAGCAGCGCGACGGCGCGCAACACGGTGGCGGCGCGCGCGTGACCGCTCGCGTCGCAGACGCAGACGAGGCGCCGCTCGTCGAGCCACTCGTCGGCGGATGGCACGGGCTGCGCCGGCCCGACGCCCACATCCGCGACGACGTGCCGCAGCGCGCCGACGTCGTCCGCGCTCGCTGCCTGCTCGGGCCACGTGAGCAGGGCGACCGGAGGTGCGAACCGCGTCGCGGTCCGGGCCGCGCGGCCGGCGGTGAACTGCTCTCCTGCGCCGACACGCCGCACGAGCGTCACGTGGCGCGTCCGCCACAGCGCGGTCGCCGCGGCGAGCTGCCCGCGTTCACCGTGCACGTAGACCACGTCGGGGCGCCGGCTGGCGATGACGTGACGCAGCCTCGACGTGAGGGCGAGCGCCGACGCGTCGGCCGGCAGCGGCAGCACGACGACGCCGGCCGCGGCCACGGCACCCTCGACCTGCCCGCGGACCGACCCGGCGCCGTCGTCGCAGGCGCACGTCACGTCCCACCCGTGCTCGGCGAGCCCGCGCGCCGCGGCGGCGAACGCGCGCGTCGCGCCGTCCCATCGCGGACGCGTGCAGACCAGGAGCGCGCGCACGCTAGACGCGCTCCACGGTGCGAGCGACGGCGGCGTCGCTCGCCCGGTCGCCGAACTGCAGCGCATGCAGGCGCGCATAGACGCCGCCGATCGCGAGCAGCTCGGGGTGAGTGCCCCGCTCGACGATGGCGCCGCGGTCGAGCACGAGGATCTGGTCGGCGTGCACGATCGTGCTCAGTCGGTGCGCGATGACGAAGACGGTGCGGTCGACGAGCAGGCGATCGATCGCTTCCTGAACGAGGCGCTCGCTCTCCGTGTCGAGTGCCGACGTCGCCTCGTCGAGGATGAGGATCGGCGGGTCGACGAGCAACGCGCGCGCGATGGCGAGGCGCTGGCGCTGGCCCCCGGACAGGCGCGTGCCGCGCTCGCCGAGCACCGTCGCGTACCCCTGGGGCAGCTCGCTGATGAACCCGTGCGCGTTCGCGGCGCGCGCCGCCGCCTCGATCTGCGCGTCGGTGAACCGCTCGGCCGCGCCGTACGCGACATTGTTGCGCACGGTGTCGTTGAACAGCACCGTGTCCTGACTGACGATGCCGATCAGCGCGCGGAGCGCGTCGAGCCGCACCTCGCGCACGTCGATCCCGTCGAGGGTCACCCGGCCCGACACGGGTTCGTGAAAGCGCGGCACGAGATCGACGAGCGTGCTCTTCCCCGCACCGCTCGGTCCGACGAGCGCGACGATCTCACCCGGGCGCGCGACGAGCGACACGTCACGCAGCACCGACTCCTCGCCGTAGGCGAAGTGGACGTGCTCGAACGCGAGCGCGCGCTCGAAGCGCGCCGGCGCGATCGTCCCGCGGTCGAGCGCCGTCTCGCTCGGCGCGTCGAGGATGTCGAACACGCGCTCCGCGGCGGCGAGCGACTGCTGCGCGGTCGTCGGCACCTGCGAGAGCTGCTTCAGCGGTTGCAGCATCCGCATGACGAGCGCCAGGAACGCGATCAGCTCGGCCCCCTGCAGCGTGCCGGCGACGAGGACCTGCTGCGCGCCGACCCACAGCACGGCGACGGCGATCAGCGTCGCGATCGTCTCGGTCAGCGGCTGCGCGAGGAAGGCCGTTCGCGCGACCCGCGTCAGCCCCTTCGCGAGCCGCCCGCTCGCCGCGCGGAAGCGCCGCTCCTCGTAGGGCTCACCGCCGAACGACTTCACGAGCCGGATCCCGCTCACGGTCTCCTGCACGATCGCCGTCAGCTCACCGAGCTGGTCGCTCGTGTGACGGTAGCCCGTGCGCAGCTTGCGCAGCAGCGGCTGCAGCGCGGCGATGAGGAGCGGCGCGACGACGAGCGAGAGCAGGGTGAGCCGCCACGACATCGCGAACATCGCGGTGACCGTCGCGAGCACGGTCGTGAGGCTGAGCAGGGAGCGCGTGACCACCTCGGTGATGACCTGCTTGGTCTGCTGCGTGTCGGTCAGCACGCGCGCGAGGATCTGCCCCGCCTTCGTGCGTGCGAACCACGGCAGCGGCAGCCGCTGCAGGTGCGCGTAGGTCGCGTCGCGCAGGTCGCGCGTGACGTACTCCTGCAGGGCGGCGCCGAGGTTGCCGGAAAGCCAGAGGAACACGCTCTTCAGCACCACCGCGACCGTGATGATCGCCATGACGTGCTCGAGCGACGCCATCGGCGCGTCGGGGACGATCAGCCGCCCGATCAGCGCGTTCTGCACCCGACCGAGGGCGTTGTCGCCGAGGAGGCTCGGCCGCTGAAAGAGCGCGTTCAGGAACGGGATGAGCAGCGTGAACGTGAAGACGTCCATCACCGCGGTCAGCACGTTCGCGAGCACGGCGCCGAACATCCGGCCGGCGTGCGGGCGCAGGAAGCGCAGGAGGCGGCGGTACACCCGGTGCCTACCGGTGACGGCTCGGACGACTCGAACGGCTCACGCGGCTCACCGCGGCGTGAGCAGCGCGAGCGGCAGGATGCACTCCTCCGGCGTCACGCCGCCGTGCAGGAACGAGCCGCGGTAGCGCCCCTGATACTCGCGCAGCTTGGTGGGATAGACGAAGAACGTGTCGCCGACCGCCATCAGCGTGTTCGCGCTGTAGCCGCGCTGCGGCAGCTTCAGCACGGCGGGGTCGGTGAACATCATCGCCTGCTCTGGCCGCTCCGCGCGCAGGTCCTCGCCGAACTTGTAGCGCAGGTTCGCCGTCGCGTCGCGCTTCGCGAATACCGTCGCCGGCGTGTTGCAGTGGATCGAGCCGTGGTCGCTCGTCAGCACGACGTGCACTTTGCGGCGCGACGCTTCCTTGAGCAGCGTGAACAGCGCCGAGCGCTGGAACCACTGCAGCGTGAGCTGGCGAAGCGCGATCTCGTCGCGCGCGACCTCGTAGAGGATCATCGACTCCGATCGGCCGTGCGTCAGCAGGTCGATGAAGTTGAACACGAACGCCGAGACCCCCTCGCCGAGCGAGCAGCGCCCGGCAGGTGGCGCTCGAGATCGTCGGAGTCGAGCGCGTTCGAGATCTTCTGGTAGCGGACCTGCGTCGGGCCGCGCAGCTCCTCGAGATGCGCGCTCAGCAGCTCGCGCTCGTGCGCGTTCAGCGTCTCGTCGTCGCGCTCGCCCCACCAGTCCGGGAAGCGCGCGGCGAGCTCGCTCGGGAAGAGGCCCGCTGAACAGCGCGTTGCGCGAGTAGGGCGTCGCCGTCGGCAGCACCGCGTAGTAGTGCGTCGTCTCGACGTCGAAGAACGGCGCCGAGCAGCGGCTCGAGCACGCGCCACTGGTCGAGGCGCAGGCAGTCGACGACGATGAACACCGCGGGCTTGCCGCGCGCCGATGAGCGGCAGCACGAACTCCGTCGACGACGTCGACGGAGAGCGGCGGCCGGTCGCCCTCGAGCTCGGCAAGCCACGCCGGATACTCGTCCGCATGAACGCCGCGAACTCGCGGTGCATGTCGGGATAGAGCGCGCGGAGCGAGTCGTAGCAGCCCCATCTCGCCGGCAGCCGCGAGATCGACGTCCCACCGCATCAGCTCGGCGTACCGGTCGATCCAGCCGCGCCAGTCGAGGTTCGTGTCGCGCTCCAGCTCGAGGGCGCGGAACCGCTCGACGAATCGCGCGGGCGACGGCCTGCGAGCGGATCGTCGCGCCTTCGAGGAGGCGGGCGACAGCGGCGAGCACCTGGCGCGGGTTGACCGGCTTCACGAGGTAGTCGCGCACGTTGGCGCCGATCGCCTCGCGGAACGTCGCGTCCTCCTCGCTCTTCGTCACCATCACGACGGGCAGGTTCGGCGCCAGCTCGCGCAGCTCGCGGTACACCTCGAGCCCGCGCTTGCCGGGCATCTGCTCGTCGAGCAGCACGAGATCGAACGGCTGGCTGCGCACCAGGTCGAGCGCGTCGTCCGCGTTCGCCACGAGCTCGACGTCGTAGCCGCGCTCGCGGAGGAAGATGCGGTGCGGCTCGAGCAGCTCGGCTTCGTCGTCGACCCAGAGCAGGTGCTTCGCCATGCGAGAGAAGCTAACAGCCGGAGATCGGGGATCGGTGCCGACGATCCCCGATCCGCGATCTCCGGCTGTTATTCTTCCGTCAGCACCCGAACCTTCTCCCGCCCGTTCCATGGCCGGCCACAGCAAGTGGAAGCAGATCAAGCATTACAAAGCCGCGACCGACAAGAAGCGCGGCGCGCTCTTCACGAAGCTCATCCGCGAGATCACCGTCGCGGCGAAGGGCGGCGGTGGTGACCCCGAGCACAACCCGCGGCTCCGCCTCGCGATCGACACCGCGAAGCAGAACTCGATGCCGAAGGAGAACATCGAGCGCGCGGTGAAGAAGGGGACGGGCGAGCTCGAGGGAGTCGACTACCAGGACGTGATGTACGAGGCATACGGGCCCGGCGGCGTCGCGCTCATGATCCAGACGCTGACCGACAACCCGACGCGCACGGTCGCCGACATCCGCCACAAGCTCTCTCGCAACGGGGGCAACATGGGCACCTCGGGCTCGGTCGCGTTCCTGTTCGATCGGAAGGGGCAGATGCAGGCCGACGCGACGAAGTGGGACGAGGAGCTGATCATGGAAGCCGCACTCGACGCCGGCGCCGAGGACGTGGCGCGCGACGAGGATCAGTGGGTCGTGACGACCGAGCCGGCGATGCTGCACGCCGTGCGCGAGGCGCTCGCCGCGAAGGGGATCGAGACGAGCGAGGCGGCGCTGAACTGGGTGCCCAAGAGCACCGTCGCGGTCGCCGGCGACGACGCGCAGGCGCTCGTGAAGCTGCTCGACGCGCTCGAGGATCTCGACGACGTGCAGAAGGTCGAGGGCAACTTCGACATCGATGCGGCGGCGTTGGCGGAGGCCTGACGTGCCGGGGATCGGGGATCGGGGATGGGGGCTCGGGGCTGACGCACGTCCCGACCGCCGATCCCCGATCCCCGGCTGTCCGTCGTGCTAGTCCTCGGCATCGACCCGGGCACCGCGACGACCGGCTACGGCGTCGTGCGGCGCGATCCGCGCGGGTCGACGCAGCTCCTCGAGTGCGGCGTGGTGCGGACGCGGGCGCGCGATCCGCTGCCGGCGCGGCTGCGCGAGATCTACGAGGGGGTCAGCGAGTTGATCGCCAGACACCGCCCCGACGCGCTCGCGGTCGAGAGCATCTTCTACGCGAAGAACGTCCGCACGACGGTGACGTTGGGACACGCGCGCGGGGTCATCCTGCTCGCCGGCGAGCTGGCCGGGCTGACCGTCCACGAGTACCCGCCGGCGGAGATCAAGAAGGCCGTCGTCGGCACGGGCGCGGCGACGAAGGAGCAGGTGCAGTTCATGCTCACGCGCCTGCTCCGACTCAAGGCCGTGCCGACGCCGTCCGACGCGGCCGACGGCGTCGCGGCGGCGCTCACGTATTGCATGGCGCCGAACCTTCCGTCGCTCTCCCGCGCGCTTCTGCCGTGACCACGCCCTGACCACGCCCTACCCCGCCCTGACCACGCCCTGACCCCGCCATGATCGTTCACGTCGCCGGGCGCGTCGTCGCCAAAGAGCTCGATCGCGTCGAGATCCTCACGAAGGGCGGGGTCGGCTACGAGTTGCTGATCCCGCTCTCCGTCTACGAGTCGCTGCCGAAGCTCGGCGAGGACGCGGCGCTGCACACGCACCTCGTCGTGAAGGAAGACGGGTGGCAGCTGTTCGGCTTCGCGACGCCGTTCGAGCGGCGGGTGTTTCAACGCGTGTTGGGCGCCAAGGGCGTGGGTCCGGCGCTCGCGTTAGGCCTGCTGTCGACGCTCACGGCGGATCGCGTCGTGCGGGCGATCCGCGAGCGCGACGTCGCGCTGCTGCAGAGCGTACCGCGCGTCGGGCGGAAGAAGGCCGAGCAGCTCATTCTGGACCTCGCCGACAAGCTGGACGACGTGCAGGCCGACGCGTCGGGCGGCGGGCCGCGCCCCGCGAGTGCCGCGGCCGACGACGCGATCCGCGCCCTCGTCTCCCTCGGCTACACGACGATCGACGCGGAGCGGGCGGTCAAGGCGGCGCTCGACGCGAGCGGCGGGAAGCTCTCGGCGCCGGAGCTGATCCGCGGGGCGCTGGCGAAGGTCGGAGCGCGCTGAGGCGCCGGCCGTCCAGCGCCTCCCCGGGGCGCCGCGTAGAACGCTAGACTCCGCGGCGTCGCTTCGCCCCGCACGCCGCGGCGGCCGACTTCCACTCCGTCCGCTTCCGATGATCTCGCAGCGCGCCAGCACGTTCACCGAGTCCGTCATCCGCGAGATGACCCGCTACGCGCAGCAGCATGGCGCGATCAACCTCTCGCAGGGCTACCCCGACTTCGCGATGCCGGCGCCGATGAAGGACGCGGCGTGCGCGGCGATCCAGGGCGACATCAATCAGTACGCGGTCACGTGGGGCACGGCCGAGCTGCGCCTCGCGATCGCCGAGAAGTACCGCCGGTGGTATCACATGGAGGTCGACCCCGATCGCCACGTGACCGTGATGTGCGGCGCGACGGAAGTCATGGCCGCGGTGTGTCTCGCGATCCTGAATCCGGGCGACGAGATCGTCGTGTTCGAGCCGTTCTACGAGAACTACGGCCCCGACGCCATCCTGTCGGGCGCGACGCCGATCTTCGTGCCGCTGGTCGCGCCCGACTGGCGCATCGATGAGGAGCGCCTGGAAGCCGCCCTCAAGCGCCGCCCGAAGGCGATCATCGTGAACACGCCGCACAACCCCGCCGGCAAGGTGTTCACGCGCGCCGAGATGGACATGATCGCGCGGCTCGTGCAGCAGTACGACGTGCCGTGGGTCATCACCGACGAGATCTACGAGCACATGGTCTACGCCGGGCACCACCACGTGATGGCGACGTGGCCGGGGATGCGCGAGCGCACGATCACGATCTCCGGGCTCTCGAAGACGTTCAGCTGCACCGGCTGGCGGCTCGGCTACTCGATCGCGCCCGCGGAGGTGTCGGTCGCGATCCGCAAGGTGCACGACTTCCTGACGTGCGGCGCGCCGGCGCCGCTGCAGGCGGCCGCGGCGGTCGGCATGGCGTTCGACGCCGACTACTACAACCACCTGACGCTCGACTACAAGGCGCGGCGCGACCTGATCTGCGGCGCGCTCGTCGACGCCGGCTTCACGCTGACGCTGCCCGAGGGGGCGTACTACGTGCTGTGCGGCTTCAGCGAGTTGAGCGACAAGGACGACGTCACGTTCGCGAAGTGGCTCGCGCGCGAGGGGGGCGTCGCGACCGTGCCGGGGTCGAGCTTCTACCGCGAGTCGAGCGACGGGAAGCGGCTGACGCGCTTCGCGTTCTGCAAGAAGCTCGAGACGCTCGAGGCGGCGGCGGAGCGGCTGTCGGCGTTGCGCGCGTTGGTCTAGCGCAGCGGGTCTGGCGCGGGCGGGCCGATCCGGGCCCGCCCGACCGTGGCAGCGCGACTCACGCGACGAGCACGAAGTCCTTCTTGTCGTAGCCGCGCACGCGCGCGCACACCTCGAACCCCTCGCGCGACCCGTCGTCGTTCGTGTTCCCCTCGATCGTGTGGAACGCGTCGCGCCCGGCGCTCACGACGATGCCGACGTGTTGCCAGTCGCTCGCCGTCTTCTGCACGAGGAAGAGCGAGCCGGGGGTGATCTGCTTGAAGTCCGGGCAGCCGGCGATGAAGCACCCCTTCTTCTTCGCGCCGGCCGCGGCCTCGTCGCACGAGAACGTGCGCGCGATCGGGACCTTGGTGCCCAACGTCTGCGCCGCCTGGCGCTGCACGAACGTCGCGAAGCCCGAGCACCAGAGCCACGCCTTCCCCTGGTTGCCGTCCATGTAGAGTCGCACCCAGGGCCCCATGTTCTCGCCGCCGACTTCGCGCGGGTGCTGGGCGAGATGCTGCTTCGCGTACGCGACCGTCATCTGGCCCAGCGTCGACCCGAGAGCACCCGGCGGCGGCGCCGCGATCGGGCGGAGCGCGGCGAGCATCGGCGCGACGAGCCGGTCGAACGTGAGGCGGTCGACGACCCCCGTCTGCGGCAGACCGGCGCCGCTCTGGAACGTCTTGACGGCCGCCTCGGTCACGCCGCCGAAGTCGTCGTCGATCGAGACTCTCACGCCGTGCAAGGACAGCCACTCCTGAACGAAGCGCGCGCGCTTCGCCGGCGCGCCGCGGCGGATGTCGCCGTCGAACACGGCCTCCTTCGGCAGGAATGGGGGCGTGACGCCCGTGAACGGCGTCGTGCCGGACGACGTGATCGGACCGGTCATCGGAGATACCCTCGGGATCGAGACGCGCTATCGTGTCTCACCCGCAGCCTCGCCGCCAGGCGCCGCGACGTGACTTCGGCCCCTCTTCGGGGTAGATTTCGGCGTTCCGGTCCGGTCGGTCGTTCCCAGAGTCGCAGGTCGCTTTCGCATGCCGCCACGCCCCCCCCGCCCCGCCGTCCCCGCGCCGCCGCGCGCCGAGATCACGACGCCCGAGGCGCTGAGCGACGAGAGCGTCGTCGAGCTGTCGCTCCGCCCGCAGCGCCTGGCCGAGTTCATCGGACAGGAGAAGGTCAAGGACAACCTCCGCATCGCGATCCAGGCGGCGATGGCGCGCCGCGAGCCGCTCGACCATCTGCTCTTCCACGGCCCGCCCGGACTCGGCAAGACGACGCTCGCGGAGCTGATCGCGCGCGAGCTGAGCGTGAACATCCACACGACGAGCGGGCCGGCGATCGAGAAGCCGGGTGACCTCGTGGGGAAGCTCACGAACATGCGCGAGGGGGACATCCTCTTCATCGACGAGATCCACCGCCTGCGCCCCGTCATCGAGGAGTTCCTCTATCCGGCGATGGAGGACTACAAGATCGACATCCGCCTGAGCGAGGGGCCGAAAGCGACGACGATCACGATGCCGATCGAGCGGTTCACGCTCGTCGGCGCGACGACGCGCTTCGGGATGCTGACGTCGCCGATGCGCGCGCGGTTCGGCATCGTCGAGCGGCTGAACTACTACCCCGAGGACGCCCTCGAGCTGATCGTGCGCCG
Organism: uncultured Gemmatimonadaceae bacterium; assembly: GCA_963843845.1. Classification (GTDB taxonomy): domain Bacteria; phylum Gemmatimonadota; class Gemmatimonadetes; order Gemmatimonadales; family Gemmatimonadaceae; genus Gemmatirosa. The sequence continues at coordinate 1,313,014 of CAWJMB010000002.1, read as the reverse complement.
CACGGCCGAAGTGCTGCAGGTGCCGATCGAGATCGACGGCGCCGCGGAGATCGCGCGCCGGTCGCGCGGCACCCCGCGCATCGCGAACCGCCTGCTGAAGCGTGTGCGCGACTACGCGCAGGTCGAGGCCGAGGGGCACATCACGCGCGACGTCGCGAACGAGGCGCTGCGGCGGCTCGACGTCGACGAGTTCGGGCTGGACGACATGGACGCGCGCGTCATCCGCGCGATCATCGAGAAGCACGACGGCGGCCCGGTCGGCATCTCGACGATCGCGGCGGTCGTCGGCGAGGACCCGGGGACGATCGAGGAGGTGTACGAGCCGTTCCTCGTGCAGCACGGCTTCCTGCAGCGTACGCCGCGGGGGCGCGTGGCGACCGCGCAGGCCTACCGGCATTTCGGCTACACGCCGCCGGTCGCGGCGCCGCCGAACGCCGGGGTGCAGGGCGCCTTGTTCTGACAGAAGGAACGGAAGGAACAGAAGAAGTGCGCGCCGATGCGTTCTTCCGTCCCTTCCGTTCCTTGCGTCAGAACCAATCAAGTAGTGGCGTAGAGCGTCGTGAAGAAGAGCAGCGCGCGGTAGCTCATCAGCACCACTGCGACGCCGAACATCAGGATCACGGCTTTGACGGTCGAGGCCACGACTCCGTCGCCGTACACGCGTCGAAGTGCGGCGCGCGTCCAGACGCCGAGGATCGTGAGCGAGACGACGCCGAACGCCGCGTCGTAGGTGCCGTCGCGGAAGGGTGCGCCGACCAGCGCGGCGGCGGCCGCGAGCGGGATCCGCACCAGCCACGGCGCGGCGATCGACAGCAGCAGGAAGAGGGCGATCGTGTGCAGGGCGAGCACCGCGTCCTGCAGCAGCCCGCGACGCCGCCGCCACTCGACGAGCACCAGGATCGCCGCGAACATCGGCACCATCGAGATGACGAGCGATTTCGCCTGCGTCGTGCTCGCGCGGTTGAAACGGGCCGCGTACTCGCGCCCGATACGCCGATCGTACGTGGCCGCGACTTCGCCCGCTCGCGGCGGCACTCGGCGGAGCAACGCTCGTCGCGCGACGGCCTGGTATGGCGTGGCGCTGACGTGCACGGAGAGCGGCGTGTCGTACATCCGGTTGCCGACGAACGAGGCGTAGAGAAAGAACACGACGTTCACGACGACGAAGAGTCGCAGCGGCGGCACGTACCGCCGCCGCGCGCCGCGCATGTACTCGGTGACGAGCGCGCCCGGCCGGCGCATCAGCGTCCACAGCGTGCGCGCGATGCGCCCGTCGACCGGCGAGAAGACGTCCCACGCTTCGTCCGCGAGCGCGCGCACCGTCCGCGGCTGGTCCTCGGCGCGACGTTCGCCGCACGAGCCGCAGTAGCGCGGCGCGTCGACGGTCGCGTCGCACGAGGGGCACAGGCCGGGCGCCCGCGCGACCGGGGGCGCGTGCGGCAGAGGGAGCGTCATGCACAACGTTGGGACCGCGTGGGACCGCTGGCAAGCTGGCGACCCCGCGCCGAGCGTTAGGCGGACGCGATTAGCTTCGTAGGGATGTCGGCACCCTTCCCCCACGCGCCCGGAGCGCGCACCGCGGACTACGACTTCGCGCTGCCGCCGTCGCTCATCGCCCAGACGCCGCTCGCGCGGCGCGACGCGAGCCGGCTCATGGTCGTCGACCGCGGTGCGGCGACGATCGCGCACCGCGCGTTCACCGACCTGCCGTCGCTCATGGCGGCGGGAGACGTGATGGTGCTCAACGCGACGCGCGTCTTCCGTGCGCGACTGCTCGGCACGCGCGCGATCGGGCGCGCCGGCGGAAGTCATGCTGCTCCGTGCCTCGAGCGAGCCGGCGACGTACGAGGCGATGGTGAGCCCCGGCGCGAAGCTCAGGCCCGGCCGCCGCGTGACGATCGCGCCGGACTTCGCGGTGGAGATCCTCGGAACGACGGGGCGCGGCACTCGGCTCGTGCGGCTGGTCGCGCGCGGCGACGTCGACGACGCGATCGAGCGCTACGGCCACGTGCCGCTGCCGCCGTACATCGCGCGTGGCGACGGCGACGACGACGTCGCACGCTACCAGACCGTCTACGCGCGCGAGAGCGGCTCGGTCGCGGCGCCGACGGCCGGCCTGCACTTCACGCCCGAGCTGCTCGACGCGGTCGCCGCGCGCGGCGTGGCGCGCGCCGAGGTCGTGCTGCACGTCGGAGCCGGCACGTTCAAGCCGGTCGACGGTCGACGACCCCGCCGAGCACGTGATGCACGAGGAGTGGTACGACGTGAGCACGAGCGCCGCGGCGAGCGTGAACGCGGCGCGCGCGCGCCGGCGGGCAGGTCTGGGCGGTCGGCACGACGTCGGCTCGCACGCTCGAGAGCGCGGCCGGCGAGGACGGCGTCGTGCGCGCCGAGTCGCGCGACACGGCGCTGTTCATCCGGCCCGGCGTATCGCTTCCGCGCCGTCGACCGACTCGTCACCAACTTCCACCTGCCGCGCTCGACGCTGCTCATGCTCGTCGCGGCGTTCGCCGGCTACGAGCTCACGATGCACGCGTACGACGTCGCCGTGCGCGAGGGGTATCGCTTCTACTCGTACGGCGACGCGATGGTCATTCTGTGATGCGCCTTCTCGATTCACGACCCGACGCCTCGTCGGGGCGCGGCGCGCGCCGGCACGTTCGCGACGCCGCACGGCGCCGTCGAGACGCCGACGTTCATGGCGGTCGGCACGCTCGCCACGGTGAAGGCGCTCGACCCCGACGACCTGCGCGCGCTCGGCGCGACGATGATCCTCTCGAACGCGTACCACCTGCACCTGCGGCCGGGCGACGAGCTGGTGCGCGAGATGGGCGGGCTGCACCGCTTCATGGCGTGGGACGGGCCGATCCTCACCGACTCGGGCGGCTTCCAGGTGTTCTCGCTCGAGGGGCTGCGCACGATCGACGAGGACGGCGTCGAGTTCCGCAGCCACATCGACGGCTCGAAGCGCCGCTTCACCGCCGAGAGCGTGATGCGCATCGAGCGCAACCTCGGCGCCGACGTCATCATGCAGTTCGACCACGTCGCCCCGGGCCAGAGCGACGCCGATCGTCGCGCGCGACGCGATGCGAGCGCATCGCTCCGCTGGCTCGCGCGGTGCCGCGCCGAGCACGCGCGGCTCGCCGCCGACGACCCCGACGCGCCGACGCGCGACCAGGCGCTGTTCCCGATCGTGCAGGGCGGCATCCACGCCGAGCTGCGCGCGAGGCGTCGGCGCGCGGCATCCGCGACATGGGCGACTGGATCGGCTACGGCATCGGCGGGCTGTCGGTCGGCGAGGCGAAGCCCGACATGTACGCGCATGCTCGACGTCGTGCACGAGGCGCTGCCGGCCGACCGCCCGCGCTACCTCATGGGCGTCGGCTTCCCCGAGGATCTCGTGGAGGGCGGTGCGGCGCGGCGTCGACCTGTTCGACTGCGTCGCGCCGACGCGGATGGGGCGCAACGGGCGCGGTGCTCACGCAGGACGGCCGCCTCAACATCAGCAACGCGCGACTTCCGCGCCGACCCCGCGCCGCTCGACGACGGAGTGCGAGCTGCGCGGCCTGCGCCCGCTTCTCGCGCGCCTACCTCCGGCACCTCGTCGTGGCCGACGAGATGCTCGGGCTGCGCCTCCTCAGCCTGCACAATGTACATTTCCTCGTCGCGCTCATGCGCGACGCGCGGCGCGGCGATCGCCGCCGGCACGTTCGACGCGCTGGAGCGCGGCGTGGCTCGCGCGCTACCACGCCGGCGAGCGGTCGCGCGGCGCCGTCGCGCGTCCGGTGCTTCCACACGTGCCACACCTGCCGCACGGGCGCGACGGCTGACGGCGCCGCGCGGCCGACGACTTCCATTCCGTTCGAGAGACTGTCATGCAGGGAAACGTCGCCAACTGGGCGCCCACGCTGTTCATGTACGTCGCGATCGCGGCGATCTTCTACTTCATCCTGTTCCGTCCGCAGGCAGCAGCAGCGGAAGCAGCACGAGGCGCTGATCGCGCTGCTGAAGCGCGGCGACGAGGTCGTGACCGCCGGCGGCATCGTCGGGCGAGGTCGTTCACATTCAGGAGGAGACGTGCCGGCACGCGCGGGCGATGACCGACCGCATCACGATCAAGTCCGGCGAGTCGCGGCTGATCGTCGAGCGCGGCCGCATCACGAGCGTCGCCAGCGCGTCGGCGCGCAGCGAGCGCCGCGCCGGCCGCGAACGGCTGACCGCGATGTCGCTGCTCGACATCCACGTCCTCGGCGCGCCGATCCTCCGTCAGGAGACGAAGCGCCGTCGACGGCGTCACCGACGAGCTGCGCCGCCTCGTCGACGACATGTTCGAGACGATGCACGCTGCGAAGGGCATCGGCCTCGCCGCGCCGCAGGTCGGCCGCGTCGAGCGGCTGTTCGTCGCCGAGGTGGAGCGACGACCGCATCGCGATCTTCAATCCCGAGATCGTGACGACGGCGCGGGAAGCCGGTGAAGGCCGAGGAGGGCTGCCTGTCGATCCCCGAGATCTACGGCGACGTCGAGCGCGCCCGCGCGACGTCACCATGCGCGCGCATGGACGTCGACGGCACCGCCGCTCGAGGTCGCGCGCGACGGAGCTGCTCGCGCGCTGCCTGCAGCACGAGATCGACCACCTGCACGGCCGGCTCTTCCTCGACTACCTGAGCGTGCTAAGCAGCGCTCGGCGCTCGCGAAGTGGGAGCAGGAGCAGGACGAAGTACCCGGCGCTCCGGCGCGACATGACGGTCGAGGCGACGAGCTGGCCAGGCAGCCGACGACGAGCCTACGACGCACCGCGCCGAGCCGACGGATCCTGGACTCGGCCCTAGGACATGCGCATCCTCTTCTGGGGCACGCCCGACTTCGCGACGCCGCCGCTGCGCGCGCTGCTCGGCGAAGGGTTCGACGTCGTCGGCGTCGTGACGCAGCCCGACAAGCCGCGCGGGCGCAGCGCGCTCGCAGCTCGACCCGTCGCCGGTGAAGGCGCGTCGCGCTCGAGCGAAGGGCTCCCCGTGCTGCAGCCGGAGAAGCCGCGCGGCGAGGCGTTCGATGGCCGAGGTGCGCGCGCTCGCGCCCGACCTCTCGGTCGTCGTCGCGTACGGCCACATCCTCCCGAAGGCGGTCATCGACCTGCCGCCGCTCGGCACGCTCAACATCCATGCGTCGCTGCTCCCCGCGCTGCGCGGCGCCGACCCGATCCAGGCCGCGATCCGCGAGGGCTCGCGGAGACGGGCGTGACGATCATGCGATGGTGCCGGCGCTCGACGCCGGGCCGATGCTCCACACGCTGCGCACGCCGATCGCCGACGACGAGACGTACGGCGAGCTGCGACTGCGCCTCTCCGAGCTCGGCGCGCTCGCGCTGATCGAGGCGCTGGCGCTGATCGAGCGCGGCGCGGCGGCGGACGTTCCGCAGGACGATGCGCGCGCGACCTACGCGCCGAAGACGGAGCGCGCGCACGCCCGCGTCGACTGGACGCGCCCCGCCGAGGACGTCGCGCGCGCGATCCGCGCCTACGATCCGCGCGCCCGGCGCCTTCGTCGACGCTGCGCGGCGGCGACGTGAAGCTGTTCGGCGCGCGCGCGGTGCCGGCGGAGGAGCGCGGCGACGCGACGCCCGGCGAGGTGATCGCGTTAGGGACCGACGTCACGGTGAAGTGTGGGGAGGACGCGGTCCGAGTCGCGTACGTCCAGCCGGCGGGACGGGGGCGGTTGACGGCGGGCGAGCTGGCGCGCGGGCGAGGACTCGAGCTCGGCGAGCTGTTCGCTCAGGCAGGTGACGGCGAGACGAACGGCTGAACGGCGGCGCCCCCGTTCGACGGCGGGGCGCAGAGTGACGGGACGGGGATGGACCGGCGGAACGGAACGGCGACGGCGGCGCGCGCCGGCGGACGCGGGACGCGTACGGCGCGCCGTCGCCCATCCAGCACAGCGTCCGGGCGCCGCCGTCGACTCGTGAGCCCCGCCGTCAACCGCGCCGGAGCGAGTCGCTAGTTTGGAGTCATGTCGCCCCGCACCTTGTCACCCTCGTCGGTCACCCTTCCGCGGATCGTCGCGGCCGACGTCCTCGCGGACCTCCGCGGCGGCGCGCTGCTCGACCCGGTGTTCGAGCGCCGGTCGGCCGGACTCGACGCGCGCGACCGGCGGTGGCTGCAAGAGCTGCTCTGGGGCATGCTGCGCCGCCGCGCGTGGATCGATGCGCTCCTCACCGACCGCGTCCGGGGCGGCCTCGCGCGCCTCGACGGCGACGTCACCGACCTTCTCCGCCTCGGCGTCTATCAGCTGCTGCGGATGGGGAGCGTGCCGCCGTACGCGGCGATCGGGCAGACGGTCGAGCTGGCGAAGCAGCGGCACGGCATCGGCGCGAGCCGGCTCGCGAACGCCGTGCTGCGGCGCATCGACCGCGACCGGCAGGAGTCGGGCGACGACGCGCTGACGCCTGCACCACCGGCCGACCCGATCGACGCGCTCGCGCAACGACACTCGCATCCGCGGTGGCTCGTCGCGCGGTGGCTCGACCGCTACGGCGCCGAGTCGACGGAACGGCTGCTCGTCGCGAACAACGGCGAGGCGCCGATCGTCGTGCGGCCGTACGGCACGAGTCACGAGTCGCTCGCGGCGGCGCTGCACGAGGCTGGCGTCGGCGTGCGGGAGCCGGCGCCCGACGCGCTGTGGTCGCGCGACAGCATCCAGCTCGCGCCAGGCACGCAACTCACGGCGTTAGGCGCGTTCCGGCAGGGACAGTTCTTCGTACAGGATCCCGCGTCGACGCTGGTCGCCCACTACGCGGCGCCGGGGCCGGGCGACGACGTCGCGGACGTGTGCGCGGCGCCCGGCGGCAAGGCGCTCGAGCTGTCCCGTGCGGCGCGCCACGTGTTCGCCTCCGATCTGTCGCCCGCACGGCTGCGGCGGGTCGCGGCGAACGTGCAGCGCGTCAACGCGCCGAACGTGTACCTTCATGCCGCCGACGCGCGCGTGCCGGCGACGCGGCCGGTCGACCTCGTACTCGTCGACGCGCCGTGCACGGGGACGGGAACGTTCCGGCGGCACCCCGACGCGCGGTGGCGCCTCCGCGTCTCGGACCTCGCCGTGATGGCGGCGCTGCAGCGCGACATCCTGCGCGCCGCGGCCACGATCGTGCGGCCCGGCGGCATGCTGCTCTACAGCACCTGTTCACTCGAGCCCGAAGAGAACGACGTGCAGGTCGACAGCTTCCTCGCGCACCACCCCGACTTCCGCACCGAGGCGCCGCCCGAGGGGGCGGTGCCCGCCGCGGCGCTCGACGGCGAGCGGCTCCGTGTGCTGCCGCACGCCCACGGTGTCGACGGTGCGTTCGCCGTGCGACTGCGGCGAGCCGCCTGACGGCCGCGACCGCGGACTCACGACGCCTGCCTCACAGTCGCCTCACGGTCGCCTGACGATTCCGCGATGACGCCGAGCGTTCCTCCACCGCCGCCTCCGCAGCCGCCTCGCACGCGCCCGGCCACCACGCGCGGCGGTCTGCGTCCGGCGTGGCGCACGCGCGCGCGGCGAGTGCTGCCGTACGTGCTCGTCAGCGGCGCCGGCTTCGTGATCGCCTATCTCGTCGTCTACCTGTTCGTGTTTCCGTCGCGCCTCGTGACGAACGACCGCGCGGTCCCGAACGTGGTGGGCATGCTGCAGGTGGACGCGGAGCGGGCGCTGCGCACCGCCGGCTTTCGCTCGCAGACGGGGAACACGCGGGTCAACGCGTCGGTACCGCCGGAGACGGTCGTGCTGCAGTCGCCACCCGCGACGACGATGAAGCCCGCCGGAACGATCGTCACGCTCGACGTCGCACGCGCGCCCTAGGATCCCGGACCCGAATGACCGCCCGTATCGCCCCTTCCATCCTCAGCGCGGACTTCGCGCGACTCGGCGACGAGGTCGCGATGTGCGAGGCCGGTGGCGCCGACGTCGTGCACGTCGACGTCATGGACGGCCGCTTCGTGCCGAACCTCACCTTCGGCGCGAAGGTGATCGAGGCCGTGCGCCGCTCGACCTCGCTGCCGATCGACGTGCACCTCATGGTCGTCGAGCCCGAGCAGTATTTCGACGACTTCGCTGCGGCCGGCGCGAGCGGGCTCACGATCCACGCCGAGGCCGCGCCGCACCTCGACCGCCAGGTCACGCGCATCAAGGAGCTCGGGTTGCGCGCCGGGGTCGCGCTCAATCCGGCGACGCCGCTCGCCGCGATCGAAGAGATCGCGCACGCGCTCGACCTCGTCCTCGTGATGACGGTGAATCCGGGGTTCGGCGCGCAGCGATTCCTGGAGTACACGGTCGGCAAGATCGCGCGCACGCGCGCGTTGCTCACCGCCACGCGCTCGGCCGCGTGGCTCGAAGTCGACGGCGGCGTGAACCGCGAGACGATCGCGCGTTGCTGGCGCGCCGGCGCGGACACGTTCGTCGCGGGAAACGCCGTGTTCAGCGCCGCCGACCCGCGCGGTGAGATCGGGGCGCTCCGGGCGCAGTGCGCGGAGACGGCATGACCGCGCGCGGCCAGTGGCTCACCGTGCTCGGCGTCGTCGTCGCGCTCGCCGCGGTGTTGGGCGGGGCGAGCTACTTCCTGCGCGACGAGCTGTTCCACGTCACGGTCGGCGGGAAGGCACCACCCTTCGCGGCATCGACGGTCGCGAACGTGACGCCGGCCGCGCCGACGCGCTCGCTCGCCGACTACCGCGGGCAGGTCGTGCTGCTCAACATCTGGGCGACGTGGTGCGGCCCGTGCCGCCAGGAGATGCCGAGCATGCAGGCGCTGTACGACGACTACGCGGCGCGCGGCTTCAAGATCGTCGCCGTGAGCGTCGACGAGGCCGGCAGCACGCAGAAGGTCCGCGACTTCGTGCGCGAGTTCGGTCTCACGTTCGACGTGTTGCAGGACGCGGCCGGCACGATCCAGCAGACGTACCAGACGACCGGCGTTCCGGAGAACTTCCTCATCGGGGCCGACGGCACGATCCGGAAGAAAGCGTATGCGCAGGACTGGAGCTCGGAGGCGAACCGTGCGCTCGTCGCCCGACTGCTCGACGAGGCGGGTGCACCGCCGAGCGGAGCGCGGCGGTAAGTGGGGGCGTCGTGGGGGCGACGCGTGGTCGCGATCTGCACCGCGCGGCTCGGCTACAAGGCGACGGCGCTCTTCCTCGCGCTCGTGCTCTGGCTCGCCGCGCACGTCGAGGCCGGACGCGTCCGCGCGCCGAACGGGCCGCTCGCGCAGCGCCTCGTCGAGCTCGTCACCCGGATTCGTTAGGCACCCGTGCGCGTGTTAGGCATCGAGACGTCGTGCGACGAGACGTCGGCGGCGGTCGTGGAGTACGACGGCGAGCGGTTCACGACGCGGTCGCTCGTCATTCTGTCGCAGGACGTGCACCGCCTGTTCGGCGGCGTGGTGCCCGAGATCGCGAGCCGCGCGCACGTCACGAGCGTCGTCCCGGTGACGCGGCGCGCGCTCGACGACGCGGGCTGCGCGTTCAACACCCTCGGCGCGAGCGCGCCGCTCCAGCCCATCGACGCGGTCGCCGTCACCCACGCACCCGGGCTCGTCGGCGCGCTCCTCGTCGGGATGAGCTACGGCAAGGCGCTCGCGTACGCCGGCAGCGTGCCGGTGCTGGGCGTGCACCACATGGAAGGACACCTGTTCGCGACGGCGCTCGAGCACCCGGACGCCACCCCGCCGTTCACCGCGCTGCTCGTCTCCGGCGGCCACACGCTGCTACTCGACGTCGAGGCGTGGGGGAGCTATCGCCTGCTCGGCGCGACGCGCGACGACGCGGCCGGCGAGGCGTTCGACAAGGTCGCGAAGCTCATGGGCCTTCCTTACCCCGGCGGCCGCGTCATCGAGCAGCTCGCCCGCGACGGCGACCCGGGACGCTACCGCTTCGCCCGCCCGATGGTGCGGGCGAACCAGGCGCTCGGTGACCCCGATTACTTCGACGTCTCGTTCAGCGGACTGAAGACGGCGCTGCTGCACGCCGTACGGAAGGCCGAAGCCGACGGCACCATCGACGCCGCGCGCCCGCACCTTGCCCGCGGCTTCCAGGACGCGCTCGTGGACACCCTCGTCGAGAAGGCCGATCGAGCGGCGCGCGCCCACGCGCGCACGCGCATCGTGTTCGGCGGCGGCGTCGCCTGCAACCGCGCCCTCGCCGACGCCATGCGCGCCCGCGTCGAACCGCGGGGGGTGACCGTCTACGCGCCGACGCCGAGGCTCGCGACCGACAACGCAGCGATGATCGCGGCCGCCGGCGCATGGCGGCTCGCGCGAGGCGAGCGGTCGACGTGGGCGCTCAACGCGTATGCAGCACGACCGCTGCCGGGGATCGAGGTTCGGGGATCGGGCGACTGACCGATCTCCGGTTCCGCGCAGTGTAAGTTGCAGCGCCCGATCCCCGACTCCCGATCCCCGATCCCCGGCCGTTCACCGTGCTCTCCGCTCCCTACACGATCGAGCCGTTCGCCTTCAACCTCGGCCCGCTCCAGATCACCGGCTTCGGCATCGCGGTCCTCATGGCGTTCGGCATCGCGAACATCGTGTTGCAGCGCGAGCTCGCGTTCCGCGGCCACACCGTCGAGGCCGACGGCGCGCCGGACGTGACGACGGCCGCGCTCCTCGGCACGCTCGTCGGGGCGAAGCTGTATCACGTCATCCTCAACGGCGACATCAGCTCGCTGTGGAGCCGGAGTGGCTTCGTGTTCTGGGGGGGATTCGTCGGCGCCGTGCTGTTCTGCTGGATCACGATCCGGCGGAAAGGGATGAGCTTCCTGCGTTTCGCCGACGTCGCCGGGATCGCGATCGCGGCCGGCTACGCCGTCGGGCGAACCGGATGCTGGGCGGTCGGCGACGACTATGGCCGTCCGTGGACCGGCTGGCTGTCGGTCATCTTCCCCAACGGCGCCCCGCCGACGACCGCCGAGACACTTGAGCGACAGTTTCACGCCACGCTGCCGCCGGGGACGCCGCCCTGGCAGCTCGTCTCCGTGCACCCGACGCAGCTCTACGAGACGGCGATGGGGGTCGTGATGTTCGCGATCCTGTGGCGCATGCGTGGTCATCGCCATCGCGAGGGGTGGCTGTTCGGGGCGTACTGCGTGCTCGCGGGCGTCGAGCGCTTCCTCGTCGAGATCGTCCGCGCCAAGGACGACCGCGTGCTCGGCCTCGTGTCGACGGCGCAAGTCGTTGCGATCGCAGTCTTTGCGGTGGGGGTCGCGATCATGATCGCGCTGCGGGGCGCGCGACCCGCGGCCCGACCGCTCGCGGCGGCCTGAGCCGCGATCGGGGCGCAGCAGGACTTCGGTGTTGGAATCCCGAATGCCGTTGACGAGATTCGCCACGCCGCTCAGATTGCGACGCACGAACGTGTCGCCCGCCAGCCCCTGACCGTGCTCAGCTTCTTTCGTCCCAAGTCCACCGCCTCCCGGCAGTTGGCCGTGCTCGCCGCGCCCACCGCACTGCCATCGGTGGCTGCTGTCGGCGCCAGCGATTGCGCACTGGCCGCGTGTCAGCCCGGCGCTCGCGCGACAGTGATCGGCATGGCGTGCGACGACACCCAGGCCTGCCGCCTTCGCGCGCTCGGCGTCTGCGAAGGGGCGTGCGTGTCGGTCGTCGAGTCGCGCCACGCCATGCTCCTCGACGTCCGCGGGACCCGTATCGCCCTCGGCCGCGCGCTCACGGCGGGGATCACCGTCCGTCCGCTGGCCGCCCTGACGGTCGCCCCGACCAGCGCCGCCGCGAGCGCCTGAGCGTGACCTCCCCGCCGACGGCGGGCGCGGCACGGAGCTCGGGCGCGACCGACCCGACCCCTGCAGTTCCGGCGACGACGCCTGGCACGCTGCGCGTCGCGCTCGTCGGGAATCCGAACACCGGCAAGAGCACGCTGTTCAACGCGCTCACCGGACTGCGGCAGAAGGTCGGTAACTTCGCCGGCGTCACCGTGGAGCGGCACGAGGGAAGCTACCGCGCACCCGACGGCGGCCGCGTGTCGGTACTCGACCTCCCCGGGAGCTACTCGCTCTCGGCCGGCTCGCCCGACGAGGCGGTCGCGCTCGAAGTGCTGCTCGGACTCGGGCGCGACGTGCCGCTCCCCGACGTGATCGTCTGCGTCGTCGACGCGCAGCACCTGGAGCGCAATCTCTTTCTCGCGAGCCAGCTGCTCGAGCTGGGACGCCCGCTCGTCGTCGCGCTGAATCAGATCGACGCGGCGACGAGCGCCGGCACCCGCATCGACGTCCCGGAGCTGATCCACGAGCTCGGTGTGACGGTCGTGCCGACCGTGGCGAAGCGCGGCGAGGGGGTGGATCGGCTGAAACACGCGATCGCGCGCGCCGCCGCGCTGCCGCTCCCGGAGCGCCGCTTCGCGCTGCCGCCGGCGGCCGCCGACGCACTCGCGCCGGTCGTCGGCGCGCTCGAGGACGCGGGCTTCCCGCCCGGCCCCGCCGCGATGGAGGCGCTCCGGCTGCTCGGCGTGAGTCGGCCGGAGAGTCACGTCGCCGGCGTGCCGTCGCTCGCCCGACTGTTAGGCACCGCGCGCGTCGCGATGCGCGGCGCGGGGATCGCGCCAGAGCAGGTCGAGGCGGAGCTGCGCTACGGGTGGATTGCCGGCGTGCTCGCGCGCGTCGTCACGCGAACCCACCGGGGCGACGGCACGACGCGTACGGCGAGCGACCGGATCGACGCGGTCGTGCTTCACCGCGTGTGGGGGTGGGTGATCTTCCTGACGCTGATGGCGATCGTCTTTCAGTCGATCTTCACGTGGGCGGCACCGGCGCAGGACGCGATCGAGGGAGCGCTCGGCTGGACGGGGTCGCGCGTCGGCGCGCTGCTGCCCGACGGCGATGTGCGGAGCCTCGTGGTCGACGGCGTCATCGCGGGCGTCGGGAGTGTGCTCGTGTTCCTGCCGCAGATCGCGCTGCTCTTCCTGTTCATCGGGCTGCTCGAAGACTCGGGCTACATGGCGCGCGCCGCGTATCTCATGGACTCGCTGATGCGCCGCGTCGGATTGCACGGAAAGAGCTTCATCCCGATGCTCTCCGGCTACGCGTGCGCGGTCCCCGGCATCATGGCCGCGCGCACGGTCGAGAACAGCGACGACCGGCTCGCGACGATCATGGTCGTGCCGCTCATGAGCTGCTCGGCGCGGCTGCCGGTGTACACGCTGCTCATCGGCGCGTTCGTTCCGTCGGTCGCCGTGCTGGGCATCCTCAACCTGCAGGGGTTGACGATGCTCGCGATGTATCTGCTGGGCACCGTCACCGCGCTCGGCGCCGCGGCGCTGTTCAAGCGCACGCTGCTCCGCGGCCCGATGCGCCCGATGATCCTCGAGCTCCCCGCCTACCGGTGGCCGAGCGCGCGGAACCTGCTGATCGGGGTGACGGGGCGCGCGAAGCTGTTCCTGCGGAAGGCGGGCACGGTGATCCTCGCGCTGTCGGTCGTGCTCTGGGCGCTCGCGACGTACCCGCGCACGACGCCGGACCCGCGCCTCTCGCCGAACGCGCAGCAGGAGCAGGCGCTCGCCGCCTCGGCGTTAGGCACCGTCGGGCGCGCGATCGAGCCGCTCGTCCGCCCGCTCGGCTTCGACTGGAAGCTCGGCGTGTCGATCGGCGCGTCGTTCGCCGCGCGCGAGGTGTTCGTCTCGACGATGGGCACGATCTACGGCGTGGGCAATACCGAGAACGGTGCCACCGCCCTCCCCGACAAGCTGCGCGCCGAGCGGGATCCGTCGACCGGACGGCCCGTGTACACGACGCTCGTCGCGTTGTCGCTCATGGTGTTCTACGTCTATGCGCTGATGTGCATGAGCACGATCGCCGTGACGGTCCGCGAGACCGGAGGCGGGCGACTCGGCTGGCGATGGGCGGCGATCCAGTTCGGCTACATGCTGGCGCTCGCGTATGGCGCGTCGCTGCTCGTCTACCAGGGCGGGCGCGCGTTAGGCTTCGGGTGACCCGGAGGAGACCATGATGCAGACACTGATCGTCGCGCTGATCGTCGCGGCATGCGCGACGTACGTGGGGCGGCGCGTGTGGATGACGCTGCGGCCGACCAGAGCGGCGCTGTGCGACACCGGATGTGGATGCGGCGACGCCGACGCCCGGGAGGGCGGCGACTGGGCGAAGACGTGAGCGACAGGCGGCTCGGCGAGCGCCTAGCGGCGGGATAGCAGCCGTCGCCACCCGCGCGGCCGGGGCGCCGGCACCTCGGCGAGGGCTCGCGCCGAGGTGACCCACGCCCGGTCCGCCGCTGCGATGGCCGACGTCACGGCGCGGCACCACGCCCGCCACGCCCGCCCCCGCTCCTGGTCCGGCGCGACGCCGAGCTGCTGCGCGGCGCGAGCGACGTCATCGAGCGCCGCGAACAGCGGCTCGGCGTCGTCGAGCAGCTCGGCTTCGAGCGATCGGCAGTGCGGCGCCGACGACGGGCAGTGCGACGCCGCGAGTGCCGCGATCGCCGACCGGAGCTCGGCCGCGATCCTGCCCGCGTCGAGCGACAGCGCGGCCCGCCACGCGGTGTGCGGCTGCGCCACGACCGCCTCCTCGTGGGCGTAGCGGAGGGCGCGGAGCGGCGTCACGAGCGGCGCGAAGTAGCGGTCGTGCGCGTCGCCGACGCCGGTGCGCGACGACCCGAACGCGCGCAGGCTGCGCATGAACTCGGGGAGCGCGAACAGCCGCACGGCGACGGCGCGCGCGAGCGTGCCCAACGCCGTGTCGCCCGACACGATCTCGACGACCATCCCGTCGTCGGCCGAGAGGACCACCGACGTCGCGCCGACGAGCAGGCCGTCGACGTGGGCGTACGGAAGGCGCCCATCGGTGCGTCCGGCGAGCGGCACGACGACCGCATCGTCGCTCGCCTCGACCAGGGCGGCGTCGACGAGGTGTCGCGCCCGGACCGCGCTCACGACAGGATCGCCGCGACCACGGCGTCGGTGTCGGTGAGGTCCGCGACGACGGCGGTCGGCCCGTGCTCGGCCAGCTCGGCGACGGAGTATCGGCCGGTGGCGACTCCGATCGTCCGCGCCCCGATCGAGCGCGCGCAGTCGATGTCGGCCGGCGTGTCGCCGATGACGACGATCGCGTCGCCCGTGAGATCGAGACCCAGGTCGTCGCGGGCGCGCTGCTGCGCGATCTCGGGAAGGCGGCGGCGGTGCTCGTGGTCGGAGCCGAAGGCGTTCACGCGGAAGCGCGAGGCGTCGATACCCGCGGCCTCGAGCTTCAGCGCCGCGCCGTCTGCGACGTTGCCGGTCAGCACCCCCAGCACGACATCGGCGCGGCGCTCGAGCGCGTCGAGCAGCGGCGCCACCCCGGCGAGCTGCGTCACGCGCGCCGCGCCGCTCGACAGGCGCTCCCGCACGCGGCGCAGGTAGCCGGCGATCACCGCCTCGAGCTGCGCGTCGATCGCCGCGTCGTCGTGGCCGGCGGCGCGCATCGTCTCGCGCACGATCTGCCGGTCGGTCTTCCCGTCGTAGTGATACTCCGGATCGCCGGCCGAGCCGAACGCTTCGGCGAGCGCGGCCTCCATCGACTCGCGCCCCGCACCGTGGCCGCGCAGCAGTGTGCCGTCGAGATCGAACAGAACCAATCGCATACGAGAACGGTTGGAAACGTCAGGCCGCTGCGCTCGGCGCGCTCAGCCGCGCGACACGAGCAAGCCGCCGGTGATGAGCGCCGCGCCGCCGAACTGTATCGGCGCCGGCACCTCGCCGAACGCGAAGTACGCCACGACGAGCGTGATGATCGGCTGCAGGTTGGCGAACATCGAGGTCTTCACCGGCCCGAGCACGCGCACACCGCGGTAGTAGAACAGGTACGCCACGACGAGCGCGCCGATCCCGCTGTACGCCACGGCGCCCCACGCGGACGGCGGGAGCTCCCCCGGGTCGAAGCGCAGCAACCCCGGCACCGCGATCACCGCGTAGACGGCCACGCCGCCGACCAGCGTCCACGCCGCGAGCTGGATCGGGTGCACGCGCGCCGCGTACGGCTTGAGCAGCACGCTGTACACCGCCCACGACGCGCACGCGCCGAGAATGAGCGCCGGACCGAGGAGCGCGGAGCCGACCGCACTCCCGGCGGACGCCGCGCTCCCCGCGACGACGCACGCCATGCCGAGCAGCTGCAGCGCGATCCCCGCCCACGCGCGCCGTGCCGGACGCTCGGTGCCGACGATGCGCCCCACGACGCCGATGAACGCCGGCGTCGCCGCGAAGATGAGCGCCGCCGTTCCCGCGTTCGTGTGCGCCACGCCCTCCACGAAGCAGACCTGGTAGACGCCGTGGCCGATGATGCCGAGCAGCGCGAGGCCGAGCGCGTCGCGACGACTCGGCGCGTGCTCGCGCAGCGCGACCGCCAGCGCGCCGAGCACGACCGCCGCCAGTCCGATGCGCAGGGCGTTGAAGACGAGCGGCTCGAAGTGCCGCGTCGCGAACTTCACGACGACGTAGTTGACGCCCCAGATGAATGCCATGCCGACGAGCATGACGTCCGTGAGCCAAACGCCCGACCGCTCACGCTGTGAGCGGTCGGGCGACGATGCTGCTGCCGAGCCGACTGTGTCCTGCGACGCCATGGCCAAAGCTAACGCACTCCCGCTCCTCGATGCGCCCCCGCCGGCCGAGCGTCGATCGCTGCGGCGTCGTCGCTCACAGAACGCGCCGCGCGAACAGAAATCGCCCGGCGAGCGCCCGCGCGTAGCCGTCGTGCTCGTCGAGCAGGTCGTCGACCGACCACCCCCCGCGCCCCAGCGCGGAATGCGCCATCCGGCCGTCACCCACCGCGATGCCGACGTGCGTGACGCGGCGGTCGTCGCGGTCGGAGAAGAACAGGAGGTCGCCGGCGCGGAGCGCGTCGAGGCGCGTGCCGGCGTCGCTGCCGACCGCCGCCTGCTGCCACGCATCGCGCGGGAGCGAGAGGCCGTGCAGCGCGAACACCGTCTGCACGAGCCCCGAGCAGTCGGCGCCCCACGGCGTCACGCCGCCCCACTGATAGCTCGTCCCGGCGAACCGGTGCGACGCGGTGCGCACGAGCTGATCGCCATCCGCCGGGAAGCGCGCGCCCAGCTCGTCCATCGGGACGGCCTCGCCGTCGAGCATCGTCTGCGCGCCGTGCACCCAGGCGCCTAACGGGAGCCGCAGCGCGCGGTCGCCGGCGCGGACCGTGCAGCCTAACGACACGCGCGGAATCGCGTCGCCACCGAGCATGGTCGTGAGGCGCGCGGCGTCGAACGGCGCACCGGCGCCGTTCGTCGTGCCCGACGCCTCGGCCGACCCGACCGCGACGCCGGGCAGCTGCGGCCGTGCGTCGAGCATGGCGAGGTACCCCGCGTGCGTCCACCCCTCGTAGCCGTCGAACGTGCCGACGCGGTGCCAGTCGCCGCGCGATTCGCTCACCGTCGTGGCGTGGCCGAACAGCGTCTGCGAGACTTGCGGGCTCGACACGCGCGGCTCGGCGTGCAGCGGTGCGACGGGCGAGCGGACGAGCGCGAACGACGGCGCGGCGACGAGAGCGGCAGGAGAAGTCATGCGACGGAATCCTCGCCGGCCGCGCGCGTTCGGCAAGCCCCGCGTCGCGCGTTCGCCACCCTCCGGATCGAGCCCTCGCTACTCGGCGACCGCGGCCAGCAGCGCCGACGACGGCGGCGGGACGTAGGGCAGCCGTACCACGACGACCGTCCCACCGTCGCGCGGGCGGGTCACGTCGAGCGTGCCGCCGTGCTCCCGGACGATCGCGCTCGCCGCTGCGAGACTCGCGGCGTCCGCGGGGTCGTCGTCGCCGCCCCACGCGACCGGATCGAGCAACCGCTCCACCGCCGCGTCGTCACGCGCCGGCCCGCTGTCGGCGAACGACAGCTCGAATGCGGCCTCCCGGCGGCGAGTCGCGATGGTGAGGCACCGGTCGCCGCCGGAGCGTACGAGCGACTGCTCGGCGACGGCGAGCACCTGCACGCACACCTGCTGCAGCTGCCCCGCGTCCGCCCACGTGAGCGGCGCCTCGTAGTCGAGCGCGACGGCGAGGTCGACGTCCTGCACGCGCAGCGCGTGGCGGCGGAGCTCGAGCGCGTCGAGCACGACACGGTTGATGTCGGTCGCCGTCCGCTCGGGTGCGCGCTGTCGGGCGAACGCGTCGAGCCGCTCCATGATCCGCAGCGCGCGGCGCGACTCGGCGCGGATGGCGCGGGCGGCGTCGCGCACGTCGGCCGCGCTCAGCGGTGTCGCCTCGTCGACGAGCAGGTCGGCGAGCGACAGCACGCTCGCGAGCGGGTTGTCGACCTCGTGCGCGAGCCCCCGCACGAGCCGTCCGACGGTCGCCAGGCGCTCGCGCTGCACGAGCTGCTCGGCCAGCGTGTGGTGCGCCGAGACGTCGTCGAACGTGACGACGGCGCCGCCGTCGGGGTGCGGCGCCGCGAGCACGTCGAGCCACCGCGCGGCGCGGCTCGTGTGCACCGTCTCGCGCGCCATCTCGCGCAGCACGAGCGCGCGGCCGACGACGTCGACGCGGTCGCCGCCCGCGTCGGCCGTCGCCGCATCCGTCAGCCCGATCGCGTCGCGGAAGTCGGCGCCGAGCAGCGCCTTGGGCGTCGCGTGGCCGGTCAGCTCGGCCGCACGCTGGTTGCAGCGCCGTACGCTCCCCCGCTCGTCGAGCACGACCATCCCCGCCGCGATCGCGTCGAACGCGACCTTCCACTCGCGCGTCGCGTCCGTGACCTGCTCGAACAGCCGCGCGTTCACGATCGCGACGGCAACCTGGTCGGCGAGCCGGCGCAGCACGCGCGCGTCGCGCTCCGTGAAGTCGGCGACGCGGTCCATCGCGGCGATGACGCCGATCGGGCCGTCCGCGCCCACGAGCGGCACGAGCACCACCTTGTCCGCGGGCGCGACCTGCCGCAGCCGGCGCTCGAAGCTGCTGTCGCGGTCCACGTCGTTCGAGATGTGCGTGCGCCCCTCGCGGAACGTGGCGCCCATCATGGTGCCGTCGAGCGGCACGTGCACCCCCGAGAGCCGCCCCGCCGAGCCGATGCCGGCGACGACGTGCAGATACTCGTCGCGCTGCAACGCCACGCACGCGCCGCGCGCGCGAAGCAGCGCGACCGTGTGGCGCAGCACGAGCCGCATGACATCGCCGAAGCGGAGCGACGCGCTCGCCGCGCGCGCGACGTCGGCCAGCGCGTCGCTCTGCCGGCGCTCGGCTTCGCTCTCGGCGAACAGGCGCGCGTTCGCGATCGCGGTCGCGCCCTGCGCGACGACGGCGCGGAGCATCGCCTCGTGCCCGTCGTCGAACGCGTGCGCCGCGTCCGCGTGGACGGCGACGACGCCGAGCAGCGCGGTCCCGACGCGCATCGGGACGGCGAGCACGGAGCCGGCCGGCCCGGCGTCGCCCGCGACATCATCCTCGGCCGCGAGGAGCGAACGATCGGCGTCGTAGTCGTTCATGCGGACCGCCGTGCCGCTCCGTGCCGCGATCGCGATCGCGCCGGTGCCTAACGGTTGCTCGGCGCGGGGGCAGGACAACCCGCGCACGACGCGCGCCGACGTGTGTACGACCCCGGCGTCCAGATCGGGGTGCGCGACGATCACCCCGTCCGCCGGCACGACGCAGGCGGCGACGCGCGCCAGCCCGCGTACGATCTCGTGCTCGTCCAGCGAGCGCCCGAGGGCGGCGCCGGCGACCACGGCGTCCAACGTCGCCGTCAGCGTCCGGATGCGCTCCGCGAGCTCGTGAGTGTGATCGGCGGTGAGGATCGACGGCATGACGGCGAGAGAGAGGCGGGGCGAGTCACGGGCGGTGCGGCACGAGCAGCGTCGCCGCGAGCGGCTCGACGCGCACGGTGATCGGCGTCCGGCCCAACAGCTCGCCGTCCGCCTGCGCCCCCCTGGGTGTCAGCGGCTCGACGCGGAACTCGCGCCCGGAGCGGTAGAGCAGGCAGCGGTCGTCGCGGAAGTCCTTCCGCATCAGCCGCCACATGACCCGCACCGCGTCGCCGACCGACTGAGGAGCGAACAGGCAGAGATCGAGCCGCCCGTCGTCGTGCCGGATCCCCGGCCCGAAGCGAAACAGATCGCCGAGCACTGCGCCGAAGTTGACGATCATGACCGCCGCCGCGTCTCGCCGGATCTCCTCGCCATCGACGACGACCCGCACAGCGAACCGGTCGCGCGCCAGCATCGCCCGCGACGCCGTGAGCCCGTAGGCGAGCCACCCGAGCTTTCGCTTGAGCGCCGCGGGCGTCTCCTCGATCATCCGCGCGTCGATCCCGACCCCCGCCGCGAAGGCGAAGTAGCGCGGCGGCCCCGCGTCGGCCTGCACGACGCCGAGATCGATGCGGGCCCGATCCCCGTTCAGCAGCGCCCGTACGGCGCGGGCGGTGCCCAGCGGCGTGCCTAACGTTCGCGCGATGAGGTTCCCGGTGCCGCCCGGGAGGATGCCGACCGGCAGACCGCTGTGCGCGAGCGCGCCGACGACCTCCATCGCGGTGCCGTCGCCGCCTAACGTGAACACGGCGTCCACGTCGTCCGGAGCGAGCGACGCCGCCAACTCTCCGGCGTGGCCGGGCCGCGCCGTCCGCTCGACGCGCACCTCGACGCCGGCGGCGGCGAACGCCCGCGCGGCGCGCGCCTCTCGCCCCGCCGCGTTCCCCGCCGCCGGATTGACGACGAGCAGCGCGCGCCGAACCAGCGGCACGCTCAGAATGACCAGATCCGCAGAAAGTCGAACCCGCCCTGCTTCGGCGTCTGCAGCACGCTCGACAGAAAGCTCGTGTTGTTGCACGCCTGGCTCACGGAGCCCGGCTCGAAGCTCGCCTGCACGCTGAGCGTCGGCGTGAGCCGGTGCTCGATCTTGAAGCCCAGGCCGCGGCGGAACAGCGTGAGGTCCTGCTGGCCGCCGAGTCCGAGTCCGCAGAAGCCCGCGCTCACCGTGTAGAAGGTCTTCTCGCCGAGCTGCCCGCCGACGCCGAGTCGCGTGCGCTCGAGAATCGAGCGGCCGCTCGTGAGAATGCTCGTGCTGCCCGGGTCGCTCGACGACACCGTCTCGACCTGCACGACGTCGAACGGGCCCCCGGCCGAGAGCGCGCCCGACGCGTAGCTGCCGACCAGGCGCAGGCCTAACGCGACGGCCTGCTCGGCTCCACTCCCGGCGCCCTGCTGACCGAGGATGACGGCGGCCGGCTCCCCCGTGACGAGGTAGCTGATGAGGTCCGTCGTCGCGATCGACGGATCGTCGGGGCTCGACAGCGCGAGCGACGGGCTGTTCAGCGTGCCGCCGATCGCGACCTGCACCCGCACGTCCGGACGGTTGGTGTTGCGACCCGGCTGCCGTACGGTGTGGACGGCGCGGATGTCGAGCGTCGGGTTGAGATCGGCGGTGCCGAAGAAGCGCAGGGTGCCCGGCTGCACCTCGAAGATGGGCTGCGCGATCGGCGGCAGGCTCAGTCGATACGTGCCGCGCTCGACGGCGAGCGAGCCGCGGAGCGCGAGCTGCTCGCGCGATTCGCCGCCCAACGTCGTCGCGCGCGCCCGCGTCACGGCGAGCGAGCCGCCGAGTTTGATGTTCGCTTCGGGCGACCGCAGCCACACGTCGTCGCCGACGCTCACGCTGACGTCCTCGACACGCACGTTCTCCACGAACCGGCTCGGGGTGCCGGGGAGCAGCGACCGGACGGCGAGCGACGACGTGTCGACGACGTCGGCGTAGTCGTTCAGGTCGACGATCCGCTTCTCGATCAGCTCGGGGATGTAGATCCGACCCCGGTCGGCCCGCACCGCACCGCGTACCGTCGCGCCGAGGTAGCGGCCGGTGAGCGTGACGGGCGTCGGCGTCGACAGCCAGAGCGTCGCCAGCCGCGGGCGGTCGACGGCGAGGAAGTTGCGCGCGTCGAAGCGCAGGTCGAACGACGGGTTGTCGATCGGCGCGATCGCCACCGAGCCGGCGAGGCGCGCCGTGCCCGCGCTGCGCACGACGAGGCTGTCGACGCGCACCGAGTCGCCGGTGAACGCGACGTCCGCCGTGATGTTGTCGAAGCGCACGCCGGCCGTCGTCACGTTCCCCGCCCCGCCGCGCAGCCGGATCGACCCGAGCAGCTGCGGACGCTGCCACGTCCCGCCGAGGTCCGCCGTCGCGCGTACGACCCCGGCGACGTTCTGCGTGCCGGGAACGAGCGCGCCCAGCAGCGCCAGATCGAGCGAGTCCGCACGCAGGCGCCCGTTCAGCGGGGCCGTCAGTCGCCGATCCGCGACCTCCCTCAGCGCGAGGTCGAGCGGCAGCGCGGCGTTCGCGGCGAGCAGCGAGCGGCCACCGCGGAACAACGTCACGTCCGCCGCCAGCCGGCGCGCCGCGTAGCGCGCCGTGAGGCCCAACGAATCGATCGCCACGCCGGCGACCTCCACCCGGCGCGTCGCCGCGCCGAGGTCGATCGTCGGGTCGGCGCGCGTGCCGGCGAGTGCCGCGCGAAGGTCGAGCCGCCCGTCGAACTGCGTGCTCCCGCGACCGCCGACCAGTCCGCCGAGCCGCGCGAGGTCGACCAGCGGCAGACGCTCGACGACGAGCGCGCCGCTGACCGCACCGGTGTCGCCCAGGGCGCCACGGACCGAGAGCTGCGCGCCGAGCTCGTCGCGCAGCACGAACGGATCGAGCACGATCGCGTCGTTCGCCGTCGCGAGCACGACGCTCGCCGGCGCCGCGAGCCGATACGCGTGCTGCGCCGCGAGCCCGAGCCGCGCGCTGTCGACGGTGACGCGCGTCGTGTCCGGCGACGTCGCGGCGCTCCCGGCGACGGCGATCGATGGCCCCGAATCCGAGGCCGCGCGCAGCGTGAAGCGCCCCTCGGTCCGCCCCGAGTCCCGCGTGCCGGGCGCCGGGCCCCGACCGCCGGCGGTCACATACGTCGCGTCGGCCCTGCCCAACGCGATCCGCCCGACGGCGAGCGAGTCCGCGCCGAGCGCCGCGTCGATGAACGGACGCCGCAGCGCGTCGGCCACGCGGACCGTGCCGTCGAGGAGCGACGCGCGCAGACCGCGCAGCACGAGGTCGTCGCCGCGCAGCCGTCCGTCGAGCGTGAGACCGAGCGACGTCGCGGTCGTGTCGAGCGTGCCGGCGAGCGTGCCCGAGAGCCGGAGCGAGCCGCTCAGCGAATCCGGCGCCGCCGGCGAGCCCCCGATCCACCGCCGCAGGCCGCCGAGCGAGTCGGCCACGACCGTGAGGCGCATCGTGTCGCTCGTCGCCGCCGCGAGCCCGAGCGCGCCGCGCGCCGTGAGGCGGAAGGCCGGCGAGTCGATGGCGAGCGAGTCGGCGCGCACTCGGCCGTCGCCGAACGCGAGCCGCGCCGTGCCGTCGTAGACGCGGGTCCCGGCGAACGTCGAGCGCGCGAGGTCGAGCGACAGCCGGCCGGCGAGGTCGGCGAGCGATGAGCCGCGCAGATCGCTCTCGTACGTTCCGGTCAGCTGCGTGACCGGCACCGCCGCCGGGCCGCCGCGGAGCGAGCGCAGGTCGAGCGACGCGAAGGTGCCGCGGCCGCGCACGGCGAGCGACGGCTCGTAGTCGTCGACGAGTCCGTCGAACGTGAACGTCCCCGCGCCGCCGGTGAGCGTCGTCGTCACGAGCAGACTGTCGATCGTGCCGCGCAGCGTCACGGGCCCCGTGAACGTGCCGCGCGCCACGAGATCGGGATACGATCGCGCGAGCGTCGTGAGCGACACCGGCTGTGCCTGCAGCGCGAGGTCGTAGCGCAGGAAGTCGTCGCCGATCGTGACGCGGCCGCCGCCGGTGAAGCGCGACGGCTCGCCGGGCCCGTCGCGATGCGTCACGTCGGCGTTCGACACGCGGAGGTCGAGCCAGAGCGAGTCGAGCCGCGCGCGGCCGTCGACGGTGCCGCCCAGCGGCGGGAAGGTCGCGTTCAGCGCGCGCGGCGTCCGGAGGTCGAGCCGCTGCACCTCCAGGTCGAAGCCGCGGAAGACGGTGAACGCGGGGAAGAGGATGTCGAGCTGCCCGCGCCCCGCGAACTGCGACGTGGCACCCGGCACGTTGCCGTCGACCCACGTCAGCCGCGCGTCGTCGACGACGAAGCGATTCACCGGGCCGCCGCGCGCGCGGATCGTCCCCGTCAGCGTTCCCGCGAAATCGTACGGAAAGGGCTTGCCGTTGAACACGCGGAGCAGCGCCCAGTCGATCGGCTCGGCGCGCACCGCGACGTCCTTCACCTGCAGCACGGGCCCGCCGACCCCGAACGTCATCGCGCCCGTCAGGTGCGATCGTGTGGTCCGCACGTCGATCTTCGACAGCGCGTACTGCAACACCCGCAGGTTGCGCGGATCGTTGAAGAGGTGCAGCTGCATCGTCCCGCCGCCGGTGCGCGGCAGCGTCGGATAGACCCACGCGACGTCGGCGAGCGACACCGAGTCGCCGACCACGTACACGTCGTAGCGCGTCGGCAGCCCGCTCCCCCACGTCACCCGCGCGCGTCCCGTCCCCGTCGAGCCGGGCAGGTCGAAGTGCGTGGTCGTGACCCACAGCGAGTCGCCCTGCTGGCGCGCGCTGCCTCGGATGTTGCGCCACAGAAACGGCGGGTCGCTCTCGTCGACGTCGAGCCGCGCGATCTCCGCCGTCCGTCGCCCGCTGTCCGGCTCGGCGAGGCTGAGCTGCGACAGCGCGAGGTCGATCTTCCGCCACGTGTACGTCCGCGCGAGTCCGTCGACCCGCCGACGGATCGTCGCGTCTCGCCGCGCGACGTTGTACGCGATCGCGCTGTCGCGGCGGGCGCCGCGCAGCGAGTCGGCAGGCCGCCACGGCTGGATGTACTGGAACGTGCCGTCGCGCACGTGCACCGAGTCGGCGACGATGAAGTCGCCCCACGTGCGCACCCGGCTGCGGCGGCGCGGCGGCTTCGGGGGGAAGATCTCCTTGTAGTTCCAGCGTCCGTTCTCGCGCTGCGCGACCCGGATCGTCGGGCGTTCGATCTCGACGCGCTTGAGCAACACGCGCTTGTCGATCAGGTCGCGCACGTCGTACCAGATGCGGATGGGGCCCGTCGCCACGAACAGCGAGTCGTCCTCGCCGCGCAGCTCCACCGAGTCGATCCGCACCCCGTCGAGGAAGCCGCCGCTCACGCGCCCCACGTACAACTTGCCTGACACGTTCGGCGCGAGCTGCTCGCGCACCAGGCGCGTCACGTAGTCCTGCCCCGTCCCCGTCTGCGTGAGGCCCACGACGAGCGCCACCACGCCGACGCAGACGGCGAGGAGGAACGCGGCGCTGACGAGCGCGACGACTTTTCTACGGGACACGGGGATGTCGAGCTAGAACGCGTTACCGATCCAGATGCTCGGATTCAGCCGCCGGAGGAACCCGCTCGGCGTGCTGGGTTGAAACGTGGTCGGGCAGTCGCCGCTCTGCTGTGACGGACGTCCGGTCGCGAGCCCGGTGACGGCGAGCGTGTTGCCGGGGCTGACGCAGAACAGCGACTGCCCGTCTCCACTCGCCGTCGACTCGATGCGGTACGCCGCCCCGCTGCGGAGCGCGTACGGGTTGTACCCGAGGTCGACGCGAATGACGCCGAACAGCGATTTCACCCGCACGCCGGCGCCCGGCGTGATCTGCAGCCGGCGGAACGCCGCGCTCGACGTCCCGCGCTCCCACACTTCGCCGGCGTCGGTGAACAGCGCGAGCTGCAACAGGTTGGGCAGGATCGGGCTGCGCAGCTGCGCCTCGACGTTGGCGACGACCAGCGTGTTCCCTCCCGTGGGGATCGTGCGCTCCTGCCGCGTCGTGCTGGCCTGGCGGAAGTAGACGGTGTCCCCCCCCGCGCGCACCGTGTCGTAGCGCGACGCGAGGTAGACCGCCGGCCCGAGCTCGTTCTGCCGGAAGCCGCGCACCGTCGTCGGGCCGCCGGCGTAGAGGCGCTCCTGCTGCGGCGCGCCGCCCCCCCCCCGGCCCAGCAGACTGCCGAGCTGCACATGCGCGATGAACGTGCTGCCGTCGTTCGCACGCCAGTACCAGCTCGCGTCGGTCACGACCTTGTTGAACCGCTGTGTCGCGTCCGACCCCGTGAACGCCGACGAGTGGCGCAGCGTGATCCGCTGGAGACTGCCGCGCGTCGGGGTGAGCAGGTCGTCGGTCGCGTCGCGCACGAGGGTGTAGCCGATGGCGCCTAACGGCACGTTGCGCGATCGCCGGTCGCGCTCCGCCGGCGTGCACGCCGAGAAGACGGCGCAGAAGATCACCGCGCCCGCCTCCGTCTGCCCGAGCTCGAACTGATACGTGAGCGTGCTCGGCAGCCGCGAGCCGGGACGACTCGTGAGCGAGAGCTGCGTGCCGACCGACGTGCGTCGTCTGAACGCCTTGTACTCGGAGGTCTGCGACGTGAACAGCGTGAGCGACGGCACGCGGTTCAGGCGAAAGAACGCCGGCTGCGCGACCGTCGCGCCGAGGTAGTAGTTCAGTCGGTCGCTGAACGGGTCGTCGCGCGCCTGCGGGCAGAGTTGCGGCGCCCCGCCCAACGGCTTGCCGATCCCGATGCGCGACAGACGGACCTGTACGTCGAGGCGCTGTGCGCGCGGCAGGAAGAAGCGGTCCGTGAAGTCGCCCTGCACGCGGAAGCAGTCGAGCGTCGCCCAGCCTGGCGAGGCGCGGATGGTGTGCAGCTTCCCCTCCTGCAGCCCGACGACGAGCGTGACGAGCGAGTCGCGCATCCCGGTCGTGTCGACGCGCACGTCGACTCGGCGGTAGGCATCCGTCTGGTACAGGGTACGCTGCGCGGCGATGATGTCGGCCGCGCTGTACGGATCGCCTGGCTGCACGCCGACCATGCGGCGCACGGCGGCGTCGGGAATGCGCTGCCGGTTCGTGCCGCTCGTGTCGACGCGCACGACGACGGTGCCGATGCGCGTGAACGGACCGGGCTGCACGTCGATCCCGGCCGTCACGCTGTCGCCCAGGGTACTGAAGCTGCGCAGCGCCTCGGCGCGCGGGTAGCCGCTGCTGTGCAGCCGCTGCACGATGGTGTCACGGAACGCCTCGAGCGCGACCCGGTCGAACACCGCCCCGGCGCGCAGCGGCTGTCCGCGCAGCACGCGTGCCGAGTCGCGCACGCCGGCGAGCCCCGTGACCGTGATGCGATCGAGCCGCTGCGCTGCTCCCTCGTTCACGCGGAAGGTGACGTCGACGCGGCGTCCCGTGCTGCCCGGCACGCGCTGCACGGTCGTGTCGATCGTCGCCGTCGGGTACCCGCGCTTGCGGTAGTACGCCTCCAGCCGGATGACGTCGCGCGCGAATTCGACCGGGTCGAGACAGCGGCGCGTGCCGACGACGCGCAGTCGACTGAGCGCGGACGACGGCGTCGTGACGACGACGTTGCCGAGCTCCGTGTCGTCGAACGCGGCGTTCCCGGTGAAGCGGAGCGCGCGCACTTCGCGGTCGCCGGCCTGGCAGGTGAGGTCCTGCGCGCCGCCGTCGGCGGCGCCGAGCAGGGCGGCGGCGAGCGTGCCCAACGCGAGCGCGAATCGCCCGCGTCGGGACGTCACGTCGCCGCGCGCTGCGGCGTGATCGTGCCGCCCCGGGTCGGGCTGGCCTCGTCGGCGGCGGCCGGGGGTGCCGGCGGAAGCACCGGTCCGCGCTCCAGCCACAGCTTCGCGAGGTAGAAGCCGAGCAGCGCGAGGCTCATGCCGACCCCGACGGCGGTCCCCATCTCGCCCGGCGTGAGGCGCCCGCGTGTGACGTAGGTCGGCGCGAACTCGCCAGGGGCGACCGGGCGCACGACCCGCGCCGGGCGACGAACGGTAGGAGCGGTGCGCGGAGACGGAGTCACGGCGGGGATCGATGCAGAGGGAGCCGCACGACGACGCGCGTTGACGGCCTCGGAGCGAACGGGGTAAGTTCTCGCCCGCGCGAAGGTGATGTCAACCGTCGCGCAGTCACCATCCCAGCTCTCATGCGCCGGCACTCCGCCCTCTGCACACTCGCCGCCGGCGCGCTCGCTAGCGCGCTCGTCGGCGGCGCGCTCGCCTGCACCGGCACCGGGGGCGACGCGTCGTCCGGCCGGCACCGCCTCGTCGACTCGCGCGACACCTACGACCCGCGCTCACTCGACCCCGCGCTCTCGACCGACGTGCCGACCGGGCGCGCCGTGAGCTACGTCTTCGATGGCCTCACGCGCTTCACGCCCGACGCGCGGGTCGTCCCGGCGCTCGCGACGCGGTGGGACGTGTCCCC
The DNA here is from genome assembly GCA_963843845.1 of uncultured Gemmatimonadaceae bacterium. Lineage (GTDB taxonomy): Bacteria > Gemmatimonadota > Gemmatimonadetes > Gemmatimonadales > Gemmatimonadaceae > Gemmatirosa. Next base: position 1,284,807 of record CAWJMB010000002.1, on the reverse strand, counting down.
CGACGGGCTGACGTACACCTTTCATCTGCGGAGCGGCGTCACGTTCCACGACGGCACCCCGTTCACGGCCGCCGCCGTCGTGTTCAGCTTCCAGCGCGTGCTCGCGCCGGGCAGCTCGGCCGGACGCACGTGGCCGCTCATGCCGATTCGCGGCGCGGCGGAGTTCTTCGGCGGCCAGGCGAGATCGTTGGGCGGCGTCACCGCGGTCGACGACAGCACCGTCCGCATCACGCTCCGAGAGCCGCTCACCATCTTCCCGAAGTTCCTCGCCATGCCGGTCGCCGCGATCGTGCCGTCGACGGCGGGCGCGGACCTCGGGCAGAAGCCGATCGGCACCGGCCCGTGGAAGTTCGTCGAGTGGAAGCACGACGACTACCTGAAGTTCGCACGCAACCCCGCCTACTTCGGCGAGAAGCCCGCCATCGACACGCTCGTCGCCCGCATCATCCCGGAGCCGAGCACCGCGCAGGCGGAGTTCGAGAGCGGCAACGTCGACCTGCTGCAGGTTCCGGAAGGGGAGACGCGCAACTGGGAGCAGACCGACGACAAGGCGGCGCGCCTCCAGAGCGCTCCGGCGCTCCGGCTCTACTACGTGGCGATCAACACGACGCGCGGCCCGCTCGCCGACGAGCGCGTGCGGCAGGCGATCAACCATGCGATCGACACGCGCACGATTCTCGACCGGCTCATCGCGGGGCGCGGAAAGCTCGCCGCCGGCGTCGTCCCCCCGGCGCTCGACTCGACGGGGACCGCGCGCGCGCCCTACGCATACGATACCGCGGCCGCCCGCCGCCTCCTGACCGACGCCGGCCACCCGAACGGCATCGACGTCGAGCTCTGGGTGTCGCAGGACGCGACGTTCTCGCGCCTCGCGCAGACGATCCAGGGCTACCTCGCCAAGGTCGGCATCCGCGCCAAGATCGTGCAGCGCGACGCGTCGAGCGTGCGCGAGGCCGCGCGCAACGGACAGGTCGATCTCATGGTGAAGGACTGGTGGGCCGACTACCCCGACGCCGACGCGTTCCTCTATCCGCTGCTCCACTCGGCGAGCAAGGGCGTCGGCGGCAACGTGTCGTTCTTCTCGAACGCGCGACGTTCGACTCGCTCGTGCTCGCTCGCCCGCCGCACGGCCGGACGACGCGCAGCGCACCGCGCTCTCGCGCGCGAGGCCGACGCGATCGCGTTCGACGACGCGCCGATGGCGTACCTCTTCTTCTACAACGAGCTCTACGCCATCCAGCCGTGGATCCGCGGCTTCCAGGTGCCGTCGATCTTCAACGGCCAGCGATGACGGGCGTGCGGTTGGAGTCGAATGGGCACGCGGTGAGGTGACGGCCGTCCGCTGATGTTCTCCGTTCTCGCCCGCCGCCTCCTGCTCGCGATCCCGACGCTCCTCGGCGTGCTCGTCGTCGTCTTCCTGCTGCTCTACGTCGCCCCGGGCGATCCGGTGCAGGAGATGGTCGGCGAGCGCGCCGACGCGGCGACGATCGCGCGCCTGCGGGCACGAGCTCCACCTCGACGAGCCGCTCCCGACGCAGTTCGCGCTCTACGCCGCCGGCATTCTCCGGGCGACCTCGGCCGCTCGTTCATCACGAACCGCCCGATCGCGCGCGACGTCGCCGAGCGGTTTCCGAAGACGCTGCTCCTCGCCGGCGCGGCCATGCTCCTCGCCTCGGTCACCGGGATCACGATCGGCGTCCTCTCCGCGCGGCGGCCGGGCGGCTGGGTCGACCGGCTCGCCCTGGGCGGCGCATACCTCGGCATCTCGTTCCCCGTCTACTGGGTCGGGCTGCTGCTCGTGCTGCTGTTCGCGCGTGACGCTCCGCTGGCTCCCGCCGAGCGGCTACGGCGGCGTGAAGTACCTGATCCTGCCGGCGCTCGCGCTAGGCATGCGCTCGGTCGCGTTCCTCGCCCGCGTCACCCGCTCGGCGATGCTCGAGGTGCTGGGCGGCGATTTCGTGCGCACGGCGCGCGCGAAGGGACTCGCCGAGCGCGCCGTCGTGCTGCGCCACGGGCTGCGCAACGCGCTCATCCCGGTCATCACGGTGCTCGGCCTCGACTTCGGCTACTACCTCACGGGCAGCATCCTCACCGAGACGATCTTCTCGTGGCCGGGACTCGGCCGCTACGTCGTGAACGCGATCAGCGCGGCGCGACCTGCCGGCGATCCAGGGGTCGGTGCTGTTCCTGAGCGCGGTGTTCGTGCTCGTGAACCTGCTGACCGACCTGGCGTACGCGAAGGCCGATCCGCGGGTGCGGTACGACTGACCGCTAATCGTCCTTCTGCCCGAAGACCGCGAGGTTCGAGCTGTGCCCCGGCGTGACCTTCTTCTCCGGATAGACCCAGTGCACCGCCTGGTTCACCGCGATCGCCGCCTCCGAGAACCCGGACGCGATCAGCTTGAGCTTGCCGGGATACGTCGTGATGTCCCCCGCGGCCCACAGCCCTGCGCGCCCCGTCTCCATCGTCGTGCCGACGACGATCTCGTCTTTGTCGAGCGTCAGCCCCCAACTGCCTAACGGCCCGAGGTCGCTGACGAAGCCGAGCATCGGCAGCACGACGTCCGCCTCGAGCTCGCGCGTCGTCTTCGCCTTGATGTCCTTCAGGACGATGTGGCTGAACCGCTCGCCGCTCTCGTGCGGGCGGATGTCGGCCAGCTCGTGGAAGGTGTGGAGCGTCGCCTTCCCCGCCCGCACCGCGGCGTCGAACTCGGCCACCGTCGCGCCGTGCGCGCGGAATCGGTCGGAGCGGTGCACGAGCGTCACGTGCTCGGCGCGCCCGACGAGCTGCGTTCCCCAGTCGAACGCCGAGTCGCCGCCGCCGATGATGACGACCCGCTGGCCGCGGTAGTCGTCGGGGTTGGTCACCACGTCGTAGATCCCGCGCCCGTACCACCCCTCCGCACACGGCTGCGGCAGGCGGCGCGGCGAGAACGCGCCGATGCCGGCAGCGATGACGAGCGACGCGCGTCGGGAAGCGGTCGGTCTCCGTGACGAGCACGAAGTGGCGTCCGCGCTCGTCGGCCCCTTCCTCGAGTCCGGTGACGCGCTGGTTGAGGTGCGCCGGAAAGCCCCACCGCGCCGCCTGCTCGGCGAGCGACCTGACGAGATCCTTCGCGAGCACCTGCGGAAAGCCGGCGACGTCGAAGATGTACTTCTCCGGGTAGAGCGCCGTGAGCTGGCCGCCGAGCTGGGGGAGGGCGTCGACGATCTGCGCGGTCGCGCCGCGCATGCCGGCGTAGAAGGAGGCGAACATGCCCGTCGGGCCGCCGCCGATGATCGTGATGTCGGTGATCGGATGACTCATGGGCCACAAGGTAATCGCCGGGCGCCGGCGCTCACCCGCTCCGCTCGACGATGCGGTCGATGAGGAACGCCGACTGCTCGAGCGCCTCGCCGGTGAACTCGCCGAAGAACGCCCGCACTTCGTCGAACATCGCCGAGAACCGCAGTTGGTCCCCGGTCACGATGATCTCGGCGACCTCGCGCACTGACGCCTCGAAGGTCGCCGTGACGTCGACCGAGCGAGGGTTGCGCATCTCGATCGGCCCGTAGAGCGACGGCGACTGGGCGAAATGGCGCGCCGCGACGTAGAGCTCGAGCAGGTACGCGGGCGACGTGAAGCGCAGCGTCTCGTCGAGGGGCACGCCGAGCCGGGCGAGCGTGAGCCCCGAAACCTGCGTCTGGAAGTGCGTCAGCACCTGCACGATCGCCATCGCGCGGTCGTGCGCCGCCGGTGTCGTCTCGGTGACGATCATCCCGCGCCCGGCGAACGTGCGCACGACCCAGTCGGCCCAGACGTCGCCGCGCGCCCGGCAGACGACGACACGCTGTCCCTGCAGCGTGTGCACCGTCGGCCCGAACATCGGGTGCGTGCCGACGACGCTCGCACCCGTCGTCACGGTCGCGGCGAGCATCGCGGCGACCGGGCCCTCCTTCACGCTGGTCACGTCGACGAGCGCCGCATCCGGCCGCACGTACGGACCGATCTCGCGCACGACACGCTCGGTCTCGTCGATCGGAACACTGACGACCGTGACGTCGGCGAGCGCCGCCGCCTCCGCCGCGCGCAGCGTCGTGTCGACGTCGGCGACGAGCACGCGGTGTCCGAGGTCCCCGAACATCTGCCCGAGCATCCGCCCCATCCGCCCGTCGCCACCGACGACCGCGACAGTCCGTACCGGTTCGTCGAGCGCCTGCTCGGCGCGCAGCGCGAACTGCTGATCGCGGCTCGCGCGCAGCAGCAGCCGGAAGATCGACTCCACCTCGCCGGCCGGCAGCCCGAGCGCCTCCGCGCGGCGCGCCCGATCGTCGAGCACCTCGCGCTCGCGCGCGGCGTCGCGGATGTGCACGCCGTGCTGCCGCTTGTACGCCGCGACTTCGGCTACGAGCGCCATGCGCTGCGCCATCACGTGCAGCAACTCGCGATCGAGCGAGTCGATCATCGCCCGGAGCAGGGAAAGCGGGCGTGGCGAGGCGTCGGGCGACATTGGGGGAAGCTACATGCGGACGGCCGGACGCACCGCGATGTGGCAGGGCCGGACACGCGGAGCACGACTGGAGCCGCGGAACGCCCCCGCACCGGCGGAACGGAACGGCGACTGCCGAACGCAGCGGCGACAGCGGGAGGCGACGCGCGGGCCGTCGGCCGGTTCGACAGGCATAAGTCCTTACACCACTGGAACTTCGACCGTAGTTTCCTGCCATGACATTGCGCATCTACACTCGCACCGGCGACGAGGGCAGCACCGGCCTGTTCGGCGGCGGCCGCGTCGACAAGAGCCACCCGCGCGTCGAGGCCTACGGCGACGTCGACGAGCTGAACGCCACCCTGGGCCTCGCGTACGCCATCGAGCGGATGCCGCGCATCGACGACGTCCTGACGCCCATCCAGCGCGACCTGTTCGCCATCGGCGCCCTCCTCGCGACGCCCGACCGCGACAAGATGCACGCGCATCTCGACAAGGCCCGCATCGACGAGAGCCGCATCGCCGAGTTGGAACGTGCGATCGACGACGGTGAGGCCGAGCTGGAGCCGCTGAAGGCGTTCATCCTCCCGGGCGGCACGCCGAAGGCCGCCGCGCTCCATGTCGCGAGGACCGTGTGTCGGCGGGCCGAGCGCCGAGTCGTCGCGCTGGCGCGCGAGATCGAACTTCCGGAGCTGGCGCTGCGCTACCTGAACCGCCTCTCCGATCTGCTGTTCGTGCTGGCCCGCGTCGCCAACCGCCGGACCGGAACACCCGAGATCGAGTGGTGACGACGGCTGGCACGGTGGGCGACGCGCTCGAGCTGCCGCTTCCCTACCCCGTCTACGTGGCGCCGGGCGCCATCGGAGACGCCTCGGCCATCGCGGCGACGGTCGCGCCGGCGCATCGCTGGGTCGTGATCAGCGACACGACCGTCGTGCCCCTGCACGCGCATCGTGTGGCGGCCATGTTGCCGAACCCGCTGGTGCTCGACATTCCTCCGGGCGAGTCGTTCAAGACGCGCGACAGCTGGTCCCGGCTGACCGACGCGATGCTGGCGAGCGGCTGCGGGCGCGACACGACCGTCGTCGCCGTCGGGGGCGGCGTCGTCGGGGACCTCGCCGGCTTCGTCGCGGCCACGTACATGCGCGGCGTGCCGGTCGTGCAGCTGCCGACGACGCTGCTCGCGATGGTCGACGCGTCGGTCGGCGGCAAGACGGCGGTCGATACCGCGGCCGGGAAGAACCTCGTCGGCGCGTTCCATCCGCCGGCCGCGGTCATCATCGACCCCGAGGTGCTCCGGACGCTCCCCACGCGCCACCTCCGCGCCGGCCTCGCCGAGGTGGTGAAGCACGGCGTCATCACCGACGCGACATACTTCGGCGAGGCGGTCGACGCCTTCGCGACGGTGGCGCGACCCGTCGACCAGTGGGCCGGCGACACCCTCGCACGGCTGACGCGGCTCGTCGCCGCGAGCGTCGCGATCAAGGCGCGCATCGTGGCCGCCGACGAGCGCGAGCACGGGGTGCGACGGACGTTGAATTTCGGCCACACGCTCGGTCACGCGATCGAGGCGCTGAGCGGATACACCCTGCTGCACGGCGAGGCCGTCGCGATCGGCATGGCACTCGAAGCCGAGGGCGCCGAGCGAATCGGCCTGGCCGACGCCGGGACGGCCGCTGCCATCCGTGATGCGCTCGCCGCGGCCGGCCTGCCGACCCGGCGCCCCGCCGCGCTCCGCCCCGCCGACGTCGTGGCGGCGACGCGGGGCGACAAGAAGGCGCGGGGCGGCGTCGTCGAGTACGCGCTGCCCACTCGCGTCGGCGCGATGGTCGGAGCCGGCGGGACCTGGTCGGTGCCGCTCGACGATGCGCTCGTGCTGGAGCTGCTCGCGTGAATCCGTCCGCGCGCCGCCGGCCGACGGTCGCCGCGGCGCTGGCCTGGAGCGTCGTCGCGGGGATCGTCGCCGTCGGCGAGTTCGTGGACGAGCCGGAACGGGATGCGGGGGAGACCACGGCCAGCGTCACGTTCATCGACCTGTCGGGGCATCCTGTCGCCGCGCCGCCGGCACCACTGCCAGCGCCCTCGGTCCGCCCCCCGTCTGCGCCGACGCCGCGCGCACCGACCACGCCCGACCGAACGCGTCGCACGCTGCCGCGCCCCTTCGCGGCCGTTCGCGCATTCGCCTCGCCACTCATCATGCCGCGGCTCACGCTTCCGCGCGCCCTGACACCGCACCTCTCCGTCATCGAAGGCCTCGCGGCGCGCGCCCGCCCGGGCGAGCCGGTCGCCGTGCGGCTCTCGGCGTACTGTCTCCGAGGGCTCACGCGGCGCGGCCGTGAGGTGCGCCCCGGCATCGTCGCCGCCGATCCGAGCATCTTCCCGCTCGCCCGCCACGTCGAGATCAGCGTCGACGGACGCTACCTCGGCACGTTCCTCGTCGACGACACAGGGAAGAAGATCCGAGGAACGCGCATCGACATCTGGACCCCGGACTGCACCGATGCGCGCCGCTTCGGCATGCGCGACGGCGTCGCGGTCCTCGTCGCGGCGGGCGGTCCGTGATGTCGGGTGGCGTGGCCCCGCCTTTGCCCTACATGTTCGCCTCACCAGCCGCCGGAGTGTCAGTCATGTCTGCGTTCGGGACCTACCTCATAGGGTACCTGCTGGTCATCGTCGGCCTCGCCGTCGGCGCGGTTCTTCTCAACGTGCCGACGACGTGGATCGTCGTGGGGGTCATCGTCATGATCGGGCTCGGTGTCGTGACGGCGACGACCCACACCCGGGCGAAGGATCGCCCACCGACGTAAAGCGCTCGGCTGGCGGGACCGGTGAATGGCTCAGGCGTACCAGCCTGAGCCATTCGTGTGTTCGCGAGCAAATTTTCTGTTGACCGGTCAGTGACCCGACATTATCGTAGGCGCCCGCTAGCCAATTGTGTGTGCACGCAGTTCCCGCCCGGCACATACAACGTTCCGCCACCCGGTGAGGAGCGTCCATGCAGCATGCGTCCGAGGGACGGACCCGCAACTACTTCCGCTCGTCCCCCTCCACCGCGTTCGATCAGTACCTGCACGACATCCAGCGTCTCCCTCTCATCACCGACGCGGAAGAAGAGCGTCGACTCGCCCGCCGGGCCCAGCAGGGTGACCAACAGGCCGCGGAGCGGCTGGTCACGGCGAATCTGCGCTTCGTCATCTCATACGTGAAGAAGTACCAGGGGCACGGCCTCGACCTCTCCGAGCTCGTCGCCATCGGCAACGAAGGGCTCCTCAAGGCGGTCAAGAAGTTCGATCCTGATCAGGGCGTCAAGTTCATCTCGTACGCCGTGTGGTGGGTCCGCCAGGCCGTCCTGAAGGCGCTCGCCGAGCAGACGCGCTCCGTGCGCATCCCGCTCAACCAGAACTCCGCGCTCATCCGGATGGGGCGCGCCGAGACGGTCCTCTCGCAGGTCCTCAAGCGCGACCCGACCGACGAAGAGCTCGCGAAGATGCTCGAGGAGAGCGCCGACGACGTTCGCTCGGCACGCCAGCTCACGACGTCGGAAGTCTCCCTCGACGCGCCGGTCGACAAGTGCGACCGCGACGCCAGCACCTACGGCGAGCGCTTCGTGTCGCACGACGACGACATCGAGGAGACCACGGACACCAAGCTCATGCGCGAGCACATCGAGCGAGCGCTGCGCGATCACCTCACCCCGCGCGAGCGAAAGATCCTCTACCTGTACTACGGTCTCGACGAGCAGAGCGAGGCGATGACGCTCGAGCGCATCGGCGAGCTGCTCGGCGTCACGCGCGAGCGCATCCGGCAGATTCGCGAGCGGGCGTTCGAGAAGCTGCGCGAGTCACCCGAAGGCACGGCACTCGCCGGGTACTGGAACGTGGCGTAGCCGCGCGACGTTCGGCAGCGGGTGCGAAGGGCGTGGCGCTCGGTGCCGCGCCCTTCGTGCATCGACCGCGCACGCCCGCTCACTTGCCGCGCATGCGGGGAAGCAGGCATTCTCCGCGCGTGATGTCCGACTCGCTGCCGACCGCCGTTGCCGCCGCACGCCGCGCACTGATCATCGATGACGAACCCGTCATTCGTGTCGCCCTCCGCCGCTTCTTCCAACGTCAGGGCTGGACGGTCGACGAGGCCGAGGACGGCCGCGATGCGCTCGCCATGCTGCTGCACGACGACGACGCCGCGACGTCGCCCTACGACGTCGTGATCTCCGACCTTCGGATGCCGGGGCTCTCCGGCATGGAGCTGTTCGAGCGCCTCGCGGCCCTGCGCCCTGCCCTCCTCGCGCGCCTCATCTTCTCGACCGGCGACGCCGTGTCGCCCGACGCCGCCTCGTTTCTCGAGCGGTCGGGTCGTCCGGTGTTGAGCAAGCCGTTCGAGTTCGCCGAGCTGCGCGCGTTCGTCTCACAGCTCGTCGACCCGTGACGAGCGGCGCTCGCCCGAGGTAGCCACTCGTCGTGTCGCGACCGCTTCCCCTCTTTCCGCTCGCGCTCGTGCTCTTCCCCGGTGCGACGCTCCCGCTGCACGTCTTCGAGCCGCGCTACCGCGCGCTGCTCGCCGACTGCCGCGCCGCGGACGGACGCTTCGGCATCGTCCTCGCCTCCGACGACCCGGAGCGGACGCTGTCCGCCGGCCGCGTCGGCTGCGTCGCCGCGCTGCGCGACGTGCAGGTGCTCCACGACGGCCGCGCGAACATTCTCGTCGAGGGAACCGAGCGGTTCGCGATCGACCACGAGATCGACGCGTCGACGCCGTACCACGTCGCGCTCGTCGAGCGGTACGACGACGTGACCGGCGGCGAGGCCGGGGACGGGGTCGACGTGGCGGCCGCCGCCGAGCGGGCGCGAGCCGCGTTCGCGCGGGTCGCTCGCGCGGCCCGCGAGATCGCCGACGAGCCGGCACCGGCGTCCCCGAGCTTCCCGACGACCCCGCGATGCTCGCGTTCCGGATCGCATCGCTCGTCGACTTCGCGCACGACGAGCAGCAGGCGCTGCTCGCCTCGCGCTCGCCGCTGCAGCGGCTCCTCGCGGTCGACGCCCTCCTCCGCGCCGCGACGTCCGACGTCGAAGCGCGCGCCGCGGTGCACCGCGGCGCGAAGTCGAACGGCCACGGCCGCCACCACGACGTCGCCTGAGTGCCTGACGGTTCGTCGCCGGTCGCCGCGCTGTCGCCGGAGCGTGTCGGCGCGCTCGCCGAGCGGCTCGCCGCGATCGTCGGGTCGCGGTTCGTGCTGCGTCGGCCGAGCGAGCTCCGCGTCTACGACTCGGACGCGCTGCCGGGCTACCACCGTCAGCCGGCGCTCGCCGTCCTCCCCGGCACGCGCGACGAGGTCGATCGCCGTCGTCCGCGCGCTCGCCGAGGCACGTGCGCCGTTCGTCGCGCGCGGCGCCGGCACCGGGCTCTCCGGCGGCGCGCTCGCCGACGGCAGCGTGATCGTCGGGCTCAACCGCCTCACGCGCATCATCGCGATCGACACGGCCGATCGCTACGCGGTCGTCGAGCCGGGCGTCGTGAACACGACGCTGACGCGCGCGACGGCGCCGTTCGCGCCTGCACTACGCGCCCGACCCGTCGAGCCAGACCGCGTGCACGATCGGCGGCAACGTCGCCGAGAACGCCGGCGGGCCGCACTGCCTCAAGCACGGCGTGACGCTGAACCACGTGCTCGCGGCGACCGTCGTCCTCCCCGACGGCGAGATCGTCGCGTTAGGCACCGTCGACGGCGAGACGGCGGGCTACGACCTGCTCGGCGCGTTCGTCGGCAGCGAGGGATGCTTCGGCATCGCGCTCGACGTCACGGTGCGGCTGACGCCCGACCCGCAGGCGGTGCGCACGCTGCTCGCCGACTTCACGTCGCTCGACGGGGCCGCGCGCGCCGCGTCGGCGATCATCGCATCGGGACTCACGCCGGCCGCGCTCGAGGTCATGGACGGCCCGGCGATCCGCGCCGTCGAGGCGTCGATCTACGCCGCCGGCTACCCGCAGGATGCGGCCGCCGTGCTGCTCTGCGAGCTCGACGGGCTCGCTCGCCGGCATCGACGACGACGCGTCGCGCGTCGCGGCGCTCTGTCGCGGCGGAGGGCGCCCGCGACGTCCGCACCGCCGCCGATCCGGCCGACCGCGCGCGCCTCTGGCAGGGACGCAAGAAGGCGTTCGGCGCGATGGGGCGCCTCGCGCCGCACCTCGTGCTGCAGGATGCCGTCGTGCCGCGCACGCGGCTCGCCGACGTGCTCGCGCGCATCGCAGGCGATCGGCGCCGCGCACCGCGTGACGTCGCGAACTTCTTCCACGCCGGCGACGGCAACCTGCACCCGACGATCCCGTACGACGCGCACGACGCCGACGAGGCCGCGCGCGTGCACGCCGCGATGTCGGCGATCATGCAGGCGTGCATCGACGCCGGCGGCACGATCACCGGCGAGCACGGCGTGGGGCTCGACAAGCAGCGCTACATGGAGCCGCGTCTTCGACGACGCGTCGCTGCGGCGCCATGTGCCGGCTGCGCGACGTGTTCGACCCCGACGCGCCGCGCGAACCCGGGCAAGGTCGTGCCGATCGCACGCGTGCCGCGAGTGGCGCGCCGCGCCGGCGCTGCGTCCATGAGCGTCCACAGCGCCTGACGACGCGATCGGCGCGGCGCCGTCCGGCCCGCTCGCCCTCGCGATGCGGCCGACGTCGCCGACGCGTGCGCGACGCCGCCGCGCTCGCACCGCCTCCGCCTGGCCGCCGGCGGCACCTGGCTCGACGCCGGCCGCCCGGTCGACGCGGACGCGACGCTCTCGCTCGCCGCGCTGCGCGGCGATCGTCGACTACGACGCCGGGCGACCTCACGCTCACCGCGCGCGCCGCGACGCCGCTCGCCGACATCGCGCGCGCTCACGGCGGCCGAGCGACAGACTGCTCGCGCTCGATCCGTTCGGCGGCGACGCCGGGACGCTCGGCGCGACGGTCGCCACGGCGTCGGCCGGCCCGCTCGCGCACGCGTTCGGCACGCCGCGCGACAACGTGATCGGCGTCACGTTCGTCGACGGCACGGGCACCTGCGGTGCGCGCCGGCGGCCGGGTCGTGAAGAACGTCGCCGGGTTCGATCTCGCGCGCCTCGTGACCGGCGCCTGGGGCACGCTCGGCGCGATCACCGAGGTCAGCGTGCGACTTCGCCCGCTCGCCGGACGTCGACGCGACCGTCGCCGTCGCGCTCCCGGCGCCGCCGCGCTCGCCGCAGTTCCTCGAGAGAGCTGCGCGCGCTGCCGCTCGCCGCGTGGGCGCTCGAGCTGGTGAACGCGCCGCTGGCCGAGCGGCTCGGGCTCGTCCGGCGCGCTGTTCCTGCTCGCGCGCCTCGCGGGCAACGAGGCGGCCGTGCGCGCCGGTCGCGACGCCCTCGCCGCGCTCGGCGACGTCGCCGACGTGTCGGAGGCGGTGTGGACGCGCGCTCGCGCGACGTCGAGCCGCCGGTCGCCTCGGTGCGTCCGCGTCTCGGCGCGGCCGTCGCGGCTCGCGGCGCTGTGTCGCACAGCTCGTGCTCGCCCGCCGCGGCGGCGTTCGGGATGCTCGCCCACGCGACCGTCGCGCGCGGCGTCGTGCGGGTCATGCTCCCCGGCGCCACCGGGCTTCGGTCTGCCGCGATTCGACGCCGACGCCGCGCCCGACGATCGTCGTCGAGCGACTGCCGGCGGCGGTATGGCGCGAGCATGGCGGGCACCTCGCGCCGCGCGTGCGCCGCGACCGCCTCACGGCAGGCGTGCGACGCGCGTTCGACCCGCGCGGCATCCTGAACCCCGGCATCATCGCTGTCGTGCCCACCCGCAGCCGAGCTGCCGCGTGTGCGCTCGCCCGACACGCCGCTCGCCGCAGCGCAAGCCGGGCATCGACGCCTGCGTGCACTGCGGCTTCTGCCTCCAGGCGTGCCCGACGTACGTAACCTCGAGGACGAGAACGACAGCCCGCGCGGCCGCATCCTGCTCATGCGCGCGCTCCTCGAGGGGACGCTCGCCCGCGACGACGCCGACGTGCGCACGCACATCGACCGCTGCCTGGGCTGTCGCGGGTGCGAGACCGCGTGCCCGTCGGGTGTGCCCTACGGGCATCTGCTCGAGGCGACGCGCGCGACGCTCAACGCGACGCGCCCGCCGCCGCTCGTCGCGCGATTGATCCTTGCCGTGTTCGCGCAGACGCCGCTGCTCGTCGCCGCGCTGCGTTCGGCGCGCGTCGCGCGGGCGACCGGCTGCGCGTCGCTCCTCGCCCGCGTCGCGCCAGGCCGGCTCGGGCTTCGCGTTCGCGATGCTCGCGTCCACACGATCGCCGCTGCGTCGCGGCGATCGAGCGCGAGGCGACGCTCGGGCGATCGGACGAGGGCGAGCGAGCCATCGCGCGGCACGGCCACGCTGCTCGAGGGGTGCGTGATGCGGGGGCTGTTCGCGCCACGCGAACGACGCGACGACGCGCGTGCTCGCGGCGAACGGCTATGCACCGGTGCGCACGCCCGGTCAGCGATGCTGCGGCGCGCTCCACGCGCACGCGGGCGACCTCGAGACGGCGCGCGCGCTCGCCCGCGCGAACGTCGCGGCCTTCGAGCGACGCTCGCCCGCGACGCCGACGCCTACCTGGCGGTGAACGCGGCCGGGTGCGGCGCGATGATGAAGGAGTACGGCGACCTGCTCGCCGACGACCCCGCGTGGGCGAGCGCGCGCCGAGCGCGTCGCGGCGTCGCGTCCGCGACGTCAGCGAGCTGCTCGCCGCGGCCGGCCCGCGCCCGAGCGACGGCGCGGTGCGGCTGTACCGCGATGGGACGACGTGCCTGGGGCGGCCGACTTCCCGCGCGTGACCTACGACGCGCCGTGCCACCTGCTGCACGCGCAGCGTGTGGCGAACCCGCCGCTCCAGGTGCTCGCCGCCGTGCGCGGCATCTCGACCGCGTTCCGCTCGTCGACAGCGATCAGTGCTGCGGCAGCGCCGGCATCTACAACCTGATCGAGCCCGCCACGTCGGACGCGGTGCTCGCGCCGAAGCTGCGCCGCATCGCCGACACGCGCGCCGAGCTCGTCGCGACCGGCAATCCCGGCTGCCTCATGCAGCTCGGCGCCGGACTGCGGCGGGCCGGCAGCGTCCGCGCGCGTCGTGCATCCTGTCGAGCTGCTCGACGCGGCGTACGCGAGCGAACACGTACCGTAGACGCACGGTAGCCTCCGCGAGGAACGGGGAAAACGCGAGGAAAAGCCTGCGCAAACCCGTGAAGCCGCTTGCATTGAGGCCCGGATCGCTCGAGAATACAGGCGCGCTCGCCGGTGCGTACCGGCAGGCGTGGTACGCGAGGGCGGCGCGCTCATGCCGCCGCGCACGACTGTTGCATCGGCGCGGTCCCGTCAGTCGCTCATCGCAGTACGGACCACATTTCGGAAGGCAACATGAGAACACGTCCTGTCGTCGCCGCGTTGGCTGCGCTGTCCGTCATGCTGCCTGCCGCTGCGTTCGCGCAGCGGCAGAGCGCCATCGAGATCGGCGCGCTCGGGCGCTACACGATCCAGCCCGACTCGCTGAACGTCGAGAACGTCTTCGCGCGGCGGCGGTCGCATCGGGCTACTACATCTTCCGCAACGTCTCGGTCGAGGGTGAGGCGTCGTTCGGCGTCTCGGACACGAAGCGCTCGCGGCCGGATCCCCGACTCGCTGCACGGACGTGTCGCACACTGCTCTGGCAGGCGCGCCTGCTCTACAACACGCACGAGCGCGAGACCGGCCGCACGAGCTTCCTGATCGGCGCCGGCTACGTGTACGACGGCTTCGGCCGCCTTCGCCTGCGTCGCGCCGCGTGGTCAGGGCGTCGAGCGGGCTCCTCGGCCTGCGCTACTACATCACGAACCGCATCACGGCGCGCTGTCGAGGCGAACGGCTACTACATCGTTCGAGGACAAGCAAGGCCAACCCGTATCCGCGCGAGGCGGCCTTCACGCCGAACATCCAGGTCGGGCTGAGCGGACTGTTCCGCAACTCGGCGCCGGTCCCGACGGTCGTCACGCGCTACGACACCGTCCGCGTCACGCAGACGCGCGTGCAGTCCGACACGGTCTTCCGTGAGCGCATGTCCGAGGCGACGTCGGGCGTCCGGCATGGTGCCGCGGCGGCACCGTCGTCATCGGCGCCGTGAACTTCGACTTCGACAAGTCCGACCTGAGCAGCGACGCTCGCCGCATCCTCGACGACGTCTCGGCGTCGCTGCGCCGTCCGGAAGCGGCGAACCTCAGCTCATCGTCACCGGCAACACGGACGCGATCGGCGGCGAGAGCTACAACTACGCGCCTCGGCGAGCGCCGCGCGAAGGCGGTCGCCGAGTACCTCGCGTCGAAGGGCGATCGGCGCCGGCGCGTCCTGACGCAGCGCTCGGCCGGCGAGACGAACCCGGTCGCGTCGAACACGAACCCCGAAGGCCGCGCGACGAACCGCCGCGTGCTCATCGAGCTTCAGAACGGCGCGCCCTGATCGGCGCCGGCGCTCGACGCGCGCGCTTCGTCGACACCTCGACGCTCCACGCTCGCCGGCCTTCGTGCCCGCGCGGGCGTGGAGCGTCGCTCGTTCGTGCCCACCGCGCTGCATCGATCGCACGATCCCCCACGCACTGCTCGCTCGAGATCGAGGGCGTGCTCGTCGAGACGCGCCGATGCCGCGCCGCGGGCGCTCGCCGACGCGCTCGCCGTCGTCGGCGCATCGCTCCCCACGGCCGCCATCGCCCGCGCTGCCGACCGACACACGTCGGCCGCCGCCGCACGGCTCGCCGGACAGCTGCTCGCGCTCGACGCGACGGACGTCGAGCTCACCGCGCTGCGCGCCGAGCGCGCGCTCGACGACGCGCTGAGCGGACCACTCACGCTCGTTCCCGGCACGCGCGACGCGCTCGCCGCGCTCGGCGCGCGTGTTCGTCTGGCGGCCGTGACGCGCCTGCCACCACGCACGGCGTCACACATTCTCGCACGCGCCTCGCTCGACGACGTCGTCGCGGTCGTGATCGGTGACGCCGAGAAAGACTCGCCGTCGTGGCATGAGCAGGCGCTCGTGCACCTCGCACGGATGCATCGCCCGCTCGAGCGCCGCCGCGTCATCGCGCTCGAAGACTCGGCGACGGCCGTCGACGCGGCGCGCGCGGCCGGCGTCGTCGCGTTGCGGGTAGCGAGCGTGGCGGCGCTCTCTTACGATGCGCTCGCCGACCTCTTGACCGACTCCCGATGACACTCTCGCCACCTGCCGATTCCGGGCGCCCGATCGTGCTCGATTACGGCGACCCGGCCGCCGAGTACGAGGCGATCCGCAGCGGCGCGCTGCTCGTCGATCACGGCGACCGCGAGCTGTGGCTGTTTCAGGGAGCGACGGCGCGCGAGACGCTGACCGGCCTCGTCACGAACGACGTGCTCGCGCTGACGCCCGGCCACGGCCTCTACGCAGCAGCGCTCACGCCGAAGGGGCGCATCGTCACCGACCTGCGCATCCTCGCGCTCGCAGACGCGTCGATCGCTCCCGACAGTCCGCCGACGATGAAGCGCCCCACGCTGGCCGCCGTCTCCGCCACGCCCCCCGCGCCGAGCGACTGGCCGACCGGGGCCGCGCTGCTGGTCGATGTGCCAGCTGCGGCCTCGGCCGGATGGGGCGACGTCGTGCGCAAGTACGTGAACCCGCGCCTCGCCGCCTACCGGCGCGTCACCGACCGCGTGGCCGCGTTCGGCGTCTACGGCCCACGGGCGCGAGACGCGTTGGCCGAGTCGTTCGCGCTCGCTCCGTCGGCGTTCGCAGCCCTCCCCCCGTACGGCCACGCCACCGTCGAGACGGCCGGCGACGCGCTCGTCGTCACGCGGATACCGGACCTCGGGGTCGACGGCTTCGTGGTGTACGCCGGTGGCGACGGCCACGCGGCTGCGTGGTCTCGCCTTCATCGCGCCGGCGTCGCGGTGCCGGGGGGGCAGCGCGCCTACGACACCGCGCGCATCGAGAGCGGCCGTCCCACGTGGGGTGTCGACATCGACGAGACGACGATCCCGCAGGAGGCGAACTTCGACGAGCTGCACGCGATCTCGTACACGAAAGGGTGCTACACGGGGCAGGAGGTCGTCGCGCGGGTGCACTTCCGCGGACACGTGAACCGCCATCTACGTGGACTCGCGTACGAGGCGGAGGGCGGCCCGCTCGAGATCGGGTCGCGCCTCCTCGACGAGACGGGGCGCGACGTCGGCGACGTCCGCAGCGTGGCCGTCTCACCACGGCTCGGCGGCATCGCGCTCGGAATGGTGCGGCGCGAGGTGGAGCCGGGCACGACGCTCGTCGTGCGCTCGGGGGAAGGCGAGGCCGCCCCGCTCGACCGGCGAGCGGTTCTCTACGCGCTCCCCTTTCCCGAATAGCAGCCGGCGAGCGGTCACACGAAAGCGGGGCGCGACACTGAGTGTCGCGCCCCGCTTTCCCATCGTGTGCGAATGCTTTACGGGCGCTTCGCCATCGAGTCCATCTTCATCGCGGCCGTATCCATCTTCATGGCGGCCGTATCCATCTTCATCGCGGCGCTGTCCATCGGCATCGTCGACGGGGCCGGCGTCATCACCGGGGCCGTCGTGTCGGCCGGCGGGACCTGCTCCTTGGCGGAACAGGCGGCGAGTGCGAACACAGCGGCGACCAGGGCAAGGCGCTTCATCGACGATCTCCTAAATGGGGGCGGTAGAGACTGCACTAAAATCTCCGCGCCCGACGCAGGGCCCGGATGCGCCGGCAATCTACGATGACTGGAGTGCCTGTCAAGACCGCATCCCGGACCGTGTCCATTAACTCACGGTGCGGCAACATCTTTCGCCCTCCGCGCATTCCCTTCCAGAGGACGGTTCGACTGCGGCGGCCGCACTCGCTGCACCGCCCGTTACGTTTCACCGAATCCGCAATAGGAGACTGTCTTGTCGTCGCTCCCCGAAACGCTCGGCGCACTGCGCCGCTCGCCGTTCGGCGCCGCCGATCGCGCCCGCCGCTCCGTGAAGGACGAGATGCGGCAGAACCTGCTCGCGCCGCCTCGCCGCCGGCGGCCCGCTCTTCGAGGGCGTCCTCGGCTACGAGGACACGGTCATGCCGCAGATCGTCAACGCGCTGCTCTCGCGCCACAACTTCATCCTGCTCGGGCTGCGCGGCCAGGCGAAGTCGCGCATCCTGCGCGCGCTCGTCACGCTGCTCGACGACGAGATGCCGATCGTCGCCGGCAGCGAGGTGAACGACAATCCGTTCGCGCCGATCTCGAAGTACGCGCGCACGCTGCTCGACGAGGCGGGCGACGACACGCCGATCGCGTGGGTGCCGCGCGACGCCGCTTCGTCGAGAAGCTCGCGACGCCGGACGTCACGGTCGCCGACATCATCGGCGACGTCGACCCGATCAAGGCGGCGCGCGGCGGTCACGTGCTCTCCGACGAGCTCACGATTCACTACGGCATGCTGCCCCGCGCCAACCGCGGCATCTTCGCGCTGAACGAGCTCCCCGATCTCGCCGGCAAGGTGCAGGTCGGCCTGTTCAACATCATGCAGGAAGGCGACGTCCAGATCAAAGGCTACCCCGTCCGCCTCCCGCTCGACGTGCTGCTCTGCTTCACCGCGAATCCCGAGGACTACACGGCGCGCGGCAAGATCATCACGCCGCTCAAGGACCGGATCGGCAGCGAGATCATCACGCACTACCCCGAAGACGGTCGAGCTCGGAATGGCGATCACCGCAGCAGGAGGCGTGGACGGCGCGGGACGCGGAGCGCCCGGTGCGCGTTCCCGACTTCATCGCCGAGGTCATCGAGCGCATCGCCTTCGAGGCGCGTACCGACAAGCGCATCGACCGCCGCTCCGGCGTATCGCAGCGCATGCCGATCACGGTGCTCGAGAACGTCGTGTCGAACGCCGAGCGGCGCGCGGTGCTGACGGGCGAGCGAGAGATCGTGCCGCGCATGTCGGACATCTACGCCGCGCAGTCGGCGATCACGGGCAAGATCGAGCTCGAGTACGAGGGAGAGCTGGTCGGCGGTCACGCGATCGCGCGCGAGCTGATCCGCCGCGCTGCAGACGCGACGTTTCGCGGGCGCGCCGGCGGAGTCGACCTCGACGAAGTCATCATCTGGTTCGACGAAGGGGGCGCACTGCAGATCGACGACGACCTCTCGTCATCGCTCGCCGCCCAGGCGTTCCGCACGGTGCCCGACCTCTCGCGTCTCGTGCACGACGTCGGCCTCGCGCCGGCGGACGACGACGCGGTCACCGTCGCGGCGTGCGAGCTCGCGCTCGAAGCGCTCGTCGCGCGCCGCAAGATCTCGCGCTCCGACGCCGGGCAGTATGGCCGCGCGCAGCCCGAGCCGCGGCGACGCGGTGGGAGCGGAGGGCAGGAGCTGTTCGGCGGGGGATGAGTGAGTGAGCGCGAGCACGGCCGGGACGCGGGACACGGGTCCGGGGGGCGCGCGGGTCGTTCTCCGACCCCGGCGTCCCGCGACCCGCGTCCGGGTACTTCCATCCGTGTCGCCGCCCCCGACGACCTCGACACGGTACTCGCGCTTCGCCTGGCGCTGCTCCACGAGCACCGCGCGAGCCCGCTCTACGGCCGCCTGCGTGCCGACGCCCCGCAGCGAGCGCGGCGGCTCTTCGCTGCGCAGCTGGCATCTGCGGTGGAGGTGACGTTCCTCGCGGAGCGTGAGGTGCCGACGCGAGCACCGGAGGTCGTCGGCATTCTGCGCTGCATGGAGGGACGCGGCGCGCCGCTCCTCGACCCCGATCGCTACGGCTACGTCGCGTCGGTGTACGTGGTGCCGGCGCTGCGGCGACAGGGCACGCTGCACCTGTTGTTCGAGGCCGCGATCGCGTGGTGCCGCGATCGCGGCCTCGACGAGCTCCGACTGCACACGGCCGCCGACAACGCAACGGCGAACGACGCGTGGCGGGCCTTCGGCTTCACCGTCGTCGAGCACCTCCACACGTTGCGGCTCGGCGCGCCAGGCTGACTGGGGCACCGGGCTGATCCGTCGCGACCTCGGAACGCCGGCGCGTCGCGGGCCGAGGTGACGTCGCTCACCATTCATGAGTCGGACGCCGTTGCTCGAAGCACGCTGCTCCGTCTCACTATCACACGGAGGTGCCGGCTCATCCCGTCGTTCCCGCCCTGCTCGCGCCCCGACCCCCCGAACAACCGTTCGTGAGCCTCGACTCTCCCCGCGGCGCCGTGCCCACGCCGCAGGCGACGCCGGGCGCGCCGCCTGCGCGCCGCCGCGCCGTCCACCCCGACCCCGTGGGGCTGTGGGCGTGGCTCGTCGTGCTCGTGCTCGCGGCGCTCGCGCCGCTCGTGATGGGAACGGTGCTCCGCATCAACGAGCGGGCGGCCGCGGCGCGCGACGCCGCTGGGCGCCGCGCGCTCGAGGCCTCGCGCACGCTCGCCGCCCGCGTCGACACGCGTGCGCGCAACGTGCGGCTGCTGACCGCGTCGCTCGCGCAGACGGTGCGCACCGACGCAGCCGGCGCGGCGTCGAACGACACGCTGTTGCTGAGCGTGCGTCGCGCGCTTCCCGAGTCGGTCGTGACGAACTTGTGGGTCACCGACGCGGCCGGGAACAACATCGGCACCTCGTTCCGCCCCGTCCCCGATCGCGCGACGGTCGGCGCCGGCGACCAGCCGTACCTCGCCGAATTGCTGCGCACGAGACACCCGGTCGTCGGCGATCCCGTCGTCGCGCGCCCCGATCCGTCGGAGTGGTCGGTCACGTTCGCGCACCCGGTGCTCGACGCGACGGGTGCGGTGCGCGGCGCGGTGTTGGGCACGCTGCACCTCTCGTCGCTGGAGCCGACGCTGCACATCGACTCGCTGCCGCCGGGCACGTCGGTCACGGCACTCGATTCGAGCGGCGCCGTGCTCGCGCGCGTGCCGCGCGTCGACGCGCTCACCGGACGGAACGTGATGACGCCCGCCCTGCGCGCCGCGGTGACGCGCCCGGAAGCCTACGCGGAGTACATCGCTCCTGACGGGAGCGAGCGCATCGGCGCGTACGCGCCGGTCGCTGCCGCGGGGTGGCGCGTCTTCGTCAGCACGCCACGCCCTGCCGCGCTCGCCGAGATGAACGCGGAGTTCCGTCGCGACCTGCTCCTCGTCATCGCGGCGCTCAGCATCGCGGTCGGCGTCACGATCACCCTCGGCCGACGCATCATCCGGCCGATCGACGCGCTCGCTGCCGATGCGAAGGCGATCGCCTCCGGCGACTACGAGCGCCGCACGCGCACCGACGTGCCCAGCGAGATCGCCTCGCTCGCCACGGCCTTCAACGACATGGCGGGCACGATCGCGGCTCGCACCGCGGCGCTGCATCGCACCGAGCAGCGCTACCGCCTGCTGTTCGACGTCTGTCCGGTCCCGCTCTACCTCGCCGACCTCGAGACGCACCGCGTCCTCGCCGTGAACGAGGCGGCGTGCGAGCAGTACGGCTACACCCGCGACGAATTCCTCCAGTTGTCGCTCGTGGACTTGCATCGCGCCGAGGACCGCGTGCGCTTTCTCGCCGTCGCCCGCGCGCTCGCGAAGGCGCAGCGCGTGCACGAACGCGCGCACGCTGGTGCCTGGCGACACGTCGACCGCGCCGGATCGATCATCGATGTCGAAGTGTTCACCGTGCTCACGGACGTCGAGGGGCGCCCGACGCGCCTCTCCGCCGCGCTCGACGTGACCGCGCGCCGGCGCGCCGAGCACGCCCTGCAAGAGTCCCAGGACCAGCTGCGCCGCGCGCAGAAGATGGAAGCGTTGGGCCGGTTCGCCGGCGGTATCGCGCACGACTTCAACAACCTGCTCACCGGCATCCTCGGCTACTGCGACCTCGCGCTCAGCGACGACGCGCTGCCGGCGGAGACGCGCGAGGACTTCGCCGCGATTCGCGAAGCGTCGCAGCGCGCCGCCGGGCTCACGAGCCGAATCCTCGGTTTCAGCCGTGGGCGCGTCGTGCAGCCGATCGCCCTCGACGTGCGGACCGTCGTCGAGGGGATGCATCCGATGCTCGGGCGCATGATCGGCGAGCACATCCGGCTCGAGAGTGTCCTTCCCGCGTCGTTGGGGACCGTGCTCGCCGATCCGGGACAGATCGAGCAGGTCGTGATGAACCTGGCACTGAACGCGCGCGACGCGATGCCCGACGGCGGCACGCTGACGATCACGGCGCGCGACGTGTACGTCGACGTCGAGGACCCGCAGCACCCCGGCATCGCACCGGGCCGCTGGACGGTGCTGGAGGTGCGCGACACCGGCATCGGAATGGACGCCGACACGCAGGCACGCATCTTCGAGCCGTTCTTCACGACGAAGGATCGCACGCACGGGACCGGTCTCGGCCTCGCCACCGTGTACGGGATCGTGCAGCAGGGGGGCGGCGCGGTGCGCGTGTGGAGCGCGCCGAGTGCGGGGAGTCGGTTCGTGATCTATCTCCCGCGCGTCGACGCCGCCGCCGAAGCGCGGTCGGACGAGCTGGCGCCGCTCGCGCTCCCAGTGCCCGGCGGGAGCGAGACGGTGCTGCTCGTCGAGGACGAAGACGCCGTCCGCGCGATCGCGTGCGAGGCGTTGTCGCGCCGAGGCTATCGCGTGCTGGCCGCCGTGGACGGCCCGAGCGCGCTCGAGCTCGCGCGCGCGCGCGCCGGCGAGATCGATCTGCTGCTGACGGACGTCGTCATGCCCGGCATGAACGGCCGCGAGCTCGCCGAGGCGCTGACGCGCGAGTCGCCAGCGCTGCGCGTGCTGTTCATGTCCGGCTACACCGACGACGAAGTGTTGCTGCGCGGCGTCTCGGCCGACGCGGTCGCGCTGTTAGGCAAGCCCTTCACGCCGGACCGGCTCTGTGCCCGCGTGCGCGCGACCCTCGACGCGAGCGTCCCCGCGCCGGTGCTGTACGCCCAGGCGCCGTAGAGCAGCATGACCACCGCGCCGCCGCCGATCGCCCAGTCGGGCCCGGCGAGGCGGGCGACCGCGCCGCCGAGGAACGAGCCGACGACCTGCGCGAGGCCGACGACGGCGAACGCGTAGACCGACATCACGCGCCCCCGGAACGCGTCGTCGACGCGCGCCTGCAGCATCGCGTT
Source organism: uncultured Gemmatimonadaceae bacterium (assembly GCA_963843845.1). Lineage (GTDB taxonomy): Bacteria > Gemmatimonadota > Gemmatimonadetes > Gemmatimonadales > Gemmatimonadaceae > Gemmatirosa. The sequence goes on along the minus strand of CAWJMB010000002.1, from coordinate 1,262,252 downwards.
CGACATCGCGCCGTTCGCGACCATCGCGAACCCGACGGCGAGCAGCACGACGCGCGCGAGCGATGCCGAGCGCACGAACGCGAACGCGATCAGCAGCAGTGCGTAGGCGAACGACGACGCGACGAGCAGCCGCCGGTGGGAGACGCGCGTCCCGACGCCGGCGACGAACAGCGCCCCGGCGAACCCCCCGACGCCCACCGCCGCGAGGAGCACACCGTAACCGCCGGCGCCGAGTCCCAGCACGTCGCGCGCGACGACCGGCATGAGGGTGAGGTACGGTACACCGAACACCGCGAACACGACCACCACGCCGATGAGTCGCCGCAGGTCGTCGGTGCGCCAGATGTACGCGATTCCTTCGCGCAGCGCCGTGAACGGAGAGCCGTGCGGGCCGCGCGGCGTCCTCGCGGGAAGCCGAATCCGGAACAGCCCGACGAGCACCGCGAGATAGCTCCCCGCGTTCACCGCGAAGCACCAGGCGATCCCGAACGCCGCGATGAGCGCCGCGCCGATCGCCGGCCCGATGATGCGCGCGAGGTTGAAGCCGCTCGAGTTGAGCGCGATCGCGCGGCGAGGTCGTCGCGCCCGACGAGGTCGACGAACAGCGACTGGCGCGCCGGGATCTCGAACGCCGCGAACGTCCCGCCGACGAACGCGAGCGCCACGAGCCACCCGATGGTGAGGTGTCCGGTGAGCGTCATGAGCCAGAGCGCGATCGCCTGGCAGAGCATGAGCGCCTGCATCGCCGTGACCACGCGCAGCCGGTCCGCGCGGTCGACGTAGACGCCGGCGAGTACCGTGAACAGCAGCACCGGCAGCGACGCCGCCGCCGCGACGAGGCCGACGAGAAAGGCGCTGTCCGTCAGCTCCAGCGCGAGCCACCCCTCGGCCATCGCCTGCATCCACGTCCCGACGAGCGACAGCGTCTGGCCGAACCAGAAGATGCGGAAGTTGCGGTGCCTGACGAGCGGACGCGGAACGGATTCACGAAGCCTTCGAGAACGAGCGGCGCCACTTGCGCGCTGGAAGTGTATCACCGCACCGTTCGAAGAACGGTGCCCGCTGCATCGACCGCGCTGTATCGACAGCGCTACGCCCGCAGCGTGGTCGACGCCGTCAGCGAGGACCGTCATGCGCTTCCACACGTACACGAAGTTCAGCCCCGAGCTCGCCGACGCGGTCGACCTGCAGTCGCTGCTCGACAAGCTCGCCGACTTCCTGCTCGCAGTCCGGGTTCGCCGGCGGGCCGAGCGACCACCCGTACTGGGGCATGAGACTCGGCGAGCCGAGGCGACCGGTCGCTCGACGCGCTGCGAGCAGGCGATCCTCGAGGCGCTCATGGAGAGCGGGCAGTTCACGCCCGAGATGCTCGAGGCGCTGCGCGGCGACGGCGACGAGGACGTCGCAGGCAGAAGCTCGCCAAGCTGCTCGACGAGCTCGTGCAGCGGCTCATCGACGAAGGGCTACCTCAACGCTCGACGACGCCGCCGCAGATGCCGGCCGGCCACCAGCCGGTCGACGGGCAAGGGCTCGCTCGCGCAGGCAGCCGCGCAAGGACGTGCAGTTCAACCTCACCGACAAGGGCATCGACTTCCTCGGCTACAAGACGCTGCGCAACCTCCTCGGCTCGCTCGGCAAGTCGAGCTTCGGCAGCCACGACACGCCGTACCTCGCCACCGGGCATCGAGGCCGACGGCGTCGAGCAAGCCGTACGAGTTCGGCGACGTGCTGAACCTCGACGTCAACGAGACGCTCAAGAACGCGCTCGCCCGCACCGGCACGCTCGAGGTGCCGATGGACCTCGACTACCCCGACCTCATGGTGCGGCAGGCGGAGTATCGGTCGAGCTGCGCGACGGTGCTGATGCTCGACTGCTCGCACTCGATGATCCTCTACGGCGAGGACCGCTTCACGCCGGCGAAGAAGGTCGCGCTCGCGCTCACGCACCTCATCCGCACGCAGTTCCCCGGCGACACGATCCACGTCGTGCTCTTCCACGACTCGGCCGAGGAGATTCCGCTCGCGACGCTCGCCGAGCGCGCAGGTCGGCCCGTATCACACGAACACGGCCGAGGGGCTCAAGCTCGCGCGCCGCATCCTGCTGGCGCAGAAGAAGGACATGCGCCAGATCATCATGATCACCGACGGCAAGCCGAGCGCGCTGACGATGCCGAACGGGCAGATCTACAAGAACTCGATGGGGCTCGACGCGCACGGTCATCGAGCAGACGCTGCGCGAGGTCGCCGACTGCCGCCGCGCGGGCATCATGATCAACACGTTCATGCTCGCGCGCGACCGCGCGCTCGTGGAGTTCGTGAAGCGGATGAGCGAGATCAGCCGCGGCAAGGCGTACTTCACGAACACGATGACGCTGGGCCAGTTCATCCTGATGGACTTCCTGAGGCGGAAGACGAGCCGGGTCAGCTGACGGCCGCCGCCACGGCGTCGCCCGAATACTGCGGCGCCGAGTCGTAGTCCGCGCCGACGACGTGCTGAAACCAGCACTCGAGCTGGTAGACGTTGAACAGATCGTCGGCAGCGTCGACCTCGCCGCGGAGGTGGCGCTGAAACGTGTCGCGGACGCGCGCGACGTCGTAGATCCCGCGCTGGCGAAGCGCATCGCTCTCGATCACGTCGCGGAACTCGTCTCGAAGCACGGTGCGGATCCACTCGCCCACCGGCACCGGAAACCCGAACTTCACCGGGCGCGTGCGCACGCTCTCCGGCAGCAGGCCGCGGGCGGCCTCGCGGAGCAGCGCCTTGTTCCACGCGCCGTCCATGCGCGCCGCATCGGGGAAGCGCTGCGCCAGCGCCGCGATGTCGGCGTCCAGGAATGGCACTCGCGATTCGACCGAGTTCGCCATGGAGACCCGATCCTCGACCCGCAGGTAGAGCGGCAGCGGCGTCAAGGCGATCTCGAACTCCAGCTTGTCCGCCAGCGACCCGACGTGGTGCTCTCTCACGCGCTCGCTCCCGCCTGCGGCGAGAAAGTCCGGCGCGCAGAATGTGGACTGCGGCACCGCACGACGCGCACGACGACGGCTCGCGACCGTTCGCAGCCCCGGCGTCGCATTGACGACCCCTGCCACCGCCGAGATGACCGCGTGCCGCAGGAGCGCACGAACGTCCCCCCCGTGGACGGCGACGTAGCCCTCGATCTGTCGCCGTGCCTCGGCGACGCGGCCTCGGCGGACGAGCGACGCCCAGAGCACGGGGAACCCGCTCGGATAGCCACCCAGGAGCTCGTCGGCGCCCTGGCCGGACATCATGACCTTCACGTCGTTGCTCGCTGCCGCGCCGTAGATCTCGAGACCGATCGACGAGTTCAGCGAGTGCACGGGCTCGTCGTTGTGCCAGAGCACGCGAGGAAGCAGCGCGAGCGCGACGCGGCCGCCCGTGTCGTGCGTGTGCAGCGTCGCGCCGATCCGCTCGACGACGTCCGCGACGAACTGACCTTCGTCGAACGCGGCCGTGATGTAGGAGAACGCGCGGATCGGCTCAGCGCCGTCGCGACGGTGGCGAGCGAGCAGAGAGGCGACGATCGTCGAGTCGAGCCCGCCGGAGAGGCTCACGCCGACACGGACATCCGCGCGCAGATGGCGGTCGATCGCCGCGTCGAGCACGTCGAACAGCTCGCCGGGCGCGATCGGATCCGCTCCGGCCCGCATGCTCGGCGTCCAGAACGTCCACTCTCGCATGGATCCGTCGAGCCCGAGCTCGAAGCCGGAGCCGGCGGGGACCTCTTCGATTCCCTCGAAGAACGTTCTCCCTCCGGGGAGCACGCGCTCCATCCGCCCCGACACGAGCAGTTCCCGAACGAGCGCCAGGTTCGGCGCCGCGGGGGTCTCCTGAGCCGCCCGGATCGCCTTGATCTCGGAGGCGATGAGCATCCGACCGTCCGAGCGCGAGCGGTAGAGCGGCTTGATGCCGAACCGGTCGCGCGAGCCGAACACGACGCGCCGCACGCGGTCGTAGATGAGGAATGCCCACATCCCGTTCAGCCGCGAGAGACACTCCGCCCCCCACTCGGCGTAGGCGGCGAGCAGCACTTCCGTGTCCGACCGGGAGCGGAAGCGATGCCCGCGCGCGAGGAGCTGCTCGCGCAGCTCGAGGTAATTGTAGATCTCGCCGTTGTACACGATGGTGTACCGGCCGTCGCCGTACTGCATCGGCTGGTGGCCGCACGACGACAGGTCGATGATGGCGAGCCGGCGGAAGGCGAAACCGACCGATCCGTCTACGTGGAACCCCTCGTCATCGGGTCCGCGGTGCGTCAGCACCCGCGCCATCCGACCGAGCGGCTCGGGTGCGCACGTGGTTCCATCCAGGTGAATCAGACCGGCCAGACCGCACATACCTGCACACGCAAATGTCTATGTCGCTGGTGACCGCGATCACCTCGATTCCGAGCAAACATACTGTTCGAGCCCATCCGTGACATCGTCGAGCTTCGCCCTGCAAAGAAACATTTACCCCAGCTCGGTCGATGTGTGCAGCCGTGCTACACCACAGCGGGCCGGCGGAGCGCGCAGATCAGTGTCTGCCGGTATGGCGCGAGGGCCGGCGTGCGAACGAGTTGGCGAAGGATAACGAGCTCGGCGAGCGCCAGCGGGGGCACGACGCCCAGGACCGGCGTCGTCGCGATGAAGTGCAGGGCGTCCACGGCGAGCCCGGCATCCGCGGCCGTCCGACGAATCGCCTGCTCGGTGTTCGCTCGGTAGTACGTGGGGAACACGTCGTCGGATGCCCGGTTCTCCAGTACCCGTGCGAGCATGCGCTTCACGGCGTCAGGCAGCAGCCGGGCGACCTGCACCGGGTAGGAGCGCGCGTTCGGCGTGTGGAAGAGGAAGACTCCACCCGGCCGGAGCACGCGCGCGATTTCGAGGAACTGCGCGCCCGGGGCGGCGAGATGCTCCACGACCATGTTCGCCGTGATCAGGTCGAAGCTCGCGTCGGCGAACGGGAGCGACCCGACGTCGGCGCGACAGACGTCGCGAATGTTCGGGTGGCGCCGCAGCGCATCGAACTCGTAGTCGATGCCGACGATGTGGTCGATCGTGCCGAGGAGCTCGGCTTCGGCCTCGGCGCGCCAGGAGGGCAGAAGCTGGTGACCACACCCGACATCGAGCCAGCGGCCCACGTCGGCCGCGTACTCGCGCAACCGCTCCTCGTACTGCGTCTGCGAGTACCGCAGTTCGGGAACGATCCGCCGCTGGAATGCGCTGGTGATGGCGACCGACTGCTCACGTAAGTTCATAGGGCGCTGAATGGTCTCGCGGTCCAATCAGGCCCAGGACGAGTCTGCACGCAAGCGCGTCCCACCCACGCCCCTCCGTGCCCGACCTTCCGCCGCCGCTCGACGTCGCCCGCGTCCGCCGCTTTCGCCGGCACCTCGCCGCCTGGTTCCGCCGCGAAGGTCGCGATCTGCCGTGGAGACGAACGCGTGACGCGTATCACGTGCTCGTCTCCGAGCTGATGTTGCAGCAGACCCAGGTCGCCCGGGTGATTCCGAAGTACCAGGCGTTTCTCGACGCCTTCCCGACCCTCGGCCACGTGGCCGACGTACCGGTTCGCCAGGTCACGGACGCGTGGTCGGGCCTCGGCTACTACGCGCGCGCTCGCAACCTGCACGCGCTCGCGCGCCACGTGGTTCGCGAGGGCGGAGCCGGTGCCCTCCCGGCGGACCCGGCAGCGCTCCGGGCGCTTCCTGGCGTCGGTGCCTACACCGCCGGCGCGGTGGCATCGTTCGCATACGAGCGCCGCGCCGCGCTCGTCGACACGAACGTCGCGCGCGTGCTGCGTCGCGTGTTCGCGCCTGACGTCGATCCGACGCGCGGCACCGGGCAGCGAGCACTCTGGACGATCGCCGAGTCGATACTCCCACGGACGGGGCGCGCGGGCTGGACGCACAATCAGGCGCTCATGGAGCTCGGTGCGCTGGTGTGCACCGCTCGGGCGCGTCGCTGCCACGTCTGCCCGGTCCGCTCGACCTGTGAGACCCACCGGCGAGACGGATGTCGCGGGCCGACGATCAACTCTCGGCGGTCACGCGCCGACACTTGACGTCGCCCGCCGGCGCGCCGTCGCGGCATCGTCGCAGCCGCTGGTGTCGTGTTGGACGGTGAATCGGCGGCCGCTATCTTTTGCGTCGGTCGGGAGAGGCAGCAGCCACCCGTCGGACGGCGGCGACACGCGCTCACGCGTGGCGCTGGTCTGAGGTCTCTTCACGCTCATCGCCGGAATCGACACTCATGCAACCTGATATCAATAGCGTCATCGCGGTCGTCACGAACGTCGGGGGGATCGACGCGATCGAGCCCGATCAAGACGTGTTCGAGGCGGGCGTCAGCTCCGTCGACGCGCTGCAACTGCTCCTGGAGCTCGAGTCGGCATTCAACGTGTCGATTCCCGACCAGGACTTCATCGGCGCCCGTACGCCGCGCGCGATGCACGAGCTCGTGGTCCGGCTCGGAGGCTCGACCGCATGAGCGGTTCCACGCAGTCGGTGACGCGGGTGAGCGTCGCGCTCGCGAAAGCCGCGAACGACATGGTGCAGGAGGAGATCGGCAAGCGCGTGCACCATCTGTCGAAGGGGATCGCGAACGTCGCGTTCGAAGACGGCGGCACGCGTCTCACCTTCGACGCACCGTCGGAGCAGGCGGACGACTTCGCGGCGAAAGCGACGACGATCGCGCAGCGGGTTCAGCGAAGCCTGCGAGACCTCGCCCGCACGGTCGTGCACAAGACGGCAGCGGCCGACCATCCGACGTTCAGGGGAACCGGCGACGCACCGGGGATCCGATTCATGGCGACCGGTCAGGTCGCCCTCTCCGGGATGCCGCTCGCCCTGTTCCAGTACTTCGACCGCGTCTTCACCGCGTTCGGTGCGCCGTTCGGGGCGACCCCGCTGCAGGCGCCGACGCTGATCCCGGTCGAGACGCTGGCCAAGTGCGACTACCTGAAGTCGTTTCCGCACATCGTCAACTTCGTGAGCCACCTCCCCGAGGACACGGAGCTGGTCGAGGACTTCCAGGCGCGGCACAAAGCGCGGCTCGACCTCGACGACCGCGCGAGCGGCCAGTTCGAGAAACCCGAGGCGGCGCTCTCGCCGGCCGTGTGTTACCACGCGTACAGCATGCACGCCGGCGACAGGATCGCGGCCGGCGGGATCACGTACGGGATGTGCGGGAAGTGCTTCCGCTACGAGTCGAGCAACATGAAGGACCTGCGCCGGCTGTGGGACTTCACGCTGCGCGAGATCGTCTTCCTGGGGACCCGCGACGAAGTGCTGGAGAAGCGCCAGCGCGGCGTCGAGATGATGGCGGACTTCCTCGAGTCCCACGGTATCGCCGCAGAGATCCGGACGGCGAGCGATCCGTTCTTCGTCGCGCCGGACGATGCGCTCGCGAAGACGTTCTTCCAGCTCAGCTCGGACACGAAGTACGAGGTCGCCGCGTACCTGCCCGACGGAAGTCAGCTCGCCGTCGGCTCGTTGAACTATCACAGCGACTTCTTCGGCAGAGTGTTCGACTGCCAGGATTCTGCCGGCGGACCGATGCACAGCGTGTGCATCGGCTTCGGATTGGAGCGGTGGGTACACGCGTTCCTCGCGCAACACGGCAACGACCCGGCCCGGTGGCCGGAGCCGGTGCGCGCCTCGCCAGAGCTACAGCGCCTCGCGCAGTGAGTGCGGTCGCAGGGCCGCCCGTGCGAGACGCCCGCACGCAGGGGGCGCTCGCACAAGTCGCTGCGCGCGCGGTCGAGACACCCGGTCCGTATGCCGTCCCCGGATTGGTGGCGTTGATCGACCGTGCCGACGGATCGATCGACCAGCTCGCCGTCGGTACCGACGCGGCCGGGACGGCGCTGACCATCGATACGCTCTTCCCGCTCGCATCGACGAGCAAGCTGGCGGTCGGGCTCCTCGTGCTGCGCCTGATCGACGACGGGCAGGTCGGTCTCGACGACGTCATCGGGCGGTACGTCGAGGGTGCGGCGGCGGGCGACTCGCGAGTGACGGTACGCACGCTCTTGTCGCACACGAGTGGGCTGCCGCTCGATCTGCCGACCGACCTGATCTCGTACGGCGGTGCGCTCGGAGTGCGCGACCTGGCCGACGCGTGTCGCGCCACGCCCCTCCAGTACACGCCTGGCTCGATCGTGCAGTACAGCAACGTCGGCTACGGCCTGCTGGCGACGCTCGTCGAGCGCGTGACTGGCGAGGCGTTCTGGACGGCGATGCGACGCCACGTGCTCACCCCACTGGCGATCGACGCGCATCCGGCGAACGATCTCCCGCGCGAGCCCGCCCGGCTTGCCGACGTCCGCAGCACATTCACCGGCACACCCTACGAGCCTGTGAACAGTGCGTACTGGCGCTCGCTCGCACCCCCCTGGGCAGGGCTGTTCGGGACCGCTCGAGCGCTCCTCAGCCTGTCGCAGGCGTACGGCGACGCCTCCACCCTCGTCTCAGCGCCGCTACTCGCGGCCGCCCGTACCGATCAGACGGGGGGCGTGGGCGGCGGCTTCACGACGACCGACCCCGTGTTCGGGTTCGGACCGTCGGGGAAAATCAGCTGGGCACGGTGCGCCTGGGGGCTGGGCGTGGAGGTCCGGGGCGACAAGGCGCCCCACTGGACTCCGCCGCGTACGTCGCGAGACTCCTTCGGGCATCTCGGTTCCTCTGGTTGTCTCGCGTGGTGCGATCCCGCACACGGCGCATCGTGGTCGATGCTCGCCCCACGCACGACCGACAGCGGGTGGCAGTTGCGGTATGCGCCGCAGATCGGCACGATCGCGCTGAGCCACCCGCCTGCGACATGACGGAGTGCGGCGCGCGGCTCGCCGGCGGGGAGCTGACGGCTATCGTCTCGGGGCACGAGGCAGCCTACCTCGATCTCGAAGCGTCGACATCCGTCGCCTACTACTCGTTCGTGTTCGGCGACGACGTGCAGCTCGCCGAGCAGTTTCGCCGGCACCTCTTCGACGCGGGGGTCGCCGACTTCAGCCCGCCGTACGGACGCATGCTGCTCGTCGGCGGTCACCCGGTCGGCATGTACTCGCTGCTCTCGTACGCGGCGCTGCGCGATCAGCGTCTGGCGTCCGCCCTCGCCGCCGGTCGGTTCGCGCCGCTCCGTGGCGACGCAGCGCTTCGCGATCGGCTGCACCGCGCGAGCAGAGTCGCGCTCCGCGCGACTCCGACCGACCACTACCTCGCGCGGATCGCCGTATCGCCGGACGGGGCGGGGAGCGGGTACGGACGTGCACTCCTGCAGCACGCCGTCGACGCGGCGACGGCCGCAGGCGCCAGTCGCCTCGTGCTCGACGTCGCCGCGGACAACGCGCGCGCCCTGGCATTCTACGAGCGTGCGTCGTTCGTACAGTTCGGGGCCGCGACAGTCGACGGCGGGGTCGGCGGACGCACGCTGTCGTATGCCCACCTCGGGCGCGACCTCGCCTGACCGGCACGACGCCGCGAACGACCGACGTGAGGACGTAGACTGATGGCACGAGCAACGCTCGCCCGAGCACTCCGCGAGCCTGGGACCGCGATTCGATATGCCCTCGCCGTCGCGAGAGGTCGATTCCTGCAGTGGTATCTTCCCCTGACCGGTCGGCGGTTCACGGCGGGGCGAAACTTCCGGGTGTATGGCCGGCTCGTGGTGAAAGGACCTGGCCGGGTCGAGTTCGGCGACGACGTCTCGGTGTTTCTCCGCGTGACGCCGTTCACGCACCACCCCGACGCGCTGATCACCGTCGGCGACGACACGCGACTCTCCGGCACCCGCTTCGGCTCCGCGCTGCGGATCAGCGTCGGTCGCGACGGGTTGCTGGCGAACTGTCGGATCATGGACACCGACTTCCATCCGACCGGCCTGCACAATCGGCGCGATCCGAACGCCCCTGTGAGAAAGGCACCAGTCGTCATCGGCGACAACGTGTGGATCGGCGACGACTGTGTCGTGCTGCCCGGGACGACGATCGGAGACAACTGCATCACGTCCGTGCTGACGGTCTGCTCGGGCGTGTACGCGGCCAATTCCGTCATCGCCGGCAACCCGGGCCGCGCCGTTCGGAAGGTTCCCGGCGCTGAAGACGCCGCAGGACAGCCGGGGGCCTGAACGATGCGGACCCTGCTCATCTGCCATGCCGGTGCAGCCATCGATCGCGACGGGCTCGCGCGGTGGCTCGGCTCGTTTTCCGACCTCGCCGGGATCATCGAGCTCCGCGAGACAGGCGAACGGCAGCGGAAGCGTGTGCGGCGCGAGTTGGAGCGCGTGGGCCCGCTCCGTTTTCTCGACGTGCTCGCCTTCCGGCTCTACTACCGTCTGCGGCTGGCGGCCGGCGACGCCGAGTGGGAGCAGCAGCTCGTCGCGACGCTGGCGGCTCGGTACCCGACGACGCCCGCGCCGCCGGTACTCGTGACGCACAGTCCGAACTCGCCACAGGCCGAAGCGTTCATCCGTGCGCTCGCCCCGGATGTCATGATCGCGCGCTGCAAGACGCTCCTCGCCGAGCGCGTCTTCTCCATCCCGACGACCGGGACGTTCGTTCTACACCCGGGCGTGTGCCCCGAGTACCGAAACGCGCACGGCGGCTTCTGGGCACTCGCGACGGACGACGTCACGAACGTGGGCGTGACGTTGTTGAAGATCGACAGAGGCATCGATACCGGACCAGTCTACGGGTATTTCAGCTACCCGTTCGACGAGGTGGCCGAATCGCACGTCGTCATCCAGCAGCGGTGTCTGTTCGACAACCTCGATGCCGTTCGGGATCGTATCGAGATGGTCCACGCCGGCGACGCCAGATCGATCGACACGCGCGGACGCGCGTCGGGGGAGTGGGGCCAGCCGTGGCTCACCCGCTACTTCCGGTGGAAGCGGCGGGCACGCGGACGACGGCATCGGCAGGGGGCGGCGAAGGGCGACGCGGCGATGGTCGAGAAGTGAGGATCACCGCACTCCTCTACCATGACGTCGTCGACCCGGATGCGTTCGGCACGAGCGGCTTCGCCGGGGGCGACGCGGACATCTACAAGCTGAGCCAGCACGAATTCCGCCGGCACTACGAGGCAGTCGCCGACGTCGCCGTGCCGTCGCCGCCGATCGAGCAGCTGCTGCGCGCGCCGGATCGGGCGCATGCCGTGCTGTTCACGTTCGACGACGGCGGCAGTGGCGCGATCCGCCACACGGCGCCCACGCTCGAGTCGCGCGGATGGCGCGGCCTCTTCTTCGTGCCGACCGACATGATCGGTCGCGACGGGTTCATGCACGATGCCGATCTGCGTGAGCTGTACGGTCGCGGTCACGTCATCGGCAGCCATTCGCGCTCGCATCCGATGCGGATGTCGTCGCTCCCGTCCCACCGCATCGCCGCCGAGTGGCGTGACAGCCGGCTGCGCCTGGAAGACGTACTCGGCGCGCCGGTGCGGACGGGTTCGGTCCCCGCTGGCTTCTACTCCCGTCGCGTCGCCGAACTGGCGTTCGAGAGCGGATTGACGGTGCTGTTCACGTCGGAGCCGACGTCGCGCGTTCGACAGGTCGCCGGCGGCGCTGTGGTCGGACGGTTCTCGATCATGCGCGACGACCCGCCCGCCCTACCCCGCGCATTCGCACTCGAACGACGCATGCCGGCATGGCGGCAGGCCGCGTTCTGGAATGCGAAGAAGGTGGTGAAAGCTGTCGGCGGCGAGCGGTGGCTCGCGTTCAGGCGCCGGGTCCTGGCGGGGCGCTGAGCGAGCCGCGCGCCGCCACATTCCGCGCGGCGCCGTCCATGGACCTCACGCCGCGCTCGTCCGCCGCACCGGCGCACCGCACGGAGCGCCCCCCGTCTTCTCACGGCGCAAGAACGCCGAGAGCGCGAGGATCGACCAGAGCAGGTAGCTGTGATCGGCCGTGCCGCGACGATGCTGCGACCAGAGGCGCGCCACCGGTTCGGCGGCGAGGACACCGTCGTGCGCGAGGGCTCGAGGGGCGAGGAGCTCGTCGGCCCACTCGCGCAGCGGGCCGCGAAGCCACGCGCCGAGCGGGACGACGAACCCTCGCTTCGGCCGGTCGATCAGCGCGCGCGGCACATAGCGATACAGCACGTCGCGCAGGGGCATCTTCCCGATCCCGTCACGAACCTTCCTCTCGTAGGGCACTCGCCACGCGAACTCGAAGACGCGGTGATCCAGCAAGGGCGCCCGCGTCTCGAGACTGTACGCCATCGCAGCGCGGTCGACCTTCATGAGGATGTCGTCCGGGAGATAGCTGATCGAGTCGAAGAGCATGCGCGCGGCGAACGGCGACGTCTCGTGTAGCCACGCCCCGCGGAGCGCGCCGACCCCGGCGCCGTCGCGATACCGGCGGTCGAGGAAGCGCGCTGGCCGGACCGTCATCGCGTGCTGCGCGCTGTGGCGCTGTTGCTCGTCGTGCGCGAGGAGGAACGCGCCGAGCTTGTTGATCGTGTTGGCCGGTCGGTGCCCGCGACCTGCGATCAGCCGCGTGATCGCGTTCGGGGACGGCTCGGGGAAGCGGAGCAGTGCCGGGCCGAGCAGTGCGCGCACGAAGCGTGGCGTGCGGTCTCCGATCGCTGCCGTACCGCCGACCGATCGGTGGTGCTGATAGCCTCCGAACAGCTCGTCGCCGCCGTCACCCGAGAGGGCGACGGTGACGTGCTGCCGAGTGAGGCGCGACAGGAGCAGCGTGGGGAGTTGCGACGGGTCGGCGAGCGGCTCGTCGTAGATGGAGGCCAGGTCGGGAATGATGTCGAGCACGTCGGTGCCGGTCACCGGGATCTCGGTGTGCTCGGTGCCCAGATGTGCTGCGACCGCGGCGGCGAACGGCGCCTCGTTGGACGCTTCGTCGTCGACGGCGATCGTGAACGTGCGGACCGGTCGCGTGCTCACGGCCTGCATCAGCGCGACGACGAGCGACGAGTCGATGCCGCCGGAGAGAAACGCGCCGAACGGCACGTCCGCGATCATCTCGTCACGAACGATCGGCAGCAGTAACGCTTCGAGTTCACTCGCGATCTCGTCGGGCGTACCCGTGAGCGGGTTCGCGATGCCGCGCCGCGCCACGTCGACCGGATCCCAGTACGTCGTGGCCACCGGCTCGCGCCCGGCGCGGAGCACCACGTACGTCCCTGGCAACACCTTCGCGATCCCGTCGTAGATCGTGAGCGGTGCCTGCACGTAGCCGTGCCGGAGCAGCTGGGCCGCGGCGGCGGGAGAGACGTCGCCACGCCACGCCGGCAGCCCCTGCAGTGATTTGAGTTCCGACCCGAACGCCCAGGCCGTGCCGACCCGGCCGTAGTAGAGCGGCTTCTCTCCCAAGCGGTCACGGATGAGCGTCAGCGTCCGCTCGTCACGATCCCAGACCGCGCATGCGAACATCCCCGCGAATCGCGGGATGCTCCGGGCGATCCCCCACCGTTCGAACGCAGCGAGGAGGACTTCCGTGTCGCTCGTTCCGCGAAACGCGACGCCCGCGGCGGAGAGCTCGTCGCGGATCGGACCGAAGTTGTACGTCTCGCCGTTGAAGACGAGGACGAACCGACCGGAGGCCGACGTCATCGGCTGTGCTCCGGCCTCGCTCAGGTCGATGATCGACAGTCGGCGATGACTGAGCGCGATCCCGTGCGCCGCGTCGGTCCAGACCCCGTGCGCGTCCGGGCCACGGTGCGCGATCGCGTCGCCCATCGACTGAGCGACACGATCGACGTCACCGCCGACCGATCCGAGGAAACCGGCTATGCCGCACACGGGATGGTGAGGACGAGGCTAGTCAGGCGCACTCACTTCCGGATCGAGTCCTTCCGCGCCCGCGGCTGCTTGCTCCGTCAGCTCGGCTCGCGTACTGCCCGCTCCGGCGGCACCGATGTAGATCTGCCGCGGCCGCGCGATCTTCTGCTCCTTGTCGAGCAGCATCTCCTCCCACTGCGCGAGCCAGCCGGCCGTGCGCGCCACGGCGAACAGCACGGTGAAGAAGTCCGTCGGGAACGCCATCGAGCGGTAGATCAGCCCCGTGTAGAAGTCGACGTTCGGGTAGAGCTTGCGCGAGACGAAGTAGTCGTCGGACAGCGCGATGCGCTCGAGCTCGAGCGCGATCTCGAGGTCCTTGTCCATGCCCCGACCTGCGCGAACACGTCGTCGGCGAGCTTCTTCACGATGCGCGCGCGCGGATCGTAGCTCTTGTACACGCGGTGGCCGAAGCCCATGAGGCGTGCTGCCCTTGCCGCCCTTCACCTCCTCGATGAACGCGGGGACGTTCTTCGTGTCGCCGATCTCCTTGATCATGTGCAGCACCGCCTCGTTCGCGCCGCCGTGCAGCGGGCCGTAGAGCGCCGCGATGCCCGCCGCGACCGCCGAGAACGGGTCGACGTGCGAGCGAGCCGACGGCGCGCACCGCGCTCGTCGAGCAGTTCTGCTCGTGGTCGGCGTGGAGGATGAACAGCACCTCGAGCGCCTTCACGAAGACCGGGTTGCGCCTCGTACTTCGGCTCCGACATGCGCGCGACCATCGAGAGGAAGTTCTCGACGTAGCCGAGGTCGTTGTCGGGGTAGATGAACGGCAGCCCCTTCACGTGCCGGAAGCAGAACGCGGCGATCGTCGGCAGCTTCGCGAGCAGGCGGATGATCGCGATGTGGCGCTGCTGCCGGGTCCTGGATGTTCTTCGCCTTCGGGTAGAAGCTCGACAGCGCGGCGACGCGAGCTGCACGAGCATCGACATCGGGTGCGCGTCGTAGCGGAAGCCCTGCGAGGAACGTCTTGATGTTCTCGTGCACGTACGTGTGGTACGTGATGTCGTGCACCCACGTCGTCGTACTCGCGGCTGCGTCGGCAGCTCGCCGTTGCGCAGCAGCCACGCGACCTCGAGGAACGTCGCCTTCTCGGCGAGCTGCTCGATCGGGTAGCCGCGGTAGCGCAGGATCCCCTTGTCGCCGTCGATGAACGTGATCGCGCTCTTGCACGACGCCGTGTTCATGAACGCCGGGTCGTAGCTCATCAGCCCGAACTCGTCGGCGTTCGACCTTGATCTGGCGCAGGTCCATCGCGCGCACGGCCGTGTCGCCCTCGGTGCCGACGGGAAGAATCGGCATCGCGTAGCTCTTTCCCGTGCGCGGGTCGCGGACTTCGAGTGCAGCAGCGGTCGCGGTCTCGTTCTCGCTCATCCGTTCATCCCTCTGCGGTGCCTAACGGTCGCGGTTCGTCGTGACAGGTCGCCTGCGCGGCGCGCACGCGTTACCGCAATGTAGCCGTTCGTCGCAGGCTACCGCAGTCCGCCGAGGCGTCGGATCGCCGCCCACTCCGCGGCCGTGACCGGGGTGACGCTGAGCCGGTTGCCGCGCCGCAGCGCCGCCATGTCGGCGAGCGCCGGCTCTCCCTTCATCACGTCGAGCGACACGAACCGCGGCAGCCGTGCCGTGGCGCGGACGTCGACGGCGAGCCACGTCGGGGCGTCACGGCGGCTCTTCGGATCGAAGTGCGAGTCGTCCGGGTCGAACGCGGTCTCGTCCGCGTACGCGGCGCTCGCGATCTCCGCGACGCCGGCGACGCCGGTCGGATCGGCGCTCGAATGGTAGATCAGCACTCCGTCGCCGACGTGCATCTCGTCGCGCATGAAGTTGCGCACCTGGTAGTTCCGCGTCCCGTCCCACGTGGTCGTGCGCCCGGGGGCCCGCCACAGGTCGTCGAACCCGTAGGTGCGGGGCTCGGTCTTCATGAGCCAGTAGCGACCCGACGACAGCGGCGAGCGGGCGGTCATCGTGCGGTGCCGGATGAGCGTGAGGCGTCGGGGCGCAGCGACCGGATCGGCCGAGCGGGGCTGCCACCGACGAGCGTGTAGGGGGGCACGTCCTTCGTGACCAGCGCGTCCATCGCGACCACCGCGCCCTCGCCGATGGTGACACCCGGAAAGATCTTCGCGCCGGTGGCGATCCACACCTTGTCCCCGATCGTCACCGGCTTGATGTCTTCCGGCGCCGGCGGGCGATGGGCGATGCGCTCGTCCGCGTCGAGCGGGTGCCCGGGCGAGTCGAAGATGACGACGCCAGCCGCGATCATCACGTTCCGGCCGATCGTGACCCGTCGCGCGACGATGAAGCCGCAGCTGTGATTGACGTAGCTGTCGTCGCCAATCTCGAGCACCGGGCGCTCGGGCAGCACCGACGCGAAGATGAAATTGCTCTTCCCGTCGAGACGCACGCGGTGGCCGAGCCGGATGGCTCCCGCGCCCATGATGTAATGCAGAAACCGTCCCGTGTGGACCCCGCGGCCGTACGTCTCGCACTGCGCCTTCAGAAACGGCTCGCAGAGAAACACGCGAAGCACCCATTCGTACGCGGCGCGAACTCCGTAGAACACTCGCACGAGCGGCCGAGCGAAGACGCGAGGAACGGGAAGCGAGAAATCGATCGCCGCGCGCCGCGCGACACGAGCGAAGCGGGCGACCGGATGATCCGACGTCCGAATGACGTAGCGCAGGTTGGGCATCAGGATGTACTGCAGGGCACGAGCTCCCGTTCGACGGCCGGAAAGCTGATTGCGGCTCGGAGCCTTGTCCATCGCGCTGGCGAGCGCCGAGTCACGTGGCGGGGAGTGCGAGTTCGAACGCGAAGGTCGTCCCGACGCCGTCGATCGACTCGACCCGGAGCTCGCTCTCCATCGCGCCGAGGAGCCGCTGACAGATCGCGAGCCCGAGCCCCGCGCTCGAGAACGCCGAGCCGGCGCGCCCGCCCCCGCGGGTCGTGCGGCGCCGGAACGGCTGGAACAGCTGCGCGAGAACGCGCGCCGGGATCCCCCGTCCCGTATCGCGAATCGTGAAGCGACACGCGTCCTCCGTGCCGATCGCCGTGAGCGTCACACTTCCGGTCGGCGTGTACTTGATCGCGTTCGTCACGAGGTTGACGAGCACGCGCTGAATCGCCGCGCCGTGACCGACGCGCATCCCGGGACACGCGCACCGCACCTCGAGCCGTAGCCCGCGCTCGTCGGCGAGCGGCGCGGCGATCGCGCCGACCGTCGCCAGCACGGCGTCGACGGAGAATGGCGCGGGCGCCCCTGCGGCGAGCATGTCACCCCCGCGCGCGGCCTCCATCACGTCGCCGACCATCGCGCTGAGCCCGTAGGCCGCGCCTTGCACGAGCGCGAGCATGCGGTCGGCATCGACCGCGGTCGCGGGCGCGCTCGAAACACCCGCGACCTCGGTCGCCGACGCCCCGTCGCCCGTCTGCGCGCGCAGCCGCTCGACGAGCACGAGGATCGAGCCGAGCGGCGAGCGCATGTCGTGCGCGACCTCGACGAGCTGTTCGAGCGCGTTCGCGCCGGTGAGCCCGTCGACGAGCGATCGGACGCCATCACGCTCGAGCGCGTGTTCGATCTCGTCGAGCGCGGCGAGCGCGCGCAGCGCGTCCGTGGCCTCGGCGGCCGGCGCGTCGAGCTGCTGGGCGACGAAGCGGCGACGGAGGGCGCGCAGCAGCTCGATCGCCGACGTGCCCGGCGGCAGATCATGACCGAGCAGCGTCGCCACGGCGTGCAGGTCGTTCGCCGCGGTGAGCGCGGCGCGCGCCGCGACGCAGAGCAGCCGTAACGCGTGCCGCGTCTGTTCGTGCTGTGCCGGGCTCGGCGCGCCGGCGGCCGCGAGACGGCCGGCCTCGAGCTCGTCGAGCACCCACCCGGCGGCACGGTCGAGCGATTCCCACAGCTCGATGCCGCGTGGCGGCGGAGCGTCGAGAACGAGGCGCAGCGGCGGGCGCACGGACTCCGCCGCCAGCACGGCCGACACCGGGGGCACGACCGCCCCGAGCGGCGCGATGGACGTCGCTGGAGGCGTCGGCCGGCGGCCGATCTCGAACCGGCTCACGCGCTCGAGCTCCCCGATCGCCACCGTCCCCAGGTCGTCGCGGCGGAGATCGTGCTTCTCCATCAGCCGGTACAGCGTCGTGCGGTCGATCCCGGCGATGCGCGCCGCGCGCGACATGTTGCCGCCGGTGCGCGCCGTGAGCCGCGTGCAGGTACTCGCGCTCGAAGTGCGCGACCACCTTGTCCTTCGCGGCGTGGAAGTTGTCGTCGAAGATGTCGTGCGGGAACGTCCCCGACGCCGCGCGTCCGCCGATGTCCGCCGGGATCTCGTCGAACAGCGGGATGTCGTCGGGGCCGAGCTGGGCGCCCGGCTCGGCGATGACCATCACGTGCTCGATGACGTTCTGCAGCTGCGCGCACGTTCCCCGGCCACGGGCCGCGTCTGCGAGGAACGCGAGGCACTCCGGCGTGAACGTCGGCGCCGGCGCGCCGCTCCCGCGGTGGCGCGCGCCAGAACCGATCGCGCGAAGTGCTGGGCGAGCAGCGCCACGTCGTCGGCGCGCTGCCGCAGCGGGGGCAGCTTGATCGGCACCACGCAGAGCCGATAGAACAGGTCCTCGCGCAGCAGGCCGTCGCGCACCGCCTCGTGCGGGTCGCGGTTCGTCGCCGCGATGAAGCGCACGTTCACGACCGTCGTCCTGCTTCTCGCTGCCGACGCGCCGCACGACGCCGTCCTGGATCACGCGGAGCAGCTTCGCCTGGAGCGAGCATCGGCATCTCGCCGAGCTCGTCGAGGAACAGCGTGCCGCCGTTCGCGACCTCGAGCAGGCCCGGCTTGTCGCGGTCGGCGCCGGTGAACGCGCCCTTTCCGGTGCCCGAACATCTCGCTCTCGAGCAGCGTCTCCGGGAGCGCCGCGCAGTTGAGCGCCACGAGCTTCCGCGCTCGCGCGCCGGCTGTGCCGGTGGATGAACTGCGCGATGAGCTCCTTGCCCGTGCCGCTCTCGCCGAAGATCATGACCGACGCGTCGGTCGGGGCGACGCGGCGTGCCATCGTCGACCGCCTGGCGGAACGCCGGCGAGTCGCCGAGCAGCGCGTCGCCGCTGCCGGCTGCGGCGCCGCCGGTCTCGGCGCGCAGCTCGGAGGCGGCCGCTCGCCGGGCGCACGTCGCCGGCTGCCGACTGCGGCGCACGGCGAGCGCGGCGGCGGCGGCGGCGCTCTTCGGCCGCGCCGCGTGCGCCGCGCGGCCGACGAGCACCTGGAGGTGCGACGCCGCGAACGGCTTCGGCAGGTAGTCCCACGCGCCGGCCCGCAGCGCCTCGAGGCTCGACGCGACCGTCGGATTGCCCGTCATGACGACGACGAGCGTGTCTGCGGCGTCGCCGCGGTGATCGCCCGCAGCACGTCCAGCCCTCCGACCGGCGTCATGTAGAGGTCGACGAGGGCCACGTCGAATGGCCGCCGCGCCGCGAGTTCGATCGCCTCCTCGCCGCGCGACACGACGACGACGTCGTGCCCGTCCAGGCGGAGGATGTTCGCACACCCCTCGCGCAGCGTCGCGGTCGTCGTCGACGATGAGGATGCGCAGCGCGACGGGCGCCGTCGGCGAGGTCGGACGGCGGCGGGTCGGAGGCGAGCGTAGTCATAGGCGGGAGGAGCCAGTCTCGACAGAGGCGCCGTGCAACGCTTGATTACCACGCCGACGCGCGTCGCTCGCGGCGCGGTGTGGTGGCACGGTGTGGGCTTCCTACCACGCGGTGTGGCATGGACGCCCCGGTTGTGGGGTGTCGGCCGCACCGGATACGATCTGAAGCGCGTGTCGGACGCGACCGAAATCCTCCGTCGCGGGTATTCTGCCGCGGTCGCTCTTCGTCGGTGACGATCGATCGCGGCCGTGACCTTTGCGGGTGGCCGGCGTCCGACGGGTATCCGCCGGTGGCCGATCGAGTCGGCCGTCGCGTTGTCGCGCTTCCAGCTTCCCCTCGACGGCAGTCATAGTCCTGATGTCCGCGAATCTGCCTCAGTTCCCGTCCGACGCCGATGCGCTGCTGCCGGCCCAGAGTGCGCCAGCGCCGCTTCGCCAGTACGAGCCCGATGCTTACACGGGTGGTCCCTACGCCGGCGGTGCCGGCGAGGAGGCCGGCGGCTTCTCGCTCGCGCGCTTCGCTCTCGCGCTGCACCGGTACCGGTGGCTGATCGTCCTCACGACGATCGTCGGGACGGCGGCGGGCTTCGCGGCCACCCGCTTCATCGAGCCCGAGTTCGTGGTGCAGTCCACGGTCTTCGCGACGCCGACGAGTCGCACGAGCGGCGGCCGCGGCCTGAGCGATGGCGCACTGACGCAGAACGCCGGCTGGCGTGACCTGATCCAGAGCTTCGCGATCATCGACCCGGTGATGCGCGACCTCGCGCTCTACCTCCAGCCGAAGGATGCGGCTGACCTGCCGCTCTTCGCGGGGTTCCGCATCACCGACAAGCCGGGCGCGTCGTTCGTTCCGGGCGACTACACGTTCAAGACCGAGAACGGCCGCTACACGCTGACCGACAAGTTCGGCACCATCTCCGAGGTGGGCACCGTCGGCGACTCGGTCGGCCGACGCGCCGGATTCGTCTGGGTTCCCCCGGCGCGACTCATCGGGACGAAAGCGCGCACGATCGCCTTCAAGGTGCTGACGCCGCGCGAAGCCTCGCTCAGCATCCGCTCGCGGCTCAACGTGGTCACGAACGAGACGAGCCCCGTCATCTTCCTGCAGCTCCGCGGCACCGCGGCGCAGAAGCCGGCGGCGACGCTGAACGCGATGATGGCGCAGTTCGTCACCGTCGCCGGCGACCTCAAACAGCGCGAGCTCGTGCAGCAGGCGACCGCGCTCGGCAGTCAGCTCGACGTGGCGCAGCAGCGGCTCCGCGATACCGAACGGCAGCTCGAGAACTACCGCGTCACCACGATCTCGAAGCCGTCCGAAGGCGGCGTCGTCAAGATCCCGAATCTCGGCGGCACCGGGGCCGGCACGAGCTCGATCGAGCTGAACCAGCCGGTCCTCAACACTTACCAGATCAACAAGTACCAGTACGAATCGCTGCAGCGCGACCGTCGCAACTTCGCCGACCTGGCCGACGCGCTCGGCCGCAAAGCGCCGGGCACGACGCCCGAAGTGCTGCTCAATGTCGGGATGGTCGCGAGCGATCCGAGTGCGGAGCCACTTCGCGCGACGATCAAGGAACTCGGCGAGGAGCAGACGAAGCTTCGAAAGCTCCAGATGGGGTTCAAGGACTCGCTTCCCGAGATCCAGGCGCAGATGCGCGTCGTCGCCGAGCTGCGCGACCGCGTGCTGCCGCAGCGCATCGCGGCGTTCGCGGACATCATGCGGGAGCGCGAGCGCACCGTCGGCGCGCAGGTTGCCGACGCGACGACCGAGCTGCGCGAGATCCCGACGCGGACGACCCAGCAGAGCGCCTTGCAGCGCGAGCTCGGCGTGGCGACGGAGACGTACACGAAGCTCCGACTCTCGTACGCGGACGCGAACCTCGCGCGCCAGTCGGCGATCGCCGACGTGAAGGTGCTCGACCCCGCGGTCACGCCGCTCGACCCGACGTCGAACACGACGCCGAAGCTCATCGGCGCCGGCATCCTCGGCGGGCTCGCGCTCGGCGTCGTGCTCGCGTTCCTGCTCGACCGCCTCGATAGCCGCTTCCGCTATCCGGACCAGGTTCGCACCGAGCTCGGCCTCGACGTGCTCGGTGCGGTGCCGCGCGTGAACCAGGAGCGGCAGTCGCCGGAGGCGGTCGCCCAGATCGTCGAGGCGTTCCGCGCGATCCGCATGAACGTGCGCTACGCGGCCGCGAATCAGCGCGCCATCACATTCGGCATCACGAGCCCCGGACCGGGCGACGGCAAGTCGCTCATCGCGAGCAACCTCGCCCTGTCGTTCGCCGAAGGCGGATGGCGGACCGTCGTCATCGACGCCGACACGCGGCGCGGTCATCTCAACACGACGTTCGACGTCACGGCGAAGCCAGGACTCGTCGACTACCTCGAGGGGTCGAGCCTGCTGACCGAGGTGCTGTACCCGACGCGCCACGACAACCTGACGATCGTGCCGTGCGGCACCCGCCATCGCCGCGCGCCGGAGCTGCTCACGACGCCGCGCATGAAGCAGCTACTCGCGGCGCTCGCGAACGAGTTCGACGTCATCATCATCGACACGCCGCCGCTCGGGGCCGGGACCGACGCGTACGCGATCGGCACGGCGTGCGGCCAGCTCGCGCTCGTGCTGCGCCACAACCGCACGAACATCAAGATGGCGAAGGCGAAGCTCGGCGTCGTCTCGCACCTCCCGATCACGCTGATGGGCGCGATTCTGAACGAGGTGCAGACCGATTCGATGATGTATCAGTACTACTCCTACGACCCGGACTACGTGATGGCCGAGGACGCGCCGGCGCTCACGGCGGGGAGCGAGAGAGGCGGGGCGGTCGCCGTGCACGGCGACGACTGAGCACGACGGATCGGTCCGGAGGCAGTCGAGGACCCGGCGCACGCGCCGGGTCTTCTGCGTTTCTGGCACTTCAGACTCTGGTGCGTCGAGTCGACAATTATTGATGCGGTGTACCAGAAGTTGTAGAATAGGGGCTGGAACTCGGTGCGGCGGCTCAGCTCGCCCGCCGGGTGCACCGCCCCGGTTCGTCTCCAGCGCACCGGACCGCGGCGGTCCGGATGCGTAGCTGCTGCCCTCTCGATCTTCCGACGTTGCTCAAGTCTCGCTTTCGTGTGGCTCTGCGCTTCGTGCGCGGCGCGTCTGTCGGCCTGCTGCTGCTCTCGTCGAGCGGACGTGCACAGGCGAACGCCCAGCCGTCCGGTCAACCGGCCGAGCGCCCGGTCACGTCGGGCACGATGGACGCCACGCGCGCCGAGCTGACGACTCGACTGGATTCGCTCCAGCGTGCGACAGGTGGCGGGAGGTCCGCCAAGGACCGCGATCGTGAGATCGCGGAGCTGCGCACCCGGCTCACCGACGGCGACATCCGGACCGGCGACCGCTTCCTGATCGACTTCGGCGCTGGCGAGCGACGTGCCGATACGGTGCTCGTGCGCGAGAATGTCGAGGTCACGCTACTCAACTGGTCGCCGTTCTCCCTGCGCGGCGTGTTGCTCTCCGAGCTTCAGCCGGCGATGGAGCGGTACGTCGGCACGTACGTACGCGAACCGCGCGTCCGCGTGTATCCGCTCACGCGCGTCTCGATCACCGGCGCCGTCGCTCGCCCTGGCTTCTACAACGTCGACCCGACGCGCCAGCTCAGCGACGCGATCGCCAACGCCGGCGGCCCGACCTCGAGCGGGCAGTACGACAAGATCACGATCAAACGTGGCGCGACGCGCGTGTACGACGAGAAGGCCGTCACGAAGTCGTTGCGCGAAGGCGCCACAGTCGAGGACATCGGGCTTCGATCCGGCGACGAGATCCACGTCGCCGAGAAGAAGAACCGTCGGTGGGCGCCGTCGGCGCAGTCGATCTTCATCGGGCTCACTGCGTTCGGAACCATCCTCGCCCTGATCCGGGCGTCGTACGCCGAGTGACCGTATGGAGCGTCAGAGCCCGCAGGTCACCCCGACGACCGCGCACCCCGCGGCGATTCTACATGATCGGACACTGGGTGACGTCAGAGCCTCGTTCGCGCGCTGGCGCGTGAGCGGACCACTGGCCATCGACGCCGGCGTGGCAGACTCAGAATTGCCGATGATGGCGACCTTCGACGCCAGCGTCGCCGAGACGGGTCCGGACACCGTGCGGGACGTGCTCCCCGCCGAGCGCGCCGAGCAGGCCGCGCGGGTCGTCAACGTGACGATCGCGGCGATCGCGCTGCTCGTGCTCGCGCCACTCTGTGTGCTCGTCGCCATCCTCGTGAAGCTGACGTCGCGCGGGCCGGTGTTCTACACGCAGACCCGTGTCGGCGCCGACCGTCGTTGGAACCGGTCGAACGCGCTCCGCGAGCGCCGCATCGAGGACCTCGGCGGGCAGCCGTTCACGATTCTCAAGTTCCGCTCGATGCGCATCGACGCCGAGGCGAACGGGCAGGCCGTGTGGGCGACGAAGCACGACGCACGCATCACGCCGATCGGTCACGTCATGCGCAAGACGCGCATCGACGAGATCCCGCAGCTCATCAACGTGCTGCGCGGCGAGATGAACATCGTCGGCCCGCGCCCCGAGCGGCCGAGCATCGTGGTGCGCCTGCGCTCGGAGATCCCCGAGTACCCGCTGCGGCACCGCGTGAAGCCCGGCATCACCGGCTGGGCGCAGATCAACCACAGCTACGACTCGTGCATCGAGGACGTGCGCAAGAAGGTCGAGTACGACCTCGCGTACATCGAGCAGCAGAGCCTCTGGTTCGACCTCAAGATCATGATCATGACCGTGCCGGTGATGATGTTCCGGCGCGGCGCGCACTGAGCGGGCGCGCCTGAGATCGCACGCCCGGCGCTCGGTCGCCGGGCCCTCCGTCGCCCGCTGCTACAGTGCCGGGCGGCCGATCGAGTGGTAGGTGAGCCCGGCGGCCGCCATCTCGTCGGCGCGGTAGACGTTCCGCAAGTCGACGACGATCGGCTGCGCGAGGAGCGACCGCACGCGCGCCAGATCGAGCGCCCGGAACTCGTTCCACTCGGTCAGGAGCAGCAGCACGTCCGCCCCGTCGATCGCGTCGTACGCGCTCTCGCACCACGTGACGTCGTCGAGATACTTCGCCGCCTCGTGCATCGCTGCCGGGTCGTACGCCTGGATGCGCGCACCGGCCGCCTGCAGGGCGGGGATCACGTCGAGGCTCGGTGCCTCGCGCATGTCGTCGGTATTCGGCTTGAAGCTGACGCCGAGGACGCCGACGCGCCGTTCCGCGAGCGACCCGCCGGCCGCGGCGACCACGCGGTCGGCCATCGCGCGTTTGCGCGCGTCGTTCACCGCGATCACCGTCTCGACGAGCTGGATCGGTGCCCCCACCTCGCGCGCCGAGCGAGCGAGCGCGCGTGTGTCTTTCGGGAAACACGATCCGCCGTAGCCCGGCCCGGCGTGCAAGAACTTCTTCCCGATCCGCCCGTCGAGCCCCATCCCCTTCGCGACGTCCTGCACGTCCGCACCGACCTGCTCGCAGATGTTCGCGATCTCGTTGATGAACGTGATCTTCGTCGCCAGGAACGCGTTCGCGGCGTACTTGATGAGCTCGGCCGTCTCGAGCGTCGTCATCACGATCGGCGTCTCGAGCAGGAAGAGCGGACGATAGAGCTGCCGCATGACGTCGCGCGCCCGCTCGCTCGTGGTGCCGATGACGACGCGGTCCGGCCGCATGAAGTCTTCGATCGCCGAGCCTTCCCGGAGAAACTCGGGGTTCGACGCGACGTCGAAGTCGGCGCCGGGGCGCGCCGCGCGGACGATCCGCTCGACCTCGCGCCCGGTCCCGACCGGGACGGTCGACTTGTCGACGATGACGGTGTAGCCGTCGAGCGCCGCGGCGATCTCCTCCGCCGCCGCGTAGACATACGACAGATCCGCGTGGCCGTCGCCGCGTCGGCTCGGCGTGCCGACGGCGATGAACACGGCGGCCGCGCCGGGAACGGCCTCGGCGAGCGACGTCGTGAACGCGAGACGCCCGGCGCGCACGTTGTCCGCGACGAGCTGATCGAGCCCCGGCTCGTAGATCGGGATCTCCCCCTGCAACAGCCGCGAGATCTTGCTCTCGTCCTTGTCGACGCAGATGACGTCGTGGCCGAACTGCGCGAAACAGGCGCCGGAGACGAGTCCGACGTAGCCGCTACCGATGATCGTGATGCGCACAGGGGGGAAGAAGGCGGGAGCTAGCGCGACGACGGCGCCGCGCCGTCGCCGTAATACGACAGGTACCACTCGGCGAACCGGCGGACGCCGACCTCGATCGGAGTCTCCGGGGCGAACCCGACGT
Organism: uncultured Gemmatimonadaceae bacterium; assembly: GCA_963843845.1. Taxonomy (GTDB): domain Bacteria; phylum Gemmatimonadota; class Gemmatimonadetes; order Gemmatimonadales; family Gemmatimonadaceae; genus Gemmatirosa. Next base: position 1,236,519 of record CAWJMB010000002.1, on the reverse strand, counting down.
CGCGCGACAGTTCCGCGACGTCGGCGTACGTCGCCGGGACGTCGCCGGGCTGCATCGGCAGCATGTTGCGGATCGCGCGTCGGCCCAGGCAGTCCTCGAGCACGTCGATGAAGCGGAGGAGCTGCACCGGCTCGTTGTTGCCGATGTTGTAGATGCGGTACGGTGCGGCGCTCGTCGCCGGATCGGGATCGTCGCCGGTCCACTCGGCGTTCGGCACCGCCGGCCGGTCGAGCGCGCGCACGACGCCCTCGGCGATGTCGTCGACGTACGTGAAGTCGCGCCGCATGTCGCCGTGATTGTAGACGTCGATCGGCTCGCCGGCGAGGATCGCGCGTGCGAACTTGAACAGCGCCATGTCGGGGCGCCCCCACGGGCCGTAGACCGTGAAGAAGCGCAGCCCCGTCGTCGGCAGCCGGAAGAGGTGGCTGTACGTGTGCGCCATCAACTCGTTCGCGCGCTTCGTCGCCGCGTAGAAGCTCACGGGATGGTCGACGTCGTCGTGCTCGCTGAACGGCATCCGCGTGTTCGCCCCGTAGACCGACGACGTCGACGCGTAGACGAGGTGCGCGCTCTCCGCGTGCCGGCACCCTTCGAGGACGTTCAGGAACCCGGTGACGTTCGCGTCGACGTAGGCGTGCGGGATTCTCGATCGAGTAGCGAACGCCGGCCTGCGCGGCGAGGTGGATGACGCGCTCGAAGCGCTCGCGCGCGAACAGCGCCTGCATCCCGTCGCGGTCGCCGATGTCCAGACGCCGGAACGTGAAGCCGTCGCGAGCCTGCAGCGCGGCGAGCCGCGCCTCCTTGAGCGCGCACGTCGTAGTAGTCGTTGACATTGTCGAGCCCGACCACGCGGTCGCCGCGGGCGAGCAGCCGGTGGGCAACGTGCGAGCCGATGAATCCGGCGGCGCCAGTGACGAGAATCGGGCGAGACATGAACGCGGAAGGCGGAAGAAGGAGGGACCGCACTACACTAAGTGCGACTGACCGACCAGCCAACCGGCAACACCCGCCAGCTCTATATTCTCAAGTTTGCCGTTCCCGTGCTCGCTCGTCCAACCTGCGTGACCTCGACTTCGCGCGACCGCATCCGCATTCTGTTCCTCATCCGTCACCTGGCGATCGGCGGCGCGGAGCGCCAGCTCTCGCTCCTCGCACGCGGGCTCGACCCGGATCGGTTCGACGTGACCGTGGCGGCGATGTACAGCGGTGGAGGGATCTGGGAGGCATTGAGCGGCGCGCCACACGTCCGGCTCGTGTCGCTCGACAAGCGCGGCCGGTGGGACACCGCGGCGTTCGGCCGACGGCTGCTCGCGCTCGCGCGCGACGTGCGGCCACACCTCGTGCACGGCTACATGATCCCGGCGAACGAGCTCGCGCTCCTCGCGGGGCGCGCGGTCGGGGCGAAGGTCGCGTGGGGGATCCGCATCTCCGACCAGGACTTCTCGCGCTACACCCGCTTTCGCCGCACCGTGCACCGCCTCGGGACGGCGCTGTCGCGCTTCCCCGACCTGCTGATCGCGAACTCCCACGCCGGCCGCGCGTCCCACGTCGCCGAGGGCTATCCGGCGAACGACTTCATCGTGATTCCGAACGCGGTCGACGTGCGCGCGTTCGCACCCGACGCCGACGCCGGGCGGCGGTGGCGTGCCGCACACGGCATCGCGCTCGCCGAGCGCGTGGTGGCGCTGCCGGCGCGGCTCGATCCGATGAAGGACCACCACACCTTCCTCGCTGCGGCGGCGCAACTGACCTCACAGCTCGGCGAGGCCGCGCCGCGGTTCGTCTGCGCCGGCGACGGCGACGCCGCCTACGGCGCCGAGCTGCGGGCGGAGGCCGAGCGATGCGGTCTCGCGGAGCGCGTGACATGGATGCCCGCCGTACGCGACGTCGCGTCGCTCTACAACGGCGCGGACATCGTCACGAGCGCGTCCGCCTTCGGTGAGGGGTTTCCGAACGTCCTCGGTGAGGCGATGGCGTGCGGCACGCCGTGCGTCGCGGCGTCGAGCGGCGACGCGGCGGCGGTGATCGGCGACGCAGGCATCGCAGTGCCGCCGCGCGACCCGGCGGCGCTCGCCGCGGGGTGGGCGCGACTCCTCGCGCACCGCGCGGACGAGCGCGAGGCACTCGGGGCCCGCGCGCGCGAGCGGATCGTTCGCGAGTTCACCGTCGACCGCCTCGTCGACCGATCGTCGCGTGCGTTCGAGGCCGTCGTGCGCGGTGAGCGCGCGGTCGGCGTCGCCGCCGAGTGACCGTGCTCCTCGCTTCCATCGCCGGCGTCGCGTCGGCATCGCACCCGTCTTCCTGATGGCTCGCTACCTCGTCACCGGCGGCTCCGGCTTCATCGGCCGCTACCTCTGCGAGCGGCTCGCGGCGCGCGGGGACCACTTCCACGTGCTCGACCTGAAGCCGCCCGCCGACGCGGCGCCGCGCCCGGACCGGTACGTCGCCGGCGACGTGCGCGACGCGAACGCCGTACGTGCGGCGCTCGACGGCTGCGAGGCGGTTTTCCACCTCGCGGCCGCGCACCACGACTTCGGCATCGCCTACGAGACGTACTTCGACGTCAACGAGCGCGGCAGCCAGGTGCTCTGCGACGCGATGGACGCCGCCGGCGTGGGGCGAGTGTGCTTCTACTCGAGCGTCGCGGTCTACGGGTCGGCGCCGGAGCCGCACCACGAGCACTCGCCGAAGGCGCCGGTCAACCCGTACGGCGCGTCGAAGCTCGCCGGCGAGGCGGTGTTCGAGGGCTGGGCGACGGCGGGCGGGCGGCGCGTGCTCGTCATTCGCCCGACGATCACCTTCGGGGCGCGAAACTTCGCGAACATGTACTCGCTGATCCGTCAGATCGACCGCGGGCGCTTCCTCCCGGTCGGCGCGGGGACGAACGTGAAGAGTCTCTCGTACGTCGAGAACCTCGTCGACGCGACGCTCTTTCTCTGGGATCACGCGCCGCACGGCGCGGTCGAGCGGTACAACTGGGTCGAGAAGCCGGACATGACGAGCCGCGAGATCGCCGACACGATCTACGAGGCGCTCGGCCGGCGCGCGCCGCGAGCGTCGGTGCCGCTCCCCGTGGCGCTCGCGCTCGCCGCGCCGTTCGACGCCTTCATCAAGGTCACCGGGCGAAACCTCCCCGTCTCGTCGGCACGGATCCGCAAGCTCGCCTCGGAGCAGACCAAGTTCGAGTCGGACCGCGCGCGCGCGGCCGGCTTCGTCCCCCGCGCCACGCTGCGCGAGGGGCTCGAGCGGATGGTGCAGTGGTACCAGGCCGAAGGACGCGGCGAGCGGCCGGTGTGGCATGTGCCCCCGGCCGTGGCAGCGACGCCGACTTCACACGTCGCGTGACGGCGTCGATTCCATCGACAGCGTCGGACGTCGGCGGCGGCGAACGCCTCCGGGCCGATCGGCCGCTTCGTATCGCGCTGGCGACCGAATCCGACGTCATCGGGGGCGCCGAGCGCATGCTGGTACACCTCGGCGTCGCGCTGCGGACGCGCGGCCACGACGTGCATTTTCTGGGGCCGGAGAACCGGGACGGGTGGCTCGGCGCGCAGTTCCGCTCGGAGGGGATCCCGACGCACTCGATCCCGCTCGGGCGCGTGCGACTCGAGTGCGTGACGTCGGTCCGCGACACACTGCGCCGGATCGACGCGGATGTGCTGCACAGCCACATGTTCACGATGGGCGTGTTCGGCACCCTCGCGACACGCTTCTCACCGATGCCGCACGTCATCACGATGCACGGCACACAGCGTGAGACGTCCGCGCGGCGGCGGCGGTGGGCACTTGCCGCCGCCTTCTACGCGGCGGAGGCGGTGATCTCGGTCTCGTCGGCGCTGAAATCCGAGCTGCGCGACGTGCTCGGCCGCGCGGCCGACCGAATGCAGATCATCCCGAACGGGATTCCGGTCGTGCGTGGAGAGCGCAGCGCCGTACGACGCGAACTGGCGGTGGCGCCCGACGAGATCTTGGTCGTAGCGGTCGGCAATCTGTTCCGCAACAAAGGACACCTGGTACTCCTCGAGGCGCTCGCCCGCCTGCCCGAGTCGATTCCGTGGCGTGTCGCGATCGCCGGCCGGCCGGAAGAGGCGGCCTCGGAACTCGCGGAGTTCATCGCGGCGCGCGGGTGGGCCGAGCGCGCGCTGTTGCTCGGACCGCGCCTGGACATTCCGGACGTTCTCGCTGCCGCTGACGTGTACGCGATGCCATCGATGAACGAGGCGATGCCCATCGCCCTTCTCGAAGCGATGAGCAGTCAGACAGCGATCGTCGCATCAGGGGTCGGCGGCATCCCGTCCATGGTCCGCGATGAGCAGGATGCCCTCGTGGTCCCGCCCGGAGATGCGAGTGCCCTCGCCCACGCACTGACCCGCCTCGCGAACGACCCTCCGCTGCGCCGGCGGCTCGCCGCGAGTGCCTACGATCGCATCGTACGGGAGTTCAGTGTCGAGACGATGGCGGACGCCCACGAGGCGCTGTACCACCGACTCGTCGACGCTCGCGCGAACCCGCGCCGCCGGGGTGGGTAGCATGCCGCACGCTCGTTCCCCGCTCGGCTCGCATCAATCGCTACCTCGACGACGATGACGGCTCGCCCGTTACCCTACCCGCGCACCACGGCTGTTCGCGCCCCGGCCCTCCGGCGAGCCGGCGCGCCACGCGTCGCCTCGCCCTGGTGGGCGGGGGCGTGGAGCGTCGTCGTCGTGCTGACCGCGCTGCTCGTCGTTCGGCTCGCTGAATTCTGGCCCCCCCTCGGGTATCTGCGGCCGTCGATCGTCGGTGGGCTGTGGGCCGTGTTCATGCTCTGGAGTCGGTCCAAGCCGGCCGCGCGGCGCGCCGCGGTGCGCGACCCGTCGATGCGCTGGACGTTGGCCTACTGCGCGGCCATCGCAGTGACGATTCCCTTCTCCCTGTGGCCAGGGGGGGCGGCAAGTCTGTTTCGGTCACTGCCACTCGCAGTGATTCTCATGGCGGCCATGCTACTGTGCCCTCCGGAGCGGCAGACACTCGACCGGGTGCTGAACTGGACCGTGCTGTGTGCGACGGTGATGGCGGTACTCGTTTCAGTGACCGGCGCCGTCAAGTTCGATGTCCTAGGCGGTGATCGGCTCGGCACCACGGGGATGTACGATCCGAACGATCTCGCTGCCGTATCGTGCGTGTTCATGTGGCTCGCGGTCGGGATGACGATGCGAGTCCGCGGCTGGTGGCGGATCGTCGCGCTCGCCGGCATCGTCGCGACGCTCGCCGTCGTGCTCCGTACGGGATCACGAGGTGCAATCGTCGCGCTCGTCGTGACGACACCGGTCCTGCTCGTCGCGCTGCGTGCTCGGCGCCTCATTCCCTTCGTTCTCGCCCTCGCCCTCGCGGTCCCCATCGCATGGCGCTTCGGGCCCGAGTCGTTTCGTGTGCGCGCGATGTCGCTGCTGCACATCGAGGACGACTACACGTTCAATGCAGACGTGGGACGTGTGAACGTGTGGAAACGTGGTCTGGGCTATGCCCTCGAGCGGCCGATCGTCGGCGTCGGACCGATGAGCTACGGCGTGCGCGAAGGCGAATTCTACAGGTCGCGCGGGACGGTCGGCTCCTGGCTGACTGCACACAACACCTACATCCAGGTTCTCGTCGAGCTCGGGCTCGTCGGCATGATACCGTTCGCGGCGCTGATGGTCGGTGTCGTGCGCGACGCGCTGCTCTCGTGGCGTCAGGGCCGCGCGAGGAGCCGCGACCGCTTGTACCGGCCGGAGATCTTCGCCGCGCTCGTCTCGTTCATGACGTCGGCGATCTTCCTGTCGCACGCCTACGCGAACGCGCTGTTCTTCATGCTCGGGTTGTGCGCGCTCGCTCGACGCGTCGTGGTCGCCGAAGGCCACGCAGTCGCCAGACGATCGTGACCAGCGCCGAGAAGCGCGCTGCGTAGACCAGCTCGATCAGGACGAGCGAGACGATGGGATCGACGAGCCTCCGAACGCGCCAGAGACGCAGCACATAGGTCGCGACCGGCACGACCAGGGCGAGCGCGAGCGCGAGGAGCGCGGTCGAGCGGCTCTGCCGCAGTACCAGGAGCCCGGCCGCCGCGGTGAGGAGGAGCGCGTTCGCGACAGTCATCCGCGTCGCCTTCTGTTCCCACAGCACGCGCGTGCCGTCGCTCGCACTGAGCCCGTGCCATCGCATCCGTCGGAAGAAGCCGGCGAGTGTCTTCGGATTCCCGAGGTGCTTCGTCGCGAGACGCTGCGACTGGTAGATCGTCTCGCCGGCGGCGACGATGCGCCGACAGATCTCGGTGTCCTCCCCGGTGACGTACTCCTCGGGGAAGCCGCCGATCCGGTCGAACAGCGACCGCGTGATCGCGAAGTTTCCCGAATTCAGATAGTGCCGGTAGCCGTCGTCTTCGGGAACCGTCAGGACGTGCCAGGCCCGCTCGACCCAGTGCGGGTCGTCCGGCAGGTGTGATTCGCACCCGATCGCCGGCGCGACGCCCGACTCGAACGTCTCCTCGAGACGTACGAAGAAGTCACGAGGCACGAGCATGTCGGAGTCGAGAAAGCTGAGATACTTTCCCGCTCCGACCCGCGCGCCCGCATTGCGAACGGCCGCCACGGTCCCCTCGACGCGCAGAATCGTCGCGCGGTCCGCGTACGTCTGTGCGTGCTCGTACGACTGATCGGTCGATCCGTTGTCGACCAACACCATCTCGACACCCGCGTGCTGCCTCGCCGCCTCGGCGATCGAGGCGAGAGCGGGTCGTAGCAGGGCGAGCTTGTTGTAAATCGGAACGACGACGGTGATGACGGCGGGGGGCACGACGAGCGGGGAAAGCGCGACGAAGTCGACGCGGGCATTCGCTGGCGGTCAGCTACCGCCGCGCCACGCGAGAGCGTTGAAGATACGGTAGAACGCCTGATCGAACGCCTTCCCGGACGCGTTCCACCAATCCCGCGAGCCTGGCGAGGCGAGGCCCCGGAGCATCTCGTCGCCCATGTCACTGTAGCGCGTGTCGCCGGTCATGTGGTAGTACCACGCTGCGGGGAGGAAGATGAACGCGTTGAGCCCCGGCTGCGGCGACGCTGTGGCGGCGATCCGACCTCCTTCGTCCGTTCCGCGCAGGCTGTGGTACTGGAATCCGCGCTCGGTCGCGTCCCACTCATTCGCCCACAGGTCGTCGAGCGACTTCTTCACCGCGGCCAGAATCCGCTGATCCGGCGACACCTCCTCGTGATACCGAACGAGGGCGCTCAACAGCATCCCGACCATGTAGTTGCTCTGCCCGCCGCCGTAGTAGGCCCCTCCGAACATCCCGTTGGCGCGCTGCGTCGACAGGATGTCCGTGACCCAGCGCGAGAGCGTGGACGGCGTGAGGAACGACGCGTAGTACGGCACGCCGTCGTTCTGCGTGTAGTAGTGCGTCGCATCGCTCGGCTGCGTCGAGATGTCGAGCCGCGCCGCGTCGATCGCCGCCGTCAGGATCTTCGCGCGCATGCGGTCGTCGCCGAGCGTTCCATTCATCTCGTAACCCATCCCGGGGCGCGCCATCCACGCCAGCGTCTCTGCCATCTTGCGCAGCTGGTAGCGGCTCGCCTCGCGTCCCGTCGCCCAATAGTGGAGCGCGACCCCTTCCGAGTTACTCCACCACGGCGTCGGACCGCCGTTCACCACGATGTACCGCGTGATGTAGTCGTCCGCCGTCGCCGTCGCGCGATACCAGTATGCGGGGTCGCCGGTCCGGAGCCACTGCTGATACAGAATGAACGGGCGGTCGTACCCAGCCGTGCGCGCGCAGTCCCACTTCACACCGCAGCGCGCCCAGTCGCCGAGCTCCAGACGCACGTAGTCGGTATCGAACTGCGCCGCGAGCGCGCTCGGCGCTCGGGTCGTCGAGGCGTACAGTGTGCCGCCCCACCGCGACGCGATTAGATACGCTGGGTCCGTCGGCAGCGCAGCCGCCGCTGGTATCGACGGCGCGGCGACTTCGGCGACCGTGGCGACATTCCGCTGCCCCGCGCCGATCACGAGCACGCCTCCGATCTCGCGCGCGTTCGGGACGTCGTAGGTGAACTGCACGAGAATCGAGCGCAGCGAACCGCTGCTGAAGCGCCCGCTGAGCGCGCGGACGGCGATCGGCTGCTCGACGCCGTTGACGAGCACGTGGATCTGGGCGAGGTCGCTCGTTCGCACGACGCCCTCGAGAAGCGGAATGCCGTTCGAGACCAGCACCCGTCCGGACCCGCCATCGAAGCGCCGGACGGTCAACGGAATGCGGATGCCACCGACCAACGGCGGCGGGGTGCTCGCGCCACCGGCGCCGCTTCCCACACTCCCACCACTCCCGCCGGCGGCACCGCCGGACCCACCGCTCGCGCCACCGCTGCTGCCCGCGCCGGACGTTCCGCCGCTCGGCGTGGTCGCGGATGTCGTGTCGGGTCGCGGCGCAGCTGAGTCGCTCGGCGCGGGCGTGGCAGGCGCAGGGGTGGCGGGCGCGGGCGTGGCCGGCGCAGGGGTGGCGGGCGTGGGCGCGGCCGGCGCGGGCGTGGCCGGCGCGGGCGTGGCCGGCGCGGGCGTGGCCGGCGCGGGCGTGGCCGGCGTGGCCGGCGCGGCCGGCGCGGCCGGCGTCTCGGGTGTCGCAGGCACTGCGGGGGGCGGCGTCACCGCACGCGACGTCACAGTGACGTCGATCCCCGCGACCGATCCGTTCGACGACACGGCGACACGGGCCGCCCCGGCTCCGACCGCGACGACCAGCCCTGTCCCTCGCACGACGGCAACCGCCGGGTCCGACGAGACCCAGGAAGCGGTCGGCGGCAGTGCGCTTCGCACCGCGCCGCGGATGACCGTCGCCGCGAGCTGCACGCTGTCACCCGTGATCATCACGACCGACGACCCATCGATCGAGATGCCGCTGTCGTCGGCCCCGACCTCTCCCTGCGTCGGCGCCGGCGCGGACACGACGATCGGGTCACTCTCCACGGCGACCGGAATGATCTGCGAGTATCCGTCGCACGCCGCGAGCACGATCGCCGAACCGACTCCGACGGCCTTGAGAATCCCTGTTCCGACGGTGGTGACCACTCGTGTGTCCGACGACGTATATGTGACGGGCCGACCGGGCAGGAAGGCGCCCTGAAGCGTCAGGGCGGCCGCGGTCACTCGCAGCGAGTCGCCGACTCGCAGCCTACCGGAGGAGGGAGTTACGAAGAGCGAACCGGTCGTACCGCCGGCGGCAGGAACGACGGTCACGGACAACATCGCGCGCGGACCGGTCGTATCCGCAGCAAGCAGAACGGAAACAAATGTCTGACCCGGGGTCAATGCCGTGACCCGTCCCACCGAGTCGATCGAGGCGATGCCAGGAGCTGACGATCGCCAGATGAACCGTGGTGCCGGCAGGATGTCCCGCCCGTTCTGATCGACCGGCCGAGCGACGAACTGAAACGCCTGCCCCGCCGTCATCCGAGTTGCGGCCGAAGATAGCCCCAACCATTTGACTGGTGCAACACCATTCGTGCTGAACGCCCCCCCGCTCGGCGCCAGCGCGCGGCGCGCGGCGCCCGTACCCGTGGCGCCGACGTCTACCGCCGTCGCGACACTGTCGCCGGCGACGATCGCCCAGATCACCGCCACGCCGGGCGCGAGGCCGAACACCGATCCATCGTTCGCGACGGCGGCGACCGTCGGGGTGGCACTGCGCCATTCGGCGTGCGCGGTCGAGAGTGACCCGCTGGCGTCGAGGCGCAGCGCGTGCAGCGTGCCGGCGGTGCCGACCGCGATCGACGCGGCCGACGCATCGATGCGGAGCGGCGTCCCGGAGGCGACCGCGGGGCGGCCCGCGTCCCGCTCGCGCACCGCGAGCGGCGCTTCGCTCTCGCACGCCGATAGCAGAGCGGCGAGAGGGAGCGCCGCCGTGCGAAGCGCGCGCGCCGCGCGCCCGAATCGATGCGCACCGCGAGACTGGCGACGAAAGTCCGGCAACTGAAGCTCCGACCGTGGATCGTTTGGCGGCCCGGCGAGCGTGGCGCATGCGATCGATCGCACGCGCGGTAGCCCCGTAGCTTTGCGTCCCCGCCTTTCGGCGGGTTTGCCTTTGTCAATCGATCTCGGTGGAACCGCTCCAGCCGAGACGAATGCGCACGTGCGTGGATCGCCGTCGGCGTCAGCCGACCAGCGATTCTATCCGATCGAAGAGTATCGTCGCCTGCCGGCGGCGACTGAAGCGCCCGTCGCCGCCCACGGCCACCGGGCGCATCCCGGCTCTGTGCTCCTCGACGCGGCGTCGAATGACCGACGCGAGCCGCTCCGCGTCGTCGGGGGCCACGACGTCGGCGGCGCTTCCGTCGAGGACGAGTGCGGTCGCGCTGCCAGGGCGTGCGAGGGCGAGCAACCATGCGTCGAACCGCGAGTACTCGAAGACCTTCGACGGGATCGCCGTCTCGGTGTCCTGTGGCAGCGAGACGAGCATCGTCGCGTTGGCGAGGAACTGCAATGCCTCGCGACGCGGACGCGCTGCATGATGGCGCACGTAGTCGGTGAGTCCGAGCTCGAGCGCCAGCGCGTGCAGGGCGTCGGGCGACGGATCGATCGGTCCCATGAACTCCGCTCGGAGCTCGGATGGGGAGAGGCCGAGGTCGTCGACGACGCGGCGGATCGCGCGGAACAGCGGGGCTGGGTCGCGATCGAAGTAGATCGCACCCGCGTAGGCCAGCACGAACGCGCCGCGCTCGGTCGGTGCCGGGAGCGGCTCGTCGTCGGCGCCGTTCATCACCGTGATCACCCGCGAGGCAGCGTCGGGGTGCGCGCCGCGCAGCGCCTGCGACGCAAGCTCGGTGTTGCAGACCACGAGCGACGCACCGGCGACCGCGCGTCGTTCATTGCGTATCGAGTCGCGCGCGAACACGGTGCTGCCGAGGTCGACGGCGAATCGCTCGCCCAGACTCCAGGGGTCGCGCATGTCCATCACGAACGGAATGCCGAGCGACCGGGAGAGACTGGCGCCCGCGAGGTGCGCGAAGTGAGGAGGTCCCGACGTGACGACGAGGCGGTGTGAGCCGTCGGCCACCCGCAGCCCGAGCGCTGCCGCGCTCGCCGCCGCGTCCTCGACGCTTCGCTGCCACCGCGACGAGAAGTAGGCGCGGCGAAGTCCGAGCACGCCCTGCCACGGGGCGAGCGCCTGTTCGCGCGGCACGCCCTGTTCCGTGCTCCCGGCAGCGCGCGGTGCCGACGATGCTGGCGCGGCTGCGGTCTGCACGGCGCCGCCCGGCGCCGCCTGTCGCCGCCACGCCCAGGCCGCTCGCAGGAGTTGCTCGACCGCCCCGTCGCCCGCAGCGGGTCGATAGCGCGGCAGCGTGAACACACGGACATGCGGCGGCAGATCGGCGAGCCGGCTGCTGTCTGGCGACACCGCATCCGCCGGGTCCGCGCACAACACGTCGACGCCCCAGCCGCGCTCGACCGCGACGTGCGCCATCTTCTCCCATCGCAGTGCGCCGACCGCCGACGACGGCGGGAAGTGCGCCGAGACGAGTAGGAGTCGGCGGGCCGGAGCCGGATGCTCGGCCGCGCTGACGTGGAAGGGTTCGGGCGCAACGCCTCGACCGCGCTGCGACACGGCGCTCGCTCCCACGCCGTCGCTAGCGCGTCGTGAGCGCGTCCACGACGCGCTCACCGGCGGAACCGTCCCACCCTTCCGGGCGTCGCGGGTCGGCTGGGCGGCGTGCGGTCCGCACGAGCGGCGGAACGTCCTCGGGCTCGGGCGTCAACATGTTCGTTCCGTCCGTGATCGTGACCGGCCGCTCGGTGTTGTACCGTACCGTGAAGCACGGCACGCCGAGCACGGTCGTCTCCTCCTGGAGGCCGCCGGAATCCGTCACGACGGCGCGCGCGCCGGCCGTCAGGTCGAGCATCTCGAAGTACGTCACCGGATCGAGCACCGTGACGTTCCCGAGATCCACGTTGGTCGCGGCGAGCCGCTGCCGCGTTCGCGGGTGGGCCGGGAACACGACGGGGGCATCCGCCGCGATCTCGCGCAACGCGAGCGCGATGCGGGCGAGGCGTGCCGGGTCGTCCACGTTCGACGGCCGGTGCAGCGTCACGACCACGGGTTCGCCGTCGTCGAATCCGAGCTTCGCGCGAAAACCCGTCGCGCGGGCGGTCGGAAGCGCGTGGAGCAGCGAGTCGACCATCACGTTGCCGACGAAGACGATCTCGCTGTCCGGCTCACCCTCCGCCGCGGAGCCCCTCGTCGGCGTCGCGCGACGGGGTCAGGAGCAGGTCGGAGAGACGATCGGTGACGAGCCGGTTGATCTCCTCCGGCATGGTGCGATCGTGGCTCCGCAACCCCGCCTCGACGTGCGCGATCCGCACGCCCAGCTTCGACGCGACGATCGCCGCGGCCATCGTCGAGTTGACGTCGCCGTACACGACGACCCAGTCGGGCCGCTGCTCGGCGATGACGGGCTCGATGCGCTCCATGATGCGCGCCGTCTGCACGGCATGCGACGCGGAGCCGACCGTCAGATTGATGTCAGGGGCAGGAATGCCGAGATCGCGAAAGAACCCGGACGAGAGCGATTCGTCGTAGTGCTGTCCGGTGTGAACGACGATCTGGTCGAGGCCACGCGCGCGGGCAGCGCGGTGAACGGGCGCGAGCTTCGGGAAATTCGGCCGCGCGCCGACTACGTGGAGCAATCGCACGAGAAAACGGTCGGAGGTCGATCAGCCCGCCGGGCTCGTCGGAATCGCGTTCGCGACGGTGGGGATGAGCTGGCGCGTGATGCGCGTGGCGAGCGAGTCGGCCGCGGCGTAGGTGGCCGCCGGTCCGGTGGTGTGGAGCGCGTCCGGGTCGATCGGGACGACGATGCGGACGAGCGCCTCCTCGGTCCGCCCGTACATCGCCGCGTCGTGCAGCAGGTTCCACTTCACCTGTACTCGTTCGCCTCGATCCGGCCGCGGCCCTGGTACCAGTAGTACACCAGCGCCTGGGCCCCTTGTTCGCGAGCAGGTAGCGGTTGACCGGGTGCGTCGCGACCGCCGACGGCGACGGGCTGCACGGTGGCGCTCGAGCGCCTCCCAGCCGGCGCCCGGCAGGCAGTTCTTCGGCGAGTGGATCGTCTTCCCCTGCACCTGATGCTCGTAGTACCCGACGTAGATGCTGAACCCGCCGAGCCGGCCGTGTCGCGCTGGAACAGCGCGGAGCGATACGTAGTCGCTCATCCCGGCGATCCGCTGCTCGTCGGCGTCGATCGACGTGTCGCGCGTCGCGTAGCCGGGCACCGCGACGTCGAGCGCCGCTCATCGCCGACCGAGCGGCGGCACCGCTTCTGCTCGCGCACGCCGGAGATCATGCAGGCAGCCGACGCCGAGCAGCGCGGCCGGCACGAAGCGAGACGCGTCACGCATGAGCCATCCCCGCCTCGAACTCCGCCGAGTCGTCGAAATCGTCCGAGTCGTCGGCCGGCGGCTTCGGATCGTTGCGATGCTGCCACCAGCGCTCGACCGCCGACACCCCCAGGCGACGCCGCCGAGGATCACGAACGCGACGAGGAAGATCAGCCACCCCTCGGTGAGGTGCATGAAGCCCTCGCCGAGCTTCGGATCGACGAACGAGACGAGGAAGCCGGTCAGGAACACGCGGAAGCCGTTCAGCACGATCGCCACCGGGATGGCCGACGCGAGCAGCAGGAGCGCGGCTGATCGGGTACGCGAGCGTGATCGCGCCGAGCAGGACGCCGAGGCTGAGCAGCGCGGTGAGCGAGCGGAGCCCGCTGCACGCCTCGGCGACGAACAGCTCGTGGCCGGGGATGCGGATGACGTTCCCGGTCAGCAGCACCGGGATCTCGCGCCACGCGAGCAGCGCCGCGCCGATCTTCGACGCCATGAACTGCAGCGGCAGCGCGATGCGGCTGAGGATCAGCTCGGGGAGCGGGATCGACAGCGCGAGCAGCGTGAACGGCAGCCACCAGCGCAGCAGCTGCCGGAAGCCGAAGTACCACGACGACGAGCCCGGCCGCCGCCATCAGCATCGAGCCGCGCATCGTGAACAGCTCGGCGGCGAGGTCCGACACGTAGCGAAAGAACACGCCGCCGAGGATCAGCGCGAAGCCCACGAGCCGGTTCGGCCGCGCGTCCGGGTGGATGCCGCTCTTCCACGCGAACCAGAGCGCGAGCGGCGCGAGCAGCAGCCCGTGTCCAGCCTCCGGGTTGTTCCACCAGTCGCGTCCGAGGAGGTACATCGGCCGCGCGTAGAGCCACGCGAAGAGCGCCGCCATCACGAGCACGGACGGCGACGGCATGCGGAACGCGATCGCGCGCGAGGACGAGGCGCCAGGCGCCGTCGCGCCGCCGGCCGACGTCAGCGCGGAGGCATCGGTCGCCACCGCGCCGATCGATGCCGCGCCGGACGTGCCGGACGACAGCGCATTCGGCGCGACCGCGCCGACCTGTGTGGACATGCCGAATGGCTCGGGGAAAAAAGTCAGACCGTCCGTTTACACGCTGTCGCCCGAGCCCTGGCTCGCGACGACGAGCGTCGAGGCGGCTGGGCGCGTGCGGCGCGCGGTCGTCGCCGACGCGCCGCGCGACACGGCCAGCGTGCCGCGGCCGATCGAGATGAGCGCGACGATCCCGATGACGCCCGCGACGCCAGCGCCGAGCGACGACAGGAAGATCGTGCGCTTGGCGTTGATGCCGGCGAGCTGCCGCATCTGGAGGGCGTCGAGGGCGAACAGCACGAGCAGCGCGATCAGCAGCGCCGCGACGACGAACGACACATACCCGATAATGCGCAAGGCGGTCCGATTGCCCCGCAGCGCCGAGAAGAACGCGAGCAGTCCGGTCCCGAGCAGCATCGTTCCGATGCTGCCGAGCAACTGGCCGGCGAAGACGAACCGCCACTGCAGCGACCCCGGCTGCGGCGGGAACGTACGAATGCCCAGGTCGAGCAGCGGAATCATGACCAGCAGGAACGCGACGGGATAGAGCGCCTGCGCGACGCGGGAGATATTCTCGTCCGATAACACGGAGACCCTGCCGGAGAGGAAAGAAGTTGGTGTCGGCGCTCGGCCGCGACACCGCGCACGGGGTACGACCGGAATCATTCCGGTCGGTGCCGACAGATGGACGCCTCATGGCGCGGCGACGCAACGCGCCGTGCGACCAACACCGCCGGTCCGCCAGGACAGGACACGTCAGGCGTCCACGGCGGGTTCGGCGTCTGAAACTGGTATGGCAATGGAACTCGGGCAAGTAGCGGGCGTGCGACACCGATGGTCACACGCAGCGGGTAGGCGGCTGCGTGCAGCAGGGCGGGGGCTGGCTGTCGCGGGGCTGACGGTGATCTGCTGGCTCACGCTGATGCCGCAGCCTGGAGACGCCCGCCTGCGCGTTCCACCGATGTGCATCGTCTGCGGGTCGAACGGCGGAGCGGACATCATCGCGAACGTGCTGCTCTTCCTTCCGCTCGGCGTCGGCCTCCGACTCGGGGGGCTCGGCGTCAGCACGGCGCTGCTGCTCGGTGCGGCGACCTCGCTGGTGATCGAGCTGGCGCAATTCTTCGTCATCGTGGGACGGTTCGGGACGCTGAGCGACTTCCTGACGAACTCGCTCGGCGCGCTCGTCGGCGCCGTGGTCGCGTCCCACGCCGAGCGCCTGCTGGCGCCGGACCGCGTGCTGGCGCGCCGGCTCGCCGTGGCTGCGGCCGGCGTGTGGGCGGCGACGGTCGCAGGCGCGGCGTGGGCGACGACGCGGCGGCTCGACACGACACCCTTTCCCTCTGTCGTCGGCGAGCTTCCGTCCGCGCCAGCGTTCGGCTGGTTCGCCGGAACCGTCGACACGGTGGTCGTGAACGGCCACCGCATCCCGCACCGGAGCTCCGGTCCCGTGATCGTCAGGACACCGGTCGGTGCGAGGTTCGAGGCGACGGTGTCCGCCGTCGGCGATGGCGGCAGCGCGCGGTTCCATCCCCTCCTCTTCGTGCACCGCCCGGGCGACACGACGCCGTCGTTCATCCTCGGCGTGCGCGGTCGCGACGCGATACTCGGCACCGCGCTCCGCGGGCGTGCGGCGAGCCTCCGTCCGTTGTGGCTGACGGTGCGCGACGCGATTCCGGCCGCGACCGACACCGGGGAACGCTACACGATCCGTGGTGAAGCCGACGGGGACGCGCTGCGCCTCTCGATTCACACGCGGTCGGCCACCCGCCGAGCCGTGCTGCGCCTCGGCCCCTCCATCGCGTGGGCGACGATCACGGGTATCCCGTCGCTCGACTCCTCCCTCGCGCCGGTCATCAGCGCGGTGTGGCTCGCGGCGCTCGCGGTCCCTGCGATCTACTGGACGGCCCGCGCCACGGCTCCCGATCGGGGCGGCGAGCAGGCGTTGCGCGGCGCTCGACGGCTCGTCTCAGCGGTGGTGACCCGGGGCGACGCGAATGCGCGCTCCCTCGACGATTAAGATTCCTCGCCGTCCTCGTTCCGCCTCGTGCCCCCGCGCCGCATGTCCCGACCTCGACCCCTCTCGCCCGTCGTCCCGATCTCGTCATGAGCATTCGGGCACGACTGGGCCAGTTGGCGTCGGAGAGCGCGATCTACGGCATCGCGCCACTCGCGCAGCGGCTCGTCTCGATCTTCCTCACGCCGTTGTACACGCGGGTGTTCATCCCGGCGGACTACGGCGCGCTGAGCCTCATCGACAGCACGGTCGCGGTGCTCGCACCGCTCGCCGTCCTCGCGCTCGATTCGGCGGCGTTTCGCTGGTTCTACGACACGACGAACGAGGACGAGCAGCGCGCCGCGGTCGCGACCTGGTTCTGGACGCAACTCGTGTTCGCCACCGTGCTCGCCTGCGGCGTGGCGTTGTTCGGCGGGACGGCCGTCCGGTCGCTCACCGGCCGCCCCGACGCCCACACCCTCCTCATGGTCGCCGTCGCTGCGCTGCCACTGTCGGCGTTCGAGACGGTCGTGACGAACCACGCGCGGATGCACCGCCGTCCGTGGCGGGCGCTCGGCACGATGCTGCTCTCCTCCGGGCTCTCGCTGACGCTGACGCTCGTCTTCGTGCTCAAGCTCCGGCTCGGGATTCTCGGGAACTACCTGTCGATCCTGCTGACTCGCCTCGTGATCGGAATCGTCGCGGTGCGACTCGTCGGCGCGTGGATCGCACCGCGCGGCTTTCAGCTGCCGCTGCTCCGCTCGATGCTGCGCTACTCGCTCCCGATGGTGCCGACCGCCCTGTTCTCGTGGACCATCGCCCTCGTCGACCGCTACTTCGTGGCCGAGTACTGGAGCGTCGACGAGGTCGGGCTCTACTCGATCGGGATCGCGATCGGCGCGTCGTTGACGCTCGTCACGCAGGCCTTCCAGAACGCGTGGAGCGCGTTCGCGTTCTCGATCAAGGACCAGCCGGACGCGCGGCGGACGTACGCGGTCGTGATGGAGCTGTTTCTCGCCGGGTCGTGCTTCCTCGCCCTCGGGCTCTCCGCGTTCGCGCCCGAGGCGCTCCGCCTGCTCGCGACCGCGCGCTACTACGCGGCGGCGAACGTGGTGCCGTGGATCGCCGTCGGCTACGTGATGGCCGGGCTGTTCCAGATCACCGGCCTCGGTGCGATGCTCGCGCGCGACACGCGACCGCTGCTGCACGCGTTCGCGCTCGCCGCCGTCGCGAACGTCGCGCTCAACTTCGCGCTCATCCCTCCGTACGGCCGCGTCGGCGCGGCGATCGCGACGCTGCTGTCGCAGGCGATCCTCCCCCTGTACCTGTTGTGGCGCTCGCAGCGACTCTATCCCATCCCGTACCGCTCGTGGCTGACGGTCGCGGTGCCTGGAGCGACGCTCGCCGCAGGACTCATGCTGCAGCGCGTGACCGCGGGGCGCGGACTCGTGGAAGCGGTCGCGATCAAGACCGCCGCGCTCATCGTGTTCGCCACCGCGCTCGTGCTCGTCTCGCCGATCCGCGGGACGCTCGTGAAGCGCTTCCGCCTCGCGACGCGCGGCGCCTGACGACCGCGCCATCCCGCGCCACCCGACCTCGATGAAGAAGCCGCAGCACGTCCTCCTGATCGCGAACATGCCCGCCGCGCGGAACCCGGTGATCGCGATGTTCGCGCGCGCCCTGATGCCCGAGTACCGCGTGACGGTGGCCTGCGCCGACCCCGAAGCCACCGAGGCCGCGATCCCCGGCATTCACGCCACGACCATCTTCGGGCCGCACGACGGCAACGTCGCGCTGCGCGCGCGCGCGCTGCTCCGATCGATCCGTCGACGCCTCACGGGGCGCGCCACGTCGGCCGACGGCGAGGCGGTCGGACCGGCGGCGGCGGTGCGCGACGACGCCCCCGCTGCGCCGCCTCGCCGAGTCGCGTGGGGGGTGATCCGCACCCACGTCTCCGACGCGCTGACGGCGTTCACGCACCTGCGTTCGATCCGCGCCGACGCCATCTATGCGATCGACGCGGACGTCCTCGTGGCGGGGTGGATGCTCTCGAAGCTGTGGCGGTGCCGGTTCGGCTACTACATGTACGAGATCTGGCCGAAGCAGTTCGACGACTACTCGCCGAGTCACAGCCTCACACTCGCGGCCATCGAGCAGTTCGGCGTGCGGCGGGCCTACTCGTCGATCGTTCCGCACGTGAAGACGGGGGCGATCCTCGTGCGCCGGTACGGCATCTCGCGCGCTGCGACGGCACAGATTCTCGTCTGCCCGCAGCTCCCGGCCGCCGCAGCGCGTCCGGAGCCGCACACGCCGATGCGGTTCTACTATCACGGCGGATTGCAGCGCGGGCGCGGGATCGAGAACCTGGTGCGCGCGATGCGGAGCGTCGACGGCGCGTCGCTCGCCATCCGCGGGATCGGGCCGCTCGCCTCGACGATCGCAGAGCTGATCGAGCGAGAAGGGCTCTCCGACCGCGTGCGCATGCTCGACCCGCTCCCCGTGGACCGGCTCGCGGAGGCCGGCACGGAGTTCGACGTCGGGGTCAACGTGACCTGTCCCGACTCCGCGAATCATCGGTTCAACATGGGGTTCAAGACCTACGAGAACCTGGCGTCGGGGCTCGCCCTGCTGTCGAGCGCGTCGTACGTCCTCGATCCGTTCACGCGCGAGCACGGTGTCGGCATGACGATGGACGGATGCAGCGAGGCGACGATCGTGCGGGCGCTCCGCTACTGCGTCGACCATCCGGAGCAGGTGCAGACGTGGAAGCGGCGAAGCCGTGCGCTCGCCGAGCAGGAGTTCAACTTCGACATCCAGGCAGCGCGCCTGCGTGCACTCACGACCGCGATGGTGAGAGGGCGACGCCCGCACGCGCGGGCGTCGACGACCGGAGTCGCGGCGCCGCTGGTGGAGCTGCACTTATGAGCTGCCGTCCCGAAACGTTCGCGCTCGTTCCGATCTCCTGCTCGCCTGTCCAGTCTCTGGCATGACCCTTCGCGCGCCGTGCGTCACCCGCCCCATCCGCGCTGCCCGGGCTGAAGTCGAAGCGGCGTGCCGCCGCCCGGGCGTGCTCGGCCAGCATCATCCTGTGTGGCTCGACATCCTCACGGCACTCGGCGAGCACGCGGATGGCGTCGCGGTGTTTCGCGGGGACGCGCTCGTCGCGTGGCTGCTCGCGGTCGCCAAGCGCGGCCCGGCGGGCGTCGTGGTCACGTCGCTGCCGTTCGTCTCCTACGGAGGCCCCGCGCTGCTCGTCGACGACGAGGAGGCGGCTGCGACGGCCGTCGCGTGGCTCGAGGAGTTCGCGGCCGGCCACGACGCCGCGGCCGTCGGTGTCGGCCTCTCTCCGTTCGCGAGCACGACGGCGCTCGGTGCCGTCGAAGCGGCGTGCCGCGTCGGCGGGTATCGGTTCGAGAACTTCGCGCAGGTGCAGCCGCTCGATCCGCACCCGATCGAGCAGCTGTCCGGGAAACGGCGGGGCGCGATCGCGCGACCGGTCGAGCGCGCCACGATGGCGGGCGTCAGCGCCGCTCCCTGCGATGACCCCGCCGTCTTCGAACGCTGGCTCGTGATCTATCGCGAACGATATGCGCAGATCGGCGCGCGTCCGCTCGACGAGGCGTTTCACCGCGAGACGTTCGAACGCGGGCGCGCTGCCGGCGTCGTCGAGTTCTGGGCAGCCACGATGGGATCCCGCCTCCTCGGCGGATCGCTCTTCCTCGTCGGGGGCGACGTGGTGGACTACTTCTCGTCGGCGTACGACATGAACGACGAGGACACGCGGCTGCTCACTCCGAACAATCTGCTGCTCGCGACGGCGTTCCGATCGTTCGCCGCGCGCGGGCTGCAGTGGTTCAACTGGCAGTCGAGCCCGGGCCGCGAAGGGGTGTACAAGTACAAGGCGCGGTGGGGCGCGAGCGAGCGACCGCAGTGGTACCTGGGGCGCGTCCGTCCGGGGCCGGCTGCGGACCGGCTGCTCGGCGCATCGCCCTCGACGATCGTCGAGGAGTATCCGTCGCGCTTCGTCGTCCCGTTCTCCCTCCTCGGCCCCGAGCGGCACGACGACGCGCATGCGTCCTGAGATCGCGGCCCGTGCGGCCGTCGTGACCGAACTGCTGCTCGGGTACGATCTGCTCACGGACGCCGAGGTCGAGGCGCGGTGCGCGGAGCTGCCGAGGAAGATCGTGCGCTGGCTCGCCATCAATCATCCCGATGGACGGCTCAGGCGCCTGCTCTTCGTCGCGAGCGGCGTCGAGATCGGCGACGGCACCTATGTCAACGCGAATCTCGTGCTCTACGACGACTTCGCCGGGCTCGTGCGGTTCGGCGCGCGCGTGGCCATCGCGCACAACGTCACGATCGTCGCGTCGTCGTGGCCGAACAACTCGCGTCTGGCAGAACTCGCCGAGGTGCGAGAGCGCCTGTCCGTGACGGCGCCGGTGCGCATCGACGATGACGCGTGGCTCGGCACGGGGTGCGTCATCCTGGCCGGCGTCACCATCGGCCGCGGAGCGGTCGTCGGCGCCGGTGCGGTCGTCACGCGCGACGTCCCGCCGTACACGGTCGTCGCCGGCAACCCGGCGCGGGTCGTCCGGCAGCTCCCGCCGCTGCGCGACGACGCCGACTGACGCTCGGCGTCGTCGCGCCGCGACGTCAGTGCGCGCCGACGCTCTCGCCGTCGAGCACCGCGCTCGCCACGCTCGCCACCTCTGTGAGCTCCGCCTCGGTCATCCCCTCGTACAGCGGGAGGGTCAGCGCCCGCGCCGCGACGTCGTCGCACACCGGAAAGTCGCCGACGCGATGTCCGTACTTCGATCGGTAGTAGGTGATGAGCGGCATGTGGTACGTCCCCACCTGCGCCTCGACGCCCCGGTCGCGCATGGCCGCGATGATCGACGCGCGCCGCGCGGCGAGCTCCGCGGGAAGCAGTACGACGTACGATTGAAAGACGTGCCGCTCGTCGGGCGCGCGCGCACCGCGCCGCTCGAGCGCCGGGTCGAGCAGGGCGTCGTAGCGCGCCGCGAGCGCGCGGCGCGCCGCGTTGATGCGCGCGACCTTCGTCATCTGCGTGACGCCCAACGCCGCCTGGAACTCCGTCATGCGATTGTTGAAGCCGGGCATGACGAACTGGTCGGGCGCGCCGGCATCGAAGTCCTGGCCGTGATTGCGAAGCGCACGGAGATAGCGGGCGAGGCGTTCATCGTTCGTGGTGATGGCGCCCCCTTCCCCCGTCGTGACCGCCTTGCGCGGATGGAAGCTGAAGCACCCCATCGCGCCCCACGCGCCGGCCTGCCGCCCGCCGAGCGAGGCGCCTAACGCGCACGCCGCGTCCTCGATCACCGGGACGCCGTAGCGCTCGGCGAGCGCCGCGATGCGGGGCAGGTCGGCCGTCTGTCCGAACGTGTGGATCGGAACGATCGCCTTCAGGCGCTTCACGAGCTCCGGCGACCGCGCGAGGCGCGCGAGCGTCTCCTCGAGCGCGTCGGGGTCGATGTTGAACGTGTGCGGATCGACGTCGACGAACACCGGCTGCGCGCCGCACAGCTCGACGACGTTCGCCGTCGTCGGCCACGAGTACGCGCCGACGACCACGACGTCGCCGGGGCCGACGTCGACGGCCATGAGCGCCATCTGCAACGCCGCCGTGCAGTTCGTGACCGCCACGGCGTGCCGCGTGCCCACGAGGTCGGCGACGGCCTGCTCGAACGCCGCGACGCGCGGCCCCTGCACCAGGTAGCCGGACGCGATCGCCTCACGCACGGCCTCGAGGTCGTCCGCCTCGATCGACGGGCGCGTCAGCCGGATCACGCGACCGCGGCCTCGACGGGAGCGAGCGCGGCGGCCGCTGCGCCGGCCTCCTCGTCCATCTGCGCCCGGTAGAAGACCGCCGCGCGCTGGATCCCTTCCTCGAGGTCGACCTGGGCCTCGAAGCCGAGCAGCTCGCGCGCCTTCTCCACGGCGGGGATGCGCAGCTCGACGTCGGCGTAGTCACGGCGGATGAACTCGATCGGCGACGTCGAGCCGAGCACGCGGACGACGGCGCTCGCGAGGCCGTAGATCGTCGTCACCGCGCGCTGGTTGCCGATGTTGAACGACTCGCCGACCGCGCGCGGGTGCGCCATCGCGAGCAGCACGCCGTTCACCATGTCGTCGACGTAGCACCAGGCCCGGATCTGCGTGCCGTCGCCGTGGATCTGGATCGGCTCGTTGCGCACGGCGCGCTGGATGAACGTGCGGATCGCGCCTTCCCCGATCTGCCCCGGGCCGTAGACGTTGAACGGGCGGACGACCGACGTCGGCAGCCCGAGCTCCTTGTAGTACGAGATCGCGAGATGCTCTTCGGCGAGCTTGCTGACCGCGTAGGTCCACCGCGCCTCGCCGACGCGTCCCATGACCGTGTTGTCGGTCTCCTGCGAGCGGAACGCCTGCTGGCCGAACACCTCGGTCGTCGAGAAGCAGACGACGCGGTCGACGTGCGACAGCTTCGCCGCCGCCTCGAGCACGTTCGCCGAGCCGATCATGTTCACGCGCATCGTGCGCACGGGGCTCTTGATGACCGTGTCGATGCCGGCGATCGCCGCGCAGTGCACGACGACGTCGGCCCCCTGCATCGCGCGCGACAGCGCCTCGACGTCGAGGATGTCGCCCTCGATGAGGCTGAGGTTCTCGTGGCCGCGGAACGCTTTGTCCTTCAGCGAGTTGCGCGCGAGGTTGTCGAACAGCACGACCTGGTTGCGGTCGATGAGCTGCTCGGCGAGCGTGGACCCGATGAAGCCGGCGCCGCCGGTGATGAAGATCCTCTTGTTCTCGATCATGCGTGTGCCTTCGCGTCTGGCTCTGAGGGGTCGGCGTGCCGCACGCGGCCGTCGACGAGTTCGTAGCGCGCGCCGGTGTTGGCGCACGTCGTCGTACCGCTGCCGGTGAGCGGCAGGTCGAGCTGTTCGCCGAAGCGGCTCATCCAGCCGATCTGGCGCGCCGGCACGCCGACCATCAGGGCGTAGTCGGGCACGTCGCGGTTGACGACCGCGCCGGCGCCGACGAACGCGTACTCGCCGATCGTCCGCCCGCAGACGATCGTGCAGTTGGCGCCGAGCGTCGCGCCGCGCTTCACGAGTGTGTCGCGGTACTCGTCCTTGCGCGACGACCGCCGAGCGCGGGTTGTAGACGTTGGTGAAGACCATGCTCGGGCCGCAGAACACGTCGTCCTCGAGCGTGACGGCGTCGTAGACCGAGACGTTGTTCTGGATCTTGACGTTGTCGCCGATGACGACGTCGTTGCCGACGTAGACGTTCTGGCCGAGCGAGCAGCCGCGCGCCGATGCGCGCCCCGCCGCACACGTGCACCCAGTGCCAGACGCGCGTGCTCGTCGCCGAGCTGCGCGCCGTCGTCGACGATGGCCGTCGCGTGGATCTTCGCCGCCATCTCAGTACTCCAGCGGCAGCGCGACGCGCTTGCCGTCGCGCGCCGAGAGGTAGACGGCGATCAGCGATCTCGAGCGACTTGAGCCCCTCGCGGCCGTCGGTCTCCGGCTCCGCCTCGCCGCGCAGCACGTTGATCACGTTGTCGTAGTAGAGCGGGTGGCCGAAGCCGTAGACCGACGTGGTCTCGTAGCTCGCCTGCTCCACGAGCGCGTCGTCCTCGGGTCCGGCTCGGCGAACTCCCAGTGCTGGATCTCGTTGACGGCGACGCCGCCGATGCGCACGGTGCCCTTCTCGCCGAGGATCGTGATCGATCCTTCGAGGTTCTTCGGGTAGGTCAGCATCGTGACGTTCATCGAGCCGAGCGCGCCGGTGCGCCAGCGCACGCTGACGACGCCCGTGTCCTCGACCTCGATGTTGCGCGCCAGCGTGGCCGTGTAGGCCTGCACGCTCTCGACCGGGCCGATCGAGCCAGTCGAGCAGGTCGACGTAGTGGCTCGCCTGGTTCATGAACGCGCCGCCGTCGAACTCCCACGTGCCGCGCCACGCCGCGCTGTCGTAGTACGCCTGCGGGCGCGTCCAGAACACGTTGACGTTGACCATGTAGATGCGGCCGAAGCGCTCCTTCTCGACGGCGCGCTTGAGCAGCTGCAGCGTGGCGTTGCGGCGGTTCTGCTTGACGACGAACAGGCGCACGCCGGCCTCGTCGCAGGCGCGCACCATCGCCATGCCGTCCTCCCAGCGCGTCGCCATCGGCTTCTCGGTCATGACGTGGCGGCCGGCGCGCGCGACCTCGATCGCCTGCTGCGGGTGCAGCCCGCTCGGCGTCGTGAGGATGACGGCGTCGGCGTCGCGTGCGCTCGAGCATCTCGTCGAGCGACGTGTAGGCGATCGCGCCGGTGCGCGCGGCCGCCGCGTCGGCCGCCGTCTGATCGACGTCGCACACGGCGACGAGCTCGGCGCGGTCGGCGTGGCGAGCCAGCGCCTCGACGTGATTGCCGGAGATGCGGCCGCAGCCGACGAGTGCGAAGCGGATCTTGCGATCCGCGATGAGCGGCTTGTGCCGAAACAGGGTGTCTGCCACCGGGGTACGTCTGAGGTGAGGCTACGCGTCCACGCACCGGACGCGTGACGCGCCCGGCTGGTCACGGCCGAGCAATCTGCCGTGGCCGGCCGCGTTTAGGGAGGGACGCGCGGTCGCGCCACTTCCAGCGCCATCCGCGATCCACGAGCTTTCGCCCGGTGAACACGTTTCTGCTCGTACTCGACATCCTCATCGCCACGGCGCGCACGGCGGTGTTCTGGATCGCGCTCGTCGCCGCGGCGCTCGCCGCGCTGTCGTTCCTGGCACGGTCGCGTCGGCTCAGCCCGTTCGGCGCGCCTGCACGCTTCGTCCGCGCGAACGTCGACCCCCTGTTCGCGCCGGTCGAGCGGCGCGTGCTGCGGGCCGGCGGGACGCCGACGAGCGCCCCGTGGTGGGGCGTGGCCGCGGTCGTGATCGGCGGCATCGTCCTCGTCACCGTGCTGGGGTTCATCCGACAGCAGGCGCTCGTCATGCTCGCCGCGACCGCGGGGGGAACACGCGGGCTCGTGGCGCTGCTCGTCTCGTGGACCTTCGGCGTCCTGCGGATCGCGCTGCTCCTCCGCGTGATCTCGTCGTGGTTCCAGCTCAGCCCCTACTCGCCGTGGATCCGGTGGGCGTTCGCGCTCACCGACTGGATTCTCAATCCGCTGCGCCAGGTCATCCCGTCGCTCGGGATGATCGACGTCACGCCGATCGTGGCGTATTTCCTTCTGTCGCTGCTCGAAGGGGTCGTGCGGTCGGCCATCTGAGTCGCTAGTGGGGAGCGACGCGTCGTGGCGTGCGCCAGGTCACGCGCGAGAAGAATCTGCTTGACAGACTGAGCCGTAATTGCAATCGTCGGTGGGTAGCCCGCCGATGACCCTGACCGCCGCTCCACGGCTGGGTCAGCCCGCCTCCGTCGCTCACTTCAAGCACCCGCTTCATGTTCTCATCACCCCGCGCGCCTTCGTGGCGCGGGCCGTTCGCACGCCTCTCCGCGGCGGTGCCGTTCCTGATGGTCGGCCTCGCATGCTCCGACCTCTCCGAGCCGCCGATCGCCCCGATCGAGCGGCACCCCACGAAGCTGTTGAGCGCGGCCTCGATGCCCCCCACGGCCGGTGTGGCGCGCGAGTGGATCGCCGACCAGTACATCGTCGTGTTCAAGGAGAGCATCTCCGATCCGAACAACGTCGCTGACCAGATCCTCGCCCAGTTCGGCGGGCGTGTCGTACGGCGGTACGGGTCGGCCATCAAGGGGATCACGCTCAACATTCCGGAGTCGTACGCGCAGCGCATCGCCGACGACGCCAACGTCGCGTTCGTCGAGCAGGACCAGATGGCGCGCGGCGCGGCGGTGCAGAGCGGCGTCCCCTGGTGGCTCGACCGCGTCGACCAGCGCGCCGGCGGCGACGGGAACTACACCTACAACGCCACCGGGGCGGGCGTCACGATCTACATCCTGGACACGGGGCTCAACTACGGTCACGCCGATTTCGGCGGCCGCGCGTCGTTGGGCGCCGATTTCGTCGATTCGAACGGCACCGGGATCGACTGCCACGGACACGGGACGCACGTCGGCGGCATCGCTGCGGGGACCGGGGTCGGCGTCGCGAAGCAGGCGTCGCTCGTCGCCGTGCGCGTGCTGCCGTGCAACCTCTCGCAGCCGGTGTCGACGATCCTCGCCGGCGTCGACTGGGTGACCGCGAATCGTCGGCTCCCGGCGGTCGCGAACATGAGCATCTCGGTCGGCGCCTCGGACGCGCTCGACCAGGCCATCGCGACGTCCATCGCGTCTGGCGTCACGTACGTCGTCGCCGCGGGAAACCAGGCGAACGTCGAGGGGATCTCGACCGATGCGTGTGACTTCTCGCCCGGACGCGCGCGCAATGCGATCACCGTCGGCGCGTCGGCGTCTGGCGACGTCGTCGCGGGCTTCTCGAAGACCGGTCCGTGCGTCGATCTCTTCGCGCCGGGGCTCGACATCACGTCGGACTGGATCGGCGGCACCACGGCGACCGGGGTGTCGAGCGGCACGTCGATGGCGGCGCCCTTCGTGACCGGGGCGGCGGCTCTGTACCTCCAGCTCCACCCGACCGCGAGCCCGGCCGAGGTCAGCGCGGCGCTCGTGAGCAATGCGACGCCGAACGCCATCGCGTTCCGGGCCGGCCTGACGGATCTGCCGGTCGGCACGCCGAACTTGTTGCTCTACACCGGATTCCTGGGCAACGCGGCGGCGACCAGCGCAGTCGCGCGCGTCGACATGAGCGTGCCGCTCACGACGCTCGTGGTCGCGCAGTCGGTGACGGCGAGCGTGACGGTCAAGAATGCGTCCGGTACCGTGCTCGCCGGGCAGCCGGTCACGTGGACGAGCTCGGATCCGTACGTGGCGACCGTCAGCGCGTCGGGCGCGATCACCGCCGTCGGATCGGGGCTGACGACCATCTCCGCGGCGAGTGGCGGAGTCGTCGCGCCACGCGCGCGCGTGCTCGTCACGTATCCGACGATCCCGGGCGGCGGCGCGCCGCTCGTCAGCGCGACCGGCTACGGCTGCCTGTCGATGACCGAGAACCTCACCTTGAACACCGTCGGGCCGTGCGTCGGTGGGTCGCTCGGGCAGACGTGGACGGTGCCACCGGTCGGGACGCAGGCGACGATCTCGCTCACGGCGGCCGCCGGATGCCTCACCGGCTTCAACAACGGGGTCGTCGGCCAACCGCTGGGGAACTACACCTGCTCGGGGTGGGACACGCAGAAGTGGACGCTGACGGCGAGCGGCGAGCTCCGGCTCGCGACCGGCAGCTGCGCCGCGGCGGTTCCCGACGTGTCGTACGTCCGCGTCGTGCTCCAGGTCTGCGACGGGTCGGTCGCGCAGCGCTGGTCGGCGGGCGGTGCGCCGCCGCCGGCCCCGATCGCCAACGTGACCGTGTACCTGCCCGGCCAGAGCGTGCAGGCCGGGCGCACGAGCCAGGCGTCGGTGACCGCGCGTGACGTGTTCGGCAACGTGCTCGTCGGGCGGCCGGTCTCGTGGACGAGCTCGAGCCCGAGCATCGCCACCGTGTCCGCGACCGGCCTCGTGACCGGTGTGGCGGTCGGCACCACGGTGCTCACCGCCACGAGCGAGGGGCGCACGCACTCGATCGAGATCACCGTCACCGCCCCGGCGGCGGCGGCGGTGGCCAACGTCGCCGTCACGCTCGCCGCGGGGAGCCTCGGACCGCTGCAGACCACCACGGCGACGGCCACCCTGACCGACGCCGGCGGCGCGGTGCTGACGGGCCGCGCCGTCGCCTGGTCGAGCTCGAACCCCGCGGTGGCCACCGTCTCGCCGGTCGGCATCGTGACGGCGGTCGCCGTCGGCACGGCGTCGATCACGGCGACGAGCGAGGGCAAGAGCGGCTCGGCCACGCTCACCGTGGCGCCGCCGGCACCACTCCCGGTCGCCACGATCACCGTCTCGATCCCGACGACCACCTTCGTCGCGGGGCAGACGGCGACGGCGGTCGCGAGACCCGCGGACGCCGCCGGGAACATCCTCACCGGTCGGGTCGTGACGTGGTCGACGTCGAACGCCGCGGTGGCCACGGTATCGGCCAGCGGTGTCGTCACCGCGGTCGCGCCCGGGTCGGCGACCATCACGGCGACGAGCGAGGGGAAGTCGGCCGCCGTGACGGTCACGGTCTCGGCTGTCCCTGTCGCGACGGTGGCCGTGACGATCGCGAACGCGACCATCGCCGCGGCTCAGACGACGACGGCGACGGCGACGCTGAAAGACGCGTCCGGCGCCGTCCTGACGGGACGGGCGATCGCGTGGTCGAGCTCCAACACCGCCGTCGCCGCGGTCTCGGCGTCGGGCGTCGTCACCGGCGGCGCGCCGGGGTCGGCGACGATCACGGCGACGAGCGAAGGGAAGAGCGGGTCGGTGACGGTCACCGTGACGGCGGTGCCGGTCGCGGCCGTGAGCGTCGCGATCGCCGACGCGAGTCTCGAGACAGGTCAGACCGCGGCCGCGACGGCGACGCCCAGGGACGCCTCCGGCGCCGCCCTGACGGGGCGCCCCGTCACCTGGAGCAGCTCGAACACGAGCGTCGCCACGGTGTCGTCCGCCGGAGTCGTCACCGCCGTCGGGCCAGGCACGGCGATCATCACCGCGACGAGTGAGGGAAAGAGCAGCACGGTGACCGTCACGGTCACCGTCGCGCCGGTCGCCACGGTGAGCGTCGCGATCGGCGACGCCAGTCTGACGCTCCCGCAGACCTCGCAGGCGACGGCGACGCTCAAGGACGCGAGCGGCAACGTGCTGACCGGGCGCACCGTGACGTGGACGAGCTCGAACACGGCCGTCGCGACGGTGTCGTCGTCGGGTCTCGTCACGGCCGTCGCGGCCGGCTCGGCGACGATCACGGCGGCGAGTGGGGGAAGAGCGGGACGGTGGCGGTCACCGTGACCATCCCCGTGGCGACCGTGACGGTGACGATCGCGGACGCCAGCCTCACGGTTCCGCAGACGTCGCAGGCGACGGCGACGACGAAGAGCGCCGCGGGAGCGGTGCTGACCGGGCGCACGGTGACGTGGACGAGCTCGAACACCAGCGTGGCGACCGTCTCGTCGTCGGGACTGGTCACCGGGGTGACGACCGGGTCGGCGACGATCACCGCGACCAGCGAGGGGAAGAGCGGATCGGTCAGCGTGACGGTGAGCGGTGCGACCGTCGCGTCGGTCACGGCGAGTGTCGGCGACGCGTCGCTCGAGGTCGGGCAGACGACGACGGCGACGGCGACGCCGAAGGACGCCTCGGGGCGTGCCATCACCGGCCGCACGATCACCTGGACCAGCTCGAACACGAGCGTCGCGACCGTGTCGTCGTCGGGCGTCGTGACGGCCGTCGCCCCGGGGAGCGCCACGATCACCGCGGCGACCGGCGGCAAGAGCGGCTCGGTCACTGTCACGGTCGCCTCGCCGCCCGTCCCGAAGCTCCTCGACGTCGTATGCTATCGAACGGCCTGCGGGTTCGACGCTCGCACGTCGACCAACACGGTGTCGTGGACGTGGACGTGGGGCGACGGCGGCACGCAGACCGAGAGCGACGGCTGGACGTACCACGTCTACGCCGACAACGTGGACCGGACCTACACCGTGACGCTCAAGGTCACGAACGCCGGCGGCACGTCGCGGTCGCTCACGCGCACCGTGACGTGCCGCAACGGCACCTGCTCGTCATGACGTGAGCGCGGAGGAGCGACCCGGGCATCTGGCGGTCGCTCCTCCGCGTGCCACGACGCACGCCACGACGCACGCCCCGGCGCATCGCGCCGGGGCGTGCGTTCATTCAGCGAGAACGGGACGGAGCCACCGCTCCGCGTCGGCCACGGCGATCCCCTTCCGGCGCGCGTAGTCCTCGACCTGGTCGCGCCCGATCTTCCCGGTGCCGAAGTACCGCGCGTCCGGGTGCGACAGGTAGTACCCGCTGACCGCCGCCGTCGGCGTCATCGCGAAGCTCTCGGTGAGCTGCACGCCGATCGCGTCGGTCGGCGCCGAGCAGCGCGAACAGCGGCCCCTTCTCGGTGTGGTCCGGGCACGCCGGATAGCCGGGCGCCGGGCGGATCCCCCGGTACTGCTCGCGGATGAGCGCCACGTTGTCGAGCGCCTCGCCGGGCGCGTAGCCCCACAGCTCGCGCGCGCACGCGCTCGTGCAGCCGCTCGGCGAACGCCTCCGCCAGCCGGTCGGCGAGCGCCTTGGCCAGGATCGACGACGTAGTCGTCGTGCGCGGCCTCGAACTCGGCGACGATCGCGTCGAGCCCGACGCCGGCGGTGACCGCGAACGCCGCCGATGTAGTCGGCGACGCCCGCTGTCGCCGCGGCGCGACGAAGTCGGCGAGGCAGTAGTTCGGGCGGCCGTCGCCCTTCGTCGAGCTGCTGGCGGAGGAAGTGCACGGTGCTCGAGCGGCGTCGCGCGCGCGCGTCGTCGGCGTAGAGCGCGACGTCGTCGCCGACCGCGTTCGCCGGCCAGAAGCCGACGACGGCGCGCGCCGTGAGCCGCCGCTCGCGCGACGATCCGGTCGAGCATGGCGCGCGCGTCGGCGTACAGCGCTGCGCGCCGCCTCGCCGACGACCGGATCGTCGAGGATCGCCGGGTAGTGGCCGGCGAGCTCCCAGGTCTGGAAGAACGGCGTCCAGTCGATGCGCTCGACGAGGTCCTCGAGCGGATAGTCG
Source organism: uncultured Gemmatimonadaceae bacterium (assembly GCA_963843845.1). Taxonomy (GTDB): domain Bacteria; phylum Gemmatimonadota; class Gemmatimonadetes; order Gemmatimonadales; family Gemmatimonadaceae; genus Gemmatirosa. The sequence goes on along the minus strand of CAWJMB010000002.1, from coordinate 1,205,410 downwards.
TCGAACACGCGCACGCCCGTGAACGTCGGCGCCGGCGGCGCGTACGCGCGTCCAGTCGATCGCGACCGGGTTCCGCGCGCGCCTGCTCGATCGGCAGCAGCCGCTCGGCGTCGCGGCGGCCGGCGCGGTTCACGCGCACGGCCTCGTACTCCGTCGCGCACGTCGGCGCACGAACTCGTCGCGCAGCCCGTCGCTCAGCAGCGCGCCGGCGACGCCGACCGCGCGCGACGCGTCGAGCACGTGCACGACCGGGCCGCGGTAGTTCGGGCGCGATCTTCACCGCGGTGTGCACCTTCGACGTCGTCGCGCCGCCGATGAGCAGCGGCACGGTGAAGCCCTGGCGCTCCATCTCGCCGGCGACGAACGCCATCTCCTCGAGCGACGGCGTGATGAGCCCCGACAGCCCGATCGATGTCGACGCCCTCGCGCTTCGCGCGTCTCGAGGATCGTCGCCGCGGGGACCATGACGCCGAGGTCGATGACCTCGAAGTTGTTACACTGCAGCACGACGCCGACGATGTTCTTGCCGATGTCGTGCACGTCGCCCTTCACCGTCGCCAGCAGCACGCGGCCGGCGCCGTCGGCGCGTGCTCGTCCGCGCTCGCCGCAGCTTCTCGGCCTCGATGTACGGGATGAGGTGCGCGACCGCCTTCTTCATGACGCGCGCGCTCTTCACGACCTGCGGCAGGAACATCTTCCCCGCGCCGAACAGGTCGCCGACGACGTTCATGCCGGCCATGAGCGGGCCCTCGATCACCTCGATCGGGCGCGCGACACCGTCGGGCCGCGCCTCCTCGGTGTCGTCGACGACGAACGCGTCGATGCCGTGGACGAGCGCGTGCGACAGCCGCTCCGCGACGGGCAGCGCGCGCCACGCGAGCTCGCTCGGTCGCGGCGTCCGCCTGTCCCTTCACGGAGCGCTCCGCGATCTCGAGCAGCCGCTCGGTCGCGTCCGGCCGGCGGCGCGAGCACGACGTCCTCGACGCGCTCGCGCAGCTCGGGCTCGATGTCGTCGTAGATCGGCAGCGCGCCGGCGTTCACGATGCCCATGTCCATCCCGGCGCGGATCGCGTGGTACAGGAACACGGCGTGGATCGCCTTGCGCACCGGCTCGTTGCCGCGGAACGAGAAGCGACACGTTGCTGACACGCCGCCGATGATCTTCGCGTGCGGCAGCTGCGCCTTGATGCGCGCGTACGGCCTCGATGTACGCGACGCGCGTAGCCGTCGTGCTCCTCGATGCCGGTCGCGATGGCGAAGATGTTCGGGTCGAAGATGATGTCCTCGGGCGGGAAGCCGACCTGCTCGGTGAGGATGCGGTAGGCGCGCGCGCAGATCGTCGACCTTGCGCTCGACGGTGTCGGCCTGCCCCTGCTCGTCGAACGCCATGACGATGACGGCCGCGCCGTAGCGCCGCACGAGCGTCGCCTGCCGCACGAACTCCGCCTCGCCCTCCTTGAGCGAGATCGAGTTGACGACCGCCCTTGCCCTGCAGGCTCTTGAGCCCCGCCTCGATCACGCGACCACTTCGACGAGTCGACGATGACCGGCACGCGCGCGATGTCCGGCTCCGCGCGACGAGGCCGCAGGAACGTCGTCATCGCCGCCTCCGCGTCGAGCATCCCCTCGTCCATGTTGACGTCGAGGAGCTGCGCGCCGCTCTCGACCTGCTGGCGCGCGACGTCGAGCGCCTTGGTCGTAGTCGCCGGCGAGGATCAGCTTCGCGAACTGCCGCGAGCCGGTGACGTTCGTGCGCTCGCCGATGTTGACGAAGTTCGTGTCGGGTCCGACGACGACCGGCTCGAGCCCCGAGAGCCGCAGCCGCGGCTCGATCGGCCGGCCGCGCGCGCGGCGCGACGTCGCGCACCGCCTCGGCGATGCGCGCGGATGTGCGTCGGGCGTCGTGCCGCAGCAGCCGCCGACGATGTTCACGAGCCCGCTCTCGGCGAACTCGCGCAGCACGTCGGCCATCGCCTCCGGGCGTCTCGTCGTAGCCGCCGAACTCGTTGGGCAGGCCGGCGTTCGGGTGCGCGGTGACGTAGCACGGCGCGAGACGCGCGACAGCTCCTGCACGTGGCGGCGCAGGTCCTTGGCGCCCGAGCGCGCAGTTGAGCCCGATGCTGACAGCGGACGCGCGTGCATCATCGAGTACCAGAACGCTTCGGCCGTCTGGCCGGTGAGCGTGCGGCCGCTCTGGTCGGTGATCGTGCCGGAGATCATGACCGGCACGCGCTCGCCGCGCGCGTCGAAGACCTCCTCGATCGCGAACAGCGCGGCCTTCGCGTTCAGCGTGTCGAAGATCGTCTCGACGAGCAGGATGTCGGCGCCGCCGTCGAGCAGGCCGTTCGCGGCCTCGGTGTACGCCGCGACGAGCTCGTCGAACGTCACGTTGCGGAAGCCCGGGTCGTTCACGTCGGGGGAGATCGACGCCGTGCGGTTCGTCGGGCCCGAGCACGCCGGCGACGTAGCGCGGACGGTCGGGATCGGCGGCCTCGAACGTCGTCGGCGACGCGACCGCGCGAGTCGGGCGCCGGCGACGTTCAGCTCGTAGGCGAGGTGCCGCCATGCCGTAGTCGGCCATCGCGACCGCCGTCGAGTTGAACGTGTTCGTCTCGAGGATGTCGGCGCCCGCGTCGAGGTACGCGCGGTGGATGCCGGCGATGACGTCGGGGCGCGTGATGACGAGCAGGTCGTTGTTCCCCTTGAGGTCGCACGGCCACTCGCGCGAACCGGTCGCCGGCCGGGCCGCCGATGCCGCGGTAGTCGGCCTCGCCGAGGCGATGGCGCTGCATCATCGTGCCCATCGCGCCGTCGAGCACGAGGATGCGGCGCGCGAGCAGGGGCTCGAGGCGGGCGAGCCGCTCGGCGCGGGTGAGCGGGGCCGATGGTGCGAGCGGAGTCGTCACGAGATGGCGGTGTGCAGTTCGGGCGAGTCGAGGTGCCTAACGGTTCCGGCGGCGGTGCGCGTCGCGAGCCACGCCACGACGTCGAGCGGCTCGCCCGGCACGACGCGCGGCGCGGCCGGCGCCAGCCCGACCGCGCGGAACCAGCTCCCCACTTCGCGGTCGCTGAAGCCGAGCCGGCGGTGGGCGTGCTCGGCGCGGAGGAACTCGAGCGTGTGCGGCGCGAAGTCGACGACGAGGACGCGGCCGCCCGGTCGGAGCACGCGCGCCGCTTCCGCCACGGCGGAGGCGGGGTCGTCGGCGTAGTGCAGCACCTGGTGAAAGACGATCACGTCGAACGACGCCGGCGCGAACGGCAGGTGATACATGTCGCCGTGGCGCACCTGCGCGTTCGGCCGCGCCGCCGCGTCGACCGTGGCGCGCGCGACGCCGAGCATCGCCGGGCTCAGGTCGACGCCGACGGCACGGCGCGCGTTCGGCGAGAGCAGCTCCAGGATGCGGCCGGTCCCGGTCCCGACGTCGAGCACGTCCCCGAGCTCGTGGGCGCTCGACGCGTCGAGCGCGCCGAGCGCATCGAGCATGACGCGCTCGACCTCGCGCTCGTCGGCGTAGAGCGAGCGCGTGCGGTCCCAGTCGGCGGCGGCCTGACGGAAGTAGGCGTCGGCGGTCGCGGCGCGGGCGCGGCGCACCGCGTCGAGTCGGTCGCGGTCGGCGGCGAGCGTCGCGTCGTCGGGCGGCAGCCGGTCCAGCGCCGTGCGCGCCAGCGCGACCGCGTCGCCGCGCTCGGCGAGACGATAGAAGACCGACGTGCCTTCGGGGTAGCGGTCGAGCAGCCCGGCATCGCAGAGCAGCTTCAGATGGCGCGACACGCGAGGCTGGCTCTGGCCGAGGATCCCGGCCAGCTCGCCGACGGTCAGCTCGCCGGCGCCGAGGAGCGCGAGGAGCCGCAGTCGCGTTCGCTCACCAGCAGCGCGGAGCGCGTTCAGCACGACATCCATGACTCGAGAGGTCAGAGAGCGGAACCAGGAGTGGGCAGCGGGGCGAACGCGAGCCAGCCGAAGGATCGAGCGTCAGCCTTGAAACATAAGCATATATTTATGCCTCGACGCCGTACAGGCGCCACAGTCGGACCGCCGCACACGGCTAGCTTCGACGGAGCGACATGCGGCCGCGAGATCCGTCGCTCGGATCGCGGGCACCTGCGTCCCGTCGTCACGAGCCATCGACCCTGGTGTACGCGCGCGACTCCGCCCAGCGCTTCTACCGTCCCGAGCTCGACGCGCTCCGACTGTTCGCGTTCGCGGCGGTGTTCACGCACCACTGGCTGCCGCACGATCCGGGTGCCTATCCGGCGTGGGTGCCGGTCGTCGTCGCGCGCTTCGTCGCCACGACGGCGTGGGGTCTCGGGTTCGCCGTCGACCTCTTCTTCGCCCTCAGCTCGTACCTCATCACGGAGCTGCTGATCCGCGAGCACGCGAGGCGCGGGCGCATCGACGTTCCGGCGTTCTACGTGCGCCGCGCGCTCCGCATCTGGCCACTGTACTTCGCGTTCATCGCCTTCGCCGTGATCGTCCTGCGCCGCTTCATGGCGCACGAGCACATCGGCGGCCCGCAGCTGCTCGCCTCGCTGCTCTTCCTCGGCAACTGGACGACGGCGTTTCTGGGCTTCCCGGCGTCGGTGACGGCGCTGCTGTGGAGCGTGTCGATCGAGGAGCAGTTCTACGTCTGTTGGCCGCTGCTGCTCCGACGCTTCGGTCCACAGTCGATCGTGCGGATCGCCGTCGTGATGTTCGTCGCGGCTTTCCTCGGCCGATGGCTGTTCGTGCTGCGGCACTCGGCGCACAGCATGGTCTGGACGAGCACCATCACCCACCTCGATCCGTTCGCGGCCGGGTGCGTGCTCGCCGTCGCGCTGCGTGGCGAGCGGCCGACGCTGGCGGGCTGGCAGACCGGCGGACTGCTGGCGTTCGGCCTCGCCGTCTGGCCGCTCGTCGGGCTCCTGAACGGCTACTCGGGGCGCAACGCGCTCGTCGCCTACCCGCTCGTGACCATCGGCAGCGTCTGCCTCATCGTCGCGTGTCTGGCGCACGGCGCGCGCACGCGTTCGCGCAGCGTGCTCACGACGCCGGCGATCCTGTACGGCGGGCGCATCTCGTATGGCCTGTACGTGTTCCACTCGCTCGCCCTCACCGTCGCGGAGGCGGCGATTCCGAGGGCGGGCGGGGCGGAGCTCGTCCCGCGCGGCGCGATCGGTGCCACTCTCACCCTGACGCTCGCCGCGATCTCGTATCGTGTGCTCGAGTCGCCGTTCCTGCGGCTGAAGGCGCGGTTCACGTACGTCCGATCGCGGCCCGTGACCGGACCGGGGTCGACTTGCGAAGCATAAGGATATATTTATGTCTCGATGCCCACTACACCTCTGACCGATCCGGCGCTCGCGTCGCCTGCCGTCGCGGCCGATCGGACGGCTGCCATCGCTCGTCTGCTCGACCCCGCCGAGATCGTGCTGTTCGACGGGGCGATGGGCACGAGCTGTACGCGCGCGGGCGTGTTCATCAACCAGTGCTACGACGAGCTGGCGCTGCGCGCGCCCGACCTCGTGCGCGACGTCCACCGCGCGTACGTGCAGGCCGGCGCCGAGGTGCTGGAGACGAACAGCTTCGGCGCGAACCGGCAAGCTCGCGCACGTACGGGCTCGAGGCGCAGGTCGACGGCGATCAACCGTCGCGCGGCCGAGCTGGCGCGCGAGGCGGCGGACCGGGCGCGGGACCCGGAGGGCGTCGGCAGCACCCGTGCTCGTCGCCGGCGCCGTCGGGCCCGCTCGGCGTGCGCATCGAGCCGTACGGCCCGACGTCGCGCGACGAGGCGCGGGCGATGTTTCGCGAGCAGATGGCCGCCCTCGAGCGCGGGCGGGGCGACCTCTTCATGCTCGAGACGTTCGGCGACCTGCACGAGCTGGAGCAGGCGATCCGCGCCGCGCGCGAGGTCGACCCCGCGATGCCGGTCGTCGCGCAGATCGACCATCGGCGTCGATCTGCACACGCCCTACGGCGCGACACCGGAAGACGTCGGCGCGCGCGCTCGACGCGCTGGGGCGCCGACGTCATCGGCCTCAACTGCTCGGTCGGTCCGCAGACGATCCTCGAGGCGATCGAGCAGATGGCTGCCGTCACGACGCGCAAGCTGAGCGCGATGCCGAACGCCGGCATGCCGCGCGACGTCGGCGGCCGCCGCATCTACATGGCGAGCGCCGAGTACATCGCGACGTACGCGCGGCACCTCGTGCAGGCGGGCGCGAAGGTCGTCGGCGGCTGCTGCGGCACCACGCCGGAGCACATCAAGGCGATGGCGCGTCGCTGCGCGTGGAGCGGGCGATGGCGAGCGACGCTGGACGCGCCCGGGCAGCCGGCGACTCGCGTCTCGGGAGTCGGTCGGCGATCAGCCCGACTCCGCGACTCGCCGAGCGCCGAGTCCCGGCCGGCCGGCAGGGCCGCCGTTCCGCTTCGCCGAGCGTTCGCGCTTCGGCGGCAAGATCGCGCGTGGCGACTTCGTCACGTCGGTCGAGATCGTGCCGCCGCGCGGGGTCGACACGGCGAAGCTGCTGCGCGACGCGGCGACGCTGCACGCCGCCGGCGTCGACGCGATCAACGTGCCCGACGGCCCGCGCGCGCAGAGCCGCATGGGCGCGATCGCGACGAGCGCTGCTCATCGAGCAGCAGGTCGGGCATCGAGAGCGTGACGCACTACGCCTGCCGCGACCGCAACCTGCTCGGCATGCTGAGCGACCTGCTCGGCGCATCGGCGTTCGGCCTGCGCAACCTGCTGCTCATCACCGGCGACCCGCCGAAGATGGGCCCCTACCCCGACGCGACCGCGGTCTTCGACATCGACGCGATCGGGCTGACGAACCTCGTCGCGCAACCTCAATCGCGGACTCGACCCGGGCGACGAACGCGATCGGCACGCCGACGCGGTTCGCGATCGGCGTGGGCGTGAATCCCGCCGCCGATCGACCCGGCGCACGAGCGACAGCGCTTCGCGTGGAAGGTCGAGGCGGGCGCGGAGTACGCGATCACGCAGCCGGTGTTCGACGCGGCGCAGCTCGAGCGCTTCCTGCGGACGATCGACGACATCGCGCATCCCCGTCGATCGCCGGCATCTGGCCGCTCGTCTCGGCGCGCAACGCGGAGTTCCTGGCGAACGAGGTGCCCGGCGTGACCGTGCCCGACGCGGTCCTGCGAGCGCATGCGCGCGGCGAACGAGCGGTCGAAGGAGCACGCGCTGGCCGAGGGGATCGCGATCGCGCGCGAGATGCTGGCGCGCGTGCGGCCGGAGGTGCAGGGCGTGCAAGTGTCGGCGCCGTTCGGGCGAGTGGAGCTGGCGATGGACGTGTTCCGGCCGGGCTGACTCGCCGTCGCGGTCACCTCCCGGAGCGCGCTCAGCTCCCTGCTCCTCCGAAGTCGAACGTCCGGACGGCGTCGACGACGCGCGACTGGTGGTCGTCGCTCAGGTGCGGACCGATCGGCAGGCTCAGGATCTCGTCGGCGATGCGCGAGGCGATCGGGAAGGCGTCGGCCGGATAGCCGAGGTGCGCGTAGGCCTGCTGCCGATGCGGGGGGATCGGGTAGTGAATGAGCGTTCCGATCCCCGCGTCGGTCAGATGCCGCTGCAGGCGGTCGCGCGCCGGGCTCCGGACGACGTACAGATGCCACGCCGGGTGCGACCAGGACGGGACGACCGGCAGCACGAGCGGCAGGCCGGCGAGCGCGTCGTCGTAGCGTGCCGCCTGACGAGCTCTGCGTGCGTTCCACGCGTCGAGGTGACGGAGTTTCACGCTGAGCGCGGCCGCCTGCAACTCGTCGAGCCGACTGTTCGTGCCCTCGACTTCGTTCACGTACTTCACGCGCGATCCGTAGTTGCGGAGCACGCGGAGGCGGTCGGCGATGGCGTCGTCGTCGGTCGTGATCCCACCGCCGTCGCCGAACGCTCCGAGATTCTTGCCGGGGTAGAAGCTCCACGCCGTCACGTCGGCGAGCGCCGGGTCGCCGACGCGGCGGCTCTCGATCCGCGCGCCGTGGGCCTGGGCCGCGTCGTCGATCACGCGAATCGCGTGTCGTCGCGCGATGCGACGGATGGCGGGCAGGTTCGCCGGCTGCCCGTAGAGATGCACCGGCAGGATCGCCCTGGTCCGCGGCGTGATCGCCGCCTCGAGACGGTCGGGGTCGAGGTTGTACGTGTCGGGTTCTGGCTCGACGGGCACCGGCGTCGCGCCGACCTGCGAGACGGCGAGCCACGTCGCGATGTACGTGTTGGACGGGACGATCACCTCGTCCCCGGGACCGACGTCGAGCGCCAGCAGGGCGAGTCGCAACGCGTCCAGCCCGTTCGCCACGCCCACACAGTGCCGCGCGTTCGCGTAGGCGGCGAACGACGCCTCGAACGTGCGCAGCGCGTCGCCGAGGAGGAACCAGCCGCTGTCGAGCACGCGCTGCATGGCCTCGTCGAGCTCCGCGCGAAGCTCGACGTACGGCGCGCGCAGATCGAGGAATGGCACCGACCCGGCGCGGGCGCTCGACACCGGCTCCGCCGAGTGTGGACGGCGTCGGTCGCTCATCCGGCCCCGCGGGCTTGCGTGAGGCGCAGGAACTCGTCGTGGTCGCGCACGTAATCCGACTCCTTGTAGACGTCGGAGGCGAGGACGAGCACGGTCGTCGCCCGGGAGGCGTGCATCACCGTCGTCCACGTCAGCGGTGCGACGTGGACGCCGAGCTCCGGCGAGTCGAGCGACAGTTCCTCGCGCGTCAGTCCGTCGTCGAGGACGAGGCGACACGAGCCGTGTACGCAGACGACGAACTGGTGCAGCTCGCGGTGTGCGTGCTCTCCGCGAAGGCTTCCGTCCGCGACGTCGGAGATCAGGAAGTAGCGGTGCGGCGTGAACGGCAGCTGCGCGCCGATCTCGGCGAACGACAGCGACCCGCGTGCGTCGGTCAGACGCGGAAGGCGGTGCACTCGTGCGCCGCGCACCCGGAGCTCGGGGAGCGGCGCGGCGTCGCGCGGGCCGGCCTGCAGCGGCGGCACCGTGACCCGACGCGCGTCCACCCACCCCGTGACGCGCGCCGGGTTGCCGACGACGACGGCGCCGGGCGGCACGTCGCGCGTCACGACCGCGCCGGCGCCGACCATCGCACGCTCGCCGATCGTCACGCCGGCCAGGATCGTCGAGTTCGCGCCGAGCGACGCGCCGCGACGAACGCGGGTCCGGACGTACTGCGCGGGCTGCTGCCGACTGCGCGGGAAGAGATCGTTCGTGAACGTCGCGTTCGGCCCGACGAAGACGTCATCCTCGAGCGTCACCCCGTCCCACAGCTGGACCCCGCACTTGATCGTGACGCGGTCGCCGATCGCCACGTCGTTCTCGACGAAGACGCCGTCGCAGACGTTGCAGTCCGCGCCGATGCGCGCGCCCGGCAGCACGTGGGCGAACGCCCAGATCCGCGTTCGCGGCCCGACGTGCGCGCTCTCCACGATCGCGTGACTGTGCGCGAAGAAGGACTCGTCGGGCCCGGCGCTCGTCTCCCGCCGCTCGGCGGACGTCACGCGTGCTCCGCCGGCGCAGAGCCGGAGATCTGGCGCAGCGAGCGCTCGGTGAGCAGCTGCTTGAGGTACACGGCGTAGCTCGACTTGCCCATGGCGGCGGCGAGCGACTCGAGCTGGCGGTCGTCGATGTAGCCCTGGCGGTAGGCGATCTCCTCGGGCGAGGCGATGAGCAGGCCCTGCCGCTTCTCGATCGCCTCGATGAACGTCGACGCGCCGTGCAGCGACTCGTGCGTGCCGGTGTCGAACCACGCCATCCCGCGGCCGAACAGCTCGACGTTCAGCGCGTCGCGCGTGAGGTAGACGCGATTCACGTCGGTGATCTCGTACTCACCGCGCGCCGACGGGCGGAGGGAGCGGGCGATCTCGACGACGTCGTTGTCGTAGAAGTAGAGACCCGTCACCGCGAAGTTGGAACGCGGATGCGCGGGCTTCTCCTCGATCGAGATCGCGCGGCCGTCGTCGCCGAACTCGACGACGCCGTATCGCTCGGGATCGCGCACGTAGTAGCCGAACACGGTCGCGCCGCTCGCTCGCTGCGCCGCGCGCTGGAGGACCGCGCGCAGCCCGAGGCCGTAGAAGATGTTGTCGCCCAGCACCAGCGACACCGCGCTCGTGCCGACGAAGTCGCGGCCGATCACGAACGCCTGCGCGAGACCGTCGGGCGACGGCTGCTCGGCGTAGGAGAACGCCATCCCCCACGCCGCGCCGTCGCCGAGGAGCTGCGCGAAGCGCGGCAGGTCCTGCGGCGTCGAGATGATCAGGACGTCCCGGATCCCCGACAGCATGAGCGTCGAGAGCGGGTAGTAGATCATCGGCTTGTCGTACACCGGGAGGAGCTGCTTGCTGACGGCGAGCGTGAGCGGGTGGAGCCGCGTGCCGGATCCGCCGGCGAGGATGATCCCCTTCACCGCGCCGCCTCCGAGAGTGCGTCGAGGCCGAGCCGCTCACGCCGGTAGCCCCCGGACTGCACGCGCGTCCACCACCACGCGTTCTCCAGGTACCACTCGACCGTCTTCCGCAGCCCGCTCTCGAACGTCTCGCGAGGCCGCCACCCGAGCTCGCGATCGATCTTCGACGCGTCGATCGCGTAGCGCAGATCGTGCCCGGGCCGATCGGGCACGAACCGGATGAGGTCGCGGCGGGGGGACTCGGCGGGGGCGAGCTCGTCGAGCAGGTCGCAGATCGCTCGCACGACGTCGAGGTTCCGGCGCTCGTTGCGCCCGCCGATCGCGTAGGTCTCGCCGACGATCCCGCGCTCGAGCACGGTCACGAGCGCCTCCGCGTGGTCGTCGACGTACAGCCAGTCGCGCACGTTGTCGCCGCGCCCGTAGACGGGGAGCGGCTCACCGGCGAGCGCGTTGAGGATCACGAGGGGGATCAGCTTCTCGGGGAACTGATACGGCCCGTAGTTGTTCGAACAGTTCGTGACGATGACCGGCAGTCCGTACGTGTGACGCCAGGCGCGCGCGAGATGATCGCTGGCCGCCTTGCTCGCGGAATACGGCGAGTTCGGTCCATAGGCGGTCGCTTCCGTGAAGAACCCGCGGTCGCCGAGCGACCCGAACACCTCGTCGGTCGACACGTGCACGAACCGGAACCGCTCGGCCGCGGCCGGCGCGAGCGCGGCGTAGTGGCGTCGCGCCTCGTGGAGCAGCACATACGTGCCGACGACGTTCGTCTGGACGAACGCGCCCGGCCCGTCGATCGATCGATCGACGTGCGATTCCGCGGCGAGATGCAGCACGCCGTCCGGCCGGTGCTCCCGGAACACGCGCCGCACCGCGGCCTCGTCGCAGATGTCGACCTGCTCGAAGCGGTAGCGCGCCGAGGCGTCGACGTCGCGCAACGAGTCGAGATTCCCGGCGTAGGTGAGCTTGTCGACGTTCACGACGTCGACGTCGCCGCGACGCACGAGGTGCCGAACGACTGCCGAGCCGATGAAGCCCGCGCCGCCAGTCACGAGGATCGTCAAGAGAGGGTCGCGGATCGCACTCGCGCACCGCCGGCCGGGCCGCGCTGCACGAGTCGTGAACATGGGGGATGGTTGACTCGCGGAAGGTAGCGGCCGGCCATCCGCGCAACCATTCCGACGCGCGTGCGCGGCGCGCTGCGGATCACTCGACGCGCACGATCGCGAGTCCCGTCGCGGCGGGCGGCGCAGCGCCGCCCGCCGCGTGGAGCGACAGCAGCTGCGCCCCCGCCCCTGCCCCGATCTCGACGAACGCCGCCGTGTACGAGCGGAGCAGCGGCACGTCGACCACGAACGCGCCGGCCGCGACCGACCGCTCGAGCAGGGGGAAGGGGGTGCGTACGAGGAAGGGATTCACGACGCTCATGCCGCGGAAGACGTCGCGCGTGTTCCAGCTCGGGATGGTGAGCGACGGGTCGCGCGGCGTGAACGCGGGCCGGTCGTCGACGGCGAGCGCGAGCGCCCAGTCGCCGAGCATCGCGCTCGGTGAGCGGCCGGTGCGGCGGGCGAGGTTCGCGATCCCGGTGAGCGTCGTCTCCGTCGTGAGGGCGCGGAAGAACGTCGGCTCGTCGGCGGCGTGGCGATCCGCGGCCCACCGCACCAGCAGCCACCCGCTGCCGTAGTAGCTCTGGTCGAACGCCGAGACGCGCCCGAGCGGCGTGAGCGAGTCCACGCGCGCGTAGTACGCGGCCAGCGCGTTGAAGTGCTTCGACATGGCGACGGGGCGGGCGTCGCACGCGGTCAGCTCGCAGCCGACCGTCGGGGCGAACGTGGCGTTGCCCTTCCACGTCGCGCCGGAGAACTGGCGCGCGTACAGCTCCTCGGCGACGCGGGCGGTTCCCTCTTCGAGCCACGTCTCTTCGAGCAGGGGCGCGCCGCTCCCCGCGCGCGCGAAGCGCTCGGCGTAGGCGGCGAGGTGCTTCGTCTCGTGCACGAGCGTCGAGCGGAGCTGGCGGCGCCACTCGGCCGCGGTCTCGAACGCGTTCGGCAGGCGGGCGTAGAACACGGCCGCCTCGTTGCTCGACGCGAGCTGCGAGCGCGCGGAGAAGTTGCACCCGGTGACGAAGCCGATGGTGTTCGGGACGCTGTCGGCGACGTACGGCGAGAACAGAACGCGCACCCGGCCGTCGCCGCCGAGCGCGCCGTCGAGCGCGAGCGGGTCGCCGAAGTGGGTCACGACGAGCGGGTACATGACGCGGTCGAACTCGTCGGCGATCTCGCGAAGCTGGCCGTCGCGCGACCCGGCGCCGGCCGAGGCGACGTCTTCGAGCACGACGGCGCGCGCGCCGACGGCGGCGACGCGCGCGCGCACGGCGGTCGGCGTCGCGCAATCGTAGTACATCGCGTTCAGCGTCAGCACGTCGCCGACGGCCGGCAGCGCGCGGACCGCGCGGCGGCGGGCGGACGCCGGCGCCGGAGCGACGAGGGCGGCGGTGCGGGCGCGTTCGCGCTCGAGGTGGGCACCGTGTTCGCCATCCGCCCGCCCTGTCGCGCCGAGCGCGGCGAGCGACCGCGCTGTCCGGACCGGAGGCGAGAGCGCTGTCCCACCCTGCGCTCGTGACGACGCGGTCGTCGCCGCTCCCTGCCCGCGCAGCTGCACCGCGACGCCGCCGGGCGCCGCGGTGCTCGTGTTGAGGATCGCGACCGCGTAGCGCCCGCCGCCGTCGAGCCGCGTGCAGCGGACGGCGAGCGAGTCGGTGAGCACGACGTGCTCGCCAGGCTGCACGCGGCGCGCGATCGCGGGGTCGAACGGTGCGGTCACGGTCGCCGAGTCGGTGCCGGCCCCCGACGAGCGGCGCAGGGTGATCCGCACGAGTGACGGCGGTGCGCACGGGAGCGACGCGGGCACGCCGACGGTGAGCCGCGTGGCGCCGAGGTCGCTCACCGTCACCGCGACGCCGGCGACGGTCGCCGAGAGCGCGCCGGACGTGAAGCCGCTTCCTTCGATCGCGACGGCGACGCCGGGGCGCAGCGTGTCGCTCGTGGCGCGGGCGACGGCGAGCGCCGGCGCGGGCGCCGCGACGATCGTCACCCCGTAGCCGACGATCTGGCCGGGACGCTCCGCCGCGGAGAGGAAGAGTCGTTGCGGGCCCGGCGTCGCGCCCACCGTCCACGTCGCCGTCGCCACGCCGTCCGCACCGGTCACCGTCGGCGAGGGCGTCACCGTGCCGGAGGCGACTCCGATCGTCACCGCCGCCTGCGCTCGGCCCGCGCCGCGCGCCGTGAGCGCGCGCACACGAACCGCCACGGTCGATCCGGCGACGACGGTCGACCCGTCGACCGGTGCCAGCAGCTCCAGCGACGCGACGTCGTTCCCGTCGCCGGGCGCGCCGGTGTGCTCGCAGGCGACGAGCAGCAGCCCGCACAGCGCCAGGCGACGAGCGAACGCCTGCGACTTCGACGACTTCGACGACGTGGAAACCATGGACGCAATCTACAAATCGCGGGGTCCGACACGCATTCTTCGGCGTCGCCTTCCACCCCCGCTCTCGCCTATGTCGACCGATCTCGCTGCCCGCCCGCCGCTCACGCTGCTCTCCGAAGACGAGTCCATCTTCCGCGACGCCGTCACCGCCCTCGCCGAGTCCGAGGTGCGGCCGCGGGTGCACGACATGGAGGCAGGCCGGCAAGATCGACTCCGGCGCTCACGCGCCAGTTCTTCGAGCTCGGGCTCATGGGCATCGAGCTGCCCGAGTCGGTGCGGCGGCGCCGGCGGCACGGCGATGATGATCGTGCTCGCGGTCGAGGAGCTGAGCAAGGTCGACGCGTCGGCCGCGATCCAGGTCGACGTGCAGAACACGCTCGTCAACTACCCGATCCACGCCTACGGCAACGCCGACGCAGCACGCGCGCTTCCTGCACGCGCCTCACCTCCGGACACCATCGGCGCCTACGCGCTCTCCGAGCCGGGCTCCGGCTCCGACGCGTTCGGTCTCGCGACGCGCGCGGAGCGAGCCGACGGCGGCTGGCGGCTCTACGGATCGAAGGCTGTGGATCACGAACGGCGCCGAGGCGGAGATCTTCGTCGTGTTCGCGAACGCGAACCCCGAGGCGGGCTACAGGGGCATCACGGCGTTCGTCGTCGAGAAGGGGACCGACGGCTTCACGATCGGCAAGAAGGAGGACAAGCTCGGCATCCGCGCGTCGAGCACGACGTCGCTGCACTTCGACAACGTGTTCGTGCCCGACGCGAACGTCCTCGGCGACGTCGGCAAGGGCTACAAGATCGCGATCGACACGCTGAACGGCGGGCGCATCGGCATCGGCGCGCAGATGATCGGCGTCGCCGGCGGCGCGCTCGCCGCGACGACGGCGTACCTCAAGGAGCGCCGGCAGTTCGGCAAGCCGCTCGCCGAGTTCCAGGGCATCCAGTTCCAGGTCGCGCAGGCGGCGACGGAGCTCGAGGCCGCGCGCCTCATGGTCTACAACGCGGCGCGCCTGAAGGACGCCGGGCACGACATCGCGCGCGAGGGGGCGATGGCGAAGCTCTACTCGTCGCAGGTGTGCGAGCGCGTGACCTCGCTCTGCGTCGAGCTGTTCGGCGGCTACGGCTACACGAAGGAGTACCCGGTCGAGAAGTTCTACCGCGACGCGAAGATCGGGACGATCTACGAGGGCACGTCGAACATGCAGCTGCAGACGATCGCGAAGGCGGTGCTGAAGTAGCTCGGCCGCCGGTGCGCGGAACGGGGCGGGCGCCTGGCGACTGGCGCCCGCCCCGTTCACGTCGATCCCCCGCGCGCACTACTGGAGCGTCGTCGGCGACGGGATCGCGCTGCCGTACTTCTGGTTGATGAGCGCCACGAGGTCCTGCGCGAGGACGAGGTGCGCGGCGCCCGTCGGGTGCACCCCGTCGTTGGAGACGTACGGCGCGAACGGCGCGGTCGGCGCGGCGAGGTTCGGGAACGGAGGCACCTGTCCCGTCGCGCGCCAGCTGTCGAGTCGCGTGTTCGGGTCGTAGTACGCGAACCCGATCGAGTCCGCCTTCGCGCGGATGTAGGCGTTCCAGCCGCGGACGCGGTTGACGAAGAAGGTGCGGTCGGCGTCGGTGAGCAGCCCCGGCGTCCTGGGCGCGACGCCCGGGATGTCGCCGCAGACGAAGGTGAACGGCGCGCCGGCCGGAAGCGCCTGGTTCGCGCCGGCGGCGAGCTGCGCGAGTGCCGAGAACGCGATCTGCGGAGTGCCGGTGTTGCAGTTCGGCGCGAACGCGATCGGGCGGCCGAAGAGCTGGAGCTGGACCGCCGCGGCGGCGAGCGGCTGGTACGCGAACGCCGGCTGCGATGGCGTCGCGGCCGGGTTGATGACGGAGATCGGGATGCCTAACGGTGCGTTCACGACGTTGACGACGCCGATGAGCACGCCCCGCGTCAGCTCCGGGCTGCCCGGCGCGGAGCTCGGCGACGAGCCGCGCGTAGTTCGCGATGAAGGTCGCGGAGTCGGTCACGCCGGTCCGTCGTGCCGGCGAGGGCGAAGCCGAGCACGTCGTTGTTGCCGATCCAGACCGTCGCGAACGTCGGGTCGACCTCGACCGCCTTCTGGACCTGCGTGCGGCCGCCGAGGATGAACGTCGTGAGCGGGCTGTAGCCGCCGCCGGCGAGGCCGGTCGGGTCGAACGAGTTCGCGCCGGGCACCGCGACGTTGTTGAGGATCGGGCGTGATGGAGCTCGTCGCGCGCAGCGCGCACGTCGATGCCGTCGCGCCGCCGACGCCTGGCCTGCGTGAGGAGGTTCGACGATCGGCGGCGTGCACCCGCGGCAGGGTGAGCGCCGGATAGCGGTACGACGTCCCCGCCGCGTTCGCGAGCAGCCGCGCGTAGCTCTGCCGCTGCGTCGAGTCGTTGATGCCGCCCGACTGGTAGCCGGCGGTGATGCTGTTGCCGAACGCGACGTAGCGCGCCATGAAGCCGCGCGTTGATCGCCGCCGGCGGCGTCGTGCCGAGCAGCAGCTCGGGGTCCTTCTCGCAGGACGCGAGCGCCGCGGCCGCGCCGAGCGCGACGACCGCGGCCCGGCGGCCACGCGTGCGGCGCGCCGTGAGCTGATAGCGCATCGAGATCTCCGGGTGCATCGAGTGGAATCGGTGACGGCGGCGCCCCTCAGAACTTGAGCTTGAGGCTGGCCGAGAAGATGTTCGCGTGCAGGGTGTAGAACCCATTGTTGACCTGCGCGGCCGTCTGCGACGCCGTGCGCTCGCCGGTCCGCCCACGGCGCCCCTCGGTCTCGACGCGCAGGTACGCCGCGTCGAACGTCACGCGCCCGATGGGGATGCCGACGCCGGCGGCGAAGTTGTGCCGGTCCATGTCCGGGAGGAGCGGCGTGACCGTCTCGTCGGGGGCCGGAGAGGGGGCGTAGCTGAAGCCCAGCCGCCCCGAGATCCCCGTATGGAAGCGGTGTTCGGCGCCGACGCGATAGCTGCTGGCGTTGCGGTAGCGCTCGAGCAACTCGCGGCTCAGCGCGGCGTTCGACGCGAACGTCACCCGCAGCACGTCGAACGCATCCCACTTCACGAACGCGTAGTCGGCGGAGAGCGTGGTGTTCTGGATCCCGGTATACCCGACGCCGGCCTGGAACTGCGCCGGGTGGCGGATCGACGTCGTGAGCGTCTGGCCCGGACGGAACGCGCCGGTCGCGCCGGTGAACTGCGGGGCGACGACCTGTGCGAGCGTCGTTCCCGCGGGTGCGCTCAGCGCGTTGTTCGCCTGCAGCACGTACGTGCTCGCGCTCGGCACGACCGAGAACGCGGCGTCGCCGTCGTAGTCGAACGTCACCGCGGAGAGATAGCGCGCGCCGAGCGAGACCGTCTCGGTGAGCTTCGCCTGCGCGCCGAGCGTGAAGCCGTAGCCCACGCCGTCGCCGCTCAGCACGGCGCGCCCGAACTCGGTGCCGGGAGCGAAGCCGAGCCGGGCGAACGTCGTTCCGGCGGGGGCCGGCGGCGGCGCGGGGAGAACCGCGAAGTCGATCGACTGCCGCAGCTCGAGCGACGAGCGTGCGACGATGAACCCGCCGCCTAACGAGAGCCGGTCCGGCATGACGTCGATCGCGACGGTCGGCTGCACGTAGGTCGACCGGAGCGACGCCGTCTGCGCCGAGAAGCGGCCGGGAAAGTCGTCGCGCCACTGCGACGTGAGGCCGTAGGGCACGTACGCGGCGATGCCGAACGCGACGCGGTGGAAGACGCTGTTCCGGTTCTCGCTCTTGTAGACGAAGCCGAGGAATGGCGGGAGCGTGACGGGGACGTCACCGTCGTACGCGCGCGCGGACACGTCCTGCGTGAAGCGCGCGTGCACCTGGATGCCGGTGACGCCGGCGTAGAGCGACGGCCCGTTCAGCCGCGCGGCCGCGGCGGGGTTCCAGAACAGCACCGACGCGTCCTCGCACGGGGTCGCGCTCACCGCGAAGCCGCGGCCGATC
Organism: uncultured Gemmatimonadaceae bacterium; assembly: GCA_963843845.1. Lineage (GTDB taxonomy): Bacteria > Gemmatimonadota > Gemmatimonadetes > Gemmatimonadales > Gemmatimonadaceae > Gemmatirosa. The sequence goes on along the minus strand of CAWJMB010000002.1, from coordinate 1,187,533 downwards.
GCGCAGCTCCCGATCTCGTTCAGACCGAATCCCTGCGCCCGGATCGCGTTCGGCGCGACCGCGACGGCGAGGGAGGCGATCCACCAGCGCGAGTGCGCACGAAACGTCATGTCGACTTGTCCGGAGGTGAGACGAGCGGGAACACGGGTCGGCACGCTCGCCCGGCGTGCGTGCCGACACAAGTCCCCGCAGCGCGCCACGTCGTCACCGAGGCTATCATGGTCGCGAACCCGTTCTCATCGTCATGCGTACTCTCGTTCGCCTCGCCGCGCTCGCGCTCCCGCTCGCCGTCGGCGCGCAGCTCCCGGCGCCCGCGCCGGCCGATCTCGTCGTCACGAACGCGCGCATCTACACGGTCGACGCGTCGAAGCCGACCGCGGCGGCGATGGCCGTGCGCGACGGCCGGATCGTGTTCGTCGGCGACGCACGCGGCGCGATGGCGCTGCGGGGCGCCGGGACGCGCGTCGTCGACGTGCGGGGCGCACGGTCATCCCGGGGATGGTCGACGCGCACGGGCATCTGTTGGGCCTCGGCCTCGCGCTGCGCAACGTCGACCTCACCGGAACGACGTCGTACGACGAGGTGATCGCGCGCGTCGTCGCGCGGGCGCGCTCGGCCCCGGCGGGGCAGTGGATCGTCGGGCGCGGGTGGGACCAGAACGACTGGGCCGACACGCGCTTCCCGACGCAGGAGGCGCTGTCGCGCGCCGTGCCGAACCACCCCGTGTACCTGGAGCGGGTCGACGGGCACGCCGGGCTCGCGAACGCCGCCGCGCTGCGCGCCGCCGCGATCACCGCTGCGACGAAGGACCCGACCGGCGGCCGCCTCGAGCGCGATGCGCAGGGCAGTCCGACCGGGGTGTTCGTCGACAACGCGCAGGGCCTCGTCGAGCGGCGTCATTCCCGACGCCGACGCCGCGAGGAGCTGCGCGCCGCGCTCAAGGGCGCCGTGGCCGAGCTGCACCGCTGGGGGCTGGTCGGCGTGCACGACGCGGGCGAGTCGCGGCGGACGATCGAGCTGATGGAGGAGATGGCGCAGCAGGGAGAGCTCGACCTGCGCACCTACGTCATGATCGGCGACGACAGCGCGGCGCTCGCCTACTACTTCCAGCGTGGCCCGCGGAGCGCGCTCTACGGCGGGCGGCTGTGGGAGCGCGTCGGTGAAGCTCTACGCCGACGGCGCGTTCGGCAGCCGCGGCGCCGCGCTGCTCGAGCCGTACGCGGACGACGCGAAGAACAGCGGCCTGCTCATCTCGGCGCCGGCGCACATCCTGGACGTGGCGACGCGCGCGCTGAAGGCCGGCTTCCAGGTGAACACGCACGCGATCGGCGACCGCGGCAACCGCCTCGTGCTCGACGCCTACGAGCGAGCGCTCGGCGCCGTCCCGACGGCCGACCACCGCTTCCGCGTCGAGCACGCGCAGATCCTCCACCACGACGACATCCCGCGCTTCGCGCAGCTCGGCGTCATCCCGAGCATGCAGGCCAGTCACCAGACGAGCGACATGTACTGGGCCGGTGACCCGACTCGGCCCGGCGCGACTGCTCGGGCGCCTACGCGTGGCGCTCGCTGCTCGACGCGGGCTCGATCATCCCCAACGGCAGCGACTTCCCGGTCGAGCAGGTGAACCCGCTCATCTCGTTCCACGCGTCGGTCGCGCGGCAGGACGCGAAGAACTGGCCCGCCGGCGGCTGGCAGCCGGAGCAGCGCATGACGCGCGAGGAGGCGCTGCGCTCGATGACGCATCTGGCCGGCGTTCGCGGCGTTCCAGGAGCAGGAGATGGGGTCGCTCGCGCCGGGCAAGCTACGCCGACTTCGTCGTGCTCGACCGCGACCTCATGACGGTGCCGGAGAGCGAGATCCTGTCGACGCGCGTGCTGTCGACGTGGGTAGGCGGGCGGATGGTCTACGAGGCGCGCGTCACTCCGTGAGCGCATCGCCCCGCGTCGGACACCGTGCCCGTCCGCGCCGAGCGTGGGGTCGGCGGCGCGGCCGAGGGCGCGGGCCCGCCGGCGGTGACGTTCGACGCCCTCGCGGCGTCTGATTCCGACCTCATTGATTTCGCGCCGCTCGACTCCGACCCGCCGCGCCGTCCCGGCGCGCGCCGCGAACCCCTCTCCCGGCTGCCCCGGTCCTCGCTTCGGCGACGGCGTCGCGCTCCCCGCCGCTATTCTTCGCTCCTACGACGACGCGCCCGCTCCGGCCGGCGCGCAGCGGCTCGCCTCTCCTGTCTCGTCATGCTCCCCGACACCAGCTACGCCTTCCTGAAGCGCCTGCTCGACGCCCCCGGGCCGTCGGGTTACGAAACCGTGCCGGCCCGCGCCTGGCGCGCCGAAGCCGAGTCGTTCGCGACCGTGACGGGCGACGTCATGGGCAACAGCTTCGCCGTGGTGAACCCCGAGGGGTCGCCGACGATCATGCTGGCGGGCCACATCGACGAGATCGGGCTCATCATCACGTACGTCGACGACCAGGGCTTCGCCTACGTCGGCCCGATCGGCGGGTGGGACCCGCAGGTGCTCGTCGGCCAGCGCGTGCGCTTCCGCGGGGCGGCGGGCGACGTCGTCGGCGTGATCGGCAAGAAGCCGATCCACCTCATGAAGCCCGAGGAGCGCGAGAAGGCGTCGAAGCTCACCGACCTCTGGGTCGACTTCGGCACGACGAGCAAGGCGGAGACGCTAGGCCTCGTCGAGGTCGGCGACGCGGGCGTCGTCGACGCGCGCGCTGCTCGAGCTGCCGAACGGTCGCATCGCCTCGCGCTCGATCGACAACCGCATCGGCGCGTTCGTCGTCCTCGAGGCGCTGCGCCGCTATGCCGAGAATCCGGGGACGGCGCGCGTGGTCGCGGTCGCGACGACGCAGGAGGAGATCGCCTGGCGCGGCGGCGGCGCGCTCGCGTGCGCGGTCAGCGTGCGCCCCGCCCTGGCGATCGTCGTCGACGTGACGTTCGCCACCGACCATCCCGGGATCGAGAAGAAGGAGCACGGCGAGGCCGCGCTGGGCGGCGGGCCGGTCCTCACGCGCGGCTCGGTGGCCTCGCCGGTCGCCTTCGGGCTGCTGCGCGACGGCGGCCGAGCGGTTGAAGGTGCCGTACGTCGCTGCACGCCGCCGGGCGCGACTCGGTCGACCGATGCGGACGCGATCCACAACGCGGCGGAAGGGATCGCGACCGGCGCTGCTGTCGGTGCCGAACCGCTACATGCACTCGCCGAACGAGATGGTCGCGCTGGAGGACCTCGATCGGGCGGCGGAGGTGATCGCGGAGGCCTGCCGAGCCGTGGGCGGCGAGACCGACTTCAGGGCGCGCTGACTGCTGATCGGCGGGACCGACGACGGAAGGTCGTCAGGCCCGCCGTCGTCAGGCCGCGGCTCCCGCGAGCAGTCGCTTCGCGGCGTCGCGGACGGCCGGTTCCGTGTCCTCCAGCAGCTGCTTGAACGTGGAGAACGCCATCTGCCCTCTCGCCGTCGCCAGCGCCTCGAGCGCCGCCACGCGATAGCCGGGCGACCGTGGGCGTCCCCCGTTCGCCGGCGCCGCGGCCTTCAACAGCTTCTGCACCGCGTCGGGGGTCCCGAGTCGGCCTAACGCCTGGATGATCCCGATCTGCACGTCGCCGTCCGCCTCGACGTCGAGCGCGGACGAGAGCGGCGTCGCCGTTCGCGTGGGGGCGGAGGCGAACGCCGTCGCCGCGTGCAGTCGCACGTTCGGCGAGCGGTCCTGGATCATGCGCGGCAGCGCGGCGCGTGCCGTGGGCGTGTCGAGCCGCAGCAGCGCCGTCGCCGCCGCCTCGCGCACGCGCTCGTCGCGATGTTCGAGCAGCCGCGCGAGGGCCACGTCGGCGCGCGTCTCGCGCATCTCGCCCAACAGGTTCGCGGCGTTGCGCACGACATACCACTGCGGGTGTCCGAGCGCTTCGATGAGCATCGGGACGCCGGTCCGCAGCTCGACGATCGCGTTGTAGAACACGCGCCGTTCGTCGAACGAGCCCGCCGCCATGAGGTGCGCGATGAGCGCCGCGCCGCCCGACTCGCCGCAGCGGCCGATCGCGTCGCGCAGATCGACGTACTCCTGGTGGCGCCCCGGCGCCGCGCGCGCCGGCAGCCGCTCCGCGACGAGCCGGAGCATCGCCGGCGTCGCCAGCCGCGCGAGCGACGCGAGGCAGGCGGCGCGCACCGCATCGTCCGCGACGACGTCTGCCGCGCGCGAGATGCCCAACAGGATCTCCGTCACCGTCTCGCCGTCGCCGGCCGCCGCCGCGTCCTGGGCGCGCGTCCCCAACTCGTCGAGCGCCATCGTCGCGTCGAGCGGAACCTTCGCCTGCCGCACGCGCGCCAGGTGGTGCGACAGCTCGATGTGTTGCGCGGTCGGTGCGGGGGCCGGCGTCGCCGTGGCGACCTCCTCGCCCTTCAGCGTGACGTCGACGTTCCACACCTTCAGCGCCGCCATCCGTTCGCGCAGCGGCGGCTCCGCCGTCGGCGCCTCGGCGAGCAGCCGAACGAGCTTGATGAGTTCGGCCGCCGTCGCGAAGCGGCGCACGGTGAGCTGCGCGATGCCGTGCGCCTCGAGCTGGCGCACGAGCTCCTCGTAGTTGCTCGGCGCCGAGGGGACGGGCCGACCGTCGACCGTCAACTTCCAGTCGGCGACGGCGCAGGTGAGCGCGCTCTCGCGCAACAGCGTCGTCAGGGCGCGCAGCGTCTCGCGCACGTCGTCCATCGTGCTGCCGGTGTCGCGGAGCAGGAAGACGAGGCGTGCGAGCTGACGAGCGATGGTGAGTTGAGGCTCCATGCGATCGAGTATCGGAGGGCGGCGGCGGCGGCTGAATCGGACGCCGCGACATCTTCGAGGTCGGACCGTTCGTTAACTTGACGACGCACATCCCACCGCCGCGCAACGCTGCGCGCCTCGCGCTCTTCCGTATGCCTGTGCTGACGCTCTCTGTTCGCCGCGCGCTCGCCGCGACCGGCCTGTGCCTTCTTCCGCTGACGGCGGGCGCTCAGCGTTCGGCGGCCTCACGCGCCGCGCCGACGCGCGCCGATCGCGCCGAGCGCGCCGAGCAGTGCCGACGGCCCGATCCGTGCCGACGTCGCGTATCTCGCGTCCGACCGACTCGAGGGGCGACTCACGGGAACACCCGGAAACGACTCGGCCGCTGCCTACCTCGTGCGGCGCGTGCGCGCACTCGGCCTCCGTCCGCTCGGCGGGGGCTACGAGCAGCCGTTCACGGCGCGCGGACCCGGGGTGACACACGCCGGGCTGCCGTCGCAGGTCGAGACGCGCAACGTCGTCGCGATGATCCCGGGGCGCGACCCGAAGCTCCGCGGGCAGTACGTCGTGTTGGGCGCGCACTACGATCATCTCGGGATGGGCTCGATGCTCGCCACCGATGCGGGCGCCGGACGCGCGATCCACAACGGCGCCGACGACAACGCGTCGGGGACCGCCGCGATCCTCGAGATGGCGCGGCTCATCGCGGCGCGCCCGCTCGCCCGCTCCGTCGTCGTCGTCGCGTTCAGCGGCGAGGAAGAAGGTACGCTCGGCTCGCAGTGGTTCGTCGACCATCCGCCCGTGCCGCTCGACAGCGTCGTCGCGATGCTCGAACTTCGACATGGTCGGGCGCCTCACGAACGACCGCGTCATCGTCTACGGCGTCGCGACCGCGAGCGAGCTGCCGGGGATCGTCGACTCGTCGAACACGGTCGGCGCGCCGGCCCCGGCGCTCGGCGTGAAGACGTCAGGCGACGGAGTCGGGCCGTCGGACCACGCGCCCTTCTATCTGAAGGATGTCCCGGTGCTGCACTTCTTCACCGACGTGCACCCCGACTACCACGCGGCCACCGACGACGTCGACAAGATCGACGCTGCCGGGGAGGCGCGGGTCGTCGACCTCGCGCTCGCCGTCGCGCGCCGCATCGGCCGACCGCCCGACGCGGCTCACGTTCCACGCGCGCCCCCGCCGACGCAGCGCATGGCGGGCGACCCGACGGCCGGCCCGCGCCCGTATTTCGGCAGCATCCCCGACATGGGCGCCGACGCGGGGAGCGGACTGCGGCTGAGCGGCGTCACGCCGGGCAGCCCGGCCGACCGCGGCGGCGCTCAAGGCCGGCGACGTCGTCGTCGAGTTCGGGGGCGCGAAGATCACCGACCTGTACACGTACACCGACGCGCTGAACGCGCACAGACCGGGCGACGTCGTTGCCGTCGTCGTGATGCGCACCGCGTCCGGCGCGACGACGCCGGAGCGGGTCACGCTCACCGTCACGCTGACCCGGCGCGGCGAGTGAGTGCGCCGACGCCGGAGCGCGGTGGCATGCTCGACTTCATCGTCATGCCGGAGCGGATGCCGTCAGGTGATGCACCGCGCGCCGGGACCGGCGGGCCGGGCGATCCGGGCGACCCTGGCGACCCGGCGCGTCCGCCGGTGACCGACACGGCCGACGAGTCGGCGTCGCGTCCGGGCCTCGGTCGCGCGATCGGCGCGCTGCTGTGCTGGAGCGTCGTCCAGACCGTGCCGCTCCTGCCGCGCGGGCTCGACCTGAGCGCCGCGACGTATCGCCCGTTGCTTCCGCCGCTGCTCGGCACCGTATGGGCGATCGGCGTCGGGCTCGCCTTTCTCTGGCGCTTCGTCTGGCGCGGCGGGCCGCAGGCGAGCGTACCGACGCGACACGTTCCGCCTGCGCCCGATCCCGCGCGGCGTGACGCCGCGGCTGCCGCTCGTCGCCGTGCCGCTGCTGGTGTGCGTGGTCACGTCGCTCATCATCATGCCGCGCTTCGTCCCCGTCCCGCCGGACACGGACGACCCGCTGCAGCGCTACCTGACGCTTCCGTTCGGCCTGTTCGCCGTCGTCGCACTCGCCTCGTTCGTCGCGCCCCTGCTCGAGGAGTTCCTCTTCCGCGGCTGGCTGCAGCGCCGCCTCGAGCTGCGCCTCGCGCCGTTCGCCGCGATCCTCCTCTCGGCGACGCTGTTCGCCGCCGTGCACGGGCAGCTGTTCGGCTTCCCGATCCGGCTCGTGTTCGGCCTCGCCGCCGGCTACGCGGCGTGGAGCACACGCTCCATCTGGCCGGGCGTGCTGCTGCACGCCGTCTACAACGGCACGCTCCTGATCGGCGGCAGCGCAGGCCCCGACGTCTCCGAGGGGACGCTCGCGACGTGGTCGCGCACGCCGTCGATCTTCTGGCCGTCGGTCGTCGCGTTCTTCGCTGCGGCACTGCTGCTGGTGGCGGGGCTGCGGTACGTCGCGCGCGCGGCGGAAGCCGCGGATCGGGGACCGGGGATCGGGCTTCGGTAGCCACCCGATCCCGATCCCCGGCGCTTCCCCCGTGCTCCACCTCTGGTCGAGCGCCGCGTACGCCATCCCCCTTCCCGACGGGCATCGCTTCCCGATGCCGAAGTACGCCCTGCTGCGCGACGCCGTCCTCGCCGCGGGGTTGATCGCCCCGGAGCGGTTGCACGACCCGGGGCGCGCGGCGCGTGAGGAGCTGCTGCTCGTCCACACGCCGCGCTACGTCGACGCGGTGACGCTCGGCACGCTGACGGCGGCGGAGCAGCGGCGCATCGGTCTGCCGTGGAGCGAGCGGTTCGTGGAGCGCGCGTACCGCGTCGTGCGCGGCACGTGCGAGGCGGCGGAGGCGGCGCTCGTGCACGGCGTGGCGATGAACCTCGCCGGCGGCACCCACCACGCGTTCCCCGACCACGGCGAAGGGTTCTGCACGTTCAACGACGTCGCCGTCGCGATCCGTCGCCTGCAGCGCGCCGGGCACCTGCGCCGCGCCTGCGTCGTCGACCTCGACGTGCATCAGGGCAACGGCACGCACGGCTGCTTCGCGGGCGACGCGAGCGTGTACACGTTCAGCATGCACGGGGCGAAGAACTTCCCCTTCCACAAGGTCTCCGGCACCCTCGACGTCGAGCTCGACGACGGGACCGGCGACGACGCGTACCTGGAGCTGTTGGGCACCCACCTCCCGCGCGTGCTGCGCGACGCCGCCCCCGACCTCGTCGTCTACCTCGCCGGCGCCGACCCGCACGAGGGCGACCGGCTCGGCAGATTGAAGCTCACCTTCGCGGGGCTCATGCGCCGCGATTCCATGGTCCTGGAAGCGTGTCGCGACGTCGGGCTCCCCGTGTGCCTGACGATCGCCGGCGGCTACGGACGCGACGTGCACGACACGGTCGCCGTCCACGTGAATACCGTCCGCGTCGCGGCGCAGTTCGTGTAGGCGACCGGCCCTCCTCTCCTCGTGAACAGCTCATGCCGCTACCAATCCCCGCGCCGCGCGAGTCCGGTCTCACCACGACGACCGAGGTCCCGCTGTACTGGGCCGCGTGGGGACCGCCGAGCGGACATCGAGTCGTGCTGCTGCACGGCGGGCCCGGCGCGCACCACGACTATCTGCTGCCGCAGATGCTGCGCCTGGCCGACGAGCACGACGTCCTGACCTACGACCAGCGCGGCGGCGGGCGCTCGAAGCGCGACGACCTCGCGACCATCACGTGGCGCACGCAGGTCGATGACCTCGCACGGGTCGCCGACGAGCTGGCGCCGGGGCCGTTGCATCTCGTCGGCTACTCGTGGGGCGGGCTGCTCGCGCTGCTGTATGCGCTCGACGCGGCGGGCACCGCGCCGAACGCCGTCGTCGGCGCGCCGTTAGGCACCTTCACGGGGCACTCGCCGCCGCGCGCCCCGGCGTCGCTCACGTTCATCGACCCGGCGCCGATCTCGCGCGCGCACCGCGCCGCCTTCGAGCACGACTTCGCGCGCCGGCAGCAGGGCGCCGCCGTGCAGTCGATGCGCGCCGAGCTCGCCGCGTCGGGGCTCCGCGAGCGCGACCCGGAGGCGTACCGCCAGCGCAGCTTCGAGCTGAGCGTCGCCGGCTACTTCGCCGACCCCGCCGCGTCGCGCGACCTCACGCCGTTCCGCGTCACCGGCCGCGTACAGCAGTCGGTCTGGGAGTCGCTCGGCGACTACGACCTCACCGGATCGTTGGGCCGCATCGATGTCCCGACGCTCGTCGTGCACGGACGCGAGGACCCGATCCCGCTCGCGTCGAGCGAGGCCGCCGCGGACGCGATGCCGCAGGCCCGGCTCGTCGTCATCGATGGCAGCGGCCACGTGCCGTACGTCGAGCGGCCGGACGCGCTCTGGGCGGCCGTGCTGCCCTTTCTCGCCTCCGCGACCGCCCGCTGACACGAGCCGGCGCGCGGTACATTGCGCGAATGCATCCGCGCGCCCACGCCGAGCCGGCGCAGATCTACGCGATCCTCGAGGCGACGTATCCGGACGCGACGTGCGAGCTCGAGTTCACGAACGCGTTCACGCTGTTGGGCGCGACGATCCTGAGCGCGCAGTGCACCGACACGCGCGTCAACATGGTGACGCCCGCGCTGTTCGCCGCGTACCCCGACGCGTTCGCGCTCGCCGCGGCCCGACAGGAGGACGTCGAGGAGACGGTGCGCACGACGGGCTTCTTCCGCACCAAGGCGAAGAACCTCATCGCGATGGCACGCGCGCTCGTCGAGCGGCACGGCGGCGAGGTGCCGGACACGATGCGGGCGCTCGTCGTGCTCCCCGGCGTCGGCCGCAAGACGGCGAACGTCGTCCTCGGCAACGCGTTCGGGAAGAACGAGGGGATCACGGTCGACACGCACGTGCTGCGCGTCGCCAACCGGCTCGGGCTCGCCGAGAGCGACGATCCGGTGCGAGTCGAGCGGACGCTCATGGCGCTCTTTCCGCGCGAGCGATGGGCGATGCTCTCGCACCTCATGATCTTTCACGGCCGCCGCGTCTGCGACGCGCGCCGGCCGCGCTGCGAGATCTGCCCGCTCTCCGCGCGTCTGCCCGTCGTCGATCGCATGAGACACGCGACCCCGCCCGGGCACCCGCCGACGACGAACCCGATCAGCGCGCCCGAGAAGCTGCGGCGCTTCGACTACCGGGCACTGGCCGCGTTCTACCGCGCGCTCTTCCCGAGCGACGCGCCGCCGACGCCGCTCGACCCGGCCGCCGTTCGCCGGCTGCTGCTCGTGCGCCACGACGCGATCGGCGACATGGTCGTCACGCTCCCCGCGATCGCCTACCTCCGCGCGCTGCTCCCGCACGCCGACGTCGATGTGCTGGCGAGCCCGCGCAATGCGTCGCTGCTCGACGGCGACGCGCGCGTGAGCCACGTGTACGTGAACGATCACCGCAGCACGACCTGGCCGCGCATCGTTCGCACGCTGCGCCGCCGGCACTACGATCTCATCCTGAGTCCCATCGGGAGTCGCGGCCTGCGCGAGGGGCTGTTCGCGGCGGCCGTCGCCGACCGCCACACGGTGCGCGCCTCGCTGCCCCGCCGCGCGCAGTACGTCGCGCTGTTCACGCACTACGCGCCCCCGGTCGACCGGAGCGAGCCGATCGCGGCGCGGATGCTGACCTTCGTCGCCGAGTTCATTCGCCGCCCCCCTCGGTGCCGCCACCGCGCCTCGAGCGGTGGCCCGCTGACGTGCGCCGTGACCGCGACGCCGACGCGCGCGTCGGCGCGTTCCTCGACACGCTCGGGCCGGGACCGATCATCGCGCTGAATGCGTGGGCGTCCGACGACCGCAGAACGTTAGGCACTCCGCTGACGATCGCGCTGGCGCGCGGGCTGCTCGCGCCGCGCGCGGGGCAGGCGCCGCCGACGGTCGTGCTGACGCCGCCGCCGGACGCCGGCGCCGACGCCGCGGCGGTCGTCGCCGCCGTGCGCGAGGCCGACGGCGCCGCGTCGGCGATCGCGGCCGCGCCGCGCGGACCGATCGCCGACCTCGTCGCGCTGCTGCGGCGCGCGTCGCTCGTCGTGACGCCAGACACGGCGAACTCACACCTCGCGTCGGCCGTCGGCGTGCCCGTCGTCTCGCTCTACACGCCGCTCACCGCCGACGTGCGCGAGCTGGCGGCCGTGGGGCGTCCCCTACCGCGCCGTCGTGATGACCGAGCCGCGCCCGCTGCGCGAGGTGTCGCTCCCGGAGGTGCTCGCCGCGATCGCGTCGCTGCGCGACGAGCTACGCACGCACCCACCGCGCGACGACGGCTGACACCGCGTCGACGCCGATGCGCGCGACGTCGCCGCTCGCCGGCCCGCTCGCCGCGGCGTTCGCCGGCACGTCGGCGACGAGCACCTCGGCGTTCTGGCCGATCGGCCGCCAGCGCGCGGGGTGGATCGGGCGCCTCGGCGAGAACAGGCCGAGCGTGCGGGTGCCTAACGCGGCGGCGACGTGCAGTGGGCCGGTCGACGCGGCGATGAAGCCGTCGACGCGGGCGAGCAGCGCGATCAGCGTCGCGAGCTCGGTGCGCCCGGTCACGTCGTGCGCGTGCGGCGGGAGCGCGTCGAGCCACGTACCCAGCGCCGCGCGCTCGGCCGCCGACCCGGTGACGAGCACGCGGACGCGCGCCGGGTCGAGCGACGCGATCAGTGCCGACCAGCGATCGAGCGGCCACTCGGCCGCGCTGCCGCCCGAGCGCGGATGCACGGCGAGCGTGAAGCGGTCGTCGCCCGCCCCGACGAGCGCCGCGAGCGCGTCGGGGAGCGCGGCGCGCGGCCGCAGTCGCGCCGAACGGCGCCAGCGCGTCGGGGGCGAGCGCGAGCACGTCGCGGTGCGCGTCGCCGAGCAGCGAGCGGGCGAGCGCGACGTCGAGCTGCGCCTCGTGACGGTCGGACCCGCGGCGGCCGACCGGTTCCAGGCGGGTGCACGTCCACCAGTGATAGAGGCGATGGCTCGTGCCGACGCGCGTCGGGATGCCCGCGCGCCGCGCTGCCGTCGCGACCCGCCGGTCGGGGCGCACGTGGAGCACCGTGTCGACCCGTGCCGCGCGGAGGCGCGCGGCGGCCGCGTCGTCGTCGAGCGCGTCGTCCCAGACCACGATGTCGTGGACCTCGTCGCACGCCGCGACGAGGTCGTGCGCATAGGGGCGGACGAGCATCATCACCTCCGCGCCGAGTCGCGCCGTGAGCAGGCCGCAGAGCGGCAGCGTGAGCACGACGTCGCCGAGGCGATCCGTGCGGCTGACGAGGATGCGGAGAGGCGGCGGCACGCGCGAATGCTTAGCCTGCGTTCGGCGCGGCGAGACAGCCCCGCTACTTTGCGAGCGTCACTCAACCGAGCCTATGACCAAGCGCGCCACGTTCGAGACCAACCGCGGCACCATCGTCGCGGAGCTGTACGACGCCGACGCCCCGAAGACCGTCGAGAACTTCGAGAAGCTCGCCAACTCGGGCTACTACGATGGGGTGAAGTTCCACCGCGTCATCCCCGAGTTCGTCGTGCAGGGGGGTGACCCGTACTCCAAGGGCGGCGAGCACGCGAAGGGCCCCGTCGGGACCGGCGGCCCCGGCTACACGATCCCCGACGAGCTGAAGGGGAACCCGCGCACGCACGAAGAGGGCGCGCTGTCGATGGCCCATGCCGGAGCGAACACGGGCGGAAGCCAGTTCTTCATCGTGCTGAGCGAGCGCAACACGCGACACCTGAACGGGGTCCACACCGTCTTCGGCAAGGTGACCGACGGCATGGACGTCGTGAAGCAGATCGTCGGGAACGACGTCATGAACACCGTCCGCGTCGAGAGCGAATCGAATGGCTAGTCACTCCCACGGCGCGCATCATCCGCCCGGCTCGCCGCCGACGCCGGACAAGGCCCCCGCGTTCATAGGCCTCGTCGTCGCGGCGGTGTTTCTGTTCACCACGGTCGTGGTGATCGTGAAGTGGACGAACAGCCACTATGCGGCCGAGGCGCACGAGAGCGCACCGGCGGCCGAAGCGCCGCGCTGAGGCAGGCTCGGTCGGACACGTGGGCGTCGCCCATGACGCTCGCGTCGCCCGCGTGAGCGCGGTCCGCGGCGGTTGACACCGCCGCGGACCGCTCTACATTACTGACCAGTCAGTCATAACGCGCCGACCGGCGCGTTTTCCGTGTCGTCTCAGTGACTGACCGGTCAGTCTCATCGCATGGTCACCGCACTCGAACCCGATAGCACCAGGCGGCGCGCGCCCGACGAGCGCCCCACCCAGATCGTAGACGCCGCCCGCGCGATCTTCGACGAGCAGGGCCTCCACAGCGCCCGCCTCGACGACATCGCCCGCCGAGCCGGCATCGCGAAAGGCACCATCTACCTCTACTTCCCGACCAAGGAAGCGCTGTTCCGCGAGGTCGTGCGCCAGACGATCGTCACCCGCCTCGAGGCCGTGCGCGGCGATCTCGCGCGCCAGCCCGACGATCGCTCCGCCGTCGAGCAACTCTGCGGCGTCATGCGCGGCTGGTGGGACTTCATGCGCACGCCCGAGACACTCGCGGTCTACCGACTCGTGATCGGCGAGCTGCACCGCTTCCCCGAGCTCATGGCCTTCTACCTCGACGAGGTCGTCGTGCCGTCGCGCGCCATCGTCGCCAGCATCATGGAGCGCGGCATCACGCGCGGCGAGTTCCGACCGGTCGACACGGCCGCCGTCGCGCGCACCATGGCCTCCATGCTCCTCGGCCATGCGCTCTGGATCTGCAAGCCGCAGGCAGCCGCCGCGCTCGGCAGTCTCACGCCCGACCAGGTCTTCGACCAGATCTGCGACTTCGCCCTTCACGCGCTGCGCCCCGACGGGCTCCCCGTCGCGGGCGGCGCTTCGCACGCCTCATGACTTCGACGTCCCCGTTCCCGCGGATGACCGGCCCCCTCGCCGTCCGTGCCGCCGTCGTCTCGCTCGCCCTCGCGACGGTGCCGACGACCCCGCTCGCGCGCCTCGGCGCGCAGGTGCCCGGCGCGCCGCGCGTCGTCTCCGCCGACTCGGTGCTCACGCTCGGCGCCGCGGCTCGTCTCGCCACGACCCGGAGCGCCGGATCCCAGGCCGCGCGCTACCGCGTCGGTCAGGCGGCGGCGCGCGTGCGGCAGAGTCGCGCTGCGCTGCTCCCCGAGGTGCAGGCGGTCGCCGGCCGCAGTGGCCGCACCTTCAACACGGCGACGTTCGGCATCCAGTTTCCGACGACGGCGGGACAGCCGCCGCTGTTCGACCCGAACGGCCAGGTCGAAGGCCCCGTGCAGCTCTGGGACTTCCGCGGCCGCATCTCGGCGAACCTGCTCGACCTCGGCGCGTTCAGTCGCATCAAGGCGGCGCAGTCCCTCGAGCGGGCGAGCGACGCCGAGGCGGCGAACCAGGCCGAGCTCGCGGCGACGCAGGCGGCGACCGCGTACCTGCGCGCGCTGCGTGCGCAGGGGCAGTATCGGGCGCGCGCCGCCGATTCCGCGCTCGCCGCCGATCTGTTGGGCATCGCACGCGAGCAGCTGCGTGCCGGCACCGGGGTCGCGCTCGACGTGACGCGCGCGCAGTCGCAGCTCGCCGCGACGCGCGCCCAGCTCATCGTCGCCCGCAACGAGAGCGACCGCGCCGAGCTCGAGCTGCGTCGCACCCTCGACCTGCCGCTCGACACGCCGCTCCGCCTCGCCGACTCGCTCCCCGCCCTCCCGTCGGCCGAGGGTGCGCCGAGTGAGTCGGAGGCCGTGTCGCGCGCGCTCGCGCACCGCCCGGACCTGCGCGCCGCCGCCGCCCAGCTCGACGCCGCGCGCCGTCAGGTCAGCGCGATCAGGGCCGAGCGCCTGCCGACCGTGTCGGGCTTCTACGATCAGGGCGTCATCGGACTCGATCTGTCGCACTTGCTGAACACCTACGACTTCGGCCTCCAGGTCGGCGTCCCGATCTTCAACGGCTTCCGTCGCCAGGGGCGTCAGCAGGAGCAGGAGGCCGTCGCCGCCGAGTTCGACGTGCGCCGCCGCGACCTGCTCGCGCAGGCCGCCGTCGAGGTGCGCGGCTCGCTGCTCGACCTGTCGTCGGCACGCGAGCAGGTCGGCGCCGCGACCGAGCGGCAGCTGCTCGCCGAGCAGGAGCTGTCGCAGGCGCGCGACCGGTTCCGCGCCGGCGTCGCCGGCAACGCCGACGTCATCACCGCCGCGCTGTCGCTGAATGCCGCCCGCACGGCCCGCGTCGACGCGCTGACCGCCTACCAGTCGGCCCGCGTCTCGCTCGCCCGCGCGCAGGGCGCGCTGACGGAGCTGCCGTAGCGACCGCCGCACCTCGTCCGCCGCACCTCGTCCGCCGCACCGACCTCCGCACCACCGCCGGTCGACCGCGCTTCGACCGCCGTCAGGCAACCGTCAGCCAGCAGTAACGCCGCCGCCACCGTCACCGACATGTCCGCCGCCACACGTCCAGATTCCGACCGTCCCGCCCCGCCGCACGCGCCAGCGCCGGCGATGGCGAACGCCGCCCACACCCCGCACGCGCCGAGCGCGCCGGCGACGGGCTCGAAGAAGAAGTTCATTCTCCCGATCGTCGCGCTGATCGCGCTCGTCGCCGCCGGCTGGGGGGTCAAGACGTGGCTCTACAGCCGCGCCCACGCGTCGACCGACAACGCGCAGATCGACGGACACATCGTTCCCGTGATCGCGAAAGTCGGCGGCTACGTGCGCACCGTGACCGTGCTCGAGAACCAGCGCGTCACGGCGAGCGCCCCGCTCGTCGAGATCGACGACGCCGAGTACCGCGTGCGGCTCTCGCAGGCCGACGCCGACCTCGCCGCGGCCGAAGCGACCGCTCGCGGTGGCGGCGCCACGGTCGCGCAGACACAGGCCGCCGTACGGACCGCGTCGAGTCAGACCGCGGCCGGCGAGGCGAACGTCGCGGCCGCGCGCGCGAACCTCGACAAGGCGACGAACGACCTGCGCCGCTACGAAGATCTCGCCGCGAAGCAGATCGTCTCGCAGCAGGCGCTCGACGGCGTGCGCGCGGCCGAGGCCGCGGCGCGCGCCCAGCTCCTCGCCGTGCAACGCACCGTGAGCGCGACCGGCGCCGGCGTGACCGGAGCGCAGGCGGGCGTGCAGAACGCGCGCGCGAGCGTGCGCCTCGCCGAGGCGCGCACGGAGGGTGCGAGGGCGCAGCGCGAGAACGCCGCGTTGCAGCTGACGTACACACGGATCAACGCGCCGGCCGCGGGCGTCGTCACGCGCAAGAGCGTCGAGGTCGGCCAGCTCGTCGCGCCCGGCCAGACGCTCATGTCCGTCGTCGCCGACACCGGTCTCTGGATCACGGCGAACATGAAGGAGACGCAGGTCCGCGACGTGCGCGTCGGTCAGCACGTGAAGGCCGACGTCGACGCGTACGGCGGCGCCGAGGTCGAGGGAACGGTCGAGAGCATCAGCAGCGCGACCGGCGCCCGCTTCGCGCTGCTCCCGCCCGACAACGCGACCGGCAACTTCACGAAGGTCGTGCAGCGCGTCCCCGTCCGCATCCGCATCACGCGCGGTCTCGGCCCCGACCGCCCGCTGCGCCCCGGAATGAGCGTCGACGTGCACGTCGACACGCGGTGAGTCGACCGTGAGCACCGCAGTCCGTCCGGCCGCGGGGGCCCCGACGTCGGCGCCGTCGGCCGCGACGGCGTCGCACCTCGCGAACGTCGAGCGCTACCGCTGGTTCATCCTGCTCGGCCTCATCACCGGGGCCGTCATGGAGATCCTCGACACGACGATCATCAACGTCGCGCTGCCACAGATGGCGGGGAACCTCAACGCGACGCAGCAGGAGATCGCGTGGGTCAGTACGTCGTACATCCTCGCGAACGTCGTCGTGCTGCCGATGACGGCGTTCTTCGCGGCGCGCTTCGGCCGCAAGAATTATCTGACGTTCTCGATCCTGCTCTTCATCGTCGCGTCGTTCCTCTGCGGCACGTCGACGAGCCTGGGCGAGCTCGTCGTGTTCCGTCTGCTGCAAGGGGCGGGAGGCGCCGCGCTGCTGTCGACCGCGCAGGCGACGCTGCGACAGATCTTCCCGCAGCGCGAGCAGGGGCTCGTGCAGGCGATCTTTCTGTTGGGCATCATCGTCGCGCCGACGCTGGGCCCGACGTTGGGCGGGTGGATCACCGACAACTACACGTGGGGGTGGTGCTTCTTCATCAACGTCCCCATCGGCCTCGTCGCGACGTTCCTCATCACGACGTTCCTGCACGACCCGCCCGAGATGCAGCGGCAGAAGGGGAACGTCGACTGGCTCGGCATCACGCTGCTCATCGTCGGCGTCGGGTCGCTGCAGTACGTGCTCGAGGAGGGGAACGCGAACGACTGGTTCTCGGACGCGTGGATCCTCCGCCTCGCGATCCTCTCGGTCGGATCGCTCGCGACGCTGCTCTGGTGGCAGCTCTCGCGGCGCAACACGCACCCGGTGATTCAGCTCCGCGTGCTGAAGAACCGCGACCTCGCCGCGTCGATCTTTCTGTTCGTCATCCTCGGCTTCGGCCTGTTCGGCGGCGCGTTTCTCTTCCCGCTGTTCACGCAGTCGATCCTCGGCTTCACCCCGACCGAGACGGGGCTGTCGATGATGCCCGGCGGCATCGCGACGGCGATCGTCGCGGTGTTCTGCGGCTTCATGCTGAACGGCGACCGGCCGAAGGCGGACGCACGCGTCCTGATCCTCATCGGCATGACGCTCATGCTCTGGTCGATGTGGGACCTCGGGCACCTGACGACGGCGGCCGGCGAGGCGGACGCGCGCACGGCCCTCATCATCCGCGGGCTCGCCCTCGGCTTCCTGTTCACGCCGATCAACAACGTCGCCTTCGCCAGCCTCAAACCGCACGAGGCGCAGCAGGCGGCGGGGCTCATCAACCTCTCGCGCCAGCTCGGCGGCTCGTTCGGCATCGCGGTGCTGGGCACCTACCTCACGCGCCACGTCGAGTACCACCGCGCCGACCTCGCGGCGAACTTCTACGCCGGCAACCCGGCGTTCGAGGAGCGCTTCCGCGCGCTCGTCGCCGGTCTCTCCACGCGCGGCGGCTCGCTCGCCGAGGCGCAGCAGCAGGCGTACGCGATACTCGAAGGGACGCTGCGCAAGCAGTCGGCGATGCTCGCGTACAACGACGCGTGGCTGCTCATCATGCTGTCGTTCCTCGTCGTCATCCCGGCGGTGTTCATCCTCCGCAAGCGGCGCGGCGCGCGCCGTAGCGGTCGACGCGCACTGACGGCGGCCGTTAGCTTGGGCGGATGACCTCGTCCGCCCCGCTCCCCTCCCGCGACGACGCCCTCGCCCTCGTCCACGAGTACACGCAGTCCGAGAGCCTCCGCAAGCACATGCTCGCCGTCGAGGCCGCCATGCGCGCCTACGCGCGGAAGTTCGGCGAGGACGAGCACCGCTGGGCGCTCGCCGGTCTGCTGCACGACTTCGACTACGAGCGCTGGCCGAACGCTGATCGGTCGGCGACCGAAGAGCATCCGAGCGCCGGTGCGCGGATTCTGCGCCGGCGGGGCTACCCTGAGGACGTCGTGGAGGCGATCTTAGGGCATGCCGAGTACACGGGAACCCCGCGTACGACGCCGATGGCGAAAGCCCTGTTCGCCGTCGACGAGCTGACTGGCCTCATCACCGCCACGGCGCTCGTCAAACCCTCTCGCAGTCTGGTCGACGTGGACGCGGCGGGGGTACGCAAGAAGATGAAGGACAAGGCGTTCGCGCGCGGCGTGAACCGCGACGACGTCATTCAGGGCGCCGAGTCGCTCGGCGTCGACTTGAACGACCACATTGCGTTCGTGATCGAAGCGATGCGCGCCGAATCGGCGGCGCTCGGTTTGTGATCGCGCTGTAGGACGTACGTTCGTCTGTCGTTCCGCCGTCAACGCTCTCCCCGAGCGTTGCGTACGTCGTTGCGAACACCTCACGCCTGGCCAGGATGACCGTCCCTGCGCTCGCCCTCCCGTTCGGTCTCGGTGCACCTGTCGCCGATGCCCCGCGGACCGTCTTCGCGCCACCGGCGCCCGTCAGCGACGCCGCGCTCGCCGAACGCGCGCTCGTGCTCGCGGCGCAGGCCGGCGACGCGCAGGCGTTCGCCGGCCTCGTGCGGCTGCACCAGCGCCGCGCGTATGCCGTCGCCCGTGCGATCGTGATGACGCACGAGGACGCCGAGGACGCCGTTCAGGAAGGCTTCCTGCACTCGTACCGCGCGCTCGACCGGTTCCGTCCGGAGCAGGCGTTCGGGGCGTGGCTGCACCGCATCGTCGCGAACGCGGCGCTCGACATCGCGCGGCGCCGCAAGGTCCGCGACGCGGACGAGCTGCCCGAGACGGTCGCCTCCCCGCGCCCGTCACGCGATCCGGCCGAGTCGCTCGAGCTGCGCACGCGCCTCCGGACGGCGATGGCGTCGCTCGGCGCGCGGCAGCGGGCGGTCATCGTCTTGCATGACGTCGAGGGGTTCAAGCACGCCGAGATCGGCTCGATGCTCGGAATCCCCGAGGGAACCGCTCGGTCAGACCTGCACCACGCGCGCGCCCAGCTCCGTCGTCTGCTGGGGGATGTGCGAGAGGACCTTTGATGCGTCGCTTCCGCGTCGTTCGCGGCGAGCTCGATAGTGCAGCCGATCGTGCAGCACGCGCAGACAGCGTAGCACCGCAGCCGAACGCAGAGCCGCTCGATCCTGCCCTCGCCCGCCGCATGCGCTCGCTCTACGCCGCGCCCGGCGATGGCTACTGGGACGGGCTCGAGGCGACGATCATGGCCGCCGTGCGTGCGGGTCCGACGGCCGCCGTCGAGTGGTGGCACACGCTGGCCGCCTGGGCGCGCCCCGGCCTCGCCGCCGCGGCCGTGATCCTCGGCGTCGTGGGCGGCGTCACGCTGCAGACGCAGGGCGCCCGGCGCGACCTCGCGGCGCGCTCGGTGCTCGAGCCGCTCGACGAAGATCTCGCACGCGCGAGCGATCCGTGGGCGCCCGCCGACGCGTCCGCCGAGGTGCGCCGTGAGGCGCGCGCGGCCGCCGAGCTGCTCTCCGACGGCGTGCAGAGTCGCCGTCGCGTGCCGTCGCTCCAGTTCGACGCCGCCGCCGCCGCCGAACGTGCCGCGGCGCGCCAGTTCCTCGACGAGGAGTCGCTGCGCGCGAACCGCGATTCGGTCTTCAGCGCGGTCATTCCCTGACCGACCGGCAGTGCAACGGCCTCAGCAGCTCGCCGCCGCGTTTCTCGTCGGCGCCTTTCTCGTCGGCGGGACGGTCGGCTACGCGGCCGACCGGATGATGCTCGCCGGTCGGTCGACGGCGAAAGTCGACCACGACGGCGCGTCGACCGACGCCTTCGCCGAGGAGCTCGAGCTCTCGACGACGCAGCGCGCCGCCGTCGATTCGATCCTCGCCGGCCGCAACCGTGTGATGGACTCGCTGGTCGCGCCCGTCCGGCCGCAGCTGCGCGCCGCGCGCGACGACGCGCGACGGCAGATCGCGACCCTGCTCAACACGGTGCAGCAGGAGAAGTTCGCCGGCTACGTCGCTCGCATGGCGCGCGACAGCAGCGCGCAGCGTTAGCCGCTCGTCTCGACGCACCACGAGCTCGACCGGGCCACGCCGCGTCGACCCGGTCGGACCACGCGGCGCCTGCGAGAGACGCCCCGGTCGACGAAGAATCGATGGCCGCGGCACGACGTGTGGATGACGTGCGTTCGCCGCACCTCCTATCATTCGCGTCATGCCGACCGAGTCCGAGCCGTCCGCCGAGCCGCCGCCGCAGCCCGCCACCACGCCGACCGTGGAGCACGCGGCAGCCGCCCCACTGCACGCAGCGACGCACCACCGGCCGGGCGAGAACCCGCAGGGGCGGCAGCTCGCCGTGCTCACGCTCACGGCGCTCGGCGTCGTGTTCGGCGACATCGGCACGAGTCCGCTCTATTCGATCCAGGAGTGCTTCCGCAGCGAGTTCGGCCTCACGCCGACGGTCGCGAACGTCTACGGCATCCTGTCGCTGATCGTCTGGTCGCTCGTGCTGATCGTGAGCGTGAAGTACGTGACGTTCATTCTTCGCGCGGACAACAAAGGCGAGGGGGGCGTGTTCGCGCTGCTCGCGCTCATCATGCAGCGGCAGCAGCGCGACGCAGACCGGTGGCGCCGCACGTTCCTCATCACGATCGGATTGTTCGGCGGCGCCTTCCTGTACGGCGACGGCATCATCACCCCCGCCGTCTCGGTGTTGGGTGCGGTCGACGGACTGAAAGTCATCGCGCCGACGCTCACACGCTTCGTCGTGCCGATCGCGTTCGGCATCATCGCGACGCTCTTCTCCTTCCAGTACAAGGGAACGGCGAAGGTCGGCGGGATGTTCGGGTGGATCATGCTCGTCTGGTTCGTCACGATCGCCGCGCTCGGGATCGCGGAGGTCGTGCAGCACCCCGGCGTCGTCCTCGGCGCGCTGAACCCGTGGAACGCGGTCTCGTTCTTCATCGACCACCCGCAGCGCTCGTTCGTCGTGCTCGGCGCGGTGGTGCTCGTCATCACCGGCGGCGAGGCGCTCTACGCCGACATGGGGCACTTCGGGCGCAAGCCGATCCGGCTCGCGTGGTTCGGGCTCGTGCTGCCCTGCCTGCTGCTGAACTACTTCGGGCAGGGCGCGCTCCTGCTCCGTGAGCCGTCGGCGATCGAGAACCCGTTCTACCTGCTCGCGCCGGCGTCGCTCCAGATTCCGTTGCTCGTCATCGCCACGCTCGCCGCGCTGCGTCGCGTCGCAGGCCCTCATCTCCGGCGCCTTCTCGCTCACGCAGCAGGCGATCCAGCTCGGCTACACCCCGCGCCTCAAGATCGTGCACACGTCGCACGAGCAGGCGGGGCAGATCTACATCCCCGAGGTGAACAAGGCGCTCGCCATCGGCACGCTGCTGCTCGTCGTCACCTTCCGCTCCGCCTCCGCACTCGCAGCGACCTACGGCGTCGCGGTCACGGCGACGATGGCGATCACGACGACGCTCTTCGTCGTCATCGCGCGGCAGCGGTTCGGCTGGTCGAAGCTGAAGGCACGCGTATTCCTCATCGGATTCCTCTTCATCGACCTGCTCTTCCTCGGCGCGAATCTGCTCAAGGTGCCGCACGGTGGGTGGGTGCCGCTCGGCGTGGCGGGGCTCGTGTTCCTGCTCATGACGACGTGGAACCGCGGGCGGGCGATCCTGCACGACTTCCTCGTGCGCGGCACGCTGCCGATCGACATGTTCCTCGACGACGTCGCCCGCCGGAAGCCGCCGCGCGTGCCGGGAACGGCGGTGTTCATGACGTCGAGCAATGCCGGCGCGCCGGTCGTCCTGCTGCACCACCTGAAGCACAACAAGGTGCTTCACCAGCAGGTCGTGCTGCTTTCCGTGAAGACCGCCGACGTCCCGGACGTCGACGAGGAAGAGACGCTCCAGGTCGAACCGTTGGGCCACGGCTTCTTCCGCGTGACGGCGACCTACGGGTTCATGGAGACGCCGAACGTTCCCGACATCATGCGCTTCCTGAACACGCGCGGGGTGCGTACGCGCCCCGCCGAGACCTCGTTCTACCTCGGCCGCGAGCGGCTCATCCCCAGCGGGGAAGGGCGCATGGTGCGGTGGCGCAAGAAGCTGTTCGTGGTCATGGCCCGGAACGCCCGCTCGGCGACCGAGTTCTTCGGCATCCCGCCGAACCGCGTCGTCGAGCTGGGGACGCAGATCGAGTTCTAGCCCTCCCCCCATGCTCCTTCTGCTCGCTGCTGCCGCCGCGGTCGCCCCCCTCGCGCTCGGCGCTCCCCTGCCGCGCGACACCACCACATCGCCCGCGCCGATCGAGGACAACAGCTTCCTCGTCGAGGAGGCGTACAACCAGGAGTTCGGCGTCGTTCAGCACGTCAGCACCTTCGCGCGTGCGCTCGACGGGCGTGGCTGGCTGTACACGTTCACGCAGGAATGGCCGGCGCCGGGGCAGCGGCACCAGCTCAGCTACACGGCGGCCGTGCTGCGCCCCGAGGGCCCCGGCCAGTCGGCGCGCGTCGGCGACCTCGCGCTCAACTACCGCCTGCAGGCGCGAGACCGGGATGGCGTCCTCGTCGCCCCGCGGCTGTCGCTCGTGCTCCCCACCGGGAGCGCGCGGCGAGAGAGCGGCGCGGGCGGGCTCGGCGTGCAGGCGAACCTGCCGGTCACGCTCGAGCTGTCGTCACACTGGGTGACGCACTCGAACCTCGGCGGCACGGTGGTCCCGCGTGGCCGCACGAGCGACGGGCGGCGCAGCGACCTCCGCAACCTGCTGCTCGGCCAGAGCCTGATCTTCCTGCCGAGCCCGACGTTCAACCTCATGCTCGAGGCGCTGTACTCGCACACCGCGACCCGCGTGGCGGGACTGCCGGTCGGGCACGCGCAGCTGTTCACGGTCGAACCCGGGCTTCCGCTTCGCGATCGATACGCCGTCCGGGTTGCAGATCGTGCCCGGGCTGGCCGTGCCGATCACGATTCCGCGCCACTCGTCGGAGCGCGCGGAGACCGGCGTGTTCGTCTACCTGAGCCTCGAGCACGCGTTCCGGAAGCAGTGAGTCGTCGGCTGCCCGTCGAGCGAAGCGATTCGCGACCGTGGCTCTCCTCAATCGATTCTGCATGAACGTTCGGTCCGTCTGTCTGACGATCGGCGCGCTGGGTCTCGCCGCGGCGACCGCTGCCGCGCAGCCCCCGATCGGCGCCGCGCTCACCGACTCGCTCCGCGACTCGCGCACCTTCTCGTTCTACGGACGCGGTCCGTACCGCCCGGCCGTCCCGCGCCCCGATGCCGTCCTCGGCTACTCGATGGGCGACCGGAACACGCAGTTCGCGGAGCAGGAGCGGGTGCTGCGCGCGATCGCGGACGCGGCGACGGATCGCGTGCGCGTCGAGGAGATCGGCGCGACACACGAGGGGCGGCGGATGCGGCTCTACGTCGTGAGCGCGCCGGAGAACATCGCACGGCTCGACGCGATCCGCGCCGACCTCGACCGGCTCGCCGACCCGCGCACGATGAGCGTCGCCGACGCCGACGCGCTCGCCGCTCGCACGCCGGCGGTCATCTGGATCAACGAGAGCGTGCACGGCAACGAGTCGCCGGGCTTCGAGAGCGGGATGCAGCTGCTCTATCAGCTCGCGGCGAGCGACGAGCCGGCGACGCTCGCCGCGCTACGCACCGCGATCATCGTCATCAATCCGAGCACGAATCCGGACGGGCACGAGCGATTCACCGTCTGGTACAACTCGGTCGCACGCAGCGATCCGAACAACGACGCGTTCGAGCACGACGAGCCGTGGTCGATTCAGGGGCGGTTCAACCACTACCGCTTCGACATGAATCGCGACGTCCTCGCCAGCACGCAGCCCGAAGTCCGCGCACTGATGCGCGGCATGCTGCGCTGGCATCCCACGGTCGCCGTGGACCAGCACGGGCAGGTCGAGACGTACTTCTTCCCGCCCGCCGCCCGCCCCGTCAACGAGAACATCCTCGCCCAGTCGCAGAAGTGGCTCGACGTGGTCGGCCGCGCGAACGCGGCGGCATTCGACCGCTACGGCTGGATGTATTTCGTGCGCAGCGAGTTCGATCTCTACTACCCCGGCTACTGGGACACATGGCCGTCGCTCACGGGCGCCACCGGGATGACGTACGAGACCGACGGCGGCGGGTGGAAGGGATTGCTGTGGGAGCGCGAGGACGGATCGCGCGTCTCCTTCCGCGACGGGATCGCCAAGCACTGGGTCGCCGCGATGGCGACGATCGAGGCGACCGCGGGGCGCGCCGCCGAGCGCGTGCGCGACTACGTCGCGTTCCGTCGGCAGGCCGTCGCCGAGGGCACGACCGGGCGCGTGCGGCGCTACGTGTTCGATGCGCCGAGCGATCCGCAGCGTGCGGCGGAGTTGGCCGCCGCGCTCGTCCGCGCCGGCATCGAAGTGCGACGCGCGACGGCGTCGTTCCAGAGCGCGCGCGCCCACGCCTTCGGGCCGGGCTCGCTCCCTGACGCGGTCGCGACGACGCGCCGATTCGACGCCGGCGCGTATGTCGTCGACCTCGCGCAGCCGTTAGGCAAGCTCGCCAACGCGATCCTCGAGCCCGCGGCGAGACTCGACTCCGTGTTCGCGCGCGACGCAGCGCGACCGCGCCGCACGGAACGCCCGCCGCGGCGCGTCCGGCGTGCGCGAGGGGTACGAGTTCTACGACATCACCGCGTGGTCGCTGCCGATCGCGTTCGGTGTGCCGGTCTGGTGGACCGAGGACGCGACGCCCGTCGCCGGCACGCTGCTCGCGCATCCGGACGGCGACCCGCTTCCCGGCCCCACGCTCGCGAGCGCCGCGGCGAGCACCGCCGCGCCGACGGCGCTGCTGGGCCCCGCCGCCCCGACCGTCGCGCGCTCGTTCGGCGCCGAGCCGCTGCCGGTGACCGTCGACGGCGGCGTCGTCGGCGGCACGCGCGCCGGATCGGCGTATCTGTTCGGCCCCGAGCGCAGCGGGGCGAGCCGGCTCGCGTTCCGGCTGCTCGCCGACGGCTATCGTGTCGAGGTCGCGACCGACACGATCGAGGCGGGCGGACGCGGCTGGCCGCGCGGCACGTACGTCATCCGCGTGTCGCGCAACGCCTCGACGCTGCACGCACACATCGACTCGCTCGCGCGGTGGGCCGGCGTTCCTGTGGTCGCGGTCGCGTCCGCCTACACCGAGCAGGCCCAGCTCGGCATCGGCGCC
The DNA here is from genome assembly GCA_963843845.1 of uncultured Gemmatimonadaceae bacterium. Classification (GTDB taxonomy): domain Bacteria; phylum Gemmatimonadota; class Gemmatimonadetes; order Gemmatimonadales; family Gemmatimonadaceae; genus Gemmatirosa. The sequence continues at coordinate 1,162,045 of CAWJMB010000002.1, read as the reverse complement.
GGCCAGGTCGTCGGGCTCAAGCGCCCGCGCGTCGCGGTACTCGGCGACGAGGGAACGTCGCAGACGGGGTACGGCGCGCTGTGGTGGAACCTCGACCGCCGCTACAACGTCGACTTCGTGCACGTGAACTGGAACGCGCTGGGCGGCGACCTGTCGCGCTTCACCGTGCTCGTGCTCCCCGACGGCTATGGCTACGGCGAGCGGCTCGGCAAGGACGGCGCGGAGCGACTCCGAACGTGGGTTCGCAACGGCGGCACGCTCGTCACGATGGGGGGCGCCACGTCGTGGGCGGCGCGCGAGGACGTCTCGCTGACGAGCGCGCGCGTCGTCGGGAGCGGAACCGCCGGAAGCGTCGGGAGGGGCGACGACGCGAAGAGTGAGAAGCCGGCCGACAAGCCTGCGGCCGACAGCGCCGCGAAGAAGAACATCCCGGCGCCTGGTGCCCTGCCGAACGATGACCTGCTCGCGGTCACGAGCCCGGGCGCGTCGGCGAGCCGGCCGCAGCCCGTGCCCGGCAGCAACTTCGACGTCGTCCTCGACCGCACGCACTGGCTCACCTACGGCTACACGACGGCGCGCCTCACCGCGCTCGTCGGCGGTCGCGACTTCCTGGCCCTCACGAGAGAGGGTACGAACGTCGCCGTCTTTCCCTCGAGCGGCGCCTTCTACCGCGCCGGCTTCACCTTCCCGAACGACACCGAGCGGCTCCTCCGCAACACCGCGCTGGTCGTCGAGGAGCCGCTCGGGCGCGGCCACATCGTGCTGTTCACGAACGAGCCGATGTTCCGCGGGTGGTGGCGGGCGTTCGATCACATGGTCATGAACGCACTCCTGCTCGCGCCCTCGATGTGACCGGAGGGGTGAGCATGGGGAGGCGAGGGGTGGTCATCGTCCTCGGCTGGACGCGCGGCAGCACGAACGCGCGTCCGCCGTCGCCGAACGAGAACGAGAAGTCGTCGCCCTTCCACACGTCGCTCGCCTTCGCCGCCTTCACCGTCACCGTGCGGTAGGCACCGTTCTGCCACACGCGGAGCGTGACGTCGTCGCCCGCCTTCGCCCGGTCGAGCTCGCGCGTGAAGCGTCGCGCGACGAGCGACGCGGCCTCGGCGTCCTCCGCGTCGGCGCGCGACAGCCGCACGTCGACACCGTTGATGCTCGCGACACGTGCGCCTTCGATGATCCCGGCGCGCTCCGCCGGTCCGTCGCTCGTCACGGCGCTCACGAAGAGGCCCAGGGTGTCTCGACGAGCGCCCGTCGTGCCGATCGTGATGCCTAACGCGGCGCGGTCGCTCCTGCGCACCACATCGCTATCACCGAACGAGCCCATCGGCGCGCCGAACCCGCCGCGGCCGAGGCGGGTGCGCACGCTGTCGATGAAGATGCGCGCCTCCGCGCCGTCACGCAGTCGGAGCGCGCCCCCCGGGCCGAAGTCGTAGGCGTACGCGTTCGCCGGCGGCGCGATCTCCCTCGACGCGACCGTCCCGACACGCACCGTGCGCGTCGCGCCCGCACGCTGCACGACGAGCGACACGTCGTCGCCCACGGTCTTCTTCGCGAGTTCGCGCTGCAGCCGACGCGACGCGAGGTCGGCGAACATCGGATCGTCGGCGTCCGCAGGCTCGGTCTTCAGCGCGACGCCGTCGATCGAGAGGATGCGATCGCCGGCCTCGATCCCTGCCTTCGCGGCCGGGCTCCCGTCGGTGACTTCGGCGACGCGAACGCCGGCCGAGTCAGCACGACTGCGGGCCGGCGCGAGCACGACGCCGAGCGCGGGCCGGGCCTCGTCGGCCGCGCTGCGCACGCCACGAGGACTTCCGCCGTTCGGGCGGATGTAGACCTCGCGGTCGCGGTTCTGCGCCGCCGCCGGGAGCGCGACGGCGAGCGCGATGAGGGTGAGGGCGGTCGTGGTTCGGGTCATTCGAGGGTGTCCAGTGTTGAGGTGGAACACTCGATACGACACGGCGGCGGCGCTCCAGGGTTTCCCCTGTCATCGATCCCGACGCACACCGAGCCTCGCCGACCGACTGAACGCCCGGGCGCGACCTCAGACCACGAGGTTCAGCAGCCGCCCCGATACGAAGATCACTTTCTTCGGCTCGCCGCTCACGAACTTCGCGACCCCTTCGTCGGCGAGCGCCGCGGCGAGTGCGTCGTCCTGGCTGATCGCTTTCGGAACCGTCAGGCGCGCGCGCACCTTGCCGTTCACCTGCACCGGCAGCTCGATCGTGTCCTCCGCCGCGAGCGCCGCGTCGAACGCCGGCCACCCCGCGTCGAACACCGAGCCGTCGTGCCCCGCGCGCTCCCACAGCTCCTCGGCGAGGTGGGGCGCGAACGCGGCGGCGAGCTGTACGAGCGGCATCGTCTCGTCGCGGTGCGGCGTGCGCTCCGCTTTGCGCAGCACGTTCACGTACTCCATCATCGCCGCGATCGCGGTGTTGTACGACAGCTTCGGAATGTCGTCGCCGACTTTGCGGATGGTCTGATGGAGCTTGCGGAGGACCGCGGCGTCTGCGGCTCCGTCGCTCGTCATGTCGCGCACGCTCGCCCAGACGCGGTCGAGGAAGCGCCGCACGCCGCTGATGCTCGCGTCGCGGAAGTCTCCTCCTTCCTCGTAGGGGCCGAGGAACATGAGATACGTGCGGAGCGTGTCGGCGCCCCACTGCTCCATGTACTGATCGGGGTTCACGACGTTCCCCTTCGACTTCGACATCTTCGCCCCGTCGCGGATGAGCAGCCCGTGCGCGCGGAAGCGGCTGAACGGCTCCTCGAAGTCGATGTGCCCCATGTCGTGCAGCACCATCGTCACGAAGCGCGAGTAGAGCAGGTGCAGTACCGCGTGCTCGTTGCCGCCGATGTAGCTGTTCACCGGCAGCCACTTCTTCGTGACGTCCGCGTCGAACGGCACGTCATCGCGATCGGCGCTCGGATAGCGAATGAAGTACCAGGCGCTGTCGAGGAACGTGTCGCTGACGTCGGTCTCGCGCCGGCCTGACGCCCCGCATTTCGGACACGGAACTTCATACCACTCTTTCACCCGCGCGAGCGGCGACACGCCGGTGTCGTCCGGCTTGAAGTCCTCCGTGAACGGCAGCTCGACCGGCAGCTGGTCGACCGGCACGGGCACGGTGCCGCACGCGTCGCAGTAGATCACCGGGATCGGCGGCCCCCAGTAGCGCTGCCGCGAGATGCACCAGTCATGAAGGCGATAATTCGTGACCGGCGCCCCCTGCTCCATCTCGGCCAGCCACTGCGCGACGGCGCGCTTTCCCTCGGCCACCGTCATGCCGTCGAAGCGGCCCGAGTTCACGAGCCGCGCGCTCTCGTCGTCGTCGACGTACGCGCCGCCTAACGGCGTCTCGGCGTCCTGTCCCGCGCCCGCGACGACGCGCACGATCGGCAGGTCGAACTGCGTCGCGAACTCGAAGTCCCGCTCGTCGTGCCCCGGCACGGCCATGATCGCGCCCGTGCCGTAGTCCATCAGCACGTAGTCGGCGACCCACACCGGGATCAGCGTGTTCGTCGCCGGATTGTGTGCGTACGTCCCGGTGAAGACGCCGGTCTTCTCCTTCGCCGAGACGGCGGACTTCCGCGCGATCAGGTCCTTCCTCCCGGCCTGCGCGCGGTACGCGTCGACCGCGTCGCGCTGCTCGGCCGTCGTCAGGCGCTGCACGAGCGGGTGCTCCGGCGCGAGCACCAGGTACGTCGCGCCGAAGATCGTGTCCGGCCGCGTCGTGAACACGGTGATCGGCGCGGCGGTCATCACCATCGGATTGCCGGGCGCCTCCTCGTCCTCGGTCGTGTCGCCATCGTCCGGCACGAGGAAGTCGATGCGTGCCCCTTCGCTGCGCCCGATCCAGTTCCGCTGCGCGGTCTTCGTCGTCTCCGACCAGTCGAGCCACGCGAGGTCGTTCAGCAGCCGCTCGGCGTACTGACTGATGCGGAAGAACCACTGCTCGAGGAAGCGCTGCTCGACCGGCGTGCCGCACCGTTCGCACGCGCCGCCGACGACCTGCTCGTTCGCGAGCACGGTCTTGTCCTTCGGGCACCAGTTCACCGCCGCGCGCTTCTTGTACGCGAGCCCGCGCTCGAGCAGCTGCAGGAAGACCCACTGCGTCCACTTGTAGTACTCCGGCCGGCTCGTGTCGACGACGTAGCGCCAGTCGATCATGAGCCCCGCACGCTCGAGCTGCCGCCGGAAGTTCGCGACGTTGCGCGGCGTCATCTCCGCCGGGTGCACGCCCATCTTGAGCGCGAAGTTCTCGGAGTGGATGCCGAACGCGTCGAAGCCTAACGGCTCGAAGACGGTGTGCCCCTGCTGCCGGTGGTACCGCCCCTGGATGTCCGCGCCGGTGAACGCGAACAGGTTCCCGACGTGCAGCCCCTCGGCCGACGGGTACGGGAACATCATGAGCTGGTAGTAGGGACGCGCCCCGCTCTTCAGATCGACCTGGTTCGTGCCGCGCTCGGTCCAGCGCTGCTGCCACTTCTGCTCGATCGCGGCGGGCTCGTACGGGGCGGGCGCTTCGTTCTGGGCGTTCATGGCTCGACGACGGACAGTGGGGTGAATGTCCCAATCTATCGCGAGGCGGTCCGCGCCCAGCGACGCGGCGTCTCCGTCTTCGCCCCGTCGAGCCTGCCGACCTGCGGGCCGACGTCGATCGCCGCGAGCGCGTCGCGATCGCCTGGCGAGATCGCGACACCGCTCGGCACCCGCCAGTGCGTCGTACGGATGGTACACGGCCTGCCTCGTGGCACGGTCCGACGAGGCAGATCCGTCGGCGCTCACAGTTCTCGGAGGGGAGCATGTCGACGCACCATCGCTGCTATACATCGCTCGTCCTCGCCGCGGCCCTCGCGGCGTGCGGCGACTCACGGAAGACCGAGCAGCGTCCGACCGTCACGACGTCGACCGCGTCGGTGGGCATCCTCGCGGGGCGGAACGCGCCGATGGCCGCGCTCGTGGACTCGGCCGACGCGGCGCTGCGGCGCGGCGACACGACGGGGGCCCGCGGCTACATCGCCCGCGCCGCGGCGCGCACCGACAACGACCCGGCGACATGGTACCGCCTCGGACGCGCCGCCGAGCAGGCGGGCGACGTGCCGCGAGCGGCGCTCGCCTATCGCGGGTACCTCGCATCGCCGCCGCCGGGCGCCGACACGCAGGCGGTGCGTGAGCGGCTGACGACCCTGCTGTTCGGCGCACCGCCGAGCGACGTCACCGCGAGTGCGCCCGACACGACGTCACGCGCGGATGCGACGTCGCGGGTGGCCGCGACGCCGCGCGCGGCCACGCGCTCGCCCGCCGCGGCGGCCCCGCCTCGAACGATGGTGCCGTCGCGCCCACGCGGCACCCCGGTCGCGGCGCGCCCGACCACGCCGCGCCGCGAACGGACCACCGCCGCTGCCGCCCGACCGTCGGTCCAAGGCCGAGTCGCATCCGTCACACCTGTCGCGCCCGTGATGCCGGCGCCACCGAGCGGGGTGGCGCCCCCGCTCACCGCTGCCGCGGAGCCGACGGTCCAGGCTACGGCGCCCGGCCAGGTCGAGCCGGCCGACGCGCCGACGGGACTCGCGAGCGCGCCCGCGCTCCCGCCGCTCCCGCCGCGCGAGGATCGCGTCGACGACAACCCGCCGCACAAGCACTGGCCCTGGACGGCGATGCAGCACTGGCTCGTCGCGCGGATGGCAGCGTTGGGCGGCACGGGCGGCGCCATCGTGGGGGCGATCATCGGCAACGTTCCCGGCGCCATCGCCCTCGGCTCAGCCTCCGGCGCGGCGGCGGGCCTCTCGAAGGTCGAGCGCGAGAAGCGCGACTCCGCGCGCGTGCGGGCGGCGCGCGCGAGGGAGGCACGGGTGGCGGCGCGGCGGGTCGTCCGCGACAGCGCGGCCGGGGAGGTCGCCGTCCCCGACTCGGCCGCGACCACGGCAGCGGCGGTCGACACGACGACGCGCGCCCGGCGCGACTCCGCGGCGCGGCTGCCATGAAGGACGAGGCTGGCGAACGCCCACTCAGTCGGTGTCCGCCAGCCACCCACGCCGGCCGTCGACGTCGACGAGCCGGAAGCCGGCGAAGCGCCCGAAGACCGAGGCCGTCCGCGCACCCGTTGCGACGAGCGTCGTAGCAGCTGACGAGTCAGGCCGCTCGCGCAGCACGCGTCCCGCCGCGACCGCGGCCGTGCCCAGTCGGCCGTCCGCCCGCTCGATCGACCGAACGCCCACGTAGCCGGTCGACGCGTCGGGGAGCCGCACGCGAAGCCAGCCGCCAGCCGCCACTCCGTCGACGATCGCGAGGCTCTCCGCGGCGAGCGATCGCGTCGCTTCGCTCGCCGCCGACGGTGAGTCGCGAAGCGCCGTCGCCCTCCGCGCGCGCACCAACCGTCCGAGCCACGCCGCATCCGCGTCGAGCGCCGGCGCCGTCGCAGTGCGCGTGTCGACGAATGGGAACGGATCGATCGCGCGCCGGCCGGGGCGATAGATGCCGAAGTGCAGGTGGGGCGCCGTCGTCCGCGCGTTGCCCGTGTTGCCGACGCGGCCGAGCGTGTCGCCGACCTGCACGGCGTCGCCGGTGCGCACGAGCTGCGTGTCCAGGTGTGCGTAGTACAGCGACTGGCCGCGGACCGGATCGCGGAGAAACACGACGCGCCCGCCGAGCCGGTTGTCGCCGACCCACACGCGGCCGTCGGCGCTCGCGACCGCCGGCGTTCCCCTCGGCGCGAAGATGTCGATCCCCTCGTGCCGACGCGCCCCCGCGTCGCGGTCGGCGCCGAACGCGCTCTGCACGGCGCGCGTGTCGCGACCGAGCACGGGGAACGCGAGCGACGGCCCCGCCTCGACGCGCACCATGTAGCGCGCGGCGCGCAGCAGCTCGGGCTGCACGCGCAGCACCCAGACGTCGCCGTCGTCGGCCTCGACCGCGAACGAGGTGCGCAGGCTGTCGGTCGCTACGACCAGCCGCGCCGGCTCAGTCGAGTCGCGCCCGACACGCCACAGATCGACGAACAGCCGTGTCCCAGAGTCGGCGTCGGCTTCGACGCGGATCTGCACACGACGCCCCTCGGCCGCGACGAACCGGTACGCCGCGGCCGTGGCCTCGCCCGACGCGAAATACCCCTCCTCCGCGAGCGGCACCGACGCACCGACCGGTCCCCCGAACGCCCGCGCTCCCGCCGCGATCCAGTCGCGACCGAGCGCCGTCGCGGCGAGCCCGGCGTCTTCGAGCGCGCGCACGTAGCGATCGCGCGGCGACGCGGGCGCGGCTCGACTCAGGACGGCGACGCGATCACACGCGGTGGTGACGCACGCGGTGACGAGACAGGCGAGGACGAGGAGACGGCGGCGGGTCGGAAGCACGTGCCTCATACCCGCCGCGCGACGAACCGTTACGGCCGCTTCGGGTCGGGTGGCGCCATCCCCGAGATCGGCTGATCCGTCGGCCGCTCGCTCGCCTTGTACAGATACGCCATCTTCTCCAGCCGGGCGCCCTTCGCGTCGGCCACGGCGAACGACGAGCCCTCGTATGCCGTCGCGCCGGCGTAACGTCCGTCTTTCGCGACCGCGTAGTACTGCAGGTCGAAGTACGGCCGCCCGCGCTCGTTCAGCAGTCGCGGCTCCGTCATCGCGATGACGCGCTCCATCACCTTCATGAGCGCCGTCTCCGGGTCCATCCCCTGCCGCATGAACTCCACGGCGAGGAAGGCGCCGCAGACCTTGATGTTCGCCTCACCGCGCCCCGTCGAGCCGGCGGCACCGACGGTGTTGTCGCAGTACTGCCCTGCCCCGATGATCGGGCTGTCGCCGATTCGCCCCGGTATCTTCCACGACAGCCCGCTCGTCGTCGTCACGCTCGCGATGTCCCCGCTCGCGGTGACGACGTTCATGTTGATCGTCCCCGTCGTGTACTCGAGGGCGCCGTCGTCGGCCCAGGCGTTGTGCGGCTGGAAGACGGCACCGGTCCGCCGCGCCGAAGGCCGCGTGTCGATCCAGTTGCGCACGTCGCCGCCGCGCTGCTTCCAGCGCAGCCACGACGCGCGGCTCTTCTCGGTGAGCAGGTTCTGCTCGGTGAAGCCCATCCGAAGCGCGAACTTCTTCGCGTCCTGCCCGACGAGCATGACGTGGTCGGTGTGATCCATCACCGCCTTCGCCACGCTCGCCGGCGTCGCGATCCCTTCGAGACACGCGACCGAGCCGGCGCGCTTCGTCGGACCGTGCATGCAGCTGGCATCGAGCTGCACCACGCCGTCTTCGTTCGGCACCCCGCCGAGTCCGACCGACTGGTCGTCGGGATTGAGCTCGACGACATTCACGCCGGCGACGATCGCATCGAGCGGGTCGCTGCCGCGCGCGATCATGTCGTACGCGACCTGGATGCCGCGCTTGCCGCTCGCGTCGGCCGTGTAGCCGTTGTCCGACGACACGATGACCGGCCGCACACCGGGCGGCGCAGTGCGCGCGTCCGGCGCGGCGCGATCGAGCACGTTGGTGATGCGCGGAAACGCAAGGCCGGCCGCCGTCGCGCCGACGAATCCGCGACGAGTGACGTGGGTGGAGTTGCTCATCCGCGAGAGTATACGTCCACTCACGGAGCGCGGACAGCGACCGGGGAGCGACCGGAGAGCGACTGGTCGCTCCCCGGTCGCTCACCGGTCGCCGTCCGCGCGAATCCTGCGCCTCTCCAGCCGACGCTATACTTGAACCGATGATCACCGCCCTCCTCGCGCTCGCCGCCGCCGCCGTCGTGCTCCTCGGCGTCACGTGGATCGCGTACCCGGGGCTGCTCATGCTGCTGGGACGCGGCGCCGCGCGGGCCCCGATCGGCGTCGACGCGTCGCCGGTCGCCACCGGCGACGGCGCGACGGTGGTCATCGCGACGCGCGAGCCGCCGGACGTCTTGCAGACGCGCGTCGCGAACCTCCGCGCCTCCGACTTCCCCGCGTCGCGCCTGACGATCCTCGTCGCCGTGGACGCGACGTCGCCCCACGCGCTCGCCGAGTACCGCGCCGCCCTCGGCGACTCGGCGGAGGTCGTGCAGGGCGACCCGCCCGGCGGGAAGGCGTCCGCGCTCAATGCCGGCGTACGCCGCGCCACGACGCCGATCCTCATCTTCGCCGACTCGCGACAGTCGTTCTCGGAGAACGCGGTGCGCGATCTCGTGGCGCAGCTCGACGACGCGCGGCTTGGCGCCGTCTCCGGACTCGTCGTGCAGGAGCGGAGCGGCGACGGCCTGATGGACCGTTACTGGCAGTTCGAGGTCGCGATGCGCACGGGGCAGAGCCGGCGCCACAGCATCATCTGCGTCTCGGGAGGGATCTACGCCATGCGGCGCGCGCTGTGGGAGCCGATCCCGGCCGGAACGATCTGCGACGACCTGTTCGTGACGATGCAGGTCGTGCAGCAGGGGTACCGCGTCGCACTGTGCACCGCGGCACGCGCCGTGGACGATCGGCGCTTCACGCGCCAGCAGCACTTCGATCGCAAGGTGCGCACGATGACCGGATTGCTGCAGCTCTGCGCCGTGCGCCCGTCGATCCTCGTGCCGTGGCGCAACGGCATCTGGATCGACTTCCTGTTTCACAAGATCCTCCGACTCGCGACGCCGCTGCTCGTCGCGGTCATCGCCTTCTCGCTCCTCGGCGCGGCGCTCGTCGCGGCGCCCTCGGCCACCGCCCTCCTGGTCGGCGCCGCCGCGGTCGCGGTCGGCGTCGCCTCGGCGATCCGCCCGGCAACCGTTCGGCAGCTCGCCGACCGCGTGCGCTGGCTGCTGCGCGTGCAGACGGTTCCGCTCATCGCGATGTCGAACGCGGCGCGCGGGCGGTGGCAGGTGTGGCAGCACTCGACGATCGCGGCGAAAGAGACGCCGCGCCCCACCCCCTCCCGCTCATGACCGAACCTCTCTCCACGACCGTCGTCGGCGAGCGGCTGCGCGCCACGGCGTTTCTGCGCGGCGTTCCCGACGCGTACTTCTGGCGCCTGTCGCGCGTCATGACGATGCGCACGTTCGGCGCGAACGACCTGCTGTTTCAGGAAGGGAAGCCGCGCGAGCTGTTCGCGCTGATCCTCACCGGCACCGTCGCGATCGAGAAGGGCGCCGACGGCGGCGCCGTCCGACTCGGAACGCTCGGCGCCGGCGAGGCGGTCGGCGAGGGGCTGCTGCTCGGCGACACGGCACAGCACGGAACGTCGGCGCGCGCGATCACTCCGGTCGAGGCGCTCGTGCTGCCGAGCACCGAACTCGACTCGCTCGTGAAAGACGCGCCGCAACTCTACGCCGCGCTCGTCCAGCGATCGGCGCGCACGATCGCGCAGCGGCTCCGCGCGACGAGCGCGACACTCGTCGGCCACGGCCGCACGCTCGCGTTCACCGGCGGCGCGCGGCGCACGGAGCACGATCTGTTCGGCGAGCGCACTCTTCCCGAAGACGCGATGTACGGCGTGCAGACGCTGCGCGCGCTCGAGAACTTCCCCATCACCGGCGTCCCGCTGCGCGAGTTCCCGGAGCTGGTCTGCTCGCTCGCGATGGTCAAGGAAGCCGCCGCTCTCGCGAACCACGACCTGGGCCTGCTGAGCGCCGAGACGGCCGACGCCGTGACGAGGGCGGCGCGCGAGGTCCGCGACGGCCGTCATCACGAGCACTTCCTCGTCGACATGATCCAGGGCGGCGCCGGAACGTCGACGAACATGAACGCGAACGAGGTCATCGCGAACCGCGCGCTCGAGCTGTTGGGCAAGCCGCGCGGCGAGTACGACACGGTGCACCCGAACAATCACGTCAACCTCAGCCAGTCGACGAACGACGTCTATCCGACGGCGGTGAAGCTCGCGCTGCACTCGAGCATCGACGGCCTGCGCGACGTCATGCGCGACCTCGCGAACGCCTTCCTCGCGAAAGGGCAGGAGTTCGCGCCGCTCCTCAAGATGGGGCGCACGCAGCTGCAGGACGCGGTGCCGATGACGTTGGGCCAGGAGTTCACCGCGTTCGGCCACACGATGCTCGAGGACGTCGACCGGCTCGCCGAAGTGCAGCGCCTGATCCGCGAGATCAACATGGGCGCGACGGCGATCGGCACCCGCATCAACGCGCCGCACGGATACACGGAAGCGGTACGCGCGCACCTGTCGCGCATCTTCGGCCACGACCTCATCACCGCCCCCGATCTCGTCGAAGCCACGGCCGACACGGGCGTGTTCGTACAACTCTCCGGCGTGCTCAAGCGGTGCGCCGTGAAGCTCTCGAAGATCTGCAACGATCTGCGCCTGCTCTCCTCCGGCCCGCGTGCCGGACTCGGAGAGATCAACCTGCCGGCGATGCAGCCCGGCAGCTCGATCATGCCCGGCAAGGTGAATCCCGTCATCCCCGAGGTCGTGAACCAGGTCTGTTTCGACGTCATCGGCGCCGACGTGACCGTGACCATGGCCGCCGAAGCCGGGCAGCTGCAGCTCAACGTGTTCGAGCCCGTCATCGCCTACCGCCTGCTGGGCAGCATCGCCGAGCTCCGGAACGCGTGCGTCGTGCTGCGTGAACGGTGCGTGCAGGGGATCACGGCGAACGCCGACCGCATGCGCTGGTTCGTCGAGAACTCGATCGGGATCGTCACGGCACTCGTGCCGGTCATCGGCTACGAGGCCGCGACCGAGATCGCGCGCGTCGCCCTGCAGTCCGGGCGCGGCGTCTACGACCTCGTGCAGGAACGTGGGCTGCTCACCCGCGACCAACTCGACCACGCGCTGAACCCGGAAGCCATGATCGCACCGGCGGACGGCGTCCACCTCCGTACGTAGCGCAGTTTGTACGCGACGGATACAAATTCCGCCCCGCAACGCTGACGCGGCCCGCTGCGTACGCTCTCTCCGACGCCCCCCGCCGAGGAGAAGTGCCCGCATGATCGCCGCCTGGACGCCCCCGCTCCGCCGCATCACGACCCCGAACGCACCGCTCCGCGCGATCGGGACCACGCCCGGTCCGCGCGTCGCCTACCAGGGCGAGCCGGGCGCGTACAGCGAGCTCGCCGCGCAGCGGCAGTGGCGCGGCGAGGCGACGACGACCGGCGTCGCGAGTTTCGGCCAGGCGCTCGCACTGCTCCGCGCCGGCCGCGTCGACCTCACGATCCTTCCGCGCGCGAACACCACGATCGGCCTCATTCCCGGGGTCGCCGAGCTGCTCGCGCAGCACGACGACGTGCGCGTCGTCGACGAGCTCGTGCTCCCGGTCCGCCACGCGCTGCTCGCGCTCCCCGGCGCGACACTGCGCACTCTGCGCGCGATCGGGAGTCATCGCGCCGCGCTCGCGCAGTGCGGGCGCTTTCTCGCCGCGCTGCCGCACGCCGCGCCGTACGACGCGTTCGACACCGCCGGCGCGGCGCGTCAGCTCGCCGCGCTCGTCGGCGGCGCGCCGCGTGGGCTGTCCACGCCGTGGTTCGACGCGGTGCCGCACGCGTCGCTCGAATCGCTCGCCGTCATCGCGAGCGAGAGCGCCGCCGAGCGCCACGGGCTCGTCGTGCTCGCGCGCGACGTGCAGGACCGCGCGGACAACGCGACGCACTTCGTGATCGTGGCGCGGGGCTGACGCCCCCGGGGGCGGCCCGTCCCACCCCGTGCGCCGTCGGCACTGAGCCCGTCCGCCCCACCTCGTCCGCCCTCCCGGCTTCCGCATCACCGCCGGTTGACCGCCGTTGAACCGCGGGTGAAGGGCGGTGATGCGGTGGTCTCAGGGCGGACGAGGTGGGGCGGTGCGTGCGCACGGCCGCGCGCTACGCCACCTGCGCCGCCGCCTGCGTGTCCGCGCCCTGCCCTCGCGTGGCCCACCGGATGAAGACGACCGTCATCACGCCATAGAAGAACAGCCCGCCGGGGATCCACATGATGAGCCCCCCGTAGTGCTGATCCTCCATCGGCGTCAGCCCCCACACGCGCGGGGCGATCGCGTAGGCCGGATAGAGCAGCCGGTCCGCCATCGTGATGTAGATCGCGATGATGGACATCGGGATCGTCATCAGGAAGCAGTACAGCATCTGCCCCGGATACGAGAGCCGCGGCAGCTCGGGGAGGGGGCTCAGCAGCGGCCACCACATCACGACCGACGCCGCGATGAACAGCAGGTGCTGCGTGATGTGCACGTCGTGCTCGGCCAGCGCGAGGTTGTAGAGCGGGGGGAGGTGCCACGCCGCGAGCACGGCGTTGAACAGCACGAAGCAGCCGATCGGCGACAGCGCGCGCAGCGCGAGCGCGCGGCTCCAGCGCGGACGGAGCAGCGGGCGCAGCATCCAGCCGGGCGTCCCGCCGATGAGCATCGGCGGCACGACGAGCGTCAGGACCAGGTGCTGCACCATGTGCGCGCTGAACAGATACGTGTCGCTCAGGTCGTGCACCGGGCCGTTCAGCGTGAAGAACAGCACGGCGAGCGCGCCGTAGAACGACAGCCGCTGCGCGAGACTCGGCGAGGCCGCACGCGGGGCGGTGGCGGGCGCGGTGCGGGCGCGCCAGGCGTACAACGCACCGAGCACCGCGATGCCGATCGCGGTGCTCGGGTGAACGGAGAACGTCTGACCGGCCGTGACGACCGGGTGCAGCAGGAGCAGCATGCGCGTCAGGTCAGAATCCCGAGCCGGACCGCGAGCTTTCCGAACAGGAACATGAGCCCGAGCATCGTGAACGCGGCGACGATGAAGGGGCCGGTGAACAGCGCGCGGAACAGCCGGTGGTCGTACTTGAGGTGCATGTAGAACAGGACGACGATCACGAACTTCACCGCCGACAGGATCAGCAGCAGCGGCACGAAGAAGTTCGACGCGACGAGCGCAGGGATGTAGTACGCCCACACCTCGACGACGGTGATGAGCGTCAGGATGACGCCGACCTTGAGGTAGACGCCCGCCGTCGGATGCCCGGCGTGCGAGTCGTTCATGTCGTGCGCGTGCGCCTCGGCGTGGCCGGTGACTTTCGCCATGGTCGCGTTCCTACTGAATGAGATAGACGAGCGTGAAGATCACGATCCACACCACGTCGACGAAGTGCCAGTAGAGCGCCGCGAGGTCGACGTTCAGCGCGTCCTTCGGTCCGAGCCCACGCTTGAAGTCGATCGCGAGGAGCGTCAGCAGCCACACGACGCCGGCCGTCACGTGGCCGCCGTGAAAGCCGGTGAGCGTGAAGAACGTCGAGCCGAACAGGTTCGTGCGGATCGTCAGCCCTTCGTGCACGAACGACGTGAACTCGAACGCCTGGAAGCCGAGGAACACGGTGCCGAGGATCGCCGTCATCGCGAGCCACAGCTTCGAGCTCTGCCACGCCTTGCGCGTCGGGCTGTCGGCGTGCACGACCGCGTCGTGCGCGAGCACCATGGCGAGCGACGACATGAGCAGCACGAACGTCGACGCCGATGTCACCGGGATGTTCAGGATCGCCGGGAGCACCTTTCCCGTCTGCGGGTTGCGCCACACCTCGTGGGGCAGCGGCCCGACGAGCGAGCGACCCTTGTAGATCAGGTAGGTCGAGATGAGCGACGTGAAGAGCATGCACTCCGAGCCGATGAAGGCCCAGATCGCGATCTTGCGGTGGTCGAGCCCCGTCGTCGTGTAGTGCCCGCCGCCGCCGTGCGCGTCGGCGGGGTGCGGCAGGTGCGCGTCCATCGCCATCGTGTCTACGGTCGCCATCTCAGTGCGCGTCCTCGAGCGGGGTGGTGAGCCAGTTGTAGAGCGACCCGATCCACCACACGGCGCCGAACGCCATGATCCCGACGCCCGTCGTCGTGCTCCGGTCGAGGAAGAGCAGCCCGCAGAACATCACGACGACGCCGGTCGCACAGACGAGCGGCATGATCGACGGGTTCGGCATCGGAATGCCGAGCTGTCGCGCGGTCTTGTGGGTGGTGCGCTCCACGTGCATGCGCGCGCCGGCGACTTCGGCATCGCTGTTCGCCGGATTCGGGTGCGCCGACCCGACTTCTCTCCCGTCGACGCCCTCGCCGACGGCGATGCCCATGCGCTGATCGCCACGCTGCGTGTGCGGCACTTCCTTCGTCAGCTCCGGGTGGGTCACGTCCCACAGCGGGTAGCGCGACGTCACGCGCGGAATCTCCGCGAAGTTGTATTCGGGCGGGGGCGACGGAATGCTCCACTCGAGCGTGCCGCGCCTGCCAGGGATCGTTCCCGGCGATCGCGCCGTGCTTGCGGCTCCGCCACAGGTTCCACAGCGTGATTCCGACGCCGATGATGAGGATCACGGTGCCGATCGTCGACGCCAGGTTGAACCCGCTGTACCCCTGATTGTCGTCGTACGTGTAGATGCGGCGCGGCATGCCGAGCAGGCCGCTGAAGTGCATCGGGAAGAACGTCGACGTTCATGCCGATGAACATGAGCCAGAAGCTGCCAATTGCCCGAGCGACTCGTTCAGCAGGCGGCCGGTCATCTTCGGGAAGTAGTGGTAGATCCCGGCGAAGATGCCGAACATCGAGCCGCCGAAGAGCACGTAGTGGAAGTGGGCGACGATGAAGTACGTGTCGGTCTGCTGCAGGTCGGCCGGCGGCGACGAGTGCATGACGCCGGAGATGCCGCCGATCGTGAACAGCCCGACGAGCGCCGTGGCGAACTTCATCGCCGTCGTGAAGCGCAGCGCGCCGCCCCACATCGTGGAGATCCAGTTGAAGATCTTCACGCCCGTCGGGATCGCGATCAGCATCGTCGTGAGGCTGAACACCGAGTCGGCGACCGGCCCCATGCCGACCGAGAACATGTGGTGCGCCCACACGCCGAAGCCGAGGAAGCCGATGAGCACCGTCGCGTAGCACCATGACCGGGTAGCCGAAGATCGGCTTGCGGCTGAACGTCGGGATGACCTCCGACACGAGGCCGAACGCCGGCAGGATGAGGATGTAGACCTCGGGGTGCCCGAAGATCCAGAACAGGTGCTGCCAGAGCAGCGGGTCGCCGCCCGCCGCGGTCGTGTAGAAGTTCGTGCCGAAGAAGCGGTCGAAGATCAGGAACTGCAGCGCGATCGTGATGACCGGGAACGCCAGCAGGATCAGGAACTGCATGACGAACGCGTTCCACGTGAACATCGGCATCCGGAACAGATTCATTCCGGGCGCGCGCATGTTGACGATCGTGGTGATGAAGTTGAAGCTCGCCGCGAGCGTCGAGATGCCGAGGATCTGCAGCCCGATGACCCAGAAATCGATGTTGATTCCGGGCGACGACTGCTTCGTCGTGAGCGGGGTGTAGCCGAACCAGCCGCCGTCCGGCGCGACCTGGAACAGGATCGGCAGCGTGATGAAGATGCCGCCCAGCAGATAGATCCAGTAGCGAGAACGCGTTCAGCCGCGGGAAGGCGACGTCGCGCGCGCCGATCTGCAGCGGGATCAGGTAGTTGAAGAACACGGCCGACAGCGGCATGATGGCGAGGAAGACCATCGTCGTGCCGTGCATCGTGAACAGCTGATTGTACTGATCGGCCGTCACGACCGTCCCGTTCGGCTGCGGCGAGCTGCAGGCGGATGATGAACGCCTCGAGCCCGCCCCAGACGAAGAAGAACAGCGACGTGAACAGATACAGAATGCCGATCCGCTTGTGATCGACCGTGGTGAGCCAGCTCCACAGTCCGGTCTGGAGCGGCTTCCTGCGCCGGCGCGTAGGCGGGAGCGGATACGATGGTGGCCATGAGTCTCGGTGCTCCGTTACTTCAGCGCCTGGAGGTAAGCGACGATGTCCATGATCTGCTGATCGGTGAGGCCGCCGGTCGCCTTCGACGCCTGCGCTTTCGTCACCGGGTCGTACTGACCGAGGCCCAACGTCGGCATCGTGACACCAGGCTTCATCGCCCGCGCGTTCTTGATCCAGAGCGCGAGGTGACGCGTGTCGTTCGGGAAGAGCCCCGCGGCGATCGTGTTCCGCGAGCCGACGTGCGTGAGGTTCGGCCCGATCACGCCGGCGGCGATGGGGTTCCCGCGGATCGCGTGGCACCCGATGCACGAGAGGAACGCCGCCTGCCCCCGCGCCGGATCGCCCTTGAGGTTCGTGTCGATCGTGAGCCCGTCGGGAATCGGCGTGTAGGCGCGCGTGTGCGTCGTCAGCTGAGCGGCCGGGAACGTGTATCCGGCCTCCATCGTGCCCGCGGCACCGACCGCCTGCTGCGCGGTGGGCAGCGGCGTCGGCGAACCGGCCGACGTGCCGGCGCGGGCCGCGGCGTCAGCCGGCAGCGGGTTGGTCCCGGCCGGCTGATTCGGGCCGGGCTGCGCGCCGGCCTGCATCGAGACGGCGCGCGCCGCGGCCGAGTCGCCGGTCGCTGCGCCCGGCGCCGGAGTCGTCGGAGCCGCGGGCGCGGCGCCGAACGCCGCCAGCGCGAGCTGCCCGCGCGTCCAACTGTCGAACTGCTCGGTGGTGACGGTATAGGCGCGGAACTTCATGTTCGCGTGCGACGACGCCGCAGTACTCCGCACAGTGCCCGTTCCACACGGCCGCGCCGAGCGCCGAATCCGGCGTGAACCAGATGTAGTTCGTGTGGTTCGGCATCACGTCGCGCTTCCCGGACAGCGCCGGGATCCAGAACGAGTGAATGACGTCCGCCGTCCGGAGCTTGAAGTTCACCGTGCGGCCGGCGGGAAAGTAGATCTCGTTCGCCGTCGTCAGCGTGTCGACCTTGCCGTTCGCGCGCGTCGTGGTGTACTGCGGATACTTGAACTCCCACCACCACTGGTGCCCGATCACCTCGACCTCGAGCGCCCCGGCGCGCGCCTTCGCCTGCGTGCGGAAGATCGTCCGCACGGTCGGCACGGCGATGAACAGGAGGATGACCGCCGGGATCGCCGTCCACAGCACCTCGAGCGTCGTGTTGCCGTGTACGTGCTCCGGCTCTCCCTGCCCCGGCTTCGCGCGGAAGCGGAAGATCGCGTAGAGGAGCAGCGCCTCGACGAGCACGAAGACGATCGTGCCGAAGAGGAACAACCGGTTGAACAGATGACCGACGTCGGTGTTGACCTCGGTGTTCTGCGTGAAGATCGAGTTGGGATAGTCGGTGGAGCTGCACGCGGCCAGCGCCAGCGCAGCCGCTCCGGTGAGTGCGAGCAGGGCCAGCCGCCGCGGGCGGTCGGTCGTCGTCATGCCATTCGTCCTGAGGTGCGACAGGTCGGGGCGCCTCCGGGTCTTTGGCGCCGGCGAGGTCGGCGTGAAGCTCCGCAAACCTAACCGGCGCGTTCCGGCGGAAGCAAGCAACGCGTGAAGCGCGCTGGATCGCGCCGCGTTTCTGCGTGAGCGCAGTCGGAGTCTGTCGTGATCCATGTCCTTCGCCGCCTTCAACTGCCGCATGCCTCGCCTTCCCGCTTGCTCCGCTCCTGCTCGTCCGCCGCCGCACTCGGCGGCTGCGGAGGCGCGGCGCCACGTCGTCCGCCGACAGCGGCGCCGTCGTCATCGGCGTCGCGTTCAACCCGCAGCGCGCCGGCATGGAGGAGATCGCGCGCGGCACGGCGCTCGCCGCCGAGGCGCTCGTCGAGCGACGTGGCCGCGCGGTCGGCAGGGCTGCGCTTCGTGACACGCGTTCCACCGACGAACGTCGCAGCGCCGTGAAGGTCGCCGCAGCTGCTGCGCGACGACCCGACCGTCGTCGGCATCGTCGGCGACGCCGAGAGCGGCCGGACGCTCGACGCGGTCCCGGTGTTCGAGGACCTCGATCATGGCGGCCTGCGCGCGCTCGTCGCGATCACGCCGACCGCGACGAGCATCGCGCTGACCGGCCGTAGCCCCTGGCTCTTCCGCGTCACGCCGAGCGACGCGGCGATCAGCGCCGCCACCGCGGCGTACCTCGCCGACTCGCTCGGCGCGCGCCGCGCGGCGATCGTCTACCGCAACGACTCGTACGGCCGCGACTGGACGGCGGCGTTCGTGGCGGCGTTCCGGGCGCGAGGCGGCACGGTGGTGCAGCGCGACCCGTACGTCACCGGGCATCACCGAATGGGAGGCGATCTCGGCGTACACGCGGCGCACGGCGCCGACGCCGTGCTGTTCCCCGGCAGCGCCGACGACGCCGCCGACTTCCTGCGCGCGTACCGACGCGGCGGCGGGACCGCCTCGTTCGTCGGCGGTGACGCGGTCGCGCCGCTCGCCGCGCAGCCCGAGTTCGCCGGCGCGAGGTTCGCCACACCGTACGACGCGGCGCGCGCGCCGCGCACGGCGCAGGCGGCAGCGTTCGTCGCCGCGTACCAGCGCGCGCTGGCACGAGGCGCCGACCGCCGCGCGCCGCGCTCGCCTACGACGCCGCCCTCGTGCTCGGCCACGCGGTCATCGCGGTGGGGCGCGATCGCACGCGGATCCGGGACTGGCTCGCCGGCGTCGGGTCGCACGTCGCCGGGCATCGCCGGCGCCACCGGAACGATCGCGTTCGACGAGAAGCACGATGCGCGCGACCGATCGGTGTCGATCGTCACGATCGCCGGTCGCGTTCGGATCGCCGAACGATGACGGCCGCCGAGCGCGTTCTCGAGCCGATCCGACCGCGGACGATCGGCGGGCTGCTGCGCACCGGCTTCGGCGCGACGCTCTGTCTCCTCGCGCTCGCGGGCGCCCTCTGCGTCGCCGCGCTCCGCGACGCGAATCGTCGCAACTCGGCGAACGCGGAGCAGCTGATCGAGGAGTACGAGACGGTACAGCAGGTCGTGACCACGGTTCTCCGCGAGATCGTCGCCGGCACGCGCTTCGTCGACTCGGGTGACGCCGCCGACGAACGGCGCTATGTCGGCCTCGTCGAGGAGGCCGACGCGCTGCGCCGCTCGGCGATTCGTCTCGAGCAGCTCGGGAGCGACGAGCGGCAGCGACTCGAGTCCGTCGGGCGGATCCAGAGTGCGTTCGAGGCGCGCCTCGCCGTCGCGCGCGCGTGGCGAACGCTCGGCCGCGGCGACGATGCGCGACGCATGCTCGCCGCCACCGCGAAGGACGTCGACGCCGTGCAGGAGGAGCTCGGCCGGCTGCGCGCTGCGGCCGCGACGCGGACGGCCGTGCGCGACGCGGAGACGAGCGCCGAGCTGCGGCAGCGCGAGCTGCTCCTCGCCGCGGTGCTCGCCGCGACGCTCGCCGTGGCGGCGTTCTTCAGCGCGGCGACCTCGCGCGCGGTGACTGCGCCCGCTCGCCGCGTTCGGCCGGGAGACCGCGGCGATCGGCGCCGGCGACCTCCGCGACGCGTCGACGCGCGCCGCCTCGCTGCTCGGCTCCACCGAGGAGCACGACCTGGCGCACTGGATGGCCGCCGACCGCCCCGCAGAGGAGTACCTCGCGCTCGCACACGCGATCGACGGCGCGCGCGACCGCCTGCGCACACTGCTCGCGAGCGTGCAGCAGGAGGCCGATCAGGTGACCGGCGCGGCGTCGGAGCTCGCTGCGAGCGCGACGGGCGCCGCCGCGTCGACGCACCACGTGACGGGCGCCGTCACCGAGATCTCGACCGGCGCCGCCGTCCAGCTCGACGCGTTGCACTCGGCGAGCGCGGCGATGACCCAGCTCGCCGAGCAGAGCGCCGCGATCGCCGGGGCGGCAGGCGAGCAGGAGCAGGCCGGGCGCGACATCCGCACGACGGCGACGGCGACGCGCGCCGAGATCTCGCGCGCGCTCGACGCGCTGTTCGAGCGCCCGCACCGTCGTCGACGAGTCGTCGCGCGAGATGAGCTCGCTCCGCGAGGCGGCCGCCGTCGTCGACGACTTCGCGTCGGTCATCAGTGAGATCGCGTCGCAGACGAACCTGCTCGCGCTGAACGCGGCGATCGAGGCGGCACGCGCGGGCTCGGCGGGGCGCGGGTTCGCGGTCGTCGCCCAGGAGGTGCGCACGCTCGCCGAGCAGAGCGCTCGCGCCGCGGACGAGGTCGCGGAGAACGTGCGCCGCATCCGCGCCCGCGTCGCCAGCGCGACCGCCGCCACGGAGACGGGTCGCACCCGACTGCGTGACGCCGAGACGGTCGCGAACGGCGCCACGACGGCGCTCGCGCGCATCGAGCAGGCGGTCGCGAGGGTCGAAGCCGCCTCGGCGCGGGTGAACGGGATGGTCGCCGACAACCGCGCCGCGCTCGCCGCGGTCGAGGAGGCGCTGGCCAGTGCGCGCGATGCCGCCGCGTCGCACGCCGCGGCGGCCGAGGAGGTGGCGGCGTCGACCGAGGAGACGGCGGCGAGTGTGCAGCAGGTCTCGGCGACGGCGGAGCTGTTACAGGCGGGGGCGATCCGCGTGCACGGGATGGTGCAGGAGTTCCGGACCTAGCCGGCGCGCGTCACGCCTCGTCCCCGGCGAGCGACGACAGGAACCGGCGTGGCAACGTCGCATGCCGCCGGAACAGGTACCCGCCCATCGCTCCCGCCGCGATCAGGTTCGCGACGAGCACCTGGTACCAGGCGAGCTGCCCGAAGCTCTCCGGCCGCGCGAGCAGCGCCGTCCAGCCGTACCAGCCGACCTCGAACGCCACGAACAGAATCAGGAAGCCGATCAACAGCGACGGCTCGTTCTCGGCGTTGTTCACGACGGCGGAGAAGATCAGGCCGACGAGCGCGAACGCCAGCAGTGGAAGGCGGTGTAGCCGAGCACGTACGCCGCCGTCGACCCGGTACCCGTCCCGCCGAACAACGTCGTGAGCGACGCGCCGAGCATCGCCGGCGTGAGGAACGGGCGACCAGCGATCGTGTCGACGACGAGAAACCACACGGCGACCGCCGTCGCACCGAGCAGTCCGGCGACGATTCCCTCGCGTAGCGTCCGATGCTGCTCGAGCATGCGCCTCTCCGTACCTGGTAGGTGAGCGAGCCTCCGGCGCAATGTGCGACCCGGACCAGCGTGCGCAAGAGCGCCCTCGACAAGGTCCGACCGCTCCGGCAGCTTCCGACGATGCGCATTCCGCTCGCTCCTGCCGACCCGGAGCCGACCACATGACGACGATGGTGCCGCCCCACGACGACCGGCTGGCGTCGACCGAGCGCGTCCCCACGCCGACGACGCCGCCGACCGCGCAGCGGACCCACCAGACCGACGCGCCGCGTCGTGAGCGCCTCGCGTCGCTGGACGTCTTCCGGGGCTTGACGGTCGCGGGGATGCTGCTCGTCAACAACCCCGGCTCGTGGAGCGCGATCTACCCGCCGCTCGAGCACGCCGAGTGGCACGGGTGGACGCCGACCGACCTGATCTTCCCCTTCTTCCTGTTCATCGCCGGGATCACGACGTCCTTGTCGTTAGGCGCGCGGCGCATGCAGGGCGCGGACGAGAGCGACGTCGTGCGGCAGATCGTGCGGCGCGGCGCGCTGATCTTCCTGTTCGGCCTCTTCCTCAGCTGGTTTCCCGGCTTTCAGTGGACGGACATCCCGGGGAACGCGACGCCGGCGTTCGCCGACCGCGTGGTGTATCGGCTGGAGCATCTGCGCGTCATGGGCGTGCTGCAGCGCATCGGCGTCGCGTACGTGATCGCCGCCCTGCTCACACTGCGAACGACCGTGAAGCAGCAGGTCGTGCTGCTCGCCGGGATGCTCTACGGCTACTGGTTCCTCATGACGCTCGTGCCGGTGCCGGGGAGCGGGATCGTCGGGCAGCTCGCGCTGGGCACGCCCGGAGCGACGCTCGACGCGTGGCTCGACCGCACGCTGCTCACACCGAACCACCTCTGGTCAGGCGGCGGCGGGCTGCGCGACCCCGAGGGGCTGCTCTCGACGATCCCCGCCGCCGGGACGGCGATGCTCGGCAATCTGTGCGGGCGGTGGCTCGGGCGGCGCGACCGCGACATCCACGAGCGGCTGACCGGGATGTTCGCGGCCGGCGCGCTCGGGATGATGCTCGGGCTGATGTGGCACTGGTCGTTCCCGATCAACAAGTCGCTCTGGACCAGCTCGTACACGCTGTTCACGGCGGGCATGGCGAGCGTCGCGCTGGCGACGATCATCTGGCTCGTCGACGTGCAGCGGTGGTCGCGCTGGACGGCGCCGTTCCTGCCGTTCGGGCTGAACCCCATGCTCGCGTTCGTCGGCTCGGGACTCGTCGCGCGCTGCATCTACTCGATCGCGCGCGTGACGTACGACGGCCGGCGCGTGTCCCCCGTCGACGTGGCCTACCAGACGTTCGTGAAGCTCGGGCTCGCGCCACGCAACGCGTCGCTGCTCTTCGCGCTCTGCTTCGTCGGCGCGTTCTACCTGCTGCTGCGGACGGCGCTGCGACGGGGAATCATCTTCAAGGTCTGACGCCGGCGCCGACGCGTCGCTGGAACGTGTGTTGCCCTGATCGACCGGCATGACGTTCTCTCGATGCATTCGATCGCTCGCGACCTCGCTGCTCGCGGCGAGCGCTCTCGTTCCCGACCCGCTGGCGCATGGCGTGCTGCTCGCGCAGCAGTCGACGGGGGCGAAGCGTGCGACTCCGCGGAGCACGACCCGCCGCCCGACGACACGACGGGCGCAGCCGCGCACACCGGCCGCCGCGCAGGCGCCTGGCTGGACGCGGCCCCGCAGCGCGAGCGCGCTCTCGAGCGACCTCGGCGCGATTCTCACGCGGCGCGACGCGGGGCAGTGGGGGGCGATGGTCGTCTCGCTGACGCGCGGTGACACGCTGTTCGCGATGGCGCCCGACGAGCCGCGCGTGCCGGCGTCGACGCTCAAGATGTTCACGTCGGTGCTCGCGCTCGACCGGCTCGGTCCGAACTGGCAGTTCAGCACGGACGTGCTGCGCGACGGCGTGATGGGCACCGATGGCACACTGCGAGGGAATCTCTACATGCGCGGCG
Source organism: uncultured Gemmatimonadaceae bacterium (assembly GCA_963843845.1). Taxonomy (GTDB): domain Bacteria; phylum Gemmatimonadota; class Gemmatimonadetes; order Gemmatimonadales; family Gemmatimonadaceae; genus Gemmatirosa. The sequence goes on along the minus strand of CAWJMB010000002.1, from coordinate 1,138,333 downwards.
ACGGCGACCCCGGCTTCTCGCGCCGGTGGGTGCCGGGAAGCGGCCTCGACGCACCGCTGCAGGTGCTGGCCGAGCAGATCGCGGCGTCGGGGCTGCGGCGTGTGACCGGTGACCTCGTCGCCGACGCGAGCGCGTTCGAGTCGCGCACGATTCCGGAAGGATGGCTGTCGCGCTACGCCGGCTCGGGGTACGCGGCGCCGTTCTCCGCGCTGTCGCTGAACGAGAACATCGTCGTCGTGGCCATCCATCCCGACGGCCGAGTGCTGCTCGAGCCAGCCACGACCGGGATGACGGTGCAGAACTCCGTGCGCGTGTCGGGCGGCGGCGGCTCCGCACTGCGCGTCTACCGTTCGGCGGACGGCGACGTCGTCGCCCGCGGCACCATCGGTCGGCGTGCCGCGGTGAAGCGCCTCCAGCTCGTCGTGGCCGACCCGGCCACGTTCACCGCCGGTGCGCTGCGCGCCGCGCTCGCCGGGAGAGGGATCACCGTCGACGGCGCGCTGCGGGTCGGCACCACGCCGCCGACTGCAACGATCGTCGCGTCGCACAAGTCGGCGCCGCTCGGCGACCTGCTCGCGACGATGAATCGCGAGAGCATCAACCACTACGCGGAACTGATCTTTCGCAACGCCGTCCGCGGCCCGCAGCGCAACGCCCCAGGCTCGGCCGAATCGGGAAACACCCTGCTGCAACAGTTCCTCACGTCGAAGGCGGGTGTCCCGGCGACAGCCGTCTCCGTCTCCGACGGAAGCGGGCTCTCCGTGCTCGATCGCGTGACGCCGCGCGCGATGGTGCACATGCTCGGCTACGCGCACCGCGCGCCGTGGGCGTCGACGTTTCACGCCTCACTCCCGGTCGCCGGGGAGTCCGCGCTCATGCGTGCCCGCATGCGCGCCACCCCGGCGCAGGGAAACCTGCACGCGAAGACCGGGACGACGAACGACGTGGTCGCGTTGGGCGGCTACACGACCGCGGAGAACGGCGAGGTGCTCGCGTTCGCGTTCCTGTTCAACGGGCGCGATCGCTGGAACGCCCGCGCGACGATCGACGCGATGGGGGCGACGATGGCGGCATTCTCGCGGTGATCCGGCTCCTCCGGATCAGGACGACACGGGCACAGCGCGGAATTCAGATCGCGGTGATCGCGATGCCGCGCCTCGCGAGTTCGGCCACGTACCGCTCGGCCGGAACGCATTCGTCGGGCGTGCAGACGCCTGACGGAATCACACGCGCGGCCTGTAGCTGACCGGTGATCGACAACGAATACCCGGTCGTGCGCATCATCGCGCTGACGCCTCGTTCCGCGTCGTAGCGATCGATCAGCTCCCAGCCGCGCGAGACGGTCGAGCCGCCGACGTCGCCCTCGACGACCACGCGCAGCGCGACGAGATCGCGTCCGTGTGGTTTCGTGAGGCGCGGTCCCATCACGGCGAGCGCGACGTCGCGCGGGACGACGCGCTGCCCTTTCACCTCGACCGGCTCGAGTCCGAAGAAGCCGAGGTCGCGGATCGCTTCCATGATCTGCGCGTGACCCGGGTAGCGGAGCGTCTTGTACTCCATGGTCGGGATGCGGCCGGTGTACCGATGCCCCATCGTCGACAGCCCGCCGGCCGTGTGGAACGCCTCGAGCGTTCCGAGGCCTTCGCCGAAGTCCACGGCCTCGATCTCACTGAGCGCCGTGACGGGCTGCTGCGCACCGTCGCGCACGATCGACGACTGCGTGGTGTAGTAGTCGAGCACCCCTTCCAGGGAGTAGACGATCTGGTAGTTCAGCGGCGGCTCCGGCTGCTGCGGGAGCCCGCCGACGTAGATGCGCACCGAGGTCACGCGCGCGCCGTCGGCTTCGAGCAGATCGATGCCGTGCTGGGCGAGGATGTTGACCATCCCCGGCGCGAGCCCGCAGTCCGGGATCACCGAGACGTCGGCCGCCTTCGCCTCGCCATCCATCGCTTTCTGCTCGAACACGATCTGCGTGTTCCCCCCGAGGTCGCAGAAGTGCGCGCCGCATTCGATGGCGTGGCGCGCCAGCGGGCCGTTGAGGTAGTACGGCAGCGCGCTCATCACGGCATCGCTCTGTCGCATGAGCGCACGAACCGCCTCCGTGTCCTTCGCGTCGAGCGGGGTCGGGAGGAGTCGCGGTGCGGTGCCGGCGAGGGTCTGCGGGTCGGTGTACGGCGCGAGGAACGCCGGCAGACGCGACACGTTGAGGTCCGCGAGCCGCACGACGTCGACGTCGGGATTCTGGAGCAGGTCGAGCGCGCAGGCCGCACCTTGCAGCCCCGCGCCGAGGACGAGCATTCGCATGGAGAACGAGCCTCTGGCGAGCGGTGGAGAGCGGCAAAGGTAACGCGCCGGAGCGAAGGGGCGCCAACGCCCCGAGCGCGACCGGGCCGGTGAATGGGGCGCGTAGCACGGTCTTCGCATGAGCGCCCTACATGACGACAGACACTGACGACTGGCGCTCGCACCTCATCACGCGTGACGATGCACTCCGCGCGCTGCTCGAGCGCACGCGCCGGGTGGCGGTGCTCGGCATCAAGACGGCCGAGTCGGGACAGCCGGCGTACTATGTGCCGCGCTACGTGCAGCAGGCTGGCTACGAGATCGTCCCGGTGCCGGTCTACTATCCCGACGTCACGGAGATCCTCGGGGCGCCGGTCTATCGCCGACTCGCGGACGTGCCGGGCGAGATCGATCTCGTGAACGTCTTCCGTCGCTCGCGCGACGTCGCGCAGCACGTCGACGACATCGTCGCGAAGCGCCCGAAGGCCGTCTGGCTGCAGTCCGGCATTCGCGACGACGACGTCGCCGAGCGACTCGCGCGCGAAGGAATCGACGTGGTGCAGGATCGCTGCCTGATGGTCGAGCTGCGATTCATCGGGCGCTGAGCTCCGTCGGTCGTCCCGAGCGGAACGAGGGACGGGGGCTCAGGTCCTCACCCGGTTCCGCCCGTCCGCCTTCGCCCGATACAGCGCCGCGTCGGCGCGCGCGAAGAGGTCCTCGACGCTCTCGATGACCGGTGCCGGGAACGTCGCGACCCCGATGCTCGCCGTCATGTGCAGCGGCTGGCCGTCCGCGTCGTGCGCCGAGAACGCGTGCGTGTCGATCCGCTCGCGGATGCGCTCGGCGAACGCGGCGGCGCCGGGGTCGTCGGTGTCGGGAAGGACGACGAGGAACTCCTCGCCGCCGAACCGACCGACGAAATCGTCGCCGCGCACGCCGGCCAGCAGCAGCCCTGCGATGTCGCGCAAGACGTCGTCGCCGACGAGGTGGCCGTAGGTGTCGTTGACGCGCTTGAAGTGGTCGAGGTCGAGGAGCAGCAGCGCGACCGACGAGTCGTCGCGCAGCGCGCGCTCCATCTCGCGGCGCAGCTTCTCCGTGAGAGCGCGGCGGTTGAGGAGCGTGGTCAGCGGGTCGGTCGTCGCGAGGTGCGTGAGGCGCACGTTGTCGGCGCGCGTCATCTCGATGACCTGCGCGCGCTGCACCGCGGCGACCGCGGCGCTGATGACCGCGCTCGCGAACGACACGTCGTCGCGGCCCAACGGCGGCTGCTCGCGCGTGCGACGCAGCAGGAACACGCCCGTCTGCCCCCCTTCGATCGCGAAGGGCAGCGCGATCGCGCTGCGCACCGGCACCTCGGCGCCGGTGAGGTCGAGCGTGGGGCGGCCGCGATACAGGTCGCTCGTCGCGACGTCGGCGAGGAGCACCGGCTCGCCGCCGTCGAGTGCCGCGCGCACTTCCGGATAGTCGCGGAGCGCGAGCTTCACGTCGTGCAGCTTCGGGTTCTCGAAGGCGCTCGCGATCGTGCCCCCGTCGTCGCCGGGGCGTGCGAGGATGACCGAGCACTGCGAGACCGCGAGCGCGCGCGCCACGCGCCGTGCGAGCACCTGGTAGACCTCGTGCACGCCGATCTCGCCGGTGACCTCGTGCAGGATGTCGACGAGCTTGCGGCGGCTGTCGGCTTCCTCGCGCGCGCGGCGCAGGTCGTCCTCGGCGCGGTGCAGCGCGTCTCGGGTCGCCCGGAGCATCGCGCCGGCGCGGAGTTGCGCCTGCACGCGCGCGATCAGCTCGCGCCCGCGGAATGGCTTCCGGATGAAGTCCGCCGCGCCGAGGCCCAACGCGCGCACCGTCGCCTCCTCGGGCGGCACCGACGAGAGCATGAGCACCGGCACGTCGTGCCACCGCGGCTCGCTCTTCACGCGCTCGAGGAGATGCATGCCGTCCGCGTCGGGCATGAGGATGTCGAGCAGCAGCAGATCGGGCGGGGCGAGGTCGTCGCGCGCCAGCTCGCTCAGCAGGCTCGCCCCGCCGGTGAGCGCGACGACGTCGTAGCCGTGCTCCTCGAGGACCCAGGTGAGACTCTGCACGATCCCCGGGTCGTCGTCGACGACGACGATCCGCGCGACGGCGTCGCTGATCCCCGCGCCCGTCGCGGCCTCGTGTCGTCCGCCGAGCACGGTCGCGCTCACGCCCCGCCCGACGTGCCTGACGCGCCGAGCACGCGCTGCAGTCCGGGCCACTCGATGTTGCCGCCGCTCAGCACCGCCACCGTGTCGCCGTCGGCCGCGGGGCGCACGATTCCCTCCAGCAGCGCCGCGAGCGTGACCACGCCGCTCGGCTCCGCGACGAGCTTCATGCGGTCGAGCAACGCGCGGAGTGCGCGCGGGAGGACGGCGTCGTCGACCGAGACGACCTCGTCGACGTACGCCTCGTGGTGCGCGAACGGCACGGCGCCGACACTCACCGTGAGCAGACCGTCGGCGAGGCCACCTGCATAGGGGAGCGTCACGGGACGCCCGGCCGCACGCGCACGCGAGAGCTTCGGGGTCCCCGCCGGCTCGACGCCGACGACGCGGGCGTCCGGGGCGAGCAGCTTGATCGCGGTCGCGACGCCGGCGAGCAGCCCGCCGCCGCCGACCGGCACGACGACGAGGCGGACGTTCGGAACGTCCTCCGCGATCTCGACGCCGACGGTTCCCTGCCCCGTCACGATCCACGGGTGGTCGTACGGCGGCACGAGCGTCGCACCCGTCTCGCGCGCGATCTCCGCCGCGCGCGCGGCGCGCTCGTCGCTGCTCGGCCCGACGACGACGACGGTGCCACCGTATCGCACGACACCGGCCCGCTTCGCCTCGGGCGCGGTGTCCGGCATGACGACCGTGGCGGGGACGCCGAAGAGGCGCGCGGCGAGCGCGACGGCCTGCGCGTGGTTCCCCGACGACGGCGCGACGACGCCGCGCGCGCGCGCCGTCGGGTCGAGGTTCGCGAGAAACGTGTACGCGCCGCGGAGCTTGAACGCCCCGCCGCGTTGCAGCATCTCGGGCTTCACCCACACCCGGCCTCCGGCGTCGGGCACGACGTCGGCGGCGGAGAGGAGCGGCGTGCGCACGGTCACGCCGCGCAACAGCGCCGCGGCGTGTCGCAGCGCGTCGAGCGTAACGAGGGCCGGGTCGAGAGACGTCGTCATGGAGAGGCTCGGGATTCGCCGCGTGAAGCCTCGAAGCGGACTGCCTAACGGGTGGCGAGCACCGTGCCGGCGTCCGGCGCCGTGTCCCTCCATCGGGGTGCGGCTCGCCCAATGTAGCGATGCGCGTCACACGCGCGAAGGTGCGCGCTCGCCACACCGCACCGTGCGAAAATGCGACGTGGGAGCGGCTCGACAAGGCCGCTCCCACGTCATGCATTTCGCCACACGCCGCGACAAGCGCGGCGCGAATCGTCAGCCTTCGTCGTCTCCCGCGACCGGTCCGAGATCGTCGCCGAGCTCGTCGCCGCCTTCGTCCTTCTCGATGACGACGCGTGCGACCGCGCAGACGAAATCGTTGTTGTCGAGGTTGACGAGCCGCACGCCCTGCGCGTTGCGCCCCGTGTTGCGGACCTCGTTGACGGCCGAGCGGATGATGATCCCCTGCTTCGTGATGAGCATGATCTCGTCTTCGGGGAGCACTTCCATCAGCGCGACGACGTTGCCGGTCTTGTCGGTGCGATTGACGGTGATGATTCCCTTGCCGCCGCGCTTCTGCACGCGGTACTCACCGATGTCGGTGACCTTCCCCATCCCCTTCGCCGTGACGACGAGCAGCGTCGCCTCGCGCTTCACGACGACCATGCTGATGACCTTGTCCTCGGGGCGCAGGTCGATCCCCTTCACACCGGTCGTGTCTCGCCCCTGGTCGCGCACCTCGCTCTCGTGGAATCGCACCGAGAGCCCGTGCTTCGTCGCGAGCACGATGTCGTTCGTACCGCTGGTGACCTGCACGTCGATGAGCTCGTCGCCGCGCTCGATCTTGATCGCCTTGATGCCGGTCGTCCGGACGTTCCCGTACTCGCTGAGCGCGGTCTTCTTGACCGTGCCGTCTTTCGTGCAGAACAGCAGGAACTGGTCGTCGCAGAACTCGCGCACCGGCACCATCGACTTGATCTGCGTGTCGGGCGACACGTTGATCAGGTTCACGATCGGCTTGCCGCGCGTGGCGCGTCCGGCCTGCGGGATCTCGTGCACCTTGAGCCAGAAGCAGCGACCGTCATCGGTGAAGATCATGATGTAGTCGTGCGTGCTCGCGATGAACAACCGCTCGATGAAGTCGAGGTCCTTGAGGTCCTGCCCCGAGAGCCCGCGCCCGCCGCGCCGCTGACGCCGGTAGGTCGTCACCGGCGTCCGCTTGATGTAGCCGGAGTGCGAGATCGTCACGACCATGTCCTCTTCGGCGATGAGGTCCTCGATCGTGAACTCCCCCTCGTCGCTCGTGATCTCGCTGCGCCGATCGTCGCCGTACTTCGCGGCGACCTCGGTCAGCTCGTCCTTCATGATCTGCATGCGGCGCGGGCGCGACGCGAGGATGTCGCGCAGGTCGGCGATCGCCGCGCGGATCTCCTGCAGCTCGGCCTCGAGCTTGTCGATCTCGAGCCCGGTGAGCCGCGCGAGGCGCATGTTGAGGATCGCCTCGGCCTGCCGCTCGCTCAGCTTGAAGCGGCGTTGCAGCTGACCGCTCGCGACCGGCGTGTCGGCGGCGGCGCGGATGATCTTGATGACCTCGTCGATGTTGTCGACGGCGATCTTCAGCCCTTCGAGGATGTGCTCGCGCTCGAGCGCCTTGTCGAGGTCGAACTGCGTGCGGCGCACGATCACCGTGTGGCGGTGCGCGATGTAGTGCTCGAGCACCGTCTTCAGCGGCATCACCTTCGGCACGAGCTGCCCCGTGGTCGGGTCGGGGACGAGCGCGAGCATGATGACGCCGAACGTCGACTGCATCGTCGAGTGCTTGTAGAGCTGGTTCAGCACGACGCGCGGGATCGCGTCGCGCTTGAGCTCCACGACCACGCGCATGCCGTCGCGGTCGGACTCGTCGCGCAGCGCCGAGATCCCCTCGACTTTCTGCTCCTTCACCAGATCGGCGATCTGCTCGACGAGGCGCGCCTTGTTGACCTGATAGGGAAGCTCGGTGATGACGATCTGGCTCTTGCTCGAGCTCTCCTTCTCTTCGATCACCGCGCGGGCGCGCATGACGATGCGGCCGCGCCCCGTCTCGATGTAGTCCTTGATGCCCTGCCGGCCGTAGATGTAGCCCGCGGTCGGGAAGTCCGGCCCCTTGATGAGCTTGCGGATCGTCGCGACGTCGAGCTCGGGGTCGTCGATGAGGGCGTGCAGCGCCTCGACGACTTCGCGCAGGTTGTGCGGCGGGATGTTCGTCGCCATGCCGACCGCGATCCCCGAGCTGCCGTTGACGAGCAGGTTCGGCAACGCCGACGGCAACACCTTCGGCTCGGTGAGCCGGTCGTCGAAGTTCGGCTGGTAGTCGACCGTGTTCTTGTCGATGTCGCCGAGCATCTCCATGGCGACGCGGGTGAGGCGCGCCTCGGTGTAGCGATAGGCCGCCGCCGGGTCGCCGTCGACCGAGCCGAAGTTCCCCTGCCCGTCGACGAGCGGGTAGCGGAGCGAGAAGTCCTGCACCATGCGCACGAGCGCGTCGTAGACCGAGCTGTCGCCGTGCGGGTGGTACTTGCCGAGCACGTCCCCGACGACGGTCGCCGACTTCTTGTAGCCGCGTCCCGGCACGAGTCCCAGGTCGTTCATCGCGTAGAGCACGCGCCGGTGCACCGGCTTGAGCCCGTCGCGCACGTCCGGCAGGGCGCGCGAGACGATGACGCTCATCGAGTAGTTGATGAACGACTCTTTGATCTCCTCGTCGATGAGACGGGGAAGAATCCGCTCGCGGTTGTTCGGTGCGGTCATGGTCTACGCGTTCAGAGATGTCGCCCTGCAGCCACAGGCCGGACGGCCCGGAGACAACCGTGCAAGCTAGCCCGACGGCACCAGAATAGCAACCGGCTCAGCCGCAGCAAGTCGTTGTGGATTAGACACTTACGGCGCGTCGCGGTTCCCCCGTCCGGCGTGTGCGCGATGCCTCAGAGCGGGTGCTCCCCCGTCTCGACCTCGAGCTCCGCGTCCTCACGCGCCGTCTCCGCGTCGATCGCCGCGCGCTCGCGTCGGTAGCGCTCGTACCACTCGCGCGTCACCTCGCCCGCCAGCTCGCGGTTGCCGAGCCCGAACGAGAGCGCGAGGGCGAGCGCGACCGCGCCGAACAGGATCGCGAAGGCCGTCGTGACGATGTCGGTCGCGATGCCGAGCTCCTGGAGCGCCATGAACACGGCGATGACGATGACGCCGATGCGTCCGACGCGGGCGAGCGTCGGCCCGCCGTGCAGCCCGCCCGCGGAGGCCATGATGAGCCCCCCGACGAACCCGCCCAGGACGATGCCGAGGATCACGATCACGATCGCCGCGATCACACTCGGGATGTAGCCGACCAGCTCCGAGAAGATGTTCGCGAGCTGGTCGAAGCCGAGCGCGTTCGCCGCGATCAGCATGACGGCGAACATCACGAACCAGAACACGAGGTTCGCGATGATCCGCGCCGGGTTGAAGTGCGCTCCGGAGCGCTCGACCGCGTGCATGACGCCGCCGCGCTCGAGCATCTCGTTGATGCGGACCTTGCGGAGCAGTCGGGCCGTCCCCTTCTCGAGCAGCTTCGCGAGCAGATAGCCGGCGAAGAGGATGACGAGGGCGCCGAGGAGCGACGGAACGAACAGGCCGAGCTGGGCGAAGCTCTGCTGGATGCGGTCGAGGAAGTTCATGGGACCAAAATCTAGCGCCGCCGGGACGACCGGGCCGGCTCTCAGTTCCGCGTCCCCCGCTTCACGTCGAACAGCGCGCTCCGCCGGCAGACCGGGCAGAGCAGCCACTCCCGCCGCCGCGCGTAGCCGAGCCCGAACGAGCCGCCGCCGAGGGGGCGGCGCGTGAGCAGGGCGCCGTCGCGCGGGCAGTGCGGCTCTCTCCCGACGGCCACGGCGTCGCGGATCTCGCGCTGCTCGTCCGCCGAGTACTGGGCCGGCTCAGATCCGGACAACGACCTTTCCGAACTGTTCGCCGCTCTCGAGCCGCGCATACGCCGCTCGGCCGTCGCGCAGCGACCAGACCGAATCGATCGGCGGGAGGAGTCTCCCCGCCGCCAGCTCCCCCGCGATCGCCTCGAACTCGGCGTCGTTCCCCATCGTCGATCCCATGATCGACCACTGATTCCAGAACAGGCGCCGCACGTCGGTCTGCACGATCGGTCCGGACGTCGCGCCGCACGTGACGAGGCGTCCACGCCGGCCGAGTGCGAGCAGCGACCGCGCCCACGTCGCCTCGCCGACGTTGTCGACGACGACGTCCATACCGCGCTTCGCCGTACGGTCGCGGATGATTCGCGCCACGTCGTCGGTGCGATGGTTCAGCGTCACGTCGGCGCCCAGCGCGCTCGCCCGCGCGAGCTTCGCATCGTCGCCGCTCGTCACCCACACCGTCGCGCCGATCTGCTTCGCGATCTGCAACGCCGCGAGCGCGACGCCGCCGCCGATCCCCCAGATCAGCACCGTCTCGCCCGGGCGCACCCGCGCGCGCGACACGATCATCCGCCACGCGGTGAGCGTGGCGAGCGTGAAGGCGGCGGCCTGCTCGGGCGCGATCGTGTGCGGGACGGCGCGCACGCTCCGCCCTGGCACCACCACCCGCTCGGCCAGGAAGCCGGGGAGGTGTTCGCCCATGATGTGATACCGCGGGCAGAGGGGAGCCTCGTCGTCGCGACAGTACTCGCAGGCGCCGCAGCTCGTCCCAGGGTTCACCACGACACGATCCCCGACGCGCACGTGCGTCACCGCCGCGCCGACCGCCTCGACGATCCCCGCTCCGTCGGAGCCGACGATCCACGGCGGCGTGATCGTGACGTTCGGCAGTCCGCCGAGCACGAACAGGTCGAGGTGATTGAGCGCCGCCGCCTCGACGCGCACGAGCGCCTCGTGCGGGCCGGGGGGCGCCGGTTCGGGGAGATCGTCGCGATACTCGAGCCGGTCGAGACCGCCGTGAGCGGAGATCGTGAGCGCACGCATGAGACAGAGCCGGGACGCGGGATGGGGGAGACGGGACTCGGGGATCGGCGACTCCCGCGTCCCGCGTCCCGAGTCCCGATCCCCGATGTCCCGACTGTAGATTAGTGGCACGCGTCGCGGACGAGCGAAGCCGCGCCGCACTCACGTCTCTCCCAGGTTCTTTCGGAATGATCGCGATCAAGGTGCCGCCGCTTGGCGAGTCGATCGTCGAGGCGACGATCTCACGGTGGGTGAAGCGCGAGGGCGACGCGGTGGCGGCCGGCGACACGCTCGTCGAGCTCGAGACCGACAAGATCACCGTCGAAGTGCCGGCGCCGTCGGCCGGGGTGCTCGGGAAGCTGCTGAAGAACGAGGGCGACGTCGTCGCGGTCGACGAGACGCTCGGGCAGATCGACGAGAGTGCGAGCGGCGCGGCGGCTGGCGCGGGAGCCGCCTCTCACGGCCAGGATGCGGCCGCATCGGCGCCGGCACCTGCGCCGGCCGTTGCCGCGAGCGGCACCGCGAACGCCAAGGCCTCTCCTGCCGCCCAGCGCGTCGCCGCCGAGCGCGGGGTCGATCTGGCGACGGTCGCCGGCACCGGTCGCGGCGGTGTCGTGAGCAAGCCGGACGTCGTACAGGCGGCCGCGGCCGGGGGCGGGGCTCGAGGACCGGAGACCGGCAGCGGCGGCGCGACGGCGGCCGCCCCGCCCGCCGCCTCACCCACGATCGCCCGATCCCCGGCCGCCGAGCCCCGGACTCCGGCCGGCGCGCGCGAGACCCGCGAGAAGCTCACCACGCGCCGCCGCCGCATCGCCGAGAACCTGCTCGCCTCGCAGCACCAGACCGCGCACCTCACGACGTTCAACGAGATCGACATGACCGCCGTGAGCGCGCTCCGCGACCGCGTGCGCGAGCGCGTCGAGAAGGAGCAGGGGGTGCGCCTCTCGTTCATGCCGTTCTTCGTGAAGGCGGCGTGCATGGCGCTCGAGGCGTACCCGCTCGTGAACGCGAGCCTCGACGGCGACACGATCGTGCACCACCACTACGTGAACATCGGGATCGCCGTCGCGTCGGACGCCGGCCTCGTGGTGCCGAACATCAAGGACGCCGATCGCAAGGGCACGCTCGAGATCAGCCGCGACATCGTCGCCGTCGCGAAGAAGGCGCGTGACGGCAAGCTGTCGATGGACGACCTCACCGGCGGCACCTTCACGATCACGAACGGCGGCGTGTTCGGCTCGCTCGTCTCGACGCCGATCATCAACTACCCGCAGGTCGGCATCCTCGGACTGCACAAGATCCAGGACCGCCCGGTCGCGCTGAACGGGCAGGTCGTCATCCGGCCGATGATGTACGTCGCGCTGTCGTACGATCACCGGCTGATCGACGGGCAGCAGGCGGTGCTGTTCCTCGTCCGCGTGAAGGAGCTGATGGAAGACCCGGCGTCGATGCTGATCGCCTGACGGTCTCGACCGACACGAGCGGGGGCGGCTCTCACGAGCCGCCCCCGCTGCGTGTCCGGCGGTGCCGCCAGCGTCGACCCGCCGGACGTCGGGTCAGCCGGCGATGTGCTTCGGGTCAGCCGAGCCGGAGTCGAGCTGCACGGAGATCTTGCGCGGCAACGCGCCGGTCGCCTTCGGGATGTGGACCGTGAGCACGCCGTTCGTGTAGGTCGCGCGGATCTTCTCTCCGTCCACGTACTCCGGGAGGCGCACCGAGCGCGAGAACGTGCCGCTCAGCCGTTCGGACGAGTAGACGCGCAGCTGCTGCCCCTCCTTCGCGGCGTCGGTCGCCGGGAGCGTCGGCGCGCGGCGGCCGGTCATCGTGAGCATCCCCTGCTCGAAATTGACGTCGATGTCCTCCTGGTGCACGCCGGGCAGGTCCGCCTCGACGACGAAGGCATTCTCCGTCTCGTACGTGTCGACGGCCGGGAGCCAGCGCTGTGGACGGCTGGCGCCCGGCGGGGTGCCGGCCGCGTGCCCGGCGAACGCCTGGTCCATCGTCCGGCCGAGGCCGAGCATCCGGTCGAACATGAGGTCGAAGGGGTAGGTCGTCGTGTTGGTCGACATGGGAACGAGTCTCCTCTCTGCTGAAGGTCCGCTTCGCCGCTCGCCGGCCGGGCCCAGTCCCGCCGGGCGGCGCGACGCCGCATGGGTGGGGCGCCGCGCCCGAGCGAAAAGCATCCGTCGTACCGGCGATGTCGGTCACGATGACCGACGCGTGGGCCCCGCGTTTGCCGGGACGACAGCGAGTGCTGTCAGGTCGACAGCGGCGCGCGGGCGGCGGCGGGATTGGGCGGTGTGCTACGTTTGTCGAGGACTCTTCACGTCACGATCGCACATGCCTAACGATCCGCACCAGACCGACGTCGTCGTCATCGGCGGCGGCCCCGGCGGCTACGTCGCCGCCATCCGCTGCGCCCAACTCGGCCTCTCGACCGTCTGCGTCGAGATGGACAGAACGTTAGGCGGCACCTGCGTCAACGTGGGCTGCATTCCCTCGAAGGCGCTGCTCCAATCGTCGGAGCACTACGAGTTCGCGCGACTGCACGCGGCGGAGCACGGACTCACCTTCGGCGCGCTGTCGTTCGACCTCGCGCAGATGATGAAGCGCAAGAACGACGTCGTCGGGCAGAACACGAAGGGCGTCGAGTTCCTGTTCAAGAAGAACAAGATCACCTGGGCGAAGGGGCGCGGCACGCTCCGCCAGGCCGGCGCGGACGGCATCCTCGTCGACGTCGAGGCGGGCGCGCGCGACGGCAGCGGCGACGGCGCGGTCACGACCTACGCGCCGACTCACGTCATCCTCGCGACCGGCTCGGTGCCGATCGAGCTGCCGTTCCTGAAGTTCGACGAGGAGCGCATCCTGTCGAACGTCGGCGCGCTCCAGATCCCGGAAGTGCCGAAGCACCTCGTCGTGATCGGCGGCGGCGTCATCGGCCTCGAGCTCGGATCGGTCTGGCGGCGACTCGGGGCGCAGGTCACCGTGATCGAACTGGCGCCGACGATCCTCCCCGGGAACGACGACGACGTCATCAAGGAGGCGACGCGCGTCTTCACGAAGCAGGGGCTGGTGCTGCGGACGGGCACGCGCCTCACGAGCGCCGAGCGGACCGGGGACGTCGTGCGCCTCACCATCGACACGGATGGCACGAGCGAGGCGATCGAGGCCGACCGCGTGCTCGTGTCGGTCGGCCGGCGGCCGTCGCTCGTCGGCGTCGACGCCGCGGCGCTGGGCATCACGTTAGGGCAGCGCGGCGAGATCATGGTCGATGACCAGATGCGGACCTCGGTGCCGAACGTGTACGCGATCGGCGACGCGGTCGGCGGCAAGCTGCTCGCGCACAAGGCGGAAGACGAGGGCGTCATCGCGGCGGAGGTCATCGCCGGCAAGCCGGTGCACATGCACTACCGCTCGATGCCGTCGGTCGTCTACACATGGCCCGAGGTCGCGTCGGTCGGACTCGCCGAGCACGAGGTGAAGGCGACGGGCCGCGCCTACAAGGTCGGCAAGTTCCCGTTCTCGGCCAATGGGCGTGCGCGTACGATGGGCGAGACGAACGGCTTCGTGAAGTTCATCGCCGACGCCGAGACCGACGAGCTCCTCGGCTGTCACATGATCGGGCCGAACGTCTCCGAGCTGATCCAGGAAGTCGTGCTCGGCTTCGAGTATCGCGCGGCGTCGGAGGACATCGGGATCACCGTGCACTCGCACCCGACGCTGTCGGAGACGGTCAAAGAAGCGGCGCTCGCCGTGCTCGGCAGAGCCATCCACTTCTGAACGACGACGGGCCGGCTTCTCGTGAAGAAGCCGGCCCGTCGTGCCGAGACTCTGTGACGATCAGCCCGCCGACCGTCTACAGCAGCTTGCCGACGATGACTCCGAGTCCGAGCAGCGCCGCACCAGCCAGCATCGCCATCGCCGGCGACAGCGTGAACGGGCGCTTCTCCGCGGTCGCGGCGGTCGCGGCGGTCGCCGGGATGGCCGGCGCGGGGATCGCGGCCATGATGCGGTCGAGCACGGGCGCAGGCGTCACCATGCGCCGGCGACGCTCGGCCTCGGTGTTGATGCGCTGCCACAGCTCCACGTCGTTCGTGTCGGCGCGGCGTGCCGCGGCCTCGGACGCTTCGCCGTCGAGCCACTGCTGCACGACGAGCGACGGGTGGCCGCCTTCGAGCGGGATCTCGCGATCCGCCATCGGCGAGTTGCGCGACAGCCCGCCCGCGTCGGCGCGACGGACCCCCTCGTCGGGGGCGCCGTCCGGATAGAGGTTGTCGACCATCAGGCGTATTTCTCCTCCAGGAGAGCTTGGAGCGCCTCACGAGCCCGATGCACACGCATCTTCAAGGCGCCAACGGTAGTACTCAGCAAGTCCGCCATCTCCTCGTACGACCGCCCCTCGACGTGCTTCATCACGAATGCCTCGCGAAGGCTCGGCGCCAGCGTCGACAACGCGTCGTCGAGATCTTCACGGAGCTCAGTGCGGTCGAGGTCCTCGTCGGGGGTCGCGTAGGCTGACGGCTGGTCGTCCTCGTCGTAGCTGACGTGAGTGCGGCGGATGTTCTTCAGCCAATCCTTGCACCCGTTCGCCACGATCCGGAACAGCCAGGCGTCGAACCGCCCGCGCACCTCGCCAAGGTGGTTGTACGCTTTGATGAACGACTGTTGGAGGATGTCTTCCGCAACGTCCGGGCTGCCGGTCATCCCGAGCGCATGCCGATACAGCGGATCGCTGTAGCGATGAATCAGCGCCGAGAACGCGTCGCGGTTCCCCGCGAGCACGCTCGTGATGATCTGCTGGTCTGCGTCCGACGGATCGACGGCCGCCCCCGGTCCCATGGTAGTCACGGGCGGGAGCATAACGCGTCGTCCGCACGGTTGATAGGCCTCGCGAACGGTGGCGGAACGACACCTTCCGCGAGCATGACGACGACCTCGGGACGGCGTAACACGCCGACCGGTTCCCGTCGGTCAGACGAGCCGGAACGCATCCCACCCGTGCGCGCGGACGAGCGCATCGTGCTCTCCCAGCCGCGGCGGCGGGCGGCGCACGCTCCCCGGGACGCTCGGGGCGACGCCGGTGAGCGGCGAGGCATCGACGTCGCGCAGCGCCTCGAGCACCGTCCGCACAGGACCGGCCGGCACTTCGGCCGCCTCCAACCGGGCGAGCCAGTGCGCGGCCGGCGCGGTGCGCACGCGCGCGGCGATCGCGCCGACGACCTCGGCGCGGTGGGCGAGGCGACCGGCGTTGGTCGCGAGACGCGGATCGTCCGCGAGCGCGTCGAGTCCGAGGGCGCGGGCACAGGCGCGCCACTGCGCGTCGCCGCCGACGGCGATGACGACGGGGCGGTCGGCCGCATCGAACAGCTCGTACGGAACGATGTTCGCGTGCGCGTTTCCCCAGCGCCGGGCGTCCGTGCCGGTCACGAGCGCGTTCTGCGCGACGTTGACGAGTCCGGCCGCCGCGCTGCCGGCGAGCGAGACGGTGACGTGTCGCTGTGTCTCCGAGAGCGGAGCCCTCCCCCTGCGCCCCTGTCCCGCGAGCGCGCCGAGTATGGAGATGGCGGCATCCTTTCCGGTGAGGAGGTCGACGATCGCGATGCCGGCCTTCACCGGTGCGCCGTCGGGCTCGCCGGTGATCGCCATCCACCCGCTCTCCGCTTGGACCACGAAGTCATAGCCGGGCCGTCGGCTGGCGAGCCCGAATCCTGTGATCGTGCACCAGATGAGCGTGGGGTGATGCGTCAGCATCGCCGCCGCACCCAATCCTACCCGCTCGAGCGTTCCCGGGCGGAAGTTCTCGAGCACGACATCCGCCCCGGCGATCAGCTCGCGGAGCCGCCCGGCGTCATCCGCGGTCCCGAAGTCGATCGTCGCGCCCAGCTTGTTGCGGTTGAGACTGAGATAGTACGCGCTCTCTCCCCGCGCATCGAACGGCGGCCCCCAGCCGCGCGTCTCGTCGCCGCTCCCCGGCCGCTCCATTTTGAGGACATCCGCCCCGAGATCGCCGAGGATCATCCCGCAGAGCGGCCCGGCGAGGACTCGGCTCAAGTCGAGCACACGGACACCATCTAACAGCATGGTCGGCTCATAGTGTCGGCATGTTGGCGCAAAACAGGGAGCGATCGGACAGGGCGCCGACGCTCCACGAACTTGCATATCGTGTGACGGGGCATATACTTACCGCGATCGTACACGGTCGCGGTCACTGTCGGCATCCGGTCAGTGACGCGTCATTCGGCGCTGCTACCACACTTCGACGGGAGGGGCGCCTCCCAGCGGAGCACCAGAAACATGGCGGAACAGGTCCAGAGCACGGAAGAGACGCCGAAGGCGGAAGGCGCACCGACGCCGCCCCCGCCCAAGCGTGGGCTCGGCCACCGCGGTGCCGATCCGCGCGACACGGCGGCCGAGCTCGCCGCACGCGCGCACGCGATCAGCCTCGAGGCTGGCAGCAAGATGGCCGGCGCGATGCGCGACGTGATCCACGCGGCAGCCGGGATCTCGGGCTTCGTCGCGACGAGCGCCCGCGACCTCGTGAATTTCATGGTGCGCCGGGGACAGGTCTCTGCCGAGGAGGCCGAGAAGATGATCCGGGAGGCGGAGGAAGCGCACGCCCGGCGCGTCGCCGACGGCTGGGAGCCCACCGGGATGCCGCCGATGCCCGAGCCGGCCCCGGCTCCCGCGGCCGCTCTGCCCCCTGCCCCCGCGATGCTGGCCGCCGACGCGCCGCCACCGCCTGCTGTCGCCGTGCACGCCCCCGCGCCCATCGCCGAGCCGACGCACGCGAAGGCTGCGAAGCCGGCGGCCTCGCTGGCCAAGCCGGCGGCGAAGGGCACGACGAAGGCGGCGCCGGCGAAGCCGGCCCCGAAACCGGCTTCGAAGAGTGCCACGCCGGCGAAGCCGGCTGCGAAGCCGGCGCCGAAGACGCCGTCGAAGAGCGCGAAGCCCGCCGCCAAGTCGGGCGCCGCGGTGAAGTCTGCCGCGAAGGCAGCGGCGAAATCGAGCCGGCCGGCAGCGAAGGCGCCGGCGAAAGGGCCCGCAAAGAAGGCGACGGCGAAGAAGCGTTAGCGAGTCGCGGCCGGTGCGAGCGACCGAACCGCGGCGATCCGCGCGAGCAGTACGCGCACGGCGGCCGGCGTGGGGACCACCCACTCGGCCGCCGTCGTCACGTCCGGACCGGCAACGCGTACCGTCACGGCACTCGGCGCGTGCGCGGCGAGCTGGATGAACGCGTCTTCGTCGGTCACGTCGTCGCCGACGAACAGGATGCCGGCGTCCGCTGGGGCGGCGATGCGGACGAGGAACGCGACGACCGCGGTGCCCTTGTCGACATGCACGGGCGCCCGCACCTCGATCACCATCTTCCCGGCTTTCGTTCGGAGTCCGTGGCGCGCCGCAACGGCGTGCGCGGCGGCGAGGATCGTGGGCTGATCTTCGAGCGGCGCGAGCCGGTAGTGCACGGACAGTGTCAGCCGCTTGTCCTCGACGATGGCGCCGGGCACGTCGCGCAGCACGCCTTCGAGCTCGGCCGCGGCGGCCCGCATGGCGGGCTGGAACGTGGCGACCTCCGCCTGCACTTCGGCCGTGCCGTCGGGCGCCACGCGCTCGGCGCCGTGGTTGCCGATGACCCACACGTTCGGGACGTCGACGACGCGCGCGGCATCCGCCGCGGCGCGGCCCGACACGAGCGACACGGTGACGTCGGGGAGTGCCGCGAGCTCGGCGACGACGGCGCGGGTCTCGGGAGGGACCTCGGCATCCTCGGGGCGCGGCGCGATCGGCGCAAGGGTGCCGTCGACGTCGAGCAGCAGCACGAGCGACGACCGCGCGGCGAGCGCGTCGATGACGCCCAGCGCGTCGCCGTCAAGCGGTCGCACGCGTCGGCGGAAGGGGGATCGTGCTCGGCGTCAGCGAGCGGCGGTCGGTCGACGGGGCGGCGGCGATCGCGTCGACGTGCGCGAGGATCGCGTCGAGCCAGTCGAAGATCGTCGCGCGCGCGAGCTGCGTCCGCATGCGCCGCATCCGGGCGCGTCGCTCGGCGAGCGGCATCGTCACGGCGCGGCGCAGGCCGTCGACGACATCGTCGACGTCGAACGGGTTGATCAGCAGCGCGTCGTCGATCTCCGTCGCGGCGCCGGTGAAGCGGCTCAGGACGAGCACGCCCCGCTCGTCGACGTTGCATGCGATGAACTCTTTCGCGACGAGGTTCATTCCGTCCTGCAGCGACGAGACGAGACACACGTCTGCCGCGCGATAGATGCTCGCGAGCTCGGCGGCGTCGACGTTCTCGTGACGCAGCACGATCGGCGTCCACGCGTCGTCGCCGAACTTCTCGTTGATCGCGCGGACGCCGGCGACGACCTCGTCCTCGAGCGCCTGGTACGACGGCAGCTCGCTACGCGACGGGGTGGCCACGAGCAGGAACGTGAGGCGCCGGCGCAGCTCGGGCGCTTCGGTCCACAGTTGGTCGAGCGCGCGCAACCGCTCGGGGATCCCCTTCGTGTAGTCGACGCGGTCGACAGAGATGCCTAACGCCGCCCCGTTCGCGGCATAGCGCGCGCGGAGCTCGGCCGCCACGCGCTCGCCCTCCGCGGCGCGGGCGAGCGTCTCGTAGTGCTCGACGTCGATGCTGATCGGGAACACGCCGACGTGCATCTCGCGTCCGCCGAGGCGCACGGTGCGGTCGCCGCGGGCGATGTGCGCGTCGGGCACGAACTCGGCGACGCAGTCGAGGAAGTTCTGCGCGTAGCGGTCGGTGTGAAACTCGAGCAGGTCGTTGCCGAGCAGGCCGCGCATCACCCCCTCGCACGCGGCCATCGGGAGCAGGCGCAGGATGTCGGGCGGCGGGAATGGGATGTGCCAGAACTGGTGCACGATCGTCCCCCTCGCCTCGCCCGCCAGTCGCTCGCGGAGCTGCGCGGCGACGAGTGCGAAGTGGTAGTCCTGGATCCAGATCACCGGCGCGTGCGGCGCGCGGCGCGCCTCGTCGGCCGCCGCGTCGGCGAATCGCGCGTTCACCGCCACGTAGCGATCCCAGTACTCCTGCCGCATCTCGTAGTGCTGCACGAGGAGGTGACAGAGCGGCCAGAGCGCGCTGTTCGCGAAGCCGAGGTAGTACCCTTCCACGTCGGCCTCGTCGAGCCAGACGCGGCGGAGCGTGTACGCCGGCTCGTCCGGCGGCACGGCGAGGCGGCCGTCGGCGTCGGCCGTCTCACGATCTGCGGAGCCGGACCCCCACGCGACCCACGTGCCTCGCGTGCGACGCATCGTCGGATCCAGCGCCGAGACGAGACCGCCGGCCGGGCGGCGTAGCGTGATGTCGGGCCGCGCTCCCGTCGCGTCGTCGGCCGGCGTTTCCGCGACGTGCTCGTAGGGCTCCCGATTGGAGACCAGGATGAGCGTGCGGCCGGTGAGGGGGTGCGTCGTGGAGTGCAGCATCCTTGGGGTCACGGGCAAAAGGAGTGCCCCGCACCACGCTGTCGCGGACGCGCGGCGTGGACGTACCTTTCGCCCCGATGCGACGTGCCGATCATCCAAGCTCGTGGGTCTGGTGCTGACCGGCGCCGCGCCGACGGTCGGGTCTCCCGCGTCGCTGCGCACGACGACGGTGCGGGCGCCGGTGCGGCTCGACCTCGCAGGTGGTTGGACCGACGTGCCTCCGTACTGCGACGAGGTCGGCGGCTGCGTCTGCAACGTCGCGATCGCGCGGTACGCGACGGTGCGCGTCGGTGGCACGGCGTCCGCCGCCGCACCGGCGCCGCGCGACGTCCGCGGCCGACACGAACGGCTCCCCTCGCTCGCCGCGGCCGCACTGCGACGCATGGGGTCGCCACCGACGTCGGTCGACGTGTGGAGCGACTTTCCGATCGGCGCCGGGCTCGGCGGCTCGTCGGCGGCGGGGGTCGCGCTGGCGGCGGCGCTGCTGACGGCGCGGCTGCCTAACGCGACCATGGCTCACGCCAACGCATCGAGCCCGAACGGGCCCGACCGAACGCATCGCGACGACTTCGACCACGCCACACGCGTGGCCCTGGCCGAATCGAGCCGCGCCGTCGAAGTCGAGGAGGCGGGGATCGCCGGTGGTCGGCAGGATCACTACGCGGCGGCGTTCGGCGGGGCGCTACGACTCGACTTCGGCGCCGACGCCGCGACGCCGCCCGTGCAGGTGACGCGGCTCGCCGTCGCCCCGGCGACGCTCGACGCGTTCGCGCGGCGTGCGGTCGTGCTCTACACCGGCGAGTCGCGCATCTCGTCGGAGAACATCACCGCGGTGCTGGACGGCTACCGCGCCGGCGAGGCGCGCGTCGTGTCCGCGCTCGCGCGGATGCGGTCGATCGCGCGCGAGATGTGCGACGCGTTCGGCGCCGGCCGTCTCGACGACGTCGGGACGCTGCTCGGCGAGCACTGGACGCATCAGCGGACGCTGCACCCGGCGATCACGACCCCGCGCATCGACGCGATCGTGGCGCGCGGGCTGGCCGCCGGTGCGCTCGGCGCGAAGGCGCTCGGGGCGTCGGGGGGCGGGTGCGTGCTGCTGTTCGCACACGACGACCGCGTCGACGAGCTGCGCGAGGCCGTGACGCCGCTCGGCGAGGCGATCCCGGTCGCGGTCGATCAGCACGGCGTGACGGTGATGAACTGAACGTCGGCGGACGAGCGTCGAATGAACCGCTGTAGCTCGTTCGGTGGGGCGGTGACGTCAACTCTTCGAACATGACGGTTTCTCGTGGCGACGCGGTCGCCCTCACCGCGGCCCTCGTGCGCGTCGACTCGCGCAATCCATCGCTCGACGCCGAGGGACCGGGCGAGGGCGCGTGCGCGCGCGTGCTCGCCGACGTGCTGACCGCGTGGGGCTTCGCCGTCGACGTGCGCGACGCGGCGCCGGGGCGGCCGAACGTCGTCGCGCGGCTCGCGCCGCCTGCCGGGTCGGCGACCGGCCGCTCGCTGATGCTGAACGGCCACCTCGACGTCGTCGGCGTGGACGGGATGACGCACGCCCCGTTCGAGCCGGTCGTCCGTGACGGGCTGCTCTACGGTCGCGGGTCCGCGGACATGAAGGCCGGGATCGCCGCCATGTGCGCGGCCGCGGTGCGCGCCTACGACCGCGGTACGCTGCGTGGCGAGGTGATCGTCACGGCGGTCGCCGACGAAGAGTTCAGCAGCCTCGGCACGCGGGCCGTCGTGGATGCCGGCATTCGCGCGGACGGCGCCATCATCACCGAGCCGACGAGCCTGCGCGTGATGCCGGCGCACCGCGGCTTCGCGTGGCTCACCGTCACCGCGACCGGCCGCGCGGCGCACGGGAGCCGCTACGACATCGGCGTCGACGCGATCCGACACGCGGGGCACTTTCTCGCCGCGCTCGACGCCTTCGAGGAGGAGACGCTCGTGCGCCGCCCGCCGCACCCGCTGCTCGGCCGGCCGTCGATTCACGCGTCGCTGATCGACGGGGGGAGCGGAATCTCGACGTACCCCGAGCGGTGTGTGCTGCGACTGGAGCGGCGCACGCTCCCCGGCGAGACCGACGCGCAGGTGCACGACGAGATCCGCACGGTGATCGACACGGTGCGCGCCACGCGGCCGGCGCTCGACCTCGCCGTGACGCTGGACTTCGCGCAGCCGGCGAGCGACGTGGCGCCGGACGCGGCGATCGTACGCGCGCTCGTCGACGCGTTAGGCACGGCGCGCGAGGCCCCGACCCCGCTCGCCGGGATGAGCGCGTGGACCGACGCCGCGCTGCTCAACGCCGCGGGCATCCCGACGATCTGCTTCGGCCCCGGGGACATCGGCGTCGCGCACGCCGCGACCGAGTACGTGCCGCTCGACGAGATCGCGCGCGCCGCGGCGGTGCTGGAGCATCTGGTCGCGGGGTGGTGCGGGTGAGCGACGGCCGAGGATTCGGGGATCGCGGATCGGGCGAGCGTTAGGCGCCCCGGCCCGATCCCCGATCCGCGGCCGTTTATTCTTATCGCATGGCCACCCTGACCACGAAGCAGTACGACCAGCTCGAGCGCGCGATCGTCGACGGACGGCGGATCGCCGTGCACCGTCCTGGCAACCGTGAAGTCGTCGTCGTGCCGCGCCGGATGCGGCTCGTCGGCGGGCGCGAGATGATCGAGGCGACGCACCCGACGACGGGTGACCGGCTCGAGCTGTACGTCGACGAGATCGACGGCTTCGAGGTCGTGCGGTGAGCGGCGCGACCGCGACCTTTCCCGTCGTCGCCGTCTACGCGGACGAATCGTGCCTCGGCAACGGGCGCGCGGGGAAGACGCCGGGCGGCGCGGGCGGGCTCGTCGAGTGGCAGCACCCCCGGTCGGCGGAGATCCTGCGCTGGGACTTCTGGATCAGCGAGCCGGACACGACGAACAACCGCATGGCGCTCCGCTCGGTCATCGAGGCGTTCGACGGGCTGTCGCGCAAGGGACATCAGTTCAGCGTCGTGTTCACGAGCGACTCGAAGTACATCGTCGACGGCATGACACAGTGGGTGCCGTCGTGGATGGCGCGCGACTGGACGCGGAAAGGCGGCCCGATCGAGAACCTCGAGCTGTGGCAAGACGCTGTCGAGTCGCTCGGCCGGCACGAGCGCGGGTGGCGGTGGGTGCGCGGACACAACGGCCATCCGCAGAACGAGTACGCCAACTTCCTCGCGACGCGTGCGGCGGCCGAGCAGACGGCGTCCGGGGGATTCGTGCCGTCGGGGTTCGACGCGTGGCTCGCGACGCAGCGCGCGAAGGGCGCCGTGCGCGCTGCGCTCGACCCGTTCCCGCCGCGACCGACGGAGTTCACGCGCGACTGACCGGTCGGGCGGCTGCTCGGGCGGCTGCTCGCGCGGCTGGTCGCGCGGCTGGTTGCCGCCGTCGCGCGCCGAGCGTCCTCGCTTGAGGGTCCGGCGCGGGTGCCGGCCCCGTGGCATCCGGGGTGTGACGTCATGACGAGAACGCTGCTCATCCTCGCGGTCGGCGCCGGCATCGGCTACGTCTACGGGTACAAGGACGCGAAAGTGCACGACAAGATGGTCGTGGAGCGGGTGCTCGACCGTGCCGGCGGCGCCGCGCGCGGGAAGTACGACGGCGACGTCGACCGCGACGCCGACCGCCTCGAACGCTAGCACGCCCGCCTGCCGGCACGGTCAGTGCTCGGGAGGGCGGGTCGCACTCACCGCCCTGTCAGCATGGACGACCTCGACCGCCTCGCCGACCGACTCGTCGCGAACATCCGCGACGGCTATCCGCACCTGCGCGACCGCACGTTCCACCTCGGTGACGTGGCCGAGCATCTCGTGCCGTATCGGCTGAACCGGCGCGAGCTCGGGTTCGACTCGGTGCGGCAGTACGAGCTGGCGCTCATGCGGCTCGCCGCGGGAGAACGTGGATACGTGCGCCTCGACGCCGCGGTGCAGGATGCGTTTCGCCGTGCGCTCGCGGCACCCGAGCCCGACGCGGCGCTGCTCCGCGACCACACGCGGGCGACCGTCGCGCTGAGCACGGCGCCGCCCGCCCACAGCGCCGACGGAGCTGCCGCACCGACCGTGCACGCGGCGAGCGACCCGTCGAGCGTTCCGGCGGCGAGCGTTCCGGCGGCGAGCGTTCCGGCGGCGAGCGTTCCGGCGGCGAGCCACCCGGTCGGTACGACGACGACCGTGCCGTCGGACATCGGCCTGTCCAGCGTCGCACCGCCGTCGGGCCCGACCGAGATCGGCGGGCCGTGCCGCTATTGCACGCGGCCGCTGCCGGAGGGGCGCGCCGTGACGTTCTGCCCCTCCTGCGGGCAGAACGTGACCGTGCGTCACTGCCCGGCGTGCAGCACCGAGCTCGACCTCGGCTGGCGGTACTGCATCACGTGCGGCCGCATGATGGACGAGGGCGACGCGGCGCGATGAGCCCGCGGCGCGGCGGAGGGCGCGGCGACCGGTCCGCGCACCGCAGGTCCGGACGGCGGGTGTACCCCAACCGACGTCGGCGGTGGGTCCGGCCCGTCCTCTCCCTCCTCGCGGTCGCCGTCGTCGCGCTCGCACTCGGCGCGCTCTACTACGGCTTCGCGCCAGGGGTCGGCGTGCTCCAGAGCAACACGGCGCGCGACACGGCCGCCACCGACAGCCTGGCAGAGCTGCTGGCGGCGGTCGCGCGGCCGCGACTCGATCACTCCGATCACGTCGACTCGACGGACACGTTGCTCGCGGCGTTCGGCGACTCGGTCACGATCACCGCGAGCGACAGCGTGAACGGCGAGGAGGTCTACCGGCGCGTCGGGCGATGCCTCGGCTGCCACGGCGCGAACGGCGAAGGGGTGCCGACGCTGGCCCCCTCGCTACGAGCGCCGTCGATGGCACGCGGCTCGCTCGAGGCGATCCGGGGCATCGTCGCGCGCGGGCTCCCGGCGACGCCGACGTATCGCATCGCGATGCCGGCGTACGACGAGCAGTTGAGCGAGGAGCAGACCGCCGCCGTCGCGGCGTTCGTCTACGCGCTGTCGCACCCGGGGCGCGTCGTCGCCGACAGCGCGACGTTCGGCGCGCCCGACCCGAGACCACTCCCATGAGAACCGTCCGCTTCAGATTCCGCACGATCGCGCTCGGCGCGGTGACGTTCGGCACCGTGGCGTTGGGCGCCTGCGCGTCGCGCTCGGGTGCGCCCGAAGGCACGGGCCCGCTCCCCTTGCCTGCGCCGGCCCCGGGGACACCGGCGGCGTCGGCGGCGACCGTGCCTGTCTGGCCGGTCCAGTCGCGCGACCACGTCGACCTCTGGCTGCACGGTCTCGCGCTGCTCATCGACGACACCGCACAGGTGCCGCTCTTCCGCCGCGGCTACGCCGAGCAGGTGCGCGCGGCGCGGCTGCGAGGGAATGTGACGACGCGGCTCGACGCCGAGCGCGACCGGCTCCGCGCGCGGTTCGGCGCGAACCCGCGCCTCGCGCTGAACGCGCAGTTCGCGCCGTTCGCGTTCGACTCGTGGGAGCAGCTGCGCCGCGCCGCGCAGCTCCTCGTGCAGACCAACGGCGACCCGCAGCGCGCCGGCGACCAGGCGTCGGCGCTCGCCGTCGCGTCGCTCGCCGGCACGTTCGCGACGGCCGCGGACCGCGAGTGGCTCCGCGTCTTCGTCGGCGCGCTCGACGACGAGCAGACGCGCTTCTACGCGTCGTACTGGAGCGCGCAGCAGCGCGAGCGGAGCGGCGTGCGCGCCGCGGTCACCGACGCGTGGACGACGACCCAACGCAAGCTGGCCCGATTCCTCGCGAACACGCAGCAGCGCACCGGGGAGCTCGTGCTGTCGCTGCCGCTGGGCGGCGAGGGGCGGACGGCGAGCGGCGGCCCGAACGGCACGACGGTGACCGTCACCTTCCCGGCGACGGAGGCGGCGGCGATCGAGGCCGTGTACGTCGCGGTGCACGAGGTCGTCGGCTCGACGGCAGGCGCCGTCGTGAGCGACAACGTGTCGCCGGCCGATCAGCGGATGGGGCTCGCCGATCGCTACGTCAGTGCGGCGCAGGTGCGCGGCGGGTATCTGCTGTTGCAGAAGACCGCGCCGGAGCTCGCCGCGGGCTATGCGCGCTACTACGTGGCGGTCGCCGGCGGACGCGCGACGACTGACGCCGCCGCCGCACTCGCGACGACGTTTCCGCTGCCGGCGACGCTCGCCGACGCGCTCGCCCGACAGATCGACATCGTGCTCGGCGGTATCTGAGCGCGTTCGGCGCCTCGTAGATTTCACGCATGGCTGACCGTCTACCCGTCCGCGTGCCGGCGCTCGACCGCGCCGCCGTCGACCGCGTGCTCGCACGCGCCGCGGAGCTGCACGGCACGTCGAGCGACCCGGCCGACGGCGGCGCGCTCACCGAGGCGCAGCTCGTCGACGTGGCGCGCGAGGCCGGCCTGTCGATCGACCACGTGCGCCGCGCGATCGCCGAAGAGCGCACGCGCATCGCGCTGCCGGTCGAGCACGGGCTCGCGGCGAGCGTCGCCGGGCCGGCGACGGCGTCGGCGGCGCGCGTGGTGCCGCTGCCGCGCGCGACGGTGGCGGCGGCGCTCGAACGGTGGCTCGACCGCGACGCCTGCCTGCAGGTCGTGCGCCGACAGGGCGAGCGAACGCTGTGGGAGCCGCGCACCGACGTCCTCGGCAGTCTGCGGCGCGGGTTCACGAGCAGCGGCGACGGGCGCGTGCTGCGCGGCGTCACGTCGCTCGCCGTCACGCTCGCCGACGCCGGCGACGGACAGACGCTCGTGCGGCTCGATGTCGACGTGCAGCGTAGCCGGCAGCAGCGGCTCACGGCCGGCGGCGTGGCGGCCGGGGGCGGCGTGCTCGTCGGCGGCGGCGTCGCGGCGTTCGCCGCGATCGCGGCGGCGCCGGCGTTCGAGGCGGTGATGCTCGCGCTCTCCGCGGTGCCGATGCTGATCGGTGCTGGCGCCGGATGGTCGGTCGCACGCGGCCACCGCGCGACGGTCGAGCGCATCCAGACGACGCTCGAGCACGTGCTCGATCAGCTCGAGCAGGGAACCGCCTCGCCGGCCCGTCCGACGCCGCTGCTCGACGTGCTGAACGACGTGCGGCGCGCGCTTCGCTGAACCGGTCGGCGCCGGCGGACCACTCGCCGGCCTCGCCCCGACGACTGGGGCGGGCGCACTGGATATCTATCCGACGTCGTTCCGCGCTCGCCGCTTCACCTCGCTCCTCGGCATCATGACCCTCTTCCCCCTGCTCGCCGCCGCAGCCCTCGCTGCGGCCGACACCACGTCGGCCGACCCGACCTCGACCTTCACGCCGATCGCGCGGCCGGCCGGGATCGAAGTGCCGCCGCTCGCGTCGGCGAGCGACACGACCCGTCCCCGTCGTCGGGCGGTCGAGGTGAGCGATGCGTACGCGCGCCGACTCGCGGTCCACCGCTACGCCAGCTACACGATGCTTCCGCTGTTCGCCGCGCAGTACGTCCTCGGCGACCGCCTGCTCGATCAGAAGGAAGCGCTCTACGCCGGCCGTCGCACGTCGACCGACGACGGGCTGCGTTCCGCGCACACGGCCGTCGCCATCGGCGTCGGCGCGCTGTTCACGGTCAACACCGTGACCGGGCTGTGGAACCTCTACGAGTCTCGCACGGTCGAGCCGGGGCGCGGACGGCGCACGCTGCACACGATCCTCATGCTCGCGTCGGACGCGGGGTTCGTGGCGACCGGCGTGCTGGGTTCGCGTGCCGGCGACCGCGGCGTCGACGAGGCACGCCGGCACCGCAACGTCGCGCTCGCGTCGATGGGGCCGGCCGTGGCGGGAGCGGCGATCATGTGGTTCCGGCGCGACTGACGTGTCGGTCGTCGCCACGGCGCCGCTCGGCCTGGTCGCACCGCTCGCCTCGCTGACACCGCTCGCGTCGGTGGTGACGTCGCTCACCGCGGCAGTCGAGCCGTGGAAGCGGTTCTACGACGACTCGACGATCGCCCAGACCGCCGTCGTGTTCGCGCACCTCGGCGCGCTGCTGATCGGGGGCGGGCTCGCGCTGACGCTCGACCGAGGCACGCTGCGCGCCGTGCGCGGCGGGTCGACGGACCGCGCCCGTCAGCTGGACGCGTTGGGCGAGGCGCACGGTACAGTGGTCGGCGCGTTGCTCGTCGCGGCCGTCACGGGCGCCGCGCTCTTCCTGGCCGACGTCGAGACCTTCGCCACGTCGCCGGTGTACTGGACGAAGATGGCGCTCGTCGCGCTGCTGCTCGCGAACGGCCGCGCGATGACGTTGCAGGAGCGCAGGGTGCGCGCGCACGGCGGGTCGGCCGACGCCGCGCAATGGCGAGGGCTCCGCGTGACCGCGATCACGAGTGCGGTGCTCTGGCTCGCGACCCTGCTCGCCGGGGTGGCGCTCACGAACGCCGCCTGACCGCCCCCCGACGCCGAGCGCGCCTGCGGAGCGGCGTGTCCGACCGTCTTTCCTGCTCCCTGCCGTCATGACCGATCACGCCCCTGCTCACGACGCCGACTGCGGCGGCTGCGCGCTCGCCGTCGACCGCCGCACGTTCTTCCGCAGCGCCGCCGCGGCCGTCGCCGCCGCGCTGCTCGGAGTCGGCGCGCGCCGAGCGGACGCGCTCGCGCCGCTCGAGTTCGTTCGTGCGATCGCGTCACGCGGTGACACGCGGAGCTACGCGATCCCGACGCGCGACGGGGCGACCATCGATCGCGAGCACGAGGTGATTCTCGTTCGCTGGCAAGGCGCCGTCTACGCGTTCGCGCTGGCGTGCCCACATCAGAACACGGCGCTGCGGTGGGACGAGGGCGCGGGGCGCTTTCAGTGCCCGAAGCACAAGTCCAGATACCGACCCGACGGGTCGTTCATCGAAGGGCGGGCGACGCGCGGGATGGACCGATTCGCGGTCGGCCGGGCGGCGAATGCGGTCGTCGTCGATCTGGAGCGGGTGTACGAACAGGATCGCGATGCGGCGGGGTGGGCGAATGCTGTCGTGAAGATCTGAGGAAGCGCGACGCGACCTGCTGACGATCGGCTCGACGGCCGTCAGCCACTGACGAACCGCAGCACGAACGCGCGGCGACTCACCCGCTCGACGAGCCACCGCACCGCCCCGTTGCTCGCCGCGAACACGATTCCCGCCGCGAGCAGCGACTTCACCTCGCGACGCGAGATCTTCACCACGCCGCCGGGGCGCAGCATCGCCGACGTGCGCGTGAGGTCGCGGAGCGTGGCGTGGGCGAGGAGCAGGGGGAGGATACAGAACAGCCGGATGGCGAGCGCCCGCCGCGGAATGAGCAGCAGGTAGGCTCGCGCCTCCTCGAGGTCGGCGGCCGCGAGCGCGATCAGGCGCTCGATGGCGCCCCGGTTGGCCGCCTCGCGGTCGGCGGCGAGCAGCGCGGCGTGCGTGCTGCCATGCTCGCGCAGCAACTGCTCGGGGACGTAGATCGAGTTCTCGACGCTCGCGTCGTGCGCGACGTCCTTCAGGATGTTCACCGTCTGCAGCGCCTCGGCGAACGCGCGGCACCGCTCGCGCAGGCGCTCGTAGCGACGCGCGCCGATCGCCGGCGAGTGCTCGTGCCACAGATCGGTCAGCAGATAGCCGACCGTGCCGGCGACGTAGTAGCAGTACTCGCGGAACTCCTCGACCGTCTGGATGCGGATGCCGTTCGGGTAGAGGAACACGAACTTCCGCATCCCGACGACCATCTCACTGACCCAGCGCCGCACGATCGCCTGCGTCGTGGCGGGGAGCGTACGGAAGTGCGCGAACACCAGATCCGCGCGCCGCACGAGCTCGAGGTGCGCCGCCTCACCCGTCACCCCGTGCGACTCGGCGACGAAGGCGCTCACGGCGGCCGGGTCGTCGAAGCAGGCGAGCAGGCGGTCGAACAGCGCGCCCTTCTCGTCGGGCGACTGCGCGGGCGCGTCCTCGACGGTGTCGGCGATGCGGCAGATGAGGTACGCCGTGAGCACCGCGCGGCCGAGCGCGCCGGGGAGGACGCGGATGCCCAACGCGAAGGTGCGCGAGACCTGCGGAAGGATCGTCTCGCAGAATCGGCGGGCGTCAGCTACAGCGGCGGTCGGCATGGCGGGAAAGCTAGCGACCGGCTCCGCGTCGATGGCGGGCGCCGCGGCCGCCGTCGAGCCGCACCCACGCCCGCCGCGATTAGATTCCCGCCGTGCCGCCCGCTCCCCCGCTCCGCCTCGACATCCCCGGCTTCGCGGGCCTCGTCCGCACCGACCTCGACGCGCGGGCCGTCTATGCCGAGGGGGCGGGAATCGCGCAGTGCGTCCCGGCGGCGGTCGTCGTCCCGCGCGACGCGGCGGACGTCGGGCCGCTGGTGGCGTGGGCAGCGCGCACCCGCACGGCGCTCGTCCCGCGCGGCTCGGGAAGCGGCATGGCCGGGGGCGCCGTCGGCGCCGGCGTCATCGTCGACCTGTCGCGGCTCGATGCGATCGGCGAGGTGGTGGCCGACGGGAACGGACTCGGCGACGCGGACGCATCCGCGTCGGGCCGGGCGCGGTGCGCGGTGCCGTCGACGCCGCGGCGCGCACGGCCGGACTCACGCTTTCCGCCCGACCCGTCGAGCGGCGCGTTCTGCACGGTGGGCGGGATGGCGTCGACGAATGCGGCCGGCGCGCGCGCCCTGCGCCACGGCGCGACGCGGCGCTGGGTGTCGGCGCTCGACTGCGTGTTCGCCGACGGAACGCGCGCGGTCGTGCGGCGCGGCGCGCCCCCGCCCGACGTGCCCGCCGTGCGACGTTTCCTCGCCGACGTGGCGCCGACGCTCGCGCGGCCGGCGCCGTGCCGATCCACGACGTGCGCAAAGAGTCGTCGGGATACGCGCTCGCCGACTACGCGGCGAGCGGCGAGCTGGTCGACCTGCTCGTCGGATCCGAGGGAACGCTCGCGCTGTTCGTGGGACTCGAGCTGGCGCTGACGGCGCCGCCGAACGCGACGAGCAGCCTGCTGGCCGCGTTCGCGACGCTCGAGGGGGCCGTGATCGGCGCCGCGCAGGCGCGCGAGAGCGGGCGCGAGCGCCTGCGAGCTGCTCGACCGCACCTTCCTCGACGTCGCCGCGCAGGGGGGGCATCGGGCGCACGGCGCGGCGGACGTCGACGGGGCGCACGACGCGCTACCGACGGTTCCGGACGACGCCGAAGCGGCCCTCCTGATCGAGCTCGACGGCGCGTCGGCCGGCGACGTGCGCGGTTCGGTGGAGCGGCTCGCGGGAGTGCTGCTCGCGGCCGGCGCGCGCGACGTTCGCGTCGCGCTCGACGCGCGCGCCGAGCGTGCGCTGTGGGCGCTGCGGCACGCGGCGAGCCCGATCCTCGCGCGGCTCGATCCGTCGCTCAAGTCGATGCAGTTCATCGAAGACGGCGACGGTGCCGGCCGACCGCCTTCCGGCCTACGTGCGCGGGGTGCGCGCGGCGCTCGCCCGGCACGACACGCGCGGCGTGATCTTCGGCCATGCGGGCGACGCGCCACGTGCACGTGAACCCGCTGATCGACGTGCGGCGCGCGGACTGGCGCTCGCGCGTGGCCGCGCTGCTCGACGACGTGACCGCACTCGTCGCGTCGTTGGGCGGTACGCTCGCCGGCGAGCACGGCGACGGGCGGCTCCGCACTCCCCTCATGCCGCGCGTGTGGCAGGCCGACGCGCTCGCGCTGTTCGCCGCGACGAAGCGCGCGTTCGATCCGGACGGCGTGCTGAATCCCGGAGTCAAGGTCGCGCTCCCGGCCCAGCAGCCGATCGGCGACGTGAAGTACGACCCGGCGCTCGCGCCGCTCCCGGTCGCCGCGCGGCGCGCGCTCGACCGCGTCGCGGAGCGGCGCGAGTATGCGCGCTTTCGATTGGATACGCTCGATGCACAGCAGGGGATCGGGGATCGGGGATCGGGTGGCGATTCTCCTGCTGTCCCGGTCCCCGGTCCCCGATCCCCGATCCCCGCCTGACGGATGCTCTACACCGAACCGAAGATCACGCTCGTCGCGCGCCCGCAGTTTCGTCGAGCCCGAGCACCTCCCCGTCTCGTGGATCGGCGAGAGCACCGACGGCGAGCGCCTCGCGGAGTTCGCCGGGCGCCTGTGCTACATGTCGCAGCGAAACCCGGCGCAGCGCACGACCGCGAACTACCTCGAGAACATCAAGAAGCAGGGGCACGGAAGCGTGCTCGAACACGCGAGCTACTCGCTGCTGCTCGAGGGAGTGAGCCGCTCGCTGACGCACGAGCTGGTGCGGCACCGTGCGGGGACCGCGATGTCACAGCTCTCGCAGCGCTACGTCGACGAGAGCGAGGCGAACTTCGTCGTGCCGCCGGCGATCGCTCGGCGACGAGGATCTGCTGGAGAGCGCGTGGCGGGCGCAGATCGAGGGGGCGCAGGCGTCGTACGTGGCGCTCGTCGAGCGGCTGATGGAGCGCTACAAGTGGGTCGACGACAAGGTCCACCGTCGCAAGATGGCGCGCGAGGCGGCGCGCGGCGTGCTCCCGAACTCGACCGAGACGAAGATCGTGTTCACGGCGAACGTGCGCGCGTGGCGGGCGATCCTCGAGATGCGGTCGAGCGAGGGCGCGGAGCTCGAGATCCGGCGCCTCGCCGTCGCGATCATCCGGCTCATGCAGCGGGAGTCGCCGGCGTTCTTCGCCGACTTCGAGATCTACTCGGCGAGCGACCGGCGCGAGGCGGCGCGCGTGTCGTACCGAAAGGTGTAGCGTCGATCGCGCGTGCGCGGCGCTCGTCACGGCCGCCGCCGCACTGCACGTCGCCCGGCGCGCCTAACGCCCGATGTAGCGCGAGACCTTCACGAGAAACACGTCGCGTCCCACGTCGCCGAACGAGCGGCCGACGTCTCCCACCAGCCGTCGCGGCTCGGCGCCGTACGGGTCGTCGAGCGTGCCGTCGCGCGCCTGCTGCCAGACGACGAACAGCGCCGAGCCCGGGCGGAACTCCCAGCGGACGACGGCGTTGCCGCGCAGCGCGCGCACGGCGAAGTTCGGCTCGGCGATGTCGAGCGCCGGCGACGGGCCGGCGCCGTCGGGGTCGAGGCGCAGGCGACCGTTCGCGCGGGTCACGTTCGACGGCCCGTAGGTGGTGAAGCCGAAGCGCTCCGGCGCCGAGAGGTAGGTGAACTCGGTGAAGCGGCCGCGCGACGCGAACGGGCGCGCGAACAGCTGTAGGCTGAGGCGCGGCGTGAACGTCCAGTCGGCTCGCATCTCCGCCGCGATCTCCTCGCGGCGCGTCTCGGCGAACACGTAGCGGCGGCCGTAGGTGGTCGTCGCATTGACGTCCGTGAGCGACGCGATGTACTGGTCGGTGTCGGTGCGCCGCGAATACGTCGGCGCCAGGCGGAGGCGGATGGCCTCCGACGGGCGTAGCTCGAGCCACGTGTTGAGGAAGCGCCCGCGGCGCCCCGCCGAGTCGCCGTCCGCCGAGCCGCCGAGGTGGCCGTAGACACGGCGCCGGCTGTCGGTCGAGAAGCCGCCGTTGATGCTCCAGCGGGTCGGGAGGTGGACCATGGGGCCGCCGCGCGTGAGGCGGTCGTCCCAGGTGCCTAACGGATACGACACGCGCCCGTCGATCTTCCAGAAGTTGCGCAGCGTTCCCTGACCGCCCATCCCGAGCCGGTTCGAGACGAGCGTGTTGCCGAAGTTCGTGGCGAGCGTGTAGTTCCCGGTCACCTCGTATTCGCGGAACGCGCGCGCCAGGCCGCGGGTGCCGATCCGATTGCTGCGGTAGCGCAACGCGTTCGACCAGGTCCGGCGGTCGGCGCGCTGCTGGAAGCCGAGGTCGTTGGTCTCGAAACCGGGCGACGTGCCCTCGAACGTCGACGAACCGAGCCACCGCTGCCCGCCGGTCTTCGCGACGGAGAACGCGACGAACTGTCCGGCGAGCGAGCGGCGCGCCGAGTCGACGTCGAGATAGTCGGCGTCGGGCCGCTGGTAGAGGCGGTACGCCGCGCGCTGCAGCCGGACGAGCACCGCCGGCTCGCCCGCGACGTGCGTCGCCGCGAGCACGCCGCTCACCGACCACGTGCGGTTCCCCCACGCGTGCTCGAAGTCGACGCCCCCCGCGAGCGCGCGGTTCGGGAGCAGCGCGGCGAGCGTCGGCTCGCCGAGGTCGCGCTCGACACCGGTGGCGATCACGCCCAGGACCGTGTTCCCGCCGCGCAGGTCGCGCCGCGCCCGGACGATGCCGTAGCCGCTCGTCGGTTCGACGGCCGCGCGACTCTCGACGCCGCCCGGGCTCACGTAGCGCGCCGTCTGCTCGCGCGTCGCGGCGCCCAACGCCCCGACCGACCATCCGTTCTGCGTCTTCCCGCTGACCTTGGCCGCGCCGAGGATCGGGGTCTGGAGTGGCGCATCGACCCACGCGACGTCGCCCCCCGAGATGCGTCGGGTCGGCGCGCGGCCGATGCGGCGTGTGTAGAAGAAGTTCGGACGGTCGTCGTCGTCGAACGTGCGCGTGCCCCCGAATCGGAAGACGTCGGCCCCCTCGAGGAAGAATGGACGGCGCTCGGGGAAGGCCTGCTCGAACGCCGAGAGGTTGACGACCGCGGGGTCCGCCTCGACCTGACCGAAGTCGGGGTTGATGGTGGTGCTGAGGGTGAGGTTCGCCGGCAGCCGGTAGCGCAGGTCGAGGCCGACCGCGGCCTCCGATGCGTTGCGCCGGTAGAAGGGGTTCGCGACGCTTCCCGGGGCGCGGGTGAGCTGCGCGCGCGCGTACGGCATGAGCTCGAGCCGCCCCGGCGTGTTCAGCGAGTCGAGGCCGACGAGCGTGCCCATCCGCGACACGACGCCCGGCTGATCAGGGGGCGTCGGCGACCAGTACGCCCGCTCCCCTCGTCGCGCGATCTCACGGGTGAAGTTGATGCCCCAGACGAGCGCATCGCCGCCCGGACGCACGGTGAACCGGAGCTGCGAGAGCGGGATGCGGAACTCTGCCGTCCAGCCCAGCGCGTCGATCGTCGAGGCGCCCTGCCAGACGGCGTCCCAGAGCGCGTCGCGCTCGGTGTCGTTGACGATCGTGCCGTCTCCCTGCACGCCGCGCGGGTTCAGCGAGAAGCGCCACGCCGTGCGCCGATCGTGGTAGCTGTCGACGGCGACGTGGAGCCAGTCGGTGTAGACGCCGTTCGCATCGCGCCGCGCGAGGAGGCTCGCGATCGAGTCCGGGCGGCTGTCGTACGCGCGGAAGCCGACGTAGAGCGCGTCCTGGTCGTAGAGCACCCGGACTTCCGTGCGCTCGCTCGCCGGGGCGCCGGAGCGCGGCACGGCCTGGACGAAGTCGCCGGCCGGCTGCGCGCGCTGCCAGTCCGCCTCGTCGAGGCGTCCGTCGATGCGCGGCGCGGCGGTGACGCGGAGCGCCGTGAGGACGCGCCCGCCGTCGGTCGGCTGAGGGGACGACGTCTGGGCGGCGGCGGTGGCGGCAGCGGCGAAAGTACCAGCGGCGACGGCGAGAGCGAACGACGGCAGCGCAGCGAGACGGAAACGCACGAGCGACGGGGAGCAGGGATGCCGCTCGAGGTCGGGTGCACTGCGGCCGGTTGTCTACGCAGATCCCGGGCGAGACGCTGACCGCCGACCGCGGTCAGGCCTCCGCCAGTGCCTCCTCGCGCTGCTTCGCGTGCGCCTCGATCACTTTCTGCGCGGCGTCGGTCGGCATCTGCTCGTAGCCGTGGAAGCGCCGCACGAACGTCGCGTAGCCGTGCGTCATCGAGTGCAGGTGCGTCGCGTAGAGGTGCATCTCCGACTGCGGCACGACCGCGCGCACGGTCGTGCCGCGCCCGTCCGACGCGACGTCGGTCCCGAGGATGTGCCCGCGCCGCGCCGAGACGTCGCCCATGACGTCGCCCAGGTACGCGTCGGGCGTCGTGATCTCGATCGTGTCGAGCGGCTCGAGCAGCACCGGCCGACACCGCTGCGCGACCGCGCGGAAGCCGAGGATGCCGGCCATCTTGAACGCCTGCTCGCTCGAGTCGACCGAGTGGTACGACCCGTCGAACAGCTCGACGCGGAAGTCGACGAGCGGGAAGCCGGCGAGCACGCCGCGCGCCGAGGCCTCCTGCACCCCCCGGTCGACGGCGGGGATGTACTTCGACGGAATCGAGCCCCCGACGATCTGGTCGTCGAAGCGGTAGCCGTCGCCGCGCGGCAGCGGCGCCATGCGGATCCAGCAGTCGCCGAACTGCCCCTTGCCGCCCGTCTGCTTCTTGTGGCGTCCCTGCCCCTTCTCCTGCGCCGTGATCGTCTCGCGGTAGGCGATCTTCGGCCGCGTCAGCTCGCCGCCCGCGCCGTACTTCCGCTTGAGCCGCGCGAGCTGCACGTCGAGGTGCCGCTCCCCCATCCCGCCGACGACGGTCTCGCGCGTGTCGGGAACGTACTGCACGGTGAAGGTCGGGTCCTCGTCGTGCAGCCGGTGCAGCCCCTGCTGGAGCTTCTCCTCCATCTCGCGCGCCTGCGCGTGCACGGCGAAGTGCACGATCGCGTCGGGGAATTCGATCTGCGGGAGCCGGACGGGGTGCTCGCGTGTCGAGAGGGTGTCGTTCGTGTGCGTGTTGCGCAGCTTCGCCACGCAGCCGATGTCGCCCGCGTGCAGCCGGCCGACTTCGACACGCTCCTTGCCGCACGGGATCGACAGGTGGTTCAGCTTCTCGACGACGTCGCGCGTCGCATTGAACACGTCCTGCCCGTTCGACACGCTTCCTGACAGGATGCGAAAGTACGAGACGTCGCCGACGTGTGGCTCGGCGTGCGTCTTGAACACGAGCGCGGCCAGCGGCGCGTCGTCGTTCGCGTGGATCTCGACCGTCCGATCGCCCTCGGCGCCGTGAAACCCGTGGATCTCTTCCATCTCCCACGCCGACGGCATCAACTGCACGATCTCGGTGAGCAGCGCGCGCACGCCGATCATGCTCTCGCTCGACACGGAGAACAGGGGGAAGAGGTCCTCGCGCTTCATCGCCTCCTTCATTCCGGCGATGACTTCGTCGCGCCCGATCTCTGCCCCCTCGAGATACCGCTCGAGCAGCGTGTCGTCGGTCGAGCTCACGGCTTCGATCATCTCCTCGCGGTACTGATCGAAGCGCGGCTGTGCCTCGGCCGGGATGTCGATCTCGTCGTATTCGCCGTTCTTCGCGCCCTGTTTGTAGACGTACGCCTTCTTCGTGAACAGGTTCATCACGCCGCGCAGCGTGCCGCCCTCGCCTAACGGGATCTCGACAGGAACGACCTTGCTCGTGAGGCGCTCCTTGATCTGCCGGTAGATCGCGTCGAAGCCTGCCTGCTCCTTGTCCATCATCGACACGACGAAGAGGACGGGGTCGGCGCGACGCACGGCTTCGTGGAACATCTTCTCGGTGCCGACCTCGACGCCGCTCGTCGCCGACACGACGACCAGCGCGCCGTCGGCCGCGGCGAGTCCCGCGATCGCGTCGCCCTGGAAGTCGAGATACCCGGGCGTGTCCAGCAGGTTGATCTTGCACCCTTCCCACTCGGCGTACGCGCACCCGAGGGTGATGGAGTAGCCGCGCTCGATCTCTTCGGGCGTGAAGTCGGTGAGGCTCGTGCCGTCGCGCACCGCTCCGCGGCGCTTGCTCGCTCCCGCGGCCCAGGCCATGGCGTCGACGAGACTCGTCTTCCCGCTGGCGCCATGCCCGACGACCGCGACGTTCCGGATGTCTCTGCTGCCGTACTCTTTCATGATCCGCTCCTGACGACCCTGGTCTTGACGTCGGACCCCGTACCCTCAGCGTGCGCGCGGGGGCGAAGACCGTCAAGAGCCTTCTCGGCGACGGCGGAACGCGACGCCGACGGGGGACGGCCCCGCCGCACCGCGGCGAGTCCCGCCGTGCAGGAAGTCGGTCGCGCCCTTCGGCCACCCGACCGGCCGTCGCCGGGCCAGAACGCAGAAACGCCCGGCCTCCGCGAAGGGAGATCCGGGCGCTCTGTCCTACGCGAGTCAGACGACGGAAGGGTTCGTTAGTCACCCTCCACGTCGTAGCCGTCCGCCTCGCGCAGCGAATCGAGCAGCGCGTCGCCGCCGACACCGGCCGGCGCCAGCGGGGCGCTCTCCGAGAAGCCGAGCGAGAAGTTGATCGCACGCCGCGCCCCTTCCGGCCAGTCGGGCATGTTGAGCCCGGCGACCATCTGCCCCAGCGTCGATCCGCACTCCGCGAGCAGACGGCGCGCGGTCTCGGAGAGCGTGAGATACGGGATCTCGACGTCCTGGGTCATCAGCTGTCCCGTGCGCTCGTCGCGCCACGCCGCGTCACCGACCGCACCGCGCTCTGGCCAGACACCGAGATGACGGATGGCGCTCGGCGTCGGGGGGCCGACCCGCTGCCCCTCGAACGCCGCCGCGAGCGCGAGCGCGAGCGCCTGCGCGTCGACGGCACCGTACAGCGTGACGACTTCGCGCGGCGCGGCGCCGAACGCGTCGGTCGACGGAATCGAGTTCACGTGCGCGAGCGGCCCCGCCGGGCCGCCGACCGGAGAAGCCGAGGTGACCGGAGCCGCGCCCCCGGCGCGCGTCGCATCGATCGTTGCCGGGCGTGCCGGATCCGTTCCCTCGTCGAGCAACACCAGGAAATCCATGAGCCCTCCACAGGCTGCTGCTGCGGTACGTCGTGCCGACGACCCTACGGAGCGTTCGGCATCGCCGGAGTCGACGATCGCCCGATTTTTTCCGCTCCGCCGTGATCTGCATCACGCTGGCGACGGCGTTTCCACCGGGCAAGTACCGTCACTGGCACGTGACAGCACGGTGACGCGTCGCCGACCTGTATGACCCGCGCGACGATCCTCCGGTCACGGCTCGCCCCGGTCGAGTCTCGGCAGCCACTCGGTCGCACATGAATCGCCGGTCGCCGCGCGGGCACATCGGACGCTGGAGCCGCGGCGCTCCAGCCGGCGACAGCCTCTTAACGGCGGTCCTCCCGGTCGTCCGACAGTGCGCCACCAGGAGCCACGCATGACTCGTCGCCGACTGTTCGCGCTCGCCACTCTCACCGTCGCCGTCGCCACTGCGGCCGCACCGGTTCAGCCGCCTGCCGCGCGCGAGCTGACCGCCGACCAGCAGGTGCTGCAGGCGCTCAACCGCCTCACGTTCGGCCCGCGCCCGGGCGACGTCGAACGGGTGCGGGCCGCCGGCGTCGACCGCTGGATCGACGAGCAGCTGCACCCGGAGCGCATCGCCGATGCGTCGGCCGACGCGTTCGTGGCGCGCTTCCCCGTGCTCGCGATGAGCGGCGCCGAGTTGCTGCGCGAGTTTCCGCCGCCGGGCGTCGTGCTGGCCCAGACGGCGCGCGCGACCGGCGCCGGTCGCGCCGGTCGTGCGGGGGGGCGCCGCGACAGCGCCGTGAGCGATCTCGGCCGACGATTCGATGAAGCTGCGCGCCGGCGGCGCGCGAATCGTACCGTGTCGCCGGCGAGCTGCAGGCGGCGAAGGTGGCGCGCGCCGTCACGAGCGAGCGGCAGTTGCAGGAAGTGATGACCGACTTCTGGGAGAACCACTTCAACGTGTTCGCCGGGAAGGACCGGGTGCGCTACACCCTGCCGCAGTACGACGCGGTCGATCCGCACCCATGCCTTCGGCAAGTTCCGCGATCTGCTCGGCGCGGTCGCGAAGAGCGACGCGATGTTGCAGTACCTCGACAACTTCCAGAGCGTCGCCGACAGCGCGCGCCCGACGCTCGCCGACGGCCGGCGCACGACGCGCGGCGCCTTCGCGCAGATGACCCCGGCGCAGCGCCGGCAGGCCCTCGACCGCGCCGTCAGCGCGGGCGCATCACCGCCGAGCAGCGAGAGCGCATGACGCAGCTCGGCCAGGTCGCGCAGAACCGTCGGCCCAAGGGCCTGAACGAGAACTACGCGCGCGAGCTGATGGAGCTGCACACGCTGGGCGTCGACGGCGGCTACACGCAGGAGGACGTCATCGAGGTCGCGCGGGCGCTCACCGGCTGGACGCTGAAGCGCGTCCGGCGCAGGGCGGCGGCTTCGTGTTCCGCCCCGAGGTGCACGATGCGGGCGCGAAGCTGGTCCTCGGGCATACGCTCGCCGCCGGCCGCGGCATCGAGGACGGCGAAGCAGGTGCTCGACCTCCTCGCGCGGCATCCGGCGACGGCGCGGTTCATCGCGACGAAGCTCGCGCGCCGCTTCGTCGTCGACACGCCGCCGACGGCGCTCGTCGACCGCGCCGCCGCGACGTTCACGCGCACCGACGGCGACATCCGCGAGACGCTGCGCACGATCGTCACGTCGCCCGAGTTCTTCTGCGCGCGCGGCGTTCCGCTCGAAGGTGAAGTCGCCGTTCGAGCTCGTCGTCAGCGCCGCGCGCGCCGTCGGCGCCGCACCGGACACGACGCCGCGCACGGCGCAGCTCGTCGCGCGGCTCGGCCAGCCGATCTTCGGACACCAGGCGCCGAACGGCTAGCCGGAGACCGGCGACGCGTGGATGAACACGGGCGCGATCCTCGAACCGCATCAACTTCGGGCTCATCGTCGCCGCGAACCGGCTCCCCGGCGCGCGGATCGCCGACTGGTCGGTCGCGTCGACGCTGCGCGACGCGTCGCGCGAGCAGCAGGTGGATGGCGTCGTCGCGGCGCTGTTCGGCGGTGGGGTCTCGCCAGACACGCGCGCGGTGCTCCTGTCGGGAGAGAACCCGCTCCTCGCGTCGCCGCGCGCCCGCGCCTCGCTCGACTCGCTCGCGATGACCGCCGGGGCCGACGCGACCGATCCGAACGCCGCGACGACGGCAGGCACGATGAGCGGCACGATGAGCGGCACGAGCGGCGACGTCCAGCGCCGTCGCGCGGAGCGCCGGAGCGAGCGCCGCGGCGACGATCCGGCGGCCGTGGCGCGTGAGGCGGTGAAGGCCGGGCGCGCGCAGCCGATGGTTGCCGGGACGCTGCCGCCGCTGAACGGATTCGCGCAGATCGTCGGGCTCGCGTTCGGCGCCCCCGAGTTTCAGCGCCGCTGACCGGAGTCGAGACATGCAACGGAGAGTGTTCCTGAAATCGGGCGCCCTGTCGCTCGTGACGTTGGGCCTCAGCCCGAGCTTCCTCCGCCGCAGCGTGTTCGCGCAGGAGCTGGCGGGGGCCGTGCCGCGGCCGGGGAAGGTGCTCATCTGCCTGTTCCAGCGCGGCGCCGCCGACGCGCTCAACGTGCTCGTGCCGTTCGGCGACCGGTCGTACTACGCCCTCCGCCCGAACATCGCGATCCCGCAGCCCGGCCGCGCGAACGGAGCGATCGATCTCGACGGCTTCTTCGCGCTGCACCCGTCGCTCGCGCCGATGAAGCCGCTCTGGGACCGTGGCCTGCTCGCGCCGATCCACGCCGTCGGGAGTCCGAGCACGACCCGCTCGCACTTCGACGCGCAGGACTACATGGAGACGGCGACGCCCGACGTGAAGGGCACGCACGACGGGTGGCTCAACCGCTACCTCGCCGTGCGCGGCACCTGCGAGTCGGGGTGTGCGTCGCAGGCGGCGTCTCCCGCGTCGAGCGCGATCGTCGACAAGGACGGCCAGCCGTTCCGCGCCGTCTCGATGACCTCGCAGACACCGCGCGCGCTGCAAGGCCCGGCGCCGAGCGTCGCGATGAGCAGCATCGACGACTTCACGATCCGCGCGAGCGGCGACGACGCGGAGCAGCGGCTGGAGGCGCTGTACCGCACCGGATCGGCCGACCTCGTTCACGGCGCCGGCAACGAGATGTTCGAGGCGATGAAGGTGCTGCGCGCCGCGAACCCGCGACGCTACGCGGCGCAGCACGGCGCCGCGTATCCGAACACGCAGTTCGGCCAGCGACTCCTCCAGATCGCGCAGCTCATCAAGGCCAACGTCGGCCTCGAGGTCGCGTTCGCCGACGTCGGCGGGTGGGACACGCACGTGAACCAGGGTGCCGCGACCGGCCAGCTCGCGAATCGGCTCGACGAGTTCGCCCGCTCCATCAACGCGCTCGTCGCGGACCTCGGCGATCGCATGAGCGATGTCGTCATCCTCACCATGTCCGAGTTCGGCCGCACCGCGCGCCAGAACGGCACGGGGGGCACCGACCAC
Organism: uncultured Gemmatimonadaceae bacterium; assembly: GCA_963843845.1. Classification (GTDB taxonomy): domain Bacteria; phylum Gemmatimonadota; class Gemmatimonadetes; order Gemmatimonadales; family Gemmatimonadaceae; genus Gemmatirosa. The sequence goes on along the minus strand of CAWJMB010000002.1, from coordinate 1,096,417 downwards.
GGTCACGCCGGCGCGATGTTCGTGATCGGCGGCTCGGTCGCGGGGCACAGGGTGCACGGGCGCTGGCCCGGGCTCGCGCCGGAGCAGCTCAACGAAGGGCGCGACCTCGCGCTGACGACCGACTTCCGCTCCGTGTTCGCCGAGATCACGACCAAGCACCTCGGCGCGAGGGACGTGTCGCCGATCTTCCCCGGGTTCGCGGGCCCGACGTCGATCGGGGTGCTCGGCTAGCCCGTCGGCATGCCGACGGCCCAGCCGTGGGCATGCGTCGGCGCGCCCGTCAGGCGCGCCGACGGTACCAGTACAGAAACACCGGCACGCCCAGCGCCAGGAGCAGCCCTCCGCGCAGCGCGTTTCCCGGGTTCGACACGATCGAGCCGAGGACGACGTACGCCGCGGCGAGCACGAAGAGCGCGATACCCGCCGGGTAGAGCGGCGCGCGGTAGCCGACGTCGGGCGCGCCGCTCGCCGCGTCGCGCCGGCGGAAGACGACGAGCGTGAGCGCGGTCGCGCCGAAGAAGATCCAGTCGGCGAACGTCACCCAGTCGAGCAGCTGGCCGTAGCTGCCGCTGAGGATCAGGGCGACCGCGACGGCGCCCTGCCAGATGATCGCCGTCACCGGCGTGCGGAGCCGCGGATGCAGCCGCGCGAAGCTCGCGAAGAACAGCCCGTCCCGCGCCATCGTCTGATAGACGCGCGGCGAGACGAGGATGACGAGGTTGAGGAACCCGAACGTCGACGCCGCGATGCCGGCCGCGATCAGGCGGCGCCCGCGCTCGCCGGCGACCAGCGTCATGGTGTCCGCCGCCGGCGCGAGGCTCCCCGCCAGCCCGGCGACGCCCAACGCGCGCAGATACGCCACGTTCGTGGCGAGGTAGACGACGACGACGACGAGCACGCCGAGGATCAGCGCCTTCGGCAGCGTGCGTTCCGGATCGCGCAGCTCGCCGGCGACGAAGTTCGCCTGCTGAAAGCCCCCGTACGAGAACAGCACGGGTACGAGCGCGGTGCTGACCGTGAGCAGCGTCGCCGCGATCCCGACCGGTGGATCGAGTGGCACGGCAGCGATCGGCGTCGGCAGCGACGGGAGCGCGCCAGCCGGGATGAAGCACGCGCCGACGAGCAGCAGGCCCAGCGCCGCGAGCTTGAGGACGGTGAACACGTTCTGCGTCGCCGCGCCCATCTCGACACCGAGCGCGTTCACGATCGACAGCGCCACGACGGCGCCGATCGCGAGCGCCGAGTGCGCCCGGTCGCCGAGTCCGAAGAGTGGCGCGCTGTAGCGGGCGAACGTCACCGCGACCGCGGCGACGGCGCCGGTCGCGATGGCGAGCAGCAGCGCCCATCCGTAGAGAAACGCCGGGAGCGGGCCGAACGCGTCGCGCAGATACGCGTACCCGCCGCCGACCTGTGGCCGCCGCCGCCCCAGCTCCGCGAAGATCGTCGCGCCGAGGAGCGCGATGACGGCGCCGAGCAGCCAGGTGCCTAACGTGAGCGGCGCGGTGCCGGTGCGGCGCGCGACGACCGCCGGATTGAGGAAGATGCCCGACCCGACGATCCCGCCGACGACGAGCATCGTCGCGGAGAACAGGCCGAGGCGGCGGGCGTAGTGCGGATCGGTGGCGTGGGGAGCCGTAGCCATCGTGCTACGATAACGGCGTGGCTCTTGAATAGGGCCCATACGTGCCGATTCCCGCATTCGTCAACCCACGTTCTGGAAGCGCCGCCGCCGCCCGGACTGCGATCGGCGGCGACGCGCGCTTCGAGCTGCGCGAGACCGATCCCGCCGCGCTCGCCGACGCCGTACGCGGCGAAGTCGAACGTGGCACGCCGCGCATCCTCGTGTCCGGCGGCGACGGCTCGGTCGCGCAGGCCTGCGGCGCGGCGGCCGGCTCGGCGCTCGAGATCGCGGTCTTTCCGGGCGGCACTCTGAACCACTTCGCGCACGACGTGAACATCCCGTGCGACGATCCGGCCGCGGCGCTCGAACTCGCCGCGGCCGGCGCCGCCCGCGCCGTCGACCTCGGCTACGTGAACGAGCAGGCGATCCTGAACACCAGCTCGGTCGGGCTCTACGTGCTGTTCGTCCGCGCGCGCGAGCGGCTCGAGCCGTGGCTCGGCTATCGCATCGCGAGCGTCTTCGCGGCGGTCCGCACCTGGGTCGGGCTGCGCGGCTTCACGGTCGCGTTCGAGACCGCGGACGGCGTCGCGCGCAGCTACCGTGCGCCGCTCGTGTTCGTCGGCGTCGGCGAGCGAGCGCTCGAGCGGAGCGAGACCGGACTCGGCAACCGGGTGCCGAACGGCAGGCGCGCGCTCCACGTCTTCGTGGTGCGCGCCGACACACCGGCCGCGATGCTGCGGCTCGCGCTCGGCTCGCTCCTGCGCGGCGTGCGGACGCTCACGCGGACGGAAGCGCTCGACGTCTATCTGGTCGACGCGTGCACGATCACCCTGCGCCGGCCGTGGGGCACCGTCTCCGTCGACGGCGAGCTGGTCCGGATGCGGGCGCCGCTCGCGTATCGGCTGCAACGCGACGCCGTGCACGTCGTGACGGGGTCGGTCACCACTTGAAGATCCGGCGGAAGAGCTTTCCGATCCCCTTCCCGACCTCCTTCCCCGCCTTCTCGATCGCGCGCGGAATGACCTGCACCGGCGCCGGCACATCGGCCCGGGGATCGTCCGGCGCCTCGACGTGATCGAGCGGGCAGTACGCGGTCGGCTCGCTGCCGGTCTTGAACCATTCGTCGCGCACTCTGGGACAGGCCTCGGAGGCGAGCAGCCCGTTGTCCGCGTCGATCGTGCGGCGCACGAGCCCCGGCGGCGCGACCCACTCGCGCTCCTGCTCCTTCCACCCCGCCTGGTAGAACTCCGCCCACGCGGGCGCGGCGAGGCGGCCGCCACTCGCGCCGCCGCCTAACGGGCGCGGCTCGTCGTAGCCGAACCAGAAGCCCGCGACGACGCTCGGCGTGTAGCCGACGAACCAGACGTCGGTGCCGTTGTTGGTCGTGCCGGTCTTGCCCGCGACGGGCGCCCGGATGCCGTAGTCGCGCACGGCGTGTCCCGTGCCTTCGTCGACGACCGAGCGGAGCATCGACGTCAACAGGAACGCGTCGCGTGCGTCCATGACTCGCACGGGCTCCGCCCGCTCAGCGGTCCAGAGCACCGTGCCGTCCGACGTCGCGATCGACTGCACGAGGCGCGGCGTCACGCGGTAGCCGCCGTTCGCGAAGGGCGCGTACGCCGTCACCAGCTCCTGCGGCGTGACTTCGACGGCGCCCAACGCGATCGACGGCACCGGGTCGAGATGGCTCGCGATGCCGTTGCGGTGTGCGACCTCGACGACGCGCGGCTCCCCGACCGCGCGGCTGACGCGAACCGTCGCCGCGTTCGCCGAGTGGGCGAGCGCGTTGCGCAGCGTCGTCTCGCCGAGGTACGCCCCGTCGTAGTTCTGCGGGCGCCACACCGTGCGGCCGATCGCGACCTCGACCGGCTCGTCGAGCGCCTCGCTCGCCGGCGTCATCCCGCTCATGAGCGCCGCGGCGTAGACGAACGGCTTGAACGCGGAGCCTGGCTGACGGTGCGCGTCGGTCGCGCGGTTGAAGTTGCCGCGCTCGTAGACGCGGCCGCCGACGAGCGCGCGTACGTCGCCCGTGCGCGGGTCGAGCGCGACCATCGCCCCCTGTGCGCCGGCGCGGCCGGTCACGCTGGCGATCGCGTCGGCCCGGCGCCGCACGGCACGATCGGCGGCCTGCTGGGCGCGGAGGTCGAGCGTCGTCGTCACCGTCAGGTCGCTCGACGCGATGTCGCGCGCGTCGCGCACCGAGTCGACGAGCTCGCGCACGAGGTCGAGCGCGTAGGAGTCGGTGCGCGAGTCGGGGCGCCAGCCGTCCTTGTTGACGACGAGCGGTGCGCTCTGCGCGGCGGTGGTCTGCGCCGCGGTGAGGTACCCTTCGCGCGACATCAGGGCCAGCACGAGGTTGCGGCGGCGCAGGGCGCGGGCGCGCGAGCGGCGCGGAGTGTACGACGACGGCCCTTTCGGCAGCGCGGCGAGCATCGCGCCCTGCGCGATGGTCACCTCGCTCACCCCGCGTCCGAACAGGTCGCGGCTCGCCCCTTCGACGCCGTACACGCCGCCGCCGAGGTAGATGACGTTCAGGTAGAGCTGGAGAATCTCGTCCTTCGTGAGCGCACGCTCGACGAGTCGGCTCACGCGCAGCTCGATGAGCTTGCGCTGCAGCGATCGCTCGCCCTGCCGCTCGACGGCGAACGTGTTGCGCACGACCTGCATCGTGATCGTGCTGAACCCTTCACGCACGCCGAGCGCGCGCAGGTTCGACAGGGTGGCGCGGGCGGCGCCGTGCCAGTCGACGCCGCGGTGCTGGTAGAAGCGTCGGTCCTCGGTCGCGAGGAACGCCTGCCGCACGTGGAGCGGCACGTCGGCGAGCGGCACGTTCACCCGGCGCACGAGGCGCAGGCGGCCCATCGGCGCGCGGTTGCGGTCGACGATCCGGCCGCCCTCCGTGGGATGGAAGGCGCGGATGTCCGCGGCGGTCGGGCATCGGCCGAAGCCGCAGGTGAGCAGCCACGCGTCGCCAGCGGCGACGCCGGCGACGAGCAGGCCGAGCGCGAGGAGGCCCCCCCACTGGCGACGCATCCAGATGCGGGCCGGCACCGGCGGCTCGGGGTGCAATCGCGCGCGGAAGCGGGCGGCGCGGGCGCGGAGGCGCGTCGTGACAGGCGTCATGGCAGCATGGTACGCCGCGCGAGCCACGCGGGTCCGTTACGTTGCGCATCCCCGCACCGCGCCGCCTCGAGCGGCGTTCCGTATCCGTCGTTCTGGACCATGTCGCTCCTGTCGTCGAACCGCTCCGCCCTTCCCTACGCCGCCTGCGCCGCAGCGCTTCTCGCCACCGCCTGCGCCAGTCGCGACGCCGCGCCTGCCGACACGACCACGGCGGCGGCAGCCGCCGGCACGAGTGAGCCGTCGCTCCGCTCCGACCAGCCGCGTGGCGAGACCGTGGCCGCCTCCGCAGGTGAGGTCGGGGCGGCCGAGGCGCGCGCACCGAACGAGCTCGGTCGCATCCCGGTGCTCGAGTATCACCTCATCGTCCCGCAGGAGACGAACGAGTTCACGCGCACGCCGGAGCGACTGCGGCAGGATCTCGAGGCGCTGTACCGCGCCGGCTACCGGCCGGTGAACATGGTCGACGTCATCGACAAGAAGATTCAGCAGTTGCCCAAGGGGATCTCACCGGTCGTGCTCGTGTTCGACGACGCCTCGGCGTCGCAGTTCCGCTACCTCGAGAAGGGAAGCTCGCTCGTCATCGACCCGACGAGTGCGGTCGGCATTCTCGAGCAGTTCGCCGACACGCACAAGGATTGGCCGCGGCGGGCCGTGTTCTGCATGCTCCCTGCCGCGCAGGCCGGCCGTTCGTTCTTCGGCGACAAGGGGATCGAAGGACAGAAGACCGAGTGGCGCTTCAAGAAGCTGCAGTTCCTGAACGCGCAGGGCTACGAGCTGTGCAACCACACGCTCTACCATGCGCGGCTGGACCGGGCCGGCGAGAAGGTCCAGGAGTTCATCGCGCGCGGCGACATGGCGATCGACTCGGCGGTGCCGGGCTACAAGGTGCGCACGTTCGCGCTGCCGTTAGGCATGTGGCCGAAGAACCGCCCGCTCGCCTGGGCCGGGTCGTGGACCGATCCGAAGTCGAAGAAGACGATCGCGTATCGCTACGACACGGTGCTCGAAGTCTCGGGCAACCCGAACGAGAGTCCCTACGATCCGAAGTTCGACGCGCACAGCGTGAACCGGCAGATCATGTTCAAGAACGCGCTCGAGTCGACGCTCCGGAACCTCGACAAGGCAGGCCCGGGCGGTCGCTACGTGTCGGACGGAAATCCGGAGACGGTCGCGAGACCGTGAGCGCCGGGAGTCGGGGGTCGATCTCGGACATCGCTCCCCGATCCCCGCCTCTCACGCCTTCTCCTCCAGCTCCGTCAGTCGATCCACCGCGCGCCGCATGTGCGGGATCACGATCGACCCACCGACGATGAGCCCGATCGACAGCGCCTCGAACGCCTCGGCGCGGGTGATGCCCTCTTCCGTGCAGCGAACGAGGTGGTAGGTCACGCAGTCGTCGCAGCGAAGCACGAGCGAGGCGACGAGGCCCAGCAGCTCCTTGGTTCGCACGTCGAGCGCACCGGCTTCGTAGGCGCGGCCGTCGAGCGCGAAGAATCGGTTGACGACGAGGTTGTTCTCGCCGAGGATCTCGGCGTTCATCCGCTCGCGGAACCGGCGGAACTCCTCGAGTGAGGTCGACGCGTCGCTCACAGCTTCCACCCTCTCAGCGTGCCGAGCGCCGTCTCGAGGGCCGCGCGCTGCTCGGGCTGGTCGGCGGACGCGAGCAGCGATTCATACGTCGCGATCGCGAGCACGAGCGCCTCGTCGTCGTGCTCGGCGCCGGCGAGACTCGCGGCGTTGTCGGCGAGCAGCGCCTTCGCGAGCTGGTCGTCGGGGAACCGGCGCGTCACCTGCTCCCACCGCCGCGTGCGCTGGCGCGGGTTCGGCTCGGTCAGCGCCCAGAGATGCCAGGCAGCGCGATTCGCCGGGTCGGCGCCGATCGCGCGGGTCGCGAGCTCGCCGACCGCGTCGGGGCCGCGCCCGGTGAGCCAGTACGCGTTGGCGAGCGTGACGAGCGCGCGCGCGTCGTCGGGACGCTGCGCGACGACGTGTTCGTAGAGCGGACCGGCGATCTCGGGGATCTCGCGGTACGGCTCGGCGGCGTCGATCAGCTCGTCGGCGTCGGCGCCTTCGGCGATCGTGAGCAGGCGAGCGATCAGCGCGGCCGTGTTCTGTGTGGCCTCGTACTGCGCGACGGCGTCGGTGACATGCGCCTTGAGGGGCGTGGTCCGGGAGGCGGCCGGGGTGGCGTGCGTGTCGATCGGCATGAGCCAGAAGATAACCGTCGCCAGGAGGTGCAGCGCGCGGACCAGACGGCGGAGCGCGCGTCATGGGTTGCGCGCGGCCGATCCGAGCGTCATACTCGTAGCGCACTCGGCAGGCTGCTGTCCGCGGCCCGCATCGCACGGCTGGCGCTGGCGCCTTCGCCCGGCGTACCGCCGCCCCGCAGCACCGACGGACCGTCGCGTCCTCGCGTGTTCTGCCTGCGCCCCGTGCGACTCCGAGGCACTCGCGCCGCTCCTCCCGATCCGGACGCTCCGATCCGGGACTCGGCGCGATCCGCATTGCGTTCCGCGTCTCCGTTCTCGCGACTCGCCCGCCCCTCTACGCCTGCTCCCGTTCCTGCGCACCGCGGGGCGGCTCGGCCGCGTGGACCATCCACTCCGACCTCTCGTTGCATGACCGAACCTCGCCCGACCCGGCGTGGCCGCGGACGTCCGGCTGCCAGTGCGCAGACCGATGGACCGCTCGAAGACAATCCGTACCGGGACGACGCGGAGCGCCGCGCCGAGTCCACGCCGTCGGCCACCGCCCCCGCGGCCGCACCGACCGAGTCGGCCGACAGTTCGGCGGCGCCTGTGCGCCGACGCGTCGCGAAAACGCCGCGCGCCCCCCGGTCGGAGGTCGCGAGCGCCGAGTCTGCGAGCGCCGAGTCTGCGAGCGCGGGGACTGCGAGCGCCGAGTCCGCGAGCGCCGACTCGGCGAGTGCGGCGCCGGCGGAGCGCCCGCCCCGTGCCGCGCGCACCCCGCGCCGCCCCCGGACTGACCGGGCAGAGCGTGCCGAGCACGGCGAGGGCGCGGAGCCGCAGCCGATGAGCTTCGGCGGCGACGAGAGTGATCTGGCCGGGCTGCCGACCGACCGACATCGGGCGCGCGAGCCGATCGCTGACCGTGATCCCATCGAGGTACCCCACGAGTCCCTTCGTGAATCGCCCGAGCGCGAGTCGCGAGAGCGCGAATCGCGAGAGCGCGAGTCGCCCGATCGGGCGTCGCCGGAGCGCGAATCGTTCGACCGCGCACCGAGCGCCGACGGCACCCACCAGGGCGGCGGTACGCAGCAAGGCGGCTATCAGCACCAGCCCAACCGCGATGGGCGCCCGGACCGCGGCCCGCGGCGAGGGCGGAACCGCCAGGGCGGCGGGGGACCGTTCCAGCAGGGTGGCCGTCCGGACCAGCGGCCGTATGACCAGCGGCCGGCCGGTCAGGACGTTCGAGGCGACAGTGCGCATCGCCCCTTCGATCGCAAACGACCGGACAACGACCGGAGCAACGACCGACCCGATCGCCAGGGTGGACCGGGCGGCGGCGCGGGGCAGCAGTTCGAGCGAGGGGGCCGAAACGCGCGGCGCCGCAATCGCCAGCGCAACCGGCAGCGCGACGGTCAGGGCGCGCCGCACCAGCAGCAGGGCGGTCAGCAGGGTCATCAGCCACAGGGTCAGGCACAGCAGCAGTCGCTCGACCGCCAGCCGGTCGTCGCGACGGCCGACACGACAGTCAGCGGGTGGCTCGGCGTCGGCCGCGACGGGGCGTTCATCCGGCAGGCGGCGAACAGCTACCTCCCAGGTCCGACCGATCCGTTCGTGCCCCAGCCGCTCATGCGGCAGTGGGGGCTCCGTGCCGGCGACAAGGTCGAGGTCACGGCCGGCCGCGATCAGCGCGGGCGCATGTGTGCCGTCGACGTCGTGCTCGTGAACGACGCGGAGCCGGCGGCGGCCGTGAAACGGCCGGAGTTCGGCGCGCTCACCGCCACGTATCCGGATCGGAAGCTGACGCTCGAGACGCGCCGGCTGAAGGCCGGCCCCGAGGTCACGCGCCGCATCATCGACCTCATCGCGCCGATCGGCTACGGACAGCGCGCGCTCATCGTCGCGCCGGCACGCGCCGGCAAGACGATGCTGCTGCAGGCGATCATGGAAGGCGTCGCGATCAACCATCCCGAGGCCGCGCTGCTCGTGCTGCTCGTCGACGAGCGCCCCGAGGAAGTCAGCGACATGGTCGCGTGGGGCTTCGGCGAGGTGGTCGCGTCGAGCTTCGACATGCCTGCCGACCGGCACCGTGAAGTCGTCGAGATGGTGATGGAGCGCGCGCGCCGCCTCGTCGAGCTGGGCAAGGACGTCGTCATCGTGCTCGACTCGATCACGCGCATGGCGCGCGCGTACAACACGATCGAGCGCGGCATCGGCCGCACGATGTCGGGCGGTCTCGACGCCACGGCGATGGCGAAGCCGAAGGCGTTCTTCGGCTCGGCGCGCGCGGTCGCGGCGGCGCACGGCGGCGGCTCGCTCACGATCATCGCCACGGCGCTCGTCGAGACGGGCTCGCGCATGGACGACGTGATCTTCGAGGAGTTCAAGGGCACGGGCAACTGCGAGATCAAGCTCGATCGCTCGCTGGCCGAGCGCCGCATCTATCCGGCGATCGACATCCCAGCCTCGGGCACGCGCCGCGAGGACAAGCTGTTCCGCCCGGACCAGCTCGACGCCGTGTACATGCTGCGGCGCGGGCTGCAGCAGATGCCGTCGCCGGCGGCGATGGAGTGGCTGATCAAGCGGATCGGCGTGACGGCTTCGAATGACGCGTTGTTGAACGGGTTGAAGGACGCGTGATCGCTCGCTGTCGCCAGGGGCGGGGTCGGTTGGGCGGGGTCGATACGGCGGGGGCGGTGAACCGTGACGACGCGGGCGATACGGCGCTGTCGGTGAAGCGCGGGCGGGACGGCGTGGAATTCGGACGGGCGTAACGAGCGCATGGCCTGGTGTCTCGATGCCGAGAACCAGGCCATGCCTTTCTTCCGCTGCTCCCGCTTCAGCGCTTCACCGCCGGCGCCCGGTCGCCCGCGCACTCACGGTTCATCGTCGGTGCCGTATCGACCGCGCCATGGAATTCTCAGAACCGCCAGTTGCGGATCAGGAAGACCCCCAGCGCATTCCTCGGCGAAATGTTCTGGTCCGCCGTCAGCGACGGCGGCGGGAGGAAGTACCGCGGCTGGTACGTCGACTCGATCGACAGCCCCGAGAAGCGCGAGAACCGGTACTGCGCCACGAAGCCCGGCACGTACGGCGCGCTCTCGAAGAAGAGCGGCGTCGCCTGCACGGCGACGTAGAGCTGGCGGTTGAAGTACTTGCCGAACTCGATCTGCGTTCCGCGCACGAACTGCTGCAGCCCGCCGCCGAAGTTGCCGGCCAGCTCGTCGGGCAGGCCGGGGACCGGCGTGATGTTGAACACGTCCGCGCCCAACGACCGGCCGGCCTTGCTCTCGAGCTGATCGACCGCGGCGCCCAACGCGACGCCGATGAGCTGCTTCTGCGCGAACGCCGCCGTCGTGCCGACGAGCCCGCCCCCCGACGTCGAGCCGCTGACGCTCGACCCGCTGCCCAACGAGAGCAGGGCGCCGGTGTTGTTGCCGAACGCGAGGTAGCTCAGCAGGTCCGACTGCGCGATCGGCGGCTGCGCGTCGCTCTGCAGCGAGATGCGCGGCGCGAGTACGGTGCCGCCGATCAGAATCTTGATCGTCAGCGGCGGGCGCCCCTGCGGCACCTCGTACTCGGCGACGACCTGCAGGTTCGGGTCGAGCTCCTGCGTGCCGATGAACGTGGCCGACCCGCTCTTCACCTGGAAGCGCTTGCCGAGGAACGTGTACTGGCCGCGGTCGGTGTTGACGATGCCGTCGAGCACGATCGCGCTCTTCGCGCGCTCGACGCGGACGCGCAGGTCGCCATCGCTGTAGAACTCGACGTTCGCCTCGCGCGATCGCACCCACGTGTCGCGGTCGACGCCCAACGAGATGTCGGTGCGCAGGTTCGCGAGCAGCGGGTTCTCGGCCGGGATCAGGTCGCTGTCGGTCAGCCGCGCCGTGTCGATGACCGCGAACACCGTGGGATCGCCGGCGCCGATGACCGTCTTGTTGTCCGACTCGGGAATGTACAGCACGCCGCCCAGCACGCGCGCGCCACCGCTCACGAACAGGCCCGTGTACGGCCCGTAGGCGGCGATCTGCGCGTTGGCCTTGATGCGGCCGATCTCGTTGTCGAGGATCGTCGCATCGGCCACCGACACGCGCACGTCGAAGCTCGGCTCGGCGGGGTTCTTGATGCCGACGCCCCCCGCGATCGCGATGCGCCCGTCGCTGCGGCCGGCGATCGAGTCGATGACGACCGAGTCGCCGCGCAGCGTGAGCGAGCCGTTCACGTCCTTCATCGTGATCCCGGCCGCCGTGACGCGGAAGCCGGCGTCGACGAGCGCGATCTTCCCCGTGTACGTCGGGTTCTTGATCGTGCCGCTGACGGCGCCGGTCCCGCGTGCGAGGCCGCGCACGTCGGCGAGCGCGTCGGTGAAGCGGCTCGCGAGGTCGAGCGGCAGACTGTCGGCGCGAAGCTCGGCGACGAGCGGCGCGTCGTCGGCGAGCCGCTTCTGCGTCGAGTCCACGCCCTCGAGCGCGAGATTGATCGGAACACTCGCCGTGACGATCGCCAGCGTGCGGCCGGTGTCGGGAAGCGTCTGCGCGACCCGCGCGCCCTGCGCGGTCGCGAGCGTCGCGCGGAGACTGCCGCGCGCCTCCGCCCGTGCGCCGAGACGCTGGTCGGCGTAGTCGATGGCGGCGCGCACGTCGGGGAGCACCGTGCCGCGATACGTCGCGCTGTCGAGCGCCGCGGTGGCCGTGATGATCGGCGCGGTGAGCGGCCCCCTGACCTGCGCGTCGAGGTCGACGAGTGCGCGCACGGGCACGTCGCTCTGCAACAGCCCCGCGATGTCGGCGACCTGGAAGTCGCTGACCTGCACGCGCAGATCCGCCGTGCCGCCGGTCGGCAGCCGTCCGCTCGCGTAGATCCGCCCGCCGAGTGCGTTCGTCAGCTCGACGTTGTCGATCTCGAGACCCGGCTGGCCCCAGCGCACGGCGCTCGCGTGCGGCGCCGCCCAGAGCGTCGAGTCGAAGCGCAGCGCGAGGCGGCCGAGCAACAGCTCCTTGCGGTCCGGGTAGATGCCGAAGTCGGCGCGCACGGCGAGGTCGCTCGCCTGCCGCTGGAAGACCGCGAGCTGCAGGTTGCCGCCCGGCTCGCGGTACGTCGTCCGCACGTCGATCGAGTCGAGCGCGAAGCCGCTGAGGAGGAGCGAGTCGGCGACCGCCGCGGCGGCGAACGACTGCTCGCTCGAGCGGATCGCGGTGCCGGCGTAGGCGAGCCGCAGGCGGCGCACGGCGTTGCCTAACGCGATCAGGTTCTCGGCGCTCGCGTTCCCCTTCGCGTCGAACCGGTCGATGTTGCCCCGCAGCGTCCCCTCGGCGCGCGCCGAGCCGGCGAGCGAGTCTTTCGCGATCGTGAGCGGCGTGTCGACGACGACGGTCGGCGGGGCCGGTCGCTCGCCGACGGCGATGCGCACGGCGTTCCGCTGCGAGACGCGCGCGGAGTCGGCCCGCGCCTGCGCGAGTCGCTCGGCGAGGATCGCCGGGCGCGGCTCGACCTTCCCCTGGAGCCGCGGGATGTAGCGCGCGAGCGCCGAGATCGAGTCGACGTTCACGCGATAGGCGAGCTCGCCGGTGTGCAGCGAATCGAGCCCGAAGATCCCCTCCACGTCCACCTGCGTTCCCGGCGCGCGCACGGCGAGCGTGTCCACGCTCAGCATGGCGTTCGCGATGCGGAGGCGGGCGCGCGACGAATCGATGGCGACGGTGTCGATGCGCGACGTGCTGACGTCGGCCGACAGTCGTGCGACCATCGTCGCCGGGTCGCTGCCGCGCCCCGCGACGGTCGCCCGCGCCGTGATCGACGTCGACGGCGCCTTCGCGACGACGGCGTTCGCGTTGAACAGCGCCATCGTCGTGCGCAGGTCGTACGTCGGGACGACGCCCAGCCCGAGCGTGCCGGCGACCGAGACGCGCCCTCCGTCGGTGAGGGCGAGCGCCGAGTTCACGGAGAAGCTCTCCATCGTGCCGCGGGCGCGGATCGGACCGCGCGCGGTGCCGCGGAGGCCTAATGCCGGAGCGAAGCGCCCTACCGTGACGAGCGACAGCGGACGCGCGTCGAGGTCGACGTCGAACCAGGGGTTCGGGCGCGCGCCGCTGCGCGTGGCGGTCGCGACGCGCGGGCGGTCCTGCTCTCGGCGCGGCGCCGGCGACGTCGCGTCGCGGCGCAACTCGTCGCGCGAGGGCGCGCGACGGTCGCCGGCGCCGCGGCCAGCCGACGACGCCCCGCCCAACGCGACCGACGCGCGCCCGCCGACACGCGACGTCGCGCCACGGTCGAGGTGCGTCAGGTCGATGCCCGTGACGTCGAGCCGGCGGTCGGTCGCGCCCTGCACGATCGCGCTGCCGGTGATCGTGCCGCCGACGGGGAGCGTCGCCATGTACTGCCGCGCGAGCGCCACCTGCACCGGCAGGAAGCGCAGGCGCAGCTGCCGCGCGGAGACGACCGTGCTCTCCGCACCCACGCTCCCGGTCGCGACGACCCGGCTGCGGCCGGTGCGCACCTCGTCGAACGTGACGTCGGCGTCGAGCGTCAGCTCGGCGAGATCGCCGTCGGCCGAGACGCGCCCGCCCAACGTGCCGCGGTACGGCGATACCGCGGCAGGCACGAGCTGCGCGAGCAGCCCGGTCGTGAGGCCGCTGAAGCGCACGTTCGTCGTGTCGATGCGCAGGTCGGGCAGGAAGCTGATCCCGAGGTCGCCCTGCATGGTCGTCTGCTCCGAGCGCAGGTCGAGCCCCGAGAAGCGGAGCGCGAAGCCGCCGTTCCCCAGCAGCGCGACGCGGAAGTCCGTCGTCGCGGTGCCGGTGTCGGGGAGCGCCGGGTAGAGAAAGCGAACGTCGTGCAGGTCGGCCGGCGCGGCGCGGCCGGCGATCATGAGGTCGCTCGTGTTCAGTCCGTACGTGCCCGTCAGCGTCGCGCGCGAGTTCGGGAGCTGCGCCGCGAGATCGCGGAACCAGAGCGAGTCCGCGTCGATCAGGACGAGGCCGCGCGCCTGCTGCACCTGCGCGCCTGGCCGGCGGAACGGGTATGCCGCTACCGCGAGACTGTCGATCTCGACGCGCCGCGCGCGCTCGTTCGGCTTCGCGAGCTGCAGCAGCGGAAACACCGCCGTCAGCTGGTGAAAGCGCTGCACCTGCTGATAGCCACCGGCGACCTGCACGACGCGCTGCCGCGGCAGCACGGTCGTCGTGTCGAGAGTGACGCGGATGACGCTGTCGCGTGCCGCGCCGGCGAGCGACGTGTCGGGCGCCCACGGTATGCGCACCGTGACGTCGCCGTTCCGCACCTTCACGTCGTGCAGCACGATCCACTCGCCGAACGCGAGCGTCGTCGAATCCTTGGCCGTCTGCGTCGTGTCGCTCGGGAAGATGCGCGCGTAGTTCCACTCGCCGCCCGGCGGTCGGTCGAGCACGAGGATCGGACGCCACACCGTGAGATCCGTCAGCTCGATCTTCTTCGAGATGAAGGAGCGGATGCCGTAGCGCGTCGTCACCGAATCGAGCGCGAGGAACGGCGCGTTCGCCGAGTCGGTGATCGCGACGTCGTGCAGCGTGATCCCCTTCAGCAGGTTGCCGCTGATGCGCCCCACGCGCACGGTGCCGTGCGCCGTGTCGTTGAGGATCGCGACGACCCGGCGGCGCAGCTGCTCGCGCCCCCAGTCCGTGTTCGTGACGACGAGCACGGCGACGACGGCCAGTGCGACGACGCCGAGGAGCGCGGTGACCGCGATGAGCGCGATGCGACGGCCGCGGTGGTGGTGCGGGTGCCCACCCGGCGGCGTGCGATCGGTCGGCGCCTGCTGTTGCGATTCGTCTGCCATCAGAATGCCTCTCCGATGGAGAGATGAAGCGTGAGTCGGTTCAGAAAGCGGCTGATCGCCTTGTCGCTCTCGCGGAGGGGGAACAGGCGGCAGCCGTCGGCTGCGGTGCTGGAGCCGGTGCAGCCGCGCCCGCCGGTGAGGTCCACGAGCCGGCGCACGCCGCTCGCGTCGGTCACCTGCGTCAGCACCGGCAGCGCCTCCTGCAGCTTCGGCCGGAAGCCGACATCGACGCGGATCGGCCCGACGGGCGACAGGTAGCGCACGCCGAAGCCTGGCGTGATCGCGCCCGTGCTGTTCGTGAAATCGCCTAACGACCGTTCGCCGAGCAGCGCGCCGTCGAGAAAGATGGCGCCGATGAGCGGGCCGGCGATCGGCACGCGGACCTCGAGATTGCCGGCGACGACCGCCGTGCCGCCCAACGGCCGTTCGGCGAAGTTCTCGTCGGTGATCGAGTCTCCGCGCTGCGCGAAGCAGGCGGCGAGCGTGGACGCCGTCGTCGCAGGACAGGTCGCCGTCGCGTCGTCGGAGTCGCGCCCTCGAATCGCGTTCGGGTCCACCGTCAGGACGCGCGGGCCGAGCTGATTCTCGCCGAAGCCGCGCACGCTCTGCGAGCCGCCGGCGTAGAACCGCTTGCTCGGATGCAGCACCGCGCCGCCCCCCGCGACGCCGACCGCCGCGTTCGTGCTGCCGAGCGCGCGGACGTAGCCGATCTGTGCGTGCACGGCGAGGATCGCGCGGCGGAACGGCAGGCGGAAGTAGGTCGCGCCGTCGGCGCTCGCGCGGTTGTAGCGGTAGTCGCTCAACGTGACCTTCGACGCGTGCTCGAATCCGAGGCGCCCGGTGTAGCCGGTCGTCGGCTCGAGTGGGTCGTCGGTCGTCGCGACGGAGCTCGAGAGCGCGAACGGCGAAAGACTCTGCCGCCCGCTCAGCGCGTCGATCGTCTGGAAATCGCAGACGCCGAAGTTCACGCAGAAGTAGATGTCGCCGGCTTCGACGCGGTTGAGCTCGAAGCGGTACGTCGCACTGACCGGCAGCTGCGGCGTGAGGGTACGCGTGAAGGCGGCGTTCGCGCCGTAGCTGCGGTCGATGAACACGCCGGGCGACGAGCGGCGGCTCGCGAAGATGCCGGTGCCGAACGTGTTGCGCGGCGACCCGAGCCAGCGCCACCGCACGTCGGCGCCGGCCTGATAGGTCGGCCGGTAGAAGCGGTCGTCCTGCTGGTTCTCCGGGATGCTGCTGAAGATGTCGAAGAAGGGCGCGCGCCCGTTGAGTTGCCGCGCGCCGAGGTTGCCGACCGTGCCGGTGATCGAGAGGCGCCGCGGCCCGCCGAGCCAGTAGTTGTCGTTGTAGGCGCCCTGCACGGCGACGAAGTCCGCCGTCGTGAAGCCGACGCCGACGCGTGCGTCGTGCAGCTGTCCGCCGATGACGCACACCACGAGGTTCTTCGTCGAGTCGGTGGCCGCGCGCGCCGTCAGCTGGCTCGGCGGCGAGCCGCTTCCCTGCTGCGCGCAGATCGTGCGACCGTTCGCCGCGTCGGTCGTGACGGCGGTGTCGATCAGCGCGCTGCGAAAGAGCCCCGACTCGTACAGCGCGCGCTGGCTCTCGGCGACGCGGCGGCGACGGAGCAGGTCGCCGGGCTTGACGGTGAGCGAGTTGCGGATCGTCTCGTCGCTCACCGTCGAGTCCCCGGTCAGGCGCACGACGTCGATGCGGGCGATCGGCGTGAGCGGGCCGGGGCGGGTCGCGATCGTGACGCGCGCGCGGCGCGCGGCGCTGTCCTCGTCGATCCGCGGCGCCTCGACGACGGCATTGCCGTAGCCGCGGTCGAGCAGCGACTCGCGAATCCGGACGACGAGCGAGTCGAGCTTGATCGTGTTCAGCGGCTCGCCCGGGCTGAGCATGTTGCGGCGGCCGGCGCCCGACCGGCGCGGTCGGCGCACGCCCTGCGGCAGCCCGGCCACGACGACGGTGTCGACGAGCGTCGGCGCCCCCTCGGTGACGTCGAAGCGGATGCGGATCTCGTCAGGGGTGCGCGTCACCACGGTGTCGACGCGCGCATCGCGCCATCCGCGGCGGTAGTAGAACACGAGGATGCGCAGCACGTCGCGCCGGAACTCGAGCTCGTCGAAGTAGTGCCGCTCGTAGAAGTAGGGCGACTTCGAGACGAGGCAGAAGGGCGTGTAGAGCAGCCCGCTGCACGCCGACGGCTGCGTCATCAGCGACTCTTTCAAGTCCGAGAGCTTGACCGACTTGACGCCGCCGAAGTCGACGGCGCGGATCTCGCGGCGCTCCATCTGGTCGCGGTCGTCGCGAAACGACTGGGCGGCGGCGGGGCGTACCGGTGGGGCCACCGTGACGAGCACGGCAGCCGCTACCTGCGCGAGGAGCGCGAGGGCGCGGGTTCGAGAGGGCATGGTGAGCGGCACGGTGAGCAAGCCGCGTACCCTGCGGACGCATTCACGTCATCCCGTACTCCGCGTACAGCCGCGCCATCGCCCGCATCCCGAGCTCGAAGTTCTCGACGGCGATCCACTCGTTCGGGGCGTGCGCATTCTCCCCCGGCAGCCCGAAGCCGACGAGCAGCACCGGTGCGCCGAGGATCGACTCGAAGTCGCCGACCACGGGGATCGAGCCCCCCTCGCCGACGACGACGGGCGGGTTCGGGAACGCGCCGGCGAGCGCGCGGCGGGCGGCGTCGAACAGCGGGCCCTCGAGATCGGCGCGCCACGGACGCCCGCCGTGCAGATGCTCCACGCGGACCGTCACGCCCGCGGGCGCGACGCGCTCGACATGCGCCTGCATCAGCGCCTCGATGCGCGCCGGCTCCTGCGCGGGAACGAGGCGGCAGCTCACCTTCGCCATCGCCTGCGCGGGGAGCACCGTCTTCGCGCCTTCCCCCGTGTAGCCGGACAGCAGCCCGTTCACCTCGCACGTCGGCCGCGTCCACAGCCGCTCGAGCACCGTGTACCCGGGCTCGCCGCCGAGCGCCGGGGCGCCGACCTCGGCGCGGAACGTTTCGTCGTCGAACGGCAGGGCGCGCATCCCCTCGCGCACGGCGTCGGGGAACGGGTGCACGTCGTCGTAGAACCCCTCGATCGCGACGCGACCGTCCTCGTCGTGCAGTGTCGCCAGGATGCGAGCGAGCGCCATGGCCGGGTTCACGACCGCGCCGCCGTACATCCCCGAGTGCAGATCCCCGCTCGGCCCGTGCACGTCGATCTGGAAGTACGCCATCCCGCGCAGCGACGAGAGGATCGAGGGTTGCCCCGGCGCGAACATCGTCGAGTCCGAGATGACGACGCCGTCGCACGCCAGCCGCTCGGCGTTCGCGCGGATGAACTGCTCGAGGTGTTCGCTCCCGACTTCCTCCTCGCCCTCGGCGAGCACGATCACGTTCACCGGCAGCTCGCCGCGCACCTTGAGATGGGCTTCGAGCGCCTTCACGTGCACGTAGAGCTGTCCCTTGTCGTCGACCGAGCCGCGCGCATAGATGCGGCCGTCGCGCACGGTCGGCTCGAACGCCGGTGACTCCCACAGCTCCAGCGGCTCGGCCGGCTGCACGTCGTAGTGGCCGTAGATGAGCAGCGTCGGCCGGTCGGGGCCCGCGTTCCGCCACTCGCCCAGTACGATCGGGTGCCCCGGCGTCTCGGCGATCTCGGTCCGCAGGCCGATCGCGGTCATCGCGTCGCGCAGCCATCCCGCGGCGCGACGCATGTCGGCGACGTGCTCGGAGCGGGCGCTGACGCTCGGAATGCGGAGGAAAGCGAACAGCTCGTCGCGGATACGCGCCGAGTTCGCGACGAAGAACGTGTCGAGGTCGGTGTAGCGGTCACTGGGCATACCCAACGCTAACGCGGCGGTCACGCCTTGTGCGCCGAGAGCAGCAGACTCGTCTCCGAGTTCGAGATCCCTTTGATGGTCCGGAGCTGCCGCAGCACCTCGTCGAACGCCTCGAGCGTATCGGTGCCGAGCTCGGCGACGATGTCCCAGCGGCCATTCGTGGTGTAGAGTGCCGTGACCTGCGGATAGCCGCGCAGCGTCGTCAGGATCGGCGCCGAGCGCTCACCCTCGACGGCGATCATCGTCACGGCGCGCACGCGCTGCGGCGCGACCTCGGGCGCCGTGCGCACCGTGAAGCCGAGCAGCACGCGCTGCGCGACGAGGCGGTCGATGCGGTTCTGCACCGTGCCGCGCGACACGCGGAGCTGTCTCGCGAGCGTCGCGACCGGGGTGCGGGCGTTCTCGCGGAGCAGGCCGATGAGTTGGACGTCGGTGGCGTCGAGAGTGGGCATAGTGTCAGCGCTCTGTGTCGAATCGCCAGAAGATAACGCAGAGTTGCGCACTCATCGCGCTATTCGCTGACGTCCGAGACCGGCATCGTTCGACGACATCGAACTGACTCTCGTTCTCGACTGACACATGCTGGCTACCGACACACGCGCGACCGACGCGACCGACGCGACCGACGCGACCGACGCGACCGACGTGCGCGACACACGCCTCGGCGCGCGTGCCCGCCTCCGCCCCGTGCACGTCATCGGCGTTCCGATGGACCTCGGCGCCAGCCGTCGCGGCGTCGACATGGGGCCCTCGGCGCTCCGGGCCGCCGACGTCGCCGCTCGCCTCCGCGACGTCGGCTACGACGTGCACGACACCGGCAACATCGCGGTGCCCGACCGCGCCGCACTCGCCGGCGGTCGCGCGAACGCCGGCGCGAACGCCGGCGCGAACGCCGGCGCGAACGCCGGCTCGAATGTCGACGCCAACGGGCGCGACGACGCCCACCCGCAGGCGCGCTACCTCGCCGCCATCGCCGAGGTCTGCCGCACGCTCGCGGCGCAGACCGCCGACGCCGTGCGCGCCGGCGCGACGCCGCTCGTGTTGGGCGGCGACCACTCGCTCGCCGCCGGCTCGGTCGCCGGCGTCGCGACCGCGATGAGCGAGCGCGGCGAGCGGCTCGGCCTCATCTGGCTCGACGCGCACGGCGACCTGCACACCCCCTCGTCGAGCGCGAGCGGCAACGTGCACGGCATGCCCGTCGCCCATCTGTTGGGCAGGGGCGACCCGCGCCTGTCGCAGATCGCGACGCCGTGGCCGGCCGTGCGCGCCGAGAACGTCGTGCTCGTCGGCGTGCGCGACCTCGACCAGCCGGAACGCGACTTCATCCGCGACTCGGGCATGCGCGCGTTCACGATGCGCGAGATCGACGAGCGCGGGCTGCGCGCCGTGATGGACGACGCGCTCGAGATCGCGACGCGCGGCACGGGCGGCGTGCACCTCTCCTGCGACGCCGACTGGGTCGATCCGGAAGAGGCCCCGGGGGTCGGCACGCCGGTGCGCGGCGGCGCGACGCTCCGCGAAGCGCACCTCGCGATGGAGCTCGTCGCCGACGCGAACGCGCTCGTCGCGATGGACCTGGTCGAGATCAACCCGATCGTCGACCGGCACAACCACACGGCGGAGTTGGCCGTCGACCTCATCACCAGCGCGTTCGGACGGCGCATCCTATGAGCTCCGCGACGACGGCAGTGCCCAGCACGCAGGAGCTCATCGCGCTCGAAGCGCAGTGGGGCGCGCACAACTATCACCCGCTCGACGTCGTCATCGACCACGCCGAGGGGGCGTGGGTGTACGACGTCGAGGGGGGCCGCTACCTGGACTGCCTCGCCGCGTACTCCGCCGTCAATCAGGGGCACTGCCACCCACGGCTGCTCGCGGCGCTCGTGCAGCAGGCGTCGCGCGTCACGCTGACGTCGCGCGCGTTCCGCAACGAGCAGCTCGGCCCGTTCTGCGAGGAGCTGGCCGCGCTCTGCGGCATGGAGACGGTGCTCCCGATGAACACGGGCGCCGAGGCGGTCGAGACGGCGATCAAGGCGGCGCGGCGGTGGGGATACACGCGGAAGGGGATCGCGCGCGACCGTGCCGAGATCCTCGTGTTCGACAACAACTTCCATGGCCGCACGACGACGATCGTCGGCTTCTCGTCGGAGCCGTCGTACCGAGACGGCTTCGGGCCGTTCGCGCCGGGGTTCACGCGCCTGCCGTTCGGCGATCTCGAGGCGGTGCGGCGTGCGATGCACCCGGATGTCTGCGCGGTGCTGATCGAGCCCATCCAGTGCGAGGCCGGCGTGCTCATGCCGCCGGATGGGTTCCTCCGCGCGCTGGCCGCGCTCTGCCGCGAGCAGAACGTGCTGCTCATGGCCGACGAGATCCAGACGGGGCTCGGCCGCACGGGGCGGCTGTTCGCGTGCGACCACGAGGGCGTTCAGCCCGACGTCTACATCCTCGGCAAGGCGCTCTCCGGCGGCTTCTACCCCGTCTCCGCCGTCGTCTCGCGGCGCGACGTGCTGAGCGTGTTCACCCCCGGCTCGCACGGCAGCACGTACGGCGGCAACCCGCTCGGCTGCGCGGTCGCGCGCACGGCGTTGCAGGTCATGGCCGACGAGGATCTCGTCGAGCGATCGGCGACGTTGGGCAGCTGGCTGCTGAACGAGCTGCGACAGATCCGCCACCCCGACATCGTCGAGGCGCGCGGGCGCGGCCTGCTCGTCGGCCTCGAGCTGCGCGTGCCCGCGCGCCCGTACTGCGAGGCGCTCAAGGCGCGCGGCGTGCTGTGCAAGGAGACGCACGACAAGGTCATCCGCATCGCCCCGCCGCTCGTCGTCGAGCAGCGCGACCTCGAATGGGCGGTCGAGCAGGTGCGCTGGGTGTTCGAGCACGAACGCGATTGATTGCTCATCCCTTCTCTCGCACGGTCGTCGATGTCGAACCGCCTCGCTCACGAGTCCAGCGCCTACCTCCGCCAGCACGCGCACAATCCGGTCGACTGGTATCCGTGGGGGGATGAGGCCTTCGCCCGCGCCCGCGCCGAGGGCAAGCCGCTGCTCATCAGCGTCGGGTACTCCGCCTGTCACTGGTGCCACGTGATGGAGCGCGAGTCGTTCGAGGACGCGGAGACGGCGCGCCTGATGAACGAGTGGTTCGTCCCCGTCAAAGTCGACCGTGAAGAGCGCCCCGACGTCGACGCGGTCTACATGCAGGCGACGCAGGCGATGACGGGGCACGGCGGGTGGCCGATGACCGTGTTCGCGACCCCCGACGGCGTGCCGTTCTACTGCGGCACGTACTTCCCGCCGGAGGACCGTCATGGCATGCCGTCGTTCCGGCGCATCCTCACCTCGGTCGCCGACGCGTGGCGCGCCCGCCGCGGGGACGTCGACCGCACCGCCGAGGCGCTGCGCGCGATGTACGCCGAGACGCGGCGCACGGCGGTTGCCAGCGGTCCGCTCACGAGCGACACGCTCGTCCGCGCCGTCCGCGCGATCGCCAAGGTCTACGACCGCGAGTACGGCGGCACGCGCGGGGCACCGAAGTTTCCGCAGTCGATGACGAGCGACTTCCTCCTCCGCCGCTGGGCGCGCACCGGTGACGAGTCGCTGCTCGCGATGGTCGTGCACACGTTCACGGCGATGGCGCGGGGGGGATGTACGACCAGGTCGGCGGCGGCTTTCACCGATACAGCGTCGATGCGCAGTGGCGGGTGCCGCACTTCGAGAAGATGCTCTACGACAACGCGCTGCTCGTGTCGTTGGGCACCCGTCTCTGGCAGGCGACCGGCTCGGCCGAGGCGCGTCGCGTGACCGAGGAGACGCTCGGCTGGCTGCGCCGCGAGATGACCGCGTCGAGCGGCGCCTTCCACGCCACGCTCGACGCCGACACCGAAGGCGAGGAGGGGCGGTTCTACACCTGGACCGCCGCCGAGCTGCGCGACGCGCTGGGCGCCGACTTCGACGCGGTCGCGGCGTACTGGGGCGTGACGCGCGACGGCAACTTCGAAGGGCGTAACGTGCTGTTCGCCCCGCTGACTGCCGAGGCGGCCGCCGAGGACGGCACGGACGTGGCACTCGCGGACGCCGTCCGCCGCGCCAAGACGACGCTGCTCGCCGCGCGAGCGGCGCGCGTGCGCCCGGCGCGCGACGAGAAGATCGTCGCCGCGTGGAACGGCCTCATGCTGCGCGGCGTCGCCGAGGCGGCACGGGCGTTCGACCCTGCGCTCTGCTCGGCGGGGTCATGGGGCGAGCTGGCCGTCGCGAACGCCGAGGCGCTGCTGGCGACGCTCGTCGACGCGGAGACCGGGCGCGTCGCGCGCGTCGAACGCACCTCGGCGCGCGGCGCCGAACGGCTCGCGGGGACGCTCGAAGACCACGCCGCCGTCGCGTCAGGCCTGCTCGCCGTGCACGCGCTCACCGGCGCGCGGCGGTGGCTCGACATCGCCGCCCGCATCGGCGACACGATCGTCGCGACCTTCTGGGACGCCGAGGTCGGCGCGTTCTTCGACACCCCCGACGCACCCGCGGGTGACGGCGCCGGCGAGACGTCGCTCCCCGCCCGCCCGCGCGATCCGAGCGACAACGCGACCCCCTCCGGGACGTCGCTCGCGGTGGAGCTGCTGCTCACGCTCGCCGCGCTGACCGATCCGTCACACAGCCCCGGGCACGCTCGCTACACGCGCATCGCCGATCACGTCCTCGAGACGCTCGCCGAGCCGATGGCGCGCCACGCCCCCGCGTTCGGCCACCTGCTCGGCGCCGCGGACCGCGCGGTCGACGGGGCGATCGAGCTCGTGCTCGTCGGCGACCCGGACGCCGAGGACTTCGCCGCGCTCGCCCGCGCTGCGGGAGCGACGTACGCGCCGTCGCTCGTCGTCACCGCGGCGCGCCCCGACGAGCCGCCGTCGCCGCTCGCCGCCGGCCGCCCGGCGCTCGGCGGGCGCGCGACGGCGTACGTGTGCCGCGCGGGCATCTGCGATCGTCCTACCGCTGACCCGGCGACGCTCGTGGCGCAGTTGCGACAGGCGGCCCCGGAACCTGGCACCGGCTATCGGGTACGGCCCGCCGACGCGTTGTGACGCCCCTCAGGGCGCACTACGCTTCGTGCGTCGTCTTCTCCGTAGCTGGTGCCGCCGTCCGGCGCCGATCTCGCGATCGGCGCCCCAGCGAGCCCCGAATGCCTCTCACCGTCCCGTCCTCCATGCGGTTTGCGTTCCCGCCGTCTGCGCGCCGCCCGCGCCGCGGGCTGAGCGTCGCCCTCGTCGCCGCGATCGGACTCGCGACGAGCGGCTGCAGCTTTCTCACCGGGCTTCCCAACGTCGACCGTGTCGACGTGACGGTGAACCCCGACTCGATCGTCGCCGGCGCGCGCGCCCTCGCCTCCGCCACGACGATCGACAACAACAAGCCGTTCACGTCGACGAAGCTGCGCACCGCGTTCTCGTCGAGCGATCCGTCGGTCGCCACGGTGAACGCGGCGACGGGGGAGATCACCGGCGTGGCGCCGGGCACGGCCGTCATCTCGGCCACGACGCGCGGGAAGACGGGATCGGACACGATTCGCGTCCTGCTCGCCCCGCCGGCGGTCATCCGCGTCGATCCGCCGACGGTCTATCAGGGCCGCGACACGCCGCTCGGCGTGACGCTCCTCGACCCGCAGGGGCAGACGCTCGCGCCGCGCGCCGTGACGGTCACCTCGTCCAACACGGGCGTCCTGACGGCGAGCGGTTCGACGTCGTCGAACATCGTGCTGCGCGGCGTCACCCCTGGCACGGCGATCGTGACGCTGACGGTGAACAGCGTCACGGCGGCGTTCCAGGTCAACGTGCTGCCGCCGCTCGTGAGTCGCGTCGAGGCGCGCCTGCAGAAGGGCTCGAACACGATCCTCGTCAACGAGCAGGCGCAGACGTCGGTCACGCTGTTCGCGGCCGACAACGCGATCATCTCGAACACGCAGCAAGGGATCGGCTACACGAGCGACGACCAGACCGTCGCGACCGTGAATGCCGCGAGCGGCGTCGTCACCGGCGTACGGCCCGGGACCACGAACATCAACGTGCTCGTGAACGGGACCTCGGCGCGGGGCGTGTTCCAGGTGACGGTGCGCGAGGTGCCCGCCCGCATCGTTCGCATCGCCGACCGCGGGCCGTTTCTGCGCCTCGCGACGACTGGCACGCCGGTCCAGAGCAACCGGTTCGCCATCGCGTACGACAGCGCCGGCACGTCGCTGGCCGGCCGCACGATCACCTACACGAGCACCGATCAGACGGTGTTCGTCGTCAACTCGCTCGGCATCGTGACGCCGCGCCGGATCGGCGAGGCGCGACTGATCGCGAGCGCCGACAACGGCGCGGTCGCGGACACGCTGAGCCTGCGGGTGACCGAGATCCCGATCGCCGCCGTGACGGTCCGCCCCCTCGTGTCGGAGTTGAACGTCGGACAGACGCAGCAGCTCACGGCCACCCTGACCGACAGCGTGGGCAACGCCGTGAGCGGACGCACGGTGACGTGGGTGACCTCCTCGTCGCAGAGTGTCACGGTGTCGCAGAGCGGGCTCGCGACCGCCATCGCGGCGCCGGGCGCACGGATCACCGCGGTCGTCGACGCCGTTCCCGGGCTGCCCGCCGTGGCGAGCGGCAGTGCCGACATCGTGGTCAACCTCGTGCGCGTCGCCACGATCGATGTCGCCCCGGTCACGGTCAGCGTCCCGGTCGGCCGAGCGACGACGATCTCCGTCATCCCGCGCGACGCCAACGGCAACCAGCTCTTCAATCGCACCGTGCAGGCGACGGTCGCCGATCCGTCGATCGTCTCGGCGAACGGCGCCGGCCAGATCCTCGGCCTCAAGGAAGGCACGACGCGCATCACGTATCAGGCGCTCGATGCCGCGAGCGCGGCGCAGGGTGCGCCGACCACCATCACGGTGACCGTCACGCCCTGACGCCCTGACGCACGTTCGCCTCTCCCAGGACGTCGCTTCGACGCCGCCGCCGCCGCACTGCACGAACTGCGGGGCCGGCGGCGTCGAGCACTTCTGTCCGCACTGCGGGCAGGAAACGCGCGACCTGCACCGCTCCCTCGGCGGTCTCGCGAGCGAGGTGCTCGACGCGCTCGCCGGGTGGGACGGCAAGATCCCGCAGACGTTGCTCCTGCTCGTGCGCCGCCCCGGCGCGCTGACGGCCGAGTTCCTCGCCGGCCGCCGCGCACGCTACCTGCGGCCGCTGCGGCTGTACCTGACGATGAGCGTCGCCTTCTTCCTCTCGCTCACGCTCGTGCGCCGCGACCGCGACGCCGGCCTCGGCGACTCCCGGCGCAGCGTCGGCGGGGTGACCGTCACGCGAGGTGACGGCGTCATCCGGACCGACTCGTCGGTCGACGCGTTCCTCGAGCGGCACCGCAACGAACGCGGGCGAGATCCGATCACGTGGGCGAAGCGTGGACTCACCGGCGGCATGGCCCGCGTGAAGGCGCTGCCGGGGGCGGAGCAGCGGCGCGCGATCTTCGGCGCGCTGCTCGCGAAGGCGCCGAACATGGTGTTCGTGCTGCTCCCGGTGTTCGCGCTCCTGCTCCGCGTGCTGTATCGCCGCTCGGGGGTCTACTACGCGGAGCACCTCGTCTTCGCGCTGCACACCCACGCGTTCGCCTACCTCGCGCTCACGGTCGTCGCGCTGACGTCGGCCGTCGCGCGCGGCCCGCTCTCGCGCGTCGTGTTCTGGCTGATGCTGCTCTGGATTCCCGCGTACGGGTTCCTCGCCATGCACGGCGTCTACGGCGGGTCGCGGCGGCGCACGCTCGCGAAGTTCGTCGCGCTCTCGGCGAGCTACGGAGTGATCTTCGCCGTCGCGATGGTCGCGACGATGCTGCTCGCGATCATCGCGCTCGCCTGACGCCGGCTACCGGTCGCGTCCACCGCTCACCCTTCGACGCGCCCGCGGCACTCGCCGAACCCGATCCGCACGGCGCCGTCGCGCTCGCAGTAGCCGCGCAGGATGACCTCGTCGCCGTCCTCGAGAAACGCGCGCTGCTCGCCGTTCGGCAGCTGCAACGGCTCGCGGCCGCGCCACGTCCGCTCGAGCAGGCACCCGCGCGACTCGGGCGTCGGGCCGGAGACGGTGCCGCTCGCGAGCAAGTCCCCGGGCCGCAGGTTGCAGCCGTTGCTCGCGTGGTGCGCGAGCAGTTGCGCCGGCGTCCAGTACATCTCGGCGAGCGACCCGCGGCTGACGAGGAACGGAGCGGTCCCCGACGCGCGCATCTGCGCCGTCGTCAGCCAGACCTCGAGCGTGACGTCGAACGCGCCGCGCGCCCGGTCGACGACCGAATCGAGGTGCGGCAGCGGCGCCGGGTCGCCGGCGGCGCGCGTGTACGCCGGCGCGCGGAACGGCTCGAGCGCGTCCACGGTCACGACCCACGGCGAGAGCGTGGTCGCGAAGTTCTTGGCGAGGAACGGGCCGAACGGCTGGTACTCCCACGCCTGCACGTCGCGCGCGGACCAGTCGTTCACGAGGCACAGCCCGAACAGGTGCGACTCCGCGTCGTCGACGGTGAGGCGGGTGCCTAACGGCGTGCCGGCGCCGACGTAGAACCCCGACCTCCAGCTCGTAGTCGAGCTGCCGCGTCGGCGCGTACGTCGGCCGCTCCTCGCTCGGCGGCTTGATCTGCCCCCACGGACGGTGGACGGCCGTGCCGCTGCGCACGATGCTCGACGCGCGGCCGTGATAGCCGATCGGCACCCACTTGTAGTTCGGCAGCAGCGGGTTGTCGGGGCGGAACATGCTCCCGACGTTCGTCGCGTGGTGCACCGAGGCGTAGAAGTCGGTGTAATCGCCGACGTCCGCGGGGAGAAAGAGCTCGGCCTCCGCCAGTGGGACGAGGATGCGATCCGCGCGGTCGCGGTCATAGCGCGTCGGCGTGCCGCCGGCGCGCAGAACCAGACTCACCGCCGACCGCATCGCGCTCAGGTGCGCCCGTCCGAGCGCCATGAGCGGATTGAGCGACGGCGCGCCGAGGGCGAGCGCCGCCGGCCCGTCCCGATCGAGCAGCCCCTCGGCGAGGCATGCGGGGAGATCGAGGATCGCGTCGCCGATCGCGACGCCGACGCGCGGCGCCTCGCCGCTGTCCGCTCGGCGGAAGACCCCGAACGGAAGGTTCTGGATCGGGAAGTCGGTCCCCGGCGTGTGCGCCGACTCCACCCAGGAGACGAGCGCCGGATCGTGCGTGTCGGTCACGAGTGCATGAGGAAGAACGTTAGGCGGCCGGCAGCAGGCCGAGCGCGCGCAGCTCGCTCACCGGCTCGGTGAACGAGCACGAGCCGAATGCGACGAACGCGCGGCGCGCGGCGGCCAGCTCGTCGCCGGACGCGGTGATCGCGCGCCACGCCAGCGCACCGTTCGGCGCGTCGAACGCCAGCGCCCGCGCGTCGCGCTCCTCGAGCAGCGGCGCGACGGTCGTGCGGTCGAGGCCGGCGCCGTAGAGCGCCGTGGCGGCGAGCGCGTTCAGGAAGCCGTGCATCGTGCCGCGCGGACACCCGGCCTCGTACGTCAGCGGGTACTCGGCGCGCAGGGGGTGATGCAGACCGGCGGTGAGCTTGAACGGCACGCCGGACGCCGCGCAGGCGTGCAGGAAGCGCGCGACGTCGTCGGTCGAGGGGAACGCGTCGGGCGTCACGCCGCCCGTGCGCAGCTTGAGCGCCAGTCCGCGCTCGCTCGCTGCGCGCACCCACCGCTCCGCGTCCGCGGCGCCCGGGATCTCGCAGAAGGTGAGCGCGCGCGCGACGCCGAGCGTGTCGGCGGCCGTCGCCGCCGACGCGAGCGCGGCGGCGTCGGTCACACGCAGCTCGAGCGCGGACACGTGCGTGCGCGCGCTGCGTGCGTGGCCGGCGGCGCGGGCGACGTCTCCGTCGACGTCTGGACCGAGCAGCACGCTCAGCTCCCACGGCGCGGACGCGCCGTTCGCCACGTCGCGCGCGTCGTGCGGCATCGCCGCGACGAGCTCGCCGATCCGCGCCGCGGGGACGACGAAACGGCCGAGCATCCACCGCTCGTCGCTCGCGCGGTAGGCGGCGTAGTGGCGTGCCGCGTCGCTCATCGCGAGCGACGCCGGCGGGAACAGTCCCGCGTAGTCGACGACGTGCGCGAGCAGCGTGTGCAAGGCGGACGCGGTCGTCGGCGACGGTGGCAGCGTGGTCGGCGGCATGGACGCAAAGATAGCGGGGGGACGAGTCGGCTCTCGTCCCCCCGCATCACCGGCGCGCCGGCCGGCATTCATCGCCCAACATTCATCGCGCGACATTCGTCGCGCGACGCCGGGCTCAGTGCCCGCTCGCCTGTCGCCGCGCGTCGGCGCGCGCCTTCTCGTTCGCGTAGATCGCGACCTCGACGCGTCGGTTCTGCTGACGCCCCGCCTCCGAGTCGTTCGCGGCGACCGGCTCTCCCTCGCCACGCCCAGCCTGACGCACGCGCGAGCTCGGGACGCCCTGCTGCACGAGGTATGCGGTCGCTGCCGCCGCACGGCGCTCGGAGAGGCGCTGGTTGTACGCGTCGTCGCCCTGCGCGTCGGTGTGGCCGACGATCATGAGGTCGGTATCCGGGTAGCGCGCGAAGCCCGCCGCCAGTTCGCGGAGGTTCTCTCGCGCCGGCTCGCGCAGGACGTCCGAGTCGAAGTCGAACAGCAGCCCGCTGTCGAAGGTGACGATGATTCCTTCGCCGACGCGCTCGACGCGCGCGCCCTTGATGTTCTGCTGCAGCTCCTTCGCGCGCTGGTCCATCTGGTGGCCGATGATCGCGCCGGCGGCCCCGCCGACGACGGCGCCGATGATGGCGCCGCGCGCCGTGCTGCCCGTGTTGTTGCCGATCACGCCGCCGACCGCGGCGCCGGCCGCGCCGCCGACGATCGCGCCGCGCTCCTTGTTGGTGAGCGACGCGCAGGCGGCGAGTGTCGGTCCAGCGATGACGAGCGCCGCGAGGAGCATGGCGCGGGGATGACGAGTGACGGTGTGCATGCGAGGGCTCCGTTGAGGGTTCCAGAGACGTACCCCCCGAACGTGGCGGCGGTTCGACGCGAACGCCGAACCGCCGTGATCCACCGCATCCGATCTCGCCGCTCGCTAGTAGCGCACCCCGCCGCGCGGCGAGCGTCCGACGCCGCTGCGCGGCACGCCCCACGTTCCCGCATTCCCCGGGTAGCCGACCGGCCCCGCGATCCCGACCGGCATCCGTCCGCCGAGGATCCCCCCGCGGCCGCCGCGCGGTTGGTCGCGCTCGCAATGATCGTCGTCGCCGATCGAGCCGCCGCGAATGATGACGCCGCCGATCCCGCCGAAGATGCCGCCGCGCCCGCGCCGTCCCGCTGTGGGGGCGGAGCCCGTTCCGTCTTCCGGACGCGCCACCGTGACCTCGCCGTCGTTCGGCAGCACCGTCGCGCTCTCGCCTGCCGACGGCCCGGACGCGGGCGCCTCGTCGGCGACGGCAGGCGCCGGCGCCGGAGCGATCTCGGCCTCCGCGGCGACGCTCTGCGGCGACTGCGAGACGACCGGCGACTCGACGGGGGCGCCGGCGCCGGCCTGCGCTGCGGGGGCACGATTCGGCGATCGACGCGCGATGCGCGGCGCGCGCCCGCTCCCGGCGACGGCTCGCTCTCCGGACTCGAGCGGCGAGATGAAGCGGGTCGCCGGCAGGTCGCGAGCGGTCGGCGCGAGCGCGACCGAGCTCGCCTGCGCGAGCGCGAGGTCGCGCGCGAGCGCGTCGCTCGCCGTGGTGTCCTTCACGTCGTCGCGGCAGGCCACCCCCGCGACGAGCGAGAGCAGCACGGCCGGAATTCCGTACCGAACCGAATGTGAACGCACCGTTTCCTCCGACTGGCGGGTATCCAGCGTCGTGCCGGACGCTCGCCCGTACCGCACGGCACGGGCCGCGCATTCCACCAGCGTGTTCCGCAGAGCGCGCGTCGGTAACCGTCCCTTTCACGTCCTTCATCGTGGACAGTCCGGCGTCCTCGCCGGATGTCACCGCTGCGCTCACCGTCATGAACTCGCTCGACGTGCGTCACCCTACCACCAGACTCGCAGTCGTCCGAGCGCGGGCGCTCGGTGTCCTCGTCGCCGCGACGGTGCTGGCGACGCTCGCCGCCGCCTGCGACCGCGCCCCGTCGAGCACGCAGCGTCGCGACGCGGCGTTGGGGGACACGCTCGCGGGCCTCGTCGTTCACGCCTACGACCTGTCGCGCCCGGACGCCGTCGCGCGGCTGATGGCGCTCTACCCAGCGCACGACCCCGTCGTCTCGGCCGCCGGCGGACGCGTCACGACGACGCGCGCCGCGCTGCAACGGTCGATCGAGCAGTTCTGGACGCGCGTCGGGCAGAACATGCAGCAGCCGCGCTTCCTGTTCGACCAACGCCACGTCACGGTGCTCGGCCCTGACGCGGCGGTGCTGACCATGACCTACACGATTCCGCACCGCACCCCCGAAGGACGACCGCACTCGATCGGCGGCGCGTGGACGGCGGTGTTCGCGCGGCGCGACGGGCGGTGGGTCATCGTGCAGGAGCACCTCTCCGACCGCCCGGCGGCCGCCGATAGCGCCGCGCCGATGCCCCCCATGCCGTCCATGCCCGGCATGCCATCCACGCCGGGCATGCCGGGCATGCGATTGGGACGCCCCATCGATGACTAGGCCCGCCGCCGCCGTGCGACGAGCCCGAGGCCGACGAGCCCGGTCGCCATGAGCGCGTATGTCGACGGCTCCGGCGCGGCGAAGATGCCGACGTTCGCGCGGATCTCGCCGGCCGGCCGGGCCGACGAGTGGATGTTCCCGTAGACCGTGCTCGCCGTGAAGTTCGTGATGAAGTTCGCCTTCGCCGCGTCGACGCTGCCGCCGAAGCCCCCGAGGTAGCCGGCCCCGTACGACGCGGCCGCGTCGAGGTCGAACAGGTGCGAGTACGTCCCGGACCGGACCCCGGTCGGGAACATCCCGGTCGGCGTCGCGAAGTCGATCGCGATCGGCCCGCTCGTCGTCGGCCCGCCGATGTGGATGTGGGCCCCCGTCGCCGGCTGCAGCAGGTTCATGAAGTCCAGGGTGACCAGCAGCGTCGTGTTCGCGGCGTTCAGCGTCGCCGAGAAGTTGCCCGTGCCGGGGGAGACGACGAGCGGGGGGGGCGGCACTTCCTGGTTGTACGTGTAGAAGCCGCTGCGCACCGTCTGCGCGCCGGCCGCCGTCGCCACGGTGAGGATCACCACCGCCCTCGCTACCGCGCCCGCCACCGCGCCCGCCACCGCGCCCGCCGCCGATCCCAGTCGCTGCCTGTGCGTCCGCATACGCGCCACTCCACGAAGAAAGGTTGAGCTGCCCGGCCCCGTCGCGATGCGGACGGCGGCCGGTCTGCGTGACGGCGCGGGCCGGAGTTTTATTCCGCGGCCGGGCGTCCGAGCGTCCTAGTCGAAGTCGAGCGCGAGGTCCAGCGCCGGGGCCGAGTGCGTGAGCGCGCCGACCGAGATGCGGTCGACCCCGGTGTCGGCGATCGCGCGGACCGTGTCGAGCCGCACGCCGCCGGACGCCTCCGTGATCGCGCGCCCCTTGCAGCGCGCGGCGCACGCGCGCAGCGCGTCGAGCGACATGTTGTCGAGCAGGATCATCTCCGCCCCGGCGGCGAGCGCGGCGTCGACCTGCGCGGGCGTGTCGCACTCGACCTCCACGGGCGCGCCGGCCGGGGCGAGCGCGCGCGCCTGCCGCACGGCGAACGCCACGTCGCCGTCGACCGCGACGAGGTGGTTGTCCTTGATGAGCACCGCCGTCGCGAGATCCATGCGGTGGTTCACGCCGCCGCCGGCCCGCACGGCGTATTTCTCGAGCTTGCGCCACCCGGGCGTCGTCTTGCGCGTGTCGAGGATCCGCGCTCCCGTGCCCGCGACCGCCGCCACGTACTTCGCCGTGAGGCTCGCGATCCCCGACAGCCGCTGCAGGAAGTTCAGCGCGACCCGCTCGGCCGACAGGATGCCGCGCGCGTGGCCGCTCATGAACACCACCGGCATCCCCGCGGTCAGCGTCCCGCCGTCGGGCACGTCGATCCGCACGTCGATGCGCGGGTCGATCTGGCGAAACGCGTCGACGGCGAGCGGCAGACCGGCGAGGACGCCGTTCGCGCGGGCGGCGATGTGTGCGCGCGCGCGCCGGTCGCTGACGACCGTGGCGAGCGTCGTGACGTCGTTGAACGCCTCGTCCTCGACGAGCGCCTCGCGCACGAGCAGCGAGGTCTGCGCGGCCGTCAGCGGGAAGACGACCGGGTCGACCGGCACGACGACCGCGCGGTCGGGACTCGTCATTCGCCAGGTCCTCGTCCGACGTCCGGAACGGCGAGAGGGCCGGGCCGCCCGTGCCGCCGATCGCGACCATCCGCTCGATCGCGAGCCGCGCCCGTGCGGCGACGTCGTCGGGCACGGTGATCCGGTGCGTCAGCGTCTCGAGCGAGCGCAGCACCTTCGGCAGCGTCGTGACCTTCATGTAGGCACACTGCGCGCGGTCGTTCGCGGCGAAGAACGTCTTCGTCGGGTGCGCGCGCCGCAGGCGGTGCAGAATCCCCAGCTCGGTCGCGACGATGAACTCGCTCGCGGGGCTGTCGCCGGGGCGCTTGATCATCCCTTCGGTCGACAGGATGTGCACGCCCGCCGGATCGATCGCTCCGGCCGACACCGCCTCGACGACGGGCGTCGCGCACCCGCACTCGGGGTGGATGAGGAACTCGGCCTCCGGGTGCGCCGCGCGCTGCAGATTGATGTGCTCGGGGTCGATCCCGGCGTGCACGTGGCACTCCCCCATCCACACGTGGATGTTCTTCCGCCCCGTCACGCGCCGCACGTGGGCGCCGAGGAACATGTCGGGGAGAAAGAGGATCTCGGTATCCTCGGGGATCGCGTGAATGACTTCGACGGCGTTCCCGGACGTGCAGCAGTAGTCGCTCTCCGCCTTCACCTCGGCGGTCGTGTTGACGTAGGCGACGACGACCGCGCCGGGGTGCTCGGCCTTCCACGCGCGCAGCTGCGCGGCGTCGATCGTCGCGGCGAGCGAGCAGCCGGCGGCGAGGTCGGGGAGCAGCACGGTCTTGCCGGGCGACAGGATCGCGGCGGTCTCGGCCATGAAGTGCACGCCGCAGAACACGATGACGTCGGCGTCGGTCTTCGCGGCCTCGCGCGAGAGGCCCAACGAGTCGCCGACGTAGTGCGCGACGTCCTGCACTTCGGGACGCTCGTAGTTGTGCGCGAGGATGACGGCGTTGCGGGCTTCGGCCGCGCGGCGGATCTCGTCGTGGAGCGCCTGATCGTAGTCAGCTTGAAGAACGGTCATGATACGCAACCTAGTGAGTTCGTTCCGCCCCACCGGGGTCGGGCTACCACTCGATGTGCTTCCCCTGCCACTTCCGTCGGTCCCGCGGGAAGTCGCTCCGGAAGTGCCCTCCTCGCGACTCCTTCCGCAGCAATGCCGCCTCCGCGACGAGCCGCCCGGTGTCGAGCAGGTTTCGCTCCTCCGTCATCCCGGGGGTGAGCCGCGCCTCGATCTCGTCGAGCCGCGCGAGCCCGGCGCGCAGCCCGCGCGCCGTGCGGTCGATCCCCGCGTGCTCCCACATCGCCGAGCGGATCGCGTCCGCCGCCACCTGCGCCGCGCCGCGGTCGGCGAGCGGCGGCACCTCCCACGCCGCCCGCCGCCGCGGGTGCGCGCCGAGCCGCGGCGTTCCCTCGAGGTCGCGGGCCACCCGCTCGGCGAACACGAGCCCCTCGAGCAGCGAGTTCGAGGCGAGCCGGTTCGCGCCGTGCACGCCGGTGCGCGCGACCTCGCCGCACGCGTACAGCCGCGCGAGACTCGATCGGCCGCGGAGGTCGGTGACGATCCCCCCCATCATGTAGTGCGCGGCGGGCGTCACCGGGATCAGGTCGTGCTGCGGGTCGATGCCGCGCGCGCGACAGATCGCCGTGATGCCGGGAAAGCGCGTCGCGAACGGCGCGCCGTCCTTCGTGCCGATCGACCGCGCGTCGAGGTAGACGGTCCCCTCCTGCTGCTCGCGGAAGATCTCGCGCGCCACGACGTCGCGCGGCGCGAGCTCGGCCAGCCGGTGTCGCGCGGGCATGAAGCGCTCGCCGGCGGCGTTGCGCAGCACGGCGCCCTCGCCGCGCACCGCTTCGGAGATGAGCGACAGCGGGTTCTCGCGCGTGTCGAGCGCGGTCGGGTGGAACTGCACGAACTCCATGTCCGCGAGCCGAGCGCCGGCGCGGTGCGCGATCGCGAAGCCGTCGCCGGTCGCGACCTCGGGGTTCGTCGTGTAGCGGAAGACCTGCCCGCACCCTCCGGTCGCGAGCACGGTCGCGTCGGCGATGATCTCGGTCGCGCGGCCGGCGACGCTGGCTCGTGCGCCGATGACCGTCGGGACGCCGTCGATGGTCTCGACGACCAGGTCGAGCACGCGCGCCCGCTCGAGCACCGTGACCCGCGCGCTGTCGCGCACGCGCGCGATCAGCGTCCGCGCCACCTCGGCCCCGGTCTGATCGCCCTGTGCGTGGACGATGCGGCGCCGCGAGTGCGCCGCCTCGCGCCCGAGCTTGAAGTCGCCGCTCGGCGTGAGGTCGAAGCGGGCGCCGGCGAGCTGCAGCTCGCGTACCCGCGCGGGCCCCTCCTCGACGAGCACCTGCACCGCCGCCGCGTCGCAGAGCGCGGCGCCCGCGGCGAGCGTGTCCTCCCGGTGCAGCGCCGGCGAGTCGCCGGCGCCGAGGGCCGCGGCGATGCCGCCCTGCGCGTAGGCGGTCGACGAGTCGAAGAGCGAGCGTTTCGTGAGCAGCAACACGTCGCCGGCCTCGCTCGACCGCCAGGCGGTGTGCAGGCCGGCGACGCCGGTGCCCGACGACGAGGATGCGCGTGCGAAGTCGATCGACCATGAGCGAGGTGTGAGATGCGATCCCGGTCACCATTCGGCGGACGCGCGCGCGGAACCCGCGCGCCGAACAACAGTATATCTTTGCGCTGTCCCTACCCTTGCGTCCTGCATCCTGGAGACCATTCATGAAGTTACGTCGCGTCAGCCTCGCGCTGCCTGCCGACCCTGCTCGTGCCGTTCGCGCTGACCGCCCAGGCGGCTGCCGGCGCTGGCGCGTGCTCGCCTGACCAGAACAAGCCGCGGTCGGTCCAGAACTCGACGCTCGCCCTCGTGCGCATGTCGGCGGCCACGAAGCCGGAAGAGCGTGGGCGCCTCCTGTCGACCGTGGTGAAGGAGGTCAGCAACGAGAAGTCGTCCGACAACCAGGCTGGCCAGGCGTACATGATGGCGCAGGCCCTCACGCAGTGGGCGGCCGAGCCGGGCATGGGTGGCGTCGTGCAGCGTTCGATGCTCGGCTACACCACCGACCCGAGCGCCACGATCGACGTCTTCCTCGCGGCCGACTCGGCGCTCAAGCGCCTCGTCGCCGCGGACCCGAAGTGTGCCGACCTCGCGATGCAGCTCCGCCAGAACCAGGCGTGGCTGAACCAGGTCAACGGCGCGATCAACTCGCTGAACGCCGGCAAGGCGGACTCCGCGGAGTACTACGCGACCCGGTCGCTGATCATGTATCAGAACAGCCCGTACGCGTACCACGTGCTCTCGGTCGTCGCGCAGAACAAGGACGACAACGCCGCCGCGACGCGCTACTGGCAGCGCCTGATCGAGACGGCCGGCTCGGACACGACCTACCGCGACATCAAGAACAACGCGATGTACAACATCGCGGCGACGAAGGCGCAGGCGGCGCAGAACGCGTCGGGCGAGCAGCAGAAGGCGCTCGCCAAGGAGGCCGCGGCGGCGTTCCAGGCGGTGATCGCGGCGGTGCCGGCCGGTGACGCGATGGCGGCACGCGCGCAGCCGGTGCTCGCCCAGCTGCTCCAGATGTCGGGCGACGTGGCCGCCGTCGCGGCGACCTACGCCGACCAGCTCGCGAACCCGTCGAAGTACAACGACCTCACGCTGACGCAGAGCGGCGTCATCGCCTCGCAGTCCGGCAAGACCGAGGACGCGATCCGGCTCACCGAGGCGGCGATCGCGCAGAACCCGTATCAGCGCGACGGGCTGAACAACCTCAGCTCGATGTATCTGCAGGGGAAGCAGTACGAGAAGCTGATCCCGATCGCGCGCCGGCTCATCGACGTCGACCCGTCGAACGGCGACAACTACGCGTTCATGTCGCTCGCCTACAACGGGATGGCGAACGCAGCCGCCGCCGGCGCGAAGAAGGCGCTCAACGACTCCGCGTTCAAGTACTACCAGAAGTCGGAGACGATGCCGGTGAAGGTGACCTTCACCGAGTTCACGCGCGGCGAGTCGCGCGCGGTGATCGGCATGCAGATCGAGGGTGTCGCGACCACGCCGCCGCCGGCCCCTGCCGCGCCCGCCCGCGCCGGCGCGCGTCCGGCCGCGAAGCCGGCAGCGGCGGCCTCCGCCGCACCGAAGACGTACACCGTGACGCTCGAGTTCCTCGACACGAACGGGAACGTCGTCGACTCGCAGACGCAGACCGTCGGGCCGATCGGCGCCGGCGACAAGAAGCAGGCGCGCTTCGAGTCCGCGAAGGCGGGGATCGTCGCGTTCCGCTACGCGCCGCTGAGCTGACCGTCACGACGCCCTGACGACGCGTCGCCATCAGGCGGCGCGGTCGAATCGACGCGCCCGGTGGCCTCTCGCCACCGGGCGCGTCGTCGTATTGTTCTCCCACCTCATGCGCACCCTCCTGCTCGTCATCGCGGCGCTGCTCGCGGCACACGTCGCGCTCCTGTTCGTGCACCCCTCCGGCGCCGCCGAGCCGACGACGACCGAAGGGCTCGACGTCGGCGTCGTGTTCGACGTCGGCGGGCGCGGCGACAAGTCGTTCAACGACGGCGCCTACGTCGGCGCCATGCGCGCAGCCGAGACCCTCGGCGCGCGCATCCGCTTCATCGAGCCGGGCGAAGGCTCGGACCGCGAGGCGGGGCTGCGGCTCCTCGCCGCGGAAGGGATGGATCTCGTCATCGGCGTCGGCTTCATCTTCACCGACGACCTCACGTCGCTCGCGAAGGAGTATCCGGCCACGCACTTCGCCGGCGTCGACTACGCGCTCGCGACCGACTCGACGGGGAGCGTCGTGCAGCCGCCGCCGAACCTGCCGGCGATCAAGTTCCGCGAGGAGCAGGGCTCGTATCTCGTCGGCGCGCTCGCCGCACTCGACAGGGAACGCGAAACGCGTCGGCTTCGTCGGCGGGATGGACATCCCGCTCATTCACAAGTTCGAGGCCGGCTACCGCGCCGGCGTGCTGCACGTCTGCCCGACCTGTCAGGTCGTCGCGCAGTACGCCGGCGTGACGCCCGAGGCGTTCCGGAACCCGGGGCGCGGCAAGGAGCTCGCGCTCAGCCAGTATCAGTCCGGCGTGAACATCATCTTCCACGCCTCCGGCTCGACGGGCCTCGGCGTGTTCGAGGCGGCGCGGGCGACGGGGCGGCTCGCCATCGGCGTCGACGCGGATCAGTACGACGAGGCGCCGGGGTTCGTCCTGACGTCGATGGTGAAGGGCGTCGACGCGGCCGTCTACGACGTCATCGCGAGCGTGAAGAACGGCGCGTTCCGCGGCGGCATCCGGCAGTTCGGGCTCAAGGAGAACGGCGTCGGCTACGTGTACGACGCGAACAATCGTCGGCTGATTCCGGACGCGATGCAGGCGCGCCTCACCGCGCTGCGCGACTCGATCATCGCCGGCG
The DNA here is from genome assembly GCA_963843845.1 of uncultured Gemmatimonadaceae bacterium. GTDB lineage: Bacteria > Gemmatimonadota > Gemmatimonadetes > Gemmatimonadales > Gemmatimonadaceae > Gemmatirosa. The sequence continues at coordinate 1,058,112 of CAWJMB010000002.1, read as the reverse complement.
CGATCACCGTCCCCGCGGAGCGGTAGCCGTGGCGCGCTCGATCCGGATCCAGGGCGTCGCGAAGGCGTTCGGCGCCGTGCAGGCGAACCGCGACGCGTCGCTCGAAGCCGAGGCGGGCGAGATCCACGCGCTCGTCGGCGAGAACGGCGCCGGCAAGTCGACGCTGATGCGGATGCTCGCCGGCATGTTCCCCCCCGACGCGGGAACGATCGAGGTCGCCGGGCCGGACCCGGCGCCGCACTCGGGGCAGGCTGCGTTGCGCGACGTCACCGGCTGGTCGACCGCCGAGGCGATCGCGGCCGGCGTCGGGATGGTGCACCAGCACTTCATGCTCGTCCCCACGCTGACCGTCGCCGAGAACGTGACGTTGGGCATGGAGCTGACGAGCGGCCTCACGCTCGACCGCGCGCGGGCCGAGCGCGACGTGCGGGCGCTGTGCGAGCGGACCGGCCTGGCGGTTCCCGTCGACCGCCCCGTCGCCGAGTTGAGCGTCGGAGAGGCGCAGCGCGTCGAGATCCTGAAGGTGCTCTACCGCGGCGCCCGCCTCCTCGTGCTCGACGAGCCGACCGCCGTGCTCTCGCCGCCGGAAGTGCGCGAGCTGTGGCGCGTGCTGCGTGGCCTCGCGGCGAGCGGCGGCACGGTCGTCCTCATCACGCACAAGCTCGATGAAGTCGTCGAGATCTCGGACGCGATCACGGTGATGCGGGCCGGCGCGACCGTCGGGCGGCTGCGGACGGCGGAGACGACGCCGCGGGAGATCGCGCGGGCGATGGTGGGGCGGGAGGTGGCGTTGGCGCTCGACCTGGTCGGGGACCGGGGATCGGAGATCGGGGAACGGGAGGCCGATCACCGACCGGGTCCCGATCCCCGATCCTCGATCCCCGGCACATCTCCCCTCGTCGTTCGCGACCTGGTCGTCCCTTCCACACGTCGGCCGAACGAGGTCGATCGCGTGTCGTTCGCGGTTCCCGCCGGCGAGATCTTCGGCATCGCGGGCGTGGAAGGGAACGGACAGACGGAGCTGATCGAAGCGATCGCCGGGCTCGCCGGCCCCACGAGCGGCCGCATCGAGATCGGCGGCCGAGACGTCACGACGCTCGGCGTGCGCGAGCGGGCGGACGCGGGGCTGTCGCACGTGCCGGAAGATCGCCACCGGCGCGGGCTCGTGCTCGACTACTCGATCGGCGACAACCTGATCCTCGGCTTGCAGCACCGCTTCACGCGCGGCGCGCAGCTCGACCGCGCGCGGATCGAGGACAACGCACGTCGACAGATCGCGACCTACGACATCCGCCCGAGCGACGCGCGGCTGCCGGCGCGCGCACTGTCCGGCGGCAACCAGCAGAAGATCGTCGTCGCGCGCGAGATGACGGGGCGCGACTACGCCGTGCTGCTCGCGGCGCAGCCCACGCGCGGCGTCGACGTCGGCGCGATCGAGTTCATCCACGGCCAACTGCGCGCCGCGCGCGACGCCGGCAAGGCGATCGTGCTCGTCTCCGCCGATCTCGCGGAGATCCTCGCGCTCTCCGACCGCGTCGCCGTGATGTACCGCGGCCGATTCGCGACCGTGCTGCCGCGCCGCGAGGCGAGCGCCGAGGTGTTGGGCCCGTACATGACAGGCGCCGCGACGGAGAGCGCGGCGTGACGGCGCCCGCGCATCCCGGCGGCGCGGGCCGCGCCGAGGCGCGGTCGGCAGCGCGCGTCGGCATCGAGGAGGCCGTGCTGCCCGCGATCGTCGCGCTGCTCGTCGCGGTGCTCGTCGGCGATCTCTTGATCCTGACGTTCGGCCAGGCGCCGGGAGCCGTGTATCGGCTGCTGCTCGAGGGGACGTGGGGGAACGCGTACGGATTCGGGCAGGTGCTCTACAAGACGACGACGCTGACCTTCACCGGGCTCGCGTTCGCGATCGGCGCGCGCGCCGGACTGTTCAACGTCGGCGCCGAGAGCCAGCTCGCGACCGGGGGGTTCGCGGCGGCGCTCGTGTCGCTCACGCTGCCCGCCGGCACGCCGGGGTTGCTCGCCATACCGCTGTGCTGTCTCGCCGCCGGCATCGCGGGCGGTCTCGTCGGGGCGCTGCCGGGGTGGCTCAAGGCGCGCTTCGGCGCGAGCGAGGTGATCGTCACGATCATGCTCAACTTCATCGTGCTCGCGCTGCTGAACTTCGTCGTCGCGAACACGCTGCACGTCCCGGAGACGCTGCACACGCCCGAGTCGCTCGTCGGCGCGGTGCCGCGCCTCGCGTCGTTCATGCCGATGTTCCGCGGCTCGGCGGCGAACCTCGTGCTGCTGATCGCGGCTGGGAGCGCGGCGGCGGTCTGGTGGTTCCTGTTCCGCACGCGGAGCGGCTACGAGCTGCGCGCGGTCGGCCTGCAGCCCGACGCGGCGGAGTACGGCGGGGTGAGGGTGGGCCGCGTGTGGGTGCGCGCGCTCGCCCTCTCGGGCGCGCTCGCCGGGCTCGGCGGCCTCAACTTCGTCCTCGGCTACAAGCACTACTACGAGGAAGGGTTCGCGACCGGCTCCGGCTTCCTCGGCATCGCGGTCGCGCTCGTGGGACGCAACCATCCGGTGGGCATCGTCCTCGCCGCGCTGCTCTTCGCGACGCTGTCGCAGGGCGGGCTCGCGGTGAACGCGCTGGTGCCGAAGCAGATGGTCGAGGTGCTGCAGGCCGTCGTGATCCTCGCGATGGCGACGTCGGTGCCCGAGGTGCGGCGCGTGCTCCGCGGCGCGGCGCGCGGCGTGGTGCGGCGATGATCCTCCTCGTCTTCCTCGCGCAGACGCTGCGCATCGTCGTTCCGTATCTCCTCGCGGCGAGCGGCGGGGTGATGAGCGAGCGCGTCGGGGTCGTCGCGCTCACGCTCGAAGGGTTCATGCTGAGCGGCGCGTTCGGCGCGGCGTTGGGCAGCTACTACCTGGGCGGGCCGTGGGCGGGGCTCGCGGCCGGCGTCGCCGCGGGGCTCGTGATGGCGCTGCTCTACGCGCTCGCCGCGGTGCGCTTCAGGGCCGACCAGGTCGTCGTCGGCGTCGCGCTCAATCTGCTCGCCGTCGGCGCGACGCGCTTCTTCCTGCGCTTCGCGTTCGACAGCTCGTCGAACTCGCCGCGCGTGCCGGGCTTCGGCGGGGAGCAGCTGTCGGGGAACGCGGCGCTCGGCTCACTCACGGCGTCGTTGCTCAACCCGCTCGTCTGGATCGGACTGGCGACCGTGCCGTTCGTCGGCTGGCTGCTCTATCGCACGCCATTCGGGCTGCGCGCGCGCGCCGTCGGCGAGAAGCCCGAGGCGGCGACGTCGTTGGGCGTCTCGGTGCCGCGGATCCGCGTCGTCGGCGTCGCGCTCTCCGGCGTGCTCGCGGGGCTCGCCGGCGCGTACCTCGCGCTCGACCAGCATCAGTTCACCGACGGCATGACGGCCGGTCGCGGCTTCATCGCGCTCGCGGCCGTGATCTTCGGCCGCTGGGACCCGAAGCGCGTCGCGGGTGCCTGCCTGCTGTTCGCGGCCGCCGAGACGTTCCAGATCCAGCTGCAGGGGGCGCAACTGATCCCGTCGCAGTTCGTCGAGATGATTCCGTACGTGCTGACGATCGTCGCGCTCGCCGGCGTCGTCGGCCGCGCGACGCCGCCCGCCGCGCTCGGCCGCGCCGAATGAGCGACCGCGTCGACGAACGTCCCGGCCGGATACGCGCCCCCGACGCCGAATGCGGGGGAGCCGGCGACGGTCGGCAAGCTGGTCGTGCTGATGATCACGGCGTTCATCGACATGGTCGGCGTGCTGATGATCATCCCGCAGCTGCCGTTCTACGTGAAGCGGCTCGGCGGCGACGGATTCACCTCCCGTTCCTCGGCAACTACCACCTCGGCGTCGGCCAGATCACGGCGTTGCTCGTCTCGGCCTTCACGGTCGCGCAGCTCGCGAGCGCGCCGCTCTGGGGACGCTTCTCCGACAAGTTCGGCCGCCGCCCGGCGCTCATGATCGCGCTCGTCGCCGTCGGCGATCGCGTACGTCATCTTCGCGTTCGCGAACATCGCTCTGGCTGCTCTTCCTGTCGCGTCTCGTGCAGGGCGCCGGCGGCGGCACGGTCGGCGTCATCCAGGCCTACGTCGCCGACGCGACGCGCCCGCAGGACCGCGCGAAGAGCCTCGGCTGGCTGTCGGCGGCGACGAACGCCGGCGTCGCGTTGGGCCCGGTGCTCGGCTCGCTGACGCTCGGGGTCGGGAGCGCCGGGCCCGGGACTCGTCGCGGCGGCGCTGTGCGTCATGAACATCGCGTTCGCGAGCATCTACCTCACCGAGTCGCACGACGGCGTCGGCGACAGAGCTCGAAGGGGCGGCGGACGTCGAGGTCGGCGGTGGCGCGCGTCGTCACGCACTCGGCGGAGCCGGCGTCGCGGCTGATCTGGATCTACGCGGTGTCGATCGGCGCGTTCCAGGGCGTGAACTCGATCCTCGCACTCTTCCTCGCGGTGCGCTACGGCGTGACGGCGACGACCATCGGCTACTTCTTCATGTACGTCGGCGTCATCTCGGTCGTGACGCGCGCCGTCTTCCTCGGCAAGCTCGTCGACTGGCTCGGCGAGGCGCAAGCTCTCGCGCGTCGGGCTCGTGCTCATGGCGGCGGGGCTCGGACTGCTGCCGCTGACGTCGCGAGTACTGGCAGCTCGCGATCGCCGTGGCGCTCATGCCGCTCGGCGCGGCGTTCACCTTTCCGTGCGTGACCGCCCTCCTCTCGCGCGTCATCTCGAACGACGAGCGCGGGCTGTACATGGGCGTGCAGCAGACGTTCGGCGGCGCGTCGCGCGCGATCTACCCGGTGATCGCCGGCTTCACGTTCGACCACTTCGGGGTCGGGGTGCCGTTCTTCATCTCGGCGTGCTCGTCGCGGCGACGCTGCTGCTCGGGTTGGATCTGGAGTCGTACGCGAAGCAGTGACGGCGGCGGCCGGGCGCGTCAGCCGCGCGGGGCTGCGGTGGGCGGCCGGAGCAGCGGCCAGAGCGAGAGGAGCGCCCAGCTCCCCTCGAGGATGATGAACCCCCACCGCCGGTCGACGACCGCGACGACGGTCAGCAGCACGCTGCCGACGAAGTTGAGCGCGTTGAAGAGCCGCGCCTCCTTGGCGAGCCAGCCGCGCTGGAGTGCGACGTACGCGGCGAGGATCATCGCCGCGCCGACGAGCGAGATGAGTTGATAGAGCATGCGGGCTCCGTGAGATTCGTGGATGCGCTGGCTCCGTCTCGTGCTCACGCTCGCTCCGCGCGCGCTCGTCTGGCCGCCGCTCGCGGTCGACCTGCTGCGCGTCGCGTGGCGATTCCGGATGCGCGGCTGGTGGCGGCAAGCCCCGTTCCTCCCGCTGCCGCCGCCGGAGTACGTGCGGTGGCGGATGTACACCGCGTACGGCGACGAGGAGGCGATCCCGCCGGCGGAGGACGTGATCCGCTACGCGCGCTGGATCGGGCGTCAGCGGTGAGTCCGGCGGTCGCCGACGTGCCCGCGGCGCCCGCGGCGCCCGCGGCGCTGCTCGCTCGAGGCATTCGCGAAGGCGCAGGCCTACGGCCTCGGCTTCGACCTCGTCGGCATCACGACGCTCGGTGCGGTGGAGACCGCCGGCGCGTTCGAGGCGTGGCTGGCCGAGGGGTATGCGGGGGAGATGGCGCCGTGGCTCGCGCGCGGCGCGGAGAAGCGGCGCGACACGCGCGCGCCGTACGAGGGGGTCGCGAGCGCGGTCGTCGTCGGCATGAGCTACGGCGGGCGCGAGCCGGCGGGGCCGGTCGCGCGCTACGCGCGCGGCGCCGACTATCACGACGTGATGGTCGAGCGGCTGCGGCGCGCTGCACGAGGCGATCGCGGCGCACGCCGGCCGGCCGATCGCGGGCAAGGCCTACGTCGACACCGGGCCGATCCTCGAGCGCGACCTCGCGCGGCGGGCGGGGCTCGGCTGGTTCGGCAAGAACACGATGCTGCTCAACCCGACGCTCGGCTCGTTCTTCTTCCTCGGCGCGCTGCTGTTAGGCATCGAGCTGGCGCCAGACGCGCCGTTCGAGGCCGACCGCTGCGGGACGTGTACGCGCTGCCTCGACGCGTGCCCGACCGACGCCTTCGTCGCGCCGCGGGTGCTCGACGCGACGCGGTGCATCTCGTACCTCACGATCGAGGCGAAGGGAGCGATCCCCGACCCGCTGCGGCGGCTGACGGGCGAGCGGCTGTACGGGTGCGACGTGTGCCAGGACGTGTGCCCGTGGAACGTGCGGTTCTCGAAGGCGCTGCCTGACGACTCCCCGTTCGCGGCGCGCCCGGCGGTCGCGGGCAAGGACGCGCGCACGCTCGCGCACGAACTGTTAGGCATGTCGCAGGAGGAGTTCAGCCGCGCCTTCAAGGGTTCGCCCATGAAGCGCGCGAAGCTGCGGGGGCTGAAGCGCAACGCCGCCGTGGTGCTCGGCAACGTCGGCACCGTGGAGGACCTCCCCGTGCTCCGACAAGCCCTCGACGATCACGAGCCGATCGTATCCCAGCATGCGGCGTGGGCACTCGACCGACTCGATCGCGCCTAACGGTGCAGCGTGCCCGTCCAGGGATCGAACACCGGGATTCCGCGCCCGCCGCAGTCCGAGACGTTACGCGTGACGAGCGTCAGCCCGTGCGCTCCGGCGGTGGCGAGCAGCAGACCGTCTATCGCCGGGAGCGGGCGGCCGGCGGCTTGGGCGGCTGCAGTCAGTTCGCCCCACGCGACGGCAATCTCCTGATCTACGGGGAGCAGCCGACCGAGAAACTGCGCTGGCAGCTCGGTCCGCGCCCAGCGCGTCAGACGATCCCGACGCGCCCCGTCGGCGAGGTTACGGATGCCCGTCTCCACCTCGCCGAGCGTGAGCACACTGAGCGTCAGATCGAGAGCGGACTGTACACGTACCCACTCGACGACGCTGGCCGTGGGCGACGGCCGCACGAGCTCCGAGATCACGTTCGTGTCCAGCAGGTAACGCATCGGCGCTGGGGACCTCTGTCAGAACTCGACGTTTCGACCGAGGTCGCGCGGCCGCTCGAATGGATTGGTGCGTCCCGAAGTACCGGCGGCGCCCTCAGCGATCACCTCGGCGAGCGGGGAGTCACGGAGGAAATCGACGAGATTCGTCGGCGCGACGAGCCGCTCGTAGTCGGATCGCGCAATGACGACGACGGCATCGTCGCCACGCCGGCCGCGCGTGACCAGTTGCGGCTGATGGTCCAGCGCCCGTCGTACTACCTCGCTGAACCCATTCTTCGCCTTCTCGAGCGTCCACGTGTCCATCTATCCTCCGCACGCCACGTCGTCGAAAACTCCGAAACCTATCCAGACTGGACAGGAATGCTACCGGCGCGGTGAACGGACGGCAATCGGGGACCGCCCGGCTAGAGATGCCCAAGCCTCTGACATGCCGAGCGTTCGGCTCCCGGTCCGGAGAGAGATCACGAAACGGGTATACCGCCAGACGTCTCAGGACGGGTGCCGTGGAACGTGCGGTTCGCGCGCGAGCTGTCAGCCATGTCGCAGCCGGAGTTCAGTGCCGCGTTCAAGGGCTCGCCGATGGAGCGCGCGAAGCTGCGCGGATTGAAGCGCGACGCGGCGCTGGTGCTGGGGAACATCGGCACGGCGGACCACACCGACGTAGTCACGCGCGCGCTCGACGACCCGGAGCCCCTCGTGTGGGAGCACGCCGCGTGGGCGCTCGTACGTCTTCAGGGCGCAGCCATGCGAACGCCTCCTCCCCGGGCAACGACCGACGGCTGACGCACCCTCATCGCACACCACGCTCGGCCGCACGACGGTGTCGCGTCACCCGTCGCGCCCTCCGCGGTGCGTTCAGCTCCCTGCCGCACGGCCCAACGGCGTCTCGACCGGCAGCGTGCGCCGGCTCGACAGTCGACCGCCGCCCTGTCGGGAGCCCGACCGGCGTCGGCGGCGCCGTCGCAGGATCCCGAGGGCCGCGATGCCGAAGGTGGCCGACGCCGCTGCCATGGCTGCCGCGGTGGACCGATCCCCCCACCGCCGTGCGAGCACGCGCGACGCTCCCTCCGCCTCCACGACGCGAAGCCGGAGGTACGGTCCGACCCGCAAGTCGCCGAGGATGCCGAGCGGCGCACGTGGATGCTCGAGCACGTAGATCCCCCGCTCCGTCTGGAGCGCGCCGGTCGGCGCCCAGAACCAGCCCGTGCGCGGAACGACGACCTCCGCGGCCCCTCCCCGGAGCCGCTGCACGCGTCGCCCCGCGAAGTCGGCCACGAGGACACTGCCATCGCCGGAGGCGGTGAGCCCCATCAGCGCCTGCCCGAAGCGCGGCCGCGTGAGCGGACCGGCCAGCGTCGTCACGCCGCCATCGGCATCGACGCGGCGCACGTAGGGCCCGTCGACCACGGCGAGGCTCCCGTCGCTGAGCCAGGCCATCCCGAGCAGCTCCTGGAAGCGCGCCGCGCGCCCCACCCCGTCGGAGTGGCCGAGCAGGCCGCCTGCCAGCGTGTCGACGGCGCCCGCGCGGGACCAGCGGAGCAGATACAGGGTCCGTCGCCCCCGATCCGCGTACGGCTGGTACGGCGTCCCCGAATACACACGGCCGCTCGCGTCCACGGCGAGGCTCTGCAGGTCGAGCGGAAAACCGGCCGACGGGGGCACCACCACCGACGTCCGGCCTGCCCCCTCGAGACGCCAGAGGCTGCGCGCGGTGTTGGACACGTCCGTCCCGTACACGCGGCCGTCGCCGTGGACCACCAGCGCGTGCGTGTGGACGTCGCGGAGCACGGGGTCGAGACGGCCGTTGCCCGAGAGCATCCACACGGTGTTGGCGGCAATGTCGGCGACATAGACCCGCCCCAGGCGGTCCCGGACGATGCCCCAGCCCTCGTGCGCCTCCGCACGCGTCGGACCGACGGTCCCAGCGATCAGTACCAGGCAGCGCGCCCACCAGCGTGGCACGCGTCGCCCTGACGCCGCGTCTGTGTGCATTGTTCTGTGGGTCAGAGATCCCGAGCCCTACGGCGCTGACCCGCGACTCGTGTCGTGCTCGTCGCGCCCCTGGCATCTCGTCGGCGGTCCTGCCGCGCCGACGGGGATCCGGACCGACGAGCTGCGCGAGCGGGAGACTGGTGCCGCGGAGATCTCCGACGCGGCGACGCCCCACCACCGACCCACCCCCATGACCACTCCGCTCGACCTCGGCGCCCGCACCATCCTCGTCACCGGCGGCGCGACGGGCATCGGGCTCGCCCTCGCGTCGCGCTTCCTCGCCGCCGGCGGCCGCGTGATCGTGTGCGGCCGACGCGTGTCCGCGCTGCGCGACGCTGCGGCCGCCCACCCCGGCCTGGTGACACGGGTCTGCGACCTGGCGCGCGAGGACCACCGCGCCGCGCTCGTCGAGTGGGTCGTGACCGAGCACCCGACGCTCGACGTCCTCGTGAACAACGCCGGCGTGCAGCGCCGCATCCGCCTCGACGAGCCGGAGCCGTGGAGCGAGACGCGACAGGAGATCGCGATCAACGTCGACGCACCGATCCATCTCGCGCTCGCGCTGCTCCCGCACCTCCGCGCGCGGCGCGGCGCGATCGTCAACGTCACTTCGGGCCTCTCGTTCGCGCCGTACGTGGCCGCGCCGGTCTACTCGGCGACGAAGGCGGCACTGCACTCGTTCACGCTCTCGCTGCGCCACCAGCTCGCGGGCAGCGGCGTGCGCGTGATCGAGATCATCCCGCCCGCGGTGAACACGGATCTCGGCGGCGTGGGCCTGCACGACCATGGGCGCGCCGCTCGAGCCGTTCGCCGACGAGGTCGTGGCGCGCCTCGCGGCCGGCGAGGAGGAGATCGCCTACGGCACCGCGCAGCCGCGCGCCGCCGCGGCGCACGCCGCCTTCGACGAGATCTTCGCGCGGATGAACGGAGCCGGCTGAGCGGGCTGCGCGGGCCGGGCGCCGTCAGGGAAGCGCGGTCCGCCTCGCCCGAGCAGGCGCCCGACGCCACTCGACCACGCCGGCGCTGCGGCGGCGGTCTTCCACGGGATGCGCGGCCACCACCGCGTCGGGGGCGCCGGCGACGCGGGCTCCACCATGTCGCCGGGGCGGGGCGACGCGACCCGCACGCCCTGCGAGTCCGCCGCGACGAGGCCGCGCTCCATCGGCTCCGTCCAGGCGTGCAGCGCGAGATCGAACAGCCCCCAGTACACGGGCAGCATGACGTCGCCGCGAACGAGCCGGTGCGCCAGCACGGCCTGCTCCGGCCCGAGCCGCGCGCCGATGTCGGCGAACTCGTCCTGGAGCGCCGTGTCGCCGCTGTAGACCACGCGGTGCGATGGGCTCGTGATCGCCCGCCCCGCCCAGAGCGTGCGATTCCGGTCGCCGAGCCGCGCCTCCTGCCACAGTCGAACCGGCCGTCGCGCCACCGCGGCGCGCGGGCGGCGCGGGCCAGCCGCGCGCCCTGCACCGGACGACCCAGGACGGGGCGCGCGATCAGCCAGAGCGCGCTCCCGCCGACGACAGCCATCGCGACGATCGCCACCGCGATCCGGAGCACCCAGCGAAGCAGCCGGCGGGAGGGCCGTCGGGAGGGCGGACGCACCGCCGCCGACCCACCTCGTGCTTCGACGTCATTCCGGTCGGGCGATCAGGCGGCGGCGGCCGGCGGCGGCGAGAACATGCCTGCCTCGAAGCGCACGTAGCGCCCGCGGCCGAGCGCCTTGGCGCGGTACATCGCGACGTCTGCGTGGTGCAACACCGCGGCGACGGCTCCCTCGAGAGCGGCGGGCCCCGCCGACGCCGGGATCCCGGCCGCATCGCTCGCGCGCGCCATGCCGAGACTCGTGCCCACCCTCGCTTCCCTACCCGCGACCGCGAACGGCCGCCCGAGCGCGCTCATGATCCGCTCCGCCATGACGCTCACCTCGGCGTCGTGCTGCATGCCGTCGAGGAGCACGGCGAACTCGTCGCCGCCGAGGCGCGCGACGGTATCGCACCCGCGTGTCGCGTTGAGCAGTCGGTCGGACACCTGCACGAGCAGCGCGTCGCCCGCCGCGTGGCCCATCGTGTCGTTCACGGCCTTGAAGCCGTCGAGGTCGAGCAGCAGCACGGCCACCCGCCCGGGATCCTCCGCCGCGTGCGCCCGCGTCAACGCCTGCAGCAGGCACTCCAGGAAGCGGGCGCGATTGGCGAGCCCGGTGAGGGCATCGTGGTACGCCATGCGCGCCAGCGCCGCCGTGGCGGTGTCGGCACGCGCCTGCGCTCCGGCGCGCATGTTCTCGAAGACGAGCAGCAGCAGCCCGCTGCACACGACCAGCCCGACCGGGCTCCCGACGCTCATGGACGCTTCCCACGCAGCGGGATACAGCACCGGGAAGCGAATGCCGCGCGCTTCGAGGACACCGAATCCGACGACGGTGACCGTGGCGATCGCCGTTCCGCCGATCGCGCCGCTCCGGCCGAGCAGCATCGTCGCGAGGATCGGCGGGATGGCGAGGAGCGGGGTCGCGAGCGACCGGAGCCCACCCTCACAGGTCATGAGCGCGAGGACCACTCCGTAGAGCGTGCCGGTCACGATCAGCCCCGCGATCCGCAGCGACGGGCGCACCCGGAGGAGTGCGGGCCCGGTCGTCGCGATGCCGGCGCCCGTCGCGAGTACCAGCGCTCCTGCCGGGTAGCCGACCACGACGGCGTAGAACAACGCGTACGTGACCGCCGCCCCGATCAGGACCAGCGAGAGCAGGACAGTCAGTCGGGCGCGCCGGAGCACCTCCGCGTCGGCGTGCAGCGCGGGGTGGAGAAAGCGGTCAGGCCACTGACCCATAGGGGACGGACGAAGGCGGGACGGCGCGAGCCGCGGGGACCACACGGCGAGATCGACGCGAGGCGCCGCTCACCAGGACGCGCGACGGAATCGTGGGCAACGCCGGCGGCGGCACGCTCGGGGCTCGGCTCAGTCGTCGGCGAGCCAGCCGCGGAGCAGCGCCGTGGTCGACGCGGGCCGCTCCATCGCCGGAAGATGCCCGCACCGCCCGAACACGTGCAGCGACGCGCCGGGGATCGCCCGGAACAGCGCGCGCGACTCGGCCGGCGGCGTCAGCACGTCTGCGTCTCCCACGGCGACGAGCGTCGGCACGCGGATCGACGCGAGGAGCGGTCGCGAGTCGGGGCGCCCGAGGATCGCCGTCTGCTGCCGCTCGAACGCCTCGCCGCCCACGCGCTCCGCCATCGCGCGCACCGCGTCGCCGACCGGCGTGTCGACCCGGTCGGGGTGCACGAGCTGCGGCAGCAGGCGACGCGTCACGCCGGCGAACCGCCCGTGTCGCAACGACGACAGCGCCGCGCGGCGGCGGACCGCGCGCTCCGGTGTGTCCGGGCTGGCGCTCGTCGCGACGAGCGCCAGCCGCGTCACCCGCTCGGGCGCCCGACGCAGGATCTCGAAGGCGACGTAGCCGCCCATCGAGAGCGCGCCGAGCGCGAAGCGCGGCGCTGCCGTCGCGAGTGCCCGCTCGGCCATCGCGGCGACGCTCGTGTCGAGCGTGAGGTCGGCGACGCGCGCGTCGGCGATCTCGGCGAGCCCGGCGACCTGGTCGCGCCAGAGGCGGGCGTCGCACAGCAGCCCCGGGAGGAACAGGATCGACGGGCGATCGGCCACGGAACGGCGGGTGCCGGGCAGGTGCCGGGCGGGTGCCGGGCGGGTGCAGGCGCGACGCGTCAGCGCCCGACGAGCGCCGGCACTTCCGCGAGCAGCTCGCGCGCGAGGAAGCCGACCGTCGCCATGCGCCGCGCCAGCGCGCGCCCCGCGGACCCGTGCGCCCACACGCCCCACACGGCGGCCGCGAGCGGCGTCGCGCCGCGCGCCGCCAGCCCGGCGACGATGCCGGCGAGCGTGTCGCCGGAGCCCGACGTGCCGAGTCCGACCACGCCGTCGCGGTAGCGCAGCAGCGTGCCGTCCGGCGTGGCGATCCAGCTCTCGGCGCCCTTGAGCGCGACCACGGCGCCGTAGCGCGCGGCGGCGTGGCGCGCGGTGGCGGCCGGGTCGGCCTCGACCTCGCGCTTGTCGACGTCGAGCAGCGACGCCATCTCGCCGGCGTGCGGCGTGAGCACGACGCCCCCCGAGAGCGCCGCGAGCCGCGTCGCGCCGCTCGTCGACGCGGCGTACGCGCCGAACGCGACCGCGCCCGCGCCATCGAGCACGAGCGTCGTCTCGCGGCCGAGGGCCGGCACGAGCGCGGCGAGCAGCGACTGGGCGGACGCGGCGCTGGTCATCCCCGGGCCGACGAGCAGCGCGTTCGCGTCGCCGGCATAGCGCCGCAGCGGGGCGGCCGCCCGCGCGCCGGCGATCTCCCCGGTCCGCGTCTGCGCGAGCGGCACGACGAGCGCCTCCGGCACCGCGAGCCCGAGCGCGATGGCCGCGTCGCGCACCGTCGCGAGCTGCAGCTTCCCCGCCCCGGCGCGCAGCGCGGCGACGCCGGCGAGCAGCACGGCCCCCGGCACGAGCGTGCAGCCGCCGACGACGAGCACCCGGCCGCGGGCCTCCTTGTCCGCGTCCGCGCGCAGCGGCGGGAGCGGCATCGTGCGCAGCAGCGCCGGGGTGACCGTCCGCCCCGGCCCTCCGTCGCCCGCGTGGCGGGCGCGCCGGGCGCTCATCGCGGCGCCGCGGGCACGTCGGGGCGCGCCGTGACCGGCGCGCCCGCCGCTTCGAGCGGGGCGACGAAGTTGTAGGCCACGAGCCGCAGCTTCCCGCCCGTCGAGCCAGGAGTCCCCGATGTCGGGTCGAGCGCGTACTCGGTGACGCCGCAGTTCGCGACGTCGCCCGCGCGGTCGATCGCGAGGATCTCCTCCTCGGTCATCGTCTCGATGAGATAGCGCAGGCAGAGCACGATCACCTGGTGCGCGACGACGAGCACGCGCGAGCCCGGCTCCGAGTGGTGCAGGCTCAGCGTGTCGAGCACGCTGCGCAGGCGCAGGATCACGTCGCACCAGCTCTCCCCGCCCGGCGGGCGGTGGTAGAACTTCCCCGTCCGCGCGCGGGCCTCGGCCTGCTCGGGAAAGCGCGCGCGGATGCCGGCGGCCGTGAGCCGGTCGAGGATGCCGAACTCCTTCTCGCGGAGCCGCTCGTCGACGTCGGTGCAGACGTCGGGGTGCAGTCCGTCGGCATTCGCGATGTGCGCCGTGGTCTGGCGCGCGCGCACGTACGGCGACGTCAGCACCGTCGTCGGCCGCCGGTCGACGGGCATCGCGGCGAACCAGCGCCCGAGCGCCGCCGCCTGCTGCTCGCCGAGCGCGCTGAGCGGCACGTCCACGTCGCGCTCGGCGATGTCGATGACTGGCAGGCCGGCCGCGTCGGCGGCGTCGCGGGCGACGTTGCCGGCGCTCTGTCCGTGCCGCACGATCCACAGCCGCTCGGGCCACCGTTTCGGCATCCTCAGTTCCAGCGCAGCGCGCGCAGCTGGTCGAGGTTCACGTTGCCGCCCGAGAGCACCGCCGCGACGCGCGCCCCGGCGCGCAGCGGCACGAGTCCGTGCATGAGCGCCGCGACCGGCGCCGCGGCCGCGCCCTCGACGACGAGCTTGCACCGCTCCCACGTCCAGAGCATCGCGTCGAAGATCTCGCGGTCGGGGAGCGTGACGACGTCGTCGACGAAGCGCTGCACGACGGAGAAATTGAGTTCCCCGGCGCGTCGCACGCGCAGCCCGTCGATGATCGTGTTGCACTCGATCGTCTGGAGCGCGCCGGCGTCGAGGCTGCGCCGCATCGCCGGCCCGTCCGACGACTCGACCCCGAACACTTTGATCGCGGGATTGAACGCCTTCACCGCCATCGACACGCCGGCGATCAGCCCGCCGCCGCCGATCGGGACGACGACCGCCTCGACCTCCGGCCAGTCCTGCGACGATCTCGAGCCCCAGCGTGCCCTGCCCCGCGATGAGCTGCGCGTCGTCGAACGGGTGCACGTACGTGAGTCCCTGGTCGCGCACGAGCTCCTTCGCCTTCTCGTTCGCCTCGTCCCAGATCGTGCCGTGCAGCACGACCTCGGCGCCGTACCCGCGCGTCGCGGCGATCTTCGCCGGGGTCGCGTTCTCCGCCATGCAGACGACGGCCCGCACGCCGTGGATCTGCGCGGCGAGCGCGACCCCCTGCGCGTGATTCCCCGCCGACGAGCACACGACGCCGCGGCGTTTGTCCTCGTCGGACATGAGCGCGAGCTTGTTCAGCGGCCCGCGGATCTTGTACGACCCGACGCGCTGGAACAGCTCCGCCTTGAGGCGCACGTCGTATCCGGTGTGCTCCGAGAGCTGGCGCGACGTGAGCAGCGGGGTGCGCTTGATGTGCGGCGCGATGCGCGCGCGGGCGTCCTTGAAGTCTTGCAGCGTGAGTGTGAGCGTCATGTGGCGGCGTCGGTGGAGGCGGGTCGTAGCTTAACGTGCGGTGCGTTATCGTGTCGTGATGCGTCGCGTCCTGTCCTCCGTCGTGCTCCTCGCCACACTGTCCGGCTGCGCCGGACGCCCGCGCGCGTCCGACGCACCGCCGCGCGTCGTCCCACACGCCGCGTGGGAGTCGCAGCCTCCGCTCGGCTACGCGGCCGACGCGACGCGGCGCAACCGCGCGGCCGGCGACTCGCTCGCCTTTCACGATCTCACCGTCACGGTGCTCGGCACGCGCGTCGACACGGTCGGCACCCGGCCGGTGGACGTGGCGCGGCTGCGGCTCGCGGTCGGCGGCGCCCGCGACGAGCGCGACGCGCGAGAAGGCTCGGCGTTCACGTGGCACGGCGTCCACGTCGCGGTCGTCGCCGTCTACGGGCCGGGCGAGCTCGGCGCGGGGCTCGTCGCGCTCGAGGTGGCGACGGTCGCGTCGCTGCCGCGCGCGATCGCGGAGTCGGACAGCGCGGGCGGGGCGGCGATGCGGCTCCGCATCCCGCACCGCATCACGCACGTCACCCTGCACCACGAAGGCAGCGCCCAGCCGCTCCGGCCCGCCGACGACCCGGCGGCGAAGCTGCGCGCCTTGCAAGCGTGGGGCGCGCGGGACCGCAACTGGTGGGACGTGCCGTACCACTACCTGCTCGACCTCGACGGCCGCGTGTTCGAGGGGCGCGACTGGCGCTACATCGGCGAGACGAACACGAGCTACGACCCGAGCGGACACTTCCTCATCAGCGTGCTCGGGAACTACGACCGGCAGGAGCCGACGCCGGCGCAGCTGAACGCGATCGCCGATCTGATGGCGTGGGCGCTGACCGAGTTCGACCTGCCGCCGGACCGGATCGGCGGTCACTACGAGTATGCGGACACGGGGTGCCCGGGGCGGTACCTCAAGCGGTACCTCGAGGACGGCACGTTCCGGCGCATGGTGAGCGAGCGGCTGCGCTAGCGATCGGCTGCGTGAGCGGTCGGCGAGAAGCGGCGCTCGACGAGCGGCGTTATCGTGTGCGTACCCCGCCCGACTCGCCAGCTCCCCGCCCCATGAAGCGCCTCGCTCTCGTCGCCGCGCTGCTCGCGCCGGCCACGCCGTTCGCCCAGCGCCCCTCCACGTCCGCCGACGGCGCGAGCTGGATGCGCTACCCCGCGATCTCTCCCGACGGCCGGACGATCGCGTTCACGTACAAGGGCGACGTCTACACCGTCCCGGCGAGCGGCGGCACGGCCGTCCCGCTCACGTCGCACGCAGCGAACGACGTCATGCCGGTGTGGAGCCGCGACGGCTCACGCCTCGCGTTCGCGTCCGACCGGCACGGCAACTTCGACGTGTACGTGGTCGCCGCCACCGGCGGCACGCCGACGCGGCTCACGTTCCATTCCGCCCCCGAGTACCCGTACACGTTCTCGGCCGACGACCGGCAGCTGCTCTTCGGCGCGGCACGGCAGGACGCGGCGAGCAACCGGCAGTATCCGACGGCGGCGCAGCCCGAGCTGTACGCCGTGTCGTCGACCGGCGGCCGCCCGATCCAACTGCTCACGACCCCCGCCGAGAACGTGCGCACGAGCGCCGACGGACGCACGCTCGTGTACGAGGACCGGAAAGGGGGCGAGAACCAGTGGCGCAAGCATCACACGTCGGCGATCGCCCGCGACATCTGGAGCTACGACACGCGGACCGGGAACCACCGCAAGCTGACGTCGTTCGCCGGCGAGGATCGCAACCCGGTGCTCGGCGCGAACGGGGCGCTCTACTACCTGAGCGAGGCGAGCGGCACGTTCAACGTGCATCGCCTGATGCCGTCGGCCGGCGCAGGGCAGGGTGGCGACGGCGGCGCGACGCGGCAGCTCACGTCGTTCACCGGCGTTCCCGTTCGCTTCCTCAGCATCGCGAACGACGGCACGCTGGCGTTCGGGTGGGACGGCGGGATCTACACGATGGCGCCGAACGGAACGCCGTCGCGTGTCCGCGTCGTCGTCGCAGCCGACGACAAGGGGAATCGCGACCGCGTGCTCGCCGTCACGGGCGGCGCGCAGGGACTCTCCGTGTCGCCGAGCGGCAAGGAGATCGCGTTCGTGTATCGCGGCGACGTGTACGTGAACTCGACCGACGGCGCGGGCACGAAGCGCCTGACGACGACGCCGGAAGCGGAGACGGGCGTCGAGTTCGCACCGGACGGCAAGTCGATCGTCTACGCGTCGGAGCGCGGCGGGACGTGGGCGATCTACGAAGCGCGGCGCACGCGCGACGCGGAGCCGTACTTCTTCGCGTCGACCGTCGTGCGCGAGGCGCCTCTCGTGTCGAACGCGCGGCAGAACACGCACCCGAGCTTCTCCCCCGACGGGAAGTCGCTCGCCTACCTCGAAGACCGCAACACGCTGCGCGTCCTCGACCTCGCGACGCGGCAGTCCAGGGTGCTCCTCACCGAGAAGGAGCTGTTCGGGAACGATCACTTCTTTCAGTGGAGCCCGGACGGGAAGTGGATCCTGTTCGACTTCGACGTCCCGGGCATCGCGCCGGGAGAAGTCGGTCTCGTGCGCGCCGACGGCAGCGGGCAGGTCGTGAACCTCACGCAGAGCGGCTTCAACGACGCGCGCGGCCGCTGGATCCTCGGCGGCAAGGCGATGATGTGGTTCAGCAACCGCGACGGGCTCAAGGCGGTCGCCCAGGGCGGCGGCGCGCAGCAGGACGCGTACGCGATGTTCTTCGACCGCGAGGCGTGGGAGCGCTTCCGTCTGACGAAAGACGAGTTCGCGCTCGTGAAGGAGGCCGAGGAGCAGGCGAGGAAGTCGTCGCGCGACTCGACGGCACCGGTCGACAGCGCGCCGCCGGCGGCGACGCGTCGCCCGATCGCGCTCGATCTCGAGAACATCGACATGCGGAAGGCGCGGCTCACGGTCGCCTCGGCGTCGATGAGCGACGCGCTGCTGAGCAAGGACGGCGAGTCGCTCTACTACCTCGCGCGCTTCGAGAAGGGGCTCAACCTCTGGTCGACGAACCTGCGCACGCGCGAGACGAAGATGCTGCTGCCGCTCGACGCGAACGGGGGCGGGCTCGCGTGGGACCGGGAGCAGAAGTTCCTCTACCTCCTCGCCGACAGCACCGTGTCGCGCCTCGACCCGTCGCAGGGGACGCCGAAGCGCGAGGTCGTGCGCATCAGTGGCGAGGCGTCGACCGATGCGGATGCCGAGCGCGCGGCGATGTTCGACCACGTCTGGCGCCGCACGCGCGACACGTTCTACTCGAAGGGGTACCACGGCGTCGACTGGATCGCGCTGCGCCCCGTGTACGCGAAGTACCTGCCGCACGTCGGCAACAACTTCGAGATGGCCGAGCTGCTCGCCGAGATGTTGGGCGAGTTGAACATCAGCCACAGCGGCGCGACGTTCAACGCGTCGTCGCCGACCGACGACGCGACGGCGTCGTTGGGCCTCCTGTTCGACCCCGCGTGGACCGGCGCGGGCGCGAAGGTCGCCGAGGTGGTGAAGGGCGGTCCGCTCGATCGCAGCGACGTGACGCTCCGGCCGGGCGCGATCATCACCGCGATCGACGGCGACGTCATCGCGCCGACGCGCGACGTGGCGGAGCTGCTGAACCGGAAGGCGAGCAAGCGCGTGCTGCTCACCGTCTCGGACCCGTCGGGAGGCGCGGGGCAGAGCCGCGCCGCGACGACCGAGATCGTCGTGAAGCCGATCTCGCCCGCCGAGGAAGGCCGCCTGCTCTACGCGCGCTGGGTGCGCCGCAACGCCGACGAGGTCGACAGGGCGAGCGGCGGCGCGCTCGGCTACGTGCACATCCCGGGCATGAACGACGGCGCGTACCGCACGACGTTCGAGGAAGTCATGGGCAAGTACGCGACGCGCAAAGGCGTCGTGATCGACACGCGCTTCAACGGCGGCGGCGATCTCGTCGCCGACCTCGCGATGTTCCTGAGCGGCTCGAAGTTCTTCGATTACACGACCGACACGCGCAGCACGGGCTACGAGCCGAACTTCCGCTGGACGCGCCCGACGGTCGCGCTCGCGAACGAGGCGAACTACAGCGACGGGCACTGCTTCGCGTACGCCTACAAGCAGCAGAAGTTGGGCACGCTGATCGGCATGCCGACCCCCGGAACGTGCACGTTCGCCGGATGGGAGTCGCTGAACGACGGCGTGCGCTGGGGCGTGCCGGCCGTCGGCGTGAAGGACGCGACCACGGGACGGTATCTCGAGAACCTGCAGACGGAGCCCGACGTGCTCGTGCGCAACGACTACGGCACCGTCGCGGCCGGGCGCGACCAGCAGCTCGAGGCGGCGATCGCCGAACTGCTGAAGCGCGTGCAGGCCGTGTCGATCGTGCCTGATTGATCTGACAGAAGGAACAGAAGGGACAGCAGAACGAGCACTCCGGCAGGCCTTCCCGTTCCTGCCGCCCTTCTGTTCCTCCTGTCAAAAAAGAGGGGCCCGATTCTCCCACACTCCGACCGATGTCACCGACTCGTCGCGAAGCGATCGCGCAGCTCGCCGCGCTCGCCGCGCTGCCGCTCGACGGTCTGCTGCCGGGCGCCGTCGACGACCCGCTCGACGGCACGATCGCCGAGTACCAGGCTGGGCGCCGTCGTCGCGCGTGGACCGCGGTCGAGGTCACGGAGCGTGCGCTCGCGCGCTGCCGCGCCGAGGGGATGCGGTGGCGCGCGATCGACGCGCTGTCGGAGTCGGCGATCGCCGACGCGCGCGCGGCCGACGCGCGACTGACGGCTGGCCGTGTGCGCGGCCCGCTCGACGGCGTGCCGGTGTTCGCGAAGTCGATCTACGACATGGCCGGACTGCCGACCACCGGATCGAGCGCGGAGTGGGCGCGGCTCTTCCCGGAGCCCGTTCGGCAGGACGCGCTCGAGATCGTGCGGCTGCGCGCCGCCGGCGCGGTCGTACTGGGGAAGACCGCCGCCGACGACTTCGCGTACCGCGGCAACGGCACGAGCAGCCACACCGGCCAGGTGCTGAACCCGTACGACCGGAGCGGCGTGCGCACGCCAGGCGGTTCGAGCGCCGGCTCCGCCGTCGCCGTGGCCGGCGGCCTGGCGTTCGCGGCGTTAGGCACCGATGACGGCGGCTCCAACCGCATCCCCGCGCAGTTCACCGGCGTCGTCGGCATGAAGCCGACGTTCGGGCTCGTGCCGCGCACCGGCGTGATCCCGACGTGGCCGTACCTCGACACGCACGGACCGCTCGCCCGCACGGTCGCCGACGCGGCGCTGCTGCTCGCCGCGATCGCCGGGCCAGATGCGAGCGACCCGCTGGCGCTGACCGGAGCGCGGCGCGGCGGTCCGCTCACGGCGCGTCGCGACGACGCGCTCGCCGGCGCGCGGCTGGGCGTCGTCGAGAGTCACGCGCCGCGCGCGCAGATGACGCCGGAGGCGCTGAGCGTCTGGGACCGCGCGCTCGGCGACCTGCGTGCGGCCGGCGCGACCGTCGACACGTTCGACCCGGCGGTCACGCGCGTGAACTACCGCGACCGGTTCGCCGAATCGGCGCGTGCGCGCGGCGAGCCCTCGACCGGCTCGGGGGGGCGGCGCTGAACGCGAACTCGCCGGCGCCGACGGCGAACGCGCTGCTGCACTACTTCGCGCGCCGCACGGGCGACGCGACCGCGGCGCGCGACGCGATCCGCCGCGGCTACGCCGCCTACCGCGCCTTCTACAGCGTGCTCCCCGAGACGTACGAGGCGTGCGCGCCGCTGCTCGAGCGACCGATGGCGGACGACCCCGCGGGCCGCTCGTTCGCCCGCTCGCGCGCCGACGCCGTCGCGGCGCTCGCGGCGTCGATGCGCGCCGCCGGCGTGACCGCCATGGTCTACCCGACGATGCCGTTCGACGCGCCGCGCGCCACCGATCCGTGGCCGGACGTGCGCACACCGCTCGGCTACGGCAACTGGCTCGGGCTGCCGGAAGTCTCGGTGCCCGCGGGGCTCGGGGCGGACGGGATGCCGGCGCTCAATCTCTCGATCGTCGGGTTGCCGGGAGACGACGCGACGGTGCTGGCGCTCGCGCACGGCTACGAGCGGCAGTCGCGGCGGTTCGTCGCGCCGCCGCGCGCCTGAGCGTCGCGCGCCGCCGTCAGGCAGCCGCGCGTGCCGTGACGTACCGCGGGCGCATCGCCCCGACGCCGACCGGCGATCTGCACGCCGGTCACGCGAGAACGTTCGTCGCCGCGTACCAGCGCGCCGTCGACGCGGCCGGGGAGCTCGTGTTGCGGATCGAGGACCTCGACCCACTGCGGTGCCGCGCCGAGTGGACCGGGCGCGTGATCGAGGACCTGCGCTGGCTCGGCGTGCGATGGACCGAGGGACCGATCTACCAGTCGCAGCGGCGCACGGTGTTCGAGCACGTCTGGCGCCGGCTGCGCGACGCCGGCCTCGTCTACCCGAGCGCGGTGTCGCGGCGCGACGTGCGCGACGCTGCCCACGCGCCGCACGACGACGACGAGGATGCGGAGCCGATCTTCCCGCCCGCGCTGCGCACGCCGTGGGGCACGGGCAACGACGCCGACTCGCCGGCTGGGAGCGTGTGGCGCTTTCGCGTGCCGGACGGCCAGGTCGTCCGCTTCGACGACGCGACGCGCGGCCCGCAGGCGTTCACGGCGGGCGTCGACTTCGGCGACTTCGTCGTGTGGCGCAAGGACGACGTGCCGGCCTACGAGCTCGCGGTCGTCGCGGACGACATCGCGATGCATGTCACCGAGGTCGTGCGCGGCGAGGACCTGCTGAAGTCGACCGCGCGTCAGCTCCTGCTCTACGACGCGTTAGGCGCCGCGCCGCCCGCCTGGTGTCACCTGCCCCTCGTCCGCGACGCGGCGGGACGGCGGCTCGCGAAGCGGCACGACGCGCTGTCGATTCGCGAGCTGCGTGCGCGCGGGCTCACGCCGGCGGACGTACTGGCGCGCGGCGCCGCATCGGCCGGCGGCGCCTGACGCGCGCCTACCGTACGACCTTCGCCCCGGTCAGCGTCGCGAGCCCGCCCAGCGTCGTCTGCGCCGCGTTCAGGCCGAGCCGGAAGTCCTTGTCGCTGAAGGTCGAGAACACGTCGGTCGGCTGGTGCCAGTGCGGATCCCAGCCGGCTGCCGATCTGCGAGCCGCGCTCGTTCTCGCGCAGGCTGATCGACGGGATGATGTCCTGGAACGGCCCCGAGTCGGTGTTCGTCATGTGCGGACCGACCGCCGCCGGGTAGTCGGTCGCGTACTTCTCGTTCGCCGCGTGGAGCGCCCAGGCGAGCGCCTGCGAGCCGAGCGCCATCTTCGAGTTCGATCTGGAACTCGATGTTCACGTCGGCTTCGGGGCGCTGCTTCGGGACTCATCGTGCCGTCGGCGCGCGGCATGCCGTGGTCGAACATCATCATGTCGTGCTGGATCATGCCGAGCCACTTGGGCTCCGGATACTGCCCCGAGCCTGCCGGCTCCTCCTTGCCCTTGCAGCGCCTGCCGCTGCTCGACGTAGGCGCGCGCGCCGTTGAGCCCCGTCTCCTCGTTGTTCCAGAGCACGAAGCGGATCGAGCGGTCGGTCTTCACGTCGGGGCTGCTGAAGATGCGCGCCAGCTCCATCACGATCGCCGTTCCCGAGCCGTCGTCGTTCGCCGCCTCGCCCCAGCCGTGGCCGTCCATGTGGCCGCCGACGATGTACATCTCGTCGGGGTGCGTCGTGCCGACCTTCGTGCAGTAGACCTCCTGTCGCTGCGCCCGGCGTCGTCGGCTGGCTGTTCAGCGCGCGAAGCGCGGCGTCGGGCTGGCGCAGCGAGTCGGTGTTCACGCCGGTGCGTGCACGGTTCCCGCGCAGCCGGCCGCCCCCCTGGCGCCGCGTCGCGGTTGGCCGGCGGACGCGGCGCGGCGGTCGCCCCCGCAGCGGCGGCGGGGCGCGGCGCGGGCGCGGGCGGCGTGTAGTCGTACGTGATGCGCGCCGTCGGCGTGCAGCCGTAGCTCTTGAGCTGCGCCTCGATCCAGTCGACGGCGGCGCGGTTGCGATCGGTGCCCTGCCGCCGATCGCCGAACTGCGTCAGCCCCTTGATCGTCGCCTTGTAGCGGTCGAGGTCGAGCCGGGCGACGAGCCCGCGGATCGTCGCGTCGGTCGAGTCGGACGCCGGGGAGGCCGGTTGCGCGGACAGCGGCGCGGCGAACGGCGCGGCGAGCGGCGCGGCGACGCACACGGTCGCGAGCGCGGCCGCGGTCAGACGGGAGCGGATGAGGGTCGTAGTCATGGAAGTCGGTACGTCGGCGTTCCCGAGTGAGACGTTCGCCAGCTGGGCCAGAACTCTTGCGACGCGCGTCGTGGCGTCAATACGCGGCCGGCGCTCCGTCCGCTGGGCGGCCTATGGCACGAGGGCCAGGAGATCGCCGACCGAGCGGTGCGCTTCGAGCGAATGCCGGAGCGGAGTGTCGGCGTGGAGGGTGTACCGATTCCGGCGCCCGTGCCGCTCCCGTTCCAGCACACCCGCGGCCTCGAGATCGGCGACGATCTGCTGCACCGCGCGCTCGGTGATGCCGACAGCGTCGGCGACGTCGCGCAGCCGCATCTCGGGATCGCGCGCGAGACAGAGCAGCACGTGCGCGTGGTTCGTGAGGAACGTCCAGGTCGTGCCGACGCGCGGCGAGCGGGTGGTGGACATACCCTGAAATATGCACGGCATGACGCGATTCACAACTTGCGCAACGAATAACGCGAACTGATATTCGTATTTGACGCGGCGCTGGTACGTCGTCGCTCGCCTCTCGCCTCGTTCGTACGTCATGCCGACTCGGCACGCCGCCGCCATCTCGCAGCTCACGCTCCTCGCGCTCGGCATCGACCCCGACCCGACGACGTGGGCGGCCGACATTCGACGCGTCGCCGCCCCGCCGTCGTCGCTGGACGAGCTGCACGCTCAGGTCGCGACCTTCGTCGGGCACTCCGGCGTCACCCTCCTCGCGCGCGATCTCGCGGCGCTCGAGGCGCTGGTCGCCGAGGACGCGTTTCCGCTCCTGCTGTTCGGGCGCGCCGGCGAGCGCCCCGCCACCGTCGTGCTCGACCGGCGCATGGGGCCGGACGTCGCCGGTCACCTCGTCGACGCTACCGGCGAGCAGCGCCCGGTGCGCGTCCCCGCCGCCTCGCTCGTCACGAGTCTCGACGCCATCCTCGGCCCCGCGCCGACCGACGACGGCCTCGCCACGGCCGAGCGACGGCTGTTCGTCGGCGTGCGGACGGACGCGGCCCTCACGACCCGACGCACCGAGACGCACCCCGCGGCGGCGCCGCAGCGGGCGCACGGCACGACGCTCGACGCGCACACCACCGAGCCGCCGCACGCGCGGCTGTGGACGCTGCTCGTCCGCGAGCGGCGCGACGTGTGGCTCGTGTTCGGCTACGCGACGCTCGCCGGTCTCTTCTCGCTCGCGCTGCCGCTCTCGATCCAGCAGATCGTGCAGCTCGTCTCGGGACGCATGCTGCTCCAGCCGACGTTCCTCCTCGTCGCCTTCGTCGTGCTGGGCACGATCGGTGTCGGCGTGTTGCAGCTGACGCAGCTCTCGGTCGTCGAGAGCATCCAGCAGCGCGTCTTCGCGCGCGCCGCGCTCGACCTGAGCTTCCGCGTGCCGCGCCTCCGCTTCGACGTATCGCTCCGCGAGAATCTGCCGGAGCTGATGAACCGCTTCTTCGAGACGGTCACGATCCAGAAGTCGCTCGCGAAGCTGCTGCTCGACTTCTCGTCGGCGCTGCTCACCGTGCTGTTCGGGCTCGTGCTGCTCATGCTCTATCACCCGTACTTCACCTTCTTCGGCGCTCGCGCTCGCGCTGCTGCTCGCGCTGCTGTTCTGGGTCACCGGTCCGAAGGGGCTCGCGACGAGCCTCATGGAATCGAAGTACAAGTACCGCATCGTCCACTGGCTCGAGGAAGTCGCGCGCGCGAACACCGCGTTCAAGTTCGCCGGCCGCTCCTCGCTCCCCGTCGAGCGCATCGACGAGCTGCTGGGCGGCTACCTCAAGTACCGCAAGTCGCACTTCCGCGTGCTCGTGCAGCAGGCGGTCGCGCTCATCGGCTTTCAAGCACGCTCATCGTCGGGGCGCTGCTCGTCCTCGGCATCGCGCTCGTCACGGCAACCAGATCACGCTCGGCCAGTTCGTCGCGAGCGAGATCGTCATCGTCACCGTGCTCGCGGGGATCGAGAAGCTCGTCTCGTCGCTCGCCCACCGTCTACGACGTGCTGACCGCCGTCGACAAGCTCGGGCACGTGACCGACCTCGCGCTCGAGCCGGCGGGCGGTGCTCCCCGCGGCGCCGCTCGGCGCGCCTCGGCGCCCGGCATGGCGCTCACGCTCGAGCGCAACGCTGACGCTCCGCTACGCGCCATGCGCGCCGCTCGGCGCTCGCGCGGCCTCACGCTGCGCGCGTTCGCCCGGCGAGCGGCTCGGCATCACCGGGCTACGAGGGGAGCGGCCAGACCACGCTCCTCCGCTCCTCGGCGGCCTGCTCGACGGATACGAGGGGAGCGCGGCGGTCAACGGCGTGCCGCTGCGCGAGCTGGACCGCGCCGAGTATCGCGGCGCGGTCGGGCAGCTGCTCTCGCCCACCGACCTGTTCGACGGCACCGTCGAGGAGAACGTCTCCGTGGGGCGCCCCGACGTGTGCGCGCACGACGTGCTCCGCGCCGCCGAACGCGTCGGGCTCAGCGAGTGGCTGCAGGCGCAGCCGCGCGGCCTCCGCACGGTCGTCCGCAACGGCGGCCGCGAGCTGCCGACGCACGTCGTGCGCCGCCTGCTCGTCGCCCAGGCCGTCGCCGGACGCCCGCGCCTCGTGCTCGTCGACGACTACTACCAGAACGTCGAGCCCGACTGCCGCCAGCACCTGGTCGAGTGCATGACCGACCCGCGCGCGCCGTGGACGCTGCTCCTCGTCTCGCACGACCCGGCCTACCTCGCGGCGTGCGACCGCGTGCTCGTGCTCGACGGTGGGCGGTGGTCCGCGACGGCCGCTTCGAGAGCTGGCGAACGACACCCCGCTCCTCCAGGCTCGTGCGGCCTGGGGCGCGGTCCCGCCGCCCCCCGCTATCCGACGTCCCGGCCCATGGCCTCACGACATCGAGCCGCTCGGCTCCGAAGCGGTCGAGCGAGAGCTCGGCCGCTGCGCCTCTACGCGCCGACGGCGCTCGCGACGGGGCGAGGCCACCGCGCGTTCTTCCGCTGGGTCTCGCGCTGGTCGGCGTCGTCCTCCTCGCGTCGCTCTTCCTGCCCTGGCAGCAGAACGTGCAGGGAACCGGGACGGTGACCGCGCTGCGCCCGCAGGACCGCCCGATGACGCTGCCCGCGCGCGATCGACGGGCAGATCCGGGAGTGGTACGTCCGCGAAGGACAGTTCGTGCGCCGCGGCGACCCGATCGCCCGCATCTCCGAGATCAAGGACGACTACCTCGACCCCGATCTCGTGCCGAACACCGAGTCGCAGCGCGCCTCGAAGACCGCCTCGGTCGCCGACAAGCGCCGCGCCGCCTCGGCGCTCGACGCGCAGGGGCGCGCGCTCGAGCAGGCACTCGTGCTGAAGCTCGAACAGACGCAGAACAAGATCGGGCAGTACGAGGCCGAGGTGCGCGCGGCGGCCGCCGACAGCGCGGTCGCCGCGGACCAGCTTCGTCGCCGCCAGGCGCTCGCCGCCGACGGGCTCTCGTCCACGAACGACTTGCAGACGGCGCAGATCAAGGCGCAGAAGGCGTTCGCCGACCTCGCCGACAAGCGCGCCGGCCTCGCGAACGCACGGATCGACGTGCGCGCCGTCGCCGCGGAGTATCGGAAGGAGATCGTGAAGGCGCGCGCCGACCGCGCGAAGACGCTCGCCGAGGCGAACGACGGCGACGCCGAGGTCGCGAAGCTCGCCAACAAAGTCGCGTCGCTCCGCGCGCGGGCCGCGTTCCGCGTCATCACCGCGCCGCAGGACGGCTACGTCGTTCAGGCGCAGCAGGTCGGCCTCGGCCAGACGGTGAAGGCCGGCGACCCGATCGTCACCGTGCAGCCGGCGGAGCCCGAGCAGGCGGTCGAGCTGTACGTGCGAGCGATGGACGTGCCGCTCCTCCGGACCGGCGACAAGGTGCGCCTGCAGTTCGACGGCTGGCCCGCGCTGCAGTTCGCCGGGTGGCCGAGCGTGAGCGTCGGCACCTTCGGCGGGCGCGTCGCCGTCGTGGACCGCGTCGCGGCGCGCGACGGCCGCTTCCGCGTGCTCGCGTGACCCCCGACTCGACCGACGAGGCGTGGCCGCGGCAGGTGCGGATCGGCTCGGGCGTCTACGGCTGGGCGATGCTGCGCGAGGTGCGCGTCTGGTACGAGGTCTGGCGGCAGCTGAACGGCTTCCCGCCGTCGGTCGCGCGGCCGTTCGACGACGAGGGCAAGGGCGCGACGGGCGGGAAAGGAGCGAAGGCGTGATGCGGAGCCGTCGGATCGCGGCGCGTGTGATGGTCGCGGCATGTGCGGCGTCGGTCGGTGCCCGATCGTCGGGCGCGCAGGTTTCAGACACCCCCGCCCTCCCCGACTCGGGACGCCCGCTGCCGTTCGCCGAGTTCGCCGCGCGGGTGCTCGCCACGCACCCCGCGGCGCGTCAGGCGCGGCTCGGCGCCGAGCAGGCGCGCGGCGCGGTGCTCGAGGCGCGTGGCGCGTTCGACCCGACGCTCAGCGCGTCGCTCGACCAGAAGGCGTTCCTCGGCTCGACGTACTTCAACTATCTGACGGCCGAAGCGAAAGTCCCGCTCCCCGTCGTCGGATCGGACGTGAAGCTCGCGTACGAGCGCGCCAGCGGGCCGCGCATCGCGGCGGACCGCTACACGCCGCGCGCGGGCATCTTCAAGCTCGGGCTCGGCGTCCCGCTGGGCCAGCGCGTGCTGACCGACGAGCGACGCAACGCCCTCGCGATCGCCCGCGCGCAGGCGTCGGTCGCCGACGGCGAGCAGCGCGCCTCGCTGAACAAGCTCCTCCTCTCGGCGGCGAAGGACTACGCGGCGTGGTACGAAGCCTCGCGCGTGCTCGCCGTGGCGCAGGAAGGCGTCCAGCTCGCCGAGTTCCGGCTCGTCGCGGTGCGGGCGCGCGTCGCGCGCGGCGAGGCCGCGCCGATCGACACGGTGGAAGCGCGGCTCGAGGTGCAGCGCCGCCTCGTCGCGCGCTACGAGGCCGAGCGCGCACGCTACGCGACCGCGTTGGGCGTGAGCGCCTATCTGTGGGACGAGCGTGCGTCGCCGATCGCGCTGCCCCCCGACGCGGCGCCGACCGCGGCCGGACTCGAGCCGGCGCCGCTCGACTCCGCGGCGCTGCCGGCGTGGCTGCGCGCGGCCGTCGAGCGCCACCCCGACGTCGTGAAGGCGGAGGCGAAGGAAGAGGGCGCCGCCGCCGGCCGCACGTTCGCGCGGCAGGGAGTGATTCCGTTCGCCGAGGTGACGCTGAACTCGATCGCCCCGCAGCGCGACGTCGGGGCGCTGGCCAGCCCCGGCGGGCAGAGCTACGCGCTCGGCGGGTCGTTCAAGTCGCCGCTGCTGTTCATGAAAGAGCGCGGCAAGCTGCGGCAGGCGGACGCGAAGCTCGAGGCGCAGGAGCTCGACGTCGCGCGCGCCCGCCGCGACGTCGAGCTCGACGTGCGCGCGACGGTGAACGAGCTGTCGACGCTCGTCGCGGTGCTCGACGTGCAGCGCCTCGCCGTGTCGCAGGCGTCGCAGCTGCTGCGAGGAGAGCAGCGGCGCTTCGAGCAGGGCGAGAGCTCGCTGCTCGTCGTCAACCTGCGCGAGCGCGCCGTGCTCGAGGCGCGCCAGAAGCTCGCCGAGCTCGAGGCGAAGTACATCGGCACGCGCGCCGCGCTCGGCGTCGCGGTCGGCGATCTGTCGGAGCGTATTGCACGAGCGAGCGCGATCCGTTAAGATGCAGGTGCGACACATGCGCGCCGCGCATACACCGCCAATGGACAGAGGCCATCGCTCTCGCGGGGCCTCTTTTTTGTCCACGCCGCGGTGCGCCGTCGCACTTCAACTACACGTGCAGGAGTAGGTTCCATGCGTACGACCGGAAAAGTGAAGTGGTTCAACGACGCGAAGGGCTTCGGATTCATCAGCCCTGACGACGGGTCGAAAGACTGCTTCGTGCACCACTCGGCGATTCAGAAGCAGGGCTACAAGTCGCTCGCCGAAGGCGAGCAGGTCGAGTTCGACGTCGTCCCCGGCCAGAAGGGCCCGGCCGCTGAGAACGTCGTCTCGCGCTGAGCGTAGCCGATCGGACGCGACATCCGTCGCGTCCGCGTGAAGCCGGTGTGGCGCGTCCTCGTACGTCGCCACACCGGCTCTTTCGTCCCGGAGGACTGATGGAGAAGCAGACGAGAGAGCTCGACCCGTTCGTGTTCATCGACGGCGGGCGTACGTTCACCTGCTCGGTCGACATCGTCCGCCGCGCGTCGAGCGAGCGGTGGTGGTGGTTCATCGTCTCGGCCGAGTCGCACCAGCGGTTCGCGCCGTTCCGCGTCGGCGACGACGACACGCAGGACGACGTACGCGACCGCGTCGTCGCGTACTACGACCAGCTGCTGGTCCGCCGCGCCGAGCCGTCGCGCGGATACTGGCCGCGAGGTGGGACGCGTCCTGGCGTGGCGGGCGTCTCGCCGGCTGCGGCGCCCATCGCGGTGCCCGGCGCCGCCTGACGCTCCTCCGCCGGTCGGGCGGCCTGGCACCGGGGCCGCCCGACCGGTGAGCGCGGACACGTTCGCCCTCGCTCCTCAGCCTGCCTTCATGCGTCGCCCGTCACTCGCCTTCGCCGCGCTGAGCGTCGGCACCCTCGCGATCGGCATCCTCACCACCGGCACCCTCCTCGGCGCGCAAGCCGCGCCGCCGCGTGGTCCGCGCTTCACCGTCACGTTCACCCCTGACGCGCACGCCGCCCCGATCACCGGCCGCGTCTACGTCGCGATCAGCCGCACGAACGACGGACAGCGTACACCGATCCAGCAGACCGGTGAGACCGGCGTCCCGCTCTTCGGCGTCAACGTGAGCGAGCTGGCCGCAGGGAACGCGGCCGTCGTCGACGCGTCGACGTTCGGCTACCCCGCGCGCTCGCTCCGCGACATTCCGGCCGGCGAGTACTGGGTGCAGCCGTTCGTGAACGTCTACACGAAGTTCGCGCGCGCCGACGGCCACACGGTGTGGCTGCACATGGATCAGTGGGAGGGGCAGAACTGGAAGCGGTCGCCGGGGAACCTGTACGGCGAACCGGTGAAGGTGCGCTTCGACCCTGCCGCGTCGACGCCGATCGCCCTCGTCGCGAACAAGGTCATCCCGCCGATCGTCGTGCCGAAGGACTCGGGGAACGTACGCCGCATCAGGATGCAGAGCGCGATCCTCACGAAGTGGTGGGGGCACCCCATCTACCTCGGCGCCGTCGTCACGCTGCCGAAGGACTACGACGAGCACCCGACCGCGAAGTACCCGATCGTCTACGACGAGGGGCACTTCTCGCTGCGGCCGTCGCGCATGGGTGCGGTGCCGGATCTGGCGGCAGGCGGCACGCCGCGCGTCATCGCCGCGACGATCCAGCACCCGTCGCCCTACTACGACGACTCGTACGGCGTCAACTCGGCGAACAACGGGCCGTACGGCGACGCGATCATGCAGGAGCTGATCCCCGCGATCGAGTCGCAGTTCCGCGCGATCGGCCAGCCGTGGGCGCGACTGCTGACGGGCGGCTCGACCGGCGGCTGGATCTCGCTCGCGAAGCAGGTGATGTACCCCGACTTCTACGGCGGCACCTGGTCGCTGTGCCCCGACGGCGTCGACTTCCGCTACCACCAGATCGTCGACGTCTACGGCGACACGAACGCCTACTGGTTCGACCGCGGCTGGATGAAGGTCGACCGCCCGACCCGTCGCCAGCCGGATGGCAACATCCTGGCGATGATGAAAGACGAGAACTGGTACGAGTACGTCTCGGGCGATCACTCACGGTCCGGCGGACAGTGGGACATCTGGGAGGCGACGTACAGTCCCGTCGGCGCGGACGGCTATCCGAAGCCGATCTGGGACAAGCGGACCGGCGTCATCGACAAGTCGGTCGCGCAGTACTGGAAGGAGCACTACGACCTGCGGAACATCCTGCAGACGAACTGGGCGACGTTGGGCCCGAAGGTGGCCGACAAGATCAACGTCTACGTCGGCGAGGACGACTCGTACTACCTCGAGAACGGCGTCGCGCATCTGGAGACCTTCCTGAAGTCGGCGACGGCGCCGACGTGGACGGGCGAGATCGTCTATCAGCCGCGGGCGCCGCACTGTTGGGGGCCGGGTCCCGCGGAGCTGCTGACGAAGATGGACGCGCAGATGCGGCGCACGGCGCCGGCGGGGACGGACTTCGCGAGCTGGCACTACTGAGCGACGAGCGACGCACCGACCTGATCGACCGGCGGAAACGTCGCGGCGCTGTTCGCGACACCGCTCGAGTTCCGCCTCCCCGCCGCCCGGCACGTCGACCGGCGATGCTGTGGCATCACACACGTGATGCGACAGCATCGCCCGACGCGGGCGACGCATCCGGAATGGCGGGCACCCGCACGAACGATGCGCACCGCCCCGCCGGCTACATTCGGAGCTGAACCCTCCGCCCAGCCGCCCCGCCATGTCTCGCACCGCGCTCCTCGCTCTCGCCGCCCTCGCGCTCGCGGCTCCCGCCCGCGCCCAGGACGCCGCCACCCTCGCCCGCATCCGCGACGAGGGGATGAACCGCTCGCAGGTGGTCCAACTGTTCGACCACCTCACGAACGTCATCGGCCCCCGCCTCACCGGCACGCCGGCGTTCAAGCAGTCGGTCGACTGGTCCGCGCAGAAGCTCCGCGACTATGGCCTGAGCAACGTGCGCCTCGAGTCGTGGCCGTTCGGCAAGGGCTGGACGCTCGAGGGGCAGGTCGCCGAGCTGACGGCGCCGCGCTACATGCCGCTCATCGCGTACGCCGAGGCGTGGACGCCGTCGACGAAGGACATCGTGAGCGGCACGCCCGTCTACATCGGCGACCTCGCGAACGTCGACTCGGTCCGCGCGCATGCCGCGCAGATCCGCGGCGCGATCGTGCTCGCGACGAAGCCGCAGGAGCTCTTCATCACGAAAGACCGCCTGCAGCCGACGCTGAGCGACACGCCCGTGCCGATCGGCGCGCCGCGGGCGAACAACGCGACGGGACCGCTCCCGCGCGCCGTCATGATGCAGACGCTGCGCGAGCTCGGCGCGGCGGCGGTGCTGCGGCCGACCGAAGGGAACGAGGGGACGATGTTCGTGTTGGGCAGCCGCACGAGCACGCCGGAGAACTCGGTGCCGTCGCTCATCGTCGCGTCGGAGCAGTACAACATGATCGTGCGCATGATGAAGGCGTGGACGACGCCGACGCTCCGGATCGGGGTCCGCGCGCGCTACCACACGGCGGACACGCTCGGCTACAACGTGCTGGCGGAGATCCCGGGCACCGACCCGGCGATCGGCGACGAGGTCGTGCTGCTGGGCGCCCACATCGACTCGTGGCATTCGGCGACGGGCGCGGCTGACAACGCCGACGCGGTCGCGGAGCTGATCGAGGCGATGCGCATTCTCAAGGCGACCGGCGTGAAGCCGCGGCGCACGATCCGCGCGGCGATCTGGGGCGGCGAGGAGGAGGGGCTGCTCGGCTCGCGCGCGTACGCGCAGCGCCACTACGCCGGCGACGCGAACGCCGCGGCGCGCGCGAAGTTCTCCGTCTATCTCAACAACGATCCGGGGACGGGGCCGATCTACGGGTGGTACAGTGAGGGGAACGGTGCGGCCAAGTCGATCTTCGATCAGTGGCTCGCGCCGTTCACCGACCTCGGCGCGCGCCGCAACATCGTCGAGAAGATCGGCAACACCGACCATCTGTCGTTCACCGCGTTGGGACTCCCCGGCTTCAACACGATCCAGGACTACGCCGAGTACGACACGCGCGTGCACCACACGAACATGGATTTCTACGAGCGCGTGGACCTGAACGGGCTGAAGCAGGCGTCGGTGATCCTCGCGTCGTTCGCCTACAACGCCGCGATGCGCGACGGGCAGTTCCCGCGCGCGTCGGCGACGCCGTAGCGAACGGCGTCTCGATGCGCGCCCGGACCGTCGTGCTCCTCGGCGCGGCGAGCGTCGTGACGCTCGCCGCGCAGCCGCCGGCGTTCGAGCCGGTGCAGACCGACCTGTTCGCCGCGGGGAACGCCTTCGTGAACGCCTGGGCCGACTACGACGGCGACGGCGACGCCGATCTGTTCGTCGGCTTCAACGGGGCGGCGAACCGGCTGTACCGCAACGACGGCGGCACGTTCGTCGACGTCGCGGCGACGGTCGGCGTCGCCGATCCGCGGCCGACGCGCGCCGCCGCGTGGGGCGACTGGGACGCGGACGGCGACCCCGATCTGCTCGTCGGCTACGCGCCGGGGAGCGGCTCGGTGCTCCGTCTCTATCGCAACGACGCCGGCGCGTCGCCGGGTGACGGGCGGCGGTTCGTCGACGTGACGCGCGACGCCGGCGCGCTCGCGACCGACTCGGGCGCGGTGCGGCAGCCCGCGTGGATCGACTACGACGGCGACGGCGATCTCGATCTGTTCGTCGCCTTCCGCGACCGCCCGAACGCGCTCTTCCGGAACGAGGCGCCGACCGGATTCCCGACCCCCGTCCGCCGCTTCACGAACGTGGCCGCCGAGGCCGGACTGTCCGACGTGCGGAAGAGTGTCGGCGCCGTGTGGCTCGACTTCGACGCCGACGGCGACCTCGATCTGTACCTGGCGAACATGGACGGCGACGCGAACGCGCTCTATCGCAACGACCGCGCGGGCCGCGGCGGCACCCGGTTCACCGACGTC
Source organism: uncultured Gemmatimonadaceae bacterium (assembly GCA_963843845.1). Lineage (GTDB taxonomy): Bacteria > Gemmatimonadota > Gemmatimonadetes > Gemmatimonadales > Gemmatimonadaceae > Gemmatirosa. The sequence continues at coordinate 1,023,875 of CAWJMB010000002.1, read as the reverse complement.
GCCGAATCACTCGGCGTGCAGTGGGGCGGGCGCGCGCCGCGCGACGCCACGAACGGCACCGTACGCCCCTGCGCCGCCGACGTCGACAACGACGGCCGCCTCGATCTGTTCGCCGCGAACTACGGGCCGAACGGGCTGTTCCTGAATCGCGGAGGTCGCTTCGACGACGCGTCGGCGGCGTGGGGCGTCGCCGTCGACGGACGCTACGACACGTGCGCGTTCGCGGACGTCGACAACGACGGCTGGCTCGATCTGTACGTCAACGGCACCGTCACCGGCGGCACGAGCTACCCGGACTATCTGTATCGCAACACCGGCACACGGCTCGACGACGTGACGCCGGCGAATGTGCGCGCGCTGCACGCCGACCACGGCGCGGCGTGGGCCGATTTCGACGGGGACGGCGATCTCGACCTCGCGCTCACCGGTGTGCGGCCGGACGGGATGCACTTCGTGCTGGGCAACACGCTCGTGCCGGGAGCGACGCGCCGCTCGCTCGCCGTGCGCGTCGTCGACCCCCGCGGCCGGGCGACGCGGGCGGGCGCCGAGGTGCGCGTCTATGCGGCGGGGACGCGACGACTGTTAGGCACCCGCCTCGTCGACACCGGCTCCGGGTACGACGCGCAGAGCGACCTCCCGGTGCACGTCGGGCTCGGCGACGTGCGGCGCGTCGACGTCGAGGTGACGTGGCCGAACGGGGCGCGGCGAGTCGTCACGCGGGCGCGCGGCGTCGACGCGGCGGCGTACGCCGGCAAGGCGCTCGTCGTCCGGGTGGGCGCCTGACGGGGGCTCAGAGTGCCTTCAACAGCCGGTAGGTGTACTCGAGCTGATCGTAGAACGCTCGCACGCCGATCCGCTCGTCGAGGCCGTGCGCCCGCGCGTCCGCGGGGTTCGCCGGATCGGCGAAGTAGCCGCTGACGCCGAACGACGGCACGCCGTTGCGCCGCAGCGTCGCGCCGTCGGTCGCGAACGCGGCCATCGCCGGCTCCACCGACACGCCGCGCCACACCGACTCGGCGACCGACCGAAGGGTACGCAGGAGCGCCGGTGGAACCTCCGACGGCAGTGCGACGGGGCCGGACTCCGGCCCGCTCACGTCGACGGCCGAGTCGGCGACGACGCCGCGCAGCGTTCGCACGACGTCGGCGGGGTCTTCGCCGGGAAGCACGCGGCAGCCGATCGACGCCGTGGCGAGCTGCGGGAGCGCGTTGCGCGCGTGGCCGCCCGACATCATCGTCGCGATGCACGTGGTGCGTAGCATCGCGTTGAAGTACGGCGAGCGCGCCGAGAGCCGTGCGGCCGCAGCGCTGTCGGGCGTGTCGGGCGCGCTCACCGCGCGCAGCTCGGCGGCGAGCTCGCCGCGCTCGCGGGTCGCGTCGCCGGCGAACATCGCGCGCGTCACCGGCGTCGTACGTGCCGGGAACTCGTGGGCGCCGATCCTGCCCAACGCGTTCGCGACGTGCGTGATCGCGTTGTCCTTCACGGGGAGCGAGCTGTGACCGCCGGGATTGCGCGCCGCGAGCGTGACCGAGTAGGCGCGCTTCTCGGCCGTCAGCAGGTGCAGCACGGCGCCCTTGCCGTCGCGCCACTCGCCGGCGCCGAGGTCCGCGTTCAGCGCGTAGTCGGCGTCGAGCAGGTCGCGGTCGAGGATGTCGTGGCGGCGGGCGACGAGCCACCCGATTCCGTTGTAGCCGCCGCCCCCCTCCTCGCCGGCCGTGAACACGAGCACGTAGTCGCCGGCCGGAACGAATCCCTCCTGCTTGAGCCGCAGCAGCGCGGCGACCCACGCCGCGTCGCTCCCCTTCATGTCGAGCGTGCCGCGGCCGTAGAAGTGGCCGTCCTGCTCGACGAGCGCGAACGGGTCGCGACCCCAGTCGTCGCGGCGCGCCTCGACGACGTCGAGATGGCCTAACAGCAGCACCGGTCGCCGCGCGCCGCGTCCGCGGTAGCGCACGACGAGATTCCTGTCCTTCGCGTCGAGGCCGCTGTCGGGCCCGACGACGCGCACGTCCGACGCCGGGAAGCCGGCGGCGAGGAAGCGCGCGGCGAGCCGCTCCGCCGCCCTGGTCGTGCTCCCGGACGAGTAGGTGGTGTTCGTCTCGACGAGCTCGCGCAGGACGTCGCGGCCGAGCGCCTGATGGGGCGTCGGCGCGGGCTGGGCGGCGAGCCGGCCGGCGGCCGCGAGCAGGGCGGCGAGCGTCAGGCGACGCGCGGCGGCGCACGAGGAGATGGGCATGGGCGTCACGGGCGGTAGGGGGCCATCGCGTAGCGCCGCTCGCGCCCCGGCTCGCCGGCGCTCGTCCGCGGCAGGATCGTCGCCTCCCAGCCGTCGTCGCGCACCCGGCGCCAGACGAAGGCGTTGCGCGCGGTCACCGGCCCGAACTCGACGCGGTCCCCGGTCGCGCGCGTCGCGACGTAGCGCGACGGTCGGTCGTGGTTGCCGAAGCGCCCGTCGCGCAGCGAGTAGACGGTGGTGTCGTTCGCCGTCGCGAGCGTCGAGTCGGTGAAGCCGAGGACCTCGATCGTCGAGTCGTTCACGAACGTGTAGCGCTCGTAGAACGGCGTCTCGACGTCGCCGGTGCCGCGCCACGTGCCGGCGAGCCAGCGGAGCGCGGCGACGTCGGCGGCGGCGAGCCGCGCGCCGACCGTGTCGGGCGCGGCGGCCGCCGGCGCGGGCGCGGCCGAGTCGCCGGCGCGGCCGGCGTCGCCCTTCGGGGCGCAGGCGGCGAGGGTGCCTAACGCGACGGCGCAGGCGCGCCGGGCCGCGGGCCTGGTCGTCATCGTCCCCCCTCGCGCCGCGCGGGCGCGCGTGTGAACAGCCGCTTCGGGATCATGACGTGCGCGCCCATCGTGCCGTCGACGAGCTGCGTGATGCGCACGTCGCACGCCGTGCTGACGAGCATGTAGGCGTCGTCGCGCGGCAGCCGGTAGACGTCGCCGAGGAGGGCGATCGCCTCGCGCACGGCGATCTTCGTCGCCGTCGTGAGGTTGCTGTCGGCGCCCATCGCGATCCAGTGCGTGGCGGTCTCGCCGCGCGGCCAGGCGAGCGCGCATGTCCTTGCGCACGATGAGCTGGAAGCGCCCGCGCAGCGCCGTCTCGAGCGCCGTGATGTCGACCTCGCCGTCCCCCTGCGCGGCGTGACCGTCGCCGGCCTGGAACAGCGCGCCGCGCACGTGCACGGGGATGTAGAGGATCGTCCCCGCGACGAGCTCCTTGTTGTCGAGGTTCCCGGCGTGGATCCCCGGCGGCGCGCTGTTGACGCGCCCGCGCGCCGGCGGCGGCGCGACGCCCATGCTGCCGAAGAACGGGGCGAGCGGGATCTCGATGCCGGCCGAGTCCGAGAAGCGGCCGACCATGCGCGCGCGGTCGAGCGGCACGATGCGCGACTTCGACTGGCCCGGGAAGTCCTCGGGCAGGAAGCCGCTGCGCGGCCCGAACGAGTTGCAGGCGAACGGCAGGTCGAGCTCGACCTCGCGGATCCGCACCTCGAGCACGTCTCCCGGCTCGGCCCCGTCGACGGCGACGGGTCCGGTGAGGATGTGGCCGCCGGGGCCGCGGCGCAGCGTCGAGTCGCGCGCCGCGGCGACGATCGCGCGATACGCGGGCTCGATGACCCCGCTGTCGGCGCCGGGCTGGAGCAGCCGCGCGCCGCACGTCGAGACGGCGCCGATCGTCACCTCGTCCCCCGACGCGACGCGGAGCGCGGGGCGCGCCTCGGGGTCGTAGCCGCCGTAGACGACCGTCGCGGGCGAGGGCATCAGGGTGTGCGACGCGCCCGCGGCGCGCGGCGTCCAGAACGGTCGCGCCGGGGTCGTCGTCGCGCCGGTCTGCGCGGTGGAGCTGGCGCAGGCGGCGAGACCGGCCAGCGCGAGTGAGCTGAGGAGACGTCGCATCGACGGAAGGTGCGGTGAGGCGCCGAGGGTGTCGAGTGACGGTCCGACCGCCGTCTACCCGTGGCGCTGCGTGGTCGCCGGCATCACGAAGCAGCTCGTCACCGCGTGCGCGAGCAGCCGCCCGGTCGCGTCCGTGAGCCGCCCGTCGGCGGTGGCGAGCCGGCCGCCCGCGTGCAGCGAGCGCCCCTCGGCGGTCACGCGCCCCGTCGCCTCGGTGATCGCGCGCACGAACGTCACGTGGAGGTCGGTCGTCGTGTACCCCGTCCCCGCCGGGAGCATCGACTGCACGGCGCACCCCATCGCGGTGTCGAGGATCGTCGAGATGATCCCGCCGTGCACGACGCCCATCGGGTTGTAGTGGCGCGCCTGCGGCTCGAGCGCGAACACGGCGCGGCCGCGCTCGACCTCGACGAGCGACAGGCCGACGAGGCGCGCGGCCGGCGGGGGCTCCACCTCGCCGCGCGCGAGCGCCTCGAGCCACGCGAGGCCGCCGGCTGCGCTCCGCACGCCGTCCCGCCCGCCGTCGCTCACCACGCACCTGCCGGCGCGATCGCCGACGGCGACACCTCGGCCGGCGCGTCGCCCGGCGCGGCGTGGGCGACGTGGCGCGGGCCGCGCGTGGGGCCGGGGCCGTCGTACGCGGCGAACACCGCGCACGTGTTGTGGCCGCCGAAGCCGAACGCGTTGCTGATCGCGACGCGCACCGGGCGGCGCACGGCGGCGTTGAACGCGTAGCGCAGATCGCACGCCGGGTCGGGCGTCGCGTGGTTGATCGTCGGCGGCACGACCGAGTCGGTGATCGCGAGCACGCTGGCGATCGCCTCGACCGCGCCGGCGGCGCCCAGCAGATGGCCGGTCATGCTCTTCGTCGACGTCGCCGTGAGCGCATCGGCGTGCGCGCCGAACACCTCGCGCACCGCGCGGCTCTCGGCGACGTCGCCGAGCGGGGTCGACGTGCCGTGCATGTTGATCGTGTCGATGTCCACGGGCGTCACGCCGGCGAGCGACAGTGCCCGCTCCATCGCGAGCCGCGCGCCGAGCCCCTCGGGGTGCGGCGCGGTGAGGTGGTGCGCGTCGGCCGACGCGCCGACCGACAGCACCTCGGCGTAGATCGGCGCGCCGCGGGCCAGTGCGTGATCGAGCGACTCGACGACGAGCGCGCCCGCCCCCTCCCCGAGCACGAATCCGTCGCGCGTCGCGTCGAACGGGCGCGACGCGCCGGCCGGGTCGTCGTTGCGCGTCGAGAGCGCCTTCATCGCGCTGAACCCCGCGACGCCGAGCTCGCAGATCGCGGCCTCGCTGCCGCCGGTGACGATGACCTCCGCCTGGCCGTCGCGGATGAGGGCGAGCGCGTCGGCCAGATTGTGATTCCCGGTCGCGCACGCCGAGACGACGGCGTGGTTCGGGCCGCGGAGGCCGTACTGGATCGAGATGATTCCCGGTGCCATGTCCGGGATCATCATCGGGATGAAGAAGGGCGAGATGCGGCGCGGCCCGCCGCGCACGAACGCCTCGGTCTGCTGCTGGAACGTCTGCAGCCCGCCGATCCCCGCGCCGAAGATCACGCCGACGCGCTCGCGGCCGACCCGGTCCAGCGTCTCGGACGTCAGCCCCGCGTCGCGCATCGCCTCGTCGGCCGCGGCGAGCGCGAAGTGGCAGACCGGGTCGAGACGGTTCGCGAGCTTGCGGTCCATGACGTCGCGCGGGTCGAATTCCTTCAACTCGCAGGCGAAGGTCGTGTCGTAGCCGGTCGCGTCGAAGTTCGCGATCGGGGCGGCGCCGCTGCGGCCGGCGAGGAGCGCGTTCCAGAAGGTCGTCACGTCGAGGCCCAACGGCGTGACGGCGCCCATCCCGGTGATGACGACGCGGCGGCGCGCGGAGTCGTGAGGCATGGCCGAACGTTAGCTGGAGTAGTACGCCGCGTTCTCGTCGACGTACGCTTTCGTGAGGTCGCAGCCGTAGGCGGTCGCGGAGTCGCCGCCGATGCCCAACGCGACGTCGATGTCGACGACCTCGACGGCGAGCGCGGCACGCACGACGGCATCGTCGAACGCGAGACGCGTTCCGCCCGCGCACGACCTGATAGCCGTTGATCCAGGCGTCGGTCGCGCTCGGGTCGATGCGTGCAGTCGAAGCACTTGCCGACCGCCATGAGCAGGCGGCCGACGTTCGGGTCGGCGCCGTGCACCATCGTCTTCACGAGCGGCGAGTTGACGATCGACTTCGCCACGCGGCGTGCGTCGCCGCGTCGCTCGCGTCCGCGCACCGTCACGCGCAGCAGGTGCTCGGCTCCCTCGCCGTCGCGGGCGAGCATCTCCGTCATGCGCACGCAGCCCGCGCGGAGCGCCTCGGCGAACGCGGCCTCGTCGACGGGGCCGGCGAGCCCGTTCGCGAGGATCGCGCAGGTGTCCGACGTGCTCGTGTCGCCGTCGACGGAGAGCATGTTGAAGCTCACGTCGACCGCGCGCGCGCAGCAGCCGATCGAGCGTCGGCGGCGTCGAGCGCGGCGTCGGTGAAGATGTAGGCGAGCATCGTCGCCATGTTCGGCTCGATCATGCCCGAGCCCTTCGCGACCCACGTGATCGTCGCGTCGCCGACGCTCGTCGACAGCGCCTTGGCGTAGGTGTCGGTCGTCATGATGCCCTCGCGCGCCGACGAGCGGGTCGTCCTGCAGCTCGGCCGACATGCCGACGATGCCCGCGCTCGATCTTCTCGATCGGCAGCGGCACGCCGATGACGCCGGTCGAGCTGACGAGCACGCGGTCCGGCGTCGTGCCGAGCTCGCGCTGCCGCAGCCGGCGCCATGCGCCGCGCGTTCTCGACGCCCGCCGCGCCGGTCGCGACGTTGCTCACCTTGCTGTTCACGACGACGCCGCGCAGCACGCCGCCGCGGATCGTCTCGCGGCCGAGGACGATCGGGCGCGCCGGGGAACTGGTTGCGCGTGAACACCGCCGCCGCCGCGGCGTCGACGTCGCTCGCGAACAGCGCGAGATCCTTCGCCGTCGGGCTTGAGGCCGACGTTGCGGCTCGCGCAGCGGAAGCCGCGCGGAAAGCGCGGTCGATCGTGAAAGGGCATGCCGGAATGAGCGGTGGTGGATCCGGGCGGAAAGCTAACGCCGTGTACGCATCCGTCTGACAGCGAGCGACCGACGCGGCGCGTTACACTTCGCGACTGTCCGTTCTCCGACACCTTCGAGGACCGCTCGCATGCGCTCGCACACCACTCCGCCGTCGCACCGCCTCGCGGCCGCGCTCACGACGCTTCTCGTCTCCGCCGCCCTCGTCGCGCCCGCGCTCGGCGCGCAGCAGCCGGCGGGGCAGCCTGCGGCGCAGCCGGCGCAGCCGGCGCACCCCCGCGCACGCAGCTGACGCGCGAGGCGAGTCAGCTCGACACGCAGGGGCGAACGAAGGAGGCGCGCGTCCTCTTCCAGCGGCTCATCGACGAGGCGCCCGACCCCGCGGCGAAGGCGGCCGCGCAGCGCGCGATGGCGATGTCGTACGCGTTCGACGGCGACTGCGCGAACACGATGAAGCTACGAGCAGATGGTGATCGACTACTGGAAGACGCGCGAGCAGGCGGAGCCGCAGAACGCGTTCTACCAGCAGGGCGAGATGGCGAACGAGGCGGCGCGCGTCTGCATCGACGTCGGCAAGCTCGACGAGGCCGAGCGGTGGTACAAGGCCGGCCGGGAGCTCGGGAACTAAGGAGCCCGCGCCGCGCACGCATCCGGCGAGTCTCTGGGCGTACCGCACCGAGCACGCGCTGGCCCGCCTCGCGGCGCGCCGCGGCAACAGGGCCGAGGCGCTGCGCCACGTCGCCGAGGCGCGAAAGGTCCTCGATAGCGACCCCGCGATGGCCGGTGCGCAGGAGCGGTTCTTTCCGTATCTCACAGGCTACGTCGCGCTGTACACGAACGACCTCGCGACCGCCGAGGCCGACCTCACGCGCGCGCTCGGGATCCAGGGAAACGCGAGCGATCCGTTCATGCACTACCTGCTCGCGACGACGCTCGAGAAGAAAGGTGACGCGGCGTCGGCGAAGGGGCACTACCAGCGCGCCTACGAGCTGGCGACGGCGCACAACCCGCCGGCGGCGTTCACGCGCCCGAACGCGCGCATGAAGATCGGCATGCCGGTCACGAAGGAACCGGGGCAGCACTGACCGTCGCGCGCGCGGGGCGCGCGTGCGCATCGTGGGCGGCAAGTTCGCCGGGCGCGACCTCACCTCGCCGAACGACTTCCGCGTGCGCCCGACCGCGGAGCACGTCCGCGCCGCCGTGCTCGACCGGCTCGGCGCGGACGTGCGCGACGCGCGGGTGCTCGACCTGTTCGCGGGGACCGGGGCGCTGGGCCTCGAGGCACTGTCGCGCGGCGCGCGGAGCGCCGACTTCGTCGAGACGCGGCCGGCGAGTCTGCACGCCCTCCGCGCGAACGTCGCCGCGCTGCGCGTACGCGACCGGACGCGCATCTACAAGCGCGACGCACTCCCGTTCGCCGGCGCGTTAGGCGCGGGCGCCTACGACGTCGCGTTCGTCGACCCGCCCTACGGCTCGCGGATGCTCGACCGCGTGCTCGACGGCTGGATCGCGACCCGCTTCGCGCGGGTGCTCGTCGCGGAGCACGCGCGCGGCCACGAGCTGCCGAGCGGCGCGGCGAGGCTCGTCTTCGACGAGACGGCGGTGACGTTCTTCAGGTGAGCCGTCGCGCGCGGCGCTAACTTTCGCGCATGACGACCATCACCTACCTCGGCACCGGGCTGCTCGGCAGCGCCTTCATCGAAGCGGCAGCGACGCGCGGCGAGCGGCTCGCCGTCTGGAATCGCACGATCGAGAAGGCGCGGGCGCTCGCCCCCTTCGGCGTGCGCGTCGCCGAGTCGCCCGAGGACGCGGTGCGCGGGGCGCGCATCGTCCATCTCGTCCTGAAGGATGACGCCGTCGTCGACGAGGTGATCGCCGCGGCGCGCCCCGGCCTGTCGCCGGACGCGATCATCGTCGACCACACGACGACGCAGCCCGCGCTGACCGCCGCGCGCGCCGCGCGGCTGAACGCGGAGGGCGTTCGCTATCTGCACTGCCCCGTGTTCATCGGCCCCGCCGCGGCGCGCCAGACGCAGGGAACGATCCTCGCCTCGGGTCCGCGCGCCCTCTTCGACGCCGTGCACGACGACCTCGCGCGCATGGCGCCGCGCGTCGAGTACTTCGGCGAGCGCCCCGACCTCGCGGCGGTCTACAAGCTGTGCGGCAACGCGTTCATCATCGGCATCGCGGGCCTCGTCGCCGACGTCCTGAGCGTCGCGCCGAGCGCCGGCGCGTCGCCGGCAGACGCCCTCGACGTGGTCGGCCTGTTCGACCCGAGCGCCATGATCCGCGGCCGCGGCCGCAACATCGTCGCGCGGCAACTTCGCGCCGAGCTTCGAGCTGGCGATGGCGCGCAAGGACGTGCGGCTCATGATCGAGACGGCCGGCGACCGTCCGCTCGCCGTCCTCCCGGCGCTCGCGGCGCGCATGGACGCGCTGATCGCGGACGGCCACGGCGACGACGACCTCGCCGTGATCGGGGTCGACGCGGTGGCCGGGTGAGCGCTCAGCCGCCCGACAGCCAGCGAAACACGTAGCTCCCTTTCACGAAGAACGCGTCGTTCGTGCGCCGCAGGTCGCGGAAGGCGAGCGCGTCGGCTCGGCGAGCGTGTTGCCGTAGCCGGCGAAGAGCACCGTGCCGGACGCGGGCGGTACGAGAACAGCGCGTCCGTGCGGAGCACGTTGGTTCGGCTCGCAGTCGACGGCGCGTAGGTGCCGGTCGGCTGCCGGACGAGCAGCAGCGCGCCCGGTCCGCGGGTCGCGTAGCGCCTCGCGCTGCGTCGACTCGTACTGCGACACGACGCGCACGAACACCGGACCGCGCAGCTGGTACTCGGCCCCACTCGCGGCATGCGCGTCACGAGCGACGCGGTCCCGTCGGCGCGTCGCGTGAAGCGCGAGCCGACGTAGGTCGCGGTGACGCGCATCCGCTCGTTCGGCCGCACGTCGAGCGAGGCGTTGACGTCGCGGCGCCGGGCGCGCGCCGTCTCAGGAAATCGACGTCGTTGACGAGCGAGGTGCTGAGCGACGCCGAGAAGCGACGGAACTGCGGCGTCGCGACCGAGAACGTGCTGCCGAACGTGGCGAGGCGATCGGAGGGCGCGAAGGGGACCGGCGCGTCGGCGAACGACGGGCCGGGCGCGTAGAGCGACGCGTAGCGCGCCGGGTCGAACGCGTAGCTCGCCGTCGCCGGGTTCACGCTCACCGACCAGCCGCGGCGGAACGTCACCGTGTTGCTGACTCCGACGCGGTCCTCGAGCAGGCTGCGGCCGGCGAAGAAGTCGTCGTAGCGCCAGATCGCGTTCGCCGTCACGAACAGGTTGTATCGCTCGAACAGCCCGCCCGGGCGGCCGAAGATCGTGAAGCGGTTCGCGACGTTCGGCTGCACGAATCCCGTGCGCGCGACGAACCCGTTGTCCGCCTCGAAGCGCGGGCCGACGCCCAGCAGGTTGTAGTGAAAGCCGTAGGCGCGCCCCGTGCGGTCGACGACCGCCTCGAACATCGGCGCGCTGCGCACGTCGCGGTCACCGGCGCCCGTGCCGGTCGAGGCTCTGCACCGCCTGGAACTGCGCGTAGTAGAGCCGGTTGAACAGGAGCCGCGCGTCGGCGCCGACGACGTGGTTCTCCCGCGCTGCCGCTCGTCCGCGTGCTGTACGACAAGCCCCGCTGTCGACTGCGCGCCGAAGTCGCGCGTGAGGCGCACGATCTCCGACGAACGGCGCGCGATCCGTCGCGGGTCGTCGCCTCGTCGTCGACGGCCGACAGCACCGCGACGTTCGTCCGCCCGAACGTTCCCGTCACCTTCAGCCGCCGCCTCGGGACTGCACGATGCGCCGCGTGTAGACGAGCGTGTTCGGCACGTTGAACTGATCGCTCCCCTCGACGAAGAACGGCCGCCGCTCGGGATAGAACAGCGCGAACCGCTGGTCCGCCGCGACCTGCGTCGCGTCGGCCTCGACCTGCGAGAAGTCGGGGCGTACCGTGCCGTTGAGACCAAGTTGCTGCCGACCGCCCAGCGCACGTTGCCGCCGACGCGCGGGTCGCTCGTGTAGCGCCACCCCGGGTCGACGCCGGTGACCGCCCGCGAGGCGCCGGCCGCCGGTGTTCGTCACGCTCCGGGTTCAGCTCGACGACCTGCCCGTGCCGCATCCCGGTCATCCCGACGAGGTGCCCTTCCTGCGCGATGAACGACGCCGACGCGCGGCGCGCCGGCGTCCACGTCTGCTCGTAGCCCGCTGTGCTGCACGCGGCGCATCGACCTGAACGCCCCACCGCTGCGTCGCGCCCAACGGATAGCGCATCGCTGCTGAACGGGATGCGCAGCTCCACCTCGTAGCCGCCGTCGACGAGCCGCCCCTTCGACTGCCAGCGGAAGTCGGCGCTCAGGTCCGTCTGCCCCGGCGAGACGTTCGAGCCGGGGATGAAGCCGCCGACCTCGTTCTTCGTGCCGTCCGCCTGGATCCCGAACGGGTTGACGATGAACACGACGGCGCGCCGCCGCTCGTCGAACGTGTCGAAGTGGATCTCGACGTTGTCGTCGGCGCTCACGCGGTCGCGGTCGGCGAGCGTCGCGCGCACCGCGCCGTGCGGCTCGAACGCGCGGACTCCCACGTGCATCGCCGTCGCCGAGTACCAGAGCAGCACCTCGGTCGAGTCGGGCGCCGGCCGGCCGTCGACCGGCTGGTACAGCGAGAACCCGGTGAGCCGCGCCGCTCGCCGCCACACCGCCTCGTCGAGGCGCCCGTCGACCGCGATCGTCGTGTCGACGCGGACGGCGGCGACGTCGAGCCGGCCGCTGCGGCCGTCGTAGATCGGAGGCTGGGCGAATCGGGCGGCGGCGAACGCGACGACGAGTGCGGCGAGCATGGCAGGCGGATGGCGTGAGCGGGCGCGAAAGATAGTCCGCCCGCTCCGCCGCTCGGCTCGCGTCGCACGAGGGCGGGACGACGACGACACGGTGGCCGGCCGGCGACGCCGCGACGCTGCCGATCCACCCGTTGCCCGGCGTCGCGCCGCTCGTCTCACCCCGTGACCGCGGATGGGCCGCGATCCGACTTCGAGAGCCGGCGACGTGAAGGGAATCGTGTTCAATCTGCTCGGCGACCTCGTGCGCCGAGAGTTCGGCGACGACGTGTGGGACGACCTGATCGACGCGGCGGGCGCGAACGGCGCGTACACGTCGCTCGGCAGCTACCCGGACGCGGAGATGATGCGACTCGTGGCGGCCGCGTCGACGGCGCTCGACAGGCCGGCCGCCGACATCCTGCGATGGTTCGGGCGCGGCGCGATGCCGATGCTCGCGCAGAAGTATCCGGGCTTCTTTCACCGCACCGGATCGACGCGACGGTTCCTGCTCACGCTGAACGACATCATCCACCCCGAGGTGCGGAAGCTCTACCCCGGCGCCGACGTGCCGACGTTCTATTTCCGACCGTCCACCGGCGACGCGATCGTCATGGAGTACCGCTCGGCGCGCACGCTCTGCGCGCTCGCGGAGGGCTTCGTGTTCGGCGCGGCGGACTACTTCGACGAGGACGTCACGATCTCGCAGTCGACGTGCATGCACCGCGGCGACGAGTGCTGCACGTTCGAGCTCGCCTTCGCCGCCGCGCGTGTCGCTGCAGTGGCCTGATCAGGCGTCCGCCGCCACGTCCGTCGACGACGCGGCGGCGCGGATCGAGCGCCTCACGCGGCGGCTCGAACGCGAGCGCACGGCGCGACTCGAAGCCGAGTCGGTCGCCGAGCGCGGGCTGCGCGAGCTCTACGACCGGCAGCGCGACATCGTGCTGCTCGGCGACGTGACGGCGGAGGCGAACCGCGCGACGTCGGTCGAGGCCGTGACGCGCTTCGCGCTCGCGCAGCTCTGCGGCTACACGAACTGGGCGATCGGCCATGCGCTGCTCGCGAGCGACGGCGGCAGCACGATGCGGTCGTCGGGCGTGTGGCACTGCGACGCCTCCGACCGCTACGGCCCGTTCATCGAGGCGAGCGCGCACGCCGCGTTCGCGCGCGGCGTCGGGCTGCCGGGCCGCGTGCTCGAGAGCGCGACGCCGCTCTGGATCCCGAACGTCACCGAGGACGCGAACTTTCCCCGCGCCCCGTACGCCCGCGCGGCCGGCGTGCGCGCCGCCTTCGGCTTCCCGGTGCTCGTCGGCGCGCAGGTCGGCGCGGTGCTCGAGTTCTTCACCGACTCGGTCGAGCCGCCGGACCCGCGCTTGCTCGGCCTCGCGCTCCAGATCGGCACGCAGCTCGGCCGCGTGTTCGAGCGGAAGCGCGCCGAGGAGCGGCTGTACCACGACGCCTTTCACGACGCGCTCACCGGGCTCCCGAACCGCGCGCTCTTCCGCGAGCGCCTCGACATCGCGATCAAGCGCGCGCGGCGGCACCCGTCGTATCGCTTCGCGGTGCTCTTCCTCGACCTCGACCGCTTCAAGCTGATCAACGACAGCCTCGGCCACCTCGCCGGCGATCGGCTCGTGCAGGGTGTGGCGCGGGCGCCTGAGCGGCTGCCTGCGACGCGACGACTTGCAGCCGCGCGCGCCCGGCGAGCGCACGTCCGGCGAGGACACGCTCGCCCGACTCGGCGGCGACGAGTTCACCGTGCTGCTCGACGACATCACCGACGACAGCGACGCGTTCCGCGTGGCGGCGCGGCTGTCAGCACGCGCTCGAGACGCCGTTCGAGATCGACGGGCACGAGATCGTGACGTCAGCGAGCATCGGGATCGCGACCGACACGCGCCGGCCTCACGAGCGCCGACGAGTGCTGCGCAACGCCGACGCCGCGATGTACCGCGCCAAAGGCGCCGGCCGCGCCCGCGCCGAGCTGTTCGACTCCGCCATGCACGCGCAGGCGATGGCGCGACTGCGACTGGAGAGCGAGTTGCGGCGCGCGATCGAGCGCGAACGAGTTCCGCCTCGTCTACCAGCCGATCGTCGCGCTCGATACGGAGCGCATCCGCGGCTTCGAGGCACTGCTGCGCTGGACGCACCCGCAGCGCGGGCTCGTCTCGCCCGTCGACTTCATCCCCGTCGCCGAGGAGAGCGGGCTCATCGTGCCGATCGGCGAGTGGGTGCTGCGCGAGGCGTGCCGACAGATGCGCGCGTGGCAGACGCGATTCCCCGACGCCGGCGACCTCACGATCGCGGTCAACGTCTCGGCCGCGACAGTTCGCGCAGCCGGACATCGTCGAGCGCGTGCAGCGATGCGTTGAGCGCGGCGGGGCTCGAGCGCGACCGCGCTCAAGCTCGAGATCACCGAGAGCGCGGCGATGGAGAACGCGACGCGCACGCAGGAGGTGCTCGAGGCGCTACGCGCGATCGGCGTGCGCTTCAGCATCGACGACTTCGGCACCGGCTACTCGTCGCTCAGCTACCTGCGCCGCTTCCCGCTCGCAGACGCTCAAGATCGACCGCTCGTTCATCGACGGCATGGAGCGCGACGGCGAGAGCCGCGAGATCGTGCGCGGCATCATCGCGCTCGCCCGCACGCTCGGCATGGAAGTCGTCGCCGAAGGGATGGAGACGGCGGCGCAGATCGAGCACCTGCGCGACGCTGCGCTGCGACCTCGGGCCAGGGCTACTTCTTCCAGCGCCCGGCGGACGTCTCGGCGATCGACGCGCTGCTCGCGGCGAGGGTGCGTCGGAGCGACGCGAGGCCGTACGCGAGCCTCGACTTCACCGTCCCCACCGACAGCTCCAACGCCTCGGCGATCTCGACGTAGGTCAGCTCGTCGAGGTAGTGCATGCGCAGCACGACCGCGCTGGCTGGCGAGAGCGCGTCGACGTGCGCGGGGAGCGCGGCGATCAGTGCCGGGTCGAAGCGCGGCTCCTCGGCCGGCGCGGGCAACGACGCGACGTCGTCGTCGCCGAACAGGTCGCCCCACCGGCGGTCACGCTGCGCACGGCGGACGGCGAGTCGCGTCGCGATGCGGTAGGCCCAGGCACGCAGCCAGCGCGGCTCGCGCAGCGACGGCAGTCGCCGCGCGACGTGCAGCAGCGCGTCTTGCAGCACCTCTTCCGCCGCGCCGTCGTCGCGCACGATCGCGCGGACGTGTGCCCAGAGCGGCGCCTGCAGCGCGCGCAGCAGCGCGTCGAGCGCGCGCGGGTCGCCGCACTGCGCGCGCCCGACGAGCAGCGCGAGCGCCGCGCCATCGATCACCGCGGCGTCGACGGCGGCAGCGCGGCGAGCGCGGCGAGCGCCGCGAGCACGCGGTCGCCCACGCGCGACACGTGCGCACCGAGCGCCGCGAGGCCGAGGAGGATGATCGTGTACAGCAGCACGACGAGCACGAAGATCGCCTTCTCGAGTCGCACCGAGAAGTCGATGGTCAGCAGCGCGTAGACGAGCAGCCCCAGCTCCACGCACGCTGCGCCGCCGATCGCGAGCCGCATGTTCGACGCGTTGCGCTCCATGCGATCGAGCACGCCGGAGCGGATCGCGTCCAGGTCGGGAGAGGTGGTCATGTCACCCTCGGCGCAGGTAGGTGGCGGCGAGGGCGCCGACGATCACGACGGCCTCGACGATCGCGAACGCGATGACGGCGGCGCGCAGCGAGATCGTGCGACGTCGGCACAGGGGCGTGTCAGTCATGCGGGTCTCCGGGCAGGGGTCGACTGGAGAGAGGCGCGGCTGTCGCGAAAGGTTCGGACAGGTCATTCTTGCCGCGTGACGGCTCGCTGTCGAATCGCGGCGCCGTCGTTCGACTAGAGGGCACGTGCAGCACCGCGCGGTATGCCGCGGGCCCCTGTTCCCACCCACCCGGAGCGTGTCCCATGAAGTACGTCCTCCTGATCTACGACGACGAGAAGAGCTGGGAGACGATGACCCCGGACGAAGGCAGGGCGATGATGGGCGAGTACTTCGCGTTCACCGACGGCGATCCAGGGAGAGCGGCCAGTACGTCGCCGGCGAGGCGCTGCAGCCGATCGCGACGGCGTCGACGGTGCGCGTGCGCGGCGGCGCAGTGCAGACGACCGACGGCCCGTTCGCCGAGACGCGCGAGCAGCTCGGCGGCTTCTACCTCGTCGACGCGGCGAATCTCGACGAGGCGATCGCGATCGCCGCGCGGATCCCGTCGTCGCGCATCGGCACCGATCGAGGTGCGGCCGATCGTCGACTTCTCCGCCGAGATGAGCAAGGCGCCGAGCGACGCGGGCGCGGCGCACGCGGCGAGCGTGAGGGCATCGGGCGTCGATCGCGCCGCGCACGCACGACCTGTTCGCGATGATCGACGCGACGGGCGACACGACGGGCGACGCGATCGCACAGCTCTATCGCGACGACGCGCGTCGCATCGTCGCGACGCTCATCCGCCTGTTGGGCGACTTCGACCTCGCCGAGGACGCGATGCACGACGCGTTCGCGGCGGCGGTCGAGCGGTGGCCGGTGGACGGCGTGCCGGCGAACCCGCGCGCGTGGCTCGTCAGCACGGGGCGCTTCAAGGCGGTCGACCACCTGCGGCGGCGCGCGTCGCTCGCTCGCAAGCGCGACGAGCTCGCGACGCTCGCCGAGATCGAGGCGTATCAGCGCGCCGCGCCGACCGATGCGATCGCTCGAGGCGCCAGACATCGAGGACGACCGGCTGCGGCTCGTCTTCACCTGCTGCCACCCTGCGCTCGCCGTCGAGGCGCAGGTCGCGCTCACGCTGCGCACGATCGTGCGGGCTGTCGACCGACGAGATCGCGCGCGCCTTCCTCGTGCCGGTGGCGACGATGGCGCAGCGGCTCGTCCGCGCGCAGCAGAAGATCCGCGCGGCGCGCATTCCGTACGACGTCCCGCCGCGCGACGCGCTGCGCCGCGCGGCTCGACGCGGTGCTCGCGGTGGTCTACCTCGTGTTCAGCGAGGGCTACGCCGCGACGGCTGGCGACTCGCTCGTGCGTCGCGAGCTGTGCGCCGAGGCGATCCGCCTCGGGCGGCTGCTCGTCGAGCTCATGCCGCACGAGACCGAGGCGAGCGCGCTGCTCGCGCTGATGCTGCTTCACGACTCGCGGCACGACACGCGCACGACGCCCGACGGCGACCTGCTGCTGCTCGACGAGCAGGACCGCTCGCGATGGGACCGCGCGACGATCGCCGAGGGGCTCGCGCGCGTCGAGCGGGCGCTGCGCGGCGCGCGCCTCGGCGGCGTACGCGCTGCAGGCCGCGATCGCCGCGCTGCACGCCGAGCCGCTGAACGCGGCGGACACCGACTGGCGGCAGATCGCGGCGCTGTACGCCGTGCTGCACCGCGTCGCGCCGTCGCCGGTCGTCGCGCTCAATCGCACGGTCGCCGTCGCGATGGCCGAGGGGCCAGACGCCGGCCTCGCGCTCCTCGATCGCTTCGCGGCCGGCGGCGCGTTCGCCGCGTTGCGCGGCTATCACCTGCTCCCCGCCGCACGCGCCGACCTGCTGCGCCGCGCCGGGCGCCGAACGGAAGCGGCGGAGAGCTACCGTGCCGCGCTCGCGCTCACCGCGTTAGGCCCGGAGCGCCGCTATCTGCAGCGGCGGCTGGATTCTTTGACAGAAGGAACAGAAGGCACAGAAGACGAGCGCTGCTCATGATCTCCTTCGGTTCCTTCTGTTCCTTCTGTCAAAACACGAAGCCGAACGTGACCGGCACGTACTGCACGTTCTTCAGATTCCCGAACGTCTCCTGCTTCGTGTAGACGTTCGCGATGCGTCCCTCGATGACGCCGTCGATCGGACCGAGTCGGATCGCGAGGCCGCGCCGCCGTTGATGCCGACGCGGATCGGACGGCTGGAGCCGCCGGCGAGTCGCTGGCCCTGCGAAACGTCAGGCAGCACGGCAGTCACCGCGACGAGCACGATCCAGGATCGCGCGCGCGCATGAGTCGAGACCTGGTGATGGCCGTGACGAACGCGCCCGTCTGACGCGAACCCGTCGCCCCGAGGTTCAGCCTCAGCGCGGGCGCCGCGCAGCGGATGGGCACGGAGGCTGGCGTCTTCGGGGCGACGACCGGATTCGCCGCGACCAGCCTCATCGCCTCCTGCACGGCGCGCTCGAGCTGCGGATCGCGCCCCGCGCCACGGCGCTGCGACGTCCTGCAGCACCTCGATGTCGGGCGGCACGCCCTCGCCCTCGGCGATGAACTCGCCGTTCGGGCCGAACACCGCGTGCGCCGGCGCGGTGATCGTGCCGCCGTCCACGAGCGGATACGGCACGGACGCGTTCACGAGCCCGCCCCACGTGCGCGTGCCGATGAGCGGGCCGACCTTCAGCTGCGGAAACACCCACGGGAAGTAGTCGCCGCCTGAGCCCGCGAGCTCGTTGGTGACCAGCACCTTCGGGCCCCAGATGCCCGCCGCCGGCAGGCGCAGTCGACGCCGCGCCAGGCACGTAGTCGTCACGCCGCCCACCGGCTTGCGGCTCATGATGCCGACCATGTAGTCGTCGAGCAGCCCGCCGCCGTTGAACCGCTCGTCGATCACCGCGCCCTGCCGGTCCTGCTGCGCGAAGTAGTAGCGGTCGAACGCGGTGATCGCCGGCTGGCTCGTGTTGGGCACCCACACGTAGGCCAGCGTGCCGCGCGACAGCGAGTCGACGCGGCGGCGGTTGTCCTCGATCCATGCGCGCTGCCGGAGCTGCGCCTCGGTGCGCACCGGGATCACCGTCACGGTCCACGCGCCGCTCGCCGTCGGCGCGCTCGGCCGAGCCGCAGCACGGTCTGCCGCTCGGCGGTGCCGTCGAGCGCCTTCCACGGCTCGTCGCGCGTCGTGACCGGCGACGCCGTTGACCTCGAGCAGGTAGTCGCCGACGCGCGCCTTCACGCCTGGCGCGTCGAGCGGCGCGCGCAGCCCGGGGTTCCAGCTCTCGCTCGTGTAGATGCGCGCGATGCGCCACCGCTCGCCGTCGGCGACGAGGTCGGCGCCGAGCGCACCGACGCGCGACGAGTCGGTCGGCCGGGCATGTCGCCGCCGCGCACGAACGAATGCCCCACGGCGAGCTCGCCGCCGACCTGGTCGAGCACGTACGTCAGGTCGGCGCGGTGCTGCACGATGCGGCACGAGCGGCGCGTAGCGCGCGCTGCACCGCGGTCCAGTCCGCGCCGTGCGTGGTTCGGATCGTAGAAGAAGTCGCGCTCGATGCGCCACGCCTCGTCGAAGATCTGCCGCCATTCTGCCGTCGGGTCGAGCTGCGGTCTCGAGCGAGACGCGGAGCGCGCCGTCGCCCGCGCGCGGCGGCGCGTCGGCGCCGACGACCACCCAGCTGTGTCCCGGCTGCCAGAGCAGCTTCTTCCCGTCCGCCGACGCCGAGACGCGCGACACGCCGGTGACGAACACGGTCGCCGCGCGCTTCGCCATGTCCCACTTGTGGAGCGTCGTCCCCGGCTGGTTCGGCACGCGCTCGGCGACGAACAGCGTGCCCGCGGGGCCGGGGAGGAGCGTCGCGTAGTCGCGCACCGGCATCGGCAGCGCGAGGATGCGCCGGTCGATCCGGTCGAAGTCGATGCGCACGGGCGTCGCGCGGGCGCGCGTCGTGTCGCTGCCGCGGCGCGTCGTGTCGAGCGGCGCGGCGACGCGCGGTGCGCCCCCCGCGCCGCCCCCGCGCGCCGAGTCGCCGGGTGTGCCGGGTGTGCCGGGTGTGCCGGGGGCGCCCGGTCGCGGCGCGCCGGGGCCGGGCGAGCCGGGCGACGGCGTGCCCGGCGGCGTGCCGATCATGCGCGCCGCGGCCTCCTCGTCGCTCTCCGGCGTGAACGGCGTCGGCTCGTCGTTGCGCAGCAGCGCGACGTAGACGCCGTTCGTCGACCCGCGCACGACGTTGCCGAGGTCCGCCCACCCGCTGCCGACGCCGAGGTCCGTGCTCGCGAGGAAGTAGAGCCACTTGCCGTTGCGGTCCCACACCGGCTCGGTGGCGCTCGCGAGCGCGTCGGTCAGCGTGTGGCGGCCGCCGTCCGCCGCCGACCAGACGACGACGCGCTGGAACTGGTTCGCGAACGTCTTCGCGTAGGCGAGCCAGCGCGAGTCGGGCGACCACTGCGGGCGCATGGCGCCGCGGTCGTTCGCCGCGCCGCCGGTGTCGGCCGTCGTCATCCGCCCCGTCGCGACGTCGATCACGCGGAGCCGCACCTTGTCGTCGACGAACGCGATGCGCGCGCCGTCGGGGGACCACGCCGGCTTCCACGCGAACTTCGCGTCGTCGATGCCTAACGTTCTCGGCGGCGTGAGCCCGTCGGCGTCGGCGATCGTGAGGCGGTAGCCGGCGCCCTCGTCGGAGAACCACGCGACGCGGCGGCCGTCGGGCGCCCACACCGGCGCGCGGTCGGCGGCACCGGCGGAGCGCGTCAGGTTGCGCGCGTCCCCCTTCTCGACCGGCACGGTGAAGATCTCGCCGCGCGACTCGAACACGGCGCGTCGCCCGTTCGGCCCCAACGACGCGCTCGCGATCGTGCGCGTGACGTCCGTGAAGCGCGGCATCGCCCACGGAAAGTCGCCGCGCGCCGAGACGTCGAGCTTCCTCGGCGCGCCGCCGGCCGTCGGCATCGTCCACAGCCACCCGTCCTGCTCGAAGACGAGCGTCGCGCCGTGCCCGCCCAGCGCTTTCACGTCGGCGTCCTTGAAGCGTGTGAGCTGCGTCAGCGCCCGCGTCCGCGTGTCGTACGACCAGACGTTCGTCGCCCAGTCGCGGTCCGACAGGAAGTAGATCGTCTCGCCGAGCCACACCGGGTCGATGTCCATCGTCCGCTCGTTCGGCAGCTTCGACTCGGCGCCGGTCGCGACGTTCATGACGACGAGCGGGGTGTTCTGCCCGCCGCGGTAGCTGCGGAACTCGACGTCCCAGCGGTCCACACGATCGACGACCACCTGCTCTCCGTTCGGGGAGAAGCTTCCGCGGAGTCCCATGTACGCCGGGAGCTGCCGCGCCGGCCCACCGTCGACGGGGATCGTGAACAGCTTCGCGTACGTCGTCGGGGCGGACACGCGGCCCGACGAGAACAGGACGTGCTTGCCGTCGGGCGTCCAGCCGCGCGCGCGCTCGCCGGCCGGGCTCCAGGTGAGCCGCCGCGCGTCCCCGCCGTCGGCCGACACGACGAACACCGCGGGCCCGCCGCTCCGCGTGGAGGTGAACGCGATCCAGCGGCCGTCCGGCGAGAAGTGCGGCTCGCTCTCGACGGCCGGCGTGCTCGTGAGCCGCCGTGCCGGGCCGCCGTCCTTCCCGACGACCCAGAGGTCGGCGCCGTACTCGAACGCGACCTGCGTCGCGCTGAGCGTCGGCTGGCGAAGCAGCCGCGTGCTCTGCGCCGAGGCGACCGAGGCGACCGAGGCGACCGAGGCGAGGCCGGCGAGTGCGGCGAGGAGCGAGGAGGCGCGGGTCAGCATGCGGAGCGTGGGGACGAGGTCTCCATCGGCGCGGCGAACCGGAGTGTCGCGCACGCACGATCTCCAATATTGGCGCCGTCACGGGCCGCCGCTCGCCGCGTCGTGTTCGGAAGCGCATGCGAGCCGACGCGAGACAGACGGCGTCCCGACGGCTACGTTTGCGGCGATCGCGCCCCCAGCCACCGAGCTCCATGCGCCTCGCTCCAGCACTCCGCACCGCGGTCGCCCCGTCGGTCGCCCTCCTCACGCTCGCCATGCCCGCCCTCGCCCAGCGCCCCTCGACGATGGCCGGCCGCTCGGTCGTCTACGCCCCGCGCGGCGTCGTCGCGACGAGCCAGCCGCTCGCCACGAGCGCCGCGCCTCGGCGTTCTGCAGCGCGGCGGCAACGCGATCGACGCCGCCGTCACCGCCGCCGCGACGCTCTCGGTCGTCGAGCCGATGATGACCGGCATCGGCGGCGACATGTTCGCGCTGATCTGGATCGCGAAGGAGCGCCGCCTCGTCGCGCTGAACGCGAGCGGACGCGCCGGCGCCCTCATGTCGCGCGCCGAACTGGTGAGGCGCGGGCGCACGCGGATGCCGGCGCGCGGCATCGAGACCGTCACCGTCCCCGGCGCGCTCGCCGGCTGGCAGACGCTCCTCACCAAGTACGGCACGCTGTCGCTCGCGCAGACGCTGCAACCGGCGATCGGCTACGCGGACCACGGCTTCGTCGTCACGCCGATCATCGCGGAGGACTGGGCGGGGCAGGCCGCCCTGCTCGCCCGCGACGAGGGCGCCCGCGCGACGTTCCTCGTCGACGGCAAGGCGCCGAAGGCCGGCGACTGGTTCCGCAACCCCGACTACGCGCGCACGCTGCGCCAGATCGCGAAGGAGGGGCCGGGCGCGCTCTACGGCGGGTCGTTGGGCGCCCGCGTCGCCGACCGCATCAGGACGCTCGGCGGCTTCGTCACGCTCGCCGACCTCGCGGCGAACGCGCCGACGTGGATCACGCCGATCTCGACGACGTTCAAGGGCTACCGCGTCTGGGAGCTGCCGCCGAACAACCAGGGCGATCGCGGCGCTCGAGATGCTCCGCATCCTCGAGCCCTACGACCTCGCCGCGATGGGGCACAACTCGGCGCCGTACCTGCACCACCTCATCGAGGCGAAGAAGCTCGCCTACGCCGACCTCGGACGCTATGTCGGCGACGCCGACCACCTGACGATGCCGGCCGAGCGCATGCTGTCGGACGCGTTCATCGCCGAACGGCGCGGTCACCTCGACGCGACGAAGGCGCGAGCCCAGGTCGACCCCGGCCCCGCGCAGACGTCGAGCGAGACGATCTACCTCACCGTCGCCGACAGCGCCGGCAACATGGTGTCGTTCATCAACAGCCTGTACGACGAGTTCGGCTCCGGAATCGTCGTGCCCGGCACCGGCTTCGCGCTGCACGACCGCGGCGCCGGCTTCACGATGGACGAGGGGCTGCCGAACACCGTCGCCCCGGGCAAGCGCCCGTTCCACACGCTGATCCCCGCGTTCGTCACGAAGAACGACGAGCCGTGGATGTCGTTCGGGCTCATGGGCGGCGCCATGCAGGCGCAGGGACACGTGCAGTTCCTGCTCAACATGCTCGTCTTCGGCATGGACGTGCAGCAGGCGATCGACGCGCCGCGCTTCCGCCACATGAACGCGCTTCGCGTCGCCCTCGAGACGCCGATCGGCGACGCCGTGCGCGCGTCGCTCGGGGCGCTCGGCCACGAGATGTACGACGAGCGGCAGACGCAGTTCGGCGGCGCGCAGGCGATCGTGCGGCTCGCCCGGGGCTACGCGGCGGGCTCGGACTCGCGGAAGGACGGGCACGCGGCGGGGTACTGACGGCGCGACGAACGCGGAACCGCTGCTCGCCCAGGTCGCGCCGGCCTACCGCGCCGGCACCTCGGGCAGCGCGAACGCGACGTAGGTCCCGCCGCTCTTCGCGCCGTTCTTCCCGCCGCCGCAGGCGATGACGATGTACTGGCGGCCGTCGACCATGTACGTCGACGGGGTCGCGTTGCCGGCCGCAGGGAGCTTCGCCTCCCACAACACCTTCCCGGTGCGCTTGTCGAAGGCGCGGAACGTGTCGTCGTACGTCGTCGCGGCGATGAGGAGCAGTCCGTTCTGCGTGACGATCGCGCCGCCGTAGTTGTCGGTGCCGGTGTTCGTGAGTCCCTGCGCCGCGAGCTTCGGGTAGACGCCGAGCGGGCGCGTCCAGCGGATCGTCCCGGCGTTCAGGTCGATCGCGCTCAGCGTGCCCCACGGCGGCGCGATGGCCGGATAGCCGTCGGGGTCGAGGAAGATGTCGAAGTAGGCCGTGCGGTACGGCACGCCGAACGGGTCGGGGCCGGCCGCGCGCGACGCGTCGCGGCCGGTGTAGAGGTAGTTCACGATGTCGCTCACCGCGCGCCCGTCGAGCGCCGAGCCGAACGCGGGCATGCGCCCCGTGCCCTCGCGGATGATCTGCGCGACCTGCTCGCGCGTGCGCCGCGTCCCGACGCCGAGCAGCGACGGCCCGATGCCCGAGCCCTGCCGGCGCTCGCCGTGACAGCTCGCGCAGTTCGCGGCGAAGAGCGACTCGTCGCTCCGCGGAACGAGCTTGAGCAGCCAGGCCATCTCGTTCGCGTTCACGTAGAGGAGGCCCGTCTCCGGATCGAACGCCGGCCCGCCCCACTCGCCCCCTCCGTCGACCCCCGGAAAGAGGATCGTTCCCTTCGCGGTCGGCGCCTCGAACGGGTGCGCGGCGCCGTACTGCGCGAACAGGCGGCGGGCGGCGGCGTTGGCCGCCGGCGTGCGCGTCGTGAGGTCGCGCGCCGTGAGGCGCTGGCGACTGAACGGCGGCGGGCTCACGGGGAACGGCTGCGTCGCCGCCACGCGCTCGCCCGGGAGCGCCTTCGTCGGCATGGCCCGCTCCGCCACCGGGAAGAGCGGCGTGCCGGTCAGGCGGTCGAGCACGTAGACGTGTCCCGTCTTCGTGATCTGCGCGACCGCGTCGACCGCCTTCCCGCCGCGCTGGACGGTGACGAGCACCGGCGCCGCCGGGAGGTCGCGATCCCAGAGGTCGTGCTTCAGCACCTGGTAGTGCCAGAGCCGCTGCCCCGTGCGCGCGTCGAGCGCGAGCACCGAGTTCGCGAACAGGTTGTCGCCGAGCCGCGCGCCACCCCAGAAGTCGTACGAGGCGGAGCCCGTCGCGGCGAACACGATGCCGCGCGCCCGGTCGAGCGTCACTCCAGACCAGGCGTTCGCGCCGCCGGCGGTCGTCCACGCGTCGGCCGGCCACGTGTCGTGCCCGAACTCGCCGGGGTGCGGGATCGTGTGGAAGCTCCAGCGGAGCGCGCCGCTCTTCACGTCGTACGCGCGGATGTCGCCCGGCGCGCTCGGCAGCTGCTCGGGAACGGTGCTTCCCATGATGAGCAGGTCGTCGAACACGACGCCCGGTGTGCTCGCGCTCACCGACAGCCCCTCGACCGGCCGGCCGAGCCCCGCGCGGAGATCGATCCATCCGCTGTCGCCGAACGTGGGGATGGGGCGGCCGGTGCGCCGGTCGAGGGCGTAGAGCCGGGAGCGGTAGTTCACGAGCACGCGGTCGCCGGTGACGACGACGCCGCGGTGGCGGATGCGCGACGTCGTCGCCGCGCCGTGCTGGGGGTCGAAGCGCCACAGCGCCTTCCCCGTCGCCGCGTTCAGCGCGAAGACCTGCATCTTCGGCGTCGTGGCGTAGAGCACGCCGTCGACGACGACCGGGTTGGTCTGCATCTCGGAGCCGGCGAACTCGTCGTGCGTGGCGTAGGTCCAGGCGACTTTCAACTGCCGCACGTTCGCCGGCGAGATCTGGCTCAGCGTCGTGTAGTGCGTGTGCGCGTCGTCGCCGCCGTAGACGGGCCAGTCGGCGGAGCGGGGCTGCGCAGCGAGCAGCGACGGCAGCGCGAGCGCGCCGAGGGCGAGCGCGCCGAGGGCGAGCGTGCCGAGGGCGGGCGCGCCGAGCGCGAGACGAGGACGCATGACGTTCGGGTGGGAGTCGGGTGGAGCGACGCGACGGGGGGCGGCGGTTCGTGGAGTGTACAGCCGCGTCCGAATGGGCGCGCTGCGCTGGACCGAACCGCCGCACTGCCCCAGATTGCGGATCTTCCCCTCTCCCCCGCCCCGCCATGAAGGTCGCCTTCAAGCTCAACGGCAAGCCGACCACGGTCGACGCGCCCGCCGACATGCCCCTGCTCTGGGCGCTCCGCGACGTCCTCGACATGAAGGGCACGAAGTTCGGGTGCGGCGCGGGATTGTGCGGCGCCTGCACCGTGCACTTCAACGGCAGCGCGACGCGCTCGTGCTCGCTCCCCGTCTCCGTCGTGCAGGGCGCGTCGATCACGACGATCGAGGGGCTCTCCCCCGACGCGACGCACCCGTTGCAGCGCGCGTGGGAGGAGCTCGACGTGCCGCAGTGTGGCTATTGCCAGGCCGGCCAGCTCATGTCGGCGGCCGCGCTGCTCACGCGGACGGCGCGCCCGACCGACGCGGACATCGACAACGCGATGAACGGGAATCTCTGCCGCTGCGCGACGTACCTGCGCATCCGCCAGGCCATTCACCGCGCCGCGGAGATGAAGGCCGAGGTCACGCAGGCGGGCCCCGCGCGCGCCCGCGCGACGAGCGGCACCGACAAGCAGCGCGAGGACTGACGCCATGGCGACGACCACGAACGACTCCCGCCGCGACGTCTCCCGCCGCGACGTCACACGCCGCGATTTCCTCCGCGTCTCCACGCTCGCCGGCGGCGGCCTCCTCTTCTCCGGGTGGCTCGGCGCCCCGGCGGAGGCGTCAGCCACGGCGTACGCCCCGCACGCCGCCGACGTCACGCCGAACGCGTTCATCCGCATCGCCCCCGACGGCATCGTCACGATCGTCGCGAAGAATCCGGAGATCGGCCAGGGCGTCAAGACGATGCTCCCGATGCTGATCGCCGAGGAGCTCGACGTCGAGTGGAAGAACGTGCGCATCGAGCAGGCGCCGCTCGACCCGAGCCGCTTCCAGGGGCAGAGTGCGGGCGGCAGCACGGCGACGCCGAACAACTACCTCCCGATGCGCCGCGTCGGCGCCGCCGCGCGCGCGATGCTCGTCTCGGCGGCCGCGCGGACGTGGGGCGTGCCGGAGAGCGAGTGCGACACGTCGTCCGGCACCGTGCGCCACACGGCGAGCGGCCGCTCGGTCGCCTACGGCGCGTTGAGCGACGCGATGGCCGGCGTCGCCGCGCCGGCGCTCGACAAGGTGCCGCTCAAGGATCCCAAGGACTTCAAGATCGTCGGCACCCGCGTGCGCGGCGTCGACACGCGCCGCATCGTCACCGGCACACCGCTCTTCGGCATCGACGTCACGGTGCCGGGGATGAAGTTCGCGGTGTTCGAGAAGTGCCCGGTGTTCGGCGGCAAGGTCGCGAGCGCGAACCTCGCCGCCGTGAAGGCGCAGCCCGGCGTGCGGCAGGCGTTCGTCGTCGAGGGGACCGCGGACCTCGCGGGGCTCATGAGCGGCGTCGCGATCATCGCCGACACCTGGTGGCACGCGAACAAGGCGCGCAAGGCGCTCAAGGTCACCTGGACCGAAGGCCCCACCGCGACGCAGAGCAGCGCCGGCTTCGCGCGCGAGGCCGCGCGACTCGCCACCGCGACGCCCGGCCGCTCCGTGCGCCGCGACGGCGACGTCGACGCCGCGCTCGCCTCGGCCGCCAAGACGCTCGAGGCGCACTACAGCTACCCGTTCATCGCGCACGCCTCGCTCGAGCCGCAGAACTGCACGGCACACTTCCAGAACGGCAAGCTCGAGATGTGGGCGCCGTCGCAGGCGCCGCAGGGCGGCCGCGCGCTCGTCGCGAAAACGTTAGGCATCCCCGAGGCGGACGTCACCGTCAATCTCACGCGCATCGGCGGTGGCTTCGGGCGGCGGCTGATGAACGACTACATGGTCGAGGCGGCGTGGATCGCGCGCGAGGCCGGCGTGCCGGTCAAGCTGCTCTGGACGCGCGAGGACGACATGCGCCACGACCACTACCGCGTGGCGGGCTTCCACCACTTCGCCGGCGGCCTCGACGCGAGCGGGCAGCTCGTCGCGTGGCGCGACCACTTCGTGACGTTCGGCGACGGCGAGCGCTACGTGAACGGCGGCAACGTGGGCGGCACCGAGTTCCCCGCCCGCTACGTGCCGAACTTCGCGTTGGGCGCGACGCTCATGCCGCTGGGCGTCCCGACCGGCTACCTCCGCGCGCCCGGCAGCAACGGCCTCGCGTTCGCGATGGAGTCGTTCCTCGACGAGCTCGCGCACGCGGCCGGTCGCGACCCGATCCAGATGCGGCTCGATCTGCTCGCGAACCCGATCGCGGCGCCGGCCGGCCAGCCCCAGGGACAGCCGGGACCCGACGCGGCGCGCATTCGCGGCGTGCTCGAGGCCGTTCGCGATCGCTCCGGCTGGGGTACGCGCAAGCTGCCCAAGGGCACCGGGATGGGCGTCGCGTTCTACTTCAGCCACCGCGGCTACTTCGCCGAGGTCGTGCAGGCGAAGGTCAGCCGCGCCGGCAAGGTCACGGTCGAGAAGGTCTGGGCGGTCGGCGATGTCGGCAGCGAGATCATCAATCCGCTGAACGCCGAGAACCAGGTGCAGGGCTCGGTGCTCGACGGGATCGCCCAGGCGCTGGGGCAGGAGATCACGATCGACCGCGGGCGCGTCGTGCAGAGCAACTTCCACGACTTCCCGCTGCTCCGGCTCACGCAGGCCGCACCGATCGACGTCCACTTCATCCGCTCGTCGAACCCGCCGACGGGCCTCGGCGAGCCGGCGCTGCCCCCGGTGGTGCCGGCACTCTGCAACGCGATCTTCGCGGCGACCGGCAAGCGCGTGCGCTCGCTCCCGCTCTCGAAGCAGGACCTGCGCTGGGTCTAGTTGGCCGCACTGCGCGACATCGTTGACGCGTTAGGCACGGCGGCCGCCACGGGGGAGGCCGTCGTGCTCGCGACGGTCGTCCGCGTCGTCGGCTCGAGCTACGGCGGCGTCGGCACGCGCATGCTCGTGCGCGTGGACGGCGACGCCGTCACGACGGTCGGCCTCGTGAGCGGCGGCTGCCTCGAGTCCGACCTGGCCGAGCACGCGCGCGCGGCGCACGCGACCGGTCGCGCGGCGCTCGTCACCTACGACACGCGCGCCGACGACGACGCGGTGTGGGGACTCGGCCTCGGCTGCAACGGGCTCATCGAGGTGCTGCTCGAGCCGCTCGCCCCTGCAGCCGCGCGCGACGTCGCGGCGCTGCTGCACCGCGCGCAGCACGCCGGCTCGCCGCGGGTCCTCGCGACAGTGATCCGCGCGCCGCAGGAACCAGGCGCGCCGGTCGTCGGCGCGCACGCGCTGCTCGGCGAGGGCGACGACGACATCGCGACTGCCGGGCTCTGGCGCGACGGCGCGCTCGTCGCCGCGCTCGCCGCGCACCGCGACGACGCGCTCGCCGCCGGCCGGCGTGGACACGTGGTGACGTCCGGCGCGTCGTCGAGCGCGTCGACCGCCGTCGACGTCGCGTTCGAGGTGGTCACGCCCATCGCGCACCTCGTCGTCTGCGGCAGCGGCCCCGACGCGCTCCCCGTCGTGCAGCTCGCGACGTCGCTCGGCTGGGACGTGACGGTCGTCGATCATCGCGCGACGGTCACCGCACACGCCGACGCCGCACACGCCGACGCCGCACACGCCGACGCCGCACACGACGCTCGCTTTCCGCATGCTCGCGTCGTCGCGTGCGCCGAGCCGGCACGTGTCGCCGAGGTCGCTGCGTTCGGCGCGCGGAGCGCGGCGGTCGTCATGTCGCACCACTTCGCGCGCGACGCCGCGTACGTCCACGCGCTGCTCGCGACCGCCGTCCCGTACGTCGGCGTCCTCGGCCCGCGGTCGCGCACCGAGCGGATGCTCGCCGAGCTCGCGTCGCGCGGCGTGTCGCTCGACGCGGTGCGCTCGCGCCTGTACGCGCCGGTCGGTCTCGATGTCGGCGGCGACGGCCCCGCCGCGATCGCGCTCGCCGTCGTCGCCGAGGCGTCCGCGGTGCTCGCGGGGCGCGACGGTGGACATCTGCGCGAGCGGCGCGCGCCCCTCCACGACGCGGCACGGTGACGGACTCCGCGCGCCGCGACTGCGGGGTGGCCGCGTAGTGCGCACGCGATGACGACGCCGCGCGTCGCGGCCGTCGTGCTCGCCGCCGGCGGTTCGTCGCGACTCGGCCACGCGAAGCAACTCGTCGAGCACGACGGAGAATCGCTCGTGGCACGGGCCGCACGCGCGGCGCTGGGCACCGGCGCGTCGCCCGTGATCGTCGTCGTCGGGGCCGGCGCGACGCTCGTGCGGGCGGCGCTGCGAGACGTGCCCGTCACGGTCGTCACGAACGACCGCTGGCAGGACGGGCTCGCATCGTCGCTCGCCGCCGGCGTCCGCGCCGCGCTCGGGAGCGACGTCGACGGCGTGCTCGTCACGCTCGCCGATCAGCCGCTCGTCGACTCGGCGGCACTGCTGCGACTCGTGACCGCGTGGCCCGCCGGCGGCATCGCCGCGTCGCACTACGGCGCGACGTCGACCGACAGCGCGGTCGGCGCCCCCGCGCTGTTCGCCCGCGCACACGCCGAGTCGCTGGTCGCGCTCACGGGCGACGCGGGGGCCGGGCGCTGGCTGCGCGCGCGGGCGGCGACGGTCGGCGACGTCGTCGCCGTGCCGATGGACGCTGCGGTGCTCGACGTCGACACGCCGGCAGACGTCGCGCGGCTCCGCTCGATCCCCCGCGCCGCGCGGCGCCCGGAATGAGGGCGCGATGAGCGCGGCTCCGCTCACGCTGCGCGCGGGCCCCGACGCACTCCGCCACCTCCGCGAGCACGGGTTGCGGGCCGACGACGTCGCGATCCTCCCCGGCGCGTCGGGGGGCGCCAAGTGGCTCGCGCTCGCCGGGCTCGATCGATTTCTGTTCGGCGAGTTCTTCCGGGCACCGCGCACGCGGCCGTTGCACTGCATCGGATCGTCGATCGGCAGTTGGCGCATGGCC
Organism: uncultured Gemmatimonadaceae bacterium; assembly: GCA_963843845.1. Taxonomy (GTDB): domain Bacteria; phylum Gemmatimonadota; class Gemmatimonadetes; order Gemmatimonadales; family Gemmatimonadaceae; genus Gemmatirosa. The sequence goes on along the minus strand of CAWJMB010000002.1, from coordinate 993,517 downwards.
TGCCTGGCGCAGCGCGACCCGGTCGCCGCGCTCGACCGCGGGCACCATGCCTACATCTACGATCAGCGCTACCCGCCGAAGCCGTCGCCGCGCGAGATCTCCACGGTCCTCGGCGCCGCCCTCGACCGGCTGTTGGGCGCGAGCGGCGTCGACGAGGCGCTCGCGCATCCGTGGGTACGGCTGCACGTCCTCGTCGCCGCGGGCCGGGGGCTCACGGCGGCGACGCGACGCACGCCGCTCGTCGCCGGCTTCATGCTCGCAGCAGCGGCGAACGTGGTGAGCCGGCGCACCCTCGCCGCCCAGCTCCGACGCGTCGTGTTTCACTCGTGCGGCGACGAGACCCCGTTTCGCCACCTCGCCGATCTTCCCACCACGCACCGACGGCTCACGCACGACAACCTCCGCGCGGCGTTGCTCGCCTCGGGATCGATCCCGCTCCTCATGGACGGGGTGCGCATCCCGGGAGAGCACGGCCTGTACTGGGACGGCGGCGTGCTCGATTACCACCTCGACCTCGATTTCGGAGCGCGCGACGAGGGGATCGTGCTCTACCCGCACTTCTACTCGCACGTCGTCCCGGGGTGGTTCGACAGACGACTGCCGTGGCGGCGCGCCGGCGCGACGAACTTCCGTCGCACGCTCCTCGTCGCGCCATCCGACGCGTTCGTCGCGTCGCTCCCCGGCGGCAAGATCCCCGACCGGCGCGACTTCTATGCGCACACCGAGTCGGAGCGGATGCGTCGCTGGCAGGCCGTCGTCGACGCGAGCCACCAGCTCGGCGATGCGTTGCGCGAGTCGATCGCGAGGGGCACGATCGTCGACGCCGTGCGGCCGCTCTAGCCTCCGGATCGGCGTCGACACGCGGCCCGCGCGTCCGCGCGCGCCGCGCCACCTATCTTCCGACGCGCCGAGTCGCTCCCACCTCCCTCTCCGACCCCGGACACCTCGATGCCGCTCCGCCTTCCGCACGCTCTCGCCGTCACCGTCACGACCGCCGCCGCTGCCGCCGCCCTCGCGGCCGCACCGCTCGCCGCGCAGCCACCGTCCGCCGCGCGCGTCGAATTCCCCGCAGCGGGCGGCTCGTCACCGCTCTCGGCGTACGTCCGCGTGGGCGAGACGATCTACCTGAGCGGCCAGCTCGGCACCGCGACCGGTGGGCAGCTCGCCGAAGGGGGCATCGGCCCGGAGACGAAGCAGGCGCTCGAGAACATGAAGGGTGTGCTGACCCGCGCCGGCGCGTCGGTCGACGACGTCGTGAAGTGCACCGTCTTCCTCGCCGACATCAAGGATTTCGCGTCGATGAACGAGGCGTACTCGCCGTTCTTCGCGAAACACAAACCGGCGCGCAGCACGGTGGCCGTCGCGGGACTCGTGCGCAACGCGCGCGTCGAGATCGAGTGCATCGCCGTGCGCGGAGCCGGCGCGCCCTGAGCCGCGGGTGCGCGATCGGCGTGCGCGATCGGCGTGCGCGATCGGCGTGCGCGATTGCCGATTGCGCGAGTGCGTGTGCCCCGTCACACTTGAGTTCCCTCCCCTCCGCATGACGCTCGTCGTCCACGCCGCCGCCGCATCCCCTCTCGCGTGACCAGCACCCGCGAGCGTGTGCTCGCCTTCAGCACGGCGGTCGGCCGCCCCGCGCGTCTGACGCGTCACACGGTCAGCGCGCGCGGCCTGTCGTTCGCCGTCTGGACATCGCCCCCCGTCCCGGGCGCGACGCCGCTCTGCTGCGTCAACGGCGGGCTGCTGTTCGATCACCGCGTACTCTGGCCCGCCCTCGCCCCGCTCGCCGTGCGCCGGCAGATCGTGCTCTACGATCAGCGCGGACGCGGCGCGAGCACTCCCCCGCCGGGCCCCCGTGCCGCGCGCATCGAGCACGACGCGGGCGATCTCGCCGCCATCCGCGTCGCGCTCGGCGTCGAGCGGTGGGACGTGCTCGGACACTCGTGGGGGGGCGGGATCGCGATGCTCGGCGCGCTGCACGATCTGGCGAACACACGCCGCCTCGTGCTCGTCGACCCGGTCGGCGCGGAGGGCGCGTGGCTCCCGGCGCTCCACGACGCCGCGCTCGCGCACCTGCGTCGCCACGCGCCCGACGCCTCCCTGGCGCTCGCCGCGCTCGATCCAGCCGATCTCACCGTTCCCGATCCGGCCGTTCATACGACCTACGCCCGGGCGTTCTATCCGGCCTGGTTCGCCGAGCCGTCGGTCGCCGCGATGTTCTCGCCGCCGCGCTCGACGAGCGTCACCGGCGCGGCCGTCGCCGCCCGCCTGCGGCGCGACGGCTACGACTGGCGCGACGCCCTGCGTTCCCTTTCCGTCCCGTCGCTCGTCGTGCATGGCGCCGAGGATCTGCTCTCGCCCGACGAGTCCCGCCGTACGGTGGCGCTGCTGCCGACCGCGCACCTCGACGTGCTCGCCGGCGCCGGCCACCTGCCATTCTTCGAGGCCGCCGACCGGTTCTTCCCGCTCGTCGACGCGTTCCTGTCGTAAGTCGCTCCCGAGCGACCGCCCGCCGTCGTCTGCTCCGCCGCCGTAGCACCTCCTTCGCTCGCTCGTCCTCTCCTCCCTCGTCGAGGCCGCGTCGCGCGCCGGCCTCGTGCTCCCCCAGCGCCCGTCATGAAGCGAATCGAGAGCTCGCTCCTCGTCGTGCTCGGAACGCTCGCTGCGTTCATCGGCTCGGAGTCGTATCGCACCGGCCTGCCGCATCGCAGCGTCTCGTCGGGTACCGTCGCGCCGATCACGTCGACGACGCCGACCGCGCATCGCGCGAGCGCCGCGTCCATCGCCGGCCTCCCGCTCGTCGCACGCCGGATGCGGACCGACGACGTGCGCGACCGCATCCGCCGAGCCGAGGCGGGCACCTACATCGCGGAGCTGCTGCTCGACCGGGACTCGGCGCTCGCGCGGTGGCCGGACCGTGGCGGCCGGGCGCTCCAGGTGTGGATCGGGCGCGGCACGGCGCTCGACGGGTGGCAGGACGCGTTCGTGAACGAGGTCCGCGCGGCGTTCGAGACATGGGGCCTCGTCGGCGCGCCGGTCCGATTCGCCGTCACGCGCGACTCCGCCCGCGCCGACATCCACGTGCGCTGGGTCGACCGCTTCCGCGAGCCGATCAGCGGCAAGACGGTGTGGTCGCGCGACGACCAGTGGTGGATCGTCGACGGCGAGATCACCCTCGCGCTGCGCCACCGTGACGGCGACCCGCTCGACGCGCCACAGGTTCGCGCGATCGCGCTGCACGAGATCGGGCATCTGCTCGGGCTCGACCATACGACGGACGCGGCGAACATCATGGCGGCCCGCGTGCGGGTGCGCGATCTGTCGCTCGCCGACCAGGCGACGCTGCGGCTGCTCTATTCCGTGCCGGCGGGGAAGGTGCACTGACGGCCGGGCACGTCTCGGTCCCGGCGGTTCGAAGGGGCACACTCCCTGCCCAGCGCGTGACATCATGTCTGACGCTGACGCTCCCTACGACGTCGCCATCATCGGCGGCGGTCCTGCCGGCCTCTCTGCCGCCATCTGGCTCGGCCGCTACCTCCATCGCGTCGTCGTGCTCGACTCGGGCGACCCGCGCAACTGGGAGACGCTCGGCATCAACGGCTATCTCGGGCTCCCGGGCGTCCGGCCGGCCGAGTTGCGCGGCGCGGGACGCGACGAGGCGCGAGAGTACGGCGCGACGCTCGTCGACGGCTTCGTCGTGCGGGTGCGCGCCGACGGCGACGAACGGTTCGTCATCGACTACGATCCCGTGCTCGACCCGAAGGCGCGGACCGATCGGGCGGGGCCGGGCACCCCGCGCGTGCCGTCGGACAACGCACCGCGGCCGTGTACGACGACGCTCACCGCGCGCCGCGTGCTGCTCGCGATCGGCCTGAAGGACGTCTGGCCGCGCATCCCGGGGTTGAGCGAGGTCTACGGCGACCGCGCGCACGTCTGCCCTGACTGCGACGGCTACGACGTCCGCGACAAGAAGACGGTCGTCATCGGCGCGGGGCGCAAGGCCGTCGGGATGGCGCTCAACCTCACCACGTGGACGCGCGACATCGTCGTCTGCACGAACGGCGACGACCCGGGGCTCGACGACTACCTCGCCGGCAAGCTCGAGACGTTGGGCATCCCGGTCGAGACGTGCGCCGTCGAGCGCGTTCACCTGCGCGAAGGCAATCTCCGGTCGCTCCACTTCAGCGACGGCCGCTTCCTCGGCTGCGAGAAGATCTTCTTCGCGATCGGACAGTACCCGGCCGACGACCTCGGCGCGCAGCTCGGCTGCGCGCGCGACGAGAACGGGCACGTCACGATCGACGCGGCACATCACACGTCGGTCTACAACGTCTTCGCCGCCGGCGATCTCACGCCCGGGCCGCAGCTCGGCGTCCGCGCCGCCGCGGGGGGGGCCGTCGCGGCGCTGGCGATTCACAAGTCGCTCGTGCCCCCCGCGCGAAAGCTGCAGAAGGTCGAGCTCGACGCCGAGTCCGCGGCGACGGCTACCAGCGCAGCGTGACGTCGCGCGGCTTCCCCTTTCGCACCACGCGCAACGCCAGCGCCCGCTCCTCGAATCGGCGCGCGAGCGCCTGCTGCAACACGCCGGGCGTCGTCACGGCCCGGCCGGCGGCGACGGTGATGACGTCGCCCGCGCGCAGCCCCGCCGCACTCGCCGGCGTTCCGTCGGCGACTTTGAGGATCAGGACGCCTCGCCGCGTGCCGATGACCGCCCCGAGATCGTCGTCGACCGCCACGAGCTGGGCGCCGGCGAGCGCCGACCCGCCGACGCCGAACGTCAGCAGCATCGGCGAGAACGCCGTCACCGGCCGGGACCCGCCCGGCACCGCACCCGGCGGGCGCGACGACCCACCTTCGGAGGTCCGCGCGGCGCGCACGGCGATCTGCGCGCGCTCCGCGCGCGCCGCCTCGGTCGTCGGCGCAGACGAGCTGACGACGCGGCGTTCGCCGTTCGGGGTCACGAACACGTAGCTGTACGACTGACCCGGTCCCGGCGTCCCCCCGCTCCACGCCGTCATCGACTCGGGCCGTGAGGCGACGACGACGGCGAGTTCGAGCACGCGGCTGTCGCGGCGAACCGTGACACGCAGCGTGTCGTTCGGCACGAGCAGTTGACCGAGCGAGATCTCGCTTCCCGAGCGCAGGTCGCGACCGTTGTACGCGACGACCGTGTCCCCCGCCTCGAGCCCGCCGCGCTGGGCCGGCGACCCGGGCTCGACGCTCACGATGACCGGGTAGTCGCAGTAGAGCACCGAGCGCCCGTCGGCCGACTCGCGCACGTTGCTGACCTCGGAGGTCTGCACGCCGATCCACCCCGGACGCTGACCGAGTCGGATGCGGACTGGAGAGGGTCCGTCGGGCGCGGCCCGGTGGCGCAGCGTGACGACGCGGTCGAGGTCCGCCGACGCCATGTCGGTGAGTCGCCGCTCGAACACCGAGTCGGAGGGCGGCACGCCAGCCCGCCGCATCGCGACGTCGCGCTGCATCAACCCGCCCAACGCGCAGGCGCTGAGCGTCGGCCGCGCGCCCGGCTGCGCCGCCGCCGTCGACACGACGGCCGCCGACGCCGCGCCGGTCACGCACAGCGCAGCGAGCGTGGCGCCGCGCGTCGCGACGGAGAGAGCACGAGAGCGCATCAGTATCCGTTCAACCGCATGCCGACCGGCAACGCGCGCCCGAGCTGCCGCAGCGTCGACTCCCGGACGTCGGCCGTCGTGAGGTAGTACTGCGTGAGCACCGGGTCCTGCGGCGCGTCGTACAGCGCCTCGCGGACCTTGGGCATGACCTCGTCGAGCGCCGCGAGCCGCGCGCGCAGCAGTTGCGGCGCGGCCGGCGACGTCGCGTCGTCGTGATCGTCGAGATACGTCGCCGCCCGCTGGTAGTCGCGCTGTGCCTGCTGCAACGCCTGCATCGCGTCGGCGACGCTGGCGAACGCGCGCATCGAGCCGGCGGCGGGCTCGCCGTAGACCGGAAGGGTGTCCGACAGACCGTTCGCGGCGAGCCGCACCGACGCGTCGGTCGCCGCGCCCCGGTCGGACGCGGCGCGGACCTCGGCGGTCGCCGACGCGCCGGTCGCCGACGCCGACGTCGTCGGCGATGCCGCGGCGACGTCCGCACGCTGACGGGATTCGGCGGTCTGTACGCCCGGCGCGGTCAGGCGGCCGACGGCGGCGCCGCCGACGAGGAGGGCGAGCGACGCCGCGGCGCGCCACACGCCGCGCATCACCTGCGGATGATGGCGGACCGGGCGCACTCCCGTGTCGGCGGCTCGGACGAGCGTTCGATGCCCGGATTCGACGGCGTCTGCGAGCGTCGGCGCCGAGACGCGAGCGAGCCCCTCGGCACGCAACGACGTCGCGAGGGAATCCCACGCCGTCAACGGGTCGGCGGGGCTGGTGACGGTGTCGGCAGGACGACTCGCCGCGCCCTCCCGCTGCGCGAGTGCGAGCAGCGCGACGAACGCGTCGTGCTCGCGCCGGCACGGAAGGCACGACGCGAGGTGCGCGCGCTCCGGCGGCGTGGGCGGCTCGTCGGCGAGTGCCGCGAGTCGGTCAGTAGCCAGGTGCTGCATGAGGAACCAGATGGTGACGGAGCGTCGATCCGCTCGGCTTCGTGGGTGTCGGAGCGGGCGCTCGCACGGCGGCGGGAACGCCGCCGTGCGGCGTGTCGCCGACCCGCGTGTCGCCGACCGCGGTGGTGCGCCCTTCGACGAGATGCGCGAGCAGTCGGCGCAGCTTCGCGCGCGCCTTGAACAGTTGCGACTTCGAGCCGCCGGCGGTGATGCCGAGCGACTCGGCGATCTCTTCGTGCGTGTAGCCTTCGACGTCGTGCAGGAAGAACACCTGGCGCGCGCCCGGCGCCAGCTGCCGCGCCGCCTCCTCGATCGACGCCGCGAGCAGCGCCCGCTCGCTCTCCGGCTCCACGGCCATCGCCGCCGAGACGGCGCCGCCGGGCTGGCCATCGGTCGCCTCGTCGAGCGACGTCTCGTAGCGCCCGGTGCGGCGCAGGGAGCGGAGTGCGTTCAGCGTGCGGTTCACGGCGACGCGGTGCAGCCAGGTGCCGAACTGCGAGTCGCCGCGCCACGACGGCAGGGCGCGGAAGATCTGGATCCACACCTCCTGCGCGACGTCGGCCGCGGCGTCGCGGTCGCTCACGAGCCGCCGCACGACGGCATCCACGTGCGCCGCGTGCCGCGTCCAGAGCGTCCGCATCGCCCGCTCGTCGCCATCGATGGCGCGCCGGACCAGTGCTTGATCGGAATCCATATCCTGCCGTATTCGTCACTCGCGGCGCGCGCGGGGTTGCCTCGTCTACGAACGATCGGGCGATGTCGCTGAACCCCGCCCTCACCGCCCCGCCTCGCCGGGGCGGTGAGGGGCTCGGCAACTTCTCTCGCGCGGCGGGTATCATGTTCGTCGGACACCGGGCGCGCGATTGCTCGCTCTCGCGACTTGACCCATCGTGTGACGACGGCCATATACCCGCCTCCCCGCCCCTCGCGCGTGCAGGACGGTCTGGCACGCCGCTCGCCCGAGTCCGACAGCGACCTCGCTGCCGCAATCGTCTCGGTCCGCCACCGCCTGGTGACGCGAACGCCGCCGATCGCGTCTGACGAGGAAGACGTCCCTGCAGCTTCCGCCGTCGAAGGAGCACGTCGTCCGATGCCCAGAGTCAACGTAGCCGCGGCGTTCGCGGTGCTCGGCGCTTCGTCCGCGTTCGGCATGTTCACGCACGCAGCGCATGGTGCGCGCGCCGGCGTGGCGTCCGGCTACAGCGCGGTCGTCTCCGAGGGGCTGCCGCTCAAGGACGCGTCCGAGGTCGGCATGTCGGCGGAACGGCTCGGCACGATCACGCGCGTCGTGCAACGCGGCATCTCGGCGGGCGGATACCCCGGCGCGGCGGCGGTCGTCGGACGGCGCGGTGCGGCCGTCGTGAAGCGCGGCTTCGGGCGGCTGTCCTGGTCGGGCGAGAGCCCGGACGTCGACATCCACTCGCTCTACGACCTCGCGTCGCTGACGAAAGTCGTCGGGACGACGACGGCCGTCATGATTCTCTACGACGAAGGGAAGATCGATCTCGACGCGCCGGTCCGCGACTACCTCCCGGCGTTCTCCGGCGGGAACAAGGACCGCGTCACGATCCGACACCTGTTGACGCACCGCTCGGGGCTCCCCGCCGGACGCGACCTCTGGCGCTCCGCCCGCACGAACGCGGAGGCGCGCGACCAGGTGATCGCGACGCCGATCTACTGCCGCCCGGGTGACTGCTTCGAGTACTCGGACCTCGGTGCCGACGTCCTCGGCTTCGTCGTCGAGACGGTGGCGGGGCAGCGGCTCGACCGATTCCTCGAGAAGCGCGTCTTCGAGCCGTTAGGCATGAACGAGACGTACTTCCTCTTGCCGCCGTCGGAGCGCACGCGCACGGCGCCGACCGAGGTGAGCCCGCCGCGCGGCTATCCGCTCCGTGGCGAGGTGCACGACGAGAACGCCTACGCGTTGGGCGGGATCGCAGGCCACGCCGGGATGTTCAGCACGGCCGCCGACCTCTCGATCTACGCGCAGATGCTGCTGAACGGCGGCGAGTACGCCGGCCACCGGATCATCGCCGACTCCACGGTGCGCCTGTTCACGGCGCGCGCCGCCGGCACCCGCGCGCTCGGCTGGGACACCTGCAACAACAAGGGGAGCTGCGGCTCGCTCATGGGAGCCGCGGCGTACGGGCACACCGGCTTCACCGGCACGTCGCTCTGGATCGATCCCGAGCGCGACCTGTTCGTCGTCCTGCTCACGAACCGCGTCCACGCCGCCCGCGCGCAGCGCCCGGCGAAGGTCATCGCCGACGTCCGCGCCGACCTCGCCGACGCCGCCGAGCTGGCGGTGCTCGACGCGCCGAACGGGGTGCGCGCGATGCCGGCATCGTTCCGCGCCGACGAAGCGAGCGGCTGGAACCGAACGGCGACGAAGGCGACGAAGACGACGCGCAGCCGTGCCTCGGCGCGCAGCCGGACGTCGTCCAAGGCATCGGCGTCGAAGTCCTCGGCGTCGAAATCGAGCGCGTCGAAGCGCAAGAACGCCACGGCGAAGTCGGCAGCGTCCAAGTCGGCAGCGTCCAAGTCGCCGGCATCGAAGTCGGTGGCATCGAAGTCGGCGAGATCCTCCGCCGCCAAAGCGAAGCCGTCGACCACGAAGGCGGCGTCCGCCGCGACCCGGGCGAAGGGCAGCGCCGCGAAGGCGAAGGCGGCCGCGGCACGGACGTCGACCGCGAAGAAGGGATAGGCCGGCCGTGTCCGAGACCTCCGACACACCGCTCGACGCCACGTCGCCGACACCGGTCGCGCCGACGCTCGATCAGCTCCGGCTCGCACTGCGCCGCGTGAAGGATCCCGACCTGAACCTCAACATCGTGGACCTCGGCCTCGTCTACGACATCCGGCTCGTCGGGTCGCGCGCCGAGGTCGACATGAGCCTCACGTCACCAGGGTGCCCGTCGGGTCCCGACATCATGAAGGACGCCGAGCAGCAGCTGCGCGCGCTCCCCGACGTCACCGACGTCGTCGTGAATCTCGTGTGGAGCCCGCCCTGGACGCCCGATCGGATCGAGCCGCGGGTGCGGGCGTACCTCGGATTCTGAGCGTCGCGGTCGACGACGGTTCGCGCCTCGCCCGAGCCTTCCGTCGAGCGCTAGAGCAAACGCATCCGCGGTTCGCTGTCGGCGTCGCTCAGACCGTCCAGATCCCCGCGCGCACCGACCGCGCGAGCCGGAGCGCGATCCCGCCCAACAGCACGAGCCCGATGCCCAGGGCGACGTCGGCGACGTTGAGCACCCAGGCGCCGCCACCAGGACGCTGCACCGCGAGGAAGTCGACGACGCCGCGATCGCTGGAGAGCATGCCGACGAGATTGCCGAAGCCGGCTCCCGCGACGAGTGCGAGCGCGACCCACGCCCGCCGGTCGAAGCGCGTGAGCGACGGCGCGATCATCACGAGCAGGCCGACGACGACGCCGGTCGCCGCGAAGTTGAGTGCCCGCGTGTGTTCGCCGAGCGAGACGCCCCCCGCCGAGGCAGGATTGTAGGCGAGCGAGAGGGAGAGAAAGCGCGACAGCGCTACCGGCGTCGACGAGAGCGCCGTGGCGGCCCATGCCTTGGTCGCGAGATCTGCGGCGACGACGAGCGCAACGAGCGGAAAGAAGCGCGCGGCGAGCGCTGCATCGCTGAACGCCGACCCGGCGCCACGCGCCTCGTCGGCGACGGCGCCTGTCGCGAGCGCGCGCTGCGCGTCGGTCGTGACCCGCGTCGCGCGCGCCGGCGCACGCACCGGCGCGCGCACAGGCGCGCGCACCGGCGCGCGCACAGGCTCGCGGAAGACCGGGATCATCGCGTCGCGCTCGATCGGCAGCTCACCGGTGCACGCGGCGGTCGGCACGAGGCGGGCATCGCGGCGGCGAATGTGCGGCTCGATCGGAGTGACGACGGTCATGGCGACTTGGCGACGAAGACGACGGCTGCGACGGCGATGCGAGTGACGTCGAGTCGATGGCAGGCTTCGTTCCTCAGCGTCGTCGTCGGCACGGAGCGGTGCGCCGCGTGCCTAACGACAATGCCGACTGCGAGTTAGCCCGGCATCCCGGTGCGCCCGACCTGGCGCGTGCGCGCGAGAACCGTGGCGCCGACGCGACGCTCGTGGCGCCTGCGCCACATGTCGCGCGCGCTCGGCAGTCAGGCGTCGCGATACGGCGACGCGTCGTCCGTCGGCGATTCCGGAGTCGGTGCCGTCGCATCGCGCCCCGTGCTCGGGGCGGCCGGCGCGGCCGGGCCGCGCTCGCGCAGCGCCTCGAGCATCGCCGGGCCGAGCACCTCGATCTGCCACCGACGCAGCTCGGCGATCGACTCCAGCTCGGCGAGCGACGTCGGGTTGCGGCGAGCGACGGCCTCGAGCCGTTCGCGCGAGCAGAGGACGCCCGGATCGAGCTCGAGTCGGTGTGCCGCTTCCTCGCGGACCGTCCGCAGCCGGCTCACGCGCGGATCGAAGTCGGGATCGCGGTCCCACCGCGGCGCCCGGGGGAACCGCGGCAGCTCGGCGTCGGTCACCGCGAGGCCACGTCGCACGGCACCGAGCATCTCGTGGCTCCGCGACTCGAGCGAGCCGCGCGGCACCCCGCGGATCGCGCCCAACGCCTCGCGCGTCGTCGGGGCGCGCCGCGCGACCTCGAACAGTGCCTCGTTCCCGACCACGCGGAACGTCGCGCGATCCAGCTCTCCCGCGACCGAGTCGCGCCACTGCACCAGCTCGCGCAGGATCGCGAGCTCGCGACGCGTGAGATCGCGTGCGCCTTTGAGCCGCATGAACGCCGCCTCCGATTCCTCCGGATCCCATCGCGTTCCCTCGAGCCGCGCGAACTCCTCGCTCGCCCAGCTCGTGCGGCCCTTCGCCGCCAGCTGGTCGCGCAGCCGATCGCGCAGCCCGAGCAGCCAGCGCGTGTCCTGCGCCGCGTAGTCGAGCATGTCGGCCGGGAGCGGCCTCATCGACCAGTCCGCGCGCTGGTGCTTCTTGTCGAGCTTGAGACCGAACTCGCGCTCGAGCAGCGCCGCGAGCCCGAACGCCTTGAGGCCGAGGAGCTGCGCGGCGATCCGCGTGTCGAACAGGCGCGTCGGGTGCCAGCCGTAGTCCTGGTGCAGCAGCCGCAGGTCGTAGTCCGCGTCGTGGAACACGACCTCGACGTCGGAGCGCTCGAGCAGCTGCCCGAGCGCCGGCAGCTCGCCGGCGGTGAGCGGGTCGATGATCGCGCTCAGCTCGTCGTCGCCGACGCGTGCCGTGAGCTGCAGCAGGTAGATCCGGTCGACGAAGCGGTGAAAGCTCGCGCCCTCGGTGTCGACCGCGAGCTCGGTCGCGCCGTCGATACGCTCGAGAAAGCGGGCGGCGGAGGCGGGGGTCTCGAGGTATTCGACGGCGGCGGACGAGTCGCGAGGCACGAGCGATCGGATCGGGGAGCGAGTCGTGCGAAGGGAGCGCACGTGACGCGCCCGGAGCTCGACTCGGGGCGCGACTCGGTAATGTACGCACCGCGCCGCCCTCGCCGCCGGGCACCCCCCTTGCTCCGCTCATCGCTGCCATGACCCCAAGCCCCACGCCCCCGCCGTCCGCCCCGGCGTCGCCGATCGGCACGTCCCTCCCGCGCATCGGGAAGCACAATCTGCGACCGCGCCCCGAACGTCGGTCGCGGGTGGTCGGCTGGCGCAGCCGGGACGTGCTGCGCGCCGCCGCGCTCATCGCCGGGCTCTACCTGCTGCTGCGGCTTCTCTGGTTCGCGAACTCGCTCGTCTTCATCGTCTTCCTCGGAACGCTCTTCGGGCTCGCCGTCGGCGCGGCGGTCGACCGCGTGGAACGGCTGCGCGTCGGGCGCTTCCGCGTCCGGCGCGGCATCGCGTCCGCGCTCATCGTCTTCGGCACGCTCGGCGCGATCGTCGGGGCGGGGGCGCTCATGGCGCCCACGCTCACCGAGCAGTTCACCGTGCTGCGCGGCCAGATCCCGGCGGCGATCGACCGAGCGGAGGCGTGGCTGAACAGCCACCGCGGCGGCTTCGTCGGGATGATCCTGAACAGCGGCGGGGGCGGGGCGGCGACCGCGACGGCCACGGCGCCGGCCACGGCGCCGAGTGGTGGCGCCTCGGCGCGCGGCACCGAGCCGCAGCCGGGTGTGCCGGCCGGCGGACCGTCCGCTTCGCAGCAGCCGTCGGCGCAACCGGCCGGACGCGAGCGCGCGCCGGCCGCGTCGGCGCCCTCGGCGACCGAGGGGCTCAAGGCGAGGCTCGGCACGCAGATGAGCGGGCTCACGCGGCTGCTCTTCCCGTTCCTGTCGTCGGCCGCGGCGGCCACGGCCGGCGTCTTCATGATCATCTTCCTCGCGATCTACATCGGCGCCGAGCCGACGTTGTATCACGACGGGATCATGCACCTCTTTCCGCACCGGGCCCGCAAGCGCGCCGGCGAGGTCCTCACCGAGATCGGGATCGTGCTGCGGAAGTGGCTCGTCACACAGCTCATCGCGATGGCGGTCATCGGCACGGTGACGACGGTCGCGATGCTTCTGCTCGGCGTGAAGGCCGCCTACGCGCTCGGCTTCATCGCGGGGCTGCTCGAATTCATCCCGACGGTCGGTCCGATCCTGAGCGCGGTGCCGGCCGTGGCGATGGGCTTCGTCGACTCGCCGGAGAAGGCGCTGTCGGTGGTCGCCGTGTACTGGGGGATCCAGTTCTGCGAGAACAACCTGCTGATCCCCGTTCTCATGCGCGGCGGGATGGATCTCCCGCCGGCGGTGACGATCATCGCGCAGGCGCTGATGACGATCGTCTTCGGCTTCCTCGGCCTGATGGTCGCCGTACCGCTCACGGCCGCGGCGTTCGTGCCGATCAAGATGCTCTACGTGCAGGACGTCGTCGGCGACCCGGTGGGTGTGCGCGAGGACGAGCCGGACCCCTCGGCCGGGTGACGCTCAGCGCGTCGGGCGCCCCGGCGGTGCGTCGCTCGTGAAGATCTCGCGGTTCTTCCGGACGTAGTCCTTGAGCTGCGCCGGCACGTCCTCGTCCGGGAAGATCGCGGTCACCGGGCACTCCGGCTCGCACGCGCCGCAGTCGATGCACTCGTCCGGGTGGATGTAACAGCTGCTCGGGGCCCTCGTAGATGCAGTCGACCGGGCAGACGTCGACGCACGACTTGTCCTTGACGCTGATGCAGGCTTCGGTGATGACGTACGGCATCGGGAGATCGGGAGAGAGGCGAGGAGTGCGGCGCGAAAGATAGAATCGGCGTTGGTCACGGGGTAGGTGACGCGCGGGGTCGCGTGTTTCTCGTGGGACGACGGCACCGGGCTGTGGTATGGCTGTTGCCCGAGTCGCGTTCGGCTCCATCTCGCCGCCGGCAGAGCGGCCCGCACTTCAAGGGAGATCGCGATGTTTCGTCACGCCCTCGCGCGCGCGGTGCAGTCCGGCGCGTTCGCCACGACCACGACCGTCGTGGCGCTCGCCGCCGCGCCAGCGCCGGCGTCGGCCCAGTACTTCGGGCAGAACAAGGTCAACTACGAGACCTACGACTTCAAAGTCATCCAGACGCCGCACTTCGACGTGAACTACTACCCGTCGGAGGGGGTCGCGACCGCCGACGCGGCGCGCATGGCGGAGCGCTGGTACGCGCGACTGAGCCCGTTCATGCGGCACCAGTTCACCGAGCGGAAGACGATCATCTTCTTCGCCGACCAGCCCGACTTCCAGCAGAACAACGTCACCCAGATCGAGAGCGAGGGCACCGGGGGCGTGACCGAAGGGTTCCGCCAGCGCGTCGTCATGCCCCACACCGGCTCGTACTTCGACACGCACCACGTCCTCGGCCACGAGATCGTGCACGTGTTCCAGTACGACATCGCCGAGAAGCAGGCGTCGGTGCCGGGGAGCGGGCGGAGCATCGGGCTGAACGGCCTTCCCCTCTGGCTCGTGGAAGGGATGGCCGAGTACCTGTCGTTAGGCAGGGACGACTCGAACACCGCGACGTGGCTCCGCGACGCCGCGCGCCGCGACGACGTGCCCACGATCAAGCAGCTCAACACCGACCCGAAGTACTTCCCGTACCGCTACGGCCAGGCGCTCTGGGCGTACGTCGGCGGGCGCTACGGCGACCAGGCCGTCGTCGACGTCTACCGCTCGTCTCTGCGGTACGGGTTCGAGGGCGCCATCCGCCGCGTGCTCGACGTCTCGACGGAGCAGCTCTCGAAGGACTGGAAGGCGGCGATCAAGGACGCGTACCTGCCGCTGCTCGCGAACCGCACGCCCCCCGACTCGACGGCGACGCCGGTCATCACGCAGCGCGACAAGCGTGGCAGCGAGTACAACGTCTCGCCGACGCTGAGCCCCGACGGGCGCCGCATCGCCTTCTACTCGAGCCGCGACCTGTTCGGCATCGACATCTACGTCGCCGACGTCGAGACGGGGCGCGTGTTCCGCCGCCTGAGCAGCATCAACTCGCCGCGCCACTACGACGCGCTCTCGTTCATCCAGACGGGAGGCACGTTCTCGCCCGACGGCAGGCAGCTCGCGTACGTGGTCTATCAGAAGGGCGACCAGACGATCCGCCTCTACGACATCGACGAGGGGCGCGAGATCCGCAGCCTGAAGACCGCGGACTTCGGGACGGCGTCCGACCCGGCGTGGAGCCCCGACGGCCGCTCGATCGCGTTCTCCGGATCGATCGGCGGCGTCACCGACCTCTACGTGTACGACCTCGCGACCGACGCGATCACGCGGCTCACCGAGGGACGCGAGGCGGAGCTGCAGCCGTCGTGGAGTCCGGATGGCCGCTCGATCGCGTTCGTGACCGACCGCGGCACGCAGACCGACATCGACCGCCTCACGTTCGGCCCGATGCGGGTCGGCATGATCGACGTCGCGACGAAGCAGATCCGCCTGCTGCCGGTGCCCGCGCCGGGCGCGAAGTCGATCAACCCGCACTTCTCGCCCGACGGCCGCTCGGTGTACTTCGTGAGCGACCGCACCGGATTCAACGACGTCTACCGGATGGACATCGCCACCGGCGCGCTGGCGCAGGTGACGCGCGTGCGAACGGGCGTCATCGGCGTCACGTCGCTCTCGCCCGCGTTGGCCCTCGCGCGCAACACGGGGCGCATCGCCTTCTCCGTCTTCGACCGGCAGGGCAACAACATCGTGCGGCTCGACGGCGCGCAGGCGTTAGGCACCCCCGTCACCGGCGGGCCCGTCACCGACGTCGCGGGGACGACGACGGCCGCGACGAGTGGCGCGACGACGACGACCGGCACGACGAACGCCCAGCCCGCCGCGGTCGGCGGGCGGCTGCCGCCCTTCCAACCGCGCTACACGAGCACGATCGAGGGGTACCTCGCCGACGCGTCCACCGGACTGCCGGCGACGACGGGCGAGTTCACCGAGCGCCCGTACAGCCCCGCACTGCACCTCGACTACATCGCCCCGCCGACGATCGGCGTGCAGACGGGCGGCGCCTTCGGGACGCAGTTCGCCGGCGGCGTCGCGTTCGGGTTCAGCGACCAGCTCGGCAACCGCAACCTCGTCACGGTGCTGCAGGCGCAGGGAGACATCCAGGACATCGGCGGGCAGGCGCTGTACACGAACTTCAAGCACCGCTGGAACTACGCGGCGCTGGTCGGGCGCATCCCGTACCTGACGGGCTACCAGACGCAGCCCTACCTCGACCAGCAGACGGGCGCCGTGGTGGTCGACCAGAACCTGCTCCGCTTCTACACCGACCAGGTCGGCGGCATCCTGCAGTACCCGCTGTCACGATCGCAGCGCCTCGAGATGGCGCTGACCGGAACGCGGCAGAGCTACCGCGTCGACACGTATCGCTACTACCTCGACCCCAATTCGGGAGGCGTGGTCGGGCAGGAGCGCGTCCGCGGCAACGTGCCGGGCCCGCGTACCTACGCGAACGCGCAGTTCGCGTTCGTCGGCGACTATTCGACGTTCGGCTACACCTCGCCGATCGCGGGCGGCCGCTACCGCTTCGACGTGAGCCCCTCGGTCGGACAGATCAGCCTGACGACGGCGACGGCCGACTACCGCCGCTACCTGCTCGCGCGGCCGGTCACGTTCGCCGTGCGCGCGCTCCACTACGGCCGCTACGGCAAGGACGCGCAGAACGACTCGCTGCTCTATCCGATCTACCTCGGCAACGCGCAGTTCGTGCGCGGCTACGACGTGTACAACTCGTTCGACCCGGCGGAATGCGGGACCTCGTCGTCGTCGTCGACGATCTCGACCTGTCCGGTGTTCGACCGACTGCTCGGCAGCCGCGTCGGCATCGCGAGCGCCGAGATCCGCATCCCGCTCCTCGGCATCGAGGGGCTGAGCCTCATCCGAACGAACATCATTCCGCTCGAGATCGCGCCGTTCGTGGACGCGGGCGTCGCGTGGAACCGGGGCGAGAGCCCGACGCTCCGCTTCGTGACGGGCAACGAGGCGCGCACGACGATCGAGCGCATCCCGGTGGTCAGCGCCGGGGTGACGGCGCGCGTGAACCTGTTCGGCTACGCGGTGCTCGAGACGTTCTACGCGAAGGCGTTCCAGCGCCCGGGGCGAGGTCCGCGGTTCGGGTTCCAGCTCGCGCCGGGGTGGTGAGTCGCGGGCGTGCCTGACGAGATCCGTCAGGCACGCCACGGCGGCGCCGCGCCGGGCTTGCGCTTCAGGCCCGGGTTGTGGCGGTAGAGCGTCGCGGTCTTGCCGATGACCTGCACGACCTCGGCCGACGCCTCGGTCGCGAGCGCGTTCGCCGCGTCCTTCGCCGGCACGTCGACGGTGCGGCCGAGTTGGACTTTCACGAGCTCGTGGGTACGCAGCGCGTCGTCGAGCGTCTGGAAGACGGTCGGCGTGAGCCCCTGGTGGCCGACGTGCACGAGCGGCGTGAGGTGGTGAGCTTCGGCGCGCAGGGCCGCGCGTTCCTTTCCGGTCATCGGCATGCGTAGGACTCGATCACAGTGACGTCCGCGGAGAGACTGGCGATGCCGTACTATACCGTCGCGTATCGGCTCGGGCGCGAGCCCCGCCACTACGACCTGTTCTTCCTCGCTCTGCGCCACGTCGAGATCGCGCGCCCGCGTCCGTACACGCCGCCGGAGTCGTGGTACGTTCGCACGCGTGAGACTCGCGCCGGGCTGGCAGCGCGGCTGCGGGCGCTGATCGGCCCGCTCGATCGCGTCGAGGTCACCGACGCGGAGGCGCCGAAGCCGATGCGCACGTCTCCGACAGCAACAGGCGCGCAAACGGAGAGCGGCTGATGTCCGCGCCGTCGAGCGGCGTCGGCCACTGCAAGCCGTCGCTGTTGGCGAGCAGGATCATCGTCACCCGGGCGGCCGGGAGCTTCAGATACAGCGCGGAGTAGCGCCCCTCCCACAGCCCGGTGTGCCAGACGACGCGGCAGCCGCCGACGTCCTGCACGAACCAGCCGAGTCCGTAGGGCAGCGTCGTGCCTGAAGGCGTGCGCGTCGGCGTCCAGAGCGCGGCGCGGAGCGAGTCGGGGAGCAGCCGGCCGGCGTCGAGCGCGAGGTCGAAGCGCGCGAGGTCGTTCGCCGTCGAGATGACGCCGCCCGCGGCACCGTCGCCTTGCGGCGGCGGCGGTGTCGAGCGGATCGGCGGACCGTGCGGCGCCGCGGAGTCGACGTGATACGGGAGCGCGAGCCGCGCGGCGAGGTCCGCGCGGAGCGGGAGCTGTCGATTGATGCGCGCCGAGTGGCGCATCCCGGCCGGTCGGAAGACGAGCGAATCGACGAGCGCCGAGAACGACACGCCGCTCACCTGCGCCATGGGGCGCGACGCCCACGAGTACGACATCGGGTTGTAGAGAAAGCGCGTGCCGGGCGTGCCGTTCGCCGTCATCGACAGCACGTGACGCATCGACAGCGCCGGGGTGTCGCGCGCGTCGCACGCGTCGCGCGCGTCGCACGCGTAATCGCGAAAGAAGATGCCCGGCTCGGCGCGCACGTCCGCGCAGAACGCCGCGAACCCGGCGTACGACGTCATCGGGCGGTCGAGATCGAGCCGCCCGCGCTGAACGAGCGTGAGCGCGACGACGGCGGCGATCGGCTTCGTGACCGACGCGATGTTGAACGGCGTGTCGCCGTCGACCGGCCGCCGCCGCTCGACGTCCGCGTAGCCGAAGCCGCGCGAGAGCACGACGGCGCCGTCGGCGACGATCGCGACGGCGAGTCCCGGGATGCCCGCGGCGCGCCGCAGCGAGTCGATCGGCACGGCGAGTTGCGCCAGCGATGACGGCGACAGCCGCGCCGGCTCGCCCGACGTCGCGCGCGCGCAGCCGGCGGCGGCGGCCGCGGCGGCCGCGACGACGGCCGCGACGACGGCCGCGACGACGCGCTGAATGTCTCGGTGCGGCGGAATGCGCATGCCGGCACTACGGTGCCCCTCGCCGCCCTGTTTCCCGCGCGGCGGCCGTCGCTTGCCGAGCCGTCCGGCATTGGATACAATATCCGCCGCGCCTTTCCCCCCACCGCCGCGGCGGAGACCACACGATGCAGCAATCGCACTGGACCGGCGTCTTCGCCGCCATCACGACGCCGTTCCGCGACGACCTCGCGGTCGACCACGGATTCCTCGCCGAGCACGTCTCGTGGCTCGTCGACAACGGCGTGCGCGCGATCGTCGCGTTAGGCTCGCTCGGCGAGTCGGCGACGCTCGGGTTCGACGAGAAGGTGGCGATCCTGCGCACGTGCGTCGGCTCGGTCGGCGAGCGCGTGCCGGTCGTCGCGGGGATCGCCGGGCTCGCCACGGCGGAATGCGTCGCCCTCGCGCAGGAGGCCGAGCGCGCCGGGTGCGAAGGGCTCATGGCGCTCCCGGCCTACGTGTACTGGAGCGACTGGCGCGAGACCCGCGCGCATTACGGCGCGATCTTCAGCGCGACGGGGCTGTCGTGCATGCTCTACAACAACCCCGTCGCGTACCGCACGGACGTGCTGCCCCCGCACCTCATGGAGCTCGCCGCGGAGTACGACAACCTGCACGCGGTGAAGGAGTCGAGCGGCGACGCGCGACGCGTGACGGCGGTGCGCGAGGCGCTGGGCGACCGCCTGAACGTGTTCGCCGGCATGGACGACATGATTCTCGAGGCGGTGCCGACGGGCGCGGTCGGCTGGATCGCGGGGCTCGTGAACGCACTGCCGGCAGAGTCGGTACGGCTGTTCGAGCTCGCGCAGCGCGGACAGTGGGAGGAAGCGCTCGCGCTGTATCACTGGTTCCTGCCGCTGCTGCGCCTCGACACGGTGCCGAAGTTCGTACAGCTCATCAAGCTCGTGCAGGCGGAGCTCGGGCGCGGCTCGGTACGCGTGCGTGGGCCGCGGCTGGCGCTCGAGGGGGCGGAGCTGGACGCGGCGCTCGCGATCATCCGGCGGCAGCTCGCGGCGCGGCCGGCGGTGGCCGTGTGAGCGACCCGAGCGCGTCAGTCTCTCGACGTCAACGTGCCTAACAGTGCCGACGCGGTCGGTGGACGGATGCTGTCGGGCGGGAAACCGCAGACGAACGAGAGCGCGGCGCCGCAGACGCGGCCCTGACACGGGCCCATTCCGGCACGCGTGTAGAGCTTCGCCTGCCGCGCCGACCACGCAGGACTGATCGCGCCCAGCGGCACGTCCTCGCAGCGACAGACGATCGTCGACGGGGTCGCGAGCGAGCGGAGCTCGGCGCGCGGCGCGAACGTGCGCTCGAGCGATGCGGCGAATGCGCGCAGCCGGTC
Source organism: uncultured Gemmatimonadaceae bacterium (assembly GCA_963843845.1). GTDB lineage: Bacteria > Gemmatimonadota > Gemmatimonadetes > Gemmatimonadales > Gemmatimonadaceae > Gemmatirosa. The sequence continues at coordinate 973,239 of CAWJMB010000002.1, read as the reverse complement.
GCGCCGCGAGAAGAACGCTCGGGCCTCGGCGTGGCGCCCGACGGCACAGAGGCCGGCGATCTCCCCTTCGGCGAGCGCGAGGTCCACGCCGCCGACGCCGGTCGTCTCGCCGGCGGAGAACACGTGCGGCACCGTCGTCGTCTGGTGCGCGTCGACGACCACGTCGCCGCCCGAGAGCGAGGCGCCGAGGAGAACGGCCAGCTCGGTGTTCGGGATCAGGCCGAACCCGGTGCACAGCGCGTCGCAGGCGAGCGTACGCCGCTCGCGGCCGTCCGTCACGACGACCTCGCGCACGGTCGCGTCGCCGCGCGCCTCGACGACCCACCAGCCGGCGCGGTAGGGCGTGCGCGCGAATCCGGCACGGTAGCGGGCGCCTTCGAGCACGGCGGACGGATGGCGCCACAACCCGGTGGCGAATCGCACGAGCGCGCCCAACGGCGCCTGCTCGGCGACGAGGGCGACGGTCGCGCCGTCGGACGCGAGCGACGCGGCGACGGGGAGCAGCAGCGGTCCGCTCCCGGCGATCACGACGCGCTTGCCGGCGAACGAGAGCCCGGCCTTGTGCAGCGCCTGCGCGCCGCCGACGCCGTAGACGCCGGGGAGGGTCCACCCGGGGAACGGAAGAAACAGCTCGCGCGCGCCGGTCGCGAGCACCACCGAACGCGCCTCGATCCGCAGCGGTCGCCCCTCGCGCTCGGCGACGAGCTCGATGTGCGACGGCGCGTCGGCAGGCCGCGCGGCGTGCGAGTCCGCCACGTCGACGCGCCTGGATGCCACGGTCGCGTCGAACACCGTCGCGCCGGCGACGTGCGCCGCGCCCGAACGCGCGCAGCGATCGATCCATCGCCGGGCGGCTCGCGGCGGGCGCGTGCCGGCGCGATGCCGCCAGATCTGGCCGCCGACGTTCGGACTCTCGTCGAGCACGACGACGCGCGCACCGGTCTCCGCAGCGCGCGTCGCCGCCGCGAGCCCGGCCGGTCCCCCGCCGACGACCGCGACGTCGAAGCGCCCGGCCTCAGGAACGTCGCGCATGTCAGGCACCGCCGTCCGGTCGTGCGGCAGCAGTGCGCACATCCATGCCGTCGGCGACCGAGACCAGGCAGGCGCGACGTTGCGGCGCGCCGTCGATCGTGACGCGGCACTCGTAACAGATTCCCATCCCGCAGAGTGGCGCGCGCGGCTCGCCGGACGCGGAGCGGCGCGTCGCCGTGACGCCGGCGCCCAACAGCGCGGCGGCGACGCTCACGCCGGCCGGCACGACCGTCGTCCGTCCGTCGACGACGAGCGTCACGGTCGGCACGGTCGGCACGGTCGGCACGGTCGGCACGGTCGGCACGGTCGGCACGGTCGGCACGGTCGGCACGGTCGGCACGGTCGACGACGAGTGTCACTGACCGGGTCTCCATCCGTCAGGCCGCCGCGAGCGCGCGCGCCGGCGCGAACGGCGCCGCGTCGATCGGCGGCGTGCGTTCGGCGACGAGGTCCGCGAGCAGCCGCGCCGTGCCTAACGACGTCGTGATGCCGAGCCCTTCGTGGCCGGCGGCGACGCAGAGCCCGGCGACGAGCGGCCAGGCGCCGATGAGCGGAAGCTTGTCGGGCGTCGCAGGGCGAAAGCCGGTCCACGTGCGCACGACCGCAACCCGGCGAGCGCCGGCATGAACTCGACGGCGCGATCGAGCATGCGGCGCAGGATCGCGCGGTTGATCGACGCATCCCATCCGACCAGCTCGCGAGACGAGCCGACGAGCACCTGCTCGGTGGCGCGCGGCTGCACGTTGAACGCGACCGACTCGCTCGTCATGACGTGCGCGCTCGTGAGGTAGCCGAGCTCGACGAGCTGGTGCCGCACGAAACCGGGGTACCGATCGGTGATCGCCAGGTGCCCTTTGCGCGGTACGATCGGCAGCTCCGGCGTGAGGCGGGCGGCCTCGGCGCCGGCGGCGTTCACGATGACGTCGGCGCCGACCGTCTCGGTGCCGCAGTGGACCGTGTGGTCGGCGATGCGATCGACGCGCACGCCCTCGCGCACGACGGCGCCGAACGAGCGCGCGCGCTCGAGCAGCCAGAGCGTCGCGCGCGGCTGGTAGACGACGCCGTCGCCGGGAACGAGCAGCCCGCCGGCGAGTCCGTCGCGCAGCCGCGGCTCGAGCGCGCGCAGCTCGTGCGGGGCGACGATGTCGCTGGCGACGCCGTGCGCGGCGTAGACCTGCCGCTTCCCGCGGACCGCGTCGAGCTGCGCGTCGTTCTCGGCGACCCAGATCGTGCCGCACGGCTGGTACTCGACGGCGGGCGGCAGCTCGGCAGCCAGCTCGCGCCACAGCGTGTTCGACAGCGTCGTCAGCGCGAGCTGCTCCGGCGAGTCGTCCATCGCGACGAGGTGCCCCATCCCCGCGGCCGTCGTGCCGCCCGCGGCGTAGCGCGCGTCGAGGACGAGCACGCGCCGCCCGTCGCGCGCGAGCGACTCGGCGCACGCGGCGCCCACGATGCCGGCGCCGATGACGATCGCGTCCCACGACCGGCTCATGATCGGCTCACCGCCGCCGCGCGTTCACGCCGCGCTCACTCGGCAGTGGCACCGGTCGCGGTCGGGATGCCGAAGCGGAACGGGTCCGACGGATCGAAGCGCAGCGTCGTCTCGCCGGTGACGAAGGCCGTGCCGCGCACGTGCGGCACGAGCGCCCCGTCGTCGCCCGCGGTGAGCCACCCGGTGAACAGACCGCCCGTGATGCTCTCCTGCCGCCACGGCACCCCCAACGCCAGCGCACCGCGCGCGTGCAGCGCCGCCATCTTCGCCGACGTGCCCGTGCCGCACGGCGAGCGGTCGTACTCGCCGCCCGAGCAGAGCACGAAGTTGCGCCCGTCCGCGTCGTCGCGCGCCGGCGCCGCCGAGAGCTCGACGTGGTCGACGTCGGCGCCGTCGGCGCCGGTGATGCCCTGTGCGCGGATCGCGTCCTGGATCGCCTGCGTGAACCGTTCGAGGTCGCGCACGTGCGCCATGTCGACCGGCGGCGCCTCCGCCACCCCATCGGCGTGCGTGATGAAGAACCAGTTGCCGCCGTAGGCGACGTCGCCGGTCACGCGCCCGTACCCCGGCACGTCCACCGTCACGTCGCTGCGCGTACACGCTCGGCGCGACGTTCACGATCGTCACGCTGCCGTCGTCGTGCGAGCGTCGCCCGCACGGTGCCGACCGGCGTGTCGAAGGCGTGCGTGCCGGTCGTCAGGCGCCCGAGATACTCGAGCGTGCGGACGACGCCGATGAGCCCGTGCCCGCACATGCCGAGGTACGTGCCGTTGTTGAAGAACACGATGCCGGCGGCGGACGAGGCGTGGACGGGAGGCGTGAGCAGCGCGCCGACGACGGCGTCGTGCCCACGCGGCTCGCAGACGACGGCGCGGCGCAGCGTGTCGAAGCGTGCGCGCAGGTCGTCGCGCCGCGCCGCCATCGTGTCGCCGTTCGGCATCGGCCAGCCGTCGATGACGACGCGCGTGGGCTCGCCTTCGGTGTGGCTGTCGATGACGCGGATGCCGTCGCTCACGGATTCACCTGCACCGTCTTGATCTCGGTGTAGAACTCGCGCGCCGCCGGGCCCTGCTCGCGGCTGCCGGAGCTCGATCCCTTCATGCCGCCGAACGGCGCGTGCGGATCGACGCCGGTCGTGTCGCCGTTCACGCGCACGAGACCGACCTCGATGCGGCTGACGTAGTGCAGCGCGCTGCGCAGGTCGCGCGTGAACAGCGACGCGCTGAGGCCGTACGTCACGTCGTTCGCGAGGGCGAGGGCGTGCTCGAGGTCGTCGGCCGTCATCACGGCGAGCACCGGCGCGAACAGCTCCTGCTGCGCGAGCGCCGAGTCGGCGGGGACGTCGCGGTAGATCGTCGGCGGGTGGAAGAAGCCGCGGTCGTATCCGCTCCCCTCCGGGACACGCCGCTCGAAATACGACGTGCCCTCGAACGCGGCGAGCGCGTCGCGGACCGACGTGCGCGACCGCTCGCTGATGAGCGGGCCGACGGCGGCGGTCGCGTCGGTCACCGGGCCTAACGGCAGCGCCTCGACCTGCGCGCGCAGCTCGCCGAGGAATGCGTCCTCGATCTCGCGCGCGACGACGACGCGGCTCGTCGCCGTGCACTTCTGCCCCGCGTAGCGCATCGCGCCGGCCGCGGTCAGCGTCGCGGCCTGCGTGAGGTCCGCGTCCGGCAGCACGATGACGACGTTCTTGCCGCCCATCTCGGTCTGATACCGGATGTTGCGCGCCGCGGCGGCCGCCGCGACGGTCGCGCCGACGGCGCCCGAACCGGTGAAGCTCACCGCGCGGACCGCCGACGCCCCGACGAGCGCCGGCCCGATCTCCGCGCCGGTGCCCAGGACGACGTTGAACACGCCGCGCGGCAGCCCCGCGGCGACCGCCGTCTCCGCGAGCAGCGTCGCGACGTGCGACGACATCTCCGCCGGCTTGAGCACGACGGTGTTGCCGAACGCGAGCGCCGGCGCCGCCTTCCACAGCGGGATCGCCGCGGGGAAGTTCCACGGCGTGATCAGCGCGACGACGCCGAGCGGTTCGTGCAACGTGTACTGCAGCGCGCCCGCGGCCTGCGCCGGGATCACCGAACCGACGGCGCGTACCGCCTCGCCGGCGTAGTAGCGCAGGATCGCGACGCACCGTGCCGCCTCGCCGCGCGCCTCGCCGATCGGCTTGCCGACTTCGCGCGTCATCGCCTGCGCGAGCGGCTCCTGCCGCTCGCCGATCGCCGCCGCCCACCGATACAGATGCTCGGCACGCGCGGGGCCGGTGAGGGCGCGCCACGCAGGGAACGCCTCGGCCGCGGCGTCGACGGCGAGGCGCACGTCGGCCTCGCTGCCGTGCGGTACCTGCGCGACGACGTCGTGCGCGTCCGAGGGGTTCACGCTGTCGAGCCACCGCTCGGAATCGCTCGGCCGGAACGCGCCGGCGATGAAGGGCTGCAGGCGCGGGGCGTCGGCCGTCGGCATGTCGATCACTGAGACAGTCTGGTGCGAGTGAGTGCGATGCCTCGCTCGTTCGCGAGGAAGTCGTGGAGCGTGCGCCCGGCGCCGATCACGTGGTCGCGCAGCAGGGCGCAGGCGCGCTCCGCGTCGCGCTTGCGCACGGCGGCGAGGATGGCGCGGTGCTCGGTCGTCGCGCGCGTCGCGCCGCGGGTCAGCGCGAGCTGCATGCGCAGGTAGCGGTCGCACTGCTGGTGCAGCCGCTGTGCGACGCCGAGCGTGAACGCACGGTCGGCGGGGGCGTAGAGCGTCGAGTGGAACTGCCAGTTCATCGCGCCCCACGACGCGACGTCGCCCGAGAGGAGCGCGGTGTCGTACGCGTCGAGCAGCTGGCGCCCGCGCGCGACGTCGTCCGCCGACGCGTTCGGCACGGCGAGCCGGAGCAGCTCGACCTCGATGAGCGCGCGCAGCTCGAACAGCTCGGTGATCTCCGGCAGCGAGAGCGACGAGACGACCGCCCCGCGGTGCGGGTTGAAGGTCACGAGCCCCTCGGCCTCGAGCTGACGCAGCGCCTCGCGCACCGGGATGCGGCTCACGCCGAGCTCGTCGGCGATCGCGTCCTGACGGAGCGGCTCGCCTTCGGGGTAGATGCCGTGCAGGATGCGGTCGCGCAGCGCGTCGAGCGTCATGCCCGCGAGCGTCTGGCGGCGGATCGGGAGCACGGTCGCGGCGCCGGACGCCCGCGCCGCGTCGGGCGCGCGCGCGGGAGTCGCGGTCGGACGTCGCGGCACGCGTGTCAACTGAACAGGTCGGTCATCGACTTCGCCTGCCCGGTGAAGTAGCGCGGCCCGCTCTCGGTCATGTAGAGGCAGTCCTCGAGCCGGATGCCGAACTCCCCGTAGATCGCGATCATCGGCTCGTCGCTGAAGCACATGCCCGGCTGCGAGGCGCGTCGTGTTGCCGCGCACGAAGTTCGTCCACTCGTGGCCGTCGATGCCGATGCCGTGGCCGGTGCGGTGCGGCAGCCCCGGCACCTTGTAGTCCGGGCCCGAAGCCGGCGGCGGTGATCACCTTGCGCGCCGCGGCGTCGACCGACTCGCACGTCGCGCCGATCTGCGCGGCGGCGAACGCCGCGGCCTGCGCGCGCTTCTCGAGATCCCAGACGTCGCGTCTGCCGCTGCGGTCGGCCTGCCGAACACCGTCGTGCGCGTGATGTCCGACGCGTAGCCCTCGACGCGTGCAGCCGCCGTCGACGAGCACGACGTCGCCCTCGCGCAGCTTGCTGCGGCTGGATGCTGCCGTGCGGAAACGCGGTGCACTTGCCGAACTGCGACCAGCGCGCCGACCCGCCCGGCACGCCGAGCTTCGCGAACGCGGCCTGCGACGTTCCGCTGGAACTCGAACTGCGTCATGCCCTCGTGCAGCGTCGCGAACGCGGCCTTGTAGCGCCGGCGAGCGTGATGTCGTTCGCCCGCTGCATGAGCGCGATCTCGGCCGGCGACTTGATCATGCGGCAGCCGGCGGTGACCGGCGTGGCGCTCGACGAAGCGACGCGCGCGGCAGCTCCTGCTGCACGCCGTCGGCGATGAAGAAGCGCATGCGCTCCTCGACGCCGATCTTGCCGCGTCCCGGCGCCGCGGTCGCGCAGGATGCCGGCGATCACGCGGTACGGGCTCTCGTCCTCCTGCCAGACGCGCACGTCGTTGCGAGAACTTGATGAGCTCGCGCGCGCGCTCCTCCTCGAACGCCGGCGTCACCCACGCGAGCTCGCCTCGCGCCGGAATCACCACGACGAACGGGCGCTCGCTGAGCCCCCAGCGCACGCCGGTGAAGTAGAGCATGCTCGTGCCGCGCTCGAGCATCAGCGCGCCGATGCCGTTCTCGGCCATCAGCCGCTGCGCCTTCTCGATCCGCGCGCGGCGTTCGTCGTCGCCGATCGGCACGACGCCGTTCGTCATCGGCTGCAAGCGGTCGATCGACGACGGCACGTCGGCCTCGATCTCGACCGGCGCGGCGACGGCCCGGCGGCCGAACGCGGCGAGCCCGGTGGCGCCCAACGTCAAGCCTGCAAAATCACGACGGAGCATGGTGCGGTGGAGTAGGAGTGTCGCGGTGTCGTTTCGACGGCAGGAACGGAACGGACGGGAGGGCCGCACACGCGTGCGCGTCCCTGCCCGTTCTGTTCCTCCCGTCAAACATGAATAGCCCGGTTCATGCTCAGCGGCTCGGCAGCTCGCCGTAGAACTTCCACTCGACCGGCGTGTCGCGCGTCAGCTTCTGCTTGCCTAACGCGAGCCGGATCAGCGCGACGGGCTGCGAGCCCTGGCGCATCACCTCGTCGTGGAACTGCTTCTCGGGCATCAGCTTCGAGTCGACGAGCTCGCGGCGCAGGCCGCGGAACTGCAGCGCGCCGAGCAGATAGCCGGCCTGATAGAGCGGCCCGTAGCCGCCCTGGAACGAGCGCAGCACCTCGGCGCGGGCGTTGTCGCGCTCGAAGCCGACGCGGTCGACGAGGAAGTCGACGGCCTGCTGCGGCGACCACTCTCCCATGTGGAAGCGGAGCGAGAAGATGATCCGCGCGCAGCGGTGCATGCGCCAGACGAGCGCGCCGACCTTCTCCTCGGGCGTGTCGTGGAAGCCCTTGTCGTACATGATGGTCTCCCAGTACACCGGCCACCCCTCGCCGAAGAACGGCCCGCTCGCGCCGAGCTGGGCGCGGTAGCCCGCGAAGCGCTGCCCGTAGTACGACACGAGGTTGTGACCGGGGATCATCTCGTGGAACGCCGTCGCGTGCGACCACGGGCGGCTGTTGCCGCGCATGCTCTGCTGCCGCGCGTCGAACTCCATCGTGTTCGTCGGGAACGACACCTGGATGAGGGCGCCGCCGAGGAAGAACGGGTTCACGAGCTGCCGCTCGGGGGACATCATGATCATGTGCTGCGACTCGGCGTCGACCGGCGGCACGGTGATCAGGTCGTTCGCGCGGAGGTAGGCGACCGCCTCCTCGAGCAGATCGCGGATCATCGCCGGCTGGCCGCCCGGCGGCGGGTGCATCGTCTTCGTCTTCTCGAGCGCCTTCTTCCAGTCGGTGCCGAAGCCCATCGCGCGCGACGCCTTCAACATCTCCGCGTCGCACCACGCGAACTCGCGCTCGGCGAGCGCGATGAGCTGCTCGGGCGTGTACGGAATCAGCTCGTCCTGCAGGTCGCGAATGAGCCCCTCGCGTCCGCGCGCGGCGCCGGGAATGCCGCTGCTGTCGGTCTTGCGCGGCGGGTTCGCGGGGAGCGTCGTGCCCATGCGCCGGAGCTGCACGTCGGCGACGTTGCGCAGATACAGGTAGTCGACCTGCGCGTTGCGCGTGAGGCGGTCGAAGTCGAGCGTCTGGAGTGCCGCGAGCCACCCGGTGTAGTACGCCGAGTCGCGCGGCTGGCCGGCGCCCGGCTCGTTGCCGCGACCGCCGCTCGCGCGCCCCGTGCCGCCGCTGCCCACGAAGCGCCGCACGACGTCGGTCATCTCGTCCTGCGGGAGCGCGAGCAGTTCGCGGAGGTCCGGCACCTCGCCGTACGTCGGCGGCGCGGCGGGGGGGATCGTGAGGCTCGGGATGTCGGCGTCGGGCGGGTTGTCCGCGCTCGCGACCGCGCCGCCGAGGAACGTCGCGTAGTCCTTCAGGGCGTCGTCGACCTTCGCGTACGGCATCTCGACCCACCAGGTGAACAGCGGGTCGTAGCCGTGAAAGAACGTGTACCAGTACGCGAGGTTCGCGCGCAGCGTCTCGGTGGCCTTCGCGGCGAGCGTGGCCTGCTCGCGGCTCACGCGGAGCGGCGCGACCGGGATGCCGTTCGGCGCCCTGCCGAGCCCCGCCTCGAGTCGTGCCTTGAGCGTGGCGAGGTCGCGCGTGACGTTCGTCAGCGTGCGCGCCGCCGACTCGCCGTCGACCGGGTCGACGCGGATGCGCGCCTCGACGAGGCCGACGAGCGGCGCCGCGAACGGCGTGAGCGGCATCGTCACGGCGAGGGCGCGCGTGTCGTCGTCGAGGCGAGCGAGATTCGCGGCGACGGTGCGTCGGAGCGAGTCGAGGTCGGCGCGCGCGGGAGGCGTCAGCGCCGCCGCGTCGAGCCGCCCGAGCGCGGTCTGCCACGACAGGTCGAAGCGCTTGAGGCGCGCGATGCGCGCGCGAGAGAGCGGGACCGTATCGGCGGGAGTCGCCGTGCGCGGCCCTCCGCCGCCCCCGCCGCCCGTCGCCGCGACGCCGGCGTAGTTCGTGTTGAGCAGCGCGCGGTCCGCCGCGTAGCGCGTCGTGACGAGGCGCATCTCGCTGCGGTGCGGCGCGAGGAGCGGCCGGAGGTCAGCCGGGACCGACTGCGCGACGGGGGGCTCGGGCGGCCCCCCGCGCCCCTGCGCGTGGAGCGGAGCGGCGAGCGGCGCGGCGAGCGGCGCGGCGAGCGGCGCGGCGAGCGGCGCGGCCGCGCCGGCGAGGAGACACGTCGCGACGCGGAGGGTGACGAGGCGCATGCGGTGGCGGGGAGCGGGACACCCGTACATTGTATCCAATATCCGCCGAGCGCTACCGGCGCGCCCCGGTCGTCTAGGGCACGGTCCGGTCGACGATCGGCAGCACGATCTGCGACGGGTATCTCGCCGAGCGATAGACGCGCTGCGTGGCGGCGCGGAAGTCGGCGTCCTTCGCCTCGAAGATGTTCGGCACGAACGTCTGCGGGTTCCGGTCGATGAGCGGGAACCAGCTGCTCTGCACCTGCACCATGATGCGGTGCCCGCGCTTGAACGTGTACGCCTGCGTGTGCAGGTCGACGGTGAACTTCGTCACCGCGTTCGGCACCACCGCCGCCGGCCGCTCGAACGACTCGCGGAAGCGGCCGCGCAGCACGTCGTTCGCGACCATGAGCTGGTAGCCGTTCATCTTGAGGTCGCGCATCCCCGTGTCGGGGTAGACGTCGATCAGCTTCACGACCCAGTCCGCGTCGCTGCCGGTCGTGGCGGCGTGGAGCGTGACCGAGATGTCGCCGGCGATCGTGACGTCGCTCGCGAGCACGCCGGTGTCGTAGGTCAGCACGTCGGGGCGGCTCGACGCGAAGCGCTGGTCCTCGGTGAGCCACGTGGACCAGCCGGAGCCGCGCGGCTCGTAGGTCGCCTGGATGGGGCGGGCGCGGTACGGCACCGGCTTCGCGGGGTCGGAGACGTAGGCGTCGTGCGCGGTCGGCGGCGTGCTCGCCGGCGGGCGGCTCGAACGCGAGCGTGCCGCTCGTCGCGGAAGTAGAGAGCGCGCGCGGTGACGCCCCGCGTGGCGGGCCACGCGTCGTACGTCCTCCACACGTTGCTCCCCGCCTCGAACACCGTCGCCTCGGCGAGCGTGCGAGCTGCCCTCGTCGTGCAGGTAGTGGGCGAAGAACGGCGCCATGATCGAGTCGCGGAAGAACTTCCCCGTCGCGCTGCCGAACTGGATGTTGCCCAACGCGCTGCCGTCGCCGCGCCATCCACCCGCCGTGGCTCCACGGGCCGACGACGAGGAAGTTCTGATTCCGCACGTCGTGCTTCTCGAGCTCGCGGTAGATGTGCACCGGGCCGTAGAAGTCTTCCTGGTCCCACCAGCCGGCGACGTTGAGCGTCGGCACCGTCACCCGCGTCAGGTACGGGCGCATCGCCTGCCGCTGCCAGAACGCGTCGTAGTTGGGGTGCGTGACGAAGTCCGTTCCACGTCGGGATCTTGCCGGCGAGCCGCCGCGTGACGTTCGCGAGCGAGCCCTGACGCAGGTACCAGTCGTAGGTGTCGTAGACGTCGAACTGGAAGTTCTCGACGTCCTTGCCGCTCTCCATCATCGTCGCGTACTCGAAGCCGTAGCTGAGCCGGAACGCGCCCTGGTGGTGGAAGTCGTCGCCGAGGAACATGTCGGCCGGCGAGGCCTGGGGCGAGACGGCCTTGAGCGCCGGGTGCGGGTCGAGCATCGCCATCGCGGCGAGCCACCCCGGGTACGACACGCCGGTCATCCCGACGCGCCCGTTGTTGTCCGGCACGTTGCGCACGAGCCAGTCGATCGAGTCGTAGGCGTCGGTGCTCTCGTCGATGCCGCGCGCGCGGTCGGTGCGCGGGGGGCGCTGCATGACGAACTCGCCCTCCGACCTGAACTTCCCGCGGATGTCCTGATAGACGAAGACGTACCGGTCGCGCCCGTAGAACGCGGTCGACTGCGTCACGCTCGCCGGCGTCTGGCCGTCGATGCCGTACGGGGTGCGGACGAACAGGAACGGCAGCGGTCCGTGCGGCGCGCGCGGCACGAAGATCTTCGTGAACAGGCGCACGCCGTCGCGCGCCGCGATCATCGTGTCGATCTCGACGAAGGCGCTGTCGGTTCGCGCCGGCTGCGCCGCGACGACGCTCGCCGCCGCGCTGAGGGCCGCCGCCGCGGCGAGGAGCCGACGCCGCATCACTGCACCCGCCGCGGCGCCGCCGGCGGGTTCTCGCCGCCGTCCGCGATGAACTGCCGGATCCGCTCGTCGAGCACCGGGAGCGGCACGCTGCCGAGCGCGAGGATCGCGTCGTGGAACTTGCGCTGGTCGAACTTCGCGCCGAGCGCCGCCTCCGCCTCCTTCCGCTCGCGACGGATCTGGATCTCGCCGAGCTTGTAGGCGAGCGCCTGGCCGGGCCACGAGATGTAGCGGTCGACCTCGGTGTCGATCTCGTGGTACGAGAGAGCCGAGTGCTCGCGGAGGTAGTCGATCGCCTGCCGGCGCGTCCAGCCGTAGTGGTGGATGCCGGTGTCGATCACGAGGCGGCAGGCGCGCCACATCTCGTACGTCTCGCGGCCGAACTCCTCGTACGGGGTCTCGTAGATCCCCATGAGCGTGCCGAGCCACTCGGTGTAGAGCCCCCACCCCTCGCCGTATCCCGAGAAGCCGCCGCCGCGGCGGAACGGCGGCCGGTCCGGCCCCTCGAGCGCGAGCGCGGCCTGGAAGCTGTGCCCCGGCGTGCACTCGTGCAGCACGAGCGCGGGCAGCGTGTAGAGCGTGCGCGACGGCAGGTCGTACGTGTTCATGAGGCACGCGTCGAGCCCGCCGCGGCCGGCCGTGTAGATCGGCGCGATCGCGTCGGGGACGGGGACGATGCCGTGTCGGTAGCGCGGGAGCGTGCCGATCGTCTCCTTCAGCTTGTAATCGGCCTTCTTCGAGATGTACGCCGCTTCGGCGAGGAGCTGGTGCGGGGTCTTCGCGTAGAAGCGCGGGTCGGTGCGGAGGAACTTGAGGAACGCGGCCTTCGTCCCCGTCCACCCGGCCTGCCGCATCGTCGCGAGCATGTCGGCGTCGATGCGCGCGACCTCCTGCAGGCCGATCGCGTGGATCTCCTGCGGTGTCAGCGTGAGCGTCGTGTACTTCTCGATCTGCGACTGGTAGAACGCGGCGCCGTCGGGCATCGTCGTCGCGGCGAGCGTGGTCCGCGTCCTCGGCAGATACTCGGTCCGGATGAACGCGAGCAGACTCGCGTAGCGCGGCGCGATCACGTCGCGGATGACGGCGAGTCCCTCGCTGCGCAGCGCGGCCCTGTCCGCGGCGCTCATGGTGACGGGGAGCTGCGCGAACGGCGCGAACAGCGGATTCGTCGTGTCGGCCTTCGTGTACGGCACGATGGTCCCGTCACGCCCCGTGAGCGACGCGCGCGGCACGCTGAAGCCGCGGGCGAGGCCGGCGCGCATGTTCGCCGTCTGCTCGTCGAAGTAGCGCGGCACGTCGCGGAGGCGCGTGAGGTAGCGGCGGTACTCGTCGGCGGTCGGGTAGCCCTGGCGCGGCGTGAACTCCGACCAGAAGAACGAGTCGCTGTTGAACGGCATCTCGTACGTCTTGAAACGGACGTCGTTGGCGAGCGCGGTGACCTGGGCGCGGAAGACCTGCGCGTTGACCTTCTCCTCGGGCGACAGGTCGCCCGCCGGGATCGAGTCGAGCGCGGCGAGCGTCCGGTCCCAGTACGCGAGACGTTCGTTCTGCGACGCGGCGTCGATGCGCGTGAACGCCGTCGCCCCCGCGCCGCGCCCGCCGCCCAACGCCTGCTGCCGCCAGCCGTACTCGGTCGTGTAGAGCGCGCGCAGCCGAGCGTCGGCGGAGCCCTGCGCGGCGAGTGTGAACGGGGCTGCGAGGAGCACAGCGCAGGTGGCGAGCTTCAGCATGACGTTGGGCCCAGATCGTGAGAATGAGTGATCATCGAGCGATAGGCGACGTGCGCGCCGCCGAAGGCGTCCGCTCACTCTCCACGTCCGGTCTCGATCGCATCCGGTCGAGCCTCGACGTGCGGGTAGTGCGGGGCGCTGCGCTCGACGTATTGTAGGACCGTGGACCCACTCGGCAATCGTGAGCCTCTGACGATGATGACTTCTCGCCACGTTCTCGCCAGGCGCGCCGTCTGGCTCGCGTTCCTCGCGTCGCCGACCGTGGGCGGCTGCTATCGCTACACGCCGATCGAGACCGGCGCCGTCGTGCCCGACGAGGAGGTGCGCGTGGTGGTGACGCCGACGGCGGGCGCGCGGATCGCGCCGGAGACGGGCGCGTACGCGACGATCCTCGACGGCCGGCTCACGCTGCGCGGCCCCGACTCGGTCTCGCTGTCGCTGCCGATCGCGAGTCGCAACGGCACGGCACGCGTCGACGGGCTGCGGCAGTCGTTCTCGTTCTCCCGCGCCGAGGTCGCGTCGGTGACGAGGCGCGAGGTCGACAAGGGGAAATCCGCGCTCGTCGCGGTCGCCGGCCTCGTCGCCGCCGGCGCGCTCGCCACGGCGCTCGTGAAGCTCTCGACGGCCAGCACGACGCCAGACGATCCCGACCCGACGATGCCGATCTCGAAGAACCCGTATCCCGGCGTCGGAGTCCGGCTGCCGATCCGCTGACGCGCGGCACCTCCTCCCGGCGGCGCGATGACCGACCCGATCTCTCGACGCGACCGGAGTCGCACCGTCGGCGCGGCGGTCGGCACCGCCGTCGGCGACGGCGTCACGCGGGCCGGAGGGCAGGAGACGCCCGCGGGAACGCCGTGCGCGACGCTCCGCCGCAGCGGCACGACGATCGAGTGGACGGAACGAGTCGCGTCGGGCGGCGGCGCGCTCTGGCAGACGGATCCGGTTTCTGCTCGCACCTGCGCACGCCGGACTCGGGTAGCTCCCTCCACGACGAACCAGGGATCGACGGGATGACAACGACCGGACTGTTCACGCGCCGCGCGGCGCTCACGCTCCTCCTCCCGCTCGTCGCGCTCGCGTGCGGTGGCACGTCCGACTCGGCCGCGAAGCGTGGCGAGAGCACGGCCGCGCTGCCGAACACGACGGGCGGGAAGACGTTCCGCATCGCGATGATCGGCAAGAGCTCGACGAACCCCGTGTTCCTGTCGGGCCGCACCGGCGCCGAGGCGGCGGCGGCGGAGATCACGAAGGCGACGGGCGTCGCGGTGTCGATCGACTGGCTCACCCCGCCGAACGAAGACGCGGCGATCCAGGCGCAGCGCATCGCGCAGGCGGTGAACGACGGCGCGGACGCGATCCTGTTCTCGGCGAGCGAGGCCGGCAAGGTCGTCGGCGCGATCGACGAGGCGGTCGACCGCGGCGTGCCGGTCATGACCTTCGACAGCGACGTCCCGCAGTCGAAGCGCTTCGCCTTCTACGGCGGCGACGACGAGGCGATCGGCCGGCAGGTCATGCGGGAGGTGGCGACGCAGATGGGCGGCACGGGGAAGGTCGCGATCCTCGGCGGCAACCAGAACGCGCCGAACCTGCAGACGCGCGTGAAGGCCGCCCGCGACGAGGCCGCGAAGCACCCCGGCCTCACCGTCGTGAACGCGTTCTACCACGCCGAGACGCCGCAGGACGCGTCGGCGGAGGTGACCAGAGCGATGAACGCGTATCCCGACATCGCCGGGTGGGCCATGATCGGCGGGTGGCCGCTGTTCGCGCAGTCGCTGCTCACCGACCTCGACCCGACGAAGGTCAAGATCGTCGCCGTCGACGCGCTCCCCGAGGAGCTCGCGTACGTCGAGAAAGGGATCGCGCCGGTGCTGTTCGCGCAGCCGACGTACAACTGGGGCTACGTCGGCGTGAAGACGATCTTCGACAAGGTCTACCACAAGCGGGACGTGCCGACGCACGTCCAGATGGAGCTCATCCGCGTCGACCGATCGAACCTCGGCACGTGGGCGCGGCAGTTGAGAGACTGGGGCTTCACGAACGTCGACGCGAAGTTCCTCGCGCTGCCGAAGTGAGCGTCCGTCCTCGCGACGCCCGGACTCCGCATGACGTGTAGTCCGGCGGTTCGCTTCACCGGGATCACGAAGCGGTTCCCCGGCGTCACCGCGCTCGCCGACGTCGGCTTCGACGTCCACGCCGGCACGTGTCACGCCGTCTGCGGCGAGAACGGGGCCGGCAAGAGCACGCTCGGGAAGATCCTCGCCGGCGTCCACGCGGCGGACGCCGGCACGGTCGCGTTAGGCGGGGCGCCGGTGCGCTTCGCGAGTCCGCGCGACGCGCTCGCCGCCGGCGTCGCCCTCGTGCACCAGGAGCTCGCGTTCTGCGAGAACCTCACGGTCGCCGAGAACCTCTGTCTCGGGCGCATCCCGCGCCGCTTCGGCTTCGTCGACCGCGACGCGCTGCATCGCGAAGCCGACGCCGTGCTCGCCCCGGTCGGCGGCGGCATCGACGTGCGTCGCGCGATGGCCTCGCTGAGCGTGGCCGAGCAGCAGCTCGTGCAGATCGCGGCCGCGGTCGGCGCCGGCGCGCGCGTCATCGTGTTCGACGAGCCGACGAGCTCACTCGGCGAGCGCGACGCGGCGCGGCTGTTCGCGCTGATCGACGACCTCAAGGCGGACGGCGTCGCGATGCTCTACGTGTCGCACCGCATGCCGGAGATCTACCGGCTGTGCGACACGATCACCGTGCTGCGCGACGGCCGCCACGTCGCGACCGGGCCGGCGGCCGAGCTGCCGGAAGCGCGGCTCGTGCAGCTCATGATCGGGCGCCCGGTCGAGCGGCAGTCACGGGCACACGGGCACGTGACGCGCGGCGAGGACCGGCTGCGCGTCGAACGGCTCACGCACCCGGGCACCTTCGAGGACGTCTCGTTCACGCTGCACGCCGGCGAGGTGTTGGGCCTCGCGGGACTCGTCGGGGCCGGGCGCTCGGAGATCGCGCAGGCGATCTTCGGGCTGGACGCGCTGGCGACCGGTCGCGTGCTGGTCCGCGGTGCGCCGGTGACGTCGCGCGACCCGCGCGCGGCGATGGCGCACCGCATCGGCCTCGTCCCCGAGGACCGGAAGAAGCAGGGGCTCGTGCTCTCGATGCGCACGCGCGAGAACGCGACGCTCCCGACGCTCGACCGCGTGGCGCGGCTCGGCTGGATCGACCGCGCGGCGGAGCGCGAGCGGGCGCGCACCTCCTTCGAGCGGCTGCGCGTGCGCGCGACGCAGGAGACGGTGACGGCGGCCCTCTCGGGCGGCAACCAGCAGAAGATCGTCATCGCGAAGTGGCTCGCCGCCGACTGCGACATCCTCATGCTCGACGAGCCCACGCGCGGCGTCGACGTCGGCGCGAAGGCGGAGATCCACGCGTGGATCGACGGGCTCGCGGCGGAAGGCGTCGCGGTGCTCGTCATCTCGAGCGAGCTGCCCGAGCTGTTGCGTCTGTCGACGCGCGTGCTCGTGCTGCGGGACGGGCGCGTCGTCGGCGAGGTCGCGCGCGCCGACGCGACGCAGGACGGCCTGCTCCGCATGATGGCCGGGATCGAGACGACCGCCGCCGCCTGACGCTCACCTCACATCGCCGCACGATCGCCGCACGATCGCCGCACGATCGCCGCACGATCGCCGCACGATCGCCGCACGATCGCCTCACGATCGCCTCACGATCCATGACCGACGCATTCCGGCGGGCGACGAGCGCGCTGCTCCGCTCCCAGCAGATCGGCCTCGTCGTCGTCCTGTTGCTGCTCGGCGCCGCGCTGACGGCGGCGGCGGGGTCGCACCCGGATCGCGTGACGGGCGCGTCGGTCAACAACTTCCTGAACGTGTACACGCTCGTGCAGATGGCGACCGACGCGAGCGCGTTCGCGATCATGGGCGTCGGGATGACGATCGTCATCATCTCGGGCGGGATCGACCTCTCGGTCGGCGCGATCTACGCGTTCGCCGGCGTCGCGATGGCGATGGTGCTGCGCGCGGCCGGCGACCTCTCGCCGGCGACGACGCTCGTCGTCGGACTCGGCACCTGCCTCGGCGTGAGCGTGGCCTGCGGGCTGCTCAACGGGCTCATGGTGATCGGGCTCGGCGTGCACCCGTTCGTCATCACGTTAGGCACCATGTGGATGCTGCGCGGGCTCGCGTTCGTCATCAGCAAGGCGGAGAGCGTCATCGTGCCGACCGCGCTGACGGCGGTCGTGAAGGCCACGCTGGGGGGGCGCACGGCGCTCTACCCGGTGCCGCTGCTCGTGACGCTCGTCGTCACGGCGGCGGGAAGTCTCTACCTCACGCGCACGGTGTGGGGGCGCTACGTGTTCGCGTTCGGCGGGAACGCGGAAGCGAGCCGCTTCTCCGGACTCGACGTGAAGGCGATCCAGCTCGGCGTGTACGTGCTGTCGGGGCTCACGGCCGGGATCGCGGCGTTCGTCGGCGCGGCGTTCTATGGATCGGCCACGTCGTCGGACGGAACGGGCTACGAACTGTACGTCATCGCCGCAGCGGTCGTCGGCGGGGCGAGCTTGCTCGGCGGCAGGGGGAGCGCGTGGAGCGCGCTGCTGGGCGCGCTGCTCATCGTGACGTTCCGGCAGGGGATCCGGACGCTGCATCTCGACCAGAACTACGAGTGGATCATCATCGGGGGGGCGCTGATCGCGGCCGTCGTGCTCGATCAGAGCGGGAGCCGACTGCTCGCACGACGACTCGCGCGACGAGCCGGACGCTGAGCCGCGCTACCGAGCCGCGGCGCCGGACGGCGGAACGGGGGATCGGCGGGACGCACTCCCGTTCCGCCGCCGTCACCGCAGGAGCGTGTCCGCCGGCACCGTCGGACCCTTCCGCACCTTGATCGCTGGCACGACGACGCCGCGCGCCCGATCGCCCGTCTCCGCGACAGGGCGCCCCCGCCCCGCCATCGCCACCTCGACGTCGCGCAGGAATGGCAGCGGGTCGATCGGCGTTCCCGTCCACCACTTCCGGTCGGTCCCGATCCGTGCGATCTGAAAGTGCAGGTGCGGCGCGTCCGGCGGCGCGTTCCCCGTCGTGCCGACGAAGCCGAGCGTGTCGCCTTTGAGCAGCGGCATGCCGTCGAACAGGCCGTCGCGGTAGCGGTCGAGGTGCGCGTAGTAGAACACGAAGCGGTCGTCGGGATCGACCGCGTAGACGGTGAGGCCGCCCAACGCGTTCTGCCGAACCGTCCACACGCGCCCGTCGTCCGCCGCCAGCACCGGGGTGCCGCGCGGCGCGAGGATGTCGAGCGCCAGGTGCGTGCGCCCGCCGCCGTCGCGCGGCGCGTCGAAGCTCCCGCGGAGCGACGCGGCGCGCACGTTCGCGACCGGGACGAGCAGCGTCCGCGCGCGCAGCGCCGCGAGGTCGGCCGCCGAGACCGGCGACGACGGCACCGTCGGCGTGGCGGCGCGGGGCACTCCGTCGTCGGCGCGCGGAACCGTCGGGTGCGAGCCGGGGCGCACGCGGCCGGCGCAGGCGGCGAGCGCGGCGAGTGCGAGCGACACGATCGTCGCGCGAAGGACGGAGGGAGCAGGCATCACGGCGGGACGACGATCGGAGCGTCTCAAGGTCTTCCCGACGGCGGCCAAGTCAACTCGTGAAAGCAAACCCGGCGCGCCACGAACGACTCGCGAGGGAGGCGCGCGGCGGGTGACGACCCGACTCGCGGCCCGTCACGTCGCACAGTACTTTCGCCGCGCGTCGCCGCGCGCGGTCGCGGCGCGCTTCCCCGCCCATCATGGCCGAATCGTCCCGCCGCTCGATCCGCTCGATCCGCTCGGGTCTCTCGATCCTCGACGACAACATCGTCGTCCGCGTGCTGGTCTACTACGTCGTGCTGTTCGGGGGCGTCGCCCTCCTCTGGCCGCTCGTGCCGCCCGGGCCGCGCGACGCGCTGTCGAGTGCGCGGCCGTCGGTGTACACCGAGCCGACGTCCGCGACGGCGATCTTCACGGACGCCGGGGCGGCCGGGGTCGCGACGCAGGCCACGTCGGTCGCGCTCTCGGTCGGCGTCGCGACGCTCGCCGCGTTCCTGCTCGCGCTGCCCACCGCGTGGATCTACATGCTGACGCGGGAGCGCAAAGGCTATCGGCAGTCGGTCGTGCACACGCTCGTCCTCCTCCCCGTCGTCGTCGCCGGCGTCGTCGTGCTCGTGAAGACGAGCCTCGCGCTCGCGTTCGGGCTCGCCGGCATCGTCGCCGCGGTGCGCTTCCGCAACTCGCTCGAGGACAGCAAGGACGCGGTGTTCATGTTTCTCGCGACCGGCGTCGGGCTCGCGTGCGGCGTCGAGGTCGAGGTCGGTGTCGTTCTGTCGGTCTTCTTCAACGCCATGACGCTCGCACTGTTCTACACCGACTTCGCGCGCACGCCGCCGTCGGTCGAGGGCGAGCGCGCACAGCGTCAGATGCAACGCGCGATGGCGATCGCGAACCGCACGAGCCAGTTCGTCGCGCGCATCGACGACGAAGTGCTGCGGACGATGGCGCCGGCACAGCTGGAGGCGCTCGCCACGCGCGTGCGCAAGCGCCGCGACGACGTCGCCCCCGACCTCCCCGCCGCCTCCGCCGACGTCGAGTTCGACGCGCGCCTCCGCATCGTCACGACCGACCCGGACGCGCTCTGTCCGCTCGTGGAGCCGCTCCTCGACGAGCGCGTGAAGCGGTGGCGGCGCGTCGTCGACGACGACGCGGTCGACGACGCGGGCACGCCGGTCGTCGCGTATCACGTGCGGTGGCGGAAGGGAACGCCGCCGCACGACGTCGTCGCGGCAGTCGTCGCGAACGGCGCGCCGTACGTCGTGCACGCGCAGCTCTCATGAGACTCCGCACCGCCATCGCGCTCGCCGCTCTGCTGCCGGCGGCGACCGGCGCGCAGCGCCAGGCGCCGAGCGCGCCGAAGCCGCCGAAGCCGCCGAAGCCGCCGAAGGCGGTAGCGCTGTTCGCTTCCGACACGGCGCTCCGCCTCACCATCGTCGGCGACTGGCGCGCCCTCGGCGGCGACCGCGACACGCTCAAACCCGTGCTCCGGCCGGGAACGCTGTGGTATGTCGACTCGGCCGGACGCACCGTTCGCCTGGCGATCAAGCTCGCGACACGCGGCCACTACCGACTGAAGCGGGAGAGCTGCTCGTTCCCGCCGCTGCGCGTCGTGTTCGACTCGGCCGGAACGAAGCGCACCGTGTTCGCCGGGCAGAAGGCGCTCAAGCTCGGCACGCACTGCAACGGCAGCGACGTCTACGAGCAGTACGTGCTGCGCGAGCACCTCGCGTACCGGCTCCACAACCTCGTCACGGATCAGAGCTTCCGCTCGCGCCTCGCGCGCGTCCGCTATGTCGACTCGCGCGACTCGACGAAGGTCGTCGAGCGCTGGGCGCGCTTCGCCGAGTCCGAGGACGATCTCGAGGACCGGCTCGGCGGGAAGGTCACGACGGCGCGCGGGGCACTCTACGACCACATCGACTCGTCGTCGGTCGCGCTGCTCGGCCTGTGGGAATACTTCATCGGCAACACCGACTTCTCGGTCGCGGCGCTGCACAACGTGCGGCTCGTGACGACGCCGGACGCGGTGCTCGCGGTGCCGTACGACTTCGACTTCTCCGGTCTCGTCGACGCCCGGTACGCGACGCCCGACCCGCGGCTCAGCATCCGCAGCGTCCGACAGCGCCTGTATCGCGGGCCGTGCCTGAGCGAGTCGACGCTCGCCGCACTGCTGCCGCGCTTCGTCCATGCGCGTGGAGCGGCGGACGCGCTCTACGCCTCGCTCCCCGCGCTCGACCGCGGGTACGCGCGATCCGCGCGCGAGTATCTCGACGCGTTCTTCGCCGAGGCGCGCGACCCCGGTCGCTTCGCGAAGGCGTTGCGGCAACGCTGCGGCGCGGGCGCCTGACGCCCGCGCCGCGCGCGCCGCCCGACGGATCCGCGCCCCCGGGCGCCTACGACGCGCGCGCCAGCGTCCGCGGGTCGCGCGTGTAGAACGGCACGAGGAACCGCACGAGGTCAGCCACCGTGCGCACCGACTCGCCGAGGCGGTCGAGATCACGCGCCGCGGGGATGTGACCGTCCGTTCGCGCCGCGACGAGCAGCACGACGTCTTCCGCGTCGGCCTGCGTGAATCCGTAGCGGGCCGCGAGCTGGTCGGTCGGCCGCATCACGTCGACGTCGTGCGGCACGCGGGCGCGGAGCGCGTCGAACGTCTGCACGAGCAGCGCCGGCGCGACGCCGCTCCCGTCGAAGCCGGCGAGGAACAGGTGTCGCGCGACCTCGTCGCGCGAGCTCGCCTGGTCGATGGCCCGCGAGCTGAAGAGCGCGAACAGAACCGCAGTGGCCAGCAGCGCGGCGACGAGAACGAGCTCGAACACGGAAGTGCCTCGTGGAAGGTTCGAGTGAGAGTGTCGGCGGGATCGGGCGAGAGCTGAACTGCCCTCCCGCGGTAATTCACCCACACTTTCGTTGACGAATCCCACGGTCGCCGCTAAGTTCCGGTCATGCAAGGAGTTCCGGCCACGCTCGGTGGCTTCCGCGGCGTCCGTGCCGAGCTGTTGATCGCGCTGAAGCGGACCCGGCACCCCCTCACGGCGAAGGAGTTGGCCGAGCAGTTCGGGCTCACCCCGAACGCGCTGCGGCGCCACCTCGACACGCTCGAAGCCGAGGGGCTGGTGCGCTACCGGCGCGAGGTACGCGGCGTCGGCGCTCCGGTGCATGCGTACTCGCTGTCCGAGAGCGGCGAGGCGCTGCTCCCTCGTGGCCACGCGGACGTGTTGACGGCCGTTCTCGAGTCGGTGCGCGAGACGGCCGGCTCCGAGGGCGTCGTGGCACTCATCCGCCGGCAGTGGGCACACCTCGTCGAGCAGGTGTCGCCGCGGCTCGCCGAGCTGCCCCTGCACGAGCGCGCCCAGCTCCTCGCCGAGCTGCGGTCGTCGCAGGGCTACATGGCGGAGGCGACGTGCGCCGACGACCGCGTCGTCATCCGCGAGTTCCACTGTGCCATCCGCGACGTCGCCGAGCGCTTTCCCGAGATCTGCGCCGCCGAGCAGGAGTTCGTCGAGCAGATGTTGGGCACCCCCGTCGAGCGGACGTGCCACATGCTCGCCGGGTGCTCGAGCTGCGCCTACACCGTGCGGCACCCGAGTCCCGAGTCCATCCGCCCGCCGCAGGCGGGCACCAGTCCGACTCCCACGCAGGCATAGACATGAGCGCCACCATCGAGACTCTCGTCAACCGAGAGTACCAGTACGGCTTCGCCACGGACGTCGAGGTCGACCAGCTGCCGCCCGGACTGAGCGAAGCGATCGTCCGCGCCATCTCCGCGAAGAAAGAGGAGCCGGCGTGGCTGCTCGACTGGCGGCTGAAGGCGTTCCGCCGCTGGCAGCAGATGACCGAGCCGCACTGGCCGAACGTGAAGTACCCGGCGATCGACTACCAGGCGATCAGCTACTACTCGGCGCCGAAGCAGACCGTCTCCAAGTCGTCGCTCGACGAGGTCGACCCGGCGATCCTCGAGACGTACGCGAAGCTCGGCATCTCGCTGAACGAGCAGAAGCGGCTCGAAGGCGTCGCGGTCGACGCGGTGTTCGACTCGGTCTCCGTCGCCACGACCTACAAGGGCGAGCTGAACAAGCTCGGCATCATCTTCTGCTCGTTCGGCGAGGCGGTGCGCGAGCACCCCGAGCTCGTGCAGAAGTACCTCGGCTCCGTCGTGCCGTACAGCGACAACTACTTCGCCGCGCTCAACTCGGCGGTGTTCTCCGACGGCTCGTTCGTCTACGTGCCGAAGGGCGTGCGCTGCCCGATGGAGCTGTCGACGTACTTCCGCATCAACGCGAGCGGCACCGGCCAGTTCGAGCGCACGCTCATCGTCGCCGACGAGGGCGCGTACGTGAGCTACCTCGAGGGATGCACGGCGCCGAAGCGCGACGAGAACCAACTGCACGCGGCGGTCGTCGAGATCGTCGCGCTCGACGACGCGACGGTGAAGTACAGCACCGTCCAGAACTGGTACGCCGGCGACGCCGAGGGGAAGGGCGGCATCTACAACTTCGTGACGAAGCGCGGCGCGTGCCGCGGCCGGCGCTCGAAGATCTCGTGGACGCAGGTCGAGACCGGCTCGGCGATCACGTGGAAGTATCCGAGCGTGATCCTGCAGGGCGACGACTCGACGGGCGAGTTCTACTCGGTCGCCGTCGTCAACGGCCGCCAGCAGGCGGACACGGGGACGAAGATGATCCACATCGGCCGCAACACGAAGTCGAACATCGTCTCGAAGGGGATCTCCGCGGGGAACGGGAACAACTCGTACCGCGGGTCGGTGCGGGTGCTGCCGAAGGCGGAGAACGCGCGCAACTACACGCAGTGCGACTCGATGCTCGTCGGCAACGCGTGCGGCGCGCACACGTTTCCGTACATCGAGGTGCAGAACAACACGGCGACCGTCGAGCACGAGGCGTCGACGTCGAAGATCGGCGAGGACCAGATCTTCTACCTGAAGCAGCGCGGGCTCAGCGCGGAACAGGCGGTGAGCATGATCGTCAGCGGCTTCTGCAAGGAGGTCTTCAAGGAGCTGCCGATGGAGTTCGCGCTCGAGGCGCAGCAACTGTTGGGCATCACGTTGGAAGGCTCCGTCGGCTGATCAATCATCACCGGACAAATCACTGTGCTCGACATCAACAACCTGACGGCCACCGTCGGCGACAAGCAGATCCTCAACGGCATCACGCTCACCGTGAACGCCGGCGAGGTCCATGCGATCATGGGGCCGAACGGCTCCGGGAAGAGCACGCTCGCGCAGGTCCTCGCCGGGCACCCGGCGTACGAGGTCACCGGCGGCGAGGTGACGTACGACGGCCAGGACCTGCTCGCGCTCGAGCCGGAGGCGCGCGCCCAGCAGGGCGTCTTCCTCGCGTTCCAGTACCCGGTCGAGATCCCCGGCGTGACGAACGCGAACTTCCTGCGCATGTCGTACAACGAGATCCGCAAGGCGAAGGGAGAGCCGGAGGCCGATCCGATCGAGTTCCTCGACATCGTGGAGGAGAAGGCGAAGCTGGTCGAGGTCGACGCGAGCTTCCTGAGCCGCTCCGTGAACGTCGGCTTCTCGGGCGGCGAGAAGAAGCGCAACGAGATCCTGCAGATGGCGGTGCTCGAGCCGAAGCTCGCGATCCTCGACGAGACGGACTCGGGGCTCGACATCGACGCACTGCGCGTCGTCGCCGACGGCGTGAACGCGCTCAAGCGGCCGGACAGTGCGACGATCGTCGTCACGCACTACCAGCGGCTGCTGAACTACATCGTCCCCGACTACGTGCACGTACTCGCCGGGGGCCGCATCGTGAAGAGCGGCGGGCGCGAGCTGGCGCTGGAGCTCGAGGCGAAGGGATACGACTGGCTGCTCGACGGAGCGCCGACACCCGGAGCGGCGGCGTGACGGCGACGCACCCCGAGACGGGCAGCCTCGCGCAGGCCGTCGCCGCCGACGCGCAGCGCGACGCGGCCGTCGCGCCGGGGCAGTTCCTCGCCCCGCCGCAGACGCTGCTGAACGAGCTGAGCGACGCGATCGGCGCCGCCGAGTCGCGCGACCCGCGGTGGCTCGTCGGGCGGCGGCGCGCGGCGGCCGACGAGTTCCGCGCGACCGGCTTCCCGACGCCGAAGCACGAGGACTGGCACTACACGTCGACGGCGCCGATCGCCGAGGCGGCGTACCCGACGCTCCGCTCGTCGTCGGCGACGATCGCCGCCGACGCGCTCGCGCCCTACACCTTCGGGCAGCGCGAGTGGCCGACCGCCGTGTTCGTGAACGGCCGGTTCGACGCCGCGCGTTCGTCGTTGGCCGCCGTGCCGGCCGGCGTGCGCGTGCTGCCCCTCGCCGAGGCGCTCGCCGAGCACGGCGACGTGGTCGAGCGCTGCCTCGGCCGCATCGCGGGCGTCGCGGACCAGCCGTTCGCCGCGCTCAACGGCGCGATGTTCGACGACGGCGTCGTGATCGTCGTCGCGAAAGAGATGGAAGCCGAGGTGCCCGTGCACATCGTGTGGGCGACCGACGCCGACGCGGCGCGCAGCGCCACGCACCCGCGCACGCTGATCGTCGCCGAGCGCCACTCGAAGGCCACGGTGATCGAGAGCTTCGTCGGGCTCGGCGACGCGTCGTACTGGACGAACGCGGTGTGCGAGGCCGACCTCGCCGACGGCGCGACGGTGCATCACATCCGCGTGCAGCGCGAGAGCGCGCGGGCGTTCCACGTCGGCACCGCGGAAGCGCGGCAGGGCCGCGACAGCCACTTCGTCTCGTTCTCGTTCGCGGTCGGCGCACGGCTCTCGCGCATCAACGTCTACACCGCGCTCGACGGCGAGGGGAGCGGCGCGACGCTGAACGGGCTCTACATGCTCGACGGCGAGCAGCACTGCGACCACCAGACGCGCATCGAGCACGCGCGGCCCAACACGTTCAGCCGCGAGCTCTACAAGGGCATTCTCGACGGCCGCTCGCACGGCGTGTTCAACGGCAAGGTGTACGTGCACCCCGTCGCGCAGAAGACGGACGGCAAGCAGACGAACAACACGCTGCTCCTCTCGGACCTGGCGCGCATCGACGCCAAGCCGCAGCTCGAGATCTTCGCCGACGACGTGAAGTGCACGCACGGCGCGACGGTCGGGCGGCTCGACGCGACGTCGCTCTTCTACATGAAGAGCCGCGGCATCTCGGCCGAGACGGCGCGGCGGCTGCTGACGTACGCGTTCGCGGCGGACGTGCTCGAGACCATCGAGCTCCCGGCGGTGCGCGACGCACTGGAGGCGCTCGCGATGGAGCGGTACACGGGCGTGGAACAGGCGTGACCGACCTCGCCGAGCTGTATCAGTCGGTCATCCTCGACCACAACCGCCGCCCGCGCAACCGCGGCGAGCTGGGCGACGCGACGGCGCAGGCCGACGGGAAGAATCCGCTGTGCGGCGACCACCTCACGGTGTGGGTGAAGCTCGACGGCGACACGCTCGCCGACGTCCGGTTCGTGGGCCAGGGGTGCGCGATCTCGCAGGCCTCGGCGTCGCTCATGACGCAGGCCACGAAGGGGCGCACGCGGAGCGAGGCGGCGGCGACGTTCGACCGGGTGCACGCGATGCTGACGGGCACGTCGCCGGCCGCGTCCGCCGCCGGCGTCGCGCAGCCGGGCGACCGCGAAGCGTTAGGCGCCCTCGCGGCGCTCTCGGGCGTGTCGCGCTTCCCGGTGCGCGTGAAGTGCGCGAGCCTCGCGTGGCACACGCTGCGGGCGGCGCTCGCGAACGCCGACGACCGCGCGCACGACGTCCCGGACGCGGTGACGACCGAATGACGGCGGACGGCCGGCACGCGCTCGCGCCGCGCAGCGACTTTCCGCTGCTCGCCGCGCACCCCGCGCTGCACTACCTCGACTCCGCGGCGACGACGCAGAAGCCGCGCGCCGTGCTCGACGCGATGACGGCGTACTACACGCACGACAACGCGAACCCGCACCGCGGCGCCTACCGCCTGAGCGCCGCGGCGACGGACCGCTACCACGGCGCGCGCGCGCGCGTCGCGCGCTTCGTCGGGGTCGCGGACGCCGACACGCTGCTCTTCACCCGCGGCACCACCGAGGCGCTGAACCTCGTCGCGGCGGCGTGGGGGCGCGCGAACGTGCAGGCGGGAGACGACGTCGTCGTCACGGCGATGGACCACCACGCCAACTTCGTTCCGTGGCAGCAGCTCGCGCTCGAGCGCGGCGCGCACTTCCGCATCGTGCCGCTCACCGACGATGGCGAGATCGACGTCGGCCGCACTCGCGTCGCTGCTCTCCGCGCGGACGAAGGTCGTCGTCTTTCCGCACGTGTCGAACGCGCTGGGCACGGTGAACCCGGTGCGCGAGCTCGTGGCGCTGGTGCGCGAGCGCACGCACGCCGTCATCGTCTGCGATGGCGCGCAGGGCGCGCCGCACCTCCCCGTGGCGTTCGACGCGCTCGGCGTCGACTTCTACGCGTTCAGCGGTCACAAGCTGTGTGGGCCGATGGGGATCGGCGTGCTGGTCGGGCGGCGCGCGCTGCTCGAGGCGATGTCGCCCTACCAGTTCGGCGGCGACATGATCGAGTGGGTGCACGACGAGACGAGCACGTGGAACGTGCTGCCGCACAAGTTCGAGGCGGGAACGCCGAACGTGGCCGACGCCGTGGGGCTCGCCGCGGCGTGCGACTATCTGGATGCGTTGGGCATGGACCGGGTGCTCGCGCACGAGCGGCACCTCGTCCGCCTCGCGACCGAGCGCCTCGCCGAGGTCGAGGGCCTGACGATCCACGGCCCGGCGCCCGAACGGCGGAGCGGCGTCGTCAGCTTCTCGCTCGCCGACGTGCACCCGCACGACCTCGCGACGATCCTCGACCAGCACGACGTCTGCGTGCGCGCCGGCCACCACTGCGCGCAGCCGCTCATGCGCCGCCTCGGCGTTCCGGCGACGACGCGCGCGTCGTTCTACGTCTACAACGATGCGGCCGACGTCGACGCGCTCGTCGCGGGCGTGCGCGCCGCCCAGCAACTGTTCGCCGGTGTCGGCTGACGACGCGGCGGCCGGCGCGCCGGCCGCCGTCGGGTCGCACGCCGCGCCGCCGCGGGACGACGCGCAGCTCTCGGCGATCTACCAGGAGCTGATCCTCGACCACTACCGCCGCCCGCGGAACAAGGGGCCGGTCGACGACGCGCCGAACGTGCACCGCGCCGCGCGCCGCAACCCGCTCTGCGGCGACGAGCTCGCGCTCGCCGTGACGTTCGACGCCGGCGGCAACGTCGGGGAGGTGCGCTTCACCGGCCAGGGCTGCTCGATCTCGCAGGCGTCCGCGTCGATGCTGACCCAGACCGTGCGCGGCCGCTCGCGCGACGAGGCGCGCGCGCTGCTCGCGCGGTTCTCGGCGATGATGCGCGGCGACGCGGCGGCGGCGGCCGACCCGGCGTTAGGCGAGCTGCGCGCACTCAGCGGCGTCGCGCGGTTCCCGAACCGCGTGCAGTGCGCGACGCTCGCGTGGAGCGCCCTCGCCGAGGCGCTCGACTAGCCACGGTCGGCGGCGGGCCGGCGGGGCCGGGTTCGTCGCGGCGGCCGGCACCGGCCTCTCGGCGCCCCGGGCGCGGCGCGGCACAAGTCATGACTTCTCTGCCTTCCCTTTCAGGGAGGACGGGAGGCAGGGATGCCACGGGCGACCACGAAGTCGACGACGATCGAGATCGCGCCGGAGGTGCGCGCGAAGGCGCTCGCCGTGCACGAACGACTGTGCGCCGAGTACGGCTGCCCCGTGCCGTACTTTCACGAGCTCGACCCGCTGAGCGAGCTCGTGTCGTCGCTGCTCTCGCACCGCACTCGCAACGCCGACTCGGGACGCGCGTTCAAGCAGCTCCGTCGACGGTTCCCCGCCTGGGACGCGGTGCGCGACGCGCCGACGAGCGAGGTCGAGACGGCGATCGCGCCGGTCACGTGGCCGGAGCAGAAGGCGCCGCGCATCCAGGCCGTCTTGCGCGAGATCGGCGAGCGGCGCGGTTCGTTGGGCGACGACGCGCTCGACTTCCTCAGCGCGCTGCCGGTGCCGGAGGCGCGCGCCTGGCTCGAGTCGATCACCGGCGTCGGGCCGAAGACGAGCGCCGCGACGTTGCTCTTCAGCCGCCTGCACATGCCGGCGCTCCCCGTCGACAGTCATCACCACCGCGTCGCCGAGCGGCTCGGATTGCTGCCGGCGGGCGTGGCGGTCGGACCGGCGCACGCCGTGCTCGCCGCGCAGTTGCCGCCGGAGTGGGACGCGCAGACGGTCTACGACAATCACGAGGCGCTGATGCTGCACGGCCAGCAGTGCTGCTTCTATCAGCGTCCCGCGTGCGAGCGGTGCGTCGTGCTCGATCTCTGCCCGACCGGTCAGGCGCGGCTCGCCCGTGGACAGACGCTCGCTCGTGACGCCGCCTGACGGCGCCGCGCCTCGGGGCACTGCGCTCGGGGGCACAGCGCCTTCGAGCACTGCGCCGCAGCGCGACCATCGCGATGCGCGCGCCGGCGGCCGTGTTCGGCGCGCGCTCTTCGGCCTGATCGCGCGCCTGCACCGGTGGGCCGAGTCGGGGTCGGCGGGGGGAGCAGTGTGCACGTGGGGCTGCTTGCAGGGATCGGTCGTGCCGGGGCCGAGCGAGGCGCTCTTCCTGCCGCTGGGCCTCGCCGATCCGCGTCGCGCGCTGCGACTCGCCGCGTGGGCCGCGGTCGGCGCGATCGCCGGTGGGCTCATCGCGTTCGGCATCGGGCGCTACGCGTTCGAGGGGGTCGGGCGTCCGCTGCTCGGGCTGTTCGGCGTGAGCGACGCACGGTGGGCGTCGCTCGCCGGACTGTTTCGACGACACGGCGCCGCGCTCGTGCTGCTCAGCACCGTGTCGCCGCTGTCGACGAAGTTCGTCTGCATGGGCGCGGGGACGTTCGGCGTGCCCTTCGCGCCGTACCTCGCGGCGCTCGCGTTCGGCAGGATCGGACGCTTCGGCGTGTTGGGCCTCGTCGTGCGCTACGCGGGCGACCGTCTCGTCGCGCGCCTCGAGCGGAAGCTGGGCCGGCCGATCGCGCGCGTCGAACCCTGAGTCGCCGCGACCCTGCCGTCGCGGTCGTGCCTAACGCCGCTTCAGGAATCGTCCGAACACGGCCCCCGCCCACAACGCGATCGGGACGCTGATCGTGAGCCCCGAGGCGAGCCCCCACCAGAACCCCTCGCGTCCGAGCGCGCCGAGCGAGAAGCCGCCGACGTGGAGCAGCGCCTGGCGGATGCCCATCACCGCGCCGAACGGCACGCCGAACGCGACGAGTCCGTTCTCGAGCGGCGGCCGGCCACTTCCCGGAGGCGGCCCATGGCGGCGCCACGCGAGCAGGCCGAGGAACAGCATGACGCTCATGACCGCCGCGACCTGCGCGACGCGCCACCACGTGGAGAGCTCGTCCGCTGGCGGCGGGGCATCGCGGCCGGGGCTGCGGAGCACGCCCCAGAGGCCCAACGCGACCCCGACGACGGCCGCGCTCGCGACCGCACCCCACGGCCACAGCCGGCCGAACGGGCGGCGCTCGTCGTTCGGCACCGCCCCGCGATGGCGCGGCTCACTGCTCTTCCGAGGGCTCTGCTGACTCATCCTGCGCGAAGGATGCTCGGCGGGAGCGCGCGGAGCCAGCCGGCGCTCAGCGTGCCCCACAGGCCGACGAGGATCGCCTCGGCGGCGTCGTGGCGCAGCGACGTCGGGCGGCGCGCCCCCGACCACTCGATGACGGCGCGAGCGAGCGCGCCCGCCGTACGCTTCGCCTGTGCCCCGCTGCGCTGCTCGCGCGGCAGCAGGAAGACGGCGCGCCATGCTTCCGCGCTCACCTGCTGGACGACGAGTCCACGCGCCTCGCCCTCGACTCGCCACAGTCGTTCGAGCGGGCCACCTCCCTCGAGCACGAGGCGCGTGAGGTCGGGCTCGGCGTCGAGCAGCGCGGGGATCGCGCGCTTCAGGCGCTGCGCGGAGCCGAAGTTCTGCGAGCGGTACCAGCGGAGCGCGCCGTCGTCACCGTAGGCCGCGAGCCCGGTACGGACGCCGAGGTCGACGGCGAGGAGCGACGCCACGCGTGAGGGGGAGTCAGGGGCGCGGGCCGCGCAGTACGCGCAGCGCCGTCAGCGGCACCAGGCTCACGAGCAGCAGCGCCGCCGCGACCGGCAGCGCCTCGCTCAGCCCGTACCCCGTGAGCCGCTCGTAGCTCAACACGCTCACGACCTTCGGGTTGTACGCGAGCACGATGACCGCCCCGAACTCGCTCACCGCGCGCGTCCACGTCACGGCCGCTCCCGCAATCAACCCGCGCCGCGCGAGGGGGAGCGAGACGCGCCGGAACGCCGTCCACGCGTTCGCGCCCAACGTGCGCGCGACGAGCTCGTAGCTCGGGTCGACGCGCGCGAACGCTTCTCGCGCCGCGCTGACGTAGAGCGGCGCGGCGACGAACAGCATCGCGCACACCGTGCCGGCCGGCGTCCCCACGACGCGCACACCGAGGTCGAGCAGCCGCGCGCCGAGCGGGGTGCCGCGGCCGAGCACGAGCAGGAGCGCGATGCCGGCGACCGGATGCGGCAGCAGGATCGGAAGGTCGAGCAGCGCGTCGACGACGGCGCGACCGCGGAAGGTGCGGCGCGCGAGCCACCACGCGAGCGGCGTTCCGAGCAGCGCCGCGAGTGCCGTCGTCGTCGTCGCCGCGACGGCGGTGAGCGCGAGTGCGCCGCGCAGCTCGCGGTCGTCGACGAGGAGCCGCAGGCCGGCGACGCCACCGCGCGCCACGATGCCGAAGAGCGGACCGGCGAGGAAGAGCAGCAGCAGGCTCGCGAGGAGCGCCCCGACGACCGCGGCCACGTTCCTCGCGGCCACGCCGCCTCGCGCTGTCACCGTGCGCGCCGCCGACTCGTATGGGTATCGTTCGTTCGCCATCCCCTCGCGGGATCTCTCCTCGTTTCCAACCATGACCGACACTGCGATCGACGTCCGACACGTCGTCAAACGCTACGCCGAGCACATGGCGGTTCGCGACCTGTCGCTGACGGTGCCGCGCGGCACCGTCTACGGCCTGCTCGGCCCGAACGGCGCCGGCAAGACGACGACCATCCGCATGATGCTCAACATCATCGCTCCCGACGAGGGGTCGATTCAGCTGTTCGGCCGACCGAGTTCCGAGCCGGGGATCCTCGACCGCATCGGCTACCTGCCCGAAGAGCGCGGCCTGTACAAGAAGATGCAGGTGCGGCGCGTGCTGCGGTTCCTCGCCGAGCTGAAGGGGATGCGCGCGAAGGATGCCGACGCGCGCATCGACGAGTGGCTGGAGCGGCTGTCGCTCAAGACGCCCGAGAAGGACTGGGGCGAGTCGAAGGTCGACGAGCTGTCGCGCGGCATGCAGCAGAAGGTGCAGTTCATCGGCACGCTGCTGCACGACCCCGACCTCGTGATCCTCGACGAGCCGTTCAGCGGCCTCGACCCGATCAACGCGCAGGCGCTCAAGGACACGGTCGTCGATCTCCGGCAGCGCGGCAAGACGGTGATCTTCAGGACGCACCTGATGGACAACGCCGAGCGGCTGTGCGACTCGGTGTGCATCATCGCGCGCGGCGAGAAGGTGCTCGACGGCGGCGTGGCCGAGGTGAAGACGGCGCACGGTGGCCGCCACGTCGCGTTAGGCATCGACCGGCTCGCGATGAACGGCGCGAATGCGGACGTCGACCGGGTGCTGGCCGACGCGACGCTCGTGCGGCGCGCCGACGACCAGAACCGGTTCTTCGAGATCGAGCTCGCCGACGGCGCGAGCGCACAGGCGCTGCTGCAGCGTCTCATGAGCGCCGGCGCGATCGTCACGCGCTTCGAGCTCGTGCAGCCGTCGCTGCACCAGATCTTCCTAGAGAAAGTCGGCGCCACCGGCGTCGAGGAGGGGATGAGCGGTCATGGCTGAGTCGCCCTGGTTCCCGAAGCTCTCGGCGATCGTCAAGCGCGAGTATCTCGAGCGCGTGCGCACGAAGTGGTTCATCATCGGCACGCTGATCGGCCCCGTGTTCTTCGCCGCGATCACGATCGTGCCGGCGATGATGGCCGTTCGCGGCCGCGCGAACACCGACGTCGCGAACATCGTCATCATCGATGCGACCGGCGCGGGACTCGGCGAGCGGATCGCCGCGGCGCTCCGGGACTCGACGCCGGGAGCGCCCGCGGGTGCGTCGACACTCGCCGAGGTGCGCCGCGTCGCGCCGAGCCGCGTCGCGTTCGCCGAGAGCCTGGCGACGGCCGAGGTCGTGCGCAGAGAGCGACGCGGCTACCTCGTGGTCGACTCGGCGACGCTCGCCGGACAGCGTGCGCGGTACGCCGGCCGCAACGCATCGAGCATCGCCGACAACGGCCGCCTCCGCGATGCCGTTCGGCGTCAGCTCACGATCCTGCGGCTCGAGCGCGAGGGGGGCCTCACCCCCGAGCGGGCGGCGGAGCTCACCGGATCCCGCCTGCAGATGCCGACCGAGCGCATCACCGACCAGGGCCGCGGCGGCTCGGGGTCGGGGAGCCTGATCTTCGGGCTCATCCTCGCGTTCATGCTCTACATCCTGCTCATTCTCTACGGGCAGAACGTGCTGCGCGGCGTGATGGAGGAGAAGACGTCGCGCGTCGCCGAGGTCGTGGTGTCGAGCGTCCGGCCGGAGATTCTCATGGCCGGCAAGATCCTCGGCGTCGGCGGCGTCGCGCTCGTGCAGGTCGCGGTGTGGATCGCGAGCTCGATCGGACTCGGCGGCTACCTGGTGCCGATCATCATGGGGCGCACGCCGGGGATGATGTCGCCGCAGAACGCGCAGGCGGCACAGGCAGCCGACTCGGCGATGGCAGGGATGGCGATGCCGCACCTCACGTTCGCGGCGGGCGCGGCCTACGTGTTGTTCTTCATCCTCGGCTACCTGCTCTACTCGGCGCTGTTCGCGGCGGTCGGGGCGACGGTGAACAGCGAGCAGGAGGCGCAGTCGGCGGCGTTCCCGGTGATGCTGCCGCTCATCGCGAGCGCGGTGCTGATTCAGGTGGTGATGACGAACCCGGACACGACGCTGGCGAAGGCGATGTCGTGGTTCCCGCTCACCGCGCCCATCCTCATGCCGCTGCGCATGGGGCTCACGAGCGTCTCGGCACTCGAGGCGGGGCTCACGGTGCTCGGGGTCGCGCTGACGGCGGTCGGCGCGATCTGGGTCGCGGCGAGGATCTATCGGATCGGGCTGCTGATGTACGGGAAGCGGCCGACGATTCCGGAGATTCTGCGGTGGATTCGGCAGCCTGCCTGACGTCCGGCGGCGGGGAGGCAGCGCCCCCCCGGCCGAGGATCACTGCGCGACGAGAATGCGTTGCGCAAACCCGACGGTCGTTCCGAGCGTCATGTCTCGCGTGATGTCGACCCCGGCCGGCCCGTCGAGCAGCACGATCATCGTTCCCGCCGGATAGCCGGTCGTCTGACTGTAGGGCGGGTACCACGTCCCGCTGGCGTCGAAGTTCGACACCGCGGAGCAGACGTCGCTCGACGACCGGAAGTAGCACATCATGCGCACGACCGTGACGCCGCGCGTGAGCTGCCACGGACTGCCCTGCGACCCGTACGGCCTGCTGTAGTCGTCGTCGGTGAGCGCGGCGCGCATGCGGACGCCGATCGCGGAGCTGCCGCTCGACACATAGCAGTGCGCGTCGCCGCCGCCGCGGAGGTTGCACGCGGTCCCCATCGCCGTGTTCGTCGCCGGGATCCACGTGTCGACCGAGCGGTCGAGCGGGCGGACGTAGGTGCCGACCTTCGCGACCGCGTCGGCGCAGTCCTGGCCGAGCATCCAATCGCCGAAGTCGGTCATCGAGTTCGCGCCGTTGTAGTCGAGCGGCCGCCACCACGTGTCGAACTTCATTCTCGAGTTCGACGGCACCTTGGGGTACCCGGGCAGCACGAGCGACCGCCAGCTCGCCCCGACGTCGCGCAGCCCTGCGAGCATCGGCTGCGTCAGGTTCGCCGAGCCCCAGTTCGTCGTGTTCCAGGTGTCGAAGAACACGATGTTGTAGAAGTCCGAGTACGGCAGCGAGATCGGCCGGACGCAGCTCGCGCCGACGACGCTCGCCACCCACGCGGTCGACTTGCGCGACAGCACGGGCGCCGCCCCGTCGAAGATCCCGCCTAACGTCCGCGTCGCCGTCGCCCGCGTCGTGACCTGCACCGCGTTGAGCGTCGTGCTCTCCCACGTCGTCGACGACGTGCGCGGCGACGCCGCGGTGTCGTAGCGGAGCGGCAGCACGTCGGCCGGCAGCGCGACGGCCGGCGCGTTCCCCGCACGGTTGAGCGCCGCGAGCGACGCCGCTCCGTTCTTCGCCGCGGTCGCCGTCTGCGACGCGGCCGTCGACGTCTGGATGGCGCGCGCCGCCGCGAGCGCCGACGCGTCCGCCGCCGCCTGCAGCTCCGCCGCCGTCCACGTCATGCGCGCGACATCGATCGCGAGCGCCGCCGCGCCGACGAGCGCGACGATCATCACCAGCATGAGCGGCATCACCGCGCCGCGCCGCAGCCCCGCGCCGCCGCCGCGCGCGCTCACTGCGACCCGAACTGCTGCATCATCGTGAGCGCCGCGGGGCCGAGCACGACGATGAAGAATGCCGGGAGGAGCAGCGCGACGAGCGGGAACATCATCTTCACGGACGACTCGGCCGCCCGCTTCTCGGCGAGCTGACGACGCCGCTGGCGGAGCGCCTCGCTGTGCATCCGCAGTACCCGCGCGAGCGAGGTGCCTAACCGTTCGGCCTGGAGAATGGTCGAGACGATCGCGCGCACTTCGTCGAGCCCGGTGCGCACGACGAGCCCGTTCAGCGCCTCCGTCCGCGGCAGCCCCGCGGCGATGCGGCGACTCGCGTTCGTCAGCTCGGTCGACAGCACCGGATGCGCCTGCTCGATCTCGCGCGCCACGCGCACGAGCGCGGCGTCGATGCCGACGCCGGCCTCGAGACAGACGACCATGAGGTCGAGCGCGTCGGGCAGTGCGCTCGCGAGCCGCGCCTGCCGCGCGCCCGCCTTCCGGTCGACGATCGCCGTCGGCGCCACGACGCCGGCGACCCCCGCGACGAGCAGGATCGTGGACGAGAGCGAGTCGCCGAACGCCGCGGTCACGAGCAGCACGGTGAAGACCGGCGCGAGCACGCGCGCGACGGCGAACAGCACCGCCGCGCCGCCGTCGTGATAGCCGGCGCGCGCGAGACGCAACGCCGACGCGTCGCTCAGCAACATCGGCGGGACCCAGGGCGCGAGCGCCGCCGCGATGCGCGTCTGTGCGTCCGTCGCGTCGCCCAACAGCAGGTCGGCTCCCTGCTCGTCGAGCGCGCGAACCGGCCCGCCGTGTCGCGCGTGACCGCTGAGCCGCGCGAGCACCTCGCGCCGATTCCGCTCGGCGATCGCGGCGGCGGCGGCGGCGCCGGCGGCGAGCGTGATGACGGCGATGAGCACGACGATCGTTCCCGTCGGGAGCACGGGAGCGACCCCGGGGGCGACAGCGGGCGTGGCGCCGAGGGATTGCGAGAGCGGCATGCTAGAACTCCACGTCGCCGAGGCTGCGCATCACGAAGTAGCCGATGACCGACAGCACTCCCGCCGCACCCAGCAGCATGTGGCCGAACGTCGTCGTGTACATCGGGCGGATGTAGTCGGGGTTCAGCACCGAGAGCAGCACGAGCAGCACGACCGGCAGCAGCGCGAGCACGATCGCGCTGATGCGCGGCTCGGCGGTGAGGGCGGCGACGCGGCCGCGGAATGCGGCACGCTCGCGCACGAGGGTGGCGAGGCCCTGCAGCAGCTCGGCGAGGTTGCCCCCGGTCTCGCGCTGAATGAGCACCGCGGTCACGAACATCCGCATGTCCGAGGTCTCCACGCGTGCCGCGAGCGCCTCGAGCGCCGTGCGCGACTCGACGCCGAGGCGTTGCTCGTCGCGCACGCGCGCCAGCTCCGGGCCTAACGGCGCCGGGACCTCGCCGGCCGAGTACTCGAGCGCCGCGGGGAACGAGTGCCCCGCCTTGAGCGAGTTCACGATCGCGTCGAGCGCCTCGGGGAGCTGTGCCTCGAGCCTGGCGACACGCGCCCGGGTGCGCTGCCACACGACGACGCGCGGCAGCATCGCGCCGATCGGCGCCGCCGCGAGGCCGACGAGCGGCCCGAGGTAGACCGTGCCGACGGCGAGCGCCGCCGCGCCGGCGGCCGCACTCGCGAGCAGAAACTCGCCGACCGAGAACGTGAGGCCGGCGCGGCGCAGCACATCGCCGATCCGCGTGCTGAGCGACCGGTCCGTCAGCCAGCGGTCGAGGAAGGCGAAGCCGCTGTGCCGGTCGACGCCGCGCACGAGGCGCACGGCATCGCCGTCGAGCACGTCGCGCGCGATCGGCATCGCCAGCCGCTCGCGGATCGCGTCGGCGGCGGCGAGGCGACGCCGGTCGACGAACAGCACGCCACCGATGCACGCGCCGGCCGTGGCGATGAAGACGAACGCGAGGAGCAGCGTCAGCATCGGGCACGCACCTCAGCGCAGCTCGAACAGGTGCGGCGGCAGCTCGACGCCGGCGATGCGCACGCGCTCGGCGAAGGCGGGGCGCACACCCGTCGCCTCGAACTTGCCCAACACCTTGCCTTCCGGACTCATGCCGAGCCGCCGGTAGCGGAAGATCTCCTGCGCGGCGATGATCTCGCCCTCCATGCCGGTGATCTCGGTGACGCTCATGACGCGGCGCGAGCCGTCCGCCTGACGCGACACCTGCACGACGACCTGCACCGCCGCGGCGATCTGCTCGCGCACGGCGCGCGTCGGGAGCGCGGTGCCGGAGAACAGCACCATCGTCTCCATGCGCGCGATCGCGTCGCGCGGCGTGTTCGCGTGCACCGTCGTCATCGACCCCTCGTGCCCCGTGTTCATCGCCTGGAGCATGTCGAGCGCCTCGCCGGCGCGCGTCTCGCCGACGATGATGCGGTCGGGGCGCATCCGCAGCGCGTTCTTCACGAGGTCGCGCGCCTGCACCTCGCCGCGCCCCTCGCTGTTCGGCGGACGCGTCTCGAGGCGCACGACGTGCGCCTGCTGCAGCCGCAGCTCGGCCGCGTCCTCGATCGTCACGATGCGCTCGTCGGTCGGGATGAACGACGAGAGCGCGTTGAGCAGTGTCGTCTTCCCCGAGCCGGTACCGCCGGAGACGACGACGTTGAGGCGCGCCTTCACACACGCCGCGAGCACGAAGAGGATCGGCTCGGTCAGCGCGCCGAAGGCGACGAGCTGCTCGGCCGTGATCGACTTGCCGAAGCGGCGGATCGACAGCACCGGCCCGTCGATGGCGAGCGGCGGGATGACGGCGTTCACGCGCGAGCCGTCGGGAAGCCGCGCGTCGACCATCGGGCTCGACTCGTCGACGCGGCGGCCGACGCGGCTCACGATGCGGTCGATCACCGCCATGAGGTGCGCGTCGTCTCGGAAGCGCGTCGCCATCCGCTTCAGCTTGCCGCCGCTCTCGATCCAGATGTCGTTCGCCCCGTTCACGAGGATGTCGCTGATCGTCGGGTCCATGAACAGCGGCTCGATCGGCCCGAGCCCGACGATCTCGTGCACGATCTGGTCGACGAGCTGCTCGCGCTCGACCTGCGACATCGGCGTGTTCTCCGCCCGCAGGAAGTCGGCGACCGCGCGCCGGATGCGGTCGGCGAGCATCGCCTCGTCGGTGATCCGCTCGAGCGCGGTGAGGTCCAGCCGCTCGATGAGGCGGCGGTGCAGGTCCGCCTTCAGCTGCTCGACCGCCGCCGGCAGCTCGGCCGCGCTGCGGCGCGCGTCGTTCGCGAGCGCGTCGACGCGCGCCGGCGCGACGCCGGTCGCGCGCGCGTTCGGCGCCGGCGACAGTCGCTCGAGCGTCGCCGACGGCTCGGCCTCGGGGATCGCGGCGGTCACCGGTGGTGCAGGCTCGGAGGAGTGCCGCACGTCGAGCGCGTCGGCCGGCCGCTCGGGCGGGCGGGCGTTCGGCGCGGTGTACCCTCGCGCGATCCGGTCACGGATGGTGTGCGCCATGGCCTAACGCTCTCCGCGGCCGAACAGCTTCAGCTTCCCGAACCGCGACGGCGACGCGGGCGGCGGCGGCGCGCTTCCGCCGATGCGCGACGCGAGATCGAGGTAGCTGCGCGTCAGCACCGCCTCGGGCGCGAACTCGACGACCGACTGCCCCTTCGCCAGCGCCGACGCGCAGAGTCGGAAATCGTTCGGCAGCGCGCAGGCGATCGGGTAGCCGAGCGCCGCCTCGGCGTCGGCGAGCGACAGCACATCGCCGCTCTGGTACCGATTGACGACGATGACGACACGGTCACGCGGGTAGCCGAGCCGCTCGAACAGCGCGAGCGACCGCTGCGCGCTGCGCAACTGCGCGAGGCCGAGCTGCGTCACGAGCACGACCTTGTCGGCCGCGTCGAGCGCGGCGAGCGAGCGGTCGTTCACGTGGTGCTCGCAGTCGAGCACCGTGAAGTCGTAGTCGCTGCGGAGCTGCCCGACCATCGCACCGGCCGCCGCGCTGTCGACGAGCTCCGCGACCTCCGGCCGCTCCGACGCCGCGAGCACCCACGTCCGCTCGCCTCGCTCGGCGAGCACCGAACGGAGCAGCTCCGCGTCGAGCGACGCGATCTTGCCGGCGAGCGTCCCGATGTCGTACGGCGCCGCGAGGTCGAGCTGCACGGCGACATCGCCGCCGCTGACGACGAGGTCGGCGAGCGCGACGCGGGCGCGCGGGTTGTTGCGCGCGAACGCGTGCGCCAGGTTGACGCCCAACGTCGTCGTGCCGAGCCCGCCCTTCGCGCTGTAGATCGCGACCGCGACCCCCGCCGTCACGCCGCCGGTCTGGCGCCGCTCGATGCGGTCGAGCGCCGCACTCAGCTCGTCGGGATCGTACGGGAGCGCGAGACATTCCTGCACGCCGGCGCGCATCGCGCGCAGCAGCAGCCCCGCGTCGAGCCGCGCCGAGACGCCCAACACGCCGGCGCTGGCCGCCTGCGCGGCGCGCGCCACGGCTTCGAGCGCCGCGGGCGGCGCGTCGAGCGGCACGATGACGAGGTCGGCGCGCTCGCGGCCGAGTCGCGCGACGGCCGCCTCGAGCGTCGGCACGCGCTGCGGCGCGACGTAGCCGGCGCGCGCGAGCGGCGCCGCGGCGTCGCCGTCGGGCGCCGCGACGAGCCCCGCGAGCAGGACTTCGCGCGTCGCCGCGCGCGACGACGGCTGCGCGGCGGCGTGGCTGAGGGCGGGTGCCGTCACGGAACGCGGGGCATCGTGGTGGACGCGGCCGGAGCCGGGGGCAGGCGGCGCTGCAGCGCTTCGCGCGCCGGGAGCGTGCTGTCGGGCACGATCGGCAGCGTGTCCTGCGGTCGCGGGCGCAGCGGGTCGACGATCGTCGGCGTGACGACGATGATCAGCTCGCTCTCGTTGCGCTGCCATCGCGTGCTCGAGAACAGCGCGCCGAGCACCGGGATGTTCATGAGCCCCGGAATGCCGGTGCGCACACGCTCGCGCTGATCGTCGATCAGCCCGGAGATGATGAGGCTGCGGTCGCGCGGCACGTCGATGGTGCTCTCGAGCCGCCGCGTCCGCAGCGCCGGCACACGTACGCCGGACAGGATCAGCGCGTTCGAGTAGTCGAGGCTC
The DNA here is from genome assembly GCA_963843845.1 of uncultured Gemmatimonadaceae bacterium. Classification (GTDB taxonomy): domain Bacteria; phylum Gemmatimonadota; class Gemmatimonadetes; order Gemmatimonadales; family Gemmatimonadaceae; genus Gemmatirosa. The sequence continues at coordinate 932,867 of CAWJMB010000002.1, read as the reverse complement.
GAGACTTCGGGGCGGATCTTCAGCTTCAGCAGCGAGTCCGAGAGAATCTCGGGCGTGAACGTGAGCCGGATGCCGAACTCGCGGAACAGCACCGTGATGAAGAGCTGTCCGTTCGCGCCTTGCTGCGCCGCCGTCGGGATCGGGATCTCGCCGCCGGCGAGGAACGTCGCCGAGTCGCGGTTGCCAGCCATGAGCGTCGGCTCGGCGAGCGTGCGGGCGCGGCCGCGCTGCTCTTCGGCGTCGAGCAGCGCGAGCACGTTGCGCGTGCCGAAGTCGGTCAGCACCGTGCCGAACCCGGACTCGCTGCCCAGGGCAGCGGTGCCGTTCGGCAGCCGATACGGCGCGCCGGTCGCATTGAACTCGCCGCTCCCGACGCGCGTGCGCCCTTCGCGCAGGAAGTTGAACCCGACCTGCGTCAGCGCGTCGCGTCGCACCTCGGCGATCTTCACGGCGAGGACGATCTGCTGGCGGTCGGTCGGCGACGTGACGACGAGACGGTAGTGACGCCGCTCCGTCCCGATCCAGACGAGTGCGTCGGTCTCGCCCGCTCGGCGGCCGGTCAGCACGACGTCGCGGTCGCCGATGACCATGACGTCGGCGACCGCCGTGTCGGCGACGGCGACGTCGCGCACCGGGGCGTCGAACGCCAGCGGCTGCACGCGCCCCGCGACGAGCGGCACGCGAATGACGGCGCCCGCCTGGGCGACCGGCGCCTGCGCGCGAGCGGCGCGAGGCACCGCGTGCGGAACGATGGCGGCCGCGAGCAACGCGGCGCGGGCAAGGCGAAGACGGATCATGGCTGCGGCACCGCGGAGGAAGCGTTGGGCGCGTTCGGCGCGCTGGGCAGGTGAGGCACGTTCGGCGCGTTGGTCGATGCCGCGGTGCGGCCGGCGGCGCCGTCGCCGCGGCCACCGCGGTACACGCGCACCGCGGGCGTCTGGCGCGCCGCGGCCCCGGGCCCTTCCACGGCGCGGCCGGAAGGCGCCGGTGCGGTGGCCGGGGCTGCCGACACCACGACCGGCGCCGGCGCGTTCGAGGCGGGCGCGGCGGCGGCGGCGCGCGACGCAGGCGGCAACACTCCACCGCGTCCGAGTCGGACGGACTCCGCGGTGCGGCCGACGCCGGTGCGCGGGCCGACACGTCCGGCCCCGGGGAGCGCGCCCGCCGGCCGCGCGTCCGCCCGCACCACGCCGGAGCCCGACGTCGCGAGGCGCTGCACGTCGATCGACGGATCGGCGGCGGCGACGCGCGACGACGCCACGCTCGGCATCGCGTTCTGCACCCGCGCGGCGACGCCGGTCGCCGCGGCCGGGTAGTCGGCGAGCGTCGTGTCGCGACTGCCATAGCCCCGCAGCACGAGCTGGATCGTTCCGCGCGTCTCGGCGGCGACGAGCTTCGCGGCGTCGGCGGGCGTGACTTCGAGCGTCACGACCGACGTGATGCTCGTCGACGTCGGCAGCGCGTCGAGCGAGCCCTGCGTGCCGGGCGTGCCGGCGCGTCCGGCGCCGACGCCCAGCACGCGGACGTCGCCGGCGACGACCCAGGCGACTGGCGCGGCGCCCTGATCGTCGCGCACCGTCACGAGCACGTCGACGCGACTGTCGCGCCGCACGAGGCCGCTCACGCCGGCCGCCTCGTTCACACGGATCGAGACCGCGCGGTGGCCGGGCGTGATGGCGCCTTCGTAGCCGGCGGCGGCACCCTTCGGCGCCAGGGCACCGGCGAGCACCGGCGAGCCGCTGACGAGCGCCTCGCGCGTCACACGGCCGACGAGCGAGTCGGTCACCGCGAAGCCGTTCGCCGGCGCGGCGCTCGCCGGCCAGTTCACGACGGTGAGCGTCTGGGCCTCGATCGGCAGGCCGGCGGGGACGTCCGCGGTCGCGACGACGACGGCGCGCGTCTCGACCGGACGGTTGAATCCCGCCGAGGCGACGGCGCGATAGACGGCGAGCGTCGCCAGCCCCGCGGTGAGCAGGGCGACGCCGAAGATGACGGTGTACCGGCGTTCGGTCATGGAGAGACGATGGGGCGGGGGCGATCCGGCGGGGACGAGCCGGCGGGGACGAGCCGGCGGGGGCGATCCGGCGGGACGAGCGGGCGGGGCAGGGATGCGTGGACGATCGTGCGGGCCTCGCTGTGAGACGCCAGCTACGAGACCGGGCTCACGACCGTGCGAGGAGGCGCACTACGAGGCGCACTACGAGGCGCACTACGAGGCACGCTCCCAGCGGAACACCGCCTGCCGCGTCAGCGTGACGGTGCCTAACCCGATGAAGCGCGCGATCGGTGTGATCGGGACGTACGTGTAGCCGGTGACGCGGATCGTGACGTTGCCGCTCACGTCGACGGCGCTCACCGTGACGGCGGCGCGCGTGAGCGCGGTGCCGCCTAACGGTTGGAACGCGCCGATGACGCGGTCCTGCGCCGCCGTCACCGTCGCCGCGGCGGACGGGTCCGACGCGGCGGCCGCGACGCGCGCCCCTTCACGCACCGCGGCCGCGAGGCTCGCCCCGACCGCGAACATGCGGCCGAAGTCGATGATGCCCAACAGCAGCGTGAGGAGGAACGGCACGACGATCGCGAACTCGACGACCGCGGCGCCGCGTGTGCTGCGCGCCATCCGCTGGAGGATGCGGCGGCTCATGCGAGCCCCCACGCGACGGCGAGCGTTCCCGCGGCGACCGCGAGTCCGTAGGGCATCGTCGCGTGCCGGGACGCGGTGCGTCGGCGCGTCGGACGGCGCCGCGCCGCGACCACCCAGACCCCGCCGAGCACTCCGCCGGCGATCGCGACGGCGACCGCGGCGCGCGCGCCGGCCGCGGGCCCGAGCCAGAGCGCCGTCGCGGCGAAGAGCTTCACGTCGCCCGCTCCCAGCACGCCGAGCGCGAACGCCGGGAGCCAGAGCACGAGTCCGACCAGCCCGCCCGCCGCCGCGACGAGCAGCGCGGGTGTGACGGCGGCCGGCGCACCGATCGCCGCGCGGACGAGGCCTAACGCGGCGACGACGAGGACGAGCACGTTCGGGATGCGACGCGACCGGACGTCGGTCACGCAGGCGACGAGCAGGAGGGCGCTCAGCGTCACGCGCCACACGAACGGCTCGCGCATCGTCGCCTCCGAACGCGCGGCGTTACGGCGTGGTGACCTTCGTCGCCGCGGCGTTGAGCTGCGTGTTCACGCCGGTGCCGAGCGCCTTCGCGCCGACGACGGCGACGAGCGCGATGACCGCGAGCAGCAGCGCGTACTCGGCCATCGACGCGCCGGACTCGCTGCGAAGGAAACGACGGGTCGTACGGAGGAGGGAAGACATCGGGGTCTCGTCGAGAGAGGGTGGACTACACGGTGGTCGTCGAACACTGACCAGTGTCGTCACGCTCCTCGAGACACTTGAACGGCCGGATACGGCCGCGATCGCGGGACCGGGACTCGGCCTCGCGATCGGCCCGATCCCGCGATCCCGCGTCGCGGCCCTTTCACACCGTCGCCCCCTGCTCCTCCGTCGCGCCCGCGTAGCTCGCGAAGCTCTGCGGCGTGCCGTTCCCCGTCGACGACGCCGGCGGCGCGCCCAACGCCTGCTTCACCTCGCCGAGCAGCGTCTCGACGTGCCCCTCGAGCACCTCGCCGACGCTGCTCATGAGCCGCGCGACGATCTCGTCGAGCGCCGAGCCGACCTTGCCGCTCGCGCCCTTCGTCGCCATCAGCGTCGCCGCCGCGGCCTTCGTGTCGGAGCCCGTGCCGCTGAGCAGCAGCCCGGCGCCGAACGCGAGGCCGAGCGCCGGCCACGGATTGTCCTTCACGTACTGCCCGACGTTCACCTTGCGCTCGAGCTGCGCGAGCGTGTCGGACATCCGCTCGCGCGTGAGCTCGATGTCGCGCCTCACGTCCGCTGTCGTTTCAGCCATTCCGCATCCTCCTTGAGCGTCGCGACCGTCTGGTCGGGGACGAGCTGTTTCGGCGAGAGACGCTTGCATCCCCCGCCAGGCGAAGTATCGCCGCGACGCCGCCCGCGAGCAGCGTGACGATGAGCGCCGCGAGCCAGTATCGATCGTGCAGCCACTGATCGCCCGCGAGCAGGATCAGCCCCGCGAGCAGCGCGAGCGCGCCGAGCAGGGCGAGCACGGCGCCGACCGCGATCGACGCCGTCCCCACACCCACGCGCCGCACGAGGACCCCCGCTTCGAGCTTCGCGAGCTGTGCTTCCTGCCGCACCAGCTCACCACTCCCTTCGACGAAATCCTTGAGGAGTGCGCCGAGGCCGCGCGGATCTGTGGTGTCGGTCATGTGCGGGTTCCCCTGCGCCGCCGGCTCAGCGACGGACCGCCTTGCCGAGGAGGTAGCCGACGCCCAGCGCGATGAGCAGCGTGCGCGCCGGATTGCTGCGGACCTGCTCCTCGAGCGCCTCCTTGAGGTCGCCGTCGCGCAGGAAGTCGGCGGTCTTCTGCATCGCGTCCGCGGCGGGAACGGCGAGACGCTGGATCTGCGAGTCGGCGAGCGCGCCGGCCGGGGCGCCGTTCGCGCCGGCGAGCTGTGGCCCGCCGCCCTGCTCCGCCCGCTCGCGCAGCGAGTTCGCCCCCGCCTCGAGGCGGTCGGCGAGCGACCCCTTGAGCTGCCCCGCCTTCTCCTTCACCTGATCGAGCCGTTCGCCCGCCATCTCGCGCGCCTGGCCGAACTTCTCGGTCGCCGCGTCGCGCGCCTGGTGCATGCGGTCATCGAGCTGCTGTCCCTGTCCCTGCTGCGACGACTGCGCCTGCCCGCCCGTGGCGCTCTGGTCGGCGCCCTGACCGGTGACGGAGATCGAATCGGTGCCCGCGCCGAGCGTACTCGCGCCGGCGCCGGTCGTGCTATCGGAGGGATTGCGTTCCATGACTGCGTCCTCGGGTGAAGCGCCTGTGGGATCTCACGCAAGATCGTGTTGAGCACTCCGAGGAACGCACACGATGTGCCGGACGCGCGACGCCCCTCCGGTTCGAACCGGAGGGGCGTCGTGGCGATCCGCGATCGGGGTCGCCTCACGGCATCGCGTTCACACCGTCGCCGGCGCGGCCGCGGTGTCTGCCGGCGCGCAGTAGCGGTCGAAGGCGGCCGTGAGGTCGGCGGCGATCTGCTGCGCGTACCGCCCCTCGATCTGCCACCGCTCGATCATGTGCACGATCTCGCCGTCCTTCATGAGCGCGATCGCCGGCGACGACGGCGGGTAGCCCGTGAAGTACCCGCGCGCCCGCTCGGTGGCTGCCGAGTCCTGCCCCGCGAACACCGTCGTCAGATGATCCGGCTTCACACCGTGCTCGACCGCCAGCGCCACCGCCGGCCGCGCCGAGCGCGCCCCGCAGCCGCACACCGAGTTCACGACGACGAGCGTCGTGCCGCCACGCTGCATGGCCGCGTCGACCTGCTCCGCCGTGCGCAGCTCCTCGACGCCGAGTCGCGTGAGCTCCTGCCGCATCGGAGCGACGAGCATCTCTGGATACATGACAACCCCCTCGAAAGACAGATGGAATTCAGCCGAACAGGTGCGGCACGTCGTCCGCGTCGTCGTCCTCGCGCGCTTCCAGCGCGTCGCGCACGAGGGCGAGGATCGCCGCCTGCGGCACGACGAGATATCGCTCCTGCTCGAACGTGATCTCGACGGCGGCCTTGCGGAAGAACAGCGCGTAGTCGCCGGTCTGCGCCTGCATCGGGACGAACTTCGACTCGCGCTGCGCGGCACCGATCCGCCACGGCTCGTCGGTGTCGGCCGACAGGTCGGGCATCGGCTGCCCCGGCCCGGTCGCCACGATGCGGCCGCCCTGCACCGCCTGATTGTCGATCGCGGTCGGCGGCAGATACAGGCCGACGTTCGTCCGCTCCTCGCCGTCCTCGACACGGATCAGCACGCGATCGCCGACGACGAGCAGTCGCTTGTTGTTGCGCAGCATACCCCAAGTCTAATGACTTCACGCCCGTCCTGAGCGGAGCGAGCGCCCCGGTGCCACGATGCCCGTGCGTCCCGCGCGAATCCTCGCGTCGCTCGCTACGCTCGGAATGACGTCGGGACGGTCGACAGCGCGCTCCCTCGCCCCGCCTCCGCCGGGCTGGCTCGGTCGGCGTACACCGTCTCGACGGCGACGACGGCGCGCTCCTCCACCGCGTGCAGCAGGTGCTCGTTGACGAACGACCGCCAGTGCCGCACGTGCACGAGCACCGGCTCCCGGCGCAGCGACGTGCGGACCGCGTCGAGCACGACCGGCGCCTCCGGCGGGTCGTTCGCCGCGTTCAGCACCCGCTCGATCCCCGGCACACGCCACACGCGCCCCCGCCGGTCGTGCGCGTCGAGCAGGTCGGTCGCGGTCCGGATCCCGTACTGGCGCAGCCGCGACCTCGGCGAGTGATCGTCGATGCCGGGGGGCAGGTGCAGCGCGAGGATCGCCTGATCGAGCCAGTCGACGAGTCGCTCGACCGGTACGCGCGTGTGCAACATGAGATCGACCAGATTCGCCGTCACGAGCGTCTGCATGTCCTCGACCCCCTCCTCGACGAGCCGCGACTCGTACCAGAGATTGAAGCCGTCGAGCTCGGACAGGGGGTAGCGCTGCTTGAACGCGTTCGTCGCCCGGGCGAGGGGCACCTTGACGGCGCGCTGCAGCAGTTGCCAGCCGACGTCCGGCAGCACCCCGATCGTGAAGGCGGCGCCGAGCTGCCAGCCGCGCGTCGCCTCGTCGTTCCAGATCGTGCCGAGGATCCACGTCAGCAGCAGCACGACCACGATGCGCACCGTCGCGTTGACGTAGGCGCCCGCCTTCAGGTCGTTCGAGTAGAAGCGGCGAACGAGCATCTGCAGGACGTAGAAGTAGGCGCCGAGGAACGCGAACCGCAGCGCCTCGATCGGCACGTTCGGCAGCCCGCTCGCCTTGAACGGCGGCAGCACGCCGTAGGCGAACACCGTCTCGGGTTGCAGCACCACCGCCCACCCGACCGAGATGAGCACCGTCGACGCGACGACGGGGAGCGCGTTCTCGGTGCCGAAGACGGCTTTGGAGGGGTCGCTCAGCATCGAGCCGAACGCGCCGTCGAACTTCTTGCGGTAGTAGTTGTCCTCCGCCGGCTGCTCGGTGGCGATCGTCGCCCGGTCGCGCGCCCACTCCAGGTGGAACGGCGAGTGGAGGGGCGGCTCGGGCAGCGACCCCGGCCGGTCGATGCCGAGCCGGTGCAGGTTCATCGTGTACTCGTCCCACAGCGCCGGCCCCTTGCGCGTGATGAAGAGCCAGTAGAACCACGCCGGCAGCGCGGAGAAGAACGCGACGGCGAACAGCTTCACCCCCAACGCGCGGTCGCTCTCGCTCAGCACGACCCCCATGAACGCCGCGCCGAAGATCGCGAGCACGAGCACGACGAGCAGGCGCGAGCGGACGAGGAACGCCTCCCACGTGTCGCGCCCGCGCGCGTCGCGCAGCAGCAGCATCGCGACGAGCGTCAGGCCGATCAGCGCGACCAGGCCGACACCGCTGCGCACGATCGTCGAGGTCGTCTGCTTCCAGATCAGCACGTAGTAGCTGACGCCGGCGAGCAGACAGATCGTCGCGACCGGCAGCCGGTCTCGCAGCGCCTCCGCGCGTGCACCCTCCGCGCGGGCGGCCGACTCGGGCGTCACCGCACGAGGTGGAACGTCGACTGCCGCCGCCACGCCCACCGCGCGACGCCGTCCGCCCCGACGATCATGTCTTCTTCCTGCGCCGAGCGCACCTGCTGTCCGCCCCACTCCGGCACCGGCGTCGTCGCCTGGAGCTCGATCGAGAACCACATCCGCGGAATCACCGTCGCGTCGCCGCGCCCGGGCACGCCGTCCTGGTAGTCCCACAGGCCGATGAGCGGGCCGGCGCCGTGGCCGTGCATGCCGATCGGGTGCGTGTAGATCGTGCCGTTGATTCCCGCCGCCTTCATCCGCTGCTGCGTCGCGCGCAGCACCTCGTTCCCCGTGCGCCCCGGCCGCACTTCGGCCATCAGCATGTCCTGCAGGCGGTTCGAGTTGCGGAGCGCGGCCTTGAGGCCGGCAGGGACGTCGGTCTCGCCTTCGCGGAGGACGTAGCCCATGTGCTGCGTGTCGGTGTTGAGCCGCATCGCGACGAGCCCGAAGTCGCAGTGCAGCACGTCCCCGCGCTCGATCACCGGACTCTCGCCGAGCCGCTCGGCCGTCCAGCCGTTGCGCTGCACCTCGACCGAGGGCTGGAACCAGCTGCCCATGCCGTAATCGTTCACGCGCTGCCGCATCCACCACACGACGTCGCTCGTGCGCGTCTTGCCGGGGGTGATGACCGCGTTCGAGAACGCCTCGCCGATGATCTGCCAGACGAGCTTCGTCATCTCGCGGTAGACCGCGTCCTCTTCCGGGAGGCGCGTCGCGATCATCTCGAGCGGCAGCGCGTCGACGCGCACGAAGCGGCTCGTCCACCGCGCGCCCAACGCGGCGGACATCCCTTCCAGCTCGCCCGACGACAGCCCGTCGGAGAACGCGAACACGCGCGACGTGTTGATCGCGATGCGGCGCGGCTCGCGGTCGTCGAGCACGCGCTTCAGGACCTGCCACTGCTCGTCGCCCCACAGCTCGGCGTTCGCGCCGCGCGAGCCGCTGCCGGCGGCGACCGTCACGCCCGGCGTCGTCGGCACCGGCGTCGACGCCCGGAACGCCTCGTAGACGCCTCCCTGCGACGTGCCGCCCAACGCGAGCCGCTCGACCGCGCACGACCCGGCCGGTGCCCCGGCGCCGACGTTTCCGCGGCAGCGGTCGTTGAAGACGTAGATCGTTCGCCGCCGCGCCGCGAACGTCTCGGGCGCGACGATCGACGAGAACACGGGGTCCTCGTTGTACTCGCGCATCGGCAGCACCCAGGCGTCGACGTTGTGCTTGCGCAGCAGCGCCGGGAGCACGTCGTTCATGCGGCGCGTGAGCCACCGCTGCTGAATCGCGGCCTGCTCACGCAGCGTGCCCAGCGGGTGCGCCGACGTGACGGTCAGCCCCATGCTGGCGAGCGACGCGCCGGCCGGCGTCGTGTCGGCGGCCGGCGCGTCCTGAGCGCCTGACGACGTCGCCGTCAGGACGGACGTGGTCGCGACGGTGGCGAGCGCGAAGAACGAGGAGCGCAGAGCGGTCATGAGCCGAACGGAGTGGAAGGGAGCGGGCGGCGGCGCAGCAGCCGGCGCACGAGCTGCACGACGCCGGCGAGCACGAGCGCGAACAGCGCGAGCGGCACGACGCGCCAGAGGAGTGTCGAGAGCGCCATCGACGAGAGGTCGTTCCACGCCGCGCGGCCGGTGGTGCCCAACGGCTCGCGGTGCGCCGCGATGAGCGCCGCGCTGACGAGCAGTTCGGTGAGCGCCTCGACGAGCGCGAACGCGGCGACGCGCGCCGGCCAGCGGCGCACGGGGTAGTTCGCGAGGTGCAGCGTCAGCATCCCGAAGAGCAGCGCCGCGCCGAGCACGAACGCGAGCGCGGTGCCGCCCGTGGTGGCGACGTGCGTCAGCGCGAACGCCCGCAGCGCGCGCAGCAGCACGCCGGTGATGACCGCCATCTCGACGAGCCGCAGCGACAGCGTGCGCCACGCCGAGAGCTCGAGGGCGTGGAAGGGATGCGTTTCCCGCGGGAAGAAGGAGGGCCTCATCGCGCCGTCACCGGGGCTCGCTGGGCGCCAGCCGCGCGGCGAGCCACGCGAGGCTCGCCGGCACGTGCGCGCGCCAGTACGCCCACGTGTGGCCGCCGGGCCACTCCGCGTACGCCACGCGCGCCCCCGCACGCTCGGCCGCGGCGCGGAACGCGCGCGACTGCGCGACCCACGGGTCGTCGGCGCCGACGTCGATGAACAGCGCCACGCGCGTCGCGGCGCGCGTCAGGAGCCGCCCCGGGTCGCGCGCCCGCCAGTCGGCGACCGTGGCGCCGAACGCCGGCACCATCGTCGGGTAGAGCGCTCCGTAGAAGGCGCGCAGCGCGTCGGTCGACGCGGTCTCGCCCGGCGTCGAGGCGCCGCGCGGCGTGATCGTGAGCGGGGCGAGGATGCCGGAGTGGCTCGCCGCGGCGGCGAACAGCTCGGGGTGACGGAGCGCGAGCGTCACCGCGCCGTAGCCGCCCATGCTGAGCCCCGCGATCGCCCGCCCGTCGCGCCGCGCGATCGTGCGGTAGCGGCCATCGACGTGGCGCACGACGTCGTGCGCCACGTAGTCGTCGTAGCGCCCCGCGGCGACGCAGTACGACGCGGCCGGCTCCGTCCGCGCGGTGTCGGCGACGCACGCCGCGCGGTCGGCAGGGCGTGCCCACGTCGTGTACCACCCGTCGTCGCCGTCGGGCATGACGACGATCATCTCGCGCCCGCCGGCCGCCACGAGCGAGTCCATCGCCGCGTTCGCGCGACCGAGCTGCGTCCAGTTCGTCTCGTCGCCCCACAGCCCGTGCAGCAGATAGACGACCGGGTACCGCCGTCTGGCGTCGTGCCCGTACGACGGCGGCAGGTAGACGAGCACCCGCTTCCGTACGCCGAGCGCGGCCGAGGTCAGCGAGTCGGCGCGAACGGTGCCGGTGTCGTGCGCGAGTGGAACGACGGGCGCGGCCGCGGCGACCAGCAGCGCGGAGAGGGGGGCGAGCATGCGTCACGTTTATCGCCAGGCTCGGCGAGACGCTAGGGGCCGGCGGCGAGCGAGGGGAACGACCCGGACGGCGGGGTCGATGGGGCGGGGTCGAGAGGGGGGGACGGGACGGCGTGGCAGCGTCGGCGGTGAGGCGCCGTCGGAACGGCGCTGCCGGTGAAGCGGGACGGGAGCGAGGCCGTCAGGGCATACCTACGTCCGATTCTCCCGCGTCATCGTCGGCGTCCCACCGCCTGCACCGTCCCGCCGTCCCGCCGTCCCGCCGTCCCGTCGCCGAGTCGCTACCGGATGATGTGCCCCAACCGCCCCCACCGAATATCCGTCAGGAACGGCAACGCCCGATCGCTGTCGTCGGCGTTGTACGAGTAGTACACGAAGATCGGCCGCCCCCGGAAGTTCTCTCGCGGCACGAACCCCCAGTACCGCGAGTCCTTCGAGTTGTACCGGTTGTCGCCGAGCATCAGGTACCGCGCCGCGGGAACGACCAGCGGCCCCCAGTTGTCGTGCGTCGGCTGGGCCGGCACGGCCCCGAAGCGCGAGCCCGCGAGCGCGTACTGCCGCTGCCACCCGAACAGCTCGTGCACCTCGCTCGGATCGCCCTGCGGATTGTTCGCGTACTCGCGCCCCTGCGGGTGCGGAATCCCGTTGATGTGCAGCACTCCGTCGCGCATGTAGACCGTGTCGCCCGGCGTTCCCCACATCCGCTTCACGAGCGTCGGCGTCGGGTCGTTGCCGCGCGCCGCCTCGTCGGCCTGGTACGGCGAGATGAAGACGACGATGTCGCCGCGCTTCGGGTCCGCGTAGCCGGGCAGGTTCACGGTGGTGAACGGGACGTGCGGCCCGTAGACGAGCTTGTTCACGAACAGCCAGTCGCCGACGAGCAGCGACGGGACCATGCTCGGCGACGGAATGCGGAACGCCTCGAAGAGGAACGTGCGGATCAGCAGGAAGATCAGTACCGTGCCGAGGAACGCGCGGACGCTGTCCCACGTCGTCGCCGGCTTCTCCGGCTTCTTCGATCGAGACGACGAGCGGTTCTGCGAGGGCCCCCCGCGCGCCGCGGCGAGCAGGTTCGATTCGGAGCGAGTGCGTGAGGGAGCGGCCACGGCGGCGGGAAGAGCGACGAGAACGAACGGCGGACGGACGGACGGAAAGATGACCCGGAAGGCCCTACGCAACGAGGGGGTGCGCCGTTTCCGGGCACCCCCTCGTCATAGCGCGCGGTCGCGGTCGATCAGGCGGGCTTCATGTGCTTGTTCACGAGCGCCGTCATCTCGAACATCGAGACCTGGTTCTTGCCGCCGAAGATCGGGCGGAGCTTGTCGTCGGCGTTGATGGCGCGACGGTTCACCGAGTCCTGGAGGCCGTTCTTCTTGATGTAGGCCCAGATGCGCTTCGTGATCTCGGAGCGCGGGATCGGCTGCGTGCCGACGATTCCCTGCAGCTCGGGGCTCGACGTCATCGGCGCGGCGAGCGCCGGGTTCAGCGCCCGCTTGGCGCCGCTCTTCTTCGCCGGGGCCTTCGTGGCGGCCTTCTTCGCCGGAGCTGCCTTCTTCGCCGCCGGGGCTTTCGCCGCGGCCTGCTTCGCCGGGGCCTTGGCGGCCGCCTTCTTGGCCGGAGCCTTCGCCGCCGCCTTCTTGGCCGGCGCAGCCTTCTTCGCGGACGACTTCTTCGCAGTGGGCATCGCGTCTCCTGGAGAGGGATCGAGCGCGGTGATGAATTAGGGAGCGATCGCGCCCAAACCTAAGTGCGCTCTGCGCAGACGCAATAGCCGTACGCTCGCTCTCGCAAGAGGGGGCTGGAAAAAGGTGCGTCCGGTCACTTTACGCGCAGCGTCGTCGAGAGCCAGTCGGCGATCACCCCGAGAACGTCGGAGCGCACGCGCGTCGCGGCGAGGGCGCCGTACCCGGCCGGGTCGCCGCTCGGATCCTCGAGGAACAGGTGGTTCGTCGTCGGGAACGTGCGGAGCTGGACGGCGCGGTTCCCTCCCGAGCGCAGCGCCGCCGCCAACTCCTCGGCCTGCGCCGGGTCGATCTGGCGGTCGGTCGCGCCCTGCAGCACGAGCGTGGGCACGCGCACGCGGCGCGCCGTGGGGACCGGGTCGTAGTCGAGGAAGAAGCGGAGCCACGGCTGCGCCCGCCCGACCGAGTCGGTCGCCTGCCGCATGCGCGCGAGCAGCGAGTCGCGCTGTGCCGGGAGGATCGATGCGTTGCTCGTGACCGCGTACTCCTGCTGCTGCGAGAGAATGCGCCGTCCCGTCCACGCCGGCCCGGCCATGAGGACCATCGCGGCGAGCGAGGTATCGCCGTCGGCGACGAGTGGCGCGATGAGTCCCCCCTCGCTGTGGCCGACGAGCCCCAGCCGCGCCGGGTCGACGTCGGGGCGGGCGCGCAGCCAGGCGAGCGCCGCCCGTACGTCGCTCGCGAAATCCTGCGACGTCGCCGTCGCCGCGCTCCCTCCCGACGCACCGAAGCCGCGGTCGTCGAGACGGAGTACGGCGATGCCGCGTCGCCCGAGCGTGTCGGCGAGGTCGCGGAACGGGCGGTACCCGCGCATCCCGTTCAGCGCCTCGTCACGGTCCGACTGCCCCGATCCCGTGATCGTCACGACGGCGGGGACGCGGACCCCGGCTGCCGTCCGCGGGCGCGTGAACGTGCCGGCGAGCGCGAACCCGCCCGGCGTCGCGACGCGCACCTCCTCGGCCACGTACGGCGCGCTCGGCGGGGCGGAGTAGTCCGGCACGTGCGGGCGGCCAGCGCCGGCGTCGATGGCCGCGACGCGGGTGATCCGCACGCGCTGCGCCGGCACCACCCCGCCGACGACCCGCCCGTCTGCCGCGATGGCGAGCCGCATCTCCGCGGTCGGCAGCCGCACGATCGCCGAGTCGGGGCCGTTGCGCTCGACGGCGACGGTGAACTTCTGCCCCGACGACAGGTCGATCATCGGCACCTGCACCGACGCGCTGCCGAGCGCCCGGGCGCGCCGCACGATCTGCTCGACGAGGGCCATCGACGGGTTGAGCCACGGCAGTGTGCCGCGGATCGCCGGCACCGACGCCGTCGTGACGCCGTCGATGCGCACCGTATCGCCGTCGAAGCGAAAGCGCGCCTGCTGTGCCGGCGGCGCGTCGTCGGCCGCGGCAGCGAGGAACGCTTCGAGCCGCACCTGCGACACGAGCCCGTCGCGGGCCGTCGCGATCGTCAGCCGCACGCGCGCCGGCGCTCTCGGCGACCGCGCCTCGGCGATGACGGTGTCGCCGGCGAGACGGAGGCGCTCGACGGCGACGGTGTCGTCGCCGTTCACGAGCACGAACACGCCCGGCGACGTCGTCGGCCCAGTCGGCCCGGCGCGCTGCGCGGCGCTCGGCGTCGCGCCGCACACGGCGGCCGCGGTGCCGAAGGCCACCGCGGCCGCTGTGGCCGCGCGGCGGTGTGCGGGGCGAGTCATCGTCCCTCGGCGAGTCGGGCGAGCAGCGCCATCATCTTCACGTCGTTCGGGTCGGGAGTGTCGTCGTCGTCGGCGGGCTCGTCGTGCGCGTGCGGCGTCTCGAGAATGAGCGGCACGTTCCGGCTGCGCGGGTCGGCGAGCAGCCACCCGAACGCGTCCGCGCCGATCGCCCCGTCGCCGAGCAGCATGTGCCGGTCGCGGTTCGAGCCGAGCGCGCCCTGGCTGTCGTTCAGATGGAAGAAGCGCGGCGGCTCGCCCACGGTCGTCGTGAACGTGTCGAGCACCGTCGTGAACGCGACCGGGTCGCTCGCGATGTCGTAGCCGGAGGCGAACAGGTGACACGTGTCGAGCCCGTAGCCCGCGCGCTGCCGAACGGACGACGGCAGTTCGCTCAGGATCGCGGCGATCTCCTCGGCCGTGCGCGCGACCGTCGAGCCGGCGCCCGCGGTATTCTCGACCAACAGGCGGGTCTGGCCGTCGACCGCCTCGATCGCCTGGCGCATCGCGACGGCCACGCGCTTCACCGCCGCGTCGCGGTCGCCGTCGGTCGCCGCCCCCGGATGGAAGCAGACCATCCCGAGGCCCAACGCCGTCGACCGCTCCAACTCCTTCGCGAGCCCTGCCGCCGCGCGCCCCCACTTCGCCGCGTCCGGCGTCGCGACGTTCAGCACGTACGCCGCGTGCGACACGGTGTGGGCGAGCGACACGGTCGTCGTGGCGACGGCCTCGCGGAAGCGCTCGAGGCGCTCCGGACGGACGCTCACCTTCTCGTTGTAGAACTTCGGGATCGCCGTGAACAGCTGCATGGCGCGCATCCCGGCGTTGCCGGCGCGCCGCGCCGCCATCGCGATCCCGCCGCTGTCGGGCGTGTGTGAGCCGAAGTAGTGCATGGAGTCGGGGATCGGGGGTCGCCGCGTCAGCTCGGGATGAACTCGTCCGCGTCCGGATAGCGCAGCGCCGCGAGGCGCTTCACGACCGCGGCGATGCGGTAGGCCTGCTCGGTGATGACGCCCAACAGCTCGCGCTCCTCGCCCGGCTCGTAGATCCCCTGCTCGAGGAGCGAGGCGTGCGCGAGCAGCGCGGCGAGCGGATTGTTGATCTCGTGCTGCAACGTCGCCGACGCCTCGTCGATGCCCAACAAGCGCTGCGTGCGCGCGAGCGCCGCCTCGGCGCTCCGCCGCGCGGCCGCCTCGGCCATGAAGCGCGCGCCGAGCGTCGCCCGCGCGACGACGCGCGCGCCGAGGCTCGCCGGCGTCGACTCGGCGAGGATGAAGTCGTCGACGCCGGCGTCGACGAGCTCCTCGATGTCGCCCGGAACCGCCGACGGCAGCATGGCGAGCACGAACGTCCGCGTCGTCGCGCGGGCGTCGCGACGCACCGCGCGGCAGACGTCGAGCGCGAGGGTGCTCGCGGCGCCGCCGGGGATCGCCGCGCTATCCCCCGCGAGCACGATCGACTCGCCGTCGAGCGCGATCGCGTCGACGACCGCGGCGGCGTCCGTCACGATCGTCACCTCGTGCCCCGCCGCGCCTAACGCGTCGTGCAGCGTCGCGCGCAGCGTCGCGTCGGAGAGGGCGAGGAGGACGTGCATGCGCGGCGGCGGGTCAGGCGGGGCGCGTCAGACGGTGCGTGTCCGGGCCCGCATCAGCGAAGCTCCCCGACGCGCACCACCACCACCCCGCCCCCGATCGTCGCGCGGTACGGGTCGTCGGTCGCGAGCAGCGTCGTCGGCGACGCCGGCACCATCCATCCGACGGCGACCTGCCGCCCGCGCAGCGCGACCGCCGGCCGCGTGGCGCTCTCCGCCCCGCTCGACACGGCGAACCGCTCGTCCCACAGATGCCCCGCGCTGCGCGACAGGGCGAGCGAGACGTAGGGGCGGCCGCCGGTGTTCGGGTCCTCGTATCCGACGACGACGCGCATCCCCGCCGAGGCGACGCTCACCGGCGTGACGTGGTCGCCGTAGATGATGACCCGCGGCGCCTCGAACGGCATGCTCGGACCCATGCGGTGCGCGTAGAACACTCCCGTCCCCTCGGGCGCCTCGATCGAGTAGGCGACGTGCGCGTAGCCGTTCGCGCTGTCGACCGCCACCGCGGGCGCCGGGCGGTCGCACCCGCTCGTCGCGACGTCGAGCGTGTCGACGCGCGTCGGGGTCTCCCAGGTCGCTCCGGCGTCACCCGAGCGGCTCGCGAGCAGCAGCGCGCGCCCGGATGGCCGCAGCGCCCACCACGCGGCCACCCGCTCGCCGCCGCGCCCGACGGCGACGCGCACCGAGCGCGGGCACGCGGCGGCGAGGGCGTTCAGCGTCGGGGCGGGGGGCGCGGGCGGCGCGTCGCCCGTCGGGGAGACGAAGCTCGCTCCGCCCGAGGGCAGCATGCGCGCTCCGCTCGCTGGCGTGGCGAACACGGTGCCGAGCGTCGCGTCGCGGATCGAGTCGACGGCGACGCTCGTCGCGGGCACGAGCGCCTGGCGTTCCGCCGCCTCGTCCCACCGCACGGGGGCGGGCTGGCAGGCGGCGAGCAGACCGAGGGCGGGGATGGAGACCGTCACACGCATGCACGCAATCTGTCGCATCCCGCTGCGCCGCGCACTAATCTGTGCGCGATCCCTCCACCACGAACCCCGCCCGCGATGCCGTCCCGACCCGTCCGCGTAGGAGTGTTAGGCGCCGGCGCCTGGGCCGAGTTCGCGCACCTGCCCGGGTGGGCGCGCGACCCGCGGTGCGAGCTCGTCGCGATCGCCGACCCGGTCGTCGAGCGGGCGCGGGCGATGGCCGCGACGTTCGGCGTGCCGCACGTCTACGACTCGCCCGAGGCGCTGATCGCGCGTCACGACGTCGACGTCGTCGACGTGTGCACGCCGAGCGCGACGCACTTCGCGCTGTCGTGGAGCGCGCTCGAGGCAGGCAAGCACGTGCTCTGCGAGAAGCCGGTCGCCTACGACTATCGGGACACGCAGCGCGCCGCCGCGCTCGCCCGCTCGAAGGGACTCAAGACGAAGCTCGGCTTCACCTTCCGCTACAGCCCGGCGATGCGCTACATGAAGGCGCTCATCGACGACGGCTTCGTCGGGACGCCGTTCATCTTCAACGGCTACGAGCAGAACTCGCAGTGGCTCGACCCGCAGACGCCGCTCCGCCAGGTCGACCACACCGCCGACCAGTCGACGATCCACGTCTCGTCGCTGGAAGGGTACGGCGCGCCGATCATGGACCTGGGCCACCTGTTCATGGGGAGTCGCTTCGCGCAGGTCGTCGGGACGATGAAGAACTTCGTGCCCGAGCGCGTCGTCCGCGCCACGGGCACGATGATGCGCATGAACATCGACGACGGCGACATCTTCATCGGCGAGTTCGCGAGCGGCGCGATCGGGTCGATCCAGACGAGCTTCGTGACGGTCGGCAACTACCCGGGACTCGAGGCGCGCGTCTACGGCAGCGAGGGCGCGCTGATCTGTCGCCTCGTCGAAGAGCGGGGCGTCGCCGAGTCGCTGAAGGGAGCGACGAAGCACGCGGTCGAGTTCCGCGACCTGGAGATCCCGCCGCACTTCTACCCGAGCGGCGGCCACGCGCGGGAGTCGTGGCGCTCGCTGTTCTACGCGAACCTCATCCGCTCGTTCGTCGACGAGATCATCGGCGATGGGCCGGAGAACGAGGGAAGCTTCGAGGACGGCGCGCACGTGCAGGAGCTCATCAACGCCGTCGAGCGGTCATTCCGCGAGCGGCGGTGGGTGTCGATCCCGCTCGAGGCGTCGACCGCATGAGCGGCGAGCTGGGGTCGGCGCTCGACGCGTTCATGGCGCACTACTACGCGCGGCGCCCGGTGAACGCGACGTGCACCGGCGTGCACGACTACGACGCCGTGCTGCCCGACTGGTCGCCCGCGGGGCTCGCCGCGCTCGACGCGGAGATGGAGGCCCTGCACGCGGCCCTCCCGGCCTTCGCGACGCCGTCGCGGCCGGACGAGGTGGACGCCGAGCTGGCGCGCGGCTTTCTCGAGATTCAGCGGGCGGAGGTGGCGGGAGCGCACGGCCCGCGTGGCAACCCCGCGCTGTGGACCGGCGAGGCGATCTTCGGCCTCGTCTCGCTCATGATCCGCGACTTCGCGCCGGTCGCCGAGCGCATGCGGTCGGCAGCATCGCGGCTGGCGGCCGTCCCCCCGTTCCTCGGCGACGCGCGCGCGACGTTAGGCACCGCGGCCCCGCACCCGGCATGGACGGCGCGCGCGCTTCGCGAGTGTACGGGCGCGCACGTCCTGCTCACGACCGGGCTCGCGCGGTGGATCGAGGCGCACCCGACGGTGCCGGACGGAATCCGGCGCGCGGTGGTGAACGGAGCGGACGCGGCGCGCGCGGCGTTCTCGGCGTTCGCGGCGTGGCTCCGCGCGCGGCCGACCGCGACCGACGAGGCGCTCGCGTGCGGGCGCGAGATGCTGACGCTGCTGCTCACGCGCGGTCACGCCTGCGACACGCCGATCGCGACGTTGCTCGGCGAGGCGCGCGCCGCGTTGGGCGCCGAGCGCGCCCGGCTGGACGAGGTGGCGCACGCGACGGCGGGGTCGTGGGGACACGCACAGGCGTGGCTCGCCGCCGATCACCCGGCGCCGGACGAGTACCTGCGGGTGTTCGGCGAGGTGTGGTCGGCGTGTCACGCGCGCGCGGCCGAGCACGACGTCGTGACGTGGCCGGCGTGGCCGATCCGGTACGTCGAGTTTCCGCGGTGGACGAGCGAGGCGGCGCCCTACCTGTACTACCTGTTCTACCGCTCGCCCGCCCCGCTCGACCGCTACACGACGTACGAGTACGCGGTGCCCCCGCTGCCGGCCGACGATGCCGCGGCGCACCTCCGCGCGTGGAACCGGAGCGTCGTCACGCTCAATCACGTCGTGCATCACGGCGCGATCGGCCACCACGTGCAGAACTGGCACGCCTATCACCGCGCCCCCACACGGATCGGACGAGTCGCGGCCGTCGACTGCGCGAGCCGCATCGGGATGTTCTGCGGCGGCACGATGGCGGAAGGGTGGGCGTGCTACGCGACGGCGCTCATGGAGGAGCTGGAGTTCCTGACGCCGCTCGAGCGCGTCGCGGAGCAACACTCGAAGGTGCGCTTCCTCGCGCGCGCCGTGCTCGACCTCGAGCTGCACACGGGCGCGATCACGTACGACGAGGGCGTCGCGTTCTGGGTCGCGCAGGTCGGCGCGAGCGCGGAGGCGGCGCGCGGCGAGGTGACGAAGGCGTCGATGTTTCCGGGAACGGCGATCATGTACTGGTTGGGCACCCGCGAGATCCACGCGCTGCGCGAGCGCCGCCGGCGCGCGCTCGGCGACGGCTTCTCGCTCAAGGCGTTCCACGACGAGCTGCTGGGTCACGGCTCGATCCCGGTGGCGCTCGTCGCGCGGCTGATGGAGGCGGCGGCATGAGGCGGTCCGCGCGACGGCGCGCCGCGATCGCGGCCGGCGTCACCGCGTTCGGCGCGTGGGTGTCAGGCGCCTGCGCGAAGGACGCGGCGCGCGGCGGGCCGTCGAACGACCTGCTCGTCGTCGGCTACGACCGCGAGCCGGACACGATGAACCGCTACGCGACGCACATCCTCGAAGACATCCAGACCGGGGTCGTCGAGGGGCTCGTGACGAACGACGAGCGGGGGCGCGCCGTGCCGGTCCTCGCCGCCGACGTGCCGACCGTCGAGAACGGGGGCGTCGTGCTGCGCCCGGACGGCGGCATGGACGTCACGTGGAAGCTGCGCCCGAACGTGCGCTGGCACGACGGCCGCGCGCACACGTCGGCCGACGTGAAGTTCACCGTCGATGCGATCACCAAGGGCGACTGGAAGCCGGAGAGCACCGACGGGTTCGACCGCATCGCGTCGGTCGACACGCCCGACTCGCTCACGGCGGTCGTGCACTACACGGAGCTCTACGCCCCGTATCAGTTCCAGTTCTTCCGCGGCACGCTCCCGAAGCACGTGCTCGACGGCCGCGACCTCGACGCGGCGAGCGACTACAACCGCGCTCCGTTAGGCACCGGCCCGTACCGCGTCGCCGAGTGGAAGACGGGCGAGTACGTTCTCCTCGAGCGCGTGCCCGGATACTGGCGGGGCGCCGAGTTTCCGAAGATCAGGCGGGTGCTGTTCCGGTTCCTGCCGCAGACGCAGACGCGCGTCGACCAGCTGCGGTCGGGAGAGGTCCACATGGTCGCGCTCGTGCCGTGGGACAAGGTGCGCGAGCTGCGCGGCGTGCCGGCGCTGCGCCTGAACCAGGTCGTCGGCAGCGGCTACGAGCACGTGACGCTGAACGAGCGGCACTTCCCGCCGTTCGCCGACCTGCGGGTGCGCCGGGCGTTGGCGCATGCGATCGATCGCGAGCTGATCGTGCGCACGATCCTCGACGGCCAGGTGCGCGTCGTGAACGGTCCGATCCAGCCGTCGTCGTGGGCGTACGAGCCGAACGTGCGGCAGTACGCGTTCGACCCCGTCGCGGCACGCGCCCTCCTCGACTCCGCCGGCTGGGCGCTCGGCGCCGATGGCGTTCGCGTCAAGGACGGCACGCGGCTCACGTTCACGCTGATCACGCAGGCCGGCTTCGCCATCCGCGAGAACGTCGCGCAGGCGATCCAACGGCAGCTCGCCGACGTCGGAGTGCGCGTGCAGGTGCGGCTCATCGACGGCACGGCGATCAGCGGCGTCTGGTTCGCCGGCGAGTTCGACGCGATGCTGCACTGGTGGCAGACCGGCGCCGACCCGGAGATCACGCTGTTCTTCGCGAAGGACCGCACGCCGCCGGCCGGGCGCAACATCAACTACTTCGCCGACGACTCGCTGACGCGCCTGCTCTACGCCTCGGACCGCGCCGTCGACCAGACGGCACGGAAGGCGCTGCTGCAGGCCGCGCAGCGGCGTGTGGCCGAGCTGGTGCCGGAGATCGTGCTGTACAACACGGCGAAGATCGACGCCGTGCCGACGACGCTGCGCGGCTTCACCGGCAACCCGACGAACGCCGGGCCGTTCTGGAACGTGTGGGCGTGGGAGATCGCGCCGACGACTCCCTGATGGTCGTGCGATGATCGCGTTCCTCGCACGGCGCGTGGCGCAGGCGGTGCCGCTGCTGCTCGTCGTCTCGCTCCTCGTCTTCGCGCTGATCCACGCGGCGCCCGGCGGCCCGCTGTCGCTGTATCTCGACAACCCGAACGTTCGTCCCGCCGACATCGCGCGCCTCCGCGCCGCGATGGGACTCGACCGTCCGCTCGCCGCGCAGTATGTCGCGTGGCTCGGCGCCTTCGTGCGCGGCGACTGGGGGTACAGCTACGCGGACGGGCGACCGGTCGCGACGCGATTGATCGAGCGACTGCCGGCGACGCTCGAGTTGATCGGGACGTCGCTCGTCGTCGCCGTCCCGGTCGCGCTCGGCGCCGGCGTGCTCGCGTCGGTGCGCCGCGGCGCGGACCGCGCCGTGACCGTCGGCGCGGTCGCCGCGCTGTCGCTTCCGGTGTTCTGGTTCGGCCTCGTCCTGCAGCTCGTGTTCGGCACGGCGCTCGGCTGGCTTCCGTCGGCGGGGCGCGCGTCGTTCCTCGGTGGCGGCTTCGGCGACCGCGTCGCACACCTCGTGCTGCCGGCGACGGTGCTCGTCGTCGCGCACGCGGCGGCGTGGTCGCGCTACCTCCGGACCGGAATGCGCGAGTCGTTGGAGGCGCCGTTCGTCGACGCGGCGCGGGCGCGCGGCGTGAGCGAGCGCGCCGTCGTGCTGCGTCACGCCCTCCGCCACGCGCTGCGGCCGTTCGCGGCGGTCGTGCTGCTCGACGCGTCGATCATGGCGTCGGGCGCGGTCGTCACGGAGAGCGTGTTCGCGTGGCCGGGGGTCGGCGGGCTGTTCACCGAGGCCCTCGCGCGGCGCGACTACACGGTGCTCATGGCGTTCCTCATGTGCGGCTCGGCCGCTGTCGTGCTGTTCGGCGTGGTGGCCGACGTCGCGACCTACGCGCTCGATCCGCGCACGCGTGACGCGACGTGACGGCGGCGTGACGGCGGCGTGACGGCGGCATGACGGCCCCGATGACCGCGGCGTCGTCAGTAGCGACGGCGCGCGGGCCAACGGCGGTCACGCCGGCCCGCGTCGCCGGCGCGACGCTCGCCCTGCTCGTCGTGCTCGCCGCGGCGGCGCCGCTCGTCGCGCCGTATGCCCCGGAAGCGCTCGACCTCGCACGCCGCCGCGCCGCGCCGTCGCTCGCCCACCCGTTCGGCACCGACGAGCTGGGGCGCGACGTGGTGACGCGTGTGCTCTACGGCGGCCGCGTCTCGCTCGCGATCGGGCTCGTGAGCGCGGTGGTGAGTGCGGCGGTCGGCACCGCCGTCGGCGCGACCGCAGGCTACGCCGGCCGGTGGCTCGACGCGCTGCTCATGCGCCTCACGGACGCGATGCTCGCCGTGCCGCGGCTGCCGCTGCTCATGATCGCAGCGGCCGTGCTCGACCCCGGCGTGCCGCTGCTCGTGCTGCTCGTCGGCGCGGCGGGGTGGATGGAGACCGCGCGCGTCGTGCGCGCGGACGTGCTCGCGCTGCGGGCCACCGACTACGTCGCGGCGGCGCAGGCGGCGGGGGCGACGCCGCTGCGCATCGTGGCGCGCCACGTCGTACCGGGCGTGCTGCCGGTCGCGGCGGTGGCGACGGCGCTCGCGGTGGGGCGCGGGATCCTGCTCGAGAGTGCGCTGTCGTTCTTCGGCGTCGGGGTGCAGCCGCCGACCGCCAGTTGGGGGAGCATGCTCTATCAGGCGCAGACGGCGATGCGCACCGAGCCGTGGCTCGGGCTCTTTCCGGGGGCGGCGATCTTCGTGACGGTGCTGTGCGCGAATCTGCTCGCGGACGGGCTCCGAACGCGGCGGGGGTGACGGGCGACTGCGGACTCGCAAGCGAACGGCGCCGCGTTCCGCCCGTCCAGCCCCGCCGTATCGCCGTGAGCGCCGCCGTTCGGTAGGGCGTCCCGCCGTTCCGAGGCGACCCGACGACGACGTTAGATTGTCCGCAGCGACCTCCGCCCCGTCCTCCGCGCCAAGACCAGAGATGTCCGCGACCCTCGCCCCCGACCACGCCCGCGCTGCGACCGCGACCGCGCAGCCTCAGTCCGTCCCTGCGCGCGGCACCGCCCCGGGATTCTCCGGCGCCCGCACCGTTCCGCCACCGGTCAACGAGCCGGTCCGCAGCTACGCACCCGGCTCCCCCGAGCGCGCGGCACTCAAGGACCGCCTCGCGAGCATGGCGACCGAGCGCATCGACATCCCGCTCGTGGTCGGCGGCGAAGCGATCCGCACGGGCGACACCGGACAGGCCGTGATGCCGCACGACCACCGCCACGTCCTCGCCGACTTCCACAAGGCGCGCCCCGAGGACGTCACGCGCGCGATCGACGCCGCGAACCGAGCGCACCGCGACTGGTCGAACTGGAGCTTCGCAGGACCGCGCCGCCGTGTTTCTGCGCGCGGCCGAACTGCTGACCACCTCGTGGCGGTCGACGGTGAACGCGGCGACGATGTTGGGCCAGTCGAAGACGGCGCACCAGGCGGAGATCGACAGCGCCTGCGAGCTGATCGACTTCCTGCGCTTCAACGTGCAGTTCGCGCAGGACCTGTTGGGCGAGCAGCCGACGAGCGACCACACGATGTGGAACCAGCTCGACTACCGCGCGCTCGAAGGGTTCGTCTACGCCGTCACGCCGTTCAACTTCACGGCGATCGCCGGCAACCTCCCGACGGCGCCCGCCCTCATGGGCAACACCGTCGTCTGGAAGCCCGCCGCGACCGCGATGCTCTCGGCGCACTACCTCATGGAGCTGCTGACCGAGGCGGGGCTGCCGCCCGGCGTCATCAACTTCCTGCCGGGCGACCCCATCATGATCTCGGACGCGACGCTGTCGCACGCCGACCTCGCCGGCGTGCACTTCACCGGCAGCACGGGCGTGTTCAACAGCATGTGGGAGACGATCGGGCGCAACATGGGGCGCTACCGCACGTATCCGCGCATCGTCGGCGAGACGGGGGGCAAGGACTTCATCATCGCGCATCCGTCGGCCGATCCGGCGGCGCTCGCGGTGGGCATCGTGCGCGGCGGCTTCGAATACCAGGGACAGAAGTGTTCGGCCGCGAGCCGCGTCTACGTGCCGAAGTCGCTGTGGCCCGACGTGCGCGACCGGTGCGTCGCGATGATGGACACGATCCAGGTCGGCGACGTCCGCGACTTCCGCAACTTCATGGGCGCCGTGATCGACCGGAAGGCGTTCGATCGGATCTCGGGCTATCTCGACGACGCGCGGCGGAACGCGACGATCATCGCCGGCGGGACGGTCGACGATTCGACCGGCTACTTCGTGCGCCCGACGCTGATCGAGAGCCGGTCGCCCGATTATCGGCTGTTGTGCGAGGAGATCTTCGGCCCCGTCGTCACCGTCTCCGTCTACGACGATGCGAAGTGGGAGGAGACGCTCGCGCTCGTGGACCGCACGTCGCCCTACGCGCTCACGGGCGCGATCTTCTCGCGCGACCGCGCGGCGGTGACGCAGGCGATGGTCGCGCTGCGCAACGCGGCCGGCAACTTCTACGTGAACGACAAGCCGACCGGGGCCGTGGTCGGCCAGCAGCCGTTCGGCGGGGGGCGCGCGTCGGGAACGAACGACAAGGCCGGGTCGAAGCTGAACCTCGTGCGGTGGATGAGCCCGCGCGCGATCAAGGAGACGTTCGCGTCGCCGACCGACTACCGGTATCCGTTCCTCGACGCGGAGTAGCGCACCGCTCGTGGACGACGGCGGGGTCGGGACGGCGGGGTCGCTCCGGCGGTGCCGACGACCCGCAGCCGCGCGGTCGGTGAGGCGCTGACGATCGATTCTCCGCCGTCCAGCCAGCGCCTCACCGACGACGCCCTGGTGACCGCGCCGCTCCGGTTCACCGTCACCGCCGGATCGACCCCGTCGTCCCGACCCCGCCGTCAGCAGATGCCATGCGCACCTACAACTTCCTCACGGCCGACGTCTTCACCGACCGCCAGTTCGGCGGCAACCAGCTCGCCGTGCTCCTCGACGCGCGCGGCCTCTCGTCCGACGAGATGCTCGCGATCACGCGCGAGTTCAACTACTCCGAGACGACGTTCGTGCTTCCCGCCGAGCGCGGAGGCGACACGCAGCGCGCGCGGGTCCGCATCTTCACGCCCGGCGGCGAGGTGCCGTTCGCCGGCCACCCCACCGTCGGCACGGCGCACGTGCTGTTCGCGACGGGCGCGTTCGCGCCGAGCGGAGACGAGACGCGGATCGTGCTCGAGGAGAACGTCGGCGACGTGCCGGTCGTCGTGCGCACGGGGCCGACCGGCTCCGAGCCGACGTTCGCCGAGCTCTCGGTCGCGCAGCTCCCCGAGGAGCGAGCGGCGCCCGACGTGCCGACGCTCGCCCGCGTGTTGGGCCTCGACGACGGCGACTTCGTGGGCGGCGACTGGGCGCCGGTGACGGCGAGCTGCGGCCTGCCGTTCGTCATCGCGCCGCTCCGCACGCGCGACGCCGTCGCCCGCGCGCGCGTGCGCCTCGACGTCTGGGAGCGCGCCCTCCCGCCCGACGCGTGGAGCCGCGAGATCATGGTCGTCGCGATGGACGCCGAGCAGGCGGACGCGCGGGCGCGTGTGTTCGTGCCCGGCCTCAGCGTCCCCGAAGACCCCGCGACCGGCTCGGCGAACGCGGCGCTGGCAGGATTCCTCGCGAAGCGCACCCCGCGCCTCGACGGCACCCTGCGCTGGATCGTCGAGCAGGGCGTCGAGATGGGGCGCCCGAGCCGCCTCGAGCTGGCGGCCGACAAGGCAGGCGGCGCGATCACCGCCGTGCGCGTCGGCGGCGCGTCGGTCGTCGTCAGCGAGGGCGCGCTCCGCCTGCGTTAGGCGGTCGCGTTCGCGTTCGGCGTTCGCGTTCGGCGTTCGCGGTCGGCGGTCGCGTCAGGCGCCTCCGCCCGCGAACGTGTGCCGCTCCGAGAGCAGCACGAACAGCGCACTCCCGTCGGCGTACAGCGTTCCGTCCTCGCCGACCATGCGCGCCGTCACGCGCGCCTTGCCGCTCCCCTCCGACGGCCCGGCCTCCGTGCGTACGACGACCGGGGTGCCTAACGGAACCGGCTTGCGGAAGTCCGTCTCGAGGTGTGCCGCGACCGCGGCGCGGTGCGCGAGCCACACCGCGAGCCCCATCGCCTCGTCGAGCACCGCGGCCGTCGCGCCGCCGTGCGCGTGTCCCGGCGGGCCCATCGCGCGTGTGCCGAACGTGACCCGCGCCGCGAGCTCCGCGGGCGCGGCCGCCGTGGCGTTCGGCAGCTCGGTCGCCGCACGCGGACGCAGCGCGTAGTGGATGCGGATCCCCTCGCCGTCCGGCTCCTGCGCGACGAACGACCGCCGCGCATACTGGGCGACGATGCGCCCGACCGGGTGCGCGTCGAGCGGCAGCCACTCGTCGCTCAACGCGTCGCCTAGCACTGCGGCGCGCGCCCTGCCGGCGCGGTCGGGCGGCCGTTCGGCTTCCACGTCGGCACCGGGTCGTTGGCGAGCAGCCGCACCGCGTCGACGGCACTCGCGATGACGCGCGCCATGTGGTCGTAATCCATCCGGTCCGCCTCGTCGAACGGCGTGTGGTAGTCGCCGTGCAGGTTGAAGGTCGACAGCGTGTGCGCCGGGATGCCGCAGTACGCGAACGCGATGTTGTCGCTGCGCTGGAAGAAGTTCTGTGCCGGGCGCGGGTCGGCGACGATCGGGATGCCGTGCGCCTTCAGCGCGTCGCCCATCGTCGAGCGGTCGTAGCCGGTGAGCCACGCCTTCCCCGCCCCCCCGGCGAGCGAGTCCGGGCGCCCGATCATCTCGATCTCGAAGTTCGCGACCGTACGCGAGAGCGGACGCGCCGGATGCGCGATGTACCAGCGCGTGCCGACGAGCCCCGTCTCCTCGCCGGTCGTGGCGGCGAACACGATCGTGCGCTTCGGGCGCGCGCCGGCGGGCCCTGTCGCGAGCGCGCGCGCGATGAACATCACCGCCGCCGTCCCGCTGCCGTCGTCGTCGGCGCCGTTGAAGATCGAGTCGCCGCGAACCGGTGTGCCGACGCCGAGGTGGTCGTAGTGCGCGTCGACGAGCACGACCTCGTCGCGCAGCGCCGGGTCGCTCCCTTCGAGCACGCCGACGACGTTGCCGCCGTACAGCCGCCGCTCGCGCGGCACCGTGTCGAGGTCCGCGAACGACGCGACGCCGATCGCGCCGCGCCGGCCGTTGCGCACCTCGCGCTCCTTCATCGGCACCCGCTGGAAGAAGCCGCTGTCGCCGGCCGGGGTGAGTCCGGCCCGCCGGAACCAGTCGGCGATGACGCGCGCCGCCTTCATCGAGCCGGGACGTCCCGTGGCGCGCCCCTCCATCGAGTCGGCGGCGAGGGTGAACATCACGGCGCGCACCTCGTCGGGGCGAATCGACGACGGCGGGGACGCGGTCGCGCTGCCCGGCCCGCCGTGCGCCACCGTCGGACCGCCGGCCGTCGACCGCGCGGCGCACGCCGTGAGCGTCGCGAGCGTCACGAGCGCGAGGGAGCCGGCGAACGCGCGAACGGCCGCACCGGCGAGAGAGTCACGTCGCACGAGCATGAGCGGTGAGGGTGAGAGAAGTGCGTAAGTTATGCGCTCATGACGCGCCCTCTCACAGACACCGTCGCGGTCGTCACCGGCGCCGGCCGCGGCATCGGCCGCGCGATCGCGCTCCGCCTCGCCGCCGACGGTGCCCGCGTCGCGCTCGTCGCGCGCTCGGCGGACCAGCTCGCGGAGACGCACGGGCTGGTCACTGCCGCCGGCGGCTCGGCGACGACGCACGTCGCGGACGTCACCGACGGCGCCGCGGTCGAGCAGGTCGTGGCCGACGTCGAGCGCCGCGTCGCCCCGATCGACCTCCTCGTCAACAACGCGGGACTCGGCGGACTACCGGGGCCGCTCTGGGTCGTGGACCCGGACAAGTGGTGGCGCATGCAGGAGGTGAACGTGCGCGGCTGCTTTCTGTGCATGGCCGCCGTGCTGCGCCGGATGACGGCACGCGGCCGCGGGCGCGTCGTGAACGTGTCGAGCCGGGTGAGCACGATCGCGATCGCGCACACGTCGGCCTACACGACGAGCAAGACGGCGCTCACCCGGCTGAGCGAGATCGCCGCGGCGGAGGCGCGCCCGCACGGCGTGCTCGTGTTCGCGATCGAGCCGGGGTCGGTGCGCACGGCGATGACCGAGCCGCTGATCGACACGCCCGAGGCGCGCGCCTGGCTGCCGCACTATCGTACGGTGTTCGACGAGGGGCGCGACGCGTCGCCCGACGACGGGGCGGCGCTCGTGGCGCGCATCGCGCGGGGCGATGCCGACGCCCTCACCGGGCGCTTCCTGAGTCGTCTCGACGACCTCGACGCGCTCGTCGCCGACGCCGCCCGCATCGAGGCCGAGGACCGCCTCACGCTGCGCCTCGTGCCGCCGCGGTGAGCCGCGCCGCGGACGCGGGCCGCGCGGTTCACGACCGCGCAACTCGTTGACGGCCGAGCAGTTCCGGGATCGTCGAGCATTGTGTGGGGCTTCTGCGTCGGTTATCTTACGAGCGCGACGCCTGCGCGTGCTGCGCAGCCGCGCTGTCCGGGAAGGGCCCTCGCTCTCGCGGGGGCCTTTTTCAATCGTTCGAGCCGGCTTCCGGCGTTCGTCACTGCCACCACGAAGGGACATGATCGAGATCAAGCTCGAAGAGGGCGACCGCATCGATTGGGCGCTGAAGTCGTTCAAGCGCATGGTTCAGCGTGCCGGCGTGCTCGCCGAGGTGCGCCGCCGCCGGCATTACGTGAAGCCGAGTGTCGCGAAGCAGCTCAAGAGCAGCGCGGCGCAGCGTCGTGTGCGCGCCGCCGCGCGCCGCAAGCGCACCTGAGCGTCGACCGCCGCACCGCGAGCCGCTCGTCGGCGTCGCGCGCGGCGGGTGCGAGGCGCGCCGGGCGAGGTTCGCTCGCGGCGCGCCGGTCGTTTTTTTCGGGCGGTGTGGTCGCGCGAGGTCGTGCGGCCGCCGCGGGTTCGTGCGGGTACGCTGCGCGGCCCTTGGCTCGTGATGGAGGGATCACATGCAAGACATGGAAACGCTCGACGGCGCCGCCGCGGGACTCGCTGGCTGGCCGACGGTAAAGCAGCGGAACGGCGTGCAGCACGCCGTCGGACATTTGCTCGACGCGCTCGCCCCGGAACGTCCGCCGGCCCGCGGCGCCGAGCCCGCGACGCCGACGCTCCGCCGCCTGCGCACACCGCGCGGCTGCATTCTGCAGGGAGCGGTGCGCGCGGTGACGGTCTCCTGGTTCCCGGCCTCGTCGCTCCAGCCGGCGCTCGGCGAGCTGCAAGTCACCACCTGGAACGGCACGGTCTCGCGCCCCGGCTCGGCGACGCGTGAGGCGGCCGGCGCGGTCGCGCTCTCGTCGGTCGTGCTCGAGCCGGCACCGATGCCCGACGACCGCTGGGGGTGGCGCGGCGCGGACGGCAAGGTGATCGACACGGCGACGCTCGCGGACCACTGCCAGACGCTGCTCGGGCCGCAGTAACGGCGGGCCCCGATCGACGAGAACGGCGACCTCACCGAGGTCGCCGTTCTGCGTTCGGTCAGCGTGCGGCGATCGTCAGGCGGCCCGCGCCGACGCGCGCCGGTCGACGAGCGGCATGACGTCGGCCGCGAAGCGCTCCATCTCTTCGAGCTGCGGGCTGCACTGCAACAACACGAGGTCGACGCCGACCGCCTGATACGCGCGCACCCGCTCCGCCACCTGCTCGGGCGTGCCGACGAAGCCGGCGCGCAGGCCGCGGTTCGAGACGGAGTAGTCTTCGAGCGAGGTGCGCCGCTCGAGCTGCGTGTTCGCGACCCAGTCCTGATAGTTGCCGTAGCCGGGCGACCCGGGCTCGACGTTCGTCACACGCCGCAGCTCGCGGCGCGCCTCGGCCTCCGTGGAACGCACGATCGCATACGCGGCCATGCCGAACGACATCGGCGGCAGCTCGGCCCGCTCGCGCCGCGCCCGGAGATCGGCGACGCGCGCCGCGATGACATCGACCGGGTCGCCGTGCATGACGTACGCGTCGCACCGCCGCGCGATGAGCTCCTTCGCCGCCTCGCTCTCGCCCCCGGCGTAGATCGTCGGGCGAGGGCGGCGAAACGGCTTCGGCGCGAGCACCGTCTCCTCGGCCGAGTAGTAGCGGCCGCGGTAGGTGAAGCGCTCCTCCTCCCAGGCGCCGTAGAGCACGTCGAGCCACTCCGCGGTACGCGCGTAGCGGTCGTCGTGCGCGTCGAACTGCACGCCGTAGCGGCGCGCCTCGTCGGCCCACCAGCTCGACACGACGTTGAGCGACAGGCGCCCGCCGCTGATCTGGTCGAGCGTCGCGGCCTGCTTCGCGAAGATCGCCGGCGGGTGGAACGTCGGGCGGACGGCGACCATCAGCTCGAGCCGCTCGGTGACCGCGGCGAGCGCCGCCGACAGACTCCACGACTCGAGCGACGGCGCGTCGATCCCCTTGATGTCGTTCAGGAACAGCTCGGCGACGAGGGTGAGGTCGTAGCCGATCTCCTCGCTGCGGCGCGCGAGGCGCCGCACGTAGCTCCACGAGGCGTCCATCCCTTCGTCGCCGACGTTGCGCAGCCAGCCGCCGAAGACGGGCATCCAGTAGCCGTAGCGCATCAGCCGACTCCGAGGAGCCGGGGATCGGGGACCGGGGATCGGGAGGCGTCGACAACCGGTCCCCGATCCCCGCTCCCCGACAACCGGCGCTCGAGATAATCGACCAGATTCACCCACGGATCGAACCCGACGACGTTCGGCGCGTCGGCGACGAAGTTCGAGAGCGCATTGACGTCGTAGACGTATGGCCGGCCGTCTCGGTCGTCGATCAGGTACTCGATGCCGCCGACGTCGAGCTGCGTGCGGCGCGCGATGCGCTCGATCGCGTCGACGATCTCGGCCGGCGGGTCGGCGCGCTCGACGCGGAGGCCGTTCTTCGGCGCGTCGAGCGCGCAGGCGCCGCGCGACAGCTCGACGCCGTCGCCGGTGATGCACGCGTCGGCCGGGCAGAGGTTGAAGCCCGTGTCGGCCGGGTAGACGTCGATCGCGTAGAGGTAGTCGCCGCCCAACGTTTCCACTCGCGTGATGCGGCCGTCGCGCAGCGGCGCGTACTCCTGCACGAGCGCCGTGCCGTCGACGCCGAGGTCGAGGGTGTCAGCTGCAACGGCGGCCGCGAGCTGCGCCTCGCTGTCGTAGCGCACGATGCCCGCGCCGCTGCCGCCGACGTTGGCCTTCACGAGCACCGGGTAGCGCAGCGCGCGCGCCGCCTCGACCGCGCGCGCCGCGCTGTTGATGACGCGCGTCGCCGGATACGCGATCCCCAGCTCTTCCAGGACGTCGCACTGCGTCGCCTTCGACAGCTCGAGGCCGTACGCCGCCGACCCGTTCACGACCGGCACGCCGAGGCGCTCGAGGTGGCGAAGCCAGTGCAGCGTGTGGAACGTCGTCTGGCGCGCGTCGCGCAGATAGGCGGACGGCGACGCGCGGTTCACGACGAGGGACCAGGGGACCTCGCGCTCGGAGGGGTCGTAGCCGTGGGCTGCCGCGTCGATGCGCTCGTACGGGACGCCACGCCGTTCGAGCTCGGCGAACAGTGGGCGGAACCAGTCGGGGTGCTCGTGATAGATGCCGATCATATCTCAGAACTTGAATTGTCGAAATCCTGAATTCAAGTCCTGCGTCACATCCTCACGTCGCGATCAGAAGCGCGCCTCCACGTACAGGTCGAAGCGGGTCCGCTTCTGCGGATGGATGCCGCGCGACAGGTCGGTCCGGACGAGACCGTCGAGGAAGGACAGCCCGACGCCGTAACCCGTGAGCGGCCGCCCTGGATGCGCGAAGTCGGCGCGTGGCCCGGCCCACCCCATGTCGAAGAACACGACCGGCCGCGCCCCGACGCTCGTCGTTCCGACCTCGGCGCGGCCGAGCCAGAAGGCGTCGCCGACGTAGCCGCTCGCCACGCCGCCGGCGGCGTTCGTCGGCTGCGCGAACTGTCCGCGCACCGTCTGCTGCCCGCCGATGTAGAACATCCGCTGCGTCGGTGCGTCGCCGGCGATGCCGCCGCCCGCGCCGGTGAGCGCGACACCGAGTGGACCCACGTTGCGCGACAGCGTCGCGTCGAGCAGCGCGCGCCCGTAGCCCGTGACGTTGCCGTCGGCGAGCGTCGCGCCCTTCGCCGCCGCGCCCTCGAGCCGCGCGCGCGAGAACAGGCGCAGCGCGCGCGGGTCCTGCCCGAACGTGCGCGTGAGTCCGAGCGCCCCGCCGCCGAGCGTCACCTGCTGCGCGGCGATGTTGTCGATGAAGCGCGCGGTGCCGACCGCGTTGCGCAGCGAGAACTGCGTCTCCGGCTCGACCCCCGCCGTGCGCTGGCGCTCGCCGAACAGGCGCCAGTCGACGGTCGCACCGAAGAAGGGCGCGTCGCGCGTACCGGCCAGCTCCGCGCCGAACGTGCGGTAGAAGAACCCTTCGTCGCGGCTGTAGAGCAGCGCCGCGACCGACGCGCCGAACGAGAGGGGCGATCCCCAGTCGTCGTTCGCGACGCCGAGCCGGTGGAACGCCCCGAGGCGGATCGTGCGGCGGCCGTCGGTGCGACTGATCGACAGCTCGCCGTTCGGCACCCAGTCGGCGACGCCGATCCGGGCCGCAGCGGTCGCGGTGTAGCCGAGGCCGAGCACCGACGTCGCCTCGACGCCGCTCGACAGCCCCTCGACGCGGTTGTAGCGCGCGAGCGCGAGCCCGCGCCGCCACTGGATCGGCTGCGGCCCCCATCCCGGCTGGAGCGACAGGTCGAGCGCCCTGACGAGCGCGTCGCGGTCGGTCGTCGTGAACCACTCGTCGCCGTCGCCGTACGGCGAGTCGGGCAGCTCCGGGGACGACGCGAGCTGGCGCGGGGTGCACGTCGCCTGCACGCGAACCCGCAGATCGCCGTCGTACAGCCGGCGCGTGCCGGCGTCGTAGGTGCTGTCGGTCGCGCACTGCACCTCGCGGCGCACGAGCAGCGCGGCGCGCCGCAGGTTGCCGCGCGCCGAGGCCCGCGCGTCGCGCGCCCGCGTCGCCTCGCCCACGTTCGAGAGCGAGTCGGCGCGCCGGGTCAGGGTGTCGGCGCGCGCGATGTGGCGGCGGATCGCCGAGTCGACGACGGCCGCGCGCTCGGCAGGCGTGCGGGTGCGGCCGTTCCGGGTGGAGCCACCGAAGTTGACGTTCACGGCGACGGTCATCGACGAGTCGTCCGGCGGATCGAGCGCGAGCGCGGAGTCGCGGAGCGTGCGCGCGGCGGCGAGGCGCGCCGCGACGGCGGCCGGATCGAACGCGCGTTCCGGCGGACCGTCGGGCGCTCCGTTCGCGGCGTTCGGCGATCCGTTCGCGGCGTTCGGCACCCCGCCTGCCACGGCCGGCGTCGGCCGCCCCGGCACGCCGAGCGTGAAATCGTCGCCGACGACGCGGTCGTAGCGGAACGACTCCTCGAACTTGATCGGGATGCGCAGGAACCCCGCCTGCGCCTCTCCCTCGGCGACGTTCTGGCGCGGCATCCAGAAGCGCCCCTGATGCAGCCCGTACTCGACGGTGACGGCCGAGATCGTGGCGCGCATCGGGCTCAGGAGCCCCTTGACCCACCCCGGCGCCTCGTCGTCTCTCGCCTCCCTCCGCGCGGCGGCTTCGGCCTTCCCACGGCGCGCCGCGTTCGTGTCGAGTCGCGCCCGCTCGAGCGCCTCCGCGAGGCCGCGCTGGCTCTCCTCGCTCGCGACGTCCCAGACGTCCATGTCGACCGACATGCGATAGGCGGCGCGCACGAGCTGCCCGCTCTCCGTATCGAACCAGAACGAGCCGACGAACAGATGCCAGTCGGGGCGGCGCGCGGTGATCCGCATCTCGCGCAGCGCGATCGCGCGGCCGTCGGGCAGCTTCACGGTGATCGAGTCGCCGGTCGCGTAGCGGTAGTACGCCTCGGCGCCGACGGCGAGCGGGTGCACGAACTCGCGGTCGTCGACCTCGGCGCGGGCGAGGCCGCGGCCGGACGGGATCCAGAGCGTCTCGCGGCCTGGGAAGTACGGGATCGGCGCGGCGCCGTTCAGATCGGCGTCGACGCTCCCTTCCTCCTTCGTGATGACCGGAGAGACGGCGCGCGCGCCGGTCGTGCGCGTCGTCACGCCGCGCCCGCGGTCCCACGACACGTTCGCCGTCTGCTCCCCGCGGAACAGCATGCGATCGCGGCCGAGGCGGCGGAGCCCCATGCCGACCGAGATGCGCTGGTAGGTCTTCGCGTCGTATGCGCGAAGCGCCGAGTCCTGCGCCGTGTGGGCGACGCGCGCTCTGCCGAGGAGCGTGCGCGCGCCGGCGTCGGCGAACGCGGTGCGGTCGAGCTCCGGGGTGACGGGCGCGGAGCGCGGCGCACGGCGTCGCGCGCGACGCGACGAGTCGGCCGACGTCTGCGACGTGGCTGGCGGAGGGGACGCAGGCGAGGCGGGTGACACGGCAGGCGGCTGCGCCGACGCCGTGTGCGCGGCGAGCACGAGGAACGACAGAAGAGGCATGGCAGGGCGAGATGGGTCGGCCTTCTGTACGGCGTCGTCGCGCGAGGGGTTTCCACCGTAGGCCGGCTTCTGTGACACACCGAGGGTAGTCAAACGTTGCGCGGTGGCGCGGCCCGCCGACGGGCCGCATCGTTCCTCCGAGTAGCTCATCGCTCCACGTCGCTCCGCGTCGCTCGAGCGCGTGCCCCCCGGCCGTCTCCTCTCCCTTCGCTCATGCCGTCCACTCGCCGCGTGCCCGGCGTCGTCCTGGCGCTCTCGCTCCTCATGGTCGCTGGCCATGCGACCGCCCAATCATCGATTCCGCGTGCCGAGTTCGCGGCGCGCCGGGACTCGCTGGCGGCGCGCGTGAAGGAGGGCGTCGTGCTCGCGTTCGGCGGGCGGACACCGGTGGCCGACTTCGGGGCGTTCTTCCAGCTCCCGGCGTTCCACTACCTCACGAACTTCGACGAGCCCGACGCGGCGTTCGTGATGGTCGTGCACGGCGGGCGTGGGACGTCCACGCTGTTCGTCACGCCGGCCGAGCCGCGGATGTCGCTCTACTACGGCCGGCGCCCGGACTCGGTCGAGACGGCAGCGCTCACCGGCGTCGGCGTCCGCTCGCCCGACGCGCTTGCAGCCGACGATCGACTCGCTCGTCCGCACCGGGCTGCCCCTGTACACGCTCCACGACTTCGCCGACGCCGACTTCGCGCAGGAGGACAGCCTGACGCGCGGCACGATGTTCGTCCGCGCGCTGCACGCCCGCCAGCCCGGCGCCGTCGTGCGCGACGCGCATCCGCTCGTCGACGCGCTGCGGGCGCGGAAGAGCGAGGCGGAGATCGCGCTGCTGCGCCGCGCGGTCGCCATCAGCGACGAGGGGCACCGCGCGGCGATGCGCGCCGCGGCGCCGGGGCTGCACGAGTACGACTTGCAGGGAGAGGCGGAGCGCGCGTTTCTGCGCGGCGGGGCGGCGCGCCCCGGCTACGGCT
This sequence comes from uncultured Gemmatimonadaceae bacterium, assembly GCA_963843845.1. Lineage (GTDB taxonomy): Bacteria > Gemmatimonadota > Gemmatimonadetes > Gemmatimonadales > Gemmatimonadaceae > Gemmatirosa. The sequence goes on along the minus strand of CAWJMB010000002.1, from coordinate 897,226 downwards.
CGATCGTCGGCTCCGGCGCGAACGGCACGCAGCTGCACTACATGCGCAACCGCGGGCCGCTCAAGGCGGGCGACCTCGTCGTCATGGACATGGGCGCCGAGTACGAGGGCTACTCGGCGGACGTGACGCGGACGATCCCGGTGAGCGGCACGTACACGTCGGCGCAGCGTGCAGATCTACCAGATCGTGCGCGACGCGCAGACGGCGGCGGAGCGCGCGGTCGGGTCCGGGCAAGCCGGCGTCGGGCGCGACGCAGGCGGCGTTCGAGGCGCAGGCTCGCGGGCTCGCGGCGTTGGGCCTCGTCGACAGCGTCGACCGCGCGCATCGACCTGCCGTGGAAGACGAACTGCGAGCGGACGCCCGTGTCGTGCACGCAGGCGATGCTGTTCACGATCCACGGCATCAGCCACGGCATCGGGCTCGCGGTGCACGACCCGGCACAGTTCTACGACGGGGCGAAAGTGTACGAGGCGGGCGACGTGTTCACGATCGAGCCGGGGATCTACCTGAGCACGCGACTGCTCGACATGCTGCCGGACACGCCCGCGCAACCGCGCGTTCGTGGCGCGCGTTCGGCCGATCCGTCGCGAAGTACGAGAACACCGGCGTGCGGATCGAGGACGACTACCTCGTGACGCCGACAGGGCTGGAGCGACTGTCGAAGGCGCCGCGCGAGATCGGGGAGATCGAGGCGATCATGCGGCGACGGGCGGCGATGTGAGCGTTCAGGGACCACATGGCTTTTCACCAGGCTGACACAGTGACTGTATCGCTTCGGATGGTCGCGGTCGCGGCGGTGGCGCTCGCGACGACGGTCAGTGCGCAACCCGCTCGGCCGTTCACGCACGCCGACTCGCTGCGCGGGGCGATCGGGCCGGCGCGCGCGTGGTGGGACGTCGAGTTCTACGACCTGCACGTCGCGCTGTCGCCGCGGGACAGCACGGTCCGCGGGTGGAACGGGATCACGTACCGGGTGCTCCGCGCCGCGCGCGAGATGCAGATCGACCTGCAGCAGCCGCTCGAGGTCGACAGCATGACGCAGGACGGGCGGCGACTCCCGTATCGCCGCGACGGCAACGCGTTCCTCGCCACGCTCCCGTCGCCGCAGCGCGCCGGCGAGCGGCGGACGCTCACCGTCTACTACCACGGCCGGCCGCGTGTCGCGAAGAACCCGCCGTGGGACGGCGGGATCGCCTGGAAGCAGGACAGCCTCGGCGGCGCGTGGATCGCGACGGCGAACCAGGGGCTCGGCGCGAGCGCGTGGTGGCCGAACAAGGACACGCAGGCCGACGAGCCCGACTCGCAGCGGGTCGCGATCACCCTCCCCGACCCGATGATGCAGGTCGGCAACGGGCGGCTGCGCGCGGTGACGTCGCACGGCGACGGCACGACGACGTGGGAGTGGTTCGTCACGAACCCGATCAACAACTACGATGTCGCGATCAACGCCGGCACGTACGACCACTTCGGCGACGTCTATCGTGGCGAGCAGGGCGTGCTGACGCTCGACTACTAGCCGCTCGCCTACCACCGTCGCGCCGCGGAGCATCAGTTCGCCGCAGGTCGTGCCGATGCTCGCCTGCCTCGAGCGCTGGTTCGGCCCGTACCCGTGGTACGGCGACGGCTACAAGCTCGTCGAGACGCCGCACCTCGGCATGGAGCACCAGAGCGCGGTCGCCTACGGCAACCGCTATCAGAACGGCTACCTCGGCCGCGACCGGTCACAGTCGGGGTTCGGGCTCCAGTGGGACTTCATCATCGTGCACGAGAGCGCGCACGAGTGGTTCGGCAACAACGTGACGACGAAGGACGTCGCCGACATGTGGGTGCACGAGAGCTTCGCGAACTACTCCGAGACGCTCTACACCGAGTGTCAGCTCGGCGCGGCGGCCGGCGCGGCGTACAACGCGGGGAACCGGAAGCTCATTCGCAACGACAGTCCGATCGTCGGTCCGTACGGGGTGAAGCGCGAGGGCTCGGGCGACATGTACGAGAAGGGCGGCAACATGCTGCACACGATCCGCCAGCTCGTGAGCGACGACGAGACGTTCCGTGGCATCCTGCGCGGCGTCGGGAGCACGTTCCGTCACCAGACGGTGACGGGCGCGCAGATCGAGCACTACATCAGCGCCGAGTCGGGGGTCGATCTGTCGAAGGTGTTCGATCAGTACCTCCGCACACCGCGCCCGCCGACGATCGAGTATCGCGTCGACGGCGCGTCGCTCGCCTATCGCTAGGTCGACGTCGTGCCCGGCTTCGCGATGCCGGTGAAGGTGAGCGTGGGCGGCGGCGAGGCGCGGTGGATCACGCCGACGGCGGCGTGGCAGACGGTCGCGCTGCCGCCCGGGGGGAAGGCACCGCTGACGGTCGACGTCAATTTCTACGTGCTGACGCGCGACGCGGCGGCGCCGGCGACGAAGGCGGCGGATCGGTAGCCGACTGCCGTCGACGCCGCTCCGACCGGAGCCGGGTGCGTTCGACGGCCGCTCGTCGTTCGTTCGCGGCCTGCGTTCGCTCGACGTGGGCCAGATGTGCCGGGAGCAGCGCGAGCACGAGCGCGAGCGGGAGCCACGCGGTGACGGCGCCGCCCGGCAGCGTCGGGCGTGCACCGGCGCCTGACGGTCGCCGGCGGAGCAGCGACGGGAAGCGCCGCTGCACGATGACCGTCACCAGGAGCAGTGCGGCGCCGAACGTGGCGAGCAGGAACGGGAAGCTCAGCACGTCGCGGAACACGTCGAACGCGAGGTAGCCGAGGTACCAGACCGCGTTGCCGACGCCGGCGACGAGGAGCGCGCGGCGCTGCAATCGCGACGCCGCGCCGAGCTGCGCGAGGGCGACGAGCGCGACCGTGTGGCGTGCGACGTGGTGGCGACCGAACAGGTCGAACACCGCGACGAACCCGAACTCGAACGCGACGCACGAGGCGGCGTACACCCACGCCGCGAAGTCCTCGCGCGACTCGTCGTTCGGCGAGCGCCGGTCCGTCACATACGCCATCGCGAACAGCGCGGCGCCCGCCGCGAGCGGCGCCCAGCCGCGCGTCTCCCACCGGGACTCGGCGCCGCCGACGGCGAGGGCGAGCAGCAGCGCGGCATCGACGAGCGCGAACGCGGTCGCCGCGGCGAGCGGGATCGCCACCGGCGTCCGACGCACCGCGCCGCGCGGCACCACGCGCACGACGAGCAGCGCCGCGAGGACGGTGCCTAACGCGACGACGAGCCGCCGCGTCGCCGCGTACGGCTCGTAGCGCGCCAGCGCGGTCGATTCGGCGGGCCACTCGCCGGTGAGGCGCAGCAGGGCCCAGCCGGCGACCGGCGCCGTGCAGACGACGAGCGCGAGCGCCACGCCGGCGGCGAGCGGGAAGCGCTCGCGCGCGAGCTTCCAGGCGACGACGCCGAACAGCAGCGCGTAGGCGATCACCACGGCGAGCACGCCGCCGGCGCCCAACAGCTCCCACCGGTCGGCGAGAAACCAGCCGAGCGCGAAGACGACGAGCGCGGCGCCGAGTCCGTACGCGATCGTGACACCGTCGAGCGCACGGTGGCGGCGTTCGCGCGGCGCGTCGAGCGGCGCGTCGAGCGGCGCGTCGAGCGCGAGCAGGGCGTCGCGCTGGTCGGCCGAGATGATGCCCGCGTCGACGCCGCGGGCGAGCAGAGCCGACGTTCTGTCGCTCAGCGCGTCGCCGGCGTGAGCGTCCACAGTCCGCCGAGCATGTCGGACGCGTAGAGCACGTTGTTCGCGAACTCGACGCCCCAGACGTACGCGCCGGCCGTCAGCCCGCGCCCGAGCTCGCGCCCCATGCGCGCGAGGTCGCAGCGGCCGAGCGTCCCCTGCTGCGCCGCGGTGCACGCCGCGAGGTCGCCGCGTACGTCGAGCGCCGCGACGCCGGCGTTGTAGTACGCGGCGTAGAGGATGCCGTTCGTCTCGTCGACCGAGAAGTTGTGGACGCCGGCGCCGGGGATCGTGTAGTACGCGACCTCGCGCGGGCGGGACAGGTCGCTCATGTCGACGACGTGCACGTCGCCGAGCGACGTGCTGCCGATCGCCCCGGGCCCCTCCTCGCCGAGGAACGCGAAGCGCGAGCCGGTCGTCGCATCGCGCTGCCAGAGGATGTTGTGCATCTGTCCGGTCGCCGTGCGCACGTTGCCGACCGAGTCGGGCGCCGACGGCGAGCCGCGGCGCGCGCCGATGTCCCAGACCGTCATGCCGTCGTTCCACAGCGCGGTGAGCAGATAGCCGTCGCGCACGTAGACGTCGTGGACGTACGGATTGCCCATCTCGCGCGACCACGTCTCACGAGGCGACGCCGGCGTCGAGAGGTCGACGATCGTGAGGCGTGCGCGCGCACCGCCGCGCGGGTCGATCGAGCAGAACGCGTAGAGCCGACCGCCGACGCGCGAGAGCTGCGCCGTGTGCACGCCGTTCGCGACGTTCGGCGCGGTGCACCGCGTCACGAGCGTCGGATGCGCGGGGTCGGCGAGCGAGTAGATGACGAGGTAGCCGGCCGGCTCGGTCGCGACGACGAGCAGCGTGCCGTCGTCGCTCACCTGCACGTCGCCGGTCGTCGTGGTGAGCGACGGCGGGTTCACGATCGAGCGAATCGGTCAGCGCGGCGGGCGACGTGCCGACGTTCCACACGTAGACGACGTTGCCGCAGTTGTCGGTCGTGCACGCGGCGCCGGTGCGTCGCCCCCACGTCGAGGTGTAGGCGAAGCGTGCCGCGCGCGGTCGTCACCGTCGTCAGCTCGGACGAGAATCGTCCGGCGACGACGCACTGCGACTGCGCGCGCAGTCCCGTCCGCGTCCCCGCGACGTCGCGCGACGCGCACGACGCGATCGCCGTCTGCGTCGGGCGTCGGGCGTCGGATCGGTGAGCGCCGGCCGGGCGTCGGTCGGCGGGAGCAGGCGACGAGCGCGGCCGCGAGCGGCGACGAGAGGGCGACGACGAGGCGACGCATCATTCGCTGAGGAGAGTCGTGACGAGTGGTGTGAGCCGGACGGCGCCGCGCACACCATAGCGCCCCATGCGCGCGTGCCGCATCCCGGCACCGAGTCGGACGCCCGCGGTGAGCGACCAGAGCCGCCTGCCGCCGTAGAACGACACCGGGTCGAACACCGCGCCGGGTACGACGGCGCGCGGCGCGAGCGAGCGAGCCTTCGACGAACGGCGCCAGCGCGCAGCGTCGCCGCCGCCGACACGCCGAGCGGCCGCGCGACGCCGAGCGTGAGCACCTGCCAGTCGCGTCACGCCGAGCGTCGCGACGTCGGAGTGCGGGCGCACGGTGCGGAACGGATCGACGTCACGCTCCTCCTCGAGCCGGTCGGTGCGCTCGGCGCGCGCCGACGAGCTCGACGCCGCGCCGCCGCACGCCCGCCTCGGCGAGCACGCTGCCGTCGCGGTAGCCGGCGACCGCGATGCGCCGGCCGCCGCGCATCCAGTCGGTGCGCGCCCATCTCGACGAGCAGCGTAGCTCGCGCGATCGTTCGGCCGCGCGGCGCCGCCTGACGGTGTGCCGCCGCGCCCACCGCAGCGCGGCGCTCCACTTCCGCTGATCGAGCCCGCCGCCGTCCGGGTTCTCGGCGGAGACGACGCGCGCGGCGCTGACCGACAGCTCGACGCCGGCCGCGCCCCACTCGGCGGTGCGGCGATCCAGCGGACGCACCGAGAGCCGCGCGGCCCACGAGTCGCCGAACCGATCGTAGCGCGGCGTGCGCGTACGGCGCCGGTGCGGCTCATCGCCGTTGAAGAGCGCGCCCTTCGAGCAGCAGCGTGCGGCACACGCACGGCGCCGATCGCGACGACGCGCTCGAGGATCTGCGCGAGGTGATGGTTGACCGGGTAGCGCTCGAACGGCCGCATCATCGGGTCGTCGGTGCCGAACGGCACGAACCCCTTCCCCGCGGCGAGCGAGGCGCTCACCGTGCCGCCGCGCACGGCCCGCCGTGCACGCGCGACCATCGCCTCGTGCACGAGCGTGTGCGGGTGGCGGCGGTCGACGTACCCCTCGCCGTAGACGCCGCCGAGCAGCTCGCCGCGGCGCATCGTGAGCGCCCTCGAAGTTGAGCGTGCCGGTGAAGCGCAGGTGCCCGCCGGCGATCGCGCCGTGCCCCATGAGCGCGGGCTGCGACACGTACGCCCTCCGTGCGCGTGCGCCCGTCGAGCGCGTTCGTGAGCCGCGTCCCGCTGACGACCGCCTGCGCGCCGAGCGTGCCCTGCGGGGGCTGTGCGGCGAGCGGTGCGCCTGGGAGGACGAGCGCGAGCGCGGCCGCCGCGCGGCGGGCGAAGGGCATCAGCGATGATACCCGCCGCCCGCCCGCGCGTTCGGCGCCGCTACCCCGGCCCGCGGCGCCTCGGGGGTGCCACGCCCCGCGAGCCCGCGCCCGTCACGCGCGGCGCCGGCGGCGACGGCGCGACGACGGCGAGCAGCGTCTGCAACGTGCGCATGCGGGATGCTCGGAGCGATGGCGAGCGGCGTGCTCGGGCAACGAGCACACCGTTGCGCTCGCCGGGGCGCCCGTCGAGAGTGCGGAGCCGCCGCCGCACCGTTCGACGGGCGCGCACGACCCACGCGCCGCGGGCCGGCCGCGGCGGCGCGACGAATTGCGCTCGTGCCGCGCGCCGCGCACACTCCGGAACGCGAAGTCGACTCCCTTCTCCTTCCTCCCGCGAGATGTTCCGAGAGATCCCCCGCTTCCCCGCTCGAACCGTCCGCGCGACGCGGACGGCGGCCGCCGTCGTCGGCCTGCTCGCGTCGCCGGCGCTCTCGCGCGACGCGCTCGCGCAGCGCGGGCGCGGCGCCGGCGCCGACTCGGCGCCGGCGCGCGTCGACACGACGAACCAGACGCGGCGCGACGCGCTCAAGGCGCAGGCGCTCAAGGCCGTCGACTCGATGGCGACGTTCACGCAGCAGATGGTCGACCAGGTGTTCAGCTACGGCGAGCTCGGGATGCAGGAGTCCGAGACGTCGAAGTACCTGACCGGCATCCTGCGGAAGAACGGCTTCACGGTCCAGCGAGAACGTCGCCGGCATGCCCACGGGGTGGGTCGCGCGGTGGGGCTCCGGCAAGCCGGTGATCGTGCTAGGCAGCGACATCGACGGCATCCCGCAGGCGTCGCAGAAGCCGGGCGTCGGCTACCGCGACGCGATGATCGACGGCGCGCCCGGGCACGGCGAGGGGCACAACAGCGGCAACCCGCTGAACGTCACCGCCGCGCTCGCGGTGAAGCAGCATCATGGAGCGCGAGAAGATGCCGGGCACGATCGTGCTCTTCCCCGGCGTGGCCGAGGAGCTGATGGCGGGCAAGGCGTTCTACGTGCGCGCCGGCGATCTTCAAGGACGTCGGACGCGGTGCTCTTCACGCACGTCGGCAACAACCTCGGCGTCTCGTGGGGGCAGGGCGGGCAGAACGCGCTCGTCTCGGCCGAGTTCAAGTTCCGCGGCACGAGCGCGCACGCGGCCGGCGCGCCGCAGCGCGGGCAAGAGCGCGCTCGACGCGGTGATGCTCATGGCGACCGGGTGGGAGTACCACCGCGAGCACATGGGGATCGCGCAGCGCTCGCACTACGTCATCAAGGACGGCGGCGACCAGCCGAACGTCGTGCCGACGACGGCGTCGATCTGGTTCTACTTCCGGAACGTCGACTATCCGACGACGATGGAGATGTTCGAGGCGCGGCAAGCGCATCGCGCAGGGCGCGGCGATGATGACCGACACGAAGCTCGACACGGTGCGCGATCCTCGGCTCCGGCTGGTCCGGCCACTTCAACCGGCCGATCGCCGAGGCGATGCACCAGAACATCGTGAAGGTCGGGCTGCCGACGTGGGACGAGAAGGACCAGGCGCTCGCCCGCGGCATCCAGCGCGAGCTCGGCTCGCCGACGAACGGGCTCGCGACGCGCGCTCGCCGCTCTCGGGCGGCGTCGAGGGGCCGCGCACGCGGCGGCGGCTCGGACGACATCGGCGACGTGGCGTGGAGCGTGCCGACGGTGACGCTGCGCTACCCGGCGAACATCCCGGGGACTGCCGGGGCACAACTGGGCGAACGCGATCGCGATGGCGACGCCGATCGCGCACAAGGGGACGACGGCGGGCGCGAAGGTGCAGGCGATGACGATGATCGACCTGCTGCTCTCGCCGCCGCTCGTGACGGACGCGATGGACGTACTTCACCGACGTGCAGACGAAGGACGTGAAGTACCAGCCGTTCATCAGCGCCACGGACCAGCCGCCGATCGAGCTGAACCGCGACATCATGGCGAAGTACCGCGAGCAGATGCGGAAGTACTACTACGACCCGACGAAGTACAAGACGTACCTCGAGCAGTTCGGCATCAAGTACCCGACGGTGCGCGACACGACGCGGATCGTGCCGTGACGATCGTGCGGTAGCGGCCCGGCGCCTACATTGGCGCGCATGTCGTCCCCACTGTCCGGACTGTCCGACGGCGTGCCCGCGGGCGGCGTCTCACCCGAGACGGCCGCCCGCCTTCGCGCCCTCGCCGAGAAGTGGCGGCACGCCGGCGCCGACGAGCGCTCGAACGCGCAGCCGTTTCTCTACGACCTGTGCGACGCGTTAGGCGTCGAGCGCCCGCGCCCGTCGGTCGACCGCGCGCGCGTGGCCGAGCACGTGCCCTACCAGTTCGAGTACCCGGTGAAGGCCGTGACGCGCGACGGGGCGATCACGACGAACTTCATCGACCTCTACAAGGCCGGCTGCTTCGCGCTCGAGGCGAAGGCGTTCGAAGACGGCGCCACGGCGACGCGTCAGCTCACGAAGGCGTTCGGGCAGGTGCACACCTACGCTCGCGACCTTCCCGAGCGCCCGCCGTACATCATGGTGCTCGACTTCCCCCGCGCCCTGCTGCTCTGGGACGGCTGGGCCGGCACGTACGGCGGCTTCAACGCCGCGCGCCGCATCGACCTGCGCACGCTCGCCGACCGCCCTGACGACGTCGCCCTGCTGCGCGACGTCTGGACCGACCCGTCGCGGCGCGACCCGCGCGGTCGCGCGCAGGCGGTCACCGAGGAGATCGCGGCGACTGCTCGCCGGCTCGCGGCGACGCTGGACGGACGGCGGGCACGACCCGGAGCGCGTGGCGCGATTCCTCATGCGCTGCGTGTTCACGATGTTCGCCGAGGACGTGAACCTCCTGCCGGACGCGTCGTTCCGTCGACTCCTGGAGGCGGTGCTCGAAGTCCGGCCCCGAGGCGTTCGTGCCTGCGGCCGAGGGCTCTGGCGGGCGATGGACGCCGGCGATCTGTTCGGCTATCACAAGCTCCTGCGCTTCAACGGCCACTTCTTTCACGACGCCGAGGCGCTGCCGCTCGACCGCGAGGCGCTCGCGCTGCTCGTGCGCGCGGCGAAGGCCGACTGGTCGTCGGTCGAGCCGTCGATCTTCGGCACGCTGCTCGTCCGCGCGCTGACGCCCGAGGAGCGCCACCGGCTCGGCGCCGAGTACACGCCGCGGGCGTTCATCGAGCGGCTGGTGCGGCCGACGGTCGAGGAGCCGGTACGCGAACGGTGGGCGGCGGTGCAGGCGGAGGTGCTGCAGTTGCGCGAGGAGGCGGCGCGGCGGAAAGAGGCGGGGACGAAGGCGCGCGGCAGGTCGCGCGGGTCGGAGGGCGAGCTGCTCGCGGAGGCGGAGGCCCGGCTGCTCGCGTTCCACGACTGGCTGCGCGGGCTGCGCGTGCTCGACCCGGCGTGCGGCAGCGGCAACTTCCTGTACGTGACGATGCACGCGCTGAAGCGCGTCGAGGTCGAGGTGTTCCGGCTGCTCGCGGAGCTGCGCGGCGGGCAGCTCGGGATGCGGCTCGCGGAGATCGACCCGGGGCAGTTCTACGGGATCGAGGTGAAGGCGTGGGCGCGCGAGATCGCGGAGCTGACGCTGTGGATCGGCTTTCACCAGTTCTGGCGGCAGCAGCACGGCGACGTGCAGCCGGACGAGCCGCTGCTGCGCGAGACGGGGACGCTGTCGCAGCGCGACGCGGTGCTGGCGTGGGACGAGATCCGGCGCGTGCCGGAGCGCGACCGGCCCGACCCGACGCCGCGCGTCAGGCACCCGGTGACGGGGAAGCTCGTGCCGGACCCGGACGCGCGGCTGCCGTACTACGAGTACGTGAACGCGCGGCCGGCGGAGTGGCCGGAGGCGGACTTCATCGTCGGGAATCCGCCGTATCTCGGCGACAAGCGGCATGCGCGACGTGCTCGGCGACGGCTATGTCGAAGCGTTGCGAAGCACCGTACCCAGACGTACCGGGCAGCGTCGACTTCGTGATGTACTGGTGGGCACGCGCCGCCACCGCAGTCGCGGCAGGGCGCACTCCTCCGCGCGGGCCTTATCACGACGAACTCGATCACGCAGCAATTTCATCAACCTCTCGATCGCGCGAGCCGCGGCACTGCGCGGTGCTCGAATTGTCTGGGCGATCGCCCGATCACCCCTGGCACGACTATGCCGACGCTGCGCGCGGTCCGGGTGGCAATGACAGTGCTATCGCGAACTGCCCACCGCGCGTACCGGCTTGAAGTGGACGACGCCGGCACAGTCACAAAGATGCGAGAGGTCTCGCGGTTGAATGCCGACCTCAGTACGCACGCGGACATTTCGAGGGCCGCAGCGGTCCCGCTCCGTGCGAACGAGGAACTCTCATTCGCGCGGCTTCGCGCCAGTCGGCGCGGGCTTCGTGTTGGGACGGCCGGAAGCTGAACGCCTGCTCGCTACCGACGCCAGTCATGCGCAGGTGATCCGGCCTTTCCGCAACGGGAAATGACCTCGCGGCCAGACCGCGCGACGATTCATCATCGACTTCGCGCACGCGCAGTGAGGACGCCGCACGTGCGATATCCGGTCTTGTACGACATCGTGCGCGCACGCGTGAAGCCTGAGCCGCGAGGCGCAGAACGATCCCGGCCGAAAGCGATACTGGTGGCGCTTCGGGCGCACAAATATCGAGTTGCGTACGCGCCGTCGCCAACGTACCGCGATTCATCGCCACCCCGTACGTAGCGAGACACCGATTCTTCGAATTTCTGCGCCGTGAGATCGCGCCTGACGACATGATTGTCGCCGTCGCATCAGGCGAGGCGTATCACCTCGGCATACTCTCGTCGACGATCCACGTGGAGTGGGCGGATGCTGCAGGGTCACGCTTAGGGGTTGGAAATGACCCTCGCTACAACAAGACGCGCTGCTTCGACGCATTTCCCTTCCCTGACCCGGCGCCTAACGTCCGCAGCGCGCATCGCCGACGTCGGCCGAGCGGCTCGACGGCGCACCGCAAGGCCGCCATCGCGCGCGACGAGCGCGTGACGATGACGGGCATGTACAACGTCGTCGAGAAGCTGCGTGCGAACGAGCCGCTCACGCCGAAAGAGCGGACCGTGCACGAGCTGGCCGCCTGCGGCGTGCTGCGCGACCTGCACGACGAGCTCGACGCCCTCGTCGCCGAGGCGTACGGCTGGCCGTGGCCCATGCCGACCGAGGAGATCCTCGACCGGCTCGTCGCGCTGCACGACGAGCGCGTGGCCGAGGAGGCGCGCGGCGTCGTGCGGTGGCTGCGTCCGGACTATCAGGCGCCGAACGCCACGCGCACCGCCCCCGACGCCGCACTCCCACTCCCCGACGACGCCGCGCCTACCGCGGAGCCCGCGCCGGCCGACGCCCCCGCGCCCTGGCCGGCCGAGGCGGTCGAGCAGATCGGCGCCCTCAAGCGCCTCGTCGCCACCCGAACCGTCACCGTCGACGACGCGACGCGCGCGTTCGCCGGCGCGCGCACCGACATCGTCCACCGCCACCTCGACACGCTCGCCATCCTCGGCGAAGTACGCGCCGCCGACGGACGCTACAGCACGCTCTGACGAGCGACACGCGCGGCGGATCGGCGCAACGCAAAGAGCGCAGAGCGGCTGAAGCCTCTCTGCGCTCTGCGCTGTTCGCTCTACGCTGTCTCGCTCAGTGCCCCGACTCGCCCCGCCCCGTCAGCGACACCTCGGTCTTCGGGTGGAACGACCCCTGGTGGCACATCGCGCACGTCGCCGGCGGGTGCTCGGGATCGAGATCGGGGATCGCCGGAAGGTGCGTCGTGTTGATCGCCGTCGTCATGCGCTGCATCCCGCGGGCGACCTTCTTGTTCGCCCGCTCCTCGCTCGCCCACTGGCCGGGGACGTGGCAGCCGGAGCAGGTGACGCCCAGCGCCCGGCCGTACGACGCCATCGTGTCGAGGAGCGCGCGCGCCGGGAGCCCCTTCCACACCTGGATGTTCTGGTAGACGCGCTCGGCCGGCTCGTCGGCGCGCGCGCCGAGCTGCGCGACCATGCGGGCGACGGTGCTCTTGCGCATCGAGTCCATCTGCGCCGGCGTGCGCTGCGGCGCGGGCTGACCGGGCGCGCCGCCCGGGCCCCCTCCGCCGCCCGGCGCCTGGGCCGTCGTCGACGTCGGAGCGGGGGTCGGCGTCGGCGTCTGCGGGCCGGTCGTGCAGGCGAGCGCGGTCGCGGCGGCGGCGGCGAGGGTGACGGCAAGGCGCATGGCAGGCGGGCAGGAATGTGATCGGACACGACCGGCGACGAACTCTCCGTAGAACGACGGAGGAGGCCGGCGCGCTTAACCTAATTCACGGCACGCCGCGCGCCCGGCGCACCAGGCGCCCCGGCGTCACGCCCCCCACGCGTACCGCAGCACGGCGACGAAGTGGCACGCGCTCCCCGCCGCGACGAACAGGTGCCAGACGGCGTGCCCGTAGCGGATGCGCCGGTCGCACAGGTAGAACACGGCGCCGAGCGTGTATGTCGCGCCACCCGCGAGCAGCCACGTCACGCCGGCCGGTCCGACGCTCGCCGCGAGCGGCCGCATGACGACGAGGCCGAGCCATCCCATGCCGAGGTACATCCCCGTCGACAGGTACCGGTAGCGGCAGCCGAGCGCGAGTTTCGCCACGACGCCGAGCACGCCGAGCGTCCAGATCACCGCGAGGAGCGTCCAGCCGAACCGCCCGCGGAGCGCGCCGAGCAGGAACGGCGTGTACGTCCCGGCGATCAGGAGGAAGATCGCCGAGTGGTCGATGACGCGGAGCCGCTCCTTCGCGCGCGGCGAGCGCGGTGCGGGGACGGCGTGGTAGAGCGTCGACGCGAGGTAACAGAGCACGAGCGTGCCGCCGAACACGAGCGCACCGACGAGGTGCAGCGGGTCGTCGCGCTGCCGTGCGGCGACGACGAGCGCGGGCAGCGCGGCGACCGCGGCGGCGAGGCCGAGGCCGTGCGTGATGCTGTTCGCGACTTCTTCCGCGAGCGATTGCGTCCGGGCGGGTGCCACGTCCGCCCGTGCATCCAGAAACCGTGCCAGCTCCATCGGCTGATCCGAGAGTCGGTCGGCTTCCACGGCGCGTCGGGATTATCCGGGAGGTGTCGCGCTGCCATACTACGACGTCGGACCCGTGCCCTCCCCCCTTCCGTCGCGCCTCGTGCTCCGTCGACTGCTTTCCCTCGCTCCTGCTCTCGCCGCCGCGCTCGCCGCGCTCGCCGCGCTCGCCGCGCTCGCGCTGCCGTCGCACCCGGCGTCCGCGCAACTCGTTCGCGCCACGGAAGGCGACTTCACGACGTCGAACTTCCGCTTCGAGAGCGGCGAGACGCTGCCGACGCTCCGGTTGCACTACCGCACGTTAGGCACGCCGCGGCGCGACGCGCGCGGCACCGTGCGCAACGCGGTGCTCATTCTCCACGGCACCGGCGGTGCGGGGACACAGTTCCTCTCGCCGGCCTACGCGCGCGAGATGTACGGGCCCGGCGCGATGTTCGACACGACACGCTTCTACGTCATCCTCCCCGACGACATCGGCCACGGGGGGTCGAGCAAGCCGAGCGACGGGCTGCGCGCGTCGTTTCCGCGGTACGGCTACGGCGACATGGTGCGCGGCGAGCATCTGCTCGTGACCGAGGGGCTGAAAGTCGACCACCTGCGCGCGATCATGGGCACGTCGATGGGGTGCATGCACGCCTGGATGTGGGGCGCGGCGTATCCCGGATTCATGGACGGCCTCGTGCCGCTCGCCTGCGCGCCGACGCAGATCGCGGGGCGCAATCGCATGATGCGCAAGATCGCGATCGACGCGATCCGCACCGATCCGACGTGGCAGAACGGGAATTACACGTCGCCCCCTGCGGGGCTGCGCACGGCGATCGCGATGCTGTGGATGATGGGCGCGGCGCCCGCCTACCAGCACACGCAGACGCCGACGCGCGACGCCGCAGACAGCGCGATCGTGCGCTACATGACCGACCGGATGCGCACGACCGACGCGAACGACTTCCTCTACCAGTTCGAGTCGTCGCGCGACTACGACCCCTCGGCGGTACTCGGCCGCATCACGGCGCCGGTGCTCGCGATCAACTCGGAGGACGACGAGGTGAACCCGCCGTCGCTCGGCCTGATGGAGAAGCTGATGCCGAGCGTGACGCACGGACGGTACGTGTTGATCCCGACCGGCCCGGCGACGCGCGGCCACGGCACGCACACGCTGCCGCTCGTCTGGAAGGAGCTGGTCGCGCCCTTCCTGGCGTCGTTGCCGGAGCGGTGACGACGAACGAAGGCGCGGGGATGCTCCGTCCCTCCGCCTCATTCGCGTGAGTCGCATCAGCCGCGTCATCGCCATCGACTGGAGCGGCGCGCGGGAGCCGGCCGGCGGACTCGCGATCGCCGACGTGCGCGCCGAGTCCGACGTCACGCTCGTCTCACCGACGAGTCGCGAGGAGGCGGTCGCGTACGTGATCGGCGCCGCCCGGCACGAGCGCGTCGCCGTCGGGCTCGACTTCGCGTTCTCCTACCCGGCGTGGTTCGTCGCGCGCGAGAAGGCGGGCGACGCCCACGCGTTCTGGCGGCGCGTCGCGGCGCGCGGCGAGCGGTGGCTCGCGAACGCCGCCGCGCCGTTCAGCACGAGTCAGCTCGCGCGCGCCGCCGGCGGCGACGCGCGCCCGGCGTATCGGCGCACCGAGCGCGAGGTGAGCGCCGGCACCCGCATCACGCCGAAGTCGGTGTTCCAGATCGGCGGCAGCGGGCAGGTCGGCAAGTCGTCGCTGCGCGGCATGCCGTTCCTGCTGCTGCTGCGTGCCGCCGGACTCGCCGTCTGGCCGTTCGACGTGCCGAACGCGTCGCAGTCCGTCGTCGTCGAGATCTACCCGCGCACCGCGTACGGCGACGCGGTGACGAAGAGCAGCGGCGTGCAGCGCCTCGACTGGCTCGCCGCGCACGCGCCGCGCGTCGACGTCGACACCCGGCGCGCCGCGGCCGAGGACGATCACCGCTTCGACGCGCTCGCCGCCGCGTCAGGCATGTGGGCGTCGCGCGCGTCGCTCGCCGCGCTGCCCCCGGCGCGCGACGACGTCGACCGGATCGAAGGGCGCATCTGGACGCCCGCGGTGAGCGCGTGACCCGGGCTCGGCGCACGACTCACTCGCCCGCGTGAGCGACGCACTCGCCGCGGCGCCGCCGGTCTGGGACGACGCCCCCGGACTCGCGCTCGCGCCGTTAGGCAGCGACGTCTCGGCCGACGTGTGCGTCGTCGGGCTGGGCGGATCGGGGCTGGCGGCGGTGCGGACGCTGCGGGCGATGGGGCGCTCGGTCGTCGGCGTCGACGCGGGGACGGTCGCCGGTGGCGCGGCGGGGCACAACGGCGGCTTCCTGCTCGCGGGGCTCTACGACTTCCACCACGACGCCGTCGCGCGCCACGGCCGCGAGCGGGCGCGCCGGCTCTACGCGATGACGATCCCCGAGATCGCGCGCATCGCGGCCGAGTCGCCCGACGCCGTGCGGCGCGTCGGCTCGCTGCGCGTCGCCGCGTCGGCCGACGAGCGCGACGACTGCCGCGCGCAGCTCGACGCGATGCGCGCCGACGCGCTGCCGGCCGAGTGGTACGAGGGGCCGGAGGGGGAGGGGCTGCTGATCCCCACCGACGCCGCGATGCAGCCGATGCGCCGCGTGCGCGCGCTCGCCCGCGCCGCGCTCGCCGAGGGGGCGCGGCTGTTCGAGCGGAGCCCCGCGATCGAGATCGCCGGCGACGCCGTCGTCACGCCGTCGGGCGCGGTGCGCTGCCGCGCCGTCGTCGTCGCCGTCGACGGCGCGCTCGACCGCGTGCTCCCCGAGCTGGCGCCGCGCGCGCGCACGGCGCGGCTGCAGATGCTCGCGACCGCGCCGACGGCGGAGGTCGCGCTGCCGCGCCCGGTCTACACGCGCTGGGGCTACGACTACTGGCAGCAGCTCGCGGGCGGCGCGGTCGCGTTAGGCGGGGCGCGCGACGTCGGCGGCGACGCGGAGTGGACGCACGACGCGGTGCCGACGGCGCCGGTGCAGCGCGCGCTCGAGGCGACGCTGCGCGAGCGGGTCGGCGTGCGCGCGCCGGTCGAGCGGCGGTGGGCGTCGCTCGTCTCCTACTCGGACACGGGGCTGCCGCTGCTCGTCGAGGCGCGGCCGGGGGTGTGGGCGTGCGGCGCCTACAGCGGCACGGGGAACGTGCTCGGCGCGCTGTGCGGCCGGGCGGCGGCCTCGTTCGCGGCGGGGGCGCCTGACGCGGCGGCGCGCGAGCTCGCGGCGCTCCTCGTGGCAGGCTGAAGCCGGAGACGCGGCCTTCCCGCGCGCCGCGTCGACCCGGCTCGTGCTATCCCGAACGAGTGACGAGTCAGCCAGCAGGTTCCAGGCACCCGCCGTCAGGCACCCGCCGTCAGGCCGCCGGAGGGTACAACCCCCGCGTCCGCGCGAAGAGGCGCGCGAGGCCCAACAGCGCGTCGAGGTGCGGCGTCTCCTGTCCGAGCCGCTCGGCGATCTCGCGCGGGGCGGCGAGGATCGCGTCGAGCTCGAGCGGGCGGCCGGCGTCGGCGTCCTGCAGCATCGACGTCCGGATCGCCCCGAGCTGCCGCGTGACCTGCGTGCGGTCCTCGCCGCGCTCGGCGATCGGCGTGCCGATGCGCGCGCCGATCGCCTTCGCCTCCGCCATCACGCGCAGCGCGAGCCGCTCGACGAGCGCGTCGTCGAGGATGCGGTCGCACGTCGCGCCGGTGAGCGCCGAGATGGGGTTCATCGTCATGTTGCCCCACAGCTTGTACCAGATCGCGTGGCGGATGCGCGCGCTCGCCTCGACCGCGAACCCCGCCGCGGCGAGCGCGTCGACGACGCGCGCGAGGCGCGGCGACGCGTCGCCCGACGGCTCGCCGAGGATGAGCCGGTTTCCCGCCTGGTGCCGCACGTGGCCCGGCGCGACGCCCGCGGCCGACGCGTGCACGACGCAGCCGAGCACCCGCGCGAACGGAATCGCGCGCGCGATCGCGCCGTCGGGGTCGACCGAGGCGAGCGCGGTCGGCGGCAGCTCGCCGCCGCCGCCCAGCAGGAACCACCACGGCACCCCGTTCATCGCCGGCACGACGACCGTCTCGGCGCCGACGAGCGGGGCGAGGCGCGGCGCGAGCGCGGGGAGCGCCGGCCCCTTCACCGTCAGGAACAGCACGTCCTGCGCGCCGAGCGCCGCGGCGTCGTCGGCGGCCCGGACGTCGGCGCGGAGCGTCTCGCCGCCGAGGTCGAGGCGCCACGGCGCGGCGCGCAGCGCGCTCAGCGTGGCGCCGCGCGCGAGCACCGACACGTCGTGCCCCGCCGCGGCGAGCCGCACCCCGAGCCACCCGCCGATGGCGCCCGCGCCGACGATCCCGATCCGCATCCCGACTCCCCGTCCGTTCCGTTCGTTAGGCGCCCGCGGGGCGCGCGCCGCGCCCGCCCCGCCGAATGGTATCGACGGCGCGGCGCGCTAGCTTCGGGGCATGCCGCCACTGCCCCCGCCGCTCGGCGACCTTCCGGCCGAGGAGTTCGCGCGCCACGCCCACACGCTCGTCGACTGGATCGCCGAGTACCTCGCGCACCCGGAGCGGTACCCGGTGCTCGCGCGGGTGGCGCCGGGCGACGTGCGCGGCGCGCTCCCCGACGCGCCGCCGCGCGAGGGAGAGCCGTTAGGCACCATCGTCGCCGACTTCGAGCGGACGATCCTCCCCGGGATCACGCACTGGAACCACCCCGCGTTCTTCGCCTACTTCTCGATCTCGAGCAGCGCGCCGGGGATCCTCGCCGAGCTGCTGACGGCGGCGCTCGACGTGAACGCGATGCTGTGGAAGACGAGTCCCGCGGCGACCGAGCTCGAGCTGCTCGTCTGCGACTGGCTGCGGCAGCTGCTGGGGCTGGGGCCCGGGTGGCACGGGCACATCAACGACACGGCGTCGATCTCGACGATGCTCGCGCTCGCGGCGGCGCGCGAGGCGAAGCCGGCGCTCGCGATCCGCGAGCGCGGGATGGCCGGCCGGAGCGACCTGCCGACGCTCCGCGTGTACTGCTCGGAGCACGCGCACTCGTCGGTCGACAAGGGGGCGATCGCGTTGGGCATCGGCCGCGCGAACGTCGTCAGGATCCCGGCCGACGACGCGTTCCGCCTGCGCCCCGACGCGCTCGACGCGGCGATGACCGAGGACCGCGCGCGGGGGATGCTGCCGCTCGCCGTCGTCGCGACGGTCGGCACGACGAGCACGACGAGCGTCGACCCGGTCGGCGAGATCGCGGAGCTGTGCCGGGCGCACGACGCGTGGCTGCACGTCGACGCCTCGTACGCCGGCGTCGCGGCGATCGTCCCCGAGATGCAGGACGTGCTCGACGGCGTGCACCTCGCCGACTCGCTCGTCGTGAACCCGCACAAGTGGCTGTTCACGCCCGTCGACTGCTCGGTGCTCTACGTGCGGCGGCCGGACGTGCTGACGCGCGCGTTCTCGCTCGTCCCCGAGTACCTCGTGACGCGCGAGCAGGACGACGTCGTGAACCTCATGGACTACGGCGTGCAGCTCGGCCGACGCTTCCGCGCGCTCAAGCTGTGGATGGTCATCCGCGCGTTCGGCGCCGAGGGGCTCGCGGCGCGCATCCGGGAGCACGTGCGGCTCGCGCAGGCGTTCGCGGCGTGGGTGCGCGCGGAGCCCGGCTGGGAGGTCATGGCGCCGCACCCCTTCTCGCTCGTCTGCTTTCGCTACGCGCCCGACGGGACCTCCGAGGCGGAGCGCGACGCGCTGAGCGAGCGCGTCATGCACGAGGTGAACGCGACCGGCGAGGTCTTCCTGTCGCACACGAAGCTCGGCGGGCGCTTCACGCTGCGGCTCGCCATCGGCAACGTGCGCACGGAGGAGCGGCACGTGGCGCGCGCCTGGGAGCTGCTGCGCGAGAGCGCCCGCCGCGCCGGGGACGCCGAGCTCGTGCCCGAGTAGACTTCGGCAACGCGCGTCGACCGGCGCACGTAGCCATCCCGTCGGCACGTCCGGTCCCGTCGCCGCGCGGCGTGCGGCGCCTCGGCCGTGATGGGTCGCCGCCCGAATCGGGCTATGGGAAGACGGGCCGTCGCGCCGTCCTCCCGCGTCCCGCACGCGCGCCCGACTCCCCTCCGCCTCGCCTCCGCACACATGCCGCAGCCTCTTCGGAGCGCCACCATCGGGAAGTACGTCATCGAGGAGCTGGTCGGCGAGGGCGCCATGGGCGCCGTCTACCGCGCCCAGGACCCGGTGCTCAACCGCGTGGTGGCCGTCAAGGTCATGGGCGACGCGGTGGCGAACGAGGCGGACCTGCGCGAGCGCTTCCACCGCGAGGCGCGCGCGGCGGGGTCGCTCCAGCACCCGAACGTCGTGACGATCTACGACTTCGGCGAGGTCGACGGCCACCTCTTCATCGCGATGGAGTTCCTCGACGGCACGGACCTCGAGGGGCTGCTGGCTCGCGAGGGGACTCGCCTCTCCCTGTCGTCGAAGCTCGGCATCGCGGTCGACGTGCTCTCGGGGCTCGCCTACGCGCACCGGCGCGGGATCGTGCACCGCGACATCAAGCCGGCCAACATCCGCATCACCGAGGACGACCGCGCCAAGATCATGGACTTCGGCGTCGCCCACCTCACCTCGGCGAAGATGACGCGCACGGGGATGATGATGGGGACGCCCAAGTACATGGCGCCGGAGCAGATCACGACGGAGAGCGTCACGCCGCTCGCCGACGTGTTCGCCGTCGGCGCGGTGCTGCACGAGCTGCTGACCGGCGAGGCGGCGTTCGGCGGGAACTCGCTGCACGCCGTCATGTTCAGCGTGCTGCAGTCGGAGCCGGCGCCGCCGTCGCGGCTCGTCCCCGGCCTCCCGCCGGAGCTCGACGCGATCGTGGCGCGCGCGCTCGCCAAGGACCCGGCCGACCGCTACCAGAGCGCGCTCGACATGGCGAACGCGCTGACCGCGGTGCGCGCGACCGTCGGCGTGCGCCCGTCGGCGTCGCTCTCGCTCAACGCGCGGCTCGCCGACGAGCTGCGCCAGGCGATGCCCGCGGCGACGGCCACGCTGGCCGCGCCGGCCGCGCCGGCCGCGCCGGCCGCTCCTGCGGCCGCCCCCGCGGCTGCCACCCTTCCGCCGGCCGCCGGGGCCGCAGGCGTGCTCGCTCGGCGCCGGTCGCGCGCCATGATCGCCGGCGCGGCCGCCGTCGTGATCGTGGCCGCCGGTGCGGGTGTGGCGGCGCTCGCCACACGCGGCACGCCCGCCGCCGAGCCGAGCGCCCAGCCGGCCGCGTCGGCGGCGAGCGCCGCGCCGGGCGCGCCCACGGCGCCGGGCGCACCCACGGCGCCGGGCGCGCCCACGGCGCCTGACGCGCCTGGCGCCCCCGGCGTGCCGAACGGGACCGACGCGCTCACCTCGCCGAACGCGACCGCCGCCGAGCGCCCGGCGCCCGTCGGCGCGCCGAAGCCGGCCGGGCCCGCGCCGGCGCCGTCCCGCGTGGCCGCCACGACGCTCGCCGCGTCCGCGTCACCTGCCTCCAGCCGGCCGGCGCCGACCGGCGCCGCTCCGACCGCGGGGAGTGCCGGCGCGCCCACGCCCGAGCTACGCGCGCCCGCGGTGCAGCCGCCCGTCACGGTGGCCGTCGCCGAGCGGATCGCGGCGCCGGCCATCCCGGCGCCGACCGCCGTGGCGCCGCCGACGCCGGAGCCCGCGGCCTCCACACCGAGCCCCGCGGACGCGATCGCCGCGGTGGTGGCGCGCTACGCGCGCGCGATCGAGGCACGCGATCTGGACGCGGTGCGCGCCGCCTACAGCGGGCTCACGACGGCGCAGAGCGGCAACTTCGCTCGCTTCTTCGGCAGCGTGCGCACGCTGAACGCGACGTTCAGCGTGCGCGGCCTCGACGTCTCGGGCGCCACCGCCGACGCGCGGCTGGAGGGGGTCTACGACTTCGTGACGCGCAACGGCGACCACCAGCGCACCCCCGTCAACTTCCAGGCGACCTTTCGGCGCGACGGAAGCACCTGGCAGCTCGTCAGCGTGCGCTGAGCGTGCGCTGAGCGTGCGCTGAGCGTGCGCTGAGCGTGCGCTGAGCGTGCGCTGAGCGTGCGCTGAGCGTGCGGGGCGAGCCGCGTCAGAACGCGTACTCGAGGCCGAAGGTGTAGGTCGCCCGCGCGCGCAGCCCGCCGTCGTTCAGCGGCACGAGCAGGTTCGCGATCGCGGTGATCTTGCTCGGCGTCGTGAACTTCGCGCCGAACGACGCGTTCACGAGGTCGTCGCGTGTGTCGGGGATGTTGGTCGGCCGCACGGTGCGGCGGAACGGCGCGTCGTACTGCACCGCGCCGGGGAGCGAGAGCTTGCTGCGCCCGACCTGCAGCTCGCTCAGCATGTCGGCCGCCAGCGTCACGCGCCGGCTGACGAGCTGGTCCACCCCCACCGTCGCGAGCACGGCGTCGTTCAGCGTGCCGCCCCCGCGCGCGAGGTAGCCGAGGTTCACGTGCGGCGTGGTGCCCTGCAGCCGCGTCGAGGCGACGACGATCCCGCGCCCGCTGAACCGCCCGGTGCCCATGAAGTTGTCGACGTCGCCGGTGGGGAAGCGGGCGTCCACGAGCAGCGCGAGCCCCAGCCTGTCGTTCGGGCTGACGTCGACCTTCACGCGCGTCGCCACGTCGCCCACGCCGAAGGCGTTCCCCGAGCTCTCGCGCGAGGCGCTCAGCACCGGGTTCTGCGGCGTGCCCGAGAAGAAGTGCACCGCGGTCGGCCCGCCGAACGGCACCACCTGCGCCTGACTGGCGCCGTGGAAGTCGCTCTGGATCACCGGGAGCACCACGCCGACGTCGACGCGGTTCCGCAGGCCGTAGGTGAGGTTGAGCGACGTGACGGCGACGCGCAGGTCGAGGTCGAGGTTCACCTGGATCACCTCGTTCTCGAGCGTGGGGACGCCCATCTTGCCGCAGCTGTCCCCCGCGGTCGTGCTGCACCCCGGCGACTCGGCGTCGGTCACGTTCTCGTGCGTGAACGCGATCGGCAGGTCGCTCAGCGGCACGCCGCGCAGCGTGCGGAACGCGAAGCTGCTGCGCGAGAGCCCGACGAGCATCCGCCCGCGCCCGAGGGTCTGCGCGCGCTCGGCGAAGATGGGGCCCGCGGAGCTGCCCGTGCTCACCGGGACGCCCCCCTCGAAGCGGAACGTCTCGCCGCCCGTCGTCGCGCCGACCGGCAGGCTCGCGATCGAGGTGCCGAGCGCCTGCGTCACGAAGCCGATCACCGAGCCGTTGCTCGCCGCGGCGGCGGGGATGAAGTGCGTGCCGTGCACCTGCACGCTGGCGGGGTTGCTCGCGCCCGCCGAGCCGGCGAGGAACAGCGGGTCCGTGCCCGGGCCGAAGATGAAGAGGTCGGAGAACTTCGCGCGCAGCCCGTGCGTCGCCGCCACGGCGCCGGGGTGGTCCGCCTTCGCGTACGACGGCTGGGCGCGGAGCGGGGCGGCGACGAGACAGGCGAGCGCCAGCGCGGCGCGCGGCAGGACGGCGTTAGGCACGAGAGGCGTGTCGGGGGAGGATGTCGAGCCGGGAGCGTCGCGCTGCGGCGGCGCGCGACGTAGGTCACAGTAGCAGGTCGCTCCGCATCCGCGTGCGCACGCCCCACACGAGCGCGCCGAGCACCGTGGAGCGGGCGACCTCCACGCGCGCGTCGCCGCGCGTGCCGACGCGCCACGCCGGGCCGGCCGCGAGCCGCACGCGCGCCTCGACGACGCCGGCGTTCGCGCGCGCCCCGGCGGGCACGCCGACCTCGGCGACGGTCCCGGCGCGCCGGTCGGCGGCGTTCGTGAGGAGGTGCACGCGCTGTCCGGCGCGCACGAGCCCCGCGCCCGCCGCGAGGACGATGCGCACCTCGAGCGAGTCCGCGTCGCCGAGGCGGAGGAGCGGCGCGCCCGCGACCACGCGGCGTCCGAGGAGCGCCTCGGGGCGCGCCGAGAGCACCGTGCCCGACTCGCCGGCGCGGAGCAGCGCCTGCGCCGCCCCCGCGCGCAGCCCGTCGCGCCGCACCTCGGCCGCCGTGCGCGCCGGCGGCGAGCCACGACGCGTCCGCGCCGCCGCGCGCGCGCGCCGCGGCCTCGGCGCGGCCGAGCGAGTCCGCCGACTGCTCCGCGGCGCGCACGCGTCGCACGCGGTCGTAGTCGACCAGCCGGGCGAGCGGCGCGCCCGCCGCCACGCGCTCGCCCTCGCGCACCATCACCTCGGTCACCACGCCCCCCGCGGTCGCCGTGACGAGCTGCGGCCGCAGCGGGGCCACCTCGAACGCGCCGTCGACCGTGCGCGGCCAGGGGAGCGCGAGCCCGACGAGCGCCGCCACCACGATCGCGATGCCGGCGCGCGTGCCGCGGCGGCGCCAGCGCTCGGAGACCGACCCGCGCAGCCGGCGCGCGAGCAGCGTGCGGTTGGAGAGGAGCGAGCGCACCGGCGAGCGCAGCGCCGTGTAGACCGGGATCAGCACGAGCAGCGCGCCCGCGACGCCGAGCGTCCGTCGCGCGATGCCGAGCAGCACGCTCGTCGTGATCGCCAGCAGCACCATCCCGTAGACCGCCGCGAGCGCGCCGTAGACGAGGAAGATGCGCTGCTCGCGCGGCGTGAGATCGGGCTCCGGGAGCTCGATCTGCAGCACGTGGCGCCGCACCCACCACCCGAGGTGCGCCGACGCGCGGTGTCGCAGGTTCGGCAGCTCGAGCCAGTCGCTGAGCGCGTAGTAGCCGTCGAGCGGCAGGAGCGGGTTGGCGTTGCTGAGCACCGTCGAGATCCCTCCGGTGAACATCGTCACGAGCGCCACGGTCGAGACGCCGGTGCCCGGCTCGGCCGCGTACCACACGAGCGCCGCGAGCGAGGCGACGATCATCTGGATCCACGGCCCCGCGGCCGTCACCCAGAGCCGCGACGCGCGCTCGGGGAAGCTCCACGCGTCGTTCACGTTGCAGTAGAACGCGGGCATGAAGTAGAGCAGCATGACGCCCAGCTCGTGCACCTCGCCGCCGAAGCGCTTGCAGGCGTAGCCGTGCCCGAACTCGTGGATCACCGATACGACGGTGATGACGACCCAGACGAGCACCGCGGTGCCCACGCTGAGCGCGCCGGGAAGCAGCGTCGCCGCGACCGCCTGGTGGAACTCGGTCCACCGCGCGATGAGCACGGCGAAGTAGAGCGAGAAGAGCAGCGACGAGCCGATCACGAACCGGCGCGTGAAGCACCACCGCAGCGACGGCATCGTGCGGTCGAGGAGCACGTTCGGGTCGCCGAGCGACTTGCGCATGCGCATGACGTCGGCGATCCCCGACCGGCGCCGCTGCCGGCGCTCGGCGCGCACGCGCTCCATCTGCGCCGCGGAGCGCTCCTCGAGCGAGCGCTCGACGACGCCCATCCCGGCGAGCTGGCGCGCGAAGCCGGCGATGGCGCCGGCGCCGATGCGCGTGCCCTGCGTGGCGAGGTACTCCGAGATCTCGGCCGGCGTGCGCGCGCCGTCGAAGGCGCGCAGCACGCGCCCCTCGAGCGGGCGGAAGCGGAAGTACTTCCCCCCTTCCGGCGTCCGGGCGAGCACGCGTTCCTCGCCCTGGAACACCTGCTCGATGAGGCGGACGCCCGGCAGCAGGCGCGGGCGCGCGATCGCGCTCACCGCACGCCGCTCCGCGACGCGGGCGATGCGGCCGCGGCCCCGGCGGCGCCGCCGCCGCCCGCGCTCGTGGCGACGCGCTCCCCCGCCGAGAGCCCGCGGATCACCTCGACGAGCCCGCCGGAGAGGGAGTCGCCGAGCGCGACCGAGCGCAGCACCGCGCGGCCGCCGTCGACGACGAGCACCCACCCGCCGGGGCGCACCGCGCTCGCCGGCACCGCGAGCACGCGGCGGTCCTGCCGGCCGAGCCGCACCTGCACGCTCGCGCCCGGGAGCAGCCCCGCGCCGCCGGCGAGCTGCACGACCGCCTCGCGCGTGCCGCTCGCCGGGTCGATCGCCGGCGCGAGCCGCGTCACGCGCGCCGCCGAGACGACGCCGCGGAGCCCGACGACCGTCGCGCCGTCGCCGGGACGCAGCTCGGCCGCCGCCTCGGGCACGCGCACGCGCGCCAGCAGCGGCCCGCGCTCGGCGATGCGCAGCAGCGTGTCGCCGGCCGCGACGAGCTGACCGGGGCGGGCGTAGCGCGCCGTGACGAGCCCGCCGAACGGCGCGGTGACGCGGGTCAGCGCGAGCTGGCGGCGCGCCTCGCGCAGCTCGACGTCCGCCTGCCGCGCCGCGAGCTCCCCCTGCTCCACCTCGGCCGACGTCGCGCCGCGCGCGGCGAACAGCGCACGCAGCCGGTCGAGCGTGCGGCGCGTCGCCTCCTCGGCGGCCGAGGCGTGCGCCACCGCCAGCTCCTGCCCAGCGCTCTCCAGCCGCGCCAACGTCGCGCCCGCGGCGACCTCGCTGCCGAGGTCCACCGGCAGGGCCTGGAGCGTGCCGGCCGTGCGGGCGGCGACCGCCGCGTCGCGCTCGACGTAGAGCTGCGCCGGGAGCACGAGCGGTCCGGTGAGCGACGCGGAGTCGACGACCGCGGTCTGGCCCCCCGGCGCGACGGCCGCGGCGCGCGGCGCGGACGGGGCCGGCGTCGCCGCGCTCCCCTTCGCCCTCGTCTCGGCCGCCGCGCCGTCGCGCGTGCAGGCCGCGCCGAGCGTGAGGGCGAGCGCGACCGCCGCTTCGGACGCGCGCAGTCGTCGGTCGTGCGTCATGTCGAGATCCTCCACCAGAACATGCGGGCCCAGCGCGACGGCGAGCGGAGAAGCCGCTCGGCGGTCGAGGCGGGGCGGGTGAGCACGCGCGCGGCGGGGAGCATCCCCGGCCGGAGCAGCGCGTCGGCGTTCGGCACCACGGCGCGCACCGGGAAGAGCCCCGGTGCCGTCGAGTCGGGGGCCGCGGGGCCGAGCGCGGTGACGCGCCCCTCGAAGGTGCGCTGTGGCAGCGCGTCGACGCGCAGGCGAACGACGTCGCCCGGCTCGACGCGCGCGACGTCGCGCTGCGACACGGTGAACTCGAGCTCCAGCGTGTCGAGCCGCCCGACCTGGAGCAGCAGCGCGCCCGGCGCCGCGTAGATGCCGAGCCGCTCCTCCGGCGCGTCGGTGAGCACGACGCCGTCGACGGGCGCGCGGACGACGGTGCCGCGGAGCTGCTCGTCGAGCAGCGCGGCATCGGCGCGGCGCTCCGCGGCCCGCTCGCCGGCGTCGCGCGCCCCCGCGGCGTCGCCGCGCGCGGCGGCCACCGCGGCCTCGCGGTCGGCGCTCCCGACGTCGGCGAGCAGCGCGTCTCGCTGCGCGCGGAGCTCGCCGTCGGCGAGCTGGAGGAGCGGCGCGCCGCGCTCGACGGGCGCGCCGGCCGGCACGAACACGCGCTCCACCACGCCGCCGACGAGCGGGCGGACGTCGGCGCGCGTCCCCGCGCGGAGCACCGGCGCTTCGGCGTCGACGCGCAGCGGCCAGCGGATCAGCGTGAGCCCGGCGAGGGCGGCGACGACGATCGCGCCGACGGCGAGCCGCCGCTGCCGCGGCACCGCGCGCAGCGCCTGGCGCGTGTCGCCGATGGCGCCGAGCACGCCGGCGAGCGGCACCTGGCTGTAGAGGCGCGCGTTCCGGATGGCGACGGTCGCCTGGTTGGCGAGGATGGTGACGACCTCGCGCTGCGCGGGGCCGGCGAAGTCCGGGGCCGCCGCCTCGAGGACGAGCACGCCGACGATCCCTTCCTCATCGCGGAGCGGAACGTAGAGGGCGCTGCGCACGCCGTCGTGCTCCAGGTCCCCGGAGAAGAACTGGAGGAAGATCCGCTCGGCGTCGGAGCCGGGGTCGTCGCGGTCGGAGACGTAGAGCGCGTCGCCGACGCCTGCGGCCCACGCGGCGCGCGCGGCGAGGTCCTGCAGCGCGGGCTCGGCGCGGTCCACGGTGTCCGCGCCGGCGACCGCGCGCACGTCGCACGTGCCGTCCTCGTAGAGCGCGAGGGCGCCGCGGTCGAAGGTGAGCGCGCGCGCGGCGAGGTTCACGGTGGCGCGCAGCACGCGGTCGAGGTCGAGCGTGGCGGTGACCTCGCGGCTCATCTCGGCGACGAGCGCCAGGCTGCGGCCGCGCGCGGCGTCGAGCGCGTGGCGGGCGGCCGCGTCGAGCGCGGCGTCGACGAGCGACGCGAGCCGGCCGAGCGCCTCGCGCTCGCCGGCGTCGAACGGCGGGGCTCCGTCGAGCCGCCGACAGAGGCGGAGCGCGCCGCGCGCCGCCGCCCGCGTCCCGACGAGGGCCACCGCCACCGAGGTCTCGTGGTCGCCGACGCCCAACGCCTCGACCGCGCGCACCGGCACGACGTCCGCGACCGGCGGCTCGCCGCTCCCGAAGGCGATCCCGCGCTCCAGCAGCCCGCCCTCGGCGGGCCAGAAGGAGCCCGCGTCGGCGCGGAGCAGCGCGGCCGCGTCGTCGAGCGCGCGCTGGCGGATCGCGGCCGCGTCGTCGAGCGAGAGCAGCGCGAGCGCGGCGGCGACGAGGCGTTCGCCCCGCTCGGCGGCGGCCGGCGACGCGCCGCCCGGCGGCGCCATGGTGGCCGAGGCGGCGGAGGCGTGCCCGTTGACGCTGGAGTCTACGTGCGACACGGTGGGAGAGTCCGGCTGGTGGGAAGCGTGGGCGGTCGGCTGGACGGTGCGACCCGGCCGGCGCTCTCGTGCTCAGGGCGCGCGGCGCGTCGGCCGCCGCGCGCCTCGCTCGCCACGCGCCTAACGGGTGGAGGCGGGCGCGAAGCGCCCGAGCCACCTGGCGCGGACACCCGGCCGCGCGTTTCGCGGCCGGGCGCCCGTCCTCAGGTGCGTAGCCTTAGAAGGCGAACTTCGCCGGCGCGATGCGTTCCTCGAGCGTCTCGGCGCCGAGGGTCTGGTCGTCGTCCTGCTGGCCCTGCTCGCTCTGCGGGCGCTTTTCCTGCGCCGACGCATCGGGCTTGGCGGCGGGCTGCGGGGTCGAGGTCTTCTGCTGGTCGCTCATGGAGCCTCTCTCGATGAAGTGATCCGACGTGGCGCCGACCGTCGTGGCGGACGCATCGCGCGCGGCCTTCCGACCCGGCGACAGCTGTCCATAGCCGGAACTCGGCCGAGACCCATCATCGGCGCGCGTCTGGCGAGCGTCGGGGCGGCGACTACGTTCCGCGGCGCGCGGACCGCTCGGTCGGCCCGCCGCGACGTCCGCCTCGTGCCGCTCATGTCTCACGTCGTCCTCCCCCCAGCCACGCCGGAGCGCTCGCTCCCCGCTCGCATCGGACCCTACCGCGTCGCGCGCGTGCTCGGCGAAGGGGGGATGGGCACCGTGTACCTCGCCGAGCAGGACGCCCCGCACCGCGCCGTCGCGCTCAAGGTCATCCGGAGCGACCTGGCGACCCCCGAGCTCCTCCGGCGCTTCGACCGGGAGGCGGAGGTGCTCGGCCGGCTGCAACACCCGGCCATCGCGCAGATCTACCAGGCGGGGACCGCCGACGGGCCGGGCGGCCCGGCGCCGTACATCGCGATGGAGTACGTCGAGGGCGTGCCGGTCACCGAGCACCCGCTCGCCCGCGCCGCCGTGCGCGACCGCCTGCGCCTGTTCATCGAGATCTGCGACGCGGTGCACTACGCCCACCAGCGCGGCGTCATTCACCGCGACCTCAAGCCCGGCAACATCCTCGTCGACGCCGCGGGACGGCCGAAGGTGCTCGACTTCGGCGTCGCCCGCCTCGCCAGCATCGACCGGCGCGACACGATCGCCACGGAGTTCGGCCAGGTGCTCGGCTCCCTCCCCTACATGAGCCCCGAGCAGGTCGCCGGCGACCCGCTGGAGCTCGACGTGCGCAGCGACGTCTACGCGTTGGGCGTCGTGCTCTACGAGCTGCTCACCGGCCGGCTGCCGCTCGCGCTGCACCGCCGCAGCTTGCCGGATGCGCTGCGTGTGATCCTCTCGGAGGAGCCGGCGCCGTTGGGCACCGCGGCGCCGGCGCTGCGCGGCGATCTGGAGACGATCGGCGCGAAGGCGCTCGCGAAGGAGAAGGAGCGGCGCTACGACTCCGCCCAGGCGCTCGCCGCCGACGTGCGGCGCTATCTCGCGAACGAGCCGATCGCCGCCCGCCCGCCGAGCGCGGTCTACCAGCTCCGCAAGTTCGCGCGGCGCAACCGCGCCCTCGTCGCCGCGTCGGTCGTCGCCGTCGCCGCGCTCGTCGCGGGCACCGTCGCGAGCAGCTCGCAGGCCGTCCGCGCGAGCCGCGCGCAGCGGGTCGCGGAGTCGGAGCGCGCCACCGCGGTCGCCGCGCTCGCGCAGGCCGAGTCGCAGCGCCGCGCCGCCGACGCCGCGCGCGCCCGCGCCGACGCGGCCGTCGCCCGCGAGCGCCTCGCCCGCCTCGGCGCCGACTCGCAGCGCACGCTGGCCGAGCGCCAGCGCGAGCGCGCCGACAGCAGCGCGGCGCGGGCGCGGCAGGAAGCCAGCCGGGCGACCGACGTGCAGCGCTTCCTCCGCGACGTCGTGACGTCGACCGACCCGTCGATGCGCCTGTCGCTCGGCGTCACGACCGCGCGCGATCTCCTCGACAGCGCGTCCGCCCGCCTCCGCTCCCCGACCTGGGCGAAGATCGACCCGGTCGCGCGCGGCATGCTCGACATGACGATCGGGCGCGCGCTGCACGGGCGGGGCGCGCTGCAGGCCGCGCTCATGCACGAGGACAGCGCGGCCGCGTACTACGTGCGGAGCCCCGGCGAGTACACGCAGGGGATGGCGGGCTACGCCTACCGCGAGGCCGGCATCACCGCGTCGACCGTGGGAGATCTCGACGGCGCGCTCGCGCGCTTCCGGCGCGCCCTCGCCGTCGCGCCGCGCCGGCTCGCCGAAGACCGCGAGGTGCGCGCGCTGTCGCTCGTCTGGATCGGCCGCGTCCTCGCGGACGACGGCCGCGAGACCGAAGGCGATCGCCTGCTGCTCGCCGGGCTGGACTCGATCCGCGCCGCCTACCCGGGCGGCGACGACACCGTGAACTACGCCGAGCGCATGTGGCTCAACCACGCGGCGGCGCTGCACTGGGACGTGCCGACCGAGTCGGCGTACGCCGCGCTGCGCGAGCGCATGGCGCGGGCGAGCGGCAAGAACGCGCGCCTCGACGTCGCGACGACGCAGAGCCAGGCGGTCGCGCGCGTGCTCCGCGGCGACGGCGCCGGCGCGGAGTCGCTCGCGGTGCAGGTGATGCCCGTGCAGCGCGCCGCGGCCGGCGAGCACAGCGCGAGCTACCTCGATGCGCTCGAGAGCCTGGGGCGCGCGCGGCTCGTGCAGGGGCGCGCGGCAGACGCCGAGCGGATGCTCCGCACGGTGCTCGACGAGAAGGTCGCGCTCTACGGCGCCGCGAACGTCCGCGTGGCGCTGGCGAGGCGCTCGCTCGCCGAGGCGCTGCTCGCGCAGGGACGCCCCGCCGACGCCGCGCCGCTCGTCGAGGCCGAGCTCCGGGCGCGCGCCGACGGGACAGCGACCGGAAGCACCGGGCCGCGCGCCGAGTCGCTGCGCCTCGCCGGCCAGCTCGCGTCGGCACGTGGCGACGCGGCCGGCGCGGAGGCGCGGCTGCGCGAGGCGCTCGCGGCATGGCGCACGCGCGAGTTCGCGGGCGCCGAGCTGGAGACGCTCCGCGCGTTGGGCACGGCCGTCGCCGCGCAGGGCCGCGCGGCGGAGGCGGACTCGGTGCTCCGCGACGCACTCCGCCGCGCCGCCGCGCACGTGGGCCCCGACCACGCGGAGCCCGCCCACCTGCAGCTCGCCCTCGCGCGCGTTCGCGCCGCCGCCGGCGCCCGCGGCGAGGCGCTGACCCTCGCCGACTCCGCTCTCGACCGCCTGCGCCGCGTGCAGGGCCCGGGCGGCGCCGCTGCCCTCGCCGCCGGCGCCCTGCGCGACAGCCTCACGCGTTAGGCGCGGCGTCGGCCAGCTGCACGGTCAGCCAGGCGCGGGCGGCGCGCCAGTCGCGCTCCACGGTCGGTGTGGAGACGCCGAGGGCGTCCGCCGTCTCCGGCGCCGTCAGCCCCACGATCCAGCGGAGCTCGACGACCCGCGCCTGCCGCGGGTCGAGCGCACCGAGCCGCTCCAGCGCCTCGTCGAGCGCGACGATCTCCTCGGCGCGCACGGGCGCCGGGGTGCCGCGGAGGGCGTCGTCGAGCGTGAGCGCGACCGCCCCGCCGCCGCGCTTGCCGGCGAGCCGGTCGCGGGCGGCATGGGCGAGCACCTGGCGCATCGCGCGCGCCGCCACGCGCAGGAAGTGGCGGCGCCCCTCCCAGTCGGATGCGGCCGACGGCATCAGCCGCAGATACGCCTCGTGCACGAGCGCGGTCGCGGTGAGCGTCTCGCCGGCGCGTCCCTGCCGCACCATCGACGCGAGCCGACGCAGCTCGCCGTAGACGGCCGCGAACGCGCGCTCGAACGCCTCACCGTCCCCGCCCCGAGCGAGGCGCAGCAGGCGCGTGACGTCACCGTCGTGGTCGTGGGTCGCGCCGGTCATCGCAGCGCGTCGTGCGTCGACCGGACGGCCTGCAGCGCGCGCGCGAGCGTCGCGGCGTCGGCCCGATCCGAGCGCACCGGGGCGAGCGCCGCCGCCAGCGCCGCCGCCAGCGCCCCCTCCGGCACGTCGGGACACGTGTCGCGGAGCGGCGCAGGGGGGGCGCCGGCCGGCCGGCGAGCAGCCGCGCGTGCGCCGCGCCGCGATACGGCGGCACGCCCGTGAGCAGTTCGTAGAGGATGCAGCCGAGGGCCCAGACGTCGTCGCGGCCGTCCGGCGGCGCGCCGCCGGCGCGCTCCGGCGAGAGGTAGCGCGGACTGCCGACGACCGTGCCGGTGAGCGTCAGGGCCCCCTCCGGATCCGCCGCGTCGAGCGCCCGCGCGATGCCGAAGTCGACGAGGTGCGCGTCCCCGGCGGCGTCGACGATGACGTTTCCCGGCTTCACGTCGCGGTGCACCACGCCCTGCGCGTGCGCGTGGGCGAGCGCGTCGGCGAGCTGCGTGGTCAGGCGGAGCGCGTCGCGCGCGGTGAGACGCCCCGCCCGCGCCATGCGCGCGTGGAGCGTCTCGCCGCGAACGAAGGGCATGGCGAACCACGGCACACCGTCGGCGGTGACCCCCGCGTCCAGCACCGGCACGAGATGCGGGTGGGCGAGGCGCGTCCCGAGGCGCGCCTCCCGGGCGAAGCGCTCCGCCGCGCGCAGCGGGCCGCCGGATACCGCGAGCAGCTTCACGGCGACGTCGGGCGCCTCGGCGTCCGCTCCGTCGGCCGCGACGTCGGCGCGCCGCGCCGACCAGACGGCGCCCATGCCGCCACGCCCCACCTCGCGGTCGAGGAGGTACGGCCCCACGCGCGAGCCGGCCGCGGGGGCGCGCTGCGGGAGCAGCGCGATCGGGTCGCCCGGCGCGACCTCGGCCGCGCGCGGCGCCCCAGCGAACAGCGCCGTGGGCGTCGAGTCGAGCAGCGGTGCGGGCCCGGCGTCGGCTGCGAGCATCGCGCGCACCTCGGTCGCCACCGACGGCGGGTCGCTCGCCATCGCCGTCGTCAGCCACGCGTCGCGCGCCGTCCCGGCGAGGTCGAGAGCGGCGTCGAACAGCTCGCGCACGCGGCGCCAGCGCCTGACCCCGGTGTCGTCCGGCGGCGGGGTGGTCGGCGGCATGGACACGGTACGTCGACCCGACGACCTCAGCTCACCTGGACGGTCGCTCGGCGCAGCACACTCCCCAGCGATCGACGACCGGGGTGAAGGTGGTACGGGGAGGCCGGACGGCACACAGCATCGGAAGACGGGGCAGGCGGCTCGTGAGGTGGGGCGGCCGATCGGCAAGCTAGCACACCGCGCCCTCAGGTGAACGCGGCCGGCACAACGAGCGACGCTCCGGTCGTGACGGTCGTGACGGTCGTGACGGTCGTGACGGTCGTGACGGTCGTGACGGTCGTGACGGTCGTGACGGTCGTGACGGTCGTGACGGTCGTGAGTCCGGCCGCGGGGGCGGCGACGGTGCGCCGTTCGGCGCGGAGCGGTATCGTAGTGCAGCCCCCGCCCCCACGTGCCCACCTCCCCCGCTCCGACGGCGATCCCCGTCGTGCTGATCGTCGACGACGAGCCGGTGCTGCGCGGCGTGCTGCAGCAGATCATCGAGGGACTCGGCGTGCGCGTCGCGGTCGCCGCGACGGGCCGTGACGCGATCAGCAGCGTCGAGCGCGACCCGCCCGACCTCGTGCTGCTCGACCTCGGGCTGCCGGACGTGCCCGGCGACGAGGTCTGCCGCGCGATCCGCGCCATGCCGCGCGGTGCGGAGCTGCCGGTCGTCGTACTCTCGGCGCGGCACTCGGAGCAGGAGAAGGTGCGGCTGCTCGACGCCGGTGCCGACGACTACCTCACGAAGCCGTTCGGCTCGGCCGAGCTGGCGGCGCGCGTACGGGCTCATCTCCGTCGTGCGCTGCGCACCCGGAGCCCCGCCGCGACGCGCGCCGTGCGCCTCGGCGACCTCGAGCTCGACCTCGACGAGCGCGTCGCGACGCGGGGCGGACGCGCCGTGCACCTCACGCCGATCGAGTGGGGACTGATCCGCACACTCGCCGGCGCGCCGGGGCGCACGTTCACGCACCAGCAACTGTTCGACGCGGTGTGGGGACGCGAGTACGGCAACGCGGCGCAGTACCTCCGGGTGCACGTCACGAATCTCCGCCGCAAGGTCGAGCCGAACCCGTCGTTCCCCGCGTTCGTCGTCACCGAGCCGGGCGTCGGCTACCGCCTCGAAGGGGCGCGCTGAACAGGGTGCCGGACACGCTGCGCCGGCGCATCCGGGGGCCGTGGACGTGGGTCGTCGGCTTCTCGGTGCTGTTCGGCATCGCCGCCGTCTTTCGCTGGCAGCGCGCCATCCTCGTGCAGCGGCAGGCGCCGATCGCGCTCACGCTGCTGCTCGTCGTGTTGTTCGGCGGCGTCATGGGCGGGCGGCGGCTCGGGCTCGCGCTCGCGCTCGCCGGCTTCTTCCTCATCAACTTCTTCTTCCAGACGCCGTACGATCACCTCGGCGATCGACGACCCGGCAGACTGGCTCGTGCTCATCTCGTACCTCCTCGTCGCCGACAGCGCGTCGCGACTGCTGGCGCGCGAGCAGCGGCAGGCGGACGAGGCGCAGCGCCGCGCGCACGAGGTGCAGCGCCTCGCGGACCTCGGCGCCGAGTCGCTCGCGGCGGGTCGCGCGGACGCGGCACTCGCGTCGATGGCCGACGTCATCGCGCGCACGCTCCAGCTCGATCGGTGCGAGGTGTGGGCGATCGACGTGACCGACGGCTCGCTGCGCCGCGCCGCGCTCGCGCCGACGGCACCAGGCCCGACGGCGCCAGGCCCGACGGCGCCAGGCCCGACGGCGCCAGGCCCGACGGCGCCAGGCCCGACGGCGCTCGCACCGACCGACGCGACCGCGTACTCGGATCCGCACGCCGAGTCGCGCGCCCGTGCCGCGATCGGCGCGATCGGCGCGACGTCTCCCGACGGCGCCCCGCCGCTCGGCGAGCACGACGCGCTCGATCCGGCGGCGCGTGCGAGGCGCATCGCCGCCGCGTTCGCCGACGCGCCGCGCGATGCGTTCGTGCCGCTCTACGTTCGGCAGCGTCCGGTCGGCGCGCTGCGGCTCGTGCGCGCCGCCGGGCTCGCGCTCGACGAGTCGGAACGCACGTTCGTCGACGCGCTCGCGCACTACACGGCGTTGGGGGTCGAGCGCGTGCGGCTCGTCGCCGAGGCGGAGCGCGCCGAGGCGGTGCGCGAGGCCGATCGGCTCAAGGACTTCGTGCTCGCGACGGTCTCGCACGACCTGCGCACGCCGCTCACGACGATCAAGGCGCTCGCGAACGAGAGCGCGCGGCGCGGCGATCGCAACGCGCTCGTCATCGAGGAACAGGCGGACCGGTTGAGTCGCATGGTCGCCGACGTGCTCGACCTGTCGCGCGCCCGCGCCGGCGCGTTCCCGCTCGCGCCCGAGATCAACACGGCGGACGACGTCGTCGGCGCCGCGCTGCGGCAGGCGGGCGGCGTGCTGCACGACCGCGCCGTCGTGACGCAGCTCCGCGACGACGGCGGCCTGCTCGTCGGCTGCTTCGACTTCGTCGCGACGCTCCGCATCCTCGGCAACCTGATCGACAACGCCGTGAAGTACGCGCCGCCTCGTGAGCCGATCGTGCTCGACGTCGTGCGCGAGGGCGACACGCTCGCGTTCTCCGTCTGCGACCGCGGCGCCGGCATCGGGGCCGACGAGCGTGAACGCGTGTTCGCGCCCTTTCATCGCGCGCGGGGTGTCTCCCCGGACGTCGGCGGCACGGGACTCGGCCTCGCCGTGGCACGCGCGCTCGCCGAGGCGCAGCGCGGCTCGCTCGATCACACGTCGCGCGACGGCGGCGGGAGCGTGTTCACGCTGCGCGTCCCCGCCTCCGACGACCCGCTCGCACTCGATCTCATGGACGACCGCGTCGCGGCCGAGTCGCCGTAGCGGCCGCCGGCGTCACGATCCGACGGCCCCGCGCGTACTCTCGGCACGCACGTCCACACGCATCTCCCGCCACCGCGTCTCTCCATGCGCAAGCTCCTCCTCCTCGCTGCGTTCGGCACTGCGGCGCCGCTCGGCGCGCAGTCGGCGTCGACGTTCGAGTTCACCATCCCGAACATCATGCGCGGCCCCGAGCTCTACGGCCGCGAGCCGTCGAACGTCCGCTGGTCGAACGACGGCAAGTGGATCTACTTCTCGTGGCTCGAGCCCGGCGCGTCGTGGCGCGAGCCGGCGCGTCCGTTCCGCGTGCGTGCGGTCGCCGGCGCGAAGCCAGAGCGCGTGACGACGCTGCAGATGGACTCGGCGACGGTGTCGGTCACGCAGGGGCTCATGTCGCCGGATCGTCGGCGGCGGGCGGCGTCGTCGAACGGCGATCTCTATCTCATCGACGCGAACGGGGGCGCGGCGAAGCGCCTCACGGCCACGCTCGCCGCGGAGTCGAGCCCGAGCTTCAGCGCGGACGGGAAGGAGCTGTACTACCTGCGCGACGGCAACGTCTACGCACTGACGCTCGACGGCGGGCTGACGCGGCAGCTCACCGACATCCGCACGCCGACCGCGGCCGGCGCGGCCGCCGCGGGACGCAGCGCGCAGGCCACCGCGGCCGCCCTGACGCAGCGCGGCGCCCTCCAGGCCGAGCAGCGCGTGCTGCTCGAGGCCGTGCGCGACCGGCTGTGGCAGGACAGCGTCGCCGCCGCCGAGCGCGACATGCTGAGACCGATGGTCCCGGCGCTCACCCTGCTGCCGAACGAGCGCGCGTTCGGCGTCGCGGTCTCGCCGCGCGCCGCGGCGCTCGTGCTGTCGACGAACATCCCGGCGGAGGGCGCGCAGGGAATCATCGTTCCGAACTACATCACGGCGAGCGGCTACACGGAAGCGATCCAGGGGCGCACGAAGGTCGGCGACGCGCAGGGCAGCGGCCGGCTGCTGTTCGCGACGCTGCCGAGCGGCTCGCTGAAGGTGCTGCGCATCGCGCCGACCGACGGGACCGGGCCGTCGTCACAGGCGAGCATCGTCGGCTGGAACGACGCGGGCACGATGGCGCTCGTGACGGCGAACACGCGCGACTTCAAGCAGCGCTACCTCGCCACGGTCTCGGCCGACTCGGGCGCGGTGCACGTCGTCGACGTGCTGACCGACTCGGCGTGGGTCGGCGGGCCGTGCTCGCGCTGCGCCGGGTGGTACGACGGCGGGCGCCGCATCTACTTCGTGAGCGAGGCCGACGGCTACGCGCACCTCTACTCGATGAACGCCGACGGGAGCGACCGCCGGCAGCTCACGACGGGGCAGTTCGAGGTGAACGGCGTGCAGCTCTCGCGCGACGGGCGGACGTTCTATCTGACGACGAGCGAAGGGTCGGCGTACGAACAGCACGTCTATCGCATGGCGATCGCGGGCGGCGCCGCGCGTGCGCCTGACGAGTGGCGTCGGCGGCCACAACGCCACGCTGTCGCCGGACGAGACGATGTTCGCGGACGTCTACTCGACGGCGAACCGGCCGCCGGAGCTGTTCATCACGCCGAACCGCCCGAACGCGACGGGGGCGCAGCTCACCGTGTCGCCGACGGCGGAGTGGCTCGCGTTCGACTGGCAGAAGCCGGAGATCGTCGCCATCCCGGCGAGCGACGGCCAGCGCGTGCCGGCGCGCATCTACCGGCCGCAGGAGCGCGGCGCGCAGCCGAACGGCGCGGCCGTGATCTTCGTGCACGGCGCCGGTTATTTGCACAACGTGCATAATTACTGGTCGAGCTACGCGCGCGAGTACATGTTCAACCAGTACCTCGCGTCGAAGGGCTACGTCGTCCTCGACATCGACTACCGCGGCTCCGCCGGCTACGGACGCGACTGGCGCACGGCGATCTACCGCTGGATGGGCGGGCGCGACCTGCAGGATCACGTCGACGGCGTGAAGTATCTGCAGACGCAGTACGGCATCGACCCGAAGCGCATCGGGATCTACGGCGGCAGCTATGGCGGCTTCATGACGCTGATGGCGCTGTTCACCGCCCCCGACTACTTCGGCGCCGGCGCCGCGCTCCGCTCGGTGACGGACTGGTCGCATTACAACCACGGCTACACGGCGCGCGATCCTCAACCTGCCGCAGCACGACACGCTCGCCTACCGCCGCTCGTCGCCGATCTTCTTCGCCGAGGGGCTCAAGGCGCCGCTGCTCATGGCGCACGGGATGGTCGACGTGAACGTCAACTTCCAGGACATCGTCGAGCTGACGCAGCGGCTGATCGAGCTCGGCAAGACGAACTGGTCGCTCGCGCCGTACCCGGTCGAGGACCACGGGTTCGTGCGGCCGTCGTCGTGGACGGACGAGTACCGGCGCATCTTCGAGCTCTTTGAAACGTCGCTCAACGCGAGACCCTGAGCCCCCGCCCGTTCCGCCTCACCTCGTCCGCCGTGCGGACGAGGTACGGCGGAACGCGGTTACGGCGCGATGGGGCGCGTGCCGCGCGCGTCGGCCTCGTACCGCGGCCGGATCAGCCGCTCGCCGATCTGGAACGGCTCGACGACGGTGCCGAACGGAATGCGGTTGGCCGCGACCGACGCCGGGCCGAGCGGATAGAGCGTCCCCCCGCCGATCGTGAGCGGCGACGTGACGTCCGCCCCCAGCTCCGTGACCTGGTAGCCGAGATCGCGGAGCGACAGCACCGACAGGATGCTGAGCGGATTCGGCGACGGGTTGATCCACCCCGTCATCAGCTCGCCGCGGAAGACCCGCTCGCGCCAGTGCCCGCCCGCCGTGCCGGCTCCGCCCTCGTCCTCGATCGGCGCGCCGTACGCCGGGTCGGCCGTGAGCCCCATCCGATAGGCCGCCTCGGCGCCGGAGCGACCCATGAAGCGCACGTCGTCGCCGATCGTCTGCGCGAGCCGCCCGCCGGCGGTCCCCCCTTCCCAGATCGTGCCGATGCCGAGCACGTGCCCCAGCTCGTGCGTCAGGACGTCGACCCCGAGCGCCGCCCCGGTCCCCGAGAGCAGCCCGACGTCCGCCGAGTCGACGACGAGCGCGCCGACGAGCGGCAGGCCGCTGCTCGACGCGCGGACGACGCAGGGACCGGCGTAGGCGAGCGTGTTGCGCGCCCCGTCGATGTTCGCCGCGCGCACGTAGACGACGACCCCGGTCGAGACCGTGTGCAGGCTCGTCGTGCCGAAATCGCACTGGCTCGGATCGAGATCGATCTGCGCGACCGTCAGCTCGCTCGTGATGACGCGGAGCCAGCGGTTCGCCGCCTCCTGCGCGGCCGTCATCACCGCCGGCGGCACGGCGCCCACCGGCACGAGCCGGATCGTGAACGTCGTCGCCGGCGGCACCGCGACGGTGATCGGAACCGTCGCCGTTCGCCCGTTCGCCGTGACCGTGACCGTCGCCGAGCCGGGAGCGACGAGCTGCACGCGGCCGTCGGCGTCGACCGTCGCGACGGTCGGACTGCTGGATCGGTAGACCACGCCGGTCGGCGTCTGCGCCATCCCGGCGGCGTCGGTGAGTGAGAGCGCGAGGCGAGCGCGCGTGCCGGGGGTCGCCGTGATCGTGGTCGGGAAGGCGCGCAGGGCGGCGCCGGCCGGATCGGTCACGATGACCGGCAGCGTCGCGCCCTTGCCGTTCGCCGCGGCGAAGACGACCGCCGCGCCCGGCGCCGCGCCGTCGATGCGGACCGTCGCCCGCCCGCCGACCGCCACCGACGACGTCGTGCGGACGATGGTGCCGCCGGTCGTGATCGCGAACAGGATCTCCGCATCGACCGGCTGCCCGTCGTCGTCGACCGCCGTCGCCGTCGCCGTCGCCGAGGCGCCGGTCGAGAGCGCGAGCGTCGTGGGCGCGAAGAGCACGCGCGCCACCGCCGGCCGCGCCGCGATGACCGTGTAGCTCCCCGTCACCCCGGCGAGCGTCGCCGAGAGCGTCGCGTTCCCCGGCGACGCGCCGCGCGCCGTCGCCGTCGTGGCGTCGACGGCGGACAGCGACACGATCGCCGGACGGTCGCTCGCCCAGGCCGCCGCGCGCCCGGCCAGCTCGCCCACCGTGAGCGGGGTGTTGTCGGGAGCGAATGCCGTGAGGCGAACGGTGGCGGTACGGCCGACGACGACCGTGTCGGGCGTCGTGAGCGCGACGCGCGCGACCGGCACCGGAACGACGACGAGCGGGATGGTCGCCGTGCTGCCTTCGCTGCGCACGGTGATCGGGGTCGTGCCCAACGCGACGCCGCGCGCCGTCACCGACCCGTCGAGCGCCGCGACGAGCGTCACGAGCGTCGAGTCGGCGACGCTCCACGTGACCGCGCGGTCGACGAGCGTCGTGCCGTCCGCGGCGTACGCCTGCGCGCGCAGCACTTTCGGGCGCCCGAGCCAGAGCGTGTCGGCCATTCGTTCCGGGCGCACGCTCGCGACCGGACGCCGCCGGATCGACACCACGGTCTGCCCGCGCACCCCTTCGCTCTCGGCCGAGATCGTCGCCTGGCCGGGAGCGAGCGCGCTGACGCCGCCCGTGCCGTCGACCGCCGCGATCGTCGCGTCGCTCGACGTCCAGGCGATCGTGCGACCGGCGAGCGACGCGCCGTTCGCCGCCGCGAGCGACGCGGTCAGCGCGCGACGGTCGCCGACGGTGAGCGAGTCCGCGGCGCCGCCGACGCCGCCGACCGTCACGCGTGCGACCGGCGCGGGGCCGGCCGGCGTCACCGGCGTGTCGCTCCCGCCCGAACAGGCCGCGACGCCCCCCCCGACGAACGCCGCGACGACGAGGGTTCCGGCGACGCGCCGAGCGCGATCGAGCGAGTGGTGTCGGATCATCGAAAGGCGACGATCGCGCGCCGGGCGCGTCACGGCGCGCGGAACACGGTCACGTGAAAGTGCGCCGGCCGCCGCTCCTCGGTCGCGTCGACGACTCCGCGGCGCGACGCGGCGAGCAGCTCGCGCCGCAGCCAGAGCCGACAGCTCCCGACCGGCGCGCGCAGATCGA
This sequence comes from uncultured Gemmatimonadaceae bacterium, assembly GCA_963843845.1. GTDB lineage: Bacteria > Gemmatimonadota > Gemmatimonadetes > Gemmatimonadales > Gemmatimonadaceae > Gemmatirosa. Next base: position 856,390 of record CAWJMB010000002.1, on the reverse strand, counting down.
CCGCCATCCCGGTCGGGTGCACCGACTTCTCGACGCCATTCCGCAGCAGCCGCTGCGCCGCGGTCGGCCGGATGGCGCTCGTCACGACGAGCGGCGCCTTGCAGGCCGCTCGGTAGCGCGACGCCAGCGCCACGACGAACGACCGCGTCGCCGGCCGCACGTACGGCAGCGCCACCCCCTTCAACCGCATCGACCCACTCGGCCGCAGCGGCACGTAGGCGCCGTCGCGCACGCCGTTCGTGACGGCGCTCCGCGTCGGCGTGAACGCGATGCCGCGCGACTGCGCGAACCGGTACGCTCGCTCGACTTTCGCGGGCGAGCCGCGCAGCGATTGAGCGTGCGCGGGGTGCGCGGCGGGCACGACGAGGAGGAGCGGCAGCACGAGTGCGGCCGCGAGGCGGGGAGACGACATCCTTCGGAGTCTACCGTCGGCCGACGGCTCGCTCAACGGGCGCCGGCCGCCGTCGGTCTGCGCTTCTGCCGCTGCCGGTGGTCGCGGTAGATCAGCGCGCCCACGATCGCCGCGCCGACGACGACGGCGATCACGTACTGGTCGTACCGCTCCATCCGCTTGAGCGCCGAGAGCGCCGTGTCGCCGAACAGGTAGCCGACCTCGGTGAACAGCGCCGACCAGACGATCGAGCTGACGGCCGAGCCGACGAGATACGACGACCGGGCGCACGTGCGCCGCGCCGCACGCCACCGGCAGCAGCAGCCGCGCGCCGAACGCGAACCGCACGGCGAGCGCGCTCCGCCACGGCCGACGACGCACCGCGCGCAGCGCCTTCTTGATGTAGCGCCCCACGGTCGGCCACCGCCGCCGCACCCACCGCCCGCGCCACGCGCCGAGCAGGTAGAGCAGCGTCGTCGCGACCCACCCGCCGATCGACGACGGCGAACACGACGCTTGCGCGCCCCAGCTCGCCCTGCGACGCCGCCAGCCCGCCGACGATCGGCGTCAGCTCCTCGGTCACGATCGTCGACGCGCCGAGCGTGATGTACGCCCAGAGCGCCTGGAGCGGCGTCAGCGGCGCGACGCGGCGACCGAGCGGCAGTCGCGATCGGGTGTCGGAGGCGTACGCACCGGCGCGACGGGGAGGGCACAAGCTACTGCCCGGGCTCCGCTGCGGATCGGGGATCGGGGACTCGAGTCCGTCGTCCCCGAGCCCCGATCCCCGGCCATCTCCCGCCGGCCCTCGGCTCCTCAGCCCGCCTTGGCCGCGAACCCCGGCACCTCGCCGACCGCGCTCCGTCCGGCACCCGATGCTCCGCCGTCGCTGCGACGGCCGGCGGCCGAACCGGCGCGCCAGACGCTGCCGCCACTCGTCCATGATCTCGTAGAACGTCGGGATCACGAGCAGCGTCAGCAGCGTGCGACGTGAGCACGCCGCCGATGATCGCCGACGCCGAGCGGCGCGCGGAACTGCGCCCCCTCGCCGCGGCCGAGCGCCACGGGGATCATGCCGGCGATGAGCGCGAACGTCGTCATCAGGATCGGCCGGAGCCGGATCGCGCCCGCCTCGATCAGCGCCTCGCGCAGCGGCATGCCCGTCCTTCTCGCGCGCCCACTTCGCGAAGTCGATGAGCAGGATGGCGTTCTTCGCCACGATGCCCATCGAGCAGGATGACGCCGATGAGCGACATGATGTTGATCGTGTGCCGCGTGATCGCGAGCGCCAGCAGCACGCCGATGAGCGACAGCGGCAGCGACATCAGGATCGCCAGCGGATCGAGGAACGACCCGAACTGCACGACGAGGATGAGGTACATCAGCATCACCGCGACGCCGAGCGCGAAGAAGATCTGCCCGAACACCTCCTGCTGGTCCTGCGCGTCGCCGCCGAGCGGACACGCGTGACGCCCGGCGGGAAGGTGCAGCTTCGCCAGCCGCGTTCTGACGTCGTTCGTCACGTCGCCCGTCGGCGCGGCCCGACGTGTTCGCCTGCACCGCCACCACCTGGTCGCGGTCGAGGTGGTCGATGATCGCCGGCCCGACGCCCTGCGTGCACCGTGGCCACCTGGCCGAGCGGCAGCGTGGTCGGCGCGCCGTTCGGGCCCGGCACGACGAGCGGCAGCTGCCGCAGGTCGTCGGCGTTGCGCCGCGCCTCGGGCGCGAGCCGCACCTGCACGTCGCGCATCTCGCCCTGACGGGTCCTGCCAGTCGCCGACGTCGATGCCGGCGAACGCGGGGCGCAGCGACTGCGCGACCTGCCCGACGGTGACGCCGAGCGAGCCGGCGACGCCGCGGTTGAGCTCCACGTTCGAGCTCGGGCTTCTGCCCCTTCGTCGACAGGCCGACGTCCACCGCGCCCGGCGTGCTGCTGCACGACCGCCATCACCTGCTCGGCGGCGCTGGTTCAGCGTCGCGAGGTCGCTGCCGCGCGAGCTGGAACTGGAGCTGCTTGCGCCCGCCGCCGAAGTCGCTCGTGAACACCGCGAGCGTCACGCCGGCGACGCTGCTTCGTCTCCGTCGCGCAGCTCGCGTCGCGAACTGCTCGGCGCTCCGCGTCCGCTCGGACTTCGGCACCAGCTGCACGTAGATGTTGCCGACGTCCACCGCCGCCGCGACGCGCCGCCGCCGAGCGTCGTGTACGTGTACTCGCACCTCCGGGTGCGCGCGCGCGAGCGCGCGCCGCCTCCTGCGCCTTGAGCCGCGTGTACGCCGATGTTCGAGCCCGGCGGCGTCTCGAGCGCGATGATGAACTCGGAGCGGTCGTCCTCGGGGAAGAAGCCGACGCCGACGTTGCGCCACGACCGGCACGAGCGGCGGCAGCACGCACGAACACCACGATGCCGGCCGCGACGCCGGCCGAGCTTCACGAGCCGCGGCCAGCCGGCTTGCGCGTGAGCGCGAACATCGCGATCCCCACGCCGACGAGTGCCGCGAGCAGCCCGATGAGGCCGCGCGCCGGAATCGTGAACGAGGCGAAGAAGGTGCCGATCGCCAGCGCCACCATCGCCGCGCGGTGGTCGAGCGCCCACGCGATGACGTGGCGGTAGCGCTCGGCCTGGCCGGTTGAACCAGGCGTTGAACGGTCGAGCCGCCGCGTGATCCAGCCGCGCTGCTCCTCGGCGGCACGTGCGGGTCGGCCCAGTACGCCGAGAGCATCGGGTCGAGCGAGAACGACACGAACAGCGACACGAGCACCGAGCAGGCGATCGTCAGCGCGAACGGCTTGAACCACTGGCCGCCGACCCCCGGCATGAAGCCGATCGGCACGAACACCGCGAGGATCGAGAACGTCGTCGCCGCGACGGCGAGCCCGATCTCGTCGGTGCCGTCGTGCGCCGCCGTGGAAGTGGTCCTTCCCCATCTCCACGTGCCGCACGATGTTCTCGCGCACCACGATCGCGTCGTCGATCAGGATGCCGATCGCCAGCGAGAGGCCGAGCAGCGACATCGTCTCGAGCTTGAAGCCCGATCGCCCAGACGGCGATGAAGCTGGCGAGCACCGAGACCGGCAGCGCGAGGCCGGTGATGACCGTCGAGCGCCACGAGTTCAGGAACAGGAACACGACGAGCACGGTGAGCAGCGCGCCCTCGATGCAGCGCCTCCTCGACGTTCTTCACCGCGTGGTCGACGCGCACGCCCGAGTCCTTGACGAGCTCGAGCTTCGTCCCCGGCGGCAGTCGCTTCTGGATGTCGACGACGCGCTCGCGGATCCGGTCGCTGACGTCGGTCGTGCTGTACCCTTTCGACTTCTTGATGTCGATGCCGACCGCCTCGCGCCCGTTGTAGAGCGCGAGCGAGCGCGGCTCCTCGGTGCCGTCGCGCACGTCGGCGACCTCGCCCAGGCGCACGAGCGCGCCGCCGGGCCGGGTCGGCGACGACGAGGTCGGCGAACTCGCTCGGATCGACGAAGCGCCCCTTGAGACGGATCGACCGCTCGTCGAGCGCGCCCTCGACCCGACCCACCGGCGCGGCGAGGTTCTGCAGCTGCAGCGCCTGCACCACCTGCGACACGCTGACGCCGTTCGCCTGCAGCGCGTCGGGTTTCAGCAACACCGTGATCTCGCGCTCGATCTTCGCCGAACACCGTCACCTCGGCCACGCCGCTGATCGAGCGCAGCTCGCGCGTGATGCCGGGGTCGGCGATGTCGCGTCAGCGCGGCCTGCGTCCTGCGTCGTCGACGCGAGCGCGAGCGAGATGATCGGCCGGTCGGTGTCGTTGAACTTCTTGATGATCGGCTCCTTCATCTCCGTCGGCAGGTCGGAGCGGATGCCCGAGATCGCGTCGCGGATCTCCTGCGTCGCCTCGTTCAGGTCCTTGCCGAACTCGAACTCCACGAGGATCTGCCCGTAGCCGTCGAACGCCTTGCCGCTGACGCTGCTTCACGCCGGTGATGGCGGCGATCTGCTCCTCGATCGGGTCGAGGATCTCCTTCTCCACGCCGTCCGGCGACGCGCCCGGATACGGCACGGCGACGAGCACGAACGGCGGCGCGACGTCGGGGAACTCGTCCGTCTTGAGCTTGAAGCAGCGCGACGAGCCCGAACAGCGCGAGCGCGAGCATCGCGACGACGGTGACGAGCGGTCGGCTGATCGCGAAATCCGAGATGACCATGGCGGTTGCCTCTCGTGCGTCAGCGCGGGCGGGTGCCGCGCGCCGTGTCGTTCGGCGGACTCGCGGGTGTCGCGGTCTGCGGCGTCGCCGGCTGCGGTGTCGCGTTCTGCGCCGCCTGCCGATCGTTCGGCGCGCCGACGCGGATCGGCGTTCCCGCCGAGATGCCCTGCGCCGCGCCGAGCAGCAGCGTGTCGCCGGCCTGCACGCCGCTCCGGATCTCCACGCGCTCGGTCGCGTCGTCGCGCAGTCCGAGCTCCACGTTCACGCGCTCGACCTTGCCGCCTCTTCACGCGCACGACCGCCGGCGTCGTGCTGCGCTGATCGATCGCCGCGTTCGGCGCCACGAGCGCCGAGCGCACCTCGCTCGACACGCGCCCTTCGGCGAACAGCCCGCCGACGAGCGCGTTGCCGCTGTTCGGGACCGACGCGATGATCCGCACCTGCCGCGTCGCCGGATCGGCCACCGGCGCGACGCGCGTCACCTTCCCGACGAAGGCGCGGTTCGGGTAGCCGTTCACGGTGAAGCGCACCGGCGCGCCGACGCGCACCTGCGAGAGCTGGTCGGCCGGCACGCTCGCCTCGAGCTGCATGCTCGACGGATCGACGACCGTGAACAGCGCCCCGCCGACGGTGACGACGTCGCCCTCGCTGACCGCTCCGCACCCCGATGACGCCGGCGAACGGCGCGCTCGGGCTCGTGTTGCCGAGCTGCTTTCTGCACGCTCGCGAGCTGCGCCTGCGCCGCGCTGAGCTGCGCCTGCGCCGCGCTCGCCTGCGCCCGGGCCCCTTCCGCGTCGCGCGCCGCGATCGCGCCGGCCGCGAGCAGCCGGTCGGACCGCTCCGCGTTGCGCTGCGCGGTCTCGTACCCGAGCGCGCGCCGACGCGACGTTCGCGCGCGCGGCGAGCCGCCTGGTCGGTGAGCCCGGTCGTCTCGATGCGCGCGAGCACGGTGCCGCGCCCGACGCGCTGCCCCGCCTCGGCGTAGGTCCGCGTCACCGTGCCTGCCGCCTCGGCGCGAATCGTCGCCTGCCGCTCGGGCTGGAGCGAGCCGGAGAGCGCCGGGACCACTCTGAATGGTGTCGGTGCGAACGACCGCGACGTTCTCCGCCCCGACCGTCATCACCGCCGCCGCGGCCGCGGTCGAATCGTTCGCCGCCGCGTCCTTCTCGCCGCACGCGCCCACCGTCGCGGCGCTCAGCGCCACCGTGCCGAACGCGACGCCTCGCAAACCGACGCCGCCGAGCCCCACGCCACCGAACCCTCCCCGACCGAACCTGCTCGTGCCTCTCATGGAACGCCCCCGCCGGCGACGCCGGCTGTCTGGAAGCCGCCCGCCGAACTCCCCGCGGACCGCTGCTGAGTCGATGATGAACCGCCCTGCTGCTGCCCGCCGCTCCCGCCCGCCGCGCCCTGACGCGACCCGCTCTGCTGCTGCGCGGCCGACGACGACGTGAGCGGCAGGTCGCGCAGCAGCGACAGCTTGAGCCGCGCGATCTGGAGGTCGCGCGCCGCCGTGGCCGCGTTCGTCTGCGCCTGCTGCAACAACAGCCGTGAGTCCGACAGCTCCACGAGCGTCGAGATCCCCTCGCGGAAGCGCACCTCCGAGATCGTGTACGCGCGATCCGCCTGCTCCGCCGTGCCGCTCGCTCGCGAGCCACGTCGCCTCGGCCTGCGCCAGCTGCCGAGAGCGCGACCTGCGCGTCGAGCGCGGAGAGCTCCTGGACCTGCTGCGCCGTCTGCTCGGCCTCGCGCAGACCGGCTTCGGCGACGAGCTCGTCGCCGCGGATGCGCCCGCCGGTGAAGATCGGCAGCGAGACGCCCAGCGCGACCGTCCAGTTGGGGTAGAGCTGATTGAACGAGCTCGGGATCGGCAGGAAGCCGCCGCTCGGATACGCGAAGCGCTGATACACGCTCGTCGAGCCCGATCTGCGGCAGCCGCTGCGCGCGCGCCTGACGCAGCAGGTTGCGCTGCACGGTCACGTTCTCGCGCGACTGCCGCGCGCTCGCCCGGTCGCGCGACGACGTGTCGGCGCGCTGCGCCACGCTGTCGACCGCCGCCCGGACGCGCGGGTCGTCGGCGAGGATCTCGGCCGGGTCGAAGTCGAGCGGCATCGGATTCGAGATCGCGATCGCCGTGCGCGCGCTCGGGCGCGGTCGATGGGGCGATCGACGGCGCGGTGGCGGCGCGCGGTTGCGGCCCGCTCGTCGACGGCCCGGCGATCGGCAGCGTCGTCGTCAGCGCGAGCGGGCGCGTCGACGGCAGGTTGAGGAGCTGCCGCAGCTGCAGGTACGCGACGTCGCGCGCCGCGCGCGCCTGGATCAGCACGGGGCGCTGATTGTCGCGCGTCACGCGCGCCCGCAGCAGATCGAACTCGGCGACGTTGCCGACCTGCGACGCGAGGCTCGTCTGCCGGTACGTCCGCTCCGCCTGCACGTACGACGACTCGCTGATCTGCACGAGCCGGTCGGCGAGCACCGCGCCGTAGTACGCCTGCGCGACGTCGAGCTGCAGCTGCGCGCGCGCCGCCACGACGCCGATCTCCGCGCTGCGGCGCGTCGCGTTCGCGACCTGGTTCGACGCCTGCACGCGCCCGCCGGAGTAGACCGTCTGCGACCCCGTGAGCCCGAGCGTCAGCGTGTACGGCGACGCGAAGATGCGCGAGATCCCGCCCAGCGCGTCGCCGCTCGACGCGCACGTCTGCGCCTGCTGCAACGCAGCCTGTCGCTCGGCCGGCGTCGCCGTCTCGGAGATGGCCGGCGCGCAGAGCGACGAGAGCCGCGGCCCGGTCTGGGTGTCGACCGGCGCCTGACTCGAGATCGCCTGGAACTGGTTCTGCAGCGCGCGCTGATAGTTGGCCGAGCCGTTGAGCTGCGGCAGGTACTGCGCGCGCGCCTGAGACTGCTGCCCGCGCGCCCGCAGCACGCCGGCCTGCGCGATGCGCACCGCCTCGCTCTCACCCTCTGCGAGCCGGATGGCCTCGTCGAGCGACAGGGGGGTCGCCGCGACGGGCGCGGCCGGCACCCGCGCGGCGGGCGTCTGCGCACCCGACGACGATGCGACGAGCGCGACGCCCGCCGCCAGCGTGAATGCGACGCCCCTCGGAAATGCGTTCATGAACGGGTCTGCGTGGCAGTGGCGCGAGCGATGCGGCGCGCCGCCGGGGCGCAGCGAATGGCTCGCAGAAAGAGGCGGACGTAGAGCGCCGGCGCCCGGTCCACCGGCTCGGGATACAGCCCGGGCATCGCGGAGCGCCCCATCGCGTCGCCGAACAGCGCGGAGACGAGCATCGTGCCGGCGGCGTGGGCGTCCTCCGACCGGAGCGCGTCGCGCCGGGCCGCCGGAGCGCGCCGGCGCGCTCGCTGGCGCCCCAGCTCGTCCTCGTCGAGGGCCGACCAGTCGACGAGCCCGACGTCCGCCAACCGCCGCATGTACGCGCGCAGCTCCTCGGCGACGTCGGCGACCGCGTGCGCGACGCAGGGCCCCTCGGGGCGCTCCTCCAACTCGCTGAGCGACTTCCGCAACAGCGACCCGGCCTCGCGAAAGCGCTCGAGCTGCACCGTCGCCCACTCGGTCAGCTCGCGCTCCGGGTCGTGCGGCTCGGCCGGCAGCATGGCGCGGCCGGCGCCGACCGACGCGGCGCGACAACACAGTGCCTCGTCGAGCAGTGCGGCCTTCGAGCCGAACGTGCGGAAGAGCGTGACTTCGTTGACGCCGGCAGCCACGGCGATTCTCCGCGTGGTCGCGCCGCGGTAGCCGTACTCTGCGTACACTTTCGCGGCAGCGTCCAGCAGGCGTGCCCGGTTGTCGATCATGCGCGAGACGGAAGGGACCGGTGGGTCGAGCGGCGAGCGGACAACGCTACGCGAACCGGGCGGGGTGTGCAAGCATGCACTTACATCACCCGCCGATGTACGCCCGCCCCGCCCGAAGAGTTTCACACGCGGCACACGGACGCCCCGTGCGGCTCCGCATCGACGATCGGGGCGACACGATTTCGACATACATTCCGCCGGTCGCGAGCCCTCCTGAGCCTGCATGCCACCGTCATCCCGCGCGAAGCGACGGACGACATGACCGCCGTCACCCCCGCTCCCGCCCTCCACCGCCAGGCCGCGCGGCTGCGCGCCCGCTGGCCCGGCGAGTACACGCTCGCGCTCGCCCGCGACCCGCGCGCGCTGCTCGTCCGCCTCGCCCGGCTGAGCGACACGGTCGTCTTCCCGGCGATCGGGCAGACGTTCGTCTTCGTCGGCCATCCCGACGACGCCCGCGACGTCCTCGTGACGCGGCAGCGCCACTTCGTGCGCGGCTACGCGCACCGCGGTCTCCGTCTCCTCCTCGGCGACGGCCTGCTGACGAGCGAGGGAGACGTGCACCGCCGCCAGCGCAGACTCGCGCAGCCGGCGTTCCACCGCGAGCGCATCGCCGCATACGCCTCCGCCATGACCACCGCGGCCGCGCGGTGGAGCGACCGCTGGTCCGCGGCAGGCCCCGGCGCCGTGGTCGATGTCGCGGCGGAGATGACGGCGCTGACGTTGGGCATCGCCGGCGAGACGCTCTTCGGCACCGACGTCGGCGACCGCGCCCGCGCCGTGGCAGCGGCGATGCACGACGCCATGCGCTTCGCGCCCCTCGCCTTTCTGCCGATCGCGCGGTGGATGGTCCGCCTCCCGGTGCCGCCGGCCAACCGCTTCGCCACCGCGCGCACGCGGCTCGACACCATCGTCTCCGGCATCATCGCCGAGCGCCGGCGGAGCGCGGACGCGGCCGAGCGCGGCGACCTGCTGTCGATGCTCCTCGTCGCGACCGACCCGGACGAGACCGACGGCGAGCCGATGAGCGACACCCAGCTCCGCGACGAGGTGATGACGCTCTTCCTCGCCGGCCACGAGACGACGGCGAACGCGCTCGCCTGGACGTGGTACCTGCTCGCCCAGCATCCGAGACGCGGAGGCGCAGTTGCACGCCGAGCTGGACGGTGTGTTGGGCACGTCCGACGCGCGGCGCGTGCCGACGATCGACGATCTGCCGCGCCTTCCCTACACCCGCGCCGTGATCGCCGAGTCGATGCGCCTCTTTCCCCCCGCGTATGCGATCGGTCGAATCTGCGCCGAGCGGTGTGAGGTCGGCGGCGTGACGATCGAGCCCGGGTGGGGTGTCATCACGTCGCCGTGGGTCGCGCACCACGACGCGCGGTGGTGGCCGGAGCCCGAGGCGTTCCGCCCCGAGCGGTGGACGCGGGCGGCGGCCGCCGAGTCGGCGCGCGACGACGGCGACGAGCGAGGCGCGCGCCCCAGGTTCGCCTACTTCCCGTTCGGCGGCGGCACGCGCATCTGCATCGGCGAGCAGTTCGCGTGGACGGAGCTGATCCTCGTGCTCGCCACGCTCGCGGCGCGGTGGTCGATGCAGTTGGTTCCGGGGCAGACCGTCAGGCCGCAGTCACGGATCACGCTCCGCCAGTCGCCGGGCGCGCGCGCGCGGCTCGTCGCGCGGCCGTGAGCGCGATGCGGTTCCGGTCGCTCACGATCCGCCGTGCGCGTGCGGCGATGACCCGTGCCTGATCCGATGCGCGCTGCCATCATCACCCGCCCCGGCGGCCCCGAGGTGCTCGAGATCCAGGAGCGCCCGACGCCGACGCCCGGCCACGAGCAGATCCTCGTGCGCGTGCGCGCCTCGGCCCTCAATCGCGCGGACCTCCTGCAGCGGCGCGGGAACTATCCGGCCCCGCCGGGCGCGCCCGCCGACGTCCCCGGCATCGAGTTCGCCGGCGAGGTCGTCGCCTCGGGCACGGGCGCGAGTGCGTGGCAGCGCGGGGATCGCGTCTGGGGCCTCGTCGGCGGCGGCGCGCACGCGGAGTACCTCGCGACGCACGAGCGCGCCGTGGCGCGGATCCCGGAGCGCCTGTCGTGGACCGACGCCGCCGCGGTTCCCGAGGCGTTCATCACCGCGCACGACGCGCTGCGGCAGGCGGACGCGCGCCCGGGCGAGACCGTGCTGATCCACGCCGTCGGCAGCGGCGTCGGACTCGCGGCCGTGCAGGTGGCGCGCGCCTTCGGCCTCCGCGCGTTCGGCACCGCGCGCACGGCGGAGAAGCTCGACCGCGCGCGCGAGGTCGCCGGGCTCGACGCGGGGCTCGCGCTGCCGACCGACGCGGTGCCCGACGCCGTGGCGACCGGCGCGGCGGGCGTGTCGTCCGCCCTCGTGCCGTTCGTTCGTGAGCACACCGCCGGCCGCGGCGTCGACGTCGCGCTCGACCTCGTCGGTGGCCCGTACCTCGCCGCGACGTTGGGGGTGATGGCGCCGCGCGGTCGCGTGATCCTCGTCGGCACGATGGCCGGCGCGCGCGGCGAGATCGACTACCGACCGCTGCTCCGCAACCGACTGACGCTGCGCGGCACCGTGCTCCGTGCGCGCCCGCTCGAAGAGCGCATCGCCGTCACGCGCCACTTCGCCGCCGAGGTCGCCCCGTTCCTCGAGGACGGGCGCGTGCGGCCCGTGGTCGACTCGGTGTTCGCGCTGAGCGCCCTCGCGAGCGCGCACGAGCGGCTCGAGTCGAACGCGACGTTCGGCAAGGTCGTGATCACACTCTGAGCTGCCGGGACCGAGCCCCAGCCGTCACCGAGCCCCGACATCAGTGCCTCTGCTGCTCTTTCTGTTCACGATCTCCGGCGCCGCCGGATTGATGTACGAGTCGATCTGGAGCCGCTACCTCGGCCTGTTCGTCGGTCACAGCGCGTACGCGCAGATCATCGTCCTCGTCATCTTCCTCGGCGGCATGTCGGTGGGCGCCTGGGTCGTCGGGCGCCGCTCGGCGGAGCTGCGCGATCCGCTGCGGCTGTACGCGCTCGTCGAGCTGGGCGCGGGGGCGCTCGGCGCGCTCTTTCATCCCCTCTTTCTCGCGGTCACGGGCGCCGCCTACAGCACGCTGCTTCCGGCGCTCCCGCCGGGGCCGGCGATCGTCGTGGCGAAATGGGTCGTCGCGGCGCTGCTGATCCTGCCGCAGTCGGTGCTGCTGGGCGCGACGTTCCCGCTCATGAGCGCCGGCGCGATCCGTCGCATGCCCGATGCCCCCGGGCGCACGCTCGCGCTGCTCTACTTCACGAACAGCCTGGGAGCGGCGGCGGGGGTGCTCGTCGCCGGGTTCTGGCTGCTCGCGGCGGTCGGGCTTCCGGGAACGCTGCTCGTGGCGGCGGGAATCAACGTGGCCGTGGCAGCACTCGCGTACGCGCTGACCCTCGCGCCGAGCTCTGCCATTGAGCCCCCCCCGCTTCGAGGGATTCGATCGACGGAGAGCGAGAGCGCACCCATCTCGACGCGATCGACGCCGAACGAACGCGCCGATCGCTCCCTCGCGACACTGCTCCTCGTCGTCGCGTTCGGCACCGCCGTCGCCTCGTTCGTCTACGAGGTCGCCTGGCTCCGCATGCTCTCACTCGTCGTCGGCAGCGCGACGCACTCGTTCGAGATCATGCTCTCGGTGTTCATCCTCGGCCTCGCGTCAGGCGCCTGGTGGGTGCGCGCCCGCGCCGACCGTCTCGCCGACCCGGTCCGCACGCTGGGCATCGTGCAGTGGATCATGGGGAGCGTCGCGATCGCGACGCTCCCGCTCTATCTCCGGTCGTACGACTGGATGGTCGAGCTGCTGAGCGCACTCGACACGACGGCCCAGGGGTACACGCTCTTCTCGCTCGCGCGCTACCTGCTCTGCCTCACGGTCATGCTTCCCGCGACGTTCTGCGCCGGCATGACGCTCCCACTCATCACGCGCACGCTCTACGTCCTCGGCGCCGGCGAGGGCGCCATCGGCCGCGTCTACGCGGTGAACACGCTCGGCTCCATCGTCGGCGCGGCGCTCGCCGGGCTCGTGCTCATGCCGCTGCTGGGCCTCAAGTGGCTGCTCGTCGCCGGCGCGCTCGTCGACGTCGCGCTCGGCTTCGTGCTGCTCGTGCGCTTCGGCCTCGCGAGTGAGCGGACCACGACCTTCGTCGTCGTCCCGGCGACGTTCGCGATGCTGCTCGCGGTCGCCATCCGCACCCCCTTCCACCCGGCGACGCTGACGAGCGGCGTGTACCGCTACGCGAGCGTCACGTCGCCGGACGACATGCGGATGCTCTTCTACCGCGACGGACGGACGGCCACCGTCAGCGTGCGGCAGGCGAAGAACGGCAACACGATCTCGCTCGCGACGAACGGCAAGCCCGACGCGTCCTTGACGGTCGACTGGGTGCGACCGTCTCCCGCGGACACGGTCAGGCGCCCGCTCGCCGGCGACCAGGTGACGCAGGCGCTCCTCCCCCTCCTCACCCTCGTCCACGCGCCGGCCGCGCGCTCGGCCGCCGTCATCGGGCAGGGCTCCGGGATGACGTCGCACCTGCTGCTCGCGAGCCCCGCGCTTCAACGGCTGTCGACGATCGACATCGAGCCCGCGATGATCGACGGCTCGCGCCAGTTCTACCCCGCGAACCGGCGCGTCTTCGACGACCCGCGGTCGCACTTCGTGCTCGACGACGCGAAGAGCTTCTTCTCGGCGAGCGACGAGAAGTTCGACGTCATCGTCTCCGAGCCGTCGAACCCGTGGGTGAGCGGCGTCTCGGGCCTGTTCACGAACGAGTTCTACGGCCGAGTGAGCGGGTGGCTCACGCCGAACGGCATCTTCGGGCAGTGGCTGCACCTCTACGAGATCGACGACCGGCTCGTGCTCGACGTGCTCGCCGCGCTGCACCGGAATTTCCGCGCGTACGACATCTACCTCGTCTCCGCCGGCGACATTCTCGTCGTCGCGACGAACGCGGCGCGCGTCCCGGCGCCCGACTGGCGCGCGCTGGCACTCCCCGCGTTAGGCGCCGACCTCCGCCGCACCCTGCCGCTCGACTCGCTCAGTCTCGCGAGCGCGCGGCTCATCGACCGCGCCGCACTCGCGCCGCTGCTCGACCGCTGGCGCCCCGTGAACTCCGACTTCTACCCCGTGCTCGACCTCGGCGCGGAGCGGACGCGCTTCATGCGAGCGCGCGCCACGGGATTCCGCGACCTCGGCACGGGCCGCTTCGACCCGGTCGCGGCGATGCGCGGGTGGCGCACCCCGTTCTCCGCCGTCGCACGCAGTCCGGTCGACCTGCCGCGCGCGAAGGCGCTCGCGTTAGGCAGGGCGACGCGGGCGGCGTGGGAACGGCGGGCGGGCGGCTCGGCGGCTCACGACGCCGGCGCAGAGAGGGGGGACGCCGACGAGACGCGCGACGCACTGTATCGGCGCGCCGCGTTCGAGAACGTGCTCGCCACGGGGCGCGCGCCGGTCGACTGGATGCGATTCACCAGCCACACGGCCGACGTGCTCGACGACGTCCACGGCGGTACCGCCGGCGTCGTCGACTCGGCGCTCTACGCGCGCCTGTTCGAGTTTCTCGCGCGAACGGGAGCGCCGAACGAGGCCGTCGCCGCGGTGAGCTTTCTCCGCGCGCTCGAAGGGTGGGACTGGGCCGCCGCGGCGACGGCGGCCGACACGCTCGTCGCCGCGCAACGACGCGGCGTGCGATGGATCGCGCCGTCGCTCCTGCACGACGGCGCCGTCGTGAGCGCGCTGCGGCTCGGCGACGCGAGACGGGCGCGGCAGCTCTTCACGACGACGTTCGATGCGACCGGCCGTCGGCCCGACGATCTGCGTGCGGTGTTGTTGCCGGCGTGGATCGACGCGCTCACCCCCCGGTAGTGCCCCTCCGGCGCTGCGAAGGACACGACCGGGGGGCGACCGGTCAGCTCACTGGATCGCCTTCGTGTCCATCGCCCCCGGCGCCTTCTTCTCGCCGTTCTTCACGTAGAGATCGATCCACGCCGTCCACCGCGCCCACTGGTCGAGCAGCGTCTCCTTCGTCGCCGGCCCGTGGTCCTCGTACGGATACATGTACAGCGACGCCGTTTTGCCGAGCCCCTGCAGCGCGTGCATCATGCGCACCGAGATGATCGGGTCGGTGCCGACGTTCTGATCCTCGATCGAGTGGTACATGAGCAGCGCGCCCGACAGCTTGTCGGCGTAGAAGAACGGCGACATGTCGAGGTACGTGCGCTGCGCCTCCCAGAAGTCGCGCCGCTCGCTCTGGAAGCCGTTCGGCGTCAGGGAGCGATTGTACATGCCGTCGCCCGCGATGCCGGCCTTGAAGAGCGTCGTGCGCGTCATCGCGTTGAGCGTGCTGAACGCGCCGTAGCTAGTGTCCGCCGATGCCGAGCCGCGCGCGGTCGATGAGCCCCTGCTTGTCGAGCTCGTCGATCACCGCGAGCAGATCCGCCGTCAGGTCCGAGATGTAGTTGTCGTTCATCCGCCCCGTCGTGCCGACGATCGGCGGGTCGAAGTTCGCGACCGTGTAACCCTGCGTCGCGAAGTACTCGATCGTGCGCGGGCCGGCGTTCGGGAACGCGTTGATGTTCTGCGTCCGCAGCGTGCGGTCGTAGCTCGCCTGGTCGGTGTACTCGTACGGGTAGAACCAGAACATCCCGGGAAGGCGCGTGCCCGCCTGATAGTTGGCCGGCAGCGTGACGTTCACGTAGAAGCGGTACCCGTCCGGCCGCGTCACGGCGATGCGGCGGCGCTGCAAGGCGGTGAACTCGGGGGTGTAGTCGACGTTGTGCGTGAGCTGCGTCGTCTGCCCCGTCTTCGTGTCGCGCAGCCACGCGTCGGCGATCGTCTTCGGCCCTTCGCGCATCACGACGAACTTCGTGTAGTCGTCGTCGAGCGGCGCCGAGACCGTTTCGTAGAGCTCGGTCGAGCTCATGAAGACCGGGGTCTTCTTCCCGGTCTTGATCTCGACCCGGTCGACGAAGCCGCGCGGCGCCGCCTTCTGCCACTCGCGGTCGTAGCGGGTGCCGGCGAGGTACGCCGTCGACCCGTCGCTCGAGACGAGCGCCGCGGGCGTCCCGACGCGCCCCGGCTGCGTCACGAGCGCGCCAGGGTTCTGGTAGAACGACAGCGAGTCGTCGCCGCCGCCGCCGCGCCCGCCGCCGAAGCCGCCGCGTCCGCCACCGACGCTCGCCGTCTGGCCGCGCATCCGCCACAGCGTGTAGCGCTTCCCGGGCTCGTTGAAGTAGGTCGCGTACACCGTCCCGACCCCGTTCGCGTTCTCGGCCACGAAGGCCATGCTGGCGTCGGCGTTGAACAGCACGCCGCTCATCCGCGTGTCGCTCTCGAACAGCACCTTGCGGCTCGAGGCGTCGAACGGCGGCGCCCACGCGACGAGGCGATCGCGGCGGCGCGTCGCGGCGCCGCCCGGACCGCCCATGCCGCCGCGCCCCGCCTGCGCGCCGTTCGCCGGCGCCACGTTGACGGGCGCGTCACCCGTCGCGCCCGTCGCCGCCCCGGCCGACGCGGTGCTGTCCGTCGATGGACGCCCGCCCGCGGCCGGCTCCTGCTGCAGGAACGCGAGCGTTCCGTTCGGCAGCCACGTGAAGTCGCGGCGCGCCGTGTCCGCGCCGGCGCGCGCGGCGCCCGGCGGGCCGGCGTCGTCGCCACCGCCATCGCTCTCGCGCAGCGGACGCCTCGACAGCTCGGCGACCGTCGTGCCCGCGGCGTCCCAGATCGCCGTCGTCTGCCCGAACGCGCCGTACTGCACGATGTACGAGTACGGCTTGTTCATCGTCGTGACGATGAAGTGCGATCCGGTCGGCGACGCCTCGACCGAGAAGATCGGCGCCGGCGCCCCGACGCGCTTCACGGCGCCGCTCGTCGCGTCGACGAGCGCGAGCTGGCCGGTCGCGTAGTACTCGAGCCCCGCCTTGTCGTACGGATCTCGGAGCAGGCTCGCGTAGTTCCGCGTCTTGTCCTTGTGCCCGTCGGTGAGCCGCACGAGCGGCCCCGTCTCGACCGCCGGCCGCGTCGGCGCCGCGCCGCGCCCGCTCGGTACGAGCACCGTCACGAGCGACTTGCCGTCCACCGTCCAGTCGACGTCGGTCACGAGCGTCGCGAGCAGCGGCACCGTGCTGAGCTGCCGCGACCGCCCGGTCGCGACGTCGGCGACATACAGCCGCGACGCGTCGTCGAAGTTCGCGATGAACGCGACACGCTTCCCGTCCGGCGACCACTTCGGGCTCGACGCCGTCGCGCCGGCCGGCATCTGCACCGCGCGCCGCTCCCCCGTCGCCGCGTCGACGAGCGCGATCCCCGAGCTGCCGCGCGTCGTCAGCGCGCGCGCCCGGTTCGCCCTCGTGTCGACCTGCAGACCGGCGAAGTAGGTGTGCGGCTTCCCGAACTGCTGCACGGTCGGCATGTCCGCCGTGACGGTGGTCAGGAAGTACTTCCGGTCCGGGCTCAGATTGGTCAGCGCGACGTTCTTGTAGCGCGGCGCCGTCACGAGCCGCTCGATCTCCGCGGCCGGCTTCGTATACGTCTCGGTCGCGAGCACCTCGCGCGCCGACCAGGCGCTCGGGCGGGCGCTCGCCGCCGGCTGCGCGCTCTGCGCGAACAGTGGCAGCGGCAGCACGACGAGGATGGCCGAGCGCAACAACACTCGGCGGGGGCACGGGAGAGTGGGGGACATGACGGCGGGGACGGGGTCGATGGTGCGAGGGACCGCTCCATTAACGCGACGTCGAGAGGAAACGCTGCTCACCCCACCGCCATGCGCCCCGCCGTCCGGCCATCACCCCGGCTGCCTACGGCCGCGGGACTCCTGCCGCCTTGCCGCGCGCACCCATCGTGTCACCAGCCACTCCCGGCTGTCCTGTCCGTCCGGACATCCCGCTCGTGCTGTCCCCCATGCTCGGATTCGGGCTGAGCGACTGCTGTGTCGCCGGCGCCGCAGCCGTGTCGTTCGCCGCCGGCGGCGTCGAGTTCGGCTCGGGCGTGCAGGCGAGCGCGGCGAGCGCCGCGCTCGCCGCCACGGCGAACTGAAGAGAAAGGCGACGCATCACATCTTCGCGAGCGACGCCTGGATCTGCTGCGCCTTGTCGAGGTGCCCCTGCACCTTCGGGATCGCGGCGTCGATCAGCGCCTTGAGGTCCGGATCCGTCGCCGAGTTCGAGAAGGCCTGGAGGTCGTTCACGGCCTTCTGGTGACCGGCCACCTGCGACTCGATGTACGCGCGGTCGTACTCGGCGCCCTTCGCCTTTTCGTTCAGCATCGTCGTCGTCTGATCGGCCATCTTCGTCATCTCCTCCGCCATCGGCTGCGGCGGCTGCGGCACGATCCCCTTCGCCTGCGAGAGCGAGTCGAGCTGCGACTGCATCATCTGGTGCTCGTCGACCATCTGCTTCGCGAACGCCTTCACGTCGGCGTTGGTGGCCTTGTCCTGGGCCAGCTTGCCGGCGTTGATCTCGTTCATGTTCGTCATGCCGACCGCCGCCGCGATGTTGGCGGCGCTCATCGCGCCGGCCCCCATGGCCGTCGAGTCGTTCTTCATCATCGCCATCGAATCCGAGGCGGCCACGGCCGCCGCCGAGTCGGCCGTCGAATCGGCTTTCGAGCATGCGCCGAGCGCGAGCGCGGCGCCGAGAAGCAGGGTAGAGCGGTAACGGGTCACGGACTGCATGGTCTGGCCTCCCAAAATGGATCGGTGCATCCTCGGTAGATCAGGCGCGGGGAAGTGCAAGAGCCGTACGCGGCGGGCGGCCGAGACCGCGGATGCGGTGCGGCGATGAACGTCGCGTGCCCGTTCGGCGCCGGAAGGCCTGATCGCGCAGTCAGCGCCTCAGGAAACTCGCGCGCACGGCCAGGACCCCGAGTCGCCGGGACGCGTAGCATTGACATCACATGCTTCGTGACCTGCATCACTCCGTTCACCGCTCGATCGCTGCGCGCCTCGCCGCGCGTGGCCATCGGTGGCGCCCAGCCGCGCGCGCGGCGTGCCTCGGTGCGGGGGCACTGCTCGCCCTGCCACACCTCTGGCGGCTCGAGCCGGCTGTCCTCCCGAGCGCCGTCGCCGATGCCGCCGCGCGCGCGGCCGAGCTTCCGCTCGACCTCGCCGCCGTCACGACCGCGACGCACCTCGGCTTCGACACGAACGTGTATCCGGGCGACCGCGCGATGCGAGCGTGGAAGGACGCCGGTCGCTATCGCTGGGTCGGCTACTATCTGCCCGCGCCCTGCCACCGCGACGGCTCGTGGGCCGGGACGCGCGAGCGGCTGCAGGGGATGGGGTGGGGGATGGCCGTCATCTACGTCGGCCAGCAGACGTGGGGACGCACGCCGAGCCCGACGAGCAAGGCGGCGGCCTCGGCGACGCGCCGGGGAGCGTCGTGCAATGCCCACTTCGTCAGCGCGCCGCGCGGGCGGCGGGACGGAACGGACGCGGTGGCGAGGGCGGCGGCGGAGGGCTTCGCGCACGGCACGGTGATCTTCCTCGACATCGAGCGGATGGAGCGCATGCCCGAGGCGATGCGCGCCTACTACCGCGAGTGGACCGCCCGCGTGCTCGCCGACGGCCGCTACCGCCCCGGCGTCTACGTGCACGCGCACAACGCCGCCCGCGTGCACGACGACCTCGTCGACGTGTTCGCCGCATTCGAGAGCCCGGAGCGCCCGACGGTCTGGGTCGCCAGCGGGCGCAACTTCTCGACCGACAAGGGGCCGACCGACGTCGGGCATGCGTTCGCCGACGTCTGGCAGGGGCGGCTCGACGTCGTCGAGAGCCACAACGGCGTGCGCCTCCCGATCGACGTGAACGTCTCTGCGGTGCCGTCGCCGTCGGAGCAGTACGCGAACGCGGGGAACTGACCCCGGTCCCGGGGTGGCCGGCGCTCTGCGCGCGGCGCACGACGAGGCCACGAAGACGTATCCGTCCGGCATCTCGTGCGTTAACGTGTGTCACCGCGCCGGCGGTGCAGACGAGCTCGCCGCTGTGATGGAGCGAAATTCGCCCCTGCGACGATCTCGACCCGTCCTCCGAGCACTGCCCGCTCGCTTTCCCTCCGATCCCGCCGCCGATGTCGCTTCGCGTTCGTACCGTCGCTTCGCTCACCCTGCTCGCGCTCGTCGCGACCCCCGCCCGCCGCGCACACGCGCAGGCCGTCGATTTCGAGTCGACGAGCGGCAACTACGAGTTCTTCACCACTGCCGGCCCGCTGACGTTCGACCTGTTCCTCTCGCTCGATACGCGATTCGGGACCGGAAACGCGTCGGGAACCAGGTTCGCGTTCACGCGAGGCGCCGCATCGACGATCTCACGCACCGGTGGCGGGTCGTTCTCGTTGCTGAGTGGCGCCTTCAGCCAGATGGCCGTCCTCCCCGTCGCCGGCGTGACCGGCCCGGGCATCAACGTCGGCTCGACGAGCGTGTTCATCGTCGGGCGGCTGGGCGGTGTCGAGGTCGCCACGCAACTGCTGACGCTCACGACCACACCGGTGCTCACGACGCTCGGCGCCGGCTTCGGGAACGTCGACCAGGTCGGCTTCCGCGCGAGCACGCCGAACGGCAGTTCGCTGCTCTTTCTCGATGACCTGAACGTCGGACCCATCGGGGTCACTGCCGCTCCCGAGCCGGCCACGCTCGCCCTCATGGCGAGCGGTCTCCTCGCGCTGGGCGCTCTGCGTCGCCGACGCGGCGCCTGACGGTCGGCGTCGAGGACGACCCGCCGCGCTCAGATCGGCGGGTCGTCCTCGACGGTGAACAGCGTCGTCGAGAGATACCGCGCCCCTGAATCCGGCGCGATCATCACGACCCGCTTCCCTGCGCCGAGTTCGCGCGCGACGCCCAACGCGGCCCACGTGATCGCGCCGGTCGACATCCCGACGAACAGCCCTTCTTCGCGCGCGAGCCGCCGCGCGATCGGGAACGCGTCTTCCTCCCACGCCTGCACCACGCGGTCGACGACGCTCCAGTCGAAGTTCGGCGGCACGAAGCCCGGCCCCATTCCCTGGAACTGGTGCTGGCCGCGCTGCCCACCCGACAGGACCGGCGAGCGTCCCGGCTCGACGGCGACGACGAGCACGTTCGGCACCCGCTCCTTCAGGAAGCGCCCGACGCCGGCGATCGTCCCCCCCGTCCCCGAGCCGTAGACGAACGCGTCGACGCGGCCGTCCATCTGCTCCCACAGCTCCGGCCCCGTCGTCTCGTAGTGCACGCGCGGGTTCGCCGGGTTGGCGAACTGGTTCGGCATCCACGCCCCCGTCGTGTCGCGGATGCGCTCGGCCTCCTCGATCGCCGCGAGCATGCGCCGCTCGGGGTCGGTCAGCACGAGCTCCGCGCCGTACGCGCGGAGCGTGCGCTTGCGCTCCTCGCTCATCTGCGCCGGGAGGCAGAGGATGAGCCGGTAGCCGCGCGCCGAGGCGACCTGCGCGAGGCCGATGCCCGTGTTCCCCGACGTCGGCTCGACGATCGTGCCGCCGGGCTTCAACAGCCCGCGCGCCTCGGCGTCGGTGATCATGCCTAACGCGGTGCGGTCCTTGATCGAGCCGCCCGGGTTCACCCCCTCGACCTTCACCCACAGCTCGGCCATCCCGGGCTCGACGACGCGCGACAGGCGCACGACAGGGGTGCGGCCGATCGCGCGGTCGATCGACGACCCGCCGGGGTCGGTCACTGATACTGGATGTAGAGCGGGCGCGGCTTGAGCTGCAACACCTCCTTCGGCGTGAGCAGCGCGTCGCCTTTCTTCGTGTCGTTGTGGTAGAAGATCTTCATCCCGGTGAACTGGACCGGCTCGTTCACGACGTAGTGATGATACGAGTCGAACTTGAGCCACGGCGGGCCCCAGCCGTCCATGTGCATCACGACCTGCACGTTCTTCGTCGGCCGGATGTTCTGGTAGTCGGGCGTCATGTCCGTGCGGAAGCGGTGCACGACGAGCACCTTCGGCGGGATCTTCTTCTCGGTGACGAGGCGGTCGAGCGTCTGGATCGCGTAGTTCACGTCGCTCGCCATCATCTGCCCCACCTTCGCGCTCGGCCGCACTCCTTCGCGCTTGTAGTGCATGTAGAACTCGGGGTCGATGCCGAGGTGCACGTCGGGGCGCTCGAGGTACTTGAGGAGCAGCGGCAGCTCCTTCTGGAGCGTGCTGTGCGACGCCTGGATGTCGAGGAACAGCACGCCGTTGCGGCTCTTCGCCCAGCCATAGGTCTTCTCGATCATCTGCGGCGTCTCGCGCCGCCGCCACCCGCCGTCCGGCCCCGGGTCGCCCTGCGCGACGACCGCCACGAGGTGAATCGCCGGCATGACGGGCGTCGACGGGTCGGCCGCCTTCCACTGCGCCACGGTCTTGTCGAGCATCCCCAGCATCTGCTGCTCCGGGTACTCGCCGATGACCCCCATCTTCTTCGAATGGGGATTGCCGTAGTACGCGATGATGCGCTTGCCCGGGAGCAGCGCGCCGGGCGCCGGCGTCGGGCCCGCGGGCCACGTCGCGAGCCGCTTCGTGCCCTGCCGGATGGCCGCCGCGAACGAGTTCTCGTCGTGCTTGTTGCGGCCGGCGATGAGCTTCGGCGCCACCGAGTCGTTCGTCGCGACCCCGGTGGCGACCGGCGTGGCGACCGGCGTGGCGACGACCGGAGTCAGCGCCGGCGACACGCTGTCGATGCGCTGCTCGCGCGCGTCGGCTGGAGCGACTTCACCGGCGGACACGCTCTGCCGCGTGCCTTCGCTCGCGCAGGCCGTGAATGCAGCCGCGCCGGCGAGCGCGGCGAGCGGAACGAACGAACGAACGAGCGACTTCGACGACATGAGCGACGCGACGACGTGTGAGGAAACGGGAACGGCGGGCCGGGAAGTATACACCGGCCCGCCGATTCCCTTCCTCCTCCCTCCCGCCCGCACGGCTGGATCTTCGCCCTCCGCGCGCTCAACCGCCCGTCGCGAGCGACCGCAGCGTCTCCACCGCCTGCTGCACCGCCGCACTCGGCACCGACGCCTGCATCGCGCTGACGAGCGCGTCGTCGCGGTCGTACAGGTCGTTCCCGAACCGCAGACGCCCGTCCGCGTCGGTGTACGCCGTGAGATACGTGATGAACACCGGGATCTTCGCCGGCAGCTTCACGCTGCGGTTGTCCGGCCCCTCGCGCATCGCTTCCGTCACTCGCTCCGCGTCCCACCCGAGCGCCCACTGTGCCAGCTCGTCCGGCTTCTGCACGCGGATGCAGCCGTGGCTGAACGCGCGAACGTCCTTGTCGAACAGCGCGCGCGCCGGGGTGTCGTGCAGGTAGATGTTGAAGTCGTTCGGGAAGAGGAACTTCACGTAGCCGAGCGAGTTCTTGTCGCCGGGGCGCTGGCGGATGCGCGTCTCGTTGCCGTCGCGATACGTCTCCATGTTCTGCGACTCGAGATAGCCGGGGTTGCTCTGCACCTTGGGCCAGATCTCCTGCGCCGCGATGTCGTCGGTGACGTTCCAGTACGGGCGGAAGACGACCGTCTCCATCGAATCGGCGAACGCGGGCGTCGTCTTCCCTTCGTAGTCCTGCCCGACGACGACGCGCATCTCGAGCACCGTCTGGCCGCTGTCGTGCGCCTCGAGCGTGAACGCAGGCACGTTCACGAGCACGTAGCGATCGCCGAGGTCGCGCGGCATCCAGCGCAGCCGCTCGAGGTTCGCGGCGATCTGCGCGAGGCGGTACGTGACCGGCAGGTTCAGCGACGCGATCGTTCCCGCGCCGAGGATGCTGTCGACGCCGATCGCGTGCGCCGCCTGGAACTGCGCGACGGCGCCGGCGAGTCCGCGATCGTAGACACCAGGAGCCGCCGTCGAGTCGGGCGCGCCGTCGGCGTACCCTTCCGCCGTGAGGCGCGCACGGAGCGCCTCGATCCTCGCCGGCGCGTCGCGCTCGCCGGGCTTGAGCGCCTTGCCCGCCGGGACCGTGGCCCACGCCCCGTTCGCCGCGAGCCGCCGGTAGCGCGCCAGCTCCTTGCGCAGTCCGTCGTACGACGGACTTGCCGGCCGCATCGCGGCGATCGCCGAGTCGAGGCGGTCGTTCGCGAGCCCGTAGACGAGCTGCACGTCGATCGCCTCGTCGCTCGGGTCGATGTGCCAGCTCTGCTTCGCCGCCTTCGGACTGGTCTGCCCCACGAGCATGTCCTCGCCGAGCGACGCGTAGGCGCCGGTGAGCAGCACGTCCGCGTTCGCGAGTTGCTCGGCGGAGACGCGCCCGGCCCCCGCCCGCACGTCGCGGAGCGCCTGCGCGACGTCGGCGAACGGATAGTGGCTGACGTCGAGCGCGTCGCTGTCGGCGGCGAGCAGCGCGTCCGTCATCGCCTGCACACGATTCGCGATCAGCCCGTCGCCGTCGAGCCAGAGCGGCGCGTTGCCGTAGTGCCGGTAGATGCGGGTGACGTGGGCCCAGTGGTCCGCGTCGATCCCGGCCGGCGCTCCCGCCGCGACGCGCGCGCCGATCGCGGAGTGCAACGAGGCGGAATCGATGCCCGCGACGTCGGTCACCCCCTGGGGATTCCAGCTCGCGCTGACGTCGCCCCCCGACTCGATCGTCTGCAGCGAGCGAGCGGCGACGCGCCGTGGCTTCGCCCGGTCGCAGGCCACGAAGGTCCCGAGCGCAACGACGGCAGCGAGGGCGAGCGGTCGAGCGAGGCGGCGGAGCGGCGGCATGGTCGGCGTGGCGGACGGCGAGACTGCGTCGAATCGGACATCGAGTGACCGCGTTCCAAGGCGAAATGTGGGCCACGTCTCGTCGCGTCGATCGTCGAGGGAATCGGTTCGGCACGCAGCGTGCACTCCGGCACGCCAGACCGAGGTCATCCATACGACCCTGACCGGAATCCGCACCATGACGTTCTCGCTCGACGACCGCCGCAACGATTCCCGCACCGAGACGACGCCGCGGCGCACCCGACTGCGCCTGCGCGACGTGTGCGACGAAGTCATCGCCTCGCACCGGGTCGCGAACGGCGACGATCCGTTCACCGCCGACGACCGCGCGGCGGCCGCATCGGTGCTCAGCGTCGTGACGCCGCAGCTCGCGGGGCGCTCGGCGCGCTGATCCGGCGACTCAGCGTTTCTTGGCGAGGATGGTGCCGCGACACGTCGCGGCGCCGCACGAACAGGGAAAGCGTCGTTTCGCGGCCGGGGTGTGCCGCTCCTCGAGCACGTACGCGTAGTCGTACGCCAGCTCCTCCCCCGGCGTGACGTCGCGGATCGTCTCGATCCAGATGCGCCCGTCGTCGATCACGGCGTCGCAGTTCGGGTCGCAGCTGTGGTTGATGAATCGCGCCGCATTTCCCCCGACCGCCGCGTCGATCACGACCTCGTCGTCGATCGCGAACAGAAAGGTGTGATGCCGCTCCCCCGGCACGTCCGGATAGCGTGCGTCCGCCTCGGCAGGGGTCAGCCGCTCGCCGGCGTACTCGACGAGGCGCGTGCCGGCCGGAATCGGCTGCGTGGCGAACGCGCCGACGCCCTGCAGGGGCGATGACCGGATCTCGAAGGGGAGCGGCTCCGCAGACATCGGCCGGAACGTAGCGCCAGTGGCGTCGGACGACGCAGCGCCCGCGAAGCGTCTCACGCTTCGCGGGCGCTGCGGTTCGCCGGATGGCGAGGGGTACGGACCGGTCTGGAGTGCCGTCTGTCGGCCACGAGGTCGACGTCACGGGGACGATCCTCGCGGCAGGTACGCCCTTACGACTGCAGTGGCGGGTCGTGTGATGCGCAGCTCCGACTCGGTTGCAGCCCCATCCGGCGGCATCTTGCGCCTCGTCCTACCCGGCGGGCGCGTGAACGTTGCACGACCGCACGCCGCTGAGCCGTGACCGATCTCACCGCGCCGTGCCGGTTTCGCCGTCGCGGTCGTGACCTCGCCACGCGCCTCCGCGCGCTGCCGGCGCTTTAACGAAACCCGGCGCGAGCGCGTTTCTATCGCGACACGCTCCTGGTCCTCGTTCCAACCTCACATGCCATCGTTCGCTCTGCCGGCCGCGCGCTGCGGTCGACATGCAGTTGCTCTCGCGCTCGTCGCGGCCGCTCCGGCCGTGGTGGCGGCGCAGATTCCGGCGCCGATCCCTGGGGTGCCGCCCGCCGGCGCGCCGATCGCCGCGCCGCTGAACGGCCCGGTCGCATCCGACACCAATATCGGGACGCCGATCACGCTCGCCAGTGCGATCGAGACCGCGCAGCGCAACGCGCCGTCGGCGATCCAGGCGCAGGGGCAGGTTCGCGGCAGCCGCACCGCCGTCCGCGCGGCCTACGCGCAGTTCATTCCGACGGTCCAGTTCAGCACGAACCTCACGCGCCAGAGCAACGTCGCGACGCGGCTCAACACGATCACCGGCGAGCTGACCAGTAATCGGTATCAGAACGCGGCGAGCGTCTCGGCGAGCGTCGAGCTGTTCGACGGCTTCCGCCGCATCAACGACCTGCGGGCGAGCCGCGCCGAGCAGTCGGCGGCCGAGACCGGCGTGGCGTCGACGAACGCGACGCTCGCGTTCAACGTCAAGCAGCAGTACTACGCGGCGCTCGCCGCGCGCGAGGCGGAGCTGGCGACGCAGGCGCAGCTCGCGCAGGCGCAGCAGCAGCTCGCCCTCTCGGTCGCGAAGGTCCTCGCGCAGACGGCGACGCGTTCCGATTCGCTGCGCGGCGCCATCGCCGTCAGTCAGGCGCGGCTCGCCCTGCTGAACGCACAGAACCAGCGGGCGACGGCCGACGCGGCGCTGACGCGCGTCATCGGCTCGTCGACGCCGGTCAGCGCGATGCCGAGCGGCCTGCCCGCCGACTCGGCATTCTCGGCCGACAGCAGCGCCCTCGCCGCGATCGCGCTGGAGAACCCGACGATCCGCGCCGCGGAAGCGGACCTCACGGCGGCGCGCTACGCCTACCGCTCGTCGAAGGCGGGGTTCTACCCGACCGTCGCGCTGACCTACGGGCGCAACGTCGGCTCGTCGGCGAACAATCTCGACCCGTTCGGGCCGAACTACACGACGACCGGCAGCCTCGGGCTCCGGCTCAGCCTTCCGCTCTACGACCGACTGGCGCGGCAGAGCAATCTCGTGAACGCCGGCATCGCGCAGGCGAACGCCGAGGCGGCGCTCAAGGATCAGCAGCTCGCGGCGCAGCAGTCGCTCGTGCAGGCGATCACGGCGCTCCGGAACGCGCAGGCGCAGATCGCGCTTCAGCAACAGTCGGTCACGGCGGCCGAGGAAGATCTGCGCGTACAGCAGCAGCGCTACCAGCTCGGCGTGTCGACGGTGCTCGACGTGCTGACCTCACAGAATCAGCTGACGCAGGCCAGCCTGTCGCTCGTGCAGGCGCGCTTCTCGGCGCGCACGGCGCGGGCGCAGCTCGAGCAGCTCATCGGTCGCGACCTCTGATGGCCCGCCGATCGATGTCTTCGACTCATTCCATGCCTTCCACGCTTCCCCTCATGCGACAGACTCGTGCGCTTCCGGCGCTCACCGCCGTGGGCGCGATCGCGGCGCTCGCCGGCCTCGCCGCCTGCACGAACAAGAAGGCCGAGGCGGTGACGATCCAGACGGTGGCGGTCGAGCGGCAGAACGTCGTCGTCGACGTCGAGGCGACCGGCGTCATCCAGCCGATCGGCGCCGTCGACGTGCGCTCGAAAGCCTCCGGTCAGATCGTGGCGATGCCGGTGCAGACCGGGGCTCAGGTGAAGACGGGCGACCTGCTCGTGCGCATCGACCCGCGCGACCCGCAGCAGCGCTACGATCAGGCGCGCGCGCAGCTCGAGGCCGCGCGTGCGAACGTCTCGGTCACGAAGGCGCAGTTCGACCGCAACACGGCGCTCTCGAAGCAGGGCGTCATCACGGCGCCGGAGCTCGAGAGCGCGCGCATCGCCTACGCGAATGCGCAGTCGCAGATCACGTCGGCGCAGGTGCAGGTGCAGCTCGCCCAGATCGCGCTCGAGGACGTCACGATCACGGCGCCGTCGAACGGCACGGTGATCTCGGCGAACGTCTCGCCCGGGCAGGTCATCGCCAGCTCGACGAACTCGCCGAGCGGCGGAACGATCCTGCTGACGCTGGCGAATCTGCAGACCGTCTACGACTCGACGCTCGTCAACGAGAGCGACATCGGCAAGGTGAAGCCGGGGCAGACGGCGACGATCACGGTCGACGCGTATCCGAACCGCACGTTCCGCGGCGTCGTGGAGAAGATCGAGCCGCGTGCGACGGTGCAGCAGAGCGTGACCATGTTCCCGGTGAAGATCCGCATCGAGAATTTCGACGGCGCCCTGATGCCGGGGATGAACAGCGACGTGTCGATCCTCGTCGACAACCGGCAGGACGTCATCGCCGTGCCGGTCGACGCGGTGCGCCCGGCGCGCGACGCGATCACGGCGGCGCAGGCGCTCGGCCTCGACACCAGCAAGGTGCGGGCGGCGATGCAGTCGCAGGGGCAGAACCGCGGCGGGCCGGCCGGTGGCGACACCGGCGCGAGCGCGGGCGTGGCGATCCAGCGTGACGGCGGCGCCTCCGGCGGCGCGGCGAGCGCTGGCGCGGGCGGCGACGCTGGTGGCACCCGCGGTGGCATGAATGGCGGCACTGGCCGCACCGGCGGCACGGGCGGCACCGGTGGTGCGGCTGGCGCCGCGGGCGGTCAGGGCGGTCAGGGCGGCTTCGGCGGTGGCCCGGCGCCGACGGCGGCGGAGTGCGAGGCGGTCACCAAGGCGCTCGCCGCGCACCCGAAGCAGCGCGCCCGCCTCGATTCGCTGAACGCGCAGATGCGGAGCGGCGCGCTCGACTTTCAGGCGGCGCGCGAGACGATGCGCGCGCTCTACGACACGATCGGCGTCGACGCGCGCGCGATTCGCGGCTGTCGCGGCGGGAATCCCAGGCGGCCAGGGCGGCCAGGGCGGTCGCGGACAGGGCGGCACCGGCGGCACCGGCGGCACCGGCGGCGCGCAGGGATCCGCGGCTGCGGTCGGCCAGGGTCAGGGCGCCTTGCCGAGCGCGTTCAGCGGCGGCACGCGTGGGCGCGCGGCGACGACGCGCGGCATCGTGTTCGTCCAGAGCGGCACGACCTACGAGGCGCGGATGGTCCAGATCGGCCTCAGCAACTTCGACTACGTCGAGATCGTCTCCGGCCTCCGCGAGGGTGAGCGCGTCGCGCTCGTGTCGGGCGCCGTGCAGGCACAGAATCGCGTGAACCAGCAGAACCGGATGCGCAGCAACTCCGGCCTCCCCGGGATGGGCGGCGGCGCGGCGGGCGGCGGCGGTCGGCCGCCGGGCGGTGGCGGCCCGGGCGGCGGCGGCGGGCGCGGCGGCTGAGCGACAGGAGCCACGACCATGCCATTCGGCGAAATTCTCCGCGTCGCGCTCGAAGCGCTGCGCGTCAACAAGATGCGGTCGATCCTCACGATGCTGGGGATCATCATCGGCGTCGGCGCCGTCATCGCGATGCTCGCGCTCGGCAACGGCGCGAAGGCGGCGGTCAACGCGCGCATCCAGGCGTTAGGCACCACGATGGTGACGATCGTGCCCGGCCAGGTGTTCACCGGCGGCATCTCGTCGCAGACGGACCGCGCGCAGCTCAAGGTGCGCGACGCCGAGCTGCTCGAGGCGCGGGGCACGAAGTTCACCGCCGTGCAGCCCGAGATGTCGCGCAACCAGCAGATCCAGTACATCACGGCGAACACGAGCACGCGCGTCATCGGCTCGCCCGCGAACTACGCCGACGTGCGCAAGTACACGGTCGGCACCGGACGCATGTTCGCGCAGAGCGATGACCTCGGTCGCAAGCGCGTCGCCGTCCTCGGCGCGACGACCGCGACGAACCTCGGGATCACGTCGCCGGCCGGGATCATCGGGCAGCAGATCCGCATCAACGGCGTCGCGTTCGAGGTCGTCGGTGTGTTCGCGTCGAAAGGCGGCGCGACGGGGTTCAACGACCCCGACGACCAGGTCGTGATTCCGTTAGGCACGGCGCGCTTCCGCCTGTTCGGCTCCGAGAACCTCGGCTCGATCAACCTCCTCGCGCCGAGCGAGGACAAGATCGACGAGGTCATGGAGGAGGCGAACTCCATCATGCGCCGCGCGCATCGACTCCCGGTCGGCCGCCCGGACGACTTCCAGATCCGGAACCAGGCCGACTTCCTCAACACGGCGGCCGAGACGACCCAGGTCTTCACCTACCTGCTCGCCGGCGTCGCGATGGTCTCGCTCCTCGTCGGCGGCATCGGGATCATGAACATCATGCTCGTGTCGGTCACCGAGCGCACCCGCGAGGTCGGCGTGCGCAAGGCGCTCGGCGCGACGCGGAAGACGATCCTGGCGCAGTTCCTCATCGAGGCCGTCGTGCTCTGCGCGCTCGGCGGGGTCATCGGCATCCTGATGGGGACGGGCACCGCGGTCGGACTCAAGGCGCTGCTCAAGTGGCAGACGGAGGTGTCGCCGATGTCGATCGTGCTCGCCTTCGTGTTCTCGGCGGCGGTGGGGATCATCTTCGGCGTGTGGCCGGCACGGCGCGCGGCGTCGCTCGACCCGATCATCGCGCTGCGGTACGAGTGACACCGCTCGCCACTCCACCCGCCGGCGAACGGCGGTTCGACGGCGGCGATCTGGTGTGACCCACGACGAACGAGAAACGGCGGTACCTTCGGCGCTGAGCACGAAGGTACCGCCGTTTCTCGTCCACTCGCTCGGCTCCGCATCACCGCCGTGCGACCGCCGTCCAACCGCCGTCGAGCGGAACGGCGACTACTTCCCCGCCGTCGCCGACTTCAGGTACATGTTGAGCGACCCGATCTTGAGCTGCGACTTGACCTGCAGCACGAGCCGCCGGTCGTCGTCGGAGAGCCAGACTTCGGCGTGGCCCCCCTCGCCGAAGATGCCGGGAGTCTTGATCGTCGGCTGAATGACGATCGCCTCGAACGTGCCCGCGGGGACGGTGACCGTCTCCCTGCGCACGACGGTGATGGTCACCGGGTTGCGGTCGGGCTTGAAGTACCGCTCGAAGCGGTACGTCCGGCCGACGTCGAGCGGCACGGTGCGGATGAAGTACAGAAACGAGCCGTCGTCGAGCGGATTCGAGATCGACTTCTGCTCCGGTTTGTCGTCGGTGATCTCGTCGTACGTCGCGCGCTCCGGAAAGATGTCGTAGCGCACCGCGCGCTCCTTGAACCCCTCGTCCTGGTCCTTGTAGAACCGGAGCGACGAGAGGTCGTCTGTCGTGAACCAGCTCTCGAACCGGTCGTCGACCCTGAACAGCGGAATACCGCCCTGCACGCGAAACATCGTGTGATAGGCGTCGCGCCCGCGCACCTTCTCGATGCCGCGTACCTCCATGGAGCCGGTGCCGACCTTCAGCTTGCCGAAGTGAACGTCGTAGGTCAGCAGCTCACCCGGCCTGAACGGTCGAGCAGCGAGCGACGCCGCCGAGGCCGAGGGGGGTGTGGCGAGTGGCTGTGCCACGACGACGGCCGGTGCCATCGCGATGAGCCACGTGGGAAGGAATTTACGCATGTGCGAGTAGGTCCACACTGTAGGGGCAGAATCTGCTGATCGGGGCGTCGCCGACCTCGGCGCTGCGATCCGGGTCCTCTCCATACCCCTGGCCGCCACGATCGCTCCGCAGTGACATCTTCGCGAAGTCGCGCCGAACGACCCTTCACACCGGTTCCCATGACCATCCATCCGCGCACGTTCGTAGCCTCCCTCACCGTCGGGCTCGCGCTCGGCGCAGGCGCTCCGTCGGCGGCGCACGCCCAACTGTTCTACGGCGGCGACGACTTCGCATTCTCGAATACGAGTTACGTCAACAACCCATCCAACGCGGTCAACCAGATCGTCTTCGACAACTTCTCGGTCGCCGCTGGAACGCAGTGGACGGTCAGCTCGCTCTTCGGCGCGCTGGCATCGTCGAACCTCAATCCATTTCCCGCGACGCTCGGATGGGAGATCCGCACGGGGATGGTCGCAGGCTCGAGCACCGGGACGGTCGTGCACACCGGATTCGGCGGGTACTCGGTGAGCGGCAATGTGTACACGGTCGCCGTGCCGTCCTTCGTGCTGACTGCGGGAACGTACTGGATGGGCCTCTGGGCCGATCTCGGCGGCTTCCCGCCCGTCCAGAACATGTTCGTCGGTGTCGACCGGACCAGGGGCACGAACAGCGTGAACGCCCCGAGCGACGGCGCCGCGATCTGGCTCGTCGGCGCGAACGCGAGCAACGTCGGCGGCAACGCGAATCTCATCACGTCCGACTTCAGCTACGGCGTGAACGGCCAGTCGGTCGTCGTCAACGCGGTGCCCGAGCCGTCGACGTGGATGCTGCTCGGCGGCGGGCTGCTGTCGCTCGCGGCCGTGGCGCGCCGGCGTCGAGCGTAAGGCCAGGGCGCGGTCGACGCGGACCAGGCTGGGTCGGCCTGGGCGCTCTCGCGGCGCTCAGGCCATCGGCCGCGACGCGTCGATCGACGCCCCGACCCGCGCGCTCGAGCGCCTGGGCCGGAGAGCGGCCCGCGCGTGAGCCGTCGAGGCCGCAGCGGTGCCACCGCCAGGCGCGCGGCGAGGGAGGCACGGCGCGGATCGGGGCGACCGGCAGCGCTCCTTCACTGCACTGCGACCGGTTGCGCGAAGAGGACGGAGTTCAGTACGACGCGGAACGTACCGATCGGTTGGCCGCGCCACTGCGGCCGAAAGCCGACGAGGATGACGTGGCCGCGGTCGTGACGCACGTCGAGCGCCGCCGCCTGCCCCTGCAAGTGCCGCTCGCCGAGGAGGTAGCCGGAGCGGAGCGGCGATCCGCTCGTCGCATAGGACGCGAGCGTCGTTCCCCGAAACCCGTCGAGCGGCGCGAACGCCGGGCTTCCGTCGACGAACACGTTCGCCTGCGCCGGCATGCCGGCCATCACCGGGTGCGCTGCGTTCGTGGTGACCTCGAGGATCGAGCCGCTGGCGAAGTACTGTTTCCGATCGAGACCGGCGGTCACATCGCGGACCGGGAGCTTCAGCGCGCTCATCGCGTAGCTCGCGCCACGATTGAGCGCGACGAGCGTTCCACCGGCGCGGACGAACGCATCGAGTGCCAGCGCCCCCCCGTCGCCGAGTCCTCCGGCGTAGGGCGCGGGGATCGCAGCGGCGGGGAAGCCGTTCGTGAGCGTGCGCGGTGCGTCCGACGCGATGAGGATGACGTCGAAGCGGTCGCTCAGCGTCTTCCCTGCTCCGGCGGACGGTCCACCGCTCTGCACGTCGTTCGGCGTGAGCGCGGTATAGCGTACCCCGTACTGATCGAACAGCCAC
The DNA here is from genome assembly GCA_963843845.1 of uncultured Gemmatimonadaceae bacterium. Classification (GTDB taxonomy): domain Bacteria; phylum Gemmatimonadota; class Gemmatimonadetes; order Gemmatimonadales; family Gemmatimonadaceae; genus Gemmatirosa. The sequence continues at coordinate 823,726 of CAWJMB010000002.1, read as the reverse complement.
TCGGTCCAGCCGACGTCCATGCTCGCCGTCCACGGCTTCACGATGCCCACGCGACGCGCGACGCGGGTCGCGCCAGCCGCGAGTGCGGCCGCACGCACTCGCTCGGCGCGGAGGCCGAGCTCCCGCACGAGGGCGTCGTAGCGCGCGGCGGGAACGCCGGTGATCGCGTAGCGCGCGCCGCGCCCGCCGGTCGCCGGGATGGCCGCCACGCTCCCGCCGTCGGCGAGCGCGCGGTTGACGAGCTTGAACGCGTCGTTCGCCGTCGGGTCGACGAGCAGCGCGTCGCCGCGGCCGGCGACGGTGCCGGCCGGGAGTGCGATGCCGGCGGCGATCGAGTCGGTGGTGAACGGGGCGTTCGGGTCGGCGAGATCGGTGGGGCGACCACGCACGGGGCGCAGCGCGGCGCGGAAGGCGTCGGAGAGCGGCCCGTTCACCGTCACGACGTCGACGCCCATCTGGAAGGGCAGCGTCCAGCCGGCCGCGTCGTACGGCTGCTCGGGCGGGCCGTCGGGGTACTCGCGCAGGTCGGGGTAGTCCTGCACCTCGAAGCAGCTGGCGCACGAGCTCGCGCGAACTCCTGATTCATCGGGATGACCCACGTGCCGGCCGGATACGTACGGTGCCGTCGACGGCCGGTCGTGCGTCAGCTGGCTGACACGCGCACGCCGTTGAACGCCAGCCGGCGCAGCAGCTCGACCGGCGGCGCCGGGATCGCGCTGCGCTGCGGGATCACGTACGCGTACGGCGGACCCGGCGGTGGCGGATTCACGATCGCGTTCCGCCCCGCCTGGTAGCGGTTGTAGAGCAGCGTCCTCGCGGTACTTCGCCGCGTAGTCGAGCACCGCGATCGACGCCGTCAGCATGTAGTCGACCGCGTCCTTGCAGCCGCCACCAGCCCGGCGCCCACGGGCTCGGGTAGAGCGACTGCGGGCGCAGGTCGCGCATGTCGGCGCGGGAAGTCGTCGATGCGTGTACTGGTGCGGCGTCGCGTACGGTAGAGCGCCGTCTCGGTCCAGAACGCGTCGATGTTCTGGAGCATCGGCATGTAGTCGACGTAGCCCGGATACCAGGCGTCGAAGCCGGTGCCCATGTGCGTCGCGCCGACCTGGCCGTCGCTCCTCGAGGCCTGCGCGCGATGCGTCATGCCGATCGTGTTCACCTCGCGCGACATCAGCGCCGGCACGCGCGGCGCGATCGGCTCGGCGAACGGCGGCAGCCAGATGCGCGTCGGGAACGGCGACGTCTGGTGCTGCACGTAGATGATCTGCGGCTCCCAGTGCCGCCACGTGCGCGCCACGACGCGCGACTCGACCACGTTGAGCATGTAGGCGTCGCGGTTGTTGTCGTGGCCGATGTACTTCTGATACAGCTCGTGCAGCGGCGCGGTCTCGTACGGCGTGCCGACGTTCTCGTCGGTACCAGTTCGACGACGATGTTCTGGCCGTCCGGATTGATCGACGGCCAGAGCAGCAGCACGACGTTGTCGAGGATCGTCTTGATCTGCGGCTCGTCGGCGCGCGACAGCAGGTCGTAGGCGAGCTGGATCGTGTGCTGCGAGCCGGCGATCTCCGATGGCGTGCAGCCCGCCGCTGATGTCGACGAAGGCGCGTGCCCTCGCGCGCGAGTCGGCGCGCCTGCGCGTCGGTGAGCCCCTCGGGATGCGCGAGGCGCTGCGCGATCGCGCGGAGCCGCTCGAGCCGCGCGAGGTTCTCCGGCGACGAGATGACCGCGAGCGTCCACGGGTGCCCGGTCGACGTGACGCCGACGTCGAGCAGCCGGATGCGGTCGCTGGCCGCCGCGGCGAGCGTCCGGAAGTAGGCGATCGACTCGTCGTAGTCGATCGAGCTTGTAGTCGGCGCCGACGCGGAAGCCGAACGACGGACTCCGGGGTGGGGAGCGCAGAGCGCTGGGCGGCGACGCGGGCCGGAGCCGCCGCGAGGCTCACGACGGCGCACGCGGTCGCGAGTGGGCGCAGCAGCAGACGAGTGGGCAGCATGGTCACGAACGAGGAGACGACGGAGACGACGGAGACGACGGAGACGACGGAGACGACGGAGACGACGGAGACGACGGAGACACGTGGCGGGCGAGCGAAGTATCCGGACCGCACACCCGCAAACGCAACGAGGGCCCCGTGCGGGGCCCTCGTCGTCGTGCGGCGCGACGCCGCGGTCGGCTCTCAGCTCGTGCGCGCTCGCCGGCGCGCCACACCGCCGACCGCGAGGAGCCCGGTCGCCATCAGCGCGATCGTGGCCGGCTCGGGCACCGTGGCCTGGACACCGATCACCGGGTTGTCGATCGACACGAACGTCGTCGCGACGGATGCGTTGCCGACTCTGATCGAGCCGGCGTCAGTGACGACGGCCCGGTTGAACGCACCGCCGCTCGGGATGAATCCGAAGAACGTGCTCGGCGAGGGGGTCGACCCGAACGTGATGCTGCCGACCTGCGTCGCGCCGTTGAACAGGGTGACCTCCCCCCCGACCGACGTCGCCGCCGCCAGGTTCGCGTAGTCGGCGCCGAAGCCTCGGATCAGCTGCGAGAAGTTGATCGTGAGGCTGAAGGGCGCTCCTGGCTTGGTGATGAGGCCGCCGCTGACCGTGGCGCCGGTGAGCGTGCCAGTCCCGAGCGCGCCGAACGGGATGACGGTCGAGCCGTTCGCGAGCGCGTTCAGGTCGTTCGTCTGCGTCGTCGCGAGCGCCGCGACGAACTGCGCCCGGTTGAAGAAGAACTCCTGTGCGTGGGCGGCCGTCGCGAGCGTCAGCGTGCCGACGAGCGCTACCGATCGCGCGATCCCGCGGAGAGTCATTGTTGCCATACGTGAGATACCTGAGGCGTGAGAGTGGAACGGAACGCGGCTTCGGGAAGCGCGAACGTACGGCGATCGGGCGCCGCCGTCAACGCGATCTTCGGCGAACGCGGCGATGCGCTTGTACTTTTCGCGCCACTCACCTGTACCGCTCTCCATCGTGTCTCACGACGCCACGCCCCGCACGAACTTCATCCGCGAGCTCGTCGCCGACGACGCCGAGACGGGGCGCTTCGGCCGCCCCGTCACGACGCGCTTCCCGCCCGAGCCGAACGGCTTTCCGCACATCGGGCACGTGAAGTCGATCGTGCTGAACTTCGGGCTCGCGCGCGAGTTCGGCGGGAGGTGCAACCTGCGCTTCGACGACACGAACCCGTTCACGGAGGACGTGAAATACGTCGAGGCGATGCAGGCGGACATCGCGTGGCTCGGCTTCGAGCCGGACGCGGTGCTGTTCGCGAGCGACTACTTCGAGCAGCTCTACGCCTTCGCGGAGCAGCTCGTCGAGCGGGGGAAGGCGTACGTCGACTCGCAGAGCGAGGAGGAGATCCGCGCCGGGCGCGGCACCGTGACGACGGCGGGGACGCACTCGCCGTATCGCGATCGGAGCCCGGCGGAGAACCTCGACCTGCTCCGCCGCATGAAAGCCGGCGAGTTCGAGGACGGGGCGCACGTGCTGCGCGCGAAGATCGACATGGCGCACCCGAACATGATCATGCGCGACCCGTTGCTGCTGCGCATCCGGAACGCGCCGCACTATCGGCGCGGCACGGCGTGGTGCGTCTACCCGCTCTACGACTTCGCGCACGGGCTGTCGGACGCCATCGAGGGGATCACCCGATCCCTCTGCACGCTCGAGTTCAAGGACAATCGCGACATCTACGACTGGCTCGTGCGCGAGGTCGGATTCACCGACCATCCGCCGACGCAGATCGAGTTCGCGCGCCTCAAGCTCGACTACACGGTGCTCAGCAAGCGGAAGCTGCTCCGGCTCGTGAACGACGGGCACGTCAGCGGGTGGGACGACCCGCGGATGCCGACGATCGCCGGCCTCCGCCGTCGTGGCGTGACCCCCGAGGCGCTGAAGAATTTCGCCGAGGCGATCGGCGTCGCGAGGAAGCCGGCGAGCACCGAGCTCGCGACGTTCGAGCACTTCGTGCGCGACGACCTGAACATGCGGGTGCCGCGCGTCATGTGTGTGACGAAGCCGCTCAAGGTCGTGCTGACGAACTACCCCGAGGATCAGGTCGATCTGCTCGACGCGCCCTCCTATCCGCACGACGTGCCGCTCGAGGGGTCACGGACGGTGCCGTTCTCGCGCGAGCTGTGGATCGAGCGCGACGACTTCATGGAGGAGCCGCCGAAGAAGTTCTTCCGTCTCGCGCCGGGGCGCGAGGTGCGGCTGCGCTACGGCTACCTCGTCACCTGCCAGGACGTCGTGAAGAACGACGCGGGCGAGGTGATCGAGCTGCGCTGCACGTACGACCCGGCGACACGCGGTGGCGACGCGCCCGACGGCCGCCGCGTGCAGGGCACGATTCACTGGGTCTCGGCCGCACACGCGCTCGACTGCGAGCTGCGCCTCTACGACACGCTGTTCACCGTCCCCGATCTCGATGCGATCCCCGACGACCAGGACTTCACGTCGCTCCTGAACCCGCAGTCGCTCGTGACCGTGCCGAACGCCAAGGTCGAGCCGAGCGTGGCGGGCGATCCGTTGGGCACGCGCTATCAGTTCGAGCGCACCGGGTACTTCGTCAGCGACCCGGTCGACTCGACGGCCGCGCGGCTGGTGTTCAACCGCACGGTGACGCTGCGCGACAGCTGGGCGAAGGTGGCGACGCGCTAGCGCGTCGCCAGCCGCTTCTCCGTGTAGAGCTGCGGGAACTGCTTGCGCAGCGCCTCGACCTTCGGCCGGTCGTGGATCACGATGTACGGGTAGCTCGGGTTCCGCTCGGCGAAGTCCTGGTGATAGGCCTCGGCCGGGTAGAACTGCTTGAGCGGCACGATCTGCGTCACGATCGGCGCGTCGAACGTCCTCGCCTTCGTGAGCTGCGCGACGTACGCGGTCGCTTCCGTGGCCTGCTGCGCGTCGGCCGTGAAGATGGCCGAGCGGTACTGCGTGCCGTGGTCGGGGCCCTGGAAGTTGAGCTGCGTCGGATCGTGCGCGACCGAGAAGAAGACGCGCAGGAGCTGGGCGTAGCTCACCTGCGCGGGGTCGTACGTGACGCGCACGACTTCGGCGTGGCCCGTGCCGCCGCCGCTCACCGCCTCGTAGTCCGGGTTCGCGCCGGCGCCGCCGGCGTAGCCGCTGACGGCGTCGGTGACGCCCCTCACGTGCTCGAACACGGCCTCGACGCCCCAGAAGCAGCCGCCGGCGAAGACGGCAGTGCGCAGCTCTCGCGGCGGCGTGAGCGCGGAGGAGGCGATCGCGCCCCCGAAGGTCAGCGTGACGGCGGCGAGTGCGGCAAGGCGACGCATGAGAGCCTGGGCGATGGATGGCTGGTCGAAACGATCTGTACGATACACCGCGAGCGACCGGATGGATCGGTCGTCATCGCCCCTCGACGTGCAGCACGTGCGTTCCCTTCTTCAGCGCCCGCGTCGCGACGTAGAACAGCAGCGTCGCACCGAAGATGCCGACCCACATGCGGTCGATGGCGACCGCGCCGCGGGCCGCCGTCTCGCGCACGGCGTCGAGCAGCGTGAACGACGCGACGAGGCCGAACAGGCCGGAGTACTCCCGGCGCAGCACGTTGCGGCCGGAGAACGACAGTGACGGCGATCGCCACCCGCGCAGCTTCGGCACGAACGCCGGCGTCGCGCGCGCCCACTGTTCGTAGCGCTCGCCGAACTGGCGGCGGAGGAACTCCTCCTCGGTGAACATGATCCGCTCGTAGTAGAGCCAGAACGCGAACGAGATCACGATGGCGAGCCACGCCGAGCGCGGCAGCAGCGCGACGCCGAGCCACATGAGGAAGTTGCCGACGTAGAGCGGGTGGCGAACGACCGAGTACATCCCGGTCGTGTTGACCGTCGACGCCTCGAGCCCCTTGTCGGTGTTGCGCCCCGACGTTCCGGCGGGCGCGCACCCGATCGCGACCGCGCGGACGACGACGCCGAGGAGCGAGATGGCGACGCAGAACAGATCCCACGCGTGGTCCGGCGCGGGGACGAGTCCGGCGCGGGCGCGCGTCCACATGACGAACGCGACCGGCGGGTAGAGCGCGAGCGGCAGGTAGCTCCGCCAGCGGAAGAGCCACTGGCCGGACGACACGAATTCCTCGTAGAGCGGCATTGCACCTCGAAGGCGTGAGCGGGGCCGACGTGCATTCTACACCGAGCCCCCGTACGGGCGCCGCCCCGGGCTCTGTCGCGGCGTCGTGGTGCGGCCGTCGCCTGCGGGTGCTAACATGTACCGCATGACCTTCGACATCCGCGCCCGTAACAACGTCTCCGAGATCGGGCGCGGAAGTCGCCCGATGCTGTTCGCGCACGGCTTCGGGTGCGACCAGCAGATGTGGCGCCACGTCGCGCCGGCGTTCGCGGACGACTACCGCGTCGTGCTGTTCGACTACGTCGGCTCCGGCCGCTCCGACATCGCGGCGTACGACGCGCGGCGCTACGCCGCGCTCGACGGCTACGCGCAGGACGTGCTCGACGTCTGCGAGGCGCTCGATCTCACCGACGTGGTGTTCGTCGGCCACTCGGTGAGTGCGATGATCGGCGTGCTCGCGGCGAACCGGGCGCCGGAGCGGTTCGCGCGGCTGGTCCTCATCGGCCCGTCGCCGCGCTACCTGAACGACCCGCCGTCGTACGTCGGCGGCTTCGAGCGCGCCGACGTCGACGGACTGCTCGAGATGATGGACCGCAATTACATCGGCTGGGCGAACGCGCTCGCGCCGTCGATCATGGGGAACGCCGACCGCCCCGAGCTCGGCGGCGAGCTGACGGCGAGCTTCTGCTCGACCGACCCGGTGATGGCGCGCCGCTTCGCCCAGGCGACGTTCCTCGCCGACAATCGCGCGGACCTCGCGCACGTCCGCGTGCCGTCGCTGATCCTGCAGTGCACCGACGACGTGATCGCGCCGCTCGAAGTGGGGCGGTACCTGCACGGTGCGCTGCCGGGAAGCACGCTGCGCGAGATGCGCGCGACCGGCCACTGTCCCCACCTGAGCGCGCCCGACGAGACCATCGCGCTCATGCGTGAATTCCTCGAAGCGAACGAGCGGTAGGGGTAGTCGGCGCGTGAGGCACTCGGACCGCGCCGCCTGATGGACGCGCCGCTCGACGCGTCCCGCGACGCGCCGCTCGACGCGCCCGTCGACCTGCTGCTCGACACGCTGCCGTGCGGCGTGCTGTCGCTCGACGACGACATGCGCGTCGTGCTCACGAACGAGACGCTCCGCGCGCTCCTCGGCTACGACGTCGGCGAGCTCGAAGGGCGGCCACTGTCGGCGCTGCTCACGGTGGCGGGGCGCATGTTCCTGCAGACCCACCTGCTGCCGATGCTGCGGGTGCAGGGGCGCGCCGACGAGCTGTTCCTTCCGCTCCGCCGCAAGGACGGCACCGACGTCGGCGCGCTCGCGAACCTGGTGCGCCACGCACGCGGCGGGGCGACCGTGGTGGACTGCGCACTGTTCGAGGCGCGCGAGCGGCGGAAGTACGAGGACGAGCTGCTGCGCGCCCGGCGCTCGGCCGACGCCGCGAACGCGCTGCTGCACGAGGCCAACGCCCAGTTGCAGGAGCAGGCGGTCGAGCTCGAGCTCCAGCACCAGCGGCTCGGCGAGCAGGCGGCAGAGCTCGAGTCGCAGAGCGAGGAGCTGCACGGCGTGAACGACGAGCTGCACCGCGCGAACGACGAGCTGCACGCGCGCGCCGAGGAGCTGGAGCGCACGCGGGCCGTGGCGAACGACGCGAGCCGCGCGAAGAGCCAGTTCCTGGCGACGATGAGCCACGAGCTGCGCACGCCGCTCAACGCCATCGGCGGCTACACGGAGCTGCTGGCGATGGGGATCCACGGCTCCGTCACGGACGCGCAGCGCACCGCCCTCGACCGCATCGCGCGCAGCCAGCGTCACCTGCTGCGCCTCATCAACGACGTCCTGAACCTGTCGCGCATCGAGGCGGGGCGCGTCGAGTACGCGGTCGACGACGTGCCGATCGCCGACGTCGTCGCCGCCGTCATGCCGATGCTCGAGCCGCAGCTCGCGGCCAAAGCGCTCACCGTGCGCGTGACGGTGCCGCCGGACGTCGTCGCACGCGGCGACGGCGAGAAGGTGCAGCAGATCGTCATCAACCTGCTGACGAACGCGACGAAGTTCACGAGTGCCGGCGGGCGCGTCGACGTCGACGCGCGGCGCGACGGCGCGGGTGGCCGCGGACCGTGCGTCTACCTCGACGTGCGCGACAGCGGCATCGGGATCGCGGCCGACAAGCGCGCGACCATCTTCGAGCCGTTCGTGCAGGTCGACAGCAGTCACACGCGGCCAGGCGAGGGCACGGGGCTCGGGCTCGCGATCAGCCGCGACCTGGCGCGCGGCATGGGCGGCGATCTGACCGTCGAGAGCACGCTGGGCGCCGGCAGCACGTTCACCCTCACGCTGCCGAGCGCCTGACGACGCGGTCCCGTCGCTGACGACGGCGCTGACGACGGCGCTGACGACGGCGCTGACGACGGCGCGGGCGTGTGAGACATGGTGATCGGCGCCGTAGGGGTCGGCGAGCGAATGCGTGTCGAGACAGCAGCCACGCACTCGACTCCATCGACGCAGAGCACCCGACGCCATGTCGCACTTCCACGACGACGACGATCACGACGATTTCGGTGGTCTGCACCGCGACCTCCGCGCGACCGGCGGCTCCATGGACCGCCGCCGCGTGGTCGCGATGGCCGCCAAGTTCGGCGCCGGCTTCGGCGCGCTGCACCTGCTCGGCTGCGCGACGTCGGACGCGATCACCGACCCGACGACGACGATCAACACGGGCGGGGTGAACAGCGGCACCGCCGCTGGATCGTGCAGCCGCATCCCCGAGGAGACCGCCGGACCGTATCCCGCCGACGGCTCGAACGGGCCGAGCGTGCTCGCGGCCACGGGTGTCGTACGGACCGACATCCGGTCGTCGTTCGCGGGACTGAGCGGCACGGCGGTCGGCGTTCCGCTGACGATCGAGCTGACGATCGTCTCGGCGTCGACGTGCGAGCCGCTCGCGGACCGCGCAGTGTACCTCTGGCACTGCGACCGCGAGGGGCGGTACTCGCTCTACTCGTCGGGGGTGACGAACCAGAACTATCTGCGCGGCGTGCAGGCGGCCGACGCGAGCGGCAAGGTGACGTTCACCTCGATCTATCCGGCGTGCTACTCGGGGCGCTGGCCGCACATCCACTTCGAGGTCTACCCGAGCCTCAGCGCCGCGACGAGCGTGCGCAACAAGATCGCGACCTCGCAGATCGCGCTTCCCAAGGCGGCGAACGACCTCGTCTACGCGACCGCCGGCTACGAGTCGAGCGTCCGCAACGCCGCACAGGTCTCGCTCGCCAGCGACAACGTGTTCAGCGACGGCTCGGCCCTCGAGCTGGCGACCGTCTCGGGAAGCGTCGCGGCGGGACTCAAGGCGTCGCTGACGGTCGCGGTGAGCGCCTGACCGCTCGTCGACCCGAGCCCCGCGCGGGTCGACGGCGTGGTCAGCTGCTCAACGCGTCCGTCTTGAGATAGCAGCGATGTAGCTCGCCGTCGCTGAGCACGCCGCGCTCGGTCGCGCAGTACACACGGTACTGCACCGACCGCACGTCCGGCCGCGGCATGGCCGAGCCGGGTGTCGCGATCGTGCCCTGGTAGAGGGCGCCGTCGAGCACGAACAGGTCGAACGTGTCGTCGGCGTCGCGCTCGCGGCGAAGCGGGAGCGAGTCGCCATGGACGCGCTCGGCGTCGCCGTCGAAGCAGTGGACGTCCACCCACACCGCGCTCACCGCGGCGCTCTTCCGCACGCGGGCGGCGACGTGCAGGCTCGTCTGCAGGCTCGCCCCGCCGGCCGGGCGCCCCGGGTGGCTCTCGAACGCATTCAGCTTGATCGCCGCCTCGTCCGCGACCGTGATCACGGCTCCGTCGACGATCGTGTTCGCGCGCATCGCCAGCGAATGCCGCGGGCTCGGATGCGCGACGGCGAAGCGATAGTTCTCGCCGAAGCGGCTGTCCCACGCCAGCACGCCGTCGGCGTCGGTGCACTGGAACCACAGCTCGACTTCGCGCGTCTCCGGCGGCACAGCGATCTCCGCCGCGACCTTTCGCGCGGCGCGGCGTCCACGCAGCGTCGCGTGGCGGATCTGACCGCCCGGAAGGAAGCGGGCGTAGCCGATGATCTCGCGCGGTGTCTTGAGCTTCTTCGTCGCGGCGGCGACGACGACGCCGCCCTCGCCGTCCGCGAGGCGCTCGGGCTCGTAGCGTACGATGAGCGAGCTGCCGGCGACGATCGTCCCTTCCTGCTGCTGGCGCCAACCGGAGAGGAAGGCGAGCACCGCCGTCGCGTCGTCCGGCGTGGCGGTGGCGGTGGCGGTGGCGGCGACGAAGCGGCCGTTCGTGGAGCGTTTCGGGGGCATGGAGGTCAGTGAGATTCGGGGTGTGTCAGGCGACCTGCGGAGCGGCGAACGTCGGCGCGGCGACGAGCGCGACGGCGCCCAGCAGCCGGTAGAGGTCGGGCTGGCGATCGGGAACGATCGGGGTACAGCGCGCGGCGTCGGTGAGGGTGCCGTCGGCGAGCGCCTGCCGCATCGGCCCCTCGATGAACGACCACCCGGCCGTGATCTCCCCACCCAGGTACAGACGACCCGGGCTGAACGCCGAGACGACTGCCGCCAGCCCGCGTCCGATGTACCAGCCGGTCTCGGCGAGCGCCCAGAGCGCCTCGTCCTCGCCGCGCCGGGCACGCCGCACGATCTCCTCGACCGTCGGCGCCTGCACGTACTCGTCGGTCGTCGTACCCGCGTCGCTCGGCGCGTGATCCGCCCGCGCCGCGCGGCGGTGCATCACGCGCTCGACGTAGCGGCGCACCGTCGCGGCGTTGCAGGTGAACGACTCCCAGCAGCCACGGCGCCCGCAGACGCATGCCGGGCCGTGCGGGTCGAGGAGCACGTGGCCGAACTCGCCGGCGGTGTGCGCCTCGCCCCGGAGCGCTTCCCCGTTCGTCACGAGGCCCACCCCGACACCATCGGAGATGCTCACGAACGCGAAGTTGCGCGACGTCTCGCGGCCGTCGGGCGAGAGCCAGAGCCGGGCGAGCGCACAGGCGACCGGCGAGTTCTCGAGGTAGATGGGCAGTCGCAGCCGGGCGTGCAGCGCCCCGCAGAGATCGACGTCACGCCACCCGAGCCGCGGTGCGTAGATCACGCGCCCGGTCCGGCGGTCGACCATGCCGGGCACGACGATCGCGACGCCCACCACTCCGGCGCCCTGCACTCCGCTCATCACGGCCACGACGCGCTCGGCGAGCGCGGCGACGAAGGCGTCGGGGGACGCAGGGGTGGGCAGCGAATCGCGGGCGACGACGTTGCCGCCGAAGTCGGCGAGCGCGACGGTCGTGACGTCGGAGCGAACGTCGACGGCGACGGCGAAGTGGCCACGGGTGCGCACCCGGAGCAGCGTCGGCCGCCGCCCGAGTCCATGCGTCTCGCTGTCGTCTCGGCTCTCCGACACCGCGCCGGCGGCGACGAGGTCGCGCACGATCGCGGTGAGCGCGCTGCGCGCGACCTCCATCCGGCGCGCGAGATCGGCGCGCGAGATCGGCTGCAACTCGCGAATGAGAGTCAGCACGATCTGACGGTTCACCTCACGCGACGTCGAACGGCTGGCGCGGCGGAAGTCTCGCGTGTCGATCTTGCGCATTGAGCACTCGCGGAGCAGGTCGCAGGGTCGAGAACGACGAACCCCCGCATCCGGGGCGGATGCGGGGGCGGTGTGTCTCGATGTTCGCTCGTTCAGCCCCGTCGCATCCGCCCGTCGTCGTTCACACCGTCGCAGAACGAGGCGCGGGTGACGAGCTGCTTGGCGACGAGCCGAACGAAGGACATGCGGCGAATGTATTCGTGTCTGAACTACACGTCAACCGCTATGCGATGAAAATCCTGTCATGCGAGCACGGATCGAAGATCGGATATGGCGCCGGACCGCCTCAGATTGTCACGGTGTAGCCACATTTGTGCAACTGATGCAGTGATCTCGTGACGGTCACGGCGAAGAGGAGCCGAACATCGCGTGTCGTGTCCGTTCAGCGGTGCCCCGCACGCGGCGGGGCCGGCACGACGGCCTCGTCAGGGTGGGCACGCGGAAGGAGCGGCGGCGGGCGGTGCGCCGTGTGACCTCTGGTGTCGTAGGGGACGTCGGCGGGCGCCGTTCCGGCTGGCCAGTCCTTCTCCTTTCCCGGCGCGTCGGGACGCGGCTGCGCATTCACGTATGCCGCGACGTCGAACGCCTGCTGCTGCGTCAGCGTCTTTGCTCTGCCGAGCGGCATGTTGTGCCAGATGAACGAGGCGGCGCGCTCCTCGCGCGCCATCGACGCGCTGATGGCGTACGAGTGCGGCCCCCAGAGCGCCGGGACGACTCTGGTGCCGTCGCCGTTCGTGCCGTGACACGACGCGCAGGTGGAGCGGAACACGGCGGCACCGCGCGTCGTGTCGCCGACGAGGGTGTCGCGCATCGGCGGCAGTCCGCCGCGCGCCGTCGCCCCGGTCGGGATTCCTTTCGAGAGGAACGCGAGATAGGCGAGGATGTCGGCCATCTCGCGGCTCTCCGGCGGGAGCCGGCGGCCGGCGAGCGACCGAGTGAAGCAGTAGTTCACCCGGTCGATCATCGTGACGACGGCGCCGGCCCGATCGAGGTAGCGCGGGTAGCGCACGTGCGACCCGATGAGCGGCGCCGAGTTCTCGTCGCGCCCGGCGGCGAGGTGGCAGCTCCGGCAGCTGATGCGGCCGGGGGCGTAGCGCGGCAGACTGTCGGTCGTGTGCACGATCAGCGCGAGCCCGCGCCGGATCGCCGCGCCCAGCGAGTCGTTCGGGATCGCGGACTCTGGCGGCGGCTGCCACGTCGCGGGATCGTACGCTGCCGCGGTCTGCGCGGGGCGCGCACTCGGCTCCGACCGCGAGCAGCCGATCGCCACGAGCGCGAGTGAGCCGAGCACGAGGAAGCGGCGGCGCATCATGCGCGATCCTAACGACATCATCCGGCGGGCGGCAACGGCGCTAATCTTGTGGTCGGCCGTCACCGCAACACCGCTCACGTCAACTCTCCGCAGAGTCGAGGATGCCTCTCTTCACGTTCATCGCGATCGGGCTCGGCGCCGGGATCCTCTCGGGGCTCTTCGGGATCGGCGGCGGCATCGTCATCGTACCGGCGCTCCTCTTCTTCGCGAAGTTCACTCCGCAGACGGCGACCGGAACGTCGCTCGGCGCGCTGCTCCTCCCGGTCGGGGCGCTCGGCGCGTGGGCCTACTACAAGAACGGGCACGTCGACCTCCGCGCGTCGTTGTTCATCGCACTCGGGCTATTCGTCGGCGCGTACGGCGGCGCGATGTTGAACCAGATGCTGCAGCCGCGGACGGCGGCGCGGCTGTTCGCGGTCTTTCTCGTCGCCGTCGCCGTGAAGGTGTGGGCGAGCGCGTAACGAGCGGCCGCACGATCGCCTGGCGCCTCACCCGGCCGGCAGGACGCCGGTGAACAGATAGCCGACGACGTATCCGACCGCCGCGACCCCGAGTCCGACGGCGAGCATGTCGAATCCGCTCCGGAACCAGCCGCGCCCGGTGAAGGCGCTGCGTGCCGCGCCGACGAGGAAGTGCGCGGCCATCGCGAGCGCGAACGAGGCGATCGCGGCGCCGACGCCGCCGGTGACGAGATAGGGCACGAGGGGTACGAGCGCGCCGACCGTCGTCGCCGCGCCGGTGATCATCCCCTCCTGCACCGGCGATCCCGTCTCGTCGGTGATGCCGAGCTTCTCGCGCGCCAGCTCGCGGAGCGCGACGTCCACGTCCCCCATCACACGCTGCGCGGCGACCGCCGCTTCCGCCTCCGACAGCCCCTTCTCCTGGTAGAGCGTCGCGAGGTATGCCTGCTCGCGCTCCGGCCAGAGCACCAACTCGGCGCGCTGGACGTTGATCTCGTTCGTGTCGACCTCGCGCTGGCTCGTCGCGGCGAGATAGCCACTGGCGCCCATCGAGAACGCGGAGGCGACGAGGCCGGAGAGCCCCGCGAGCAGCACGACCTCGCGCGGCACGCTCGCGCCGACGACGCCCGCGATGAGTCCGAAGTTCGCCGTCAGCCCGTCGTTGAACCCGTACACGACGTTGCGCACGACGCCGCCGACCTCGGCGCGGTGCCACGGATCGCCGCGCACGCCGGTGAGGTGGCCGAGCGCCTGCGCATGCGCGGCGCTCTCGCGGGCGAGGCGCACGAGCCCGGGCGCGCGCGCCGCGAAGTCTGGGGTGCGGTGCACGAGCCGCAGAAAGCGTGCGACCTCGCGCCCTTCGGCGACGCGAAGGACGGCGAGCACGAGCTTCACACCGATGACGTGCGACAGCGCGACGAAGCTTCGCGCGCGGAGCGACGGCCGCAGGGCGTCGTCGACGGCGTGCGTCGGTCCCACGGCCGAGGCGGCGACGAGGGCGGCGAAGTAGTCGCGGTGCACGATCTCCTCGCGCGCGATGCGCTCGAGCGTGCGCCGCTCTTCGGCGGTCGGCATGCGCGGTGCGAGCGCGGCGTAGACGAACGCCGCGTCGCGTTCGTCCTGCCAGTGCTCGATGGCCTCGTGCCTCGACAGGACGTCGGGCACGAGGCGATCGGTGATGTCGTCGATGGTGCTGGCCGAGCGCACTGACATGCGCTCAATCTACCGAGCGCTTACGGGCAGGTCGGCCGCCGCCCCGGCAGTGCGATCGTGCAGTTCTTGGTCGTGCCGTCCTGCGTGATCACGATCGTCGCGGTCGCGGTGCCGTTGTAGGTCACGACCTCACGGCGCGTCGTCGTCTGCGCGGCCCCGCCGGCGATCGTCGTCGTCGCGCTGACCGCGCGGATGACGGTGCCGGCGGTGGGATACGGACGCGGGGTCGCCGCCGTCGCGACGGGGGTGACGAGCCCGCGCGTGGTGTCGCCGGTGACGCGCCGCGCCGTGAACGCGCCGGCCGAGCTGGTGCCCGTCGTCGACTCGGTGCCGGCGGCGGTCGCGTCGACCGTGCGCTGCGTCGAGCCCGTCGCGAGTCCGGCGACCGTGCGACTGCTCGCGTGCGAGACCGTGGTCGTCGCGCTCGTCACCATGATGCGCGACGAGTCGGCGCCTCGGCCGAGTCCGAAGAAGCCTGGGCCGTGGCCGCGCCCGTCGCGCCCGCGTCCGGAGTCCGCCGTGAAGGTCGTCGTGCCGGTGACGCTGCGCTGCTCGTTCACCGTGTTCGTGGTGGCCGAGTCGTACGCGGGCTGAGCGGCGCCTGCCGTCGTCGTGTAGGCGATCGAGCGAGTGATCGTGAGGCCGTTCCGCGTCTCGGTCGGGCAGGTGATGCGGCCGGTCGCGGCCGCGTACGTGCCGCCCGTGCAGCTCGCGACGAGTCCGAACGCGCCGCCGCGGTCGTGCCCCCCGCGCCCGCCGAACGACGCGTTCGCCGAGAAGTCGTCGCCGAGCCCGCCGCCGAGGAGGTTTCCCATCCCGAGACCGTTCCGGCCCGGACCGCCGGGTCCCGGAATCCACGCCGCGCCGGTCGCGCTCGACGCGAAGCTCGTCGACAGCTCGCTGATGCCGGGAGAGACGGTCGTGAGCGCGTTCGCGAGCAGGTCGGACGCGGCCAGGCCGGCCGGCGCGGTCGACTCCTGACAGGCCGCCGCGCCGAGGACGGCGGCGCCGAGCAGCAGACGTGAGGTGGTGCGATGCACAGCTGCGTTCATGGTGTGTTCTCCGTGTGAGTGCGCCGGCCCGAGTCGCTCGCCCCGATGTCGCGACGGGTGGACCGGCCCGTGCTCAGCGAACACGCGTCGCGGGCCGAACCCCTACGACGGCGTTCTGCACTGCACGGAGCCGACCGTCGCCCGTCCTCGTCCGCCCTCACCGCTCCGCTTCACGGCCAACTGTGGCGCTGCGGCGGAACCGCAGTCTGGCGGCGGCGATGCGGCGTGACTCACGACGCGCGAGGAACGGCGGAGCGGGCCGATCAGCTACATCGGCCTCAGCCACGGTGACAATCGCTCGCGCATGAGGCGGAGCGCCTTCCCCATCTGCGCCTCGACCGTCTTGACCGAGATCGAGAGCGATGTCGCGATCTCCGCGTACGACAGATTGTGGACGCGGCTCAGCTCGAACACCTCGCGGCAGCGTGGCGGCAGCTCGGCGACCGCATCGCGGATGGCATCGTCCAGCTCCGACTCGACGACACGAGCCGACCCTTCCGCGGCGACTTCGGTGCGTGTGGCGACGTACGGCGTGCTGCGGTCCTGCACGCGCAGGTGCCGGATGTGGTTCAGCGCGCGGTTCCGCGTCGCGCGGATGAGGTAGGCGCGCGGACTCTCCTCGTCACCGAGCTGCTCGCGGCGGCGCCAGACTTCGAGCAGCACGTCCTGGACGACCTCCTCGGCGATCGCGCGCTCGCGCACGACGCCCTCGGCGACACGAACGAGCGGAGCGTACCAGGCGCGGAACAGCACGTCGAACGCACCCTCGTCGCCGGCGCCGAGGCGGGCGAACAGGTGGCGTTCTTCGTCGGCGCGCTCGGCGGAGGCGGCTCGGTCGATCACGGAAGCGGTGCGGAGATCGGGCGACGAGCGCCGCCCGGCTTGACCGAGGGCATTCGGGTAGCGAGCGTGGGACGGGATAGGGGTAGCCGAGGGCCGGCGTGTCAACAAGGGTCATGAGCCACGAATCACCGACGGACGACGCCCACGACGACGCGCCCCCTCCCGATCCGCGGTGGGAAGCGCTCGCGCGTCAACTCGCCGGCGAAGCGACGGCCGACGATCTCGCGACGACGACCGCCTGGCTCGCCGCCGACCGCGACGAGGGGAGAGCGATCCTCGAGCTCGACCGCGGGCTCGACCACCTCGCGTTCACGCCGTCGAGCGACGTCGACGTGGAGCGCGCGCTGCAACGCGTCCGCGCGCAGCTGGCGGCGGAGGGATCGATGTCGAGCGCGACGCCGACCGCGGCGCCGACGACGCTCGCCATCCCGACGCCGCTCGCCACGCCGCTCGCCGCCGAACCGCCCGCCACGGCCGCACCGACGCTCACTCTCGTGCGGCCGGACGCTCCGACCGCGACCGGAGCGGCAGCGAGGGGTGCCGCTGCCGACGACGCGCGCGCGGTGCCGTTCCGACCGGTCCGCACGAAGGCGCCGGTGCGCGCGGCGCCGACGCGTCGAACGGCGTGGCGGATCGCCGCGGCGATCGCCGTCGTCGCCGGGGGGACGTATGCGCTGACGCAGGCGCTCGATCGCGGCGCGCCGGCGCAGCACTTCGCCACGGCCGTCGGTCAGCGCGACTCGGTGCAGCTCGCCGACGGCACGCGGATCGTCCTCGGCCCCGGCTCGACGCTCGACGTGGTCGCAGGGTACGGCGACGGGCGGCGCGAGGTCGCGCTGCAGGGAGAGGCGTCGTTCCAGGTCACGCACGATGCGGAGCGCCCGTTCGTCGTGCGTGCCGGCGCCGCGACCATCGAGGACGTCGGCACCGCGTTCGTCGTGCGCGCCGGCGGCGAGGGTCGCGTCTCGGTCGCCGTGACCGAAGGAACCGTCATCGTCCGCCCAGCGTCGTCCGCGACCGGCGACAGTGTCGTGATGCACGCCGGGGATCGTGGCGCCGTAGTCGACGGGCACGCGATGCTCGCGGCGACGCGTCTCGACGCCACCGACGAGGCGACGGGGTGGACGCAGGGGCGACTCGTGTTCCAGGACGCCTCGATCGGCGACGTCGCCGCGGGGCTCCGCCGCTGGTACGGCATCGAGCTGCGCGCCGATCCGGCGCTCGCGGCTCGGACGCTCACCGCGACGTTCGCCGGCGAGTCCGCCGCCGAGGCGCTGCGCGTCGTGTCGCTCGCGCTCGGGGCGACGATCGAGCAGCGGGGCGACACGGTGCTCGCGCACCAGCCGCCATGACCGCACGGTGAGCGGCGCATGACGTTCGGTGACTAGCGCCCGCGCTCGACGCCTTCTCACGCTCGGCCCCCTCGTCGGCGCGGCGCTGGCAGGCGCGTCGACTCGTGGCGACGCGCAGGCGACGCCCGCCGCGAACGTCGCGCGTGACGCGCGTGACGCGCGTGACGCGCGTGACTGGCCGGCACCACTCGATCGACGCGTGACGCTGCGGCTGACCGGCGTCGCGCTGCGGACCGCGCTCGACCGGCTCGCCGCCGCCGCGCGCGTGCGGCTGTCGTACAGCGCCGAATCGCTGCCGATGGACCAGAGCGTCGACGTCGCTGCCGACGGCGCGGCGTTCGGCGACGCGCTCGTCGCAGCGCTGGGGAACGCGTCCGTGCGGCCGGTGGTCGTCGGCTCGGACCAGGTGGTGCTCGCGCCGGCGCCACGGCCGACGGCGGCCGCGACGACGATCGCGCCGGTAACGCGGATCGCGGTGCTCGATCAGGTCGTCGTCACCGGGAGCGCCGGGGGGAGCTCCGAGCGGGCGCTGCCGTTCGCGCTCGACGTCGTGCGGCCGCTCGCGGATCGCGGCGCCTCGTCGCTCGCCGGGACGATCAGCGGCACGGTGCCGGGGATCTGGCTGTGGGCGCAGTCGCCGGCGACGCTGCTCGCGCGCTACGGCAGCATCCGCGGCGCCAGCTCGTTCGGCCTCAGCGCGCCGAAGGTCTACGTGGATGGCATCGAGACGGCGAACCCCCTGCTGGTGACCGCACTCGCCCCGGAGACGATCGAGCGCATCGAAGTGATCCGCGGACCGCAGGGCGCCGCGTTCTACGGCGCGGACGCGATCAGCGGCGTCGTCAACATCGTCACCCGGCACGACGGCGCCGCGGAAGGGGGGCGGCAGCTCACCGTACGGAGCGGCGTCGGCGCAGTGGGGAGCGCCTTCGCCGAGAACCCCGCGCTCGCGCAGGATCATGGCGTGGCCGTCCGGATGGGGAGCGGCGCGGTCGCCGGCGGCGCGACGGTCGCAGCGAGCACGATCGGCGCCTATGTGCCCGGCGCCGCGGTGCGACGCCTCCTCGCGAACGCGTACGGGCGGCACGTCGGGTCGCGCTGGGCGGTCAACGGCACCGCGTATCTCGACGGCGCGACGTCGAACACGACGCCGAATCCGGTGCTCGTGCGGGCGCTGACGACGTCGATCACCGGGAGCGGCCTCGCGGCGGCGCAGCGCGCACTCCCGGACCAGTCGGTCTGGCAGTACACGGTCGGGGGCACCGCGATGCGCGACGTCGGCAGCCGGTGGTCGCACGTCGTCACCGCGGGGGTGAACGGCTATCGCCTCACCGGCCTCGCGGTCGACGCGGTCGCCGTTCCTTCCTCCGTCGACTCGGCGCTGCTCGCAGCGCGCGGTGGAGCGGATCGCGGCACGCTCAAGGCGAGCAGTGTCGCACGACTGACCGGCGACGGACCGTGGTCGGCGACGGTGACGGTCGGCGGCGACTGGTCGCTGCTGCGTGAGGCGACCGCGGCGAGTGTGTCGCGCGCCGCCGGCGGCCCCGGCACGTCGACGACGGCCGTCGGCACGACCGACCCGCTCTGGCTGAACACGCTCGGGGTGTCGACGCAGGCGACGGTCGCGTGGCGTGACGCGCTGTTCGTGACCGGCGGCGTGCGCGGCGAGCGGAACGACGGCTACGCGTCGGCGAGCCGGTACGCGGCGCTGCCGCTGTTCGGGGTCTCGTTCGTTCGATCGCACGACGCGGTCACGCTGAAGCTACGGTCGGCGTACGGACGTGGGCTGCGGCCGGCCCGGACGGCGTCGCGCGCGACGACGTGGCGCGGCGCGGGGGTCGGGTCGCGCGTCCCCGACCTCGCGCCGGAGGCGCAGCACGGGCTCGAGACGGGCGCCGACCTGTTCGTCGGCCCGCACGTCGTTCTGCAAGCCACGGCGTTCGGTCAGCGCGCGTCGGGGCTCATCCAGCAGGTCGCCGTCCTGTCGCCGTTCGACCCCGGCCGAGGCGGGGGAACCGGCGGATCACAGCAGGGACAACCAGGCCAGCCGGGGCAGAGCGGTCCGCAGCAGCGCCGCCTCGCGTACGAGCTCCAGAACGTCGGCGAGATCACGAACCGTGGGGTCGAGCTGGCGGCGTCGTGGCGCGGCGGGCCGTTCACCGTGGCCGGCACGTTCACTCGCGTCGACAGCCGGGTGCGGCGGCTGGCGTTCGGATACACCGGAGATCTGCGGCCGGGCGACCGGATGCTCGAGGTGCCCGCGCGCACGTGGGGCGGCGACGTGTCGTGGCGCGACGCCGGCTGGACCGCAGGGGTCGGCGCGACCCGCGCCACCGACTGGACGAACTACGACCGCGTGGCGCTCGCCCAGGCCTTCGCGAGCACGTCGCGCGAGTCGCGCGACCTCGTCGGCGCACCGCTGCGCGCGTTCTGGCGCACCTACCCGGGCATCACGCACCTGCACGCGACGCTCGGCCGCGACGTCACGCGCGGGCTCGGCGTCGTGCTGCGCGGCGACAACCTGCTCGACCGGCAGCGCGGCGAGCCGGACAACGCGACGATCCTTCCCGGCCGCACGATCACGGTCGGCGTGCGCGCGACGTTCTAACCGCGTTCGTCGGGCCGCTCGACGTCGCCGGCGGAGGGGAGACCGCATGTCGGCGCGGGTTCCTGAGGCGCACGCACGGGGCTGGCAAAGAACTTGACCGGTGTGGCATCATGTCTGCTCCGCTGGTCTCGTCTGCCGCTCGCTCGCTCGCCCTCGACCGGTTCGAGGCGGTGAGCCGCGCCTCGCCCGTCGGGATCTTTCACGCGAATCTCGACGGGCGCGTGACGTACGTGAATCCGCGGCTGCAGGCGATCTTCGCCGCGAGTGCGCCGGACCTGCTCGATTTCCGGTGGGTCGCCCATGTCTTCCCCGCCGACCGCGACGCCCTCCGCCGAGGCTGGGCGGGGGCGAACGCGGACGCGCGCGAGTACGACCACGAGTTCCGCGTCGTGCTCCCGGACGGCGATCTGCACTGGATTCACGGCCGCTCCGCGATCGTGAACGATGCCGCCGGGGCCCCGATCCAGATCGTCGGGACGGTCGAAGACGTGACCGCACGTCACACGGCGATCGAGCGGACGCGCGGGTTGCTCGCGATCTCGTCGGCGCTCGCGAGCGCCCTCACCGGCGACGCCGTCGCCCGTGCGGTCGCCGAGTACGCGGCGCCGGTCGTGGGGGCGGGGTCGACGATGGTCGCCGTGCTCGCGCCCGACGGCGACGCACTCCGGCTCGTCGGCGACGAGGAGCTCTCCGACGTGGTGCGTGCGACGTACGGGCGCCTGGGGCTCGCGCAGGCGACGCCGCTCACCGACGTGATGCGCCACGGCAGGCCGGTGCTCCTCACCTCTCCTGTCGCGATGGCCGAGTCCTACCCGGACGCCGCACCGCTGTGGGCCGCGATCGGCGCGCGGGCCCTGTCCGTGTTCCCGCTCGTCGCCGACGGCCGTCGCTTCGGCGTCATCGCCTTCCGCTTTCCGGCGGCGCGCGCGTTCGACGAGGACGACCTCGACTTTCTGCGCGCCGTCGTGCAACAGTGCGCCGTGTCGCTCGAGCGCGCGCGGCTGTACGACGAGGCGCGGGAGGCGCGCGAGGAGGCAGACGACGCGAACCGTGCGAAAGGC
Organism: uncultured Gemmatimonadaceae bacterium; assembly: GCA_963843845.1. Classification (GTDB taxonomy): domain Bacteria; phylum Gemmatimonadota; class Gemmatimonadetes; order Gemmatimonadales; family Gemmatimonadaceae; genus Gemmatirosa. The sequence continues at coordinate 802,137 of CAWJMB010000002.1, read as the reverse complement.
GAGTTCCTCGCCCGCATGAGCCACGAGCTGCGCACACCGCTGAACGCGATCGCCGGCCACCTGCAGCTCGTCGAGATGGGGCTGCACGGACCGGTGACGCCGGCGCAACAGGAGGCGTTAGGCCGCGTCAATCGCGCGCAGCGTCATCTCCTCGGCCTCATCAACGACGTGCTGAACCTGGCGCGCCTCGAGAGCCGGCGCGTCGAGTACACCCTCACGCCGGTGCGCGTCTCGACCGTGGTCGCCGACGTGCGCCCGATGGTCGAGCCGCAGCTCGCGGCGAAGGGCATTCGCTTCGTGGTGCGGTCGCCGGAAGACGGCGGCGCGCCGCCGGTGCTCGTGTGGGCAGACCGCGAGAAGCTGGTGCAGGTGCTGCTCAACCTGCTCGCGAACGCGATCAAGTTCACGAACGAGGGGGGCGAGGTGGCGCTCGAGCTGAGCGCCGACGGCGGCTCCCCGGACGACGCGACGATCGTCGTGCGCGACACCGGCATCGGGATCCCGCTCGACCGGATCGCCGAGATCTTCGAGCCGTTCGTGCAGATCCAGACGACCTACACGCGGGCGTATCAGGGGACCGGGCTGGGACTCGCGATCAGCCGCGATCTGGCGCGCGGGATGGGGGGCGAGCTGACGGCGGAGAGTGGGGCGGGCGGCGGCTCGGCGTTCACGCTGCGGCTGCGCAGGGCGGTGACGACGGAGGGGGCGCGGACCGACCGGCGGGATCGGGTGCAGCGGCGGGTGGGGCTCGAACGGCGGAGCGGGGGGGATCGGAGGCACGTCGGGTAGCGGTCGACCGAGGTCGCCGCCAGACCGTGTGACGGGCGGGGCCGAGACGGCGCCCGACGCGGTCACCGTCGTCGTTCCCGCTCGCAGCGAGCGAACTCCGCGACGGCGACCGTCGAATCTTCCCGGAGCAGATCGATGCGTTGGCGAGTCGTGAGGCACATCTGCGTCGCGCCGGCGAAGTAGCGGAGCAGATCCGGCCAGCGCACGAGGGTGAAGCGCAGCGTGCCGTCGAACGCGGTCGTGATCACGTGACGATCGTCTGCGCTGAACATGGCGCTGCGGACCGCGTGCGCGAAGCCGCGGAGCACGACGGGCGTGCCGGACCCGTCGGCGTTCGCGATGCGAACCGTGCTGTCCTCGGACGCGGTGACGACGCGCCGCCCGTCGTGACTGAAGTTCGCGTCCCAGAGCATGCTGTGGTGGCCGAACAGCGTCGCGATCGACCGCCCCGTCGTGACATTCCACACGCGCGCCGTCTGATCGATGCCGGCGCTGACGAGCCGGTCGCCGGCCGGGCTGAACGCGACGCGGCGCACCTCGCCGTGATGGCCGACGAGCAGGCGCGGCGACGCGGCGAGGCTGTCGGCGCGCCAGAGGCGTACCGTGCTGTCGGCGGCGGTCGCGATCCAGCGGCCGTCGGGGCTGTAGACCGCGCTCCGGACCGGCGCCTCGTGCGCCAGCGAGTCCGGCGGGTCGCGCCCGTCGACGCTCCACGCGATCGCGAAGCCGTCGCGCGACGCGGTGAGCGCGCGGCGACCGTCCGGACTGTAGACCGCCTGAAAGATGGTGTCGCCGTGCACGCCGATCGTGCCCGGCACGCCGACGCGGTCGGCGCTCCAGAGCCTCACCGTGTCGTCGGTCGACGCCGTGACGAGGCGGTGGCCGTCGGGGCTGAACGCGACGGCGCGCATCGGCATGGGACGCGACTGCCGCAGGACGAGCCCCCTCGGCGTTCCGTCGGCGAGCCACAGCCGCACCGTGCTGTCCGACGACGCGGTGGCGAGGCGCGTGCCGTCGCGACTGAGCGAGATGCCGCGCACCGGTCTCCGATGCTCGCTGCGCATGACCGACGCGGCCGATCCGGCGGCGCTCCAGATGCGCACCTTGCCATCGTACGACCCGGTCACGATCTCGCGTCCGTCGGCGGTGAACTTCGCCGTGTACGCCCAGTCGCCGTGCGGCAGCACGAGCGGCATCTGCGACCCGTCGACGCTGAACACGCGCACTCTGCTGTCCTCGTCGCCCGTGAGCAGCGTCGCGCCGTCGGGCGAGAACGCGATGGTCAGCGATCGGGTCGGATGCGCGATCGCCCGCACGCGGGTCAGCCGCCTCGCGCCGTCGTCGATCGCCCAGAGCCGCAGCGAGTCGTCGGTGATGTCGGCGAGGAGCCGTCCGTCGTGGCTGACCGCGAGCTGGTAGCCGAGCGTGTCGGGCGCCGGACGGAGCGAGAGCGGGGTGCGGTCGGGGTCGTTCGCGCGCCACACTCTCGCGCCGTCGTACCCTTCGGTGTGATAGCGCAGGCGTCCGTCCGGGCTCGCGCGCTCCGGCGGCGCGTCCATGTCGCTGCGCGTCCGCTTCGCCTCGCCGTCGTCCGCACCCATCGTGGCGTTCGCGATCATCCCCGTGACGAAGATGCGGCGGCCGTCCGCGGTGTAGCGTGCGTCGACGATCGCGGCGCCGTCGACCGCCACGCGCCGCATCGAGGTCCGACCGTCGTCGCGCACCGAGACGAACCGCAGCGTGTCGTCGTAGCTCGTGAGGAGCAGCGTGAGTGCACCGCCGCCGGGGCGGAACGTCGCGCTCTGGATCAGGAGCGTGCTGTCGCCGAGCACGATCGGGGCGCCAGTCGTCGCGTGCGCGGTGCGAGGCCAGACCCGCACGCGCTCGTCCTCGCCGAGCGCGAGCACGCTGCCGTCGGCGCTCACGTCGATGGACCGGACCGGACCGCCGACGTCGAGCTCGAGCCGCGGCAGCGGATCGCGCGCGAGGTTGAGCGCGTGCTGCAGCGCGCCGACCGGCTCGATCGTCGTGTCGATCCGCGCGAGCACGAGCGCCGCCGCGACGCGGTCTTCGGTGCCGGTCGACGCGCCGAAGTAGGCGAGCGCCGTGGCGCGCCGCTCCTGCCGCGTCGCGTCGATCGCCGTTCGTGTCGCGACGGCCGCGAGCACGGCGATGAGCGCGACCGCGACGTACGCCGCACGCCGCCGCCAGCGTCGGTCCCGCTCGTCGCGCGCGCACGCCACGCGGCTCGCCTCGACGAGCGCGACTTCGGCGGGGGTCCAGGCGCGCATGCCGTTCCGTCCCTCCTCGACCGTCGCCAGGTCGACGCGGTCGAGCGTGCGGCCGGTCGCGCCGTCCGCCCACTCGGGCGCCCGGGCCTCGAGGATGCGGCGCGCGCGCTGGCCGGGGCGGTCGGAGAGCTCGAAGCGGCGGCGCACGACCGGCGCGAGCGTGTCGTGGGCGAGCGTCGTTGCAGCTGACGGCGCGCCGGCTCCCGTCCCCGCGTCGGCCGCCGGCGCCGACCCGGCCACCGGCGTCGTGTCGACGAGCAGGTAGCGGTCGCGGCACTGCGCGACGACGTCGCGCACGCCGTCGGCACCGTAGGCGCCGTCGGCGCCGTAGGCCGCCGCGAGCTGCGCGGCGGTGCGCATGCGCGCCGTCACCAGCTCGGTCGTGTGCGCGTGCAGCAGGTCGAGCGCGAACCCCGAGTCGACCGTGCCGCGTCGCCACGCCTCGAGCGCGGCGAGCTGCTCGTCGACGAAGTCGCTCAGCAGGATGCCGTCGCTCTTGAGCGTCTGATACAGCTCCTTGTCGAACACGCGTCCGTCGTCGCGCCGCGCCCGCGGGTGCTCCCACATCTTCGACAGCAGCACCTGCAGCGTCGGCGCCACCGCGGACGCGCGGTCCTCGAGCAGATCGTCGGCGACGATCTCGGCGAGCGGCTCGCTCTCGGTCTCGACGATGCGCAACCCGTACCGCTCGCGGAGCCGCGCGACGCGCGTCGGTCCCGTGACGACGTCGAGCACCCCCGCCTTGCCGAGGCGGTCGAGAAACAGCTCGCGGAACGGCACGTGCGCGTCGCCGAGCCGCTTCGCGAACTCGGCGAGCCACTCCTTGCGGAACGAGAGCACGAGCCGCCCGCGCGGCCGGTTCGCGACGTCGCGGAAGAGCGCGCCGAGGTCCGCGACGAGCGCGTCGAGCTCGCCGGCGCGCCCGCGCTTGCTGAACGCTTCTTCGGCCTGGTCGAGGATGACGACCACAGGGCGGCCCCCCTCGGTCTCGCGGGTGCGCCACGCGTCGCGCAGCGCCGCGCTGTCGGCCGCCGCGCTCAGCGCGAACGCCGCGCGCAGCGTTCCGTCGAGGCCGAGCCGCTCGTCGCGGCGCACGTAGCGCACGTCGTGCGTCGCCTCGAGGCGGGGCCCGAGCCCGGCGTCGAGCAGCGACGACTTGCCGGCGCCGCTCTGTCCGTAGAACAGCACGACCGGCGGCGCGCTCCGCTCGGTCGACGTCAGCGTCTCGAGCAGGGTGTGGATCTCGGCGCCGCGCCCGAAGAACAGTTCGGCGTCGTCGCGGGTGAACCAGCGAAGGTGGCGGAACGGCGACGGCGGCAGGTCGCGCGGCGCGAGCGGCGGCAGCCCGAACAGCGGGTCGCCGACCGCCGCGCCCAGGCTCCACTCGAGCACGACCGCGGCGCCCGGGCGGACGTGCAGCTCCCACGGCAGCCGGTCGGCGAGCGTGTCGGCCTCGTCCTCGCTCGTGTCGACGGTGCGCGTGGCGCTCGCGCGCGCTCCGCCGATCGCGGTGCGCGCCGCGTTCATCGCCTCGTCGTACGCGCGTCCGAGGCTCGCGCCGCTCGCGAGGCCGGCGTAGAAGTGGCGCGCGACGTCGAGCGCGATCGCATCCTCGACGGGTCGCCGGGTCGCGACGACGGCCGGAACGCCCGCAGCGAGCAGCTCGTCGACGTGGCCGCGCGTCGAGCAGCCGTTCAGAAAGACGAGCTGCAGGCCGCGCTGTGCGCCGAGGAGGCGGGCGAGACCGCCGGCGTCGGCGACCGCGGGCTCCCCGGCGGCGGATTGCAGCAGCAGCTCGTAGTCACCCGCGTGGCCGCCGTAGTGAAAGATCGCGATGCGGTCGCGGTGCGCCTGGAGTCCGGCGACGAGGTCGTCGATCGTCGCGTCGGCCACGTCGACGACGGCCCACCGCTCCTCGCCGCGCTCGCGCCGTCCGCGGTCGTCGGCGAGCGCGGCGCGAAGCTGTTTCTGCTCCTGCACGAGGCCGCGCAGGTAGCCGGCGTGGCCGGGCGCGCCGGCGCTCGCGCGGTCGTTCGCGAACGCGAGGAAGAGCACGGGCTTCGCCATCGCGTCGCCTCAGGCGGTCGTGTGAGACTCGTGCGCGGCGCGCGTCAGGCGCCGAGCCAGGTGAGCAGCTGCTCGTGCGCCGCCGGGCGCGCGAAGAACTCGGTGTGCGCGACGGCGTCGGCGCCGCGGAAGACGCGCGTCGCGGCGATCGGGAAGCGCGCGGAGCCGTTCGCCGCGAAGACGCCGTCGGTCGGGACGACGAGGTCGTTGTCGGCGCCGAAGACCTTGTCGGCGGTCCAGTTGCGGAACAGCGCGTTCAGGCCCGGCGTGTCCGGCCGCGGGTCGAAGTTCGACGACATCGCGAAGTACTCGGCGGCGTTCGACGGATCGTCGGGCGCGGCGCCTGCGGTCGTGCCGGTGACCGCGTTCAGCGTCCGGGCGAGGAAGTCGCCGCCGGGGCGCATCGACTGCAGCCCGGGCAACCCCTGCATCGCGCCGGCGCCGATCGTGGCGAGCAGCTTCGCCACGGTGAGCACCCCTTCGAGCAGGTCGGTCACGCCGTTCGGCGGCACGACGGCGAGCACGTTCGTGTAGGCGTCGAGCAGCTTCGTCACGTGCGAGCCGTCGACGAGTGCCGTTCCCGCGTTCGGCGCGCCGACGAACACCACCTTGCCGACCCGCGCGCGGTCGCCGTGCCGCTCGGCGAGCACGCGGCTCACGAGGCCGCCCCGCGAGTGGCAGACGATGTCGACGTCGACCGTGGAACCGTTCGGCAGCTGGCTCAACAGCCACTGAACGTTGCGCGCCGGGTCGTGCGCGAGCGTGTAGTGGTCGAACGCGAACACGCGCCCGCCGTACCGCGCGTGCAGCCGCTCGACGACCGCGCGCGGCAGCGCGCCGAAGGCGGAGTGCGCGCGGCTGAACGTGCCGTGAACCATGAGCAGCGCGCGGCCGGCGGCGAGCGTCGCGCCGTCGACGAGGGCGGCGTCGGGACGCGCGTAGTCGTCGGGCGTGAAGCTGCGCAGTCGGTACGGCCGATGCTTCGCCTCCCACCGCTCGGCGAAGATCGGGCTCACGGCGCCGACGCCGTCCTCGACGAGCGGGAAGACGACGACCTCCACGAGCTTGCGCGCGGCGTCGGTGAGGACGCTGCGCGACGCGAGGGCGCCGTCATCGCCGCCGGCCGGGGCGGGGCCCGACGGGTCGTGCGATGGCGCGGTCGCCGCCGCGGCGGGGACCGCGTAGACGCGGACCGTCTGCGTGCCCGCCTCGCCGCGACCGCCCGCGCCGGGCGCCGCCACCGTGCGCGTCTCGCCGAACTGCCACGACACGACGCCGGTCTGCGGATCGGTGACGATCGCCATCTGCCCCATGTCCGGCGGCGGCGCGGCGACGGTCACCGTGCCGGACGCGACGTCGCGCGTCGCGTTCGCCGTCGGCATGGCGAGCTGGAGGCGCTGCTGCACCGCGAGTCCCGCGCTGCCGAGCGCCCGCGCGGCGGCGGCGCGAGCGGCGGACGATGTGCCCAACACGGCCGTGAGGGCCGCCGTCGGGAGCGCCACGCCCGGCGCGGTCGCCTGCGGTGTCATCGCCGAGGCACCTGCGCCTCAGGCACCTGCGCCTCAGGCACCTGCGCCTCAGGCACCTGCGCCTCAGGCACCTGCGCCTCAGACACCCGCGCGTCGGGCACCTGCGTGCCGGCTCCTTTCCGCCGGGTCACGTATCGCACCTGGAGCGTCGTCCAGTCCTCGGACGCCGCGGCGGTCGCTGCCGCCGCGGCGATCGCCTGCGTGTCCGCCGCGTCGTGCTCGGGGTCGGGCGCGCGACTCGCCGGCGTGGGCGTGTGGAACAGCGGCCCGAGCGCGGACGGCCGAGGCTGCGCTGCGTCGCGGTACTGCGTCATCTCGGTGAAGCGCGTCTCGCGCGTCGTGACGAACAGCTTCACGATGTCCGACCCCTCGGCCGCCGAGTCGCCGGGGAGGAACGGGTAGACCGCGGGGTCGGGAAAGAGCAGCCGCCACCCGTTGCCGCCCGGCCGCCAGACGTTGAGCGGCTGCTGATTGCCGAGTCGCTGCGGCGACTGGTCGCCCTGCGGGTAGAGACGTAGACGCCTCCCTCGACGCTCGCGTCGATGAGGTTCACGAACAGCGGCTCGGTGTGCGTGCTCGTGAGGCGGAACGCGATGCGATCGCCCTCCTCGAACACGACGGCGTTCGCGCGCGCGTCGGGCAGCGCGACCTGCCACCGCACGCCGCTCGGCGCGGCCGCGTCGGGCACCTGCCGCAACACCTCGAGCGTGACGGTGCCGCGCAGCCGGCTCGCCGGATTGTCGAGCGCGAGCAGGGCGCGGATCGCGGCGAGTTGCTCGACGTTCGCCGCGAAGTCGGCCACCGCGCCGAGCGGCTTCATCGGCAGCACCGGCTCGCCGACGCCGTCGATCAGCGCGAGCGTCGGCTCGGTCACGCCGGCCGTGAGGCGCGGAACGGCGGCCGTCGCGCCGGGCGTGAGCAGCGTGACGCGCAGCTCGCCGTCAGTTGCGACGTCGACGACCTGCACGCGCGGCGACGCGGCGAGTCGGCCGCGTAGATCGGCGAGCGCGGCGGCGGTGGTCGTCTCGTCGAGCCAGACGCGCAGTCGCACCTCGGCCGGCGCGTGCAGCGCTTCGACCGCGCGTGCGCCGACGACGACCGGCGCGGCGAAGGAGCCGAGCGGCTCGGCCTCGCTGTGGACCGGGTGCACCGCCGTCACGCGCACGCGCCCGAGGCGGTCGGCGTCGTTCGGCTGGACGGTGCCCGGGCGGTAGACGTCGTACTCGGAGCCGACGGTCACCCCGTGCGCGGCGCCCGACGCCAGCTCGATCGGGCGGCCTGCGACGAGCTCGGCGCCGGTCGTCGAGGGACCGGCGACGGCGACGTAGCGCATCGGCGCGAGCAGCCCGACGCCGAACAGCTCGGCGTCGGCGCGCCCCTCGATCTGCGGATGCTGCCCCTTGTACGCCGTGACGAGCGGCGCGACCGCCTCGAACAGGTCGCGGTAACTGCGGCGCCCTGGCTTCCGGAGCTCGCGCGTCACGAAGTACGACAGCGCGCCATGCACCTTCCCCCCCTCCTCCGTCGGGGCCCGGAGCTCCCACGACAGCTCCTCGTCGCGGCAGCCGGAGAGCACGACATGGCGCGCCGCGTCGCTCTCGCCCTCCGCACCGCGGCGGCCGACGCCGCGCACGGTGCCGAACGTGCTACCGGCCGCGCCGCTCGCTGCGGCGCTCCGCGTCGCCGCCGGCCTCACCGCGCCGGCCGGTGGCGGGTCGGGCCGCACGCCGCGCGATCGCATCTCGAACACGTCGCGCGTGATCGTTCCCGAATGGCACGAGTCGACGAGGAGCGTCGTGTACGGCGTGCGGGTGCCCAGCGCGACGAGCCGCTCGTGGATCTCGTCGTCGGTGATGTCGCGGTTCTCCAGCGGGTCGCGTCCGCTGTCGACGGGAACGATCGTGCTGTTCCAGCCGGTCGACTCGGTGCCCGTGTCGTCCCACTTCTGCGAGCCGTGGCCGCCGTACTGGATGAACACGACGTCGTCGGTCCCGGTCGCCGCGACGAGCGCGTCGAGCGCGTCGAGGATCCCCTGCCGGGTGGCCTCGGCGTCGCGCAGAACGCGCACGTCGTCGAACGCGTACGGCGCGGCGCGCAGCAGCTGCTCCATCGCATCGACGTCGTTCACGCAGCCGTTGAGCGGCGCGATCACGGCGGGCTGCGTGGCGTAGGCGTCGATACCGATGAGCAGCGCGCGTCTCATCGGACCGCGTCGGGCGGCGGCGGGGCGGCGGGCGGCGAGCCGGCCGACTGCCGTCCGGCCGCGGAGGAGCGGGCGGCACGGCGCGGTCTCCTTCCGGCTGCGGTGGAGCGGGCGGCACGGCGCGGCCGCCTTCCGGCTGCGGTGGAGCCGGCGGCACGCCGCGCTTCGCGCCGGGCGGCGGCGGGGGCGGCACGTGGCGGCTTCCGTCGGGTGCCGGTGGCGACGGGGGGACGGCGAATTCGTCGTTCATCCTCGAGCTCCTCGTGAATGGACGTGGGTCACGGCGCGGCGGCGGGAGTGCCGGCACGACCGGCGGCGATGCGGCGGCTGAAGCGGGCGGCGAGGTCGGCGTCGCGCAGAGCCGCGGCCGACGCGCGGCGCAGCTCCAGGCTCGCGGGGAGATACATCACGTGAATCAGCGGCTGCACCGAGTCGAAGACGCTGGCGACGGCGAGCGCGCGCCGGTGCTCGCCGCGCCCCGCGAGCAGTCGCGCGAGCAGCAGGCGCTCGGCGGCGCGCGCGTTCGGCAACGACCAGGCGAGCGCGTCCATCGACATCGGCGCGGCGAGCACGGTCGTGAGCGCGGCGATCGCGGCGACGGTGTCGGTGGCCGTCCGCGCGGTGGCCGCGGCGGCCAGCGCGGCCGCGCTGCGCGCCGTTCGGATGAGCGCCGAGTCCGTCGCGGGCGTCGAGGCGGGCGTCGAGGCGGGCGTCGCGCCGGGCGTCGCGCCGGGCGTCACGGCATCGGCCGACGCGGCCAGGCGCCGGTCCAGCTCGTCCGCGATCGCCGCAGCCGTCGCGCCGCGTCCGGTCGACGCGGCCCACACCGCGAGCTGGCCGAGTCGCGCGGGGGCGGGACTCCGCCCGGAGCTCGCGCCGCCGGCCGCCGAGTCGCGCGCCGCGATGCGCTGTGCCGGGCCCGCGTACGCCGGAACGATCCCCGCCCCGATGAGATACACCGACTCGCCGCCGAGCGGGTTGGCGACCGGAAGGACGATCCCCGAATCGAGCTGCGCCACCGCGGCGGCGGTGGCGCCGCGGGCGACGAGCGCGCCCTGCAATCCGACGAGCGCCGGCCAGCGGTAGTTGATCGCGTCCACCGCCGTCGCCGGGTACTCGCGCAGCACGGCGCCGTACGCCGCCTCGGCGCAGGCGCGCTGCGCGCCGAGGCCCGCCTGCCGCGCGACCTGGAGCACCGTCGTCGCGTCGCGGCGAACGGCGTCGGCCCAATCGACCTTCGACGGGCCGCCCTCGGCGCACCGAACGAGCCATTCGACTTCGTGCGCGATCCCGCTGTCGGGCGCGGCGGCGAGGAGGCGCGCGGCGAGCGGTTTCGCGGTGGCGACGTCGCCTGCCCGGACCGCGAGCTCGATGGGGTGCAGCAGGTGATCGGCGGCCGACGAGTCGATCGCGCGGGCACGCCGGAACGCGTCGGCCGCGGCGGAATCGACGTCGCCCTCCACGGGGAGCAGATGCGTGTAGACCTCACCGAGCTGTAGCCAGGCGACCGCCATCTCCGGATCGGCCGCGACGGCGCGGCGCAGCTCGGCGGCGGCGGAGTCGGCGAGTCCGGCGTCGAACGCGGCGGTGCCCGACGCGAAGTGGCGATAGCGGTCGGAGAGGGGCTGGCGCAGCGCGACCTGCACGAGCGCGCCGACCTCGCCGGCGACGTGACTCCAGCTCGCGGCCTGCGCGCCCCGCAGAGCGGCCAGCGCGAACGTCGAGTCCCGGGCGACGGCATCGCGATAGTGACCCAGCGCGTCGGCGGGACGAACGCGCCGGAACGCGGCCTCGCCGGCGAGAAACTCGGCGACGGCGGCGGGCGGGCGCGTCGCCCACTCGGACACCGTCTTCCGCGACGCGGCCGCTGCGTTCGTCGCGCCGGGGATGAGCGTCGGCAGCAGCTCGTTCACCGCGCCGAGTCCGGCGCGCCACGCATCGGTCCGGCGTGCGTGTGCCGTGCCTGTCTTGACCGATTCGTCGTCGCGCGTGCGCACGAGGTCCAGGCGCACGGTGACGGAGTCGCCCGAGAGCGGCGTGATGCTGCCGCGAACGAAGTAGCCGCAGCGCCGCGCGCGGGCGAGGGACAGCGCGTCGTCTCCGGCGAGCGATCCCGCGTCGGCGCGCTGCGCCGCGGTCATGTCGCGCCAGCCGTCGATCCAGCGAAGCCGCTCGACGCCGTCGACGGCGTTGCCGACCGCCGTCGCGACGTCCTCGCCCGCCGACCCACCCAGCCGCGCATCGGCGGAGACGCGGAGCGGGAAGACCATGACGCGCGACTCGTCGAGCGCCGTCGATGGGGACGCGCCGCGCCAGAGCGCGAACGCTGTCGCGGCGACGGCGAGCGCGCCGAGTCCGGCGAACCGCGAGCGCCGCGGTGAAGCCGGCCGTGTCGCGGGCGGCGCGCCGGTCGGTGCGGCGGCGGTCGACATCCCTCCGGTCGGGGCGGCGGCGGTCGACACGACGTCGATCGGCGCGGCGCCGGTGGAAGGCACGGCGCCCGACGTTCCCTGCTCCACCGCCGCCAGCGCGTCGCGGAACGCCGCGGCGTCCACGAACCGGTCGGCGGGCACCTTCGCGAGCGCCTGCGCGATCACGCCTTCGAGCGCCGGGCCTACCGTCGCGCGCACGGTGTGGACGCGCGGCACCGGATCGACCGCGTGCCGGGCGAGGATCGCCTGCGGCGTCGGCCCGTGAAACGGCGGCGCCCCCGCCAGCATCTCGTACAGCACGCAGCCGAGCGAGTAGACGTCGCTGCGGCCGTCGACCGCGTCGGCCGACGACTGCTCGGGGCTCATGTAGAGCGCCGTGCCTAACGCGAGTCCCGAGTCGGTGAGGCGGTCCCCGGCGCTCGTGTCGATCGCGCGCGCGATGCCGAAGTCGGCGAGCATGGCGTACCACTCGCTCGTCGCGCCGCCGGTCGTGCCGCGCTCCGGCGGGTAGCCGGCGAGCAGGATGTTGCTCGGCTTGATGTCGCGGTGAACGACGCCCAGGTGATGAGCGTAGGCGAGCGCGTCGGCGATCTGGCGCGTGATGCGGACGGCGTCGGCGACCGGGAGCTGCCGTTCGCGCGCGATGCGGTCGGCGAGCGTCTCGCCGCGCACGTACGGCATCGTGTAGAACGGCACGCGCCCGCCCGCGTTCCCCGCGTCGTGCTCGGCGACGCCGGAGTCGAGCACGGGGAGGATGTGCGGGTGCTGCAGCCGCGCCGTGAGCCGCACCTCGCGCTGGAAGCGGTCGCTCGCGACGACCGACACGAGGTCACCGTGCATCAGCTTGATCGCGACGAGCGCGTCGTGCCGCTCATCGTGCGCGAGATGGACCGTCGCCATGCCACCGCGGCCGAGGACGCGGTCGAGCCGGTAGCGGCCGGCCACGACGCGCGGCGGCGGCGGCGGCGGCGGCGACTGCGACGGATCGATCGCGGCGTCGGGAGGAGTGCCGGGCACGACTGGGTGCGGGCGGGAGGCGAGAACGGGGGCGCGACGACGAGGCGAATCTACGTGCGCCGCGGGAGAGAGCCAGCGCGACACGGCCGCGACACGCGCGCAACACGAGTGACCGGATGGTGTACTACCTCCACGACGCGACAGGGCGCCGCACGACGACGTGCGCCTGTCGCGGCGCGCCCCGTCGAGCGACCGCTCCGGACGGCGCGACCACTTCTGCCTGGAGCCAGGAGCCCACGATGACCCGATCCGGGACCCTTCGCCGCGCGACGGCCATCGCGCTCACGCTCGCCATCGTGCCCGCGGCGCACGCGGCCACGCCGCTCGCGGTCACGCCGAACGCGGTCACGCCGCACGCGGTCACGCTGCGCGACGCGCTGCCGCGGGACGCGACGAACGTGACGATGGCGGAGCTCACCGCCTCGAACGCGAAGATCGCCTCCGCCTACGGCCACCTCGCCAGGACGTGGAATGCGTCGTTCGACGCGATCGGCGCTCAGTTCGCGCTGCCGTCGCTCGTGCGCTACCGCACCGGCGCGCGCTCGGCGTGCGGCGTGATGCGGCAGGGGAACGCCGGCTATTGCATCCGCGACAACACGATCTACTACGACGAGCTGTTCGTGGCGGCGCAGGCGGGGAATGCCGCGCGCCAGCTCGGCACCGACGGCGACATGGCGGCGGTCGGGATCATCGCGCACGAGGTCGGGCACGCGGTCGCGATGCAGCTCGGGCACCTCTCACGCTTCACGTACGACAACGAGCAGGTCGCCGACTGTCTCGCCGGGTCGTTCGCTCGGCAGGCGGACGCGGACGGCATGCTCGAGCCGGGGGACATCGAGGAGGCGTTCTTCGGCATGGCGACAGCCGGCGACCCGACGCCGCGCCTCACGGGCGACGACCGCGTCGACCGCTCGATTCTCACGCGCGCGTCGCGCATGGGGCACGGCACCGAGCAGCAGCGGACCGACAACTTCCGTGCGGGGCTGCGCGCGGGGGCGGGGGCCTGCCTGCGGGAATTCCGGTAGTCGTCTCGGGCTCGGGGGGCTCGACCACCGCCCCGCCTCGTGCGACCCGCGCGGGTCGCACGAGGCGGGGCCGTTAGTTTCGGCGCTGTCGATCCGGCGCGCGCTCGTTCGTCGTGCTGGCAGGAGCACATCCCCACCCCACCCCCCGCAGAGCACGAGGAGAGCGACCGATGCGCGTCATGGTGATCGTCAAAGCGTCCCCCGATTCCGAGGCCGGCGTGATGCCGAGCACGGAGCTGCTCACGGCGATGGGGCAGTTCAACGAAGAGCTCGTGAAGGCCGGCGTGATGCTCGCCGGCGAGGGGCTGCACCCGTCGTCGAAGGGGAAGCGCATCGACTTCGACGGCACGCGGCGCGCCGTCGTCGACGGCCCGTTCTCGGAGACGAAGGAGCTGATCGCCGGCTTCTGGCTCTGGCAGGTCCGCTCGATGGACGAAGCCGTGGAGTGGGCCAAGCGGTGCCCGAATCCCATGAACGAGGGCGGTCAGCTCGAGCTGCGCCCCGTGTTCGAGGCCGAAGACTTCGGCGCCGAGCTCACGCCCGAGCTGCTCGAGCAGGACGCGCGACTGCGCGCGCAGAGTGCGGCACAGCAGCAGGGGCAGTCGTCGTCGGCGTCATCGGCGCCGACGTGACGACGTGACGACGTGACGCAGCCGACGTGACGCACGATGACGATGCGCCGCACCGCGCGACCACGTTCGGCGCGATCGAGGCGGTGTGGCGCATCGAGTCGGCGAAGCTCATCGCCGCGCTCGCCCGCATGGTCGGCGACGTCGGGGCGGCGGAGGATCTCGCGCAGGACGCGTTCGTCGCCGCCCTCGAGCGATGGCCGGAGGCGGGCGTGCCGGACAACCCCGGCGCCTGGCTCATGGCTGCCGCGAAGCGCCGCGCCATCGACGCGCTGCGCCGCGCGCCGATGCTCGACCGCACGCACGCGGCGATCGGCCGCGACCTCGACGCGCGGCGGGACGGTGACGTGATCGCGTTGCACGAGGCGCTCGACGACCATGTCGGCGACGACCTGCTGCGGCTGATGCTGGTCGCCTGCCACCCGGTGCTGTCGACCGACGCGCGCGTGGCGCTCACGCTCCGTCTGCTGGGCGGACTCACGACCGACGAGATCGCGCGCGCCTTCCTCGTCTCCGAGGCGACGATCGCGCAGCGCGTCGTGCGCGCGAAGAAGTCGCTCGCCGCGGCGCGCGTCCCGTTCGAGGTCCCGCGCGGCGCCGCGTTCACGGCGCGGCTCGCGTCGGTGTTCCAGGTCGTCTACCTCGTCTTCAACGAAGGCTACTCCGCGACGGCAGGCGACGACTGGACGCGCCCCGCGCTCTGCGAGGACGCGCTGCGGCTCGGCCGCATTCTCGCCGGGCTCGTGCCGGACGAGGGCGAGGCGCACGGCCTCGTCGCGCTCATGGAGATCCAGGCCTCGCGACTCGGCGCGCGCACGGCGCCGGACGGTACGCCGATCCTGCTGCTCGACCAGAACCGCGCGCGGTGGGACCAGCTGCTCATCCGCCGGGGCTCGCAGCGTTGGGCACGGCCGAGCGGCTCGCCGCGGCGCGGGGCGTGGCGCTCGGACCCTACGCGCTCCAGGCGGCGATCGCGGCGTGTCACGCACGCGCGCGAACGGCCGATGCGACCGACTGGGCGCGCATCGCGGCGCTCTACGATGCGCTGCGCGTGCTGACGCCGTCGCCGATCGTGGAGTTGAACCGCGCGGTCGCGGTCGCGATGGCGTTCGGGGCGGAGGCGGGGCTGGCGATCGTCGAGTCGCTGCGCGACGAGCCGATGCTGGCGCGCTACCATCTCCTGCCGAGCGTGCGGGGCGATCTGCTCGCGAAGCTCGGGCGGACGGAGGAGGCGCGGGTCGAGCTGAGGCGGGCGGCGGAGCTGACGCGGAATACGCGGGAGCGGACGATGCTGCTCGAGCGGGTCGCCGAGCTGGCCGGGTGAGAGGCGATCTGGCGCGACCGACTACCGCACTCGGCGCGACTCACGGCGTGACTCGCGGCGCGACGGCGGGGCTGGAAGCGCGGAACGCAGCTGACGACGCGGAGCGCAGGAGCGGCGGCGGGCCGTCAGCGATCGAGCCGGCAGCGCCCGGCAGCCCCCCACGACTCAGGCGAGCGCCGCATCGGCGAGATCCGCCGCCGGCACCGCGAGCGAGAACACGCTCCCCCCGCCGTCGCGCGCCGCGTAGGTCAGCGCCCCGCCCTGCGCCTCCGCCAACCCCCGCGCGATCGCGAGCCCGAGCCCCGCGCCGCCGACGTCCGGCGCCGCGCTCCGCAACCGGAGCAGCGGCTCGAAGACCCGTCCGATGTCCGCCGCGGCGATCCCCGGCCCGCGGTCGGCGACGTCGAACACGAGCCGCGCGCCGTCGCGGTGCACGGACAGATCGATCGGCGTGTCGCGCGGTGCGTACTTGAGCGCGTTCTCGAGCAGATTCACGATGATGCGCAGCGTGTGCGCGAAGTCGAAGCGGCCGACGAGGACCGGCTCGGTCGCGTCGAGCGAGGCGCGGATCGTGTGCGCGCCGGCCATGCCGCGCACGCGTTGCAGCGCCGCCCCCATCACGTCCTCCGCCGCGTTCAGCGCGATCGCGAGCGGCACGCCGCCCGCCGACAGGAGCGACAGGTCGAGGAGGTCGGCGACGAAGCGGTTCAGGCGGTCGCTCTCTTCGACGATGACGAGCGCCCGCTCGTCGCCGGTCGCCGCGATCTCGTCGGCGAGGGCGCGGATCGTCGTGAGCGGCGTGCGGATGTCGTGCGAGACGGTCGCGAGCAGCGCGTCCTTGAGGCGGTCGGCCTCGCGCAGCGCCGCAGCGCGCGCCGCGTGCTGGTCCGCTTCGGCGGCCGTTCGCTGCGCGCGCGCGAGCAGGTGCGCCGCGATGATCCCCGTCGCGAGGAACGCCGCCAGCACGAGCCAGTCGAGCGGCGCCGTCACGCCGAGCGTGTGGTAGGGCGCGAGGAAGAAGAAGTTGAAGGCGAGGAAGGCGCCGAACGCGAGCGCGATGCCGGCCGCCCGCCCGGCCGCCGCGCTCCCGCCCAACACCACCAGCAGGTAGACGAGCACGACGTGCGCGCGGTCGAGTCGCGGGCGGAACGGCAGCAGCGCGACGGTGACGGCGACGAGCGCGAGCGCCGCGGCGAGCGGAATCGCCCACCGACGACGGGCCGCGCGCGTCATGCGTTCGCGCGCGTCATGCGTTCGCGCGCGTCATGCGTTCGCGCGCGTCATGCGTTCGCGCGCGTCATGCGTGCACGCCGGGCGCTTCGAAGCGGTAGCCGACCCCCGGCTCGGTGACGATGAGCGTCGGGCGCAGCGGGTCGGACTCGATCTTCCGCCGCAGATGCGCGACGTAGACGCGGAGATACTGCTGCGCGTCGCCGTGGTCGCGCTCCCACACCGTGTCGAACAGCTGCCGGTGGGTCAGCGTCCGCCCGGCGTGCGCGACGAGCACGCGCAGCAGCTCCCACTCGGTCGGCGTGAGGTGCACCGCCGCGCCGTCGCGCAGCACGCGCCGGTTCGCGATGTCGACGACGAGCGCGCCGACCTGCACCGGCGCGTCGCCCCCGGCACGGGCGTCATGCGCGCCCGCCGCAGCTGGGCGCGGAGCCGCGCCTGCAGCTCGAGCGTGCTGAACGGCTTCGTCAGGTAGTCGTCCGCCCCCGCGTCGAGCAGTTGCGCCTTCTCTCGATCGGTGTGCCGCGCCGACAGCACGACGATCGGCACCGCGGTCCACTCGCGCAGCGCGCGGCAGGCGGCGAGGCCGTCCATGTCGGGGAGGCCGAGGTCGAGCACGACGAGGTCGGGGCGCTCGCGCCGTGCCAGCGCGAGCCCCGTCGCGCCGTTCGCCGCCTCGTAGGCGATGCCGCCGTCCGACTCGACCGCGGCACGCACGATCGAGCGGATCGGGGTCTCGTCGTCGACGACGAGCACGCGGGGCGCGCGCGGACCGTTCATGCCGCAATCTGCACAAAAAGTCCGTTAAAGCGCGCCTTCGGACGCCGGCGCCGCGCACGGCACTCCTAGCTTTCCCGCATGGACGCACACGCCAGCGCCGCGCCGTCGGGCGACACCCCCTCCGGGCGCTACCTGTACACGCTGTCGCTCGCCGGCGCTCGGCATCGTCTACGGCGACATCGGCACGAGCCCGCTCTACGCGATCAAGGAGTCGTTCCACCCGTCGCACGGCGTCGCGCCGACGCCCGACAACGTGCTCGGCATGCTGTCGCTGATCTTCTGGTCGCTGCTCCTCGTCATCTCGGTCAAGTACCTCGTCTTCATCCTGCGCGCCGACAACCGCGGCGAGGGCGGGATCCTCGCGCTGACGTCGCTCATCACGCCGACGCACGCGCTGCGGCGCGGGCGGTGGGGCCTCATCATCCTCGGCCTGTTCGGCACGGCGCTGCTCTACGGCGACGGCATGATCACGCCGGCGATCTCGGTGCTCAGCGCGGTCGAGGGGCTCGAGGTGCTGACGCCGGCGTTCGCGCCGTTCGTCGTGCCGATCACGATCGTCATCCTGTCGGGCTGTTCCTCGTGCAGAGCCGCGGCACGGCGAAGCGTCGGCCGGGTCTTCGGCCCGGTGATGCTGCTCTGGTTCGCCGTCATCGCCGCGCTCGGCGTCGTGGCAGGTCGTGCGCGAGCCCCGCGGTGCTCGGCGCCGTGCTGCCGACGCACGCGCGTGCGCTTCTTCGTCGACGAACGGGTGGCACGGCTTCGTCGTGCTCGGCTCGGTGTTCCTCGTCGTCACCGGCGGCGAGGCGCTGTACGCGGACATGGGGCACTTCGGACGCGAGCCGATCCGGCTCGGCGTGGTTCGCGCTCGTGCTGCCGGCGCTGCTGCTCAACTACTTCGGGCAGGGCGCGCTCCTCATCCGCGACCCGGCGGCGATCGCGAACCCGTTCTTCCGCATGGCGCCGGCGTGGGCGCTGCTGCCGGTCGTCCTCATCGCGACGCTCGCGACGGTGATCGCGTCGCAGGCGCTGATCTCCGGCGCGTTCTCGCTCACGCTCCAGGCGGTGCAGCTCGGCTACTGCCCGCGCGTGCAGCATCGACCACACGTCGGCGCGCGAACGGGGCAGATCTACATCCCGTCGGTGAACTGGGCGCTGATGGTCGCGCTGCATCGGCCTCGTGCTCGGCTTCCGCACGTCGAGCAACCTCGCGGCGGCGTACGGCGTCGCCGTCACGACGACGATGGTCGATCACGACGATCCTGTTCTACTTCGTCGCCCGCGAGCGGTGGGGATGGAGCGCGCCGAAGGCGGCGCGCGGTCGCCGGCGTCTTCCTCGTCGATCGACCTCGCGTTCTTCTCGGCGCAACGTCGCTCAAGATCCCGCACGGCGGCTGGTTCCCGCTCGTCATCGGCGCTCGTCGTCTTCACGCTGCTCACGACGTGGAAGACGGGGCGCGGCATCCTCGTCGGAGCGGATGCGCGAGCGCACGCTGCCGCGCGACCGAGTTCATCGAGAGCCTCACGGCGCACCCGCCGCACCGCGTGACGGGGACGGCGGTGTTCATGTTCGGCGACACGCAGCGGCACGCCGCCCGCGCTGCTGCACAACCTGAAGCACAACAAGGTGCTGCACGAGCGCGTCGTCTTCCTCGCCGTCATCACGCAGGAGGTGCCGACGGTGCCGCCCGAGCAGCGCGCCGCGGTCGAGGACCTCGGGCAGCGGCTTCTGGCAGGTGCGGCTGCGCTACGGCTTCATGGAGGACGCCGACGTTCCCGCCGCCCTCGCGGAGCTCGCGCCGCTCGGCCTCACGCTGCGCGCCGATGGACACGACCTACTTCCTCGGCCGCGAGACGCTCATCGCGACGACGGCGCACCACGGGATGGCCGTGTGGCGCGAGAAGCTGTTCGCGCTGATGGCCCAGCAACGCGCGCCCGGCGACGAAGTTCTTCCGGCTGCCGCCGAACCGGGTCGTGGAGCTGGGAGCGCAGATCGAGCTCTGACGCCATTCGCGGCGCGGGCGCGTAGGGTATCATGCCCGGACGTCCCGACCCACCCGCGCCCGCCGGTCCGATGTCGCTCCTGCTCCTCGCGATCCTCCTGCTGGCCTGCCTCGTCACGATCCCGCTCGGCTTTCCGGGGATCTGGCTCATGCTCGCCGTGGGCCTCGGCTTCAACCAGCTCGCGGGGAGCGGGCGCATCGGGTGGACGACGCTGATCGGCGCGCTCGTCCTCGCGATCGTCGCCGAGCTGATCGAGTTCGCGGTCTCGGCGAAGTTCACGACGCGCTTCGGCGGGTCGCGCCGCGCGGGGTGGGGGGCCATCCTCGGCGGCTTCATCGGCGCGCTCGTCGGCGTGCCGATCCCGATCGTCGGCTCGGTGATCGGCGGCTTCGTCGGCGCGTTCGTCGGCGCGTTCGCTGCCGAGGCGAGTCGGCGCGAGCCGGGGACGTCGCTGACGCGGGTCGCGACCGGCGCGATGCTCGGCCGCGTCGTCGGCGCGGCGCTGAAGAGCGGCTTCGGCTTCGCTATCGCGAGCTGGCTGCTCCTGGCGGCGTGGGCGTGAGGTCGACGTACTTCACGCTCCGCCGCGGCTCGGCCATCATCGACTCGACGGTGTCGCGCCAGACGGCGTAGTGCGCCGTCGCCTTGTGCTCGGCCGGCGCCGAGTCGGTGCGGTAGATCTCGATCAGCAGGAACCGCGTCGGGTCGTCCGTCTGCTGCATCACGTCGAAGCGCGCGACGCCAGGCTCCTGGATGCTGTTGCGCGCGTTCTCCTGCGTCGCGGCGACGAACGCGTCGACCGCCTCGGGCTTCACGTGGACGTGGACGTGAACGGTCAACATGGCTGTGGAAGAGAGAGGGGGCGCGTGCATGGAAACGGGCCGAATGCACCGAATAGACTAGAGACGTCGGTCGTTCCGTGCATTCGGCCCTTTTCCGTGCATTGAAAACCCGTCTCGTCGTCACGCCATCGAGGTCGGCCCGAAGCGCTCGGTGCGGATGCGCGTCGGCATGTGGCCGAGCTCGACGAGGAGGTGCGCGGCCAGCTCGACCATCGACGTCGGGCCGCAGACGTAGACGAGCGGCGAATCGTTCGGCGCCGGGATCGTCTCGACGAGCATCGCGCGATCGAGGCGGCGCCGGCGGCCGGTCCAGTCCGCGGGGTGCGAGCGCGTCAGGGTGTACGTCACCGACAGCGACGGATCGTCGCGTGCGAGACGATCGATCTCGTCGCGATAGATGACCTCGTCGATCGAGCGGGCCGAGTAGAGGAGCGTCGTCGGGACCGTGCTGCCGGCCGCGGCGCGCGTGCGCAGCATGCTCATGATCGGCACGACGCCGGACCCGCCCGCGATCAGCGCGAGCGGGCTGCGCAGCGTCGGCTCCCAGACGAAGTAGCGGCCGATCGGCCCGCGCAGCTCGAACACGTCGTCGGGTAGGAGCGCCGTCGCGAGGTGCGACGAGACCTCTCCCTCCTCGAGCCGCTCGACGGTGAGCTCGAGAAGGGGCGCGCCCGGCGGCGAGGCGATCGAGTAGCTGCGCTGCGCCTGGTAGCCGTCGGGCGCGGTGAGGCGCACGTCGACGTGCTGGCCGGCGCGGTGGCCGGGCCACGTCGGCACGTCGAGCACGACGGTCGTCACGCGCGGCGTCTCCGCCCGCGTCGCGACGACGCGCGCCGGCTGCCACGTGAGCCGCGTGACGCTTCCGCGCTCGGCGAACGGCCGCTCGGGCATCGCCTCAGCCGCTCACGGGTCGCGGTAGCGCTGCTCGGTCCACGGGTCGCCGCGGTCGTGGTAGCCGAGCGCCTCCCAGTAGCCGGGAACGTCGCTCGCCGTGAGCTCGAGGCCGCGCACCCACTTCGCGCTCTTCCAGAAGTAGAGGTGCGGCACGAGCAGCCGCGCCGGCCCGCCGTGCTCCGGCTCGAGCGGCTCGCCGTCGTACGTGTCGGCGATCATCGCCCGCCCGTTCACGAGGTCGGCGAGCGGCACGTTCGTCGTGTAGCCGCCGTCGCAGAAGGCCGTGACGAAGGCGCCGGCCGGGTCCACACCGTCGAGCAGCGTGTCGATCAGCACCCCCTCCCAGCGCGTGTCGAGCTTGGACCAGGTCGTCACGCAGTGGATGTCGACCGTGACCGCGGCCCGCGGCAGGGCGCGGAACTCGTCCCACGTCCACCGCCGCGACTCGCTCACGGCGCCGCGGAGCTGGAAGTCCCAGCCCGCGAGCGGGGTGCGCGGCGTGGGGCCGGCGGAGAGCACGGGGAAGTCGCGCGTGACCCACTGTCCGGGGGGCACGCGCTCTGGCGGGATCTCGGCCCGGCGCCCGGTGAAGCCGCGAGTGATGATCGCCATGCGGGTGAGAGAGGGTGGGGTCGCGTGCACGGAGCAGGGCAGAATGCACGGAAGACCAGCGCTTCGATCGATTTCGTGTATTCTGCCCTTCTCCGCGTATGCAAGACTCGTCTCTCGATCAGCCCCCCATTGCCCGCGGCGACGGTGCGACCGGGTTCGTCCTCCGGCTCGCCCGCGCGCTGCACACGCACGGCCACTCGGCGAACCGGCTCGAGGAGGTCCTCGGCGCGACGTCGGACCGGCTCGGGCTGCCGGGACACCAGTTCTTCTCGACGCCGACGTCGATCATGGCGTCGTTCGGGCCGGAGGCGTGGCAGCGCACGTACCTGCTGCGCGTCTCGCCGGGGGACGTCGACCTCGGCAAGCTCGCCGCGCTCGAGCGCGTGGCGCTCGACGTGGCGCGGGGAACGATGCCGGCCGGCGAGGGGACGCTCGCGATCGAGCGCATCGTCGCCGCGCCGCCGCGCTACGGGCCGGCGCTCACGACGCTCGCCTACGGCGTCGTCTCGGCGGCGGCGTGCGTGTTCCTCGGCGGCGGCGGGCGCGAGGTCGGCGTCGCCGGGGTGCTCGGGCTCGCGCTCGGCGTGCTCGCGCTGGGCGCGGGGCGGCGGCCGCGGATCGGCAGCGTGTTCGAGCCGCTCGCGGCGTTCCTCGTCAGCGCGGCGGCGATCCTGCTCGCGCACGTCGTGCAGCCGCTGTCGGTGCTCGTGACGACGATCGCCGGGCTCATCGTGCTCATGCCGGGGCTCACGCTCACGACGGCGATGAGCGAGCTCGCGACGCGGCACCTCGCGTCGGGGACGGCGCGCTTCAGCGGCGCGATGATCACGTTCCTCAGCATCACGTTCGGCGTCGCCCTGGGCAACCGGCTCGGCGCGGCGGCGGTCGGGCTGCCGCCGGCGGTCGACCCGTCCGCGCTCCCGTGGTGGGCGAGCGTCGCGGCGCTCGCCGTCGCGCCGCTCTGCTTCACGGTGATCCTGCGCGCCGAGCCGCGCGACGCGCCGTGGATCGTGCTCGCCGGCGCGCTCGGCGTCGCCGGCGGCCGGCTCGGCACGGCGGCGTTGGGCGCCGAGCTCGGGGCGTTCGCGGGGGCGTTCGTCGTCGCGCTCGCGAGCAGCGGCTATGAGCGGTGGCTGCGGCGCCCCGCGGCCGTCGTGCTCGTGCCGGGGATCCTGCAGCTCGTTCCGGGCAGCGTCGGGTTCCGCAGCCTCGTCGCCCTCATGGACCGCCGCGCCGTCGCCGGGCTGGAGACGGCGTTCAGCACGCTCATGACGGCGATCGCGCTCGCCGCGGGGCTCCTCATCGCGAGCGTCGTGGTGCCGGAGGCGCGGCTGCTGCGCAAGAGCGAGACGGGGGAGTACCCGGTCGCGCGGTGAGCCGTGCGTCACGCGGAGGGTGCGGCGCACTCCGCGTGACGCGCCCTTCCCACGTCAGTTCCGCTTCGCGAGCTGCGTCAGCGCGATGCGATACTCCTTCGCCGCCGCGTCCCACGCGATGCGGTACGCGCTCGGGTAGTAGCCGGGCTTCGCCTGCTGCCCCGGCGTGGGCACCTGGATGACCTCGTCGCGCACCGCCGGGTCGGTCGCCTCGTGCTTCGCGAGGATGTACGCCCGCGTGATCATCGGTTCGTCGAACACGAACTCGCCGTCCCACGATCCGTAGAGGAACGTCGTCGTGAACGGCTTGTAGCCGGCCGGGTTGCCGGTCAGCGCCTGGATCTCCGGCGAGCGGACGTCGATCCAGTGCATCCCCATGAGCGGCACGGCGACCGCGGCGGCCGGCGCGCCCCCCGCCGCCGTCATGCCGTCGACGTAGAACTGCGCGCGGTACTGCTGCGCCGGGAGCTTTCCCGCCTTCGTGCCGTACGCCGGGTCGCTCGGCACGATGGACTCGCGCACCGCCCGCGGCACCTTCCAGAAGTGGAAGTCGAAGTGCGGGCTGTCGTAGACGCCGGCCGGCTCGTGCCCCGCCGGGTTCCAGTCGAACTGCACGAACGTGTACGGCGTCGGGTTCTTCGCCGGCAGCTCCAGGATGTACATGTGCATGTCGCGCATCATGTCGCCCGTCGCCGCGGGGAGCCCCTGCAGCGCCTGTTCGCTCAGCGCCACGCCGACCTCGACCGGCGTCGCGGGGTCGTTCGGGGCCGTGGCGATGTAGGAGCGCATGGTGCCGTTGCCGAGCGACTGCGCGGCGCCGTAGACGCGCGTCGGGGCGGCCGTCTCGTGCGTCGGGTCCTTGCACGCGAACAGGGCGACGAGGGCGGTGGCGCTGGCGGTGGTCGCGACGAGGATCGAAGAGCGGGTCATGGCGGTGGCCTCGGTGTGTTGGGGAGCGTCGGCCGCGCGGGCCGCGGAGCAACGTCCGGGGTGCGGCGGTGGCGACGCGGGAAGCATGAGAGGCCCCGCTTACCGGCCGCGGACGGCGCCGCGGCGGGCCCGCTTACCGCCGACCGCTCCGCTCGCCGCGACCCGGGGCGCACCCCGGTTGCGACCGGGGCGCGACCGCCGTAAGCGCTCCGTAAGCACCGCGCCCTAGCGTCCGCGCCATGTCTTCCTCGCTGAAGTCCGCCGCCAGCGCGGCCGACGGGTCGCCGCAGCCGCACGCCCTTCCCTGGCTCGAGGCGCGCGCCCACGGCCGCGTCACGCGCTACCGCCGCGCCGGCTCCGGCCCCGTCGTCGTCCTCGTCTCGCGCGACGACCGCCCCGACGCGCCGCTGTGGCCGGAGCTCGGCGCGCTGCTCGCCGGGTGCTGCCGGCTCGTCACCCCGGAAGTCCCCGGCGCGGGCACGGACCTCACGGCGTGGCTGGCCGAGTTCCTCGAGGCGCTCGGCGCCACCGACGTCGCGCTCGTCGCGGCGGACGGGGTGTGCCTGCCGGCGCTCGAGCTCGCGCTCCGCGACGCCGAGCCGATCGCGCGGCTCGTGCTCGTGCCCGACGGCACGGGCGGCCGCGACGACGTGGCGCTCGACGGCGCGCTCGACAGCTCGGCGCACCGCAGCGCGGTCCCGCTGCTCGTCGTGCGGCGCGGGCGGCCGGCGGGGGAGGTGCTGCCGCTCATCGCCGCGTTCGTGCGGGGTCCGGACGGGGGGGCGCCGCGCGGCGGTTGATGCGCTCCGCGCGGAATCGTATCGTGACACGGCGTCCCGTCCCCGCGCCGCGCCCGCCCCACGCCGCTCCGCCCGCCGATGCCGACTGACGCGCCGACCGCCGTCGCGCCGGCCGCCGCGCTCCCCGCGGCCGCCGAGCTCCCGGTGCACCTCACCCGCTTCGTCGGCCGCGGCCGCGAGCTCGCGGACCTCGCCCGACTCGTCGCCACGGCGCGGCTCGTCACGCTGACCGGCGCCGGCGGCAGCGGCAAGACGCGCCTCGCGCGCGAGACCGCGGCGCACGCCGCGCCGGCCGACCGCGTGGCGTGGGTCGACCTCGCGCCGTTGGGCGACGCGGAGCTGCTCGCGCTCACGGTCGCGACGGCGCTGCACGTCCCCGAGCGTGCCGACCTCACGCCCCTCCGCGCGATCGTCGAGTCGATCGGCGAGACGCGCACGCTGCTCGTGCTCGACAACTGCGAGCACCTCGTCGAGGCGTGCGCCGTGCTCGCCGACGCGCTGCTCCGCGCCTGCCCGGCGCTGACGATCCTCGCCACGAGCCGCGAGGCGCTCGGCGTGGCGAGCGAGACGGCGTGGCTCGTGCCGCCGCTCGCGAGCGCCGAGGCGGGGCAGCTGTTCGTCGAGCGCGCGCAGACCGCGCTGCCGTCGTTCGCGCTCACACCGGCGAACGCCGAGGCGGTGAACGAGATCTGCCGCCGGCTCGACGGCATCCCGCTCGCCATCGAGCTCGCCGCGGCGCGCGTGCGTGTGCTGACGCCCGAGCAGATCGCGGCGCGGCTCCACGACGCGTTCCGCCTGCTCTCCGCCGGCAGCCGCACGGCGCTCCCGCGCCACCGCACGCTGCGCGCGACGATGGAGTGGAGCTTCGGCCTCCTCGCCGCGCGCGAGCAGGTGCTGCTGCGGCGCCTCGCGATCTTCGCGGGCGGCTTCACGCTCGACGCCGCGGAGGCCGTCTGCGCCGGCCCGCCGCTCGACGTCGACGACATCCTCGACGGCGTCTCGGCGCTCGTCGACAAGTCGCTCGTCGTCATGGACCCCGGCGACGGCGAGGCGCGCTACCGGCTGCTCGAAACCGTTCGGCAGTACGGCGTCGAGCGCCTGGCCGAGGCCGACGAGGGCGCCGCGGTGGCCGAGCGGCACGCCCGGCACTACCTCGCGGTCATCGAGACGGCGATGCCGCTGCTCGTCGGCGGCTCGCAGCTCCCGGGGCTCGTCGAGCGGCTGACGCTCGAGAACGACAACTTCCGCGCCGCGTGGACGTGGGCGCTCGCCGAGCCCTCGCGCGCCGAGGTCGCGCTGCGCTTCGTGCACGCGACGTTCTGGTTCTGGTACGCGAAGGGGCAGTTCCGCGAGGCGCGGCAGGTGATGACGCGCGCGCTCGCCGTCGACTGGCCGGTGGCGCCGATCGTGCGCGCCCGCGCGCTCTGCGCGAGCGCGCTGAGCGGGACGGCCGAGGGGCGGTACGCGCTCTCGATCGCGCAGTACGCCGAGGCGCTGCCGGTCGTGCGCGCCGGGGCGCCGGCGAGCGAGCTCGCGACCCTGCTCGCGAAGTTCGGCGCGGCGACGATGATGAACGGCGACCTGGACGGCGCGATCGCGCTGCTCGAGGAGTCGCTCGTCGTGGCGCGGGGCCTCCCGCCGAGCGACCCGGGGCTCATCTTCGCTCGCTTCTGGCGCGGCTGGGCGGGCTACGTGCGCGGCGAGCTCGCGTTCGCGCGCGCGCTCGTGCAGGGCAACGTCGACATGGCGCGCGCGCACGCGCTGCCGGTCACGCTCGGCCACTCGCTCGCCATGCTCGCCCGCATCGACGCGGCGCGCGGCGACGTCGAGGCGAGCTGCCGCGCGATGGCCGAGTCGCTCGACATCGAGACGCGGCTCGGCGACGCGTGGGGGACGGCGCTCGCGCTCGACGTCGCGGCGATCGTCGCCGAGCGGCGCGGGCGCGCGGAGGACGCGGCGCGGCTGCTCGCCGCGGTCGACGCGCACCGCGAGCGTACCTCGATGTCGATCTCCGGCCCCGCCCCGGCGGACCACGCCGCGCTCCAGGCGCGGCTGCGCGACGCGCTCGGCGAGCGCACCGACGCGCTCTTCGCCGAGGGGCGCGCGCTGTCGACGGCGGAGGCGGTGGCGATGGCGTTCGCCGAGGCGGCGCGCCACACCACCGAGCTGCGCGCCGTGACGGCGCCGGCGGCCGAGGCCGGGGTCGCGGCCGAGGGTGGGGCCGCGCCGGCGTCGCCGCGCGTGGGAGGGGTAAGCGAGCCGCCGCGGCTGCGCGTCGCGGCGCTCGGCCCGCTGCAGGTGTCCGTCGGCGACCGGCGCGTCGACGCCGCGGCGTGGGGCTCGGCGCGGCCGCGCGAGCTGCTCGTCTACCTGCTGCTGCACCCCGAGGGGCGGACGAAGGAGCAGGTCGGGCTCGCGTTCTGGCCCGACGCGAGCGCGGCGCAGCTCCGCAACAGCTTCCACGTCACGCTGCACCGGCTGCGCAAGGCGTTGGGCGGCGCCGACTGGGTGACGCTCGCGCACGAGCGCTACCGCGTCGACCCGGCGCTCGTCGCGTCGTTCGACGTCGCCGAGTTCGAGCGCGACGTCGCCGCCGCGCGGCGCGCGCTGACGCGGCAGCAGCCGGGGGCGTCGGCGCTCATGGAGGGGGCGCTCGCGTCGTTCCGGGGCGACCTGCTCGACGGCGAGCCGGTCGGCGACTGGCACGTCGAGCACCGCGACCGCCTGCAGCGGCTCTACGTGGACGCGCTGATGACGTTAGGCGCCCGCCTGCTCGCCGAGGAGCGCCCGGAGAAGGCGGCCGAGGTCTACCGCCGCGTGCTGGCGCGCGACGAGCTGCACGAGGACGCGCTGCAGGCGCTCATGCGCTGCCACGTGCAGCTCGGCGAGCGGCCGCAGGCGCTCCGCGCCTACCGCCGCTTCGCGGACCGGCTGAAGGCCGAGCTGGAGACGACGCCGGCGCGCGAGACGACGCGGCTGTTCGAGCGCGTGCAGCAGGGGGCGGCGGTCTGACCCGTCAGCCGCCCGGGCGGCGCGCGCTCGGCACGTCGACGATGTGCTCCCACTCGCTCGCGTCGGAGCGCGCGACGACGGCCATCACGGGCTCGGTGTCGCTGAGGTTGAGGACCTCGTGCGGCACGCCGGGCTCGATGAAGATGAAGTCGCCGGCGGCGTTGTCGACCGCGTGCTCGAGCGACGGGCCGTACTCGTGGCGCACGCGGCCGGCGAGGATGTAGAGCATCACCTCGAAATCCACGTGGATGTGCGCGTACGCGACGCCGCCGGGGGGGATCGTCGCGACGTTCATCGACAGGTGCCGCGCGCCGACGTTCTTCGCCGAGAGCCCGGTCTTGTAGCGGATGCCGTTCCAGCCGCGCGGGCTGTCGCCGGGCGCGCCGAGGGCGCGGAGCACGGTGATCCCCGGCCCGGCCTCGACGCCGGCGAGCAGGTCGAGTGGAATGCGCTCTGCGTTCTGGTCAGACACCTGTCACTGGGAGGAGGGGAGGATGGCGACGCGGAAACAGGCCACGAAGAAGAGTGCGACGAAGACCGCGAAGAAAGCTGCGGCCACGACGACGTTCAAGCAGGGCGACCACGTCGCGTGGGAGACGTCGCAGGGGCGCACGCACGGCACCGTCGAGCGGAAGCTCACGCGCGCGACGACGATCGAGCAGCACCACGTCGCCGCGTCGCCCGAGAACCCCGAGTATCTCGTTCGGAGCGACACGAGCGGCGACGTCGCCGCACACAAGCCCTCCGCGCTCCGGAAGGCGACGTAGGCGCGAGAACCCGCTCAGCGGGCGCGCACGACGACGAAGCGCGACCCGTCCGGCGAGACGTCGTACATCGTATTGAACCCGCCCGGATAGTCCGCGCGGAAGAGCACGCGCTCGGCGGCGGCGGTCGGCCGCGCACCGCCGCTCCCCGGGTCGAGCGTCACCGCGACGAGGGCGCCGTCGCGCCAGTAGTACAGCTCGCGCCCGTCGCCGCGCCACACCGGGTGGACGCCGCCCCCGCGCGACAGCAGCACGGGTCGTCCGGCGCGCGGGTACGCGTCGACATACACCTCGGCGCGGCCGGACACGTCGGACGTGTAGGCGACCCACCGCCGGTCGGGGGAGATGCGCGCCGCCGTCTCGTCGGCGGCCGTCGCGGCGTACGGGCGGGCCGGCGATCCGTCGACCGGCTGCACGAGGATGTCGCGATGCCCCGCGCCACTCCGGTCCTCGACGACGAGCAGGGCGCTGCCGTCGCGCAGCCAGTCGCTCGCGAACTGGGTTCCGTCGCGCGCCGCGACGACGCGCCGCGCGCCGCCGTCGATCCGCTGCGCGACGAGGTCCTTCCCGCCCGGCGCGTTCACGGAGTACACGATCGTCCGCGCCGTCGGCGCTCCACTGCGGGTCGTTCGCGTCGTCGCCGTCGTCGGTCAGCCGCCGCGTCGCGCCGAGCTCGATGTCGGTGATCCACACGTCGCTCGTGCCCCGCTCGGCCCCGAACGCGCCGTACGCGAGGCGCCGGCCGTCCGGCGAGAAGCGCGGCGTCCACGGCCGATTCGCGACGAACCCGCGCACCGTGCGGCCGGCGCGATCGAGCACGACGAGCGGCTGCTCGCTCGCCGCGGCCGGAGAGGCGATCGCGTCCCCGGTCGACGGCATCGCCGGCGGCGCGACGGCCACGCGCTCCACGAACGCCGCGCCGCGCGCCGCCGACCGCGCGAGCCACACCCCCGCACCGAGTCCGACGGCGAACGTGACCACCAGCGCGGAGACGAAGGTGCGCGCCGAGACGCGGCGCGCCTCGGTCGGCGGCGCGGCCGGCGTGCCTGGCGAGCGCGCGTCGGCGTGGGCGCCAGCTCGTCGAGCAGCGCCGCGACCGACCGCCCGGCCGGCCGCTCCAGGAAGTCGTCGCGCATCCCATCGTGCGCGGCGAGCAGCGACACGACCTCGCGCCGGAGCGCGGCGTCGTCACGGCACGCCGTCGATCACGAACGCGTCGCGGCGCGCCGGGTCGCACGTCGAGCGCGCCGCTGCAGGACCGCGTCGACCGCCTGCCAGCGGTCGGGGGTCATCGGCGCGGTCACCCCGTCGCAGCTCCCGCCGCAGCCACATGCGCGCGACCGCCCACTCGCGCCCCACCGTCGCCTGCGAGATCCCCATCGCGGCCGCCGTTTCCGGGATGCTGAGCCCCGCGAAGTAGCGCAGCTCGACGAGCCGCGCCTTCTTCGGGTCGAGCTCGGCGAGCCGTCGCAGGGCGTCGTCGAGCGCGAGCAGATCGACCGCGTCGAGCGACCCCTGCGCCGCGGCCGGCCCGCCCGCGTCGGCGCCGGCGCGGTCGACCGCGCCCAACGTGACGCGCGTGCCGTCGCCGCCCCGCTTCTGCGCGAGCCGCGTGCGCGCGTGGTCGACGAGGACGCGCCGCATCGTCTGCGCGGCGACGGCGAAGAACTGCGAGCGGCTCTCCCACCGCGCGTCGCGCTGCCCGTCGAGCCGCATCCACGCCTCGTGGACGAGCGCCGTCGGCCTGCAGCGTGTGCCCCTCCCCCTCGCGCCGCAGCGTGCGCTCGGCCTGCCGCCGCAGTTCGGCGTACACGAGCGGCGCGAGCGCGTCCGACGCCTCGGCGTCGCCGTCGTTCCAGGCACGCAGCAGCTCGGTGACGCCGGGCGTCTCGTCGCGTTTGGAATGGTCCGCCATGACCGAAAGGATGATGCGACGACGGCCGTCCGTGCCAGGGAGACGCGGGCCGGTGAGCCGGTGAGTGGGTTTCCGCGCGTTTTCCGCGCTATGGGAAACGGCGCGAACAGGGCGCCGAGCGCGACCGATTTCTCAACACGGAGCATCGACGATGACCGCCACACGCATTCGCACCGCCGCCTCTCACATTACCCGCGCCGCCGCGCTCGCCGCGACGCTCACGCTCGCCGCCTGCGCCGCCACCCGGTCACATGTCACGCCGGCCGCCGGCGTCACCACGGCGGCCCCGCCGAACACCGCCGCCGTGCTCGCGTTCGACAACGAGGCGCCCGTCGCGGTGACGGTCTCGCTCGTCGGCGAGCGGCGCGAGTGGCGACTCGGGCGCGTCGCGGCGGGCGCGCGGACCACGCTGCGCATCCCCGCGGCCGCGGACACGGCGGGCGTCGTGCAGCTCGTCGTGCGCGCCGACCCCGCCGCGACGCTGCAACCGACGCCCGCGCTGCGCGGCCTCGGCGCCGCGGTCACGACGGCGCAGCCGCTCGCGGCGCTGCGCGAGCAGCGGTGGACGTTCTCGCAGCGGCGGCTCGCGGCGCCGACCATCTTCGGGGCGCCCGCCGCGCGCGTCGCGCTGATGCCGTAACCGCGGAACGCGACTGGCCGACGCGGGCGAGCGCGCGATACGTTGCGCACACTGCTCACCACGCGCCCCTGCCGACCCCGGAAGCCACCGCCCGCGACCAGATCGACCGCGCACTCGCCGACGCCGGGTGGGTGGCGCAGGACGTCGCGTCACTCAACCTCGCCGCCGGACGCGGCGTCGCCGTCCGCGAGTTCCCGCTCGGCGCGCACGGGTTCGCCGACTACCTGCTCTACGTCGACCGGCAGGCCGTCGGCGTGATCGAGGCGAAGAGAGCGGGGACCACGCTCACCGGCGTAGAGCTGCAGGCCGAGAAGTACGGAGCCGGGCTCCCCGCACACGTCCCGGCTCCAGTGCGGCCGCTGCCGTTCCTGTACCAGTCGACCGGCGTCGAGACGCGGTTCACGAATCGCCTCGACCCGACCCCCAAGGCGCGGGACGTGTTCGCGTTTCACCGCCCGGAGACGATCGCCGAGTGGCTGGCCGAAGATCCGCTCTGGCTTCCGCAGGTCGACGGGCAGCCGCACCCGCTCTCGCTGCGCCCGGCCACGCTCCGCGCGCGGCTGACGGCCATGCCCGGCGTCGACGCGGGCGCGCTCTGGCCCGCGCAGCTCGCGACCGTGCGACAGCTCGAGGCGTCGCTCGCCAGAAACCGTCCGCGCGCGCTCGTGCAGATGGCCACGGGCTCTGGCAAGACGTACACGGCGGTCACGAGCATCTACCGTCTGATCAAGTTCGCCGACGCCCACCGCGTGCTCTTCCTCGTCGACCGCGCGAACCTCGGGCGGCAGGCGCTCAAGGAGTTCCAGAGCTACCGCACACCCGACGACGGGCGGCTGTTCACGGAGCTCTACAACGTGCAGCTCCTGACGTCGAACAAGCTCGACCCGGTGGCGCGCGTCGTGATCGGCACGGTGCAGCGCCTGTACTCCATGCTCAAGGGCGACCCCGAGCTGCCGCCGGCGCTGGACGAAGAGTCGAGCGGCGACGCGGGCCGGGCGCTCACCGGGCTCGACGCGCTGCGCAAGGACCCGCTCCCCGTCGTCTACAACGCTCACCTTCCCATCGAAGCGTTCGAGCTCGTCTTCATCGACGAGGCGCACCGCTCCATCTACACGCTCTGGCGGCAGGTCGTCGAATACTGGGACGCGTTCCTCGTCGGCCTCACGGCGACGCCCGCGAAGCAGACGTACGGCTTCTTTCAGGGAAACCTCGTGATGGAGTACGGCCACGAGCAGGCCGTGGCCGACGGCGTGAACGTGGATTTCGACGTCTATCGCATCCGCACGCGGATCACCGAGCAGGGCTCGACGGTCGAAGCCGAGCAGGTGTTGCAGTTCCGCGAGCGCGAGACGCGACGCAAGCGGCTGGGAGAAGCTCGACGAGGAGTTCTCCTACGCCGCCGCCGCCCTCGACCGCGACGTCGTGGCGCCGGACCAGATCCGCACGGTCGTGCGCGCGTTCCGCGACCAGTTCCTGCCGTCGGTCTTCCCCGAGCGCACGCACGTCCCGAAGACGCTCGTCTTCGCGAAAGACGACAGCCACGCCGACGACATCGTGAAGATCCTCCGCGACGAGCTGTCGTTAGGCAACGACGCGGTGCAGAAGATCACGTACAAGACCGGCACCGCGCGCATCGTCGAGCGGGTGCCAGGGCCGGACGGCACGACGGTCGAGCGGGTGACCTACAAGTCGAGCGGCGTGCGGCCGGAGGACCTGCTCCAGAGCTTCCGCAACTCGTACCACCCGCGCATCGCGGTCACGGTGGACATGATCGCCACCGGCACCGACGTGAAGCCGCTCGAGGTGCTCTGGTTCTTCCGCACGGTGAAGAGCCGCACGCTGTTCGAGCAGATGAAGGGGCGCGGCGTGCGCGTCATCCGCCCGGACGACCTCAAGGCGGTGACACCCGACGCGACGGCGAAGACGCGCTTCGTCATCGTCGACTGCGTCGGCGTCTCCGAGGAGGAGATGAGCGACTCGCAGCCGCTCGAGCGCCAGCCGACGGTGAGCCTCGAGAAGCTGCTGCAGCACGTGGCGATGGGGAGCGTCGACCCGGACGTGGCGTCGACGGTCGCGAGCCGGCTCGCGCGCCTCGACCGGCAGCTCGGCAAGGAGGAGCGCGCGTCGGTCGCCGCGTCGTCGGGCGGCGTGACGCTGCAAGCGCTCGCGCACCGCATCGTCGACGCGCTCGATCCCGACTGGCAGCTCGCCGAGGCGCGGCGCGCGCACGGCCGGCGCCGCCGACGCCGAGCCGAGCGACGCGCAGCTCGCCGCGACGCGCGCGGCGCTCATCGGCGAGGCGTTGGGCCCGCTCGTGTCGAACCCGCAGCTCCGCGCTCGGCTGCGTGGACCTCAAGCGGTCGCTCGAGCAGGTGATCGACGAGGTGAGTCGCGACGAGCTGCTGTCGGCCGACCTCTCGGCCGAGGCGAAGGAGCGGGCGCTGTCGCTGACGACGAGCTTCGAGCAGTTCCTCGCCGCGCACCGCGACGAGTACGTGGCGCTCGCGCTGCTCTACGGCTCGCCCGAGGGGAAGCGGCTCACGCGCGAGGCGGTCGAGGAGCTGGCGCGCGTGCTCGCGGAGTCGAAGCCGCCGCTCGCGCCCGAGGCGGTATGGGCCGCGTACGAGACGCTCGATCGAACGCGCGTGCGCGGTCGGCCGACGCGGCTGCTGACCGACGTCGTGTCGCTCGTGCGCTTCGCGCTGCACCGCGACGACGCGCTCGCGCCGTGGCCCGAGGTCGCGCGGCGGCGGTTCGACGCATGGCTGGCGCGGATGGAGTCGAGCGGTCGTCGGTTCAATCCCGACCAGTTGGCGTGGCTGGAAGCAATTCGCGACCACGTGGCCGCGAACTTGGAGATCGGCGTGGACGACTTCGAGTATCCGCCGTTCGCCCAGCGCGGGGGGCTCGGCGCGGCGTATCGGGCTTTCGGGAATGAATTGCGGAACGTGCTCGACGAAATGACCGCGGTGGTGGCGGCTTGACGAACGCCGAGCATCCTATGCTTCCGCGGGGCTGGGCCTGGAGCACGGTTCGGGCGCTCGGCGACGTGCGACTCGGTCGGCAACGGTCTCCCAAGAACCACCAGGGGGCACACGTGCGGCCGTATCTCCGTGTTGCCAATGTGTACGAAGACCGCATTGAGCACGTCAGACGTCGCCGAAATGAACTTTTCGCCAGGCGAGTACGAGCTCTACCGCCTGCGAATCCGGGATGTGCTCCTAACGAAGGACAAAGCCTTGAGCTCGTTGGACGGCCCGCGATCTATCGTGGGGAGGTACCCAGAGCCTGTTTCCAGAACACACTGATTCGCTTCCGGACCGACGGGCCCATATGTGCGTTCCAGAGTTCGCCGCTATTCGTCTTTCGGTCGTACTTGCGTACGCAGTCGCTTTCAGAGGATTGCGCGGTGGACCACAACATCGCGCACCTCGGCGCCGAGCGCTCGCCGGTCTGGAATTCCCGGTCCCGCCGCTCGCCGAGCAGCGCCGCATCGTCGCCGCGCTCGAGGAGCACCTGTCGGACCTCGACGCGGCGGTGGCGGGGCTGGAGCGGGCGTGAAAGCGAATCGAGCACTATCGCCCGCTGTTCTCAGCGGCAGACTCGCTTCGGCCGACGCTGCGGCGAAGCGGGCTGGCGCATGCAGCCACTCGCGAACGTGGCTTCAACTGCGTAGTGGCGGTACGCCGAATCGGGACCGACCCGCCTACTTCGGTCAGCCAACTCCGGTGGGTAACTCGCAGTGCCTCAAACCGACGGACCTCGATAGCCGCAGACGAGGTCCGCATGCACGGAACATCGGGCTATCCAGGTCCTCGGCGCGCACGACGACTTCCCGACCGCACGGAATTGGTTGCATGCATCGGCGCGACGTATCGGAAGCCACAGCTCGGGCGTCTATGGAATGCTCGGCCTCAGGCGGCCACGAATCAAGCCGTCGTGCGGCGATCGCGCACGCGCCTTACCAGTTGGATCGGTGCGTGGCTGTTCTACGTGCTCACTCGCGGCGGTCACAGGCTGATCGATCAGGGAATGCCTGGCGGCACAGTTCCGAACATCAATAAGCGAATTTTCCGGGCCTATCCAGTTCCGTCCCACCGTTCGACGTTACAGCGCGGCTTGGTCGCGGAGATCGAGCGTACGCTCTCCGTGGCAGACCGCACCGTCGCCGAGATCGACGTTCAGCTCGCGCGCGCCGCACGACTCCGCCAGTCGATCCTCAAGCGCGCGTTCGAGGGCAAGCTCGTACCGCAGGACCCGCGCGACGAGCCGGCGTCCGCGCTCCTCGCGCGCGCACGCCCCGAACCGCTCTCACCCGCCACGCGCAAACGCGGTCGTTCGCGCGCGACGCCCTGACGAGAACCGCCTAGTCATGTCAGACATCAGCTGGAAGCGCAACGGCGTCCTCGTGCACACCCTGTTCGACATCCTGCACGAGCAGGGCGCGGAGGGGATGCCCGCCGGCGAAGCCGTTCAGGCGGTGGCGACGCGCGTCGGCCTCACCGACTTCGAGGCCGGCCACTACTCCGACGGCAGCCGCCGGTTCGACAAGATCCTGCGCTTCGCGACCATCGGCCCCGTGAAGGCCGGTTGGCTCGTGAAGGACGGCGGGCGCTGGTACGTCACCGACGAGGGGTGGCAGGCCCACAAGAAGCACCGAGACCCTCTCGAGTTCACCCGGCGCGGCGCCGAGCTGTATCAGTCGTGGAAGAAGGGCCAGCCCGCGACGCCGGCCGAGCCGGAGAACGACTCGGAGGAGATCGTCGAAGCCTCGGCCGTGATCGCGCTCGAGGCGGCCGAAGAGCAGGCGCGCGCGCAGATCGAGCAGCACCTGAAAGGGATGAACCCCTACGATTTCCAGTACCTCGTCGCGGACCTGCTCACCGCGATGGGCTACTACGTCTCGTGGGTGTCTCCGCCCGGCAAGGACGACGGCGTCGACATCGTCGCCTTCGCCGACCCGCTCGGCACGCGCCCGCCGCGCATCAAGGTGCAGGTCAAGCGCTACGACAAGCCGGTCGCCGTCGGCGACGTCTCGGCCTTCATGGGCAACCTCGGCGCCGAGGAAGTCGGGCTGTTCGTGAGCACCGGCAACTTCACCAGGGACGCCGAGGCGAAGGTGCGCAACGACAAGCAGCACCGCGTCACGCTCATCGGATTGAAGGCGCTGATCGACCTCTGGGTGCGGCACTACGACCAGTTGACGCAGGAAGCCAAGCTGCGCCTGCCGCTCCGGCCGGTCTACTTCCTGGCGCTGGACGAGTGACCGTGTCGCAGCGTGCGCCGGCGGCCGGCGCCGGAGACGAGCCTCCGAACACGGCGCGGGTGCGGCGCGCGCTCGCGATCATCAGGCCGCACCTCGACGCCCACGTGCGGCAGACGTTGGCGCGGGTGCCGGGCGCGCGCGTGAGTGCCACGGCCGACGTGCACGAGCTGCTCAAGGCGATGGTCACGAACCCGGTGCACTTCTTCGCCGGTCACGCCGGCGACGCGCTCAGGGCGTCGGTGCAGGTGCTGCGCGACGCACGCAACCGCGTGGCGCACGATCGGCCGTTCACGGACCGCGAGGCGCGGCAGGTCGTCGAGACGGCCGCCATCGTCGCCGAGTCCATCGGCGCGCCGCGCGAGATCGTCACGTCGCTCGACGCTCTCTCGACGCGAGCGACCGCGGCGCCGACGACCGGTCGCCTGGCGGGAGGAACGCCGAGGAGCGGCGGAACGCAGCGCGACGTCATGCGGGCGATCTGGGCGCGTTGTGCGCCGGACGCGGAGCGGACCGTGCGGGAGTACGCCGCGGCCGAAGCGCGCGGCGAGTCGCGTCGGAGAAACAACGCCTCGGACCACTCCCCCGAGCAGTACGCGCGCGCTCTGCTCGCCGACGGACTCAGGAAGGGGTGGCTGAGTCGCGATGTCTGACGGTTCGCAGGCGGCGGCGTTCGGCGACTACATCGTGTACGTCGACGAGAGCGGAGACCACGGACTCCAGACGATGGATCCGGAGTACCCGATCTTCGTGCTCGCCTTCTGCATCTTTGCGAAGACGCGCCTCGCGACGGAGCTGGTGCCGGCCGTGATGCGGTTCAAGTTCGCGCACTTCGGTCACGACCAGGTCGTGCTGCACGAGCACGACATCCGGAAGTCGAACGGTCCCTTCCGCATCCTGCTCAACGCGTCGCGCCGTGCGGCCTTTCTCGGCGACCTCACCACCCTGATGAGCGAGGCGCCGGCGACGATCGTCGGCATCGTGATTCGGAAGGCGCAGCTCGTGAATCGATACGCCCAGCCGAACAATCCCTACCTGATCGCGCTGGAATTCGGCCTCGAGCGCGTCTGCGCGTTCCTCCGCGAACACGGGCAGACCGGCAAGCTCACGCACTTCGTCTTCGAGTGTCGAGGCGGGAAGGAGGACCTCGAGCTCGAAGTACAGTTTCGGCGGGTGACCGGCGGCGCGAACTCGCGCTACGCTCGCACGCCGGTCGAGATTCTGATGGCCGACAAGAAGTCCATCGCCACCGGATTGCAGTTCGCCGACCTCGTCGCGCGGCCCATCGGGCTCCACGTACTCCGCCCCGGTCAGCCGAATCGCGCGTTCGACACTCTCGAGCCGCACCTTCGTCGGAGCCCGGACGGTCGGGTCGACGGATGGGGGCTCAAAGTGTTTCCTACCGAATAGCAGAAGGGCCCCGGAGCATTCTCCGGAGCCCAGCGCCGACCAGGCATTCCCAGTCCATTTCGACCGAAAATGTACCGTACACGTGCGACCATGTCAAGCCGCGCTCGGGGCACTTCACCGCTCGCAAGACGTTGTGACGTCTCGGCTTGCGCCGGCCTGGCAGCGTCGGCGACATGAACGCCCAGCACATCGTCCAGAAGCTCTGGAACTACTGCAACGTCCTCCGCGACGACGGGCTGTCGTACGGCGACTACGTCGAGCAGCTCACGTTCCTGCTGTTCCTCAAGATGGCCCACGAGCGCACGCAGCCGCCGTGGAACGCAGCCGTCGTTCATCCCGAACGGGTACGACTGGCCGACGCTGCTCGCGAAAGACGGCGACGCGCTCGAGGTGCAGTACCGGCGCACGCTCGAGGCGTTAGGCCGCCAGTCCGGGCATGCTCGGCCTCATCTTCCGCAAGGCGCAGAACCAGCATCCAGGACCCCGCGAAGCTGCGTCGGCTGATCGCCGATCTCATCGACCGCGAGGAGTGGACGACGCTCGACGCCGACGTGAAGGGCGACGCGTACGAGGGGCTGCTCGAGAAGAACGCCCAGGACACGAAGGGCGGCGCCGGACAGTACTTCACGCCGCGGCCGCTCATCCAGGCCGTCGTCGAGTGCGTGGACCCGAAGCCGGGTGAGACGGTCTGCGACCCGGCGTGCGGCACGGGCGGCTTCCTGCTCGCCGCGCACGACCACGTCGTGCGGCACCACCCGCACCTCGACAAGAAGGCGAAGCGCCACCTCAAGCTCGAGGCGCTGCACGGCGTCGAGCTGGTCGACGGCGTCGCGCGGCTGTGCGCGATGAACCTCCTGCTGCACGGCATCGGTCCGACGACCGGCGACGAGGCCGAGCCGGCGGTCACCGTCGACGACGCCCTGCGCGCCGACCCGGGCGACCGCTACGACGTGATCCTCACCAATCCGCCGTTCGGCAAGAAGTCGAGCGTGCGGATGGTGAACGAGGAGGGCGAGGAGTCGCGCGAGACGCTCACCGTCGTGCGCGACGACTTCTGGGCGACGACGAGCAACAAGCAGCTCGCGTTCATGCAGCACGTGAAGACGCTGCTGAAGCGTCACCGGCCGCGCGGCCGTCGTCGTCCCCGACAACGTGCTCTTCGAGGGCGGCGCGGGCGAGACCGTGCGCCGCAAGCTGCTGCACGAGTGCGACGTGCACACGCTGCTGCGGCTTCCGACGGGAATCTTCTACGCGCAGGGCGTGAAGGCGAACGTGCTCTTCTTCGACCGCCGGCCGGCGAGCTCGACGCCGCAGACCAAGAAGCTCTGGGTCTACGACCTGCGCACGAACATGCACTTCACGCTCAAGACGAACCCGCTGAAGCGGTCTGACCTCGACGAGTTCGTGCAGTGCTACAACCCGGCGAACCGGCACGACCGTAAGGCAACGTGGAGCGAGAAGCAGCCGGAGGGTCGCTGGCGCGTGTACGACTACGCGGAGTTGGTCGCGCGCGACAAGGCGTCGCTCGACCTGTTCTGGCTCAAGGACGAGGCGCTCGAGGCCAACGCGAACCTCCCCGACCCGGA
The DNA here is from genome assembly GCA_963843845.1 of uncultured Gemmatimonadaceae bacterium. Classification (GTDB taxonomy): domain Bacteria; phylum Gemmatimonadota; class Gemmatimonadetes; order Gemmatimonadales; family Gemmatimonadaceae; genus Gemmatirosa. Next base: position 762,775 of record CAWJMB010000002.1, on the reverse strand, counting down.
CGTGATCGCGGCGGAGATCGTCGAAGACCTGCGCGCCGCGCTCGCCGCGTTCGAGGAGCTCCAGAGCGCGCTGTCTCCGTGACGCGTCACGCGTGAGGCGTCACGCAGGATGCGTCACGCGTCGTTCGGCGCCGCCTCGTCCGCGCGGAACCCCGACTGGTCGCGCGTCTCGGGCATCGTCACGTACACGACGAGCGACGTGGCGATGCACGCGGTCACGTACCAGTAGAACCACCGCTCGTGCCCGACGCTCCGCGCCCACAGCGCGAGGTACTCGACCGTCCCGGCGAACAGCGAGACCGTCACCGCGTACGGAAAGCCGACCCCCAACGCGCGGATCTCGGCGGGGAACAGCTCGGCTTTCACGACGGCGTTGATCGCCGTGTACCCGCTCACCGCGAGGAGCGCGACGACGAGCAGCCCGAAGCCGGTCGCGAAGTGCGTCGCCGACCCGAGCGCGGTCAGGACCGGCACCGTGCCGAGCGTGCCGAGCACGCCGAACGCGGTGAGCACGGGGCGACGCCCGACGAGGTCCGACACGTGGCCGACGAGCGGCTGCACGAGCATGAACACGAACAGCGAGCCGGCCGAGGCGAGCGTCGCGTCGTCTTTCGTCCAGCCGGCGGTGTTCACGAGAAACTTCTGCGCGTAGGTCGTGAACGTGTAGAACGCGACCGTGCCGCCGATCGTGAGGCCGACCACCGTGGCGACCGCGCGCGGGTGCGCGAGCAGCCCGCGGAGCGACGGCGCGCCCCGGCTTCCGCCGCGCGCGCTCGAACTCGGTCGTCTCCTCGAGCCCGCGGCGGAGCGCGATCGCGACGACCGCGCAGAGCGCGCCGATGACGAACGGGATCCGCCACCCCCACGCCTCGAGCGCGTCCGCCGACATCGTGCGCTGCAGCACGACGAGCACGCCGAGCGCGAGCAGCTGCCCCATGATGAGCGTGACGTACTGGAAGCTCGACCAGAAGCCGCGCCGCCGCTGCCCCGCCATCTCGCTCAGGTACGTCGCGCTCGCGCCATACTCCCCGCCGACGCTGATGCCTTGCAGCAGTCGCGCGAACACGAGGAGCCGCCGGCGCGGCGACGCCGATCGTGGCGTACCCCGGCGTGACGGCGATCAGCAGCGAGCCGCCGCACATGAGCAGCACCGACGTCGTGAGCGCGGCGCGTCGGCCGTGGCGGTCGGCGTAGCGTCCCATGAGCCAGCCGCCTAACGGGTCGCACGAGAAAGCCGATCGCGAACACCGCGGCCGTGTTCAGCAGCTGCGCCGTCTGACTGCCGTTCGGGAAGAACGCCTTCGCGAAGTAGAGCGAGAAGGCCGAGTAGACGTACCAGTCGTACCACTCGACGAGGTTGCCGACCGAGCCGCCGAAGATCGAGCGGAGGCGATGGGCGGAGGTGATCGAGTCGACGGGAGCGGGAGGCGAGGTCACGGCGCGGACGTTCGCGTACCGCGCGGCGCAGAGCAAGCCGGGTCGGCGCGCCGTGCGCGCGCCCGTAACTTGTCATCCGACATCGGCCCCATCCCCGTTCCCCGACTCATGCGCCTCCGCACCGCGCTGCTCGCCGCCGTCTGCCTCGCGTCCGCTCGCCCCGCGCGGGCCCAGGACGCCGCGGCGCTCGCCACCTTCCGCTTCCGCCCGGTCGGCCCCGCGACGATGTCCGGCCGCATCACCGACGTCGCCGTCCTCGAATCCGATCCGACGACCATCTACGTCGCGAGCGCTACCGGCGGCGTCTGGAAGACCACCGACAACGCGATCACGCTGACGCCCGTGTTCGAGCGCGAGCGCGTGCACTCGGTCGGCGCGCTCGGCCTCTTCCAGGGCGACCCGAACGTCGTCTGGGTCGGCACCGGCGAGGCGACGAACCGGCAGAGCTCGGGGTGGGGCGACGGCGTCTACAAGTCGACCGACGGCGGCCGCACGTGGGCGAACGTCGGCCTCCGCGAGAGCGGCCACATCGCGCGCATCGTCACGCACCCGACGAACCGCGACCTCGTCTACGTCGCCGTCCCCGGCAAGCTGTGGGCGCCGAGCGCGGAGCGCGGGCTGTACAAGACGAGCGACGGCGGGCGCAGCTGGCAGCTCGTCCTGAAGGGCGACGAGGACACCGGCGTCACCGAAGTCGTGATGGACCCGAGCGACCCGAACACGCTCTACGCCGCCACCTACCAGCGCCGCCGCCAGGCGTTCGGCTTCGTCGGCGGTGGCCCCGGCTCGGCGCTCTGGAAGTCCACCGACGCGGGGGGGACGTGGACGAAGCTCACGAACGTCGCGGCCGGCGGCGTCGCGAACGGGCTGCCGGCCGGCACGCTGGGCCGCATCGGCATCGCCGTCTACCGCACGAACCCGAACGTCGTCTACGCCTCGGTCGAGCAGGGCGAGCGCTACACGTCGAGCATCTCGTACGAGCAACGGCGCGGCGGCATCTATCGCAGCGACGACAAGGGGCGCACGTGGCGCTTCATGGGCGACCACAACCCGCGCCCCGGCTATTCGAGCAAGCTGCTCATCGACCCGCGCGACGACGCGCGACTGTACCAGGTGCAGTACTCGGTGTCCGACGACAGCGGCAAGACGTGGCGCGAGCCGCGACAGACGCTGCACGGCGACGACCGCATCATCTGGGTGAACCCGAAGGACTCGCGCCACCTCGTGAAAGGCGACGACGGCGGGCTCGGCATCTCGTACGACCGCGGCAGCCGCTGGCTCTATCAGCGCGCGCTCCCCGTCTCGCAGTTCTATCACGTCGGGCTCGACAACTCGGTGCCGTATCGCATCTGCGGCGGCCTGCAGGACAACTCGAACTGGTGCGGGCCGAGCGCGACGGCGTGGAACGACGGGATCCTGAACGAGGACTGGTTCCAGGTCGGCGGCGGCGACGGCTTCTACACGGTGTTCGACACGACCGACAATCGCACGCTCTACTCGTCGTCGCAGTACTTCGGGCTGACGCGCGTCGACCTCAGGACGATGGAGCGGCGCGCGATCCGCCCGTCGTGGCCCGAGGGGGACGTCTACAAGCGCGGCAACTGGGGACCGCCGACGCCGCTCGTCGGGCGCTATCAGGAAGGCGCGAACTGGAACGCGCCGTTCGCGCTCTCGTCGCACGACCCGCGCACGCTCTACGGCGGCCTCCGCAACCTCTACCGCTCGCGCGACCGCGGCGAGTCGTGGACGCGGCTCGGCGACTTCACGACGAAGGTCGACCGCCGCTCGCTCGCGATCATGGGGCAGCGCCCCGACTCCACGACGCCGTCGCTCGACGACGGGATCTCGTTCTTCCCGACGACGAGCGCGTTCTCCGAGTCGCCGCGCGACCGGCGCGTGCTCTACGTCGGCACCGACGACGGACAGGTCCACGTGTCGCGCGACGAGGGCACGACGTGGACGAACGTGACGGCGAACGTGCCGGGACGTGCCGGCCGGCACGTGGGTGCGCCACCTCGAGGCGTCGCGCCACGCGGCCGGCACGGTATACGCGCTGTTCGACGGCCACCAGAACGGCGACTTCCGCAACCGGCTGTTCCGCTCGACCGACTACGGACGCACGTGGACGTCGATCGCCGCCGACCTGCCGGCCGACCGCGTGCCGCACGTGCTGCGCGAGGACCTCGCCGACCCGCAGCTCCTCTACCTCGGCACCGAGTTCGGACTGTTCGTCTCGACCGACGGCGCGGCGCACTGGCAGCCGTTCGCGGCGAACCTGCCGACCGTGCCGGTGAACGACATCGCGCTCCACGCGCGCGACCACGCGCTGGTGCTCGGCACGCACGGCCGCGGCATCTGGATCCTCGACGACGTGCGTCCGCTGCGACAGCTCGCCGCGTCGAGCCGCTCGTCGAACGCGGCGGCCGTGTCGCTCGCGCCGGTGTCGAGCGTCGCGTATCAGCAGCGCCTCTCGCCGCGGCTCGGCCACACCGGCGACATGATGTTCCGCGGCGAGAATCCGCCGAGCGGCATCACGTTCACGGTGCTCGCGCGCGACTCGGGCTCGGCGGCGACGCTCGTCGTGCGGCGCGCCGGGGCTACCGGAAACGCGAGCGGCGCGCGCGAGCTGTGGCGACAGACGCTCACGACGCGGCGCGGCGCGACGACCGCGAGCTGGTCGCTGCGACGGCCGTCGCTTCCGTCGGCTGCCGCGGCCGGCGGCGAGGACGTGGACACGCCGCGCCGCGGCGGGATGACCGGCGCGTTCGTCCCGCCGGGCGACTACGAGGTCGCGCTCCTCGTCGGCGAGCGCGTCGTCGAGCGGCGCACGTTCGCCGTGCGCCCCGACCGCCGGCAGGACGCCGCGCCGGCGACGCTGCGTGCCTGGCACGCCGCGCTCGACTCGGTCGAGACGCTCTACCGCTCGACGGCCGCACTCTCCGCGCGAAGCCGCGCCGGCGGCGCGGCGATGCGTGCCCGGGCCGACACCGTGAGCGAGCTACAGTCGCGCGTCGGCGCACTGTACCAGGCGCTCGAGCCCCAGGTCGGCCCGCCGACGGCCGACATGCGCGCCCAGCTCGCGTCGTATCGCCGCCTCCACGCGCGCCTGACCCGCGACACAGCGGACCGTTAGGCAGGACATGTCACACGTCGCGGCACGTCCCGATCTTCTGTGAACGGCCGTCGACCGGAGGACCAGGCGAGTCAGCCGACCGCGATGGTTCGTCGCGCTGCTGCCTCTCTCGTTCCTCCTGTCGAGTAGCGCACAGAAGCCGGCCCCGACCACGGGCAGGCGCTCCGTCGCGTCACCGCCTCGGCGTCGCCAGGTAGCACGCCGCGTCAGTCGCCGCGGCGTGTCGCCTGCGCTGGGAGCACCGCGCCGCAGAACACCCGGGCACGGGATGGAAGTCGATCATGTCGGGGGTGTCGCCTGCCGGTCGCGCCGGGGCGCTCCCAACGCGGCCAGGCAGGGCGCCGGCCCGCGGCGTGAGAATCGCCCCGCGGACCGGTGTGACGGGTCGATCAGACCCAGTCGGTGGGTGGGAGTTTTCCGGTCAACACGGCCGGCTGCGGCTGGGCCATTCCCCCCCCGAGGCCGCCCAGGGCCGGCCCGCCACGGGGGGCGGGGCCCCCGCGGGCCCCGCGGACCATGGGCGGCGACCCCCCAAGGCCACCCATCGGGGGCGGGGTCGGAATCACCGGCTGACCGCCATGGCCGCCCATCGGGGGCGGGGTCGGAATCACCGGCTGACCGCCGAGGTCACCCATGACGGGAATATTCATCGGGGGCGGGGTCGGCACCGTCGGCATCTGGTCGCTCCGCCCGTACAGCCTGACCCAGCGCTTGTACCACTCCGGCTTCTGGTTGCGCTGTACTACGGATTTGATCTGCTCGGTGGCGAACTGCGGGACCTCCGCCGCCGTGCCGCCCAGCACGTACTTCTCCGGGATCGCAGGCGCGATCTCGTACCCGGCGACCCTGCTCCAGAACAGCGGGCAGAGCCGCCCGAGCGACTCCGCGTCGTTGAGGAAGTAGGCCTTCGCGACGCACGACGGCGACGTGAAGTCGATCATCTTCTTGACTTCCGTCGCGTACGGGATGTAGTCGGGGTGCTTGTACTTGTCGTAACTGACCCCGAGCTTCGCCGCGAGCAGCGCCGCGAAGATCTCGCAGTAGCCCTCGAACGTCCATCTCGGTGCCGAGCCGATCCCGCCGTCGGGGGCGGCCTCGTGCACCGGCTCGTGGAACAGAGCGGCCCACGCATCCGGCCAGTGCAGGTTGAAGAGCACACGGCCGTCCTTCGCCTCCGCGGCGATCCCGCGGTACCAGTTCTTCACCGCCTCCTCGTCGTCGCCGGAGTGCCACCAGGCCAGCGGCACCTCGGGGACGACCTTCTGCTTCACGTTCGCCGACTCGTCACGGTTGTGAAGCGCTTTGAGCGTCGGCACGGCGTAGTGGGGACCGAGAGCTTCTTCGTTGAAGATCTTGGAGTAGAACTCCCCGCCGTGCTCGAACGGCTGTCCGATGACCAGGAAGTTCTCCGGCCTGGTTTTCTGCTGCGCGCCGGTGACGCCGAGGTCGGCCCACACGAGCTTCTGCGCATCGAGGACCTTCTGCGGCGTCAGGTTGTCGCGCCGGAAGTGCTCGAAGTTGTTCTTGAAGTGCACCTCGTCGAGACCGAGCACGCGCATGGGGATCTCCGTTTGCATGGGGCCGAACCGCCGAGTCGCCGAAGGGTCGGCGTGCTCGCGTGCGTTGGGGCAGTGCCCGGCCGGCGCGGCGCTGCCCCGTCGCGTCAGCCAGCGGAACCCGACGCGCGGCAGCCCGGTGCCGCACGCATCCTGGAACAGCCCGTGGAGGGAGGCCGGCGGCCGCGACGTGGCGCCGCGTGGCAGGCGGGGGTATCGGCAGCGGCGAGCCGGCGACCGGGTGGGAGTCGATCAGGCGCGCGGCCGCGAATATACCGGCACCCGCCACACCCGCAATGGCGGGCCACGCGCGCATCTCCGCACGCGCGACGGCACGGTTCGCGACATCGCGCCCCGTCCGCGTCGGGCGGCAGTCCATCGCCTGCTCCGCGCTCGGGACCGTCGCGCGCGAACCAGGCGACGTGCCCGACGACCGGAGGCGCTGGCGCCGTGCGGCGCGTCCGCATGGCGAGTGCTCGCATCCGCGCCAGGCGACCGCTGGCGAGGTGCGGCGGAGCAGTGCTACGCGTTAGGCCGCTGCCGCATCGGCGTCGCCACGTAGAGCGTGTGCGTCGAGCGGACGGTGTCGTGCGCGCGCACGCGCAGCGTCTCCACGCGGAGGCCGGCGCGCCGCAGCGCGCGCACGAATCGCGGGTCGTCGCCGACCGACCAGTACACGATCCGCCCCCCGTCGCGCAGCGCGGCCACCGTCCGCTCGACGCCGCGCGCCGCGTACAGCCGCGCGTTCTCGGACATCAACATCCCGTCCGGTCCGTTGTCGGTGTCGAGCATGATCGCGTCGAACCCGTCCGCGTTCGCGGCGAGCACGTTCGACACGTCGTCGCACACCACGCGCACCCGCGGGTCGCCGATCGCCTCGCCGGACAGCGCGTAGCGCGGATCGGTGTTCCACGCGATCACCTCGGGCACGAGCTCCGCCACCACGACCTCGGCGTCCGCCGGCAGGGTGCCTAACGCGGCGCGCAGCGTGAAGCCGAGCCCGAGCCCGCCGATCAGCACGCGCGCGCCGGCGCGCTCTCGGAGCGGCTCGCAGGCGACCTCGGCCAGCCGGTCCTCGGAGAGGTGGCGCCGCGTCGACATGAGTTCGATGCCGTTCGCGCAGATGAGATACGAGCCGTCGTGCCGGTAGAGCGTGAGCACGCTGCCGTCCGGCGTTCGCGCCTCGCCGAGTCGCTCGAACGGCTTCACTGAACCTGGATGTAGAGCGGCGCCGGCCACAGCCGCAGGATCTCCGAGCGCGGCGTCGGCGGGCGGTCGTTCTTGAGCTTCGTGAACTGCTTCCAGCCGGCGAACTGCACCGGCTCGCGCTTGATGTCGCGCCAGTACGTGTCACGCTTCATCCACGGCGGCCCGAAGCCGTCCATGTGCATGACGATCTGCACGGCCGGGTCGAGCGCGATCTTCGACGCATTCGTGACGCCGCCCGGCGTGAAGCGGTGCACGACGAGGATCTTCGGCGGCAGCGCGTGCTTCCGTACGAGGGCGGCGAGGAAGCGCGACGCGTAGTTGACGTCGGCCGCGTCGTACGTCCCGATGCGGCGCCCCGGAACGCCGCCGTTCTTCATCGAGAACTCGGGGTCGATGCCGAGGTGCACGTCTGGGCGAACGAGGAACTTCTCGATCCACGGCAGCTCGTGCTGGAGCGTGCTCCGTCCGACCTGGAGGTCGAGGAAGAGCAGCGCGTTGCGGCTCCGCGCCCAGCCATACACCTGCTCGATCATCGCGCTGTCGTGGCGCGTGCGGTACAGCCCCGTCGTTCCCGGCCGGGCGTCGGCGACGAGGACGATGAGGTGCAGCGCCGGCTGCGCCGGATGCGCCGGGTCGAGCCGCGTCCACGCCGCGACCTCCTCGTCGAGCTTCGCGAGCATCGAGTCGGGGGGCAGCGCGCCGAGGACGCCCATGCGCGTCGACTTCGGGTTGCCGTAGTAGGCGACGATGCGCCGCGCCGGGAGGATCGACCCGGGAAGCGGCGGCGGCGTCTTCACCGGCCAGAGCGAGTCGAGGTCGCTGCCGACGTCGCGGAACGCGACGTGGCGGTCGCCCGCCTTCGGTCCTTCGACGACGCTCGCCTTGCGGGGCGGCGTCGCTGCCGGCGTCGCTGCCGGAGTCGCCGCCGCGCCGGCCGCCGCCCCCGCCGCCGCGCCCGCCGCCGCGCCGGCCGCCGCGCCTGCCGCCGGGGTCGCGTTCGGCGGCGGGGCAGTGCGCGGGGGCAGCGGCGTCGTGTCGAACGCGGTCGCCCGCGCCGCGGCGGCGAACGAGTCGACCGGCGGGCGTGGCGGCTGCGAGTCGACGACGCGCCGCGCGCCCGCGCCGGACGTGGCACCGTTCTGCGGCACGTCCGCCGACTGCGCGCGCTCGGCGCACGCGACGGCGACGAGACACGCGCCGGCGGCGAGCGCCACCACGGCGGCGCGGGCGCCGGCACGCGCCGGCCGCCCCACCGCCTTGCGCGCAGCCGCGCCGAACTTTACGATACGAAGTTCTTTATTCATGATCTCTCCTCGTCGCGGTCTGGCCGCGGCTCCGAAGCTAGCGCACCTGCCCCCGCTTCCATGCACCTCGCCGTCCGCGGCCGCTCGACGACGTACCCCGAACGCGACCCCGGCGCCCGCGTGCCGTGACCAGGCGCCGCGCACTGATCGTGCTCGCCGCCGCGGCGCTCGTCGCCGCCGCCTTCCTCTTCCGCGCGTGGAAGGCGGCCGGCGACCGCGGCGGCCAGCGTCCCGCCGAGCCGTTCCGCATCGCGGGCACCCTCTACTACGTCGGCGCGAACGACGTCGCGGCCTTCCTGCTCACCGGCCCGAACGGCCACGTCCTCATCGACGGCGGCTATCCCGGCACGCCCCCTCTCATCCTCGCGAGCATCGCCCGGCTCGGCGTCGACATTCGCGACGTGAAGGTGCTGCTCAACTCGGAGCCCCACCCCGACCACGCCGGCGGGCTGGCCGAGTTGCAGCGCGCGAGCGGCGCGCGGCTGCTGGCGAGCGACGCGAGCGCCCGCGTCATCGCGGCCGGCGGCGAGGACCCGGACGCGATCTGGCCGTTGCGCCTGCTCTTCCGGCTCGGCGTCCTCGGCTACCCGCCGGCGCGCGTCGACGGCCGCTTCAGGGACGGCGACACCGTGCGCGTCGGGCCGATCGCGCTCGCGGCGCACGTCACCGGCGGCCACACGCGCGGCTGCACGACGTGGTCGTTCGACGTGCGCGACGGCGACCGCGTGCTGCACGTCGTCAGCGCGTGCAGCCTCGTGCGGCTCGGCGGCATGTCGTACCCGGGACAGGCGGCCGACTTCGAGCGCACGTTCCGCCGGCTGCGCGCCCTCCCCGCCGACGTCTGGGTCAGCTCGCACGCGCGACTCTGGGGCCGCTACCGCAAGTTCGTCGCGCGCGACTCGGCCAGGAATCCCGTCGACCCGTTCATCGACCCGGCGGGCTACCGCGCGTACGTCGACAGCGGCGAGGCGCGGTTCCGACGTGGCGCCGTGCAGTGACGTGGCGCGGGGCAGGAGACGTACGTCATGAGGGTGACGCCTCCTCCGCCGGCGCGGCCCACGCGTTCGCCCGGTAGCGCGCGAGCCACGCCTCGCTCCAGCCGGCGAACATTCCCGCACCGAGCGCAGCGCGCGCCTCGCGCATCGTCGCCATCAGGAACGCGAGGTTGTGCAGCGCGAGCAGGCGCTCTCCCAGCGTCTCGCGGGCGACGAAGAGGTGGCGCATGTACGCGCGGTCGTAGCGCGTGCAGCACGGACAGCCGCATCCGTCGACGAGCGGCCGCCGGTCGGTGCGAAAGCTGCTCCGCCGGATCTGCACCTTGCCGTCCGGCGTGAACGCCGTGCCGTCCTGCCCCATCCGCGTCGGCGCGACGCAGTCGAACAGATCGACGCCGCGCCGCACCCCCTCGACGAGATCGTCCGGAAAGCCGACGCCCATGAGGTAGCGCGGGATCGCGCGCGGCAGCACGGCGTCGCACGTCTCGAGCGTTCCGTGCATCGCGGGCTTCGGCTCGCCGACCGAGAGCCCGCCGATCGCGATCCCCTCCCAGTCGCCGGCCGCCAGGATGCCGCGCACCGACTCGCGACGGAGCGCCGCGTGCGTGCCGCCCTGCACGATCGGGAAGAGCGCCTGCGGCGGCGCGGCGAGATCGTCGTGCGCCGCGGCGGCCGTCCCCCGCGGCGGCGCGAACGCCGGCGCGCGCGGCGCGGCGTCCAACGGCTCCGACGCAGCGAGCGGCGCGCGGCCGTCGCGGGTGATCGCGTCGAACGCGACGCGGCACCGGTCGAGCCAGCGAAGGCTGCGCTCCATCGCCGCGCGCGCCGTCGGCACGTCCGCCCCGCCGGCGATCAGCTCGTCGAGCTGCATGATGACGTCGGCGCCGAGGTTGCGCTCGATCGCCATGACGCGCTCCGGCGTGTACGCGTGCAGCGAGCCGTCGAGATGACTGCGGAACTCGATCCCCTCCTCGCGCACCGTCCGCAGCTTGGCGAGCGAGAACACCTGGAAACCCCCCGAGTCGGTGAGCATCGGCCCGTCCCACCGCGTGAACGCGTGCAGCCCGCCCAACGCGCGCACGAGCGCGTCGCCCGGGCGCAGGTACAGATGATAGGCGTTCGCGAGGATCATCCGGCCGCCGACGGCCGCGACCTCCTCCATCGCCAGCCCGCGGATGGCGCCGTGCGTCCCGACGGGCATGAACGCCGGCGTCTCGACCGTGCCGTGCGGCGTCGTGAACTCGCCGAGGCGTGCGGAGCCGTCGGCGTGTGAGGATCGGAAGGCGAAGTGAGACGTCACGTGGGGCGAGTGGCGAGGGGGGCCGATCGTGTGCGGCCGCATGGATGTCCGACTGGATCGCCCGACCCTGCGGCGGGTGCCTAACGCGCCCCGCGCCCCCGCAGCACGCGCCCCGGCGTCGCCCCCGTCGCCTTCCCCTCCGCGACCACCGGCACGCCGTTCACGAGCACCCACGGGATCCCCGACGGCAGCTGGTGCGGCCGGTCGTACGTCGCGCGGTCGGCGATCGTCGCGGGGTCGAACACCACGAGGTCGGCGAAGAACCCCTCGCGCACGAGCCCCCGCTCCCCGATCGCGAGCCGCGTCGCGACCGCCGACGTCGCCTTGCGCACCGCCTCCTCGAGCGGCATCACCCCCTCGTCGCGCACGTACTGCCCCATGATCTTCGGGAAGTTGCCGTAGGCGCGCGGGTGCGTCAGCGTCCCCTGCGCGCTGTCCGGGTCCGCGCCGCCGGCGTCCGTGCCGAACTTCATCCACGGCTGCCGCAGCCCGAGCCGCACGTTGTCCTCGCTCATGAGGAAGTACACCGTGCCGATCCGCTGCCGCTCGGCGATCAGCAGATCCATCACCGCGTCCGGCCACGCCTTCCCCATCGCCGTCGCGACCTCGCCGAGCCGCTTGCCCACGTAGCCCGCGTGCTGCGGCTGGCGCAGGCCGAGCAGCAGCACCCCCTCGGGCGAGGCGAGCGCGCAGAGGTTCTCCCACTCCGTCTGCTCGCTCAGCATCTCGGCGCGCACGCGCGCGCGCGTCGCGGGCGTCTGCAGGTTCTCGATCAGCCGCCCGTTCTCCGACGCCCACGGCGGCGTGCACGCCGAGAGCCCGGTGCCGCCGGCGGGGTAGGGGTACATGTCCGCCTGCACGTCGAGCCCCGCGCGCCGCGCCGAGTCGATCCGCGCGATCGCCTGCGCCATCTTCGGCCAGTTGCGCCGCCCCGCCGCCTTGAGGTGGTAGATCTCGACCGGCACGCCCCCCTCGCGCCCGATCCGCATCGCCTCGTCGACCGCTTCGAGGAGCTGATCCCCCTCGGAGCGCATGTGCGTGATGTAGACGCCGCCGAACGGCGCCATCGCCTTCGCCATCTCGATCAGCTCGGCCGTCGTCGCGTAGTTGCCGGGCGGGTAGATGAGCGCCGAGCCGATGCCGAACGCGCCGTCCTCCATCGCGCGCCGCACGACGGCGCGCATCGTGTCGAGCTCCGCCGGCGTCGGCGCGCCCTGCGCCTCGCCTTTCGCGTAGACACGCACCGTCGCCGCGCCGACGAACGAGCCGACGTTCGGCGCCGAGCCGTGGCGCGCCATCGCGTCGAGCCAGGCGCCGAAGCCGCGCGGGCCGGCGAAGCTCGTCGCGCCGCGGCTGCCCAACGCGAAGCTCCCGGTGGTCTGCGCCGCGGGGTTCACCGGCGCCGGCGTCCCCCCCTCGCCCATGATCTCGGTCGTGATCCCCTGGGCGATCTTGCTCACCGAGCGCCCGTCGCCCGTGCCGACGAAGCTGCCGTACGAGCCGCTCTGGATGTCGATGAACCCCGGCGCGACGATCATCCCGCGCGCGTCGATCCGCCGCCGCGCCGCCGCCGAGCGCAGCGCGCCCGGCGGCGCGATCCGCGCGATCCGGTCGCCGACGACGCCGACGTCGCCGTGGAACCACGCGGCGCCGGTGCCGTCGACGACCCGGCCGTTCTCGATGACGACGTCGTAGGTGCCCGTCCGGGCCGGGCTCGCGGCGGGGCCGGAGCCCGGCGTGGCGGCCGGCGCGCACGCGGCCAGCGCCGCCAGCGCCGCCAGCGCCGCCAGCGCGGCCGCCGCGGCGAGCGCGACGCGCCTGACGCGCGGCGAGGGCGTCGCGCGGAGAGTGCAGGAGGGCGAGGGCATGCGAGCGAAGGTGCGGAGCGGTCCGCGCGCCGGCAAGCGGCGTCGCGCGGACCGCCGCCTCAGCGCTCGCCCCTCAGCGCTCGTCGGCCACGTCGCTCGCGCGCGCGTCCTTCGGCAGCTCGACGTGGAACGTCGCGCCGGCGCCGGGCGCCGACTCCAGCCACGCGCGCCCGCCGCGCGTCTCGACGATCCGCTTCACGACCGACAGCCCGATCCCCGTCCCCTCGACCTTGTCGCGCGCCTCGAGCGTCTGGAAGATCCCCCAGATCCGGTCGTGGTACTCCGGCGCGATCCCGGGGCCGTTGTCCGCCACCGTGAGCTCCACGTGCTCCCCCGCATCGCGCCACCCCACGCGGACGACCGGGTCGGGGCGGTAGGCCGCCGTGAACTTCAACCCGTTGGCGATCAGGTTCAGCAGCACCTGCTGCAGCGGGACGCGCTCGGCCACGATCGTCGGCAGGTCGGGCGCGATCTCCACACGGGCGCCGGGCGGCGGGCTCACGAGCTCCGCCACCTCGCGCGCGAGCGCGCCGAGGTCCACCGGCTCCGGCGCGACGCGCACGCGGCCGGCGCGAGAGTACGTGAGCACGCCGTCGATGAGCGCCTCCAGCCGCTGCACGCGCCCCTTGAGCAGCCGCATGTGCTCGCGCGACTCGCCGGTGACGCGCTCGCCGAGGTCCTCCTCGATCCACTGCGTGAGGTTGGCGATCCCGCGGAGCGGCGCCTTGAGGTCGTGCGAGGCGACGTACGCGAACTGGTCGAGATCGCGGTTGCTCCGCTCGAGCGCCGCAGCGAGCCGCGCGAGCTCCGCCGCCTTCCGCTCCACCTCGCGCCGAGCGCGCACCTGCTCCGTGACCTCGACGGCGTGCGTGAGGACGCCGCGCGACCTCCCGTCGGGGTGCCGCATCGGCTGGTACACGACGTTGAAGTAGCGCCCCTCCGCAACCCCGTCGCCGTCGAAGTCGAAGAGCACCGGCATCTCGCTCCCCACGAACGGCTCCCCCGTCTGGTAGACGCGGTTCATGAGCGCGAGGAACCCTTGCTCCGCGGCGTCGGGCATGATGTCGATCAGCCGCTGCCCGACGAGGCTGCGTCCGCCGATCATCTGCCGCGACACCGCGTTCTGGCTCACCGTGACGTGCTCCGGCCCCTCGGTCACCGAGATCGCCGCCGGCGCCTGCTCGAACACGTCCTGCAGCGACGCGCGGGCCCGCTCCGCCGCCGCCGCCGCCTCGCGCTGCGCCGCCTCGGCGATGCGGCGCGCCGTCACGTCCTCCATCGCGCCGATCATGCGGATCGAGCGCCCCGACGCGTCGCGCGCCACGTAGCCGCGGTCGATCACCGTCGCGTGCGTGCCGTCGACGCGGCGGAAGCGGTACTCGTCCGTCCAGCCGTGCCCGCCGTCGGCGCCGTCGATCACGGCGTGGATCCCCGCCACGACGCGCTCCCGGTCGTCGGGGTGGATGTGCTCGTACCACCACCCCGCCGTCTCCTCGACCCCCCCCTCGTCGTAGCCGAACACGGTGTGCACGCCGGGATTCCACCGCACGCGGTCGGTCAGGAGATCCCAGTCCCAGATCGCGTTGCTCGTCGCGCGCGCCGCGTACTCGTAGCGCCGCTCGCTCTCGGCCAGCGCCTCCGCGGCGCGTTTCTGCGGCGTCACGTCGACGGTGATCCCGTCGAAGCGCGCGGGGTTCCCCGCCCGGTCGTACCCCGTGTAGCCGATCGCGCGCACCCAGCGCACCGCGCCCGGCTCGGGCGCGTCGTCCGCCGCCACCGTGCGGTACTCGATGTCGTACGGCGTCCGCTCGGCGATCGACCGCTCGATCGCGCGCCGCGTGCGGTCGCGGTCCTCGGGGTGGATCCGCTCGTAGAACGTCTCGATCGTGACCCGCGCGTCGGGCGCGAGCCAGAAGTGCTCCTTCACCTTGCGGTCCCACTGCAGCTCGTCGAACGGCAGGTCGCAGTACCACGCCCCCACGTCGACCGCGGCGAGCATCTCGTCCTGCCGGTCCTGGAGGCGGTGGTAGTGCACGCGGTCGGTGACGTCCGCGCTCACGCCGACGAGGCGCAGCGGGCGGCCGTCGGCGTCGTAGACGAAGCGGCCGTGCGACTCGAGCCACCGCACCGCGCCGTCGGGACGGATGACGCGGTGCAGGACGTGGTGCGCCTCGTCGCGCCGCGCGAGCGCCTCCTCGGCGAGCCGCCACGCCTCGGCGCGGTCGTCGGGGTGGACGCGCCGCATGTACGCCTCGGCCGTCCCCTCGAAGCTCCCGGGCGTGAGCCCGTACAGCCCCTCCTCCTCGGGCGACCAGTGGACGATCCCGCCGGCGATGTCCCACTCCCACGTCCCCATCCGCCCCGCGGCGAGCGCGAGGCGGAGGTCCGCCTGGCTCCGCTCGAGCGCCGCCTGCGCCGCACGCTCGGCGTCGAGGATCCCGGCGAGCTCTCCGTGACGCGCCTCCGCGGTCTGCTCCTTCGTGACGTCGATCATCACGCCGCGGAGCAGTCGCGCCCCCCCGGCCTCGTCGCGCACGACGCGCACGAGGTCCTTGAGCCAGACCACCTGCCCGTCGGCGTGGCGCGCGCGGTACAGGAACTCGTGGTCGCGCGCCTCGTTCGTGGCCGTGACGCAGAAGTCCACCGCCCAGTCGCGGTCCTCGGGGTCGAGCAGCACGTCCTGCCAGAACGTCGGCTCGTCGTACCACCGCCGCACCGGGTAGCCCAGGAGGCGCTCGGCGCGGTCGCTCACGAACGTGAAGCGCCAGGTGCGCGCGTCCATCTCCCACACGATGGCGTCGAGGCTCTGCACGAGCTCGAGGAACTCCGCGCGCCCCGCGGCGGGCGGCGGGGCGGCGACCGAGGGGTCGGACATGAGAATTCGGGTGCGAGCGTGGGGGGCGGCCGGCCGCCGTGTCAGTCGGCGGCCCGGCGGGGAAGCGTCAGCGTGAACGTGGAGCCTGCGTCCACCACGCTCTCCGCGGTGAGGTCGCCGCGCATCGCGCGGGCGAGGTCGCGGCTGATGGCGAGGCCGAGCCCCGTGCCCGCGTTCGTCGACGTCTGGCCGCGATCGAGCTGCACGAACGGCTCGAAGATCTGTTCGAGCTTGTCGGCCGGGATCCCCACCCCGGTGTCGCGGACGCGGACCACCATCGTGTCCGGCGTGGCGTCGCACGACACCACGATCTCGCCGCCGGCGGCGGTGAACTTGACCGCGTTGCTCAGCAGGTTGAGCAGGATCTGCTGCAGCCGCTCCGGATCGACGTACGCCGTGAACCGCGGGTCGCAGCACCGGTACTCGTAGCGCAGCTGCTTCGTCTCGAGCTGCGGCGTGAGCAGCGTCTCGAGCTGGCCGAGCGTCTCGTTCAACGACACGTCGGTGAGGTCGAAGCGCACGTGCCCGGCCTCGATCTTCGCGAAGTTCAGGATGTCGTTGATGAGGCCGAGCAGGTGGTGCTGGCTGCGCTTGATCCGCTCGATGTAGGCGCGCTGCGGATCGGTGAGGGGGCCGCGGATCCCTTCGAGCAGCAGGTCGGCGTAGCCGCCGATGGCGTTGAGGGGCGTGCGCAGCTCGTGGCTCATGTTCGCCAGGAAGTCGCTCTTCGCCTTGTTCGCCGCCTCCGCCTCGGTGCGCGCCTGCTCCGAGTGCGCGCGCGCGTGCCGCTCCGCCGCGTACAGCCGCGCGTTGTCCATCGCCACGGCGGCGGACGCGGCGATCCCCGACACCAGCCGCTCGGCCCGCGCCGTGAACACGCCCGGCTCCGCGTGGCCGAAGAACAGGCCGCCGATCACCTCGCCGTGGCGTGAGACCACGGGAACGGCGAGGTAGCTGCGCACCGGCAGGTGGCGCGGCGGCATGCCGTGGTGCGGGGGCCAGTGCCCGTAGCGCGGGTCGGCCGTGATGTCGTCGCTCCGCACGATCCCGTCGCCGTGGAACGTCGGCGCGAACACCGGCGTGGTGCGCGGGTGGCCGAAGTCGTCGAACGCGTCGCGCGGCGCGCCGGTGAGCGTGTAGAGCGTGAACTTCTCGCCCTGCCCGTCGACGACGTTGTAGAAGAACGCGCCGAACTGGGCCCCGCTGAGCGCGGTCGTCGCGTCGGTCACCGTCTGGACGATGCGCTCCACCTCCAGCTCGGAGGTCAGCACCCCGCCGAGCCGGTGCAGCGTCTCGACGACGTCCGCCTCCTCGCGCCGCGCTTCTTCGGCCCGCTTCTCCTCGTCGACGTCGTCGAACGTGCCGACCCACTCGCGGACATGGCCGGCATGGTCCACGACGGGGACGCTGCGCACGCGGTGCCACCGCGTGCTGCCGTCGGCCATCCGCAGCCGGATGTCGTTCTCGTAGGGCGCGCGCGACCGCAGCGCCTCGGTCCACATCCGCACGCTCCGGGTGCGGTCCTCGGGGTGGAGCGCGTCGAGCCACCCGTCGCCGAGCATCTCCTCCTCGGACTGCCCGGTGCGCGCACGCCACCACGACAGATCCTGGACGGTGCCGCGCGCGTCGGCCGCCCACACGACGCGCGCGCTCGCGTCGACGAGCGCGCGGTAGCGGGCCTCGCTGCGCTCGGTGTCGAGTTGCGCCTCACGCAGGTGGTCGTTCGCCTGCTCGAGCTCCGCGGTCAGCGCCTGCGCCGCCTCGAACTGCTGCTCCAGCTGGCCGGCCTGCTGCTCGAGCTCTTCCGCCTGATGACGGAGCTCGGCGTTGACCCCGGCGAGCGCCGCCTCGGCGCGGCGCCGCTCCGTGACGTCGCGTAGCGCGACCACGACGCCGGTCGTCGCGCCGGCCGCGTCGCGCAGCGGTGTCAGCGTCGCGTCGACGAACAGCCGCTCGCCATCGCGCGCGACGAGCGTCATGTCGCCCCGCTCGTCTCCGCGCTGCCCGGCGAGGACGTCGCGCGCGCGCTCGTGCAGCAGCCGCCGCCGGTCGTCGCTCCCGCCGACGGGGACTCCTCCCGGACCGCGCTCGTCCGCCGCCGCCACGAACGCGACTTCCTCGAGGCGCCGCCGCGCTGCGTATTCGGCCGGCCACCCCGTCAGGCGCTCGGCCGCGGGGTTGAGGTAGGTGATCCGCCCCTCGAGGTCGAGCGTCACGACGGCGTCGGCGATGCTGCGCAGCGTGATCGCGAGCAGCTCGCGGCTCGCCCGCAGCTCTGCCTCGGCGCTCGCCACGCGCACCGCACCGCGCACGGACTGCTCCAGCCGCTCCGGCGTGAGCGCCGCCTTCGTCAGGAAGTCGACGGCGCCCGCCCGGATCAGCGCGGCCGCCGTCTCGGGGTCGGTCTGCCCGGTGAGCACCACCACCGGCACGGTGTGCCCCTCGCCGGCCATGCGGCGCAGCACGTCGATCCCGGTGTCGCCGGCGAGCTGATAGTCCAGCAGCACGCAGTCGACCGCGGGCGCCCCGCCCCCTGCACGCCCCGCGGCGAGCGCGGCGAACGCGGCATCGGCGTCGGCCGCCTCGAGCACGTCGGCGACCGGCAGCCCGGAGCGAACGAGCGCGCGACGGACCGCCATCCGGTCCACCGCGTCGTCATCGACGACGAGCAGGCGGAGCGGCACGTCGGACAGATCGGCGCCGCGAGCGCCTGCCGTCGCGCCGCTCGTCACCGGCGGATCCGACACGTCCTCACTCCCATCGTCGTCACGGCAGCTCGACGAGCGTCCAGTACTTGTTGAGCGCCGCCATGACCTCGCAGAAATTCCCGAACGTGACCGGCTTGAGCAGGTAGCCCGCGACGTTCAGGTCGTAGGCGTCGACCTTGTCCCGCTCGTCGTTCGACGTCGTGAGCACGACGACCGTCGTCGACCGGAGGTCCGGGTCGGCCCGCAGCTCCCGCAGGAACTCGATCCCGTTCATGCGCGGCATGTTCAGGTCGAGCAGCACGATGCGGCGTTCCTTGGGGATCTCGCCGCTCCGCAGCCGCTCGAGCGCCTCCACTCCGTTCCCGGCGACGAACAGGGGATTCGCGATGTGATTCTTCTGGAACGCCCGTCGCACGTTCATCACGTCGACTTCGTCGTCCTCGACCACGAGGATGTTCAGCATGCGGTCGTGCACGGTCGCCAGGGTGGCAGGTGGTGGCGCGGATCGCGGCGGCGGAAGCTAGGGCTGCGACCGGGGGCGTGAAAAGTAGCACCGTCGGCCCGCGTCGAGATGCCGCGCGCGCGCATCAGGCGACGGGGAGGACCACGGTGAACGTGCTCCCTTCTCCCTCGACGCTCTCGGCCGCCAGATCACCGCCCATGCCGCGCGTGAGGTCGCGACTGATCGCCAGCCCCAGCCCGGCGCCTCCGGGCCCGTTCTGGACGTAGCCGACACGCACCTGCACGAACGGCTCGAAGATCGACTCCAGCTTCTCGGCCGGGATCCCGGTGCCGGTATCCGTCACCCGCAGACAGAGCGCCCCCGCCCCCGCCTCGCACCCCTCGGCCACCCGGCGCGCGCCAGGCGTCGCCTCGCTGCACGGCACCACGTCCACCACGATGCGCCCCGGCGCGCCGCTGAGCGGGTGGCGCCCGTCGGTGAACTTCGTCGCGTTCGTCAGGAGGTTCACGAGCACCTGCCCGAGCTTGTCGCGGTCGGCCCGCGCCATCCATGCGCCGTCGGGCACGCGCACGTCGAGCGCGAGCCCCTTCTGCGCCACCTGCGGGCCGAGGAGCGGCACCACCTCGTCGATCACCGCACGCAGGTCCACCGGCTGCAGGTCGAACTCCACGGTGCCGCTCTCGAGCTTCGCGAAGTTGAGGATGTCGTTGATGAGCGCGAGGAGCCGGCGCTGCGCCCCTCCGATGCGGTCGAGCGCGCCGCGCTGCTGAGGCGTCACCGGACCGTGCAGCTCCATGCCGAGCAGCTGCACGTAGCCGCCGATGGCGTTGAGCGGCGTGCGCAGCTCGTGGCTCATGTTCGCCAGGAACTGCCCCTTCGCCGCGTTCGCCGCCTCGGCCGACGCGCGGGCCTCGCGCTCGGCGCCGAGGAGCCGCTCGCGCTCGGCGGCCGCGGCGAGCTCGTCGGCGATGCCCCGCACTTCGATGATCGTGCCGACCGGCGCCCCCGTGTCCGTGTCACGGAGCGGGCTGGCCGTGAAGGCGACCGGATAGAACGAGCCGTCCTTGTGGACGAACGTCTCCCGCCCCCGCTCCCGCATGTTCTGCGGCAGGGCGCGGTCGATGGGACACTCGGCGAGCGGGTACGGCGTGCCGTCGGGGTGCGTGTGGTGCACGTAGTCGTGCAGTGGCCCGTTCCGCAGCTCGTCGAGCGTGAAGCCGGTCAGCCGCTCCGCCGCCGGATTCAGGTACACGCAGTGTTGCCGCTCGTCCATGACGAACAGCGCCAGCGTCGCGTTCTCGGCGATCGTGCGGATCTGGCGCTCGCTGGCCGCGAGCGCCGCCAGGGCGGCCGCGCGCGCCTGCAGCGCGCGCTCCCGCTCGGTCACGTCGACCGTCGTCACCACCGCACCGACGAGCGTACCGGCGGCATCGTGGACCGGCGCGGCGCTCAGCGTCGCGAGCCGCCGCTCCCCGTCGGGCCGCTCGACCTCGACGAGCTCCTCGGTCACGACCTCGCCGTGTGCCAGCGCGCGCGCCAGCGGCCACTCGTGGTTCTCGTAGGACCGATCGGTCCCAGGATGGTATCCCACATAGTCGGCGCTGTACTCGTCGACCGACGCCGACTGGCGCGAGCGGCCCCAGATGGCGTGTACCGCGGTGTTCGCGTGCACGATGCGCCCGCTGGGGGCCTCGGCGAGCACCACGCCCACGGGGAGGCGGTCGATGAGCGTGACGAGCCGCCGGTGGTCGAGGTCGGCCGCCGCCCGCGCCTCCTCGACCGCCTCCACCTGCTCCTCCAGATGTGCCGCCGTCGCCTGCAGCTCCTCGTGCTGCGTCTCCAGCTCGACCGCCTGCTCCTGCATCTGCTGGTTCATGGCGTCGAGTTCCGCCGCCTGCTCGGCGATCCGCGCCGCGCTCTCCTCGGCCTCGCGCAGCGCGCCGCGCAGGTCGATCTCGCGCTCCGTCGCGGCCGCGAGCTCTCGCAGCACCTCCAGGTCGTCCGCCGACCAGGCGCGCGGCTGTACGTCGATCACACAGAAGCTGCCGACCACCGCGCCGCGGACCACGAGCGGCACGCCGACGTAGGCCGCGACACCGAGCGTGCGGACGGTCGGGACTTCGCGGTACACCGGGTCGGCCGCCGTGTCCGGGATGACGAGGGGCTCGCGCGACCGGATCGCGTAGTGACAGAACGTCGGCCCTGCGAGCTCGCGCGCCGAGGCGAGCGGCTCACCGAACCCGCAGGCCGACTTGTAGAAGTCGCGGTGCTCGTCCACGAGCGAGACGAACGCGGCGGGGACGCGCACGAGCCGGACGGCGAGCCGCGTCAGGCGGTCGAACACCTCCTCGATCTCGGTGTCGAGCAGGCCGGTGGCGCGAACGGCCGCGAGCCGCGCGGGGTCGTCCACGACCTGCCGCGCATCGGCGTAGGCCCGTGCCGCGTCGGCCTGCGCGGCGGCGGCCGCTGGTCGTTCCGACCCGTCGGTCGTGCTCCGCGACATTCAGGTGGCTCCAGGGAATCGGGCGAGCGGGGACCCCACGCCGGCCGCCCGACGCGTCGGTGACGGGCAGCGGCCAGGCCCCCCCGGGCGTGACGGGGTCGGCCCATTCAGATCCCGCGCCACCGTGCGCTCCGCTCAGACCGGATTGGTCGTGAGCAGCGCCACGTCGCGCACGAACACGCCGCGGCGGGAGCCCCAACATGCCCAGCACGAGCTCGGCCACGTCGTCCGGCTGCATCATCCGCTCGGCCGGGCCGATCGTGAGCCCCACGCTCGTGGCCAGCTCGGTATTCACGGTGCTCGGCAGGAGCGCCGTGACGCGCACGCCGTGCTTGCGGACTTCCGCCGCCAGTGACTCGGTCAGTCGCAGCACGGCGGCCTTCGACGCCGCGTACGCGGCCGTCGAGGCGGCGCCCTTCTCACCCGCCGTGGATGCCACGTTGACGATGTCGCCGCGTCGCCGCGCGATCATGCCAGGAAGCACCGCGCGCGTGGCGTGCAGCGTCCCGAGCACGTTCACGCGATGGATGCGCTCCCATTCCTCCGGCTCCATCTCGAGCACCGTGCCGAACCGCGCGATCCCCGCATTGTTGACGAGGACGTCGATCTCGCCCAGCTCGCGCTGCACCCGCGCCACGGCGCCCTCGACCCCGGACCGGTCGGCCACGTCCGCCGCGGCCACGCACACGCGCGCGCCGGGCACCGTCTCGCGCAGCTCCCCCGCCACGCGCTCCAGGTCCGCGGCGGTGCGCGCCACGAGCCCGACGTGCGTCCCGGCACGCGCGAGCGCGTGAGCGACCGCACGGCCGATCCCCTTCCCCGCGCCGGTCACCAGCGCCGTCCGACCGCTCACATCCATCGTCTCCTCCTCTCCCTTCTCGCTCGACTGCTCCCCGGCGAGCGCAGGCTGGCGACCGCCATTCCATCGCCGCATATTGGTCGCACACGATGTAATCGTCTGCTATCGAAGCAGCAAGCATGCCCGGATCCGGCGGCACCGACAACGAAGACGAGTCGCTCGCGGTGGTGGAGCAGCAGCTCTGCTTCGCGCTCTACTCGGCGTCGCGTGCGATGACGAGGCTCTACCGGGCGCTGCTCGACGACCTCGGCCTCACCTACCCGCAGTATCTCGTGATGCTGGTGCTGTGGGAGCGGGACGACGCACGGGTCTCGGACATCGGCGAGCGGCTCTTCCTGGACTCGGCCACGCTCACGCCGCTGCTCAAGCGGCTCGAGCGGGCCAGGCTCGTGACGCGCACGCGCGACACGGCAGACGAGCGGGGCGTGCGCATCGCCCTTACCCCGGCCGGCCGAGCGCTGCGTGCCCGGTCCGGGGCCATACCGGGCCACGTCGAGGGCGCCGTCGCCGGGCCGGGCGCGCCCGACGCTCCCCGCCGGCTCGCCCGTGCCCTCGGACAGATCCGCGATCGGCTGCTCACCACACCTCTCCATGACCAGCACCGCACAACAACGACAGCACGCCGCGGCGTTCCACCGACTGCATGAGCGCGGCGCCGAGCGGCTGCTCGTGCTGCCCAACGCCTGGGATGCCATGACCGCGCGCCTCGTCGAGGAGGCAGGCGCCGAGGCGATCGCCTCGACGAGCGCCGGCATCGCGTGGGCACGCGGCTACCCCGACGGCCAGCGGATCCCGCGCGACGAGATGCTCGCCGAGGTCGCGCTCATCGCCCGCACGGTGCGCGTCCCCGTCACCGCCGACGTCGAGAGCGGCTACGGCGGGGGCACGCCGGAGGATGCCGCGGAGACGGCGCGCGGCGTGATCGCCGCCGGCGCCGTCGGGCTCAACCTCGAGGACGCGCCCGGCCGGGACGGCGCGCCCGTGGTCGAGGCCGAGTACCACGCCGAGCGCATCGCCGCGATGCGCTCGGCGGCGCGCGAGGCCGGGGTCGAGCTGTTCATCAATGCCCGCACCGACATCTACGTGCGGAAGGTCGGCGACGAGGCGACGCGCTTCGACGAGACGGTACGCCGCGCGCGGCTGTATCTCGACGCCGGCGCCGACGGCATCTTCGTGCCGCTCGCGCCGACCGACGTGATCGCGCGGCTCGCCGAGGCGATCGACGCGCCGCTGAACGTCATCGCCGGCCCCGGCTCGCCGAGCATCACCGAGCTGCGCGCGATGGGCGTGCGGCGCGTGAGCCTCGGCCCCAACCTCGCGCGGGCGGTGATGGCGCACGTGCGGCGCGCGGCGGCCGAGGTGCTGAGCGCCGGCACGTACGGGGCGGTGACGGAGCAGCTGTCGTCGCCCGACGCGAACGCGCTGTTCGCGCCGCGGGCGTGACGCCGGCGGCGGCCGGTCAGATGCGCAGGTAGCGCACGTACTTGGCGACGAGGGCGCCGGCCGACGGCCGGCGCCACGGCACGGCGCGCAGCCCGCCGTCGAGGTCCGACGGCCACGCGCTGTTCCAGACGAGGTAGGCGTCGCTCCCCGGCGACGTCGTCCACCGCACGCGGGCGTTGAGCGCCACCCGCCCGGACTCGTTGTCCCACTGTGCGAACAGCGTCGTGTTGAGCCGCGGGCTCGCCGCGACGTCCACACGGGCGCGCGCGAACTGCGCGGCGAAGCGCAGGCGCCGCTCGTCGTCGAGCACCGGCGGCGGCGGCGCGCCGCGCCCCGTGTCGGCGCCGGCGAGGCGGATCGACGTGCGGCCGTACTCCACGCTCGCGAGCAGGTGCGGCTCGAGGCGGGCGCGGAGCGCGCCCTCGGCCTCCCACGAGCGGCCGGCGTAGAACTGGCCGACGCTCGTCGTGAACTCGGCGACGATCGGGCGGGCGGCCGACGTCGTGACGTCGAGCTCCGCGCGGTCCCACCGATAGCGCCCCGCCGGCACGTCCGCGCCGGGAAACAGCTCGAACGACTCGTCGGGCGCGTCGTAGCCGCGGAACAGACTCAGCTCGAACTCGTCGCCGCTCTCGAACTCGGCGCCGAGCGGCGTCACGGAGAGGCTGCCGTTGCCGAGGCCGCGGCGCCCGCTGCCGCCCAGCCCGTAGACGGCGTTCCACGACAGCAGGTTGAAGAGCAGCTTCCGCACGCCGAGCGATCGCAGCGGGGCGCCGAGCGGCCCGAGCACCTCCGGGCGCGGCGTGATCGCGGTGCTCCCCGCGTAGCGCACGACGCCCGACTGCTGTACGAAGCCGAGCGCCGGCACGAAGCCCGCGCCCACGCGGTCGAAGCGGGCGACGAAGTCGACCTGGTCGTTCGGGTAGTCGATCACGAGCCGCGCGTACGTCGGGTCGCCGGCGGCCCGCCCGCCGTCGGCGGCGACGCTCGCGAGCACGACGAGGTTCTGGTCGCGGATGATGTAGGGCAGGCTGACGTCGACGCCGCCGGCGGGCGCGGCGCCCGGGGTGCCGGCGCCGTCGCGCGCGGTGAGCATGGCGCCGACGTAGCCGCGCCCGAGGATGTCGCGCTTCACCCGCGCGACGAGGTCCGTCGTGGGCGGCGCGCCGGTCAGCGCGTCGCCGCCGGTGCGCGTGGCGATGACGCCGACCTGCTGGGCGCCGAGCCGCCCCGTCAGGCGCGCGCCCGCGTAGAGCGGCACCGGCCGCCCCGCGACGAGCCCGATGCGCCGGCTGTAGAAGAGCTGCGTCTCCTGCCGCCGCCCGAACTCGAAGATCCCCGCCCCCTCGGTGAAGAACGGACGCTGCTCGGGAAAGAAGAGCGAGAAGCGGGTGAGGTTCACGACCTGCCGGTCGACCTCCGCCTGCGCGAAGTCGGCGTTCGCCGTGAGGTCGAGCGTCAGCGTCGGCGACGGGGCGAGCTTCGCGTCGAGCCCCGCGTCCCCGAGGAGCGCCGCGCCGCTCGTCGTGCGGAAGGTGCCGTCCGCCGCGTAGCGCCGGTCGGCCAGGCGCGCCGTGGCCGTGGCGTACGGTCGCAGCTCGGCGACCGCGCGGCGCGGCAGCCCGCCGGGAAGCGTCGCCCCGGCCGCCGCGAAGCCGCGCAGCGTTCCGGCACGCTCCAGGAAGCGGATCCCCTCGCCGCGGCGCCACGCGCGCCAGAGCGCCGTCTCGTTCTTGCGGCGGATGAAGCGGCGCATGTTGACGTCCCACCGGTCGGCGCCGGGGTCGCCCGCCGCGCGGTAGCGCAGCGTCTGCCAGGGCACGAGCATCTCGACCTGCCACCCGGCCGGCGTGACGCGGGCGCGCGCGTCCCAGATGCCGTCCCACTCGCGGCTCTCCTGCTCGAAGTTCAGCACCTCGGCGTCCTGCAGCGCGCCGTTCGGGTTGACGGAGAAGAGGAACGCCGTGCGCTTGTCGGCGGTCGGCGAGAGCATGAGCGTGAAGCTGTCGTCGGTGCCGAAGTCGGCGTCGCGGCGAAGCTGCGCGCGGCGGATACCGCCGGGATCGCGGTCGTACGCCCAGACGCCGACCCAGAGCCCGTCCGCGGTGCCGACGAAGCGCACGACCGTGCGCTCGCTCACGGCGGCGCCCTGCTGGGGGTCGCGCTGCGTGAAGTCGACGACGCTGTCGGCGGCCGCCCACGCCGCCTCGTCGAGCGCCCCGTCGAGCCGCAGCGCGGCGCGCGTGAAGGCCACGGCCGGCGCGGGGAGCGAGTCGGGGCGCGGGTCAGGCGGGCGGGTGGGCTGCGCCGCGGCGGGCGCCGCGGCGGGCGCGGCGGCGAGTGCGGCGGCGAGTGCGAGCAGCGCCGACGCGGCGCGGGCGGATCGCCGAAGCCGCACGAGGGGGCGGGGCGGGCGGAGGCTGGGCATGTCGTCGCGGGGCGGCCGCCGCGTCAGCGGCGAAGGCTGAGCACGAGCACCCCGAGCGCGACGAGCCCGATCCCCGCCCACTCGCGCGCGGCGGGGCGCTCGCCGAGGAAGGCGACCGCGAACACGGCGACGAGGACGACGCTCAGCTTGTCGACCGGCGCGACCCGCGCCGCCTCGCCGACCTTCAGCGCGCGGAAGTAGCAGACCCACGAGGCGCCGGTGGCGAGTGCCGACAGCACGAGGAACGCGAGCGAGCGTCCCGGCAGGGCGAGCGGGTCGCGCCACTTCCCCGTCACTGTCACGAACGCGCCCAGCACACCGACGATCACGATCGTCCGGACGAGCGTGGCGAAGTCGGCGTCGACCCCGTCGAGCCCGATCTTCGCGAAGATCGCAGTCAGCGCGGCGAACACGGCGGAGCCGAGCGCCCACGGAAGCCAGGGCTGTGATGTCATCGGCCGGAAGGGGCGCATGTCTCGTGGAGAGGGAGGGCCGGCGGGCCTTCCGACCGGGGTCCCGCGGCCCGCGAATAATGCCGCCGCGCGCCCAGCGCGGGAACGGCCCGGCCTCCGCCGCCGTTCCGACACGACGATCCTGCACGCATACCCGTACCGTACGCCACCGTGACCGCTCCCGACCCCGCTCTCTCCCCCGCCGATCCGTCGGTCGTCGTCGTGCTCGGCGCCACCGGCGGCATCGGCTCGGCGCTCTGCCGGCGGCTGGCGGCGCGCGGGGCGACGCTCGTGCTCGCCTCGCGTGGCGGGGAGCGGCTCGACGCCCTCGCCGCGGAGATCGGCGGCTCGGCGGTGCCGACCGACGCGACCGACTTCGATCAGGTGACGGCGCTCGTCGAGGGCGCCGCCGCGCGGCACGGCCGGGTGAGCGGCGTCGTGAACGCGGTCGGCTCGCTCATCCTCAAGCCGGCGCACCTCACGCGGCGCGACGAGTGGGACGAGACGATCGCGCTGAACCTCACGACCGCGGCGGCGACCGTGCGTGCCGCCGGGCGCGTGATGCGGACGGGGGGCTCGGTCGTGCTCTTCTCGAGCGCCGCGGCGCGCGTCGGGCTCGCGAACCACGAGGCGATCGCGGCGGCGAAGGCCGGCGTCATCGGCCTCGCGCTCGCCGCGGCGGCGACCTACGCGCCGGTGGGGCTGCGCGTGAACGTCGTCGCGCCGGGGCTGGTGCGGACGCCGCTCGCCGAGCGCATCACCGGGAACCCCGCCGCCGAGCGCGCGTCGACGGCGATGCACGCCCTCGGGCGGCTCGGCGAGCCGGACGAGGTCGCGGCGGTCGCCGCGTGGCTGCTCGGGCCGGAGAGCGCGTGGGTGACGGGGCAGGTGTTCGGCGTCGACGGCGGGCTCGCGACCGTGCGCCCGCGCTGACCGGCTGCACCTCGCCCCACCGGGGCCGGACGGCCGCCGTTAGGCGCGGCCGTCGCCGACCGCGGTGACGTTGTCGTCGCGCTCGCGCTCGATGAGCGCGTGGTACGGGTCGATCCCCGCCCGCGCCGGGCGGCGCGGCACGGTCACCGTGATCGTCTGCGCGCCGTCGCGGACGCGGTGCCGCGCGCGGTAGAGCGGCGCGCCGAGCCCCGGCGCCCCGCCGGCGCCGTCCGCGAACACGGCGACCTCGACGAGGTCGTTCATCGGCGTCGGCGTCTGCCGCCCCACGCTGTCGGCGCGTGCCTTCGACGCGGTCACGTGCAGCGTCACCCGGTACCGCCCGCCCCCCGCCGGCTCGGCGCGCGCCGAGTCCGCGCGCACGTCCCACAGGGTGATGTGCTCGAACAGGTCGGCGAGCAGCGGCCGCAGCGAGTCCGGCGCGGCCGAGCGCAGCTCGGCGTACAGCGCGCGCGACGTGGCCGCCGGCGCGGCGGGGCCGCCGTGCCGCGCGAGGAACCGCCGCAGCGCGCCGTTCACCGCGTCGGCGCCGAGCCACTGGCGCAGCGTGTACATCGCCACGGCGCCCTTGAAGTAGTACACGTACCCCTGCCGCTCGACGTCGAGCAGCGGCGCCTCGCGGTTCGTGAACACGCTCCGGCCGCGGAGGTACTCGAGCATGTTGTAGTCGTAGAACCGGTCCGCCATCTCGCGGCCGTACGCCGTCTCGAGCACCATCATCGCGCCATACTGGGCGAGCATCTCGGAGACCATCCCGGCGCCCGGCGCGCGCAGCGGGACGACCTGCCCGCCCCACCACTGGTGCGCCGTCTCGTGCGCGACGACGAAGAACGTGCGGTCGACGTCGCCCGAGTCGACGCGCGTGAGGAACGCGCTCCCCTCGGAGAACGCGATCGTGTTCGGGTGCGCGCGCGCGAACGAGGCGTAGCGCGGGAACTCGACGACGCGCAGCGCGCGGAACTGGTACGGCCCGAACGCCCGCGTGTAGTAGTCGAGCGACGCGCGCATGCTCCGCAGCATCCGGTCGACGTTCACGTCGTGCGTCGGGTGGTAGTAGACGCGGAGCGGGACGTCGTTCCACCGCGCCTCGCGCACCGCGTACTGCGCCGAGAAGATCGCGCCGCCGAAGCCCGTCGACGCGCCGGTGTGGTACTCGAAGTAGCGCCGGCCGCGCTCGCGCCACTCGCGCACGAGCGTCCCGGACGTGACCGCCGTCTGCGCCGCGTCGGTGCCGACGACGATCTGCGCGTCCACCACCTCCACATCGCGCGCGCCCGCCGCGCGCGTCTCGACGTCCCCCGCGCTCGGCGGCGCCTGGCGCGGCGGGAGGCCGCGGTCGCGCCGCTCGCGCTCGTCGGTCAGCTCGCGCCCGGGCTGGTAGCCGAGCATCGGCAGCCACGTGCGGTCGAAGGCCGCGCCGTTCGACGTCACCTCCGTCGGCGCGCCGTCGCTGCGGAAGCCGCGCGGGCGGAACGCGACGTCGAACGTCATCGCCACCGAGTCGCCCGGCGCGACGGGGCGCTCGAGCGCGTAGACGCGGTAGCGCAGCGGGCGGTCGTTCACCACGGCGCGCGCCGCGCGGTCGAAGCGCACGTCGCGCGTCTCGACGTCCGGGTGGAGGAGCACGTGCACCGAGTCGATCGGCCGCGCGGTGCGGTTCACGAACCGGTACGTGCCGCGGATCTCGGCCGCGCGCTCCGCCGGGTAGAGCTCGACGCGCAGACGCGCCGCGGTGAGGCTCGGCCGCGGCGCGTCCTCGAAGCGCTTGTACTTCCGCTCGTACGCGGCGCGGCGGTCGGCCGCCGCCTCGGGCGTGTGCTCGGCGTACGCGTTCACGACGTTCGTGTTGTAGAACACGAAGCCGCCCGACGAGAGGATGAGCACGACGGCGACCGCCGCCGCGCGCAGCGCCGGCCCCGCGAGGCGCTCCCGCGCGATCGCCAGCCGCCGCGCGGCGCCGCGCTCGCGACCGCGCACCCAGAACAGGCTCGCCAGCACGGCGAGCAGCAGCGCCCACGCCGCCCAGTACAGCTTGAACCAGACGATCCCCTGCACGAACGGCGCGAGCCCGTTCAGGTCCGACCACACCCACCCCGGGTCGGAGCCGTAGACGAGCATGCGGTGGCGGATGCCGATGAGCCCCGAGAGCATCGTCGACACGAAGTACAGCACGACCACGAGGTGGCCGACGTACTTGTCGTTCACGATCACGTGCACCGCCGTCGCGAGCGCGGCGAGCAGCACGTAGTCGACGAGCTTCACGCCGAAGAGCAGCTCGAGGTAGACGAGCGGCTCGTGCCGGTGCCACCCCTGCAGCGCCTGCAGCAGCACGCCGGCCGCGGCGAGCACCGCCTGGAGCACGACGAGCATCGCGACGAGCGCGAGGAAGCGGCCGAGCAGCAGCACGCCGTTCGGCACCGGCGCGACGTCGGCGATGTCGGCCATCCCGACGTCGCGCTCGCGCCAGACGAGCTCTCCGGCGAGCACGGCGACGAGCACCGCCATCACCGGGCCGAGCGCCGTGCTCAGCACCGTGCCGGCGATGAGGTGCGTGACCGGCCACGTCGACGTGCCGAAGATCTCCGAGCCGACGTCCCAGCCGTAGCCGAACGCGATCGCCAGCGCGCCGACGAGGACGACGAGGAACGCGCGCGAGGCCGCGACGTCGCGCCACGCGCGCGCGGCGACGGCGAGCGTCTGCCGCACCCGCGCCGCGACCCCGAACGAGCGCTCGGCGCCGCCGGCGCTCGACGGCGGCGATGGGCACCAGGCGCTCGGGCGCGGTGTCGACGACGCGGCGGCGCCGCCAGCGCGCGCGCCGCGCGGCGGCCGGCTGCACGAAGCGGAAGCGCGCCGCGAGCAGCGCGACCACGCCGAGCGGCGACGGCGAGCCAGAGCGCGCGGTTCCACAGCAGCAGCGTCGGCCACCCGACGAGCCGCGCGTCGCGCTCGTCCGGCGTCCAGAAGCGCGTCACGGTGCGCAGCGCCGCGCCGCCGAACGGGTCGATCATCGCCGACAGCGTGACGTTCGACAGCCCGTCGGTGAGGCGGCCCGCGACCGAGCCGGTGACGAACAGCGCGACGCCGCCGAGGTACGTCGCCATCGCCTGCCGCGCGAGCGCCGCCGCGGCGAACATGCAGGCGCCGATCAGCGCGAGGTTCGGCAGCAGCATCAGCGCGTACGCCTGCGCGTACGCCGCCGGCCGCACCGGCCCGAACTTCCCCGCCGCCATGTACGGCATCACCGACGCCAGCAGGAGGCCTAACGGCACGCCGAGCAGCAGCACCGCGTTCACGACGCGCCGCGCCGAGGAAGCGGCCGAGCACGTAGTCGCGCTCGCGCAGCGGCGACGTGTAGAAGAGCGCGTACATGCGCGACTGCACGTCGCGCGCGGCCGCGTCGCCGAACAGCCCGGCGCTCACGAGCATGCCGACGCCGCCGAGGACGGCCGCGGCGTTCATCACCATCTCGGGGGCGTTCAGTAGCTGCCGGCTCCCGCCGATCGCGTGCATCATCAGGAACGGCACGGCGAACAGCACCGCCGCGTACACCCACGTCGACGGGCGGCGCAGCCGGTACGCGAGCTCGAAGCGGAAGACCTCGCCGACCGTCACGCGGCCGCCGTCGGCGCGGGGTGGCGCGCCATCACGCTGAAGTAGACGTCCTCGAGGTCCGGCTCCACCGGCTCGAACTCGGTCGCCGGCCGCGCGTCGGCGTAGGACGTGCACGACCGTGCCGCCCGCGACTGCAGCTTCGTCGCAGATCACGCGGTGCTCGCGCTCGATCGCCGGCGAGCTCGTGCTTCGCGACGACGCGCCGCCACACGCGGCCGCGCAGCGCGTCGATCGCGGCGAGCGGCTCCGCCTCGAGCAGGATCTCGCCGCGGTCGATGATCGCCATGCGCCGGCACAGCTCCGCGACGTCCTCGACGATGTGCGTCGAGAGGATGACGACGCTGTTCTCGCCGATCTCGCTCAGCAGGTTGAGGAAGCGCACGCGCTCCGCCGGGTCGAGCCCCGCGGTCGGCTCGTCGACGATGATGAGCTTCGGGTCGCCGAGCAGCGCGACGGCGATGCCGAAGCGCTGACGCATGCCGCCCGAGTAGCCGCCGAGCCGCTCCTTCCGCACGTCCCACAGGTTCGTCTGCCGCAGCAGCGCCTCGACGACGCGTCGCGCGCGCGCCGCGCTCGGTGAACCCCTCGAGCACGGCGAAGTGGTCGAGCAGCCGCTCGGCGCTCACCGACGGGTAGACGCCGAACTCCTGCGGCAGGTAGCCGAGCGTGCGGCGGACGCGGTCCTTCTCGCGCAGCACGTCGATGTCGCCGAGCGTGATCGAGCCGGCGTCGGGCTCCTGGAGCGTGGCGATCGTGCGCATGAGCGTCGACTTGCCGGCGCCGTTGGGCCCGAGCAGGCCGTACATGCCGCGCGGGATGTCGAGCGTGACGTCGCGGAGCGCGCGTACGCCGTTGGCGTACGTCTTGGAGACGCCGCGGATGGCGAGGTCCATCGTGCTGCGGGCGGGAGAGTCGGGGGGCCGTCGAGCGCGGAAGTCCGGGCCGTACGGACGTTTCCGCGTCGGGTTTCCGCCCGCCGACGGACGGGGCGAGTCGCTCCGGCTGCGGCGCTCGCGCCGCGGCGATCAGGCTGCGGAGGCGGCCGGCGCGCGCTGCGCGTCGCGGAGGGCGTCGCGGAGATCGGCCAGCGTTCCGCCGACGCGGATCCCGGCGTCGGCGATCTCGCTCGCGAGCGCGGCCGCGCCGGCCCCGCCGACGACGAGCGGCACGGCGGCGGGCAGCCGCGCGCGCAGCGTGCGCAGCTCGGCGAGGGTGCGCTGGCGGTCGTCGACGTAGACGACGCTGACCGCGACGGCGCGTGCGACCGTCGCCGCCGCGGCGGCCGCGATCTCCGCCGCCGGGAGGTCGACGCCGAGGTAGATCACGCTCCACCCGTCGGCGGCCGCGGCCGCGCCGGCGAGCGCCGCCCCGATCGCGTGCCGGTCGCCGGGGAGGGTGGCCACGACCACCCGCGCGGCGTCGGCCCCGCCGGTGAGGGCGCGCATCGCCTCGAGCAGGATGTCCTGCACCGCGGCCGCGGCGAGGTGCTCCTGCGCGATCGTGAGGCGGCCGGCGTGCCACTCGTGCCCGATCGCGTGCAGGAGCGGCACCGCCACGCGCTCGGTGAACGTCGCCACGCCGTGCGTCGCGGCGGCGCGCCGGAGCAGCGCGTCGAGGCCGGGTGCGTCGAGGGCGCGGGTCAGCGCGAGGGCCGCGGCTACCTCGTCGAGCGGGGCGTCGGGGACCACACGCTCACCGGCGCCGGCCACGCGCTGCTGCTCCAGCCGCGCCGCCGAGTCCTCCGCAGCCAGTCGGGTCAGCTCGTCGGACGGGAGGTGCGCGATCTGACCGATGGTGCGGCCGGCGCGCGTCGCCGCGTGGAGCAGCCGGAACCGCTCGATGTCGGCGTCGGAGTAGAGGCGGTGCCCGCCGTCGCCGCGCGCCGGCTCGACCGCGTGGTATCGCCGTTCCCACACCCGCAGCACGTGCTGGGAGAGCCCCGTGCGGTCGACGACGACCGAGATCGGATGGCGAGGGATGGCGGCCGGTGTCGGCGTGGGAGGTATCGACTGCATGCGCTGAACATGCCCCCGTGTCTAGCGCCCGTCAACATTTATCTCGACAATCCCTTGACATATGAGAGATATGCCGCGAGTATACCTAGACAAGTCTTAGACAACCAACCTACGTGAGGAATTGATCATGCGGAACGGGATGATGCTGGTGGCCGGGGCCGTGGCGGCCATGATCGCGGCGCCTGGGACTGCGACGGCGCAGAGCGCGATGAGAGTGACGAAGGCCCCCACGCAGAACATCGTGGAAGTCGCCGTCGGCGCGGGAAGCTTCAACACTCTCGTCGCCGCCGTGAAGGCGGCCGGGCTCGTCGAGACGCTGTCGGGACCGGGGCCGTTCACCGTCTTCGCGCCCTCGGACGCCGCGTTCGCGAAGCTTCCCGCCGGCACCATCGACGCGCTCCTCGCCGACAAGGCGAAGCTGGCGTCGATCCTCACCTACCACGTGGTCTCCGGCAAGGTCACGGCCGCCGACGTCGTGAAGATGAAGGGTGGCACGCCGAAGACGGTGAACGGTCAGCCGCTCGACATCGTCGTCCGCGGCGGCAAGGTCTACGTCAACGGCGCGCAGGTGATCTCGGCCGACATCGCCGCGTCGAACGGCGTGATCCACGTCATCGACACGGTTCTCATGCCGACCGCCGCGCCGGCCGACGACCGCCGCTGAGTCGCAGCGTCACACCCGATGGTACGAGAGGGCACCCGCGCTGGCGGGTGCCCTCTCGCGTGTCGACCGTCCGATCGCCAGCCGCATCGAGCGGCCCGTCGCCGTCGAAGGCTCCATCGGACGTACCCGGAGGTCGCTCGAGCATACGGTGCGCGCGATGGAGCGCGCCTTGCGCGGCATCCCGGCATGCCCGCCTTCCCGGACGGTCGGTGCGCGATCCACCTGCCAGCCGCACGACGCGCGATCCCATCTCGGTGATGCCTCCACTGACGCTCGACGCCGCGGAGCTCGCCCGACTGCTGATCCGACTCGGCATCGCGCTCCTCCTCGCGCTGCCCATCGGCTACGAGCGCGAGCGCTCGGCCCGCAGCGCCGGTCTGCGCACGTTTCCGCTCGTGGCGGTCGCCGCCTGCGCGTTCATCCTCATGGCGCTCCGCGCGGTGGGCACGGCGCCCGACGCGCAGGCGCGGATCCTCCAGGGGCTCATGACCGGCATCGGCTTCATCGGCGGCGGCGCCATCCTCAAGGACCGCCTCCGGGTGACGGGCACCGCCACCGCCGCCAGCCTCTGGGCGACGAGCGCCATCGGTGCCGCCAGCGCCTACGGGCAGCTCGAGCTCGCGCTGCTCCTCAGCGTCCTCACCATCGTGCTGCTCCGCGGCCTGCACGCCATCGAGCGTCGCATCCGTGGCGGCGAGAACCCGGACCAGTCATGACGGGCGGAGTCGATGGCCTGCGGGTCGCGAATCCAGTGCACCCGCTCGACTGATCCGCTGCGCGGGTGGCCGGCGACGAACGTCGGATCGAGGCGACGCGCCATCGCTGCCTCGCGCTCGCCGGGCTCGCCGGGCGCATCCCGCTCAGCCCCGCGGGAGCGTCAGCGTGAACGTGCTGCCCACGTCCGGTACGCTCTCCACCGTCAGGTCGCCCCCCATCCCCCGCGCCAGGTCCCGGCTGATCGCCAGCCCCAGCCCCACTCCCGCATGCGGACGCGTGAGGCGCTGGTCCGCCTGCACGAACGGCTCGAAGATCCGCTCCAGCTCCGGAGCCGCGATCCCCCGCCCGGTGTCCCGCACGTGGATCCGCACCAGCCCACCCGCCCGCGCCGTGCCGTCGCCGCCCCCCTCGACCGTGCACGTCACCTCGATCCGTCCGGCCACCCCGGCGCGGGCCTGCGTGAACTTCACCGCATTGCCGAGCAGGTTGAGCAGCACCTGCTGCAGCTTCTCCCGGTCCGCCCGCACGCAGAGCCCCGCCGGCGCCCCCGCCCACCGGAACTCCAACCCCTGCGCCCGCAGCTGTGGCGCCACGAGCGTCTCCGCTTCCGCCACCGCCTCCCCCACCGGCACGGCGCCCAGCCGGTACGTCACCCCCCCGGCCTCGACCCGCGCGTAGTCGAGCACCCCGGCGATCAGCCCGAGCAGGTGGCGCTGGCTCTGCTGGATCCGCGCGAGCGCCGCACGCTGGGCCTCGGTCACCGGCCCATGGATCCCGAGCTCGATCAGCTCCGCGTACCCGCCGATCGCGTTCAGCGGCGTCCGGAGCTCGTGGCTCATCACCGCCAGAAACTCGCTCTTCGCCCGATTGGCGCCTTCCGCCGCCTGCCGCGCCGAGTCGAGTGCCCGGAGCATCGCCTCGCGCTCGGTCACGTCGATCGTCGTCACCAGCGCGCCGGTCACCTGTCCCTCGGCGTCGCGCACCGGCGCGGCCGACAGGCTCACCAGCCGTCGCGTGCCGTCTGGTCGCTCGATCTCGGCCAGCTCGTCGACGACCAGCTCGCCTGCACCGAGGGCGCGCGCCAGCGGCCACTCGTGACTCCCGATGCGGCGCGCGGCCTCTTCGGCCGACCCGCGCGCCGGGCCCGGGGCGGTAGCCCACGAAGTCGCGGCTGTACGCCGCCACCTCCGGGGAGGCAGGGAGCACACCCCAGATCGCGACCGCCGCCGGATTGCTCACCGAGTGCCGCCCGCTCGGCGCCTCGGCGAGCGTGACACCGAGAGGGAGGTGCGCGATCACTGCCGCGAGACGCTGCTGCTCCGCTTCGGCGGCGGCGCGCGCGGCACGCTCGGCCGCGAGCAGGCGCTCGCGCTCCGCCCGGGCTTCGACCGCGGCGCTCACGTCGGCGAAGTGCGCGTGCACGAGGTCGCCCGCGCGCACGGCGGTCACGTGCAGGTGCGCGGGGCGGCCGAAGCGCCCGTAGTCCTCCTCGACCGTGAACGCGACGCCGTCCTCGAAGGCCCCGCGGTAGCCGGCGAGGTAGCCGTTCGTCGGCGAGTCGGGGTACACGGCGCAGAGCGCCCGCCCGACCAGCGCCTCCGGCCCGACGCCGAGGAGGCGCGTCGTCGCCGCGTTGACGTAGACGAAGGTGAAGTCCGTGATCACGCCGGCGGCATCGCGCTCCGGACGCATGAGCACGGAGCCGTTCGGCGACGCGTCCTGCACGGCGCGGAAGCGCGCCTCGCTCTCGGCGAGCGCCGCGGCCGCGCGCGCCTGGTCGGCCAGCAGCCGCTCGACATCCTGCCGGGCGCGCACCTGCGACGTCACCTCGACGGCGTGCTGCAGGATGCCGGTGACCCGGCCGTCC
The DNA here is from genome assembly GCA_963843845.1 of uncultured Gemmatimonadaceae bacterium. GTDB lineage: Bacteria > Gemmatimonadota > Gemmatimonadetes > Gemmatimonadales > Gemmatimonadaceae > Gemmatirosa. The sequence continues at coordinate 726,413 of CAWJMB010000002.1, read as the reverse complement.
GGACCGACCAGCGGCTGGCAGACCAGGGTATACCACCCCTCGTACGGTGCGCCGCCATCGTCGCGCGGCAGCAGCACGCGGTGCTCGGCGGCGACGAACGGCTCTCCCGTGGCATACACCAGGTCGAACCGCGCGTGGACCCCCTGCGCCTCCAGCTCGGGGAGCGCCTCGCGCGTCGTGCGCCCGACGAGGCCCCCGCGGCCGACGATCCGTTCGAACCCGGCGTTGGCGAGCACGAAGCGGTGCTCCGGCCCCTCGGTCACGGCGACGAGCGCCGGGGCCTGCGCGAACGCGGTCTGCAGCTGCCGACCCGCCGCCTCCACCGCCTGGCGCGCCGCGTCCGCCTGGGCCCGCGCCTGCTCGGCGTCGGCCCGCGCCGCCTCGCTCTCGGCGAGGAGCCGCGCCCGCTCGGCCTGCGCCTCGCGCCCGGCGACCTGCGCGCTCACGTCGAACAGCGTCACGAAGACGCCGCCCACCTCGCCCGCCTCGTCGCGCACCGGCACGAAGGTGAGCGTGATCGCCACGTCGTCCGGCGGCGCCTCGGGCCCGCGCCGCCGGAGCGGGTAGACCTGCTCGGCCTGCGTGACCGTCTCACCCGCCCACACGCGATCGTACACCGGCTCGGTGAGGTGGCGCACCTCGGGCCAGCACGCGTGCGTGGGTTGCCCGAGCCCCTCCGGATGCTTGCCGCCGAGGAACGGGACGTAGCCATCGTTGTAGAGCTGGACGAGCTCCGGCCCCCAGAGGACGATGGCGGGGAAGCCGAGGGCGAGCACGGTCGTGGCCGTCGTGCGGAGACTCTGCGGCCACGCCTCGACGGGTCCGAGCGGGGTGGCGGCCCAGTCGTGCGCGCGGCAGCGCGCGCGCAGCTCGCCGGCGCCGGCGAACAGCTGCTCTGCGGCGACACGGTCCGCGCCCGTCGCCACCTCCCCGGTGCTTCCAGTCGTCTGCCTCACACCCCTCCCGTGTTGCGGCCCGCCCCCGGGCCGTTCCGTGCGCCGATCGTCGTGGTCTGCCGTGCGCGCACCGTCGATGGGTAGCAGGGCGCACGCCCACGCGACAGGCGCACCTCGGCGAGCGGCCGGCGTACCTCGGACGCGCCGCGCACGATTAGCTTCCGGAAGCCGGAGCCTGCCGCTGGTGGGTTCGTGTCCGCTCACCGACCGGCCTCGTCTCGCGACGCGCGTCGCGTGAACCGCCCGTCACGCTCGCCATCTCGATGACTGCTCCGCACGATCGCGCGGACATTGCGGCCGGCCTGCTCGATGGCGCCGAGCACGACGCCGGGAGCCTCGGGCCCCGAGCACGCCACGCCGCGCTCGTCGATCCGGCGCGACTCGCCGCGGTGGCGGCCACGGGGCTCGCGCACGGGTCGATTCCGGGCCTCGATGCGATGGCCCGGCTCGCGGCGCGCGCGCTTCGCACGCCGGTCGCTCAGGTGAACATCGTGACGGCCGACGCCCAGGTGCCGCTGGCGAGCGCCGCGCACGCCGAGGCGCTCCCGGACGGCAACCCCGCCCGCTGGTCGATGTCGGTCGACCTCGACGCCTCGTTCTGCCAGCACGTGGTCGAACGGGCGCAGGCGGGGAACCTCGCGCCGCTGCTCGTCGAGGACGCACGCGCGCACCCGCTGGTCCGCGACAGCCGCGCCACGACCGAGGGGGGGATCGTCGCCTACGCCGCCGTGCCGCTGCGCACGCCGGACGGGCACGTGCTCGGATCGGTGTGCGCGGTCGACTTCGCGCCGCGGAGCTGGACCGCTCACGACGCCTCCGTGCTCGAGGAGGTCGCCGCGTTCGCCGCCGACGAGCTGACGCGGCGCGCGGTGGCCGTCGCGACCGTGGAGCGCCAGGCGGCGCTCACCCGGCTGGTGGCCGACAACGCGACGTCGGCGCTCTTCCTCATGGACCGCCACGGCCATCCGACCTACATGAACCCGGCCGCGGTGGCGATGACCGGGTTCACGCTCGACGAGATCCGCCACAGCCCCCTCCACGACGCGATCCACCACCACCGTCCGGACGGGTCGCCATATCCCAAGGCGGAGTGCCCGATCGACCGCGCGCTGCCCGAGAACAGCGGTGTGCGGGCGCACGCGGACGTCTTCATCCGCAAGGATGGCGCGTACTTCCCCGTGCTCTGCACGGCGAGCCCGATCCTCGAGGACGGCGTGCCGGTCGGCACCGTCGTCGAGATCCGGGACGTGACGGCCGAGCGCGAGGCGGAGGCCGCCCTCCACACCATGAACGCGCTGCTCGCCGAACGCACCGCGGCCGCCGAGGCGGCGAACGCGGCGAAGAGCCAGTTCCTGGCGACGATGAGCCACGAGCTGCGGACCCCGCTCAACGCCATCGGCGGCTACACCGAGCTGCTGGAGTTGGGGCTCCGCGGGCCGGTGACGGAAGCGCAGCAGGCGGACCTCGTGCGCATCCGGCGCAGCCAGCAGCACCTGCTCGGTCTCATCAACGACGTCCTCAACTTCGCGCGGCTCGAAGCGGGACGCGTTCACTACGCCGTCGCCGACGTGCCGCTCGGCCCCGCGCTGGACGACGTCGCGGTGCTCGTCGAGCCGCAGGCGCGCGCGCGCGGGATCGCCTACGAAGCGACGGCCGACTGCTCGGACCTCGTCGCCCGCGCCGACCGCGAGAAGCTGCAGCAGATCCTCGTCAACCTGCTCACGAACGCCGTGAAGTTCACCGACCCCCCGGGCACGATCACCCTGTCGTGCGACGCCGCGTCCGGCCCCGACGGCGGCGCGGTGGTCCTGGTGCGGGTGCGCGACACCGGGATCGGCATCCCGCCCGAGCGGCTCGAGCACATCTTCGAGCCGTTCGTGCAGGTCACGCCCTCGCTCAATCGCACGCGGGACGGCGTCGGACTGGGGCTGGCGATCTGCCGCGAGCTGGCGTGCGGCATGGGCGGCGACCTGACCGTGGAGAGTCGAGTGGGCGAGGGATCGACGTTCACCCTCACCCTCCCACGGGCCGTGTCCACCGGCCACGCGCCCCCGGCGGCGCCGAACGGATCGGTGCCCGGCGGCTCGGGCGCGAACGATCCCGCGAGCGAGGTCGAAGCGTGTCGGCGCCTCCTCGCCGATCACCCAGGCGCGGCGGACGGAGTCCGCGCGGTGCTCGCGTACCTGAATGGACGCGTGGCGTACCGCTACACCGGTCTGTACCGCTTCGACGGCGAGATCCTCCGCAGCGTCGCGCTCCACGACCGCGAGGATCCGACGCTCCGCGTCGGGGCCGCCGCACCGATGCGTGAGACCTACTGCGCGGTGGTCGGTGCCACGGCACGGCCGTTCGCCGTGGAGGATGCGCGGACGGAGCTGCGGGGAGCCGGGCATCCAGCGGCCGACGCCGTGGTGTCGTACTGCGGAGCGCTGGTGCGGGCCGCGGACGGCCGCGCGGTCGGGACGCTCTGCCACTTCGACCTGCGCCCGCAGCCCGTGCCCGCGGGCGAGATCCCGGTGCTCGAGCAGGTGGCGCTGCTCCTGGGCCGCGCCGCCCACTGGTGACCTGGTCGTGTCACGACCGACGTTCCGTGTCGGGAGCGAGCTGACATGAGTCAGGCCGCGGCGTGCTCCGCGCCACTCGAGAGCGCCATCCGATGCGCGGTGAGCACTTCGCGCACGGTCGTCCACCGCAGCTCGGGGTACCGTGCGTCGTCGAGCGGCGCCAGCTTCGCGCGACCGGAGAACATGTCGCGGAGATACTGCATGCCCTGCCACGGAGGGAACGTGTCGCTCCGCCCCGGCGCGACCGTGCGCGCGATCCGGATCAGGAGCTCCAGCCGCCCGATCCCGCCGGCGCGCAGGAGCCGGAAGCGCTGCCCCATGGCCTCGCTCGCGGCGTGTGCCAGCCCGCGCGCACTGAGCTCCTCTCCGGCGACGCGGAGGAAGCGCGGCGCGTCACGATCGAGCGCCGCCACCGCGGTGATCCCTGCCGTGTCGTCGATGGTCGTGAAATCGAGCAGCTGGTCGGCGTCCTCCCAGTAGACGACGCGCCGGAGCGGGAAGAGCACCACGGGAGCCGGACCGGTCAGCAGGTCGGTGAACATCCCGTTGAGCACCGACGTGGCGGCGACCGGCGCGGCGTCGAGCCGTTCACGGAACTCGGCCCGGAGATCGAGGTTGCGGTTCGTGCCGCGCGGCAGCCTCGTGTAGTCGATGCAGTAGTCCGACGGGATGAACCGCGGCACACCCGCCGCGACCGCGGCGTCGAGCAGCGCCGTCTGCGCGTCGACGATCACCGGGCGCAGCCCGGACAGCGCCGAGACGACGCACGAGCCGCGGGCGCACGCCTGTGCGAGCCCCGCCGCGTCGCCGAACTCGACCTCCGCGACCTCGACGCCGAGCGTCCGCAGATCCGCGAGCCGTTCCGGAGCTCCGCCGCGGCGAACGATCGCGCGCACCGGCGCCCCGCGCGCATGCAGCGCCCGGACGATGCGTCCGCCGAGATCCCCGCTCGCCCCCGCCACCACCGTGACCCCGTCACCCATCCGCCACTCCCGTCCTCGTCCGACCGGCCCGCGCCCGATGTCGTGCCCCGCCCTGGGCAAGTCGCAGACCCGGTGGCGCCGCCGCGCCGTCCAGCCGTCCGTCCGGCCCGAACGACTGCAGCTGGTCGGTGCAGGTGACGCCCTGGACCGGGGAGGCGGCATGGAGCCGTCGCCCGGAGGGGTCGTTCCACCCCCTTGTCGTGCGACGGGGGCCTTCTCGCGCGACGGGCCGTGAGGACACGGGGTTCCTCGGCGGCGCGAGCGCGTCGTCGCCGACGCGGACCCTCGTCGAAGCCTCGCGTGAAGCCTCGCGTGAAGCCTCGCGTGAAGCGTGGCTCGTCGGGGCTCAGCGCCCGGTGAGCACCAGACGGCGTGCCTCGGCCTCCGCGGCCAGACGGCCGCACATGAGGTCGCACAGGCGGAAGACGTCCTCGCCGGCGAGCCCGTAGTACACGTACAGCCCCGCCTTGCGGCGCGTCACGAAGCTCGCCGCGTGCAGCAGCTGCAGGTGCTTGGAGACGTTCGCCGTACCCAGCCCGGTGGCCTCCACCAGCTCGCCGACCGTCTGTTCGCCCCCGCGAAGCGCCTGCATGATGTGCAGCCGCGCCGGCTCCGCGAGCGCGCGAAACCGCTCGGCGACGAGCTCGATCATCTCAGGCGACAGCGACTTGGCCACGGCGACAGTTCTCCTCTGTTCAACTGAATATCGTAATTATAGGCCGGCCCGAGGTTCGTGGCAATCGCGCGGCGCGGGTCGCCGACCACGGGGAGGCCAGACCGCACGACATGGCGTGGGGCGGGCGGCGCCACGCCGCCACGCACGTCATCACGGTCGTCGGCGTCGTCCTCCGTCTGCACGACGCTCGCGAAGAGGTGCCGCTCGGGGCTGTGGCGGCTCGGACGCGACGTCGTGACCCGGCTCGCGACGCGCGTCCGCCGTGGACGGCGACCGGGCACGCACCTCCGCCGCGGCGAGCGACGCCGAAGCGCGCACGTGGCCGATCCGGTACTTCGCCATGAACCGCCGGTCGATGCGGTCCTTGAGCCACCACGCCCAGCGCGTGTGTGCGGTGAGCCCGTGCCAGCGCAACAGCGCGCGCCCGTCCGCCGTGTTGAGGAGCGCGAGGTAGTGCCGCTGCGGCACGTAGCGGCGGAAGGCGTGTGCCGGCGCGCCGGGCCCGCGCTCCACCGCGACGCGCAGATTGGCGGCGAGCACCGGGCCCTGGCGCACGGCGTACACCCCGGCCTTCGGCACCCACCGGTGATCGCGCAGCGTCACGCAGTCGCCGGCTCCCCACACCGCGCCGCCACGCACCGTGCGGAGAGCGCCATCCACCAGCCAGAAGCCGCGGTCGTCCACCGGGAGGTCGGTGGCGGCGGTGAGGGCGGTCGGCGCCGCCCCCGTCAGCCAGACGGTGAAGGTCGACGGGATCGACTCGCCCGAGTCGAGGCGGATGGCGTCGGCGCTCACGTGCGCGACGGCGTGTCCCGACTCGACGCGCACGCCGCGCTCGGCGAGCAGGCGTGCGACCCGGTCGCGCACGCCCGGAGAGAACTCGCCGAGCAGCGCCGGCGCGCGGTCCACGAGCGTGACCTCGGCGGGCCGCCGCGACTCGCTCAGCCGCCGTCGCACCGCCAGCGCGACCTCGACGCCGGCCGCGCCGCCTCCGACGATGCACGCGGCCAGCGGTGACCGCGCCGTCGCGCCGGGACCGGTGGCCGCGCCGGGAGCGGTGGGGCCGCTACCGTCGTCGTGGTCGTCCAACCGGTGGCGGAGCGCGATCGCCCGCGTGATCGGCCGCACCGTCCAGCTGTGCTCGCGCGCGCCGGGCACGTGATCGTAACCCGCCGGGGCGCCGCCGACGTCGGCCGAGACGAGGTCGCACGCGAGGCGCACGCCGTCCACCGCCACCCAGCTACCGTCGGGATCGACGCGATCGGCCGATGCCTCGACGAAGCGCGCGCCGGCGGCGCGGCACAGGGCTGGTAAGTCGAAGGCCAGGTCGGCCTCGGCGTAGGTGCGCTGCAGATAGCCGGGCACCATGCCCGAGTAGTGGTGGTGCGGGTACGGCGAGACGAGCACCAGCTCCCCGCCGGCGAACCGACGCGCCGCTGCCTGCCGGAGCACCTCGAGGTGCGCATGCCCGCCGCCGATCAGGATGAGACGGCGCATGGTCCCGCGTAGTGCAAGGTCGCCACCACGCGGTCACCCATCGCGCGCGAGCAATCACGGCGCCGTCGCGAGCGCCGGCTCGGCGGCGGCCTGATCGGCATCGTCACGAGTCACCGGCAGGCCGGCCTGCTGCCAGGCGCCGAAGCCGCCGGCCATGTTCACCACGTTCGTGAGCCCGCGCGCCTGGAGCACGCTCGCGGCGATGGCCGAGCGGGCGCCGCTCTGGCAGTGAACGATCACCGGCCGGTCGGTCGGCAGCTCGCCGATCCGCTCGGCCAGATGGCCTACCGGCACGTTCGGCACACCCGGCAGGTGGCCCGCCTCCCACTCGTTGCGCCCGCGCACGTCCACCACCGTCGCCTCGCCGCGCGCGGCCATCGCCGCCGCATCGGCGGGGGTGATCTGAGCGATCGTCGCCAGCGCGTGGCCGGCGCCCGTCCACGCCGCCAGGGCGTCGCTCCCCACGACCCCTGCCACTCGATCCAGCCCGATCATGGCCAGGTCGCGCACCGCCGTCTCGACGCGGGACGCGCCGTCATCGTTCGCGCCGCCGGCGTCGTCGACGAGCAGGTAGACGTCGCGGTCGTACGGCAGCAGCCATCCGGCCCACGTCGTGAAGCTCCCGTCGAGCGGGATGTTGATCGTCCCCGGCACGTGCCCCGCCGCGTACGCGCTGGCCGGACGCGTGTCGACCACCACCTCGCCCGTCCGCAGCAGCCCGTGGAGCGAGGCGGGGTCGAGCCGCACCGGCTGCGTGAAGCCGCCGAGGATGCGAGGCCCCTGCTTGTTGATGCGCTTCATCTCGGCGAAGTAGCGCGGCGGCTCCGGCTGGCCGGCGAGCACCATGCGGACGAACTCCGCTTCGTCGGTCGTGGCGACGCCCCAGTTGGCGATTCGCTCGTAGCCCACGGTGCTCGACGGGATCGCACCGAGCGCCTTGCCGCACGCCGAGCCCGCGCCGTGGCCGGGCCACAGCTGCAGGTGGTCGGGGAGCGCGCGGAAGCGCTGGAGCGAGCGGAAGAGCGTGCGCGCGCCGGCCTCCATCGTGCCCGCGTGCCCCGCCGCCTTCTCCAGCAGGTCGGGGCGCCCGACGTCGCCGACGAACACGAAGTCGCCGGTGAGGACGCCCCACGGGCCGGCGCCGGCCGGCGTGTCGGTCACCACGAAGCTGATGTGCTCCGGCGTGTGTCCCGGCGTGTGCATCACGTCGAGGCGGATGTTCCCGACCATGAAGTGGTCGCCGTCCCGCACGAGCCGCGCGCCCGCATCCTGCGCGAAGGCGTACTTCCAGTCGGCGTCCCCCTCGTCGGAGAGCAGCAGCTCCGCGTTGGCGCGCTGGGCCAGCTCGCGCGCGCCGCTCACGAAGTCGGCGTGGATGTGCGTCTCGGTGACGTGCGTGACGCGCAGCCCTTCCTTCTCCGCGGCGTCGAGGTACCGCTGCACGTCGCGGTTCGGGTCGACGACGACCGCCTCGCCGGTCCGCTGGCAGCCGATGAGGTAGCTGGCCTGGGCGAGCTGGGTGTCGTAGAAGCGCTGGAAGAACATCGGTCGGAACCTCGGGAGAGTGAGGACGTGCGGGCCGGAGGCGGGACTGCGGGTGCTCGTCGTGGGAGCGGCTTCGCCCTCAGCCGGCGTGAGTCGTGGCTGCGGCGCCGACGAGGCTCGTGATGCCGACGACCGGCAGGCTCATGGCGATGGCCGGCTTGGCCGCGTAGCCGAGCACGTAGCCCAGCACCGGCACGGTGAGGATCGATCCGCCGCCGCCCAGCAGTCCGAGCGCGAGCCCGATCGACGCCGCGAGGGCGAGGCCGAGGGGAAGCACCGGCCGATCCTCAGGTGGCGCAGGAGACGTCGGCCGCAGAGACCCCGCGCGCGGGGCGCGTCCCCGTGAGAGCGGCACCGGTGGCCAGCGCCCGCACCGTCGCCGGCACGTCGCCCCCCGCCGGCCGGTTGTACGGAAGCCTGGCGATCAGCAGCCCCATCGCGCAGGTGTCGGTCACGCCGGCGAACACGAGCCCCGAGCCGACGAACGCGGGGATCGCGGCGAAGAGCGGGTTCACGAACAGCGCGAGAAACCCGCCCGTGGCGGCGAGCGCGCCGGCGGCGATGCGCACCTGGCGCTCGAGCGACATCCGGGGCTCGCCGCGGCGCACGGGCTGGCCGGCCGCCGCCCAGGCAGTCAGGCCGCCATCGAGCACGCGCAGATTCGTCATCCCGACCGCCAGCAGCGCCGCCTCGGCCTTTCGGGCGCGCTGGCCCGAGCGGCAGACGAGGACGACGGGCTCGGCGACGCCGGCGCGGATCTCCGCGGCGTGCTCGTCGAGCGTGTCGAGCGGAACGTTGTAAGCACCCGCGATGTGCTCGGCCTCGAACTCGCCCGGCGTCCGGACGTCGAGCAGCCGAGCCTCGGGCCGCTCACGGAGCAGGCGCGCCAGCTCGGCGGGGGTGAGCGCTGGGGACAGCGTCGTTTGCATCATGGGCCGTGAGAGAAGTGAACTCATCAACTGAACGGTAGAATAAAGGATGCTGCGCGGCGTGTCAACGCGCCCGCATCGCCTCCGCGCCGCGTTGCGCCGAGGCACCGTCCGCACGCCCGACACGCGACCGCGCGGCGGCCCGAACCGGCGCGGCCCGTGGCGCGGCGGCGCGGCGTCGATGACGTCGATGACGTCGATGACGTCGATGACGTCGATGACGTCGATGACGTCGATGACGTGAACGCGACGCTCGCGTGGGTCGCCTGGTTCAACCGGCGGCGCCGGCTCGAGCCGCTCGGCGAGCGTCCGCCGGCCGAGTACGAGGAAGCGGCCGAGCCTCCTCCGAACCCGGCGCCGTTCGAGCACCACGCGCGTGGCAGGTCGGGCCCCGTCGTGGTGGTGCGGTCATACGGCGTCGGGCACGGTACGTCAGCCGCTCCGTTCAAGCCGGGACCCCTCGACCAGCCATAGCATCCTCGCGCCGCACCGAGACGACCACGCCCCGCGCACCGCGTTCCGAGGACACCGCCATGCCCTTCGCCGCCCGCCACCGCAGTGACCCATGCCCACCGATGGACGTTCTGCCAGGACTCGTCGTCCGCCGCGAGCCCGACGTCGCCGTCATGGCGCGGCTGCAGGGGCGTGAGGACGAGGAGATCGCGCGCCGCATCGCGCAGGGCCATCGCGCGTACCTCGCCTGCCGCGACGGCGTCGCCGCCGCGTGGGGCTGGGTCGCCACGCACACGGCGGCGATCGGGGAACTCGGCTCCTCGTTCGCGATCCCGGCGGGGGAACGATACCTGTGGAACTTCGTCACGCTCGCCGCGCACCGGGGGCTCGGCATCTATCCGCGATTGCTCGACGCCATCGTGCGCGCGGAGTCGCGCGAGGCGGAGCGGTTCTGGATCGCCTACGCGCCGGAGAACCACGCCTCCGGGGCCGGCATCCGGAAGGCGGGCTTCGTCGCGCTGGCCGAGCTCTCGTTCGACGGCACGGGGCGGCCGGCGCTCCGCGGGCTGGTACCCGGCGGCGGGCGGGTCGCGTCGCGTGTGCTCGGGCTACCCGAGGCGGTGGACCCCCTCGCCCAGTGCTGGCGCTGCGTGCGCGCCGAACGCGGCAGCATGTCGTGCGCGCCCGACCGCTGCCGCTGCGACTACCAGGTCCCGACCTCCGGCTGCGCCGCCTGACGTCCGCCCGGGCTCCCGCCGTCGCCCGACATGCCCCACCTTCTCCCCGCTCCAGTGACCCCGATGAACACTACCCTGCTGATCGCCGGCGCCCTCGGCGGCGGCGGCTTCGTGGGCGTCGCGTTCGCGTTCCCCCGCCACACGCGGAGGATCCTCGCCCGCGGCCTGATCGTGACCGCCCTCTGCTACGTGTACTTCGCCGCGACCGCGCACGCGCCCCCGCAGCGGCTCGCGGTGGAACTGGCCGGCGTGGCGCTCTACGCCGCGATGGCGCTCCGCGGGCTGCGCGGCTCCCCGTGGTGGCTCGTCACCGGCTGGGGGCTGCACCCCGCGTGGGACGTCGCATTGCATCTGGTCGGCCCCGACCCTGCGCCCGGGCCGATCGCCTTCGCCACAGCGTGCCTGACCTGGGATCCGCTCGTGGCGGGCGCGATCGCCGTCGGCATCCTCGTTCGGGCCCGCGCAGTCATGGCCCCCGGCCGCCCTGCCAGGACCGCGCCGGCACTCGCCCGAGGGATCGTCGCATGACCACACTATCCAATCTCGCGACGGCCGACGGACCGACCGGCCGGGTGGAGCGCTATGACACCCTCGTGGTCGGGGGCGGGCAGGCTGGCCTCGCCGTCGGCTACCACCTCGCCGCACGCGATCTCGATTTCGCGATCCTCGACGCCGAGCCGCGGATCGGCGACAGCTGGCGTGGGCGGTGGGACTCGCTCCGGCTGCTCACCCCTGCGGCCTACAGCGGGCTGCCGGGGATGCCGTTTCCCGCCGCGCCCACACACCTGCCGGACAAGGACGAGGTGGCCGACTACCTCGTGCGGTACGCGGAGCGGTTCGACCTGCCGGTGCACTCGGGCACGCGCGTCGAGGCGTTGACGACCGACGGGACCCGCTACGTGCTGCACACGGCCGATCGCCGGTTCGAGGCGGATAACGTCGTCGTGACGACGGGCCCGTTCCAGCGACCGATGGTGCCCGCGGCCGCCGCGCGCCTCGCCCCCGCCATCCACCAGCTCCACTCCAGCGCCTACCGCGGCCCCTTCGCTCTGCCGGAGGGCCCCACCCTCGTCGTGGGGGCCGGCAACTCCGGCGCGCAGATCGCGCTCGAGCTCGCGCGGTTCCGCAAGGTGTGGCTCGCCGGTCGGACGACGCGACGCTTTCCGCGACGCGTCCTCGGCCGCGACCTCTACGCGTGGACGTGGCCGCTCGCGCAGCGCCTCACGCTCGACACGGCGCTCGGCCGACGGCTCGACGCCCGCGCGCGCGGCGGCGACCCGCTCGTCGGCCAGTCGCTCGCGGCGCTCGTCGCGGCGGGCGTCGGCCGAGTTGGACGCGTGACGGACGCGCGCGGCGGGCTCCCGGTGTGCGAGGGCGAGGTGCTGTCGCCGCGCGTGGTGGTCTGGTGCACCGGCTACACGGCAGACTACGGCTGGATCGCCCTGCCGGTGTTCGACGACACCGGCCGGCCGCGCCACCACCGCGGCGTGGTCGCCGACGCGCCGGGGCTCTACTTCGTGGGGCTCCGCTTCCAGCACCGCATGACCTCCGCCCTGCTCGGCGGCGTCGGCGCGGACGCCGCGTTCGTCGCCGACGAGGTCGCGCGGCGATCGGCCTCGCTGACGCTCGAGGGCGGCCAGGCGGTCCGTTCCAGAATGCGGGGTCGGTGCTAGAGCGGGGCCGCGTGGCGCCCGATCTTCACGCGTGTCATCCGTTCACCGTGCATCCGGCGCTCCGCGGATGCCGCTCTCCGTTGCCATGGTGCTATCCGACGGCCTGACCCACATCGACCTCGCGGGGCCGTACGACCGCGATCGGAGCACGGGCGCCGGGGTGACGTCGGGGCTCGAGTCCGGGCTCGCCGTCGCGGCGGCGCGCTTCTGGGCGTCGGCAGCGCACCACATCCCGCTCGCGATCCTCGTGCACCGAATGACGCACACGCCGTGAACAACCGTGCGGGAGTCGGGCACTTCGTGTCGTGGAACGGCGGCTGCCTCCTCATCGGCCAGGCGCACGGCGCCATGGCACCGCACGCGCACTACGCCATCCAGGTCGCGTTCTGCTCGGAGCCGGGGATCCGCTTCCGTTCGGGCGACGAGGCGGAGTGGACGGCGTACGGCGCCGCCCTCGTACCGTCCCGGCAGCCGCACGCGATGGACGCCACGCGTGGGCCGCACAGCGCGGTCCTGCTCATCGAACCGGAGACGCGCGAGGGACGTGCGCTCGCCGAGCGGTACCATCGGGGCGGGATCTCGGCCCTGCCGGACACCGTGCTCGACGAGACCGGCCCAGCGCTGTTCGCGGCCTGGCGCGAACGACGGAGCAGCGCTGCCGTGGCGGCCGCGGCACAGGACGTCGTCCGCGCGCTCACCGGCGGCGTGGTGTCGTCGGTCGTCTCGGACGAGCGCATCCTGCGCGCGGTCGCGTACATCCGGGCGCGCCTCGATGCGCCGCTCACGCTCGACGTGATCGCGAGCGAGGCGTGCCTGTCGCCGAGCCGGTTCCGGCACCTGTTCGTCGAGGAGACCGGCATGGCGCTCCGGCCGTACATCCTGTGGCGTCGGTTCATCCACGTGTGGGAGTTGCTGATGGCCGGCGAGTCGATCTCCGCCGCGGCGCACGCGGCCGGCTTCGCCGACGCGGCGCACCTCACGCGTACCTCGCGCAGACTGTTCGGCATCCCGCCGTCCGCACTGCAGATGCTCGGACCGCTGCGCGGCGACCCGGATGCGGCGGCGCCACGCGCACAGCCGCTGCGTTCAGTCGCGGCGCGGCCGACCGGCGTACCGTGAGACCGACGCCGACGGCCGCCGCCACTGCGCGACGGACCTGCCTCCCGGACCGCGGCCGCGCCGGCTGAGCGCGAGACGCAGCGGTCGTCGATCGCCGACGGCGCGCGACAGGTGGCGACGGTCGGCGCTGCCCACCGATTCAGCCCTTTCGTTCAACGGCCTAGCCGTTCCGTTCAAGTGGGCAGTCCCCCGCCGCGCGTACTCTGGGGCCGCGTGCATCGCACGTCGCGATCTGTCGCGCTCACGTCCCGATCATCCCGCAGCGAGGTCATCATGCGCTCCACCGTCGCCTCCTCCGCCCGTCGCCCGTCGCCCGTCCGTTCTGCGACCGCGCTCACCGCGGCGAGCGCCGCCGCCCTGCTCACCGGCTGTATGCTGCTCGCGCGGACGCCGCAGGACCTCGACTACTCGCGCACACGCGCGAGTGAGGGGGGCGCCTACCGCGCCACCATCCACCCGCAGGGCGACAGCATCCCGCAGGGCAGCCTCCAGCGGTGGACGCTGCACCTCGAGACCGCCAGTGGCGCGCCCGTCGACAGCGCGGTCGTCACGGTCGACGGCGGCATGCCGCAGCACGGGCACGGCCTGCCCACGAGGCCCCGCGTCACCCGCGCCCTGGGGAACGGCGACCACCTCGTGGAGGGGATGAAATTCAACATGGGCGGATGGTGGGTGGTGAAGTTCCGTGTGTCCGCCGTGCCGGGGCGCGACTCCGTCGTGTTCAACGTCAAGCTCTGACGGAGCCTCTCATGTCGCGCAGATCGCTCCGCGTCGCGCTCGTGCTCCTGCTCCCGCTGTCGGCCGTCGCTGCCGTGGCGTCGACCCGGCCGTCGCGCTGGTCTGGCGAGGAGCGTGCGCTGCTGCGGTCGCTATCGCTCACGAGCCTCGGCCCGCTGTCGCCCGACCCATCGAACCACGTCGCGGACGACCCGGGCGCCGCCGCGCTCGGCCAGGCGCTCTTCTTCGACACGCGGCTGAGCGGCGCCGGCGCGGTCTCGTGCGCTACCTGTCACGACCCTGAGAAGGCGTTTCAGGACGGCATTCCCCTCGCGCGCGGCGTCGGCACGACCGCGCGGCGCACCATGCCCGTCGCTGGGACGGCGCACGGCGCGTGGTTCTTCTGGGACGGCCGCGCCGACAGCCAGTGGGCGCAGGCGTTGGGCCCGCTGGAGAACGCGGTAGAGCACGGCGGCAGCCGAACGCAGTACGCCCACGAGATCGCGCGGCACTACCGCACGGTGTACGAGGCGGTGTTCGGCCCGCTGCCGGAGCTGGGCGGCCTGCCCGACCGCGCCGGCCCGGTGGCCGACAGCGCATGGCGTGCGGCGTGGGGACGCATCCCGCCCTCCCGCCAGGAGGACATCAGCCGCGTGTACGCGAACATCGGCAAGGCAATCGCGGCCTACGAGCGGCGGGTCGCATTCGCGCCGACCCGCTTCGATCGGTACGTGGATGACGAGCTCGCCGGACGCACGCACACTGCGGCGTCGACGCTGAGCGACGACGAGGTCGCGGGGCTGCGCCTCTTCATCGGGCAGGGGAGCTGTGTGAACTGTCACAACGGCCCGCGCCTCACCGACGACCACTTCCACAACACCGGCGTCCCGCTCCCCGCCGTGGCGCTCCCCTATGACAGCGGGCGCGTGGTGGGCGTACGCCAGGCGCTCGCGGGGGAGTTCGCCTGCACGAGCCGCTACAGCGACGCGACGGCGGACGAGTGCGCCGAGCTGCAGTTCGCGGCGACGGAGGGCGAGGAGCTCGTGCGGGCGTACAAGACCCCGTCGCTGCGCGGGGTCGCCGACAGGGCGCCGTACATGCACGCCGGGCAGATCGCTACCCTCGCCGCCGTGGTCGCGCATTACGATCGCGCGCCCGCCGCGCCGGCTGGGCACAGCGAGTTGCGGGCGCTGCGGCTCTCGCCACGCGAGCGGGCGCAGATCGAAGCGTTTCTGCGCACCCTCTCCGCGCCGCCGGTCGCCCGGACAGCGGTGCGGCACGCACCCGTCAGGCGCCCGGCAACATCCCGCTGACCCAACCCTCGCATCACGGGCTGACGCCGGCACCTCGCGTCGCCACTCACCCTCACGCGACCCCACCCATGTCGACCTCGATCCGAACCGTGACTGGCGCACTCTGCCCACTCGCCGCGCTGCTCCTCAGCTCGACGACCGCCCCGGCCCAGGACGCTCGCGGCAGCGGTCACCGCCTCTCCTCCGCCACCGCCGGCGGCGAGCCACGCCTGCAGGGCGGGCTCGCCATCGCCATCGGCCAGCCGCGCGGCGCGTTCCGCCGATCCGTGAACGACGGCTACGGCGTCATAGGCCATGGCATGTACCGTGTCGGCCGCGTGGGAGCGTTCGCCGTGCGCCTCGACGGCGGCTTGCTGAACTACGGGCACGAGACGCTTCGTGTCCCGCTGAGCGGCGCGCCGGGGGGCAGCCGCGTGCCGCTCGACCTCACGACGACCAACAACATCGTCTGGCTCGGCGTCGGCCCGCAGCTCGTGGCGCCGCGCGGGCCGGTGCGGCCCTACGCCCACGGCACCGCTGGCCTCTCGTACTTCGCCACGACGTCGTCGGTGCGGGGGCGGAGCGATCGAGAATCGTTCGCCGAGCGCACGAACTACGATGATGCGCAGCTCTCGTGGAGCGGCGGCGCCGGCGTGCTCGTGCCGGTCCGGCGGACCGCGCGCTCGCTCGTGTTCCTCGATCTCGGGGCGCAGTACCACGACAACGGCCGCAGCGTCCGCTACCTGCGCGAAGGCGGCATCCGCGACCTGCCCGACGGCACCGTGCGGCTCGACGTCCTCCGCAGCCGCGCGGACCTGATCACCTGGCACCTCGGCCTGTCGGTCGGCGCCCGGTAGCGCCGCCCCGTTCAGGACGCTGCTGCATCCTGCCAGCCCTACCACGTGCTCACGTCGAGAGCTCACGACGGCCGACCCCGCCCGACCCATGTCTCGCTCGCCCCTGTTCCTGCTGCTGGCGCCGCTCGGTGCGCTCGCCGCCGTGGCCCTCGCCACCGCCGGCACCGACCACCCCGCCCAGTCGCCGTCCGACCCCCTGGCGCCCGTCGCCACGACGCCCGTGAGCGCCATCGAGCATGCGGCGACCGTCGCCGCGCTCCGGCACGGCAGCGGTGTGCGGCCCGCGCGCCCGCGTCCCGTGATCGCTGTCGTCGCCGCGAATGCCGGTACCGAGACGACGGACTTCCTCGTGCCCTACGGCGTGCTCCATCGCGCCGATGTCGCCGACGTGATCGCCGTCGGCACGCGAGTCGGTCCCGTCCGGTTGTGGCCGGCCCTGCGGGTCGAGGCGGCGACGACCACTGCTGCGTTCGACGCCGCGTACCCGGAGGGAGCCGATTACGTGATCGTGCCGGCGATGCTCCGCGCCGACGATCCCGACGCGCTGGCGTGGATCCGCACGCAGGCGGCGCGCGGCGCGACGATCGTCGGCATCTGCTCCGGCGTGCAGGTGGTCGGGAAGGCGGGGCTGCTCGACGGGCACGCATTCACCGGTCACTGGCACGACGTGGAGGGGCTGCGCAAGGCGTACCCGACCGCCCGCTGGGTGCGCGACCGGCGCTACGTCGTGGACCGTGGCGTCGCGACGACGACCGGCGTGTCCGCGTCCATCCCGCTGTCGCTCGCGCTCGTCGAGGCGATTGCCGGGAGCGGCCGCGCCGACACCCTGGCCCGTGCGCTCGGGCTCGCCGCCTGGGACGAGTCACACCGGAGCGACGCCTTCCAGCTCGGCGGCGCGCGGGTGCGGACCTTCCTCGCCAACCGGCTCGCGGTCTGGCGGCACGAGACGATCGGCGTGCCAGTCGATCCGGGTGTCGACGAAGTGGCCCTCGCGCTCACCGCGGACGCATACTCGCGCACGGCACGGTCGCAGGTGGTGACGCTCGCCGCCGCGACGGGGCCCGTCGTGACCCGCGGTGGGCTCCGCCTGCTCCCGGACCGCGTCACCGGGCCGGACGGCCGTGCCGGAGGGATGGACGTCGTCGTGGAGCCGGGAGCTGGGAGGGGCGCTGCCCGCGCGCTGGACGACGCACTGGACGGCGTCGCTGCCCGGTACGGGGCGCGCACGGCGGACTTCGTGGCGCTGCAGGTCGAGTACGCGCGGCCGGCCGCGATCGGGCCCGCGGCGCGGACGACGCGCGGCCCGTGACCGACGACCCACACGATCGGACATCCGTATGACGAATCGCGTCGGCCAGTCGACCGTTGGATCGCACGATGCCGATCGCGCGCGCCCACGCGGCGCGCGCGTCGTGCGGTGCGCGCGCGCCGTGGTCCGCCGCGCCTCCGGCCCGGTCGCGGCCCTCGGGATCCTGGCCGGCACGACAACCTGCGCGCTCGAGCGCCCCCTGCACGCGGCGACCGGCCTGACCGCGCACTCGCTGTGCACCGAGCGCTTCGTCGCTGGCCGTGACCCGGCGGTCATGCGCCGCGAGCACCTTGCCGAGGCCCCGGGCACGCGGCTCCTCGGCCGGACGCTTCGCTATCGCGTCGACGAGGCGCACGCCGAGGTGCGCGCCTCGGTGCTCGGCGCCGGGGCGAGCCAGGCGCGCTTCGTCGCCGGCCGCGGGTGCACGCTCCTCGACGGTGGTACGGCGCCCCTGCCCGTCGCCGCCGGCGGGCTCCTGTTCGCCGCCGACCCGCTCGGCGCACCGAGTGATGTGATGACGACCGCGGATCCCGTGATCGGCGCGGCAGTCGACGGTGCCTTCACGGCGACGGACGGCGGACGCGGGCTGCGCGTGAAGGCCATCGTCGTCGTCCAGGACGGCCGGCTCGTCGCCGAGCGGTATGCGCCCGGCTACGGCCCCGCGTCCCGATTTCATACCTGGTCCGTGGCGAAGTCGGTCACGAACGCGCTGATTGGCAGCCTCGTCGCCGATGGCACGGTGCGACTAGACGCGCCGGCGCCAGTGACGGAGTGGCGCGAGCTCGACGCGCGACGGCACCCGACGGTGGACGCGCTGTTGCGCCACGTGAGCGGTCTGCCGGCGCAGACGGGGAGCGGCTTCGATGCCAACTCCCGCATGCTGTTCCAGACGTCCGACATGGCAGCGTTCGCGGCGCGCGAGCCGCTGCAGTCTCCCCCAGGAACTCGATGGGCGTACACGGACGGCAACTACGCCCTGCTGTCGCGTCTCGTGCGCTCCGCCGCGGGCGGCACCCCCGCTGAGGTCGTGCGGTTCGCACACGCGCGGCTGTTCGGACCGCTGGGCATGCGCTCAGCGCTCTTCGAATTTGACGGCGCCGGGACGCCGCTCGGCGCGACCCACGTCGTCGCGACGGCGCGCGACTGGGCCCGGTTCGGGTGGCTCTACGCGCGCGACGGCATGGTCGGAGACAGGCGGATCCTGCCCGCCGGGTGGGTCGACTACTCCGCCCGGGCGACCTCAGTCGCGTCGGTCGGGTACGGCGCCGGCTTCTGGACCAATCGGGGCGACAGCGAGGGCGCCACGCGCCGCCGCGCGACCGGCGCGCCGCCCGACAGCTTCTTCGCGAGCGGCAACTTCGGCCAGGTGATCCTCGTATCGCCGGCGCACGGCCTCGTCATCGTGCGGCTCGCCCTCAGTCACGACGCGCAAGGGCGGGCGAGCATCGCCAGCGTCAACCGGTTGGCACGCATCCTCGTGTCGCGCGCGGAGCGGACCGGCGCGAGGCGCGCCCTGGGCACACCCGCGGAACCAGCACGGCCAGTCGGGCCCGCGTCGCGTTGAGACCGCGCGAGCGCGACGGGGAGCGGAGCGACTGCGGTGGGTGAGGGTCCCGGACGTGCCGTCGACGAGCGGCCCGAGTGGGCCTTCGCTCAAGAACGCTCGCACGCGCTTCTTCTCCGCGATCCGGTGCGGCTGGTCGGCGTCGAGCCTCTTTCTCCTCCTGAGGTCCTCGATGTACGACAGTAGTTCCCGTCGGAGTGTCGCGCGTCCCACATTGTCGGGGCTCGGCCGGCTCACGAAGCCTTATGCCGTCTGGCGACTCGCGGCAGGCGATGCACTCGGATCTCGTCACACACGACGTCGCGTGTCAGGGGTCGTGTGACACGAGACGCGGTGTCACCCATCCAGCGGTAGTCGGGCGCGCTCGGCCGGATGTAAGAACGAGTCACGCCGGAGCCGCGGCTGCGGGAGCGGCACGGGGCGCTCACCCAGCACGCGCTCGAGCTCCGCGCGGAGCGCCGAGGTCGCCCGCAGCATGATGCGGTTCTGGCTGAGCATGTTGCCGTTCGCGGTCGCCGACAGCCACACCAGCCGCCACACCTCGGGGTCCGCACGCAGCCCCGCCGCGTGCTCCCGGGCCGGCGGCCGGGGCCGAAGCGTCAGGATCGCCGGATAGCGAAGGAGCACCTGCTTCTGGATCGCGTTGAACTCGTCGACCTCGTGGGTGCGGGTCTGGATCTCCCCGACGTACGCTGGCAGCATCGCGCGTAACCGCGCGTCCCGGACGAGGTGGATGTCGCCGTTCTGGATCATCGCGGCGAACGGCGTCACGACCGCGCGCGCGTCCGCGTACTGCTGGCCGTCGATGAAGAGTCCGTAGAGCGAGTCATCGGGCACGGCGGCGCGCGCCGTCATCAACCGCTCGTTGGCCGCCAGCGAGAGGCTGTCCTCGTACAGCGCCTGCCGGAGCCGCCGCTCGGTCTCGCGCGCGGCGTCGAGCGCGTTCCGCAGCTCGCTCCGCTCGCGCACGCGCTCCTGCCGGTCGCCCCACCAGGCGCTGGCGGCCATCGCGAGCGCGACGCCGAGCGCGGTGAGGAGCACCTGGCCCGCGGCGAAGCGCCAGTCGATGCGGAGGCGGAGCGAAGGCCACGCGGTCCGCGGCGGTGGCTCGGCCGGCGAGACGGGCGGTGGTGGCGAGGAGTCCGCGCGCACCGCCATCGGTCGTGAGGTGCGCTTCTTCATCGCGACGGCGTGATCGGCGTGCTGCGCGCGCGCGCCTGGGCCGCCGCGAGCTCCGCCGCCAGCGCGCGCACGCGCGGGTCGTCGCGGTACGGCCGGAACTCCGGGTCGCCGAGCTGGGACAGGTGGTAGCCGTTGGACATCGTCAGGCACCGCCTGAGCAGGGGAAGCATCGTCTCGACGTCCCCCAGCAGGCCGTACACCTCCGCGCTGGTACAGGTCTGCACGGCGTCCTCCTGCCCGCCCCGCCGTCCCGGGATCAACGGGTCCGCGGCGCCTCGTCGGAGCGCGGCCAGCGCGGCGGAACGATCCCCGCGCGCGGCGGCGAACCACGCGACGGCACGCCACCAGGTCGCCGCATCGGGCGAGCCCGCCGGGTGGGCCGCCGCCAGGGCGGCGGACACGGCGAGGCCGGAGTCGGCGAGCGCGCGCGCCCGGGCGACTTCGCCGCGTGTCAGGAAGAGCTGCGCCTTCTGGGTGTAGTAGGCGGCGCTGTCGCCGGCCGACGGCGCGCCGCCGAGCGCGGTTAGGGAGAGCACCGCGAGTTCCTGCTGCAGCGCGGCGTCGCCGGTCCGCATGTGGAACAGAACGCTGGCGCTGACGCCGGTGCCCCCGGCGCGGAGCGCGCGCACCGCCGCGCTCTGGCCGGCCGTGTCGCCGACCGCGAGCGCCACGAGTGCGGTCACGTACCGCACGTCGCCCGCCGCCGGGTCCAGCGCGCGCGCGCGGGCGAGCAGGTCGCGCGCGTCGTCGTAGCGCCGGAGCGCCAGCATGTTATACACGCCCCCCAACAGGACTTCGCGTGACCGCGGCGCGAGTGCGACGGCGCGCGCCCGTGCGTCCACGGAGCCCGCGGAGTCCCCGGCCTGGTAGCGCGCACTGGCGAGGAGGCCCTGCAGCGAGGCACTGGATGGGAGCGCCCGTGCGGCGCGCTCGACCAGTCGGTCGGCCTCGCCCGGACGGCCGCGCACCAGTTCGACCACCGAGAGCGCGTTGACCGCCTGTGGCTGCCCCGGGTCCAGCGCGAGCGCGCGGCGCGCGAGCACGGCGGCCGAGTCGTAGAGGGCTGGCGGCGCGCCCTGCTGCGCCATCCACTCGAGCGCGTGCGCCGCCCACCCGAGCGCGTCGGCGTACTCGGGGTCGCGCTGGTAGGCGCGCTCGAACTCGCGGAGCGCCTGCTCCTGCTGCTGCCGCGTCCCCTGCTCGGCACGCGCCCAGAGCCGACGGCCCCGCTCCGCCGCTGCGAAGGCCGCCGTGTCGGTCGTGGCCGGCCGCGCGAGCCCCGCCCGCTCGGCGGGGGCGAGCGCCACGTCGAGCGCCTCGACCACCGCGGCGGCGAGCGTCCCCTGCACGGCGAACGGGTCGCTCGGCGCGACCACGGTCGGCTCGCCTGCCCACCGCACGCCGCCGTCCGCGACGCGCACGAGCACGGGGCTTACCTGCACGCGCGGCTGCCCGTCGGCGCCGCGCGCCCAGCGGAGCGTCGCCCGGAGCACGTAGTCGGCGCCGAGCGTGCGACCGGCGGCCTGCGGGCGCGCCGCCGCGTCGTCGATCGTGCGCACGCTCGCGCGGTCGATCACGCGCAGCCCCTGCAGGCGGGCGAGCTTGCCGGTGATCGCGTCGCCGAGGCCGTCGGCGAAGGCCGTATCCGGCACGAGACCGGGCGCCCCGCCGGCGGACTCGAAGGGCAGCACCGCCACCATCGGTGGGCCGCCGCCGGCCGGCGCGGTGCCGGCACGCGCGCGCCAGGCCAGCGCGCCCCCGACGGCCACGAGCGCGAGGGCCGCGATCGCGTACGGCGCCGCGCGCCGCAGACGGGCCCGCGCGGGCGCCGCCGCCGGGGTCGACTGCGGGCCGCTCGTCAGCGGCACCACGTCGAGCTCGGCCAGCAGCGCGTCCGCGTCCGCGGGGCGGTCGGCGGGATGCTTGGCGAGCGTCCGCATGACGAGCGCCGCGAGCGGCGCCGGCACGTTCGGCGCGACGTCGCCCAACGGTCGCGGCGGCTCGGCGATGTGCGCGGCGATGAGCTGCTGCGCGGTCGCCTTCCCGGCGAACGGGTGCCGCCCCGCGAGCAGCTCGTACGCCACGACGCCCCACGCGTACAGGTCCGCGCGGTGGTCGACGTCGTCGCCCGCGGCCTGCTCCGGCGCCATGTAGGCAGGCGTGCCTAACGACGTGCCGACCTGCGTGAGCGTGCCGCCCGCGGGCCCGCCCGGCGCCCGGGTCTTGGACGCGCTGAGCGCCTTGGCGATGCCGAAGTCGGTGACGACCGCCGTGCCCTCGTGGAGCAGCACGTTCTCCGGCTTGACGTCGCGGTGCACCACCCCCTGACGGTGCGCGTAGGCGAGCGCCCGCGCGACGTCGCGCAGCACGCCGAGCGCCTCGCGGAGCGGCACCGCGCCGGCGGCGAGGCGCGCGCGGAGCGACTCGCCGCGCACGTAGGGCATCGTGTAGTACGGCAGCCCGCCGTCGGTCACGCCGGCGGCGAGCACCGGCACGATGTGCGGCTCCTGCAGCGCGGCCGCCAGCCGGATCTCGCGCGCGAACCGCTCGGCGCTCAGCCCTTGGGCCAGCTCCGGCGCGAGCACCTTCACGACGACGTCGCGGCCTAACGCCTCTTCGCGCGCGACGAACACGCGGCTCATCCCCCCGCCGCCCAGCTCGCGCTCGAGCCTGTAGCTCGCGCCGAGCGACTGGCGGAGCCGCTGCAGCAGGGCCTCGTCCGCGTGCGCGAAGGCGGTCACCGCTGCGCTCCGTCCGCGAGCCTGCGCGCCAGTTCCGCCGCCCAGTGCTGGATCACGCGGATCTCCAGTCGCGGCTGGCCGACGGCGCGCAGCATGAGGAACCGCCCGTCCGGCGCGATGTCCCAGCTCTGGTCCCCGTACTGGTCGGCCTCGAAGGACCCGCCGAACAGCTCCGCCGGCGGCGACGCGGTCCACGCCTCGCCGGGCGTGACCCGGACGACCATGACGCGCCCGCCGCGCCGGTAGAACAGCTCGCGCCCGTCGCGCGACCAGATCGGCTCCTCCCCACCGCCGTCGGTCGAGACGACGTGGCGTGCGTCGAGCGAGGGCCACGGGACGACGAGCACGTCGTACCTGCCGCCGCCCTCGCGCGACTGCAGCGCGACCCAGCGCATGTCGGGCGAGAAGCGGGCGCCGCGCTGCTCGCCGGGGAGCGCGAGGCGATGGAGCTGCCTGGTGCGCAGGTGCAGCGCCTGCACGTCCTGCGGGTCGCCCTCGGTCGCACCGTAGAAGAGCAGCAGCGAATCGCCGGGCGACACGTCGGTCGGCCACAGGTCGCGCCCGGAGGTCAGCAGCGTGTCCGGCGCGCGGCTGCCGTCGGCGCGCTGCACGACGAGTGCGTTGCGCGACGTGCCCCACCCCTTCGAGGTCACGAGGCGCGTGCCGTCGTGAAACCACACGGGCTCCGTCCGACCGGCCGGCGCCTGGAGCCGCGTCCGCGTGCCCGCGGCGAGATCGTCCACGACGAGCTGCTGGTCGCCCGTCACCGCCAGCGCGAGCCGACGTCCGTCGGGCGAGAGTCGTGGCCAGCGGATGCGCGTGGCCGCGACGCCGACCGGCGTCGCCGCCCCCGCCCGGTCCACCCACACGGGCTCGACGCGCGGCGCGCTCGTGCCCTCGACCCAGGCGGTGCTGGCAGCGAGCCGCAGCCACGCCGCGACCTCGTATGAGACGGGCGGCAGGTCGGTCAACGTCAGCGGCTCCCCGACCGGCCGGAGAGCCGCCGGATCGAACGCGCTGGCGTAGCGCTGCCCAGCGCGCGCGAACACCAGAAGGTCGCCGACGAAGCCCGCGGGAGGCCGCACGTCGTCCGGGAGGAGCCGGACGTCCCGGCCGTCCGTCGAGAGCAGCGCCAGACGCGCGCGCCCGTCGCGGCTTACCTGCGCGAGCAACCGTCCGTCCGGGGCGCGACTCAGATCGAAGAGCGGCTCACCGCCGCCCGCCGAATCGCCCACCGCGACGGTCCGCGTGCTGCCGCCGTTGGCGGGGACGACGACCAGCCCGCGCGGGCCGGTGAAGTGGATGTCGCCCTCGGGGAGCCAGACGCCCGGCGTGACGACGTCCCACGAGAACGCGTGCTCGTCGAGGGACCCCAGGCGCGTCGGCGCCCCGCCCTCCGCGGGGACCTTCCACACCTCGCCGCCGCGCAGGAACCCGATCCATCGGCCGTCGGGCGAGAAGAATGGCATGCGCCCGCCGCCGTCCACCACCCACGGGTCGAAGCGGTCGAGCCGCTGCACGCGGAGCACGACCGTGTCGCCCTCGGCGACCGCGTACGCCACCGCCCGCCCGTCCGGCGCGACGGCGGGCGACCCGTGCAGGGTCTCGCGGTAGACGCGCCGGCCGGTGGTGTCGTCGAGCACCAGGCGCAGGCGCGTGGTGACGTCGCCCTGCGCGCCGTCGCGCGCCACGCGCGCCGATGACCCGCGGCAGCACGAGCGCCGCCACGACGAGGGCGGCGGCGCCCGCGAGCGTCGCCAGCGTGCGCCGGTCGGCGAGCCAGCGGCCCGACGCCGGACGCGCGTCGCGATCGGCGCTGACGGCCGTCCGCGCCGTCGTGAAGCCCGGCGCGGCCAGCGCCGCCGCGAACTCCGCGGCCGTCGCGAACCGGTCGGCCGGCAGCTTCGCGAGCGCCGTGTGCACCGCCGCCTCGACGTGCGGCGGGACCGACTTGCGCTGCGCCGTGAGCCCGCGCGGCTCCTCCGTCATCACGCGCGCCACGATGGCCTGCGCCGTCGGCCCCGTGAACGGCGGCTCGCCGAGCAGCATCTCGTAGAGCACGCAGCCGAGCGCGTAGACGTCCGAGCGCGCCGTGATCTCGCGCTCCCCCATCGCCTGCTCGGGGCTCATGTAGTGCGGGGTGCCCAACGACATCCCCGTCTCGGTCAGGCGCGTGCCGCCGCCGACGGCGCTCACGGCGAGCGCGATCCCGAAGTCGGCGACGAGCGCCTGCCCGTCGTGCAGCAGGATGTTCTCCGGCTTGATGTCGCGGTGCACCACGCCGCGCCGGTGCGCGTAGTCGAGCGCGCTCGCCACCTCGCGCGCGATGCGCACCGCGTCGTCCACCGGCAGCTGCGTCTCGCGCGACAGCCGGTCGCGCAGCGACTCGCCCTCGACGAACGGCATGACGTAGAACACCAGCCCGTTCGCCTCGCCCGAGTCGTGCAGCGGGAGGATGTGCGGGTGCTGGAGGTTGGCCGTCGTGCGGATCTCGCTTCAGGAACCGCTCGGCGCCGAGGATGGCCGAGAGCTCGGGGCGGAGGACCTTGAGCGCCACGGGGCGGTCGTGGCGCAGGTCGCGCGCGCGGTAGACGGTGGCCATGCCGCCGGCGCCGACCTCGCGCTCCACCTGGTAGCGGCCGCTCAGCGCGCTCTCGAGCTGCTGCGTCGTGCTCATCGGCGGCTCATCGGCGCGGGGCGGCGGCTGGGGCCGGCCGTGGCCGTTTGCGCGGCGGGTCGGCCACGAGTCGGGGGCGTCGAGCGGAGGGAAGGAGGCGGGGCGGACGGGCAACCGACGCCGGGGAGGCGCGCAAACTTACGGCCCGGGCCGGGATTGGGAAACACCCGACGGCGACGCGCGCCGACGCGCGCACGAGCGTCTCGTGCGCGATCCGATGCGGTCTGTGAGTGCGCGAGTGCGCGGACGGGCGTCCGGCGGGCCGACCCGCAGCTCGCGATCTCGCTGGTCCTGCGCCGAATCGCGGATGTCGTTGCCGTAGTGTTCGACAGGAGGAACAGAAGGAACAGAAGAGGGCACCCGATCTGGTCTTGTATGCCTTCCGTTCCTTCCGTTCCTTCTGTGGAGGACGCTCGAGCCGAGCGCGAACTGCTGTAGTCGAGGGGCGCGATCGCGGGCCAGGCGGTGCAGCAGCCGCGCCTGAGCGCGGTGCTCCTGTCCGGGTGCTCGCTCCCCGCGGCTGTGGGGCGCTAGGTCGTCATCGCCGGCTCGGGGAGCCGCCGGGGGCCGGTCATCACGGTCGGCGAGCGCAGGTCATTGGCCGGCCGGCGGCTGCCAGAGCTCCACCTTGTTGCCCTCCGGGTCGATGACCCAACCGAACACCCCGTACTCCGAGTCGTCGATCTTGTCGAGCACGTTGCACCCTTCGTCGCGCAGAGCGCTGATCACCGCGCGGAGGTCTTCCACCCGGTAGCAGATCGTGAACGGTGCGGTCCCAGGGGCGAACTGCTCGCTGTGCGCCGAGCCGATCGACCAGATGGTGGACCCGCCGAGCGGCTTCCCTGCCGCATCCGCCCATGTGAACGCGGTGCCGCCCCAGGGTTGGACGTCGATGCCGAGGTGGCGCTGATACCACGCCCGCAACGCCGCGGGGTCCTTCGCCTCGAAGAAGATGCCGCCGATGCCGGTGACGCGCGTCATGAGACGTTCGGGTGGAGTGTGAGGAGGGGCGTACGTCTCGACGGGCCCGTTCCAGTGCCTGAGCCCCGGCGGTCATGCGGGCGCGCCTTCGCATCACCTACGGAATCGCGTACAGCATCTCGGGATCGCGTCCCGGCGTCCGGGTCGTGCGGGCGTAGACGAAGTCGAATCGCCAGGAGCGCGAGCATCACGGTCGGCAGGACGACGTTCCCGAACGCGACCCCGAACCCCCAGTTCCGCGGCGCCACGTTGCCGGACCCCAGGAACTCGGTAAGGTGCACCCAGCCCGCGCCGTAGAGGAAGATCGAACAGGTCAGCCCCACCGCGAGCCAGAAGTCGTCCCGCAGCCAGAGGGCGAGTAGACCACTGATCCCGAAGCCCAGGTGGTAGAACCCGAGCTCCCGCTGGAAGGGGCTTCCCGTCGCCCAGCCCACCGATGCCGCGACCGCGTCGGACATGAAGTAGTGGCCGACGAATCCGTAGACGCTCCCGACGCCCACGCCCAGCACGAGGAGATGGAGCAGGACAAGGTCGACGAGCCGCCGCGCGTCGCGCGTCGCCGCCTCAGTCCAGGCGTGTCCGACCGCGAGCACGGGGAGCGCCGCCCAGAAGACACTGCCGCCGACGGCCCAGCGGATCAGGAACGAGACGCCCACGAGCTGCACGACGAACAGCAATCCCGCGAGCGGTCGCGTCGGCGGCGCTCGCAATGGGACTGGCGGCCGCGGCACGCTCCATCCATGCTGGCGGAACTCGCGAGTCGCGACGACCCCGAAGCACACGAGCAATACAGCGGGTACGACTGCCTCGCCGGGCACGCCTGTCCGCGCATGCGTCCAGATGGCGCCCGCCATCCACACGACGAGTCCGGCGGCGCCGAAGCGTCGCGCCGGGCCGAAGAAGAG
The DNA here is from genome assembly GCA_963843845.1 of uncultured Gemmatimonadaceae bacterium. Lineage (GTDB taxonomy): Bacteria > Gemmatimonadota > Gemmatimonadetes > Gemmatimonadales > Gemmatimonadaceae > Gemmatirosa. The sequence goes on along the minus strand of CAWJMB010000002.1, from coordinate 699,056 downwards.
CAGCAGCCCGAGTGCGACCTCGATGGCGCCCGCGGTGCCCAGGAAGGCGGGGGCGAGCCCCCAGTCGGCGAATCGCCGCGCGATCCACTCCTGGGCATGGAGCTTCGTGCCACCCAGCGCGACGAAGGCGAGGCCCAGAGGCGGAACCAGCGCGGCCGAGAGACGCCTCGCGACGCCGGGCGTCGCAACGGTCGGCCCGCGGCGGATCGAGGAAGCCTGCTTCATGAACGTTTCGCGCATGCGGACTCGGCTCATGGGTGCGGGGGGGGTGAAGCGTCGGTCGCTATCGGGTGGGTCGCTACGGCCTCGATGATTTGCTCGCAAAGTGTCACAAGAGCCTCGGACGACCGTGCACCCAGGTGCGCCCGCAGCAACTCGTAGCGCTCTTCCAGCGGTGCCGCCACGGTATCCAGCGTCTCCCTGCCACGGTCCGTGATCCGGTGCAACACCACCCGCGCATCGACGTCGGATCGGGCGCGGGCCGCCCACCCGCTGCCGACAAGCTGGTCCATCAGCCGTGTGACGTCCGGCGCTCGCGCGAGAAGGCGCCGCCCGATCTCGCCGTGCGCGACGCCCTGCATACCCGCGCCCCGGAGAATCCGGAGCGCGTTGTACTGCCGGGGCGTGATGCCGTGATCGGCCAGTACGTCCTCGAGCATCGCGCCGAGGTCACCCGCGGCCACGGTGACGGCCAGCACCAGCGCCTCGCCCGGCGGCAGGGGGTGGGCAGCACCGATCCGGCGTTGGAGAACACGACCCACACGTCATCCATTGTTAGTGACAAACAAATATGTGTTGCAGATTCTATCCCTGTGGGCGGCGGTGCGCAATGCCGGTTGGTGGCGTCACCTCGGTGCTGCGGAGTGGGTATCGGCGGGCGCACCAGGCCGCAGCGCTCGCGCAACTCGCTCACGGTGCTCGCTGCCGGCCAGGCGACGCGTGCGTGCCGGCGCGTCGGCTACGCGAGGAGCTCGCGCCGCCCCCAGGTCGGGCGCGCCGCACGGTAGGCGAGCGGGCGCGCGGCCACGTGGTCCGTGTCAACGGCGGGGAGAATTGGGGTCTCCCGCGATCTTGGTGATCGCGGGGTGGCCTTTTCGGGCATGCATCGCTCGCCCTTAGAGCCGCGGACACCACGTCGGCTCGGGAGAGCGAAAGCAGATCACCGAGCCGCCGGACGTGGGGAGCGCGTCGTGGATGTCGGCGCGGCGCGCGTAGCGGATCACGAGGCGCGTCATCTGGTTCAGCCACGCGAACGTCCGCTCGACCACCCAGCGGTACCTCCCCAGGCGCTCACTCGACTCGATCGTCGGCCGGGCGGCGCGCCTCAGGATGCCGCGCGCGCGGTGGAGCCGCTGGTTCTTCCGCGAGCGATACCCTGTGTCGGCGTGGAGCCTGTCCGGCCGGCGCCGCGGCCGGCCGGCCCGTCCGCCGACCGGCGGGACGGCGTCGAGGACCTCGGCGAGGACGGTGACCTCGTTGACGTTCGCCGCGGTGAGGCACTCGGCGAGTGGGATACCGCCGCGGTCGACCACAAGAGGGCACTTCATGCCCGGATTGCCGCGGTCCGACGGATTCGGCCCGGTCGCCGCGCCCCCCTGTTTGCGGCCACCGTCGAGGCGTCGACCGCGGCCCGCGTCCAGTCGATCCGGTCGGCGTCACGAAGGCGGTTCAGCAGCGCGTGCTGCAACGCCCTCCAGGCGCCTGCCTCCTGCTGCCTCCTGCCAGTCACGCCGCCGCCGCCAGCACGTCATCCCCGAGCCGCAGCCCAGCTCCTGCGGAAGGTCTTCCCACGGCAGCCCGGTCTTGACACGAAGAGAATCCCGGCCAAGCATTTCCGGTCCGAGAGGCGGGGGCGGCCGCCCTTCGGCTTCGGCGGTTCGACCGGCGGCAGCGGCTCAGTGATCTGCCAGAGTTCGTCGACGACGAGTGGAGGCGTCATACACGCGTCCACTGCAAGTAGCAGGTTTCGGTAGCGGCTTTTACCGCCTCCTCGGCGACGAACACGCGACTCATCCCGCCGCCGCCGAGCTCGCGCTCGAGCGTGTTGCTCGCGCCGAGCCTGGTCTGGAGCTGGTCGCGCAGGGGGTCGGTCACGGGGGCGGGCGGGGACGGCGGGGCGGCGGAGCCTGGTACGCGGCGGGCGCGCCAACATAGCGCGCCGTCGCACGCACGGACCAGGTAACGCCCGGACGTTCGGCCGCCGGCCCGCGTCTGGCAAACCATCGGCTGGCAGGATACACTATGTGTATACCCGACCGGAGCTGCCGATGCGGACGAGGGTGCGAAAGTGGGGCAACAGCCTCGGGGTGCGAATCCCGAGCGCGCTCGCCGTGGACGCGCGCCTGCACGAGGGGGCGGAGGTGGAGGTGACGATCCGCGAGGGGCAGCTCGTGATCGTGCCCGTGCTCTCGCTGGCCGAGCTGGTGGCCGGGATCACCCCCGCGAACCTGCCCGACCTCGATGACGGCGGCGCGCCCCGCGGCGGCGAGCAGTGGTGACGCCGCCGGCGCCGTCCGCTCCGGGCCCGCGGTCCACGGCGGCCGCGGCGGCCCCGGAGACGTGGGTGCCGGACCGCGGGGACGTCGTGTGGCTCGAGTTCGATCCGCAGGCGGGGCGCGAACAGGCCGGCCGCCGTCCGGCGGTGGTGCTCTCACCGGCGAGCTACAACGCGCCGACCGGGCGGGCGATCTGCGTGCCGGTGACGACGAAGGCGAAGGGGTACCCGTTCGAGGTCGCGCTCCCTCCCGAGTGCCCGGTGCAGGGCGTGGCGTTCGCCGACCAGGTGAAATGCCTCGACTGGCGTGCGCGGTACGCTCGCCGGGTGGCGGCTCTGCCGCCGTCCGTCGTGGCGGAGCTGCTGGCGCGAGCGCGTGCGCTGCTCGAGTGAGCGCGGCCGTGCCGGGGCGTCGGCCGGCCCCCCGGCGGACGACGCGAGTCAGGCTCCGGGCGCGGAACCCTGAGCGTGTGACCGGCTTAGGCGCGGGTACCTGACGCCGCCCACGCCGTCGCGAAGTCCGGGATGCCGCTGATCGACGTGAGCAGGTCGAACCAGTCGTCGGTCACCGGCCGATCAGCCGCGCCGGACCACGCGGACCGGGATCGTCGCGCGCGCATACGACGGCGTCGCGCGCCCGTCAGCTCCCACATGCGGCGGGAGAGCTCGGCCACCATCTCGAGCCGCTGCTCGGCGGTCGTGACCACGGAGAGGTCGTCGTCCCCGGGCTCCTCGCCGAGTCGGAAGACACGGGCTGGGGCCGCGCGGCGCGCGGCGCGACGGTCGGGCGCGGTCATGGTGAAGGTATCTAGCCGCCGCGGCAGTCCCGACCACGCGTCCGCTCCGGGTGCGTTCCGCCTGTGCCAGCGAGCGGCCCGGCCACCCTCGCGGGTCGGCCGGGCCGTTGACACGGGTGGTCGATCTGCGCGCCGTAGTCGCGCCTAACGTGCTCCGGCGTCCGCCGCGCCGAACGTCGTAACTACGCGCGCACCAGCTTCTTGTACGCGACCCGGTGCGGCTGGTCCGCGTCCGCCCCCTTCCGCTTCCGCAGATCCTCGATGTACGACCCGTAGTTCCCCTCGTGCCACACCACCTCGCTGTTCCCCTCGAACGCGAGGATGTGCGTCGCCACGCGGTCCAGGAACCACCGATCGTGCGAGATCACCACCGCGCACCCGCTGAAGTCGAGCAGCGCCTCCTCCAGCGCCCGCAGCGTGTCCACGTCGAGATCGTTCGTCGGCTCGTCGAGCAGCAGCAGGTTCGATCCCGTCATCAGCGTCTTCGCGAGGTGCAGCCGGTTCCGCTCGCCGCCCGACAGGTCGCCGACCTTCTTCTGCTGATCGGTGCCCTTGAAGTTGAACGACGACAGGTACGCCCGCGTGTTCATCTCCTTCTTGCCGACCATGATCGTGTCCGACGCCGCCGCTGATCTCCTGCCACGCCGTGTTCGTCGGGTTCAGCGTGCGGTTCTGGTCGACGTAGCCGAGCACCACCGTCTCGCCGAGCCGCACCGCGCCCTCGTCCGGCGGCTCCTGCCCGGCGACCATCTTGAAGAACGTCGTCTTGCCGGCGCCGTTCGGCCCGATGATCCCGACGATGCCGGCCCTCGGCAGCGAGAACGTGAGGTCGTCGATGAGCAGCCTGTCGCCGAAGCCCTTCTTCACGTGCTCGCGTCTCGACGACGGTGTTGCCGAGCCGCGGCGCCGGCGGGATCACGATCTCGTTCTGCGCGACCTTCTCCTGCTGCTGCTCGCTCGCCAGCTGCTCGTACGCCTGCAACCGCGCCTTGCTCTTCGACTGCCGCGCCCGCGGCGACATGCGCACCCACTCCAGCTCGCGCGCCAGCGTGCGCTGCCGCGCCGACTCCGACTTCTCCTCCTGCGCGAGCCGCTGCCGCTTCTGCTCCAGCCACCCCGAGTAGTTCCCCTCGTACGGCACGCCGCGCCCGCGGTCGAGCTCGAGGATCCACTTCGCGACGTTGTCGAGGAAGTAGCGGTCGTGCGTGATCGCGACGACCGTCCCCGGGTAGCTCTCGAGGTGCTTCTCGAGCCACGCCACCGACTCCGCGTCGAGGTGGTTCGTCGGCTCGTCGAGCAGCAGCATGTCGGGCTCCTCGAGCAGGACATGGCACAGCGCCACGCGCCGCCGCTCGCCGCCGGAGAGTGTGGTCACGTCCGCGTCGCCGGGCGGCAGCCGCAGCGCGTCCATCGCGATCTCGATCTTGTTGTCGAGGTTCCAGAGGTCGTGCGTGTCGATGTACTCCTGCACCTTCGCCTGCTCCGCGAGCAGCTGGTCGAAGTCGGCGTCGGGCTCGGCGAACGCGGCGCTGATCTCGTTGAAGCGCGTCAGCTTCGCGCGCTGCTCCTTCAGCGCCTCTTCCACGTTGCCGCGCACGTCCTTCGTCGGGTCCAGCTGCGGCTCCTGCGACAGGTAGCCGACGCGCGTTCCCTTGTGCGCCCACGCCTCGCCCTGAAAGTCCTGGTCGACGCCGGCCATGATGCGGAGCAGCGTGCTCTTGCCCGCGCCGTTCGGACCCAGCACCCCGATCTTCGCGCCCGGATAGAACGAGAGCCAGATGTCGTCGAGGATGATCCGGTTGGGCGGGATCACCTTGCGCAGGCCCTTCATGACGTAGATGAACTGCGGTGCCATCGTGTGAACGTCTCGTGTGTCGTCGTGCAACGTGAGCGCGAAGCGCACGCGCGGGGCGCGAGCGCGGCGCGGAATCAGCCGCGAAAGATAACGCCCCGCGCCCTGGCACTGAGCCAGGACGCGGGGCGTCGTCGTCGCGATCGCCGATCGGTCGCGACGGGCTGCGGCGTCAGCGCGCAGCTCGTCGTCGGGCGCTCGTCAGAAGATGTTGATGCCGAGCGTGAACGGCACGTAGTCGATGTTGCGGCCCGGCGCGAAGACCCGCACGTAGCGGCTCTCGACGAACAGCTCCGTCTTGCCGATGCCGAACGCGAAGCCCGCACCCCCGTTCACGCCGAGGCGCGTGACGTTGTCGCGCCGCACGTCGATGCTCGCATCGTTCGTCGTCACGCGCGCCACCTGCGCGAACTTCTGGAAGTTGCGGATGTGGTGCACGCCGCCGCCGCCGACCGCGTAGAACCCGCTCGTCGAGCCGAGCAGGCGGCCGAACGGCAGGCGGAACTTGCCCTGGGCGAGCGCCGCGAACGCGTTCGAGTTGTCGTAGTTCCGCGTGTTCCCCGGCGTGCCGAACGTGCCGCCGTTGAAGTTGTTGTAGGTCACGTCGAAGCGCAGGCCGAGCGGGAAGTCCTGCGGGTCCCACCCGACCGACGCGGTGGCGTTGTAGTTGGAGCCGCCTTCCAGCACGCGCCGCGCGACGCCCCCGCGCGGCGAGGTCACGCCGCCGCCGAGTCCGAGATACACGCCGTTCCCGAAGCGATACGAGCGCGCCATCGGCATCGGCTGCGCCTCGGGGGTGCTCATCGTCGTGCTCGTGGTCGTCGTGGTCGTCGTGGTCGTGGTCGTGTCCATCATGGTCGGCGCCGGCGCCATCGGGGCCGGGGTCGGCGCAGGCGTCTGGGCCGGCGTGTCCTTGCGCACCGGGGTCGGCGTCGTCGGCGTGGCCGGCCGATCTTTGCGAACCGGGATGCGGGTCGTGTCGGTCTGCGCCGACGCGGCGGTGGCGACGAGCGACAGCGCGAGGGTCGCGCCGGCAGCACGTGCGAATCGAATGCGAAGCGTCATGGTGGTCTCCAATGCTCCTGATGAAGCGACGGTACGGCTGCGGCCTGTCGTCGTCGCCCGCCGAGCGACCTGCTCGACGGGCTGGGGCGCCGGAAACTGTCGCCGGCACGCCCCCATCAGGCATTCACCGTGCCGTGGCGACGTCGCGATCGACGCCCTGCGCCGCTAGCGTGACGAGCGACGCCGGTTCACGATGTACGCCGGCTGCCACGTTCCGAGGTGACGAGTCGAGGTGACGAGTGGTGCAGGAGCTGACCGACCCGAGCGACGCGATCCCGAACGCGACCCGGACGGCGCTGAACGCGCTCGGCGACGCGCCGGGCGCCGGCACGCCGCTCGTCGTGCGCGAGCTCGATCCGTCCGCGCTCCAGACGCTCGTCGGCTCGCTCAGCGTCTCGGCGCGCACGGCGGTCGGCGTCGCGGACGCACTGCGGCGCGAGCTCGGCACGCACGACGAGGTGCACGTCGAGCATCTGATGAGCGCCCTCTACGCGGACGCCGGTCACCAGACGGCGACGTTCGAGGCGGCGTCGATCTCCGTCGACGTCTTCCGCGAGCGCATGGCCGCCCTCGAGCTGCGTCTCCCCGCCGTCACGCCGACGAGTGGCAGCGCGATGCGCCCGGCGCTCGTGCTCCCCGCCGCCCGTCCGATCGCGACGATGCCGCCGCTCTCGGAGCACGCGGCACTCGCGCTCTCCGCCGCGGCGGCGGTCGTCGGCTGGGTGCCGGACGATGCGCCCCAGGCGGGTCGGATCACCGCACCCGTCCTGCTCGCCGGCGTGCTCGGCGTGCGGGACTGTCACGTCGCGCAGGCGTTCGACGCGGAGCGCGGCATCATCGGCACGCAGATCATCTCCGCGATCGCGACCGAGGTCTCGAGCCGCGCGATCTCGCTCGAGTCCGCACGATCGCGCACCCGCGCCGTCGAGGCGCTCCTCGGCGAGCCGCCACGCACGACGTTCGAGCGCCTGACGCCCGCGCCACCGGCGCCACCGGCGCCAGCGGCGCCCGCGGCGCCCGCGCCCGACGACGCGAATCGCGCACGCAGCGGTACCGGCGGCGGCGCCGCGAACGATCAGGCCGAGGGCGACGACCGACTCAACTTCTCGCACTACGTCCAGGCGTTCGCGAACCTCATCGATTCGCCCGACACGCGCCCGCCGCTCACGATCGGCATCTTCGGCGCGTGGGGCTCGGGCAAGTCGTTTCTGCTCCGCCACCTCACCGACGAGATCGCGCGCCGCGCCAGCGCGCTCCGGCCGTCGCGCCGCACGCAGTTCGCGCGCTGGCTGCGCGACACCTTCGTTCGCAAGGAGAAGCCGGTCACGCGCGCGTATGTCTACTCCGTGTCGTTCAACGCGTGGGAGTACAACGCCGCGGACCACATCTGGCCACGACTCGTGCGCCGCGTGCTCGACAGCGTCACGCGCAACGCGCAGTGGACGCCGACCGGCTGGATGCGGCAGGTCGGGCGCAAGTTCAGGCGCAACTTCACGCGCAAGCTCAGAGCCGACTGGAAGTCGCTCCTCGCGATGCTCGTCGTCGGCGCCGGGCTCTGGTGGGGGTTCGAGCACCTGCGCCCCGCGGCAGCCGAGACGTTCGCCGAGCGCGCGTTCGGGATCGACCTCGCCGACGACAAGTTCTCGGTCCCGGCGCTCGTCGGCGCGATCGCCGCGGCGCTCAAGCTGATCGTCGACACGGTGTTCACGCCGCTCGGCGGCTGGGTCACCGCACTCCTCGACGACGGCCCGGGCTACGGCGCCGAGAGCGACTTCGTGCGGGCGGTGCGCGCCGACCTCGACCTCGTCGATCGCCAGCTCGCGGCCGAAGGCAGCCGCATTCTCATCACGATCGACGACCTCGATCGCTGCGAGCCGAACAAGGCCGTCGAAGTGCTGCAGGCGATCAACCAGCTCCTCGACCGCCGCAGCTTCGTCGTCGTGCTGGGCATCGACGCGCGCGTCGTCACGGCCGCCGTCGAGAAGCACTACGAGGAGCTGCTGGGCCCGGCCGGCGTCACCGGCTACGAGTATCTCGACAAGATCATCCAGATCCCGTTCCGCATCCCCGAGCCGACTGGCGACGAGCTCGCGCTGTTCGTCAGCAAGCAGCTCGGCGATCCGACCCCGGAGCGGAGTGGGGGCGGCGGCGGTGTCCCCGGGCGCGCGACGACGCCCGGGGCCGCACCCGCGGCCCGAGCGCCCGCGCCGAGACTCTCGCTCGACGCGCTGCGGAAGCTGGTGCGCACGGCGAACCCGGACCTCGCCGCCGGCACTCCCCGGTCGAAGCCGATCGACCTGCCCGACGAGGTCGTCGATTCGCTCGCCGGCACGGCGCACGAGACCCTCGATGGCGTCAACGCGGTGCTCGGCGCCGTCGCCCCCGGCACAGGGTTCGTGCTGGGCCAGACGGTCGACGTCGTCGCGGAGCTGTTGCGCCAGCCACCGGCGCCCCCGGTCGCCTTCTCGTTCACCCACGACGAGCTCGAAGCGTTCCGCGCGGTCGCGACGGTGCTGCGGCCGAACCCGCGCCACGTGAAGCGCCTCGTGAACGTCTACGCCCTCGTTCGATCGCTGGCCGAGCTGGCGAAGAACCGCACGATCCTCGACGACCCGGCGGCGACCGTACGCTGGCTGACGCTGTGCGCCCAGTGGCCGTACGCCACGCGCACGATGCTCGTGCATCTCGACACGTACGGTGCCCCGGACGCGTCGGACCCGACGCCTCCGCTCCAGTGGCTGCACCAGGCCATCGCGCCGAGCCTCGACCCCGCGAAGTGCATCCGCTTCGACCACGAGCCGCTCGCGCTCCGCCGCCTCGTCGAGTCGAGCGAGGCGCTGTCGTGGGACGAGCTGCGCGTGCTGCGCGCCTACACCGTGAACTTCAACCCGGCACTCGACGCCGAGCTGCGCGTCGCCGCCTCGCCGCGCACGCGGCGCCGTGCGCGCAGCGCGGAGCACGGCGCCGACCGCGCCCCCCGGGGTCCGGCCGCTTAGACTTGGCCGGCATGGAACCCGGCCTCTCCGCCCAGCTCTCCGCGAGCCCCCTCACCGCACTCCCGGTCCTGTTCGGCGCCGGCGTGCTCACCAGCCTGACGCCGTGCGTCTACCCGATGATCCCGATCACGGCGGCGATCGTCGGCGGGCACACCATGGGTGCGCCGGGGGCGAGTGGCACGGCGGTCGCCGGAACGGCGCGCGCCCGCCCCATCATCCTCACGCTCGTCTACGTCCTCGGCGTCGCGCTCGTCTACTCGGCGCTCGGACTGTTCGCGGGGTTGTCGGGCACGCTGTTCGGCTCGATCAGCACGAACCCCTGGGCGCTGCTCGCGATGGGCAACGTGCTGCTGATCGCGGCGCTCTCCATGCTCGACGTGATCCCCATCCGCTTTCCCGCCGCGCTCATGCAGCGCGCGGCGACGGCGGGAACCGGCGGGCGCCTCGTCGGCGCGTTCGTCATGGGCGCCATGTCCGGGCTCGTCGCCGCGCCGTGCTCGGCGCCGGTCATGGCCGCGGTCCTCACCTGGGTCGCGTCGACGCGCAGCGCGGGGCTCGGCTTCCTGTATCTGTTCGCCTTCTCGCTCGGGATGTGCTCGCTGCTGGTCGCCGTCGGGCTGTCGAGCGGTGCGGTGGCGAGACTGCCGCGCGCAGGGATCTGGATGGTGTGGATCAAACGTATCTTCGCCGTCGCCATGTTCGGCGCTGCGGAGTACTACATCCTGCAAGCCGGAACCGTCTGGTTCTGATCCCTCGCTCCCCGACTCGCGTCTCGATGCGCCGACTCGTCGCTACCGCTCTGTTCGCCGTCACGTCGTTCGGCGTCACGTCACTCGCTGCCGCTCCGCGCACCCTCGCGGCGCAGGACGTCGGCCTCGAGGTCGGCACGCGGGCGCCGGCCGCCGCCGTCCAGACGCTCGACGGCAGGCCCGCCGACCTCGCGCAGTACGTCGGCAAGGGGCCGGTGCTCGTGGAGTTCTGGGCGACGTGGTGCCCGAGCTGCCGCGAGCTGCAGCCGAAGATCGACGCCGCCGCGCGCAAGTACGCCGGCCGCGTGCAGTTCGTCACCGTCGCGGTCTCGGTGAACCAGTCGCCGGCGCGCGTGAAGGCGCACGTCGCGAAGCACCGTACCCCTGGTGTGGTGCTGTTCGACAAGTCCGGCGCGGCCACCGGCGCCTACGACGTGCCCGCGACGTCCTACGTCCTGGTGCTCGACAAGGCCGGCAAGGTCGTGTACACCGGCCAGGGTGCCGATCAGGACATCGACGCCGCGATCCGCAAGGCGATGTGAGCGGGGGATAGGCGGCAGCGCCGCGGCGCTCCGCGAGACCCGGCGAGCCCCTCTCCCGTCGGTCCTCCCGTGGGTCGCTCGGTCGGCCGTCGTCAGACCCCGGTCGCCGGGCGGGTCGCCTCGAACGCCTGGCGCAGCTCGGCTGCCGACACGGCCGCCTGGCGGGCCGCGAAGATCGCCGCGCGCCACAGCTGCTCGCTCGGGACCCCGTCGACCCGCGCGAGCGATGCGGCGAGCGACGTCTCGATCGCGCCCGGCGAGTCGTTCCCCGCCGCACCGTCCTCACGCGGCGTGCCCTGCTCCATCGGCATCGTCCACTCCGGCCACTGTGCGTAGGCGCTGGCTCACCGCTGCGCGAGCGAGCGCCGTGCAGGCGACGGGCAACGCTCATGCCAGCGAGCGACGGTGCACCGCGCGCGCCCGGAGGAACGCCCGTTATTTCCGAACGGCGAGCTTGAACTCGATCGGCAGCTGCACCACCTGCCGCACCGGCCGCCCGCCGAGGACCGCGGGAACGAATCGCGCCGACCAGACCGCGTCGCGCGCCGCACGCCCGAACTGCGGGTGCGACGCGACGACGACGCTCACGGTCTCCGTCTCGACACGCCCCTCGGGGTCGACGACGAACTCGACGATCGCCGACCCCGGCGTGCGCGTCGCCTTCATGGAGTCCGGATAGAACGGCTCGACCGGCACGCCAGAGTCGACCTGCACCGCCCGGTCGACCTGCTCCGCGGTATAGACCGTCGCCGACGCGATCAGCTTGTTCAGCTCGTCGGCCGTGACCGGCTTCCGCTTGCTCTGTTTCGGCCGCCGCTCCGGCATCCGCGACCAGATCGCGATGACGCCGCACCGCTCCTCGCCGCGCGGCCCGCGCAGCTCGACGGGGACCGTCGCCGGCCCGCTGTAGATCTCGATGCCGTCGAGCGAGTTCGGCTGGAACACGTCGATGTCGACCGGTCCCGCATAGGCCGGCGAGCCGTCGATCCACATCAGCGGCTGGCAGCGGCTGCCGCGGATCGACAGCGAGGTCCCTCGCATGCTGTTCGAGACCTGCACGCCGGGAATCATGCGAACGAGATCGCTCGCCCGCGTGGCGTTGCGCGCGTCGATCTGGCTCCGCGTGATGTACCGCCCGAAGCCCATGTCGCGCCGGCGGTTGAAGTCGGCGAGCCACCCCTCGTAGACCCGCCTGCGCTCCTCGACGACGACCGCGCGGAGCGTCTGCGCCGTCGCCTGCAGCTGGAACGCGAGCGGCACCGGCGGCGGCAGCGGCGTCTCGAGCGTGATCGGCGTGTACCCGATGCGACGCACGACGATCGTCGCCGCGCCGCTCGGCACGCCGGTGAGCTTGAAGCTCCCCGAGTCGTCGGTGAAGATGCGACGTCCGAGCGTGATCGGCGCTCCGGGTGTCGATTTCGGCGTGATCGAGACCTCGGCGTTCGCGATGCCGAGGCCGTCGGCGCCGCGCACGAAGCCGGTGACCGGGACGATCGAGTCGCCGGGCGACTGCGCGCGCGCGAGGCGCGCCGTGACGGCGAGGACCGGCAGGGCGAGCAGGGTCAGCAGCGCGACGCGAGCGAACGACCGGGAGATGTCGCACACGTGAACGTGTACGCGGAGCGGAACGCGCATGACCGGCGACCTCGGGAAGGCTGGCGAACGACTGTCGTGAAATGGTGCAGGTGTAGTACACCCAGCGCCAGGGTTATTGTTCTCGCTCCGTCCCCGGTCGCCCCCGCTTCCTCGCGACTCGTCCCTCCGACATGGTCTCACCCACACCCGATCCTCTTTCCCCGTTCGGCGGGATCGTCGGCGAGACGACGCTCGACCTGCACGGCGTGGGGACGCTGCCGGGCGAGCAGCCGGAGCCGGACGATACGCTGCAGACCGGCCTGTCGCTGTGGGCGATCGTGCTCGCCGGCGGCATCGGCTCGCGCTTCTGGCCGCTCTCGACCCCCGAACGCCCGAAGCAGCTCCTCGCGCTCGTCGGCGAGCGGCCGCTCATCGCGGAGACGGTCGCCCGCCTCGCGCCGACGGTCCCGGCGAACCGGGTGCTCGTGCTGACGAGCGCCGACATCGCCGACGCGCTGCGCGCCGCGATCCCCGAGGTCCCCGACGAGAACATGCTCGTCGAGCCGCGCCCGATGGGGACCGCGGCAGCGCTCGCCTGGGGCGCGCACGAGATCGCGCGCCGCGTCGGACGAGACACGGTGTTCGTCGCGCTGCACGCCGACCTCGCCGTCGGCTACCCCGACGAGCTGCGCCGGCTGCTGAAGCGCGCCGCAGGGCTGGCGCAACGGCACCATGCGGTCGTCGCGATCGGCGCCGAGCCGACGCGTCCGGAGACGGGCTTCGGCTATCTGACGCCCGGCGACTTGCTCGACGGCGACGCGCTCGACACGGGTGACAGCCGCACGGCACCTCGCCACGCCGAGCGCTTCATCGAGAAGCCCGGTCCGCTGCTCGCACAGGACCTGATCGACGACGGAGCGTACTGGCACACCGGCATCCTCGTCTCGCAGGCCGGCACGCTGCTCGACGCACTCGCCGAGCACACGACCGAGCTGCAGCCGGGGCTCGCCGCGCTCGCCGCCGGCAAGCTCGATCGCTTCGCGGGGCTGATCCAGAGCGTCTCGATCGAGCGCGGCCTCCTCGAGCGCAGCAGCGCGGTTCTCGTCCTCCCCGGCGATTTCGGCTGGGACGACGTGGGCACGTGGGGGTCGCTGCGCCGCATCCGGGAGCTCGACGATACCGGCAACGGCGTCTGGGGCCCCGCGCACGTCGTCGACTCGTCGTCGTGCGTCGTGCACGCCGAGGGCGGAACGGTCGTGCTGTTCGGCGTGTCCGGGATGCTCGTCGTGGCGCGGCCTGGATTGACGTTCGTGACGTCGCTGGAGCGGGCGGGTGAGCTCAACCCATTGCTCGACGCGCTGCCGGAATCGCTCGTACGGCGAACGCCACGTCGGGCCGAGCTGTGAGCTCGTAGAACGGCGGGACTCGCCGCAGTAGTGAGCCCCGCCCCGTTCGGCAGCCCGTCAGCGCCGCCGACCGAAATCCGCGATCGCTTCCTGCACCTCCGCCGTCGCGAAGCACTGCTTGATGGCGACGAGTTCGGCCTTCAGCTGGGTCTCGAGCGGAGCATCCAGCCCTTCGCCGAGCAACCGTTTCGTGAGCGCCACCGCCGTCGCCGACGCGCCCGCGAGTCGGTCCGCGTACTCCGCGACGTAGCGGCCTAACGCGTCGGCCGGCACCACCGCCGTCGCCAGCCCGATCCGCTCGGCCTCCGCGGCGTCGACGTCGCGCCCCGTGAGAATGACATCCGCCGCCCGCGCCGCCCCGATGAGTCGCGGCAGGAAGTAGGTCACCCCGGCGTCCGGGCTCAGCCCTCGCCGCACGTACCCCGCCGCCAGCGTGGCCGAGTCGGCGAGCACGCGAAGATCGCAGGCGAGTGCGAGCCCGAATCCGGCGCCGACGGCGGCGCCGTTGATTGCCGCGACGACCGGCTTCTCACAGCGGCGCACCGCGAGCACCCAGCGCCCCACCCACGCGAGCGGATCGAGCCGCTCGCCGAGCGTGCGCGCGCCGAGCATGGCCGGGTCGCGCAGATCGAGCCCCGCGCAGAACGCACGCCCGGCGCCGGTCACCACGACCACGCGCACCGCGTCGTCCGCCGCCGCCTCGTCGATCGCCGCGGGAAACGACGACGCGAGCGCCGGGTTGACCGCGTTCAGCCGATCGGGGCGGTCGAGCACGATCGTGCGGACCCCCGCCGCCGACGTCTCGACGCGTAGGTGGGCGTGCGCCTGAGGGGACGTGGGGGACATGGAACAACACTACGTCCCATCTCCCGGGTTGCCTATACTTCACGCTCGTCGTCTCCACGCCGGCGTCCGCTCCCACCTCGCGCGCTGCGCCAGCGCGTCCACGCCGCACCGTCGTACCATGTCGAAGTCGACTCCTGCCGCGACCGGCACCCTCGATCCGCCTTCCGCGCCTGCCGACGCCCGCGACGTCGTCGCGTTCCGTCAGCGTGCGGACGCCCTGTGCCGGTGCGCGATCGAATGCATCCGGCTGCACGAGCGCCACGCGCGCCTCGTCCGCGAAGGGGGGCTGAGCGTGGAGATTCGCGCCGCGCGGTCGCTCGTCGTCATCAGCGACGAAGCGCTGATCGAGATGGCCGCGATCTACGAGACGTCGGCGACGCGCGAGTGTGCCGACAGCGACGCCGCCTGTTGGCAGGCCGCCAATGCGATGTGGATGGCGAGCCGCGAGTTCGCGAGCCGCGTACGCACGACCACCCGCGCCGGCCGCAACCTCGGTGACGGCAAGCACTCGACCGAGCGACTCGGCGAACTCACGATCGACTACGACCTCGAGGCGTCGGCCCTGTTGCAACTCCGGCACGCGACCGACGCGTACCGGCGCCTGCGTCCGAGCACCGCGGGCTGATCGACACCGCGCGCCGACACGTCAGGCGCTCGCGTCAGCCACTCGCGTCAGCCACTCGCGTCAGGCGATGACGTCAGGCGATGACGTCAGGCGATGACGTCAGGCGCTCGCGTCAGGCGCCGCTGAGCGGCAGATCCAGCATCGTCACCGCGGGCTGCGGCCAGCGCGTGTACGACAGCACGAGGCGGTCGAGGACCGCCGGCTCATCGAAGCGCATGGCGAGCAGCGACCGTACCGCGTCACGGGACAGCGTCGGATAGAAGCTGAGCGTCGCATGCGGTGTGAAGGTGAACTTCGCCCGCGCGAACCTCAGCCCGCTCTGCGCGATGCGGTCGTGTAGCCGCCGCACGACGCCGTGCGGGTCGAGCGGCAGCACGACGATGTTCGTGCTCATGAAGCGGTGCGGCAGCGCGAACGGCAGCGCGAGCGGCGCCGTCGTCGCCGCGATCGGCGCGAGCGCGGCGCGGAGCTGGTCGACCGACGTCTCCGGCACGATCGGGCCGACACCCGACGAGCCGGCCAGCGTCACGTGCGGCGGCGACTCGCGCGCGAGCTTCGGATCGAACCGCTCCTGCACGGCGCGAATCCGCGCTCCGACCGCGCCGCCGACCGGCGCGAGCACGAAGATGCCATGCGCACCGGGCAAGTCAGACTAACGATCGCGGTCCCGCCGTACGACGACGCGCTTCCCCTTGATCGTCGTGCCGCGCAACGCGTCGACGACGCTGTCGACCATCGTCTCGGGAATCTCGACGAGCGAGAAGCGATCGGTGATCTCGATCGCCCCGATCGAGCGTGACTGCAGCCCCGCCTCGTTCGCGATCGCTCCGACGAGGTCGGCCGGCCGCACACCAGCCTTCCGTCCCGCGCCGACGTAGACGCGCGTCGTGACCCACTGATCGCTCCGTCCACCCCGGTCGCCCCGCTCGCCGCGATCGCCCCGCTCGGCACGCCCGCCACCTCGCTCCGGCCGCTCCGGCCGCTCCGGCCGCTCCGAACGCGCCCCACGCTCGGGTCGCGGGTCGGCGGGATCCCGCTCGGCGCGATCGCGATACTCACCCCGCTCGTGCGGCCGACCCTCGAAGCGCCCGTAGCGCCCGCCGCGCGCCGGCGGAGCGCCGCGCCCGCGGAACTCACCGATCGTCACCGTCGGGATCTCGACCTCGTCCTCTGCCCCGTCGCCGGCCGTCGCCTCGTGCGCCACCTGCACCGCTGCCGCCGCCAGGTCCATGAGATCGAAGTCGCGGCCGAGCGTCTCGACGATCCCGCGGAAGCGGTCGAGCGACTCGGGATCGCTCTGTGCCGCGGTCAGCGCGTCGAGCACGGCCGCCCGTGTCAGATCGAGCCGCCGCGCGCGCAGGTCCGCCACCGACGGCACCGACGCCATCTCGATCCGCTGCCCGGTCAGCCGCTCGATGTTGCGCAGCAGTCGGTGCTCGCGCGGCTCGGCGATCGTCACGGCGACGCCCTCGCGGCCGGCGCGCCCCGTCCGTCCGATGCGGTGCACGTACCCTTCCGACGCACTCGGCACGTCGTAGTTGACCACGTGCGACACATGCTCGACGTCGAGTCCGCGCGCCGCGACGTCGGTCGCGACGAGCAGCTCGAGCTGCCCCGCGCGGAATCGGCGCATCACGCGGTCGCGCGCCTCCTGCCCCATCCCGCCGTGCAGCGCCTCGGCGCTCCACCCGCGACCGGCGAGCGATTCGGTGAGTTCGTCGACCTCGGTCCGCGTGCGGCAGAACACGATCGCGCTCGTCGGCGCCTCGAGGTCGAGCACGCGGCCGAGCGTCGCGAGCTTGTGGGCGCGCGGCACGACGTACGCCGTCTGCCGCACCTTCGGCACCGTTCCCGCGGCCATCGGCTCGCGTGCGATCTCGACGCGCACCGGCTCGCGCAGATGCGCGTTCGCGATCCGCACGACCTGCGGCGCCATGGTCGCCGAGAAGAGTGCCGTCTGCCGCTCGGTGGGCGTTGCCTCGAGGATGGCGCGCAGCTCCTCCTCGAACCCCATGTCGAGCATCTCGTCGGCCTCGTCGAGCACGACGATCGCGACGCTGTCCAGCCGCAGGCTTCCTCGACCGATGTGGTCGAGGGCGCGGCCGGGGGTCGCGACGACGACGTCGACGCCGCGCTCGAGCGCCCCGAGCTGCCGCCCCATCGGCGCCCCGCCGTAGATCGCGAGCACCCGCACGCCGAGCGTCCGTCCGTACTTGTGCACCGCCTCGGCGACCTGCATCGCGAGCTCGCGCGTCGGGACGAGGATGAGGGCGGCCGGCGACCCGTCGCGGTTGCGCGCGTCCGCGATCCGACCGAGCAGCGGCAGCGCGAACGCCGCCGTCTTCCCGGTCCCGGTCGCGGCGAGGCCGAGCACGTCACGCCCTTCGAGCAGCACGGGAATCGCCGCCCGCTGGATCGGCGTCGGCTCCTCGTAGCCGAGCGTGCTGAGCGCGGTGAGGAGCTCGGCGCGGAGGCCGAGCGCGGCGAAGCCGTCGGCGTCGGGTGCAGCTTCGGACACTGGATGATCAGCGTCGGCGATCGAAAGAGCGGACATGGTTCTCACAACCCTGAAAAGCGAGACGGCCCCGGCAGCGCTGCCGAGGCCGTGACAGAAGGCGCTGCACGAGGCGCGCCTGATGTGTCGGAACGAGTGCGGTACTCCGCAATATCGCCCCGCTCGAGTGCTCCCGCTAGGGGAACGCTGCTCGTATGTCGATATGCGACAACACGATGCGCGTCGAAGGTCGAAGCGCGAGACGGTCGCTCAGGCCTGACGACGGCGCGCCGCGGCGGCGAGCAGGAGCAACCCGCCGCCGACGAGCACGAACGTCGCCGGCTCCGGCGCCGCGAGTGCGACGACCGATGAGACCCACGCCGCGTTGATGTCGACGCGGGTCATGCCGTTGATCTCGCCGAACGATGAGTTCAGGCCGGCCTTGAAGTCGCCGAAGAAGCCGGGGCCGAACGTCTGCCCGAACGACGTGATCGCGGCGATCCGGCCGTCGATGAACGACGGCCCGCCCGAATCGCCGCCCGCGCTGCTGACTTCGTCGATCCCGACACCGGTGTTGCACGGTCGCGCCGCGCCGGTCCAGAGCGGCGTTCCGCTCAGCGTTCCGAACGACAGCCGGCACAGCGCGTCGTTCGCATCGACGCCGTTGTCGAAGTCCGAGAGGTAGACGTCCTGCGCCCCCGCGGCGCCGAACATGAACGTCATGAACTCGGGAGTGAACCGCGCGTCGGCGTAGGAGAGATCGAAGATGTTCAGCCCCTGCCGGAGACGCCCGCCGGCCACTCCGCTCGCGAAGGTGCCGTCATTGCCATTCCCGCGTCCGCCCCACCCGGCGATGTTGTACGTCATCCCGATCGCACTGCCGGTGTACAGCTCGTACGACCTGTAGATCGACGGCGCCATCGTGCTCAGATTGATCACGGCGATGTCGCGCTGGTCGATGACCGAGCCGGTGTACTCCGGCGGGATCACGACGCTCGACGCGCCGACGTTCTGCACGTAGTTGAACGCCTGGTTCGTGTTCGGCGCGCCGGCGCCGGGCTCCGCCGTGGTGTTTCCGCCGAACTGCTGCCCGAGACGGACTTGCACGCCGGTGAGCGTGAACGTCGTCGTCTGCCCGTTCGACGCGGTCTGCGCGTAGTTGTTCACGCAGTGCGCGGCCGTCAGTACCGACAAGCCGTTGTTGATGAGCGCGCCGGTGCAGATGAACGACGCGGCTCCTGGTACGCCCGTCGTCGTGTTGAGCGTGCTGTAGCTCATGATGAGCTGGGTGACGCCGCTGTACTGCGCGTCCTTCGCCCAGTACCGCGCGTTGTTGAACCCGAGCGCCGGATCGTTGTAGCCGCTCGAGCTCCCCGACGGCGTGGCAGCGGTGGCGACACCGACGCCGTTGGGGTTCGCGTTGTCCGCCGTGGTGATGTACGACGACGTGATGATGCTGCCAACGGCGACGTCCATCGGAGAGAACGACGGCAGCGACGCCTGGGTCGGCTGCTGTACGGCCTGGCCGTGCATGCGGACGGCACCGCCAGCTAGGCCGATCGTGAGGAGCGCGACGCGTGTGGAGAGGCGGGGGGACATCGGGGGCGGGGAGGACGTCGAACGGCATCCCGGCGGCACGAGCGCCGAGCTGAGGGGAGGGCCGTGCGGCGCAACCGCCATCTCGAAGTACGGTCAGTGAGCGCGCAGCACGCGCGCCACACTACCAGTTCCGACGCCGTCGCGCCAGTACGCAGCCGCCTTCTGGACGCCGGACGACCGATTCCGAGCGGCGGCGGCACGGCGCGCCGTCCCGCTGCTGCTGCGAAGACGACGCTCGGCGATCAGCGGCGTTCCGCGCGACGGGCGACGAGCGGCACCGCACGCCCATCGCCGCCGAGCGAGACCCCGAGCAGCCAGCGGTCGACGCGGTTGTCGGGGCGCGTGCGATTGAAGCGAACGACCGTGACGCCGGCGAGCGTCCCGATGCCCGCGCCGGCGACGACATCGCTCGCCCAGTGGCGATTGTCGTACATGCGCGACAGCCCGACGAGCGACGCGAGCCCGTAGAGTGGCACGCCACTCGACCACCGATCGTTGGGACGCCGTCGCGTCTGCTCGGCTGTGATCGCCGACGCGACGGCGAAGGCAATCGTCGTGTGCCCCGACGGGAACGACCGGAACTCGCCACTCCGCCACGAACCGCGCAGCGAGCGCATCGTGTGCGGATCGTCGATGCTCACCGCCGGCCGCGCCCGTCCGACGGTCAGCTTGATCGCCGTCGTCACGACGCTCCCGATCACCACCGCCTCGCCGGCGTGCAGCGCCGTCGACGCCGTCGTGCGATCGTCGCGGAGTCGCGCCACGCCGTAGACGATCGGCAGCGCGACGGCGAGGCCGGGCTGCGCGGCGAGCCGCAGCGCCGCCGAGCTCCGTCGAAGCCCCCGGTCACGCTGCAGCTCCGGACGCTGCGTCCAGTGGGCCAGGCGCCGGTCGACGGCGAGCGCGGCGAACGCGCCGGCCGTGAAGCTTCCCGCGACGACGCCGTCGCCCACCGTGACGACCGGCGCCGGGCGCACGACGGCGGGCGACTGTGCGCCGGCGACTCGCGTCACGCGCGGAAGGCATGCACTCAGCGCGACGGCGGCGGACGTGAGGACCGCGGTCGACGGAGACGAACGGAATGTGAAGCGGCGCATCGACTCGAATGTCGGCGAACGACGAAGACGACCGGGAGCAGTCCGGTGGCGAGAAGTAACGCGGTCGCCGGTTCGGGGACGAGTGCCGCGGCGACGAACGCGCGCTGTGGACCGGCGCCGACGAAGACGTGTCCGGTCTGCGTGCTGAACAAGCCGGACACCGCGATGTAGCCGCGCGGGAAGCCGACGGTGAGGCATTCGAGATCCGATCGTGGCGCGGGTACCCCCGTCAGCGCGTCGAGTCGCTGGTCGGGGACGCAGAAATAGTCGCCGAACGACGTGACCCCGGCGATCTGCAGCGACCCGTCCGCGGCGACGACGAACGCCGGCCCGCCCGAGTCCCCGGCGCCGATCGCCCCCTCGAGCTCGTCGTAGCCGACGTGCGGCGGCTCATCCGTGGAGAACCCGTCGAAGCAGATCGCGTCGAGGAGGCTCGGGTCGAGGTCCGAGAAGATCGCCGCGCTGAGCTGGCAGTTGTAGTTGTTGTCGTCGGGGGTTCCGACACCGTACGACTCGCCTGTGACGGGGAAGCGGAGCGTCGCGCCGTTCCCGCCGTCGAAGTCCGCGTAGAGGATCGCGCCGCCGGGCGCGCCGCCAGCGTACACGAACGCCTCGTCGCCCGAGAGCTCCCACCGTTGCCACGACAGGCGCCGAGTCGGGACGTCGTCGAACAGCGTGTTGACGACCGCGCCCGTGATCCCGTTGCCGGTCATTCCGTAGCCCACCTGGATCATCGGCTCGAACAGCGGATTGCCGCCGAACAGCGCGTAGCGCGGAATCCACGGATCGGCCGCACGTTCGAGCTCGACGATCGCGACGTCGCGCGTGTCGACGACCGAGCCGGTGTAGCCTGGCATGACGTGGATCGCACGCGACCCGATCGTCCGCGTACCCCCCGCGGTCAGGAACGTCGCGTCGACGCTCCCGGCCACGATCGTCGACGCGTCGCTCGCCACGCAGTGGGCGGCGGTGAGGAGGTGGCGGTCGCCGATCAACGCCCCGGTGCACCCCGACCGCGCGACGCCGTTCGCATCGCGGATCAGCAGCCGGGCCACACCGTCGAACGCATCGCCTGCCCCCGACCGGTAGCGTGCGGCGCTCTGCTCCGTGGGGAGCCGTGCGCCCCCGGGAAAGGCGAACGACGATCCCAGCGGGGAGCGCGGGCCACCAGCCCAGTAGACACCGACGTCCGTCGTGGGATCGGTCGCGAATCCAGACACGTCGGCGACGACGACGTCGCTCCGCTGTGCCCGACCGCTGTACTCGGCGACGCGGACGCGCTCGGCGACGGCGAACGGTTGCGCACTCGCCGCCTCGGCGAGTACGCAGAATGCGACGAGCGCGGCGCGCGACGCGACGAGCCGGACGTGCCGATGCGCGACAGGGGCGAGCGTCATTGCGGAGTCTCCTCGAGCGGGGGGAAGAACGTCGAGTCCCGCCTGTCGTAAGGCAGTCCGACGATTTAGCTTTGCGATCGTCGGCCGCTCTGCCGCTGCGAGCGGCCGAGTGCGATGGGGCGTAGCTGAGCTGGCAAAGCAGCCGACTGTTAATCGGCAGATCGGTGGTTCGAATCCACCCGCCCCAGTTGAAGCGGTCCGCGTCACGCGGGCGGCGGTGCGCGCGCCGATCCGGTTCCCGGGTCGGCGCGCGTGTTTCGTGGCACGCGCCCAGAGGATCGCTCTTCCCGCGCTCAGTGCCGCACACGCGGTGCGACACCCCTCACGTCGCGCGACGCCGCGGTGCGCTGCCCCCGGAGCGCTGACATGGAGCGCCGCCCTCGCGCGCATCGACCGTTCGGATCGCCGAGCGCCGGGGCAGCGACGAGCGACACGATCGCAGGCCGATGCGCGAACGGCCCGCTCCACATCGGAGCGGGCCGTTCGTCGTCACGCCGTACACCTGCCCCGCACGACGTCACATCGCCGTGGGTCCCGCCGGCGGCGCCGAGTAGATGCCGTTGAACAGCCACTTGAACGTTCCATACGGCTGCGCCCGGAACGTGATCTCCGGCGCGAACAGGTAGAGCGTTCCCCTGCCCGACCTTCGCTTCCGCCGCCTGGACGGCGCCATCGAGGTACGTCTGCCCCCACGCCCACCCGCTGCGCAGCGGCGTCTTCGTGTCGAACCAGGCGAGCGGGCGAACACCCTTCGCCGCCGCGTCGGCGCCGAGCTTGAAGGCGGGGCTGTTGTCGAAGAAGACGTCGACCATGCCGTTCGTGCCGACACCGTACGAGACCGCCTTCGTCGTGTCGACCGCGACACGCAGCACCGAGCCGGGGATGTAGTACTTGTCCGCGGGGAGATCGCGTCCGCCGTTCTCGGTCAGCGCGTTCTCCATCGGCAGGCCGAGGTGGTAGCCGAGGTTCGCCGACGAGCCGACGGCGACGACGGTACCGCCGGCCTCGAGGAAGCTGCTTGATCTGCGGAACCGTGCTTGTCGGCCGTGGCGCGGCCGAGCCAGGGGCGGAACTCCGCGGGGATCGAGAGCGTGTCCATCGCGCCGCCGCCGAAGCCGCCGCCGCCGCGCCCGCCGAACGCCGCTTCGCGAAACGCCGGAATGGTGCCCGACGGGAAGACGAGCACGTCGTACTTCGCGGCGAGGTTGCCGGCGTCGAGCTCCTTCGGATAGACGACGCTGTACGGGAAGTCGTACTGCTCGAAGATGCAGGCGCGTCCAGCCGGACGGCATCGAGCCGCCGTACTGGTCGACGAGGCCGACGCGCATCTGGCGAAGCTTCTGCGCGTCGCCGCTCGGGCGCGACGACGTCGCTTCGTACGCGACGCCCTGCGTGCGGGCGAGGTCCTGCATCATCGTCGTCGTCGTGCGGTTCGACGCGATCCAGAACGTGCCGGCCGGGTAGGTCGTCGAGCCGGCCTTCATCGGCGCCTTCAGCAGATACACGTCCGCGCCGCCCTTCAGCGCCTTGTTCACGGCGAGAAAGGCGTTGTTCATCTCGTGGCTGACGAGATAGCCGGCGCCGCTCGTCGTCGCGATCTTGGCGGGCGGCACCGCGGCCAGCCCCTGCACCTCGGTGAGTCCCGACACGTCGAAGCCGTCGAGGATGCGGTCGAACTGCACGCCCATCTGGTACGCGAGCGTGTAGCCGGCGTTGTCGTACGGGCGCTTCGGCGGGCCGCCCGGATACGCGAAGTCGTTCGGGTGGTCCTGCGGCTCGAACATGTCGAGCACGTGCGGCCGGAAGGCCTGGGCCGCTCTTCACGACGTACGAGCCCGCCGGGTACCGCTTGCCCGCGACCGTGAACGGCGCCGTGGCGCGGTGCATCGTCGACGCCCGCGTGGCGCAGCGCGTTGATGAACTTCGTCGCCGTCGGGAAGTCGGGCTGGTCGCTCGGGAGGATGTAGCCGCGCGGGTCGCGCTTGGCCGGGTCGCGCAGGAAGTGTGCGGAACTGCTCGGCCGGTCAGGCGACGGCGCTGCCGGCGCCGGTCGCGTCGCCGACGGGACCGCCGGCCGCGCGGCGCGGGCTCGCGCGCTTCGGCGAGCTTCCGCACGCTGTCGATCTCGCTCGGCGTCGTCGTCCACGAGTCGCGCGATGCCGCGGTCGATCGAGTTGCTGGCCCATCTGCCAGATGTTGAACAGCAGGTTCTCGCGCTGCGCGGCTGCGATGTCGAGCACCGCGCAGTTCGCGGTCAGCGAGTAGTCGATCGACTGGCGGAAGTGCCACTCCTGCGGCGCGATCGGGATACGGCAGGTCGGCGCGCGGCAGCTGCTGCTCGGGGATGAACGGGATGCGTCGTCGGCGTCGGGTTGCCGATCGTCTCCGTGAGCAGGCCGATCATGTTGTGGAAGTACGACCGTCGTGCGCAGGCCGCCGTTCCACCACGTCGAGTACGTCGAGCCGGAACGCATCGTGACGCCCGGCTTGCCCTCGGCCTCGAAGCGCGAGTGCATCGACGCCGCGACGAGGTCGATGCCGACCGGGATGAGCGGGTCGAAGTTGTAGTTGAACGGGTCGCGGAACGGCGGCGCGAACATCACCGTGCCGGCCGGCCCGGTCTGGTGGTGGTTGTAGACGATCTGCGGGAACCACTCCCAGTAGAACACGTGGTTGACGTTCTGCGACTCCTTCTGTGTTCGACATGTAGAAGTCGCGGTTGTTGTCGTGCCCCGCGTACTTCTGGTAGAGACGCGGGATGTTCATGCTCGCGCTTCTTCGTCGTCCGCGTCCTTCATGTACCAGTTCGACACGAGCTCCATCCCGTCGGGGTTCGCGTGCGCCGACGAGGATGATGCAGTCGTCGAGGAAGCGCATCGTCTCGACGTCGGTCTTGCGACAGCAGCTGGTACGACGGTCTCGATGAGCTGCGCGGCGCCCAGCACCTCGGTGGCGTGCAGGCCGCCGTCGATCCAGACGACCGCCTTGCCTTCCTTCGCGAGCGCGCGCGCCTCGTTCGAGTCGCGCGCTGAGGCCTAACGCGAGGCGGCGCGAGATCTCCTTGTAGCGGTCGAGCTTCGCGAGGTTCGCCGGCGACGAGATGATCATCATCAGCTGCGGACGCCCCTCCTCGCTCTTGCCGATCTCGACGAGCTTCGCGCGGTCGACTCTCGGTCGCGAGCTTGCGCCAGTACTTCTCGAACTGCGTGTAGTTCGCGAGGCTGGTAGTCGTCGCCGATGTTGAAGCCGAATTCCTCCTTCGGCGTCGTGATGCGGCGCTGGGCGGTCGCCGCGGCCGGCAGCAGCATGGCGGCGAGCAGGGCCGACGCACCGAGGGAGCGGCGGAGGGGCAGGGTGAGCATGGAGATGGGCAGCGGTGGGGTGACGCGGCGGACGGACGCCGGGGAGTATACGCGGCGGCAGAGGGGGGCGTTGTTCTGGCGCGCCCGCAGCGTAGAGTACGGGACGCCCCTCGCCGACCACGCCCTTCCGTGCTCATGCGCCTCCGCCTGCTCGCCGCCCTCGTCGCGGCCCTTCCCGCCGCCCTCGCCGCGCAGCTCCCGACCCCGACTTCGGTCCTCGGCTGGGAGCCCGGCACGGACCGGCGGCTCCCCGAGTGGCGGCAAGTCGTCGCGTACTTCCAGGCGCTCGACGCGGCGTCGCCGCGCGTCACGGTGAAGACGTTAGGCCGGACGACGCTCGGGCGGCCGTTCATCGCGGCGTTCCTGAGCGACGAGGCGACGATCGCGAATCTGTCGCGCTACCAGGAGGCGCAACGCCTGCTCGCCGACCCGCGCGGCGCGTCGCCGGAGGCGGTACGGCAGGCGTTGGGCACCGACAAGGTCGTCGTGCTCGTGACGTCGAGCATTCACTCGACCGAGGTCGGCGGCATCATGTCGCCCCTCAAGATCGCCGAGCGTGTCGCGGGCGGTGAGGACGAGGAGGCGAAGGCGATCCGCCGCGACGCGATCGTGATCCTCGTCCCGAGCCTCAACCCCGACGGGGTGGACATCGTCGGCGACTGGTATCGCGCGTCGTTAGGCACCGCGTGGGAAGGGTCGCAGCCCCCGCTGCTCTACCACTACTACACGGGGCACGACAACAACCGCGACTGGTACGCGTTCACGCAGGCCGAGACGCGGATGGTGATCGACTCGCTGTACAACGTGTGGCACCCCCAGATCGTGAACGACATCCACCAGCAGGGGGCGAACGGGACGCGCATCTTCATCCCGCCGTACATGGATCCGATCGAGCCGAACATCGACCCGATCCTCATGGCCGGCGTCGCGCAGATGGGGAAGGCGATGACGTGGCGCATGCTGTCGCAGGGATTCACCGGCGTCGCGAACAACACGAGTTACGACGCGTGGACGCCGGCGCGCGCGTTCCAGCACTACCACGGGGCGATCCGCATCCTCACCGAGACGGCGAGCGCGAACATGGCGTCGCCGATCGACGTGCCGTTCGCGTCGCTGCGCCCGGGCTACAACGTCGACCCGAAGCAGGCGGGAGTCGACTTCCTGTCGGTGTGGCCGGGCGGGCGGTGGACGATCGGCGACATCGTGACGTACCAGACCGCCGCGACGATCGCGCTGCTCGCGCAGGCGGCGGACGACCGCGCGCAGTGGGTGTCGAGCGCCGTGCAGGTACAGCGGAACGCGCTGCTGGGCAGCAAGGCGCCCGGACGCTCCGACTGGCCCGCGACGATCGTCATCCCGGCGCAGCCGTCGCGCGACACGGCGGTGAACGCGGCCGTGCGCATCCTGCAGCGCGGCCAGGTCGAGCTGCGGCGCGCGACGGCGGCGTTCTCGGCGAACGGCACCACGTATCCGGCGGGGAGCGTCGTCATCTACACGGCGCAGCCGTACGGCGCGTTCGCGAAATCGCTGCTCGAACGGCAGACGTACCCGAATCTGTACGAGTATCCGGGCGGGCCGCCGAAGCGGCCGTACGACGTCACCGCGCACACGCTCCCGCTGTTGATGGGCTTCGACGTCGCGTTCATCAAGGATTCGGTGACGGCGGCGAGCGTGCCGATGCCGAGCGTCGCGCAGACGCCGTGGGTCGCGCGCGGGCTCACGAACAGTCGCGCGCGGCGCGTCGCCATCTTCCAGAACTACTCGCCGTCGATGGACGAGGGGTGGACGCGGTGGGTGCTCGATCAGCACCGCATCCCGTTCACCGTCGTGCACGCGAAGGATCTGCGCGCCGGCAACCTGAACGCGAAGTTCGACGCGCTCATCCTGCCGGACCAGGCGTCGCGCGCGATCGCCGGCGGGCCCGGCGGCGCATACCCCGACTCGCTCAAGGGCGGCGTCGGCGCGGAAGGCGCCGCGGCGCTGAAGGCGTTCGTCGAGAACGGCGGCACCGTGCTCGCGTTCAACGACGCGAGCGACTACGCGATCGAGGCGCTCGCCCTTCCGGTCAAGAACGTGCTGGCCGACGCGCGCCCCACCGACTTCTACGCGCCCGGGTCGATCTTCCGCATCGAGCTCGACACCACCCACCCGCTCGCGCAGGGAATGACCGCGCCGCAGCCGATGGCGTGGTTCGAGAGCAGCCCGGCGTTCGAGGTCACCGACCCGAGCCGCGCGACGATCGTCGCCCGCTACCCGGCGCAGGGCGACGCGCTACTCTCGGGGTGGCTGTTGGGCGGGCAGCGCATCGCCGGGAAGGGAGCGCTCGTCGACGTCAGACAGGGGAAAGGCCACGTCGTGCTCTACGGCTTCCGGCCGCAGTACCGCGCGCAGACCCTCGCGACGTTCCCGCTCATCTGGAACGCGCTGCGCGGGCTCGGCACGCCGGTCACGAAGACGGTGCAGTAGACCGCGAGGCGAGCGCGCGCTCCGTACCCACGCGCTCGAGCGCGCGCCGGCGGTGGAAGCCGTCGGTCATGTCGACCCGCCGCAGTGTCCGCGTGCGCAGGAAGCGCGCGGAGACGGCACGCGCCGAGTCGGCCCTGCCGACCGCGTCGTACGCCACCGCCAGCTCGCCGAGCCCGCAGACGGTGCAGAGCGGGCCGGCGACGCGGCGGAATTCCGCGATCGCGTCGTCATACCGTCGCTCCGCGAGCGCGACGCTGCCGAGCGCCTGATGCCAGGCGCCGGCGTTCTGGCGGCGGACCGGTTCGGGAGTCAGCCGCTCGTACGTCGCGAGGGTCGCCCTGGCGCGCGCCGGATCGCCGCCCAACGCCCACGCCGTCGCGAGGTCGAGATACGGCCGGTCGAGCGGCGGTAGGCGGTCGATCGGCGTCGCGGCGAGCGCGGCGACGACTCGGCGGCGGGTCTCACCCGGATCGTGCCGGAGCCAGGCGGCCGCGGCGGCGAGCACGAGCTCTCCCTGCAGCGCCGTCTCGTGCGCGCGGCGCCGCCGATCGAGCCGGATCGCCTCGCGCCGCGCCGCGTCGCCGTCGTCGGTGCGCCCGGCCGCCCAGTACACCGACGAGAGCAGTGCGTAGTCGATCGCCATCGAGCGCGGGCTGTTCGGGTTCGCCGCGATCGACGACGACAGCTCCTGCTCGGCCCGCGCGAAATCGCCGTCGGCGGCGGCGAGCGCGGCGGTCTGGGAGAAGAGAACGCGATGCCCGGGGAGCGTTCGGCTCATCTCTTCGATCGCCCGCCACGCGCCAGCCGAGTCGCCCGACGCGTAGCGGGCGTCGATGAGGTTCGACCAGGTCGACGCGCTGCGGGGGTCGATCGCGATCGCACGGGCGTACGCGTCGGCGCCCCGCCGCTCGTCGCCGATGTACTGGTAGATCATGCCCAGGTTGTGCCACGACCCGCCGTCGTCGGGCTGCAGCGCGAGCATCTCGCGGTAGAGCGCGGCGGCGCGTCCGTAGTCACCGGTGACGAGCATGTGATACACGCCCGCGGTGTGCAGCCGGTCGCGCGGGGGAAGGCGGTCGGCGTGCCGCTCCGCGCGCGTCAGCGCATCGACCATGCGCGCCCGCGTATACGGATTCTCGTCGAGGAGCAGTCCGAGGCGGCGGTAGGCGAGCGCGAACGTCGTGTCGAGCGCGACGGCCTCCTCGAGCAGCGCGACCGCGCGGTCGCCCATGCCGCCGTCGCGCTCGGCGCGTGCGGCCTGTGTGTAGCGCTCGAGGGCGCGCGGCGATGTCGTCGCGACAGCGGCGAGTGAGGACGTCGCCGCGTCGTTCGCGCCGTCACCGATGCCGCGCCGAAGCTGGCGAACGAGTGTGTCGGCCGCGGCGATGAGCTGCGTCGTGTCGGCCGCGACCGCGTCCGCTCGCGCGAGAACGGTCCCGGTCGGCGATTCGATCGACGCCGCGAGCGCGACGCCGTTCGGGCCGACGCGCACCGAGCCGACGACGATCGCCGCGAGCCGTTCGTTGCGAGCGAGCTCGCGCGCCACGAGCGCGTCGACCGGCGTCGTCGACGGGCGCTGCACGCGGACGAGCGCGCTCCCCACCGCCCCGGCGTCGACGACGCGGAGCGACGGCGTCGCGGCGAGTCCGATGCGCAGCGCCTCGCCGACGAGGAGCGCATACGCGTAGTCGGCGCCGCTGCTCTGCAGGTCGGCGACGAGCACTCGTCCGCTCAGCCCCGGGGCCGCGGCCTGCAGGTCGGCGCCACGCCACGGGCGCCCCGTCGCGACGATGACGGCGGCCGCGATCAGCAGCGTCGCCGCGACCGCCCCGACGACGAGTGCGCGACGGCCGAACGCGGAGCGGGCTCGCGATCCCGGCTGCGGCTCGCTCGGCGCCGGGCCGGTCGCGGCGTTCGGCACGGAACCCGGCGCAGCATCCTCCCCGCGATCCGGCACGATCGCAGCCGGGATCGTCGCCAGTCGCGCTGCGACCACCTGCGCAGCCTCGGTCACCGCCGGATCGGGCGCCGCGCCGTACTCGGCGCGCAGGTGCCGCACGAGCCGGTCGTGTTCGTCGAGCGAGCGGACGGCCGCGTCACGCGTCCCGTCCGCGGCGAGCGCCACGACGAGATGGCGACCCGCGTCTCCGGAAAGTGGGGCACGATCGAGCCAGCGTTGCGCCAGCTCGGCGCAGTCGCTCCACGCGCCCTCGTCTCCTCTCTCTCCCTCGGCGGCGAGTCGCAGACACTCGGCGCGGCAGGCGCTCTCGAACGCGGCGTCGATCTGGCGACGCTGCTGGTCCACCCACTGCTCCCAGCGCGGCGACCCGGCGACGTGCACGCCGTCGAGAAACGGTCCGGCGTAGAGCGCGACGACGTCCCCCCACCGACGCGCGTCGGCGGCGGCCGCCAACTCCAGCACGTCGACCGCGAGCGGCGTCGCCGGATCGAGCGCCACTTCCGCCCGCCGCGTCGTGATCGAGCCGGCGCCGAGGGCGCGGCGGAGGTGCGACAGCGCGTCGCTCAGCGAGTGGCGGGCGCGCTCCTCCGCCTGGTCGCCCCAGAACATCTCGACGAGCAGGTCGCGCGACAGGGGACGCCGGGCGAGCGCGAGCAGTGCCAGCAGCGCGAGCTTCCGCCGCCGCGTTCCGAGCGACGCGTCCTCCTCGCCCGTCGGCGCGACGAGCGCCATCCGGCCGAGCGTGACGAGGCGGAAGTGGGAGGATGACATAGGTAACTGCTTACGCCACAACCTGTTGACATGTTGAGAGCGGCATGACGTCGCGTCCCATCTTCCCTCCACGCTCGTCGCGCCGCGCCCGCGGTGCCTGATTCATCCTCTGGAGATGCCTCGTATGCCGACCCTGCCGCTGCTGTCTCGCGCGACGCTCGCCGTCGCCCTCGCCACGCTGACCGCTGCCCCACTCGCCGCTCAAGGGCCGTCGCCGAGCGCCGCCCATGCGTCCGATCAGGGCGAGCCGATCTCGCTCGATGGAAAGATCGACGTCGACGGAGGAAAGCATTTCAAAGGGATGACGAAGATCATCGTCCCGACGGTACTGGTTCGGCTGGCGACGCGCGGCTCGCTGACGGTCGTGAACCAGGGCCGGTTCTTCGAGAGCGACAACCGCACCGCCAAAGCGAAGGGGAAGTTCGTCGTCGCCGGTCTCGACAAGGCGTACGTGCAGTCGCTCGCGAAGCAGGTCCAGGACGACCTCGTCGCTCGACTGCGAACGGCGGGGTACACGGTGCTGACCTACGACGACATCAAGGACAATGCGGACGTCGCCGGGATGAAGCGCTACAAGCCCGACGCCGACTACGGCATGCCGACCGGCGGCCCGACGGGCTCGAAGAACACGTACCTGATGGCGTTCCCGAGCGACGCGCAGGCCATCGACCCGCCGCTTCAGGGCTACGGCTGGGGCTTCCGCAAGGTCGCGAAGGAGATGGACGCGGCGGTCATGGTTCCCGAGCTCGTCGTCGACGCGCCACTGCTGACCGGCTCGAAGAAGCACGGCATCTCGTCGCGCGGCGCCTCGGTGAGCGTGTTCCCCGAGATGGTCGTGACCGGCTCCGCGCCGTTCTGGACCGCGAAAGGCGCCTGGGGCTCGATCAGGCTCAAGAGCGCGATCGGCGACGTCGTCGACTCGGTGGGCGTGATCGGCGACGCGAGTGACGACTCGCCGAAGTTCGCCAACGCGATCGCGAGCGGCCTGTCGCAGCTCGGCTCGCTCGGCGCGGATCTGCAGTCGAAGAGCGGGACGTGGGGGCTCAAGGTCGACAAGACGGCGTACTCGGCCGGCGTGCTGCGCAGCGCGATGGCGTTCAACATGGCGGTCGGCAAGACGGCCACGGCGGAGAAGGCCAAGTGATGCGCCGCCTGCTGGTGGCCGGCGCCGCGATCGCGACAGCCGCGGGCATGGCGAGCTGCGGCTCCGACTCGACGAGTCCCGACGACGGCGGCTCGGGGGGGAGCGCGTTCGACATCCAGATCTCGAGCGGCGGCACGCCGACGTACACGTGGCCGGGCGGGCTCGGGTACAGCGTGAGCATCGTGCGCACCTCGGCGCCGGGCACGATCGTCTGGGGCGTCGCGCACCTCGCGCAGGCGCTGCCGTCGCCGGTGACGCACGGCGTCGTGCCCGGCGGCGCGGTGCAGACGATCAACACCGAGCCGCGGCTCACCGCCGGCGTGCGCTACCGCGTCGCGATCACGCGGGCGGACACGAAGACGGGATACAAGGAGTTCACGCCGTAGATGGACGACCGGCGGCAGGGTCAGGCGACGGGGTGCGTCCGCGCAGGAACAGGTACGCGCCCATCGCCACCCCGCCGGCCAGTCCGCCGGCCGCGAGCTGGTACCACGCGAGCGTGCCGAGCGCACTGCGTTCCAGCACGGCGACGAGGCCGGAGAACGCGACCGCGAACGCCAACAGCAGCATCACGGAAAGCGCACCGACCGCGGGGATGCGCGCCGACTGCCGCATGATGGCCGCGGCGGCGACCCCGGCGACGCCGAACATGAGGTAGTGCACCGGCGTGTAGAGCGCCGCCCACCACAGGCGGTTCGGTCCGGCGGCGACCTGCGGGCTCGGGTCGCCGGCGAGCACGCCGCCGAGGAACGCGGGAGTGAAGAGCGGTCGTCCGGCGATGAGGTCGACGACGACGAACCAGAGCGCGACCGCTGTCGCGCCGATGATGCCTGCGGTCACGCCGACACGCACCACGCTCGAATCGCCGTGGCCGCCGTGTGACGCCGTCCTCGTATCGTGTGTGCTCATGCGTGGCGTCGCACTGCCCGAAACGTGCCGCTGCCGAACGAACCGAGAGTTGACTCCGGCGAGCGGGTGGGCGAGCATGGGCGCATGCGACGCGCTTCGACTCTCGCGCTCACGCTCGCCGCGGCCGGCGCCGTGCTGCTCACGCGCCCCGCGGCGACCGAGGCGTGGGGCGACGCCGGCCACCGACTGATCGGCAAGGCGGCGGCCGACGCGCTGCCGCCGGCGATGCCCGCGTTCTTCCGCCGCGCGAGCTTGCAGCTCGCCTACCTGAACCCCGAGCCCGACCGCTGGCGGGAGCGCGCCGAGCGCGAGCTCGACCCGGCACTGGACGCGGCGACAGCGCCGGACCACTTCCTCAACGCGGACATGGTGCCGACCGAGCGCCTCGTGAACGCGCTCGCCGCGCCGTCGCGCTACGCGTACGCCGACACGCTCCGCGCGCTCAGGCTCGACGCGCCGACGGTCGGCGTGCTGCCGTTCCGCATCGTCGAGCTGACGCAGCGGCTGCGCGTGGACTTCCGGCTCTGGCGCGTCGCCCCCGACTCGACCACGCGCCGCTGGATCGAGCAGCGCATCATCGACGACGCCGGGATCCTCGGCCACTACGTCGCTGACGGGTCGAACCCGATGCACACGAGCAAGCACTACAACGGATGGGCGAGCGGCGTCGACAACCCGCGCGGCTACTCGACCGACCGGACGATGCACGGGCGGTTCGAGAGCGCGTTCGTGCAGGCGCAGATCGTTCCTGGCGCCGTGACGCCGCTCATCGCCCGCGACGCCCGCGTTCACGACGACGTGCGCGCCGGCACGATCGCCTACCTGCGACGGTCGAGCGCGGAGCTGACGCGTCTCTACGACCTCGAGAAGCAGGCACCATTCACGCCGACGACCACGAGCGCCCCGCACCGCGCGTTCGTCGCCACGCGCCTGGCTGCCGGCGCGACGATGCTGCGCGACCTGTGGTGGACGGCGTGGGTGACGTCGGGGATGCCGGTGGCGAAGTGACGACGCGCGCGCGGTCGGTCGTTCGGAGCGCCGCGAGGAAGCTCGCGGCGCTCCGAACGGCGGCGGTGGTGGGGGGGCTCGCCTGCGGCGGTGGCACGTCGGGCGGACCGACGAGCGCGCCCACGACCCCGGTCGTTCCGACCGCCCCCGCGACCCCGGCCACCCCGGCGACTCCGGCGGCGCCGGCGGCACCGGCGGCACCGGCGGCACCGGCGGCACCCGTCGTCGGCACGGAGCCGGGGCGGACGTACAGCGGCGTCAACGGCTACGTCGACTACACGGCGGGCGATCTGCCGATCATCCTCTCCGCCCCGCACGGCGGCGACCTCACGCCGAGCACGATCCCGGACCGCACGGAGAGTCGCTGCTCGGCGGACGACGACTTCAGCGCGACGAACGATGCCAACACGCTCGCGCTCGCGCGCCTCGTCGCGGACTCGCTCGCCGCGCAGACCGGGCGGCGCGCCCACCTCGTCGTCTCACGCCTCGCGCGCCGCAAGCTCGACGCGAACCGGGACAGCCTCGCGGCGTCGTGCGGCGACGCGGCGGCGGCCGGCGCGTGGCACGAGTACCACACCTTCCTGGATTCGGCGCGAGCCGCCGTCGCACGCGGCTGGTCGCGCGGGTGGTACGTCGACCTGCACGGGCACGCGCACCCGAACGCGCGCATCGAGCTCGGCTACCTGCTGCGCGGGGCGGACCTCGATCGCACCGACGCCGTGCTCGACGCATCGCCGAGCTACGAGACGGCGAGCAGCATCCAGACGCTCTCGGCGGCCTCACCGCTCGCGTTCAGCGCGCTCCTGCGCGGCGCGACGAGCCTCGGCGCGCTGATCGAGCGCGAGGGATACCCCGCGGTGCCGAGCGCGTCGATGCCGGGGCCGGCGGGCGCGGCGTACTTCAACGGCGGTTACGACACGGCGCGCCATGGGTGCCGCGGCGGCGGGGTCGTCTGCGGGGCGCAGGCGGAGCTGCCGTCGCCAGGGATTCGCGACACGGACGCGAACCGGCAGCGGTTCGCGGGGGCGTTCGCGCGCGCGCTCGTGAGCTACGTCCGGACTCACCTGGGCGTGGGGCTCTGACGGTGTGCGGGCCTGTGAGCAGATCGGCAGCGTCGCTACGCGTGAGCCGTGTGGGGGAGATGCGCTATTGCAGATTCCTGTCGGGCATGCAATCATAGCCCTCGCAGTGCCCCCTCCGTCGTCCCGCCGCCACAGCTGCCTCACCGAGTAGCACCACCCAGTTCCCGGAAGAAGATGATGCGCACCCTTCGAGTCACAGCCATCGCGGCAGTGCTCGCCACGCCGTTCCTCGCCGTCGCACAGAACTCTCCCGTGCGCGGCCCGCGTGCGACGATCTACGCGTCCGACCAGAGCACGCAGATCGGGTCGCTCCCGACCGGACACCAGAACGTGTTCGCCGGCAACGACGACGAGTTCCTCTACCCGATCAACATCGGGTTCGAGGTCAACTACTTCGGGCAGACGTTCACCCAGCTCTCGGTGAACAACAACGGCAACGTGACGTTCGGCGGAGGCCTGCAGACGTTCACGCCGTTCGGGCTGACGAGCGGCGGCATTCCGCCGATCATCGCGCCCTTCTTCGCGGACGTCGACACGCGCAACGTCCGGACGCGCAACTTCGGGCTCGACGCGAGCGGCAACGCGATCCTGCGTCCCGACGCGATCGGGTTCACGTCGTTCAACGCCTACAGCGCGGGCACGTTCGACGGCATCGGCCGCAACGTCTTTTCGGTGACCTGGAGCGACGTCGGGTACTACAGCGGCCAGGTCGACAAGACGAACACCTTCCAGTTGAACCTGATCGAGCGCGCGGACGTGCGCGCGGGCGACTTCGACATCGAGTTCAACTACGAGACGATCAACTGGGAGACGGGGAGCGCGAGCGGCGGCGTCAACGGCTTCGGCGGCAATCCGGCACGCGCCGGCTTCTCGGCCGGCACCGGCGTCGCGGGCACGTACACCGAGCTCTCCGGCTCGGGTGTGAGCGGTGACTTCATCGACGGCGGCCCGAGCGCGCTGATCTCGAACAGCTTCGGCGCGTTCGACGTGAACGGCAATCCGATCCTCGGCCGCTACGTCTTCCAGGTGCGCAACAGCGAGGACGGCGTGCCGGGCGCGACGCAGGCGAACCCGCTCCTCCCCAGCCAGATCGATCCCCCGAGCCCGAATTTCCCGGAGCTCGGCCCGACGTTCATCTTCCGGAACGCGCCGAGCGGCCGGTGGTTCGATCCGCCGAACGCGTACGGCTTCGACTACCTCGCGCTCGACGGCACGCTGTTCACGTCGGTCATCCTCCCGACCCTGCCGGGGCAGATGGGCCCGTTCACGCTCTGCCTCGACCCGGCAGATGCGGCGACCTGCTCGAGCCTGTCGGGCGGCAACCCGTTCAGCTTCGGCGC
The DNA here is from genome assembly GCA_963843845.1 of uncultured Gemmatimonadaceae bacterium. Taxonomy (GTDB): domain Bacteria; phylum Gemmatimonadota; class Gemmatimonadetes; order Gemmatimonadales; family Gemmatimonadaceae; genus Gemmatirosa. The sequence continues at coordinate 663,480 of CAWJMB010000002.1, read as the reverse complement.
CGGGATCTCGTCCTTCCGCGTCACGGGCATCGATCCGCTCATCGATCCGTCGACGGCCGCGCCGTTCCCGACCTTCCTGCAGTTCGCGGGGAACACGGGCAGCTTCCAGATGACTGCGCTCGTCCAGGTCGGCGCGCTCGCGACGCCGGAGCCCGGCACGTGGGCACTGCTCGGCACGGGGCTCCTCGGCCTCGGCGTCGTGGCGCGCCGCCGCCGCGACACGAGCGTGTGAGGTCGTAGCCGCGGTCCCGCACGTCGGCAGAACGGGCCGGAGCGAACGTCGCTCCGGCCCGTTCTGCGTTCCCCTCGCTACAAACATTTCTTCGTGCGAGTATTGTTGGCGCCATTGACCGCCCGCGTGAGACGCGCGGTCCGGTCGTTCGGTGTTCCTCCACTCGCGAAGCCATGCCACATCCGGTGGGTTCTCCTGTACTGATCGCCGCGATCTCGCTCGTCGCGGCCGCGGCGCCCGTCGCCCTCGCGCAGCAACCGGTCACGAAAGCCGGGGGGCCGAACGCCGCGATGTCGCCCCGTACGACCGCGACGATGAAGGTCGACTCCGTCAGCATGCAGTCGATGCGCTGGCGCCCGATCGGCCCGACGAACATGGGTGGGCGCGTCGCGGACGTCGAAGGGATTCCGTCGCCGTCGAAGACGTTCTACGTCGTGGCCGCCGGGGGCGGCGTGTGGAAGACGACGAACAACGGCACGACGTTCCGCCCGATCTTCGACGCCGAGCGGTGCGTCTCGGGCGGCGACCTCGCGATCGCGCCGAGCGACACGAACGTGCTGTACCTGGGAACGGGCGAGCCGAACAGCCGCAACTCGATCTCGCCCGGCTGCGGCGTCTACCGCTCGGCCGACGGCGGCCGGAGCTGGCAGTTCGTCGGGCTGAAGGGGTCGGAGCACGTCGGGCGCATCGTCGTCGACCCACGCGACGCGAACGTGGCCTACATCGCGGCGCTGGGGCCGGCGTGGCGGAGTGGCGGCGAGCGCGGTCTCTACAAGACGACCGACGGCGGGAAGAGCTGGCAGCTGCTCAAGAGCGTCGGCGACAAGGCCGGCTTCGTCGACGTCGAGCTCGACCCGTCGAATCCCGACATCGTGTGGGCGGCGAGCTACGAGCGGGCGCGTGGCCCCTACTTCCTGAACTCCGGCGGACCGGGCTCCGGGCTGTGGAAATCGACCGACGCCGGGCGAACGTTCACGCAGGTGAAGGGGGGCGGACTCCCGACGAGCACGTTGGGCCGCATCGAGATCGCCATCGCCGCGTCGAACCCGCGCGTGATGTATCTGATGGTCGAGGCGGACACACTGCCGAAGGCGAAGAGCGCCGACCGCCCGCAGACCCGGCCGAGCGGGCTCTATCGCTCGGAGGACGGCGGGGCGACGTGGACGCGCACGAACGGCGAGAACGTGCGGCCGTTCTACTACTCGCAGGTCCGCGTGGACCCGAAGAACCCGGACCGCGTGTACTGGTCGTCGACCCCGGTGAAGGTGTCGGACGACGGCGGGAAGACGGCCCGGAACGCCACGGTCGGCATCCACGTCGACCACCACGCGCAGTGGATCGACCCGAACGACCCGTCGCGCTTCGTGGTCGGCGACGACGGCGGCGTGGCGATCACCTTCGACCGGGGCGGCACGTACAACTTCCTGAACACGATCCCGCTCGCGCAGTTCTACAACGTCAGCTACGACATGGCCGTGCCGTACCGCGTCTGCGGCGGCCTGCAGGACAACGGCTCGTGGTGCGGCCCGTCGCGGCGCAAGAGCGGCCCGATCACGAGCGCGATGTGGGCGACGGTGGCCGGCGGCGACGGCTTCGTGACGGCACAGGACCCGAGCGACCCGAACACCGTGTACGCCGAGTCGCAGGGCGGCAACATGTCGCGCATCGACCTGGTGACGGGGGAGCGCACGGCGCTGCAGAAGCCGAACTGGCGCAACCGCTACACGCAGTTCGAGGACTCGATCCTCATCGAGCGCCCCGACTCGACGACGCCGCTCTCCGCGGACCAGCGCCGGCGGCTCGCCGACATCCGTGCCCGGCAGCTCGCCGACTCGGTCGACACCGATCTGCGGTGGAACTGGAACACGCCGTTCTTCCTCTCGTGGCACAACCCGAAAGTGTTCTACGCCGCGGCGAACCGCGTGCTCAAGAGCACGAGCCGCGGCGACAACCTGTACTTCATCTCGCCGGACCTGACGACGAGGGACACGATGAAGATCCGCGTCTCGACGCGGACGACCGGCGGCATCACGACCGACGCGACGGGGGCCGAGACGTACTCGACGATCGTGTCGCTGAACGAGTCGCCGGTGAAGGCGGGGATGCTGTTCGCCGGCACCGACGACGGGAAAGTGTGGGTGACCGGCAACGACGGCGCGACGTGGACCGACCTCACGAGCCGCATCGCCGGTGTGCCGGCGAACACGTACGTGAGCCGCATCGAGCCGAGCTGGAAGGACACGGCGACCTTCTACGTGACGTTCGACAACCACCGCCGCGGCGACTTCACGCCGTACGTCTACATGACGCGCGACGGCGGACGCACCTTCCGCTCGATCGTGTCGAATCTGCCGACCGGGAGCGCGGACTTCGTGCACGTCATCCGCGAGGACCCGGTGAACCAGGAGCTGCTCTACCTCGGCACCGACGTCGGGGTCTACGTGTCGCTCGACCGCGGCGGGTCGTGGCAGCGCTTCATGACGGGGCTGCCGACGGTGCCGGTGCACGACCTGCGCATCCACCCGCGCGACCGCGAGCTGATCGCCGGCACGCACGGCCGCGGCGTCTGGATCGCGGACGTGGCCCCGCTGCAGGAGATGACGGCGCGCACGATCGCCGCGGCGACGCACGTCTTCACGCCGAAGACCGCGCTGCAGTACGGCGAGACGCCGATGGAAGGGCAGAGCACCGGCAATCAGTACTGGGCGGCGCCGAGCCCCGCGTACGGCGCGGAGATCGTGTACCGCATCGCGCCCGGGGCGCAGGTCGCGGGGCCGGTGCGTGTGGCCGTGCTGAACGCGATGGGCGACACGCTGCGCGCGTGGACGAACGCCCCGAACACGGCTGGCGTGCACCGCGTGCTGTGGGACATGCGCGACCGCCCGGCCGCCGCGGCGCCGCTCTCGCCGGCACAGCGGCGTGACTCGGTCGTGAACGCGCGTCGCGTGATCGCCGTGGTCGACTCGCTCGTGAAGGCGAACGCGCTGCCGGCGGCGATGGCCGACCGGGTGAAAGCGGCGGCGAGCGGCGGCCAGACAGCCATGCAGGAGCTGATGGCGTCGATGGGCGCAGGCGGCGGCGGCGGCGGCGGCGGGCGCGGGGGTGGCGGCGGCGCGAACGCGCGCGGCACGATCACGCCGGTCGGCTACCCGGCGTACGTCGAGCGGCCTGCGGAAGCCGCTGCGGCCGCGGCGCGTGGCGGGGGTGCCGGCGCGGCGGCGCAGGGCGAGGGGATGCCGCGCGAGGGCGGCGAAGGAGGCGCCCCGGGGATGGACGCGAGCAACATGGGCACCGTCTTCCAGGCCATTCAGGCCGCGACGCGCGGACGAGGCTTCGGCGGCGGCGGCGGGTTCGGTGGCGGCAGCGGGCTCGTGCCGACGGGAACGTATCAGGTCGCCGTGACGATCGACGGGCAGACGACGCGCGTGCCGCTGCGCGTGGAGCGGGTGAGCGGGAGCGGCGGAGTGTCGCCGTTCCCGGGCGACGAGGACGAGCCGGGTCGCGAGCCGGTGCGCCGGTAGCCGATTCGCCGAAGGCAGGGACGCGGACGGCAGGGACGCGGACGGCAGGGACGGCGCGGCACGTGGCGTCGCGCGAGCCGGAGGGGATTATCCTTCCGGCTCGCGTGTTTCCGTGTCCTCCGTTCTCCGCCGCATGCCCTACCGTGTGCTCGTCACCGACGACGTCGACCGCGACGGCGTCGCGATTCTGGAAGCTGAGCCGCAGTTGCAGGTGGACGAGGTGCCGACGCTGCCGAAGGACGAGCTCCTGGCGCGGATCGGCGACTACGACGCGATCGTCGGCCGCAGCGCGACGCGCATCTCGGCCGAGCTGCTGCAGCGCGCGACGCGGCTCAAGGTCGTCGGGCGCGCCGGCGTCGGCGTCGACAACGTGGCGATGGACGTCGCGACGTCGCTGGGCATCGCGGTCATCAACGCGCCGGCCGGGAACACGGTCGCCGTGGCGGAGCTGGTGTTCGGCGTGCTGCTCTCGCTCGTCCGGCACCTGCCGAAGGCCGTCGCCTCGATGCGCGCCGGGCGGTGGGACCGCTCGCAGCTGCTCGGCACCGAGCTGAAGGGGAAAACGTTAGGCATCGTCGGGCTCGGACGCATCGGGAGCGAGGTCGCCCTGCGCGCGCACGCGTTCGGCATGCAGGTGATCGCGTTCGATCCGTACGTCGCCGACACGCGGTTCGCGACGCTCCGCGTGCAGCGCGCGGCGACGCTCGACGCGCTGCTCGACGAAGCGGACGTCCTCACCGTGCACACCCCGCTCACCGACGAGACGAAGGGGCTGATCGGACGCTCCGAGATCGCGCGGCTGCGCGCCGGCGCGATCGTCGCGAATCTCGCGCGCGGCGGCATCGTCGACGACGCGGCGCTCACCGCGGCACTCGAGAGCGGGCACCTGCGCGGCGCGGCGCTCGACGTCTACGTGACCGAGCCGATGACGGCGGAGCACCCGCTGCGCGCGATGGACGACGTGATCCTCACCCCGCACATCGGCGCCTCGTCGGCCGAGGCGCAGCGCAACGTCGCGGTCGACGTGTGCCTCGCCGTGCGCGACGCGCTCCTTCGTGACGAGATCGGCCGCTCGATGAACGTCGCGGCGGTCGACGGGCAGTGGCGCGAGCTGCAGCCGGCGATGCTGCTCGCTCGCCGCGCTGCCGCGATCGCCCGCGCCCTGCTCGCCGACCGCGGCACGCGGGCGCCGCAGCGCCTCACGCTCCGCTGCGGCGTCGCGCTCGCCGGCGGGCAGCAGGCGCTGCTCAGCGCGGCGGCGCTCGGCGCGATCGAGGGGACGATCGAGGCGGACCGCCTGAACATGATCAACGCGCGCGCCCTCTCCGAGGCGCGCGGGCTCGAGCTGGTCGTCGGCGAGAGCGCGGCGCTGCCGGCGCAGGGGGTCGAGGTGTCGCTGCGCGGCGCCATGCAGGAACTGGCCGTCGCCGGCGTGACGACGGCCGAGGGCGCGGCGCGCATCACGCGCATCGGCGGCTTCCGCGTCGACGTGAATCCGCGGCAGACGCTCATCGTGCTGACGAACCGTGACGTGCCGGGCGTCATCGGCCGCGTCGGGACGGTGCTGGGCGACGCCGGCGTGAACATCGCCGAGTACCATCAGGCGCGGCTCGCGCAGGGAGGAGAGGCGCTCGCCGTGATCTCGGTCGACGGAACGGTCGCGTCGGACGTGCGACAGCGGCTCGTCGAGAGCCCGGACGTGGAGAGTGCGTCGGTGGTGCTGTTTCGTGAGGGGTGAGCGGTGCGCGTTCGACAGCCGGTAGTCGCATGACGGTCGTCACGACCGACCGCGACGTGCGGGAGGCGTTCGCGGCGGACGCGTCGGGGCTCGTCCTCGTCCCCGACGCCGTCGCGCGGCCGGCGAGCGCGGCGGAGGTCGTCGAGGTGCTGCGCGAGGCGGCATCGGCGCGCACGCCGGTGACGCCGGCCGGCGCGCAGACGAGCTACGTCGGTGGCTCGATCACCGACCGCGGCATCGTGCTGTCGCTGCGCGCGCTCGACCGCGTGCTCGACGTCGACGAGAAGGCTCGACTCGTCCGCGTCGAGCCCGGCGCGCTCCTCGGCGACGTGAAGCGCCTGGTGGCAGAACGCGGGCTGCTGCTCGCGCCGGACCCGACGAGCGAGGACGAGTCGTCGATCGGCGGCGCGATCGTCTGCAACTCGTCGGGTGCGCGGTCGCTCAAGTACGGCGCGACGCGTCCGCACGTGCGCGCGCTCACCGTCGCGCTCGCAGACGGCCGGGTGATCGAGGTGCGACGTCCGCGACTCGAGAAGAACACCGCCGGCCCGCCGCTCGTGCAGGACCCGGTCGACTGGTTCGTCGGCAGCGAAGGCACGCTGGGCGTCGTGCTCGAAGCGGAGCTGTCGCTGCTGCCGCTGCCGACCGCGGTGACGGGACTCGGGCTTCCCTTCCCCACCGCCCGGGACGCGCTCGCGTTCGTCGTGGACGCGCGCGCGGCGCGCGACCGTGGCGACCCGGGGATCTCGCCGCGCTGCCTCGAATATCTCGACGAGAAGGCGTTCGCGATCGCGCGCGACTTCGTCGGCGGCACGTGGGGGGCGGACGCGCGCGCCTACGTCTACGCGGAGCAGGAGGCGTTTTCGTCGCTCCACGCAGGCCAGGCGCGCTCGGACGAGGTCGACCTCGACGCGTGGCTCGCGCTCGCCGAGCGACATCACGCGCTCGCCGACGACATCCAGGTGTTCGAGGGGGAGCAGAATCTGCACGTCGCGCGGCGGATGCGGCACGCGGTGCCGGCGACGCTCAACGAGCGTGCGGCGCGCCATCGGGCGAATGGCGGACGCAAGGTGTCGACCGACTGGGCGGTGCCGTACGCGCGGCTGCACGAGGCGCTCGTTGCAGCTGACAGTGTCGCCGCCGAGTACGGCGTCGAGATCGCGGCGACGTTCGGGCACGCCGGGAACGGGCACCCGCACCAGCACCTGCACGCGCGCGACGCGGCGGAGGTCGAGCGCATGGAAGCGGCCGTCGAGGCGACGCTGCGCCACGTCGTCGCCATGGGCGGCACCGTCTCTGCGGAACACGGGATCGGGAAGCTCAAGCGCCGCTGGCTCGCGATGCAACTCGGCGCCGCGCAGCTCGGCGTGATGCGGGCGGTGAAGCGCGAGCTGGATCCGCTCGGCCTCCTGTCACCCGGCAACGTGTTCGTCGACTGATGCCAGCCCCCCACGCGGGCCGCTACGCCTCGCTCGTCATCGACGTCGACTCGACGCTGTCGTCGATCGAGGGGATCGACTGGCTCGCCGAGCGCCGAGGCCATGACGTCGTCGCGCGGGTCGCGGCGCTGACCGAGCGCGCGATGCAGGGCGAGATCGCGCTCGAGCAGGTGTACGGCGAGCGCCTCGCCCTCGTGCGGCCGGGGCGCGACGATCTCGCGGCGCTCGCGGACGCGTACGTGGCGACGATCGTGCCCGGCGCGGAGGCGGCGCTGGCCCGCCTGACCGGCCGCGGCGTGCGCGTCGCGCTCGTGAGCGGCGGGCTGCGCCAGGCGATCCTGCCGCTCGCGCGGCACCTGGGCGTCGCGGCGGCCGACGTCCACGCGGTCGACGTCGTGTTCGACATGGGCGGCGCCTACTTCGCGTACGACGCCGGCTCGCCGCTCGCGACGCAGGGCGGAAAGCGCGGCGTCGTCGAGGAACTGTTAGGCACGCATGCGTTTCCGCGCCCGCTCCTCGCCGTCGGCGACGGCGCGACCGACATCGCGATGCGGGGGCCGGCTGACGCATTCGCGGCGTTCACCGGCGTCGTCCGTCGCGAGCCCGTCGTCGCGGCGGCCGACGTCGAGCTCACGTCGTTCGACCAACTCTCAGCGCTCGTGCTCGGATGACCACACCGCTGCTCTCGACTGGAACGTTCTTCCTCCCCGGTCCGACCGAGGTCCACCCCGACGTGCTCGCCGCGATGGCGCGGCCGATGATCACGCACCGGGGGAAGGTGTTCGAGGGGATCTACGGCCGCGCGCAGTGCGGGCTGCGCGACGTGTTCCAGACCGCGCGCCACGTCTTCGTGAGCACGTCGGCGTCGACGGGGCTGATGGAAGCGGCGATCCGCAACGCGCCGCCGGGGCCGGTGCTCTCGGCGGTGAACGGTGCGTTCTCGGAGCGGTTCGCGCAGATCGCGCGCGCCTGCGGCCGCGACGTGGACGTGATCGACGTGCCGTTAGGCCGCGCCGTGCATCCGGACGACGTCGCCCCGCGGCTGCGGGCGAAGCGCTACGTGTGCCTGACGGCGGTACACTCCGAGTCGTCGACCGGCGCGCTCACCGACGTCGAGACGCTCGCCGCGCTCGCCCACGACGCGGGTGCGCTCTCCCTCGTCGACAGCGTCACGGGGCTCGGCGGGGTCCGGCTTCAGACCGACCGCGCGGCGATCGACTTCGTGCTCACCGGATCGCAGAAGGCGCTCGCCCTGCCGCCGGGGCTCTCGTTCTGCGCGGTATCCGAGCGGTACATGCGCACCGTGTCGCAGGGCGTGCAGCGCGGGATGTACTTCGATCTCGTCGAGTTCGCCGAGTTCGCGGAGAAGAACCAGACGCCGAACACGCCGGCCGTGTCGCTCATCTATGCGCTCGAGGCGCAGATGGCGCGCATCCAGGCCGAGACGATCGAGGCGCGGTGGGCGCGGCACTCGGCGCTCGCGGCGCAGACGTATCGGTGGGTCGACGAGCGCGCCGACCGCTACGGCCTGTCGATCCTGAGCCCCGAGGGTGAACGGTCGCCGACCGTGAGCACGATCCTGCTGCCCGATGGCTTGAACGGCGACACGTTCGTGACGGCCGTCGGCGCGCGCGGCTTCACGCTGGGCGGCGGGTACGGAACGTTCAAGCCGCGCGGGTTCCGCGTCGGGCACATGGGGGATCACACGAGCGAAGGGCTCGCGCGGTGCCTCGACGTGTGCGACATGGTGCTGCGGGAGATGGTGTGACGCCTGAACCAGCCGCCGAGCGCCGCCCCCGCAGGCCTCACGGCGTCGGCGCCTTCAGCATGCGGACCGTTCCGCTCCGATCCACGCTCATGACCGGCTCGAGCAGTCGCTCGTTCAGTTGCTCCGCCGGCGCGCCGAGGTAGCGGGACAGCAGCAGACTCGACGCCGACGGCCCGCCGAGGATGTACGCTCCCCACGGCTCCGCTCCCGTGGTGGTCACCGTGTAGCCGAGGTCCGCCATGGCCGCGACCGTGAGCAGCGAGAGCGACATCGCGCCACTGCCGGCGAACCCGTTCATCAGCTCGTTGCCGTAGATCGAGCGGCGCCAGTGGCTCCCTGCCGTGCCGGAGCCCCCCGTGTCCTCGAGCGGCACAGTGTTCAGCGACAGCGCATCGCCGGTGAACACGAACTGCGTGAACCCCATCGTCGCCGACGCCGCGATGCCGCCGGTGCCGAGGTACGCGTTCGTGCTCGGGTTGAGCTGGCTCGTGACCGAGAGCCGAACGCCGCTGTGAAACTGCGCCGCCCACATCGTGCCGACACCGAGCACGTGCCCCATCTCGTGGGTGATGACGTTCACGAGGCGGCCCGTCGTCGCCATCGTCTTCATGTCCGCGCTGTCGAACACCATCTGCCCGACGATCGGGAGCGAGTGTCCCGACGGCGTCGGCTTGATGACGCACGGGCCGGCCGACCCGAGAATGTTCGACGGGCCATCGATGCTGTCGATGCGCGCCATGATGACGACGTCGCGCACCGTGTCCTGCGCTGTCGGGAGCGTTCGCAGGCAGGTGCCTTGCGGCCAGCGGAACGACGCCGAGCCCGTGGTCTGGCGAATGATGCCCTGCCAGCGCGCCTTCGCCTGCTCGAACGCCGCGAGGACTTCGGGCGAGGGCGTGGGGCCGACGAAGCGAAGGTCGATGACGAACGCATTCGATCCGGCGGGGGCGACGACGCGGACCGGCACGGTGGCCGTGCCGCGCTCGCTGACGACGCGCACCGATCCGGTCCCGACCGCGACGCCCTGCACGACGCCGTTCGCGTCGACCGTCGCGATCGAGGGAGTGAGCGACGCGAACGTGATGGCGCGCGCGCCGAGCGTCGAGACACGGATGCCGCCGCCGTCGATGAGGAGCGGGCGGATCGTCGCCGACTCGCCCGGAAGGACGCGAACCGTGTCGGGCGCGGCGATCACCGTCACGATCGGCGCGCGCACGACGAGCACCGAGCGCGCCGCGGTGAGGCGGTCGCCATTCGCGCGGATCGTCGCCGTGCCCGGGCCGACGAGCGTGACGCGCCCTGTCGCCGACACGGTGGCGACCCCGGTGTCGTCGCTCGAGTACGACGCCGGGCGGAGCGGCGACGGCGGCAGGGTCGCGCCGCTGGCGTCGGTCCACGCGACGATCGCGCTGTCGGCCACACCGACCCACGACGTGTCGCCGAGCTTCTTCGGGTCGGCGAGACGGAGCGTCAGCCCGCTCGCGAGCGCCGGCCGGACCACCACGCGCAGTCGACGCTCGACGGTGTCGGCGTAGGCGACGATCTGCACGACGCCGACCTCGCGTCCGGTGAGACGTCCCCCGTCGACCGTCGCGAACTGCGTCGACGACTCGGCGACGCTGAAGCTGGTCTGGCGGTTTCGCAAGGTGCGCCCGGCGATGTCGCGCGCCTCCGCGATCAGCGGCGCGGAGGTGCCGACGAGCATCGTGTCGGCGGCGAGCGCGCCGACGAGGCGCACGGTGACGTCGTGCACGGGCACGGCGAGCACGCGCACCGCGAGCGCCAGCGACTTTCCCTGCAACGATGCCGTGACGGTCGCGCGGCCGGGCTGCACGCCGGTCACGTCACCGGTCGCGGCGACGGTCACGATGGACGTGTCGCTCGACTGCCAGACGAGCCCCGTCGTCGCATAGGGCAGTCCGTCGGTGCCGGTCGCCTGCACGGTGATGCGGCGCGTGTCGAGCTCGGGCAGCGAGTCGACGCGCGTCGCCGCGATCAACGACGCGAGCGTCGGCGCCGACGGTTCGGCAGGATCGCCACACGCGGTCAGGGCGCCGACGGCGGCCAGCAGCACGAGCGAGCGGGGCGACGGCGGGGAGGAGAGCAGACGCATGGCGGGAGGCAGGGGGCACGGCAGGTACGGCATCAGTATCAGCCCGCCGACGCGTTCGTGGAAGCGCCAGCGCGACACAGACGTCACAGTACACGTACGCGACGGCTACGCTCCATGCGCGATCCCGGATTGCGCCGCGTTCGTTGTGCCGCGCACGGCGACCGTTATCGTTCCGCCATGCTCAACATCGACCTCACCGGCCGCCGCGCGCTCGTCGCCGGCGTCGCCGACGACAATGGGTACGGCTTCGCCATCGCCCGCGCGCTCGCCGAGGCCGGCGCGAGTGTCTCGGTGGCGACGTGGCCGCCGGCGCTGAAGATTTTCCTGACGCTGCTCGAGCGCGGCAAGATGGACGAGTCGCGCCGCCTGCGCGACGGCCGCCTGCTCGAGTTCGAGCGCATCTACCCGCTCGACGCCGCGTACGACACGCTCGCCGACGCGCCCGAGGAGGTCCGGTCGAACAAGCGCTATGCGGAGACCGGCGACTTCTCGCTCGCCGGACTCGCCGAGCGGCTCGTCGCGGACTTCGGCGATCGGCCGCTCGACGTGGTCGTCCACTCGCTGGCGAACGGGCCCGAAGTCAAGCATCCGCTCCTGGAGACGTCGCGCAGCGGCTACCTGACCGCGGTCAGCGTGAGCGCGTACTCGCTCGTCGCGATGGTGCAACGGCTCGCGCCGCTCATGCGCCCGAAGGGGTCGTTCTCGTCGCTCACGTACATGGCGAGCGAGCGCGTGATTCCCGGCTACGGCGGCGGGATGTCGTCGGCGAAGGCGGCGCTCGAGAGCGACACGAGAACGCTCGCGTTCGAGGCGGGGCGCAAGTACGGCGTGCGGGTGAACACGATCTCGGCGGGGCCGCTGGCGAGCCGCGCGGCGAGCGCGATCGGGATCATCGACCGGATGGTCGCGTACTGCGCGCAGAACACCCCGATCCCGGAGCCGACGGCGCCGAACGACGTGGCGTTCACCGCAGCGTTCCTCGCATCGGAGCTCGCCGCGGGGATCACCGGCACGACGCTCTACGTGGACAAGGGCTACCACGCGATGGGAATGGCGGTCGACGCGACGAACATGTGACCCGGGTCACCCGCCGCCCGCGACCAGGACGGTAGATACTCGTCGCTAGCACGTACCGAGTCGGCGTCGTTCGCCGACCGGTGCGTGCAGTACGGGTCGTTCGCACGGCGCCCTGCCGTGTGTCTCGCGCCGATCATCCCACCCGATCGGCGGCTGTGACGTCTCTCTCGCTGTACGAGGGGAGACGTATGCCCGGTGCTCTCGTCGCCGTCGTCTCCCTCCTCGCCGTGCTCGTGTCACATCTCCTCTCTGTCGGACGCCGTGCGCACACCGGCGCTCGTCGCGCGTATCCTCGCGCCGTGACGCTCTCCGTGGCCGCTCTCGCCACGAGCCTTCTCACTACCCTGCTCACCGGCTGCGGTGCCGACGTCACGGCGCCATCACGCACCGCGGTCGCGCCGCGCACCGCGTCGTACGATGCGGCGGCGTTCGCGGGCGCGGCGACGTACGTCGGTCCGCTCATGAGCGCCGTGAACGGGCAGTGCCTCTCGGGGCTGAACGGCGCCGGGGCCTTGTGGGTCGCGCCGTGCGTCAGCGCCGCCGCGAACCAGACGTGGACCGCTCCGCCGACCGGGACTGCCGGAACGATCACGATCCACGGCGGTGCGATGTGCCTGACCGGTTACGCCGGCGCCGCGTTCGCGATGCCCGGCGGCACCTGGGTCTGCACGCTCGGCGGGGCGTCGCAGCAGTTCACGCTGACAGCGGCTGGCGAGCTACGGAGCGCCACCGGATACTGTCTCACCTATTTCTCGAGCAACGGCACGTTCAGCCTGCGCTCGTGCGACGGCGGCGCGTCCCAGCGATGGACGCAGGCGTCGTCGGACAGTGAAGGAAGCTCGCGCAGCGGTACGACGGGGCTGGCGAGCGCGGTCAACGGCCGGTGCCTCACCGCGGCGACCGGCCCCGGGGCGCTCTGGACTGGGCCGTGCGTGAGCGGTGCAGCCGAGCAGAGCTGGGTCGTGCCAGCGGTCGGGACCGCCGGCGCCGTCACCATCCACGGCGGGACGATGTGCCTCACCGGGTACGGCGGTGGCACGTTCGCCATGCCGGGCGGCACGTGGAGCTGCGCCCTCGCGGGAGCCTCGCAGCAGTTCACGCTCACAGCGGCGGGCGAGCTCAGGATCGCGACCGGCGGCTACTGCCTGACCTACTTCGAGAGCAACGGCACCTTCAGTCTCCGCACCTGCGACGGTGGCGCTGCGCAGCGGTGGCTCACGACGGCGGCCGGAGCGGCGCCGGTGCCGCCGACGCCGGCGGCACCGGCGGCACCGGCGGCGCCGCCGCGGCGCCCGCGGCGCCCGCGACGCCGGTGAAGGTGCTCATCTCGAACCCGGCCAACGGCGGGTGCCTTCGTGGCGGGCTCACGGCGGCCGCGATTCCGCTCGTCCCCTGTCACAGTGCGGCGACGACGCAGCGGTGGACCATGCTCACGAACGGGTCCTCCGGAAAGGTCACGGTGAACGAAGGGACCATGTGCCTCACCGGCTACGGTGACGGAGCCGCGAACTACCCGGTCGGCACGTGGACGTGCGCGCTCGGCGGCATCGGGCAGCAGATCGCGCTCACCGCGGCCGGTGAGCTCAAGCTCGGCTCTGGCACGTGCATCGCCGTGCGTCCGCTCGGACTGTACGCCGAGGTGTGCACCGGATCGGCGACGCAGAAGTGGACGGTCACCGCGTGGACCGGGGTCACGCCCACGCCGTCGTCGCTCAGCCCGGCGACGGTCGCCTCACTCGAAGGGCCGCTGCCATCGGTGGCGTCCATCGAGGCGCGCGGCGGGGTGTGGGCCACGTACGAGTCCAAGTTCCGTACCTGGGCGGAGAATCACTGGACCGCCGACGGGTCGAACTGGGGGAGCGCCTACTTCTACGATCGTGCGAAGATCTTCTACGTCTGGTGGGCGCGCACCGGGAACGCGGCGTACCTGTCGCGGGCGCACGCGCTGGTCGCCGACTTCCGCACGCGCTACATCGAGGGCGGCGGCTACCGGCCGGACGCGCACTACGCGGACATGGAAGGGATCGCGCTCCACTATCTCCTGACCGGCGACGAACGGTCGCTCCTCGCTGTCGGGCGCGTCGCCGACATGTTCTACGAGCCTGGCTATCAGGACCAACTCGGCGACACGACCGGAATCGGCGACCCGCGCGTGCAGGCGCGTGCGCTCACGAGCATCATCCTCGCGCGCCAACTGAAGGCGCCGAGCCTGTGGGGCACGGACTGGACGGTCGCTGCGCGGAGCACGGTGAACCAGATCCTCAGGACGCAGTCCGCGGACGGCGCCTACCGCTGGTGGGTGACGTGCTACAAGAACGAGCCCTGGATCGACGGTCTGCTCAACCAGGCGCTGATCGACTACTACACGTTCGTCGAGGCCGACCCGCGCGTCGCGACCATGGTGCGCCGGAACGTCGACTACCTGTGGACGAACAACTGGATCCCGGCCAGCCGGGCGATGACGTACATGGACGGCGCGTGCACGTGGGGTCCGAACACCGGCAGCGGTCCCGGCCCCGCGCCCGAGGCGAACATGCTCGTGCTGAGCGGCTTCGGCTTCACCTACCGAACGACCGGCGACCCGAAGTACATCACCCAGGGTGACCAGGTGCTGACCGGCGGCGTGAACGGCTCGTGGTACAACGGCTCGAAGCACTTCAACCAGATCCACATGAGCTCCTACCAGTACTTCCAGTACCGGTTCTGAGCCCGACCAGGTGAGCCGGCCCCGGCCGGCGACCGGCCCGTGAAACCTAGCTGTCTGAGTATCCGTATCTCCGATACCCCGACAGCTAGGTCTCTCCATGCCGACCAAACGTGACCGCCTGCACGGCACGCTCGACGCCCTCGTGCTCAAGACCCTCGACCTGGGGGCCGCGGCACGGCTACGCCATCAGCCGCTGGCTCCGCGAGACGAGCGACGACGCCATCCAGGTCGAGGAGGGTTCGCTCTACCCCGCGCTCTATCGTCTCGAGCGCGAGGGGTGGATCGTCGCCGAGTGGGGGATGACGGAGCTCGAGCGGCGGGCGCGCTTCTACCGGCTCACGCCCGCCGGCCGCCGTCAGCTCCGCGCCGAGGTCGACGGCTTCCGCCGCTTCGTCGACGCGGTGTCGCCGATCCTGCTCGCGACCTGAGGCGACGCGCCATGGCTCAGTCACCGGACCCCGAGCGCTCGGCGCGCCGCGCCTTCATGTTCTGGCGCCGCCCCGCCGCCGTCGACGTGCGTGAGGAGCTGGCCTTCCACGTCGAGATGCGGACGCGCGAGCTGATCGCGGCCGGCCGCACGCCCGACGCCGCGCGCGCCGAAGCGCTGCGCGCCTTCGGCGACCTCGCCGCCGTCTCCGCCGAGTGCGCGACGTTAGGCACGGCGCGCGACCGCGAGCGCGACCGCCGCGAGTGGCTCGGCGAGCTGCGGCAGGACGCGGGCTACGCGGTGCGCTCGCTCCGGCGCGCCCCGGGGTTCACGACGATCGCCGTGCTCACGCTCGCGTTAGGCATCGGCGCGACGACCGCCATCTTCAGCGCCGTGCAGAGCGTGGTGCTGCGCCCGTTCCCGTTCGCGCACCCCGAGCGGGTCGATGCAGATCGCCGAGCGCCGTGGCGCCGAGGACGGCAACGTCTCCGACGGCAACTTCACCGACTGGCGCGCGAGCCAGCATGCGTTCGAGCGGCTCGCGGCGCAGCGACTCGCGAGCTTCGCGCTCGTCGACGACGGCACGCCCGACCGCATCTCGGGCGCGCGCGTCACGCGCCGACTTCTTCGACGTGTTCGGCGTGCGCCCCGCGCTCGGCCGCACGTTCCGCCCGAGGAAGACGCGCCGGGCGCGAGCACGTCGTCGTGCTCTCGGACATCGCTCTGGCGCACGCGCTTCGGCGCCGACCCGCGCGTCGTCGGGCGCGAGATCCGGCTCGGCGGGCGTCCTACACGGTCGTCGGCGTGATGCCGGCCGGCTTCGACCCGACGCTCTCCGGCGAGCAGCTCTGGGTACCGATGGCGTGGACGCCGGCGCGAAAGGCCCAGCACGACGAGCACCACAACGTCGCGGTCGGCCTGCTCGAGCCCGGCACGAGCGCGGCCGTGGCCGCCGGCGAGCTCGCGGCGCTGCAGCGCGAGTTGAACCGTCGCTACCCGACGGCGAACACCGCGAACATGACCGTCGCCGTGCAGCCGCTCGGCGAGCGTCTCGTCGGCGACTACCGCGAGCGGCTGTACGTCACGCTCGGCGCCGTCGCCTTCGTGTTGCTCATCGCGTGCGGCAACGTCGCGAACCTGCTGCTGGCGCGCGGCGCCGCACGCGCGAAAGAGCTCGCCGTGCGCGCGGCGTTGGGCGCGCGCCGTGGACGCATCGTGCGCCAGCTCCTGACCGAGAGCGTCGTGCTCGGCCTCGCGGCGGCGGCGGTGGGGCTGGCACTCGCGTATGGCGGCATCCGCGTGCTCGTCGCGGCGGCGCCAGCGGGAATTCCGCGGCTCGGCGAGACGCGCGTCGACGTCGTCGTACTCGCGTTCGCCGTCGGCGTCGCACTCGCCAGCAGTGTCGTGTTCGGCCTCGCGCCGTCGCTGCGCGCGGCGCGACCGAACGTGCAGGGCACGCTGCGCGAAGGGGGGCGCGGCGCCGGCGGTGTGCGCGACCACGTGCGGCAGGCCCTCGTCGTCGCCGAAGTCGCGCTCGCCTGCACGCTGCTCGCCGGGGCGGCGCTCCTCGTGCGCAGCGCGCTGTACCTGCAGCGCGTGCCGCCAGGCTTCGATCCGGCGGGGGTCGTCACGGCGCGCGTCGTACTGCCGGCCGACGCGTACGCCGACCCGGCGCGCATCGCGCAGGCGCTGCACGCGATGCACGACCGTCTCGCCGCGACGCCCGGCGTGCGGGCCGCGTCCGTCGTGTCCTCGGCGCCGTTCGGCGGCGGAGGGTCCAACGGACTGCTCCCCGAAGGACGCGCGCTCGACCCGAAGAACCTCGTGCAGTCGTCGCTGCGCCTGACCGTGCCCGGCTACCTCGCGACGATGCGCATTCCGCTCGTGCGCGGGCGCGATTTCACGACGCAGGACGTCGCCGGCGCGCCGCGCGTCATGATCGTCAGCGAGACGCTGGCGAAGCGCGCGTGGCCGAACGAGGACCCGATCGGCAAGCGCGTCGGCTGCTGCGAGGGCGGGCTCGACGATCCGAGATGGAAGACGGTCATCGGCGTCGCCGCCGACGTGCGCTCGAGCGGGCCGGCGGTGGAGGTCGGCCCCGAGTTCTACATCCCGCTCGACCAGGCGCCGGCCGAGGCGTGGGATTGGGTGTCGCGCACGATGACCGTGGTGGCGCGGGGGGACGACACGCCGGCCGGGATCGCTGGGGTGACGGCGGCGATCCGCGCCGCGGCGCGGGAGACGGAGCGCGACGCCCCGGTCTACGGCGTCGCCCCGTTGCGCGACCAGCTCCGCGACTCGACGGCGGAGGCGCGCTTCAACACGCTGCTGTTGGGCATCCTCGGTCTCACCGGACTCGCGCTCGCGATGGGCGGCATCTACGGCGTCGTCGCGTACTTCGTCACGCAACGAACCCAGGAGATCGGCGTGCGGCTCGCGTTAGGCGCGACCGGCGGCGACGTCGTGCGGCTGCTCACGTGGCAGAGCGCGCGCCCGATTCTCCTCGGCGTCGCGCTCGGCGTCGCAGGGGCGCTCGTCGTCACGCGGCTGCTGCGGGCGGCGGTGTTCGGGGTGAGCCTCACCGACCCGGCGTCGCTCGCCGGGGCGGCGACCGTGCTCTGCGTCGCGGGGCTCGCGGCGGCGGTGGTGCCGGCGCGCCGGGCGCTGCGCGTGGCGCCGAGGGTGATCCTGAGCGACTGAGCCGCGCGGAGAGTGGCGTGCGGCGCCGCCGGCACGGGCGTGTTTCCTGCCACGGCGCTCCGCATGCCACTCCGCCCTCGCGCGGCCCCCGCCGAGCCGTCGTCCGACGCGCGGCCGTTCGATTTCAGCGTCGCGTTCTCGCGGCTGCGGCGCATGCTCAAGTCGTCAGGCGTCGCCGACGCGGCGATGTTCGACCTCGCGGAGCGCGGGCACCGGTCGCTGTTCGAGCAGCTCGTCGCCTGCGTGATCTCGATCCGCACGCGCGACGAGACGATGCTGCCGATCGCGCTCGATCTGTTCGCGCGTGCGCCGAGTGCCGCCGACGTCGCCGCGCTCTCGGCCGACGAGCTCGACGCGATCATCGCCGCGTCGACGTTTCATCGCGGCAAGGCGGAGACGATTCGGGCGATCGCGCAGCGCACGGCCGGGGAGTTCGGCGGCACGCTGCCGTGCGACGTCGACGTGCTGACGTCGTTCCGCGGCGTCGGGCCGAAGTGCGCGAACCTCGCGTTAGGCATCGCCTGCGGGCAGCCGCGCATCGGCGTCGACGTCCACGTGCACCGCGTCGTCAACCGCTGGGGTGTGGTGTCGGCGAGAGAGCCGGTCGACACGATGCACGCGCTCGAGGCGGTGCTCCCGAAGCGTTACTGGGTCGAGATCAACCGGCTGCTCGTGCCGTTCGGCAAACATGTCTGCACCGGGCGGCTTCCGAAGTGCTCGAGCTGTCCGCTGCTCGACATGTGTCGCCAGGTCGGGGTCACCGCGCACCGCTGATTCTGCGAGTTGCTCGGGCTGATCGACGGCGCTGGCGATACGGCGCTGCCGGGGGGGCGTGGGATGCGGATACGACCATGACCTGGCCCTCAGCTCCGAGGCGCCAGGTCATGCCGTTCACCCACTTCCGAATCCCCCGCCGTATCGACGGCGCCTCACCGCCAGCGCTTCACCGCCAGCGCGGTCACGGGTATCGAAACCGCCTACCGTCCCCGCCGTACCGCCAGCGCCGTCAGCGAGCGTCGGGCGTCAGGCAGCGGCCACCGCGATGAACTCGTCGAACAGCCGCTCGACCGCCGGCCCGTTCCGGTCGAACACCTCGGGGTGCCACTGCACGCCGACGAGGTAGCTGTCCCCCGTTCCCTCGACCGCCTCGACGACGCCGTCGGGCGCCACGGCCGAGATCACGAGCCCGTCGCCGAGCCGCTTCACCGACTGGTGGTGCATGCTGTTGACCGGCGCCGTCGACCCGCCGAACGCGTCGTACAACCGCGTGCCGGGGGTGATGTCGATCGGGTGGGCGAGGTGGGTGCGGGCGAACCCTTTCGTCGGATAGCAGTCGTGCGGCCCCGCGTTCGGCAGCTCGGCGGCGATGTCCTGGTAGAGCGTGCCGCCGGCGGCGACGTTGATGACCTGGGCGCCGCGGCAGAGGCCGAGGACGGGGAGTCCGTCGGCGGCGGCCCAGCGCGTGAGCTGCAGCTCGGTCGCGTCGCGCGCCGGGTCGAGCGTGCCGCAGAGCGGCGACAGATCCTCGCCGTACGTGGCCGGGTCCATGTCGACGCCGCCGGGGATCAGAAGGCCGTCGAGCTGCTCGTAGATCGCGCGCAGCGTGTCGAGGTCCTCGGGAACGAGCGGGATCATCAGCGGCACCCCGCCGGCGTCCATGACCGTACGCAGAAGTAGCGCTGATTCATCACCCAGCTCTGCGGCAGCGCCTCGGGGATGCCGTGGATCGCGTGCAGCGTCTGCGTGGTGACCCCGATGACCGGGCGCCGCGAGCGAGGCCCGCGCGAGCTGTGCGTCATACCGTCGTGTCCTTCAGGAGGGAGAGAGAAAAGAATACCCCGCACGGGCGGGAAGCGCACCACGCTCCCGCCCGGCCCGCCCTCAGAGCGCCGGCGCGCTGCCCGTGCTGAGCGTGTTGTCGACGTCGGTGCCGCGCCGCCCCCTGCTGATCCGCAGGTCGAGCGAGCCGTCGATCTCGCTCGGCGGCGGGTGAACGCCGTCGCGCCCGCCGCTCGCGCTCTGCGACACGGTGACGCGCTCGCGCGCGGCCGTCAGCGCGTCGGGCCCGACGCCGTCGGCCTGCATCGTCTCCTGGCGTCGGTTCACGAGCTCTGCCGTGAGCGGCTCGCGGACCCCTTCCGCCGTCTCGACGACGAGCTGGTCGACGACGGCGCGGAGGTCGCCCGTGCGCGCGGTAGGTCGCGAGCTGGCGGTCGGCGCTCGAGCCGTCCTCGAGGATCGTGTACGCGTACTCGACTCTCCTTGCGCGTGCCCAGCTCGTCGACGACGTCGTCGAGGAACCACTCGATCATCTCGCGGATCAGCTCCGCGGCCGGCAGCTCGCGCTCCTTGCCGAAGTCGATGAGCTTGCCTTCGAGGCCGAAGCGCATCGCGCGCCACTTGTTCTCCTCGATGAGCGGCGACGCGTAGTTGCGGAAGGTGACGTTGTCGCGCCGCATCTTCCACAGCTTGAACACCATCGCCTGGATGATCGCGGCGATGCACACCGCCTCGTCGACGCGCGTGCAGATGTCGCAGATGCGGAACTCGAGCGTCGGGAACTTGTGGTGCGGCCGCACGTCCCACCAGATCTTGCCGCCGTGCGGGATGCGAGCCGGTCGTCACCATCGTGTCGACGTACTGCTGGTACTCGCCCCACCCCGTCATGCGGGCCGGGATGCCGGTGCGCGGGAAGCCGCGGAACACGGCGCTGCGGTACGACTTGAGCCCCGTGTCGCGTCCGATCCAGAACGGCGAGCTGGTGGTCAGCGCGAGGATGTGCGGCAGCAGGTAGCGCGACACGTTCATCGCGTCGATCAGGAACTCCTGGTCCTCGATCGCGACGTGCACGTGCATGCCGAAGATGAGCAGCCGCTGCGCGAGGTCGCCCATGTCGCGCCGCACGCCGATGTAGTGCTCGAGCGGCGTGATCTCCTGCTCCATCCAGTTCGCGAACGGGTGCGCGCCCGCGGCGGCGATCGTGAGGCTGGTCGTCGCGCAGCGCGTCCATCACGCCGCCGCGCAGCCGCACGAGCTCCGCGCGCACCTCGGCCGGCGTCTGGCAGACACCGGTCGCGACTTCGATGATCGACTGGTGCAGCTCGGGCTTCAGCTCGCCGACCCCGGGGATGTCGCGCCCGATGAGCCGGCTGATGTGGCTCTGCAGGTCGCGCGTCACGGGGTTGATGATCTGGTACTCTTCTTCGACGCCTAACGTGAGCGACGGGGCTTTCATGCGGACCTCTCCGGAGAGCGTGCGACGATCGGTGGCGTGTTCTACCGCGGCTCGACGACGAAGCCGGGCACCTGCGACCCGCCGCCGGCGGTCACGTTCAGCAGCTCGGCGGTCGACAGCCGCGTGAGCAGCCCGTCGGCATGCGTCGCCGTTCGACGACGAACGGCGCGGTGTCGATCATCCGGTCGATGACCTGGACGGTGCCGTCGACCAGGCTCGGGTACGGCTCCGACGGAATCGGCACGCGCTCCTGCACGATGTACGGCTGCGCGAGCGCCTTCGCCACCGCCGCGTCCCACTCGCCATCGTCACCGTCCAGCCGAGGACGATGCCGGCGCCGCCGTAGTCGTCGTTCGGCTTCAGCACGAGCCGCTCGCGATGCGGCTCGCACGGCTCGATCAGGTCGACGTCGCGCCCGCCGTGCGTCGTGCGCCGCTCCTCGACGACGCGCGTCCACGGCACGAACGCGTCGATCGCGCGCTGCGACTCGGCGTCGTAGAACGACGCGTTGCGCTCGTCGCTCAGCACGGCGAGACTCGCCTTCTTGTGCAGGATCTTCGAGCGCGGCGAGTTCACCATGCACACCGCCCGCTCGCGCACGGCGCGCAGCACCGGGTTGTCGAGCCCCATGCTCCTGCACCAGCTCGTGCAGCAGCACGCGCTTGTAGATGAGGTCGACCGGCATGCCGTCGCACCACAGCTTGCCGTCGCGGTACTCGGCTGTCGCGCGGGTCGGCGATGACGCTCTCGATGCCGAGCGCGCGTGAAGTGGTCGCGGTAGAGCACGAACTCGGCGTACGTCGGCACGTCGCGCCAGTCGAGGATCGCGATGCGCGGCTTCGTGCGCGTGCCGGAGAACTGACGCCACGCGTCGAGCAGCACGTGCACGACGCCGTGGTGCGACAGGATCGGCCACACGCGCCACGTGCGCGCGAACTCGCGCATCGCCGGCACGTCCATGAACGCCTCGGCCAGCGCGTCGGCGTAGGCGGCCCCGGCGGGCACCTCGCCGTTGTATTCGGTGAGCGCCATCGATCCCTCGCTCGGCGCGGCACCGCCGAGGCGTGCGCCCGAGCCGTCAGGCGAGGGATCGATCACGAACAGGTCGAGCCGCGACGTCGGGCTGGGGCTCCCGAAGCCGGCATACGTGTCGAGCAGCGCGTGCTCCCACTCGGCGAGGCGGAACTGCGCGAGCACGCCCGGCTCGCGCATCGCGGCGCCGAACGCCTGCCCGAACGCGCGCATGAGCGGCGTGACGCGCGTCGTGAGGCGCCGGAACTCCTCGGGGCGGTACAGTCGCGGGCGGAGCACCGTGCACAGCTTGCGGTCGCCGAACACGAGGCCGCGCCGCAGGAGTTGCCCGTCGAGCGCGCCCTGCGTGTCGGCCGCGAGCTGCTCGCCCGCGCTCCCCGCGAGCAGCTCGTGGTAGGCGGCGACCGGTCCGCCGCCGCGCTCAGGATGACCGGTCACTATCGACCGGCAGCGAAGAGCGACGCCCACCCGACCTCGCGCGGCACCGAGCGCGGCTGCGTGGCGAGGCGGATCGCGAGGTCGGCCATCTTGTCGACCACCCAGCGGAAGTACTCCGGCGTGAGCGAGTTGATGTCCATGTCCGGCGCCGGAGTTCATGAAGTCGATCGCGTAGGGCACGCCGTCCCGGATCGCGAACTCCATCGAGTTCATGTCGTAGCCGAGCGCGTTGCACAGCTTGCGCGCGTCGTGCACGATGCGGGCGCCGAGCTCCGGCGAGAGGTGGGCGTGCTCGACGATGTACTTCCGCGCCTTCGGGTCGTACTTCATCGGCAGCACCTCGGTGCGTCCGATGACGAGGCAGCGCACGAAGTGCTCCCACTCGATGAACTCCTGCACGATCATCGTGAGGAGCCCGGTCGTGTTGTAGTTGTGGATCAGCTCCTCGAGCGTGTGGCAGATGTAGACCTCCTTCCACCCGCCGCCGTGCGCGTCCTTGAGGATGCACGGCAGCCCGACGTAGTCGGCGATCCCCTGCCAGTCGAGCGGGTACTCGAGGTTGCGCAGGCTCTCCGACGGGCACGATGCCGGGGACGTACTCCCGGTTCGGCAGCACGACCGTCTTCGGGCTCGCGACGCCGAGCTTCGTGGGCGAGCGCGGCGCCGAAGAACTTGTCGTCGGCGCGTCCACATGAAGGGATTGTTGACGACCGTCGCGCCCTGCGAGCGCCGCCTGCTTGAGGTACGAGCGGTACATCGGCACCTCGTGCGAGATGCGGTCGATGCAGCACGTCGTACGGACACGGACCGTCGAAGTGCGGCGCCGCCGATCTTCGCGAACTCGGCGACGACGCCGGCGTCGCGGCTGTTGACCGCCTCGATGAACGCCGGCGGCCACGACCACTCGCGCCCGACGAACAGCCCGACGCGTGCCGGGCCCTCGCGACGCACGACCGCCGGCGCGAGCGGCGCAGGCTGCACGGCGAGCGACGCGTCGACCGCGACGGCGGCCACGGCGTCGCCGGTGCCCGTGCGCGGCGCCATGCGCGCGGGTCGGTCGTCCGGAGGCACGACTTCGGGCGCGGCGGGGGGGGGAGCGTCGGCCGCGGCGCGAGCGCCGCGTCGGTCGGCATCCCCTTCTTGGCGCGGAGGCCGCCTTTCGCGCCCTTCTCGGCCTTCGCCGGCTTGTCGCCGGCGGTCGGCGTCTCGGCCCTGTCTTTCTTCTTAGTCATGTCCACGAAGGTAGAGGCGAATCATGCGCTCCCACCAGGGCCAGTCGTGCGCGAAGCCCTGCCACTCGCGAAGCGCGTTCCCGACACCGCGCCCCCACAGAATCCCCGAGAACGCGCGGTTGTCGCCGAGCGCCGGGTCGCCGTCGCCGATCGCCATCACGATGTCCTGCCGCCGCCACGCCGCGACCTGCGCCTCCGTCGCGTGCTGCACGAACGCCGGCGGGTTCACGCTGTGCACGTTCCCGTCGACGTAGCCCTCGGTCATGTTCGTGATGTCGTAGCGCCCGCTCATCCCGATGATGCGGCGCACGACGTCGGGGTGACGCAGCCCGAACGTCATCGCGTGGTAGGCGCCGAAGCTCGCGCCGGCGGCGACGATGAAGTCGGTCGGGTTCTTCGCGTAGGTCAGCGGGACGACCTCGCGGTAGACGTACTCGTCGTACTGCAGCTGCCGCCAGGCGCGCGCGCCGGGGTGCCGGTTCCGGTCGTACCAGCTCTCGTCGTGCACCTGGTCGAGCGTGTACAGCTGCACCCACCCGTTCTCGATGTGGTCGCGGAGCACGAGGTGCATGCGCCGGTCCGGCCACTCGCGGTGCGTGCCTAACGACGTCGGGAAGACCAGCAGCTTCGCGCCCGCGTGGCCGAAGACCTGGAGCTCCATGTCGCGGTTCAGCGACGGGCTGTGCCAGCGGTGGTGTTCGTGGTGCATGCGAGATTCACCCGTTCCGTGTTTCGTGTCAGGCCGACAGTAAGTAGGGCACTGCTTTCTTGAACCGCCGCCGCCACGCCGATTCGCGGTGCTGCGCGGGCTCCTCGACGTAGCGCAGATCGTCGCCCTCCACGTACCCCTTCGCGAGCAGCACTTCGTGCATCCGCCGTGCGTCGGAGAGCGCGCGCCCCGGCTCGCGCGTGCCGATGTCGAGGTAGAGCCGCCCGCCGCGCGGCGTCGACGCGCGGCGCACGAAATCGAAGATCTGCCGCTGCCCGAACCAGAGCGCCGGGCTCAGCGCCGCGGCGACGCCGAACGCGTGCGGCGCGCGGAAGAATGCGTAGAGCGCGAGCAGGCCGCCCATCGACGACCCGCCGACGCCGGTCTGCTCCGGCTCGGGAAGCGTGCGGAACTGATCGTCGACGAGCGGTTTCACCGTGTCGAGCAGGAAATCGAGGTAGAGGTCCGCCACGCCGCCCGCGCCCAACTCGGGCTCCAGGAACGGCCCGTACTCGTCGAGTCGCGCCTCCGTGTTCGCGACCCCGACCACGATCGCCTCGAAGCCGAGTCGCGCGGCGGCAGTCATGGCGAGGTCGACGCGCCACGAGCCGGCGAAGCTCCACGCGGGATCGAACAGATTCTGCCCGTCCTGCAGGTAGAGCACCGGAAAGCGGTGGTCGCCGCGCCCGTACGACGGGGGCAGGTAGACGTAGACGTCGCGCGTGTTGAACAGCTGCGGGCTGAACACGTCGTGAAAGACGTAGAGACTGCCCGGCGGCGTGCGCCGCCAGCGCTTCGGGACGTCGGCACGCTGGCGGCGGGCGAACGGACGGGCGGCGTGCGACACGTCGTGCGACACGTCGTGCGACACGTCGTGCGACACGTCATGCGACACGTGATGCGACACGGCGTACGACGTCACCCGGCGTAGAGCTGCAGGTCCGTGCCGACGACGTCGGCCATGCGCTGCGCCGTGTCGAGATCCGGGTGGCGGAGCGTGACGTAGCCGTCGGAGAGGAGCGTGAGGATCCAGTCGCGGCGCGGCGCGCCGACCGGCAGCAGGTCGACGTTGACGATCGAGTCGCCGAAGTCGGTCAGGATGCGGTCGAGCCCCTCGATGCGCTGGATGCGCCCCTGCCCCTGCGCCCGCTTGAAGATGTTCACGACGTTGTACTTGCGCTCGATCGGCTGCGACAACGTGCCCATACACCTCGGCCTCGCCGTAGCCGGTGAAGCAGGTCGATGTCGCGAGCCGTAGTTCATGAGGTCGACCGTGCTGCGCGCCCGGCGGGCGCGCCGCGATCTCGCCGAACACGACCTCGCCGTCCGGCTTCAGGTACCACTCCATGTGCGTGAAGCCGGTCTGGAAGTCCAGCGCCTCGAGCACGGCCTGCGCCCATGGCCACGCCGCCGGCGACGCGCTCGCCGTCACGTCGCGCAGCGTCAACGTCTGCGGACTGATCCACTCGTTCCTGCCGCGCCGTCAAGCGGCCGCGGGCGGTAGAAGCCGATGTTGAAGTACTGGATCTCGCCGTCGACGCAGATCGTGTCGTAGGTGTACTCCTCGCCGTCGATGAACTCCTCGACGTTCACCTCGTCGATGTGCCCGAGCTTCGACAACGCCGTCGCGAGCTCCCGCTCGTCGTCGACGCGGAACGTGTCCATCGACCCGGCGCCGGCGATCGGCTTGATGATCGCGGGGTAGCCGACCTGCTCGACCGCGGCCCGCACCTCGTCGTTCGTCGTCGCGCGCACGTGACGCGGCACGCGGATGCCGGCCTGCGCCGACCGCCTGCTTCATGAGGTCCTTGTCGCGGAACAGCTCCGCCTGCGCGCACCGGCATCCCGGGCACGCCCAGCGCTTCGCGCAGCTTCGCGGCGAGGATCGACGCCCGGCTCCCACATGCAGATGACGCGGTCGATCCGGTTGTTGCCGCGTGTCGCCTCCTGCACCTGCCGCACGACCGCCGCTTCGTCCGCGAGCGAGGCCGGTCTGCAGGTACCCGCTCAGATGCCGCCGCGCCAACTCCGGCAGCTCGCGCTCCGGCACGTCGCTGAGCCCGTACACCTTCGCGCCCGCACGCGACAGCCCGCGAACGAAGTGCGGCATCTCGGCCGGGTAGCCCGGGGCGATCATGAGGACGTTCATTCGAGATTCCTCGGTGAAGCCGGGGATCGGGGATCGGGGTCGCTCGGGCAGTCACCCGATCCCCGATCCCCGAATCCCGATCCCCGGCGGTTAAGCCAGCTCGACCCGCACGTTCGAAATCACGTCGCGCAGCGCCTCGACGACGACCTGCGTCTCCGCGTGGCGCACGAGAATCCACCCGTCCCCCTCGTACGTCGGCTTGGCCTCGGCGCCCACCGACGGGAGCGAGTGATCGACGACGAGGCCGCGGACGTCCGCGCGGATGCGGTCGAGGCCGTGAATCGCGCGGATGCGGCCGGTCGCGGGGCCCTGGGCACGGAGGAACGCGATGCCGGTCGCGTACTTCCGCTCCGGCGGCGTGAAGGTGCCGAACACCATCACCTCGGCCCAGCTCCGCACGAAGTCGCTGTCGGTCGCGCGCGAGACGAGCGTCGTGATCTGCGCGCCGGGCGGACGCGCCGCGATCTCGCTCACGGCGACGCTTCCGTCGCGGCGACGGAACCACTCCATGTGGGTGAGTCCGGTCGTCATGCCCAACGCCTGCAGGGCGCGGTCACCGACGGCGCGCGCGTCGTCGTAGCGCGCGTCGTCGACCTCGCGCGGCAGCACCACGCACCACTGAATCCACGGGTTCCGCACGACTTCGAGCGGCGTCGGATAGTAGTGCGTGAGCGAGTGCCACACCTGCCGGCCGTCGATCGAGATCGTCTCGAGCGAGTGCTCGTCGCCGACGACGAACTCCTCGACGAGCGCCGGCTCGCCAGGACGCGCCGGCGCCTGCGCGAAGGCGGCGAGCAGGCTGTCCGGGTCGTCGGCGCGGAACGTCGCCACCGAGCCGGCGCCTGCCGGCGGCTTGATGACCACGGGAAAGCCGACGTCGCGCACGAAGGCCTCCGCCTCTCCCGTGCTCTCGACGAGCATGTGGCGCGCGACCGGGACCCCCGCGGCGCGCAGCACGTCCTTCATGCGCGCCTTGTCGCGGAAGTTGCGCGCCGACTCGCCGCTCAGCCCGTCGATCCCCAGCCGCTCGCGCACGTCGGCGAGCGGCACCTGCAGCTGCTCGTACGCACCGAACAGCCGGTCGGGTGGCCCGAGCTGCTGCGCGAGCATCTCGACGCCCCACGCGAGCTGCCCGGGATCGAGGATGTCGTCGACGCGCCAGTGCGCGGTGATCGCGCGCCGCACGTCGTCCGGCGCGCGCTCCTGCGGGTCGGTCGACACGACGCCGAGCCGGACGCCGGGGAGCGATGCGACGGCGAGGAGCATCTTCGAGGCGTTCTCGGAGAGCAGCGGCGCGGCGAAGAAGACGGTGGGCATTCTGGACGGCCGGGGATCGGGGATCGGGAGTCGGGGACCGGTTCGTTCCGCACAGCTCGGGCCGCACGTTACGCGAAATCGCTGCCCGTGTCTGGTGCCGCGTGCGACGACGTGGCGATGACGCTGTCGATCCCCGGTCCCCGGTCCCCGGTCCCCGGCCGTTCCCGCCACGCCGTGTCCCACGCGCGCGTCGAGAAGCCGAGTCGCCGGGCGATCGGTGCGAGTCGTGCCGCGGCGTCGGGCGGCGCGGCGGCGCGCAACTCGTGGAACAGCGTCTGGGCGTCGAAGGGCGCGACGCCGCGGAGCGAGGCGCGCAGGTCGATCAGGCCGAGCACGCGGGCGATCGCCGGCTGCGACAGGTCGGTCGCGAGCGCCCGCACGGCGCGCCGGAGCGCGGCCGAGACGAGCGGACCGAGCTCGGTCTCGCCGGCCGCGAGGCGCTCGCGCTCGTCGGCGTCGAGCAGGCGGTGCACGACGGCCCGGCGCACCGCGCGCTCGATCGTTCGTTGCGCGCGGTCCGTGAGGTCGGCGAGCTTGAGCGCGATGCCGAGCGGCGCCGACTCGGGGGCGCGGTCGCGCGCGGCGTCGGAGAGCGAGCGCACGAGCACCGTGATCGCGCGCGGATCGACGTCGGCCAGCCGCACCGCCGGCCCGCGCTCCGGGTGCTCGACGCCGAGGGCCGCGACCTCGATCTGGCCGGCCCCGCTGCGGTCGGCGGACGGCGCCGCCAGCGGCCCCGGAACGTCGACGAGCACGTCGAACGTGTACGCACGCGCCGTCCGCCGCTCGACGAGGCGCACGGTGTGGCGATCGACGGCGGCGGACCACCCCGCGGGGAGCGCGCCGTCGGGAGTGCCAGCCGGGATCCCCGCCTCCAGCGCGGCGGTCGCCCCGGCGGCGGCGGTGCCCTCGGTCCCCGGACCCTCGGTCGCCGGGCCGACGCTCGCGAAGCGCCGCGCCGCCGCGAACCCTGCCGCGATCCGCACCGCCGGCGGGCGCGTCGGCCGCGCGTCGCGCAGGTAGAAGTCGCGCGCCGAGCGAATGGTCGCGTCGTTCGAGTGGGCGCGGGCGAGACGTTCGAGCAAGTGGTGCTCCATGCGCCGCGCGGCGTCGCCGTCCACCGTTCCCGCGAGCTCGATGAGCCGCGCCGCGGCGCGGAGCACGATCAGCGGCTCGGGGCGCACGACGTCGTCGAAGAACCAGGCGACCGACGTCTGCGCGCGGAGGGCGAGGCGCTCCATCTCGAGCAGGGCGCGGGCGCGGAGCTCGTCGGGGGCGGCCGGCGGGTCGGCGGCCGTGACCGGCGGGAACGCGCCGGCGCCGTCCTCGTAGCGGTCGCGCGCGTCCCAGACG
Source organism: uncultured Gemmatimonadaceae bacterium (assembly GCA_963843845.1). GTDB lineage: Bacteria > Gemmatimonadota > Gemmatimonadetes > Gemmatimonadales > Gemmatimonadaceae > Gemmatirosa. The sequence continues at coordinate 634,293 of CAWJMB010000002.1, read as the reverse complement.
TCGCCGAAGAGCGACGCGCCCTCGCGCTCGAACAGCGCGTGCGCCTCCGCGACGACGCCGTCGATCGCCTCGCGGAGCGGCGCCTTCCAGCGGCGGTGCATCCCAGGCTCGACGCAGCAGCCGCAGTCCGCCCGCCACCGCTCCACCCCGTGCCCGCAGCTCCACGCGCTCGGCGCGACGATGTCGACACGGTGTTCCGACATGTGCGTGTCGAGATACGCCGCGACGTTCGTGAGACGAACGTTCGGGTGGCGCTCGAGCTGATCGATCGCGGCGGCGAGCGCCATGTCGCCGAACCGATGATGGTGTCCGTACGTCTCGCCGTCGATCGCGAGCGCGAGCAGCGCACCGTCGGCAGCCTCGTCGTCGCCGGCGCGGTGTGCCGACAGCACGTCGGCGAGTCGCCGCCCATCGCGCAGCAGCCCGCCGAACGCGACGGCGTGCGACACGCCACCGTCGTAGGCGACGAGCGCGATCGTGCGGCCGCTCGCCGTCGTATAGCGGCCGGGTGCCCCGAGCGTCGGCGCGTCTCCGGCGGCAGGCGCGGCGGCAGGCACGGCCGCGGACGCGGACGCTGCCGCGCCTCGCCGCCGCGGTCAGCGACCGCGGCGGTGAGCGCGGGGGCGGCCGCGGGCGTCACCTGATGCGGGGCGAGGATCGTGAAGCGGATGCCCTGCTCCGCGAGCACGTCGAGCGTCTCGTCGTCGACCGCCGTCTCGGGCAACCACATTCCGAGCGGCTCACGGTCGAAGCGGCGCACGAAGTCGGCGATCCCCCACCGCACGGTCGTCACCTTGTCGCGCCGGCTCGCCAGCGGGAGCACGACGTGGTCGTACGGGTGCGCGATCGCGTTGCCGAATCCGGTGCGCGTCAGGCTCTCGCGGTCGGCCGCGCGGATCGCGTCGTAGACGGCCGGCATGCACCGCTCGAGCCAGGCGAGCAGCGTCGGCGCGACGTCGAAGCTCGTGTAGGCGAGCGTGTTGATGATGCGCCGGATCTGCCCCTGCCCATCGAGCACGCGCGCCGCGACGACGCCGCGATAGCTCTCGTGCGCGACGCGCGACGTCCAGTCGTCGTACGGCTCGGCCTCGGGCTCGCGCGCGATCTCCTCGTACCAGGGGTCGTCGCGCGGCGGCTGATAGAAGTGCGAGTGGAGGACGACCGAGTGCATCGCGTGCGCTTGCAGAGCCGAGCGTTGGTGGGTGGTGCGGCGGACGGCGAAGAGTACATCCGGCGCCGGGGGTTATGTTGTGCCCCCATGCCGCCTTCGCCGACCGCGCCGACGCTGCCGACCGCCGACGGACTCTCGCGCGGCATCGGGCGCGGCCCCCTCGTCGCGCTCACGATCAACAGCGTGCTCGGCGCCGCGGTCTACGGACTGCCGGCGACGGTCGCCGCGCTCGTCGGCCCCTACAGCGTGCTCGCCGTCGTCGCGAGCGCCGTCGTCATCGCGCTCGTCGTCTGCTGCTTCGTCGAGGTCGCGAGCCGCTACGACGCGACCGGCGGGCCGTACGTCTACGCGACCGACGCGTTCGGGCCGCTCGCGGGGTTCGTGACCGGGTGGCTGCTCCTGATCGCACGTCTGGCGGGGGGGGCGGCGCTGCTCGGACTGCTCGCGCAGTACGTCGCGGCCTACACGCCGGCCGTCGGCAGCGGTGCCGGCCGCGTCGCGCTCGTCGCCGCCGTCCTGGGCTCGCTCGCGCTCGTCCACGTGCGCGGCGTGCGGCTCGCCGCGTCGGTCAACACGGCGGTCACCCTCGCCAAGCTCCTCCCGCTCGTCGTTCTCGTCGTCGTCGGCGCGTTCGCGGTCGTTCCGTCACGCCTCGCGTTGGGCACTCCGCCCGCCCCGGCGACGTTCGGCGCCGCGGTGCTGCTGCTCTGCTTCGCGTTCTCGGGCTTCGAGACGGTCGTCATCGCCGCTGGCGAGAGCCGCGACCCGCGGCGCGACATCCCGGTCGCGCTCGGCGTCGGCCTCTCGATCGTCGCGTTCATCTATGTCGCCGTGCAGGTGGTGTGCGTCGGCGCCGTTCCGTCGTTGGGCACCACCGAGCGCCCGCTCGCCGAGGCCGGCCGGGTGCTCTTCGGGAGCGCGGCGGTGCCGGTCGTCGTCGCCGGCGCCGTCGTCGCGATCGCGGGGACGATGCACACGGCGCTGCTCGCGTCGTCGCGCGTGGTGTTCGCGATGGCGAGCGGCGGCGACCTGCCGGCCGTGCTCGGGCGTGTCCACCCGCGCTTCCACACGCCGGCGATCGCGGTGGTGCTCGTGACGTGCTGCTACGTGGCGCTCGCGGCGGACAGCACGTTCCGCGGAGCGCTCACGGTGAGCACGGCGGCGCGACTCATCGTGTACGGGCTGACGTGCGCGGCGCTCCCCGTGCTGCGGCGCCGGGCGACGGCGCCGGCGGCGCGGGTGCGGATTCCGGCGGCGCCGGTCGCGTGGGGAGGTGGGCTGGTGCTCGTCGCCGCGGTGCTGGCCGGCGTGACGCTGGGACAGGTGCTGGTGCTCGTGGGGGCGCTGGCGCTCGGTCTGGCGTTGCGCGTGGCGGCGCGCGCCGGCCGGTCTCGTGACGAGAGCGCGGCTGCGACGACGTAGAGGAGTCGGGTTGCGACGCCGCCGAGCGGCGGCGATCGTCGTGCGGCTGATCCGGATGCCAGGCCTGAGACGTCCATGAATCCCCTCGTGCGAGAGCCAGACCTGCCGACGACCGAGCGCGAGCCCCGCCGCGCCGGTCAGCGGACGGGCGTCCGGGTGCTGCTCGGGCTCGTCGCTGCCGGGGCGATCGGCGTCGTGTTCGCCGCCGGCCGCGCCGCGGTGCGGCCGGCCGGTGCCGGCGACCGCCTCGGCGCCGGCGCGGCCGTGACGCGTGACGGCCGGCGTCTCGCGCCGATCGAGCGGGTGGTGCGTGCCCGGGGGCAGGGACGGCTGCCGCTGTACCTGGCGCCGGCGCGCGGGCCGGTCATCGACTCCGCGCGGGTCGGCGTCCTCGCCGCGCGGCTCGTCTCCGGCACCGAGTCGGGCACCGCGCCGCAGATCGCGCTGGTGCCGCGAGACGCGGTCGCGGGGCTGGTGCTCGTGGCGCGACTCGTCGTCACGCCGGGCGAGCCGGGGCTCCTGGTGTTCGGCGCGTCCCGCCGCACGCCGTAGCGCCGCATGTCGCACCGACTCACGCACTGCGCCGCCGACCGCCGCGCCCATGATCGCGCGTGGGCGCCCGAGCGCGCGCGCCGCGCCGACGGCCTCACGCACTTCCAGCACCGGCTCGAGGCCGCGCTCCACGACGCCGGCTACCGCATCGTCGACCGCACGGTGGCGCCGATTCGCGGCGGCGAGCCGGGCGACCTGTACGTCACCGGACGGGTCGACCCGCCCGCCGTCCGGATCTACGTCTACGCGGACGGCGTCGAGGTGGAGGCGGCGCCCGATCCGCTCCGGCTCGAGCGTCGGGACGGCGCTCACCCGGACGCCATGGTTCGCACGCTCGTCGATCGGCTGGACGCGCTCGCCGCGCGCGACCCGTCGCGTCCACGACGGTGAGCGAGGAACGGAAGGCACGGAAGCACCGCTCGGGTGCTCCCTTCCGTGCCTTCCGTTCCTTCTGTCGAGCACTACCGAGCACTACCGAGCACTACAGCGAACGCATCCGCGATCTGCGGTGACGATCGGTCAGGCGCCCGCCCGCCGCATCACCTGCCGGTACACCGCGAGATACCGCTCCTCGCTCCGCTCCCACCCGAAGTCGCGGTTCATCGCCTCGCTCATCATGCGCTGCCACGTGCCGCGCTCCTGATACGTGCGGATCGCGCGGATCACGGTCGCGACGAAGGCGAGCGGCTCGTACGCCCGGAACACGAACCCCGTCGCGTCGTCGTCGACGGTGTCGGCGAGGCCGCCGACGGCGCGCACGAGCGGGAGCGTGCCGTACCGCTGCGCGCGCATCTGCGTGAGACCGCACGGCTCGTACTGGCAGGGCATGAGACATACGTCGGCGCCCGCCATGAGCCGGTGCTCGGCCGGGTCGTTGAAGCTCGTGTCGGCGCGCACGCGATCGGGTGCGCGCTGCGCCCACCGCCGCAGCGCGTTCTCGTAGCGCGCTTCGCCGGCGCCGAGGAAGATGAACTGCGCGTCGAGATCGAAGAGGCCGGTCTCGGCGAGGATGAGGTCCATCCCTTTCTGCCAGACGAGGCGCGCCGCCATCGCGAAGATCGGCACGTCGTCGCGCACCGGAAGGCCGTAGGCCTGCTGCAGCGCGCGGCGGCAGGCGCGCTTCCCCGACGGGTCGGCCGCGGAGTAGGGCGCGGCGATGTGCGGGTCGGTCGACGGGTCCCAGATCGTCTGGTCGATCCCGTTCACGATCCCGAGGAAGCGTTCGCCGAGCCCCAGGAAATGGTCGTGCAGGCCGAAGCCGCCGGCGGGGGTACGCAGCTCGGTGGCGTGCGTCGGGCTGACGGTCGTGACCGCGTCGGCGAACGACATCCCGCCTTTCAGCAGGTTCGCCTTGCCGTACCACTCGAGGTAGCGCCAGTTGAACAGCTCCCACGGCAGCCCGATGTCGGGGAGCACGTCCGCGCCGTAGTGCCCCTGGAAGCCGGCGTTGTGGACCGAGAGCACCGTGGACACGTCGCGGTAGAACGGCTGGTTCGCGTACCACGTGCGCAGGTAGATCGGGGCGAGCGCGGCGTGCCAGTCGTGCGCGTGCAGGATGAGCGGCGCCTGCGTGATGCGCGGCAGCGCGGCGAGCGTGGCGGCGGCGAGGAACGCGAAGCGCCGGTGATTGTCCGGGTAGTCTCCCCCCTCGCCGTAGATCGCGGCGCGGTTGAAGTACTGCTCGTTGGCGACGAAATAGTGCTGGGCGCGGCGGCGGCGGCGGCGCTCCTGGGTGCCACGCGGTGGGCCGTCGCTCGGCGTCGTGTAGAGCTGCGCGGTCTCGCGCCGCGGGCCGACCTGCACGTCGTATGGGTCGCCGACCGGAACGAGCGTCGGCAGGCGGGAGAGCGCCTGGCGGTAGAGTGGGATGACGATCGAGGTCGGGACGCCGTTCGCCGCCTGGAACGCCGCGAGACTCTGCACCGCCTCGCCGAGCCCGCCGGTGCGCGCGTACGGCGCGAGCTCGGCGACGACGTGCACGATGCTCGCGGAGCGGCCGTCGCGCGCGAGGAGCGGAGAGGTGGCCGTCGGGGTGTCGGGCGTCGCTGTCGTCGGCTCGGGCATCGCGGTCGTCGTCATGGTCGCCAGGAGAATCGCGAAATACTACACGCCGTCGGGAGCGCCTGATACGGGCGCGTCGGGGCGTGTCGCGGAAGCCGAGGGCGGAGATGCCACCGGTGCGCCGGGCGTTTCCGGTGCAGGAAGCGTGACGCCGGCCTTCGCGGCCCGCCGCTCGAGGGTCTCACGGTCGCGCAGGGTGCGGAGCAGCGCGTCGGTGTCGCGGTTCTGCACGTATCGTCCGCGCTCCCACCCTTCGACGATGCCGCGCGGCGTGCCGTAGAGCAGCTCGCCGAACTGCGCCGGCGTGAGGCCGGTCGACTCGCGGAGCTGTCGGATCGCCTTCGGGGTGAGCAGCGCGTGTGCGGCGCGAATCCGCTCGATCGCCGCGCGCTCCGCGGCCTCGCGCTGCTCGACGGTGCGTTGCTCGTCCGCGCACTTCCCGCAGCGATACAGCTCGCGCGTCACCTCGGCGCTCATGCCGCTGACGCGGATCGTGACGACTTCGGCAGCCGCCTGATAGCGGCCGCCGCAGAACCGGTGCAGATGTCCGTCGAGCATGCCGGCGAATCTAACCGCGACGTAGCTTGGGTCGCGCGCGCGCGCTTCCGTCCCCGCCGTTCCGCCCCCGCCCTCCGTCCCCGCCGCATCGTGTTGTTCGATACCCTCGCCGTGCACGCCGGCGCCCCCGAGGCGCGCGACGCCGGCGCCGTGACGGCGCCGATCCATCTCACGACGACGTTCGTCCGCGCGCCCGACGGGAGCTACCCGCACGGCCACGTCTACACACGCACGACGAACCCGACGCGCGCGGAGCTCGAGCGGTGCCTCGCGGCGCTCGACGGCGGCGCCGACGCGGCCGCCTTCGCGTCCGGCCAGGCGGCGACGAGCGCGCTGTTCCACGCGGTAGGCCCCGGCGCGCACGTCGTCGCGGCGAACGACGCCTACTTCGGCACCGGGCTCGTGCTGCGCGAGCTGTTCGCACCGTGGGGGCTCGCCGTGACCTTCGTCGACGCGACCGATCCGGCCGCCGTCGACGCCGCGCTCGCCGAGTATCCGGAGCGGTCGCCGAAGGTCGTGTGGATCGAGACGCCGTCGAACCCCCTGCTGCGCATCACGGACATCGCGGCGACGGTCGCCTGCGCGCGCCGCCACGGTGCGCTCGTCGCCTGCGACAACACGTGGGCGTCGCCCGCGATCTCGCGCCCGCTCGCGCTCGGCGCCGACATCGTCATGCACTCGACGACGAAGTACCTCGGCGGACACTCGGACGTCCTGGGCGGGGCGCTGATCGTCCGCACGCTCGACGGCGCGCTCGGCGAGCTGTTCGCGCGCGTCCGCGCCGTGCAGCAGCGCGCCGGCGCCGTTCCGTCGCCGTTCGACTGCTGGCTGCTGCTACGCGGCATCCGCACGCTCGCGCTCCGCGTCCGCACGCAGTCGGACAGCGCGCTCGCGATCGCCCGCGCCCTCGCCACGCACCCGCGCGTGGCGGCAGTGCACTATCCGGGACTCGAGGCGCACCCCGGGCACGCCGTCGCCGCGGCGCAGATGGCGGCCGACGGGGTGCCGCGGTTCGGCGGGATGCTCTCGGTCCAGATCCGCGGCGGGCGTGACGTGGCGATGGCGGTCGTCGCGCGCTGTCGGCTCTTCTCGCGGGCGACGAGCCTCGGCGGGGTCGAGAGTCTCATCGAGCACCGCGCGTCGAACGAGAATCCGGAGACGACGACGCCACACGATCTGCTTCGGGTGTCGGTCGGGATCGAGGCCGCGGACGACCTGATCGACGACCTCGTCGCTGCGCTCGCCGACTCGTGACGACTGACCTGCCGACTGGCGGCGGAACGCACCGGCAGGGGCGGGACGCGGACTGCGGGCTGTCGGCCGTCCGCCGACCGTCGCCGGCACTCCGGCAGCTCGCATCGCATCCCCCACCACGAACCGATTCCGTTCGCGCATGACGACGCGCCTCTACTACACGGACTCCGCCCTCCTCACGTTCGACGCGCACGTCGCCGCCGTGAGCGACGACGGCCGCCGCGTGTACCTCGACCGGACGGCGTTCTACCCGACCTCCGGCGGACAGCCGCACGACCGCGGACTGCTGGGCGGCGTCCCGGTCGTCGACGTGATCGACGACGGGGAGCGGGTGGCGCACGTGATCGCCGCGCCGCTCGCGGTACCGTCAGGCGCGGCGATCGTCTGCACGGTCGACGGCGCGCGGCGCCTGGATCACATGCAGCAGCACACCGGCCAGCACCTGCTCTCGGCGCTCTTCTCCGATCTCCTCGGTGCCGAGACCGCGAGCGTGCACTTCGGGGCGGAGCTGTCGACGATCGAGCTCGCCGTGCCGGCACTCGACCGCGACGAGCTGCTCGCCATCGAAGCGCGGGCGAACGCGCTCGTCGCGGAGGACGTGCCGGTCCGCGTGTCGTTCGAGGACGCCGCGACGGCGACCGGGCTGCGCAAGCCGAGCGAGCGCGGGGGCGAACTGCGCATCGTCACGATCGAGGGTGTGGACCGGAGCGCCTGCGGCGGGACGCACGTCGCGTCGACGGCGCGGATCGGCGCCGTCCTGCTGCGGCGCGTCGAGCGGGTCCGGCACCACGCGCGTGTGGAGTTCGTGTGCGGCGTGCGCGCGGCGCGGCGGGCGCGGGCCGATTACGACGCGCTCGCCGACGTCGCCGCCGAGTTCTCGGCGGCGGTCGACGGAGTCGCGCCGCTCGTGCGCGCACAGGCGGAAGAGGTGCGCGCGCTGCACGCCCAGGGCGAGCGGCTGGCACGCGACCTGGCGGCGCTGCAGGCCGCGGCGCTGTGTGCGGCGGTCGAGCCGGACGCGGGCGGCGCGCGATGGGTCGTGCGCCACGTCGACGGCCCGGTGGACGCGATGCGCACGCTGGCGGTCGCGGTCGCGGAGCAGCCGGGCGGGGTGTTCGTCGCGGTCGGCACCCAGCCGGCCGCAGTGCTCGTCGCGGCGGCCGCGGACAGCGGGGTCGACGCGGGGGCGCGGCTCAAGGGGGCACTCGCCGCGCTCGGCGGGAAGGGCGGCGGGTCGGCGCGGCTGGCGCAAGGCAGGGTGCCGACCGCGGACGATCTCGATGCGCTCGTCGCGCGGTTGCGTGGCTGACGGCAGTCGGTCCGGCCGTCCACCGTGTCACGTTCAGGCCGCCCGTCTCCACCGCACTGCCAACTGCCCGAGCGCTCGCACGACTCGCTCGTCCCCCTCCCGCAGCAACGCCGCGAGAATGTGCTTGCACAGCTGCTCGCGCCACACGTGATCGCCGCAGTCGCAGCGCGGGTACGCGGTCGTGTACAGGTCCACCCAGTGCACCGACTCTCCGCCGGTCACGCGAAACCGGCCGCGTCCCACGCGGTGTGCCTCGAGCGCGAGGCTCCGCTCCAGGCGGTCGAGGTCGACGCCGCCGAGCGCGTCGAAGTCGACGAGCGCCCCCGCCGAGCGCGGGAGCGTCGAACTGTCTGCTGCCACGTCCATCCTCCGAGTCCAGTCCAGTCGTTCCGATGTCGATCCGCGCGCTTCGCGCACCACGTGCGGACGCCTTCGTGGTACACTTCGCGTGGTCCGGAGTTCTCGGCGGGTCACCCGTCGGACCGCCCCCCGATCCATCGTTTCACCGCGCCGTCATGAGCACTCCGCGCCCCTCCCGACCGAGCGATGTCGCGGCCATTCTGACCGCCGCGAGCGCCGCGACCGCCGTCCTCGTGCTCCCGTCCGGCCGCGCCTCCGCGCAGGCCGAGATGCAGCCCGGAGAGCGGTCCGCGCGGTACGTCGTCGAGGGATACGCCGCGCGGAGCTGGATCGACAACCAGATCGGCGCGGGCAGCGTGCGACTCGGCGGATTCGGCGTGCGCGTCGTCGGGGCGCGTGACGAGCGTCGCGGCAGCCGCACGCTCGCCGACCGCACCGTCGGCGGCGCGTTCGCGACCTACACGCCGAAGCAGGGGTCGCCGAACGTCACGACGCTGCACGCCGGGCTCGAGAGCGACGTCTCGCTCCTCGCCCGCCCGCTCGGCGGGCGCCTCGATCCGTTCTTCGCGCTCGCGCTCGGGCTGTTCCGCACGTCGCGCGAGAGTTCGCTCACGACGCCGGGAAGCCGCGGCCGCATCTCGCGCACCGATTTCGCGTTCACGCCTGCTGTCGGCACGCGCATTCCACTCGTGGCGGGCGTCGGACTGCGGGGCGACCTGCGGACGCCCATCATCGTCGGCGCGTCGACGACCTTCAACTTCGTCGCGGAAGGAGGACTCCATGTCACGTTCTGAATCGCAGGCTGACACTGCCGGGGCTCGCGGAACGGCCGGGCCTCGGGACCCGGAACCCGGGACCGAGGCGGCGTCCGAACCCCGAGTCCCGACTTCCGACAGTCCCGACACTCCACCGCACCCGCCCTTCGCCCGGTCGCCCGACGAGTACACGGACGAGCCGGGGCATCACCGTCGCGGCCCGAACGGCCCCGCGCTCGACGTCGGCGCATGAGCGTTCGGCGCGCCGGGTCGCTGGCCACGCTCGCGCTCGTCGCGTGCGGTGGAGGCGAGCAGAAGCCTGCGGCGCCCGCCCGGCCAGCCGCCCCGGTGGTCGCGCCGGTGACGCCGACGGTGAACATGGCGCCGCGCGCGACGATGGGTCCGAACGGCTGCCTTCACGATGGCCGCTGGCGCCCCTGCTCGTTCGTCGACCGGATCGAGCGATCGGGCCTCGTGGTGACTCTGAAGCCGGACTCCGCGCACTATGACTTCCTCGGCGTGCCGGGGCTTCGCTACACGGCGGGGCGCGCGGACGTCGAGGCGTTCTTCTACGACGACACGACGCGCCTGGCGCGCGATCTCGCGGCGATCGACACGACCGTCGGCGCGCCCCGCGGAACGACGCGCGACTGGCCTGTGCGGCCGACGTTCGTGCGCTCCGGGAACCTGCTCGCGATTCTGCTCACGCTGAACGAGCACGCGATCGAGCGCCTCTCGCTCGCGATCGAGGGGGGCGCCCCGCAGCCGAACCCGGACGTCGACGCGGTCCGTCCGACGGCGCAGCCCCTCCCAGCGACCAGGTCGCCGTAGCGTCCGCCAAGTCGCGCGATCGGTGCGCAAACGAAACGACGTTTCGTAACATTCGACGGTCCGGGTGGGAAAAAACCGGCCGTTCGTTGTATATTCTGCACGATGTGCAGTACACGCGTTCTCAGTGACGGCGTCCGCACATCGACCGTCTCATGTGACGTACGCCGCTCACCCCCATCGCTCCGGAGCCCCGTTTTCATGGCCACCGCGCCAGCCGCCCCCCGCAAGGCCGCCATTCGCGACATCACGAGCCGCACCGCTGCTCTGGCACGCCACAACGGCGACGGCCAGGGAGCGACGTCGAAGTACTTCGGTGAGAACACGTTCGGCCCGCGCCAGATGCGCGACAAGCTGCCGAAGAAGGTCTTTCAGAAGCTCCAGGCGACCATCCGCCTCGGCAAGAAGCTCGATTCCGAGATCGCGCCCGCCGTCGCCGAGGCGATCAAGGAGTGGGCGACGTCGCGCGGAGTGACGCATTACACACACTGGTTCCTTCCGCAGACCGGCCTCACCGCCGAGAAGCACGATGCCTTTCTGTCGTTCGACGACGAGGAGCAGCCGATCGAGGCGTTCAGCGCCGCGCAGCTGATCCAGAGCGAGCCGGACGCGTCGAGCTTTCCGTCGGGCGGCCTCCGCGCGACTTGGGAGGCGCGCGGCTACACGGCGTGGAACCCGGCGAGCCCGGTGTTCATCGTCGAAGGCCCGGGCACGCGTACGCTGTGCATTCCGTCGGTGTTCATCGGCTACAACGGCGAGGCACTCGACGAGATGACACCGCTGCTCCGCAGCTCGGACGTCCTCTCGCAGAAGGCGATGGCGCTGCTCTCGCTGCTCGGCGATACGGGGATCCAGCGCGTGGGCACGACGCTCGGGCCCGAGCAGGAGTACTTCCTGATCGACCGCGCGCAGTTCGCGCTGCGCCCCGACCTCGTCATGGCCGGCCGCACGCTGCTGGGCGCGCCGCCGCCGCGCGGGCAGCAGCTCGAGGATCACTATTTCGGCGACATCCCCGAGCGCATCACGGCGTGCATCGCCGAAGTCGAGCGCGAGCTCTACAAGCTCGGCGTGCCGATCATCACGCGGCACAACGAAGTCGCGCCGAGCCAGTTCGAGATGGCGCCGCGCTTCGAGGAGACCGACCTCGCGGTCGACCACAACCAGCTCGTCATGGCGACGCTGCGCAAAGTCGCGCTGCGTCACGGCCTGCAGGCGCTGCTGCACGAGAAGCCGTTCGCCGGCATCAACGGCTCGGGCAAGCACTGCAACTGGTCGATGTCGCTCGCGGCGGACAGCGCGGAGCTCGACGGACTGAACCTGCTCAAGCCCGGCAAGACGCCGCACCAGAACCTTCGCTTCCTGATCTTCCTCGCGGCGGTGTTGCAGGCGGTGCACAAACACGCCGGGCTCCTCCGCGCCGGCATCGCGACCGCCGGCAACGAGCACCGGCTCGGCGCGAACGAGGCGCCGCCGGCGATCATCTCGGTGTTCATGGGTGCCACCCTGACGCAGATGATCGAGGACATCATCGGTGGCCGCTCGCGCGACAAGGCGGCGACGCAGCAGCTCATCGACCTCGGCGTGGCGAAGCTGCCCGACATCGAGAAGGACAACACCGACCGGAACCGCACGTCGCCGTTCGCGTTCACGGGGAACAAGTTCGAGTTCCGCGCCGTCGGCTCGTCGCAGGCGATCGCGTTTCCCGTGATGCTCCTGAACGTCGCCGTCGCCGAGGCGATCGAGGAGCTGACGACGACGCTCCAGGCACAGCTCAAGACGACCAAGGACATCGACGACGCCGTGCTCGAAGTCGTCCGCGAGTCGTTCAAGTGGTCGTCGCCGGTGCGCTTCGAAGGGAACGGCTACTCGGACGCGTGGGTGATCGAAGCGGAGGGGCGCGGCCTCAAGAACCTGCGCCGCACGCCGGAGGCGCTCGAGGAGCTCGTCGCCGACTCGTCGCGCGCCGTGTTCGCGAGCACCGGTGTGCTCTCGGAGGCGGAGCTCGAGAGCCGCTACCACGTTCGCGTCGAGCGGTACGTGAAGGACATGCTGATCGAGATGCACACGCTGTCGCAGCTCACGAACACGGTCGTGCTGCCGGCGGCGTACGGCTACCTGAACGACCTCGCGCGCGGCGCCGCCCACGCGCGCGCGGCCGGCATCGCGAGCGTGCCGCAGGCCGCCGCGGCCGAGCGCCTCGGCGCGAAGGTCACGGCGCTCGAGGAGGCGTCGGCGACGCTCGAGGGCGTGATCGCACAGGCCGAGTCGTCGCACGACGAGCCGGCAGGGTGCGCGCGGCTGCTGACGAGCGACGGGGCGGACGCGATGGCCGCCGTGCGCGAGGCGGCAGACACGCTCGAGCTGTCGCTGCCGGACGATCAGTGGCCGCTGCCGAAGTATCGGGAGATGCTGTTCCCGGTCTGAGTCGGCGCGGCACACCGCACGCGATGCAGAAGCGCCCCGGTCGCATGTCGCGACCGGGGCGCTTCCGTCCGATGGCCTGCCGACGCCGTCGAACGGAGGGCAGCGACGGCGTCGGCTACCGTGAACCGATCAGGCGCTGCGGCGGCGCAGCCCGACGCCCGCGATCATCACGAGCCCCGTCGCCATGAGGCCGACCGTCGCCGGCTCCGGCACCGAGGTCGCAGTGAGATTGAACGCGCCCGTCCAGCCGACCGTGCTCGACGTGCTGGTGCCGGCTGGACCGGTCGTCGAGTGCTGATAGCTGAGCCGTGCCATCATCGTCCCCGGGCCCGTGACCGGAGCGATCGTTCCCATCGCCATCGGCTGCGTGCACGTCGTGCTGCCCGGCGCCGTGGCCGTGCAGGTCGCCGTCCCGATGTCGACGCCGGCGTTGACCGCGTTGACGTAGCCCGAGATGTACGCCGGATACGATCCCGTCGAGACCGTGCCCACCGTGCCGGGAATGCCGGCCGGCGACACCGTCACGCCGCCCGTCGTCGAGACCGTGTTGTACGGTCCGCCGACGAAGCCGGTCGAGAAGAAGGCGTCGAACGTGATCGAGCCCGTCGCAGACGACACCGTGCTGCCGAACAGGAAGTTGACGAACGGGTCTCGGTCTCCGCTCGACTGCAGCGAGAACGACGAGCCGTTGCCCAGATCCCGCGTCGTGAACGGCATCGAGAACGTTCCGTCGGCGTTGATGACGAACTCGCTCATCGTGTAGCCGATGCCGTTCACGCAGACGATCACGCGCGGCGCCTCGACGAGCGCCTCGATCGGGACGACCGCGTTCGTGCGAATCTCGCCTGCGGACGCGACGTCGGTCCGGCACGGAACGGGTAGCTGCGCGCCGGCGATCGCCGGGGCGACCGCGGCCGCGGTCAACAGCAACGCGGCGATGGACTTCCGCTTCATGAGCTCCTCCAGAATGGTGAGGTGTCTCGAGGGTGCGAATTCGTCCGTGACGCCGAATCTGCGGTTCTCGACGCGCACAGTGTGAGGTCGTCCGGCGCGCCGCGCAAGGAAAAATTTGCGCGGCGCGCGTCGACGGCGCGTCCGATCCCCTACCGTCGCACGCTCAGCGCGTCACTCTCGCGACCGAGGTCTCGAGTGCGCGCCACGCCTCGACGAGCTGCACGAACGCGCGCCGGTACCCCCCCGCGTCGTCGCCGAGTGCCCCACGGGCGAGCGTCAGCACCTGCGACGCGTTCGCCTGCCCGGCGTGCGCGGACCCGCGCAGCAGCATCCCCCACTCGGCGACCGCGGCAGCGAAGCGGAAGTCGTCCGACGGAGGGCGCCTGACGCTCGCCGACACCGGGTGTGTCATGAGGCGGCTCGTCGCGTCGCCGGGGCGCTTGTAGCGTACCTGCACGTAGAGCAGCTCGTTCGCCGAGCGCGTCGGCGACGCAACGGCCGCGGTGCCGTAGCGGAGCGGGTCGACCCCGCGCAGCGTCACCGTGCTCTCGGTGCCGCGCGGAACGACTTCGTAGAGCGCCGTGACCGCGTGCCCCGCGCCGATGTCGCCGGCGTCCTTGGCGTCGTCGATGAAGTCCTCGTCGCGCAGCAACCGGTCTTCGTAGCCGATGAGGCGGTAGCCGCGCACGGCGGCGGGGTTGAACTCGATCTGGAGCTTCACGTCGTCGGCGACGGTGTGCAGCGTGGCGCCCAGCTCGTGCACGAGCACCTTGCGCGCCTCGTCGAGGTCGTCGACGTACGCGTAGTTGCCGTTCCCGCGCTTCGCCAGCTTCTCCATCTTCGCGTCCTGATAGTTCCCCGTGCCGAAGCCGAGCACCGTCAGGTACGTCCCCTCGGCGCGCTTCGACTCGACGAGGCGCTCCAACTCGCCGTCGCTCGACACGCCGACGTTGAAGTCGCCGTCGGTGGCGAGGATGACGCGGGTCACGCCGCGCGCACTGCGGCTCTCGCGGGCCACGCGATAGGCGAGCTGCAGCCCGTCGCCGCCTGCCGTCGAGCCCCCCGCCTGCAGGCGATCGATGGCCGCGACGATGCGCTCTTTCTGATCGCCCGGCGTCGGCGGGAGCACGAGCCCCGCCGCGCCGGCATAGACGACGATCGCGACCCGATCCTGCTCCCGGAGCTGATCGACGAGCAGCCGCAGCGACCGCTGGACGAGCGGCAGCTTGTTCGGCTCGTTCATCGACCCCGACACGTCGACGAGGAACACGAGGTTGCTCGGGGGCAGCGCGGAGGTCTCGATGGCGCGGGACTGGAGCGCCACGCGCACGAGGCGGTGCTGCGGCTGCCACGGCGCCGGCGCGACCTCGGTCGTGATCGCGAGCGGGTCGTCGCCGCGCGGCGCCGGGAGCGCGTACGGGAAGTAGTTCACCAGCTCCTCGATGCGCACCGCGTCGGCCGGCGGGCGCTGCCCGTTCGCGATGAAGCGCCGCACGTTGCCGTACGACGCGGCGTCGACGTCGACCGAGAAGGTCGAGCGCGGGTTCGACGCGACGGCGAGGAAGGGGTTCTCCTCGATGCGGTCGTAGCCCTCACGGTCGGCCGGCGGGCGCGTGCCGCGGACGTCGCGCGGGAAGCCGGGGTGCCGCTCGGCCGCCGGCGGGGCGCCACGCACGAGGGCGCTCGCCGCCACCCCGCGCTGCGGCGCGACGATGAACGGCGCCGGAACCGCGACGGGCAGCGGCCGTCCCTCGGACTCGGCGCGATCGCGGCGCGTGCGTGATTCCGATGTGCGCGCGGCGTCCGCTGCCGACGCGCCGGTGCCGGTGGGAGCGGTCATCTGCTGGAGCGCCAGCGCCGACGTCGCGAGCGTGAAGTCCACGCGCACCGTGTCGCCGGCGACGCGCGGCCGCGCACTGCTCGTCGCGAAGCCGATTCGGCGCGCCGAGAGGGTGAGGGCGTCGGCGCGCGCGAGACGCTCGATGCGGAGCGTATAGCGGCCGGCGCCGTCGCTCGTCGTCGACCCGCGCGCGACGGTGCCGACCGTCGCCGTGACGACCGCGCCGCTCAGCGCGGCACCGCGACTGTCGCGGACGGTGCCGGTGAACACGACGGCGTCGACGATCGCTCGCCTCGAGCCTTCGGCGAAGGCGTTGCGCGGCGGTGCAGCGGGGAGTGCGGCGCCGGAGCGCGAGGTCGCGCTCGGCGTCGGCGCGGCGAGGGCGGCGGCGCTCAACAGCGCGGCGCGGGCGAGCGAGGTGAGCATGGCGGTGGCTCCTGTCGAGCGTGAAGTCGTGCGGTTCTCGACAGGGAGACGTCGCTCGGGCGGCGGCTTGCACACGCCGCCCGCAACGTCTTTCGCGCCTAACGATCGTGCCCGACGGTCACCGAGCAGGCGCGGCACACGCGGCGGACGTCGTCTCGCGCACGAGACGGACGGGCGCTCGCCGCACGCCCGACGTCGCGTCGCCGTCCCACCCGCCGTCTCGCGCGCGCAGCGTGAGCGTCACCGCGCCGCGCCGAACGGTGAGCACGCCGTTCGTCGCGAGCGTCCACGGCGCCGTCGCGGTCGGCGGCCGGTCGAGGCGAAGCGTCGCCGGGAGCGCGGAGTCCGTCATCCCCGACGGCGCCCAGTCGCCGACGCTCAGCCGGTAGCACCCCGGCACCGCGTCGTCCGGCGCGACGCGCTTCAGCGCGTCGCTCCGCCCCGCCGCGTCGCGCCGAGCCTCGGTGGGGGCGGGCGCGGCGCTCGTGGCGACCGGAGCGTTCGTGACGACGACCTCCGAGAGGTGCAGCGCACTCGGGGCGAGCGCCAGCGTGGCGCGCGTCGTCTCCGCCGGCGCGACGCCGACCGTCGTCGCCGTCGGCGCGAAGCCGAGCCCGCGGGCGCGGACCGTCGCCGCCCCGGGGACGACATCGGCGAGCACGAAACGCCCTGCCGAATCGGTGACCGTTCCCGCCCCTCTGCCCGCCGCCACGCTCCGCGCCGCCGCACCAGCACCCGGCGGGATCACCATCTCGACCCGCACCCCGGCGAGCGGCGCGCCGCGGGTGTCGGTGACGCGCCCGGCGATCGTTCCCCCTGCCGTCGCGGCTCCACGCGCTCCCTCGGCGACGCGCGTCTGCGCGAGCGCCGCGTCGGCCGCGTTCGTGGCGGGCGGCGGCGCGACCTTCGCCGCGGGAGCCGTCACGCGGGCGCGCGCGGTCGCCGGCGGCTCGGCCGACGGCGCCGGTGCGGGCATCGAGGCGGCAGGGGCACTAGCTCGGCGATCTGCCGGCCCGCCGGCGCGCTGTGGCGGCTGCGCCGACGACGTCTCACGCTCCGTCAGATCTCGGGCGCGCGCGTCATCGCGCGGCGGCGCCGTCGGCGTTGCGACCACTTCACGGTTCGCGTCGCCGGCCGGGGTGGATCCCAGCGCTGGTGCCGGCACCGCATCCGGCGCCGCTTCCCGCCCCGCGTCGATCGCGGGGCTGGGAGCCGAGCGGTCGAAGCCCGCCCGCGACGTCACGACGAACGCCCCGCCGGCCATGACGACGATCGCCGCCGCGGCCCGGAACGCGGACGACCGCATCCACGGCACCGCACGTCGCACCGGCCGTCGCAGCGGCGTGACCGCCGTCTCGATCGGCAGCGCGGGCGGCGCGCTGGCCGGCACGTCGTTGGCGAACGCCACTGGAATCGGCCGCGAAGGTGGCACCGACGCCGGCCGCGTCGACGGGATCACGTCCCCCGGCACGTCGTCGAGCGCGACGAGGATCCGCGACGAGGCTGCGATCAGTCCACGCGCTTCCGCGACGAGCGCCGCACATGTTGAACACGCCGTGACGTGTTCCTCGATCAGCGCTCCCTCGCCGGCCGACAGTGCGCCGTCGAGCCACGCGTGAACGGCTCCTTCGTCGACGTGGTCCGTCCTCCGCTCGTCAGGACGCATGCGAATCCCTCCGCGCCGCGGTGAGCGACTCATAGGCCTCGACGAGCCGCCGCCGCGCCCGCGACAGCGTCGTCCCGATCGAGCCGACCGACAGCCCGGTCGCCTCGGCGATCTCGTGGTAGTCCAACCCTTCCTCCCGCATGAGCAACGCGATCCGGTCGCGCTCCGCGAGCGCGTCGACCGCCTTCCGCGCGAGCGCAGCCTCCTGCGCCCGCTCGAGCGTCGTCGGCTCCGGCTCGACGTGGTCGTCAGCGGTTTCCACACGCAGCAGCTCGAGATGCCGGCGCCGGCGCGCGTCCTTCCGCGCCTCGTCGCGCACGAGGTTCGTGGCGACGGCGAACAGCCACGCCCGCTCGTGCTCGACCGGGCCGTGCCGGAGCGCGCGCAGAAACGTCTCCTGCGCCACCTCCTCGGCCCAGTCGCGGTCGCCCAGGCGGCGGGTGAGGTAGCGCACGAGCGGGGCGTTGTACTCGCGGAACAGCCGGTCGGCGTCGTCCATGTCTCTAGAACGTACCAGACGAACCGACTTGCACAGCCAATGTCGACACGATGGGAACGAAACGCACGGTGGCGGTCCTGGTTCTGCTCGGCGGGCTGTTCGAGCTCCTGAACGCCGCGGTCGAGGCGCGCGCCGGGTGGGGCGCTGGGCGCGACGGCGGCTGGCTCGGCGCGCTCGCGCTGCGCGTACTGGCGGGCGGGCTGCTCCTCGTCACCCGCGGCCGGCGCGGCCGCTCGACGCCCGCCGTGGCGTGAGGGCTCGCTCCTCAGGCGTGAGGTAGTACCAATGTACTACCTCACGCCGGGGCCACTCGTGCAGACCGTCACGCTCAAGATCCGCCGCCAGGGCAACTCGCTCGGCATCACACTGCCGAAGGCGATGACCGAGGCGCTCGACCTCCGTTCAGTGGATCGCTCGGCGGTACCGCAACGCGCTCAAGTCACTCGCGGATGCGTGAGGGGGATATGACGACAACTGCACAGCGCCGTGTTCGCGAGCGTCCTGCGTCCGAGTACCGGGCGGCTCCCGACGAGCCCCGGTGGCTCACTCGACAGATCGTCGACATGCTGCACGACGAGCGACTCGCACAGCACGGCGGTCTCGCAGGCGTCAGCAGCGAAAACCCGATCGAGTCCGCGCTCGCCCGTCCGCAGAATCTCTTCGCCTACGTCGGCGGTGATCTGCCGCGACTCGCGGCCGCGTACGCGTTCGGGCTAGCGACGGGGTCCTCGACGAAGAGGCGTTCGCCGAGTGGCTGCGCGCACGTCGTGCCGCGCCCAACGGCCTGACTCCCGGGAGTCGCCTGGGGCGCCGTGAAACGAAAGGCGACGAGCGAGCGTAGCGAGCCGATCGCTTCGACAAAGGGGCCACGAGCTCCAACACAGGCACTCCGCCCGTCTCCTCATGGGATCGCGCGCGCTCGACAGTCTTCGCGTCTCGGGGCTCGACCTCCGGCTCGCCGGTCGCATGCTGGTCAAGCACCCTGCGCTCACCGCGATCGCAACGGTTGCGGTCGCGTTCGCGATCGCCGTCGGCACCGTCGGGTTCGAGGTCGCGCGGCAGGCGCTCTGGCCGACGATTCCGCTCCCGGACGGCGACGCGATCGTCGCGCTGCGGAGCTGGAACGTCGCCGACAACACGGGGATCGCCGCGTCGCGGCGCGATTACGAGCTGTGGCGCGACGGCCTCCGCGCGATCACCGACCTCGGCGCCGTCCAGGTGGACGAGCGCAGCGTCGCCGTCGGCGCCGGTCCCGGTCAGCCGGAGACCGTCGCCAGCGTCACCGCGTCGACCTTCGCGCTCACGCGCGTGCCAGCGTTGATGGGACGCACGCTGCTCGACGCCGACGAACGGGGCGGCGCGGACGAGGTCGTGGTGGTCGGATACGACTTCTGGAAGCACGAGCTGGCCGGCGCGGCAGACGCCGTCGGCCGCGTCATCCGCATCAGCGGCACGCCCGTCACGATCGTCGGCGTGATGCCGCGCGGCTACGGATTTCCGCAGCGGAACGGCGTCTGGCGGCCGCTGCATCTCGAGCGGATTCCCGCGGCTTCGCCGAGCCTGCGCTACGTCTTCGGGCGGCTGGCGCCGGGCCGCACTCGCGCCGAAGCGACCGCCGAGGCGGCGACGATGGGCGCCCGGGCGGCGACGATGTTTCCGGAGACGCACAGGAATGTGCGCCTGCAAGCTTCTCTCGCTGCCCGACGCCGTCAGCGACTTGCCGGACATCGCGGCGGTGGTCCTGGCGTCGATCAACGTGTTCCTCGTGCTGTTGGCCGCGCTGTTGTGCGGCAACGTCGCCATGCTGCTGTTCGCCCGCGCCGTGAGCCGAGAGCGGGAGCTCCTGGTTCGCGCCGCGCTCGGCGCCAGCCGCGGGCGCATCCTCACGCAGCTCTTCGCCGAGGCGCTCCTCCTGTGCGCGGTCGGCGCGGTGGTCGGTCTCCTGGTCGCGCGCGTCGTGCTCGCGCGGGCGTGGGCGGAGTTCGAAGGGCGAACGGGTCCGTTGCCGTTCTGGATCGACACCTCGCTGTCGACGACGACGATGCTGTATGCCGCCGCCCTGACGCTGTTCGCGGCGGCGATCGCCGGCGTCGTGCCCGCGCTCAAGGTGACGTCGCGCCGTGTCGGTCGGCAGGCTCCGCGCCGCGTCGAGCGGCGGCGGCGGGTTGCAGTTCGGCGGCGTGTGGACCGTGGTCATCGTCGCGCAGCTCGCGCTCACGACGATGCTGCCGGTGCCGCTGATCGGCGTGGGAGGCGACGGCACGCGCGACACGCCGGCAGGATTCCCGGCCGACGCATTTCTCACGGCCACGCTCGCCGTCGATCGCCTGGACGGCGTCGCGGAGAGTGGCGACACGGTGCCGGCGGTGCGGGCGGCGCGGCTCGAGACGCGCTACCGCGCGCTCGCCGACCGGCTGCGACAGGAGCCGGGCGTGCTGGACGTCACGTACGCCGATCAGATGCCGCTGATGCGCACCCGGTGGCGCGGGATCACGATGGACCCGGGTCCGGCCGCCGAGCACAGCGAACGCTGTGTGGGTGGGTACTGCGCCGGGATCGTCTCCGTCGATCCGCGATTCTTCGACGCGGTCGGCGCGCCCGTGATTCGCGGCCGGGCGTTGACGACGGCCGACGCGGAACAGCAGACACGTGCCGTACTCGTCAACGAGTTCTTCGTCGATCGGGTCATGGGCGGCCGGAACCCGATCGGCCGCCGGTTTCGCTACTCATCGACTCGCGAGGTCACCGCCGAGTCGTGGTACGACATCGTCGGCGTCGTGCCTGACCTCGGCGTGAACCGCGCCAACGACGGCGATCTCGGCCGAGCCCGCATCTTCGAGGCGACGTTGCCGAAGGACACCGGTCCGCTCCGCGTCGCCATTCACGTGCGCGGCGATCCGCAGCGGTTTGCGGTGCGTCTCCGCGAGCTCGCGCTCGTGACGGATCCCGCGCTCCGCGTGATCGACCCGAAGCCGCTGTCCCGTCTGCGGGAGTCCACGAACGCGTTCTGGTTGGAGCTCCTGATCAGCCTGACGACCGTGACCCTGATGTTGTCGCTCGCCGGCGTCTATGCGGTGACGGCCTTCGCCGTCGCCAAGCGGACGCGGGAGATCGGCGTCCGCGTCGCGCTCGGCGCGCGGCCGCTGCACGTCCTGACGGCCGTGTTCAGGCGCCCGCTGGTGCAGATCGCGCTGGGCATCGGCGTCGGGGCGATCCTGGCGCTCGGTCTCGCGAACAACGACCTGTCGGACGTGCACCTCGACGACTTCGGCATGACGGCGGTCTTCGCGCTGTCGACGGCGCTGTGCTGTGCGGTCGCGTGCGTCGTCCCGACGCGACGGGCACTCCGCATTCAGCCGACCGAGGCGTTGCGAGACGAAGGCTGACCGCCGGACGGCTCAGTACTTCGCCAGGTAGCTGCTCCAGCTCCCACGCCGTCACCTGCGTGATGTACTCGCGCCACTCCTGCCGCTTCGCCGCCAGGAAGTGCTCGGTGATGTGCTCGCCCAGCGCCGCCTGTCACGACGTCGTTCTTCTCCAGCTCGTCGCACGCCTCGTTGAGGTCGTGCGGCAGGTCGTCGATGCGCAGCCGCCGCTGCTCGCGGAAGCTCATCTCCCAGATGTTCTCGTTCACCGGCTCGCGCTAGTCGGCCTGCGTCTCGATGCCGTCGAGCCCCGCGGCGAGCATCACGGCGAGCGCGAGGTACGGGTTCGCCGCCGGATCGGGCATCGCGCAGCTCGACGCGCGTGCCGAGCGCCGCGCCGCTCGGGGACGCGGATCATCGGCGAGCGGTTGCGCATGCTCCACGCGACGTTCACCGGCGCCTCGTAGCCCGGCACGAGGCGCTTGTACGAGTTCACCAGCGGGTTCGTGATCGCGCACATGCCGCGCGCGTGGCGCAGCAGCCCGCCGATGTAGTGCAGCGCCGTCGCGCGACAGCTCCCACTCGGCGTCGGCGTCCCAGAACGCGTTCTTCCTGCCCTTGAACAGCGACTGGTGCGTGTGCATGCCGCTGCCGTTCTGCCCGAAGATCGGCTTCGGCATGAACGACGCGACGAGCCCGAACTGCTGCGCCACGTGCTTCACGACGAAGCGGAACGTCGCGATGTTGTCGGCCGTGCGTGAGCGCGTCGGCGTAGCGGAAGTCGATCTCGTGCTGGCCGTGCGCCACCTCGTGGTGCGCCGCCTCCACCTCGAAGCCCATCTGCTCGAGCGTCGTCCACGATCGCGCGGCGCGCGTCCTCGCCGCAGGTCCACCGGCGCGAGGTCGAAGTAGCCGCCGACGTCGTGCGTCTTCGTCGTCGCGCTCGCCCGTCTCGGCCCGCGCTTGAACAGGAAGAACTCCGCCTCCATCCCCGCGTTCATCGTGAAGCCCATCGCCGCCGCGTCGCGCGAGCTGCGCGCTTGAGCGCCCCGCGCGGATCGCCGGCGAACGGCGTGCCGTCGGGCATCGTGACGTCGCAGATCACGCGCGCCACGCGTCGCCTCCGGATCGCCCCACGGGAAGCACCCGAAACGTCGAGAGGTCGGGCGCGAGCAGCATGTCGCTCTCCTCGATGCGCACGAACCCCTCGATGCGAGATGCCGTCGAACATGATGTCGCCGGCGAGCGCCTTCTCGAACTGCGACGCCGGCATCTCGACGTTCTTGTTGACGCCGAGGATGTCGGTGAACTGCAGGCGCAGGAAGCGGATCTGCTCGTCGGTCGCGCGCGCGAGCAACGATTTCGCGGTCGGAGTCTCGGTGGGCATGGGCGATAAGATAGCCCGGGTACGTCGCTTGCCCCTCTCGGTACGACCCACACCCAGAGAGCGACACGATGAAAGCCAGAGACATCATGACGGCGAACCCGCGCGTCGTCACGCCGGAGACCCCGGTGCAGGAGGCGGCACGGCTCATGAAGACCGAGGACACCGGCGCGCTGCCGGTCGTCGACGCCGAGGGATCGCGCCGGCTCATCGGGATGATCACCGACCGCGACATCGCGATCCGCGTCGTCGCCGAAGGGATGACGTCGGCACAGGTGCGCGACGCGATGTCGCCGTCGCCGAAGAGCTGCCGCCCGGACGACAGCGTGAAGGACGTCATGCGCGTCATGGCCGACGAGCAGGTGCGCCGCGTCCCGATCGTCGACGAGGGCGGCGTGGTCGTCGGCATCGTGTCGCAGGCCGACGTCGTGCTCGAGGCCGACGGCAGCCGCGTGGAGAAGACGATCGAGCAGATCTCACAGCCGTAACGCCGTCGTCCCGGGCGCAGGCCTCGCTGCGCCCCGGACGACAGTCGGGTTAGCTTGCGGCCATGTCCTCCCCTGCTCCTTCGGCGACCACGAGCACCTGCCCCGCGTGCGGCGAGTCCAGCGCGGGCCGCTTCTGCTCGGCGTGCGGCGCCTCCATGGGTGGCGCGGCGTGCGCGAGCTGCGCCGCCCCGCTCTCGGCCGGCGCGAAGTTCTGCCACCGCTGCGGCCTCGCCGCCGGCGCCCCGGCGCGAGCGGCCGCGGGTCTCGCCGCCGCGGGCCTCGTTCCGCTTCCGGCCCGCCCCGACCGCGCGGCGAGCATCCTGCCCTGGGGCGTCGCCTTCGTCGCGCTGCTCGCGCTCGCCGCGATGGCGGCCGGCAAGAACTTCGGCGCCGCGAAAGGCTCCGGCCTCGACGGCTCCGCGAACGCGCTGCCGCAGGCGTCGCTCGGCGAGGTGCCTGGCGGCGCGGCGGGCGGCGCGGCGGGCGGACCGTTCGCCGGCGGCGGCGCGCCAGGCGGACCCGCCGGCAGCGGCGCGCCCAACCTCGCGAACATGACGCCGCGCGAGATCGCGGACCGGCTCTACAACCGCGTCATGATGATGAGCAGCCAGGGCAAGTCCGACAGCGCCGCGTTCTTCGCGGCGATGGCGTTGCAGAACTACGAAGCGATGGGCGCCGCCGTCGACCTCGACCAGCGCTACGACATGGGGCGCATCGCCGAGGTCGCGGGGCGCGCGGACGTCGCGCGCGCGCAGGCCGACACGATCCTCGAGCAGAACCCGACGCACCTGCTCGGCCTCGTGCTCGCGACGCGGGCCGCCGAGCAGCGCAAGGACGCGAAGGCGCTCGCCGACTTCCGGTCGCGCCTGCTCGCCGCCGAACGCGCGGGGGAGCGGCAGCAGAACGTCGCGGAGTATCAGCGCCACGCCGCCGACATCGACGACGCGCTCGCGGCAGCGAAGAGATAACGAACGGCCCGGGATCGAGGGTGGGTGGTCGGTTCACATCGACGTCCCGATCCCCGATCCCCGATCCTTGAGTCCCGACAGCCCCGAGTCCCGGCCCGTCATGCCCACCCGCACGATCCACGTCGCCCACAGCCCCGACTCCGACGACGCGTTCATGTTCTACGCGCTCGCCAACGACAAGATCGACACCGAGGGGCTGCGCTACGTCCACGAGCTGCAGGACATCGAGACGCTCAACCAGCGAGCGCGCCGCGGCGAGCTGGAAGTCACGGCGGTCTCGATCCACGCCTATGCGTACTCGCCGACCGCTACGCGCTGCTGCCGCACGGCGCGTCCATGGGCGACCAGTACGGGCCCCGCCTCGTGGCTCGCACGCCGATGACGCGCGCCGACGTGAAAGGGCTGCGCGTCGCCGTGCCGGGGCCGCTCACGAGCGCCTACCTCGCGCTGCGCCTCTTCGAGCCCGACTTCACGCCGGTGTGGACGCCGTTCGACCAGATCGAGGACGTCGTGGAGCGCGGCGAGGTCGACGCGGGGCTGCTCATCCACGAAGGCCAACTCACCTTCGGCGCACGCGGGCTGCACCTCGTCGCCGACATGGGCGTGTGGTGGCATGGTGAGACCGGGCTGCCGCTGCCGCTAGGCGGCAACGTCGTGCGCAAGGATCTGGGCGAGGACACGATCCGCCTGGTGTCGCGCCATCTGCGCGCGAGCATCGCCTACGGACTCGAGCACCGCGGCGACGCGCTGAGCCACGCCATGCGATACGCCCGCGGGCTCGACCCGCGCGAGGCCGACGAATTCGTCGGCATGTACGTGAACGACTGGACGCTCGACTACGGCGACCGCGGGCGCGACGCGGTCCGGCTGTTCCTGCGGCGGGGCGCCGAGTCCGGCGTGATTCCGCACGCGGTGGACGTGACGTTCGTGGACTGACGCGTACATTGCTCGCGCGCCGTCGCGTCGGTGACGGCGCGCGCGCTCGGCATCCACCGCGCGTCGCCCGCCCCCACCTCGCGTCGTCGACTCCGTGCCCGACCGCTCGCGCCGCTCTGCCCGCCACGCGCGCTCCGATCGCGACCACCGCGACCACCGCGCGCCCGACGGCGCGCTACTCGTCCGGACGTCGGCACATCGCAGCGGTCGCGAGCGCGATGCATGCGAGCGCGATGCATGCGAGCGCGACGGGTGGGAGCGCGACGAGTGGGAACGCCATGACCGGCGGCGCGACGCGCACGACGACCGTCACGACCGCGACGCGCGTGACGACGGCGTGATGCAGCTCGACGCGCACGGCACGGTGATGTACGCGAACCTCCCCGCCGCGCGCCTCCTCGGCGCCCCGTCCGCGGTCGCGACGATCGGGCTCGACGCGGCCCGCACGCTCCACCGGCTCGGCGACGGTGGGGCGTCGCTGGCGCTCGATGCGGCGCTACGCGCGCTCCGCGCGCGCGACACCGACGCGGCGGCCTACACGCTGCACGACGCGGCCGGGAGACCGGAATCGCGCTGGCGGGTGTCACGGCGCGACGACGCGACGCACGTCGTGTCGATCCGGTTCCTTCGCTCGCGCGCCGACCGGCCGCCGCACGCCCTCGCCGACGCGGCACCTCCCAGCGCGCCGCCGACCGACGCGTCGGCCCGACCGAGCGGCGCGGCGGCCCCGCACCTCGACGCGGCGGCGCTCGGCCAGTTGGCGCACGCGGCGCAGACACTGCTCGATGGGGACGGCGCGTGCATCGTGACGTCACCCGCGCTCGACCGCGCCCCCGGCGCCGAATGGCGCGTCGCCGCGGCGCTCGGCACGCTCGCCGGCGCGCAGGACGACGCGATGACGGTCCGCGCCCCCTCCCCGTCCACGACGCCATCACGCACCGCCGAGTCGCCGTCCATCACGCCACACGCTCGACGATCGTCGCGCCACTGGTCGACGGCGACACTGTCGTCGCCGTGCTGTGCGTCGTCACGAGCGCGCCCCACCCGTTCGACGCGCGACAGCGCGAGGTGGCCGAGCGCCTCGCGGCACACGGACTGTTCGTGCTGGGGGTGCGACCCGACACGGCGACCGTTCCGCGCGCGCCCGGGTCGCCTGCACGCGACACGCCCGAACCGCACGCGCCCGCGCACGACGCACGGCCGGCGCGCCACGACGCGGCAGCGGTCGGGCTCGCGCACGACCGCGCCGTCGCCACCGCGACGACCGGGCTGGCGCGTCTCGCGCTCAGCGCGCCCCCGCTCGCCGCCGGCGCCGCGGCGATCCTCGACGTGCTCGACCAGCTCGTGCCGTCGAGCGGCAAGGCGCTCAGCGTGCCGAGCGACGTCGTGAGCGGCCGTGCCCCTCGGCCGACGGCACAGGCGATCGACTGTGTGGCGGCGACCGGCACGATCGCCTTTCTCCGCGGCATCTGCGCACCGCGCGCGGCGCCGCTCGCGCTCGCGCCCGACGGGCGCATGGCGCTGGTGAGCGTCGAGGACCTGCGCCGGCTCGTCACCCCAGCGTGGTGTCCGGAGGCGGCGCGTCATCCGGCGGTCGCGGCGTCGGCGGTGCTGCTGCCGCTCGTCGCCCGCGGACGCGTCGTCGGCGACCTCGCCGTCACGACGCCACTCGGCCAGCCGCTCGATCCGGCGCACCAGGAGACGCTCGTCGCGATCGCCGACTCGGCGGCGCTCGCCCTCGACGCGATGCTGCTCGCCGCGGAGCGCGGGCGCCGGCTCGTCGACGAGCGGCAGGTGACCGAGCAGTTGCGGCAGGCGGAGAAGATGGCCGCGCTGGGCGAGCTCGTCGCCGGCGTCGCGCACGAGATCAACAACCCGCTCACCGGCGTCTCCGCGTTCGCCGAGCTCCTGCTCGAGGACGCGCTGAGCGACGACCAGCGCGAGAGCGTGCGGCTCATCAAGCGCGAGTCCGACCGCGCGATCGGCGTCGTGCGCGACCTGCTCGCGTTCTCGCGCACGACCGAGCCGAGCTACGGCGCCGCTCGACGCGAACGATCTCGTCGAGCGCACGCTGCGGCTGCGCGCGTACGCGCTCCGCGTCGCCGGCGTCGAGCTGCGCGTCGTCCGCGCGCCGCACCTCCCCGCGGTCCTCGGCGACGACGCGAAGCTGCAGCAGGTCGTCCTCAACGTCGTCATGAACGCCGAGCACGCGCTGCGCGACGCGGCGGCGAAGCGGATCGACGTGACGACGCGCGTCGACGGCATTCCCGGCGCCGGCGGGCGCGTCGTGATCGCGATCGCCGACAGCGGGCGCGGCATCGCGCCGGACGTGCTGCCGCGCATCTTCGAGCCGTTCTTCACGACGAAGGCGGCCGGCGAGGGGACGGGGCTCGGTCTCAGCGTGAGCTACGGCATCGTGCAATCGCACGGCGGCGAGCTGCGCGCCACGAGCGAGCCAGGCCGCGGCGCGACGCTCGAGATCGCGCTCCCGGCGCTCCCGGCGCTCCCGGCGCTCCCCGGGCGTCGCGCGGCGGCGGACGTGCCCCCTGGTGACCGGCTTCCGCGCGCATTCGTCGCTCTCTCGTGACTCGACGCCACTGCCTGTGAGTAGCGACACCGCACCCCCGGCCCCCCCGGTCCGCATCCTCGTCGTCGACGACGAGGAGACGATCCGCCTCGCGCTCGGCCGCTTTCTGCGCGCGCGGGGCTACGAGGTGCACGCGGTCGGCTCCGGACAGAGCGCGCTCGACGCGATCACGCCGGGGAGCTACGCACTCATGCTCTGCGACGTGCGCATGCCCGGCGTGAGCGGTCTCGACGTCGTGCCGCAGGCACGCGCGCTCGACCCCGAGCTCGCGATCATCATGCTGAGCGCTGCGAACGACGCCGCGACGGCGCGCACCGCGTTGACGCAGGGTGCCGCCGACTACCTCGTGAAGCCGGTCGAGCTGGCGGTGCTGCTGCAGGCGGTCGAGCGGGTGCTGGGCGAGCGGGGAGCGCGGCGGCGGCGGGAAACGGCCGGGGCTCGGGGATCGGGGATCGAGGATCGGTCTGCGTGGTCACACCCCGATCCCCGATCCCTCCCCACCCCCCCAGAGGTCGACCCGGACGCGCTGCGCGACGTCAGCATTCAGATGGCCGACGCGCTCGTGACGGCGATGGAGACGAAGGACGCCGCGTTCCGCGGCACCTCGGCCCGCGTGGCGGACCTCGCCGCGTCGATCGCCGACCACCTGGGGCTCGCCGAGCGCGCCGTCGACGACGTGCGGCTCGCCGGCCGGCTGCACGACGTCGGCAAGATCGGCATCAGCGACGTGGTGCTCGGCAAGCCGAGCGCGCTGACGCCGGAGGAGTACGCGCAGGTCAAGGAGCACGTGCGCATCGGCCTCGACATCCTGCGTCCGCTTCGCCATCTCGGGCACGTGCTCGACTACGTCGGCGATCACCACGAGCGGTGGGACGGACGCGGCTATCCGCGCGGCCTGGTCGGCGACGAGATCTCGATCGGCGGGCGCATTCTCGCAGCGGCGGATGCGTACGAAGCGGTGACGTCGGCGCGGGCGTATCGCGGGGCGATGACCCCCGAGCAGGCGCTGACGCATCTCGCGACGCTGCGGGGGTCGCTGCTCGATCCGACGGTGTTCGATGCGTTGAAGGCGGTGATCGAGCGGGGGCAGACGTTGACGTTTCTCGAGTGAGCGCGCTGTCGGCTGATCACGGCGGGGACGGAACGGCGGGGACGGAACGGCGGGGACGGTGAACCGTGACGACGCGGGCGATCCGGCGCTGCCGGTCCCGCGCTGGCGAAACGGCGTGGATTCGGACGTGAGTAAACGGAATGGCCTGGTCTCTCGTGACTGAGAGCCAGGCCATGCTGTTCATTGCCCGTCCCACGCCTCATCGGCGGCGCCGTCTCGACCGCGCCTCATCGACGGCGTGGTCACGGGGTATCGTCCCCGCCGCACCGACCCCGCCGCACCGGCCCCGCAGTCAGCGGCACCAGAACGCCGCATTGAACGTTCCCCTTCCCGACGACGTATAGCTCCGTATGCCACCGCAGTGTTTTCCGGGCGCGCCGCACTGGCGCGTTCCGTCGTTCTTGGCCCGATTCGCCGCCGCGCTCGCGCTCGCCGTTCCGGCGGCCGCCGCCCGTGCGGGCGCTCAGCCCGCCCCGTCCTTTCCGACGCGCGGCGACACCGTGCTCGTCGCCCTCCCTGACGCCGTCGCGCGTGTGCTCGCCGTCGGCGACGAGGTCCGGCTCGTCGATGCGCAGGAAGACGCGACCGGCGCGCAGTTGACCGTCGCGCGCTCGACCATGCTGCCGCAGCTGCGCTTCAACGGCGGCTACACGCAGGTGCTCGAGAACGCGCGCGCGACCATCGTCGGGTCGGTGTTCGGCCAGGCGTACACGTACGTCGGGAACGTCAACGCGTCGGTCCCGCTGTTTCAGGGCGGGCGGGCGGTCGCCGGCATCCAGGCCGCGCGCCGCACCCAGGCGAGCACCCGCTTCACGATCGCCGAGACGCGCGCCCAGGTCACCGTCGACGTGCAGCGCGCCTATCTCACCGCGCTCGCCGCCGAGGGGCTCGTCACGATCCAGGAGCGCAACCTCGCGCTCTCCGACCAGCGCGTCGCGCAGAGCGAGCAGCTCGAGCGCGCCGGCCGTGCGGCCCGGTACGACGTGCTCCGTGTCCGCGTCGAGCGCACGAATCTCGAGCCGCTGCTGATCCAGGCGCGCAACGACCGCGACAACGCGTACCTGGAGCTGCGGCGGCTGCTGAACGTGCCGATGACGCAGCCGATCCGCCTCACCACCACGCTGCCGACCGACTCGGCCGCCGTGCTCGGCGTGCTCGCGCGCATCGACGCCGACACGCTCTCGGGCGACCGCGGGCTGTTGCGCGCGTCGGAGGAGCTGGCGCGGGCGCGGTCCGCTGCCGTGCGCGTGGCGCGGGCCGACTATCTCCCGACCGTCACGTTCTCGTTCACGAACGGCTTCCTCGCGCTCCCCGCCACGGCCGGGTTCCCGTTCCGCCTCGGCGAGACGTCGAACGCGTTCTGTCCGGCCGGTTCGGCGGCGACGCGACTGTGTCAGAACAATGGGTTCTTCGCCGACCGGTCGTTCGCGCTCCAGGTGAGCTGGCCGTTCTTCGACGGGTTGCGCACGAAGGGAAACGTCGATCTCGCGCAGGCGAACGCGCGCATCGCCGAGGTGCAGCTCGCGCAGACGCGCGAGCGGGTGCAGGTCGAAGTCGCGCAGGCGCGGGCGAACGCGCGCCGCGTCTCGGCGCTCGTCGCGTCGCAGCGCGCCAACGTCGGCCAGGCCGAAGAGGCGTTCCGGCTGGCCGAGCTGCGGCAGGCGCGCGGCATCGGCACGCCGCTCGAAGTGTCCGACGCGCAGTTCGCGCTGCTCACCGCGCAGACGAACGCGCTGCGGGCCACATATGACGTCTATCTCGCGGCCGCGGAGCTCGACCGCTCGCTCGGCCACCCGATCCCGCTCGCGGGGCAGAATCCATGAGACCGAACGCGTTCGCCGCGATGCCGCCCCTGGCGGCGACGCTGCTGTGCCTCCTCGCCGCATGCTCGGGCGGCAAATCGTCCGACGCGGCGGCCGCCGCGCCTGGTGGCGGAGGTCCTGGAGGGGGGGCACCGCCGGCGGGGCGGGCGGCGCGGGGGGGCCGGGCGGTGCCCGCCGCGGCGCGTCGACGGTCATGCTGGCGTCGGGCGACGTCGCGACCGTGACGCGGGGAGCGATCGAGGCACCGGTGCCGATCACCGGCGATCTGCGGCCGATCGAGTCGGTCGACGTGCGTGCCCGCATCGAAGGCGACCTCGATGCCGTGTACGTGCGCGAAGGACAGCGCGTCGGCACGGGGCAACTGCTCGCTCGCTTCGAGTCGACCGCGCAGGTCAGCGATCGCGCGAGTGCCGACGCGGACCTGGCGAGCGCGAGAGCGATGCTGTCGACCGCCGAGTGGAACGCGCAGCAGTCGGCCGAGCTGCTGAAGGCCGGAGCGATCGCCGAGCGCGAGGCGCGCATGTCGCGGAACGATGCCGAGGCGGCGCGCGCGCGTGTCGCGGCGGCGCAGGCGCGCGTGCAGTCGGCGTCGAACACGTCGCGCGACACCCGCGTCACGTCGCCGAACTCGGGGATCGTCGAGAAGCGACTGGCCGAGCCGGGCGAGCACGTGACGCGCGGGACGGCGCTGTTCACCGTCGTGCGCGGCGACGTGCTCGAGCTGGCCGCGGCGGTGCCGTCGCGCCTCGCCAGCGAGGTCCGGCCGGGCCAGCTCGTGCACTTCACCGCCGACGGGCGTCGCTTCGACGGCAAGGTCGCGCGGGTGAGCCCGACGGTCGACCCGACGACGCGGTCGATCACCGTCTACGTCCAGATCCCGAACCCGAACGGCGCGCTCAAGGGGAACACGTTCGCCACCGGCCGCGTTGTCGCTCGGACGGTGAGCGACGCGCTGCTCATCCCGACGACGGCGATCCGCCAGTCGCCGGATTCCGGCGCGAAGCCGTTCGTCTATCGCATCGACGGCGACAAGCTGTCGCGCGAGACCGTGCAGCTCGGCATCGTCGACGACGCGGCGGGAACGGCGCAGGTGCTCGACGGGCTCGACGAGGGCGACCGCGTCGTCGCCGGCAACGTCGGCACGCTCGGCAACGGCATGAAGGTGCAGGTGCTCGACGCGGACCGGCGCGGCAATGGCAGCGCGAGTCCGACGCCACAACAGCGAGGACGCAGGTAGCGCCATGTTCATCTCCGACGTCAGCATCAAGCGCCCTGTCTTCGCGACGATGATGATGCTCACCCTCGTGGTGTTGGGCATCATCGGCTATCAGCGGCTCGCGATCGACGAGTACCCGGACATCGCCTACCCGACGGTGATGATCAACACGTCCTACCCGGGCGCGTCGCCGCAGACGATGGAGCGGCAGGTCTCGCGGCCGATCGAGGAGGCCGTGAACACCGTGGCGGGGACGTACGAGGTGACGAGCACGTCGAGCCAGGGGACCTCGATGGTCCGCCTGCAGTTCAACCTCGGCGTCGACATCCAGGCGGCGCGGCAGGACGTGGCGGCGAAGGTCGCCCGCATCCGGCGGCAGCTCCCGCCGAACATCGAAGAGCCGATCATCCAGAACTTCGATCCGAACGAGTCGCCGATCGTCACGCTCGCCATCCAGAGCAACGAGCGCAGCCTGCGCGAGCTGACGGACCTCGTCGACGAGTCGGTCGTGACGCGCCTCGAGGCGGTGTCGGGCGTCGGCGGCGTGCAGCGCAACGGCGGCGCGCAGCGCACGATCCGCGTCACGCTCGACCCGGCGGCGATGCGCGCCTACGGCATCTCGCCGCCGCAGGTCATGGCGGTGCTCGACCGCGAGAACCAGGAGATCCCGGCGGGCCGCGTCAACCGCGGGAGCATCGAGCAGCTGGTGCGCATCACCGGGCGTGTCACCGACCCGAAGGCGTTCGCCACGATCCCCGTCGTCGTGCGCAACGGCGTCGCGGTGACGGTCGGCGACGTCGCCACGGTGATCGACGGCGTCGCCGACCCGCGCGCGACGGCGGAGCTCGACGGCAATCCCGCCGTCTCGGTCGACGTGCAGAAGCTCTCCGGCGCGAACACCGTCGCCGTCGCCGACTCGGTGCGCGGCGCGATCGAGGAGCTGCAGCGCCGCCTCCCGAGCGACATCACGGTGCGCCTCACGCGCGACGACTCGCAGCGCATCCGCGAGTCGCTCGCCGACGTCGAGCTGAGCATCCTGCTGGGTGCGATCCTCACGATCGCGATCATCTATCTGTTCCTGAACTCGTGGCGCTCGACGATCATCACCGGGCTCGCGCTGCCGATCTCGGTCATCTCCGCGTTCTTCGGGATGTGGATCTTCGGCTTCACGCTGAACACGATGACGCTGCTCGCGCTGTCGCTCGCGATCGGGCTGCTGATCGACGACGCGATCGTCGTGCGCGAGAACATCGTGCGGCACCTCGAGAGCGGCAAAGACCACCACACCGCCGCGAGCGAGGGGACGAGCGAGATCGGCCTCGCCGTCTTCTCGACGACGATGGCGGTGATCGCGGTGTTCGTTCCCGTCGCGTTCATGGGCGGGATGATCGGGCGCATCTTCTTCCAGTTCGGCGTCACGGTGGCGTTCGCGGTGCTCGTGTCGCTGTTCGTGTCGTTCACGCTCGACCCGATGCTGTCGAGCATCTGGCACGACCCGGACGTCGAAGGCGGACACGCGGTGCGGCGGCGCGACCCGGAACCCGATTCGCAAGTTCGCGTTCGCGTTCAACGACCGCTTCGAGCGCGGCGCCGACCGATTCACGCCGTCGTTGGGCTGGGCGCTCAATCACCGGCTCGTCGTGATGCTCGCCGCCGCCGCCTCGGTCATCGCGGCGTTCATCATCATCCCGCGGCTCGGCTTCACCTGGATGCCGGACCTCAACGGGGACGATTACTCGGTCTCCGTCCGCACGCAGCCCGGCTCGTCGCTTCGCTACACGCTCGACCGCGCCCGCGCCGTGGTGGCCGAGATCAAGCGGGATCCGGACGTCGAGTTCACGTACCTCACCGTCGGCGGCGGCTTCCGCGGCACGCCGAACAACGGGAACGTCTTCGTGAAGCTGCGGCCGGCGCACGAGCGCGACCGTCCGATCACGGAGATCCAGAACGCGCTCCGTGCGCGGCTCCGCAACGTCGCCGGCGCGCGCGTGTCGGTGAACGGCGCGCAGAGCATCTTCGGCGGGCGCGGCTCGCCGATCCGCATCAACATCCAGGGCCCCGAGCAGTCGCGCCTCAAGATCGCCGCCGCGCAGGTGCTCGACGCCGTGCGCGCCATCCCCGGAACGGCCGAGCCGACGTCGAGCGACGAGGGCGACATCCCGCAGCTCGACGTGAACGTCGACCGGCAGCAGGCGTGGGCGGCCGGCGTCAGCATCAGCTCGATCGGGCAGACACTGCAGCCGCTGTTCTCCGGCCAGCGTGCGACGCGGTGGGAGGACCCGCAGGGCTATCAGCACGACGTCATCGTCGTCTACCCGGACTCGCTCCGCGCATCGCAGGCGGACGTGGCCGACATTCCGGTGCCGCGCTCCGGCGGCGGCACGGCGACGACGACGACGGCGGGGACGAACCTCACGGCGGCGACGGGCGCCACCGCACCGGGGACGATCGCGCTCGCGCAGGTCGCCGACATCAAGGCCGGCGTCGGCCCGCAGCAGATCGAGCGGCGTCAGCTCGAGCGGCAGATCACGATCAACTCCGGCGTGCTCCCCGGCTACGGCCTGGGCGACGTCGCCGACCGGGTGAAGACGGCGATCGACTCGTTAGGCCTGCCGCCCGGCTACCACGCGGTGTTCGGCGGCGACGTGCAGAATCTGAACGACACGAAAGGGTACGTGCTCGAGGCGATCCTGCTGGCCGTCGTGTTCATCTACCTCATTCTCGCCTCGCTGTTCGGCAGCTTCCTGCAGCCGCTCGCGATCATGTTCGCGCTCCCGCTGTCGTTCATCGGCGTCGCGCTCGCGCTCCTCATCACGAAGGGAAACCTGAACGTCATGAGCATGATCGGGATCATCATGCTCATGGGGCTCGTGACGAAGAACGGCATTCTGCTCGTCGACTTCACGAACCAGGAGCGCGAGAAGGGGGTCGACCGGCGCGACTCGATCCTCACCGCGGCGCGCGAGCGGCTGCGCCCGATCATCATGACGACGATCGCCATGATCTTCGGCATGATCCCACT
Organism: uncultured Gemmatimonadaceae bacterium; assembly: GCA_963843845.1. Lineage (GTDB taxonomy): Bacteria > Gemmatimonadota > Gemmatimonadetes > Gemmatimonadales > Gemmatimonadaceae > Gemmatirosa. The sequence goes on along the minus strand of CAWJMB010000002.1, from coordinate 599,314 downwards.
CGCGCTCGCGATCGGTGCCGGCGCCGAGCAGCGGGCGCCGATGGCGCGCGCGGTGATCGGTGGGCTGATCACGTCGACGATCCTGACGCTGTACGTGGTGCCGGTCATGTACACCCTGCTCGACGACGCGGCGACGTGGGTGACGGCGAGGTTCCGGACGGGAGTGCCGGCAGGGCGGCCGGTCGTGGGGCAGCCCGAGCCTGTCGCGGGCGATTGACGACCGCACGGCGCCGCAGCTAGCCCCACCGTCACGTCAGCACGAGGAGCTTGACGCTGACGAACGCGCCGAGTACTACGTGACACGTCGATCCGCAGAGGGCACGCGTCGTGCTGTCCCCTGCGGCGTCACCAGACGGCCCCCGGCATGGAGGCCCGACGAAACACGTTTGGCGACACACTCACAGGAGGCGCTATGCCGATGGGGGATGAGTTGCAGCACGCTCTGCGGTGCGCGGACCGCGACGACGACGACGACATGGGAGGCTTCGACGATCCCGGGTACGCCGACGACGAGGAAGAGGAGGAGGACGACGACGCGGACGAGGCCCCGAGCTACCGCTCGCCGCGCGGCGGCACCGAGTCGCTGTTCGACAGCCCGGACGAGGACGACGACGAGGACGAGACCGGCGTCGCCGACGACGGGGGCGACGACGAGGAGGACGACTCGGGCGATCTGTTCGGCGCCGCGACGAGCGGCGCGTCGTCACGCGGTGGAAGCGGCCGCGGTGCGCAGAGCGGCGGGCGGACCGCGTCGTCGGGCCCGGCCCGCCCCGCGCGCACGGCGGCGAGCAGCGGCAGCAGCGGCAGCAGCGGGTCGGGCGACTCGTCGATGGGTGGCGCGGACGGCGGATCGGCCGGGGGCACGGCCGGGGGCGGCACGAAGCGCGCCTCGGCGGAGCGTAGCGTGACGCCGAAGTCGACGGCGGCGGCGAAGGGCGCGTCGAAGGGCGGCGCGAAACAGGCGACGACTACGAAGTCGGGTACGACATCGGGCACGAAGTCGACGGCCAAGACGTCGACGGCCAAGACGTCGACGGCGAAGAAGTCGACGGCCAAGACGTCGACAGCCAAGACGTCGGCAGCCAAGAAGTCGGCAGCCAAGACGTCGGCAGCCAGGACGCCGGCGGCGAAGAAGTCGACAGCCAGGACGCCGGCGGCGAAGTCGCCCGCAGCGAAGAAATCCACGGCCAGGGGCGCGACGAAGAAGAGCACCGCGAAGCAGGCGCCTGCCAAGAAGGGTGCAGCGAAGAAAGGCACGGCGAAGCAGGGCGCTCCGGGAGGCGCGGGGAAGCGGGCCTCGGCCAAGACGAGCCCGGTCAAGAAAGGGAGCGCGAAGAAAGCCGCGCCCACGAAGAGCACCGCCAAGAAGTCGACCGCGAAGAAAGGCGCCGCGAAGCAAGGGCGTCGCTAGCGGCACGGCGCATGACAGGTGACGGCGGCGCTCACCCGGGCGTCGCCGTCTCGCGTCTCCGCCGCACGCTCTCCACTCTGCCCCGCATCGGCCGCCATGCACACCGCCTCGCTCGAGCGGGCCGCGATCGACGCGCTGCCGTTCGCGATCTACACGGCCGATCTCGACGGCCGGATCACGAGCGCGAACCGCCCCGTCGACGCCGAGTCGATCCACGAGATCGTCGCGGCGACCGGCGATCGTGAGCACGTGTCGCGGGCGATGGCGCTGCTGCGCGCCGGGCGCGTCCCGATCGTCTCGTGGGAGTGGTCGACGCCGGTCGCCGAGGGGGATCGCCGCGTGAGTGTGATGCACGTGACCCCGCTGCACGACGACGCCACGCACGCCGTCACCGGCTACGTCTTCGCCAGCGTCGACGTGACGCCGAGCCACGAGTCGCGCGAGGCGCTGATCGACACCGGGATCGCGCTCTCCCGGACGATCGACCACGAGCGGGTCTACCGCGAAGTCGCCGCGCAGTTGCGACGCGCCGTCGGCGCGACCGCGTTCTGCCTGGCCAAAGCCGACGACGACAGCGCCGCGCTCCGCGTCGCCTACGCCACGGGCTACGAAGGCGAGGAGAGCGCCGCGCTCGAGGCGCGACTCACCGCGACGTGGCTCCACGCGCTCGCGAACGGTCGCGTCATCGTGGCGCACTCGCCGGTCGGGCTCGAGCTGACGGCGCCGCTCGCCAGTCCGGAAGGGATCATCGCCGTCATGACCGTGCTCGCCGACGGGATCGAGAGCCCCGATCGGCTCGACGAAGCGACGCGTGTGTTAGGCACCGTCGCCGCGCAGACGGCGGCCGCCATCGAGCGCGCCGAGCTCGTGCGCCGCGTCGAACAGAAGCGTCGCCTCGAGGCGATCGGCGAAGTCTCGGCCGGCGTCGCACACGAACTCCGCAACCCGCTCTTCGGCATCTCGTCGGCGGCGCAGCTCCTGCGCTTCCGCGTGCGCGAGGACCCGGTCGTCGAGAAGAACGTCGGCCGGATTCTGCGCGAGGTCGAGCGGCTGAACCGCATGGTGACGGCGCTCCTCGACTACGGCCGCCCGAGCGTGCCGCGCCTCGTCTCGGCCGACCCGGACGCGGTCTGGGACGATGTGCTCGACGGCCAGCGCGGACAGCTCGAGAGCAAGTCGCTCCTCCTGCAGCGCGAGCGCGCCGCGGCGCCCACGAAGTGTCTCGTCGACCCGGAGCAGCTCGCGCAGGTGTTCCTGAACGTGCTCGTGAACGCCGTCGACGCCGCCCCCGAGGCGACCGATCTGTCGCTGGCGTCGTGCCTCCTGCCGAGCGGGGCGTGGCGCTGTCGCCTCCGCAACGGCGGCCCTCCGATCCCCGCTGAGTCGCTCCCGCGCGCGTTCGAGATCTTCTACTCGACGAAGCCCGGGGGCACGGGGATCGGTCTCGCGCTCTGTCAGCGCATCGTCGACGAGCATGGCGGCACGATCGCGCTCGAGTCGGATGCCGGCGTCGGCACCACGCTCACGATCACCCTCCCCGCGGCCGCATGACGCCGCCGCCATGACGCCGCCGCCATGACGCTGTCTGTGCTCGTCGTCGACGACGACGCGACGATTCGCGAGACGCTCGGCGATTTCTTCGCCGACCAGGGTCACGTCGTGCGGACTGCGGAGTCAGGATCCGAAGCCCGTCGCGTCGCTGCAGCGCATTCGCCCGACGTGGCGCTCGTCGATCTGCGGCTTCCCGACGCGAGCGGTCTCGTGCTGCTCGAAGCGTTGCGCGCCGATCACCCCGAGGTCGCCGTCATCTTCCTCACCGGCCACGCCGACGTCGCGACCGCCGTGCGCGCGATGCGCGAGGGCGCCGCGGACTTCCTGGAGAAGCCGATCGCGCTCGACGCGCTCGACGCCGCCGTACAACGCGCCGCGTCACTCGGCAGGATGCGGGCGGAGCTGAGCGTGCTGCGGGCGCGCGAGGCGGACGAGCTGTGGATCGACCGCGCGCCGGCGCAGCTCGCGCCGTCGATCGCGCCGTCGCTCGATCGGCTGATCGAGCTCGCGGCGCGCAACGACGACGCGCCGGTGCTCGTGACCGGCGAGACCGGCACGGGGAAAGGGTACGTCGTGCGCCGCATCCACGAGATGTCGCCGCGTCGCGGCGCCCCGTTCGTCGAGGTGAACTGCGCGTCGCTCTCGGCGACGTTCTTCGAATCGGAGCTGTTCGGCCACGAGAAAGGGGCGTTCACCGACGCGAAGCAGGCGAAGCGCGGCCTGCTCGACGTCGCCGGCCGCGGCTCGGTCTTCCTCGACGAGATCGCCGAGCTGGCGAGCGAGGTGCAGCCGAAGCTGCTGAAGGTCATCGAGGACCGCACGTTCCGCCGGCTCGGTGGAACGGCGACGTTGACGAGCGAGGCGCGCGTCATCGTCGCGACCCACGTTCCGCTCGCCGAGGCCGTCGAGTCGCGGCGCTTCCGCCCGGATCTGTACTACCGCCTCCAGGTCCTGACGATCGAGTTGCCGCCACTGCGCGCCCGTCGCGACGAGATCCCGATCCTGGCACGCGGGCTCGTGCCGCGTGGCGCGCGGCTCTCCGAAGCGGCCATCTCCGCGATCCGGACCTACGACTGGCCGGGCAACATCCGCGAGCTGAAGAACGCGCTCTGGCGCGCCAGCATCCTCGCCGACGGCGGCTGCATCGCCCCCGAGCACCTCGCGTTGGGCGCCCCCCTTCGCCCCGCCGTGCCCGCCACCGCGACCGTGGCGGCCGCCGGCGAGGTCGTGTCGCTCGAAGAGGCAGAGCGACGCGCGATCGACGCGGCGCTCTCGCACACCGCCGGCAACAAGGTGCGCGCCGCCGCCGTGCTCGGCATCGCGCGGTCGACGCTCTCGGAGAAGCTGCGTCGAGGGGGCTGACGAGAGCGTGGCGAGCCGATGACCGGGAATCGGACAGCATCGGTCCGCCTGTCCGGTCTCCGTACACCGACCAGGCGCGCACGAGAAGCGTAAGTCCTTACCCCGCACCATCTTCGGGGGAGAGCGACGGTGGCGCGCCTCTCGCCTGTTGCGGCGGCGTGTCCTCGTCTCCCCTCTCAGCCTCCGCCCACCGCGCCGTCCTCCTCGTCGAGGACGAGCAGGGCATCCGCGACGTTCTGGCCGAGCTGTTCGAGGTCGACGGGACCGACATCGCGACGGCCGCGACGCTCGACGAGGCGAAGGCGGCGCTCACCGACCGCGAGTACGATCTCATCGTCACCGACCTGCGACTCGGCGGGCGTCGCGACGGTGGCTTGCAAGTGATGGCAGTGTCGGGGCTGCTCTCGCCGGACGCGACGGTGATCGTCCTCACCGCGTACCCGGACGACGACAACCGATGCGCCTGCGTCCGGCTCGGCGCGACGCACTTCCTCGAGAAACCGGTCGACCTCGCCGTCATCGCGACGCTCGCCGCGGCGAGCGGCGTTCCGACGGCACTCTCCGACGCTGCCGAAGAGGCGACCGCCTGACGAGTCCATTCGCTAGCGCCGTTTCCACCCCAGGGGTCGTGGTCTGTGTGAGGTGGGGGGTGGAGCGGCCTAGCGAACGGGGCGCGGCGCGGTTCGAACCGCCGGGCACCGCCGGGAACCGTGGTGATACGGTTCGCCGCAGTCACCGGCGGTCCGCCCGCCACCGCTCCGAGATCGACCGCCGCCCGACGAGCACGGAGCGGTAGCTCCCCGTCGCCCCGCGCAGCAGGTCGTCGTCGAGCGCGGTCAGCGTCGACGTCAGCGACTGCGCGAGCACGCGTGTGAGCGCCCCCGCCCCGCCCGCGACGTCGCGCGCCCGCACCGATGCCCCGACGCGCAGCACGATCTCCGGCCACTGCGCGGCCCCCAGCTCGTAGCGCACCGCGATCGGCACGAGCGGCGCGTCGGGGACGGCCCGCGCCAGCCGCGCGAGCCCGGACCGGAATGCGAGAGGCGTCCGGCTCGGAAGCAGCTCGCCTTGCGGGAAGATCCACAGCGTTCGCCGCGCGCCGCCGTTCAGCAGCTCACGAGCGTACTCCGCCAGCTGCCGCACCTCGTCGACCGACGTGCTGTCGGTGATCCCGAAGCAGCCGACGCGCCGGAAGAACGGGTGCGCGACGAGCTGCGCACCCTGCATGATGCCGTACCCGTCGCGCCCGAACACGTGATGCGAGAGAAACACGGCGAGGATCGGGTCCCACCACGCGGCGTGATTCAGGAACCCGATCGCCGGGCCGTCGCCGCCGGGCCATTCGGATCCGCCGCAGGCGATCCGAGCGAACGAGCGGCGCAGCAGCCGACGCCCGTACGCGGCGTACAGCCGCTCGAGCGCTGGGATCTTCGCCGCGCGGATCAGCGGCATCGACTCATTCCGTCGATCGCGACGGCGGCTCGCGACGCCCCGCCGTCTCGTCGGCGCCGCGTCGTCAGCGTCGCATCACCGGCGCGGTCCCCGGGGATCGACCGTGCCGTATCGCCCACGCCGTCGACTACGAACGAACGGTCAAGGCGTCAACCGCCCGAGCGCCGCCCTCACCGCCTCGCGCATCGCCACGAGCACCTCTTCCGTCGCGTGCGCCGAGTCCTCGCGCACGTGCAGCTCGATCCCGTCCGCGACCGGCAGCCGGCGCCACGTCGCCGGCCCCTCCTCGCTGCGACGCGCGAGCGCCGCGCCGTCGCTGACGCCCAACGCCGGGGCGAGCGACGTCGCGACGCGGCGCTCGAGCGTGTCGCCGCCGACGTCGCGCATCTCGCCCTTGATCGCTTCGAGCGTCTGCCCTTCGCGCTGCCGGATCTTGATCGCCAGCAGTTGCAGCAGATGCCGATAGCCGTACGTCGCCGACGTCCCCGTTCCCTCGGGACGGTCGAGCAGCCGGTTCGACACGTAGAATCGCACCGACCGCGCGCTCGGCGCCGCGCGGGCGGAGGCGTTCGTGGGGCGCAGGCCGGCGGCGTCGACGAGGGCGGTGGCGTGCGCGGCGAGCCCGCGAGCATTGAACGGCGCGTGCCGCGCGTGAAGGCGCAGCAGTTGGACGGGGGACTCAGCCATGCCGGTAGGATATTGACCGGCTTCGACACGGGCCAGGGCGCGTTCTGGCGCACCGTGCGCGCGCGGCAGGAGGGACTCGAGCATGAGGGCGTGCATGAACCGACGCTCCGGCGTGTGAGACGAACGGCGACGGGGCGCACCTTCGCACGCTCCGCTGTGCCGTCGGCGGAGCGTCACCTTCGCGACCGTGCGTCACACGACCGTCCCACCTCCGCCGCCGAGCCGCCCCGACCGAGCGCCCTCCGTCACGCGCGGATCGGGCGGAGCGTCGTCTACAGCAGCCGCGACAGCGTGTTGGAGGCGGCCGCGCGCGCGCGCTGCCACCATGGCCAGCGCCGAACCTCGTCGAGCGTCATCTCGTGCGCGAGCGGGAGGTCGGCCAGGAACATCGAATCCATTCCGCTCACGATGCGCCGATCGAGCACGAGGAGCGTCGTCTCGTTGTTGAACGCGAGCGAGCGGTTGTCGAAGTTCATCGACCCGACCGACCCCCAGACGCCGTCGATGGTGATCGTCTTCGCGTGCATGTTCGCAGGCTGGTATTCGTAGACGCGGACGCCCGCCTGCAGCAGCTCTGCGTATCGCCACCGTCCGGCCCACAGCGTCGTCGTCACGTCGGTCTGCGGGCCGGTGGTCAGCACCCGCACGTCGACGCCGCGGCGCGCCGCGCGCGTCAGCAGGTTGCGAAAGTCGTCGTCGGGGACGAAGTACGCGTTCGTGATGTACAGCGTGCGCCGAGCGCCGGCGATCGTGAGCGCGAGGAAGCGCTCGGCCGGCGTGCTCCCCGTCGATGGCACCGCGTGGAACAGCGCCGCGCGCACCGTGCCGTTCGTGTCGAACGCGATCGGCGGGTAGAACGTGTCGCCGGTGAGCAGCTCGCCCTTCGCCTCCGCCCACGCCGCGCCGAACGCCGCCTGCAGCGCCGCGACCGCGGGCCCCTCGAATCGCACGTTCGTCTCACGCCACTCGTCCGGTTTGCGGCCGTTGCCGAGCCAGTAGTCGGCGAGCCCGAAGCCCCCGGTATAGCCGACGCGCCCGTCGACGACGACGACGCGCGCGTGCGACCGCTCCGCCGCCGTGTGCAGCGAATACCAGCGCAGCTGGCGCAGCTCGGCGACTTCGACCTTCGCGGCGCGCAGCGAGTCGCGCCACTCGTCCGACAGCGACTGCGCGCCGAAGCCATCGAGCAGAAGGAGCACGCGCACGCCGCGCCGCGCACACGCACGGAGCACGGCCGACATCGTGTCGGCGACGGCGCCGGGCTTCGCGAAGTACATCTGCACCGTGACCGTGCGCCGACACGATCGGATGTCGGCCCACAGCCGCGGGTAGGTGCCGTCGCCGTTCTGCAGCACCTGCACCGCGTTCCCCGGCTCGAGGTCCGCGCCGGTGTTCAGCTCGATCGTGCGCCCGAAGAGTGAGTCGTCGGGGGTCGGCGCGCCGGTCGGGTCGCCTTTCGCGAGCACGCGTTCGACCGGCGTCCCACGTGTCACCGACAGCACGCCGATGACGGCGAACAGCAGCACGATCGCGACGACGACGACTGTCGCGATCCGCTTGATCCAGGTTTTCATCGGTCGGTCACGTCATCTCGGGAGCAGGCATGTCGCGGCGCGCCAGTGCATGGCCCGTTCCGTGTCGAGATCGGTGGCCCTAGACTGTGCGCATGAACGTCCTCATCACCGGGGTCGGCAAGGCCGGTCAGATCGGCGAGGCGCTCGCCGCGGCATTCGTCGACGCCGGCGCGACGCTCGCCGTCGTCGGCCGCTCGCTCGGCGATGTCTCGGCGCGGGCGCGTGAGGCGGGGGGCAGTGGCGCGACGGCGCACCCATTCGCCTGCGACCTCACCGACGTCGGCGCCGTCGCCGCACTCGCCGACGACGTCGCGCGCACGCTCGGCGATCTCGACGCGGTCGTCTGTGCGGCCGGCGGCTTCGCGATGAGCGGACCCGTCGGGGACAGCGATCCGACCGTGCTCGCCCACATGCTCGCGCTGAACCTGACGACGGCCTACGCGACGACGCGCGCCCTGCTCCCGCTGCTCCGCCCGCGCCGAGGCGCCCTCGTCTACCTCGTCGCGCCGACGGCGCTCCCGAGCGGCGTTCCCATCGAGATGAGCGCCTACGCCGCGTCGAAAGCCGCCGTCGTCGCCCTCATGCGCGCCGTCGCAGCGGAAGAGGAGCCGCACGGTGTGCGCGCGAACGCCGTCGCCCTGGCCGCCGTACGCACCGCGGCGAACGTCGCGGCGATGGGCGACGGCGCGTCGTACGTGGAACGCGACGACGTCGCACGCACGGTGCGCTGGCTCGCCTCCCCGGAATCTCGCCCCATCTCGGGCGAGATCATCCGACTCGGCTGACGGGACAGCGTCGCGATCGTGGCGATGGGGCGACGCGCGGCGGCGCCGCGGTTCGGGAGCGCTACGGTTCCGCGCTCCCAGTCCGCGGAGTTATCCGTTACGCCATGTCCACCACCGCGCGCCGTCCTGCGACCGCGTCGATCGTCCTCGATCGCGCGCTGGAGGTGCTGCCGCTGTTCCGTCTGAGCGATTCGGCCGACGACGGCGCCCTGCAGTTCACGCCGCCGAGTGGCGGGCGGTGGCGCGTGCTGCCGGCGCCGGGCGACCGGCTGCCCGGGACGTTCGACCAGGACGTCTATGTCGAGCTGCTGCACCGCTTCTCCGAAGCGGGGTGCCCCGACGACGGCGCGCTCAGCTTCACGCTGCATTCCTTTCTGCGCTCGATGGGGCGCAAGGCGGACGGCCGCACGTACGAGCAGCTCCGCGCCGCGCTCGCTCGGCTCGAGCGGACGACGCTCGAATCGACCGACGTCTGGGTGAACGCCGCGACCGGCGCGCCGTCGACGCTGCGCTTCGCGGTCCTGAGCGCCGTCGTCATCGAGCGGCGGCGGCTCGGCGACCGCGAACAGCTCGCGCTCTTTCCCTCGCTCACCGCGCACGAGCCGGGCGACGCGCGCGTGGTGCTCTCCGCGCCGCTGCGAGAGAACATCGCCGCCGACTACGTCTCGACGCTGAACGTCGCGCGCTATCAGCAACTCGCCTCGCCCGTCGCGCGCCGCCTGTACCGCCTGCTCGCCGCCGTCCGCCCCGAGGGTGCCGGCCGCCTGGTCGACCCCCCTCGATCGGTGGGCCGAGCGGCTGCCGCTCACGCAGCGCTACCCGTCGCACCTGCAGCGCGTGTTGCAGCCCGCGCACGAGATGCTCCTCGGGGCCGGGGTCGTGCGAGGAGCCAGCTTCCGTCAGGAAGGACGCGAGTGGTGGGTGGAGTATGCGTGGAAGAGCTGAGAGGGCGAGCCGCACCGACGAAGTCCACCGCGCCCTGACCGGAGCCAGATGCCGCTTCCACTGACCCGCACGCTCAAGCGCGAGCTCCTCATCGACGGCGAGCCGCACACCGTCACGATCAGCCCGCACGGTATCAGAGTCACCGCGAAACGCTTCCGGATCGGCCGCGCGCTCACCTGGCGCGAGGTCCTCGCGCTCGGCGCCGAGGACGGACCGCCCGGCACGCGTTCCGCAACGGAACATGGGCGCTAGGCGTCAGTACCACCATCAGTCGCCGTTTCAACAAACATCCGCACCGCTCCCATGCGATTCACGCGCCGGACCCTCACGCTCGTCACCCTCGGCGCCGTGCCACTGTTCGCGGGCGGCTGGATGCTGCAATCGCGCGCACGCACCGGTGGTCCGCAACTGCTCGGGCAGGTCATGGACCTCGTCGCGAACCGTTTCGTCGACACGGTGCAGGCCCCGACGCTCTACGAGAAGGCGGCGCGCGGCCTCGTGCGCGAGCTCGAGGACCCGTACACCGAGCTCTTCACGCCGAAGCAGATCGAGGAGTTCTCGCGCAACACGAGCGGCCGCTACGCCGGGCTCGGGATGGAGATCACCGAGCAGAGCGGGTGGGTCACCGTCGCCCGCGTGTTCCACAACACGCCGGCCGAAGAGGCCGGCATCGAGGAGGGCGACCGCATCGTCCAGATCGACACCGCCTCGACGCGCAACTTCAAGACGACGCAGGTGCAGAACCTCCTCATCGGCGCGCCGGGCACGAAGGTGAAGGTGTCGTTCCAGCGCCCGGGCGTCGCGGCGCTCATCACCGACACGTTCACGCGCCGCCCGATCCAGGTGCCGGCGGTGCGCTTCTCGATGGCGTTCGAGAACAACTCGATCGGCTACATCCCGGTCGACCGGTTCAGCGAGCAGACGTCGAGCGACGTGTCGGCGGCGATCAAGGCGCTCGAGGCGAAGGGGGCGAAGAGCGTCGTCATCGACCTGCGCGACAACCCGGGCGGCATCCTCGAGCAGGCGATCGAGATGAGCAACCTGTTCCTGCGCCGCGGGCAGCCGATCCTCTCCGTGCGCGACCGCGGCGGCGAGGGGCAGGGCTTCTCGGCGACGCAGAACCCGATCGCCCCGACGATCCCGCTCGTCGTGCTCGTGAACGGCGGCTCGGCCAGCGCATCCGAGATCGTCGCGGGCGCGCTGCAGGACCACGACCGCGCGCTCGTCGTCGGCACGACGTCGTACGGCAAGGGACTCGTGCAGACCGTCTTCCCGCTCGACGGCGGCTACGCGCTCAAGATGACGACCGCGAAGTGGTATACGCCGAGCGGCCGGTCGATCCAGAAGGAGCGCAAGCTGATCGACGGCCAGTTCGTCGAGACGCACCCCGACTCGCTCGAGAGCGACTCGGCGAAGAAGGCTCGGCCGACCTTCCGCAGCGACGCGGGCCGAGTCGTCTACGGCGGCGGTGCGATCACCCCCGACGTCGTCGTCCGGCCGGACACGATGACGACGGCCGAGCAGACGCTCGCCCGAGGCGATCGTCCCGCATGCCCCCGACTTCGCGCGCTCGATCACGGAACTCGGCTTCTCGCTCAAGGGAACGCTGCCGCAGAACTTCACCGTGCAGCCGCAGTGGCGTGAGGAGCTGTGGACGAAGCTCCAGGCGGCGAAGGCCAACATCGACCGCGCGACATGGGACGCCGGGCGCGCGTACATCGACCGCGCACTCGAGCTGCGGATCGCGCAGATCGCGTTGGGCGATACGACCGCGGTGCGTCATCGCCTCAAGGACGATACGCAGTTGCTGCGCGCGCTCGACCTGCTCAAGAGTGGGCAGACGCAGAAGGATCTGTTCACGCTCGCGCAGAGCGCGGCCCGCCCGGCGCGGTAAGCAGCCAGTCCGGAAAACTCCGGAGGACCGAAATCGAAGCGGCGCGTGCAACCTTCTGCACGCGCCGCTTCGGCATCCTGCGCTCCGTCCGTCCGCCGTTCCTCGTCCGCCCATCACGTCCGTATGTCTCGCCGCCTCGTCTTCGCCGCCGTTCTCGTCGCCGGTTGCACCCGCACGGTCACCGTCTCGACCGGTGAGACGCTCCCCGCCTCGCAGCGCATCCCGACCGGCCTGCGCGCCGTCGCCGCCGACAGCGGCGAGCGCCATCTGACGAACGTCCGGCAGCTCACGTTCGGCGGCGAGAACGCCGAGTCGTACTTCAGCGCGCGACGGGAAGTCGCTGACGTTCCAGGGGCGCGTCGACGGCGAGGGCTGCGACCAGCAGTACGTGCTGCGCGTGGCCGACGGCGGCGCGCTCACGCGCGTCTCGCCGGGCGAGGGAAAGACGACGTGCGGCTTCTTCTACGGCGACGACGAGCGGGTGCTGTTCGGCTCGACGCACGACAACGCGCGCGGCTGTCCGGCGCCGCCGGACAAGTCGAAGGGCTACGTGTGGAAGCTCGACGACTACGACATCTACACGGCGCGTCGCGACGGCTCGGACGTTCGGCGCCTCACGACGTACGGCGTCTACACGGCGGAGGCGGTCGTCTCGCCCGACGGCACGCGCATCGTGTTCACGTCGCTCAAGGACGGAGATCTCGACATCTACACGATGAACGTCGACGGGTCGAACGTCCGGCGGCTGACGACGACACCCGGCTACGACGGCGGCCCGTGGTGGAGCCCGGACGGCACGAAGATCGTCTACCGCGCCTGGCACCCCGTCGACGCCGGCCTCGCGGATTACCGCGCCCTCCTCGCCGAGCGCATGGTGCGGCCGAGTCGGATGGAGCTGTGGGTGATGAACGCCGACGGCAGCGACCAGCGGCAGATCACGACGTTAGGCGGCGCGAACTTCGGCCCGTCGTGGACGCCGGACGGGCGCCGGATCATCTTCTCGTCGAACTACAAGAACCCGCGCAGCGGCAACTTCGATCTGTTCCTCGTGAACCTCGACGGCTCGGGGCTCGAGCAGGTCACGACGAACGGCACGTTCGACGGCTTCCCGATGTTCAGCCCCGACGGCCGCCGTCTCGTCTGGGCGTCGAACCGCCACGCGCCGATCGAGACGTCGACGAATCTGTTCGTGGCGGACTGGGTGCCGTGAACGGTCGGGGCTTCCCGATTCCCGGCCGCCATGACCCTCACGTCCGTGCTCCTCGTGCTCGCGTCCGCCGTGATGCACGCGTACTGGAACTACCTGATGAAGCGCGCCGGCGGGTCGCACGCGTTCGTCGGGATCAGCAAGGCGTCTGAGGCGGTCGTCTACCTGCCGGTGTTCCTCGCCCTGCTGTGGCTGTCGCCGCCGGGCGTGATGCGCGGCGTCGAGCCGTACGTCGTCGTCGCGACGGTCATCGTCCTCGCGACGTACGGGGCGCTCGCGGCGGCGTACGGCCACGGCGATCTCTCGTTCATCTACCCGATCGCGCGCGGCGGTGCGCTGCTCTTTCTGCCGGCGCTCGGCTGGTTCGTGCTGGGCGAGCGGGTCGGGCCGCTGGCGTGGGTCGCGATCGGTGCGATCCTCGCCGGCGTGGTCGTCATGCAGCTGCCGCAGCTCACGCGGGCCGCGGCGCGCGGCTTCTTCGTCCACGCGCGCGGGCCGGCCACGCTGTTCGCGCTGCTGCTCGCCCTCCTGCTCGCCGCGGGCACGATCTGGGACAAGCTCTCGGTGCGCGCGGTGAGCCTGTTCGTGTACTTCTACGGTTACACGGCGCTCGCTGGGGCGTGCTACCTCGCGTGGGCGTGGCGCCGCTATGGCCGCGACGCCCTCCTAGCCGAGTGGCGGCAGCACGGCCGAGCGGCGGTGGCGGTCGGGGTGCTGAACACGCTCAGCTACGGCCTCGCGCTCGTCGCGCTTCGGAGCGGGGGGTCGACGTACGTCGTCGGCCTGCGGCAGATCAGCATCGCGGCCGGGGTGGCGTTCGGGGCGAGGCTGCTGGGCGAGCGGGTGAGTCGGGCGAGGGGAGTCGGGGTCGGGCTGGTGCTCGCCGGGGCGATGCTGATGGCGTTCGGGCGGTGAGCGACGGTGACGGCCGAACGGCCCCGCGTCCCGGCGCCGGCCGACCGGGACGCCGGAGAGCGTCGCGGTCGTGCCCAGGGCGGCGGTGCACCGCCGGCAGCGGACGAGCGAGACCTCGTGCTATCGCGGCCCGACGGACTGTGACGCGCGCGCGTCGCGCACCCGCGCGAGCCCGGCCTGCGCTTCACGCAGCTGGGTCTGCACCGCCGGGTCGGCGTTGCGCCACCAGGTGATGAATCGTTCGTAGTCGGTCGCCGCGCCCGCGCGGTCGCCGAGTTGCTCGCGCAGGCGAGCGCGGGCGAGCACCGCCCGCACCGAGAACACGAGGTTCGGGTCGAAGCCGTTCGAGTCGCCGAAGCGCGACGGGTCGATGAGCTCGTAGGCCGCGAGCGCCTGGCGCGCGTCGCCCAGCGCCGCGTAGATCTCGCCGCGCACCACCCACCGCGCCGCGTTCACCAGCGCGCCCGACGCGCGCACGGAGTCGATCGACGGGAAGCGGCGCACCGCGGCGCGCGCACCGACCGTGTCTCCTGCGGCGAGCGCCGAGAGGGCGGCGACCTCGGCCCACGTCGTCGTGTCAGGGCTGGCGAGCCAGCGGCGCACCATCGCCGCGTAGCGCGGCTCGCGCGTCGCCGCGAACGCGACGTAGGCGGCGGGCACGAGCTGGCGCCGCATCTGATTCCCGAGCGGGCCGCGGATGCGCTCGATCGACGCGAAGCCGGCGTCGAGCGGCGCGCGAACCGAGGCGATCGGCGCGCCCGCGGCGAGCTGCATCCCGGCCGCCCACCCACGAATCAGCGGGACCATCGCGACGTCCGGCGCCGGCGCCGGCGGCCGCACCGAGACCGCCAGCCGCGCGAGCGAATCGATGTCGCTCACCCGCCCGCCCATCGCCGCGATGGGCATGACGAGGAGCACCTCCTGAAAGCGCTCCGACCCGCCCGCGCGCTCGATCGCCGCCGAGTCGACGGTGCGGACGACCTCGTGCGCGAGCGCCGTCGCGCGCGCCGGGTCGAGGTGCGCGATGACCGTCGGCCGGACGAGGAGCAGTGCCGTCGCCTCCCGCACGCCGAGTCGACGCACCCCCTCGTCGAGGACGGCGGCGGACGAGTCCCGGTGTGCCGGCAGGTAGGCCAGCGAGAGTTGCAGGAACGCCTGCGGCACCGGGTCCGCGGCGGCCCACGCGCGCGCCTCGCGGATGCCTAACGCCTTCGCCCGCGCCTTCGCCTCGGCGAGGCGCGGCGGGGGAAACGCCTGGCGAGTCGCCGGGTCGTTCAGCGAGCGCGCGACGCCACCGTCGAGCACGAGCAGCGACTGCGGCGCGCCGGCGAGCTGGAAGATGCCGAGCTTGTGCGAGTACGCGAGGTGAAACGACGAGTCGAGTGCGAGCGTGCGGTCGAACGCGGCGAGCGCGCGCGTGAGATGATCGAGCGACAGCGAGTCGAGCCAGTTGCCGACCATGTCGTGGTAGTACGCGTCGCCGAGCCCGTACCACGCCTCGGCGTCGGTCGTGTCGCGCGCGACGGCGGCCGCCCACTTCCGCTGCGCCTCGGCGAAGCGGCGCAGCTTGGTCGTCGAGTCGCCCTCCTCGTACATCGCCGTCGCGAACGTCGCATAGGCGTCGAGCATGCCACGCTCGCGCGGCGGGAGGCGGCCGGCGTTCTGCACGGCGCTGCGGATGAGCGCCTTCTGCGTCGTGTCCCCCGCCTTCCACCACCCCCACGTGAGGGCGCGCTTGTAGTAGGCGAGCGCGAACGACGAATCGGCGCGCGTCGCCTCGGCGAACAGCGAGTCGGCGAGCACGAAGTGCCACCCGTTGAGCGCGCGCACGCCGCCGAGGTAGTCGCGGTACGCGTCGACCGAGGTGGTGAGCTGCTGCGCGAGCGCCTGCTGCGAGGCACCCGGCGCGCCGGCGAGGTCGCAGCAGGCGCTGAGCGAGCGCGTCGAACAGCGGGCGCGGGTCGGCGGTGCGCAGCGCGCTCGCCTGCGCGGAGTCGACCTTCGCGCCGCTCGCCACGTCGTAGACCGTCGCGACGACGAGCGTCGAGTCGGCGACGTCGATGACGCGCCCGGTCACGACGGTCCACACGCCCGCCGCCTTCGCGAGCCGGATCGCGTCGTCGCGACCGATACGACGCACGTCGTCGAGCCCGAGGTCGCGCAGCAGGTCGAGCCCGCGCTCGTAGTCGACGATCGTCAGGTCGCGCCACTGCGCGAGGTCGAGCGACAGCATGCTGACCGCCCCTTCGCGCAGCCACGTGAGGCTGCGGGTCCCCGCTCTGCACGTCGAACGGCGCGACGAGGTACGACTTGCGCGGGTCGACGCCGCGCGGGGGGCGGGTGCCGCGTCCGACGGTCCACCAGGCGCCCGCCGCGACGATCACGAGGGCGAGCGCGGCCGCCGCCGCGAGGAAGGGCCGGCGGCGTCGGGACGAGCCGGCGGATCGGGGATCGGGAGTCGGGGATCGGGACGGTCGACGCACCTCGTCCCCCATGGCCGATCCCCGGCAGTGCGGCCGTTCTCACCCCCGGTCCCGCAACGCCGCATCGAGCGCCTCCGCCATCTCCCCCGCGGTCGCCCAGCGGTCCTCCGGCTTCTTCTCGAGCGCCCGCTCGATGACGCCGGCGACGGCCGGCGGCACGTGGTCGTTGCGCGCCGTCAGCGGCGCCGGGCGCTCGGTGATCTGCCGCATGATGATCGACGCCGCGCTGCCGCCGCTCACGGCCGGCTCGCCGGCGAACATCTCGTAGCCGACGAGGCCCAACGAGTAGACATCGCTCCGCCCGTCGAGCTCGCGCTCGCCGGCGGCCTGCTCGGGGCTCATGTAGCGCGGCGAGCCGACGACGAACCCGGTGCCCGTCATCCGCTCGTCGGCGCCCGCCGCGTCGAGCGCGCGCGCGACGCCGAAATCGGTGAGCATCGCGCGCCCGGTCTCCGCGTCGAGCAGCACGTTCTCCGGCTTCACGTCGCGGTGCACGATTCCCTGCGCGTGCGCGGCGCCCAACGCCCGCGCCAGGTCGCGCAGCGCCGCCACCGCGGCCGCGTCGTCGTAGCGGCCGCGCGCGAGCCGGTCGCGCAGGCTCTCGCCAGGCACGTACTCCATGACGAAGTACAGCATGCCCTTCGGCCTCGCCAGCCGCGTAGACGGCGACGACGTTCGGGTGCCGCAGCCGCGCGACCGTGCGCGCCTCGCGCAGAAAGCGCTCGCGCACCGACGCCGAGGCGGCCAGCTCGGGGACGATGACCTTGATCGCGACGGGCCGGTCGAGCGTGACGTCGCGCGCGAGGTACACGCTCCCCATCCCGCCGGCGCCGAGCAGCCGCTCGATCGTCGTACTGGCCGCCGATCGCGCGCCGGAGCACGTCGAGCTCGGAGGAGGGCGCGAGCGTGGAGTCGGACGGAGGGGAGGACGGACCGGAGCTGCTCATGCCGCCAATGATGCCCGCCGCGCGATGAAATCGCCACGGAGGAGCGCTCCGACACCGATGACTCGCGAAACCGGCCCGCAGAACGCACCGTATCCGTACTTCGCCCCTCCGTATTCTCCCCCACCTCGCGATCCATGCGAAATCCCTGGCTTCGTCGGCTCGCCTATCTCGTCGGCGGCATCGTCGCGCTCCTGCTCGTCGCCGTCGGCACCGTCTACGCCGTCACCGCGTCGCGCGCGAGTCGCCGGTACGACGTGGCCGCGCGACCCGTTCCCGTCGCCACCGACTCGGCGACCGTCGCGCGCGGAGCGCACCTCGTGGAATCCATCGGCAAGTGCGGCGAGTGTCACGGCGCCGACTCGGTGGCCGGGTCTTCATCGACGACCCCGCGCTCGGCCGCATCGTCGCGACGAACCTCACGACGGGCGGCGCGTTAGGCGCCTACAGCGACGCGGAGTTCGCGCGCGCCGTGCGGCACGGCGTGGCGCGCGACGGGCGTGGGCTCATGATCATGCCGTCGCGCGACTACATCGCGCTGGCCGACGACGACATCGGGGCGATCATCGCCTACCTGCGGACGCGGCCGGCGGTGGAGCGGACCTGCCGGCGAGCGAGCTGCACCTGCTCGCCCGCGTGCTCTGGGCGACCGGGCAGCTCCCGCTCGTCGACGCCGCGGCGATCGACCACACGCGTCCGTCGACCGCGCGCGTGACGCCGGCGGCGACCGCGGAGTACGGGAACTACCTCGCCGACGCCGGGGGCTGCACCGGCTGTCACGGCGCCGGGCTCTCCGGCGGCAAGATTCCGGGCACCCCCCCCGAGTGGAAGCCGGCCGCGAACCTCACGCCGTCGGGGGCGTTCGCGCAGTGGAGCGAGGACGACTTCAAGCGCGCGCTCCGCACCGGCCGCCGCCCCGACGGCTCCCCGATCGACAGCATCATGCCGTGGAAGGCGAGCGCGGCGGATGACGACGACGAGATTCGCGCGGTCTACGCGTACCTGAAGTCGGTCCCGGCGCGGCCGTACGGCAATCGCTGAGCGTTCGTCGGGCGATCGCAGAACGCGCACCGCACGCTCGAGCGGGGTACTACGTTTTCACTGATCCCCTCTCGCTTCCGGAGCTACGGCATGGCCGGTCTCATCATTCTCGGCGTCATCCTCGCTGCTCGTCGCCTTCATCGCGACGAGCTCGTTCAAGATCGTCGGCCAGGCCGAGGTCATGGTCGTCGAGCGGCTCGGCCGCTTCCACCGCATCGCGCACTCGGGGTTCAACATCCTGATCCCGTTCGTCGAGCGGCCGCGCGCGATCGACGTGCGCTACCTCGAGGCCGACGTCACCGGGCATCAAGAAGGTCACCGCGGGCACGACGTCGCGCATCGACCTGCGCGAGCAGGTGCTGAACTTCCCGAGCCAGCCGGTCATCACGAAGGACAACGTCACGATCGACATCGACGCGGTGCTCTACTACCGCGTCGCCGACCCGCAGAAGGCGACGTACGCGGTGCAGAACCTGCCGTACGCGCTCGAGACGCTGACGAGGACGACGCTGCGCAACATCGTCGGCGACATGGAGCTCGACCAGACGCTCGCCAGCCGCGACATGATCAACACGCGGATGCGCGAGGTCATCGAGGAGGCGTCGATCGGCTGGGGCGTCGACGTCACGCGCGTCGAGCTGCAGGCGATCGAGCCGCCGCGCGACATCCAGCAGTCCATGGAGCTGCAGATGCGCGCCGAGCGCGAGCGCCGCGCCGCCGTGACGAACGCCGAGGCGAGCAAGCGCGCCGCCGTGCTCGAGGCCGAGGGTGCAGCGCGAGGCGCAGATCCGCGCGCGCCGAGGGCGAGAAGGAGGCGGCGATGCTGCGCGCGCAGGGGCAGGCCGAAGCGCGCCTCGCGATGGCCGAAGCCGAGGCGCGAGGCGGTGCGCACGCATCGCGCTGTCGCTCCCCGAAGGACGACGCCGCGATGTACCTGCTGGGGCTCAAGTATCTCGAGGCGCTGCCGCAGCTCGCGCAGGGCAAAGGCTCGACGATCTTCCTGCCGGCCGAGGCGAGCGGCGTGATGGGCGCGTTAGGCGGGCTGCGCGAGGTGCTGCGCGCCGGCGACGCCGTGGCGGCAGACCGGTCGCTCGACCGCGCCGCCGCGGCGCGCAAGTCGGACGCGCTGGCCGTCGCCCGCCTCGCCGCGGGCCCGTCGCCGAGCATCCTGCCGCCGAGCATCCCGTCGTCGGGCAGAGCTCGGACGAGGGGTAGGCGCGCCGCTCCGTGCCGATCACGAGAGAGCGCGCCGAGCGCGTCGCGCGGGCGCACGCCTGCGTGCACTGCCGCGAGTACAGCTACAAGAAGGTCGCCGTGAAGCCCGCCGACGAGTCGATCCGCCGCGAGCTGCGCGCCGAGTGGACGGCGAGGCTCGTCTGCGGTGTGTGCGGCACGCACCAGGAGCTCGGCATCGACGACGACGGCGACGTCGTGTACGCCGGCTGATGACGACGCGGTGAGCGACCGCGACGCGCTCGACGCGCTGTTCAGCGCGACGTACGAGGAGCTGCGGCGGCTCGCCGTCAGCGTGCGGCGCGGCGACCCGAGCGCGACGCTGAACCCGACCGCGCTCGTGAACGAGGCGTGGCTGAAGCTGGCCGGCGCGCCGGCCGTCGCCCACACGTCGCCGCTGCACTTCAAGCGCATCGCCGCGCGCGCGATGCGGCAGGTGCTCGTCGAAGCGGCGCGCCGGCGGCACGCCGAAAAGCGCGGCGGGGGCGGCGCCGTCGTGACGTTCGACGAGGCGCTGCACTCGCGATCGCGCCGTCCGAGGACGACTGCTCGCGCTCGACGCGGCGCTCGAGCGCGCTCGCGCGCATCAGCCCGCGTCAGGCGACGCTCGTCGAGAGCCGCTTCTTCGGCGGGCTCGACGTCGCGGAGACGGCCGAGCTGCTCGGCGTCTCGGAAGCGACCGTGCTGCGCGACTGGCGGGCCGCCCGCGCCTGGCTCGCGCGCGAGCTGCGGGCGCCGGCGTGAGGGGCGCGCCGATGACCGCGGCGCGGTGGGAGCGCATCCAGCGCGTCTTCCACGACGCCGCCGCGCTCGGCCGACGCGGACCGCGAGTCGTTCCTCGACGCGGCGTGCGGGAGCGACGACGACCTGCTGCGCGCAGGTTCGGGCGATGCTCGACGAGGACGCGCGACGGCGACTCGCTGCTCGACGACGGCCTCGCGCCGCTCGCCGCGCGCGGTGCTGAGCGCGCCCACCGCGCGCACCGCGCTGCCCCGCACGCACGTTCGGCCGCTACCGCGTCGAGCGGCTCCTCGGCGAGGGCGGGATGGGCGTCGTCTACCTCGCCGAGCGCGACGACCTGGGCCGCCGAGCCGCGGTCAAGGTCCTGCGCGACGCCTGGCTGTCGCCGGCGCGGCGCGCGCGGTTCGCCGAGCGAGCAGCGCGCGCTCGCGCAGCTCGATCATCCCGATCGATCGCGCGGCTGTACGACGCCGGCACGCTCGCCGACGGCACGCCGTGGTTCGTGATGGAGTACGTCGAGGGCGTGCCGCTGCACGCGCTACTGCGACACGCACGCGCTGACGGTCGCCGAGCGCCTGCGGCTCTTTCGCGACTGTCTGCGACGCCGTCCAGCACGCGCACCAGCACGCGATCATCCACCGCGACCTCAAGCCGTCGAACATCCTCGTGACGCGGCGACGGCACGGTGAAGCTGCTCGACTTCGGCATCGCCAAGCAGCTCGAGCTCGTCGACGGCGCCGGCCGAGCTGACGCGGACCGGGCTGCGCCTGATGACGCCTGCCTACGCCGCACCGGAGCAGCTGCGCGGCGACCGCGCTGGGCGTGCACACCGACGTCTATGCGCTCGGCGTCGTGCTCTACGAGCTGCTCGCGGGCGGCTCCCGTTCGACTCTCGAGGACGCATGCCCGGCGGCCCGGCGATCCTGGAGCAGGAGCCGCCGCCGTCGGTCGCGCAGCGCGGCTCGGCCGATGCGCTCGGGCACGGCCGCGCGCGATGGCGGCCGATCTCGACGTGCTCTGCCTGACGCGCGATGCACGAGGAGCCGGCGCGCCGCTACCCGACCGTCGAGGCGCTGGCGCGCGACGTCGACCACTTCCTCGCCGGCGAGCCGCTCGAGGCGCGTCCCGACTCGCCCGCCTATCGCGCCGGCGAAGTTCGTGCGCCGCCACCGCGCCGCCGTCGCCGCGACGGCCGCTGCGACCGCGCTCGCCCTCGGGCTCGCGACGTTCTACACGCTGCGCCTCGCCGCCGCACGCAACGCCGCCGTCGCCGAGGCGGCGCGCACGCAGCGCATGCAGCGATTCATGCTCAGCCTCTTCAGCGGCGGCGACGCCGAGGCCGGGCCGGCCGACACGCTGCGCGTCGTGACGCTGCGTCGACGACGGCATGCGCGAGGCGCGCGCCCTCGCCGCCGAGCCGGCGGTGCAGGCGGAGCTGTACGCCACGTTGGGCGGGCTCTTCCAGCGGCTCGGCCGCCTCGCGAGCGCCGACACGGCGCTCAGCCGGGCGCTCGCCCTCCGGCAGCGGAGCGGCCGCCCGGCAGCGATCGTCGACGCCACGTCCGCGCTCGGACTGCTCCGCGTGGACGAGGCGCGGCTCGCCGAGGCGGAGTCGCTCGTGCGCGCCGCGCTCGCCCGCGCCCGCGCGGCGTTCGGCGACGACCACGCGACCGTCGCCCGCGCCGAGGCGGCGCTCGGGCGCGTGCTGCTCGAGCGAGGAACGAACGACGGCGCGATCGCCGCCTACGCGAACGCCGTGCGCATCCAGTCGCGCGGCGATTCGACGACCCCGGAGCTGGCCGCGACGCTCGGCGAGCTGGCGCAGGTCTACGTCGCGGCGAGCCGCTACGACGCGGCGGACTCGGTCGGGCGTCGCGCCCTCGACGCGGCGCGTCGGCTGCACGGCGAGCGGCACCCCGACGTCGCGAAGAACCTCGTCACGCTCGGGCAGACGGCGCAGGCGCGCGGCCGGTACGCCGACGCCGAGCGCTATCTGCGCGCGGCGCTCGACGTCACGCAGGGGTGGTACGGCAACGACCACCTCCAGACCGCGCTCGTCCTCACGTCGCTCGGCGACGCGCTCACGTTCGCGCAGCGCTACGACGAGGCCACCGTCGTGCTGCGCCGCGCGCTCGAGATCCGCGAGCGCGCGTACGGGCCGTCGCACCCGCTCGTCGCGGCGACGGTGAACGAGCTCGGACACATCGCGCTGCAGCAGGACCGCTACACCGAGGCGGCGGCCGACTTTCAGCGCATGGCCGACATCTACCGCGCGACGAACGGCCCGCGGCACCGCCTCGTCGGCACCGCGCTGTCGAACCTCGCGAGCGTCTACCACGCGCAGCGGAGGTACGCGGACGCCGAGCGGACGTACCGCGAAGCGCTCGCCATCTACACCGACGCGCTCACGCCGGATCACCTCGACCTCGGCATCGTGCAGATCAAGCTCGGTCACACGCTGACGAAGGCGACGCGGTGGGCCGACGCGGCGCCGCACCTCGAGACCGGCTACGCGATCGTGACGAGGCAGGCCGACGCCTCGGTGCAGTGGCTGCAGTACGCGCGGCGCGACCTGGTCATCGTCTACGATTCGTTAGGCACCCCCGCGCGCGCGGCGCGCTACCGCGCCGAGGCGGCGGCGGACAGCGCCGCGGCGGCGCGGCGCTGAGCATGGCCGCCGAGCGCATCTGCGTCGTGCTGCTCACGGGGCTCGGCGACGTGGTGCACGGACTGCCGGTGGTGAACGCGCTGAAGGACGCCGACCCGCGACGCCACGTGACGTGGGTCTCCGAGCCGATGCCGTCGACCATCCTCGAGCACCACCCGTCGGTCGACGCGATCGTACGCTACCGGCGACGCGAAGGACGGCGCGGCGTGCAGACGCTGTGGCGCGATCTCCGGGCCGCGTCGCGCGCCGTCGGCGGGTTCGACCTGACGCTCAACTTCAACGTGTACTTCAAGAGCGCGTGGCCGACCGTGTTCTCCGGCGCGACGCGCCGACTCGGCTTCGGGCGCGACCGGGCGCGCGACGGGATCTGGCTGTTCGAGAACGACCGCCTGCGCCCGCGCCCGCGCCGCCACACGCAGGACATGTTTCTCGAGTTCCTCGAGCGGCTCGGCGTGCCCCACCACGCGCCGGCGGTGCCGAACGATTGGCGGATCACCTGCTCCGCCGACGAGCGCGCGGCGCAGGAGGCGTGGTTCGCCGACCGGCGGCGCGAGCACGGCGCGCGGCCGGTCGCGGCGATCGTCCCCGCGTCGGCGGTGCACGCGAAAGACTGGCGGGCCGATCGATGGGCGGCGGTCGCGGACGGGCTGCACGACCGCGGCTTCACCGTGGCGCTCGTCGGCGGCCCCGGCGAGCGCGAGACGGCGATCGCGCGCGACGTCGTGCGCACCGCGCGCGCGCCGGTCGTCTGGGCCATGGGCGACGGCGTGCGGCGCGTCGCGTGGATCCTCGCGCGGAGCGCGCTGGTGCTCGCGCCCGACACCGGCCCGCTGCACATCGCGCGCGCGTTCGGCGTGCCGACGATCGGGCTCTACGGCCACACGAATCCGTGGCGTGTCGGGCCGTACCGCGCGTTCGAGGACCTGTGGGTCGATCGCTACACGGAGCCTGGCGCGACGCCCGACCCGTCGACCTTCGTGCCCCCGCCCGACGACCGGATGCAACGCATCTCGACGGCCGACGTGCTCTCGCGCGTCGACCACGCGATCGTGCACTACGGCGTGCTCGCGCACCCGGTCGACGCCTGACGCGCGGCGACGCCCAGATCACGTGGCGACGTGCGCTGACTGGCTGTGCGGTTCTTGACGGAAGGGCCAGAAGGGCAGAAGAGGCGGAAGGCGTGCGCCGCTGTGCACCGCCGTGCACCGCCGTGCACCGCCGTGCAGCGCTTCCGTTCCTGCTCTCCTTCTGTCGGGAGCGCTCGGCCGGGCGCGGCCTGCCGCGACGGCTCAGGGCTTCTTGCCACGCAGCCGATCGAGGATCGCTTTCCCGGCCTGGACGGCCTGCGCCGCGCTGGCGCCCCCGGCGGTGAGCCCCGGAAAGCTCAGCGCGAACTCACGCGCGTTCCGCACCTGGCGGCTCGGCAGGATCTCGAGCTCGTTCAGCGCGAGGTCGTACGTGAACGACGTGCCGATCTCCGAGCGGCCGACGTCGTAGCGGATGAGCTGGAACGACGCGCGCCCCGACTGGCCCGGCTGGAGCACGAACTGCGGGTCCGCCTGCCGCCCCGTCACCGTGCCGATCCCCGACGCGCTCACGTCGTACGTCCCGGCACGCCCCCAGTAGTAGCGGTTGCCGAGGTTGTCGGTCGCGGCGCCCGACGTCCCCTTGTAGCCGAGGATGAGAGGCTGCGTGGTGCGGTTCTGGATCTTGAGCTCGATGCGCAGCGTGTGGTGCCGCCCGGCCAGCGCCGGCGTGACGTTCGTGACCTCGGCGACGAACGGGCCGGCGGCGTAGCAGCGTGCGCGGCCGGCGCACGGATCGCCTGCATCGGCGACCGGCGCCGCCTGCGGAGCCGGTGCGGTCGGCACGCTCGGCGCGGCCGGAGAAGCGCCGGCGAGCTGCCCGCCGCCTAACGCACGGAAGTGCAGCGCGTGCTCGCGGCCGAGTCGGAGCTGGTTGCCGGGGAGCGGGTCGACCTCTCGCACCGCGACGTCCCCCTCGTACGTCGTGCCGACGATCTGGCCGACGCGTTCCGGCGACCATGCGAGCTCGAAGCGCGCGTCGCTGCTCTCACCGGGCGCGAGCACGAACTTCGCATCGAAGCTGTTCGCCGTCGCTTCGCCGATCCCGCGCACGCCGGCCGCGCCGCCGACGACGAGGTACCGATTGCCCTGATCGTCGAGCACGACGCCCGAGCCCTGCACGTAGACGAGGCGCAGCGTCCGCGCGGTGCGGTTGCGGAAGCGCATCGTGATCGTGAGCAGCCGGTCGCGCCCCGCCGTGCTCGTGCGGAAGTCGACGACCGACGCGACGAACGCGGTCGTCTCGGTGCACGGGGTGGCGCGCTCGATGGCGCACCCCGGCGCCGTGGGCTGGGCGGCGGCCGGCCGAACGATGACCGCGGCGGCGGCGAGGGACACGAGGGACTCGAGCGACACGAGCGTGCGGCGGAACGTGCAACGCATACGGACTCCTTCGCCCGGAGGCGATCAGCGTGCGGTGAGGTGGCTGACGGTGAGGGGCCTGACGACGGCGGGGCGAACGGTGGGCGGTGCCTAACGGCGCGCGCGCCCGGCGATCCACGCCGCGTCGGCGAGCTGCAGGACGACGCGCACGTCGGCGGCGCGGTTGAGTCCACGGCTCATGAAGTCGTCGTTGACGACGTAGTGCGCCGTGAGCGCCGAGTGTGGGCCGGAGACGTCGTACGCGACGGCGCGGTCGACGTCCGGGCCCCAGCCGAGCGAGAAGCCGACGCCCTGGCTCGCCGCACTCACCGGCCCGTACTTCTGCACGAGCGCGCGGCGAAACAGCTCGGCCTCGACGTATGGGAAGACACGTTCGATGCGAATGGCGCGTACGACGTCGTCGCCGTCGAGGAACGCGGTGACGCACACCGAGCCAGGCGCGCCGTTCCGGCCGCGACGACCGGGGATGTTCATGCACCCCATGTCGTTCACGGTGAGCGTCGCCGCGTAGCCGGCGTAGCCGCCACGCCCCGTGGCGCCGCGCGCGACCGGGCCGAACAGCCGCGTCAGCGTCGCCTCGGCGTCCTTCGCCTTCACGCCGATGCGGAGGCCGGCGACGTCGGCGCGCGCCGCGTCGAACGCGGCGGCACCGGACGGACCCGATGGGGCGCCGTTCGCACCGTTCACCCCGTTCGCGGCGACCGACGACGCCGTGATCGTCGGCGTGTGCACCACGTTCCCCGACGCGTCGAGCAGCCGCACCGCCGTCAGCTCGGCGCGCACGACGCGCGGGCCGGTGACGCCCCCCAACGGGTCGCCGGCGCCGGTGACGCGGAACTGCAGCTCGTTCGTCACGCGACGGCCGAGCGCGTTCAGCCGCGCGTCGAAGGTGCGCGCCGACTCCTTCGCCATCGCGATCGCGCGCAGCCGGTCGGCGTTCGCGAAGACGAGCCGGTACTCCTGCCCGAACGCCTGCACCGGCACGTAATAGCCGGGGCGGAACAGCCCGATCGAGAACTCGCCGCGGTCGTGGTCGTACTGCGTGATCTCGTCGCTCACGCGCATCGTGAACTCGCGCGCCGGCGACGCCGCGTCGAGCTGCGCGTGCAGCCGCGCGACCTCGGCCGCGGCGGCATCGCGGCGGTCGAACTCGCTCACCCGCCGCACGGCGTCGCTCGCGGCGGCCACGGCCGTCAGGTCGAGCGGCTGCTGCGTCAGCTTGTGCCAGGTGAGCGCGACGAGCGTGCTGTCGAGCGCGTCCTGCGCCGCGGTGACGCGCGGCGTGAACGTGACGGCGGCCAGCGTGACGGCGAACGTGACGGCGAACGTGGCGGCGAGCGTGGCGGCGAGCGCCGGCGCGGTGCGAGCGGTGGCGCGCCTCATCGCCCGCGCTCCGCGCCGCGGCGGCGCAGGCGCAGCGTCTCGCCGCTCGAGAAGCGCAGCGACATCGCGTCGCCGGTGTCGCCGGCGTCGCCGGCCGGCAGCAGCTCGGCCGAGAGGCCGTTCGCGAAGCGGAGGGCGCGGGCGCCCCCGGCGGTCGACGCGAGCGCGAGGCGCGTCATCCCGGCGTAGGCATCGTCGCCGTCGACGATCATGACGTGCACGCCGTTCACGAACGCGACCAGCGCGGCCGGCGCCGCGGCGCGGCTCGCGACGCTGTCCGCCTCCCACACGTCGCCGGCCGACGTCGGGGGGCGCGACACGTCGGCGGCGCGGTCGGTGCCGCCGGAGCGGCCACAGGCGCTCGCGGCGAGCACGGCGAGCGCGGCACGACATGGTCTGAAGCGGAGCATCGGCGCCTTCGGCGGGGGTGAGCGACGTGGCGCGACGAGCCATCGCGCCCTGGTCACCCCGCATTGCGTGGCGACGCCGCGAAAACCGTCATGCCGCGGCGAATGCGTCGGGCGACGGCGCGCGGGATGCGTAGGAGGCCGCCGTCCTGACGTCTCGTTCCCGCTCCCGTCTCCGCACCGTGGCTCTCGACGCTCTCATCTTCGATCTCGACGGCACGCTCGTCGACACGAACGCCACCCACGTCGAGTCGTGGGTACGCACCTTCGCCGCGTTCGGCTACCGCGTCGACGCCGACCGCATCGCGCCCGAAGTCGGCAAGGGCGGCGACAACCTCGTTCCCTCGATCCTCGGCAGGACGGCGAACGAGCGCGACGGCGACGCGCTGCGCGCGCGCGTCGGCGACGAGTTCGTCACGATGGTCACGACGGAGCGGCGCGTCCCGGTGTTCCCACGCGCGGTCGAACTGTTAGGCACCCTGCGCGACCGCGGCATCCGGACCGCGATCGCGACGTCGAGCGGCAAGACCCAGCTCGAAGCGACGTTCGAGAGCGCGGGCGTGGACCTCCGCGAGCACGTCGACGCCGTCGTGATGAAAGACGATGTCGAGCGGAGCAAGCCGGCCCCCGACGTCGTCACCGCCGCCGTCGAGAAGCTCGGGCTCTCCCCGGCGCAGTGCGCGATGGTCGGCGACACCCCGCACGACGCCGAGTCGGCGAAGCGCGCGGGCGTCGTGACGTTGGGTGTGCTGTGCGGCGGTTACAACGACGAGCGGGCGCTGATGCGTGCGGGCACGCGGCGCGTGTGGCGCGATCCGGCGCACCTGCTGGCCGAAGTGGACGACGCGCTGCGGGTCGCCTCCCCGGGCGCGTCGCGCCTGTCGCAGGACGTGCTCGAGTCGCTGATGCGCGAGGCGCTCGCCGTGGCCGAGGCGGGGATGGCGGCAGGCGACGCGCCGATCGGCTGCGTCATCGCCGACGGGAACGCGCAGATCGTGGCGCGCGGCTACAACCGGATGGCGACGACCGCGATCAAGACCGCGCACGCCGAGATCGTCGCGTTCGGCGACCTCGCCGAGTCGGCCCCGCTCGAGGCGTGCGACCTCGTGCTCGTCTCGACGCTCGAGCCGTGCGTCATGTGCACCGGCGCGGCGATGCTCGGCGGGATCGACACGGTGGTGTACGGACTGCGCGCGCCGGCGGACAGCGGCACGCGGCGCGTCCGGCCGCCCGAGAGCCCGGAGAGTCGGATGCCGCGGATCGTCGGGGAAGTGCTGGCCGACGAGAGCCGGCGGCTGTTCGAGCGGTGGCTGGAGCGGCATCGCGGAGAGCCGCAGGCGCGCTACGTCGAGCAGCTGCTCGCGATCACGTCACGGTAGGCGCACGACGCCGGCGCGGACGGGCATCCCGCCACCCGGCCGCGTCGCACGCGCGGCGGTGGGGCCGCCGGCCGGCGCGGGTCGTCGGTGTGAGGCGGCCTGCGATGCGAGCCGTCGCCTTGTGCGTCGACGACCGGGCAGCGTAGTCTGCCCCGTGTAATCTCGACGAAAAGAAACGGCGGAAACACGCGCTGACGGCGGCGGGCGGTCAGGCCGATGCCGGCTGATCCGCCCGCCGTCCCAGTCGAGACGCTCCGCCGCGCCGTCCGCGAGCGCGTCGACGCCAGCTCGATCCGCACCGTCGCCGACCAGACGGGCATGAGCGTCACCGGCCTGTGGCGCTTTCTGCGAGGAACCGCGCCCTACTCGAAGACCCGGCGCCGCCTGCAGCACTGGTACGTCGTGCAACAGTCGGTCGCGCCGCCGGACGAGGTGACCGCCGACGTCGCGCGGGCTGCCATCGAGCTCCTCACGCGCCACATCCCGGAGCGGCGCCGCCCGCGACACGTTCAGCGGTTGCTCGCCGCGATCGGCGATCCCGGCGGTCGCGAGCCGACGTGGCTGGCGGCGTTGCGCGACGGATAGCCCGTAGGCGAGGAGCAGACGTCGCAGTCACGTCGCGTCCGCCCCTCGCCGCTCCCGCCGTCACAGCAGCGCCGAATCAGGCGCCGTTCAGCAGATTCGCCGCGACGCGTCCACCGTCCTGCGAGAGGTTCTCCATGACCTTCGCGTGCAGCCAGATGTTCATGCTCGCCGAGTCGTTCATGTCGCCCGTGTAGCCGAGCTCCTGGGCGAGCTCCTTCCGCGTCGCGAGCGAGCTGTCCATGTGGACCAGCTTCATCAGGTCGACGATCGAATGCTCCCAGTCGAGCGTCTGCGAGCTCTTCGCGGCGAGCTCGCGCAGGACGTCCTCCGCACGCTGCGCTGACGGAGCGGCCATCACGTACGGCGCTGTCGCGGCCGGCGTCGCGGTGGTGGCGGCTGGCGTCGTGGGGGCGGCGGCCGGCTTCGCCGCGTCGTCGCGGCCGAAGATCTTGGAAACGAGGGTGCCGAAGACGCTCATGTCGTGCCGCTCCTGAGTCAGTGTCGTGGTGACCGGCCGCCCGTGGCCGGAACCCGACGTAAGGCAAGGTCGAGACCGGGCACCTCGTCGGCGTGGGGATCGTCGTCGGCCGCTCCCCTGCCGTGGCCGCGTGCCGCGCGGTACGATGCCCGAGATGTCGACCGCACCCGCGCCCTCCGTGTTGCCCCCGTCCGCTCCGCGTCCGCTGTGGACGCCGAGCGCGGAGCGCGTCGCCCGGTCCGCCCTCGCTGCGTTCTGCAGCGCCGTCGGTCGCGGAAGGACGGCGGATGATGGCGCCGTCGACTACGACGCCCTCTGGCGCTGGTCCGTCGCCGAGCCGGCGGCATTCTGGGAAGCGGTGTGGCGGTGGAGCGGCGTGATCGCCGACACGCGCTCCGATCCGTCGCCTGGCTCCGGACACGCGCCGTGGGACGAGGTCGTCGTCGGCCTCGACCGGATGGCGCCGCCGGACCCGCTACTCGGTCCTCGCTGGTTCACCGGGGCGCAGCTCAGCTTCGCGGAGCATCTGCTGCAGCGAGACGACGACGGCGTCGCGATCGTCGCGCGCCGGGAATCGCCGAGCGACGGCGGCGGCGGCAGCGGCGGCGGCAGCGGCACCGGCGGCGGCAGCGGCGGGACAGCGGCGGGACACCGGCGGACCCTGACGTGGCGCCAGCTGCGCGACGCCGTCGCCGCGATGCGCGCTGCGCTGCACGCGGCCGGAGTCGAGCCGGGCGATCGTGTCGCCGGCTTCCTGCCGAACATCCCCGAAGCGATCATCGCCATGCTCGCCGCCTCGAGCCTCGGCGCCGTCTGGTCGTCGTGCTCGCCGGACTTCGGGGTGAAGGGGGTGCTCGATCGGTTCAGCCAGATCGCGCCGGTCGTGCTGATCGCGGCGGACGGCTACGTCTACGCGGGGAAGCCGATCGACTCGCTCGGCAGAGTGGCAGAGATCGCGGCGGCGATTCCGAGCCTGCGACGGGTCGTCGTCGTGCCCGTTCTGCGCGACGCGGCGGACACGTCGACGGTGCGCGACGCCGTGACGTGGGAGGCGTTCGTGGCGCCGCACGCCGGCGCGCCGCTCGAGGTCCGGCGCCTGCCGTTCGACCACCCGCTGTACGTCATGTACTCGTCGGGGACCACGGGCCTCCCGAAGTGCATGGTGCATTCGGCCGGCGGGACGCTGCTGCAGCATCTGAAGGAGCACCGGCTGCACGTCGACCTCCGCGCCGGCGACACGATCTTCTACTTCACGACGTGCGGCTGGATGATGTGGAACTGGCTCGTCAGCGCGCTGGCCGTGGGGGCGACGATCGTACTCTACGACGGCGCGCCGATGAGCCCGACCCCCGACGCGCTGTGGACGATGGCGCAGGAGGAGCGCGTCACGGTGTTCGGCACGAGCGCCAAGTACCTCGCGCTGTGCGAGAAGCAGGGCCTCGCCCCCGCCCGCACACACGACCTCGCCGCGCTCACGACGATCCTCTCGACGGGGAGCCCGCTCGCGCCGGCGAGCTTCGACTGGGTGTACGGGCAGGTGAAGGCGCGACGTCCACCTCGCGAGCATGAGCGGCGGCACCGACATCGTCTCGTGCTTCGTCGGCGGCGTGCCGACGGCGCCGGTGTGGCGCGGCGAGATCCAGGGGCGCGCGTTGGGCATGGCCGTCGACGTCGCGGCGGCTGACGGCTCCCCGGCGCCGGTCGGCGCGCAGGGAGAGCTCGTCTGCACCCGGCCGTTCCCGAGCATGCCGGTCGCGTTCTGGAACGACCCGACCGGCGCGAAATACCGCGGCGCCTACTTCGACAGCTGGCCCGGCGTCTGGCGACACGGCGACTGGTGCGCGCTCACGGCGCACGAGGGCGCGCCGGACGCGCCAGACGCGCCGGACGCGCCCGTGCCGATGGGCGTCGTCATCACCGGCCGCAGCGATGCGACGCTCAACCCCGGCGGCGTGCGCGTCGGCACGGCGGAGATCTATCGGCAGGTCGAGCAGCTCGACGAGATCGTCGAGAGCCTCGTCGTCGGACAGGACATCGCGAGCGGCGGCGAGCTGGACACGCGGATCGTGCTGTTCGTGCGCCTCCGCCCCGGCGCCCTGCTCGACGACGCGCTCCGCGCGCGCATCCGCGCGACCGTGCGTGACGGAACGAGCCCGCACCACGTGCCGAAGGTCATCGTCGCCGTCGCCGACATCCCGCGCACGATCAGCGGCAAGATCACCGAGCTCGCCGTGCGCGAGGTGATCCACGGCCGCCCCGTGACGAACGCCGACGCGCTCGCGAATCCCGAGGCGCTCGCGCTCTATCGCGATCTGCCCGAGCTGGCAGTCTGAGCGCCGGCAGCCGACGCACGGTGACCGACGCACTCGCCCGCTCCGTCGGACGCACCGCATCCGGCTCCCGAGCGCGACCATCCGGGCGACGGCGCAGGCGCTCGCACAGTCGCTCGTGACGCGGAACACGCGAGACGTCCCGGCGGACGAGGCCGGCGGGCGCATTCCCGAACGAGCACCGACACGTCCAGCCGTGGCTCCTTCCCTCGCGCCGCCAGACGCCCCGCCGTTCGACCACGACCCGCGCCGCTGGCGCGCGCTCGCTCTCCTCGCGCTCGCCGAGCTCCTCGGCATGTCGCTCTGGTTCGCGGCGAGCGCGGTCGGCGCGCAGTACCGGGCACTGTTGGGCCTCACCCCCGCGCAGTCGGGATGGCTCACGACGGTCGTGCAGGTCGGCTTCGTCGTCGGCACGGCGACCGTCGCGCTGCTCAACCTCGCCGACGTCGTGCCGTCGAGGCGGCTGTTCGCGACCAGCGCGCTCGCCGGCGCCGCGGCGAACGCGGCGCTGTTGGGCACCGCGAGCTACTCCGGCGTGCTGCTCTGCCGCTTCGCGACCGGCGTCGCGCTCGCCGGCGTCTATCCGCCCGCCATGAAGATGATCGCGACCTGGTTTCGCGCGCGGCGCGGGCTCGCGGTCGGCACGATCGTCGGCGCGCTCACCGTCGGGAAGGCGACGCCGTACCTCGTGCACGCGCTCACCGACGGCGCCGCGCCGGCCGACGCGATCCGCAGCGTCGTGCTCGCCGCGTCGGCGGCGGCGGTCGTCGCGGCGCTCCTCGTCGCGACGCGCTACCGCGAGGGACCGTATCCGTTCCCGGCGCGCCCGTTCTCGTGGGACCTCGTCGGCTCGATCGTGCGCACGCCGCGCTGGCGCCTCGCCACCGGCGGCTACCTCGGCCACATGTGGGAGCTGTACGCGGCGTGGACGTGGCTGCCGGCGTTCGTCGCCGCGAGCGTCGCCGCGCGCGGTGACGTGGCCGCCGAGCGCACCGCGTCGCTCGTCGCCTTCGCCGCGCTCGCCGTCGGTGGGCTCGGCTGCGTGTGGGGCGGGCTCGCGGCGGACCGGCGCGGGCGCGTCTGGCTCGTGACGGTCGCGATGGCGGCGAGCGGCGTGTGTGCCGTCGGCATCGGGCTCACGTTCGGCCGCTCGCTCGCGCTGCTCGTGCCGGTCGCGCTCGCCTGGGGCTTCTTCGTCATCGCCGACAGCGCGCAGTTCTCCGTGCTCGTGACCGAGAGCGTGCCTCCGCACGCGGTCGGCACGGCGCTCACGATCCAGACGTCGCTCGGCTTCCTGTTGACGATGGGGTCGATCCAGCTCGTACCGCTGCTCGCCGCGCGGCTCGGGTGGGAGCGCGCGTTCATCGTGCTCGCGCTCGGGCCGGCGGCCGGGATCGCGAGCGTGCGTCGGCTCGTCGCGCGCGCACACATGTGATCACATCGACATCAACGTCGCACGACCGTCGTGCGTCATGAGGCACACGTGACGCACGAGTCGGCGTGGTGATCGTGCGAGGGGGTCACGACCCGGTCGTCCGGCGTCCGCCGCGGTGACCTCTCCCGTCCAGGAGGACAATGCGCGTCCTGGTGATCGAGGACGACGCGTCGGTGGCCCGCGTGGTCGCCCGCGCGCTCGAGACGGCGGCCTACGCCGTCGACGTCAGCGCCACCGCGACCGACGGCACCGCCCGCGCCCTGCGCCACTCGTACGACGCGATCCTGCTCGACCTCGAGCTCCCCGATCACGACGGGATGGACGTCGTGCGCGCGCTCCGCACGACCGGCTCGACGACGCCGATCCTCATCATGACCGGCCGCGGCGACGACGCGCACGTCGTGCGGGGCCTCGACGCCGGCGCCGACGACTATCTCCTCAAGCCGGTGAGCGGCGACGTGCTCGCCGCGCGCGTGCGCGCCGCCATCCGCCGCAGCGCCCCCGCCGAGCAGCTCACGCTCGGCGCGCTCACGGTCGATCGGCTGGGGCGCACGGTGACGGCGAAGGGCCGCGCGATCACGCTGACGCCGAAAGAGTTCGCGATGCTCGAGGCGCTCCTGCTGCGCGCCGAGCACGTGGTGTCCCGCACGGCGCTGCTCGAAGCCGTGTGGAACATGCACTTCGACCCCGGCTCGAACATCGTCGACGCACACGTCGCGCGACTGCGCCAGAAGCTCCGCCCGGCGCTCGCACTCCCGGCGATCCGCACCGTGCGCGGCACCGGGTTCGTGCTGACGATGCATCCGGACGAGGATTTCTGAACAGCCGCCGAGCCCCGGCCGTTCACTATCGTTGGTGCATGCCGTCCCGCGCCGCGCTCTGCCTCGCCGGAGTCCTGCTCGCCAGCGCCCCCGCGTCCGCGCAGCGCGCCAGGCTCGCCCCGATCGACGCGCTCCGCGCCGCGCGCCGCGCGCAGGCGGACTTCGAGCACCAGCGGCGGCTCCGGCTGCCGAGCTACCGCGGCGCG
This sequence comes from uncultured Gemmatimonadaceae bacterium, assembly GCA_963843845.1. Classification (GTDB taxonomy): domain Bacteria; phylum Gemmatimonadota; class Gemmatimonadetes; order Gemmatimonadales; family Gemmatimonadaceae; genus Gemmatirosa. Next base: position 564,929 of record CAWJMB010000002.1, on the reverse strand, counting down.
AGCGGTCGCGGCGACCGCTGCGAGGTGCAGATCGGGCGCCTCTGCTACTGGAACAACAACGACGACCCGCCGCCGCCCCCCGAGCCGCGGAGCGTCGCCGTCGCGCGCGACACGCTGCTCGCCCGGCTCGCCGCCGCGGCCGCCGCGATCGCGACGTCCGCCGACTCGATCGACGAGTGGACCGTCGGCCAGCGCGTGCGCTACCTCGCCGAGAGCGGCCGCCTCGATGCTGCCGCGACCGTCGCCGAAGGGTGTCGCGCGCGCGCCGCGTGGTGTCTCGCGCTGCGCGGGTTCGCGTATCACCTGCGCAACGAGCACGTGCGCGCCGCGTCCGCCTACGACAGCGCGCTCGCCGCGATGCCCGAGTACGAGCGGTGCGCGTGGACGAACGTGCGCTGGTGGCTCGACGGCGACGCGGCGCGCGAGTACCGGCGCCTCGCGTGCGGCCCCGAGCGCGACGCGTGGGAGGCGCGCTTCTGGCTCGCGACGCGCCCGCTGCTCTCGCTCGACGCGAACGACCTCCGCACCGAGCTCTTCGCCCGCCGCACGATGTCGCGCATCCGCGAGGACGGGGCGATCGAGTACGACATGCCGTGGGGCGACGACTTCGCCGAGCTCGAGGCGCGCTACGGCTGGCCGGTGGCGTGGTCGGTGCGCGTGCAGTACGGCACGCTCGGCACCGACGCGCGCTCGGTCGTCGGCCATGAAGCGACGCCGAGCTACGCGTTCGTGCCGAAGGCGCGCGCGATCGCGGCGCCGACCGCGAGCGACACCGCCGACTGGACGTTGAATGCGTCGGTCGGACCGATGCGCTACGCGCCGCGCTACGCCGTCACGCGTTTCGACGCGCTGCCGCACCAGTTCGCCCGCTTCCGTCGCGGCGACTCGACGCTCGTCGTCGCGACGTGGGACGCGGCGCGCGACGCGGCGTGGCGGCGCGACACGCTCCCGACGCCGGACGACCCGGCCCGCGCCGGCTTCCCCGCCCCCGCCCGCACTCCGGTCGCCGCGCTCGCGCTCGCCGACTCGGCGGGGCGCCTCACGGTGATACGCGGAGACAGCGCGAGCGGTGGCACGATCATGACGCGCCTCGCCGACGGCGCGCCGGTGCTCGCGAGCCTCGAGGTGCTCGACGCGCGGCGCGGACGCGCGAAGCGGGCGCGCGGCGCGCTCGCACCGCTCCCTCCCGACGCCATCACGTCGGACCTCCTGCTGCTGAGCGGCCCGCCGTCGCCCGATGCGCCGCTCGAGCAGCTCGTCCGCGACCGGCCGCTCGGCGGCCGCACGATCACGGCGGGCGAGCGGATCGGCCTCTACTGGGAGAGCTACGCCCCGCTCGACTCGGCGGCGGCGGTCGAGGTGACGGTGCAGGCGACGCGACTCGACGCGGGCTTCTTCGACCGCGTCGGCCGCGCGCTGCGCCTGAGCGACGATCCGCAGTCGCCGGTCGGCGTTCGCTTCAGCGACCCCGCGCGCCCCGGCGACCGCATCGCCGGCCGCTCGCTCGCGCTCACGTGGCCGCCGACGGCGACAGGCACGTACCGTCTCGAAGTGCGCGCGCAGGCCGGGAGCGTCGTCGGGATCGCCGCCACGACGGTCCGCGTGGAGAAGCGCTGAGCCACGAGCCGCACCACCCCATCCGCCGTGAGTCACACCGTATCACCGCTGTTCGTCCGCAGTGTCACCGCGGTTGAACAGCGGTCGAACAGCGGTCGAACAGCGGTTGAACGGCGGCTGAACTACGGTGATACGGTGTGACTCACGGCGGGTGGGGTGGTGCGGCTGTACTGTTCATCCCCGCTCACCACGACGCTCCATGCTCCGCACCGTCATCCTCGACGCCAGCGCCTACCGCGCCCTCGTTCGCGACCTCGACCTCGTCGCCGCGCGACAGCTCGCCCGCGCGCTCGCCGACGCCGAGCGCGCCCACGACCTGCGCGCCGTCGCGAGTCCGTTCGCCCTCTGGTCGCTGCTCGCCGACGCCGCGATCATCGTCACCGAACGCACCGGCCGGCGTGGCCCGAGCGAGGTCGACCACGCGCGCGCCGGCCGCGCCCGCCTCGCCGTCGCCTGTTGCGTCGCGCACACGCTGAAGGACCGCGGTACCGCCGGCCGCCACCCGTTCGTGCTCGGCGAGGACCCCGACACACGGCTCTGCCACGCGGTCGGCTTCGCCCCGCCCCCCGGCCTCGCCGCGTGGAACGAGTACCTCGCCTCGCTCGCCGCCGAGCTGGGCGCCGAGCCGACCGCGGAGCAGACGCAGAAGCTCGCCACGCCGCTCCGCCACGTCGCCGAGCGCGCCGCGCAGACGGGCGAGGACTTCGCCGACGAGATGCAGGACGCCGTGCTCGCCGCCTACGACGCCGCGTCGTCGCAGTTCGGCTGGACCGACGCGACGCCCGACGACGTCCGCCGGCGCGCGCTCCTCGACCCGTTAGGCACCCTGCCTAACGATTCCGCCGGCGCGGCGCGCGGGGGTGCCGACGACGAGGACGACGACCGCGCGGCGGTGTCGCTCGACGACGCGCTGATGGCCGCGGTCCTCGCGCGCGACCCGCTGCTCCGCGCCGTCGCGTCGGGGCGCGCCTCGCGCGCGAAGCGCTTCGTCACGGCGACGCGCGCCGACGAGCCGCTCCCCGAAGCCAGCGTCGTCGAGGCCGCGCGCGTCGTCCCCCGCTTCCCGAGCGGCGCGAGCGTCGCGCGCGAGCTGCTCCGTCGGGTCATCGCCGGCGACGTCGAAGTCGCCGGGCGCGCCGCGCGGCGCTGGCTGTGGGACCTCAACACCGTGTTCCCGTGCGACGCCGCGACCGCCGAGCGCGGCGTCACGGGAAGCGGGGCGCTGACCGCGGCGCTCGGCGCGGACGCGCGCGCCATCGAGCCGCTCGCCGGCCATCGCGCGTCGTTAGGCATCTGACGGCGGGCGGCGATCACGCGCTGCGGTCGCCGAGCACCTTCCAGACGTCGCGTCTCGCGGTGAGCGTGCCGTCGACCGAGTCGCCGCTGATGCGCACGCGCAGCTTCGACGGCCCCGCCTCGGTGCGCACCGTCGCCTCGAGCACGTCGCCGTCGACGCGCACCGACTCCAGGACCGAGACGTGATGATCGACGACGAGCGACGCATCCAGCCGCTCGCCGCGCCGCTCGACGATGAGCGTCGCCGGGACCGCGGCCGCGTTCTGCTTCTGCATGGAGATGCGGAACACCCCGCGCAGGGGCACGGCCGGCGCGGCGATCGCCGCGCCGTGCGGCGTGTACGCGGCGGGCACGACGACCGCCTGCGCGCCGACGACGGCGAGCGGAGCGAGCGGGGCGGCCGCGGCGAGCGCGGACAGCGCGACGAGCGAGCGGGCGAGGCGAGGCGCGTGCGGCATGACGAGATCCTCCGCTGGAGGGAGATGTCGGCGAGCGCGTCTCACACGGGCGCGGGCTCGCCGCGGCGCGCGACCGCCCTACGGCCGACGCGCCTGACGCGAGTCGTCAGGCCGGTCGGATCGTTAGGCACCGCCGCCACCGAGGCGACGTCGCGCGTCTACGGGCTTGGATGCCGGGACCGCGAAAAGGGTTGCCCCGCCCCGGATCGCCTCGGTCGCGCAGTGCCAGCCGCAGGCGACGCCGTAGGCGACCCCGCAGCTCCTCGTCGCACCTGGTGACGGCGAGCAGGCTCGACGCGGCCGCGACGTTCGAGCGGCGGCCGTGTCGCACGACGACGAGGTCGTGCGACGGAACGACGTAGATCTTCTCGTCGTCCGCGCCCGACGCCGCCACCATGTCACTCGGCGCGCTCGGCACGAGCGGGCCGGCGTTCGCGGGGAGCAGATACGGCCCGGGGGTGCGACAGCGCGCCTTGCCGTCGATCCACCACAGATTCCCGTACGCCGGGACCGGGTCGTGCGCGCTCGACGACGCGAGCATCACCCGCCGACACGTCCAGTCGCCGAGCACCGAGCGGGAGTCCCGGCGACCATCGGCTTGAGCACGCCGAACCGTGGGTAGCACGCGGGGGTGTCGTCGTAGAAGGGCGTCCCTGGCGGCGCGACGTGACGCAGCGCGTCGTCGAGCCCCGACGTCATCGTGAGCAGGGGACGCATGCTCGAGAGACACGCCGCAGCGCCAGACATGAGCGGGGAGACGGGGCGCGGCTCGCTGCCTTCCGGCGCGCGCCCGCTCGCTGATGGCGCGCGTGCACGGGCACGACAGCGCGAAGTGCTCGGCCTAGTGCACAGCCTCGCGAACCTCGGAGCCCACGAAGCCGCGGTCCATCGTCTGCACGCTCCGGAGGTCGAGCGCGAACATGCTCGCGTGCGCAGGGAACGCGTGTGGGGCGCGAAGGCGTGTCGCTTGCCCGGCGGATCATCCCCGCGTGTGCGGGGAACGCTCGGTGCGGGCGGCGGTCTGCTTGCTGGCCGACGGATCATCCCCGCGTTTGCGGGGAACGCGCGAGCGGGGGCGCGAGGTCGATCCAGTCGGCCGGATCATCCCCGCGTGTGCGGGGAACGCACGCGCTGCGGCGGCGCCGTGCCGACCGCCGCCGGATCATCCCCGCGTGTGCGGGGAACGCGCGTCGGCAAACGGCGTTCGGCCGGAGGAGGCCGGATCATCCCCGCGTGTGCGGGGAACGCGGCCACGAGCGCGCGGTGAAACGGCCACACCGCGGATCATCCCCGCGTGTGCGGGGAACGCCTCGCTCGACCTCCACTCGCCGCGCGATCTCCGCGGATCATCCCCGCGTGTGCGGGGAACGCGGCGCCTGCACGCGCCGCCGGGGAGAGTGCGCGGATCATCCCCGCGTGTGCGGGGAACGCCACGAACGCCGCCTTGCCGCGCGCGTCGAGTTCGGATCATCCCCGCGTGTGCGGGGAACGCCCCGCGATATCCGTCGTCGACCAGTCACCGATCGGATCATCCCCGCGTGTGCGGGGAACGCCGCCGCAGCCCGTACGGCCCGTGCCCCTCACCGGATCATCCCCGCGTGTGCGGGGAACGCCGCGTTGAGCACGCCGCTGCCGGCGGTGCCCGGATCATCCCCGCGTGTGCGGGGAACGCAGGGGCGCCGCGAGGGCCGCCGTGAGCGACGCCGGATCATCCCCGCGTGTGCGGGGAACGCGGCCCGCCCGGCAGCACGTACGCCTCGACGAGCGGATCATCCCCGCGTGTGCGGGGAACGCTCGCGCTCTGGGCTCAGCCCGAGGAGATCACCGGATCATCCCCGCGTGTGCGGGGAACGCGGCTGCGGTGTGACGACGCGCCGCGTCTGCGTCGGATCATCCCCGCGTGTGCGGGGAACGCGGGACATCCGCCGCAGTGCGGGGAACGCGAGTGCGGATCATCCCCGCGTGTGCGGGGAACGCCTGGCAGGTGCCGCCGGAGTTGCTGACGACCGGATCATCCCCGCGTGTGCGGGGAACGCGCGCCGCTCGACCGCAGCGGCTCACCGAGGTCGGATCATCCCCGCGTGTGCGGGGAACGCGACATCGGCCTCGCAGGTCGCGGATGCCTGCGCCGGATCATCCCCGCGTGTGCGGGGAACGCCACTCTGGACGACGGGCGACGAGCGCACGCGCGGATCATCCCCGCGTGTGCGGGGAACGCGGGACATCGCCCGCAGTGCGGCGGTACGCGACGTGCGGATCATCCCCGCGTGTGCGGGGAACGCGAGCGGGTCCACGCCGTTCCGGTCTGCGTCGGTCGGATCATCCCCGCGTGTGCGGGGAACGCGGCGACCACGTACGAGCGAGATGGCGAGCGCGGATCATCCCCGCGTGTGCGGGGAACGCCAGGCTCACCGAGGCGCGCCGTGCGTCAGTGCGGATCATCCCCGCGTGTGCGGGGAACGCCGGTCGCGTCGCCGACGGCATGCGCGCAGCGCGCGGATCATCCCCGCGTGTGCGGGGAACGCGCCGGACGCTGGTCGGCGGTGCTGCGACCGAGCGACGGATCATCCCCGCGTGTGCGGGGAACGCCGGACCGCCGTGCGTCCGCGACGCCGTGCGGCGACGGATCATCCCCGCGTGTGCGGGGAACGCGTAGCCCGTCGGCGGCAGTCGGCGCCGCGCGCGCGGATCATCCCCGCGTGTGCGGGGAACGCGACGCCGGCGATCGCCGTCGCCGGCGCCGCGCCGGATCATCCCCGCGTGTGCGGGGAACGCCTCCCGGTCGAGCGGCAGTTCGACGGCGACGCGCGGATCATCCCCGCGTGTGCGGGGAACGCTGCGTCGAGCAGCACGCCGAGCGCGGCGGTCAGCGGATCATCCCCGCGTGTGCGGGGAACGCTGTACCGCCTGCCTCGCTAGGCTAATTGCGGCGGATCATCCCCGCGTGTGCGGGGAACGCGCGATGCAGGCGGGCGACCATCGCGGACGACTACGGATCATCCCCGCGTGTGCGGGGAACGCAGGGCTTGACGCCGGCGCGTCTCGCGGTTACTCGGATCATCCCCGCGTGTGCGGGGAACGCGACGACTGCCGACGGCTGACCGCATCGGCGCAGCGCGGATCATCCCCGCGTGTGCGGGGAACGCGCGTCCCGGTCAGGCGGCAGTTCGACGGCGAGCGCGGATCATCCCCGCGTGTGCGGGGAACGCCGACGGCCCGCGCTCGACGCCGCGGTACCGCGGATCATCCCCGCGTGTGCGGGGAACGCGCGCATCGCGAGCACGACGCGCCGACGGCTCGCACGGATCATCCCCGCGTGTGCGGGGAACGCCCGAACCCGAGCTCGAGCACGCTGAGCGACGCCGGATCATCCCCGCGTGTGCGGGGAACGCTCGACCGGCACGGCCGGACCGTGGTCGTCCGATCGGATCATCCCCGCGTGTGCGGGGAACGCAACACGACGGCGCGCTTCGGCGTCAGTCGCGGCGGATCATCCCCGCGTGTGCGGGGAACGCCGCAGGAGCCGGCGACGCGATCCGCGATCGACGGATCATCCCCGCGTGTGCGGGGAACGCTCTTACAACCAACACGAGCCCCACCAACGACTTATGGCGAGGCTCTAAACCCTACCGACCCAAACACCTGTTCCTATCTCACCCGGCATCCCTCGAAAACCGCACCAAGGTCAGCCCGTCCAGATCGATCGACTCCCGACGATTCGGCCCTGCCGTTTCGAACGCGAACCCGGAATCCGTCGGCGCATCCCACGCTAACACCGCCGAGCCGTCACCGAGCAGTTGCAGCACCTCGTCCCAGATTCGCTCCCGCGTCCGCACCGAGTACACGCCGACGTACACTCCAGCTCGCACCTCGGCGAGCCAGAGCGCCAATCGACCGCGCAGGCGCGGCGGGGCATTCTCAACCGCGATGACCATCATCGCCTGATACCGGAGCCGGGAGCGCCGGCGCCTGCCCCTCGGGGGCGTCGGCCGGCGGCGTGACGCCACTCGCCGTGAGCAGTTCGCCGATCGTGGGAATGATCCGCTCGAGCAGCTTCGTCCTGCGGAACGCGTCTCGACACGCAAGCCGCACCTGACGTTCGATGGGCATCCCGCCACCCTGCCCACGCTCCACCTTCCCGGCGACCGAGAACGCCGCCGGCACGACCGTCTCGAACTTGAACAGATCGGCGATGTCGTACACGAAGCTCAGCGGCTTCCCGCGATGCAGAAAGCCGATCGCCGGCGCGTAGCCAGCCGCGAGGATCGCCGCCTCCGAGAGTCCGTACAGGCACGCCGTCGCCGCGGACAGGCAGCGGTTCGGCACGTCCGCTTGGTCCCACGCGGCCGGATCATACCGACGGTTGTCCCACGTCACGCCGTGCAACCGCGCGAGCCGCTGGTAGAGTGTCCGCACCCGCGCTCCCTCGATGCCACGAAGCTGATCCACCGACCGGCGTGCCGGCGGCTCCTCACCGAAGCGTAACTTGTACATCGCCCGCACGACCCGCAGCCTCGGCGTCTCGTCGAGCGCGGCCTGCGCTTGATAGAGCAGGCGGTCGGCACGCGCCCCGCCGGGCTGACCAGAGGCGTATAGACGCACGCCGCCTTCGCCGACCCATACGAGCAGACAGGCGACGCGCGCCGCGAGCGCGACCGCCGCGTGACTGATGCGCGTCCCCGGCTCGAGCATGAGACACGCGAGCCCGCCGACCGGGATCTGAATCCGCCCGCCGTTCTTGTCGATCAGCACGAATGCGCCGTCGACGACGTCGATCAGCCCGTACTCGAGAAACACGATCGCCGCTCGATCCTTGATCGGAATCGGCCGGAGCGGTACGTAAGGCGCGTCGCTCATCGCTCGTTAGGCACAGCGGTTAGGCACCTCAGTTCGTCAGACGCGCCGGAGCAACATGAGCCCGCACCCGAACGCCTTCGCGCGCCCGAACCCGCGCCGCACCGCGTCGATGAACGCCGCCGGATCACGCACGTCGAGCACCCCGTCGAGATCGAGCACGCCGGCGCGCAGCGGGCGCGCGGCACGTCCCCGGTCGATCGAGAGCACGCGATAGCCGCGCACACGGAACGTGCCGTCGTCGACGTCGTCGGGATCGTCGTCCGTTCGCGGCGCCGGGAGCGGCGGCAGTGTGAACCCGTGCTTCTCCCCCTGCTTCGCCAGCCACCCGTGCGCCACCGGCACGAGTAGCGCCGCCCGCTGCGCCGCACGAGATCCACCGCCCGCGCGGTGCAGCGCGTCCATCACGATGTCACACGGCTTACCGCGCACAGGCTTCTCTCCGTCCGCCGCAGGCCGTCCGCCGCGCGCGACCGTCGCGTTCACACGGAGCGTGAAGCCGAGTCGGTCGCCGGCCGTGAGCGCGGGCGCGAACGGCTTCGGCGGGTCGACGTCGAACAGGCCGTGCTGATCTTCAGGCGGGCGCGACGAGAGACAGTAGAACAGCCCCGGCTCCCCTTCGCGCCACAGAAAATCGCGGTCGCGCTCGGGGCCATCCGAGAACAGCGTCCACACGAGTCGGTGCGCCGTCGCCGCCCGCTCGGCCGTCCCCTCCGGCGCGAGCACGGCGCGCAGCGCCGCGGCGGGGACGTGCCGACGCAGCCGCACGCGTGAGAGAAACGCGAGCTCGCTCATGCGACCGCCCCCACCGTCATGACACCGACTTCGACGACGCGCTCCGTAAACTGCCACCGTCGACGGTGCGCCCCGCCGTCGCGCCGCACTTCACGCCGCAGCGGCCGCAGGCCGGAGGCGAACCCCTCACATGGGTCGTGCGACACCTCGAGCTCACCCGGCTGCCGCACGGTCCACGACGGCGACACGGTGAGGCCGCCGAGCTGGCGAATGGCGGACGGCCGATGCGCCAACGCCTCCGCTAGCGTCGCCGCCGACACGACGTCCGGGGCGAGTGGCAGCCCGAACGCGTTCGCTTTACGCCCCGCGTACAGCACGAACCGCGGCGCTCGCAGCGCGGCCTCGAGCGCGCCTAACGATCGCGGCGGCTCGACGTCCGGCCGAACCCAGAGCGCGACCGTCGCGAGCGCGTCCTGTCGGTACGTGCGCCGCGACAGGATCGTCTGCTTCTCCCGCACGTCGAGCAGCTCGGCCCGCGTCGCCGGCCGACGCTTCTTGACGGTCGGCGCGTCGACCGTCTGCGCCGTGTGGTAGTCGACGAGCGGCGCGCCCGTCACGTCCGCTCGCACCGCGACGCCGTACGCTCGGTCGAGCGCGTCGTGTGCCGCCTGGTCATCGCGGTCGACGCCGAGCGCCGCCGCGACGAGCCCGAGCACCGCCGAGCGACTCGGCCGGTCCCACGAGCCGCGATACTCGCCGACCGCGATGTCGCCCCAGCTCGTGAGCGGCGCGTACAGCGTGAGCAGCAGGAAGTCCGTCACGCGATCGCTCCGCGCGCGAACTCGACCACGCCGTCGAGCGTCCCTCCGGCAGACGTCGGCGTGACGTGGAACGATGTGGTCTCGTTCGGCGTTATTTGGTAAACGCTGTCGATGTTGTCGCGGAACGCTGTGAGCCGGTCGATCGAGACCTGCGCCATGTCGCCGTACGACTCGTTCTTTCCGTCCTGCGGCGTCACCGGCTTGAGGAACGCCGCCGCGAGCGTGCGCGGCTGCTGTGTCCCCCGCTCGACGAGCGCGTACGACGCCCTCGCGCGCGACGCGAAGCTCGCCTGCTTGCCGCGCGGCGACACCGTCGTCGCGCTCTCGATCAGCGCCGCGATCGCGTCGCGCGCGAGCCCCGCGTCGCCGCCGAGGTTCGACACGAGCAAGTCGCAGTCGACGCACGCGTAGAGGTAGAACAACCCCGCCCCGTACTCCTGCACCCCGATGAACGACGTCCCCACGTCCTCCGACTCCGAGCGATCCTTCAGGTCGTCGACCGCGACGTAGTAATCGTCCTCGACGACGGCGCGGTGCGTCGTGATCGCGTGCGCGACCTGCACGGCGGCGTCGCGGTTGTATGCCGGACTGTCGGCGAGCATGCGCCCGAACATCGCGACGTCGGCCGCAGTGTCGGACTTCACGAGCAGCGACTCGGCGGTCGGCGTGATCTCCTCGCCCGCGTGCGCCCGGTCGGCCATCGCCCGCGCCCGCGCGAACTCTTCTGGCGACACGAACGCGAGCTGCTTGATGAACGTCGGGTCGCGGTCCTTCTTGTCCTCGAGCTTTCCGAAGATCGCGGCGATCTGCTTCGCGATCTCGGTCGCCTTCTCCGCCGTCGCTCCTTTGTCGACGAGATGCTGCCGCACGTAGTCGCCGAGCCGCTGCGTGCGCTTGCCGACGTGCTCGCCGAGCCGCGCCCCGAACACCGGCGACGTGCGCCACGCCCGCTTCAGACTCTGCGACGAAATCCGGAGCCGCGTCACACCGCCGAACACTGCGGTCTTCGGCCGTCCGGTGTCGTCGCGGTTCAGGTTCGACGGCGGATAGGCGGTCAGAAAGTGCAGCTGTACGAACGTCGTCATGCGATGGCCTCGGTCGCGGTAGGATCAGTGGTAGGAACAGCAGAGTCGGACGCGGTTGTCGTGACGCGGGCCGCGAAGTAGTCCTCGGCCCACCGCTTCCGCACGCGGTCGCCGCGCCACGGGTGCGACCAGTCGAGGAAGTCGGCGCCTAACGCTGCGACGTTCACCGTGCCGCCGAGGACGTCGACGAGCCGCGTGAACGCGGTCACCTGCTCCTCGTCCGGACCGGTCGTCAGCAGACGGCGGAAGCGCACCTCCAGAGAGACGGTCGGTCCTCGCCCGCCTCGCTCTCTTTGCGGTCCGCCGCGAACGTCTTCCACCCGACGGCACGCATCGGCGACTGCGACGCGTCGTGCTCGCGCACGCGGGCGAGCACACGGGCGAGATTGAGCGCGTCGAGCGCGCGCCGGTCGTCGACGCCGTCGGCGAACGCGCCCACGCGCCGCGCGAGACCGACGGCCGCAGGAATCGCCGCCGCGTCGATCGGCGAGTCGCAGCGACGCAATTGGGCGCGCACGCCGGGGTCGTGGCCGTCGCGGCCGGGATCGCAGTAGTAGCGCCACCAGTCGAGCGCGCGGGCGCCGGCCCCCTTCTCTTTCGCTGCCGCGGCACCCGCCGGCGCAGACGCGTCACTCGTGTCACTCACTTCTTCGCCTCCTTGCGCGTGCGCGCTTTCGCGATGCGGACGGCCTTGCCGCCGCCGGGGAGTGGGATACGCAGCGTCTCGAACAGCTTCTCGCCGAGCGGCGTCCAGCCGCCTAACGCGCGGACGAGGTTGTAGCGCGCCGTCACGACGCGGCGCATCTCGGCCGGATCGGAGCCGTCACCGGGACACCAGCGGTCGAAGATCGCCGTCGCCTCCCGCGCGAGCGTCGGCGCGAACTGTCGCGACATGCTGTCCGCGGCAGTCACGTCGGCATCCGGCGCGGCCACAGCGCGCATCGCCGCGAAGAACGCCGCCTCCGTCGTCGCCCACAGCTCCGACTCCACCGCAAAGCAAAGATCACTCTCAGCGGATTTCGTGAGTCCTGTTTCAACCGCGCGCATCGTCCCTGGCGAGGACTTGCGCCTAGAGAACTTGCTGCGTTTCACGGCATCCGACAGTGCGTCGGCCGCTATCGATGCACCATTCGTTAGACGCGTGGCTACATCGCGGAGACGCTCACGCTGAGGTCCGTCACCGCCCGCAAACGCTGGCTGAATCGACGACAACCAAGCGTCAGCCTTAGCCTGATCCATAGCGTAGCCTGTCATGCGGAGTCGCACCTCACGCAACTCCACACGCTCCGCACGCGCGAGGGCTCTCACAACGGCACGTGCTGGTTCTCGCTTAGTGTCCGATGTACCAAATACAGCCCCGAGCCAATCGCGCCAGGCGGCGCCGGCAGATCTTCCAAGTACTGGAAGCCAATTGCTTCCGTCGTCGCGGTACGGCGTCAGGGGATGTCGCCATCTCGCCGACGGGTAATTAGTACCGAGAGGTCGGGAGCGAAACTCGGCCACGGTCATCTCATCATGATGTCCGGTTAGTTCACACTGGCCGCCGATGTCGAAGTCCAGCCGGACGCGCCGTGGCAAACCAAAGTACGCCTGCCATGGATTCGCGTTTGCCGGCGTCACCTCCAGCCGCTGCCCCGCGGATGAGCGCGTCGGTGCCATCCAAGGAAAAACGTCGGCCACCGCATTGTGTTGCATGTTGGGGGATCGTTGTGCAGCCTGCTGCACGGTTTCAACATTCACCCATAGCAGTTGCCAAAAAGGCTGTTGATCAGCAGGCATCTTCTGACCACGACTATCGATACGATCGACGCGCGGATCAACTAGCGTCGTGAGTGGTCCTCCCCCACGGAGTGATGTTCGATTACCTCGACCACCCGCTGAGGCATATGTCTGCATAGTAATGAGTGCCATGGCCGCTGCTGGCCGACTCATTCGCCTGACCCTCTCGCGCTTGACGAATAGATCCTTGTTAAATTCTTTCGTCTGTTCACCCGCCGCATCGATCAACAATTGGTCGATTGTACCTGGCTTCTCGGCAGCGAGATCGGCAGATGGGAAGTCCTGAAAGAAGCGTGGCCCTTCGCCGTCAAGATTTAGAACAGGCGGTAGTTGATCGAGCGCTGTCCGTAGTTCCGCTGGAGTCGGTGGCGAGTACCACCGACGGTCCCACGCCGACTCATCCTCGATGCGCAGTGCGACACCGAACAACCCAATGAGGAACTCGTGCAGTGCCGCGTCGAAATCCGGCCGTGGTGCCGCCGTTGCTACGATGGGGTCGTCGTCGATGCGATCAGTCAGGAGGTGCGGTGGTCCCCACTCGACGACGCCCGATCGGCGTCGCCAAGGGATCCACGATTCGTGGCGAAGGTCGTAGGACATAACGATGGGATTCTGGTGGAGCTACGACACCATCCTCATAGGTGGCTCTGACACAGGGCGCGTAGATTCGGAAGAGATGCTGACCGCTAGCCCTCCATCTTCGGAAATGCTAGCCCGTCTCCGACGGCGTATCGGACAGGAACGACGCGTTGATCCGGCTTGATAAGTGCTCCTGCCCATACGCTCGGATCATGGGCGTGCTGCACCAGCGGCAGCACGGTGAGCTCCTGCTCGAACCGTCCCCAAGTCTTGCGCGCCGCATCAATGACTCCCGCGTATCCCAGATCGGCCGTCGACCCGAACGGCACACGCGACGCGCGCACCCGCACCTCGGACAGGGCCCACGCCTTCCACGGTGGCCCGGCCGCCGCCGCCCACGGCGCGAGTTCCCCGCCCGCCAGCACACGCGCCAGACGCACCGTCGTCTCCTCGTCGCCGACGCGCGTCATCGGCCTCACGTCGTCCACCCATCCTTTCAGGTCGCCGTGGTAGCCGTCGGTCAGCTCGAGCGTCGCCTGCGTCGCTGCGGCCGCGTTCCCGAACTCCTCGCCTTCCGCAGCCTGGCTGGCGGGCAACAACGATTCGGGCAGCGAGGCGGACGTGTCGTAGACCGACTCGATCAGGGCGCGTAGGCCGTTAGGCGCGTCGATGGCCCCGGCGTCCGCCAGCGCCCGCGCCGTGCGCCACAGAACGCCGACGTGCTTGTAGACTCGCGCCGTCTTCGGGAGCACCGCCGTCAGCCAGTTCGTCTCAGGCTCCGCGACCGGCGGCGGTGACAGCACGACGAGCTCGCACACGACGCCAGCCGGGCGCTGCGTCGCACGCAACTCGCGATGCCGCCACAGCCGGCCCGCCCGTTGAATCAACAGGTCCACCGGCGCCAGGTCCGTCACGAGTACGTCGAAGTCCAAGTCGAGGCTTTGCTCGACCACCTGCGTCGCGATGAGCACCACGCCTCGACGGTTCTCCGCCGAGCCATCCTTGCCGAACAGGCGGAGTACCTCCCGCTCGCGCACCTGCCGGTCCCCCTGCGCGAACCGCGCGTGAAAGACGATCGGCCGCAACCCACGCGCGCGCACCTCGGCCGCCGCCGTTAGGCAGTCCTCGACCGTGTTGCGAATCCACGCGACCGCTGCGCCCCGCCCCGCCGAGTCGACGACGTGCGCCAATGCGTCGCTCGCGTCGTGTACGAGTCGCACCGGCACACGCCGACGCGACCACGCTGCCGCCTCGACCGGATCCTCGCGCACCCCGTCGGCCGACACGATCGTCGCGAGCGGGTAAGCCTCCGACTCGACGAGCGACGGCAGCGTCTCGACGAAGAACACGTTCGCTCCTCGCCGCCGCCCCTCGTTCAACCCTTCGCACCACGCCGTCGCGAACGACTCGCGCTGCTCTCGCGAGAGCGTCGCCGAGAGCACGATCGCCGACCCGCCTAACGCGGCCTGGAAGCGGAGGAGCTGCTGTGCCTCGACACCCATGTACGCGTCGTACGCATGCGCCTCATCGAACACGAGGACCTTGTCGGCCATCCCGAACAGCCGCACCGTGTTGAACCGACTCGGCAGCGCGCCTAACAACGCCTGGTCGACCGTCCCCGCTCCCACGTCGGCGAGCAGCGCCGCGCGACGGTCGTCGGCGAGGAACGCGGCGCACGCGGCGCTCGCCGGCAGCCCAGACGATGGTGATGCCGCGACGTCGAGCCGCTCGTCGTTCGCTCGCAACACCGTCGCGCGAAAGCTCTCGTGCAGCCGGGTCTGGCCGTGTGCGAGTGCGACCGACGGACGCGGTCCGCCCGTCGACGCGTCGAACAGCGCGTCGACCGCGCGCGCCTGCCGCTCGTACATCGCGTTTGCGGTAGCCTGTGTCGGCATTGCCCAGTACGCGCCCGCCGCGCGTCCATCCGTCATTAGGCGATGTACGAGCATCTGCGCCGCCTCCGTTTTTCCCGCTCCGGTGATGTCCTCGAGGATCACCAGCAACGGGCCGTTCGGTAGAAACGCATCGGTCGCCCACCGCTGGGCTGGTGACGGTTGCTCGATATTCGTCAATGCGGTGAACGACTTCATGACCGCAACGTGCGGAGCCGCGAGACCCGCCTCGGCGACCGCGCGCTCTGCGCAGTGTGTCGCCCGCATCCAGTAGCGTGAGAGCCCGACGTCCTGCGGATCGGGCGCCGTGTACGCAAACCACCGGTCGTTCGAGCCGATCCAGTCGGCGACCGTCATCAACCCCGCCACCCACCAACTCGCAATGCGCGCTCGCTCCTCGGTCGGCACCGCCGCAGTCAGGGGTGACGGAACGAGTAGCGCGACTACCGCGTCGGCGAACGCGACAGCCGCGTCTCGTCCCGCCGGGGCGAAGATCGAATCAGTTGGGCGCCTCGCGTCACGCTGCTTGACCGGCCGACCGTGATGCCCGAACACGGCCGGCGCGAGCACGTCGAGCGTCCGGCCGCCGCCGCGCCACATTCGGTCGGCTAGCCGCTTGCGCAACGTGCCATACCAGAGTGCGTAGCCGTCCGCCGTGTGATGCGTCGGCACGACGCTCGCCGGGTCGACACCTGAGAGCGCCGCCGGCCAGTGCGCGGGACTTTTCGCCTGAAAGCACGACGCGAACTTCCCGACGTCGTGCAACGCAGCCAGCGCGACGAGCAGAGTCCGCGCCTCGTCGGCGGAGAGATCGAGAAGGCGGCAGATACGCGCGATCGCGAGCGGACGCGCACGAAGTACCGCGTCGACCATCGCAGCCACGTCGAGCCCATGGTAGACGACGGGGTGCGACGACATCGACGATTCTGCGGATGGTCGTGCCTTTCCCAGAATCCCATCGTCGCGCAGTACGCGGCGTCGCGCTCACGCGACGCTGACTCGTCGAGACTCACCCTGTGTGCTGGCCTCTCTCGCGATTTTCTGAGTCGGAGACCGCGAGTGCGTAGGTCGCTGCCTGCGCTGGGCCCACGACCATACCCATGGTGGCCCGAATCCCAGCGCGTCGTCGCGCCAAGGCGGCTCGGTGCGCCACAGTGCAGGCGCGTCCACTGCTGCGCAAGTCCAGTCCAGGACAGTATCGACGATACCGAACAAAGCCCGACACCCTTGCCTGCCTTCACGTCTCGGCCGACTTTCCTCCCATGCCTCCGCTTCACCTCCCCGGCCTCGCTCTCGGCACCCGCGTTCAGCACGAGCTCCTCGTCCTCGAACGCGCCGAGAAGAAGACGGCGGCCGGCGACCCGTTCGTCATCCTGACGCTCGGCAACAGCAGCGGCCGCATCGACACCGCCCCCGTCTGGGTCGACAAGCTCGCCTGGGCCGAGGGGGCCGAGCCCGGGACGATCGTCCAGGTCGTCGCCGAGGTCGCCCGCTACGCGAAGAACGGCAACGAGAAGCGCCAGCTCTCCCTCACGGCGCCGCTCCGCCCACTCCCGCAGGGCCACTACGCGGTCGAGGACTTCCTCCCCCACGTCGAGGAAGACGTCGACGCTCTCTGGACCGCGGTCGACAAGGCCCGCCAGCAGGTCCGCTCCGCCACCCTGCGCGACGTCCTGAAGCTGTTCTTCGGCGACGACGACTTCCGCACTCGCTTCGAGCGCGCGCCGGGGTCGACGAAAGGGCACCACGCCAAGATCGGCGGACTGCTGCAGCACACCCTCGAGGTCGCCCGCATCGCCGCCGCGACCGTGAAGACCATCCCGCGCGCGAACGAGGACCTCGTGCTCGTCGGCGCACTGCTCCACGACGTCGGCAAGGTCGAGGCGTACGAGATCGGGCCCGGCGGCTTCTCCTACACCCCCTGCGGCCTCCTCGTCGGCCACGTCGTCCTCGGCGTGCTCATGCTCGAGCGGCGGTTGAGCGCGGTCGGACGGTCGCTCTGCAGCGACGGGCAGCTCGTCGAGCTGCAACACCTCATCCTCGCGCACCACGGGCAGCTCGAGTACGGCTCCCCCGTCGAGCCGATGACCGTCGAAGCCGAGATCGTGCACCGCGCCGACGAGTCGTCGGCGAAGGCCACGAGCTTCCTCGACGCCCTCGACGACGACGACCTGTGGGCCGGCGGGGGCGAGCTATCGTCGAAGAAGAGCTGGCAGATCGGACGCCGCGTCTGGCGCCGGCCGCACGGCTGGGATTAGCGCAGCGCGCGGCGTCGCCATGCCCGCGGCGCGCTGCGCTCGACGCTCCGCGCCGATCTCACGAGATCTCTTTCACCTTCGAGAGATCGGTCCGCCACGGCCACCACGGCTTCTCCGAGTACGGCTGCCCGAACACCGCCCCCAGCGCCCGCCGAGGGTCCTCGGCGACCACGACGGCGTCGAGACGGTGTGCCAACAGCAGCTCGGTGGCGCCCTCGTACGAGCGGTAGCGCTTGAAGCCGTGGCAGAAGCACCACGGCCCCTTCCGCATGACGTTGCCGAGCCAGAAGTCCCAGGCGAACAGCGTCCCGGTGACGTAGAACGAGTTCATCGTGCGGGAGCGCGGCAGGTCGCCCAGGAGCAGGCCGTGCGGCATCGAGCCGTGCTTGCCCCACTGCACGTCGATCGCGACCTGTCGCCTGTCCCACGGCATGTGCAGGATCGCACCGTGCCAGTACGTCCAGAGCTCGTTCGGCGCTCCCGTGGTGTCGTAGCCCACCCACACGATCTCCTCGTCGGTCGGGATCGTGCGCGGAATCCACGCCCCCATCACGTCGTCGCGCCACAGCAGGTGGTAGGCGATGATGCGACGCGTCGGGTGCACGATCGCGACGGCGCGCGCGAGCGGGAACGACTCGTCGCGATGCACGAGCAGCACCGGCGCGATGGTGCGCGCCAGGCGGGCGATCTCGCCGGTGTCGGCGCGGATCGCCGCCGGCGACGGCACGGGCGGGATGTGCGCGTGCGGACCGCATCCGGCCGCGAGCGCTGCAGCCAGCGCAGCGGCGAGCGCGATTCCAGTCGACTTTGCTGCCGCCGTCGCGACAGTGATCAGCGTTCTCAGCGTTAGCGACACGGTCCGCGTAGCAGCGATGAGATCGTGCGATCTCCGCACGAATGATCGTCCGCGTGTTCTCGTTCGTCGCCAGACCCCTCGGCGAACGGCCACTGTGAAGCGGTCATTTTCGTGGTTACCATTCAGGGGTGAGAGACTCCGCTCCCGAGGTCGGAGCGGCCGGCGGCACCCATCAGGAGGGGTCATGCGTAAGCCACGCCCGAACACGTACAACCCGGCGCAGGCGCTCCATCTCATCACGAGCGACCGCACCGGGACCGCGCTCAGCTGTCCGTCTTGCTCCGGCTCGATCGAGCGCGATCCCTTGCAGATTCCGCCGCTTCCGCGCGCCCACGTGACGCTCAAGTGCACGAACTGCGGACGGTTCGCGAAGTACATCGCCGGCGCCGCCTGACCCCTCCCCGCTCGCCCAGCAACGATCGGCCCCGAAGCCATACCGCTTCGGGGCTTTTCCGTTCCCACGACCCGTCCGCCGATTCATCTGTTTCGCTCCTGTCACGACTCTTGCTCACTCGACACTGCCGGCACACTGCCGAGCACCGGGTTGACGTCGACAGAGTGAACGAGGTGGGCGGCCATGGAGCGGTTGACGGGTACGGTGAAATGGTTCAATGACGCCAAGGGGTTCGGCTTCATCGGATACGAGGGGGGGAACGACGTGTTCGTGCACTTCTCCGCCATCGAGTCCGACGGCTTCAAGAGCCTCGCCGAGGGCGATCAGGTCGAGTTCGAGATCGTGGAGGGGCAGAAGGGCCCCCAGGCTGCCAACGTCCGGAAGGTCTGACGGCGTTCCGCTCGACTCCCGTGGTCCGCGGGCGAGCGCGCGGACCACGGGATCACGAGGGGAGCGTGACCATGTCATCCGCAATCTCCCGGTCTAGCGGGACGGTGTAGAGCGGCACACATTGCGCCATCGCAACGCCAGTTGCGCAGCAGGACGGGGCCTCGTTCTTCCCACCTCTCCCGGCCCCGGGTGTTTCCCTCCTCTCGATGTCCCGCGTCATTCTCTATTCCCGCGCTCTCCCGGGCGGCGGCTTCGTGGCGATCGACTGCCTCGAGGACGGCGCCGGCCGGCATGCGCGGCTCTGGGTCGAGCGGCGCGGCGATCCGTCCAGACGCGCCGGCCACCTCCCGCCGATCATCGCGGAAGCCCGCGCGCCCGACGATGACGGGTTACTGAGCGAGCTGCACCCGATCGCCGCCGACAATCTGTCGCTCGCTCAGGCCATCCGACGCTGGCAGAGCCGCCCGGCGTCCTGACCTCCCCGAGACGCGAACGGCGCCCGTCCAGGTCAGGACGGGCGCCGTGCATCGTTTCCCAGCTGCGTCAGTCGAAGCGAACGCCGCGTGGCGGGTTCTTGCGCTTCTTCGGCGCGTAGCGGAAGAGCTGCGCCGGGCGGCCGCGCCCCTCGCTCCGCCACTCGTCGGTCGCCTCGACGATGCGCGCCGCCTGTAGCGAACGCCGGAAGCTCGCCTTGTGCAGCGGCCGGCCGAGGAGCAGCTCGTACATCTCCTGCAGCTCGCTCAGCGTGAACGTCGCCGGGAGGAAGCGGAACGCGACCGGCGCCTGGCCGACGCGCGCGCGCACCATCTCGACCGCCGTGTCGATCATCGCCCGCTGCCGCGGCGAGAGCGCCGGCAGGTCCGCGACCGGGAAGAACCCGAGGTCGTCGTCGGTCGCGACGCGGGTGCCGACCGGGAGCAGCCCGGCATAGGCGACCGAGACCTCACCCGTCGCCGGGTGCCGCCGCTCGCTCCCGAACGCGCCGATCTGCTCGAGCCACGCCGTCGGTGCGCCGACCGCGTCCTGCGCGATCCGCTCGGCCGCCTGCGCGAACGTCTCCTCGAGCCGCCCCGGATTCCACGGCAGCTCCCACCGCTCACGCTGATTCGAGCGGACGGCAGGGCGACGAAGGGCGACCATGAGCTGTCCGTCGTGGACGGTGAGCAGCACGACATCGACGGAGTACGGGCTCCGGTGTGTCGCCGGCCGGCGGGTCGTGCGCGGCCGCGGGGAGGTGAGAACAGGGCTCATGATCGCAATTATTCACGCGTTGACACTAAAGTCAAGTCGTGAGAGCGAGCCAGAACCTCTGCTCACCAGGCGATCGTTCCCTGCTTCGACGTGTCGACGTCCTCGTTCGCGTCGGTCTTGAACAGATACGCGTCGCGCTGGCGGCCGAGGAACGTGCGGGCCTGGGGGTCCATCAGGTTCAGGCCGTAGTGGTTGATCAGCATCGTCTGCTGCTTCAGCCAGTCGCCCCAGCAGACCTGGCAGACCTCGCGCACGATCCGCGCCCCGGTCTCTCCCCCGACTCCGATCGGCGGCTTCTCGAACCCGTCGCGGGTCTCGCCGCAGCGTGTACACGTAACGTGTGACATGGTATTGGCTTACGTGAGAACGTGAAAAGGGCCCGGGTCACCGACCCGGGCCCTGAATCATACACCGATGCGGGCGATCAGGCGGCGACGCGCGCCGTCGGATCGTCGCCCTGGTTCCGGTCGTAGCCGGCGACGCCGTGCGCGTACTTCACCTTGGCCAGCCCGAAGAGCGAGAGCAGGCGGATGTAGAGCCACCCGATGTCGAACTCGTACCACTTGTGCCCGAACTTCGCGGAGTGCGGGTCGGCGTGATGGTTGTTGTGCAGCTCCTCGCCGCCGAGCCAGATGGCGATCGGCGAGATGTTGCGGCTCTCGTCCTTGACGTCGTAGTTCCGGTAGCCGAGCGCGTGCCCGACGCCGTTGATGACGCCGGCGGCCCAGAAGGGAATCCAGATCATCTGGATGCCCCAGACGAGCGGCCCGACGAAGAAGCCGAACAGCCAGATGTTGATGGCCAGCATGACGAAGATGCCGGCCGTCGACCGCCGGTCGAGCAGGTGTCGCTCGAGCCAGTCGCTCGGCGTGCCTTTGCCGTACTTCTCGAGCACGCCGGGCTGGCGCACGGCGTCGCGATAGTAGAACGCCCCTTTCAGCATGATGTTGCGCAGCCCTTCGACGAACGGGCTGTGCGGATCGCCGTCCCGGTCGGCGAACGCGTGATGCTTTCGGTGGCAGGCCACCCACTCCTTCGTCTTGATCGCGGTCGTCAGCCACAGCCAGACGCGCATCGGCGTCTCCGCGAGCCAGTGAAACTTGACGCCGCGATGGGTCTGCGCGCGGTGCAGAAACAGGGTGACGCAGACGTTCGTGATGTGCCCAGCGACGATCACGAACAGCACGGGCTTCCACCACGCGGAAGCCCAGCTTCCAAACTCCGGCATTGCTTCACTCCAGGACGGGTCGCACGACGACGAACCGCGGAATCTAGCAGTGGCTGATCGTGCGGCCAGCCCGGAACTGCCGGAACTCAGCTCGTTCGCTCGTCGACCTCTTCGGTCTCGGCGTCCTCGACGACTTCCTCGATCGTGTCGACGAGCGGGATCTCGCGCGGCGCGAGCGCCGGAAGGAGCCAGGCGCGGGCCTCGTCGGTGAGGTCGTCGACCGGAACGCGCATCGGCTTCATCCCCACGAAGCGCAGGAGAACGGTATTGCCTCGCAGCAGCGCGCAGAGCACTTCGTCGCGGTGGATGCGGAGGCGGGGGGTGATGGTGACCAGCACGGCTGCAACCTCGGAAAAACGTCCTGCGAAAGGTGGACTCTCGAATCTACCGAAGATCCGCCGAATCGACGAGTGAAGATTTGGCAGTCACGGCACTCCTGTGACGGACTCGACCGTGCGCGCCGGCGGCGCGCTTCCCCAGACGTCGTTCGACGGATCCCAATCTGGGATACCCCCCTGCGGCCAGAGACGCGCCCCGACGACCCGTGCCGGCACGTTCACCGTCCCGACGATGTGATCGCCGACGTGCGGCCGACCCCACAGCTCGACCGGAAACGCGACGTCCATCGTGCGGCCGTCGACGAACGCGAGGCGCGCGGCGACCGGGAACGGAATGCTCGTCGTGCGGTGCATGTAGAGCGAGACCTGCAGCTCGCCGGTCGGCGTCGCGCGGCTCGTCACGCTGTCGAGCGCGATGTCGAGCACGTCGCTCGTGTACCAGAAGCTCCGCCAGTACCAGGAGAGGTCCCTCCCGCTCACGTTCTCGATCGTGCGGAAGAAGTCGCCGGGCGTCGGGTGCCTGAACGCCCAGCGGCGGGCGTACTCGCGGATCGCGCGGTCGAACGTGTCGGCGCCGACCACGTGATTGCGCAGCGTCAGCAGCACCGCCGCCGGCTTGCGGTAGGCGAGCGCGCCGAGTGCACTCGCGTCGATCCGGTCGGGAGGAGTCATGAGCGGCGATTGCGTCCCCCCCTCGACCGCGTCGCGCCAGTTCTTCACGTAACCATTCCACGGCGTCGTTCCCGGATACCGGCGCTCGGCGGAGAAGGTGTTGATGTACGTGTTGAGCCCTTCGTCCATCCACGCGAAGCGGCGCTCGTTCGAGCCGACGAGCATGGGGAACCACTCGTGCCCCTGTTCGTGGTCGATGGTGCCGAACACCGAGGCAGGGTCGTCGCTCCCGGTGTCGACCATGACGAACATGGGGTATTCCATGCCGCCGACCGGGCCGGCCACGCTCGTCGCCTGGGGATACGGGTACGGATAGACCAGCGTCGAGTACGTCCGGATCGACCAGCACGTCTGCTCGGCGCCCTCTCCCAGGCGCGGCCGCTCTTCGGGAACTGGTAGTACGCCTGACAGAGCACGCCGTTCCAGCTCGTCGCGTCCCACCGGAAATCCGGCGCCGCGGCCCACGCGACGTCGCGCACGTTCTCCGCCCGGAATCGCCACGTGCGCCCGCCACCGACGCGACGGGATCGCGCGGCCTCGGCCTCGTCTCTCGTGATGATCGACGCGACCGTCTCCGCCCGTCCGGAGCGGCCGACAGCGTGCGCGCCTTCGCGAGCCGGTCGCGCTGCTCGGCGGACAGCACGTCGCTCGCGTTCTGCAGCACGCCGCTCCCGGCGACACGTACCCGGCCGGCACGGTCACGCTGTAGTCGATGTCTCCGTACTCGAGATAGAACTCGCCCTGGCCGAGGTACGGATCGGTGTTCCAGCCGCGGACGTCGTCGTAGACGGCCATGCGCGGATACCATTGCGCCATCTCGAACAGCATCCCGTCGCGCCCCATGCGGTCGGAGCCGTGCTCGGGCACGGCGAAGCGGTAGCGGATCGTGATCGTCGACCTGCCGCCGCGCGGCGCGATCGGCGCGTCGAGGTCGAGCCGCATCATCGTGTCGTCGACCTTCGGGATGCCGGCCTTCCGTCGACGCGGACGTCGCTCAGCTGTATCCGCCGCGAAAGCCGCGCACCCCCCACCGCGAGTCGGCCGCGAACATCGCCGAGCCCTTGCTGCCGGCGCGATAGAGATTCTGGTCGAGCTGGAGCCAGACGAAGCGGAGCGTGTCCGGCGAGTTGTTCGTGTAGCGGAGCGAGACCGTGCCGCTCACGCTGCCGCCGTTGGCGGTGTCGAGCGTCGCGGCGATCGTGTAATCCGCGCGCTGCTGCCAGTAGTCGGGGCCCGGAGCGCCGTTCGCGCCGCGATAGCGGTTCGGGCCTGGCCACTCGGCCTGGCCGATCGACGCGAAGGTCGCGAACGGATCGCCGCTCCCCATCGTTCCCCGCCCCGCCGCCGCGAACGCCGACGTCGGATCGATGCGAACGGGGGTCATCACCTGCGCGACCGGCGGCTGGCGCGAGCAGGATGCGCCGATCAGCGCGGCGACGGCGCCGAGCGCGGCGAGCGAGAAGCGGGTCACGGTCGGTGTGGGCACGGTGTCGAACGCAGAGGGTGAGACGGTGCAACCGACGCGCAGCCCGGATGTCGGTTGCAACGCCGGTGCCGCGTCGGTACCCTCCCGGCATGCCGACCACCCCGGGGCCGTCTTCGACCACGAAGGCTGCCGTGAGCGCGACACGCGAGGGCACCGCCCGCTTCGCGGCGCGTTTCGCCACACGCTTCGCCGACGGCTTCTTCCGCACGCTCGAGACGCCCGACGCCCGGCTGACCGTCGGATCGCTCGGTGTCGGCACGTTCCTCGGCGAATGTACCGACACTGACGATACGCGGTACGAGGAGACGCTCCATGCGGCGTTCGTCGCCGGGTGCAACGTCGTCGACACGGCGATCAGCTACCGCTGTCAGCGGTCGGAGCGCGCGGTCGGTCGGGCGCTGGCGCGGGGGATCGCCGACGGGACGGTGCGGCGCGACGAGGTGGTGGTCTGCACGAAAGGGGGATTCGTCGCCCCCGACGGCGAGCCGCCGGCGTCGCGCGAGGCCTACGACGCCTACCTCGAGCGTGAGCTGTTCGCGCCGGGACTCGTGACGGTCGACGAGGTCGCCCACGGCGGCCACTCGCTCGCGCCCGCCTTCCTCGCGCACCAGATCGCGCGGAGCCGCGCGAACCTCGGGGTCGACACGATCGACCTGTACTCGCTGCACGAGCCGGAGCGGCAGCTCGACGTGCTCGACCCCGACGCGTTCGCGCGCACGCTGCGGCGCGCGATCGAGGCGCTCGAAGGGGCGGTCGGGCGCGGCGAGATCGCGCGGTGGGGGATCGCGACGTGGCGCGGGCTGCGCGTCCCGCCCGGCGCGGCGGGGCATCTGTCCCTCGCGAGCGTCGTCGCCGCCGCGCGCGACGTGGCGGGAGCGCGACACCACTTCGCGGCGGCGCAGCTGCCGGTGAGTCTCGCGACCCCCGAGGCGGCGCGCGTGCCGACGCAGCCGCTCCCGGGTCGTCCGCAGTCGCGCCTCGTGCCGCTGCTGCACGCCGCGCAGGAGCTGGGGGTACCGATCCTGGCCAGCGCGCCGCTCATGCACGGGCAGCTCGCGGCGAACCTGCCGCCGCAGGTGCGCGAGGCGCTCCCCGGGTGCTCGACCGACGCGCAGCGGGCCGTGTCGTTCGTCCGGGCGCTGCCCGGCGTGTGCGTGACGTTCGCCGGGATGCGCAGCGCCGAGCACGTGCACGAGAACCTGCGCGTCGCGCGGTGACCCGTCATAACGGCGCATTCCGTCTCAAAACGTCGTCAATAAACCGCATTCGGCCACAAAAGCGACGGAACGCTGTTGCGGCTGGTGGCGTTTTGTGCCTAATTAGGACGATCGCGAAGTGTTCCTCACTCCTTCCGGAGAGCTGACATGGCGACTCGTTCACAGAATGCGGGCGGTACGTCCGGCGTCGTGCGCCGGCCGGCGCGGGCGGCGGCGGCGGAGAGCGGCGGCGGTGTGAAGACCGGCGGCGTGAAGCGGGCGAGCCCGTCGCGGACGGCCACGCGGAAGTCGTCGACGAAGAGGCGGCCGCGAAGACGTCGGCCGCGAAGACGTCGGCCGCGAAGACGTCGGACCACGAAGACGTCCGCGGCGAAGAAGCCGGCCGCGAAGACCTCGGCGGCGAAGCAGGGCGGCGCGGCGAAGCGCGGCGCCACGAAGGGGGCGAGCCCGAAGCGCGCCGTCGCGAAGAAGGGCGGCAGCGCGAACACGGCGGTCGCGAAGAAGGGCGGGGCGAAGAAGGGAGCGGTGACGAAGGCCGTCAAGCACGCCACGGCGAAGACGGCGCCGGCGCGGCGGTCCGCGGCGCGCAAGACGACCGGCTCGGACGTCGTGGCGAGCGTCCGCCGCACGGCCGGCGCCCTCGCGAATTCGGCGACCGCGCTCGGCGAGCGGGTGACCGAGGGGATCGGCGATCTCGTGCACCGCGTGCTCTGAGCGGAATGGCCATTGCAAAAAGGGAGATCGGGTCACACCGGTCTCCCTTTCTCGTTGCAGACGCCTCACCGCATGCCGCACCTCATGTTCCGACCCGGCGCCGCGTTCCGCTCCACGTTCCGCGCCGCGTCGTGTCTCGCCGTGCTCGCCGCCTGCACCGTGCAGGAGAAGCCCGCGACCGCCGACAGCGCCGCGACGGCCGCGACGGCCGCGACGGCGAACACGCCGACGCCGCCACGAGCCGACGCCCCTGCACCCGGGAGCGCGACCGCGGACAGCGCCGCCGTCCCCAGCACCGAGCGTCCGCCGAGCGAGCGGCCGCGAACGGCGATGCGCATCGAGATCGACACGAAGGCGCGGCAGGCGAAGGTGTTCGGCGCCGACGGACAGCCGCGGGTCATCCCGGTCGCGGTCGGGTCGAGCGAGTGGCCGACGCGGACTGGCGAGTGGGTGATCTCGCAGGTCGTGTTCAACCCGGCATGGATTCCGCCCGACGAGTCGTGGGCCGACGAGCGTGAGCCGCGCGAGCCGGGCGACCCCAAGAATCCCTTGGGCCGCGCGCAGCTCATCTACGACCCGCCGCGGACGATCCACGGCACGAGCGACCCGACGTCGATCGGCAAGGCGGTGTCGCACGGGTCGATCCGCATGCGCAACGAGGACATCGTGCGCTCGCGCGCGACGTGATGACGGCGGCAGGGGTGCAGAAGGACGAGCGTGGTTCCAGGGCGCGGCGGCGAATCGCACCGAGAAGCGGATCGTCGACCTGCCGAGCGTGGTGCCGATCCGGGTGTTCTGAAGGCGCCGACGCGTCGCGCTGGCGGACAGGGCGTCCCACGGACGGACACCGCACCGGCCCGCGCGACGCCGGCAAACCATCGCCAACTCCTTGCGTGTCATAGGCATACGCGTCGACACCGGCGCGGCACGAGCCTTCCCTTGGTGAAGGCCAGAGAATCCTATGACTGCTCCACTCGCACGCCCGTCCGCGTCGCTCGACGCAGTGTTCGCACCCGACGCGCTCGGGACACACTATCAGCTCGTGCGCGAGCTGGGGCGCGGCGCGATGGGGATCGTGGTGCTGGCGCGCGACCTCGCGCTGCACCGCGTCGTCGCGATCAAGCTGCTGCGCCCCGAGCTCGCGCAGTCACGCCGACGAGCGCGCGCGCTTTCAGCGCGAGGCGCGGGTGATGGCGCGCCTGACGCACCCGGGCGATCGTGCCGGTCCACGCGTTCGGCGAGGTGGACGTGAGCCCGTCGGCGCGCTCGGGCGCGTGTGCCGTACTTCGTCATGCCCTACGTCGAGGGCGAGTCGCTCGCCGAGCGGCTTCGGCGCGACGGGCGGCTCGACGCGGCGACGACGCGGCGCGTGCTCGCCGCGCTCGCGCTGGCACGCTCGACTACGCGCACCGCGAGGGCGTCGTGCACCGCGACCTGAAGCCGGCGAACGTGCTGCTCGAGCACGCCGCGCTCGGTCGTCGACGGACTCGGGTGCGGGCGCGCGCTGCTCACCGACTTCGGCGTCGCCGCGCTGCCGTCGCACGACGCGGCAGGCGGTGCCGGGGACGGCGACGGGGACGCCGCAGTTACATGTCGCCGGAGCAGCTCGTCGGCGAGCACGCGATCGACGGGCGGAGCGATCTGTACGCGCTGGGCGTGCTCGGCTTCACGCTGCTCACGGGGCGGCCGCCGTTCCGCGGGGCGCACGCTGCGCGAGCTCTCGGCGCGCCACCTGCTGCAGCGCGTGCCGCCGCTCGCGCCGCCTCGCGCCGCGACGCGCCGACGGCGCTCGTCGGCGGCGATCGAGCGGTGTCTCGCGAAGGATCCCGACGGGCGGTGGCGCGTCCGGGCGCGAGCTGGCGGCGGCGCTCGAGCGGCGAGCGTGGGTTCGACTGGAGGCGGTGGACGACCGCGCGTGCGCGCCGCGGTGATCTGAACGGGCGGGCGGCGACGTCGGGGGGCCTGATCGGTGCCAGCTCACGGCGGGGGCGCTCCGGCGGATCGCCCCTCCACGACCGTCAGCTCACGCTCAGCAGCTCCACGTCGAACACGAGCACCGCATTCGGCGGGATGTCCGGCGGCGAGCCCTGGGCGCCGTAGCCGAGGTCGGCGGGGATGACGAGCTTGCGCTTGCCGCCGACCTTCATGCCGACGATCCCGTCGTCCCAGCCGGTGATGACCTCGCCCGCGCCGGGCGTGAACGCGTACTCGCCCGCGTCGAACTGCTTGCCGTTCGCGAGGCAGCCGGTATAGCGCACCGTGGCACGGCGCCCGACGATCGAGACGGTGCCGGTGCCCGGCGCGACCTCCTGGTAGTACGTGCCGCCCGGCGTCTTGTACGCCGAGGCCATCACGACGCCGAGCTCGGGGGCGTACGTGTTCTGCGCGGGGTCGGGGTTCATCGTCGCGACGGCCTCGGAGGCGCGCCCGGAGGGGCCGTTGTCCTCGGCGCCGTCCTTGGTACAGGCGGTGAGGACGATGGCGGAGAGCGCCGCGGTGACGACGGCGGTGAGGGGGAGCGGCGGCGGTGTGACATGCGGTTCGGTGTGGCGTTCATCATCAGAAGTGTCCCCCCTCGTCCATGCCCTTGATCTCGGTGATGAGCTCGCGGGCGACCGCCTTCGCGTCGCCGTAGAGCATCACCGTGTTGTCGCTTGTAGAACAGCGGGTTGTCGATGCCGGCGAAGCCGACGCCCTTGCCGCGCTTGACGACCATGACGCGCTGCGCGTTCCACGGCTGGAGCACGGGCATGCCGTAGATCGGGCTGCCGACTCGTCGTCCTCGGCGGCCGGATTCACGATGTCGTTCGCGCCGATGACCATCGCGACGTCGGCGCGCGCGAGCTGCGGTTCGCGTCGTCGACGTCGGTGAGCAGGCGCTCGTAGTCGACGCCGGCGTCGGCGAGGATGACGTTGAGGTGTCCGGGCATGCGGCCGGCGACGGGATGAATCGCGTACTTCACGTCACCGCCGCGCTTCTCGATGAGGTCCGCGAGCTCGCGCACCTGGTGCTGGCTCTGCGCGACCGCCATGCCGTAGCCGGGGATGATGACGACTTTCTGCGCGTAGGCGAGCTGCAGCGCCGCGTCGTCGGTCGTCGATCGACTTCGCGACGAGCCCCGACGGCCCGCTCGCGACCGCCGCCGGCGCCGATGCCGAACGCGCCGAACAGCACGTTCGAGAACGAGCGGTTCATCGCCTTGCTCATGAGGATCGAGAGCATGAAGCCGACTCGCTCCGTCGAGCGCGCCGCAGATGATGAGGACGTTGTTGCCGATCGCGAAACCGGTCGCGCTCGCGGCGAGGCCGGCGTACGAGTTGAGCAGCGAGATGACGACCGGCATGTCGGCGCCGCCGATCGGGATCACGAACAGCACGCCGATCGCGAGCGAGATGCCGATCATCGCGTAGAACAGCGCGGGCTGCGCCGGGCTGCCAGACGAGCTAGCGCGAGCAGCACGAACGTCGCGCCGAACAGCGTGAAGTTCGATCGACGTTCTGCCCTCTGAACGTGATCGGCCGGTCGGGCAGGAACCCCTGCAGCTTGCCGAAGGCCATGAAGCTGCCGGTCACCGTGAGCGCCGCCGAGCAGCGCCTCGAAGCCGAGCGCCGCCATGGTCGGCCGGCTGACGTCGGCGCCGTGCCGCAGCGTCCAGTACTCGGCGACGCCGACGAGCGTGACGGCGACGGCGCCGAACGTGTGCGAGATCGCGATGAGCTGCGGCATCGACGTCATCGCGACGCGCTTGCCCGATCGGGTAGCCGATCGCGGTGCCGAGCGACGAGGCCGGCGAGGATCCAGCGTACGTCGACGATCTGCTGCGTGGAGCAGCGTGCCGACGATGGCGAGCAGCATGCCGACCGCCGCCGTGCTGCATGCCGCGTGCGCGCCGTGTCCGGTTGCGTGAGCGCTCGGATGCCGAGGATGAAGAGAACGGAGGCGGCGAGGTAGGTCGCCTGGATGAAGAATTCGCGCAGCACGCTCAGCCCGCCTTCGCGCGTCGTCGACGACGGTCTCGCCCAGCACCCTGTTCGGCGCGGTCGGCTTCCGCTGGAACATCTTGAGGATCCGGTCGGTGACGACGAAGCCGGCGACGACGTTGATCGTCGCGCACGTGACGCGCGATGAAGCCGAGGACCTGCGCGAGCGTGTGCGACGAGCCGGCGGTGAGGATCGCGCCGACGATCGAGATGGCGGAGATCGCGTTCGCCGCCGACATGAGCGGCGTGTGCAGCAGCGGCGGGACGCGCGCGATCACGAGGAAGCCGACGAACCCGGCGAGGACGAAGACGTAGAGCTGGATGATCGGCGGTCATGCGCGGCGGACCTCTCCGGCGTGGGTGACGGCCATCGCGCCGGTGATCTCGTCGTCGAGGTTCACCGTGAGCGCGCCGTCCGTGGTGACGTGCTGCAGGAAGCGTGAGGATGTTCTTGCTCAGCATCTGGCTCGCGTGGAACGGCACGGTAGCTGGGGAGATTCAGCGGCACCGATGATCGTGACGTCGTGCGCGACGACGGTCTCGCCGGCCCGCGTGAGCGCGCAGTTGCCGCCCGCTCTCCGCCGCGAGGTCGACGATGACGGAGCCGGGGCGCATCGTCGCGACCATGGCGTCGGTGACCAGCTTGGGCGCGGGGCGTGCCGGGAACGGCCGCCGTGGTGACGACGAGGTCCATGTCCTTGATGTGCCTGGCGAGTGCGGCGGCCGTGCGCGCCTGCTCGTCGCTCGACTGCTCCTTCGCGTAGCCGCCCGCGGTCTCGGCGGTCTGCGCGACCTGCTCGCGCGGCGACGAACGACGCGCCCAGGCTCTGCACCTGCTCGCGGGCCGCGGGGCGGATGTCGAACGCGCTGACGACGGCGCCGAGCCGTTTGGCGGTGGCGATCGCCTGCAGCCCGGCGACGCCGGCGCCGATGACGAAGGTCTTCGCCGGCGTGATCGAGCCGGCGGCGGTCGTCAGCATCGGGAGGAGCCGGGCGAGCGCGGTGGCGCCCACCAGCACGGCTTTGTACCCGGCGATGGTCGCCTGCGACGAGAGCACGTCCATCGACTGCGCGCGGGTGATGCGCGGCACGAGCTCGAGGGCGAACGCGGTGACTCGTCGGGCCGCGAGCGCCTGCACGACGTCGGCGTGCTGCGCGGGCTGGAGCAGCGAGACGACGGCGGAGCCCTCGTCGAGCAGCGCGACCTCGTCGAGCGACGGGCGCTGGACTTTCGCGACGATGGCCGCGCCGCTCGCGGCCGCGGCGGCGCTCGGGGCGATCGTCGCGCCGGCGGTCTCGTACTGCGCGTCCGAGAAGTGGGCGGCGGTGCCGGCGTCGCGCTCGACCGTCACGGTGTGGCCGGCGGTCGTGAGGCGCTTCACGCTCTCCGGCACGAGCGCGACGCGGCGCTCACCGGGGGCGGTTTCCTTCAGCACGCTGATGCGCATCGCGGGGGGTGCGGGTGGATTCGAGCCGGGAAGCTAACGGTGGGGTCGAGAGGCCGCCCCATCCCGATCCCGTCCGCCGTGAGTCACACCGCATCACCGCGGTTCGGCCGGCGGTTCAGCCGCGGTTCAGCCGCGGTGATACGGTTGGACTCACGGCGGACGGGGTGAGGCGGTCATGCTCGCGGTCGGACCGAGCCAGTCCGCGACGAGGGTGAACACGCGCGCCTTCTCCCGGTCGACGGAGATCACGTGGCCGCTCGCGTCGAGCCACACCAACTCCTTCTGCGTGGCGCCGAGTCGGGCGAACGCCGCGGCGGCGGCGGCGGGGGCGATGCGATTGTCGCGGCGCGAGTGGATGACGCGAGTGGGCGACGAGACGCGGGGGAGCGCGGCGACGGCCTGGTCGACGACGCGGGTGAGCTCGCGCAGCAGGTGCGGCGCGACGACGCCGTAGCCGCGGCTCGCCTGGCGGGCGGCGGGGTCGAGAATGCTCGCGTCGCTGCGGCTCCGGAGCCAGGGCGTGAGGCGCGCGGCGAGCGGGTGCAGCCGGCCGATGGTGCGCACGAGCGGCGGCACGGCGAGGTACGGCGCGAGCAGCACGAGCCGCGGCGGTGGCCGCTCGGCGGCGAGCAGAACGCTCAGCGCGCCGCCCATCGACTGGCCGACGAGGGCCACCTCCGCGTGCGTCGCACGGAGGGCGGCGTAGGCGTCGCCGGCGGCGGCGAGCCAGTCGGCGGCGGTCGACGCGGCGAACGCGTCGAGCGTGCGGCCGTGGCCGGGGAGGAGGGGGGCGCGGACGGTCCAGCCGCGGGCGTGCAGCACGGCGCCCAACTGAGCGAGCGAGTCCGGGGCGTCGCCGAAGCCGTGCAGCAGCAGCGCGGCGCGCGGCGCGTGCGGCCCGTTCCGCGCCTCCGCGTCGAGCGCGAGCGGCTCGGCGCCGAGGACGATCCCGTCGGCGCCGACCGGAAGGCGGGCGGCGACGTCACGTCGCAGCAGGGCTTCCGTGCGGCGCACGACCGCGGCTCAGTAGCGCGGGACCGACGAGTCGACGTCGCGGCTCCACGCGTCGATGCCGCCGGCGACGTTCGTCACGCGCGCGAAGCCGCGCTCGCGCAGATACTCGGCGGCCATCGCACTGCGCACGCCGTGATGGCAGAGCACGAGGTACTCGCCGGCGGGATCGAGGGGGGCGAGCGACGAGGGGAGCGTCTGGAGTGGCACGAGCCGGGCGCCGTCGACGTGCGCGGTGTCGTACTCCCACGGCTCGCGGACGTCGAGCAGCGTCGGCGGGGGCGCGGCGCGCAGGCGGACGGCGGCTTCGCGGGCGGTGATCTCGGGGATCGGGGATCGGGGATCGGGGAGCGGGTGCCGAACGCCTCCCCGCTTCCCGCTCCCCGATCGTCGGGCCCCGGCACCACACGCCGAGCACGCGGGATCGCGCGCCACGGCGACGGTGTGCACGTGCATGCGTAGCGCGTCGACGAGCAGCAGCCGCCCCGCGAGCGTCTCGCCGATCCCGGCGACGTGCTTGATGACTTCGGTCGCCTGCATCGTGCCGATCATACCCGGGAGCACGCCGAGCACGCCGGCCTCGGCGCACGAGGGGACGGTGTTCGGTGGGGGCGCGGCGGGGAAGAGGCAGCGATAGCAGGGCGCGCCGCCGGCGACGAGCAGCGTGACGCGTCCCTCGAAGCGCGAGACGCTGCCGTGCACGAGCGCCGTACCTCGGCGCGCGCAGGCGTCGCCCACGGCATAGCGCGCTGGGAAGTTGTCGGTCGCGTCGACGACGACGTCGTACCCGTCGATCACCGCGTCGGCGTTCGTCGCGTCGACGCGGACCGCGTGCGTGTCGACGGCGACGTCGGGGTTCACGTCGCGCAGCCGGTCGCGTGCCGCGTCGAGCTTGGGCCGCCCGACGTCGGCGTCGCCGTAGAGCAGTTGCCGATGCAGGTTCGACCGGTCGACGACGTCGTCGTCCGCGAGGCCGAGCCGTCCGACGCCTGCCGCCGCCAGGTAGAGTGCCGCCGGGGAGCCGAGGCCGCCGGCACCGACGATCAGTACGCTCGCGGCCGAGAGGCGCTGCTGGCCGGCGAGCCCGAAGCCGGGGAGAGCGATCTGGCGGGCGTAGCGGGCGGGCGGGGGCATGGAGAGAAGCTAACGGCCGTCCGTGCCCCGTCCCGTCCTGTCCGGCCTCGTCAGACCCGCATCGCCCGCTCGGCCCGCGGCTCGCTGACGACCGGCACGGCGGTCTCCGTCTCGACCCCCGCGCTGCCGAGTCGCGCGGCGAGCGCGGCGATGTCGGGGACGGTGTAGGCGGCGCCGTCGCGGTCGACGAGGCCGGCGCTCACGAGGCGGTTGAAGACGAGCGAGACACTCTCGCGCGTCGCGCCGACGAGCTCGCAGAGCAGACGGTAGTCGCCGGGCGGGAGGTGGAGCGCGGCGCGGTCGGCGAGGCGCGACTGGTCGGCGAGGCGCAGCATGGACGCGATGAGGCGCTCCTCGACGGAGAGCGTCGCCAGTTCGTGCAACTTGTCGAGCAGCTGCGTCCGCTCGGCCATGATCTGGCCGATGAGGAGCTGCGCGCTCTGCGGCTGCTCGCGGAGGAAGGCGCGGAAGCGCGCGCCACTCAGGTGCAGCGTCTCGCTCGCCTCCTCGGCGCGGGCGTCGGTCGCGTACCTGCCCGCGATCTCGAGCCCCTCGGCGCCGAACGTCTCGCCGTCGGTGGCGAGGGCGGGAACGAAGCCGCGACCGGCTTTGACGCGGCTGCGGAGCACGATGCGTCCCGACAGCACGACGAACACCCCGTCGGCGGCGGCGCCGCGCTGATAGATCCCGAACCCGGCGGGCCAGCTGGCCTTCGCGCCGTAGCTCGCGAGGGCGGCACGCGCGTCGGGCGACAGCCGCTGAATGGTGCTTCGGTGCTGCACTCTACAACTCCAGGTGAACTCCGGTCCGGCACAGACGAGCGCGACGACAAGCAACTGGCCTCAGGCAATGTCCGGGCCGGATGCGACACGCCCCATACCGCCCCGCCGGACGACGCAGGCCACCCCTCCCTGCCGCGCCCGGTCCCGCGAGCGGCGCGCGCACGGCCGTGTCGACACACCGTCCGCACAACATCCGCCTGCCGCTGAGCGTACCACTGGCTTACGTACGCGCTCACGTCATCTCTCCGTCGTTTCTCCAATCGCTCACGTGGCGACTTCCGTTCGGTCGGACTCTCCGCAGCTCCCGCACGTCCCACGCACGCTCGACGACGCGGCGCCGCTGCTCGACGCGATGCGCGCCCTGCGCACGCAGGTCGCGCGGCGCGTCGTCGGGCAGGACCAGGTCGTCGAGGAGCTGCTGCTCGCGATCGTCGCCGGCGGGCACGCGCGTCTCGTCGGCGTTCCTGGCCTCGCGAAGACGTTGCTCGTGAAGTCGCTGTCGGAGGCGATGCACCTCGACTTCCGCCGCATCCAGTTCACCCCGGACCTCGTGCCGAGCGACATCACGGGGACGGAGATCCTGGAAGAGGATCAGTCGACCGGCGGGCGGGCGTTCCGCTTCGTCCCGGGTCCGGTGTTCGCGAACATCGTCCTCGCGGACGAGATCAACCGCGCGCCGCCGCGCACGCAGGCCGCGCTGCTCGAGGCGATGCAGGAGCACGCGGTGAGCGCCGCCGGCCGCACCATGCGGCTGCCGGAGCCGTTCTTCGTGCTCGCGACGCAGAACCCGATCGAGCAGGAGGGCACGTATCCGCTCCCCGAGGCGCAGCTCGACCGCTTTCTGTTCGACGTCCGGGTGAGCTATCCCGACGCCGAGGAGGAGGTGGCGATTCTGCGGGCCACGACCGGCGCTCCGTCCGGTCCCCTCGACGCCGTGCTGACCGCCGAGCAGGCGCTCGCCCTGCAGCGGCTCGCGCGGGCGATCCCGGCGTCGGACGCGGCGTTGCGCTACGCGGCGTCGCTCGTGCGCGCCACGCGCCCGGACGACCCGGCGGCGACGGCGCTCGTGAAGCGGGCGGTTCGCTGGGGGGCCGGCCCACGGGCGGGGCAGGCGCTCGTGCTGGGCGCGAAGGCGCACGCGCTGCTCGCCGGTCGCGGAGCCGTCGCACCGGAGGATCTGCGGCGGGTGGCGGCGCCGGTGCTGCGGCACCGCGTGCTGCCGACGTTCGCGGCGGAGGCGGAGGGGATCGACGCGGACCGGGTGGTGGCGGATCTGCTGGAGCGAGTGGCGGCGCCGGCGTCGGGGGTGCGTGTCTGATCGACTGCCGATGTCCGACGACACCGCGCTGCTCGACCAGGTCCGCGGGCTGCGCTGGCCGGCGCGTCACGTCGCCGCGGCCACGATGCCCGGCGCGCACCGTGCGCGGCTGCGCAGCCCCGGGGGCGAGTTCAGCGAGTATCGCGCGTACCGGCAGGGAGACGATCCGCGGCGCCTCGACTGGCGATTGCTGGCGAGGAGCGATCGCGCGTTCATCCGCCTCGCCGACGATCACGCGCTGCTGCCGACGCTGCTGCTCGTCGACGCGAGTGCGTCGATGGCGTTTCCGGCGACCGGGGCGCGGCAGCACGCGAAGTGGCGTCAGGCGCGTGCGGTGGCGCTCGGGCTCGCCTCGGTCGCCCACGCGGCCGGCGATCCGGTCGGGCTGGCGCTGACGCAGGGAGAGCGGTGGCTGCCGCCGCGGGCGCGGCGCGGTGTGATCGGCGAGATCGGGCGGGCGCTCGACGCGACGGTGCCGGATGGCGCCGCGCCCCTGGCGCCGCTCGTGACGCACGCCGCATCGACGACGCGCGGTGCGCGGATCGTGGTGCTGTCGGATTTCCTCGGCGACGCCGAGGCGACACTGCGCGCGGCATCGACGCACCGGGCGCAGGGGGGAGAGCTCTACGCGCTGCACCTGCTCGACGACGCGGAGCTCGACCCGCCGCGGGGCGCGGTGATGGCGATCGATCCGGAGGCGCCGGCGGTGCAGCGGCCGCTCGACGCGACCGCGCGGGCGGAGTATCTCGCGGCATTCGGGGCGTGGCGCGAGGCGACCGCGCGGGCGTGGCGCGACGCGGGCGCGGCCTACACGACGGTCGTGACGAGCGAGCCGGCGGCGCGCGCGGTCCGGCGCGTCGTTCGCGGGGTCGACGACGTGCCGCGCGAGACCGGCGCCCGGGCGACCGTCACGAGCGCCGACGGCAGCCGAGGGCTCGCATCATGACTATTCTGTCGCCGTGGTGGCTCGCCGGTGGCGCAGTCGCGGCGCTGGCGCTCGTCGGGCTGCACCTGCTCGCGATCGGACGGCCGGCGCCGCTGCTGCTTCCGACGGCGCGGTTCGTTCCGCAGCGATCGGCACGAGCGCGGCGGCTCGCGCGGCGGCCGACCGATCTGCTGCTGCTCGCCGTGCGCGTCGCGACGGTGCTGCTCGCGGCCACCGCGCTCGCGCGGCCGGTCCGAACGCCGCCGCGTCGCGCGGTCGCGCGCGTGATCGTCGCCGATCGGTCGCGCGCGGTCGCGGACGCGCGCGCGGTGCGCGACAGTGTGCGAGCGCTGGCGGGCGCGGGCGATCTGCTCGTCGCGTTCAGCGAACGCGCGGCGGCGCCCGTCGTGCTTCCGATCGATGCGGCGGCGCGCGACAGTGCGATCGGGGCGGCGCTGGTCTCGACGGCGAGCGATTCGACGCGCGAGGCGAACGGGTCGGGGGGCGTGGGCTCGGTGTCGGCGGCGCTCGCGGCGGCGAGGCGCGCGGCGCCGCGGCTGCGCGAGACCGCCGATTCGGTCGAACTGGTCGTCGTGTCGCCGCTGACCGCGCGCGCGGTCGACGCGGCGACGATGCCCGTGCGCGCGACGTGGGCGGGGCGCGCGCGCGTCGTGCGCGTCGCGCCGGTGACGGACTCGGCGCCGCCGGACGGAGTGCGGGTTCGGGCGCGTGCCGACGCCGCGTCGCCTGGGAGCGCCGCGTCGACCGACGACGCCCTGGCCGCTGCCGCGATGCTGGTCGGGCGTGACACGTCGGCGCCGCGCCCGGATGCGACCGCGCGCAGTGGCGCGCAGTGGGGGCACTGCGCACACTGCGCGCATCGTCCGCGACGGCGCGACCGCGGCGGACGTCGCCTGGGCACGTGATTCCGCCGGCGTGCTGCTCGACTGGCCGGTGAATGGCGTGCCTGCCGGCTGGGCGCGCCGCTCGCCGCTCGACACCGCCGGCGCCGTGGTCGCCGGCTCGGCGTCGCTCGTCCTGCCCATGGAGCGACGCGCCGAGTGGCTGGCGGCGGCGACGAGGGGACAGGTCGGCGCGCGGTGGGCGGACGGGTCGCCCGCCGCGGTCGAACAGACGACCGGCACCGGATGCATGCGGTCGATCGCGATCCCGGTTCCACAGATCGGCGACGCCGCGCTCCGCCCGCCCTTCCTCGCGCTCCTCCGCGCGCTCAGCGGACCGTGCTCGGCGCACACGGCCGGCGCGCCACTCGACGCGAGCGTCGTTCGGGCACTCGCCGGGACCGGACCACTGCTCGCGACCGGCACGCTCGCCAGACCGCCGGCGGCCGACGACCCGCTCGCGCGCTGGCTGCTCGCCGCGGCGATCGCGCTGCTGGTCGTGGAGTTGCCACTGCGGCTCGTCGGACGGCAGGCGAGCGACGACCCGGCGAGCGAGGTCGACGCGGACGGCGGTACGGTCGCGAGCGCCGATGCGCCACGCACCACACGGCGGTCGTCGCCTCGGCCGCAGGAGGCCGCGTGAGCACGTCGATCGTGCGCCCGGACGGATCCGGCGCGTTGCCGCATGCGCCGGCGCCGCGGGGCTCGGCGCGTGGGTCGGCGCGGTCGACGCAGCCCGGTGACGCCGCTCGCGAGCGCGTGAGCCGAGTGCGTGGGACGCTGCGCGCGATCGTCGTCGGGCAGGCCGTGCTGTGGGGCGCGGCGGCTGCGGCGTTCGTCGTCGCGGTCGGCGCGTTCGTGCGGCGGGCAGGCGTCGGGCAGGAGGGCGCGGGGTGGACGCTCGCGGCGCTCGCCGCGGGGCTGGTCGCCGGCGCGGTCGCCGTCTGGCGCGCGGCGCCGCACGGGATCTCGCACGAACGGGCCGCGCTGTGGGTCGAGGCGCGGGTGCCGGCGCTGCGCTACGCGCTCGTCACGCTCGCCGACGCGCGCCTCGCGGTGCCAGCCGCCACCGCTCGCTCGCTCGACGCGGTGGTCAGCGGCGCCCGGTGGGACGACGCGCTTCGCCGGTCGGCGCGGCGCGCGCTGCTGCTGCCGGCGCTCCTGACGACCGCGTTCGTCGCGGCAGCGGTCGCCGCGCCGACCGTGCGCGCCAGCCGATTCGCCGGCACCGCGACGGCGGCGGGGGGACGCGGCACGCGCCGCACGCCGATCGATCGCCTCGCACGCATCCGCGCGACCGTCACACCGCCGTCGTACAGCGGGCTCGCCGGCTCGGCCGCGACGAACCCGTCGTCGATCGAGGGGCTGGTCGGCAGCACGGTCACGCTCGTCGGCGACGGCGCGGCCGACGGGCTCCAGGCGGTCGTCGCCGCGGACAGTGGACCGGCCGTCGCGGTCGCCGCGCGCGCCGCGTCACCGAACGGATCTCCGAACGGGTCTCCGAACGGTTCACCGAACGGTCGCGCCTCGGCGGACGCGGACGGCTGGCGCATCGCGTTCACGATGGGGCCGCGCCCCGCGTCGCTCCGGCTCGACGACGCGGGGCGCACGCGGCTCGTCGTGCTCGTGCCGCGGGCCGATGCGGTGCCGCACCTCACGCTCGCCGCGCCGCAGCGCGACACGGTGCTCCGGCAGCCGCGCGGCGTCATCCCGCTGCGCGCGGTGCTCGACGACGACCTCGGGCTCGCGGCGGGCGCCTTCGAATACATCCTCAGCTCCGGGGAAGGAGAGACCTTCACGTTCACGACGACGCGCTTCGGCGCGGTCGCGTTCGGCGGCGCGCGGCACGGCGAGCTGCG
The DNA here is from genome assembly GCA_963843845.1 of uncultured Gemmatimonadaceae bacterium. GTDB lineage: Bacteria > Gemmatimonadota > Gemmatimonadetes > Gemmatimonadales > Gemmatimonadaceae > Gemmatirosa. The sequence goes on along the minus strand of CAWJMB010000002.1, from coordinate 525,649 downwards.
CGCCGCGCTCGACGTGGCCGCGCTGGGCCTCAAGCCCGGCGACATCGTGCACGTGCGCGCCGTCGCGACCGATCGCAACCCGCTGCCGGGGCGCGGCGCGTCGTCGGACACGCGCACGATCCGCGTCGCGCGCGCCGACGAGTACGACTCGGTCGCCGTCGAGGCGGTCCCTCCGTCGCCGGCCGACACCGCGGCGCTCAGTCAGCGCATGCTGCTCATGCTCACGCAAGCGCTGGCGAAGCGCGCCCCGAAGCTCTCCGCGGCGACGGTGGCCGCGGAGTCGCGCAGGATCGCGATCGATCAGGCCCGGCTGCGGCAGCGCGTGAGCGACATCGTGTTCATGCGCTTCGGGCAGAACGAGGAGGCCGGGGGCGAGCACGCGCACTTCGCCGGCGACGGCCACAACCACGCGAACGGCGAGCAGCTGCCGCAGCTCACTCCCGAGCAGGTGCTCGAGGCCGCGAGCCGCGCGACCGACGCGAACGCCGCCGGACTCGCCGAGGCGGAGGGGGGCGACGCGCCGATCGTCGCGATCAGCAAGCCTCTGCTCGAGGCGTACAACCACATGTGGGATGCCGGCCGCGCGCTCGGCATCGCCGAGCCGGCGAAGGCGATCGAGCCGATGAAGCGGGCCATCGCCGCGATGCAGCGTGCCCGCAACGCGGAGCGACTGTACCTGCGCGGGAAGCCGCCCGCGGTGGTCATCGACCTCGCGAAGGTGCGGCTCGCGGCGCGCGTGAACGGCGACACGCTGCACCCCGCGCAGCGCACCTCGCGCCCGCCGCTCGACGCGCGCACGCGCGAGCGGCTCGCGTCGATCGCCCGCGCGGTGGACCTCGTGGTGCGCGACGCGGGCGCCGCCGCCGACACGCTCGCGCTCCTCCGCGTCGCCGCACTCGGCGACGCGCCGGCGCTCGCGGCGGCGTTGGGCGAGACGGTGGAGGCGTTGCGCACGGGGCGCGACGCGACGGCGGCGTTCGTGCGCGCGCGGCGGCTCGCCGCGGGGACGCAGGCGCGCAACGGGGCGTTAGGCGCCTGGGCGTGGTGAGCGAGGTGCCTCACGCGAACGTGCCGAACGATCCGCGCGCGGAGCCGAAGCGCCTCGTCGCGCCGCGGCCCGGCGTGCTCGACGCGACCGGGGGTGCGTTCGTGTTCGCGACCGCGCAGTACGATTCCGGCGACTGGGACTCGGCGCCGCTCGTGCCGTCGAACCTCATCGACTCGGTCGCGCGCTACACGAGCATCCCGGTCGCCGCGCAGGGCGTGACGGTGCCGCTCGCGTCGGATGGCGTGATGCAGTATCCGCTGCTCTATCTCACGGGCCATCTCCCCGTGCGGTTCTCCGACGCCGAGCGCCGCTCGCTGAGCCGCTTCCTCGATCGGGGGGGGATGCTGTTCGTCGACGATCACAACCACGACGTCGACGGCGGCTTTCACAAGACGGCGGTCGAGGAGCTGGGGCGCGTCGCCGGCCCGCTGAAGGAGCTGTCGAACGAGGACCCGCTGTACCGCGCGTTCTTCACGTTCTCGGACGGCCCGCCGACGACGAGCCACGAGCTGAATGGGTGGGGGGACAACCTCGTGCACAAGCACCTGCTCGCGGCTCGGCGCGGCGACCGGATCGCCGTGTTGTACAGCAACAAGGACTACAGCTCGGAGTGGAACTTCCACGCCGAGAACAAGCGCTTCCAGAGCGTCGACAACACGCGGTTCGGGGTGAACATCGTCGTCTATGCCCTCACCCGCTGACGCGACCGTGCCACGGGCGACGACGCCGACGACGGCGCGCGCGACGCAGGTGTCCCTCGGCCGTCGCGCCGGTGAGTGGACGCTGCGCGCGATCGCGGTCGCTGCGCTCGCGCTGCTGCTCTGGCGGTGGACTCGGCCGGCCGTTTCCGGGGCCGCTGTCGCCGACGTGATCGACGCGCGCGCCGACAGTGGCCGCACTCGGCGACTCGATGGCGCTTCGCAGGACGCAGCGCAGGACGCAGTGCAGGACGCACTGGGTCGGTGGACGAGCGCGCCGGTCGCCGCTGCCCACGTCGTGTTCGGCGCGCCGCCGACCGAGCCGACGCGATCGTGGCTGCGGGCGCTCGCCGGGGCCGGCATGTCCATCGGCTGGAGCGCGCCGAGCGCCGTGGCCGTCGCGATCAGCGCGTCGTCGGTCGTCGATCCCGCGGGCGGCGTCCGCGTCGACGTCGCGGCGCCGAGCGGGAGTGCGGTCGCCGTCGGCGACGCGCTGGCGCTGTCGGATACGGCGCGGGTGACCGGCGCGCGTCGCGACAGTGCGGGCGTCGGCCGGTCGCTCGTGCTGCCGGCCGCGGCGGACACGGTGCTCGCGCGCGCCGGCGCGACGACGGCGCGCGTGCCGCTCCCCGCCCCGCTCCGCTTCCGGCACGTGCTCGTCGTCGGCCGAGCGGGGTGGGAGGGAAAGTTCGTCGCCGCAGCGCTCGAGGAGCGCGGCTGGCCGGTGCACGTACAGCTCGCCGTGCTCCCGCGGCTCGACGTCACCGGGCAGGGGGGTGCGGCGACGACGGGGCTCGCGCCGGACACGGCGACGACGGCTGCCGTGATCGTCGTCGACAGCGGCGTCGTCGACGCAGCGAGCGCCGCCCGCCTCGCGCGCTACGTGCGCGACGGTGGCGGCGTCGTGCTCGGTCACGACGCGGCGACCGAACCGACGCTGCGCGCGCTGGTCGCGGGCTCCTTCGGCACCACGATCGCCGGCCGGCTCGGCGCGCTCGACACTGATGCGCCACTGAACGGGCTCGCGCTGACGCCGATCGTTCCGCGTCCCGACGCCGTCGTGCTCGAGCGCCGACCGGGCGGCGCGGCGGCCGCGGTCGTCGCGCGCCGCGTCGGCGCCGGCCGAGTCGCACAGATCGGGTACGCGGAGACGTGGCGGTGGCGGATGGCGGCGCCCGACGACGCGCCGGCGGCACACCGAGCGTGGTGGGCGCGTGTCGTCGGGGCGGTGGCCTACGCGCCCGCGAGCGCGGTGCCGAACGCCGCGACCGTCGCGGCGGGAGATCCCGCCCCGCTCGCCGCGACGGTGGCGGCGTTAGGCACACCGCGGGCACGGCCGACTGGAGAGTCGTCGCGCGGGCCTGGACGTAGCTGGCCGCCCGACGGGGTGCTCGCGGTGGTGGCCGGGGCAGCGATGCTCGGCGAGGTGGGGTCGCGGAGAGTGCGAGGGGAGCGATAGGCGCTGCGCGGGACACGCCACCGGACTGCGGGACACGCCGCCGAACGGCGGGACGCACGGCGAGGGAGCGGGGCTGGAACCGCGGAACGCGACGGAAGACGCGGAACGCGAGAGCGACGGCGGAACGCCATCGCAGGGCGGGATGCGAAGTGCGGGCTACACCCGTTCGCGCTCGCGGTCGCGTTCCGCCTGCGCTATCCACCTTCGCTCGCCGAGCACACCTTCCACGTGCGGCCGTCCAGCGCCGCCGTCTCTTCCCGCCCCCTCCATGACCAACCGACGCGACTTCCTTCGCCGGAGCGCGACCACCGTCGGCGGCGCCCTGCTCGCCGGCAGCGCCTTCGAGGCGATCCCCCGCCTCCTCGCCGCCGCGCCCGCCGCGCCGAGCGGGCGGGCGCTCGACACGTTTCTCGATCCGGCGCAGACCCGCGCGCTCATGATGGCCGCGCTCGACGCCGCGCGGTCGGCCGGCGCGACCTATGCCGACGTCCGCGCGAGCCGGCAGCGGCAGAACTTCGTGTTCACGCGCGAGCAGCAGATCCAGAACGTCGTCGACACCGACAGCGTCGGCATCGGCGTGCGCGCGCTCGTCGACGGGACGTGGGGCTTCGCGGCGACGCGGCAGCTCACGACCGACGGCGCGGCGGCGGCGGCGCGTGAAGCCGTGGCGATCGCGAGCGCGTCGCGCCTCGCGCGAGACCGTGCGGTCGAGTGGCTGCCGAGCCCGGTCTACAAGGACGTGACGTGGAAGAGCGCGTACACGACCGACCCGTGGGACGATCTCGGTCGAGGAGAAGGCCGAGCTGCTGCTGAGGGCGAACGCCGCGGCGCTCAAGAGCGGCCGGCGTGAAGTACGTCTTCAGCGGCTTCTTCTTCGTGAAGGACGAGCGCAACTACGCGAACACCGACGGCTCGGTCATCGCGCAGGACGTCGTGCGGTCGTGGCCGACGATGCAGATCACCGCGATTTCGAGCCGACTTCACCGACTTCCAGAACCGCGCGAACGTCGTGCAGCCGATGGCGCGCGGGTGGGAGTACGTGCTCGCGTCGGACCTCGTCGGCAACGCGGCAGGTGGGGCGAGGAGGCGGCGGCGAAGCTCAAGGCGAAGCCGGTCGACGTCGGCCGCTACGACCTCGTGCTCGACCCGTCGCACCTCTGGCTCACGATCCACGAGAGCGTCGCGCATCCGACGGAGCTCGACCGCGCCATGGGCTACGAGGCGAACTACGCCGGCACCGAGCTTCGTGGCGCCGCCGGAGAACAAGCTGGGCACCTTCCAGTACGGCCGATCGATCATGAACGTCGTCGGCGACCGCTCGCAGGAAGGCGGGCTGTCGACGATCGGCTACGACGACGACGGCGTGAAGCCCGACCACTTCGACATCGTCAAGAACGGCACCTTCGTCGACTACCAGACGACGCGCGAGCAGGCGCCGTGGCTGCGCAGCTACTACGAGAAGGCCGGCAAGCCGGTGCGCTCGCACGGCTGCTCGTACGCGCAGGGGTGGAACAACGTGCAGTTCCAGCGCATGCCGAACGTGTCGCTGCAGCCGAGCGCGCGCGAACACGACGCTGAACGACCTCGTCGCGGGCGTCGAGCACGGCATCTACATCGTGGGCGACGGCTCGTTCTCGATCGACCAGCAGCGCTACAACGCGCAGTTCGGCGGCCAGACGTTCTACGAGATCAAGAACGGCAAGCTCGGCGGGATGCTGAAGGACGTCGCGTACCAGATCCGCACGCCGGACTTCTGGAACTCGATGGACATGGTCGGCGGGCGGAGCACGTACGCGATGGGCGGCAGCTTCTTCGACGGCAAGGGACAGCCGGGTCAGGTAACGCGGTGAGCCACGGCTCGCCGGTCGCGCGCTTCCGCAGCGTCAACGTCATCAACACGGGGAGGAAGTCCTGATGCCGCGCTCACCGACGGACACGCGCGAAGCGTTCGGCACCGCCGTCCGCCGCGGCACCCCGCTCGGCGACCTCGCGGCGGACGCGCTGCTCACGCGCGAGCAGGCGCAGGCGATCGTCGAGAAGGCGGTCGGCGCTGTCGAAGGCGGACGGCATCGACGTGAACGTCGGCACGAGCTACGCCGGCAACGTCCGCTTCGCCGCGAACCAGATGTCGACGTCGGGCGGCATCACCGACGCGCGGCTCGCCGTCCAGAGCGGCTTCGGCCCGAAGCACGCCGTCGTCACGACGCAACGATCTGTCCGACGAGTCGATCCGCCGCTGCGTGCGAGCAGAGCGAGCGCATCGCCCGCCTCGCCCCCGACGACCCGGAGGCGATGCCCGACGCTCGGCGCCGCAGCAGTACGACCGCGTGAGCGCCTACTTCGACACGACCGCGAACCTCTCGCCGGCCGACCGCGCGGAGGCGGCGCTCGTGGCGCTCGAGCTGGCGCGCGGCGACGGCCGACCTGCGCGCCGCGGGCTACCTCGCAATCGGGGCTCGGCGCCGGCGCGTTCGGCAACGGGAAGGGGCTGTTCGCGTATCACCGCAACACGAGCAACAACTACACGCTCACCGTCCGCACGGCCGACGGCACCGGCTCCGGCTGGGCCGCGGCGGACCACCCCGACTTCGCGCAGCTCGACGTGCGCCGCATCGCGACGCGCGCGACCGAGAAGGCGCGGCTGTCGCGCACGCCCGTCGGCGATCGAGCCCGGGCGCTACACGGTGATCCTCGAGCCGCAGGCGGTCGGCGATCTGGTGCAGCTCATCGGCAACTACACCGACGCGCGCACGGCCGACGAGGGGCGCAGCGCCGTTCGTGAAGCAGGGGGCGGCGGCAACAAGATCGGCGAGAAGATCGTCGACTCGCGCGTCACGCTCTTCTCCGACCCGCGCGACCCGCAGCTCCTCGGCCAGCCGTTCGACGGCGAAGGCCTGCCGATCGGCCGGCAGACGTGGATCGAGAACGGCGTGCTGAAGCAGCTCTACTACTCGCGCTTCTGGGCGAAGAAGCAGGGCAAGCCCGCCACGGGCGCGCCGACGTCCATGAAGATGCTCGGCGGCACGGCGTCGGTCGACGACCTCGTCGAAGTCGACGCAGCGCGGCGTGCTCGTCACGCGGCTCTGGTATCTGCGCGAGGTCGACCCGCGCACGATCCTCTACACGGGGCTCACGCGCGACGGCACGTTCCTCGTCGAGGACGGCAGGATCACGAAGTCGCTGCGCAACTTCCGCTTCAACGAGAGCCCGCTGTTCCTGCTCAACAACCTCGAGACGCTCGGCCAGGCGGAGCGGCTCGCCGGGACGGAGCAGGGCGGCGACGTCGTGATGCCGGCGATCAAGGCGCGCGACTTCAACTTCACGTCGCTGTCGGAAGCGGTGTGAGGTCGTGAGTGACGGCCGTCGACGAGCGTCTTTCTCCTGTCATGCGGCTGGTGCTCGCGATCCTGACCATGCTCGCGCCGGCGGTCGACGAGCCGGTGCGCGTGGTCCGCGTCAACCAGGTCGGCTACCTCCCCGACGCGCCGAAGGTCGCGGTGCTCTGCGCGCTGGCGCGGGCACCTGACGACTCCGCGGTCCGGTACCACGTCGAGGACGCGCGCGGGCGGGTCGTGCTCCGCGCGCGGCGGGCGCCGAACGCGGGGGCCTTCGGGCCGTGCGCGGCGACGTACCGCCTCGACTTCACGAGCGTGCGCGCGATCGGCCGCTACACGATCGTCGCCGGCGAGGCGGCGGATGTAGTCCGCTCGCCGGCCGTCAGCGTCGGCCCGACGGTCTACGCCGGCGGCGCGGACACGCTGCTGTACTACATGCGCCAGCAGCGCTCCGGCTTCAACCCGTTCTTCCGCGACTCGGTGCACCGCCGACGACGGGAACGTCGTCGACGACAGCGGGCGCGTCGTGCGCTTTCTCCCCGTGAGCGGCGGGTGGGCCGACGCGGCGGACTATCTCCAGTACGTCACGACCTCGGCGACCGCGACGTACCACCTGCTCGCCGCGTGGCGCGACCACCCGCGCGCGTTCGCCGGCGCCGCGAGCGACGCGTCGACGCGCGCGGGCTGCCGGGGCCTAACGGCACGCCCGACGTGCTCGACGAGGCGCGGCACGGGCTCGACTGGCTGCTGCGCATGTATCCCGGCGGCGACACGATGTTCAACCAGCTCGGCGACGACCGCGACCACAGCTACCTCGACCTGCCGACGACCGACTCGTCCGACTACGGCTGGGGGAAGGGGCGCGAGCGCGCCGTCTATCCGTGCACCGGTCGGCCGCAGGGGCTCTTCCAGCACCGAAGAACCGCTCGACCGGCTCGCGTCCACGGCCGGCAAGTACGCGTCGGCGTTCGCGCTCGCCGCGCGCACCTACGCGCGCCGCGACCCCGCCTTCGCCGACACGCTCCGCCGCACGCGCGCTCGCCGCCTACGCGTTCGGCACCGCCCACCCCGGCGTCTGCCAGACCGCGCCCGGCCGCGCGCCCTACTTCTACGAGGAGGACAACTGGGCCGACGACATGGAGCTCGCGGCGGCCGAGCTCGCACGCGCTCACGGGCGAGCGGCGCTACCTGCGCGACGCGCTGCGGCTACGCGCGCACGCGAGCCGGTCACGCCATGGATGGGCGCCGACACGGCGCGCCACTACCAGTGGTACCCGTGGCACAACGCGGGGCACTTCACGCTCGCCCGGAGCGCGCGACCGCACGAGCGCGCGACTCCGCCGCCGCGTACTACCGCCGCGGCCTCGAGCGCGTCGCGCGCCGCGCCGACGCAACGGCTTCCGCATCGGCGTCCCGTTCATCTGGTGCTCGAACGACCTCATGGCGTCGTTCGCGACGCAGGCGCTGCTCTACCGCGCGCATGACGGGAGACGCGCGCTTCCGCGACTACGAGCAGGCGGCGATCGACTGGCTGTTCGGCGCGAACCCGTGGGGAACGTCGATGGTGATCGGCTACCCGAACGGCGGCACGTCCCCGCGCGACCCGCACTCGGTGGTGCTCGATGCAGTTCGGGCCCGGCTCGCAGCTCGGCGGGCTCGTCGACGGGCCGGTCTACCGCTCGATCTATCGGCAACCTGCGCGGCATCGCGCTGCACGACCCCGACGAGTACGCGCTCTTCAACACCGGCTTCATCGTCTACCACGACGACGTCGGCGACTACTCGACGAACGAGCCGATCATGGACGGCACGGCGAACCTGCTCGTACCTGCTGTCGGCGCTCGGGGATCGGCGTAGCTTGCGCGAATGACCCGTCACCGCTCGCTCCGCCGCTTCCCGCTCCGCCGCGCGGCGCTCGCGCTCGCCCTCGCCGCGGCCGGCCGCCCGCTCGCCGCGCAGCCGGCGCCGGTCACCGTCCTCCGCTTCGGCACGCTCGTGAACGCCGAGGGCCCGCCGCTCCGGAACGCGCAGATCGTCGTGCAGGGTGACACGATCGTCCGCGTCTGCGGCACCGGGTGCGCGCTCCCCGCCGGCGCGCGGGTCGATCGACCTGCGCCGCTACACGGCGATCCCCGGGCTGATCGACGTGCACACGCACATGACCTACTGGCGCGACCAGCGCGAACCCGCGCGCGCCGGGCCCGCGCACGAAGGACTCGGTGGTCATGGCGGCCGCGGAGAACGCGCGCCGCACGCTCGAGACGGGCGTCACGACGGTGCGCGACCTCGGCGCGTCGAACTACACCGACATCGCGATGCGCGACTCGATCGCGACGGGGGCGATGCTCGGCCCGCGCATGTTCGTCGCCGGCTACGGGCTCTCGAAGGTGACGACGGCGCCGACCCCGGCGGCGCCTAACGCCGCCTCCGCCGCCGCGCGCGGCCGCGTGCGCGACTCGGCGGACATCGAGGTCGCGGTGAAGGCGCAGGTCGACGCCGGCGCCGACTGGATCAAGATGTACGGCTCGACCGGGAGCTTCCAGAACGTCACCGGCGACCAGACGTTCAGCGACGCCGAGATGCGCGTCGCCGCGGCGGCGGCGCACCGCTACGGGAAGCCGATCGCGATCCACTCGTACGGCGACTCCGGAGGCCGCGCCGCGATGCGCGCCGGCGCCGAGTCGGTCGAGCATCCCGATCGGGTTCGACGACGCGACGCTCCGCGAGTTGGCGCGGCGCGGCACGGTCTACGTCCCGACGATCGACCACAACCGCTTCTACGCCGAGAACGCCGCGCTGCTCGGCTACGACGCGCGGCAGGTCGCCGGGCTCGACTCGTTCCGCGCTGCTCAACCTCGAGACGACGCGCCGCGCGCACCGCGCCGGCGTCCGCATCGCGATGGGATCCGACGCCGTGTACTGGATGTTCGGCGAGAACACGCGCGAGCTCGCGCTCTTCGTGCAGGCCGGCATGACGCCGCGCCAGGCGCTCGCCACGGCGACGACGGTGCCCGCGGCGCTGTTGCGGCATGCCGCGCAAGCTCGGCCGCGTCGCGCCCGGCGCTTCGCCGACATCGTCGCCGTCGAAGGCGACCCGCTGCGCGACGTGAACGCCGTGATCCGGGGCGTGCGCTGGGTCATGAAGGGCGGTACCGTCGTCGTCGACCGTCGCACTCCGTAGCCACCCCTCCACTCGCTCCGATGCCGATCCGGATCCGCGCGCTCTGCCTGACCGCTCTCGCGCTGGCCGCGCCGCTCGGCGCGCAGCGCATCACGACGCCGAAGGAGCAGTTCGGCCACGACTTCGGCGACGACTACTTCCTCGCCAGCTACAGGCAGATCGCCGACGTACTGGCGCACGCTCGACCGCGAGTCGGAGCGCATGAAGGTCGTCGAGATCGGCAAGACGGCCGAGGGGCGCGCGCAGCTCATGGCGATCGTGACGTCGCCGGCGAACCACGCGCGGCTCGCGCGCTACAAGGACATCGCGTCGCGCCTCGCGCACGCCGAGGGGCTCACCGACGCGCAGGCGCGCGCGCTGGCGAAGGAGGGCAAGGCCGTCGTCTGGATCGACGGCGGGCTGCACGCCACGGAGACGTTCGGCGCGCAGCAGCTCGGCCAGATCGGTCTACGAGATGGTGAGCCGCACCGACGACGAGACGCGGCGCATCCTCGACGACGTGCATCATCCTGTTCGTGCACGCGAACCCGGACGGCAACGACCTCGTCGCCGACTGGTACATGCGCAACGCCGCGACCCGAAGGCGCGCTCGCTCGCCGGGCTGCCGCGGCTCTACCAGAAGTACATCGGCCACGACAACAACCGCGACTTCTTCGCGTCGACGCAGGCCGAGACGGAGAACATGAACCGCGTGCTGTACCGCGAGTGGTTTCCGCAGCTCCTCTACAACCACCACCAGAGCGGGCCGGCGGGCACGGTCGTCTACTCGCCGCCGCTGCGCGACCCGTACAACTACAACCTCGACCCGGTGCTCATCCTCGGCCTGCAGTCGCTCGGCGCGGCGATGCACACGCGGCTCGCGGTCGAGGGCAAGCCCGGCGCGACGATGCGCTCGCGGCGGGCCGTACGACGGGTGGTGGAACGGCGGCATCCGCAACACCGCGACGTTCCACAACACGATCGCGATGCTGACCGAGATGATCGGCAGCCCGACGCCGATGCGCATTCCGCTCGTGCTCGCAGCGGCAGATCCCGTCCGGCGACCTCGCGCTGCCGATCGCGCCGCAGGAGTGGCACTTCGCGCAGTCGATCGACTACTCGACGTCGCTCGAACCGCGCGGTGCTCGACTACGCGTCGCGCATGCGCGAGAACCTGCTCTACAACATCTACGCGATGGGGCGGCGCTCGATCGAGCGCGGCAGCCGGGACACGTGGACGGCGAACCCGCGGCGCGACGCGGCGATCGCGGCGCGGATGCCGAACGCCGGCGACTCGGCGACGTGGGCGGCGCATGCACGCGCCCGAGCTTCGCGATCCGCGCGGATACGTCATCCCGGTCGACCAGCCGGACTTCCCGACGGCGACGAAGTTCGTGAACGCGCTGCTCGAGACCGGGCATCACCGTGCAGCGCGCGACGCGCGACGTTCACGGTCGCCGGCAGCACGTATCCGGCGCCGGCTCGTACGTCGTGCCGACGGCGCAGGCGTTCCGGCCGCACGTGATGGACATGTTCGAGCCGCAGGTGCACCCGGACGTCTTCCCGTATCCCGGCGCGCCGCCGACGCCGCCGTACGACAACGCGGGCTGGACGCTCGCGTACCAGATGGGCGATCCAGTTCGATCGCATGCTCGACGGCTTCACCGGCGCCGTTCGAGACGCTCGCGGCGTGGAACGTCGCGCCGCCGCGCGGCACGCGCGGCGAGCCGAGCGGCCCGTGGCGGGTACTTCGTCGACCGGCGGCAGAACGACGCGTTCATCGCCGTGAACCGGCTGCTCGCGGCCGGCGCGACGCTGAACCGCGTCGGGAGCGGCGAGTGGTTCGTCCGCGCGACACCGCGACGCTGATCGACAGCCTCGCGCTGCCGTTAGGCGTCTCGGCTCGGCGGGCGCGCGGCGCCGAACGACGTCGTGGTCGCGCGGGTCCGCGCGCCGCGCGTCGGGCTCTGGGACCAGTACGGCGGCTCGATGGACGCCGGGTGGACGCGGTGGATCCTCGAGCAGTTCGAGTTCCCGTTCGACCGCGTGTTCGCGCCGGCGCTCGACGCGGGGAGCCTGAACGCGACGTACGACGCGCTCGTCTTCGTCGACGGCGCGATCCCCGGCGCGAGCGGCCGCGCGGCGCGGCGGCGCTGCAGCTGACGAGGCGATCCCCGACCTGCCGGCCGAGTACCGCGAGCAGGTCGGGCGCGTGACGCGCGAGCGGACGCTGCCGCGGCTGCGCGAGTTCATCGAGGAGGGCGGCACCGTCGTCGCGATCGGCTCGTCGGCGACGAACCTCGCAGCGTTCCTCGGCCTCCCCATCGAGAGTCAGCTGGCCGAGGAGGGCGCCGCGCTGCCGCGCACGAAGTTCTACGTCCCGGGCTCGCTCCTCTCGGTGCGCGTCGACACGACGCACGCGCTCGCCGCCGGGATGCCGTCGCGCGTCGACGCCTTCTTCGACGACAGCCCGGTCTGGCGGCTCGGCGCCGACGCGGCGGCGAAGGGGGTGCGCGCGTTCGCCTGGTACGACGGCGCGACGCCGCTGCGCTGGGGTGGGCGTGGGGGCAGCGCTATCTCGAGAACGGCGTCGCGGCCGTCGAGGCGCGCGTCGGCAAGGGGCGCGTCGTGCTGTTCGGGCCGGAGATCCTGAAGCGCGCGCAGCCGCACGGAACGTTCAAGTTGCTGTTCAACGCGCTGTACGCTGGGAATTGAGGGGGCATCCCGATCATCACGAGACCATCACCCCCGTCGATCGTTCGGACCGTTTCTCCTGTGACTCCTGTCGAGAACGCACGAGCCGAGCGCGAACCGCTCTAGACACTGCGGTCCACCGACAGGGGTGATGATCGCGGTGTGGATGCCGGGAGTGTCCGGAGTGCGTTATGTTGTGATGAGACAAGCACTTGGCCGCACCCCACCGCAGCAATGGACACCCTGCCCGCCCTCGCCGACTCGCCGAGCGACGCGCTCTCGCTCGACGACCGTGTGCGCGACGCGATCGACCTGATCGAGTCGATCATCGCCGACCGCGCGCTGCTCGCCCAGCTCGCCCCAGACGAACGCACCCGCTTCCTCCGCGCCGCCGGCGAGGTCTCGCGCCCGAACGCCGTGTCGCGGCGCCAGCTCGTGAAGGAGGCCAAGCGTCTCCGCAAGCGCGACAAGGTCGGGCGCGCCGAGTCGGTGCTGACCGAGACCGGGATCCGGCGAGCGCGGCGTGAGGCCGCCACCGCCGCGCAGAACCTGCTCTTCGCGCCGGTCGATTTCGAGCAGCGTACGGTCGACACGCCCGAGTTCCGCGAGATCGTCGAGCCGCAGAACTGCTACATCTGCAAGCGCGACTACGAGACGCTGCACCACTTCTACGACCAGCTCTGCCCGAGCTGCGCGGCGTTCAACTACGCGAAGCGCACCGAGCTCGCCGACCTCTCCGGCCGCGTCGCGCTGCTCACCGGCGGGCGCGTGAAGATCGGCTATCAGGCCGGGCTCAAGCTGCTGCGCGCCGGCGCGGAGCTCATCGTCACGACGCGCTTCCCGCGCGACTCGGCCGCCCGCTTCGCGCGCGAGGACGACTTCGAGCAGTGGTCGCACCGCCTGCAGATCTTCGGACTCGACCTGCGGCACACGCCGAGCGTCGAGGCGTTCTGCGCGCAGTTGCTCGACACGCGCGACCGGCTCGACTTCATCATCAACAACGCCTGCCAGACCGTTCGGCGCCCCCCCGACTTCTATCGGCACATGATGGACGGGGAGACCGCGGCGCAGCAGTCGCTGCCGGCGCCCGTGCGCGCGCTGCTGGGCGCCTACGAAGGGCTGCGCGGCTACCACATGTTGCCGGAAGGCGACCAATCGCCGCGCGCGCTCGACCGCCGCGTCGACGAGCTGGCGGAGCTGGCCGGCCTCACGCACTCGGCCGCGCTGTCGCAGGTCGCGCTCCTGCCGAACGAGACGGGCGCCGAGCGGCATCTCTTTCCCGAGGGGCGGCTCGACGGCGACCTGCAGCAGGTCGACCTGCGCGAGCGCAACTCGTGGCGCTTGCAGCTCGACGAGGTGCCGGCCGTCGAGCTGTTGGAGGTGCAGCTCGTGAACGCCGTCGCGCCGTTCATCATCAACGCGCGGCTCAAGCCGCTGCTCACGCGCACCCCGGAGCGCGACAAGCACGTCGTGAACGTGTCGGCCGTCGAGGGGCAGTTCTACCGCCGCTTCAAGACGACGCGCCACCCGCACACGAACATGGCGAAGGCCGCGCTCAACATGATGACGCGCACCTCGGCCGCCGACTACCACGCGAGCGGCATCCACATGAACTCCGTCGACACCGGCTGGGTGACCGACGAGGACCCGGTCGAGATCGCCGAGCGCAAGACGGCCGAGCACCGCTTCCACCCGCCGCTCGACATCGTCGACGGCGCGGCGCGCATCGTCGACCCGATCATCGCCGGGTTCAATACCGGGGAGCACGTGTGGGGGCAGTTCCTCAAGGACTACGTGGCGGTGCCGTGGTGAGCGACACGTGAAGCCGCCGTGGTCGATGTGACCCGGCTATCGTGATGGCATGACCGCTCCCGTCGCGCCACGCGCCGGCCTCCACGCGCTCGTCCGCGTGCTCGACGACCTCGTGCGCATCCCCGGCACGAAGGTCGGCATCGGGCTCGACGCGGTCATCGGGCTCATTCCCGGCGTCGGCGACGTGGCGGGCACCGCGCTCGCCAGCCTCGTCGTGCTCGCGGCGGCGCGTGACGGGGCGTCCGGCACCGTGCTCGCGCGCATGGTGCTCAACGTGTTGATCGACGCCGCCGTCGGCGCGATCCCGATCCTCGGCGATCTGTTCGACGTCGGCTTCCGGGCGAACGTGCGGAACGTCGCGCTGCTCGAGCGCCACCTCGCCGACCCGCAGCGCACGCGCGCCGCGAGCGGCGGCGTCGTCGCGCTCGTCGCCCTCGCGCTGCTGCTGCTGCTCGTCGCCGTCGGCGCCGCGGCATGGTTCGTCGTGCGCGCGCTCGTCACGCAGCTCGGCTAGCGCGCCCACCGTCGCCGCCGAGCGCGCCACCGCCACGCGGACTTCCTCATGCCGACGTCGCTCTCGCCATCGAGCCGCGCTCGCGCGCGCCACGCCCGCCGCATCGCCCTCGCGCTCGGCGCGTTCCTCACCGTCGCCGCGGCGTGCGGGCGCACGAGCGCCACGAGCGCCGCGAGCCCGGGCGCCTCGACGACCGCTGCGCGCCCAGCGACCCGCGGCAACGCGAATCTGCTCACGACCGAGGACCTGAGGGCCGCGGCGGGAAACGCGACCGCCTACGACCTCGTCGCCACCCTCCGCCCGCGCTGGCTGCAGGCGCGCGGCGCCGACTCGTTCACGAAGCCGACCGCGATCCAGGTCTACCTCGGCAACGCGCGGATGACGGCGGGGCTCGACGCGCTGCGCGACATCCCGGCGCTCGGGATCGCGCGCATGGAGTGGGTGGACGGGATCTCGGCCGCGGGGCGGTGGGGGCTGGACCACGGCGCGGGGGCGATCGTCGTGACGAGCATCGGGACGCGTCAGGCGCCCTGACCCGCCGACCGTGCCCCCCCGACCGCTCACCCGCCTCCGCAAGCTCGCCCTCGCCCTTCCCGAGTCACACGAGGTCGAGGCGTGGGGCGAGCCGACCTTCCGCGTTCGCAACAAGCTGTTCGCCATGCACGCCTCGGCGAACAATCATCATGGCGCCGGCCGGCCCGCGGTGTGGCTCAAGGCCGCGCCCGGGAATCAGGACCTGATGGTGCGCGCGTTCCCGGCGCGCTTCTTCGTGCCGCCGTACGTCGGGCCGAGCGGCTGGGTCGGCGTGTGGCTCGACGGCGCGTGCGACTGGGCGGAGCTCGGCGGGCTGCTGTGGGACGGGTGGCGGCTGGTCGCGCCGAAGCGGCTGGCGGCGCAATATCCTGGAGAGCGCTCCACCCTCTGAGACCTCGATCATGCGACGCTTCCTCGTCTCGATCCCCCTCGCACTCGCGACCGCCGCCGCGGTGGCGCCGCGCTCGGCGCACGCCCAGCCGCGCTTCACCGTCGACGACGCGCTCGACCTCGTGACCTACCGCGTCGCCGACCTGTCGACCGACGGGCAGTGGCTCGCCGCGCTGTCGTCGACGCGACGCGACGGGCTCACGGTGAACTATCACCGCGACGGCGACCCGACGTACCTGCGGCCGCAGCCGGCGCGCGTGTGGGTCATCGACACGCGGAGCGGCGCGCGGCGCGCCGTGTTCGCCGACACGCGCGACGTCGGCGGCGCCGCGTGGTCGCCCGACGCGGCCAGGCTCGCGCTCCTCGTGCGGCAGGGCGAGAGCTGGCAGCCCGTCCTCTGGGAGCGCGCCGGCGGGCGCCTCACGCCAGTCGCCGTGCCGAACGGAAAGTACGTCGCCGAGAACAGCGACCTGCGGTGGACGGACGACGGCCGGTCGCTCGTCTTCTCGCTGCACACGACGGCGTGGCGCGACTCGGCGCGTGCGCACTTCGCACGGCAGACGAGCGGGCCGATCTTCGTGCAGTCGTCGAAGGACCCGTTCCTCGCCTGGGACGCGATCCGCCGCCGCGCGAACGTCCGCTCCGTGGTCGCCGTCGACGTCGTCACGAAGCGGGCGCGCGAGCTGATCCCCGAGACGATGGTCGGGTCGTACACGCTCGCGCGCGACGGCGGCGTGACGTGGACGGAAGACATCACGAAGAAGACCGACTACGACGTCATCTTCGGAAGCGAGCACCGGCTCGTCACGCGCGGCCTCGCCGACTCGAGTGCCCGCACGCTGTTCCCGTCGACGAAAGGGACCACCGTCGTGTGGGCGGAGGACGGCACGCGCTACGCATTCGCGCGCGACGGTCGCATCCGCGTCGCCTCGACGCGCGACACGGCGACCCGGCTGCTCGCCGGCCCCGCCCCCTCCGACACCGGACGGCTGCCGACCGACAGCGTTGCAGCCGACAGCGTGCGCGCGCGGCGGGAGCGCGCGCGCTTCACCCCGATCCGCTTCTCGCCGAGCGGCGACGCGCTGCTGGCGTCGAACAAGGACGGGCTGTGGGTCGTCGACGTCGCGAGCGGGGAGAGGACGATGTTCTCGGCGACCCCCGACTCGACGTCGCGCGCCCCGACGCGCGCCGTCGTCGCGTGGAGCGCGGACGGGCGGTGGCTCTACCTGAGCCACGCGTCGCGCGAGAAGTGGGAGCGCGGCCTCGTGCGCTACGACCGCACGACGCGCGCGCTCGACACGCTCGTCATGGACGCGCGCGGCTACTCGAGCCTCCGCCTCTCGAAGGACGGCAGCACCGCCGTCCTCTCGATCGCCGACGTCGCGAGGCCGGGCGACCTCTACGTCGCCGACGCGGATCTGAAGAACGTGCGGCGCCTCGTGCGGGCGAACCCCCAGCTCGACGGGAAGGCGTTAGGCAGCGCGCGCCTCATCGACTACCTCGACGCCGACGGGCACCGCAAGTACGGCGTCGCGTACCTCCCGCCCGGCTTCCGCGAGGGAACGCGCTACCCGACGGTCTTCAACATCTACGAGGAGTTCTTCAACGACGGGTTCGACCCGGTCATCAACGTCCTCACCGCGCACGACTACGTCGTCGTGCAGCCGTCGGTCGACTTCGACGTCGGCTACCCCGGCGAGGCGTGGGTGAAGGGGGTGACGTCGGCGGCGAACAAGCTCATCGAGATGGGAGTCGCCGACTCGGCGAAGCTCGGCGTGCACGGCACGAGCTACGGCGGCTACGCGGCGAACCTGCTCATCGCGCAGACGAACCGCTTCAAGGCGGCGATCAACATCTCGGGGAAGGTCGACATGATCTCGTTCTACACGGACAGCCCGCGGCTCGGCGTGCGCAACATCCACGCGGCGGAGAAGAGCCAGGACCGCATCGGCGCGACGCTCTGGCAGCAGCCGCAGAAGTACGTGCAGCACTCGGCCATCATGTTCGCGGACCGCATCACGACGCCGCTGCTGCTGCTCACCGGGCAGCAGGACCAGAACGTCCCTGCCGACAACACGCGCGAGATGTACTACGCGCTCCGCCGTCTGGGCAGAGACGTGACGTGGGTGAACTACATGAACGGCGGGCACGGTGCGGGGAACGCCAGCGAGGGGGACTATCGCGACTATGTCGGCCGCATCCTCGGCTGGTACGACACGTACCTGAAGAAGGACGCGGCGAAGAAGACGGCGGCCGTCGGCGCACAATGACGAACGCCGAGCGGTGCGTCGTCTGCGACGCGCCCCTCACGCCGCGCGACGCGCTGACGCGTCCGACGTGTGGCGCGCGCGCGTGCCGCTGGACGCACCAGTCGACGCCGGCGCACGATCGGTGTCGGGTGTGCGCGCGGCCGCTCGGCGCGTCGGAGCGCGCGGCGCGGCTGTGCGCGACGGCGGCGTGTCGGCAGCAGGTGCTGCGCGATGTGCGCGAGCGGCGGCAGCGTGAGTGGAACGTGCTGGTCGCGCAGGCGCACGCGATCCGGAACGACGGCGCCGCGTCGGCCGGCGTCGCGGACGCCGCGGCGTATCCGGTGACGGCGGTCACGGGGCGCCGCACGACGCCGACGCCGGTGTCGCGCGAGCGGCGGCGCGCGTACCGAGCGCGGCTCGCGACGCTGATCGGTGAAGCCGTGCGGCGGCGCGACGCGGGGGTGCCGTACGACGAGGCGCCGTACGAGCCCGAGCCGGTCACCGACGACCTGGCGTACGTGCTGGGCGCCGCGTGCACGCTCTGCTCCGGCGGCTGCTGTCGCGGCGGCGCGAACCACGCGTACCTCGCGATCGACACGCTGCGGCGGTGGCTCGACGCGCACCCGGCGGCCCGCCCGCGCGACGCGCTCCGCGCCTACCTCGAGCGCGTGCCCGCCGTCTCGCTCGAGCACTCGTGCATCAACCACACCGAGCGCGGGTGCGCGCTGCCGCGCGAGCTCCGCTCGGACACGTGCAACCGGTTCTTCTGTGGCGCGCTCGTCGCGCTGACGGCGGCGGTCGCCGGCGGGCGGTCGCCCCGCACGTTCGTCGCGGCGGAGAGCGACGGCGTGATCGAGGCCGCGGGGTTCGTCGAGCCGCGGCGGCTGCGCGTCGTGTACGAGCGCGAGCCCGCCGCGCCGGCGTGACGCCGCGGTGACCGCGCCCGAGGCCGCGCCCGAGGCCGCGCCCGAGGCCGCGCCCGAGGCCGCGCCGAACGCTGCGGCCGAGCCGGCGCCGGCGGCATCCGTCCCGCCGTCGGTCGACTCGCTGCTCGCGCTGCTCGACACCGAGATCGAGCAGGCGCGCGCGACGCAGACGCGCGGCGGGTGGAACACGTGGGCGCTGCTCGCCACGCTCGGCGCGACGTGCACGCTGCTGCTCGACGCGTGGGAGAAGGGGTTCTCCGCGTCGCCGCACGCGGTCGCGCTGCTGTTCGTCGCCCTGTCGATCGTCGCCGACCTGCTCATGCCTGCCGTGCTCGACGTGGCCAGCGAGACGGCGTCGCCGAGTCGCTTCCGCTTCGGCTCGTTCGCCGGCGCGCGACCGTCGGGGCTGCTGCTGCTCGCGGCCCGCGGCGCGCTCGTCGCCGCGGCGGCGTGGTACGCGCGCGCGCTGCTCCCGGGGTGGGGACGCGTCGCGCTCCTCTCGGTGCTCGTCGTGACGCCGCTGCTCTACGCGCTCGGCGCGCTCAGCCTCGCGCTCGGGATCCCGATGCAGCGCCCCGAGTTCCGGACGACGGCGCAGCGGGCGACGACCGTCGTGCTGCTCGCCTGGAGCGTCGTCGGGGTGATCGGTCTGCTCGCCGGCCTCCGCGTCGTGCCGCCGGGGCGACCGCTCGACGCGCTGCGCGTCGCAGCGTTGGGCACCATCGTGGTGCAGCTGCTGCTGCATCTGTTCGCGGGGCGACGCGCCGCGCCGCTCGTCGACACGCTCGTCTCGATCCGCCGCGAGGCGGCGCTCGGCGACCTCGACGCGGCGACCGCATGGCAGCGAACGCGCCTCGCGCTGCTGGGCACCGGCGTGCTCGAGTGGGTGCAGCCGCTCGTGGCCGAGCTGCTGCGCGCGCACGAGGAGCTGATGTCGAGCGAGCGCGCGGCGCGCGACCGGGCGGGGGCGCTGAACGCGGAGCTCGACCGGCTCGAGGCTGGGGCGGCGGCCGGCGGCCCCGCGACGCCGGAGCTGCTGGCGTTCACTCGCGCCAAGCTCGACGCGATCGCGCCGCTGATCGCCGACGTCGAGGCGGCCGGGGCGCGGGTCCAGGCGCTCTCGGTCAAGGTCGCCGGGCGGCTCGGCATGGCGGCCGGCGCGTTAGGCACCCGCGTCGCCGCTCCGGAACAGAAGGCGCGCGTCGACGCGGTCGTCGAGGACGCGATCCGGCGGAGCGTGGCACTGCCCTTCGAATTCACGCACTACCGGGCGGCGACCGAGGCGCGGCTGGCGGCGCTGGAGCGCCCCGCCGGCGACTGACGCGGCGCGGCCGCTACCAGGTCATGCGCACGCCACCGTTCACCGTCCGCCCTTCGAGCAGACTCCACACCGGCGTCGTCCACCGTCCCCCCTCACCGCGCGCCCGCAGCACGAGCGGATCGACGCGCGTCTGCCGCACGTCGCCGAGGTTCTCGGCGTTCACGAACGCGCGCACCGCGCCGAACTGCCGCTCGGCGAGCACGCCGACGACGAGGTAGGGGCGACTCAGCGCGCGGTACGGATCGTCCTCGAGCGTCTGCCGCCCCGTGTGATACAGCTCGACGCCGACTCGGCTCACGCCCTCGTGCTCGACGCTGCCGACGAGGCCGACCGCGTGGCGCGGGTTGAGCGGCACGGCGCGCCGCGCGCACGACGCGTCCGTTGCAGATGACGGAGCGGGCCCGCGCGCCGCGTCGGGGTCGCACTCGGTCGCGCGCAGATACGTGTACGTCGCCGTCACGCGCGCGGCGCGCCCGTCGCCGACCTCGTGAACGAGCCGCGCGAGCAGCTCGCCCCCCCACGTGCGCGTGCGCCCGTCGGCGTTCGCGAGCAGCACGCGCGACGCGCCGGCCGGCGTGACGCCGCCCGCGGCGCGCAGCTGCAACGCGTGCGCGATCGTCGACCCGAACGCGGTCGCGTTCAGTTCCAGGGCGCCGAACGGCGTCGCGAGCGGCCCACCGACGTCGAGCGACGCGCTCCGGGCGCGTTCGGCTCGGAGCCCCGCGAGCGGGGCGAGCGGGGCGAGGCCGGTGACCTCGGTCTCCTCGGTGAACGGCGTCGGCGCGAACGCCCCCGTGCCGCCCGACAGCCGCGACGTCCACCCGGCGCCGAGCCGCGCGAGCAGCGAGAGGCGCGGGTTCACGAACGTGCCGTACGCACTGTGCGCGTCGACGCGCGCGCTCGCCGAGAGCGCGAGCCACGACGCGGCGTCGACGTCGGCCTGCGCGAACGCGGCGGGGATCGTGTAGCGGTAGTCGAAGCCGGCGACGTCGCGCGCGCGATACGTCTCCTGCTGCAGCGCCGCGCCCAGCACGTACGTCGCCGCGCCGCGCGGCACGGCGAGCGACGCCTCGCCGAACCACGTCGTGTGCCGGTCGCGCTCGCGCACCGAGCCGAACTGGTGCCGATGGCGCTGCGTGTTCGCCGACGCGCGCACGCTCGCGATCGCGCCGCGCAGCAGGCCGCCACGAGGCTGGTCGACGCCGAACGCGTTCGTGCCTGACGCGTTCGTGCCTGACGCGTTCGTGCCTGACGCTTCTGTCCCGAACGCCTCCGCGCCCGACGGCCCGCCGAGCACGCGGCGCGCGACGAAGCCGACGTCCGCGCGGCGCGTGCGCAGCGACTCGTCGTACGGGCGCCCGTCGGGGGCGAAGCGCCCGCTCAGCGTGCCGCCGTCGCGCCCCTCGCCGGTGAAGCCGCCGGTGACGAACGCCGTCGTCCCGCCGCCGCTGCTGTAGAACAGCCGCGGGCGGACGACGGCGCGCTCGTACCCCGGCATGTCGGTCCACCCGTCGCCGTCGAGGTCGTTGCGGCGCTGCGCGTGCGCGCCGGCGAGCAGCGTGTACCCCCACCGCGCGCCGAGCGGCGCGGCGCCGAAGAACACGCCGTCGGCGCCGCCGCGCGTCGTGCCGTTCACGAGCAGCGTGCGCTCTCCCTCCTCGCCCGGCCGGCGGGACACGAGGTCGACGACCCCGCCCAACGCCGAGCTGCCGTAGAGCGCCGAGGCCGAGCCTTTGACGATCTCGACGCGGCCGAGGTCGACCGGCGGGATCTGGAGGAGGCCGAGCCCTCCCGCCTGACCGCCGTAGAGCGGCAGCCCGTCGGCGAGGAGCAGCGTGTAGCGGCCGCGCAGCCCCTGCACGCGCACGCTCGCCCCGCCCAGCGACGGGTTCGTCGCCTGCACGCGCAGCCCGCTCGTCTCGTTCAGCATCATCGCGATGTCGCCGGGCGTCATGCTGACCTTCTCGGCCACCTCTTCTTCGTCGATGACCTCGACGCGGATCGGGGTGTCCTCGACGCGGCGCTCGGCGCGCGTCGCCGTGACGACGATCGCCTCGACGTCGGCCGCCGCCCCGGCGAGCCGCACGGCGAGCGTGGTGTCCTGGCCGGCGCGGAGCGCGACGCGGAGCGTGTCCGGGACGAAGCCGAGCCGCGCCGCGACGAGCGCGCGGTCGCCGGCCGGCACGCGCAGCACGAGCCGCCCCGACCCGTCCGTCGCCCCGCCGAGCGGCAGGCCGAGCACGCGCACGCGGACGTCGGCGAGCGGCGCGCTGTCGCGGCGGGCGACGATCGTGACGGTCGCGCTGTCGGCCGGCTGCGCGCCGGCGGCCGGAGCGGTCGCGAGCGTCGTCACGGTCGCCGCGGCGAGCGCCCACGCGGCGACCAGGGACGCGGCGAGCGGACGCACCGCGGCGCGCGTAGAATGGCAGCATCTCATTCCGCGAATATGCCACAGACGGTCACCACACAGCTCATGTTCGAAGGCGCGGCCGAGGAGGCGATGCGCGCCTACGTCGCGCTGTTCGCCGGCTCCGAGGTCACGAGCGTCGAGCGCTACGGCGCCGGGGAGGCGGGGCCCGAGGGCTCGGTCAAGCGCGCGACGTTCACGATCGCCGGCCACCGCCTGGCCTGCATCGACAGCCCGATGCCGCATGCGTTCACGTTCACGCCGTCGATGTCGCTGTTCGTCGACTGCGCGAGCGCGGAGGAGCTGGAGACGGCGTTCGCCGCGCTCGCCGCCGGCGGCGCCGTGCTCATGCCGCTCGGCGACTATGGCTTCAGCGCGCGCTTCGGCTGGTGCAGCGACCGCTTCGGCGTGTCGTGGCAGCTCAACTTACCCTGACCCCTCCCGCGCCCATGCCGCAGTTCGCGCTGCTGATCTACCTCGACCCGACGCTCGTCGACGCGCTCCCGCCGGGGCGCATGGACACGCTGCTGCACGGCTGCATCGCGAACGCCGACGCGCTGCGCCGCCGCGGCACGTTGCACGACAGCCAGATGCTCGCCCCCGCGCCGACGGCGAAGGCGGTGCGGCGCCGCGGCGGGCGGCTCGCCGCGCTCGATGGCCCGTTCAGCGAGGCGAAGGAGGTGCTCGGCGGCTTCAACCTCATCGAGGCGGCCGACATCGACGAGGCGGTCGCGATCGCGGCGACGTTCCCGTGGTCGGAGTACGGGTGCGTGGAGGTGCGGCCGGTGCTCGACTTCGAGGCGGTCAGGGCGAGGGTGGGGGCGGTCGATACGGCGGTGACGGTGGGGCGGGGTCTCTACGGCGGTTCCGAGACGGCGTGAGGGCGCTGCCGATACGGCGCTGTCGCTACGGCGCCGTCGGTACGGCGGGGGTGCGGAGGTGGGTGACGGGCATGGCCTGACGACCCGTCACGAGCGGCCGGGCCGTGCCGTTAGGCACCTTCCGATTCCCCGCCGTATCGCCAGCGCCGTACCGACGGCGCCCTCACGCCGTAGAGAAACCGCCGTACCGACCCCGCAGCACCGTCACCGCCGTCACGCCGTTCGGAAACCGCCCCCCCCACCCGTCGTCCCGACGCCCGCACCCGGCTATCGTATTCGTTCGCGCCCCATCACCTCGGAGGACCCGTTGGACCGCCCCGAAGATCTCCTCGCCGCCCTCGAGCCCGAGCTCGCCGCGCGCGCCGAACAGGCCGAGCACGCCACCGGCGTCGACCGCCGCGAGTTCCTGTTCACGTCGCTGCTCACCGCCGCCGCGACGACGTTCGGCGCGCACGCCGCGTGGGCGCAGCGCGGCACCGGCGGCGGCCAGCCCCCCGCACAGCCCGCCGTCCCGCCGCTCGCGTTGGGCAACGGCGAGCCGCCGGCCGAGCAGTTCATGCCGTACGTCGGCGGGACCGGCGCGCTCATGGAGAAGCTGATCCGCGAGCGCGGCGCCGCCGCGTTCGAGCGCGGCACGTTCACCGTCGAGCCGTGGAAGGGGGCAGTCCCGACCGCCGACGAGGACCTCGCGTTCCTCCCCGCGCACCGCATCTCGGCGCTCATCAAGGCGAAGAAGCTGACGTCGACGCGGATCACGACGATCTACCTCGACCGGCTCGAGCGCTACAACCCGACGCTCCGCTTCGCGGTGACGATCCCGCGCGCGCAGGCGCTCGCCGAGGCGGCGCAGATGGACCGCGAGATCGCGGCCGGGAAGTATCGTGGGCCGCTGCACGGCGTGCCGTACGGGCTCAAGGACCTGTTCTGGACGAAGGGGCTCCCGACGACGTGGGGCGCGAAGGACTTCGAGACGCGCATCGTCGACGAGGACGCCGAGGTCGTGACGCGGCTGCGGAACGCCGGCGCGGTCATGGTCGCGAAGCTGACGACCGGACTGTTCGCGCAGAACGATCAGTGGTTCGGCGGGCGCACGAACAATCCGTGGAACCTCGCGTTAGGCAGCAGCGGCTCGTCGGCCGGGCCGGCGTCGGCCACGGCGGCCGGGTGCGTCGCGTTCGGCATCGGCACCGAGACGCAGGGCTCGATCGTGTCGCCGGCGATCCGGTGCGGCGTGAGCGCGCTCCGGCCGACGTTCGGGCGCGTGAGCCGCGCCGGCGGGATGGTGCTCGCGTGGACGCAGGACCGCGTCGGCCCGATCACGCGGACGGTCGAAGACGCGGCGATGGTCTTTCACTACATCCACGGCGCCGACCCGGGCGATCCGTCGACGGTGACGACGCCGTTCCGCTTCGATCGCAACCTCAAGCTCGCCTCGCTCCGCATCGGCGTCGACGCGCAGGCGCCGAAGGAGTTCGTCGACGGGCTGAGGGCGTTGGGCATGCGGCCCGCCGAGATCGGCCCGCGCCCGACCGTCCCCGGCATCGGCGGCGGCGGGCTCAACGTCGAGTACGCGGCGGCGTTCGACGACTACGTGCAGCGCAAGGCGAAGGAGATCGGGCTCGATCTGAACACCGTCGTCGCGCCGCCGGCGACGGGGGGCACGCCGTACCCGGGCACGTCGCCGATGGCCTCCGCCGGCACGCCGATGGCCCCCGCCGACTGGAACCCGCGCTTCGTCGTCGGGCGCACGGTGAAGGCGTACGAGTTCCTGCAGCAGCAGCGGCGCCGCTACGCGCTCGTCGCGAAGTGGGCCGACTTCATGAAGGACCTCGACTGCTTCGTCGGCGCCCCGCAGGCCGACGTCGGGCCGAACGCGCAGACGGGACACCCGTGCGCCGTCGTGCCCTACAAGTTCGACGTCCCGGCCCAGGGAGGCGGCGGGCCGAACGCGGCGAACGCGCCGCGCATCGAGGGAAAGCCGCAGCCGATCGGCGCCGTCGTCACCGGGCAGCTCTACAACGACGACGTCATCCTCGGCGTGGCGCACCAGTTCCAGCTCCACTCCGACGTCCAGCGGAAGCGGCCGACGATGGCGTAGCCGTCGCGGCATCGACGCACGGCAGGCCGCGGCGCGCGAGAACGGCGCGCCGCGGCCGCATGGGCTTCGGCGACGGCCGCGGGTGGACGCCGCGCTGCGAGTGCGCGGGCGCTCAGCGCCCGCCGGCCGGCAGGTGCGTCGTCAGGTAGCGCGTGAGCAGCGAGTAGACGTGCAGCGTCGTCCCCGCCCCCTCGCAGATGCAGTGCGAGCGGTTCGGGTAGGCCATGAAGTCGAACGTCTTGCCTAACGACACGAGTCGGTTCACGAGCCGCTCGGTCCCCTGGTAGTGCACGTTGTCGTCGCCGCTCCCGTGCACGAGCAGCAGCCTGCCGCGCAGCCCCTCGGCGAACGTGATCGGCGAACCGAGTCGGTAGCCGTCGGCGTTCGTCTGCGGGAGCCCCATGTAGCGCTCCTGGTAGATCGTGTCGTACAGCCGCTGGTCGGGGACCGGCGCGACCGACATGCCGACGTGGTACAGCTCCGGGTGGCGGAACATGAGGTTGAGCGTCATCGAGCCCCCGCCGCTCCACCCCCACACGGCGACGCGCGACGCGTCGAGGTACGGCCGCGTGCGGAGCAGGGTGCCCAACGCCGCGGCCTGGTCCGCGCTCGCCTGCACGCCGACCGCGCCGTACACGGATTTTCGCCAGGCGCGCCCTTTCGGCGCCGGCGTGCCGCGGTTGTCGATGCTGACGACGACGTAGCCCATGTCGGCGAGCGCGCGGAACCAGAGCCCCTGCGCGCCGCCCCACCGATCGACCACCGTCTGCGACGCCGGCTCGCCGTAGACGAACACGAGCACCGGGTAGCGCCGCGCGGCGTCGAACGTCGGCGGGCGGATCATCCACCCGTCCATCGGCACGCCCGCGGCGTCGACCTGGAAGAACTCGGCGCGGCGCGCGACGAGCGGCGCGGCGGCGGCGCGGAGCCGCTCGTTCGCGAGCACGGTGCGGACGGCCGAATCGTTCGGCAGGCTGACGAGCCGCACGACCGGCGGCGCGTCGAACGACGAGGAGGTGTGGAACGCCCACCGCCCGTTCGGCGACACGTCGTACGTGTGGGTGCCCGCGGCGGTGGCGGCGGTCACGCGCTCGGGAGCGGCGCCGCCGGCGAGCGATGCGCGGTACAGGAAGCGCTGCGTCGCGTTCGTCGGCGAGGCGCTGAAGTAGAGCCAGCCGTTCGCCTCGTCGACCGCCGAGACGTCGATCACGTCGAACGCGCCCGGCGTGACGAGCCGCGTCTGTCGTCCGTCGCGCGACACGACGTAGGCGTGGCGCCACCCGTCGCGCTCGCTGATCCAGAGCAGCTCACGCCCGTTCGCGAGCCACCGCACGTCGTCGACGACGTCGACCCACGCGCTGTCGCGCTCCGTGAGGATCGTGCGCGTCGCGCCGGTGCGTGTGTCGGCGAGGAGCAGCGCGTCTTCGTTCTGCAGGCGGTTCATGCGCTGCATGAGCAGCGTCGCGCTGTCCGCCCACTCCAGCCGGGGCAGGTAGTGTTCACGGGGGTCCCCGGTCAGCGTGATCCACGTCGTCGGCCCGCCGGCCGCGCTCACGACGCCGACGCGCACCGCGGAGTTCGTCGTGCCCGCCTTCGGGTACTGGATCGGGATCGTGAACGAGTAGAGCGAGTCGGTGTCGTTGATCAGCGTGAAGTCGCGCACGCCGGTCATGTCGAACTGCACGTAGGCGATCGCGCGCCCGTCCGGGGACCACCGGAAGCCGTCGCGGAACCCGAACTCTTCTTCGTAGACCCAGTCGGTCATCCCGTTCACGCGCGCGCGAGACGCGTCGCGCGTGAGGCGCGTGAGGCGCGTGATCGGGAGAGCCTGTCCTGCGCGAGGCGAGGGATCCGTGAGGCGCTCGACGTAGACCTCGCCGTCGCGCACGTACGCGACGCGCCCGCCGTCCGGCGAGAACTTCGCGTACATCAGCGTGCTCGGCGACGCGCTCGCTCCACCGAGCTTGCGGAGCGCGTTCGTGCGCAGGTCGAGCACCCAGTAGTCGCCGCGCGTGTTGTCGCGCCAGACGCGCTCGGTGTTCGTGAAGACGAGGAGTCGACTGCCGTCGCGCGACCAGGTGTAGTCGTCGACGCGCAGCGGCGCGCTCGCGTTCGGCGGCGTCAACCGCGCCGCCGCGACCTTCACCGCGCGCCGCCCCGTGGCCGCGTCGTACTCGACGATGTCCGTCCCGCCCCCCGCCGCCGGCTCGAGCGTCGTGTAGCGCTCGCCGCTCGCGAGCCACTGCGCCGGCCCGAAGCGCTCGGGCGTGTACGTCGGCGACGCGAAGAGGCGGCGCAGCACGGAGTCGGCCGCGGGCGCGAGCTGCGCGCTCAGGAGACTCGGGACGACGAGGCTGGCGACGAGGCTGGCGACGAGGCTGGCGACGAGGCTGGCGACGAGGCCGGGCGGAGCGAAAGCGCGTCACTGGATGGGCCTCTTCGAGCGAGTGGGGAACGCCTGCCATCCCAATCTCTCGATTGGAACTACCAGAACACGCGCCGCACCCCGCTCCGCTCGCGCGTGCCGCGCATCGTGAAATAGATGTAGAACCCCGTGATCGACAGAACGATGAGCGCGAGCCCCCAGAGCATCGCGAGCACGAGCCCGCCGTCGCCGAACGCCTCGCCGCTGTGCAGGCGGTAGAGGAACGGCTTGTCGGCGTACGCCTCGTCGTGGAGCAGCGTACCGGTGCGCGCGTCGAACACGAGCTTGCGGTCCTCGCCGCCGTTCGGCTTGCCGGTGAAGAGCGTCACCGTCGGCTGGTCGCCCTTGAGCTGCATCTCGACCTTGTCGATCGGCGCGCCGGCCGAGCGCTGCGCCGCGGCGGCGACGGCGCGGGCGAGCGGGTCGCCCAGCGCCGCGGCGGGCGACGCGACCGTCACCGGGCTCACGAGGTCACGCGTGCGCTCGCGCAGCGCCTCGTCCTCGCCGAAGAACTCGGTGCCGGCGACGAGCGTCCCCGTCGTCGCCGCGAAGAGCAGGAACACGGCGGCCGGGAAGCCGACCCAGCGGTGGAGCTGACGCCACGAGCGAACGGTCATACGAGTGTGGGAATGGAGAGTGCTGGACGATCACCAGCCCGTCGACAGCCGGACGGTGACGTTGCGCCCCGGATCGAGCGCGAACCGCTTGTACCGACTCAGGAAGTCGCGGTACGCCACGTCGCCGACGTTGTGCACGCCGACGTCGAGTCGGTACGCGCGCCCGTGCAGCGTGCGCTCCCCTTCGACGTCGACGTTCACGAGCGTGTAGGCGTTCGTCGGCACGTCGTTGACGTCGAGCCGCGTCTGCCGCGCCACGTGCTCGACCTCGGCCGAGAGCGCGGTGGGGTGAGCGGCGCCGGTCGTGTGGAGCGTGCCGCCGACGGCACCGCGCGCCGGGGGGATGAGCGGGAGCGGCGCGCCGGTCGCGCGGTTCGTGGCGCGCACGTAGTCCTGCCGCGCACGCAGCGTGAGCGGCGCCGCGACCGCCACCTCCGCCAGCGACTCGACGCCCGCGAAGCGCGCATCGGTCTGGACGTGGCGAACGAGCGGCAGCCCGGACGCCGTCTGCGCCGTCGGCGTCACGTAGATGAAGTCGTCGATCCGTGTGGCGAACGCGGTCGCCTCGGCGCGGACGTGCGGGCTCGACCAGCGCAGGCCGGCCTCGCCGTTCGTGGCGTACTCGGTGCGCAGCCCGGGGTCGCCGATCTCGTAGCGCGCCTCCGCGAGCTGGGGACCGTTCGCGTAGAGATCGAAGAGCGTCGGCGCGCGCCACCCGGTGCCGCCGCTCGCGACGAGCGACAGCGCCGGCGTCGCCCGCACGACGAGCCCCGCGTCGAACGTCGCCGCCGTCCAGTCGCGCGCGTCGCGCCGGGCGAGCGAGAGCTGCGCGTTGGGCGACGCGCGGAGCGCGCGGTGGTCGACGCGTGCGCCGCCCGACACCGTGAGCCGCCCCGCCGTCCACTGCTCCAGCGCGTACCCCGCGACGGTGGCCGACGTCGCGTCCGGGACGAGGAAGATCGGGCCGCGCGAATCGCTCGTCTGGTACATCCCCGACACGCCGACCGTGCCGCGCACCCCGCCGTCGCGGTCGCCGCCATGGTGCACGCGCAGATCGGCGACGGCCGTGTTGAGCAGCAGGTCGAACGCCGTCGCCTCCTTCACCCCCGGCGGCTTCACGCACGCCGTCGCGCCGGGCGGCGGGATGCAGTCGTCGGAGACCTCGATCAGCGAATGCCGCTGGAACTGCCCTTTCGCCTCGACGCGCACCCCGCCGACGAGGCGCTCGTGCACCACCTGCACCCGGTCGTCGAGCAGCTTGCGCTCGGGGCCCTCCTCCTCCGCCCCGGCCGCGCCGGCGGGGGCGGTCGCCGGCACCGCCTCGAGCAGCTTGAACTCTCCGCCGTAGTGCACGGCGCGCAGCGTCGTGTTCGACCGCGCGCCGCGCAGCCCGACCGCGAGCTGCCCGTTGCCGCCGCCGAAGCCCGTGTGCGCCACCGCCCCGGCCGGCGTGTGGTAGCTCTGGGCCACGCGCCCGACGCCGAACGCGCGGTACCCCACACGTCCGACCGCGCCTTCCACGCGCAGCGACGCGCCGACCTCCGCGTTGTTCGTCGCGCCGTAGAGCTCCGCGCTCGTATGGCGAACCGAGCCTCCCGCCTCGGCCACCGGCAGCGCCTCGGGAACGACGTTGACGACGCCGCCGACGGCGTCCGACCCGTAGAGCACGCTCGCCGGACCGCGCACGACCTCGACGCGCTGGGCGAGGCGTGCGTCGATCGACGGCGCGTCCTCATCGCTCCACGAATAGTCCTCGATGCGGAGCCCGTCGTCCGCCGTGAGGACCCGCGCGCCCGACACACCGCGCACGACCGGCTTGCCGATCTGGAGCCCGGTGCTGACCGAGCGCACGCCGGGCAGCGAGACGAGCGAGTGGGCCAGCGAGATGCTCGCCTCGCGCCGCAGCGCGTCCTGCGTCAGCACGCCGATCGACCGCGCCGAGCGGAACGCCTCGGTCGGGCCCGCGGCCGCGGTCACCGTCACCGGCTCGATGCGGAACGCGGTCGGCACGAGCGCGAAGTCGTGCGCCCCGCGCTCGGTCGCCGTCGCGACGACGACCGAGCGCGACGCGTAGCCGAGCCGTCGTGCGACGACGGTGTAGCGACCGGTCGGCAGCCCCGCGAACGCGTAGCGCCCGTCGGCCCGCGTGATCGCCTCGCGCGACAGCTCCGTGAGGGTGACGCGGGCGCCGGCGAGCGGCGCGCCCGCGGTGTCGGTCACGCGCCCCGACAGCGTCGCCGCCGTCCGCTGCGCCTCGACGATGCCGGGGACCATGCACGCGACCACGATGGCCGCACGCATCACTGCACGATCGGCCGGGGTGCGGTCACCTGCTCGAGCCCGAGCCGGCGCGCCTCGGCGTTGAACGCGGGGAGCTCGGTACCCAGCACCCGCTGCAGACGGTCGGTCTGCACCTTCAGCTCGGCGACGAGGTCGCGGAAGATCGGGTCGGCGTTCGCGATCGGGCGCGCCTCGCTGTTCGCGACGACGCCGAGCAGCGACGCGATGCGGTTGTTGACCTTGATCGGGAAGTTGAGCGGGTCCTGCCCGCTCTGGTTCCGCACCTGGTAGATCTCCTCCTCGACCGCGCGCGATCGCCGCGACGAGCGCGTCGCCGCGCGCCTTGAGCGTCGCGTCGGCCGACTTCTTCAGCCGGTCGGCGACCTGCGCCTTCATGCGCGCGGATGTCGATGACCGCCTCGTTCGCCTCGCTCACCTTGTCGCGGATGCTGCGTCGCGAGCGCGAACTGCGCGCGCAGGTCGGCGTCGGTGACGTCGGTGAAGCGCGGGTTGCGCTTCACCGACGAGCGGCTGCGTGACGCTCCTGCCGTCGGCCGTGAGCCGCACGCGTGTACGTGCCCGGCGGCACCGTCGGGCCGTTCGTCGACGCGCCCCACAGCATCATCCCGGGAAACGTCGTCGCGCTCGCCGTGCGCAGGTCCCACGTGACGGTGTTCAGCCCGGCCACCCGCGCCGGCGCCTGACTCGGCGGCCGCCGCGACGCGGTCCGCCGCCCGCCGCGGCCGCGGTGTCGGGCCCGCCCGGCTCCGGGCCGCCGCGGTGCCGCGCATCGCCGCGCGCATCGAATCGCTCGCCATGTTCGGCGCGGCAGTCGCCGCGCTCGCCGCGCCCGCCCGCGCGGTGTCCGGGACGAACGCGCGCATCACCTTCCCGGTCGCGTCGAGGATCTCCAGCGTGACGCGCTGTGCCGGCTGCTTCAGCCAGTACTTGATCGCGACCGGCCCCGTCGCGCGCACCGCGGCCGGCGGCGCGAACAGCACCGGGTCGCTCGACGCGGCCATCGCCGGCGCGTACTGCCGCAGCGGCGCGATGTTGTCGAGCACCCAGAAGCCGCGGCCGTGCGTCGCGATCGCGAGCTCGTTCGGCTCGACGATGAGGTCGACGACCGGCACGTCGGGCAGGTTGAGCGACAGCGACTCCCAGTTCGCGCCGTCGTCGTACGAGATGTACACGCCGTGCTGCGTGCCGGCGTAGAGCAGGCCCTTGCGCGTCGGGTCCTCGCGCACGGCGTGCACGTAGTCGTCGGCGCGGATGCCGTTCACGATCTTCGTCCACGTCCGGCCGTAGTCGTGCGTCCGGAAGATGTACGGCGCGCGGTCGTTGAGCAGCGGCCGCTTCACGGAGATGTACGCCGTGGCCGCGTCGAACGCCGACGCGTCGATCATGCTCACGCGGCCGAAGTCCGGCATGTCCTTCGGCGTCACGTTCGTCCACGTCTTGCCGCCGTCGCGCGTGACGTGCACCAGGCCGTCGTCGGAGCCGGTCCAGATGCACGGTTCGCGTCCTTCTTGCTCGGGCCGACCGAGAAGATCACGCCGTACACCTCGGGGCCGTTCATGTCGCCCGTGATCGGGCCGCCGGACTGCCCCATCGTCTTCGGGTCGTGGCGCGTGAGGTCGCCGCTGAGCGCTCCCAGCTGTCTGGCCGCCGTCCGTCGTCCGCCACAGGCGCTGCGACGAGACGTACAGCGCGCGCGGGTTCGACCTGCGAGAAGATGATCGGGTACGTCCACTGCCAGCGCTCCTTGATGTACCGCCGACTCCTCGCCCGGAGAACATGCGCGGATACGGGTTCACCTCGCGCGACTGCCCGGTGCGGCGGTTGAACTTGTCGAGGTAGCCGCCGCCGTTGTTCGTGCCCGAGTAGAACAGGTCGGGGTCGCGCGGGTCGGGCGCGATGTAGCCGTTCTCCGAGCCGCCGACGGACTGTACGATGCCGCCGGCGCGTGCACGCCGCCGCGTCCGCCGCCGCCGCCGCGTCGCCGCCGCCGCCGACGCGCAGGTTCCAGTTGTACGGCATGCACAGCGTGCTGTTGTCCTGCTGCGAGCCGCAGACGTGAAACGGCATGTGCGTCGTCGCGACGACGTGGTAGAACTGCGCGCGTCGGGAAGTCCTGCGCCGTCCACGTGCGCGCGCCGGTCGTTCGTCGTCACCGCGCCGCCGCCGTCGTTGGCGACGACCATGTGCGTCGGAGTCGTCGGGATCGATCCACAGGTCGTGGAAGTCGCCGTGCGTGTCCGTCGCCGACCGTTCGTCGCAGCGTCTTGCCGCCGTCCGTCGAGCGGAAGGCGCCGTGTTCTGCAGGTAGACGACGTCCGCGTTCTTCGGGTCGGCGAAGACGTGCGTGTAGTAGAACGCGCGCTGGCGGATGTTGCGGTTCGCGTTCACCAGCGTCCACGTCGCGCCGGCGTCGTCGGAGCTGAACAGGCCGCCGTTGTCGTTCTCGACGAGCGCGTACACGCGGTTCGGGTTCGCCGCCGACACCGCGACGCCGATGCGGCCGATCGACGCCCGGCCGGCAGCCCCGGGTTGCGCGTGATCTCCGTCCACGTCTCGCCGCCGTCGGTCCACTTGAACAGGCCGCTGCCCGGGCCGCCGCTCGACATCTGGTATTCCTTGCGGTACGCCTCCCACATCGCGGCGTACATGCACGTTCGGGTTGTTCGGGTCGATCGAGATGTCGATCGCGCCGGTCTTCGTCGTCGCGGAACAGCACGCTGCTTCCACGTCTTGCCGCCGTCGGTCGCTCTTGAACACGCCGCGCTCCTCGCTCGGCGACGCCGTACTTGCCGAACGACGCGACGAACACGATGTTCGGGTTCGTCGGATGGATGCGGATCTTCGAGATCGCGTCCGACGTCGCGGAAGCCGATGTGCGTCCACGTCTTGCCGGCGTCGGTCGACTTGTAGACGCCGTCGCCGGGCATGATGTTGCCGCGGATGCACGTCTCGCCCATGCCGATGTAGACGACGTCGGGATTCGATCTCCGACACCGCGACCGCGCCGACCGACGCGCTGCGTGATCTGGCCGTCGGTCACCGGCGCCCAGTTCTCGCCGCCGTCGGTCGTCTTCCACAGCCCGCCGCCGACGGCGCCGAAGTAGCGCCTCGTTCGGGCGGCCTTTCACGCCGCTCGACGGCGATCGAGCGGCCGCCGCGATCGGGGCCGATGTTGCGCCACCGATACGACTTGAGGAACGACGAGTCGGGAAGCGCGGCGGCGGCCGACGCGGCCGACGCGGCCGAGTGGGGAACGACGCGCTGCGCGGTCCACGCGGCGAGCGGCACGAAGGCGAGGGCGGCCGCGACTCGGCCGGCGCGAGAGGGGACGAGCATGAACGACTCCTGGCGGGCGGGTGAGTGCTGACGACGATAACGCACGGGCCGCCCCGGTGCGTTGGGCGCATCACTTTTCGCGGGGTGCGCGTTTAGTGGACGCAGGCGAACGCGACGGACCGACCGTGCCCGCCCTGCCGCTGCCCCTTCCTGCGACCCCCCAGCATCGCCGTATGCTCCGATCCCGCTCCACCCTCGCCGCGCTCGGCGTCACCGCGCTCGGCCTCGCGCTCGCTGCGACGACTGTCCCGGCGCAGTCCCTCGATTCCGCGACCGTTGCCGGCTTCCGCTGGCGCACGGTCGGCCCGGCGAACTTCATGGGCCGCCTCTCCGACGTCGTCGGCATTCCCGGCCCGTCGAAGACGATCTTCGTCGCCGCCGCGGGCGGCGGCATCTGGAAGACGACGAACAACGGCATCACCTGGCGCCCGGTGTTCGACGACAAGCGCGTCATCTCGATGGGCATGCTCGCCATCGCGCCGACCGACACGCAACACGGTCTGGGCCGGCACGGGCGAGCCGAACTCGCGCAACACCATCGAGCCCGGCGCCGGCGTCTACAAGTCGCACCGACGGCGGCATGACGTGGACGCTCATGGGCCTCGAGAAGACGCAGCACATCGGCCGCATCGTCGATCGACCCGCGCAACACGAACGTCGTCTACGTCGCCGCGCTCGGCGCCGCGTGGAAGCCGAACGCCGGAGCGCGGCCTCTACAAGACCACCGACGGCGGCAAGACGTGGACGCTCGATCAAGTTCGTCAGCGACCGCGCCGGCTTCGTCGACGTCGCGCTCGACCCGCGCAACCCGGACGTCGATCTACGCGGCGAGCTGGGAGCGCTATCGCACGCCCGTACTCGCTCAACAGCGGCGGCCCCGGCTCGGCGCTCTGGAAGTCGCACCGACGCCGGCGACGACGTGGACGGAGATCAAGGGCAGCGGCTATCCCGAAGGCGTGAAGGGCCGCATCGGCCTCGCCGATCGCGCCGAGCAACCCGAACGTCGTCTACGCGCTGACCGAAGGCGTGGTCGCTCGACGCCGAACGGGCCGATGCGGATCGGGCAGCGCGCCGCGCGCGAACGGCCTCTATCGCTCGCACCGACGCGCGGCGAAGACGTGGACGCAGATGAACAACATCAACGTGCGCCCGTTCTACTACTCGCAGGTGCGCGTCGACCCGAAGAACGCCGACCGCGTCTACTTCTCGTCGCACCGAGCTCCAGGTGTCGAACGACGGCGGCAAGACGACGCAGCAACGCCGCGCAGGGCGTGCACGTCGACGACCACGGCATCTGGATCGACCCGAACGACCCCGAGCGCTGGGCGCTCGCGAACGACGGCGGCATCGCGATCACGTTCGACAAGGGCGGCAACTTCTTCTACCCGATGAACCTCCCGCTCGCGCCAGTTCTACGAGGTCAGCTACGACATGCCAGGTGCCGTACAACATCTGCGCCGGCGCGCAGGACAACGGCTCGTGGTGCGGCCCGAGCCGCAAGCGCCGCAGGCGCTCAGAACAACTCGTACTGGTTCACGATCGCCGGCGGCGACGGCTTCTACACGGCGCAGGACCCGACGGACCGAGTGGGTGTGGGGCGAGTCGCAGAACGCCGGCATGCAGGCGCGCAACCTCAAGACCGGCCAGACGCTCCGCGTCACGAAGCCGACGTGGCAGGAGCGCTACCGCCAGTGGGAGGACTCGATCGCCGTCGTGCGCGGCGACCCGCTCGCAGCCGGCGTCGCGCGGCGGTCAACAGCGCGCATCGCGACGCTGCGCGCGCAGCAGAAGCGGGACTCGACCGACGCTGATCACGCGCTTCAACTGGAACTCGCCGTTCTTCCTCTCGCCGCACAACCCGCGCGTCTTCTACCTCGGCGGCAACAAGGTGCTTCAAGTCGCTGAAGCGCGGCGAGGAGATGTTCACCATCTCGCCCGACCTGTCGAAGCAGATGCACGGCGCGGATGGACACCGCCGACACAGTTCACCGGCGGCGTGACGCTCGACGTGACGGGCGCCGAGACGTACGGCACGGTGGTGGCGCTCGCCGAGTCGTACGTGAAGCCCGGCCTGCTGCTCGCCGGCACCGACGACGGCAACGTCTGGATGACGCACAACGACGGCGGCACGTGGGAGAACCTGACGCGACCGCTTCCCCGGCCTGCCGAGCAAGGACGTGTACGTGACGCGCGTCGAGCCGGCGCACTTCGACACGCTCACGTTCTACGTCGCGTTCGACAATCATCGCTGGAACGACTTCACGCCGTACCTCTACATGACCGAGGACGGCGGCAAGACGCTTCAAGCTCGATCGTCGAACAACCTGCCGAACGACGAGCCCGGCGCGACTACCTGCACGTGATCCGCGAGGACCCGCACAACCGCGACCTGCTGTTCGTCGGCTCGTCGCGTCGGCGTGTACGCGTCGCTCGACCGCGGCACGACGTGGTCGAAGTTCGTCGGCGGCCTGCCGAGCGTGCCGGTGTACGACCTGCAAGATCCATCCGCGCGACCGCGAGCTGATCGCGGCGACGCATGGCCGCGGCTTCTGGATCGTCGACATCGCGGCGCTCGAGCAGATGACGCCGAAGGCGATGGCCGACGCGGCGACGCTGTTCGCGCCGCGCACGGCGTTCCAGTGGGGCGAGGGGCCGTCGCAGGGGCTGCCGGGCAACGGCTGGGGGCAGCACCTCATCGCGTTCCAGTCGCCGGCCTACGGCGCGACCATCACGTACCGCCTGCAGCGACTCGGTCACCGGCCCGGTGCGCGTGACGGTGAGCGACGCCGCGGGCACGCAGCTGTATCAGGCGACCGGCCCGAGCCGCCGCGGGCGTGCACACGGTGAGTGGGCGTTCACCGGCGCCCCCGCGCCGCGCCGCGAGCTCGACCCCGGCCGAGCGGCGTGACAGCATCCTGCTGCGGGCACGGGCGCCGCAGGTGCTCGACTCGCTGCGCAAGGCGGGGTACGACACGACGGCGTTGGGGACCGTGCAGCGTGCGGTGAACCTGCTGATCGCGCCGACGCCGGCGCCGGGCGGGTTCGGCGGCGGCGCGGGCGGTGGACGCGGCGGGGCCGGCGGCGGGGCGGGCGGCGGGGCCGCCGCGCAGTTCGCCGGCCGCGCGACGCCCGGCTGCGAGCACCCGATGACGCAGTGGGACACGTTCTGCGCCCGTCCTGCGGAGCCGCCGGCGGCGCCGGGCGGCGCGGCGCGCGGTCGCGGTGCGGCGGCCGACACCGCAGCCGGTGAGAGTGGCGGCGGCGGCGGCGGGGGCGGTGTCGGCGCAGGGGCGCAGAACGCCGGTCGTCGCGGCGGTGCGGCACAGACGCTCGATCCGGTACAGCGCGTGTGGGAGCTGATCGGCGTCCGTCCGCCCGCACCGGCCGGGCGCGGTGGCGGCGGCGGGTTCGGCGGCGCCGGCACGCTCGTCGACGCGGGGACGTACTCGGTGACGCTCTCGGCCGGCGGACAGACCTACAAGCAGACGTTCCGCGTCGAGCGGGTGGGGACGGGAGACAACGCGGCGATGGCGGACATGCCCGTGAGCGACGAGCAGGAGGACATCAACGGCGGGATCGTCCCGAAGCAGGAGGCGAGCCCCTTCGCCTTCTGGTGGTGGCGGCAGCGGTGAGGTGAGCGCCGACCGGTAGCGGCGGCGAATGGCGTGGCTCCTTCAGGGGCCACGCCATCGTCGCTCCGGACGTCACGCCCGGAGCGTCTCTCCCTCGCCCCGCCCCGTCCGCATCGTCCGGGTCTCCCGATCGTCGGCGGCACCCGCGCCGCCCTCGGTCGTGAGGCCCGGACGCTCGCGGCGCGCCAGGTCCGCGTAGTAGCGCTCCCGCACGCCGAGCGCGTTGACCTCGCACATCGAGACCAGCTCGCCGTTCACCGGCACGTGAAAGACGCAGTGCGCGAGCCGCTCCTGGCCGAGCGGCGTCTCGCAGCTCCTCGCGGCTCATGAAGTGGTGGCTGACGAGCACGAGCGGCGCCGTCGACGACGCGCCGCGTCGCGAGCCGCCAGGCGCCGCGCAGCGCGCCGCCGTCGCCGACGCGGCGCAGCCAGTGGCGCGCCTACGGGGAGCGAGGTTGCCGACGACGAACGCCGGCGCCGCGCGCGTCACCCCGCGAGACGCGCGAGCCGCTCGCGCCGGCCGTCGAGGCGGAACGAGATCGCCGCCGAAGCGCGCGAGGAAGCCGTCGACGACCCGCACGTCCAGTGGGATCGGCGGCGTCGCGCAGCGCGTGGTAGGTCGCGCGGTCACCGGGCGCGCGCACGACCACGCCGTTCACCATGCGGTTGCACGCCTCGTGCCCGAACCACACGCCCAGCTGCGCCATGCGCGCCGCGCCGCCCGCGACGCCGAGCCCCGTCGGCGACCTCGTCCCACAGCGCGCTCGACCGTCGACGCCGCCGCCGTACCCCGCCTCGGTGCGCCCCACCTGCGCGATCGGCTGGAAGCTGATGAGCCGGAAGGCGTCGGCTGTGGCGCGCCACCCAGCGCACCACGTCGGCCACGCCCTCGAGATTCTCGCGCGTGACCGTCATCGTCGTCGCGGCGCGCAGCGGCGGCCGGTGGTGCGCCGCGCCGTCGCGGATCATCGCCGCGAACTCGTCGCGCAGCGGGTTGAGCTCCGCCTCGGTCGACGCGCGACGCCACGCGCTCGCCCTGCCGGCCACGCTGCGTCGTGTCGACGTGGATGCTCACCTCGGTGAGCCCGCCCTCGACCATCAGCCGCTCGAGCAGTCCGGGCCGCCGGCGGAACGAGTCGCCGTGCGTCATGAGCATCGGGATGAGGTCGAGCGAGCGCGCGTACCGCAGCAGCTCGACGACCTCCTCCGACGGGCCGGAGCGTCACCTCGCCGTCGGTGAGCTGCAGGTTGCCCGCGTGGCCGAGCACGGGACGCAGACGGCCGCATCTGCGCCTTGATCGCCTCGACCGACTCCGCCGGGATGCGGTTCGCCTCGGCGTTCAGGTAGCAGCCGCGGCAGGCGAAGTCGCAGCGCGGCATCGCGCCGATGGTGGCGCCGCAGCCGTTTCCCTGGCGACCGAACATCTGCTGCGGCACGCGCATCGCGGGCGCGAGCGACTCCCAGTTCCGGCGAGCAGCGCGCGCGCCTCGGCGCCGACCGGGCGGCGCAGGATGTCGCGAAGGCGCGGGACGCGGGCGGCGCTGCATGCTGCGACCGCCGTGCGCCCCGGCGAGCGTTGGCCTGGCTGTTCAGCGTCCAGTCGTACGCCGTCTTCACCACGCGGAACCGTCCGCTCGTCAGCAGATCGCGCTCGGCGCCGGGCGGGAACGTAGCGCGCGATGTAGCGCCCCACCGCCGCCTCGCAACCGCCGAAGTCCTTGATGTAGTCGCGGAACTCGACGAAGATCGGGCTGAGGTAGACGGTGCGCGGTCGCCACGTCGACGCGATTCTTCGCCGGCGACCGCAGGAGGAAGGCGCGCGCCTGGTCGTCGAGCTGCGCGTCGAGCCGGCTCCCGACGTAGGCCTCGCTGCGCAGCGGCGGGCATCCCATCGCCGCGCAGACGAGCGCGAAGTGGATGCGCGGCTCCCGGAACCGCTTCCGGAGGATGTCCTGCTCGATCTCGTCGAGGCCGTAGGCCCGCCCGCCGACGACGGCGAGCTTCTCCTTCCACGGCCCGTACGCCTTCACGATCCCGAACGTCTTGTTGATGTTGCGGATCGACTCGCGCTCGTGGTGCGCGTTGATGAGCCGGATGGTGTACGCGTTGTAGGCGTTGATCCAGAACGCGACCTGCTCCGCGGTGGAGAGCGTGGCCGGATCGAACGCCGCGAGCCGTCGCCAGGTACGCCGCGAACTCCGGCGCCGCGGCGAACGCGTCGTAGTCGACCATGCCGTCGCGCACGTGCGCCCGCAGCAGGGCGTCGAACGCGCGCGTGATCGAACGGCGCCTGCGCGGCGAGGGGCGCCGACGTCACGAACGCGGCGACGAGCAGGCCGGCGAGGCGCCCAGCGGAGCGGGCGACGACGCGGGCAGCGAACGAACGGAGCGAAGCCATGGCATGGGTGGGTCGGTGCATGCGTGCGCGCGTGGCGGCCATCGTCCGACCTACGTTCCGACGGAGGGTACTGGATGCCTCGGCACACTGCCGCGGATCGGCGCGCCGGCACATCCGCGCGTCGCACGGCGGCGTAGGGTGATGCGCCCTTCCGCTCGCTCCTTCCACTCGCCGATGCCCTCCACGGACTCCTTCCCGCCTCGCCGGCGGCTCGCGCTCCGGGTCGGCATGGCGGCGCTCGTGATCGTGGGACTGGTCGTCGCCGGCCGCGCGCTGGGCGCCCACGTTCCGCAGTTCGCGGCGCGCGTGCGCGAGCTCGGCGCGCTCGGGCCGCTGGCCTTCGTGGTCGGCTACGCGCTCGCCACGGTCTGCGGTGTGCCAGGGTCGCTGCTCACCCTGGCCGGCGGCGCGATCTTCGGGGTGTGGGCCGGCGCGGCGTGGGTCTTCCTCGGCGCGACGCTCGGCGCGTCGGGGGCGTTCCTGATCGCACGCTACGTGGCGCGCGGCATCGTCGAGCGGCGTGTGGCGCGTGAACCGCGCTTCGCCGCCATCGACCGGGCGATCGCCGCCGACGGCCGACGGATCGTCTTCCTGCTCCGCCTCTCGCCAGTCGTTTCCGTTCACGCTGCTCAACTACCTGCTCGGGCTCACGCGCGTCCGCTTCCCCGACTACCTCGTCGCGTCGGTCGGGATGCTTCCGGGCACGGTGCTCTACGTCGTACTGCCGGGAAGGTGGCCGGCGACGTCGCCGCGGCGGCCGGCGGCGCGCGCGCCGACGCACGGCGCGGGCTACTACGCGGTCGTCGGGCTCGGCCTCGTCGCGACGATCGCCGTCACGCTGCTCGTGACGCGCACGGCACGCCGCGCGCTGCACGCCTCCGGCGCTGCGCCCCGCGACGCCGCCGAGGCACGGCCGTGACCAGCGGCGCGCCGCGCGACGCCACCACGCTCCACCCCACGCTTCTCGCCGGCGACGAGGCCGACGAGCGGCTCCGTGCGGCGGTGCGTCCGGCGGACTGGACCAACCCCACGCCGCGCAGGGCCGCTATCACCTCGTGGTCGATCGGCGCCGGCACCGGCGGACTGGTGACGGCCGCCGCCGCGGCGGGGCTCGGGGCTCGCGTCGCGCTGATCGAGCGGTCGCTCATGGGCGGCGACTGCCTGAACGTGGGATGCGTGCCGAGCAAGGCGCTGATCCGCGCGGCGCGCGCCTGGCACGCGGCCCGGACGCGCGGCCCCTCGCTTCGGCGGGCCCGTCGGTGTCCGCCGACGATGCGGACTTCGCGGTCGCGATGGCCCGGCTGCGCGCCGTCCGCGCCGGCCTCGCGCCGATCGACGGCGCCGCGCGCTTTCGCGGGCTTGGCGTCGACGTGTTCCTCGGCGAGGCGCGCTTCGTCGCACCAGACGCCGTCGAGGCGGCGGGCACGCGACTCACCTTCCGGCGCGCCGTGATCGCGGCCGGCGCGCGCGCGGCGGTGCCGGCCATCCCCGGACTCGCCGAGTCCGCGTACCACACGAACGAGACGATCTTCACGCTCACCCGCCGCCCGGCGCGCCTCGTGGTCGTCGGCGGCGGCCCGATCGGGTGCGAGCTGGCGCAGGCGTTCGCGCGCCTCGGGAGTGAGGTGACGCTCGTGGACCGCGGCGAGCGTGTGCTCCCGCGCGACGAGCCCGAGGCGTCGGCCGTGGTCGCGCAGGCGATGGTGCGCGACGGCGTGCGCCTGCTGCTCCGCACGGAGGTGGTCCGCGTCGAGCCGCGCGGCGCGTCCACGACGATCCACGTTCGGCGCGACGGCGAGCCGCTCGCGCTCGACGGCGACACGCTGCTCGTGGCCGTGGGCCGCACGCCGAACGTCGACGGCCTCGGGCTCGACGCGGCCGGGGTCCGGTACGACGGACGGCAGCGGCGTCGCCGTCGACGACCGGCTCCGCACGAGCAACTCCCGCATCTACGCCGTCGGCGACGTCTGCTCGGCGCTCAAGTTCACGCATGCGGCGGACTTCCAGGCGCGGCTCGTCGTGCGGAACGCGCTCTTCTTCTTCGGCCGCGCGCGGGCGAGCGCGCTCGTCACGCCGTGGGTGACCTTCACGAGCCCGGAAGTGGCGCACGTCGGCCTCACGGGCGCGGACGCAGCGGCTCGCGGCGTCGCGACCGAGGTCGTCGACGTCCCACTGCACGACGTCGACCGTGCGGTGATCGACGGCGAGGGCGAGGGCTTCTGCCGGGTACGGCTCGCGAAGGGGACGGACCGCATCGTCGGCGTCACGATCGTCGGATCGCGCGCGGGTGACATCATCGGCGAGGCCACGCTCGCGATGACGGCGAAGCTCGGGCTCGGCGCGATCGGCGAGACGATGCACCCCTACCCGACGCAGGGCGAGGCACTTCGCAAGGCCGCGGACGCGTGGCGCCGGCAGAAGCTGACACCGTTCGTGAAGCGCCTTCTCGGGACCTACTTCCGGCTCGTGCGATGACCGGCGTCAGGCCGGCGGGACTTCGGTCCGTCACGCGTGTTCGGTCGACGGCGCAGGCTGCTGAACCACGCAGTGGCACAGCGACCGATCGTTCACTCCACGTGCCCTCCAAGCGGCACGATCCCACGCCTTCGCGCGTCACGCGGCCAGTGACTCGCGAGGAGCACATCACACCCACTACATCGAACGCCTCCGCGATTCGCTGCAGACCGCGCGTCCCGTTTCACCGCGACGTCTGCCTCAGCTCTCGCTCGATGGCTGGGTCGCACGCATCAGCGCCGCGGCAGCGAGCGCCCAGCATGCGTTCACCACGATGGCGGCCGCGAGCGCGGTCGTCGCTGTTCCCGCTCGCGGCGCCGGGCTGTGCCCGGACGCGACGAGCGCCGCACCGACCGCGTTGGGCGCGACCGCCCCGAACGCCGCGCTCCGCACCCACACGGCCGCAGGCGTCGGCGCGCGGCGACACACCGCCGCGAGCGGGATCCCCCACACGCCGCCCCAGAACGCGGCCGTGAGCACCGCCGGCACGCCGAACGGCGGCGTCGGCGCGCGCGAGTACGCCGGCCACGGCGCCAGCCCACGCGCGTGAAGCATCCAGAGCATGCTCTGGTGCACCGTGAGCACCGCGACCGCGCCAGCGACGAACGGCACGACGACCGTACGCTCGAGTCGGCGCTCGGTCGGCGCTCGGGTCGGCGCTCGGCGCCGCGCTCCGCCATCGGCGCATCGCTCACCACCCGTCGCTCGCGGTCTCGAGCCAGCGGCCGAGGGCGCGCTGGGCGTCGCCCAGGTCGTGACGCGCGGCGAGCAGGTCGCGCAGCCGGCGCAGCTCCACCACCGTGTCCACGTCGAACGCTGGAGCGATCGTCTGCACGCGTCCGCAGCGCGCGAGTCCCGGCGACAGCTCTGCCATCGTCGTCGTGGCGCTGTACTGCACGCTCGTCCAGACGTCGTGCGGGACCGGCGTGCGCCCCCCGAACAGGTAGAAGCCGCCGTCGTCCGCCGGCCCGAGCACGAAGTCCGGTCCGTCTACCGGTGCGGCGAGCGACCGCGCCGCGGCGAGCAGCGTCGCCGGCTCGAGCTGCGGGGCGTCGGCCCCGATGAACAGAACTCCGCGGTGCGCCGC
Source organism: uncultured Gemmatimonadaceae bacterium (assembly GCA_963843845.1). Classification (GTDB taxonomy): domain Bacteria; phylum Gemmatimonadota; class Gemmatimonadetes; order Gemmatimonadales; family Gemmatimonadaceae; genus Gemmatirosa. The sequence goes on along the minus strand of CAWJMB010000002.1, from coordinate 481,812 downwards.
CGAGAGCCGGTCGTAGACCCGCGCCAGACGCTCGCCGAGGCCGCCGGGGCCCTGGGCGACGGTCGCGAACCGGTGTGGACACGCCGTCCAGTGTGCCAGTGCCGCCGGGTCGGACTCGGCGACGGCCCAGTAGGGGGCCAGCAGGCCGGGCGCACGCTCCGCGGCGCACGCCACGCTCTCGCGCACCGCGTCGACGGCCAGCCCGTAGAACACGTTCGCCGCCGGTTGGCCGATCGACTGCGCGAGCCGCGTCTTGGCCGGCGCGTGGCCGGGCGTCTTCACCCACACGGCGAGCGCGACCGCCGACGACGTGCCGCCGTTCCGTGCTCCGGTCGTCATCGGCTGCCGGCCGGCGGGGTCGTCGGCACGGAACCGACCGCCGACCGACGGCGGCGGCGCAGTGCGAGCCATTCCGGGACGGCCTGTCGGACCGTCAGCGCCACGTGACGGCGTGTCGTTCGCCCCCACCCCTGCTCGCGGTAGCGACGCGCGCTCGTCAGCACCACGCCGCCCGTCGGGCGGAGCGCGACACCCGCCTGCCGCGCTCGCCACAGGAACAGATGGTCCTCACCGTACGGCGCCGCTTCGTCGAATCCGCCGAGCCTCCCCCACAGCGCACGCGGCAGGCAGAAACCCTGATCGCCGAACGGCATCCCGAGCCACCGCGAGCGCAGCCGGACCCCGAGCGCGTTGAGCCGCATGCGGCGCGGCCCGTCGGGGAGGAAGGCGAGATCGGCGTAGTGCAGCGCGTGCGCGTCGGCGCGGAGCGACGCGCGGAGCGCCGGGATCGTCGACGGCGTGCAGCGCGAGTCGGCGTGCAGGCACCACAGCTGCGCCCGAGTGGTCGTGCCGATGGCCGCGTTGAGCTGCCGGGCACGGCCGCGCGGCGCGACGACCCACGTCCACCGGCGCTCGCCGAGCCCGGCCGCGGCGATGGCCGCCGACTCCGCGTCGAGCGGCGCGGCGCCCGCGAAGACGACGACGGCGCCACCCGGGAGCGGCGCGAGATCCGGCAGGAGCCCGTGCCAGGCCGCGTCGCCGGGCGCGACGGGGATCACGACGGCGACGTCGTCCAGCGGGTCGCCCGTCGCGCTCACGTGGTGCGCTCGGGCCTGCTCACGCGCGCAGGAAGTCGACGTAGCGCCGCTGCGCGTCCGAGAGCGCCGCGTCCGGCGTGAGCAGGGCGTGCCGCAGACTCGTGCGGCAGCCGCAGTCGCCGAACGGCGCGGGGTCGGCGAGCGCGCGCGCCAGGAGCGCCTGCACCCGGCCGACATTCGCGCGGTAGAGGGCGAGCACGCGGTCGACGCTCACGTGCTGCGCCGGGTCGTCCTGCCAGCAGTCGTAGTCGGTGACGATGGTGATCGTGCAGTAGCAGAGCTGCGCCTCGCGGGCGAGGAACGCTTCGGGCACGTTCGTCATCCCCACGAGGTCGCACCCCGCTCCGCGCAGAAAGGCGCTCTCGGCGCGCGTGCCGAGCCGTGGGCCCTCGACGCACGCGTAGGTCTTGCCGGTGTGGAGCGACGTACCCTCCGCGTCCGCGGCGCGCACGAGCCGGCCGGTGAGCGCCGGACAGGTCGGCTCGGCCGTCGAGACGTGCGCGATGATGCCGTCGCCGAAGTAGGTCGCCGCGCGCCGTCCGCGCGTCCAGTCGAGATACTGGCTCGGGACGGCGAGATCGCCGGGGGCCAGCTCGGCGCGGAGACTCCCGACGGCCGACACGCCGATCACCCGCCGGACACCCGCCGCCTTCAGCGCCCACAGATTCGCGCGATAGTCGATCTCACCCGGCAGCAGGGCGTGGCCGGCGCCGTGGCGGGCCATGAAGGCGACGGGCACGCCGTTCCACTCGCCGACCGTCACCGGCGCCGACGGCGGACCGAACGGCGTGGCATCGTCGCGCGTCTCGCGCACCGCGAGCCCGTCCAACGCGTAGAACCCCGTTCCGCCGACGATGCCGATCACTGCGTGCTCCCATCCGTTCGGTTTCTCGTGACGTACGCTCACGAGGTACGCGCGCACTCGCGCATCGGATGCGCCGCGTCGAGCACCAGTCCACCCGAACACGTTAGCTCGTGTCCACCCATCAGCACTACTACAACGCCGCCGATCTCGCGCGCTTCCCGGAGATCGGCACCGAGGCGCCCGAGCTCGCGAAGAAGTTCTTCGCGTATTACGCCGCCGTGTTCGCCGAGGGCGCGCTGTCGGAGCGCGAGAAGTCGCTCATCGCCCTCGGCGTCGCGCACGCCATTCAGTGTCCGTACTGCATCGACGCCTACTCGCAGGACGCGCTCGCGAAGGGGTGCGACTCCGAGCAGATGACCGAGGCGGTGCACGTCGCCTGCGCGATCCGCGGCGGCGCGTCGCTCGTGCACGGGCTGCAGATGCGCAACCGCGTCGACGCGCTCGGGATGTGAGCTGAGATGCCGTCGATCACTGGCCGCGTGCTCCCGACCCTGCAGAAGCGCGGGGCCCCGCTCTCGGCGACCGCGACGCAGCGTGCGACGCTCGACGCGGCGTTAGGCCGGTCGTCGGGCGACGTGTCCGGCGCCGGCCGGAGCTTCGAGGCCGCGCTCGACGGCGCCGGCCTCTACCCGCTGCGAGCGGCGCGGGTCGAGATCTTCCAGATGAACGTGGGGCGCAAGTGCAACCAGACCTGCCGCCACTGCCACGTGGACGCGGGGCCGGACCGGACCGAGATGATGCCGGACGACGTGGTCGACGCGTGCCTCGAGGTCATCGAGTCGGCCGACGTCGGCACCCTCGACATCACGGGCGGCGCGCCCGAGCTGCACACGCGCTGGCGCGAGCTCGTCGAGCGCGCGACGGCGGCCGGCGTGCACGTGATGGACCGCTGCAACCTCACCATCGCGCAGCTCCCGAACTATCGCTATCTCCCGGCGTTCTTCGCCGAGCACCGCGTCGAGGTGGTGGCGTCGCTGCCGCACTACCGCGCGAAGAACACGGACACGCAGCGGGGAGACGGCGTCTTCGAGCAATCGATCGCCACGCTCCGGCAGCTCAACGCGCTCGGCTACGGACAGGCGGGGACCGGACTGTCGCTGACCCTCGTGACGAACCCGGTCGGGACCTTCCTTCCCGGCAACCAGGCGGCGATGGAGGCCGACTGGCGGCGCCAGCTCCGCCGGCTGCATGGCATCGAGTTCACGAATCTGTTCACGATCACGAACATGCCGATCTCGCGCTTCCTGGAGCACCTCGAGGAGACGGGACAGACGGCCGAGTACCTGACGCGGCTCGTCACCGCGTTCAATCCGGCGGCGGCGGCGAACGTGATGTGCCGCAACACGCTCTCGGTCGGCTGGGACGGTACGCTCTACGACTGCGACTTCAACCAGATGCTCGAGCTGCCGGTGCACGAGAGCGTGCCGCAGACGATCTTCGCGTGGGACCGGGCGCGGCTCGACGGACGCGAGATCACGTTGGGAGCTCACTGCTTCGGTTGCACCGCGGGCGCCGGCTCGAGCTGCGGCGGCGCGACGGCCTGACGGGTCGCGCGATCAGCATCACGTGGCGACGCGCGCCCGTCCGCGCGTCGCCCCTTACTCCGGCACCACGACCGGCGGGAGCCCGGCCGCCCTGCGCCGCCCGTTCAGCGCCGCGAGCCCCGTCGTCCGGAGCGTGCTCCACCGCGCCCACACCGCGCGGTACTGCGCCCGCGCCGCCTCGGCCGCGGCCACCTGGTCGGCGGTCGGCGCGACGTCCGCGTTCTGCATGGCCATCGCGGCCGCGACGAGCGCGCCGCTCGCGCTCTCGAGCGTCGGCGCCGGGGCGGCACCGCCCGGCCCGGACCGACGGCGGCGCCCGCCCGCCACCGGCGCGGTCGACGCGAGCGAGTCGATCTGCGCGCGGAGCCCGACGACTGCCAGCGTGGTGCCGCCCAACGAGTCGAGCTGGGCCACGAGGCTGCGCGCCTGCGCCGCCGCTCGATGGGCCGCCACCGCGTCGTCGTAGAGCGAGCGGGTGAGTGTGGCGAGCCGCGCGAGCGCGGCCGGCGACGTCTTCACGCGCGGGTCGAGCCTGAGCGTGAGCGGCTGCGTCACACGCTCCCCGTCCACCGTGAGGCGCACGGTGTACCGTCCCGGCGGCGCCCACGGCGCGTAGACCGTCGCGTACGTGCGGTGCGGGACCGCGCCCGTCGCGTCGTCGTCGCTGCCCTGCGGCACGTCGGCCGCCGAGACCGGGTCGAGGCGCAGGTCCCAGAAGACGCGGTGCATCCCCGCCTGCACCGTGAGCGCCATGCGCGGCGCCGGCCAGTACAGTGGCAGGCCACAGTCGGGGGCCGTCGGGGTGCGCTGACAGATGCGGTCGTAGGCGACCGGGTCGCGCGCCGGGTCGGGGTCGGGGAGGATGTCCGCGCTCGAGTACGTGCGCACGACCGTGCCGCGCGCATCGAGAATCTCCAGCGTGACCGGGCTCGACGCCGCCGTCGGCAGATAGAAGTCGATGATGCCGCCCGGCGGCGGGTTCTCCCCGGCCGGCACCTCGCGGGCCAGCGGCGTCGGGTCGTTCGTCGCGAAGCGCACGCGCACCGCCGTCATCGGCTTCACGAGCACCGGCCCGCGCGCCGCCCGCAGTCGCAGCCGCCTCGCGCAGCGGCGTCACGTCGTCGAGGATCCAGAACCCGCGGCCGTGCGTCGCGGCGACGAGGTCGGCGCACAGACACGTGCTGTCGTCCTTGACCTGCAGGTCGCGCACCGAGATCGCCGGCATGTTGCGGCGCAGCGACTCCCAGTGCGCGCCGTCGTCGTACGACACCCACACCTGCGTGTCGGTCGACGCGTAGAGCAGCCCCGGCACGCGCGGGTCTTCGCGGATGGCGTTCGCGACCGCGCCCGGCGCGATCCCCGTGTTGATCTCCGTCCACGTCGCGCCGCCGTCATGCGTGCGGTAGAAGTGCGGATTCATGTCGTCGAGGCGCATCGTGTTCGCCGCGACGTAGGCCGTGCGTGTGTCGAAGTGCCCGGCGTCGATGTTGAAGATGCGCGTCCACGGCCGGACGCCCGTCGGCGTCACGTTCCGCCAGCTCGCGCCGCCGTTCGTCGTCACCTGCACGTTGCCGTCGTCCGTCCCGGCCCACAGCACCTGCAGCCGCCTCGGCGACGGCGACAGCGCGGTGATGCTGCCGGCCGGCGCCGGCGTCACGGTGCTCGCGTACTTCCCGGCGTTGGCGGGCACCGCCCACGTCGCCCGCGCGAGGTCGGGGCTGATGCGCGTCCAGCTCGTTCCCTTGTCGACACTCTTCCACACGACGTTCGACGTGTAGTAGAGCGTTCTGTGGTCGACCGGCGAGAACGCGAGCGGCATCGTCCGCACGTTCCGACCGTACTGCGTCCCGCGCTGGTGCGCGCCCGGCCCCACGAGGCTGCTCTGGCCGGTGCGGCGGTCGTAGCGCGTGACGTTCGAGCGCTGACTGCCGAACACGACGTCCGGGTCGAACGGGTCGGAGGCGGCGATGCCGTACTCCTGGATGTTCACCGGGCGCCAGTCGCGGAACGTGAGCTGCCCGTCGAACGAGCGACTGTCGACGCACGCCGATCCCGAGTCCTGCTGGCCGCTACAGACGCGATAGGGGAACGCATCGTCGGTCGACACGTGGTACATCGCCGCCGTCAACTGGTTGTACCAGTCGCTCCACGACTCGCCGCGATTGGCCGAGACGACCGCGCCCTGATCGGTGACGGAGAAGAGGATCTTCGGATCGGTCGGGTTGATCCAGATCTTCTGATAGTCGTCGCCGCCGGGAGCGCCGCGCACCGCGCTCCACGTCTCGCCGCCGTTCTCGGTGCGCCACATGACGACCGACGCACTGTAGACGACGCGCGCGTCGGTCGGGTCGACGGCGAGCGTCGGGAGGTCGCCACCGCCGATGCGCGCGACCGGACGCGGGTCGTCGCCGACCTTCGTCCAGTGCTCGCCGCCATCGCGCGTCGTGTAGAAGCCGACCTGGCCGGTCACCGCGTTCGTCGTCGTCGCGCCGGCGACGGTCGCGTAGAGCACTCCCGGCCGGTTCGTGGCGAGCGCGATGTTCGCCTGGATGACCGCCGGCAGCCCCTCGGTCAACTGCTTCCACGTGGTGCCGCCGTCGGTCGACTTGAAGATGCCGTTGCCGGCGCCGCCGAATCCCTGCCCCTCGATGAAGCTCTGCTGCTGCTGCCAGAGCGTGGCGTAGATCGTGTTCGGGTCGCGCGGGTCGATGCGGACGTCGTTGCCGCTCGTGTACTCGTCCTTGTACAGCACCTTCTGGAACGAGCGCCCGCCGTCGGTCGACCGGAAGATGCCGCGCTCCGCGTTCGGCCCGTACGGGTGGCCCAACGCCGCGACGAACAGCCGGTTCGGGTCGCGCGGGTCGACGTCGATCATCGCGATCATCTGCGTGTCGCCGAGTCCGAGCTTCGTCCAGGTGCGGCCGGCGTCGGTCGACTTGTAGACGCCGTCGCCCGTCGCGAGGTCGGGGCGGATGATCCCCGCTCCGGTGCCGACGTAGATGACGTTCGGGTCGGACGGCGCCACGGCGATGGCGCCGATCGACCCGGTCGACTGGTCGTCGAACAGCGGCACCCAGTTCGAGCCGAAGTCGGTCGACCGCCACACGCCGCCGTTGTCGAAGCCGGCGTAGAACGTGTTCGGCTGCGTCGGCACACCGGCGATGGCGCGGGCGCGGCCGGCGCGCGTGGGACCGATCTCGCGCCAGCGCATCCCCGACGCGGGGTCGACGGGCGCCTGCGCGACGGCGCGCATCGCGGTGAGCGCGAGGAGGGAGCACACGAGCGTCATGCGCACGGCAGGCATTCTCCGGAGGAGGGAGCGAGAAGTGTAACGCGAGCGAACGTCGGGAGTCGTCGGTTGATTCCGAGCATCGTGCCATTTTAGCTGCATGCGCCCCTCTCCTCGTGAAACGCCCATGTCGCTCCGCCGCCTCGCGTACGTCCTGCTCGGCTGCCTAACGGTCACGCCGGCCCTCCACGCCCAGGCGATCGCGCCGCGCATGTACTCGGAGCTGCGCTGGCGCATGATCGGCCCGTTCCGCGCCAGCCGCACGAAAGCCGCCGTCGGCATCCCCGACCAGCCGAACGTGTTCTACATCGGCGCCGTCGACGGCGGGGTGTGGAAGACGACCGATTACGGACGCACGTGGAAGCCGATCTTCGACGACCAGCCGACCGGCTCGATCGGCGCCATCGCGATCGCGCCGTCCGACCCGAACGTCATCTACGTCGGCAGCGGCGAGGGGCTGCAGCGCCCCGACCTCTCGACCGGCGACGGGATCTACAAGTCGACCGACGCCGGCGCGACGTGGACGCACCTCGGCCTTCGCGACGGGCAGCAGATCCCGCAGATGGTCGTCGACCCGCGCGACCCGAACCGCCTGTTCGTCGCCGTCATGGGCCACCCGTACGGACCGAACGCCGAGCGCGGGCTGTTCCGATCGACCGACGGCGGGCGCTCGTTCCAGAAGGTGCTGTATCGCGACGAGAACACCGGCGCGATCGACGTCGTGATGCACCCGACGAATCCCGACATCCTGTTCTGCGCGCTGTGGGAGTCGCGGCAGGGACCGTGGGAGAACGGCGTGTTCAACGGCCCCGGCAGCGGGCTCTATCGCTCGACCGACGGCGGCACGACGTGGCGGCCGTACGGCGACGGGCTGCCGACGTTCGAGCAGGACGGCCTCGGGCGCATCGGTCTCACCTTCGCGCCGTCGCTCCCGAGCCGCATGTTCGCGACCGTGAACTCGACGCGCGGCGACGGGCTGTTCCGCTCGGACGACGGCGGCGCGCACTGGTACCGCGCGACGACCGACACCCGCGTGTCGACCCGCGAGTCCGACTTCGCCGAGGTGAAGGTCGACCCGACGACCCGGACATCGTCTACACGGCGAGCGTCGTCGCGTGGAAGTCGGTCGACGGGGGAAAGACGTTCAGCGCGTTCCGCGGCGCGCCCGGCGGCGACGACTACCACCGCTTCTGGATCAACCCGACCAACCCGCGGACGATGCTGCTCGCGAGCGACCAGGGGGCGGTGATCACCGTCAACGGCGGCGAGACGTGGAGCTCGTGGCTCAACCAGCCGACGGCAGCGTTCTACCACGTCGCGACCGACTTCGACTTCCCCTACCGCGTCTGCAGCGGCCAGCAGGAGTCCGGCTCCGCCTGTGTGCGGAGTCGCGGCGACGACGGGCGCATCATGGACTGGGACTGGCACCCGGTCGGCGTCGAGGAGTATGGCTACGTCGCGCCCGACCCGCTGAACCCGAACCTGGTCTACGGCGGCAAGGTCACGCGCTACGACCGGCGCACGGGGCTCGTGCAGCAGGTCGGTCCCCACGCCCTGCGTGACCCGCGCTACCGCGCGCTGCGCACGGCGCCGCTCGTCTTCTCGACGGTCGATCCGAAGGCGCTCTACTTCGGCGAGAACGTCGTGTGGAAGACGACGACCGGCGGCGACACGTGGACGCGGATCAGCCCCGATCTGACGCGGACCGATTCCGATCGTTCCGCCCAACGTCGGCATCTATGCCAGCACGGCGAGCGCGCGCGCCCGCCATCCGGGCGTCGTCTACACGATCGCCCCGTCGCACGTCACGGCGAACCGCATCTGGGCCGGGACGGACGACGGGCTGATCCAGACGACGGTCGACGGCGGCACGCACTGGACCGACGTCACGCCGGCCGAGCTGCGGGCCAGGCCGTGGAGCAAGGTGTCGATCATGGACGCCGGCCACTTCGACGCGGGCACGGCGTACGCCGCGATCAACACGCTCCGCCTCGACGAGCTGCGGCCTCACATCTACCGCACGCACGACGGCGGGCGCACGTGGACGCACATCACGAACGGCATCCCGGACGGCGAGGTCGTGAACGTCGTGCGCGAGGACCCGAAGCGGCGCGGGCTGCTCTACGCCGGCACCGAAGACCAGGTGTGGGTCTCGTTCGACGACGGCGACCACTGGTCGTCGCTGCGGCTGAACATGCCGGCGACGTCGATCCGCGACCTCGTCATCAAGGACGACGACCTCGTCGTCGGCACCCACGGCCGCTCGTTCTACGTGCTCGACGGCATCGCCGCGCTGCGACAGATCGGGCCCCTGACCGCCTCGTCCGCGGCGACGCTGTTCGCGCCGGGGCTCACGTGGCGCTTCCGCTTCAGCAAGTACCCGGACACGCCGATCCCGCCTGACGAGCCGTGGGCGCCGAACCCGCCCGACGGCGCGCTCATCGACTACTTCCTCGGCGATGGCGTCTCCGGCGACGCGACACTCGAGATGCTCGCGCCGAACGGACGCGTCGTGCGCACGTTCACGAGCCGCGACACGGCGATGGCGCCCGCCGACATCGGGAACACGCCGCGCTACTGGATCCGGCCGACGCAGGTGCTCTCCGCCGCGCCCGGCTTTCACCGCTTCGTCTGGGACCTGCACTACCCGCCGCCGGCCGGCACGAGCGCGCAGTCCGGCCAGTACCCGATCTCCGCGACCCCCGGCGACACGCCGAGGGAGCCGCGGGGTCCGGTCGTCGCGCCGGGGCGCTACACGGTGCGCCTGAGGGTCGGTGGTCGCACGTACACGCAGCCGCTCGTCGTGCGCATGGACCCGCGCGTGCGCACGTCGGCTGCAACGCTCGCCTCCATGCACGCGACGTCGCTCGCGCTCTACGACGCGCTCGCCCGCGACTCGGCGATCACGGCGCGGGCGGCTCGGCTGCGCGCGGGGCTCGCCACCGCGCGCGAGGCGACGCGCGACTCGGCACTCCTCGCGCGGATCGGCGCCTTCGAGCGCGCGCTCGTCGAGATCGTCGGGCAGGCGGGCGGCGCGCGGCGCGGCGGCGGTGCACCGGCCGCGCCGACGCTCGCGTCGATCCGTGGCGACCTGGGGTCGCTGCTCACGCTCGTCGAGGACACCGACGACCCGCCGACGACGCAGGCGACGGCCGCCGTGCGCACGGCGCGCGCGGACTTCGCGGCGCTCGTCGCGCGGTGGGAGGCGCTGCACACCGCACGGCTCTCCGCGTTGAACGCGGCGCTCCGGGCGCGCGGGATCGCCGAGGTCGCTCGGTGAGCGCGGCGCGATCCGCGAGCGACCGCTCGTCGGCAGCCGCGGCCGGGCGGCGAACCGGGGCGTGACCACGCGGATGCGCGTGCTCGTCACCGGCGCGACCGGCACGATCGGCCGCGCGACGGTCCGCGCCCTCGTGCGACGCGGGCACGACGTCGTGTGCTTCGTGCGTCCGCGCCCCGCGCCCGCCGCCGCGCCCGCCGCCGCGCCCGCCGAGTCGGTCGTCGTGCGCACCGGGGACGTCGGCGACCCGGCGTCGATCGCTCGCGATGGCTTCGCCGGCGAACGCTTCGACGCCGTCGTGTCGTGCATGGCGTCGCGCACCGGAGCACCGAGCGACGCGTGGGCGGTCGACTACCAGGCGCACGTGCACCTGCTCGACGCAGCGCGACAGGCGGGCGTGTCTCACGTCGTGCTGCTCTCGGCGATCTGCGTGCAGCGGCCGCGGCTCGCCTTTCAGCACGCGAAGCTCGCGTTCGAGGCGCGCCTGATCGCGTCGGGGCTGCGCTACTCGATCGTCCGTCCCACGGCGTTCTTCAAGTCGCTCTCCGGGCAGGTCGAACGCGTGCGGCGCGGCCGGCCGTTCCTCGTCTTCGGCGACGGCACGCTCACGGCGTGCAAGCCGATCGCCGACGACGACGTGGCCGACTACCTCGCGGACTGTCTCGACGAGCCGTCTCGGTGGGATCGCGTGCTGCCGATCGGCGGTCCGGGCGACGCGATCACGCCGCGCGCGCAGGGCGAGCTGCTGTTCGCGCTGCTCGGCAGGGCGCCGCGCTTCACGCACGTGCCGGTGCGGCTGCTCGATACCGTCGCCGCGACGTTGGGCACCATCGGTCGCGTGCTCCCGTCGCTCGCGGTGAAGGCCGAGCTGGCGCGCATCGGACGCTACTATGCGACCGAGTCGATGCTCGTGTGGAACGAGCAGGCACGGCGCTACGATGCCGACGCGACACCGTCGGTCGGCGTCGAGACCCTGACCGAACACTATCGATCGCTGATCGCCGGCGAGGGCTCGGCGGATCGCGGCGAACACGCCGTCTTCTGATCTCGTGAGACGTCACCGAGCACCGTGTTCCGAGCGGTGCGATCACGGAGGAGCGCGAAGGACATGACCATCAGGCGGATGGACAACGTCGGCATCGTCGTGGACTCGCTCGATGCCGTCATCCCCTTCTTCGTGGAGCTCGGCTTGCGGCTCGAAGGGCGAGCCACCATCGAAGGGGAGTGGGCCGGGCGCGTCACCGGGCTGGGCCACCAGCGCGTGGAGATCGCCATGCTGGTCACCCCGGACGGCCACAGTCGGCTCGAGCTGTCACGATTCCTCGCTCCGCCGGTCGTCGCCGATCATCGCGCGGCTCCGGTGAACGCGCTCGGCTACCTGCGCGTCATGTTCACGGTGACGGACGTCGACGAGACGGTCGCCAGACTCCGCAGACACGGCGCGCAGCTCGTCGGCGAGGTCGTTCAGTATCAGGAGACCTATCGGCTCTGCTACATCCGCGGCCCCGAAGGACTGCTCATCGGCCTCGCCGAGGAGCTCGGATCCGAGACCGAGAGCGCACCCCGATGACCGAGAACAAGACCCAGCCGACCGGCGCGAGCGTGAGCGAGTTTCTGCGCGGCGTCGAGAACGACGTCCGCCGGCAGGACGCGCAGGCGCTGGTCGCGATGATGACGCGAGTCACCGGCGTCGAGCCGCAGATGTGGGGCCCGAGCATCATCGGCTTCGGCACACGGCACTACCGCTACGAGAGCGGGCGCGAGGGCGACATGCCGCGGATCGGCTTCAGTCCCCGCGCGGGCAATCTCGCGCTGTACCTGCTGAGCCCCGGCGAACACGCGGCGCAGCTGGCGCGGCTCGGGAAACACAAGACCGCGGTGTCGTGCCTGTACGTCAACAGGCTCGCCGACGTGGACATGACGGTGCTCGAGGCGATGGCGGCCGACGCGTGGGCGCGGTCGAGCGAGCGCTGCGGCTGAGCGCGATCGACCGCGCCGTGCGCTCGCGCGGTCCAACGAACCGCCTGCCTCGCCGCGTATCTTGTACGTCCCTCTTCGCAGCCAACACTTCGTGACCATTCCGTACAGCCGCCGCGTCGCGGCGTCGCTCCCCCTGGCGGCGCTCGCCCTCGCCGCGGCGGCCTGCTCCCCGGCCCGACCCGCGACGACTCCCGCGCCCACCGGCGCACCCGCCTCTGCGCCGAGTGCATCGTCGCCCGCCGCGGCCGGTCACGACATGGCCGGTCACGACATGGCCGGGATGGACCGCTCCGCCGGCGCCGCGCCGGCCGCCCACGACATGGCCGGCCACAGCATGGGGATCGCGATCACGATCCCGCCGGGCGCGAACTACACGAAGGCCGACGTGGAGTTCATGCAGGGGATGATCGCGCACCATGCGCAGGCGATCTACATGTCGCGCCTCGCGGCCGGGCGGCAGGCGAGCCCGCGCCTCCTCCGGCTGGCGATGAAGATCGACCAGTCGCAGGAGGCGGAGATCCGTCTCATGCAGGAGTGGCTCGTCGCGAACCGGCAGGCCGCGCCCGACACCGGCTCCTGGCGCGGCATGGTGATGAACGGCATGCTCACCCCCGTGCAGCTCGACTCGCTCGAGCAGGCGCGCCGCGTCGACTTCGACGAGCTGTACCTGCGCTACATGATCCAGCACCACGAAGGCGCGCTCAAGATGGTCGCCGATCTGTACGCCAGCCCGCGCGCCGCCCAGGACGTCGACGTCTCCGTCTTCGCGAACGACGTCGAGACCACGCAGACCGCGGAGATCGGCACCATGCGCCAGATGCTCGGCACGCTCCGCAGCCCTTCCAACTCACCCCGCCCATGACACGCACTCGTACCATTGCGCGCTCGGCGCTCGTCGGCGCCACGGCGCTCTGCGCGCTCGCCGGCGCGCTCTCGGCGCAGACCTATCCGAGCACGAACGATCCGCGCACCGGCCTCAAAGGCGGTCTCCTCGACGCCGGCATCGCCACGAAGGGCGTGCGCCAGGTCTCGTTCACGCCCAAGCCGGCCGAGTTCGACACGGCGCGCGGGCTGACGTTCGTGAACAGCGACATCACGTTCGGCAACGGCCACTACCTGTACCAGGGCAACTTCGCCGGCTTCTCCATCTGGGACGTCGCCGACCCGTCGAAGCCGCAGAAGGTCGCCGTCGTCTCGTGCATCACGTCGCAGGGTGACCCGTCGATCGTCGGCAACCTGCTGTTCATCTCGGCCGAGGGCGGCGGCAACCGGAAGGACTGTGGCAAGCAGGGAGTGCAGAGCCCGTCGGAGCACATGACCGGCGTCCGCATCTACGACGTCTCGAACCCGCGCATGCCGCGGCTCATCAAGAACGTCGAGACGTGCAAGGGCTCGCACACGCACACGGTCATCCCGCACCCGACCGACAAGAACGTCGTCTACCTCTACGTCTCCGGCAGCCAGGGCGCGCGCTCGGCCGAGGAGCTCGCCGGGTGCGTCAACGGCACCGACCCGGCGGACCCGAACAACTCGCTCTACCGGCTCGACGTCATCAAGGTCCCGCTCAACGCCCCCGAGAAGGCCGAGGTCGTGACGGGCGCGCGCGTCTTCACGGGACTCGGCCCGGCGGCCCGCCGCGGCGGCGGCGCGGCGCGCGCCGGACGCCCGGGGGACGCGCCGGCGGCCGGCTCGCCGGAGGCGGCGGCGATGGCCGCGGCGGCGGCGAACGGCCCGCGCAACTGCCACGACGTGACGGCGTACCCCGCGATGGGGCTGCTCGCCGGCGCCTGCGGCAGCTACGGCCTGCTCGTCGACGTCTCCAACCCGGAGAAGCCGGTCCGCCTGAGCCAGGCGGCGGACACGAACTTCTCGCTCTGGCACACGGCGGTGTTCGACAACGCCGGCAAGAAGGTCGTCTTCACCGACGAGTGGGGGGGCGGCACGCAGCCGATGTGTCAGGCGTCGTCGATGATGGAGATGGGCGGCAACACGACGCTCACGATCGAGGGCACCGGCAAGAACCGCGCGTACAAGCAGCACGCGTACTTCAAGCTCCCGGCGGCACAGACGGCGCAGGAGAACTGCGTGTCGCACAACGGCGGCCTCATTCCGGTGCCGGGACGCGACGTCATGGTGCAGGGGTGGTATCAGGGCGGCGTGAACATCATCGACTTCACCGACCCCGACAAGCCGTTCGAGATCGGCTACTTCGACCGCGGCCCGGCCGACGCGCCGCTCATCGACGGCCCGAACGCCGCGGCGCAGGGAATCAGCCGCCAGCGCGGCACGATCGGCGGCTCGTGGGGCGCCTACTACTGGAACGGCTACCTCTACTCGTCGGAGATGGCGCGCGGCCTCGACGTCCTCGAGCTCACGCCGAGCGAGCACCTGTCGGCGAACGAGATCGCGGCGGCGAAGCTCGTCCAGATGCCGGAGTACAACCCGCAGAGCCAGCCGAAGATCGTGTGGCCGGCGGCGTTCCCGGTCGTGCGCTCGTACCTCGACCAGCTCGTGCGCGACAACGGCCTGAGCTCGGCGCGCACGTCGGCGATCGACGCGGCGCTGACCGACGCGGAAGCGAAGAATGGCGCGGCGCGCGCCGCGTCGCTCCGCACCCTCGCGACGCAGGTCGACCGCGACGTCGCCGGCGCGAAGGACGGCGCGAAGGTGCGGATGATGGCGTCCGCGATCCGCGACCTCGCGGCGGCGTCGGCGGGGATGCGCGTGACGAAGTGATCGTGATGTTTTGACAGAAGGAAAAAGAGTCAGCCGTCGAATCGGCGCGATCCGTGGCTTCGGCCCGGATCGCGCCGATTCGCGTTCACGTCGTGCGCGCCGCCGCCGCCGCGACCGGCCTCGAGCACCGACCCGACCGCGCGCTCGGTCAACGTTCCGTTACCCTCGTCGGTAGCCACACGGTACAAGTCTGTGGTCTCCGGTCGCCGTCCCGCCCCCATCCCTGGTTCATGCGCGCCTCCCTGCTCGGACTCACCGCCCTCGCTTCGGCCGCCGCGACGGCCGAGCTGCAGGGCCAGGACGCCACCGGCCGTCCCGCGAACCGCGACACGTCGGCGCTCCCGGCGGTCACGGTCACGGCCACACGCAGCGTGTCGTCGATCCTCGCCACGCCGCTCGCCATCACGAAGATCATGGCGACCGAGCTGCGCAACGTGAGCGGGTTCGGCATCGACGAGGCGCTGCGCAAGGTGCCGGGCGTCGATCGCGCAGTCGCGCTACGGCACGAGTGACATCCGACTCATGATCCGCGGCTACGGCGCGCGCGGCGCCGGCGACCGCTCGAACTCGGGGACGTCGCGCGGCGTCCGCATCCTGCTCGACGGCTTCACGGAGACCGAGCCCGACGGCCGCACCGCGCTCGACCAGATCGACCTCTCGACGGCCGAGGCGGTCGAGGTCGTGCGCTCGAACGCGTCGGCGGTCTGGGGAAACGCGGCGGGCGGCGTCGTGAACGTCATCACCGTGCCGTCGTTCGACGCGCCGAAGACCTTCGAGCTGCAGCCGATGGTCGGCGCGTTCGGGCTGCAGCGTTACGCGGCGCGCACCTCCACGCCGTTAGGCAACGGTGCCGGCGTGGCCTACGCGAACTTCACCAACACCTCGTTCGAGGGGTGGCGCCAGCACTCGTCGGCGCGGCGCGCCCTGGTGAACGGGGGTGTGGTCGGCACGCTCGGACGCACGCGGCTCGGCTTCACCTTCACGGCCGCGAACAACCTGATGCACGTGCCGGGGCCGCTCACGCAGGCGCAGGTCGACGCGAACCCGGACCAGGCGAACGCGACGTATCTGGCGCGCGACGAGCGCCGCTACAATCGCGGCGGCCGACTCGGCGTGTTCGCGGAGCACGCGATCGACTCGACGACGTCGGTGTCGACGATGCTCTACGTGAACCCGAAGTACCTCCAGCGCTCCGAGCGCAACACGTACCGCGACTTCACGCGCTACCACCTCGGCGGCAACGTCGTCGCGCGCAAGGACGTGACGCTCGGCGACACGAAGTCGCGCGTCACGCTGGGGATCGACGACGCCTACCAGGACGGCGCGATCCTGTTCTACACGCTGTCCTCGACGGCGGGGCGCGGCACGACGCTCTCCGACAACAAGGGGGAGGGGGCGAACAACTTCGGCGTCTTCCTGCAGGACGAGCTGACGGTGACCGACCGGCTGACGCTGCTCCTGGGCGCCCGCTACGACCAGGTCACCTACAATTACCGCAGCTTCCTGCCGAATCCGCCGGTGCGCTCCGATCAGCCGCGACCTGTCGCGTGTGTCGCCGAAGCTCGGCGTGAACTGGCGCTTCAGCGACTCGCACGCCGTCTACGCGAACGTCGGCGGCGGCATCGAGGTGCCGGCCGGCAACGAGACCGACCCGACGCCGGGCGCGCCGCCGTCGCTGCTCAACCCGCTGCTCGACCCGATCCGCTCGACGACGTACGAGGTCGGCTTCAAGTCGCTCGCCGGGTCGACGATCAC
Source organism: uncultured Gemmatimonadaceae bacterium (assembly GCA_963843845.1). Lineage (GTDB taxonomy): Bacteria > Gemmatimonadota > Gemmatimonadetes > Gemmatimonadales > Gemmatimonadaceae > Gemmatirosa. Next base: position 465,266 of record CAWJMB010000002.1, on the reverse strand, counting down.
GAAGCCGCTCGCGTTCGGCTATGACCTCGCGCTCTACGACATCGAGGTCACGAACGACGTCATTCCGTACAACGGCGGGCGCTACTACCTGACGGCCGGCCGCTCGCGCCGCATGGGCGCCGAGCTGGGCGCGTCGCTCGAGGCGCGCAACGGGCTGTTCATGCGCGGCGCGCTGACGGTCGGCGACAACAAGTATCTGCACTACGTCGTCGACTCGGCGGTCATCTTCCCGACCGACGCGACCAAGGCGCGGCCGCGATCGCCGACTACAGCGACAACCGCGTCGTCGGGCTGCCGCGCGCGTTCGGCGACGTCGAGGTCGGTGCCGCGGTACCGGGCACGCCGCTACGACTCAAGGCGGGCGTGCGAGTACTTCGGCGATGTACTACGCGGACGACGCGAACGCGGTGCGCGTCCCGTCGTACACCTTGCTCAACCTGACGGCCGAGCTGCGCCGCCCGATCGTCGCGACGAACGGCTTCGGCGTGCGCGGCTTCGTCTCGCTGCGCAACGTCACGGACCGCCGCTACATCGGCTCGGCGTTCCTGAACCCGGACCTCGTGAGCGGCGCCCCGGCTGCATACGAGCCGGGGATGCCGCGTGCCGTCACCGTGTCGCTGTCGGTGGGGCGCGTGCGCTGAGGCCCCGGCCGTCACCGTCGGGCGCGTCACTTCCCGGTCGTCAGCACGTCGTCGTTCATCGCCGCCGCCGGGCGCGTGCCCGGCTTCGTCTCCTGCGTCGACGGCACGATCGGCTGCACGCCGGCCGCGCGCAGCGCGGCATTGACCTTCGGCAGCAGCTCCCTGATCGCGTCCTCGATGCGCTTCAGCTCGACGCCCAGCGCCGTGTCGAGCGTGGTGAACACCTCGACGCTCTGATCGGTCGGGCGCGCCTCCGTGCTGCCGACGACGCCGGCGAGCGCGGCGATCTTGTTGTTCAGCCGGATCGGGTAGTTCAGCGGGTCCTGGTTGCTCTGGTTCTTCGTCTGGTAGATCGCCTCCTCGGCCGCCGTGACGCGCCGCATCAGCTCCTCGGCCGCGGCCTTGAACTCGGCTTCCTGCGAGCGCCCCTGCATCGCCGTCCCGCGGTCCTTCGTCTGCCAGCGCAGGTTGCGCACGGTCTTGACGCCGTTGTTCGCCGCCGTCAAGCGGTCGCGAATCTTGACGAGCAGCCGGAACTGCGTCGTGAGGTCGGCGAGCGTCGCCTCGGAGCGCGGGTCCTTCTTGACGACGAACGTCTGCGTCTGCGCCTCGTCGCCGTTCACGCGCATGCGGACCGAGTACGTCCCCGGCGGCGCGATGGGGCCGCTCGTGCTCGCGGCCCACATGATGAGCCCCGCGAACCGCTCGGCGTCCGGATAGCGCAGGTTCCACGAGAAGGTGTTGAGCCCGGCGGCGTTCGGCACCCGCGGCGGCAGCGGTCCCTGCGCCATGCGCGCCTCGAGGTCGATCTGCCCCGCGTCCGGCCCGCCCGGCTGCGGCACGCGCGACAGCCGCGTCGCCGAGTCGCGCGAGATGCCGGAGCGCATGAACGTCGCGATGCGCGTCTCGCGGCTCGCGCTGTCAGCTGCGACGGCCGGGTCCTGCTCGCTCGTGAACGAGCGGATGGTCTTGCCCAACACGTCCATGAACTCGAGCGTCACCGTCTGGCCGGGGCGCGTGAGGTTGTACTGCACCATCACCCCGGACGGCGGCGCGTTGCTCGCCCCGCCCCCACCGCCGAAGCCGCCGCCGAAGTCCGTGCGGTAGGTGTCGCGCGGCTTGTACAGGTGGTTCTTCGCGACCGTGATCGGCGTCATCTGCCGGATGGCCGAGAGGTCGTCGATGAGCCAGAACGAGCGGCCGTGGGTGGCGGCGATGAGATCGCCTTCCTTGATGGTGAGGTCGTGCACCGGCACGCGCGGCAGGTTGCGGCGCAGCGTCTGCCAGCTCCCGCCGTCGTCGAACGACACCCACACGCCGCGCTCGGTGCCGGCGAAGAGCAGCCCGCGCCGAACGGGATCGGCGCGGATGACGCGCGTGAACTCGTCGGCCGGGATGCCGCTGACGATCTTCGTCCACGTCGCGCCGCAGTCGGTGGTCTTGTACAGGATCGGGCGCTCGTCGTCGAGCTGATACCGGTTCGCCGCGACGTAGGCGCCGCACGCGTCGAACGGCGACGGCTCGACGATCGAGATGCGCGTGAAGTCGCCGATGTCCTTCGGCGTCACGTTCTTCCAGGTCACGCCGTTGGTGCGCGACACCCAGACGTAGCCGTCGTCGGTGCCCGCCCAGAGCAGCCCGCGCTGCCGCGGCGACTCGTCGAAGGTGAAGATGACGCCGTACGTCTCGACGCCCGTCTGGTCACGTCGTGATCGGACCGCCCGACGGTCCCATCGTGCGCGGGTCGTGACGCGACAGGTCGGGCGAGACGCGCGTCCAGCTCTGCCCCTCGTTCGTCGAGCGGTAGAGGAAGTTGCCGCCCGCGTACAGCACGTTCGGATCGTGGCGCGAGAACACGATCGGATACGTCCACTGAAAGCGGACCTTGAGGTCCTCCGACGAGATCCCCATCGGGTTGTCGGGGTAGACCGTCACGTTGCGCTCGAAGCCGGTCCTGCGATCCTTGCGCGTCAGCAGCCCGCCGTAGCTGCCGGCGAACGCGATGTCCGGCCGCGTCGGGTGCGTCGCGATGTAGCCGCTCTCGCCGCCGCCGACGTCGTACCAGTCGGACAGCTGCACCCCGCCCGGCTTCCGGCTCGGGCCGCACAGCGTCGAGTTGTCCTGCTGCGCGCCGCAGACGTGGTACGGGAACTCGTTCGTCGTCGTGACGTGATAGAACTGCGCCGTCGGGAAATCGACGTCCGTCCACGTCGCACCGCGGTTCGTCGACACCGTCACGCCGCCGTCGTTCGCCTCGGCCATCCGCGTGGGATCGTTCGGTGCGATCCACAGGTCGTGGTTGTCGCCGTGCGGCGGGTTGAGCGACTCGGGGAACGTCCGCCCGCCGTCGCGCGACCGGAAGAAGCCGACGTTCAGCGCGTAGACGATGTTCGTGTCGCGCGGGTCGGCGAGGATCATCGAGTAGTACCACGCGCGCTGCCGCAGCTTGCGGTCGCGGTTGATGTACGACCACGTCGCGCCCGCGTCGTCCGAGCGGTACATGCCGCCCGAGTCGTGCTCGATGAGCGCCCACACTCGGCTCGGCTTCGCGGGCGACACGGTCACGCCCATCTTCCCGATGATGCCGGTCGGCAGCCCGCGCGCGGTCTTCATCAGGTTCGTCCACGTCGCGCCGCCGTCCGTGCTCTTGTAGATCGCCGAGCCCGGCCCGCCGCTCGACATCGACCACGACGTGCGGTAGGCCTGCCACATCGCCGCGTAGAGGACGTCGGGGTTCGACGGGTCCATGGCGATGTCGATCGCGCCGGTCGAATCGTCGACGAACAGGACCTTGCGCATCGTGCGCCCGCCGTCGGTCGACTTGTAGACGCCGCGGTCGGCGCTCGACGCGAACACGCGGCCGAACACGCCGAAGTAGACGATCTGCGAGTTCGTCGGGTTCACGCGGATCGTCGACACGTAGTCCTTGTCGAAGCCGAGCTTCGTCCACGTCTTGCCACCGTCGCTCGTCTTCCACGAGCCGTCGCCGGGCGCCGTGTTGCCGCGGATGTCGGTCTCGCCGCCGCCGACGTACACGACGTCCGGGTTCAGCGGGTCGACGGCGATCGCGCCGATCGTGCCGCCGAAGTACTTGTCGGACATCGGCTCCCAGTTGAGCCCGCCGTCGGTCGACTTGAACACGCCGCCGCCGGTCGTGCCCATCCAGTACTCGTTCGGCCGCTGCACGCTCCCGCCGACGGCGACCGACCGCCCGCCGCGCGCGGGGCCGAGCTCACGCCACTTGAGCGCGCCGAACGCGGCCGAGTCGAACGTCGCGGCGACCGTGGGGGCGGCGGGCGCCGCCCGTGTCGCACCGGGGGCCTGCGCGCCCAACGGCACGGCGGCCGCGATGAGAGTGAGCGTGCCGGCGAGCGCGCGGCGCGTGTGGTGGGCGTGGGACGTGCGGCGCGCGTGGGCCAGGTCGGGTACGGGCGTCATGCGAACTCCTCTGGAGCGACAGGTCGCGAGCGAGATACTCGTCTCGTCGAGAAACTATGCGGCGCGCGCCGCCTGTGGAGGGGACGCCGCGACCTCCGCGACGCCCTGTGGCGGGAGTGACGTCCGCCGCCGTATCGTGTCGGTCATGCGCACCATCCGACGGCTGACGACGGCGGCTCTCTGCATCTCGACGGCGGGCGCGGCACGCGGCCAGGCGCCGCGATCGCTGCTCCCGATCGACCACACGCGATCGGCCGAGTACGCGTGGCTCGCCAAGACGGTGCGCGCGAGCCGCGTGCTCGACGACATGACGCGGCCGTCGACGTGGCGCTTCACCGGCGACGGCCGCCTGACGTTTCCGACCGAGCCGAGGCTCGGCGATCTGCGGGCGGCGCGCGTCGAGATGACGCTGTTCACCGAGCCGCCGACGGCAGGGCGCAACCGGCTGCCGACGGTGAACCTCCGCCGCGCGGTCGCGAACGAAGACTGGCGCGAGTTCACCCGGCTGTCGATGTGGATCCGGCTCGACGCGGTCGGCTTCCCGACGGTGCCGTTGCAGCTCGTGCTGCACAACGACGGCGCCGAGAAGGTGCCGGACCGCTACGGGCGCGAGGGGATCCACCTCGTCACCCTCGAGCACGACGGCTGGCAGCAGGTCGTGTGGGAGATCGACCAGTTCGCGCGCGACCGCGTCACCGGCATCGACATCGGCTACTGGGCGAACAAGATGCTCGCCGCGCCCGGCGACCGCGTCGCGTTCGAGATCGGCCGCGTCGAGCTGCAGCGCGTCGACCCCGATCATCACACCGGGTGGAACGTCGCGCCCGGGAAGCTCGCCTTCAGCCACACCGGCTACGAGGCGGGCAGCACGAAGACCGCGCTCGCCAGCGGCCTCACCGCGTCGACGTTCCAGCTCGTGCGCGTGAGCGACGACGCGTTGGGCACCGTCGTGCTGCGCGACTCGGTGCGCACCCGGACGACTCGCCTCGGCACGTTCCAGGAGCTCGACTTCACGCGCGTCACCGCGCCGGGCGACTACGTGCTGCAGGCCGGCGACGTGCGCACGCGTCCGTTCCGCATCGGCCGCGACGTGTGGAGCGAGACCGTGTGGAAGACGCTGAACTTCTTCTACGGCAATCGGTGCGGCTACGGCGTCCCCGGATCGCACGACGTCGACCACCTCGACTGGTTCGCGACGCGCGGCGATCAGCGGGTGACGATGAGCGGAGGATGGCACGACGCGGGCGACCTGTCGCAGGGCGTGATCAACACCGGCGAGGCCGTGTACTCGATGTACGCCCTCGTCGAGCGGCTCGAGGCGACGCGCGGCGACCCGGCGCTGATCGAGCGGCTGCTCGAAGAAGCGGCGTGGGGGCTCGACTGGACGACGCGCGTGCGCTTCCCCGACGGCGCGCGCGTCGCGTTCGGCAGCCACAACCTGTGGACCGACAACGTCGTCGGCACGGCGGACGACCGCACGGTCGAGGCGAAGGTCAACCCGAACGCGAGCTACATCGCGGCCGCCGCGGAAGCGATCGCGTACCGCGTGCTGAAGGCGCGCGACCCCGAACGAGCGAGGCGGAGCCTCGCGGTGTCCATCGCCGACTGGGAGCACGCGATCCGCGGCGTCGAGAGCGCGGCGACGCGGCACACGCCGGCGTTCGCGGCGACGCAGATGGAGCTCGCGTCGATCGGCGTCACGGCCTCGGTCGAGCTGTACCGCGCGACCGGCGAGCGGCGCTACGCCGACACCGCCGCCTCGCTCGCCCGTGTCGTCGTCGCGTCGCAGCAGCCGCGCGCCGTCGGGTCGGCGTTTCCGTTAGGCGGCTTCTTCTGGACCGGCCCGGCGCGCGACACGCTGTTCCACCAGTTCCACCGCGGCAACGACCAGGCGCCGATCGTCGCGCTGGCGCAGCTGATCGAGACGTTCCCGGCCCACGCCGACCGTAAGAGCTGGGAGACCGCGGTCGCGCGCTACGCCGAGTACCAGGCGCGGAGCGCGACGACGACGGCGCCGTGGGGGGTGCTGCCGGCGTACGTCTATCGCGAGGGGGACGGCGCGCGCGAAGTCCCCGACTCGGGCGCGCTGCACGGCGCGACGCGCGAGTCGTACGAGGCGCAGGTGCGGGCCGGCGTTCCGTTAGGCGACGGCTGGCACCTGCGCGCGTTCCCCGTCTGGTTCGCGCGGCGCGGCAACTACGGCGTGCTGCTGTCGCAGGCGAAGGCGCTGTCGACCGCCGCCCGCCTGCGCGGCGACAGCGCGCTCACGGCGCTCGCGCAGGCCCAGGCGCAGTGGGTCGTCGGCCGCAACCCGTTCGCGCAGAGCACGATGTACGGCGAGGGCTACGACTGGTCGCAGCAGTACAGCGTCTCGTCGGGCGACTTCGTCGGCTCGCTCCCGGTCGGGATGCAGAGCCGCGGCGACACGGACCTGCCCTACTGGTCCGGGCAGAACATGTATGTCTACAAGGAAGTCTGGGTCCACTCGGCGAGCCGGTGGCTGTGGATCATGGCGGATCTGCTGGGCGGTCGTTAGCGCTGCCGGGCCGGCGCCGGCAGCGTGCCCCCGTTCGCGATCGCCTTGCGGATCGCCTCCACCGTCGTCGCCGCGCGGTACTCGACGATCTGCTTCGCGAGCGCCGTGTTCTTCTTCCGGTCGGCGACCGAGACCCCGTTGATCGACGCCTTCCCCGCCCTGACGCGCTCGTCGTAGCGCACCGAGCGCGGGTCGTCGAGGAACATGTTCAGCGTGATGATCGCGTCGTCGTGCAGGTTGTCCGACGCGCCGTCGACGATGCCGTGCTCGGTCATGTACTTCGCGACGCTCGCGTAGTCGTAGTACTCCTGCACGTGGGCGACGATCGGGTCGCCTTTCCACAGCGCCGTGAGCGAGTCGGCCACCGCGCGCTGCCCGCCCTGGTTGCCGCCGCTGTCGCCGATGAGGATGATCGTCTCGAAGCCGTGCATCTTGAGCGAGTGCACGATGTCGGTGAGCAGCGCGCGGAACGTGCCTTCGCGCGCCGAGATCGTGCCGGCGCTCGCCATGTGCCCGGTCTGCCGCTCGATGTCTCCCTCGGGCACGAACTTCACGATCGGCGCGCAGAGCGCGTTGCCGAGCTTGCGCGCGATCGCCTCGCAGTTCGTGTGCAGCACGTAGTTGTGCTTCCCGGTGACGAGCCACGGCCCGTTCGGCTCCATGCCGCCCGTGGCGATGATCGCCGTCGTCTTCCCCGCCGCGAGCGCGTCGCGCACGTCCATCCACGTCATCTCCTCGATCCACACCGTGTTCGGTGCCGGGAGCGGGTTGGCGGCGTCGGCGCAGTTGTAGGGGTTCTGCGCGCAGGTGCCGCCGCCCCGGTTCTGGCTCGCGGCGCCGGCGGCCGGCGCGGTCTGCCCGAGCGCGGCCGTCGCGATGGACGTGGTGGCGAGGAGGGCGAGGATGTGCTTCATGGCGGGAGTCGGGGAAGGGGTCTGCGGGACAGAGGGTCGGTGTCGTGTCTCACGCGTGCGGCGCGCACGCCGGCTCGCCCGCCGCGTCTGCGGTGTCCCGTGGTGCGCGCTCGCGTGGAGGGATACGCTATCGCATGAACCTGCTCCGCGCACTCTCCGCACCGACGCTCGCGACGATCGCCGTCGCGACGCTCGCCATGACGAACGCGTCGCGCGTCCGCGCCGTGCCGAGCGCTGCGCCCCGCACGCGCGTCATCCTCCTCGGCACCGGCACGCCGAACGCCGACCCCGACCGCGCCGGCCCTTCCACGGCGATCGTCGTCGACGGCGTCGCCTATCTCGTCGACGCGGGCGCCGGGGTCGTTCGCCGCGCCGCCGCCGCGAGCGCGATCGACTCGGCCCCCGCGCTCGCCGCGGCGCGACTCGGCGTCGTCTTCCTCACGCATCTGCACTCGGACCACACGCTCGGCCTGCCGGACCTCATGTACACGCCGTGGACGTTGGGCCGGACGACGCCGCTCGCCGTCTACGGCCCGCCCGGCACGTCGGCGATGGTCCGCCATCTCGCGGCCGCGTACGCCGAGGACGTCGACGTGCGGCTGCACGGCGGCGAGCCGTCGAACGCGACCGGGCACGGCGCGCGGGCGCACGACGTCGCGCCCGGCGTCGTCTACCGCGACGCGCTCGTCGCCGTGACGGCGTTCGCGGTGCCGCACGGCGCGTGGACGCACGCGTACGGGTACCGCTTCGACACGCCAGACCGCTCGATCGTGATCTCCGGCGACACGGGACCGAGCGAGGCGGTCGTGCGCGCGTGCCGCGGCTGCGACGTGCTCGTGCACGAAGTCATCGCGTCGGCGAGTCTGGCGGAGCGGCCGCCGGCGTGGAAGGCGTATCACACGCGCTATCACACGTCGGGGGATTCGGTCGGGGCGATCGCGGCGCGGGCCGGCGCGAAGCTGCTCGTGCTGTCGCACCTGCTGCCGCCGGGCGTGAACGACGCAGCACTGTTAGGCGAGGTGCGGCGGCGCTTCGCGGGGGCGGTCGCGGTGGGGCGGGATCTCGGGGTGTACTGACCGGGGCGACGGCGGGCTCGCCCGGTCGGTCCGCGGCCGATCGGGCCGGCGCCGCACGGCGGCGTGGCGTCGCCGCTGCGGCTGGACGATATACTGCGTCGGATGCTGTACAATAGGCGTTAGGCCGAGCTGCGCGCCCGGCGACCTTCGACGCTACATTGAGTGAAGTCCCTTTCGGAGCGCCCCGTGGTTCGTCCCTCTGAAACGCTCGAATACGAACTCCTGCGCTTGCCGACCGCCGACCGCGCGCGGTTCGCAGAGGTGTTGCTCGCGAGTCTCGACGACGTGGGCGAGGACGGCTCGGCGACGCGCGAGGCGGTCGAGGCGGCGTGGGTCGCCGAAGGCGAGCGTCGCCTCGCGGAACTGCGGGCCGGGACGGTCGCGGGGGTGTCCGCCGCGACGGTCTTCGCCGGCCTGCCGCCGCGACGGCACGGCGACGCGGCGGAGTGAGCGTCCGCTGACTGGTGGCCCTGGCGCTCGAGTTCCACCCGGACGCGCAGGCCGACTACGACGAGGCCGTCGCGCGGTACGAGGGCGAGCGCCGAGGGCTCGGGGTGCGGTTCGGCCTGGCGGTGCGCGAGGCGACCGACCGCGCGGCCGAGGCGCCGCTGCACGGCTCCCCGGTCAGCGATAACCTGCGCCGCGTGTTCGTGCGTCGCTTCCCGTACGCGATCCTGTATGCGGTCGAGGCCGAACGCGTGTACGTCGTCGCGGTGGCGCACTTCCGCCGGCGTCCCGACTACTGGCGGGATCGCCGCTGAGTCGATCACCGCGAGCGCCCGAGCCGTCGCGCACCGCGCCGACCCCGTGGTGCCGCACCCACGGGCCGGCCTAACGTGTGGTTGAAGCTGACAAGGCCGCGCAGCGCCCCGCACCGGCAGCCTGGCTCCAACCCTGCGGCCTTGCAGCTTAGAGCCGGTCCTAAAACCGCCTAACGGGCGTGGCGGAGTGCGATGAGGGCGCACGCCAGCTGGACGAGGGCAAGATAGTTGGTCGCCTTGCGCCCCCACCGGACGAGCAGCGTACGGAAGCGGTTGTGCCAGCTGCCCGTGCGCTCGACGACCCAGCGCCGCGGGCGCCCATGCACGCGGCCGACGAGCGGGGGCTCGCCCCGCTGCCGGATGTGCGGAACGATGCGGCGAGCGCGGACCGCCGCCTCGCAGTCGCGGAACGCATAGCCTTTATCGAGGCACAGGTGGACCGGCCGGCGTGGCCCGCGCGGAGTCTGGAGGACGACGGCGTCGAGCGTCGCGGCGAGGCTCCACTTGTCGTGCGTGTTCGCCGCGCTGAGCACGACCGCGTGCGGGACGCCTCGGCCGTCCGTTAAGACGTGCCGCTTCGCACCGCTTTTCGCGCGGTCGGTCGGGTTCGGCCCGGTGAGGTCCCCCCCTGTGGCGCTTTGACGATGAAGCCGTCCAGCGCCGCCCACGTCCACTGAATGCCGCGCCGCCGGTCGTAGCGGCGGAGCATCGCTGCGAAGGCCTCGGTGAACACGCCGGCCCGCGCCCACTGCTGCATGCGGAGATGGCACGTCGAGCCCGAGCCGAACTCGCTCGGCAGCGCCTTCCACTGGCACCCGGTGCGCAGGCGATACAAGATCCCCGCGAGGACGGCGCGATCCGACACCCGCGGTCGACCGCCCTTCGGCTTCGGCGGCTCGGGGGGCAGCAGGGGCGCGACCGCCTGCCAGAGCGGCTCAGGAACGGTGCGAAACGTCGGGTCCTTACCCGGTTATGCCGCACATTTCACGCCGGTTTTAGGATCGGCTCTAAGCGTGGGCGTTCGGCGGACAACACACGCCGCGGTCTGCCGAGCGGTGGTGCTATCGCGTGACAGGCCGGCGTGCCGGAACGCCGTCGAGCATCCCGCGGACACTGATGTCCTCGTCGACCTCAGGCCAGTGAATGCCGCTCCCGTCGCCGAGCAGTTCGTAGCGCGCGCGCTGGGCCGGCGTCGCGTCGGCCAGGCGCCACGACCACGCGAGTGGCACGCTGATCGTCCGGCCGGCGGCGAGCCGGGCGGCGATAATGTCGTCTGTGATCTCGACCGCGACGGCGCGCGGGTCACTCTCCGGTCGGTCCAGCCTCGCCGCAGTGCTCACTGCCAAGCCTCCAGGATTCGTGGGCGGTGCTCCAAGATAAGCCGCCGGGCCGCGCTCAGGTCGCGCGGCGCGACGCCGTGGTTCGCGGCGAGGGCGACCGGGTCGAGCCAGAACTTGGCCGACGCCCGGTCGCGCTGCACGTGGATGTGCGGCGGCTCGTTGCAGTCGAAGCTGTAGAAGTAGACTCGATAGGGGCCGGGGAGGCCCTTGATCGTCGGCATGCGAGCGGGAGCTGGGAGGCGCTGCCGAGGGTAGCACGCGTATGGCCGGCGCGGTAGCCAGCCGTTACGCGTCGTCCGCGCCGCCGGACGAGTGCTTGAAGCTGACGAAGCCGCGCAGCATCCCGTGGTCATCCATCCCTCCAACCCTGCGGCTTCGCAGCTTAAGCTGGGCGTTCGGCGGCTTACGGGGATCGTCGTATCTTCGTGGCATGCCTGTCATCAGTCGGTTCCTCGGGATCGTCATCTCGATCCTCTACCGCGACCACGAGCCGCCGCACTTCCACGCCGCCTACGGCGAGTACGAGGTGACCGTGGGGATCCGCGACGGGGTCGTCACGGGCCGGTTCCCGCGCCGCGCGCTGGGGCACGTGCTGGAGTGGCTCGACGCGCACCGGGACGCGCTGCTGGAGGACTGGGCCCTGGCGCGGGAGCGGAAGCCGTTGAAGCCCATCCCGCCGCTGGAGTAGGTTGAGCGGTCCCGCTCCCGGAGGTCTCGTGCTCCACGTCACCGCCGCGCGCCACGTCGGCGCCTACGTGCTCTGGCTCCGGTTCAGCGACGGGGCCGAGGGCGAGGTCGACCTCGGCCCCGAGCTGACGGGCGAGGTCTTCGAGCCGCTGCGCGACCCGGCCGTGTTCGCCCGGGTCCGCCTCGACCCGGAGGTGCGCACGGTCGCGTGGCCGAACGGCGCCGACCTGGCGCCCGAGTTCCTGAGAGACCTCGTCGCCCAGCGCGCCGCCTAACGGGTGGTTGAAGCTGACGAAGCCGGCAGGTCTTCCGCGCCGGCAGCAGACCACCGTGAGGCCGGCTTCGCAGCTTAACCTGAGCGTTAGGCCTCATCCAGGCGCCGATGAGCGGGCGACCGAGGTTCGCGGGCGCCGGCGCCGGTGACGAGCCCGCTCCGGCCAGCGCTTGCTCCGTGGGCCGTCTGGCCCAAGGTTACTGGCATGAGTGCCCGCCCGATCCTCTACGATATCCTCCAGCTCCCCCCCGACCAGCGGCTGCGGCTGGTCGAGGACATCTGGGATAGCCTCGCGACGTCCCCGGCGGACGTCCCGGTGCCCGACTGGCACCGGGAGGTGCTCGACGACCGCCTCGCGGACCCGCGGGAGTTCGGGACGCGGACGTGGGACGAGGTGCGCGCGAGCGCGCGACGCCCGCGGTGAGGCGGGCGGCGTGAGCTGGCAGGTCCGGTTCACGCCGCTCGCCGACGAGGACGTCGCCGAGGCGTACGCGGACTACGAGGCGGCGCGCGGCGGGCTCGGGGATGAGTTCCTGGAAGAGGTGGGCGCGCGACGGGCCTCATTGCCGACCACCCGGCGGCGTGCCCGGAGGTGCACCGGGGCGTCCGGCGTGCGCTTCTCCACCGGTTCCCGTACTCGCTCTACTATCGACTCCTGCCGGAGGCGGAACTCATCGAGGTCCGCGCGGTCGTCCACCAGCGCCGGCAGCCGCGGACCTGGCGCCGGCGCGCGTGAGGCCTCACGAATCGTTGCACCTGACGAACGCGCGCATCGCCCCTCGGCATCCACGGCTCCAGCCGCGCGCGTTCGCAGGTGAACTCGGGCGTGAGCGAGCGACGGGCATCATTGCAGGGCCGGGCCCAGAGGTTCTCCGGCGGCGCGACGGTTGGCGGCACAATCCGATATGACGGCGCGACGCGGCTCCTCGCGGAGCCGGCTCCAGTCAGACGGGCGGGCTCGCCGGCCGCGGCCACTGCGACGACTTCCTGCGACTCAGCGGTTTGCCTGTGAACGTGCCGTTGAATGCCTCCTGCTTCGTGAGGACGTCGCAGACGATGCGCGCGAGCTCCTTCGCCACGACCGCGCGGTAGGGCGTCGGGGGTGACGACGTTACGTTGTCGCAGCTGACGTAGCGGGCCGCCGCTCCTCGCGGCGGCTGAGATCGCGCGGCCCGCTCCGGAGCTGAACGTGGGCGTTCCGCGGACACGCACACCATTCACCGGACGGCCGAGATGACCCGCAGGCGGCTCTCGCGCGTGACGCGCACGGTTGCGGCAGTGTATGGCGGTGCGATCCTCCTCGGCGTCGCCCTGCGGGTCACGTTCCCCGGTGCCGACACGGCCGTGTACCAGACGTATCGGGATCTGATCCCGCTGATCATCGCGCTCCCCGCCGCCTTTCTCGCGCAGGCATTCCAGCGCCGGGCCGCCTACGTGCAGGGGCTGCGCGCCGTGTGGGCCGACATGGTGGGGGCCGTCGCGGCGGCCCTCACCTACACGGAGCTCCCGAGGCCGTCGCAGGAACACTACGCGGAGGTCCTGCGCCGTCTGAGCGCCGCCATCGAGGCGGTCCGGGGCTTCTACGCGAACGTGCCCTCGGGCGTGTCGTCGACCGGATGGTACCCGTTCGAGCCGGTCAAGCAGATCCGCGAGCAGATCAAGGCGCTCGGCTTCGGCGACCAGGCGACGGCGGAGCGGCGGGAGGAGACCCACGAGGAAGTCTTCGGCATGTGGAAGCGCGCGCGCGAGCGCTTCCTGGCCGAGCTGGAGGTGGAGGTGCCGACGCATCATCATGCGGCGTACGCGCCGGCCGCCCCGCGGTCGGCCCCCTGACGCCAGCCGCCTCGTCACCGCCGCGCTCGTCGGCTCGCCGGCGGTCGGAGCGATGACGGTCGGCCACGCCCTCGCCGCGCGCAGCGTGGTGCCGCCCGACGCATACGTTGCAGCTGAGGCCGGACGTCCGGCCGCCGACTCCCACACGACCCCCAGGCTCTCGTCATGCTCGACGTGACCGACGTGACCGACGCCGAATGTCTCCCCATCGCCGCCGCGCTGGTGGGCGCGCCCGACGCGGAGATCGTCGCGCTCGAAGCGCGGCTCCGGTCGGCGCAGCTGGCGGCGGACGTCACGGCGCTCGATGCGCTGATCGCCGACGAGCTGCTCTTCACGGGGCCGGACGGGCAGCTCGGCACGAAGTCGCAGGACCTCGAGGCGCACCGCTCCGGCGCCGTGCGCGTCCGGGCGCACGAGCCGGAGGAGCTGCGCGTGCGGCGTATCGGCCCCGACGTGGCCGTGACCGCGTTGCGGGCCCGCTTGACGGTCGAGGTCGCGGGCGGAGTCGTGCTCGGCACGTTCTGCTACACCCGCGTCTGGGCGCGTGAGAACGGCGCCGGCGCGTGGCGCGTGGCCGGCGGGCACGTCAGCGCCGTCCCGAACGCGGCAGCTCCACGCACCCGAGGACGATGACGATCAGTGCGTCACGCACTCGTGCCGACGTTCGTCCAGTGGGCCGCGGCGACGACACCGAGGCGCCCCGCGCGCGACGCCAGCGACCGGGGCGTCGCCGCCGAGCCCGCGGGCCTGACCCCGCATCCACCCGGCGCGAACTCCGACGGGCGTTCGGGGTCCAACACCGCTCACTCTCCATCCACCCCATGACGACCCGCCTCTTCTCCGCCCTGACGCTGCTCGCCGTCGCCCTTCCGGCCGGCGCCCAGATGCACGACGCCGCGCCCGCGGCCTCCCCCACCGCCGCCGTTCGCTCCGCGCAGCCGGCCGGCTCGCCGCGCGACTCGCTCACCGCGAACGTGGCCGGCGCGACGATCACGGTGAACTACGGCCGCCCGTCCAAGCGTGGACGCGTCCTGTTCAACGGCCTCTCCGACATGAAGTGGGGGATGGTGTGGCGCACCGGCGCGAACGAGGCGACGCACTTCACCACCACGAAGCCGCTCATGTTCGGCAACGCGATGGTGCCGGCCGGCACGTACACCCTGTTCACGCACCTCGTCGAGACCGGCAAGTGGGAGCTCGTCATCAACCGGCAGACGAAGCAGTGGGGCACGGCCTACGACGCGAAGCAGGATCTCGTCCGCGTGCCGCTCACGGTGACGTCGAACAACCCGGTCGTCGAGACGCTCACGATCGCGGTCGCGCCGACGACGGCCGGCAGCGGCGTGCTCACGATCGCGTGGGACACGTACAGGGCGTCCGCCACGTTCATGGTGCACTGAGCGGGGCGGCGCGCGCGACGGCCGCCGGCGCCCGACGCGCGGCCGTCCGCGTGCGCTACCCCGTGACGCCGGACGGCCGCTACTTCGTCGTGCGCGGCCGGCTGTGGCGGTGCGCGGATCCGGCGCTCGCGCCCGACGAGCGCGCGCGGCTCACCCGGGAGTTGATGCGCGCTCGTCGGGCGGTCGGCGTCGCGCGGCGGTCGGACGACGCGCAGGCGCTCGCGGCGGCCGGCGCGGCGGTCGACGTGGCGAAGGTGGCGCTCGGCGAGCGCGGCCCGGTCTGGTGGACGGACGGCGCGCCCGACTACAATCGGCGCATGGCACGCACCACCCCGTACGCCCCCTGGTACGCGAGTCTCGCCGATGTCGATCGACCCGCTGAGTGACGCGAAGGTCCTCGACTCGTGGCACACGAACGCCGCGCCATGGACCGATGCGGTGCGCAATCAGGAGATCGAGAGCCGCCGCCTCGTCACCGACCGCGCCGTGCTGGACGCCGTGCTCGCCCGCGCCCCACGGTCGGTCGTCGACGTCGGCTGCGGCGAGGGGTGGCTCGTGCGCGCGTTAGGCACCGCCGGCGTCCGCGCGGTCGGCGTCGACGCGATCCCGGCGCTGATCGACCGGGCACGAACGGTAGGCGGCGGCGCGTTCCACGTCGCGTCGTACGAGACGCTCGCGACGGCGCCGCTGCGCGAGCTGCCTCCCGACGTCATCGGCGTCGACGTCGTCGTCGCGAACTTCGCGCTCATCGGGCACGAGGCGGTCGACGCCCTCGTCCACCGCACCCCCGCGCTCCTGCGCCCGGGCGGCGCGCTCGTCGTGCAGACGCTGCACCCCGTGATCGCGACCGGCGACGCGCCCTACGAGGACGGCTGGCGCCCCGGCTCGTGGACCGGCTTCGGCGACGCCTTCAGCGACCCGGCGCCGTGGTACTTCCGCACGATCGAGCGCTGGGTGCGGCTGTTCGACGAGAGCGGGTTCCGACTGCGCGAGCTGCGTGAGCCGGTTCATCCGAGAACGGGGCGGCCGGCCTCGGTCGTGTTCGTGGCGGAGGCGTGAATGTCGGGGACCATTCCGACGGGCGCCTGACGTGAGCGACCGCGCTCCCCACGCGTCGCCCCACGCGCGGCTCCGCGCTGGCTAAGCCCCCCGGTCGCGGGCTATGGTTACGGCCTCACCGCACCTCGAGGCCACACTGATGTCTCCCCTCCCGGTTCGACGCAGCGCCGTCTGCGCCGTCGCGACCACGCTGCTCGCGTTCGCCCCTGCGCTGCTCGCCCAATCCACGACCGGCACCGTCCGCGGACGCGTGACCGACGCGGCGTCCGGACGCGCGCTCGAGGCCGTGCAGGTCGTCGTGACCGGCACCCGGCTCGGTGCCGCGACGGGCTCGGACGGCACCTTCACGATCACGGCCGTTCCCGCCGGCGCGCGCACCCTCGCGGCGCGGCGCATCGGCTTCCAACCCGCGTCGCAGGCCGTCACGGTGAGCGCGGGGGGACGGCGACCGTCGAGCTGCGCCTCGAGGTCAGCGCGCTCAACCTGAGCGAGGTCGTCGTCACCGGATCGGGCGACACCGACCGAGCGCCGCAAGCTCGGGACGAGCGTCGCCTCGGTCGACTCGGCCGTCATCAGCCGAGCGCAGGCGGTCACGGTCGACCAGGCGCTGCAGGGAAAGCTGCCGGGCGCGCAGATCACGCAGAACTCGGGCGGCCCGGGCGGCGGCGGCATCTCGGTGCGCCTCCGCGGCACGAACTCGTTCATCTCCGGCTCCGACCCGCTCTACATCGTCGACGGCGTCATCGTCGACAACGGCTCGGCGCAGCTCGCCGACCTCGGCGGGCGCTCGAATCCGCAGAACCGGCTCGCCGACATCAACCCGGCCGACATCGAGCGCGTCGAGGTCATTCGCGGCGCGGCGGCGGCGGCGCTCTACGGATCGCGCGCCAACAACGGCGTCGTGCAGATCTTCACGAAGCGCGGCACGATCGGCCGGCCGCGCTTCACGCTGCTCGAGCCGCTACTCGTCGAGCGAGCTGCGCGAGCAGCAGCCGTTCAACTTCTACCCGTTCGACGCGGCCGGCCTGCCGACGCCGCGCTTCAACTACCAGAACGACATCTTCCGGCGCGCGCCGGGCACGGAGCAGAACCTCACCGTCGAGGGCGGCAGCGACGCGACGCGCTACTACGTCAGCGGCAACTACGCTGAACGAGGACGGCATCCTCCGCTCGACGTCGTCGCGGCGCGCGGGCGGGCGCGTGAACCTGCAGCAGCAGCTCGCGCCGACGCTGCTCGCGAACGTGACGACCAACTACGTCACGACGCGCAACCAGTTCCAGGCGTTCGGCGAGCAGAACGACTACGGCATCATGGGCTCGCTGTTCTTCGCGCCGACGAACGTCGACTTCCGCCCCGTCAACGGCATCTACCCGCTGCCGCCGTCGCTAGGCACGAACCCGCTGCTCGCCATCGACCGCATCCGCAACCCGCAGTCGATCGACCGTTTCATCGGCTCGACGAAGCTCACCTGGACGCCGACGTCGCAGCTCCTGTCTCGACTACACGGTCGGCCTCGACAACACGGGCTTCGAGCAGCGGCAGTTCGTGCCGCGGAACGCCGTGCTAGGCACCGCGCCGCTCGCCACGGGGCGCGTCGCAGTCGGTCGTGCAGCAGCACGCGCGTCGTCAACCAGGACGGCGTCGCGACCTACACGTGGACGCCACTCGGCCCGTTCGAGCTGCGCACGACCGGCGGGTTCAACTACACGTCGCAGCGCGTGCACCTCACGAACGCGACGGCGAACGGCCTCGCGCCCGTGGGCGAGCTCGTCGGCGCCGGCTCCGTGTTCACCGCCGGCGCAGACGCGACGTCGAGCTGCGCACGCTCGGCTTCTACGGGCAGCAGGAGCTCGCGTTCAGCGACCGGCTGTTCCTGACGGCGGCCGTGCGGTACGACGCGTCGTCGACGTTCGCGCCCTCCGAGCGGTGGCAGGCGTTCCCGAAGTTCTCGGCGTCGTACGTCGTCGTCGACGACGCGGCCGGGGCTGCTGAACAACCTGCGGCTGCGCGGCGCGCTCGGCTGGGCCGGCGTCGCAGCCGGGGCTCACGAACGCGTACTCGCAGTACATCTCCTACGCGCAGTCGCCGTTCGCCGGGCGCCCGGGCTTCGCGAACGACATCACGTTCGGCAACCCGGACCTGCGCAACGAGCGCGCGCGCGAGATCGAGGTCGGCGTCGAGGCCGGCGTGCTCGGCGGGCGCGTCGGCGTCGAGGCCACGGTACTACGACCGGCTCGTGTCGGACCTGCTCTTCTTCCGCCCGCTGCCGACGAGCACCGGCTTCTCGCGCCAGTTCTTCCCGATCGGCACGATGTCCAACAAGGGCGTCGAGGTGCGCTGCGCACGACGAACCTCGACCTGCCGAAGCTCGGCTGGACGTCGACGGCCACCTACACGACGAACCGCAACCGCGTCGAGAGCCTCACGATCCAGGACTTCCAGTAGCGCCGGCGGCTACCCGAACCGCATCCGCGCCGGCGAGCCGGCCGGCGTGTTCTACGGCTCGTACGCCGCGCGCGACTGCAGCACGGGCGCGCTGCTCCTCGACTCGCTGGGCCGGTACCGCCGCAGCAACCAGACGGTCGACCTGGGCGCCACGCTCGCCCAGCGGCGGGCGATCAGCGGCGGCACGCTGCAACGATTCGCTGAACGCGGTCATCGGCGACCCGAACCCGAAGTTCATGGGGTCGCTGCTCAACGAGTTCACGATCGGCAAGAAGCTTCGCCTGCGCGGGCTGCTCGACGGCGTGTTCGGCAACGACATCATGAATCTGTCGACGCGCGCGCAGAACGCCGGCATCGCGAGCAACTCGAAGGAGTACGAGCGCGAGCTGCTGCCGTACGGCGACCCGCGCAAGCTGCCGCCCGGCTTCAACGCGCGCACCCAGGGGATCTTCGAGTACTGGGTCGAGGACGGCACGTTCGTGAAGCTGCGCGAGCTGTCGGCGACCTACACGTTCGACACGACGCCGGTGCGCCGCATCTTCCGCGAGGGGATCGACGTCACCGTCTCCGGCCGCAACCTCGTCGTGTGGACCGACTACAGCGGCTACGACCCCGAGATCAACCTGTTCGGCACGAACGCCGGCGGGCTCGGCTCCGTGCAGACGACGGCCGCGGACCGCGGCTTCGACTTCGGCGGCTACCCCATTCCGCGCGTCTGGTCGGTCAGTGCGCGTTTCACATACTGAGCGGTGACGACCATGCGGACCACCCCACTGCCCCGCGCCGCACTCGCGTACGCGCGCCATCGCGTTCGGCACGATCGCGTTGAGCGCCTGCATCGCTCGACCTGCAGAACCCGAACTCGCCGACCGAAGCACAGGTCACGACGAGCCCCGACGGCGTGATCGCGCTCGCGACGGGGTTGCAGGGCCGCTTCGCCGTGTCGTACGGCAACTTCGGCTACATGGCCGGTCTCGTGACCGACGAGTTCGCGGCGACGAGCGCCGCCCTCATCTCGATCAGCGACGCCGAGCAGGGCGCCGTCGCGCCGGGCACGGCGATCGCCGACAACGTCTTCAACTCGGTCTACCGCACCGTGCGCACGGCCGACGACCTGCTCACGGGCGCCAACGCGCTCTCGTCGCAGATCGACCGGGCACGCGGAGTGGGCTGCGTGCGCTCGCCTACGCGCTCAAGGCGGAAGCGTTGGGCGAGGCGCTCCAGTCCTACCAGCGCATCCCGATCGCGACGTACGGCGTCACGGCGCCCGTGTACGTGCCGCGCTCGCAGTCGCTGCCGTACGTCCGTGCGCTGCTCGACTCGGCGGCGGCGGAGCTCGCGACGACCCCGCCGAGCACGTTCTTCAACGACAACATCCTGACGCCCGGCGTCAATCTGCCGAACGTCATCCAGCTGTTCCGCGCGCGCTACGCGCGCATCGCGAACGACGACGCGACGGCGCTCGCCGCGTCGAACCTCGTGGCGCGCACCGGGACGGCGGCGCTCTCGGTGCTGACGTTCCCGGCGCCGGCGGTGAACCCGTACGCGAACGTCACCGGCGGCACGCAGGGAATCGCGCCGCGCCGGCAGTACCGCCTCTCGATGCTGCCGCAGGACCAGCGGTTCGCCTACTTCGTGACGCCGTCGACGACGCTGACGGGGCGCATCGGCGCCGCGCTCGACCCGTTCAACCGCTACGCGAATCCGCAGGCGCCGCTCCCCGTCTACTTCCCCGACGAGGCGCTGCTCATCAAGGCCGAGGCCCTCGCGAACGGCAACCAGCTCGCGGCGGCGCAGGCGGTGCTCGACTCGGTGCGCACCGACTGCACCGGCGGGCGCGGGCTCGACGACCCGAAGGCGTGTCTGCCGGCGCTTGGGCACCCAGCTCACGCAGGCCCAGCTGCGCGACCGAGATCTACATGCAGCGGCGCTACGAGCTGTTCGGCACGGGGCTGCGCTGGGAGGACGCGCGCCGGCGCGGCACGGTCCGCGGCCCCGTCGCGGCGCCCGCCGTGCCGACCGACGCGCAGCGGTGCTGGCTGCCGTACGCGTTCGGCGACCGCAACGCGAACCCGAACGCGACGACCGCGGTGCTCCCCGATCCCACCGAGCCGGCGACGTTTCCGGCCGGGTGTCCGACGACGTGAAGCGCAGGGGGATCATCGGACGATGGGCAGCGCATTCTCTTGACCTTCCTCAGCACTCTCCTGCCATGACTCTCTCATCATCGGTGCGCGCTCGCTGCGTGGCGCTCGCCGCTCTGTGCATCGCCGCCGCGTGCGGCACGGAGGACGCGCCGGGTCCGCTCTCGCCGTCCGGGCCCGTGGGGCGCGTGCGCTTCGTGAACCTCATCACGGACGCGACGCGTGTGCCCGTGAACGCGATCCTCGAGGGCGTGCCGTTCGGCGTCAACCTCGCGTACACCAGCACGACGCCGGCCTCGCTCGCCGCGCCGTCGACCGCGCCGTACGCGTCGATCCTCACCGGCAACCGCACGCTCGTCCTCAAGCGCACCGCCGACACGAACACCGTCGTCGCGACGATCGCGTTCACGATCGGCGATGCGCAGGATCGCACGGTGTACGCGACCGGCGGCGCCGCCGGCAGCGCCGTCGGCTCGTTCCTCACGACCGACGACAACTCGGCGGCAGCGGCGAACGTGACGCGCGTGCGGATCGTGAACCTGAGCCCCGCCGCGGGCTCGGTCGACGCGTTCCTCACCGTGGCCGGTGCGGACCTCGCGACCGCGACGCCCTCGGCGACGGTGCCGAACGGCAGCGCCTCGGCGTACCTCAGCGTCGCGCCGGGGACCTACCAACTCCGACTCGTGCCGGCGGGCACGCCGGCGGCCGCGCGCGGAGGGGCGGTGAGCGTGACGCTGAGCGGCGTCGCGCTCGCCGGCGGCACGGGGCGCACGATCGTCGTCGCGGACAACAGCGTCGGCGGGGGGCCGGCGCGGGCGTTCGTGTTGACGGACCGTTGAACGTGGTCGGCGCGCCGTGAGCAAGCTGCTCGCGTTCCTCGGCGCGACGTTGGGCGGCTACGGCGGCTGGGCGCTCGGCGCGCTCGGCGGGACGTTCGCGGCGTTCGTCGTCAGCGTCGTCGGGACGGCGGTCGGCGTGTACGTGGGGCGCCGCATCGCGCACCACTACGAGACATGACGCGCCTGTCGACGCTGCTGCCGCGCCTCGCGCTGCTCGCGACGTGCGGCACCGCGGCGGCACACGCGCAGGCGCCGCACGCGGCGCAGGCGGCGCAGGCGGCGAACTCGGCGTCGGCCGTGGCGCGCGTCGCGGCCGTTCTCGCCGGCGACTGGCGCCTGAACCTCGCGCGCACGCACTACGGTCCCGGCGTCGACCGCCGCCGTCGCGAGCGGTTCGTCTGCGCGCCGAGTCGCGACCGACTCGCCTGTACGATCGACGGCGAGCGGGCGAACGGGGGCCACGTGGTCGGCACGTTCACCCTCGCGCCCGGTCGTGAGACGGCGCCGGTCGCGGGGGTGCCGGGGGTCGACGCGGTGCGCATGGACACGGTCGGCGACGGCATCGTCGACGCGACGTTCTCGGCGCGCGGCGCGGCGGTGTTCGGGTACCGCGCGTATCGCTCGAACGACGGCCGGTCGCTCGTCGTCGTCACCGTCGACCCGGTGTCGCGCGCGCCGCTCACGACCGTCGTCGTCTACGACCGTCGCTGACGCGCGCGGCTCACCGCCGCACGTACATTGTGGCACCGATACGTTGCAGGACTCGGCGCAGAGGGCAGTACGATCGCCCGCCGGGACACGCTCCAGTCCACGTGCCATGCCCCGCCACCACCTCCGCGCGCTCGATGGGGTCGCGTCGCTCCGCGTCGCCGTGCCCGCCGCCCTGACGCTCATGCTCGCCTGCGCGCCGAGCACCGCCGCCTCGCGCAGCAACTCGGCGGCCGTGCCGACGGCGACCGGGAGCCGCGTCATCACGCGCGAGCAGCTCGCCGCGCTCAACGTGCTCGACGCCTACGGCGCGATCGAGCGGCTCGGCGGGTATCGCCTCGCCGAGAACGGCCGCGGCCAGGTATCGGTCCGGCAGCGCCGCGGGCAGGCGAGCGTGACCAACCCGAACTCGGACCGCCCCCTGCTCGTCGTCGACGGGACGCAGCTCAGCGATTTCGAGATCCTCCGCCGCATCCGCGTCAACGAGATCGAGCGGATCGAGCTCGTCTCGCCGGGGGACGCCACGCAGCGGTTCGGGACCGGGGCGTCTGGCGCGGGGGCGATCATCCTCGTGACGCGGACGCGCTGACGGCGATCCGACGGCGAGGGATGGCGGCGCGCGCGGCGCGTCGCCGGAACGCAGCGGGGGCGGCGCCGAATGGCGCCGCCCCCGCTGTCTTTCATTCGACCCTGGTCCTCACGGATTCAGGTCGATGCACTGCGCCTCGCCGTTGTTCTGCGGCACGTTCGGGTTGAACGTCTCCGCCGTGGGGGTGCGGAACACGACGTCGTTGCCGTAGCCCGGCGCGCGGTTGATCTGCCACGTGTTGCCGTTCGGGAACACCTGGTTCGCGGTCATGTTGTACTGCCGCATCATGCGGCGCATGTCCGGGTAGCGGTGGCCGGTGCCGAAGAGCCAGAAGCCCTTCTCGCGGAAGATCAGGTCGCGGCGCCCGGCGTCGGTGCCCGGGTCGCTGAGCGGCGGCAGCGCGGCGATCGTCCGCGTGTACCCCTGCGGCGTGGCGCGCAGGCTGTTGAGGATCGCGAGCGCCCCGGCGAAGTTGCCGGTGCGGTTGAGCGCCTCCGCCTCGTAGAGACGCGCCTGCAGGCCGTTGATGAGCGACACCGGCGAGGCGTCGGTGGTCCAGATGAGCTGATACAGCATGTTCGGCACGGCGCTGTTGCCGCTGTCGAACGGGCGCGCCGTGGTGAGCCCGAGCGCCGCACAGGCCGGCTGTCCCACGCTGCACGTCGGCACGCGGGGATCGTTGGCCGTGCCGAAGTTCATCTGCAGCGGCCCCTCGTTGTTCGAGACGATGTAGCGCCGCTGGTTGTTGACGAACGACCACACGCCCGGCGTACGCGACGTGAGCGAGTGCTCCTGGTTCCACGTGAAGGTGGTCGGCACGCTCGCGACCGTGGCCGCCACCGCGCCGAAGTTCCCCTGGTTGATCAGGATGCGCGCGCGCAGCACGTTCAGGGAGTTGCGCACCCGCGTCTCGTTGGTTCCCGTGGCGCTTCCCAGGCGCGTCAGCCCGGAGTCGACCTTCGCCAGGGCCAGCGTGAAGTGCGCCGAGTTCGGCTGCGGATCGCCGTACGTCTCCACGCCGTCCTTGATGTAGCTGATCGGCTGGCCGTTGCAGAAATGCTCGGCCAGCAGATTGATCATGTACGCCTCGACGAAGAACATCTCGCTGTAGTTCCACGCCGGGGCCGCCGGCGCGTACTCGGTGAGCGCGTCGCGCGTCTGGATGGCGCCGATGCGCGGCAGGTGCAGGCCGCGGTAGGCGGTCGTGATGTTCGCGTTCTGCGGGGTCAGCGCCCGCTGGTCGGTCTCGACCCGCTGCGTGAAGGTGTCGCCCGTAGTGAACTCGTCGCCGAACAGCCCGCCGTACAGGAACATCGTCTCGCCGCCGGTCGTGTTGGCGTTGAACCGGCCGAGCGTGCCGACGCGCAGCGCGTTCGCGGCCGTGGGGCTGTTGATGAGCTCCACGCCGATGATGTCCGGATCGGTCGCCCGGACGATCGTGTCCATATCGCAGCCGGACGAGAGGGCAGCGCCGCAGGCCAGTGCCGCGACGCGCGCCCCGCCGGCAATCCACTTGTGCATGGGGTGCCTCAGAAGCCGAAGTTGAAGCGCAGCGTCCACGTCTGGAGCGGCGGCGTGATCTGGAATTCGTCCTGCGTGTTGCCGACGGGGCCGGAGGTCTCCGGGTCCACGCCGGTGTAGTCGCTCCACAGCTTCAGGTTGCGCCCCGACAGCGTGACCGTGCCGTTCTTGACCACGGGCAGCCGGCTCGCGAGCCCAGCCGGAACGCGATACGTCACGGCGAGCTCGCGCAGGCGCCAGTAATCGGTCGGCTCGAAAAACCCGAAGTTCGTCGACAGCACGCCGGCCTGCTGGAACGCCGCGCAGCGCGCCTGACGGTCCAGCGGCGCCGACGGGTCGACCCGCTCCCGCGCGTTCAATCGCGTGGCGCAGCGGAAGCGCTCGGTCGTGTTGTTGATGAGACCGCCCAGCTTGCCGTCGACGAGGAAGGTGAATCGCAGCTGACCGTCCCGGAGCACGTCGAAGCCGTTCTGGACGGAGATCTCGGAGCGCGGCGTGCTGTAGCCCAGGTAGCGCGGCGTCGAGTCGACCTTGACCTCGCTGAGCGCGATCATGCCGTCGCCGTTGGCGTCGGCGTACGTGTACGGGCGATCCCAGATCGAGTTGATCGGATACCCGACCGCGTTGCGGGTGGTTCCGGTGCCGGCGGGCTGTCCGCCGAGGTCGAGCACCTCGTTCGAGTTGTACGACCCGTTGACGGTGACGTCCCAGCTGAAGCGACGGAACTGCACGGGGCGGGCGGTGACGAGGTACTCCCACCCGCTGTTGCGGATGGCGCCGATGTTGACCGCGCGCGTCGTCGTTCCGGTGCCGATGGACGGGGCGAGCGTCTGGTTCACGATCGCGTCGCTCGACCGCTTGTTGTAGTACGTGAGCGACGTGGTGACGCGGTCGTTGAAGAGCCCGAGGTCGAACCCGCCCTCTGCCTCGGTGACCGTCTCCGGCTTCAGGTTCGCGTTGCCGAGCGTCTGGTAGATGAGCCCCGGCACGTCGGCCGAGTTGTCACGGTAGACATTCGAGGCGAAGAACTGCAGGGCGCTCGTCGTGCCGGGGCGGATGCCCGACTGTCCCCAGGAGCTGCGCAGGCGCAGCTGGTTGATCTGATCCTGGAACGGGAACCACGACTCTTCCGAGATCCGGTACGACAGGCCGGCGCGCGGGTAGTACGCCGTGCCGAAGTTGCGGCCGAACGCCGAGTTGTTGTCGCCGCGCACCGAGGCGACGACGTCGAGGCGCTCCCAGAGCTGCAGGTTCTGCTCGACGAAGATGCCCGCCGTCTTGGAGACGGTGGTCCCCTCGCTCACCGAGGGCACGGAGCCCTGGCTCAGCGTGATGCCGCCCGGCGGGAGCTGCGCGGCGTTCGCGCTGTAGGCGTCGTCCTGCCGGTGCACGAACTGGAAGCCGCCCGTGGTGCGCGTCGACAGCCACGAGATGGGGCGGAAGCTCGCCGTGGCGGACCAGTCGGCCGTCCACTGAAACTGGCGCGACCGCTGGGTGTTCTTGAAGCCGAGCCGGTTCTGCCCGAAGTTCGGGCACTCGTCGCGCAGACAGGTGTTGTCGTACGACTCGGACGCGAAGTCGAGTCCCGCGTTGCCGCGCGCTTGCAGCCACGACGTCGGCGACCAGGTCGGGCTCACGGAGCCGATCCAGCGCTGCAGGTCGAGCCTGCTGACCTGCTGGAAGATGTCGCCCGGCGTGAACTGCCGGTAACCGTACAGCGAGTCGGTACCCCCCGCGGTGAGCGTGCGGTAGGGGGTGCCGGGCCCGCCGAACGCGTGCGACCCGAGCCCGGTCGTGTTGTTGCCGTCCTGCGGCGCGCGCTGCTGGCTGCTCAGGAAGTAGCTGCGGATCGGCACGACCACTTTCTGGTTCGGCTTGAGATCGATGTTCGAGCGCAGGCTGAAGCGCTGGAACGTGTTCGGGTCGACCCACTCCTCGCGCAGCGCGATCCCCTGGCGCGCGAACCGATCGCGCTCGAACTCCGGCATGCCGAGCGTGCCGGTCGTTCCCTCGCGCTCGACCGAGGCGAAGTAGTTCACGGCGTCGGTGCCGCCGGAGACCGACAGCCCATACTGCTCGCGACGGCCGTCCTTGAGCGGCGAGGCGCGCGGGTCATCCCAGAGGTTGAACGTGGTGATGGAGTCCACCACGCAGGTGCGGGCGATGATCGTGTTGATGTTGCAGTCCGCGGCGCGGCCGTTGTTCGCCGCGTTCGTCTGGTTGGCGAGCCGTCCCCAGGCCGTGTAGGCGTCGGGGTAGTTGTTCTGGTCGCGCGTGATCCCCTGCTCGGTGTACGCCGTCCAGCGGGCCGCTCCCGAGCGCCCCCGTTTGGTCGTGATCACGATGACGCCCGTGGCGGCATCGGTTCCGTAGGTCGCCGAGGCCGCCGGGCCGCGGATCACGTCGATGGTCTCGATGTCTTCCGGGTTGATGTCGTTGAGGCGACCCGCCGGCGCGCCGCCGGTGCCGAAGCCCGACGTCGAGCTGTTGATGCGGATGCCGTCGACGAACACGATCGGGTCGTTGCTGAGCGAGATCGACGACGTGCCGCGGATCCGGATCCGCGACGCCGCGTTCACCCCCGAGCCCGGCAGCAGCTGCACGCCGGCCGCCTTGCCGATGAGCAGGTCGCCGACGTTGCTGACCTGGGCGCTCTCGATCGCCTTGGCGGCGTCGATCTGCGCGATCTGGTTCGGCACCTCGAGGCGCCGCTGTTCGCCGGTCGCCGTGGTGACGATCGTGGTGAGGTTCACGGCCACTCTCGTGAGCGCGACCTCGACGGTGGTCGTCTGACCGGCCGTGATCGCGACCGGCCGGGTGGCTTCGCTGTAGCCGATGCGGGCCACGCGGACCGTCACGTTCCCGGTCGGCACGCCGCGGATCGTGAACCGCCCCTCGACGTTCGTCAGGCTGCCGAGCGTGGTACCGGCGATCGACACCTGCGCGTTCGGAACCGGGCCTCCGCCGCCCGCTTCGATCACGCGTCCGGCCACCAGACCAGAACGGTCCTGCGCCGCCAGGCGGGCCGAGTGGAGCGCGACGGCCAGCACTGCCGTCGCCGTGACCCGCACGATCCGCGGGATACTCATCGTCATGAATGCGCCTCCGGCCGCCCGAGCGGGCGGCGGATTGGTGAAGAGGTCAGCGTTCGCGGAACGGAACGCCGGGGGGAGACAGCGAGACGGTCCGAGCCCCTCGAGAACGAACATCCGGCAGACCCCAGCTCGACGATGTTCGCCACCGGAAGTGTAAGTGCCACGAACCGCCGATCAAGCGACGCGCTCGACCCGCACCGCGTCGGGCGGAGATCGGCGAGGGCGGCGTCGGACTCGGAGGGCCGCGGCACTCTGGCGGGGTGTGGAGGCGCCGACATATTCCGTCGCATGCCCACACGCTCGAGCGACGCGGTGCCGAGCGCCGCGGCGGCGGAGGGCGAGGGCACGAGCGTGGCGCCGCGCTTCCGCGCCGCGCTCGACGCGCTCGTCACCGCGCTCCGCGCCGACCGCACGGTGCTCGCCGCGATTCTCTGCGGCTCGCTGTCGCACGACACGGTATGGGCGCGCTCGGACATCGACCTCGTCCTCGTCGTCGAGGACGAGCGCGGGGCTGCGACGCGGGGGGTCGCGCTCTGGGCGGACGGTGTGAACGCGCACGCGATGCTCCTCTCGCGCGCCGCGTTCCGCGCCGCGGCCGACGGCGCGCGCGGGCAGTCCTTCCTGCAGACGTACCTCGCGAAGGGGCGCCTGCTCTACACGCACGACGACACGCTGGCCGAGCTGCTCGAGCGCGTCCGGCACGTCGGGGCGCGTGACTCGCAGCTCTCGCTGCTCCGCGCCGGCATCGCCGCGCTCCCCTCGCTGTACAAGGCGCGGAAGTGGCTCGTCACGCGCGACGACCTCGAGTACTCGGCGCTCTGGACGCTGTACGCGGCGACCCCGATCGCGCAGATCGCCCTCATCTCGCGCGGCATCCTCGCGGACCGCGAGGTGATCCCGCAGGCCGCGCGCGTCGAGCCGGCGCTGTTCGCGACGATCTACACCGACCTGCTGAACGCGCCGAAGACGCCGGAGCGCGTCGAGGAGGCGCTGGCCGCCGCGGAGGGGTACGTGGCGGCGCGCGCGGATGCGCTGTTCGGGCTCGTGCTCGAGCACCTGCGCGACGTCGGCGAGGCGCGCGCCTGCACCGAGATCGAAGCGCACTTCGAACGGACGCTGGGCGTGCGCGGGGTCACGGGGGCGTGCGAGTACCTCGCGGACCTCGGGCGCATCGGCAAGGCGGCGCTCCCGGTGCGCCTCACGAAGCGCAGCTCGGCGCCGGTACAGGAGCTGGCGTTCTACGCGATCGACTGAGAGTCCCCCCCGGGAACGGGCGAGGGCCCCGCCGTCGGCTCGACGGCGGGGCCCTCGCCCCGTGCGGAACGGCCGGGCGACTACTTGGTCACGAGCGGCGTCACCTTGAAGTCGCTGACGAGCGCCTCGGTGTTGTGCCCGAAGCGCACGCCGACCATGCCGTCGGTCGACTTCAGCTTTCCGGCGGCGACGAGGTCGGCCTTCTTGTAGGTCGCCACCGTCTTGCCGTTGATCATGCACGAGACGTCGTCGCCCTTGACCTGCATGCCGATCGTCTGCGTGATCGACGAGCCCTTGCCGGCCGCCTTGTTCACCGCCTCGACCGTCTCGCCGCCGCGGCCGTTCATCTGGAACGCCGCCGGCCCGAAGCCGCGGACGATGAACTTGCCGCTGCCGTAGGCCGCGCAGTAGAGCAGGCTCTGGTTGTCCGTCCCCATGTCGTTGCCGCCGATCACGATCCCGTAGGGGTGCGGGTGGTCGTTCAGCCCCATGTAGTCGGACTCGGTGAACGTGGCCGAGACGGTGTAGTTCCCCTTCGCCATCTCGCCCGTCTTCCAGTACGTCGTGGCGGGACCCGTCTTCACGTGGATGTTCTTTCCTTCCATGGCCAGGCGGGCACTGTTCACCGTCATCCCGGCCTTCGCCTCGTTCGCGTCGACCTTGCCGGCCCAGCCGGCCGCCTTGATGCCGCCGTCGGCGACGGACTTCGCCTCGTCGTGCGCCATGGCCTGCGCACCACTCTGTCTGACACCGGCAACGAGCACGACTGCACCGACCGCGAGCGCGGAAACGTGGACGCGACGCATGAGAACTCCTCGTGAGGAAGTGAAACGGGGACGTTTACGATACGTCGCCGGCGCGCGGTTCCGCCACCACGGGCCGGCGTGACCACACCGGCGGGCGCTCGGCCGCACTCGTCGCGGCAGCGGTATCGCGACTTCGTGGACGCATACCACCGGAAGCGGCCGGATGATCCAGAGACGGCCGGGGCTCGAGATGTCCGGGACGCGTAACGTGCCCGGGAGAGATCGCCGTCGCTGCTGGCTTGCCATCCGGGGATGTGCTACCGTCACGCGGTCTCGGGCGTCTCGACGCCTCCAGCCCCCTCCTCCCCCGCCGCGGTGACCCGCCCCGCCACGCGCCGCCCGTCGCGCGCCGCCCCCCGCACGACGATCGCCGTGCAGGGCGCGCGCGTGCACAACCTCAAGAACGTCTCGCTCGAGATCCCGCGCGACCAGCTCGTCGTCGTCACCGGGCTCTCCGGCTCGGGCAAGTCGAGCCTCGCCTTCGACACCATCTACGCCGAGGGGCAGCGGCGCTACATGGAGTCGCTCTCGAGCTACGCGAAGCGGTTCGTCGCGCAGGTCGCGAAGCCGGACGTCGACTTCGTGTTCGGGCTGTCGCCGGTCATCTCGATCGAGCAGAAGACGATCGGGCAACAACCCGCGCTCGACCGTCGGCACGATGACCGACATCGCGAGCTACCTGAACCTGCTGTTCGCGACCATCGGCGAGCCGCACTGCCCGCGCACCGGCGAGCCGACGCCGAGCCGCACGCGCAGCCAGATCGTCGAGGCGATCCTGTCGCTGCCCGACGGGACCGAGATCGAGCTGCGCGCGCCGGTGTTCAAGGTCTACGGCGAGGAGCTGGACTTCGTCTTCACCGAGGTGCGCAAGAAGGGCTGCCGCCGCCTGATCGTCGACGGCACGCGCGGTCGACCTGGCCGACGGCGTCGAAGCGGACGCGACGACCGCGGCG
Organism: uncultured Gemmatimonadaceae bacterium; assembly: GCA_963843845.1. Classification (GTDB taxonomy): domain Bacteria; phylum Gemmatimonadota; class Gemmatimonadetes; order Gemmatimonadales; family Gemmatimonadaceae; genus Gemmatirosa. The sequence goes on along the minus strand of CAWJMB010000002.1, from coordinate 434,952 downwards.
ACCCGTCCGGCGCGCCGGGCACGAGCCTGGACGCCGATCGTCGACCGCTTCGTCGTCGGGCCGCGGCACGAGAAGGCGATCAAGGCGGCGGTCGCGCGCGGCGCTGCTCGTCGGCGACGGGCTGCTGCAGGTGCACGTCGTCAAGCGGCGCGACGGCCGCGCAGCGCCGAGCGCTTCGCACGACGCGCTCACGCAGCCGCACGCACCACTTCGTCTACGGCGACATCGGGCCCGAGTGCTTCGTGTTCAACAACCCCGAGGGCGCCTGCCGCACCTGCGGCGGGCTCGGCGTCGACAAGCTGACGCACCCGGAGCTGCTGGTCCCCGACCCGCAGCGCAGCATCCGCGGCGGCTGCTTCGTGCGCGAGGCGTTCAAGTACAACCCGGACACCTGGGACGGGCGGGTCATGTACAGCCTGTCGCGGCGGCTCGGCTTCTCGCTCGACACGCCGTGGAGCGACGCTCGCCGAGAGCGTGCGGCACGCGCATGCTCTACGGCATCGACGCGGAAGTTCGCGCATCGCTCACGCCGCCCGACGCGAAGGTCACGCGCGACGACTGGGAAGGGCACGAGGTCGGCTTCCACGGCATCGCGCGCCGCATCGAGCGGCACTACCGCCGCTACCGGCAGCGCGGCGAGGCCAGCTCGCGGGATGGAGGCGTGGCTCGACAAGGTGATGGTCGAGCACACCTGCCCCGACTGCCACGGGCGCGCGCGTCCGCGCGACGCGCCTGCTGCTTCACGATCGACGGCCGGACGGTCCACGACGTCGGCCAGCTGCACTTCGACGAGCTGCACGCGTTCCTCGGCACGATCAAGCCCGAGCGGGCGCGGCGCCGAGCGCCGGCACGCAGGTGCTGCAGGAGATCCGCGGCGCGCTCGAGCTGCTGCTCGGCATCGGCCTCGACTACCTGAACTTCAACCGCCGCTCGAGCACGCTCTCCGGCGGCGAGTCGCAGCGCATCCGGCTGTCGACGCAGATCGGCTCCGGGCTGATGGGGATGCTCTACGTGCTCGACGAGCCGAGCATCGGGCTGCACCCGAAGGACAACGTGAAGATGATCGCGACGCTCGAGCGGCTGCGCGACATCGGCAACACGGTCATCGTCGTCGAGCACGACGAGGACACGATCCGCGCCGCCGACCACGTCGTCGAGATGGGGCCGGGGCCGGGCGTGCACGGCGGCAAGGTCGTCGTGCAGGGCACGCTCGACGGACGTGCTCGCGTGCAAGGCGTCGCCGACCGGGCAGTTCCTCTCCGGGCGGCGGTCGATCGCCATCGCCGACGCAGCGCCGCGCCGGGCAACGGCCAGACGCTCGTCGTGCGCGGCGCGCGCGAGAACAACCTCAAGTACGATCGACGTCGCGTTCCCGCTCGGCACGCTGATCGCGATCACCGGCGCGTCCGGCTCCGGCAAGAGCACGCTCGTCAACGACATCCTCTATCAAGGCGCTGTGGAAGCGGCTCGTCGACACGCGCACGCTGCCCGGCGAGCACGACGGCGTCGAAGGCATGGAGCACGTGCACAAGGTCGTGAGCATCGACCAGTCGCCGATCGGCCGCAACAGCCGCTCGAACCCGGCGACCTACATCGGCTTCTACGACACGATCCGCGACCTGTTCACGCAGGCGCCGCTCGTCGGTCGAGCGCGGCTACAAGGCCGGGCCGCTTCAGCTTCAACGTGAAGGGCGGCCGCTGCGAGGAGTGCCAGGGCGAGGGCGTCGATCACGACGCAGCTCTACTTCATGCCCGACGTCGAGGTGACGTGCGGCGCGTGCAAGGGCGCGCGCTTCAACGCCGAGACGCTCGAGGTCACGCGTGCGCGGCAAGACGATCGACGACGTGCTGAACATGTCGGTCGAGGAGGGCGTCGCGTTCTTCGCGAGCGAGCCGACGATCGGCCGCAAGATCGAGGTGCTGCACGAGCTCGGCCTCGGCTACCTCACGCTCGGCCAGATCGTCGACGACGCTCTCCGGCGGCGAGGCGCAGCGCATCAAGATCGCGGCCGAGCTGAGCAAGCTGCAGCGCGCCGAAGCACACGCTCTACATCCTCGACGAGCCGACGACCGGGCTGCACCTCGCCGACGTCGAGCGGCTGCTCGACGCGCTGAACCGGCTCGTCGACGCCGGCCACACCGTGCTCCTCATCGAGCACCACCTCGACGTGATCAAGACCGCGGACTACGTGATCGACCTCGGGCCGGACGGCGGGCACGCGGGCGGCGAGGTCGTCGTCGCGGGGACGCCGGAGCAGGTCGCGAAGACGAAGCGGTCGTTCACGGGGCAGTTCCTGAAGACACGCCTGCGCCGGTGAGACAGCAGCGCCATCCGAATGCCATTCGCGTCGACAGCATGAACTCGAGGATCGTCGTCTCCCCCGTGGCCAGCTTCACGACCGGCCCCGTCACGAAGCACCTGCTGCAGACGACGAGCTTCATGCTCGTCACGATGGTCTTCCAGACGCTCTACTTCCTCGTCGATCTCTACTGGGTCGGGCGACTCGGCACGCGGGCGGTCGCGGCGGTCGGGATCGCGGGGAACCTCAACTTCCTCGTGCTCGCGCTCACGCAGATGCTCGGCGTCGGCACGACGGCCGTCGTCGCGCAGGCGATGGGCGGTGGCGACCGCGAGCGGGCGCGGCTCGCGTTCAACCAGGCGCAGGGGCTGACGATGCTCGTCGGCGCGCTGTTCGCCGTCGTCGGGATGGCGCTGCGGCTGTCGTACGCCCGCGCGCAGAGCGCGGACGCCGAGACGGCGGCGCTCGCGGCCGAGTATCTGCGCTGGTTCATCCCGGCGCTCGCGCTGCAGTTCGCGATCGTCGCGATGGGTGCCGCCCTGCGCGGCACGGGGAACTTCCGCCCCGGGATGATCGTCGGCACGGTGACGGTCGTCATCAACATCGTGCTCGCGCCGGTCCTCATCTTCGGCTGGGGCACCGGGCGCGCGGTCGGGGTCACCGGCGCCGCGATGTCGACGCTGATCGCGCTCGCCGTGGGCGTCGTGTGGCTCACGTCGTACTTCGTGCGGCCGGGCGCGCCGCTTCGCTTCGTCGCGACACGACCTCCGCCCGCAGCTCCCGCTCTGGCGGCGCATCCTCGGGATCGGGCTGCCGGCCGGCGTCGAGTTCGCGCTCATGGCGGTCTACATGCTCATCGTCTACGCCGTCGCGCGGCCGTTCGGCGCCGCGGCGCAGGCGGGGTTCGGGATCGGCATGCGCATCGTGCAGTCGGGGTTCATGCCCGTCGTCGCGCTGGGCTTCGCGGCCGCGCCGGTCGCCGGGCAGAACGTCGGCGCGCGGCTGGCGGACCGCGTGCGGCGCACGTTCCGCGACGCGGCGACGATGGCGGCGGGGGCGATGGTCGCGCTGCTCCTGCTCTGTCAGCTCGCGCCGGCCGCGCTCGTCGGCATCTTCACCGCCGACCGCACGGCGATCGCCGTCGGCGTCGAGTACCTGCGCATCGTGTCGTGGAGCTTCGTCGCATCGGGGATCGTGTTCGTCGCGTCGAGCCTGTTCCAGGCGATGGGGAACACGGTGCCGTCGCTCGTCGCGTCGGCGGCGCGCCTCACGATCGTCGCGGTGCCGGTCGTGCTGCTGTCGCGCGTCGCGGGGTTCCGGCTGACCTGGATCTGGTACATCTCGGTCGCGTCGATCTGGGCGCAGCTCGCGATCGGCCTGCTGCTGTTGCGGCGCGAGTTCCGACGCCGGCTCGCGTTCCCGGCGCCGCCGGCCGCGGCGGATCCGTTAGGCACCGAGCCGCTCGGCGAGCCACTGACCGCGTGATGACATGACCTCGATTCTCTACATCGGCAACAGCTTCACGCAGCGCAACGACCTGCCCGGCCTCGTCGCCTCGCTCGCCGCGGCGCGCGGCCACGCCGTCGACCACGCACTGCTCTGGGCCGGCGGCGCGTCGCTGCGCATGCACTGGAACCGGGGCGACGCACGGCGCCTGATCGAGGGCCGCGCGTGGGACTGGGTCGTGCTACAGGAGCAGAGCACGCTGCCGATCAAGAACGCGCGGCGCTTCCACGAGAGCGTGCGGCTCTTCGACCCCGTGATCCGTGCCGCCGGCGCGCGCACCGCGCTCTACCTCACGTGGGCGCGCCGCGACGTGCCGGCGACGCAGGACGCGCTCACGAGCGCGTACGAGGCCATCGGCGCGGAGCTCGGGGCGACGGTCGTGCCGGCGGGGGTGGCGTGGGCGCGTGTCGCAGGCACCCCCGGGGCACCGGTGCTGCACGACCCCGACGGCAGTCACCCGTCGATCGCAGGATCGTATCTCGCGGCGTGCACGTTCCTTCCGGCGCTGTTCGGCGAGAGTCCGGTGGGGATCGCGAGCGAGGTGCGCGGGCTCGGCGCCGCGACGGTCGCCCTGCTGCAGCGGCAGGCATCGGTGGGGTGAGCGGGCCGAGTCGCTGATGGTGGTCGGCGTCGCCGAGCCCGATTTCTCGCCCGGCGCAGTGGCCGGGTCGCCGACCGGCGGCGTAGCTTCGAGCGCGGTGCACAGTGGCCGCGGCGACCAGCGTGCGGTGATGACGGAGCGGGACACGTACGAGGCGCTGTTCCTCGACAACCTGGCGGCGATCGACCGCGCGACCGCGTCGGTCTGTCGCGTGCTCGGCTTTCGCGGCGACGATGCCGACGAGTTCGCGTCGTGGGCGAAGGCGCGGCTGTGGGACGACGACTATGCGCTGCTCCGCAAGTGGCGGCGCGAGAGCGCGCTGACGACGTATCTCGCCGTCGTGCTCGTGAACCTCGGGCGCGAGTTCCGCGTGAAGCGCTGGGGGCGGTGGCGGCCGTCGGCGGCGGCGCTCCGCGCCGGCACGGTCGCCGTGAGCCTCGAACGCCTCGTCTACCGCGACGGCATGCGGCTGGACGAGGCGGGCACGGTGCTGCGCGCGCGCGGCGAGACGTCGGCGACCGACCGCGAGCTCGGCGTGCTGCTCGCCTCGCTGCCGCGCCGCACGCCGACGCGCGTGGTGGACGACGGCGGCGCGGCGGCGGACGCGATCCCCGGCGACGACGCCGCCGACGACGCGACGCTCGACGCCGAGCAGGACGCCGAGCGCCGATATGTGTACGGGCAGCTCGCGACCGCGATCGCGTCGCTCGCGTCGCAGGAGCAGATCGTCATCAAGGCGAGCGTGCTCGGTGGCCGCTCGCTCGCCGACGTGGCGCGCGCGCTCGGCGTCGAGCAGAAGCCGCTCTACCGCGTGCGCGAGGCGGCGCTGCGAACGCTCGCCCGCCATCTCGAGGCGCACGGCGTGACGTGGCCGCGGGTGCGTGACGTGCTCGGCGCCGCGCTGCCGGCGGAAGACGGCGAGCCGCGAGTCGACCGGCTGTGGGAGACCGAGATTCCGCAGCCCTCTAAGCAGACGCGCCCGCACGCGGCGGAGCGCGCGGTGAGGCCAGAGACGTGAGCGACTCCCAGATCGATCCAGAGCGGTTGGCGGCGCTCCTCGACGGCCGACTCGACCCGGCCGCGCGCGAGGCGCTGCTGGCCGAGCTCGCGCGCGATGACGACGCGGCGGACGCGCTCGCCGACGTCGGCGCCGTGCTGCGCGATCTCGACGGCGACGCGCGCGCGCCCGACGCCACCGCGCCGAGCAGTCCGACCCCCGTCGTTCCGATCGCGCGAGGCGCGGAGCGGCCTCGGTCGTGGCGCGGCTCGTGGAGCGTGCTGGCCGCGGCGGCGGTGCTGGTGGTCGTCGTCGGCGGCGTCCAGACGGGGCGCGCGAGCCGCCTCCCGGACCCGGAGAAGTTCGCCGCGCTGCTCGGCGGCGACGCGACCGGCGCGTCGCTCACGGCGCCCGACCCGCTGACGTGGAGCGGCACGCGCGGCGACGTGACCGCGGGGAGCGCGGCCGGCGCCGCGTCGAGCGCGCGCGCGCGCGCGGTGCGCTTCGGGGCGCTCATGATGCAGCGCGAGCTGGCCGCGCGGGCAGGCGACAGCGCGGCCGCGGCGCGGGCGGGGGCGGCGGCCGCGGTGCTGCTCGACGCACAGCCGGGCGCCGCGGCGATCGCGCGCTTCTACGCCGCCGAGAGCACGACGCGCGCTGCGCTCGGCGCCGCGGCGAGCGCGGACGAGCGGCGCGACGCGTGGCGCTCGAGCCTCACGCTCCTCGGCGCCGACGACGTGCGCGCCGGAGTCTGGCTCGCCGCGGTACGCGACGCGGTCCGCCGCCGCGACGTGGCGCTCCTGCGCAGCGGGCCGAGCCGCCGCGAGGCGCGCGCGTTAGGCGAGCGGCTCGGCAGCGCCGACGACGCGGCGCGCGCCGCCGCCGAGCGGCTCGCGCGCGCCGCGGCAGGGAACGGGCCGTTCGCGTGGGACGCGCTCGGCCGAGACGTGGAGCTGCTGCTCGCCACGCTCGGCCGTTAGGCGCCCGGCGGTCACGTCGCCGGCATCGGCACGCGGGCGACGGCGGACTCGTTCACGACGTGCCCGACGTTCGGAGGACCGGCCGCGCGGCCGCGAGCGAGGACTCGAACAGCGCGATCTGCTCGGGGTCGGCGAAGACCGCCTCGTAGTCCTCCGGCGGAGTCCGCGCGCGAGTCGCGACGCGAACTTGTCGCGCAGCACGCGCACGTAGTGCTCGACGTCGTAGTCGCGCGGGTCGGGCGCGTCCGCCGCGCCGCCGTCGCGCTCGGGCACGACGCCCGCGCCGCCGCCGGCGGTGCGGTAGACGCGCACGCGCTCGCCGCGCGCCCACGGCGCTCCACGCCTCGCGCGCGGCCGCTCGCGAGCATCGCCTCGTACGGCAGCTCGCGCCGCGTCGCGCGCGACCGCGGCGTACTCGCGCCGGCGTCTTCGTGAGCCGCACGCGCGACGACGACGTCGTAGGTCGGCAGCTCGCGGCGGCGCAGCGCGTCGACCGTCGTCGACGATACGCCTCGCGCACGCCGGCGACGTCGCCGGCCAGCAGACAGCGCGAGCGCGCGCCGCAGGAACGCCTCGCCGAACGGCTCGGCGCGGCTCGACCGGAACGCGACGCCGCGCAGCATGAGCGTGCCGTCGTAGGTGAGCAGCGCGTAGTTCTTCGGCTCGTGCGAGAGCATCGCCGCGTAGCGCCCCTCGAACTCGAGGTGCACGAGCGGCGGCAGCAGCGCGGCGACCTCCGCGACGACGCGCCGCTCGTCGGCCTCGGTCCACGCCTCCGGCACGGCGAAGTAGACGCCGTCGGTGTCCGCCTCGAGCAGCGTCACGCCGCGCGCGCGCGAGCTCGCGGCACATCAGGTCGAGCATCTCGCGCCCGCGGCGCGTCACCTCGTTGGCGGCGTGCACGTCGGCGAAGCGCGTGAGCTCGCCGCCCGCCGCGAGGTAGCCGTACGCCGAGTTGACGACGAGCTTCATCGCCGCCGACAGCGCCTCGTGCGTGTGGCGCTCGGCCGAGCCGGCCGGCGCGGCGCGCGCCGGCGCGCCTTCGCGGCGAGCCGCTGCTCGACGAGCCGGTCGACGAGCGCGAGCAGCGCGCCCAGACGGTCGCGCGCCGGCCCGATGCGGTACGGCGCGCATCAGCGACGGGTACAGGCTCGCGACGTCGGCCTTCACGACGCGCTGCGCGACGCCGGTGGCGAACAGGTGCAGCGCGGCGCCGGTGTGCGGCGTGCCGTCGCCCGCCTCGTGCGCGGGCAGCGCGGCGCCGGCGCGCAGGTACGCGCGCACCAGCAGCGGGTCGATCACGCCGGTCGCCGGCGCCCGCGTCGGCGAGCCGCTCGTAGCGGCGCGGCGCCATGCTGCGCGAGCGCGAACGCGGCGCCGCCGAGCAGGCGCGCGAGCGCCGCGACCTCCTCGACGTCGTCGGTGGCGTAGCGGCGCACGCGCTCCGGGATCGCGTGCGATACGTCGTCGTAGATCTCGGTCGCCGCGGATGTACTCGCGGTCGGGCCGCGCGATGCCGAAGTGGCGCGCGACCGCCTTGAGTCCGTGGCCCGGGCAGGTCGCGCGCCGAGAAGTCGTAGCGCCGCACCGCGTCGAGCGTGTCGATCAGCTCGCGCCCCGGCGCGACGTAGCGCACGCGGCGCGGCGTGCCGTCGCCGTCGCCGCGTCGGCGAGCGGCGAGCCGCGCATCGCCGCGCGCGTGCGCAGGCGCGGCGCCGGGCACCCGTGCCCAACGCGAGCGGCACGCCGAGCCGCCGGCGCGCGCGTCTCGAGGAACGGCAGGTCGAAGCCGTGCAGGTTGTGGTTCTCGATCGACGTCCGGATCGGCGGCGCGCACGACGGCCAGCGAGCTCGCGGATCAGCGCGGCCTCGCCGTCGTCGCCGTCGTCCGGCGCCTCGAGCACGCGCGTCGCGCCGTCGGGATCGCGCACGGCGATCATGAAGATGCGGTCGCGCGTCGCGTCGAGGCCGGTCGTCTCGAGGTCGAACTGCAGGCGGCGCAGGTCGTCGAACGTCGAGCCCGCGGAAGTACGTGCGCCCCGTCGCGACGAGGTACTGCTCCTCCGGCGGCAGCGACAGCACCGCGGCGCGCGCCGAGGTCGCGCACGTGCCGCGACCGCGTGGCCGAGTCGGTCGCGAGCGCCGCGCAGCACGGCGTGCGTGAGGCGCCGCCCGTCGTCCGCGCGTCACGAGAAAGCGCAGCGCGCCGTCGCCGCGGAGCTCGCGCCACCACACCACCGCGTCGCTCCCCTCCGGCCCGAGCGCGTCGCCGAGGTGGCGCAGATCGTCGAGGCGGTCGAGCAGCAGCCACGGCCGGAAACGCTCGCGCTCGCAGACGACCGCCCCGCCCACGCGCCGCCACACCGTCGCCGCTCCCGTCGGCTCGGCCCACACCGACACGATGCCGGGCGTCGGGTCCCAGCCCCACAGCCACGAGTCGTTCACGGGCGCGTCGAAGAGAATGAGGAATCATGGATGACCTCCCCTTCTCTTAAATTGGACCAGCACCCTCACCTGAGCACCATGCGTAGACTCGCTCTCTTCGTACTCGCCGCGCCGCTCGCGCTCGGCGCCCAGTCTCCCGACGCCGCACGCTGGAAGGCGCGGACCGCGAACGTGACGATCACGCGCGACGACTGGGGCATCGCGCACGTGCGCGGGCGGACCGACGCCGACGCCGTGTTCGGGATGGTCTACGCGCAGGCCGAGGACGACTTCAACCGCGTCGAGACGAACTACGTCAACGCGATGGGGCGGCTCGCCGAGGCGGAGGGAGCGGGGGAGATCTGGCGCGATCTGCGCATGAAGCTGTTCGTCGACCCCGACACGATGAAGGTGCGCTACGCGGCGAGCCCGGCGTGGCTCAAGACGCTGATGGTCGCGTGGGCCGACGGGCTGAACTACTACCTGTCGACGCACCCCGAAGTGAGGCCGCGCGTCATCACCCGCTTCGAGCCGTGGATGGCGCTGACGTTCAGCGAGGGGAGCATCGGCGGCGACATCGAGAAAGTCGCACTTCGGCCCTTACAGCAGCTCTACGACAGGAGCGCGTCGGCGCCGTCGTCCGGGTCCGCCGGATCGTCTGGCGTCGAGACCGATTACGACGAGCCGGTGGTGCGCGAGCCTTCCGGGTCGAACGGCATGGCGATCGCGCCGTCGCGCACGGCGAACGGGCGCGCGCTGCTGCTCATCAACCCGCACACCTCGTTCTTCTTCCGCTCCGAGCTGCAGATGACGAGCGACGAGGGACTGAACGCGTACGGCGCCGCGACGTGGGGGCAGTTCTTCCTCTACCAGGGCTTCAACGACCGGCTCGGCTGGATGCACACGACGAGCACGGCGGACGTCGTCGACGAGTACGCGGAGACGGTGACGCCGCGCGGGGGCGGCTTCGTGTACCGCTACGGGTCGGCCGAGAAGCCCGTGATCACGCAGAAGATCACGGTTCCCTACAAGGCGCCGAATGGCACGATGGCGTCGCGTACGTTCACGATCTACCGCACGCAGCACGGCCCCGTCGTGCGCGAGGCGGACGGGAAATGGATCACGATCCGCCTCATGCAGCGGCCGGTCGAGGCGCTGAGCCAGTCGTACCTCCGCACGAAGGCGCGCGACTGGACGGCGTTCCGCAAGGTCATGGACCTCAAGGCGAACTCGTCGAACAACACGATCTACGCCGACGCCGACGGCAACATCAGCTACTCGCACCCGCACTTCATCCCGCGCCGCGACGACCGCTTCGACTGGACCAAGCCGGTCGACGGGAGCGACCCGGCGACCGACTGGAAGGGGCTCCACACCGTCGAGGACAGCCCGTTCCTCAAGAACCCGGCGAGCGGCTGGCTCTACAACACGAACAACTGGCCGTACAGCGCGGCCGGCGCGGCGTCGCCGAAGCGCGAGGCGTTCCCGTCGTACATGGACAACACCGGCGAGAACCCGCGCGGCGTCCACGCGATCCGCGTTCTCTCGGCGCGCTCCGACTTCACGCTGCAGCGCCTGCTCGACGCCGCGTTCGACCCGTGGCAGCCGACGTTCGCGCAGAACGTCCCGCCGCTCGTCGCGGCCTACGACGCGCTGCCGGCGGGCGACCCGCTGAAGGCGAAGCTCGCCGAGCCGGTCGCGGCGCTGCGCGGCTGGGACTTCGGGTGGGGAGCGCAGTCGGTGCCGACGTCGCTCGCCGTGTTCTGGGCCGAGGCCGTGGGGCGCGGCATGGCCACCGCGTCGGCGGAGGAGAAGCTGCGGGCGTTGGGCACCGCCGTCGACCGCCTCGCCGCGGACTTCGGGTCGTGGCGAACGCCGTGGGGGGAGATCAACCGCTTCCAGCGCGTGCGGAACGAGATCACGCCGACGTTCAGCGACGCGGAGCCGAGCAGCCCGGTGCCGTTCACGTCGGCGAACTTCGGCTCGCTCGCCTCGTTCGGCGCTCGGCGCTACCCGGGGACGAAGCGGTTCTACGGCACGAGCGGCAACAGCTTCGTCGCCGTCGTCGAGTTCGGGAAGGACAGCGTGCGGGCGCGCGCCGTGACCGCGGGGGGCGAGAGCGGCGACCCGGCGTCGAAGCATTTCAACGACCAGGCGGAGCGCTACGCGAGCGGCAACTTCCGCGCGGTCTACTTCTACCCGAACCAGCTCGTCGGGCACACGGAGCGGACGTACCGGCCGGGCGAGCGGTGAGGAGGTGACGCGGTGAGCCGTGTCGTTCTCTACGGCCCGTCGTCGCTGCGGCGCACGCTCCGCGTCGGCGATCTCCCCGACGCGAACCTCGTCCCGTTCGCCGAGGACGTGGCGATCGAGCGCGGGGTGGCGGTGTGCGAGGCGTGCTACCACATCGCCGCGATCCGCTCGCTGCACGCGGAGCGCGCTTCCGCCGTGCACGACGCGGTGCGCTGCGTGAAGGGCGCGGTGCAGGACACGACGGCGCAGTCGGACGACGAGCTGCGGCAGCAGGCCGCGCACCTCCTCCCCGGCACGATCACCGTCGGCGAGCGGCCGGTGTGGCGGCTCGCCGAGCCGCCCGCGGCTCGGCCCCGATCGCGCTCGACCGACCCGCGCGCCGCGGTGGCGCGCCGCGCCGCGCTCGCGCTCGCCGTCGACCGCGTGCAGCTCGCGACCGAGCAGATCTTCGCCGAGACGACCGTGCTCCCCGCGGTGTTCAACCGCGCCGACAGTCAGGCGGAGATCATGGCGAAGTCGACGAAGGTGCGCGGCCTCAAGCTGCTGTTCGGCGACACCGTGCAGCGGATGTGGCGCGCCGCCCGCGTCGACGCGTCGCGTCCGCTCGCGATCGACCGCGACGCGGTCCTGACCGCGCTCACCGCGTGGTTCGCGCAGATCAGCGAGGTCTACGAGGCGGCAAGCGCGGAGAAGCAGAACCGCGTCGCCTCGGCGGGCGCCAAGGCGCTCGAGCGGACGCAGGAGACGCGCATTCTCGCGGCATACGGGAACAGCTTCCGCGTCGCGAACCCGGCGCGGTTCATCGCGAGCCACGCGGGGTGGCTCGCGCAGCGCTACCCTGTGCTCGACAGTCCCTGACGCGGGCCCCCCGCCCTCGACCGTCCGTTCCTCGAGCGTCATCCCGAGCGCAGCGAGGGATCTCGCTGTTAGGCACCTTGAGCGCACAGCGAGATCCCTCGCTGCGCTCGGAATGACGGTGGGGCGGACGGGCGCCGAGCGCGGACGGGGCGCCGAGTGGCGGGCGGTGGCGAGCGGCGGGCAGGCCCGGCGGCGTCAGGCAGCCAGCCGGCAGCCGACTGTCGGCGTCAGCCGCGCCCGCCGAGCGCCGCCGCCAGGTACGACGCCGTCCGGCTCCCCGCCGCGCGCGCCACGTCGCTCGGCACCCCCGCCGCCACGACGCGCCCCCCCTCGTCTCCCGCCCCCGGCCCGACGTCGATGATCCAGTCGCTGCGCGCGATGACGTCCATGTCGTGCTCGACGACGATCACCGTGTTCCCCGCGTCGACGAGCCGGTCGAGCTGCGTCAGCAGCCGCTCGACGTCAGCCGGGTGCAGCCCCGTCGTCGGCTCGTCGAGCACGTAGAGCGTGTCGCCGCGCTGCGTGCGCTGCAGCTCCGACGCGAGTTTCACGCGCTGCGCCTCGCCCCCCGAGAGCTCCGTCGCCGGCTGCCCGAGCCGCAGGTAGCCGAGTCCGACTTCCTGCAGGACGTCGAGCGGGCGGCACACCGGCGGGGCGTCGTCGAAGAACGCGCGCGCCGCGTCCACGGTCATGCCGAGCACCTCGGCGACGTGCTTCCCGCGGTAGAGCACCTCGAGCGTCTTCGCGTTGTAGCGCGCGCCGTGGCACACGGGACAGGGCGCGTACACGCTCGGCAGGAACAGCAGCTCGACGGAGACGAAGCCCTCTCCCTCGCAGTTCTCGCAGCGCCCCTTCGCGACGTTGAACGAGAAGCGGCCGGCGTCGTACTTCCGCGCCCGCGCCGTCTTCGTCGCCGCGAACAGCTTGCGGATGTGGTCGAACATCCCCGTGTACGTCGCCAGGTTCGAGCGCGGCGTGCGGCCGATCGGCTTCTGGTCGACCGGCACGAGGCGCCGGATCCGTTCGAGCCCGCCGGCGACGCGGCCGCTCGACGGCCCCGCGCCCGCGCTCTCGAGCGACGGTCCCTCACCGGCGTCGTCGTCGACCGCGGCGGTGCCTAACGCGTCCGCGACGAGCTCGACGAGCGCCTGACTGACGAGCGTCGACTTGCCTGAACCGGACACGCCGGTGACGGTCGTCAGCGTGCCTAACGGGAACGCGACGTCGAGGTCGCGCACGTTGTTCCGTGTCACGCCGGCGAGCCGCAGCCACTCGCGCGTCGGACGCGGGGCGCGCCCGGTCGGGGTCCGGCCGTGCGCCGTGGGCGCCGGGAAGAGGAAGCGCCGCGTCTGCGACGCCTCGACGGCCGCGAGTCCGGCCGGCGGGCCGCTGTAGAGCACCTCGCCGCCGTGCTCCCCCGCCGCCGGCCCGACGTCGACGATCCAGTCGGCCCGCCGCACGACGTCCAGCTCGTGTTCGACGACGAACAGCGAGTTGCCGCCCGACTTCAGGCGGTCCAGCGCGCGCAGCAACGCCTCGGTGTCCGCCGGATGCAGCCCCGCCGACGGCTCGTCGAGCACGTAGACGACGCCGAACAGGTTCGACCGTGCCTGCGTCGCGAGGCGGAGCCGCTGCAGCTCGCCCGGCGACAGCGTCGGTGTCGACCGCTCGAGCGAGAGGTAGCCGAGCCCCAGGTCGAGCAGCACGTCGAGCCGCGCGCACAGGTCCTCGGCGAGGCGCTGGGCGGCGATGGCCTGCTCGGGGTGCGGGGCGTCGGCCTGATGGCCGCCCTTTCCTTTCGGCGCCCGGCTCCCGACCGCGTGGCCGTCCGGCACCTGTCCGCTCGGCGCTCGGCCGCCCGGCGCGCGTCCCTCCGCCGTCGGCCGCAGCAGCGCGTCGAGCCGCGCCATCGGCAGCCGCGACAGCTCGGCGATGTCGTAGCCGGCGAAGGTGACCGAGAGCGCCTCCTGCTTGAGGCGCTTGCCGCCGCACACCGGACACTCGCCGCTCGTCATGTAGCGCGCGACGCGGCGGCGCACCATCGCGCTCTCGGTCGTCGCGAAGGTGTGCAGCACGAAGCGCCGCGCGCTCGTGAACGTCCCCATGTACGCCGGCGGCTCCTTGCGCTCGAGCGCGCGCCGCGTCTCCTCCGGCGTGAAGCCCGGATACACCGGCACCTGCGGCTGCTCCTCGGTGAACAGGATCCACTCGCGGTCCGCCGCCGGGAGGTCGCGCCACGGCGTGTCCACGTCGTAGCCGAGCGTGACGAGGATGTCGCGCAGGTTCTGCCCGTGCCACGCCGGCGGCCACGCGGCGACGGCGCGCTCGCGGATCGTCAGCGTGTCGTCGGGCACCATCGACCGCTCGGTCACCTCGTAGACCCTGCCGAGCCCGTGACAGTTCGGGCAGGCGCCGTCGGGGGTGTTCGGCGAGAACCCTTCGGCGTAGATGATCGACTGGCCCGGCGGGTAGTCGCCGGCGCGCGAGTAGAGCATGCGCAGCAGGTTGGAGAGCGTCGTCACGCTCCCGACCGACGAGCGCGACGTCGGCGCGCCGCGCTGCTGCTGCAGGGCGACCGCGGGCGGCAAGCCATCGATGGAGTCGACCGCCGGTGCCGCCATCTGGTCGAACAGCCGCCGCGCGTACGGCGCGACCGATTCGAGATACCGCCGCTGCGCCTCGGCGTAGAGCGTGCCGAACGCCAGGCTCGACTTCCCGGAGCCCGAGACGCCGGTGAACACGACGAGCGCGTCGCGCGGCACGTCGACGTCGACGTCCTTGAGGTTGTGCTCGCGCGCGCCACGCACACGCACGAAGCCGCGCGGTGAGTCGGTATCGTTCATGTCCGCCCGATGGGCCAACACCGTGCCACCCGCCACCGCGCTCGCCGCCTCGATGTCCGATCTCGACGCCACCGCCCTGCTCGACCTCGTCGCCGCACGGCGCGGGCACTTCCGGCTGGAGTCCGGCTATCACGGCGCGCTCTGGCTCGACCTCGACGCGCTGTTCGCCGACGCGCGCGCCGTCGACCCGCTCGTGACGCGCCTCGCCGACGCGTTGGGCGCGCACGCGCCCGACCTCGTCTGCGGCCCGCTGCTCGGCGGGGCGTTCCTCGCGCAGCTCGTCGCGCTGAAGCTCGGCGTGCCGTTCTGCTTCACCGAGCGCGTGCCCGACGACGTCGCCGACGGAGGTGCGCTGTTCCGCGCTCGCTACGCCCTTCCGCGCGCGTTCGCCGATCGCGTGCGCGGCGAGCGCGTCGCGCTCGTCGACGACGTTGTGAGCGCCGGCTCGTCGCTCCGCGCGACCGACGACGTCCTCGTGTCGCACGGCGCGACGATCGCCGCGGTCGGCGCGCTCCTGCTGCTCGGCGACGCGGGGGCCGACCACTTCGACGCGTTGGGCATCCCGGTCGAGGCGCCGCTCCGCGCGCCGTACGAGATCTGGCCGCCCGACGCGTGCCCGCTGTGCGCGGCACACGTGCCGCTCGAGAGCGGCGCCGCCTGACGAGCGGCGCCTGACGAGCGGCGCTGGACGAGCGGCGCTGGACGAGCGGCGCCGGACGAGCGGCTGGAACCGTTCGATGCCACACTCGTAGCGCCCGCGTCACGCATCGGGTCTGATCACCTCGACTGCAGCACATGGCGCGGATGCGCTCGCTGTAGTTCTCGACAGAAGGAACAGAAGGCACGGAAGAGAGCACCCGAGCAGGTCTTCCGTGCCTTCTGTTCCTTCTGTTCCTTCTGTTCCTTCTGTCAACAACGGTCGAGCCACGCGCGAACTGCCGTGGCCATCACGCGGGGAGCGTCCGGAACGCGAGCGACGCGCGCAATCGGACCAGATCGACCAGCGATCGCTCCAGGACGGAGCGCGCGATGCGCTGCTCGAGAGCGTTCATCGCGTCGCCGCCGGCTGCGGAGAAGTCGAGACGAGGTTCCGGGCGACCTCGCATTGGAGTGTGAGGGGTGAGAAGTGTCGCGGCATGGCGCGCGGCGCGCGCTCAGCCGTGGAGCGTCGGACGCGCGCGGGTCGTCGCGATGACCCACGCCAGCGCGACGACCGCGGCGGCGCCGATCGCATGTCGAACGCGGGAGCCCGCGGTGACGAGCAGGGCGCCGAGGACGAGCGCCGCGGCGGTCGCGAAGGTGATCCGCATCCCCGTCGCGACCGCTGTCGGCGCTGCCGTCGCGACGTCGCGCGCGCCCGACGCCAGCGCGAACAGCGCGCTCAGCACCGACGCGCCGGTGACGAGCCCGAGGTTGCGCGACAGTCCGAGCAGACCGGCGATCACCCCGCGCTGGTCGGCCGTCACGGTCGCCATGGTCGCCGCGCTGTTGGCCGCCTGGAAGAGCGCGTAGCCGAGCGTGACGAGCGCGATCGGGGCGAGATAGCCGGCGACGCCGAGCGTCGTCGGCAGCGCGGCGAGCAGTGCAGCTCCCGTCGCGGTCACGACGAGTCCGCCGACGCTCACCCGGCGCGTCCCGAAGCGATCGGAGAGGCGGCCGGCCGGCACGCCGGCCGCCGCGGCGACGATCGGGCCGACCGACATCGCCACCCCGACGAGCGCCGGCGCGAGCCCGAGCGCGCGGGCCAGGTAGAACGGCCCGACGACCAGCGTCGCCATCATCACGGTCGAGACGAGCGCGTTCGCGGCGAGGTGCCCCGAGAGCGCGCGGTCGGCGAAGGCGGACAGCCGCACGAGCGGTGAGGCGGTCCGCGCCTCGACGCGCACGAACAGCACGACGACGAGCGCTGCTCCTGCCAGCAGCGCCAGGTTCGGCGCGCCGAAGTGTCCCCGTCCGAGTGTCATGCCGAGCGCATAGGCGCTGAGCGCGATGGCGAGGAGCGTCGTGCCTACGAGGTCGAACGAGCGCCGGTCCGGGCGCGCCGCCGACCGATCGGCGGGGAGATGGCGGCGCGTGAGCCAGAGCGTGACGGCGCCCAACGGAACGTTGACGAGGAAGAGCGCGCGCCACCCCGAGCCGGCGAGCAGCGCGCCACCGAGCGACGGGCCGAGCGCGGTGCCGACCGCCGACGTGGCTCCGAGGAGCCCCATGGCGCTCCCGCGCTGCGCGGTGGGCACCGCGTCGCCGACGAACGCCACCGTCAGCGCCATCATCGCGGCCGCGCCGATCCCCTGTGCGGTCCGCGCGGCGATCAGCAGCGGCAGCGTGGGCGCGAGCCCGCAGAGGAGTGAGGCCGTGGTGAAGAGGCCGATCCCCGCCGTCAGCAGCCGCCGTCGGCCGACGAGGTCGCCGAGCCGGCCGGCGCCGACGACGAGTGTGGTGACGGCGAGCAGGTAGGCGAGGACGACCCACTGCACTGCCTGGAAGGAGGCGCCGAACGCCCGCGTGAGCGTCGGCAGCCCGACGTTGGCGACGCTGGTGCCGAGCGCGGAGAGCAGCATGGCCAGCGAGAGGGCCGTTCGGGTCCCGCGGAGCGCCGGCGCCTGGTCGGTGCGGCCGGCGCCCTCCGCGTGTGTGGTCTCGGGGTGTGACGACAGGGTGCGCTCCGCAGGCAGGTGACCCCGTCAGTGGAGTCGTCCGCAGCGTAGCCGTAGCCGATCCGTGGCGGAACGCGCACGAGTCGCACGATATTCGTGCACCCGGCGCCACATCTCGCGCTCCTCGTGCCGCACCCCCTCATGTCACGGCCCGACCTGAACCTCCTCGTCACGCTCGACGTCCTGCTCGCGGAGGGGAATGTCGCGCGGGCGGCGCGGCGTCTTCGCCTGAGCCCCTCGGCCATGAGCCGGTCGCTCGCCCGTCTGCGCGCGACGACCGGCGACCCGCTGCTCGTTCGTGCCGGGCGCGGCCTCGTCCCCACGCCGCGCGCGATCGAGCTGCGCGAGCGCGTCGGCCAGCTCGTGCAGGACAGCCAGGCCGTGCTGCGTCCGGCCGAGCGGCTCGACCTCCTGCAGCTGGAGCGCACCTTCACGCTGCGCGCGAGCGAGGGGTTCGTCGAGAACTTCGGCGCCGCCCTCATCGCCAGGGCTGCCGCGGAAGCGCCGGCGGCGCGGCTGCGCTTCGTGCAGAAGCCCGACAAGGCGAGCACACCGCTCCGCGAGGGGACCGTCGACCTCGAGACCGGCGTCGTCGAGCCGACGACGGGCCCCGAGCTCCGCGTGCGTGCGCTCTTCGACGATCGCCTCGTCGGCGTCGTCCGCGCCGGCCACCCGCTGACCGACGGGCCGATCTCCGCGGCGCGCTACGCGGCCCACCGCCACGTGCACGTCTCGCGGCTCGGCGCCGAGCGGGGAGAGATCGACGACGCGCTGAGCGGGCTCGGGCTGACGCGGCGGGTCGCGACGATCGTCGACGGCTTCGCCTGCGCGCTCGCGATCGCGCGGGGATCGGACCTGATCGCCTCGGTTCCGGAGCGGCACACGGGCGTGCTGCGCGCCGGCATGCACACCTTCCCCGTACCCGTCCCGACGCCGGCGTTCACGGTGTCGATGCTCTGGCATCCGCGACTGCACGCCGACGCGGCGCACCGCTGGCTGCGCGGTCTCGTGCAGGAAGTCTGCGTACGCTCGCGCGCTGCCTGAGCAGCCGTCGGCGTGACCGACGACCGACGGCATGGCCGGGGTCTGTCGTCCCCGGAACGGCTCCGGGGAGCGGGCTACCCGCCCGCCGTGTCGACGACCGCCTCGATCCCCGGCCACCCCTCGCGCCCGTAGCGCGCGAGCGTGCGCAGGTAACGCTCGCCGTCCTCGCCATGCGCCGCACGCACCGCGGCCGAGGCCCGCGCCACGCCCTCGGCGTCCGCGTACGGCAGCTCGAGCTCGTCGGCCATCCGGCCACGCTTCGTGCCGCACGCCGGCCGCGTCGAGGAACGTCGTCTGGATCTGCGGCTCGCGCTCCACGTAGTGCAGGTGCAGCAGATCGACTCGTCCTGCGCCGTCTCGGCGTTCGTGCCGCACGACCTCGCTGCGCGAGTCGGTCGGGGGGCCACGACATGAGCGTCACGGCGCGGAAGCCGCCGCCCCGCGCCATCGAGTCGCTGCACCCAGAGCGCGCGCATCTCGCGGGCCGACTTGATCGCGTGCAGCACGAGCGCGACCCGCGTCTCGGCGGGGAGCGATCGGTAGGGAGAAGGAGTCGCCATGAGATCGAGGGGGCTGACAGGGCCTGATCGTGCGCTAACGATTGCAGCGCGGCATCGTCGTGTCCGCGGCGCCGACCGAGAGCCGGTCCTTCCGCTCGGAGATCGCCCACATCACGTCGTGGATGAAGCGCCCCACCTTGCGCCGCGTGATCGTACTCGATGTACTGCGGCTCGTCGGTCAGCTGGTGGTAGTCCTGCGCGTAGCCGAGCGAGAAGTAGGTGACCGGGACGTCCTTGCGCGACGTAGTTCACCTGGTCGCTGCGGCAGAAGCGGTTGCAGCGGGTTCGCCGGCACGTCCCAGCTCTTGTCGATCGCCATCGGCTCGGCGCGCATCGCGTTCACCGAGTCGATGATGTCGCCGAACTCGCGCGACAGCCGGCGCGCGCCGAGCATCTGCAGCGAGTTCGGGCCGCCGAACTTCACCTGCTCCGCGCGCCCCTTGCCCACCATGTCCATGTTGTGCGCCGCGACGACCTGGCGCGAGCGGGATCGTCGGATGGTCGACGAACCACGCCGAGCCGAGCAGGCCGCGCCTCCTCGCCGTTGTGCGAGACGAAGATGATCGAGCGGGCCGGCCGCTCGCTCGCGAACTTCTCGGCGATCTCGAGCATCACCACCGTGCCCGAGCCGTCGTCGTCGGCGCCGTTGATGATCGAGTCGCGGCGCGGCGGGCGGATGCTGCGCGCGTAGCGGATGAGCGAGTCGATGCGCTGCTGCTGGTCGGGCGATCGGGCGGCACGCCGGAGTCGTTCGCGCCCTGCCGGCGCGTCACCGTGTTCACGGCGCGCAGCGAGTCGTGGTCGACGGCCACCGGGTTCGTGCCGACGTGATCGTTGTGCGCGCCGACGAGCACGTACTCGCCGGCGCGCGCCGGGTCGGAGCCGGGCAGGATCGCGATGACGTTGCGCGCCGGCGTCGTCGACAGGCGCCAGTCGTAGCTCCAGCGTCGCGCTCACCGGCTGCCCGGCGGTGCCGACGCGTGAGCTGCGTCGATCGTCGTGCCGAACATCCGCTCCGCCGCGGCGCGCGAGATGATCGCGCCCGGCACCGTCGATCCCGCGCGTCGGCTGCATCGCCGTTGCGCGTGTCGAACGCGCCGGCGACCGTATTGCGCGGCAGCGTGTCGAGCCCGACGACGAGCACCGCCGCGGCGCCCGCCGTCTGCGCACGAACGTCGCGCGCCGTCGCGAGCGCCGCCGTCGTCGGACGCTGCCCACGCGCCGCCGCCGCCCGCGCCGCCGCCTCGCGCTGTGCCGCCTCGACCGCGCCCGCCGCCGCCGCGCCGAACCGGTCGGGGAGCGAGTCGCACCGCTGCTGCGCGGGCGCCCCGCCGCGTCCGCCGCCGCCGGCCGCCGCCCCGCTCCCCTGCGCGGCGACGAACACCGCGACCTTGCCGCGCACCAGCGCCGGGTCGATCGCGGTCGTCGCGCCCCACTCGCCGGCGAACACGGTCGGCACGTTCGTCAGCTCGGCCCTGCCGCCGAAGCCGTTCGCGGTCGACGGCGCGGTCGGGATCCAGTCGGTCTTCTGCGAGAGTGGCTGGCCGCCGACGGCCAGCCGCGCGCTCGCGCTGTCGAAGCGTGCCGGCCCGAACGGCATCACCTGGAAGTAGGTCCCGTTCTCGCCGCCCGGCTTGAGGCCGAGCCGCCTGAACTCGCGCGCGATGTAGTCGGTCCCTTTGAAGTTCCCGAGCTCGCCGATGCGCCGCCCCATCATCGAGTCGTCGGCGAGCGGGTAGAGGCGCGAACGCAGGTCGTTCGCCGTGATCTCCGGCGCCGTCGGGCGCGGCGCCCACGTCGCCGGCCCCTCGTCGGGCCACACCGTTCGCGCCGCGCCGCGCGCGACGGGCGTCGAGACGGGACGATCCTTCGTGACGGGCTGTGCGTGCGCGGCGCTCGCGACGAGCGGCGCCGTCAGCGCGAGGGTCAGGGCGAGGCGGGGTGCGGACATGAGGAGCGGTGGCGTAGGGAACGGCGGTGGGCTCGCTGCAAGCTACGCGGGGCGCGCGGGGAGTGCTCGGCGCTGTCGCTCGGCGCTGTCGCTCGGTGCGGGCGGTGGGAGGGCGGTGATGCGGTGGTCTCACTACGGACGAGGAACGGCGGACGGGCCCGTCGCTCGTCCGTAGTGAGACCACCGCATCACCGCCGTTCCACCGCCGTTCCACCGCCGTTCCACCGCCGTTCCACCGCCGTTCCACCGCCGTTCCACCGCCGTTCCACCGCACCGCCGTTCCACCGCCGTTCCACCGCCGTCAGGCCGTTGTCAAACAACGCCGCTCAGCTCTTCGGCGCCTCCGCCTGCAGCCGCTTCGCGACGGCCTGCACCTGGTCGAGCACGCGCAGCAGGTTGCCGCTCCAGATCTTCGCGATCTGCTGCTCGGTGTAGCCCCGCCGCACGAGCTCACGCGTGACGTTCAGCGTCTCCTCCGCGCTCCGCCACCCGTCCACGCCGCCGCCGCCGTCGAAGTCCGACGAGATGCCGACGTGGTCGACGCCGATCAGCTTCACCGCGTAGTCGATGTGGTCGACGAAGTCCCTGACCGTCGCGACCGGCGCCGGGTAGCGCGCCGCGATCTCCGCTTCCTTCGCGAGGTACGCCGAGCGCCGCGCCTCGGGAAGCGAATCGACCTGCGCCCGCGCGCGCGCCGCGAGTCCGCCGGGGCCGCCCGCGCCCCCACCACCGCCGCCCGGCCCACCCGCGCCGCGTGGCATCGCGGCGAGCCCGAACTCGCTCCGGAGCGCCGCCGTCGCCGCCGCGCGCAGCGAGTCGCGCTCGGCGTCCTTCTTCGGGTCGCACTTCACGTAGGCGTTGAACGCCACGAGCTGCGCGACGCCGCCCTTCGTCGCCAGCGCCTTCAGCTGCGCGTCGTCGAGGTTGCGGCTGTGATTGCAGATCGCCCGCACGCCGGAGTGCGACGCGATGATCGGCGCCTTCGTCAGGGCGAGCGTCTGCATCATCGATCCCTTCGACGGGTGCGACACGTCGAGCATGATCCCCCACCGATTGGCCTCGGCCACCACCTGCTTGCCTAACGGGCTGAGTCCGTTGCCGTACAGCCAGACGCCGTCGCGCTCGCCGGTGTTCGAGTCGGAGAGCTGGCTGTGTCCGTTGTGCGCGAGCGAGAGATACCGCGCGCCCAGGTCGGCGAACTGCTTCACGCGCGTGACGTCGGTGCCGATCGGGTAGCCGTTCTCGACGCCGATGAAGAACACCTTGCGCCCGCTCGCGGCGATGCGACGCGCGTCCGCCGAGGTACGCGCGAAGCCGGCCCTGCGCGGCGCGATCGAGTCGGTGAGGCGGTGCACCGCGGCGAACTTCTCCATCGCCTGCGCGTACGCCCGCGCGTAGGCGCTGTCGGTGAGCGCGCCCTGCCCGACGTAGACGACGAGGAACGCCGCGTCGAGCCCGCCCGCCTCCATCTTCGCGATGTCGACCTGCGTGCGCGGCAAGCGGTCGGCGTAGTTCGGCTGGCCCGCCTGGAAGTTCGCGGGAGCGATGTCGACGTGTGTGTCGAGCGTCAGCACGCGCTCGTGAATGCCCTTCGCCTTCGCCTCGAGCGCGGCGTCTGCGAGCGGTTGGGCGGCGAGCGGAGCGGTCGCGGCGAGCGACAGAGCGGCGACGGCGTGGAGGCGGCGCATTCGGAGACGGGGCGAGGGGCGGGAAGAGCGTCTCACAATCTGGAGACGGGCGGCCCGTCTCGAAACGGTAGCCGAGCCGACGGCCGAGCCGACGGCCGCCGACGGCCGAACCGCGGGACTCACGGCGATACGCAGGACGTCTCGCCGTTCGGTCGTCGGTTCGGCCGTCCGGCACGTCATTCGTAGCGCAACGCCCGGATCGGCTCCACCCGCGACGCCCGCAGCGCCGGGACGTAGCCTGCCCCGCGCGCGACCAGCGCCGAGCACGACCACCGCCGCCCCGATCGCGATCGGGTCCTACCCCTCCAGCCCGAACAGCAGCGACTTCGCCGCGACGCCGAGCCCGATCGCCGCGAGCACCCCGACCACGCCGCCGACGACCGTCATCCAGCGCGACCTGCCGCAGCACCATGCCGCGCACGCTGCCGCCGTCGGCGCCCAGCGCCATGCGCACGCCGATCTCGCGCGTCCGCTGCGCGACCGTGTACGCGAGCACGCCGTAGAGCCCGACCGCGGCGAGCAGCGTCGCGACGACGGCGAACGACGCCGACGAGGATGCTGATCATCCGGTCGAGGAAGATGTTCTCCTTCACCTGCTGCGGCATCGTCTTGAGCTCCTCGACCGGCAGGTTCGGGTCGATGCGGCGCAGCACCGAGCGCACGGATCGCCGGAGCAGCTGCTCCGGCGCGCAGCGACGTGCGCACGTAGAAGTACATCGCGCCGACGGTGCTGTCCTGCATGTACGGGCGGAAGAACACCGGCGGGCACGTCGTCCTTCACCTCGCTGTACTTCGCGTTCTGCACGACGCCGACGATCTCGATGTCGAGCTTGTTCTGCTGCTCGCGCTCGCCCGTCGCCCATGTGCTTGCCCGACCGCGTCGCGGCCGAGCCCGAACTTCTTCGCGAACGCCTCGTTCACGATCGCGACCTTCGGCGCGCCGACGACGTCGGCGCGCGGTGAACTCGCGCCCGGCGAGCAGCGGCACGCCGAACGTCCTGAAGTAGCCCGGCCCGACCTCGTTGAAGCGCGCGCTCGCGTCGGTGTCCGGGTCCGCGCTTGAAGCCCTCGACCGACACGTCGTTGCCCCAGTTGCTGCCGGCGAGCAGCGGGCACGAGCGCGCCCGTCACCGCCGTGCACGCCGGGCATCGCGCGCGCAGCTCCTCCTCGACCCGCGTCGAACAGCGCGGCGGACCGCGCGGTTCGTGTAGCCGTTCAGCTCCGGCGAGATCGCGAACGTCACGACGCTGCTCGACGTCGGATGCCGAGCTCGACGCGGCGACACGTTCACGAGGCTCCGCATGAACAGCCCGGCGCAGACGAGCAGCGCCATCGACAGCGCGATCTGCGCCGTGACGAGCGACGTGCGGAAGCGCGTCGCCGACTGCGCGCGCCGGCGAGCTGCCCCGCGCTCGACCGGATCGTGCCGATGAGCTCCGGCCGCGTGCTGTGCAGCGCCGGGAACAGCCCGAACAGCACGCCGGTGACGATGCGACACTGCGGCGGCGAAGCCGATCACCGTCAGGTTCGAGCGTGACGCGTGCACCGACCTCGCTGCTTCGGGCGGCAGCATGCGACGCGATCCCCTTCAGCGTCCAGTGCGCGACGACGAGGCTCGACCGCGCCGCCGAGCGCGCGCGAGCAGCACCGACTCGGTGAGCAGCTGCGCGCACGAGCTGCGCCGCGCCCGGCGCCGAGCGACAGCCGCACCGCCATCTCGCCCGCGCGGCTCGCGCCGCGCGCGAGCAGCAGGTTCGCGATGTTCGCGCAGGCGATGAGCAGCACGATCGCCGGTGATCGCGAAGAGCAGCACGAGCGGCGTCTTCGCCTCGCGGTGCATCGAGCTCTGCCCGCGCTGCCCGGCCTCGGCGGTGATCTCGCGGCGCGCGGAAGCGCGCCATCGTCGCCGCGCTCATCCCCTTCTGCAGCGGCGCCTCGACGTCGGTGATGATCGGACGGTAGACCGCGTTCGATGCCGCGCTTCGCCTGCTCGAGCGACACGCCGGGCTTGAGCCGCCCGAACAGGTAGACCCAGTACCTGCTGCCGGTTGTCGAACCCCTTCCACCCCGGCGACATGAGCGCCGCGCATCGTGATCGGCACGAACACCTCCGGCTGCGTCGCCCAGCGTCGTGCCCGTCGAAGCCCGCGCGGCGCGACGCCGACGATCGTCATCGACTGGCCGTTGACGATCAGCGTCTGATTCAGCACCGCCGGGTCGTGCCCGAGGCGCGTGTTCCAGTAGTCGTAGCTCAGCACGGCGACGAAGTGCGCGCCGATCGTCCGGTCGTCGGCCGGCGTGAGCAGCCGGCCGAGCGCCGGCGTGAGGCCGAGCATCGGGAAGTACGAGCCCGAGACGAGCGCGCCGCTCGCCGTCCCGCGTCTGCCCCTTGTAGGCGAGGTTCACGCCGAAGTTGCGGTGCGCCGCGAGCCCGGTGAACACCGTCTGCTGCCGCTCGAGGTCGCGGAACATCGGGTAGCTGAACACCTCCTCGCAGCTCCCGGCCTGGCTGCACGACGTCGACCCCGGCTTCGGCCCCGGCGCACCGAGGTTCACGAGCCGCTCGGGCGCGCGCACGGGGAGCGGGCGCAGCAGCATCTGGTCGAACAGCGAGAAGATCGCCGCGTTCGCGCCGATGCCGAGCGCGAGCGAGAGGATGGCGACGGCCGTGACGAACGGCGTCTTGCGGAGCGTGCGGACGGCGTGCTTGAGGCTGACCAGCGATGAAGCCATGAGGAGCTCGCGGGACCGGGGGCGTGGTGTCGTCGCTACGGCGGCGGCGCCCGCCGTGTTTCGGCTGTTTCACCGACGCCGGTGCGCGCGTCCCCCTTCGACAACGCGGGCTGGCTCACGGTTGCGACAGCCGTCGTGCGGTCTCGCATCCGTCCGACACGTCTGTTTTATCCCCCGCGTCACGGCGCGCTATGTTCGGACGATGCCCACCCCTCGGCCGGACGCGGCTTCGCCGGATCGTCGCATTCTCCTTCAGCTCCTCGGCGGGCTGGGGGTCGTCGGCGTGGATGGGCGCCCGCACCCGACGCTCGCCGCGCAGCCGAAACGCGCCGCGCTCCTCGCCACGCTCGCCCTCGGCGGACGGGGCACGCTGTTGCGGCGCGACCAGCTCGTCGCGCGCCTGTGGCCGGAGATGCCGACCGACCGCGCGCGCGCCGCACTGCGCCGCGGCCTCTCGCACCTCCGGGCAGCGTTGGGGGCGGAGACACTCGTCACGCAGGGCGACGAAGTCGTCGGGCTCGACCCGTCGCGCGTCGACTGCGATCTGTGGACGCTCGTCGACACGCTCGACGCCGGCCGTCCCGCCGACGGTCTGCCGCGCTACCTCGGCGACCTGCTCGCCGGCTTTCACGTCGACGACGTGGCGGAGTGGGAGCAGTGGGTCGATGGTGAGCGGCTCCGATTGCGTCAGCGTGTCGTCGGTGCGGCGACGGGGCTCGCGCGCGCCGCGGTCGCGGCCGCTGAGTTCGACGAGGCGGTGCGGTGGGCACGATGGGCCGTCGCGCACGACGCTGCCGACGAGGGAGCGCTGCGCGTGTTGCTCGACGCGCTCGTCGCGGCCGGCGATCCCGCCGCCGCACTTCGCGAGTACGAGCGATACGCCACGTGGCTTCGCTCCGAGTTCGACGCGGAGCCGTCCGAGGCGACGGCGGCGATCGTGCGGCGCGCGCGGCAGCGACCGGCCCCGACCGATCGGCCGTCGCGTGTCGCGCCAGCGTTCGATGGCGGTGCGGCGACTGACCCATCAGTGGCCCAGTCGCTGGCGTCAGCGTCCGAGCCCGCGGAACGCGGAGGACCGGTCGCGACCGAGTCGACGGCGCCGAGTCCGCCGACGGCGACGGTCCAGCCAGCGACGGAGCAGCGAGCGCGGGGTGCCTTCCCTCCGCGCGTGCGCCGACGGCGCGCCGACGCGTGGACACTGACGGCCGGCGTCGCCGTCGTCGCCGCCGTCGCCGTCATCCTCGGCGGACTGGCGAGGCAGCCGACGCGGCAGACCGACACACGCGCCAGCGCGCTGGCGACGGTGAACGGGGTCGCCGGGACGATCGCGGGCGAGGCGCGACTCGCGCTCTTTCCGTTCGACGTCCGCGGCGGTGGCGCGTCGATGGCGTATCTGTCCGACGGCGTCGTCGAGTTGATGGCGGCGCAGCTTGACGGCACCGCCGGTATCCGCGTCGTCGACCCACGCCAGCTCGCCCCCGCCGCCGGCGGCGACCCCCACCCCGAATCCGTCGCCGAGGCGCTCGCCATCGCTCGCCGAGCCGACGCGCCCCACTTCGTACTCGGCGCCGCTGTCGCGACGGAGGGGCGACGGCTGGCGCTCATCGCGACGATCTACGATACGGAAGGGCGCGTCGTCGCGCGCGTCACGTCGCCGCCGGTCGAGGAGCGCGACCTGTTCGCCGCGGTCGACAGCCTGAGCCGGCACGTCGTCTCCACGGTTGCGACGACGTCGCCCCAGTCGTTAGGCGCTGTCGCGACGGTGACGACACCGTCACTTCCGGCACTACGCCGCTACCTCGCCGGCGAACGCCTGTTCGCGACCGGACGATTCGCCGACGCGGCGCGGGCATACGCGGAGGCGACGACGTTCGACTCGACGTTCGCGCTCGCCTGGTTCCGCTTGAGCCGTACGCTCGACTGGGGCGGCAACGTCCAGACGGACATGACAGCCGCGCAGGCCGCGGCGAACGCGGCTCGCTTCTCGACTCGGCTTCCGGCGCGCGACCGGCTGTTGCTGCAAGCATACCTGCATCAGCAACGCGCCATGACCGCGGCCGCCGACAGCGAGTTCCGCGTCGCGGCGACGCGCTACCCCGACGATTTCGAGGTCTGGCACCAGTGGGGGGAGCTGCGCAATCACTCCGGGCACGAGGTCGTCGAGCCGATGCGCTCCGCCGCGCCGCTGTTCGAGCGCGTGCTCGCGATCGACTCGACGAACGTCAGCGCGCGGCTGCACCTGGCCCGCCTCGCCGCGCTCGGCGGGCGCGTCGCGCTGTTCGACTCCCTGAGCACCTGGCTCACGCGCCGTGCGCCGGCGCACGAGAGTCTGTTCGAGTTCGCCGTCCTCGCCGCGACACTGCACGGCGACCGTGGCGCCATCGACCGCCTCGTCGCCGAGTCAATGCGCGTCCCGGCGACCGACGTCGGTGGACAGAACCGCGTGCTCGTCGTCGCCTGGCGCGTCGCGCTGATCGCGCGCGATCTGCCGACGGCGCTCCGCCTCGCCCGCGCGCTCGACGTCCCGGACCGACCGGCCGAAGTCCGGCTGATGAGCCGGCTGGCACAGGCTCAGCTTCTCGCAGGCGCCGGCCAGTGGCGCGCCACTGCTGATGCGCTGACGTCGGCCGCTCGTCTCGATCCGCTCACCGCAGACGAGACGCAGGCGTCGCTCGCTGCGTTCATCGCTCCCGCCGGTGCGCTCGCCACGCCGTCAGCCTTCCTCCCCGAGTCGCCGATTCGCGCCAGCGACACGACACGGTCTTTACCGCGTGGCGGCACTGAGCAGCAGATGGCGCTGCGTGAGCAGGCAGCGCTCCGACCCGCGCTCCGGCCGTTCCTCCGTGGGGTGCTCGCCGTGAATGCCGGCCGACTCGACCGGGCGCGCGAGGAGCTCGCGCTCCTCACGGTCGGCGCACGCGCGCTCGACTCCGCGCACGTCGCACAGGGCGCGGCGCTCGCCCTCGAGCTGCGTGCCTGGATCGCGCGCGCGACCGGTGACCGCGACGGCGCGGCCCGGGCGGCGGACGACGCGTGGCGGCGGACCCCCCGATTCGCGAGTCTGTTCGCGTATCCGCTCCCGACTCGGCTCCTGCTGCACGCGGCGATCGACCGCGACCGGGGGCGACCCGACCAGGCGCTCCGCTGGTGCGACGCCGCCGATCTCGACATCGGACTCGGCGAGTCGACCATCCCGACCGTCGAGCGCTGTCGCGCCGAGCTGCGGTCGGCGCTCGGCGACGCGAGCGGGGCGGCCCGGGCACGCGCGGTCGGGGACCGGATCGTCCGCCAGGGAGAGGCCGCGTTCCGGGAAGTCGTCGCGCCGGTATGGCGGGCGCCGCGGCGTCGGTAGGGCGTGTTCCCTCCCCGCCGTCACCGAGCACGAGGATTTTCCCCCAGGAGACACTCAGGAGACACTCACGTGACGCCCTCCTCCTAGCATGCACCCGCTTCGCCCCCGCCGGGAGGCGCCCGGACCGGGTGGCGAGGCTCGTGTATCTACCCGGAGGTTCCGTTGCAGCGCGTTGTCTCACTCTCCATGCGAGTCCTGCTCGCCACCGCCGTCGCGTTCGTCGCGGCGTGCGGCGGCGACGACGACCCCCCGACCGGCGGGGGCCAGACGCCGACGATCACGTTCACCGGCTCGGGCGCCACGCTCAGCCTCGTCGCCGGCACCTCGAGCACGACGACGTTCAACCTGACGCGCGGCGGCGGGTTCACCGGCGCCGTGAACGTGGCCGTCACGGGGGCGCCGACCGGCGTCACCGCCACGTTCACCCCGACGAGCCTGACCTCGTCGACGACCTCCGCGGCGCTGACGATCGCCACGGCAGCGACGACCGCGCCGGGCACCTACCCGCTCACCGTGACCGCCAGCGGCGCCGGCGTCGCGACGCAGACGGCGACGCTCACGCTCACCGTGACCGCCCCGGCCCCGACGCCGGCGTTCACGATCGCCGTCCCGACCGCGGCGACGATCGCCGCGGGCGCGAGCGGCACCACCCGCGTCAACGTCACGCGCACCGCGTTCACGGCCGGCGTCAACCTCACGGTCGAAGGCGCGCCGAGTGGCGTGACGGCGACGGTGGGTCCGAACCCGACGTCGGCCGACACAGCGGCGATCACGATCGCGGTCGCCTCGACCGTCGCTCCCGGGACCTACACGCTGACGGTGCGTGGCGCGTCGGCGGGGCTCACGGACCGCACGACGACCTTCCAGCTCACCGTCACCGCCCCGACGGTGACCGGTACCTATACGGTCACCGTCACGCCGGCGACGCTGTCGATCCCGCAGGGCGGCAACGCGACGGCGACGGTCAACCTCGCGCGCACGGGCGGCTTCGCCGGCAGCGTCGGGCTGACGACGTCCGGGGCGCCGGCCGGTCTCACCGTCACGCTCGCGTCGGCCAGCACGACGGGGACCAGCGTCGGCGTCACGATCGCCGCAGCCGCCACGGTGGCGCCCGGCACCTACCCGATCACCATCACGGGAACGGCGACCGGGCTCACGAACCAGGCGGCCACCCTGACGGTCACCGTCACGGCGGCCGCGACGGGCTCGTTCACGATCGCGGTGGCCCCGACGACGGTCTCGCTCGTGCAGGGCGCGACCGGCACGGCGACGGTCAACCTCACCCGCACCGGCGGCTTCGCCGACGCGGTCGGCCTCACGATCGGTGGCGCGCCGCCCGGCCTCACCGCCACCCTCGCTTCGGCCAGCACGACCGGCAACACCGTCGGCATCACTCTCGCCGCCGCGACGACGCTCGCGCCGGGAACGTATCCGCTGACGATCACCGGCACCGCGGCCGGCATCACGAACCAGGTCGCGACGCTGAACGTCACGATCACCGCGGCCCCGACTGGGAGCTTCACGATCGCGGTCTCGCCGGCGACGGTGAACCTGCCGCGTGGCGGCACCACGACGATCACCGTCGACATCGCCCGCACCGGCGGCTTCGCCGATCCGGTCGACGTCACGGTGAGCGGCCTCCCCGCCGGCGTCACGGCGACGATCGCGCCGGCCACCACGGTGCAGCTCGGCCTTCGCGCCACGGCGCTGCGGGCGTCTCGCACCGCATCGCTCCGCGCGGACCGCGCGCTGTCGACGCGCTCGGCGGCGTTGCTCGTGCCGATCACGTCGAACCGCGCGACGATCACGCTGACGTCGACGTCGGCGGCGCCGACCGGGCCGTTCACCCCGGTCATCACGGCGAGCGCCGGCGGCATCACCCGCACGGTCTCGACGTCGACGGTCACCGTCACGCCGGCAGCGACCGGCGCGATCGCCTACCAGTTCTGCGACGCCAACAACATCCCGATCTGGGTCGCGGTCCAGGACGGCACCGGCGCGTGGACGCAGGTGACGGGGACGAGCAACCTGTACCGGTTCGACGTCGCGTCCGGCCGCGGCGGTGTCGCCATCGTCACGCCGAACGGCGCCGGCGGCTTCAACACGGTCGTGTACTACGGCACGACGGCGGAGCTGACAGCGTACGGAACGTCGCAGTGCGTCTCCGGGACGGGCGGCAGCAAGCGCCTCACCGGCTCGGTCGCCGGCGCCGGCACGACGGGCTTCATCCCCGACCAGGTCTACATCGGCACCTCCGGCCGCCTCGCGACCGTGAGCCCGCCGGCGACGACGTTCACGCTCGACAGCGTGCCGGACGGAGCGCGCGACTACGTCGCCGCACGCCTGACCGGCGCGTTCTCCGGAACGAGCGTCGCGTTCACGACGGCGAAGGTCATCCTCCGCCGCGACCAGAACTACTCGGGGACGATCCCGGTCTTCGACTTCAACGGGAGCGACGCGTTCGACCCGGAGCGCCGCACCGTGACGATCGGCAACATCGGCAGTGACGTGTCGACGGCGAGCACGATCTTCGTCGGCAACTCGACCCAGGGAAGCGTGGGGATTCCGATCTCGCTCGGCGTGGGTGTCACGGGTGGCGCGACGCAGCCGTTCTACGCGATCCCGGCAGCGCGTCTGCGCAGCTCGGACCTGCAGCTGCTCGTCGTCTCGGGGAGCCAGCTGCCGAGCGGCACCGGCCTCCCGGCGAACTACTCCATGCGCACGGCCGGGCGGTTCTTCACCACGCCGTCCGACATCACGCTGAACCTCGGGGCCGTGCTGACGATCCCGACGAACACGCAGATCGCCAGCGCGCCGTACCTCCGCTACCGACTCCAGGCGCCGGTGCAGGCGGAATACGCGAACCTCTACAACGCGAACTGGTCGCAGGCGACGAGCAGCGGCGCGTCGACGCGCAGCGTGTCGATCCTCGTCACGTCCGGCTACACGGGTGGGGCGGCGTGGGACGTCAGCATCCCGGACTTCACGGGCGCGGCCGGCTTCAACGCGACGTGGATGCTCCAGCCGGGCACGGCCGTCAGCACGATCTTCAGCGCCACCGGCTACGACTTCCCGTCGAGCCTCCCGGGCGCCGCGGTCGCCGGCGGCACCACGCGCACGGCCGTCCGCACGACGGCGGTCGGCGCGTCCATCGTCGCGCCGTCGGCGCGGTCGGCGCGGTCACCGCAGTCGCTGCTCCAGATACAGATGCTGCAGAAGCTCCAGATGCTCTCACTGCCGAAGGTGTTCGTCCGGCCGGAGCGCCTCACCGGTCGGATTCGGTAGGCACCTGCTCGTCGGCAGTGGAGGGAGCCCCCCGGGAGATCATCCCCGGGGGGTTTCTTCATTCCGCTCTGTCCACTCCACCTCGTCCGCCCCAGTTCGTCCGCATCACCGCCGTTCATCCGCCGTATCACCGCCGTATCACCGCCGTATCACCGCCGTATCACCGCCGTATCACCGCGGTTCAACTCCAGTTCGACCGCGGTGATGCGGTTCGACGGACGAGGACGGGCGGACGGGCGGGTTCGTCGGCGCGGCGCGCCCTCCCCGCTCACCGCTCCGCCAACCACTCCTCGATGAGGCTCCGCGCGATCGACTCGCGGCGCGGCAGCATGAGCGTCGTCCCCTCGTCACCCCACTCGCCGGCGGCGCGCAGCTCGGCCGCGGAGAACCAGCGGGCCTCGCGCACCTCGGTCCCGTCGACGGTGATCGCCTCGGTCGTCGCGATCGCGCGGAACGCGATCATGAGCGACGCCGGGAACGGCCACGGCTGCGACCCGCGGTAGTGCGCCGCCTCGCACCGCACGCCGGTCTCCTCGCCGACTTCGCGCACCACCGCCTCCTCGAGCGTCTCCCCCGGCTCCACGAAACCCGCGAGCGTCGAGAACATCCCCGGCGCGAGACGCCCGTGGTGCGCGAGCAGACAGCGACGCTCGCCGTCGTCCGCGGTCCGCTCGACGAGCATGATGACGGCCGGGTCGGTGCGCGGATGGTGCTCGGTGCCGCACGCGGCATTCGTGCAGGCACGCACGTGACCGCAGTCGCGCGCCTCGGTCGGCGCGCCGCAGACGCCGCAGTAGCGCGCGCGGCGGTGCCAGAGCAGGATGCCGCGCGCGTAGGCGAGCATCGCCGCGTCGTCGGCCGAGAGGCGCGGGGTGACGCCGCGCAGGTCGGCGAACGCCGCGCTCGTCGCCGGGCCGACGGTCGACGGCGACGCGGTCGTCGACGCCAGCAGCTCGTCGCGCTGCCGTTCGTCGTCGCCGAGGTCCGCCGCGAACAGCGGGGCGCCGTCCGGCTCGACGCCTAACAGCACCCACGACGTCGGCGGCCCGCACGCCCCTCCCGCGGCGCCCAACGATCGCGCCGGCACCCGGATCGCCGCGTCGTCGCGGACGAGACAGCGGTCCTGCCAGAGCGGAACGACGAAGGCGTGCGGGTGCCGCCGCTGCGCCGCGCTCCAGTCACCGTCCTTGCGCTGCGCTCCTGCGCGATCCAGCCGCCCACCACCATAGACACTCTTCCACTGCATCGCCGACTCGCTCGCGATCACCGCCGCTCGCTACCGCACGGTGCGCCGCGCCCACGGAATCACGTCGAGCCGCTCGAAGGGAATCTCGTCGCCGCTCTCCTCGTCGCGGCCGAACGACTCGGGCTCGCGGTACATCCGCTCGAGCGCGTCGTCGATCTGTTGCAGCTCGCTCGTGAGGCGCGTCGCCTGCTGCGCGTCGAGCTCCGTGTCGAACGTGTCGGTGCCTTCGTCGGCGCTGTGCGTCGGGAACTTCGAGAGGTCGCCGGCGGCGTCCTGCTCCGCGGTGCCGAGCTCGCTCGTCGTCTGGGCGAGCAGCGCTTGCACGCGCTTGCGTTCGTCCTGCAGGCGGCGCGTGAGGTGCTCGCGCTGCGAATCGGTCAGTGGCATGCGGCTCCGAGAGGAATGAAAGGGCGGGTCGTCGCGGGCGCGCACGTGACTGCGCGGCGTGGCGCGCGCCGACCGGCGGCCATCGCAACGTCCACGCCGCGCGGCGTCGGCGTCCGAGCGGCCGCTCGGGCGCACGACCGGCTGGCGTCGCGCCCCGACGGCTCATCGCGTCGCTACGGCCGAGGCGCCGGGCGGCTGAACACGGCGCCGTGCGGGATCGCCGCGCCGCGCCCGCCGTGCGGCCACGCGATCCCTTCCATGCGAAGGCCCACCTCGTCGCCGTCGGCGGCACGGAACCGGTCGTCGATCGTGAGGCGCCCGTTCGTCTCGTCGAAGCGCGCGATGACGACGCGCGTCTTCATGGCCTGGTAGCCGGTGATGACGACGCGCTGGTGGTTCGGCTCGATGCCGATCCAGTGCGGGACGTCGTTCGTGCCCAACGTCAGGCGCGACACTTCGCGCGGGTGCGCCGGGTCCGACACGTCGAGGCTCACGACGGCGTTCCACGCCGGCACGGTGATGAGGTAATAGCGACCGGCCAGGACCGGCACCGCGCAGTACGCTCCCTCCATGCGTGGGAACGACGCGACGAGCCGGGCACTCGGCGCCGCGCTCGCGACGCCGCTCACCAGGTAGAGCGCGCAGTTGAACGTCGACACGAGCACCCGCCCGTCGCCCAGTACGCGTGGTTCGGCGGAGAAGTAGCCTTCGTCGCCGCGCGGGCCGGCGGGGAGCTCGATCGATCGGAGCGGCGTGAGGTCGGACAGCCGCCAGAGCTGCACGGCGCGCGTCGAGTCGGTGGCGTGCATGTCGGTCGTCGTCACGACGACGCGATCGAGGGCGGGAAGGATCGCCGCCGAGTACGGCCGCGCGTGACGATCGCTCCCGGGGCCGGTCGCCGACGCGGCGCGCACGACGTCGCCGGCCGGCGTCAGCTCGGCGAGGCCGCCGGGCGCGGTGCCTGACGCGTCGTGCTGCATCTGGAACGTCGCGAGCACGTTGCCATTCGGCAGGCGCCAGAAGCTGTGCGGGTGCATGAGCGCGCCGACGTCGCCGAACTGTCGGACGATGCGCGGGGCCGTCGGCGTCGAGAGGTCGAACACGAATGACTGGCCAGAGCCGAAATCGTTCGCGAACAGCCGGTCGTCGGCCGGCATGACGTGCTCGGTGTGGTGCGTGCGGTGGCCGCGCGTCGGCACGGCGATCGTGGTCACGAGCGTGCCGTAGCGGTCGGCGGCGCCACGCTCGCGCGGCGACGGCTCACGCACGTCGTAGACGGCGAGGAAGTCCGCCCCCGCGCTGTCGGCCGACGACGACCACAGATACAGGTAGTCGCTGCCGGCGATCGGTCGGCGACTCGATTGGGCGGACGCGGCGCTCGCAGCGAGCGACAGCGACAGAGTCAGGGCACACAGCAGAGAACCCGCCGCACGCGATTCTTGACATTTAAATGTCACGACATTACGTTTTGACATGCGCACCACGATTCGGCTGGATGACTCGCTGCTGCGTGAGGCGAAGGCGCGGGCGGCGAGTGGAGGACGATCGCTGAACGATTTCATCGAGGAGGCGGTTCGCCTCGCGGTCCTCGCGTCAGCGCCATCGGACGCCGCGCCGATCATTCCCGTCTTCACAGGCGGACGCGGAGTACGTCCCGGCGTGAATCTGGACAGCCACGCCGACCTCCTCGACGTGATGGACGACGATCGCGTCGTACGATGATCGTCCCCGACGTGAACGTCATCGTCTACGCGGCCCGCGACGACGCCGAGCGACACGACGAGTTTCGTGGCTGGCTGGAGAGTGCCATGCGCGGAGAGGAAGCGGTCGGGCTGTCCGAGGTCGTGCTCTCCGGCGCCGTACGCGTGTTGACACATCCGCGCGTCTTCGATCCGCCGATGCCGCTCGACGACGCGCTGGCGTATGTCGACGCGCTGCGACGGCAACCGCGCGCCGTCCCCCTGCGGCCCGGCGTGCGCCACTGGACGATTTTCGTCGACCTGTGTCGGTCCGGCGCGGCGCGCGGCAATCTCGTGCCCGACGCCTACCACGCGGCGCTCGTCCTGGAGAGCGGCGCGGAGTGGATCACGACGGACCGGGACTTCGCGCGATTTCCCGGACTCCGATGGCGGCACCCGCTCGCGGCGCGGCGCTGACGTCGCATCGAACGCCCTACGGTCCTCGGTCTGCCGCGAGCACCGCGTTCAGCAACACGTCGGCCCCGTGCGCCACGTCGTCCGCTCGCGTGAACTCTTTCGGCGAGTGGCTGATCCCGCCCGACGCTCGGCACGAAGATCATCCCCATCGGCGCGATGCGCGCGATCTCCTGCGCGTCGTGCCCGGCGCCGCTCGGCATGCGCTGGCTCGTGAGGCCCAGGGCCACGGCGCTGTCGTGGACCCACGCCATGACCGACGGGTGGGCGAGCGCGGGCGCGCTGTCGACGGTGCGCCTGAACGCGAACGTCGTGCTCGTCGCCGAGCCGATCTCGCGACCGAGCTGCTCGAAGCGCGCCGTGAAGCGTTCGATCGTGTCCTGCGTCGAGATCGCGCAGATCGACCGTGAGCACGACCTGCCCCGGGATCACGTTCGTCGTGTTCGGCGTGACGGTCATGCGCCCGACCGTCGCGACCTGCCGGCCCGGCTCGCTCCGGATCGCGTCGTTCACGCCGACGGTGAACTTCGCCGCGGCGAGCATCGCGTCCTGCCGCTGGTTCATCGGCGTCGCGCCGGCGTGGTTCGCGACGCCGGTGATCGTCACCTCGAACCAGCGGAGTCCGACGATCCCCTCGCACGACGCCGATCTGGAGTCCGGCCTGCTCCAGCAGGCCGCCCTGCTCGATGTGCAGCTCGATGTAGCAGGCGACGTCGCCCGGGCTGCGAACGGCGTCGCGCCAGCCGACGCACGTCGCCGCCGATCAGGCCGATCCCCTCGCGGATCGTCTTGCCTGAGCGTGCGACTTTGTCGAGGTCCGCGTCGGCGAGGTCGCCGATCACCAGCTTGCTGCCGATCGTGCCCCCTTCCTCGTTCTGCCAGACGACGACCTCGAGCGGATGGCGCAGCCGCACGCCGTGCTCGCAGCAGCGTCCGCGCGACCTCGATGGCGCCGAACGATGCCGACCGGTCCGTCATAGTTGCCCCCGTCGGTGACCGAGTCGACGTGCGAGCCGATGAGGATCGGCTTCAGCGACGGCCCGCTGCCGTCGATCGCGGCCGACGATGTTGCCGGCGACGTCGACGCGCGGCGTGAGGCCGGCCTGCCGGAACAGGTCGAGCGTGAACGCGCGCCCCGCGAGGTCGGCCGCGCGAGTACGCCACGCGGTTGATGCCGCCCGCCGTGCGCCCGATCGCGTCGAACGACGCGAGCCAGGCGTTCAGACGGGCGGCGTTCACCCGCATCGGCGCGGCGCGGCGCGCAGGGGTCGCGAACGCGGGCACCGCGAGCCAGGAAGTCGCGGCCAGCGCCGCCGTGTGCTGCACGAACTGTCGGCGTCGCATGACGGATCGTCGAAGGATCGCTGAGGTGGGGAGTCGCTACGGTAGCGCGACGAGCGCGCGCGACGCAACGACGGCGTCGTCGGTGTCGCCTGCCGCAGCCGCCGATCACCGACGACGCGCCCCTACCGCACCGCCACCGGCGCCGCCAGCACGCGGTCGAGGGTGATCGGCAGCTCGCGAATCCGCCGCCCCGTCGCGTGGTAGATCGCGTTCGCGATCGCCGCCGCACAGCCGGTGATGCCGATCTCACCGATGCCGTGCACGCCCAACGGCGCGTGCGGGTCGGGGATGTCGTTCCAGAGGACGTCGATCTCCGGAATGTCTCGGTGCACCGGCACGTGGTACTCGGCGAGCGACGCGTTCACGGCGCGGCCGGTGCGCGCGTCGAGCACGCCCTCCTCGGTGAGCGCCATGCCGATCCCCATGACGATCCCGCCGCGGAACTGACTCGCCGCCGTCTTCGGGTTGACGATGCGCCCCACGTCGAACGAGCCGAGCCAGCGCGCGACGCGGACCTCGCCGGTGACGTCGTGCACGCGCACCTCGCAGAACTGCGCGCCGTACGAGTGCATCGAGTACTGCATCATCTCGAGCGGCGGCGGCGCTTTCGACTCGGCCTCGACCGACTCGCGGCCGGCGCGCGCGAGGATCGCGGCGTACGACTCGCCCTGCGACGCGGACTCGATGCGATAGAGGCCGCCGTCGCGCGCGACCACGTCGTCGGGCGACGCGCCGGCGAGCGGCGACTCCGTGCCGGCGAGCGCGATCAGCTCCTTCACGAGCGCGGCGGTCGCGGCGATGATCGTCGCGGCGATGCTCGCCGTCTGCGACGACCCGCCCGCCTGCGTCGCGATCGGGAGGCGCGTGTCGCCGTACTCGAACGTCACGCGGTCGACCGGAAGGCCGAGCCGGTCGGCGGCGTGCTGCGCCTGCGCGGTCGCGGTGCCCATCCCCATCTCGTGCGCCGCCGTCTGCACCACCGCGCGGCCGTCGATCGTCAGGCGGACGCGCGCCGAGCCGCCCGGCAGTCGGTAGTACGGGTAGTAGGCCGTCGCGACGCCCTGACCGACCCACCAGTCGCCGTCGCGCTGCGCGCGCGGCCGCGGCGTGCGACCGTGCCACCCGAAGCGCACCGCGCCGCGTCGGTAGGCCTCGACGAGGTGGCGCGACGAGAACGGCCTGTCGTTCGTCGGGTCGGTCGTCGGCTCGTTGCGCGCGCGCAGCGCGATCGGGTCGATGCCTGACGCCGTCGCCAGCTCGTCCATCGCGCTCTCGAGCGCGAACGTGCCGATCGATTCGCCCGGCGCGCGCATCGCCGTGTTCGCGACGATGTCGAGCGCGACCGTTCGCTGCGCGACGTGCAGCGTCTCGCTCGCGTAGAGGTGGCGCGCCGGGAAGGAGAACTGCTCGGGGAAGGCGTTGTGCCGAACGACCGCCGTGTCGCCGGTGTGCACGAGCGCGGTCAGCGTGCCGTCGGCACGAGCGCCTAACGCGACGCGCTGCTCCGACGCCGCCCGCCCGCCGACGACGCGGAACATGTCCTCGCGCGACAGCA
Organism: uncultured Gemmatimonadaceae bacterium; assembly: GCA_963843845.1. Taxonomy (GTDB): domain Bacteria; phylum Gemmatimonadota; class Gemmatimonadetes; order Gemmatimonadales; family Gemmatimonadaceae; genus Gemmatirosa. Next base: position 396,234 of record CAWJMB010000002.1, on the reverse strand, counting down.
CGAGCCGCACGGGGCGGGCGAACATCTTCGCCGCGGCCACGCAGAGAATCGTGTGGCTCCACACCGTCTTGCCGCCGAACGCGCCGCCGACGAACGGCGCGATCATGCGCACCTGCTCCTCCTTCAGCCCGAACGTCGTCGCGAGCGTGAAGCGCGCCTCGCGCAGAATCTGCGACGCATCGTACACGGTCACCGCGTCGTCCCCCTCCCACACCGCGGTCGTCGCGTGCAGCTCCATCGCCGCGTGGTTGTGACGCGGCGTGCGGTACGTCGCGTCGACGCGCACCGCGGCGTCGGCCAGCGCGCGCTCGGCGTCGCCGCGCCGCACCTCGGGCGGCTCGCCGAGGATGTCTCTCGGCGGCGTGGCGGTCGACCGCAGTGCGTCGAACGAGAGCGCGGCGGGCTCGGACTCGTACTCGACGCGCACGAGCGCCGCCGCCTCGTCGGCGATCTCCTGCGACTCCGCGACGACGACCGCGACGGCCTGGCCGTTCCAGCGCACGCTGTCGTCCTGCATCACCGGCAGGCGACTCGCCGCACCGCCTTTCGACGTGTCGTTGTAGAGCGGCGGCGGCTTCAGCGGCATCACGGTCTCGTGCGTGACGAGGCCGATCACCCCCGGGGTCGCGCGCGCCGCGGCGTCGTCGATGCGCGTGATGCGGCCGCGCGCGATCGCGCTGCAGACGAGCGACGCGTAGGCGAGTCCGTCGAGCGCCACGTCGGCCGTGAAGCGCGCGGCGCCGGCGACTTTCAGCGGGCCGTCGACGCGCGACAGCGGCTGCCCGACGGCGACGCGCCCGTGGATCAGCGGATCGGCCGGCGCGTCGGGGAGGCGCCGCGCGATCGCCTCCATCGCCTGCTGCGCGAGACTCATGCGTGTGCCTCCGCGCTGGCGCCCGGGATCGCTGCGAGGTCCGACAGCGCGTGCACGATCACGCGCCGGGCGAGGTCGATCTTGAACGCGTTGTGCGCGAGCCCCACGGCCGGTGCCAGCTCGGCCGCCGCGGCGCGCGCGAAGTTCTCCTCGGTCGCCGGCGCGCCGCGCAGCAGCGACTCGGCGACGGTCGCCCGCCACGGCGTGTGCGCGACGCCGCCGAACGCGAGCCGCACGTCGCGTACGGTGCCGCCGTCGACCTCGAGCGCCGCGGCGACCGAGACGAGCGCGAACGCGTAGCTCGAGCGGTCGCGCACCTTGCGGTAGGTGGAGCGCGCCGCGGACGGCAGCGCCGGGATCTCGACGGCGGTGACGAGCTCGCCCGGCGCGAGGTTCGTCTCGACGTGGGGCGTGTCGCCGGGCAGGCGATGCAGCTCGGTGAGCGCCAGCGTGCGAGACCCGGTCGGCCCGTCGAGATGCACGACCGCGTTCAGCGCCGCGAGGGCGACGCACATGTCCGAGGGGTGCGTCGCGACGCAGTGCGGCGACGCGCCCAACACGGCGTGGATGCGGTTGTATCCGTCGATCGCGTCGCAGCCCGCTCCCGGCGACCGCTTGTTGCAGCGCGCCGCGCCGTCGTAGAAGTAGTAGCAGCGCGTGCGCTGCATGACGTTGCCGCCGACGGTCGCCATGTTGCGAATCTGCCCCGACGCGCCGCTCAGGATCGCCTCCGCGAGCAGGGGAAAGCGCGCGCGCACGGCGGCGTGCGCGGCGACGGCGGTGTTCGTCGCGCCGGCGCCCACCACGACGCCGCCGTCGGCGCGCGCCTCGATCTCGCGCGAGAGGCGCGATACGTCGACCACCGCGTCGGGCCGCTCGACGTTCTCGCGCAGCAGGTCGACGAGGTTCGTGCCCCCGCCGAGGTAGCGCGCGCTCGTCGCGTCCCGGTGCAGGCGGAGGGCGTCGGGCACGTCCGCCGCGCGCGCGTAGCGGAACTCGATCATCGCGCGCCCTCCGTTGCAGCTGACGCGACGGCCGCGGCGTGCGTTCCCGTCCGCGCCCAGCGCTCGCCGCCGAACGTCTCGCGGATCGCGTCGACGATGCCGTTGTAGGCGCCGCAGCGACAGAGGTTGCCGCTCATCCGCTCGCGGATCTCGTCGTCGCCGAGCGCGATCGCGCCGCCGCGCGCGAGGTCGGCCGTCACCGCGCTCGGCACGCCGCGCGCGATCTCGCTCGCCATGCCGACGGCGGAGCAGAGCTGGCCGGGCGTACAGTAGCCGCACTGCAACCCGTCGCAGGTGACGAACGCCTCCTGGAGCGCGTGCAGCGCGCTCACCGTCCCGAGCCCTTCGATCGTCGTGATCGCGCGGCGCTCGTACTGTGCGGCGAGCGCGAGGCACGCGTTGATGCGCTCGCCGTCGGCGAGCACGGTGCAGGCGCCGCACGCCCCCTGGTTGCACCCCGCCTTCGTGCCGGTCAGCCCGAGGTGGTCGCGCAGCAGATCGAGCAGCGACGTGCGGACGTCGACGTCCACGTCGTACGGCTGGCCGTTGATCGTGAAGTGCATGGGCCCGGTCGCGAGTGAGAGGCGAACGCCCGCTGCGACGCACGAGCCGCGCCGAAATCGGCAGCGCGGCTCGCCCGGGCCGAGCGTGTCAGCGGTGGAACGGCACCTCGGAGAACAGCGTGAGCTGCAGCACGTGCTCGCTCGCGTGACGGCTCCCGACGTTCGCCTCGCGGTACTGATTCATGTACCCCGCCTCCGCCCGCCACCGCGTGTTCCACCGATACCCGAGCGCCGCGAAGCCGCGGTTCTGATCGAAGGCGCGCCGGACGGTCGGACCCCACCGCTGGAAGAACAGCTCGTCGCCGGCGGTGGCGTACGGGCCGGGGTCCGACAGCGGCCCGGCGTGCAGCGGGTGCGAGAGGCGGAACTGATACCGCGCCCGGTTCTGGTAGGCGCGCTCGGTGATCCGCGGCGTGCCGCTCACGCGCTGCACGCGCTGCTCCCACCGCTGCTCCAGGCGCAGCCGGTGTTCCACCGACAGGCGGGGCGTTCCCTGACGGAAGGCGAGCTGCTCCCACACGCGGTGCTCGTTCACGGGGAGCGCCTGGGCGAGGAGCGTGCTCGTCGAGGTGTGGAAGAAGGCGTAGCCGACGGCGGTGGAGAGCTGGCGCGTCCACTGATAGCGCAGCGCCGGACGGAGTTCCCCCTGCTTCGGCGACGACAGGAAGTCGGTGCGTCGAAGCTGCGCGTCGACGAGCAGCGCCCACCGCGACGACAGCGCGTGCGTGCCGTTGTAGACGAGCCAGACGTTCGACGCGTGCAGCGTCGTGTCGGTCTGCGCGCGGGCGGCGGCCGGGAGTGCAGCGGCGACCGTGGCGAGCAGGGAGAGCAGGCAGCGGCGGAGCATCCGACGGGTCGTGAAAGGCGGATCGTGAGCGGGAGACGACGGAGAGTAGCGGCTGCACGCGTCCGGCGCCGGTGCTCTTGGGGTGTCTCACATGCCGGAGCCGCACATGACTCGCACACGCCGCCGCGTCGGTTCGCGCCGCACGCCGCGCCTCAGCAAGGAGGCGTGGGCCGCGATCACCGCGATCACCGTCGCGCTCATCTCCACCCTCTCGACGCTGGTCATGCACTACGTCCCGCCACCGGTCGCGCGTTGAGCCGGGTGAGCGGCGGCGCGCCGTCGTGAAACCCGCCGTCGACCCCACGGCGTATTGGGCCGACGCGTTATCTTCGCTCGGTCGTCACCAGGCTCGGAGTGTTCTCATGCAGGTCGCCCCCCCCGTTCCACCGACACCCCCCGCTCCGCCGACGCCGGGCGGGCCGGTCGTCGTCGTCTCTCGCAACGGTGGTGTGACGGTGAGCGGCGTGACGGGCGGGCCGGCCGACGTGCTGCGTGCGCTGAAGGCGCGCGGCGACGAGCTGCGCGAGCAGATGGAGGGGCTCACCGACCGGCGCGAGGAGCTGTCGGAGCAGCTCAACGACCAGCAGCTCGACGGGGTGAATCGCTCGGGGCTGCAGGCGCAGCTCACCGAAGTCGACGGGCGCATCACGTCGGTCAACCGTCAGATCGGGGCGAACGACGAAGCGGTCGCGCAGGCGGCCGGGATCCCAGGCGCCGTCGTTCCCGATCCGCCGCGCGAGATCCGGGTGAACGACGGGCCGCCGGTGGCGATGATCGTCGCCTGCACGATGATCGTCTTCGTGCTGTTTCCGCTGACGCTCGCCTACGCGCGGCGGCTGTGGAAGCGCCCCGTCGCCGCCCCGACCGCCCTCACTGCGGAGCTCGTCGAGCGGATGGCGCGCCTCGAGCACGCGGTCGACGCCGTCGCCGTCGAGGTCGAGCGGATCGGCGAGGGACAGCGCTTCGTGACGAAGCTGTTCGCCGAGTCGCCGCGCGCGGCGGCGGAGCTGCCGCAGAAGACGTGAGACGCGTCGCGCGCGCCGGCGCGTCGCTCGCCGCGGTCCTCGCGGCGACGGCGTGCAGCCGCGCCACCCGCGGTGGCTCGTCGCCTCATGGCGCGGTGATGACTCCCGTCGCCGGCTATTGCGGCCAGCGTACCGCGGTCGCCGTCTCCCGCGCGCGCACGCCGCGCCGGCCGTCGCGTCCGCTCACCGGCCCCGGCGCGCTCGTCGTGCAGCTCGCGTCGGCGGACTCGGGGCTCACACAGCCGGAAGGGCCGGTCCGCCTGCTGCGGGCGGGCGCCCCCGTCACCTCGGCGCAGTCGCTCGCCGCGGCCGGCGCCGGTACCTTGCGCAGCGGGCCGCTCGCTGCGGGCCGCTACGTGCTCGCGGCGACGGGCACCGGCTATCAGCCGCGGCGCTTCACCATCGCCGTACGCGCCGGACTGACCGACACCGTACGTTTCCGTCTCGCCGCGCAGTGCGTGCGCCGCGGTTGACGGCGAACGTCCTCGCGCGTCCATTGATGGCGTTCCTCGGGATCGGGGGTCGGGGATCGGCTCCTTCGATCCCCGGCCTCGATCCCCGATCCCCGATCCCCGGAGCTCTCGATGAAAGACAACCAGCTCGCGAAGCTCATCAAGAAGAACGTCGCGAAGGTCGAGCAGTCCGCGGCGAAGAAGTCGAAGGTCTACGACAAGACGCTCGCCGCCACCCAGCGCCCCGACGCCGAGAAGAGCGACGAGGCGGACATCGAGCGGTCGACGTTCTTCAAGGAGATGAAGCGGCGCGAGTTCTGACGCGCGGGCTCCCCGACGTGACGTTCGGCGCGTGACGCCGGCCGTCGTCGCGGCGCGCACGGCGGGCGTTCGCTTCGAGCTGCTGAGCTACGACCACGATCCCGCCGCGCCGTCCTACGGCGTCGAGGCGGCGGACGCGCTCGGGCTCGACCCTGCCGCGGTGTTCAAGACGCTCGTCGTGATCGTCACGCCGGGGTCGGCGCCCGGCGGCGGATTGACCGTCGCGCTCGTGCCGGTCGACCGCTCGCTCGACCTCAAGGCGCTCGCCGACGCCGTCGGCGGACGGCGCGCCGAGATGGCGGCGTCCGACGTCGCGCAGCGGGCGACCGGCTACGTGATCGGCGGGATCAGTCCGCTCGGCCAACGGAAGCGACTGCCGACGGTCGTCGACGCGTCGGCGCTCGCGTTGGAGACGATGTACGTCAGCGCGGGGCGTCGGGGGCTGGAGATCGCGCTCGCGCCGGCGGAGCTGATTCGGGTGTGTGCGGCGCGAACGGCGACGGTGGCACGGTAGCCGCGCGTTCGGCAGCACCGCCGGCAGCACGTCGCGCCTGTCGTCACTCCACACCTCGGGCTGGCATGACCTGTCGCCGCGCCGCACTCGGCGCTCTCGCACTCGGCGCTCTCGCACTCGGCGGGCGCACGCTCGGCGCGCAGGCGCTCCGCATACGTGCGACCGAGGAGACGACCGGGCAGCCGCTCGCCGGCGCGATCGCCGACGTCGTCGACGCGCAGGGGGTGAACGCGGCGCAACTGCTGCTGCGCGACGACGGGAGCCGGGTCGTGCCCCTTCTCGCCGCCGGGACGTACACGGTCCGCATTCGCCGGATCGGCTACGAGCCGTTCCTGTCGCCGCCGGTGACGGTCTCGGGCACCGACACCGTCGCCGTGGCGCTGCGCGTACCCGCGCGGCGCGTCGTGCTGAGCGCCATGCGCATCACCGGCGCGCGGCGGTGCGCGCGCGAGGCGAGCGCCGCCGGCACGGTCGCCTCGCTGCTCGAGGAAGCCCGGAAGGCGTTGCTCGCGACGGCGCTCACCGGCGACGAGCGCGCGCGCGACCGGGTGACGACGGTCGCGGCCGGCGACAGCGCGAGCGCGGGGTCGAGCGCCGCGGCGGGGCTCGTCAGCCGCACGTTCCGCCGGCGCGTGTCGACCGACGGCGACCTGCTCGAGGTGAGCGTCGCGCTGCCCCGGCGGACGGAGACGACGCGCCCGTTCTCGGCGATCGACGCGCGCGTCCTGTCCGACTCCGGCTACCTCCGCACCGCGCGCGACGGCGTGACGTTCTTCGGCCCCGACGCCGAGGTCCTGCTGTCGGACGAGTTCCTGCGCGACCACTGCTTCGAGGCCGTCAGCGGCCGCGGCCCGTCGCAGGGGCTCCTCGGCGTGCGCTTCACGCCGGCGCCGAACCGCCGCAACGTGCCCGACATCGCCGGCACGCTGTGGATGGATCCGTCGAGCGCCGAGCTGCGCTACCTGGACTTCTGGTACGCGACCACCCGTCTCCCGACCGCGGCGATCGGTGAGGGGCGGAGCGGCGGACGCGTCGTGTTCGAGTCGCTGCCGGGAGGGCGGTGGATCGTGAGCGCGTGGCACGTCCGGATGCCGCGCTTCGCCACGCCGTTCGTCACCCGGCAGACGCGTCCGTCCGGCTACGTCGAGTCCGGCGGCGTGGTGAGCGGAATCGCCGCACCGCCGAGCGGCCTTCCTTCGTCGCTCGCGCTGGTGCTCGCGCCCTACGAGGCGCTGACGTTCCCGGCGCGGATCGAAGGCGCGGTCTACGACAGTCTGCACATGCGGCCGCTCGTTCGCGCAGCGGTCGCGCTGGTACCGAGAGCGATCGGCGAGGGGATCGCGGACGACCCCGCGGTGGCGATCGACCCGCGCGTCGTCGAGACGGACAGCGTGGGGCGCTACCTGCTCGATTCGATCCCTGCGGGGACGTACCGCCTCACGTTCTCGTCGACCGTCTTCGACTCCGCCGGCGCCGTGCTCCCGAGCTACGACGTGCGGCTGACGCCGGGGGCGCTCGTGCAGGGCGATGTCGCGACACCGTCCCGCCGTACGCTGTTCACCGGCTGCGCCCGGCCGAGCGACGGTCGGGCGTCGGTGAGAGACAGCACCCTCGTTTTCGGGACCGTACGGTCCTACGGCGATCGCGTGGTGGCGAACGCGACCGTGCGGGCGAGCTGGATCGAGCTGCGCCCCGCGGCGCCGGGGCTGCCGGGATCGCCGCGCGAGCAGGCGCAGCTCGTCGAGGTCGCGGCGGCGACCGACCGCCAGGGGATGTATCGGATCTGCGGCGTTCCGCCCTCCGCGCAACCGAGTGTCGTGGCGGTCGCGACGCGCGACACGAGCGGGCCGTTCGTGGCACCGATCCCGGCGCTGGGCATCCGGCGGCACGACTTCACTGTCGCGACACCACCGCGGCTGGTAGCCCAGGTGCCGTCGGCGATGCTGCGCGGCGTGGTTCGTGGTGCCGACGGCGCCCTCCTCCCCGACGTCCGCATCGCGCTCGCTGGGGGTGCGGGCGCCGAGCGCGTCGCGACGACCGACCGGCTCGGGCGTTTCGTGCTCTCCGACCTGCCCGAGGGAGCGCAGACGTTCTCCGCGTCGCTCGCCGGCTACATCCCGCTGACGTTCTCGGCCGCGTTGCGGCGCCACGTGGTGACGATGACGGAGGTACGGATGGCCGCGGTGCCGCGTGGCGTCACGCCGTAGCGGGACGGCACCGATCCCCACCGCTGGTCGAAGTCGCCTGTCGCTGTCGCATCACCGCCAGGCCCCGATCACGACGCCGAGTACGAGATCGTCGCGGCGGGGGAGAGTGATGAGGGGGCGGCCCGGTGCGAGCGACTCCAGCTCGAGCGTCGTCCGCCGAACGCGACGCACCCGTTTGCAGACGTAGCCATCGTCCGGGTGCTGCGCGACGACCGCCGCCCCCGCGCGTGGCGGCCGGCCGAGCGCGACGAGCACCGTGTCGCCCGGGGAGATCGCGGGTGTCATGCTGTCGCCGGCGACGCGCAACGCGAGGTACCGCCCATCGGGAACGTCGGTCGGCAGCACGACCCACGTGTCGACCGGCTCGTCCCAGAGCGCGCGGCCGGCGCCGGCGGCGACCGCCAGATCGATGAACGGCGTCGCGCGTGCGCCCGCCGCCCGTTCGAGCGATTCGGCCGGGGGGGCCACGACGGGAGCGGGGCGCAGCGTCGGCGCCGCATCGTACCGACGCACGCCGAGCTGGCGCGCGCGCACACGCGCTCGCAACGCGATCCCGTCGGCGAGGTAGCCGAGGTCCGAGTCCGACGACGCGTCGGTGAGCGCCGAGCCCGTCGCGGCAGTGACGCGTTGCTGCGCCGCCCACCAGTCCAGAAAGCGCGGATCGTCCCACAGCGCCGACTCGGCGTCGTCGACGAGATGGCCGCTCGCGAGTTGGGCGAGCGCCTGGTCGTACGCCCCGGCAGCGAGCGCGTCGAGGAAGCGCGCATCGCCCGGCACAGGGGGGGCGGACGCAGGGGTCGCACTGTCGCGACGGCGGAACGGGAGCGGTGGACGGTCAGGCATGATCGTCGAGCTCTGTGACAGACGGTGCGCCACTCGGCGGAGCGGCGATCGTCGCGGTGGAAGGGGTCGTGGCTGGCGCCACTGTCGTGTCGATGGCGATCGAGCGGACCGGCGCGGCGCTCGCGCCTCGCGTCGCGCGCGCGGGTCGCGCAGACGCAGCGACCATCGGTGGCGCGAGCGCAGGGAGCACGCCCGCCCGGCGCAGGAATCGCTCGATCTCGTGACGCTCGTCGGGCGCGAGCCCGGCGGCGTACGTGACCGCCGCGGCGCGAAGCCGTTTGCAGAGCCGCCAGCATCGCTTCGCTGTCGCGTCATACTCGGCGCCCAGCCACGTGGCGATCGTACGGTGCGGAATACGCTGACCGAGCCACGACAGGATCAGCTGCTCCTCGGGCGTCGTCGCGGCACGCATCAGGGCGGCGAGCGATGCGACGACGGGCGGCGGTCGCTCCGCGTCGCTCGCGCTCCCGGCGACCGGGGCGCCGGCCGCGCCGGCCGCGCCGCCGGCGATCGGTGACGGCTCGTGGATCGCGCGCGCACGGCTCGACCGGCGCGCGTATTCCGACATGGTCCCGTCGACGACGCCGTCGGCGCTGTCGAGGGCCGCGCCGAAGTAGAGCCGCTGCCGGCGCGTCGCGCTGCGGCGCAGGTTCGCGAGGCGGCTGCGCGCGGCGCGCAGGAGATACGGAGCGATCCGCGTGTGCACGCCTGCCGTCGACCGCATGAGCCGCTCGGCTTCCTCGGCGAGCAGATCGTCGACGAGGGCGTGGTGCAGATCGATCACGTCCACGCCGGGGATCGTGCGCACGCGACCCACATAGTCGGTGAGCAGCGGCCGGAAGCGGCTGAAATACTCGGCCCACGCGAATGGATCATCGTCGGTCCGCATCGCCGCCAGGAGCGCGTCGTCGGCCAGCCGCGCGACGCGCTCGCGCTCGACCCGGGCGCGGGCGGCAGCGAGCGCGAGACGGTGCGCGATGTCCTCCGGCGATCGCAGAGCGGGGGCGCGCGATTCGGTCATGGCGACGGAACGAGTGTTCGAGGTTCTCGTGAAAGAGCACCGAGGCCGGACAACGTCGTCCCTCGGCCGAACGAGACCCGAACATATCCCGAAGATGCCACTGCCGTCCAGAGCGACGACGAGCCGCGCAGTTGCCGGCGTCCGGTGCGAGTCGCATCGTGGGTGGTTCGAACGCTCCGGAATCGATCGATCCCTTCCCTTCACAGGACGCCCGCATGTCCCAGACAGCGAACAGCGACCCCGCCGCGCCGCGCCGCGACCGTCCCCCCTTCCAGGTCAACGGCTGGGCGGTTCTCGCGATGCTGGTCGTCCTCGTCGCCGGCGTCGTGTGGCAGTACGTACACGTGCGAGGTCTCGAGTCGGAGACGCGCCGCCTCCGCCAGGCGCTGGTCGCCGCGCGGCTCGAAACCACCCTCGCGGCCGCCGTCGACGAGACGCAGCAGGACCGCTTCGAGCCCGGGCGACAGCGCGCGAGCGCGTTCTTCACGGGGCTCCAACAGCGTCTCGCCCCGACGTTGCGCGGTGACGCGAGCGCCGCCGCGCGCGAGCTCCTCGCGCGGCGCGACGTGACGGTCACGGCCCTGGCCCGCGGCGATCAGCGCTCGACGACTACCCTGCGCGAGCTGATGGCGACCTACCGATCGCTGGTCGCGACCGCCGGTCTCGACACGGCGTTCGCGGCGCCGGCCGCGGCGACGGAAGGGGCGACGGTGGCAGCACCGGCAGCGCCGGCAGCGCGGTGAACCGGTCGACTCACGAAGTCACCTGCATCGCACGGATGACGCGTGCAGCCCGATCGGCAGGGCGTTCATCTCACCTGTCTGGTCACGCGGCGTCGCGGTCAGCTCGTCGGCTGGGGAAAGGAAAACGTCAGCCCACCCGACTCGCCGGCGGGTCGGAGCGGCGCCGGTCTGTCGAGCGGCGCGAGCGTGGCGAACGCGCCGTAGAGTCGCGCGAACTCGTCGCGGGTGAGCGCCGATCGCACCGCGAGCGCGCCGGCCGCGAGACACGCCGCCGCGCGCATGCGGGCGACGACGTCCGACGGTGCGATGCCGTCGCAGGCCGCGAGCACGTGATCGACGCGGCGGCGGATGCGCGCTTCGAGCTGCGGCACGCTGTCGAGCGCCGTGTGCAGGCGCGTCTGGAGCGCGAGGTCCGTCGGCGTCTCGTCGCACCGGCTCCACGCGGCGAACGGGATGCGGCGGAGACCGTACAGAAACGTCATGACCTGCGCGTCGGGCAGGCGGTGGCGCCCCCCCTCCGCCGGCGCGGGCAACGTACGATGCCGGTCGGGGCCCGCGATGCGGGAATGTGCCGTCCCCCCGCGCGCCACCCCCTCGCGGCCGAGCGTCTGTCGAATGTCATGCATGGTGAGCTCCTGTACTCGTGAAGCGATCGGCGCGGCGCCGCCCGGCGGACCAGGCGGAACGCGCGACCGCGATGTTTAAGCGTGAACCCATTTCCCTCACGGAACGTCGTCGTCGGTCGCGCGCACGCGGACCGCGCCGTCGAGCGTCACGAGTTGCGCGTCGAACTGGGCCCGGGTGCTCGGCGTGAGCGCGGACAGCGGGGCGTCGATCGCGGCCGCGTGGGCCGGAAGCGCGAGTTCCAGCAGGTGCCGGCCACGCGGCGTGAGGTACACCCGGTTGAGCCGGCCGTCCGGCTCGCGGCGGACGAGACGCTCCTCCTCGAGACGCCCGGCGATCTGCGCGATACTTCCCTTGGTCACGGCGAGGGTGGCGGCGAGCTCCCGCTGGCTCGTGCCCTCGGCGAGCGCGACCGCGGCGAGTAACTCGAACTCGGAGCCGGAGAGTCCGATCGCGCGCACGGCCTGATCGCCGGCGACCGCGAGACGACGTGTCACACGCATCAGGCGGAGCCACGACGCGCTCGCCGCCACGATGTCGGCAGGGACCGCCACACTGGTCCGATCACTCGCCCCCATACTGTAGTTTACAACTAAACCACCACGATGGCAACCCCGGCGCCCCGGTCGAACCCGATCTGGTGCGCAGCGGCGCGTGGCCCGCACGGCTCGTGCATGCTGAAGCTGCGGCACGGCGCCGATCCGGCGTCGTGCTCGTCCATCGTCATCGAGCGAGGTGTTCCGTCGTGACCCCGTCGTCTGGTCCCGCCGTGCGAGCGATTCCGCGCTCGCCGGATGCCGCACGCGTCGCGGCGCCGCCCCACCGAGCACCCGCTGCACGAGATCGTCGCGACCCTGGAGCGGGACGGCGTGCTGCCGAGTGGACGCGGCGTGTACGCCCCGTACGCCCTGCCGACGCCTCTCGGGACATGTCGGCGCCGTGCTGATCCTCCTCATACTCCTCCTCGCGGTCGTCGCGGCACTCGGCACCGTCCTGGTGACCTACCTGGCGCGCGACACGGCGGTCGAGTGCGTGCGCTCGCTCCGAGCGCACGCGGCGCCGCTCAACGTCGCGGAGCCGCTCTTCCGCGAGCACTTCCGGCTGCACACGAACACGGCGGTGCGCGGTGGCAACCGGCTGACGCTCCTGGCGAATGGTGACGAGACGTTCGGTACGCTGCTCGACGCCGTTCGGTCGGCGCGCGAACTCGTGACGTGGCAGGTGTTCTGGTTCCGCCCTGGCGCGCTCGCCGACGCCGTCGCCGACGCGTTGGCCGATCGGGCTCGCGCGGGGGTGCGCGTGTTCGTCCTGCTCGACGCGTTCGGCGCGCGCGGGCTGGGCGAGGCGTACGTCGCGCGGCTGCGCGCGGCCGGCGTCGAGGTAGCCGTGTTCCGGCCGCTCCGCTGGAACACGCTCTGGAAGGTCCAGCAGCGAGCCCACACACGGGCGGTCGTGGTCGACGGACAGGTCGGCTTCACGGGCGGATTCGGCATCGACGACCGCTGGCGGGGCGGTGGCCGACGCCCTGGCGAGTGGCGCGACACGAACGTCCGCGCGGAAGGGCCGGTCGTCGACCAGTTGCAGGCGGCGTTCGCCGGGGCGTGGGCCGAGGCGACGGGCGAGCTGCTCGTGGGCGACGGGCTGTTCTCGCTCGAGCCCGACGCCGACGCGGCCCGCGGCGACGACGACGCGGCAGGCCGCGACGATGTCGAGGCCGGCGTGCTCTACGCCGCGCCGTCGCTCGGGAGCACGAACGCCGAACGGATGCTCTTCCTCTCCATCGCCGCCGCGCGCGAGCGGCTCTACATCGCGAACGCCTACTTCGTCCCGAGCCGGAACCTGCGTCGGCTGCTCTGCGAGGCGGCAGCGGCGGGGGTCGACGTGCGCGTGCTCACGCCGGGGCGAAACACCGATCGTCCGTCGGCCTACCACGCGGCGCGATCGCATTACGAAGCGCTGCTCGCCGGCGGCGTCCGGCTCTACGAGTACGAGCCGACCATGATGCACGCCAAGACGCTCGTCGCCGACGGCGTCTGGTCGTGCGTCGGGTCGGTCAACTTCGACAACCGCTCCATGATGCTGAACGACGAGGTCGCCGTCGTCGTGCGGAGCGCGACGTTCGGCGCCCGGCTGGAGCGGCTGTTCGTCGACGACCTCGCGTACGCGACCGAGGTGCAGCTCGACGCCGTGCGTCGCCGCCCACGCTCCGACCGTGTGCGCGAGTCGCTCGCCCGACTCGTCGCACCGATTCTGTGACCTCGCGGCGCGTCGCGACGCTCGCGCTCGCGCAGCGCGTGCCCGAGCGCGACACGGCCCCGGGCCCCTCGGCGTACGTCGTCCTCGACGAGAACCGACACCATGGCGCGCGGGCGTCGCGCGCCGCCGACCATCCCTCCCGGCGCCGGCCATACGTCGACGATGCTGCTATGATGGCGCCCATGGACACCGCCTCCCCCCCTCGCCCGACGTCGACGACCGTCGCGGTCCGCGCCCGCCGCTGGGCCCGCCTGACGGTCGTCGCCGCGCCGCTGCCACTCGTCGCGCAGCCTGCGCCCTCCCCACGCGCTCCCCAGCTGCCGCCTGCCGAGTCGGCACGGGTGGCCGCGCGGCCGGACACGGCACTGGTCGTCGTCGGCAACCGCGTGGTGGCCGTGCTCCGCGCGCCGCTCGGCGTGCAGACGCCCGCGGAGCGCGCGGAGGCGGCCGCGCGGCGGATCGCGACGCTCGCGGAGACGCTCGCCGACGCGCCGGCCGACTCCGCGGCCGCCGTCATCGCCGCCGTCGCTGCGCGCTCGACGCCGGCGGGGCTCGTGCTCGAGGTGGGCGGGCGCGGTGTGCTCACGCTCCTGCCGGCCGACCTCGACACGCTCGCCGGCCAGACGACTGCCGCTGCCGCGGCGCGGTCGACGGCGGCGCTGCAGGACGTGCTTCGCGCCGAGCGCGAGGAGCGCAGCCTCGCGCACCTGCTGACGGCGGCGGGGCTGGCGGTCGTCGCGACGCTCGGCTTCGTGGTGTGCCTCCGGCTGCTGCGCGGCGCACGCCGGTGGGCGCTCGCGCACATGCCTGTGGGGCAGGGCACGGGCGATTCGGCGCCGGCGCGGCTCCCATCGGTGGCCATCGGGGGATTCACGCTCCTGAGCGCCGACCAGCTCGTCGCCCTCGCGCGGCGACTGGTGGACCTCGCGGCGTGGGCTGCCGGTCTGTTCGCGGCGTACCTCTGGCTCGCGTTCGTGCTGACGCGCTTCGCCTACAGCCGGCCATGGGGAGAAGCGCTCGGCGCGTACCTCCGCGCCACGATCGGCGAGCTCGGGCTCACGGCGCTGTCGGGCGTGCCAGGGCTGTTCAGCGTGGTGCTCATCCTCGTCGTGACGCGGTGGGTCGCGCGCCTCGTCGGCACCTTCTTCGACGCGGTCGAGTCCGGGAGCGTGCGCCAGGAGTGGGTGCACCCCGAGACCGCCAACGCGACCAAGCGCATCGCCGTCGCGCTGCTCTGGCTGTTCGCCATCGTCCTCGCGTACCCCTACGTGCCGGGGAGCGGGAGCGACGTGTTCAAGGGCGTGAGCGTGTTCGCCGGTCTCGTGCTGTCGCTCGGCAGCTCGGGCGTGATGAACCAGGCGATGAGCGGGCTGGTGCTCATGTACTCGCGCGCGCTCAAGCCCGGCGACTACGTGCGGGTCGGCGAGATCGAGGGTACGGTGACCGCGCTCGGCATGCTCTCGACCAAGGTGCGCACGACCAAGCGGGAGGAGGTCACGCTGCCCAACGCCGTCGTCGTCGGGGCGAGCGTGAAGAACTTCTCGCGGCTCTCGGCCGAGGGGGAGGGGGTGATCGTCCACACGGCGGTGACGATCGGCTACGACGTGCCCTGGCGGCAGGTGGAGGCGATGCTGCGGCTCGCCGCGCACCGCACGGACGGGCTGCTCGCCGACCCGCCAGCGTTCGTGCTCAAGACCGGGCTGTCGGACTTCTACGTCGAGTACCAGCTCAACGCGCACCTCGCCGAGGCACACCGGCGCATCCCGGTCCTCTCGGCGCTGCACGGGCACGTCGTGGACGTGTTCAACGAGCACGGCGTGCCGATTCTCTCACCACACTATGTGGCGGACCCGCCCGCGCCCGCGGTCGTGCCACGCGAGCGGTGGTTCGCGGCGCCGGCCCGGTCTGCGGGCGCGTGAGCGAGTCGCGGGCGCGGGCGGTGCGGGCGCTCGACGCGCCGCCGACCGTGCTCGCGGCGTGATCCGTGGCGTGATCCGTGGCGTGGCGACCGTGCGATCCGGCTCACGGAGTGGCGCGCGCGCTCGTCGGCACGACCCGGCGGGCCTGCGTCGAGGCCGCGCGCGCCCCTCCGCGCAGCAGCGTGTAGCCGACCAGCCCGGCGATCGTGGACGCCCCGAGCACGCCGAGCTTCGCCGTGTCGAGGACGGCCGGGTTCACGAACGCGAGCCCCGCGACGAAGAGCGACATCGTGAACCCGATCCCGCCGAGCCAGCCGGCCGCGTGGATGTGGCGCCACCCCACGCCCGCCGGAAGGTCCGCGGCGCCCGCGCGCACGGCGAGCCAGCTCGCGACGGTGATGCCGAACGGCTTGCCGATCACGAGACCGAGCGCGACGCCGAGCGACACGGGGCTCCGGAGCGCCTCGCCGACACCGCCCGCGAGCGGCACGCCGGCGTTGGCGAGCGCGAAGATGGGCATGACGAGGAACGCGACGAAGCCGTGCAGCGCGTGCTCCATCCGCTGGAGCGGCGCCTGCGCCGCGTCGGCCGCGTCCTCGATGGCCTGCAGCGCCTCCTGGTGCCCGCGGTTGGTGAGCACGCTCCTTCCCGGCTCGTCGGCGGCCCGGAAGGCAGCCAGGCTCCGCTCGGCGCGCGCCAGGAACTCCTCCTCGCTGATGCGCGTCCGTGCCGGCACCGCGAGCGCCAGCAGCACCCCGGCGATGGTCGCGTGCACGCCCGACGCGAGCATGCCCGCCCACATCGCCACGCCGAGCAGCGCGTACGCGAGCGGTCGCCGCACCCCGGCGCGATTGAGCGCGAGCAGCGCCGCGAACACGCGCCCCGCAGCGCCGAGGGCCACCCAGTCGATCGCGCTCGTGTAGAACAGCGCGATCACGAGCACCGCGCCGAGATCGTCGGCGATCGCGAGCGCAGCGAGGAACACCCGCAGCCCGCTCGGCGCGCGGTCGCCGAGGAGCGCGAGGATGCCTAGCGCGAACGCGATGTCGGTCGCCATCGGGATCCCCCACCCCGTCGCGCCCGCCCCGCCCGCGTTCACCGCCACGTAGAGCAGCGCCGGCACCACCATCCCGCCCAACGCCGCGACGACGGGGAGCGCCGCGGTGCGCCGTGTGGCGAGCTCGCCGACGAGCACCTCTCGCTTGATCTCGAGCCCCACGAGGAAGAAGAACACGGCCATGAGGCCGTCGTTCACCCAGTGGTGGAGCGACATCGTCCGCCCGACGCCCGGCGCCCCGATCGTGACGGGCGCCTCCCACAGATGGTGGTACGACTCGGCCCACGGTGAGTTGGCCCACGCGAGCGCCACGGCGGTGCACGCGAGGAGGACGATCCCGCCCGCGGCGGCCGTGGCGAAGAAGCGCTGGAACGGGCCGAGCACGCGCTCCATGAGCGGCGCGACGGCGGAGTTCGTCGACATCGGGGCGAAGGCTCGATCGAGATGCGAGGTATACCCCGTATCATACGCGCGGGTGGCACGGCGCGCCGGGGGGGGCGCGCCGCGGCGCGCCGCGGCGTCAGGACGTCGTCGCGCCGATCTTGCCGCGCAGCGCCGCAGCGCATCGTTCGACGAACCGCCGCACCGCGTCGATCTGCCCGGCGAGCGGCCGGTCGGTGCGGATCGCGGCGGCCGCCTGCCGCACCTCGCCCGCCCGGTCGGTGAGCGCGGGGGGTCCACGCTCCGGGAGCCGGAGCAGCAGGTCGCCGCCGAGCGCGAACGCCTCGCTGGCGAGGCGCGCGTGCTCGGTCTCCGGCGCGCCGCGCTGCAGACTGTCGGCGCGCGCGCGCAGCGCGTCGAGCCGGTCGCCTGCGACGCCCAGCGTGGTGTCGGCGGCCGCGAGCGAGGCGATCGCCGCGGCGAGACGATGGACGGCTTCCGCGGCCACGTCGTGCGTCGCGAGCGCGGAATCGGGCGCGCCGGGCACGGTGAGCGTCCCGGTCGTCCGGAGGGTGTCGGCGTACCGCAGGAACTCGGTGGCCGCCGGGGTGGCGGCGCCATGGAGGGCAGTCGCCGCGCTGTCCAGCGGCGCGGCGGCGCCCGCCGACGCGGAGTCGGGAGGCACGGCGGGAGCACCCACGGTCGCAACCGTGTCCGCCGCTGACCGCTCGCCGCGACAGCCGGAGAGCGAGGCAGCGACCACCCCCGCGGCGAGAACGATCGCCGTCGCGCGCGCATCCATCATGTCGTCACCACCCCCTCGTCAGATCGCAGGATCGTCGCCTCGGTGCCGTCGGCACCGCCGAAAACCGAAGACGGCTGCACCAACGGTGCCAGGGCCGGCGCTCATCAGGCGGCACGCAGGCGGCGCGCAGGCGGCACGCAGGCGGTTTCATCCTTGCAGGGACCGGCCGAACGAGACATGTCGTTCGCGCCTTCCCCACCCCCTGCCTCACACCTCACAGAGGTGTTCGCCATTGATGCCACTCGCGGCCCGCGCGTCGACCCCCCGTGCATAGCATCGACCCCGCGCTGCTGACGATCGCGCTCGCCGTCGCCGCCGGCATGTTCGCCCAGCTCGTCGGGCATCGCCTCCGCGTGCCCGCGATCGTGCCGCTGCTCGCGTTGGGCGTCGCCCTCGGGCCCTCGGGGCTCGGCGTGATCCTGCCGGCGTCGCTCGGCGGCGGGCTCTCGGTGATCGTGAAGCTCTGCGTCGCGGTGATCCTGTTCGACGGCGCGCTCAACCTGCGTGTCGGCGACCTGCGCCGCGCGATGACCGAGGTGCGCAACCTCGTCACGATCGGCGTCGTCGTGTCGTGGATCGGCGCCGCGCTCGCGGCCCGTATGATCGCCGGGTTCAGCTGGCAGGTCGCGATCGTCTTCGGCGCGCTCATGACCGTCACGGGCCCCACCGTCGTGCAACCGCTGCTGCGCCGTGTGAGCATTCCGCGCCGGGTGCGCACGGTGCTCGAGGGAGAGGCGATCCTCATCGATCCGGTCGGCGCGGTGCTCGCCGTCGCGGTGGTCGACGTGGTGCTCGGCCTCGCCGGCGTGCACCCGATCGGAGTGCTCAGCGGCGCGTGGGGGTACGTCGGCCGGCTGCTCGCGGGGCTCGTGGCCGGGGGCGGCGGCGGGCTCGCGCTCTCGTGGCTGCTGCGACGCCCCGGCCTCGTGCCGGCGGAGCTCGCGAACCTCGTGTCGCTGGCGTTCGTCTGGCTGGCGTTCGCGGGCGCGGAGTGGCTGCAGAGCGAGGCCGGGATCATGGCGGCGGTCGTGATGGGGCTCGTGATGCAGCGCGGCACCGTTCCCGAGGAGCGGCGGCTCCGCCGCTTCAAGGAGCAGCTCACGGTGCTCGGCATCAGCATCCTGTTCGTATTGCTCGCGGCCGCGCTCCCGTTAGGCATCGTGCGCGCCGAGGGGTGGCGCGGCGTGCTGACCGTGCTCGCGCTCGTCTTCGTCGTGCGGCCGCTGTGCGTGCTCGCGTCGCTGCGGCGCAGCGCGCTCACCTGGCGCGAGCGGCTGTTCGTCATGTGGATCTCGCCGCGCGGCATCGTCGCCGCGTCGGTGGCCTCGCTGTTCGCCGTCGTGCTCGACGAGGCAGGCTTCGCCGAGGGAACGCGGATCCTCGCGATCACCTTCATGGCGATCGCGATCACCGTCACGCTCCAGGGGCTCACGGCGGGGCTCGTGGCGAGCCTGCTCGGACTGCGCAGTCTCGCCTACCGCGCGGTCGTGATCGTCGGCGCCGGGCCGCTCGCCCGCGGCGTCGCCAGCGTTCTCCAGCAGCGCGGGCGCGCGGTCACGCTGGTGGACCGCAACGAGGCGCTCGTCGCCCAGGCGCGCGCCGAGGGCTTGGACGCGCGCCTGGGCAACGCGCTCGACGAGGACGTGCTCGCCGAACTCGGCGCCGAGGAGGCGACGACGGTCGTGGCGGTGACGACGAACTCCGAGGTGAACGCGCTCGCCACGCATCTCGCGCACGACGCGTTCGGCGTGGAGCGCACCTTCCCCGCGCTCGGCCAGCCGAGCCGCGGCGCGGGGCCGCGACTGCTGGAGCGCGTCGGCGGCCGCATCGCGTTCGGCCGGCCGCTCGACGTGCGCGCGTGGGAGTCGTCGATCGACGACGGGACCGCGACGTTCGTGACGTACCGCGTGCCCGCCGGCGGGCCGACGCGCGCGAGCGAGCTCCCGGAGGACGTGGTACCGGTCGCCCGGGTGCAGGGCGAGCTCGTCGACATCGTGAACGCCGATCTCACCTGGCGCGCGGGCGACGAGCTCGTGCTGCTCAGCCGCATGCCCGACGCATCGCTCGCGATGCGGACGCCGGCCGCGCCGCCGTCGCCGCCGGCACCGGGACGTGCGACGGATTGAACTGGTGCGCCATCGCCTGTCGAGGCGAGGGAGCTCCGTGGGATCTCAGTCGCCGATCTCCGCCTCGACGCCGCCCGGCCCTGGTCGGGTGCCCGGCGCTCCGAGCCGCGGGAGGAGGGCGCGGACCTCGGCGCGCAGCGCTCGGACCTCGGCCGCGAGCGCGTCCACCGACTCCTGCCCCGCCACCTCCGCGTCGGCCGCCACCGCGTCGCGCCCGACGAAGAACGTCGCCAGCGCCGCCGTCACGTAGCCGAACACTCCGAACGCGAACAGAGCGAGCAGCACGCAGAGCGCGCGCCCCTCGGCGCTCGTCGGGAAGTAGTCGGAGCCCATGGTCGTCATGATCATGGCCGTCCACCACAGCGTCGCGCCGTAGCTCGTGAGCGGGCTTCCCGGCGCGTCGCGCTCGAAGGCGTACATGCCGGCCGCTCCGGCCAGCGTGACGAGCAGCGTGAGCGTCAGCACGTACCCGAATCCCCGCCGCGCGAAGCTCCGGCCGAGGGCGCGCATGCCGCGATTCAGCGAGCCGACGACCTTCACGAGCCGCAGGCCTCGCGCGGCGCGTGCGGCGCGCAGCACGCGGAACGCCGCGCACGACGCGGAGCACGCGTACTGCCGGCACGAGCAGCGAGAGGACCGTCAGCCAGTTCGCGCGGAGATAGCGCCCGCGGTCCGGCGCGAGCGCGAGCCGCAGGAGAAAGTCGAGCACGAAGACGGCCCAGATCACCCAGCCGGCGGTCTCGAACGCCGGGGAGAGCCCGCGCGTGAACTCGAGCACGAACAGGGCGAGCCACACGAAGCTCAGCACGAGCATCGGTCGCTCGAGCCACTCCTCCAGGTCGCGCAGGGCGGCGAGACGGTCCTGCGGTTCGGCGTCGGGGTGAGACGATGTCGGCTCGGGCACGCGCGGCTCCTGGCGACGGGGTCGGCCATGTCGGGTCGGCCGTCCTCATCGCAAGCGCGGCTCCCGACCGGCGCGGCGACCGCCGGACTCGCCCGAGACGGCGCGGCCGCAGTCGTCGCGGACGCACGTTCCCGAGCCGGGCCGGGTCGTCCAGCCCGGCTCACGATGCTACAGGGTACGGAGCGCGCTCGTCGACCACGCCGCCGAGGCATTCCTCGAGCGGGGGGGGGGGCGGGACGGCGGGGGCGGGCGGTGATGCGGAGCCGCCCTGCCACCACCCTCCCATCCCGCACCCGCCGAACGTCGCGCCCTCGGCTCGCGTAGACCGTAGATCGCCCTCACCCCGCCCGCAATGCTTCGTCGGCTCTACCCCACCGCGCTCACCGCGACCATCGCACTCGCCGCTCTCGCCGCCCCGCTCGCCGCGCAGCAGGTCGGCCCCGCCCGCGGCGCCGTCGTCGTGGTCGGCGGCGGCGCGATCGGCCCCGACGTCTACGAGCGCTTCATCGCGCTCGCCGGCGGCCCCGACGCCCTCATCGTCGACGTCCCGACGGCGGGCGGCGACTCGCTCTATCCGGCAGACTGGCGCGGCACCGCGGGGCTCAAGGCCGCCGGCGCCCGCAACGTCGTCGTGCTGCACACGGTGCATCGCGCCGTCGCCGACGACAGCGCCTTCGCCGCCGTGCTCGCGCGCGCCGGCGGCGTCTGGTTCGAGGGGGGGCGGCAGTGGCACCTCGTCGACTCGTACGCCGGAACGCGCACCGAGCGCGGCTTTCACGCGGTGCTCGCGCGCGGCGGCGTGGTCGGCGGCACGTCGGCCGGGGCGTCGATCCTGTCCAGCTATCTGCTGCGGGGCGCGCGGTCGGGGAACGCGATCGTCATGGACTCGACCTACGATCGCGGCTTCGGCTTCCTGCGCAACGTCGCGATCGACCAGCACGTCGTCGCGCGCGGACGGCTCGCCGACCTCGCCGACTCGCTCGTGCCGCGCCGCCCCGATCTGCTCGGCATCTCGGAGGACGAGGGGACCGCCTGGATCGTGCAGGGCGACTCGGCCGTCATCGTCGGGCGCAACAAGGCGTTCGCCTACGGCGGCCGCGGCAACGATGCCGGCCGGCCGTTCGTCACGCTCTACCCGGGCGACAGCTACGACCTCGCCGCCCGCGCGGTGCGCCGCCGCGCCGGCGCGTCGTCACGCCTCGACAGCGCGTTCGTCGACGGCGTGTTCCGCGAGGTCGCCGCGTCGGGGTCGAAGGCCACGGTGCTCGTCGCCAGACAGGGGAACGTGCTCGTCGACCGCGCGTTCAACGTGCCGATCGGCGCGCGCTACATGCCGCCGACGACCGTCCCGAACTTCGCGGTAGGCGGCCTGTCCGAGCCGGTCGACGCACTGCTGGCGCGGCTCACCGGGCGCACGCGCCCACTCGCGCACGACTCGGCCTACCGCGCGGCGCTCGCGGCGCGGATCTTCACGCCGATCGGCGCGCACCAGATGGCCGTCGTCGACGGGCAGCTCGCGGCGAACGTCGACGAGCTGTATCGCTTCGCGCTGGGTCTCGAGCACCTGCCGACGTTCTTCGCCGGTGCGCGCAGCGCCGGCGCCCCGCAGCCTGGCGACGACGCCCTCGGCTGGCAGCGCGACACGTACCGCGGCACCACCCGGCTCAGCGCCTACGGCACGCCGGACGGACGGCGCGCCGCGTTCGTGCGGCTGCCCGAACGGCGCGTCACGGTCATCGTCCTCACCGACCGCGACGACGTGGACGCGCGACGCCTCGCCGACCGCCTCCTCGACCGCCTCGCGCCATGACCGCCCGCCCGCCGTCCGCGCCGAGGTGAGACGGCGGGCGCAGGCACGAGCGCGCCGCCCGCCGCGTACCTATACTGGGCACCCGCGCGCACCCGGAGCTCGCTCATGTCGCTCGTTCGCCTGGCGTTCGTCGCCGCCGCCGCCGCCGCGGTCGTCACCGTGCCGCTCGGCGCGCAACGTGGCGCGCAGGCGGGCGCGCAGGCGGGCACGCCGCCTGACGCGCCGCTCCGCGTCGTCCGCGCCACCCCCGACGGTGACGCGTCACCGTCCGCTCGGCTGAGCGTCACGTTCGACAGGCCGGTCGCCGGCTCGCTCGATCGCGCGGCGGTCGACCCGGCCTCGCTCCTCCGGGTCGAGCCGTCGGTCCCCGGTCGGATCGAATGGCGCGACCCCGCGACGATCCGCCTCACGCCGAGCGCGCCACTGGTTGCCGGCGCGCGCTACACGGTGACCGTCGCCCCAGGCGTCCGCGCGATGGACGGCAGCACGCTGGCCGAGCCGTATCGCTTCACGTTCCGCGTGCACGGACCGACGCTGCTCACCGGGTCGCCGGTCGGGCCGCGGGAGACGGGGCGCGAGCGCCAGATCACGCCGACCCAGCGCTTCGACGTCGTCTACAGCGCGCCGGTCGACCTCGCGGCGCTGTCGAACGCGGCGCAGCTGGAGTTCGCGGCGTCGTGCGCCGGGGGCGGCCGCATCGTGCGGCTGCGCGCGGCGAGCCAGCGCGCGCTCCGCGACGGCGACCCGGCTCGCCTCCGCGAGGCCGGCGGCTGGCAGCGCGACCGCACGCTCGACGGTCAGCGCCGCGTCGTGCAGCTCGTGCCGGAGCGCTCGCTGCCACGCGACTGCGCCGGAGAGCTCGTGGTGCAGAACGAGCTCGGCGCCGACGCTGCGACGGCGCGCGCGCGCTGGGCGTTCGACACGTACGGCGACCTGCGCATCGCCGGCACGCAGTGCCGCGAAGCGGGCGCCGAGTTCTGTCCGACCGGGCCGGTCACCATCCGGTTCACGACGCCCGTGCGCGGGCACGACGTGCTGCGCCGCGTGCGACTCCTGCCCGCCGCACGCTTCACCGTGGACGACACGGCGAGCGAGGCGACGACGTGGACGCTCGACGCGCCGCTCGCGCCGCGCCGGACGTACGCGGTCGTCGTCGACACGGCGCTGCGCGACGTCTACGGCCAACCGCTGCGCGGCAATCCCGCCGCCGCGTTCACGACCACCGGCTACGCCCCCGAGATCGACGCGCCGTACGGCCGCCTGCTCGTCGAGCGACTCGGCTTCCGCACGCTCGCGGTCCAGCACGTCAACGTCG
The DNA here is from genome assembly GCA_963843845.1 of uncultured Gemmatimonadaceae bacterium. GTDB lineage: Bacteria > Gemmatimonadota > Gemmatimonadetes > Gemmatimonadales > Gemmatimonadaceae > Gemmatirosa. The sequence goes on along the minus strand of CAWJMB010000002.1, from coordinate 372,623 downwards.
ACACGCTCGTCGCGGAGATCGCCCCGGTGCCGGAGCGGATGGAGGCGCGCGCGCTGACCCGCTTCGGGTGGGCCGACGACACGATGTGGACGGCGCTCGCGAGAGGCGCCACCACGCAGCGGCTGGCCGTCCGCGCCCCGGTCGACCGCGGCATGATCACCGGCGTCCGGCTGCCCGTGGCCGACGCCACGCGGGCCGGGTCGTCGGGACTGTTCGCGGTGCGCGTCAGCGGCCGCGCACGCGGCACGAGCGACGGGAGCGAGACGCCGACGTCGCTCGTCCAGATCACCGACCTCGGCGTCCACGTGCGGCTCGGGGCGGCGGAAGGGTACGTGTGGGTCACCGGCGTCAGCGACGGCAGCGCGAAGCGCGGCGCGGTGGTGCAGCTGTTCGATCCGAACGGACAGCTGCTCGCGACGTCGCGCACCGACGCGCGCGGTCTCGCGCGGCTCGCCGGATGGGCGCCGAACGCGACCACGAGCGACGACGACGGGAGGAGCACCGTCGAAGGCTACGTCCGCGTCACGCTGGGCACCGACCGCGCCTACGCCGCGGTGAATCGCTGGGACCCGGACCTCGCGCCGTGGCGCTTCGACGTGGCGAGCGCGTGGGACGACGAGCGACTGACGCTCGCCGGCGCCGTGTTCACCGAGCGCGGCATCTACCGCCCCGGCGAACGCGTCTACGCGAAGGCGATCGTGCGCGACGGCGCCCTGGGCGCGCTGCGGGTGCCGAGCGCGGGCGACTCGGTGCGCTGGCGCTTCCACGACCGCGATGACGGGATGCTGCGCGAGGTGACGTCGCCGCTCTCGGCGTTCGGCACCGCCGACCGATTCGTCGACCTGCCGCGCTCGGCGGCCGTCGGCGACTACGCGGTCGAGGTGCAGGCGCGGCGACGAGGAGCCTGGCGCACCGTCGGCACCACGAGGTACCGCGTCGCCGAGTACCGGCCGCCGGAGTTCCTGGTCGACCTGACCGCGGTGCGCGCGGCGCGGCTGCCCGGCGACACGCTCGCCGCGACGGTGCAGGCGCGCTACCTGTTCGGCGCGCGGATGGGGCGCGCGGCGCTGTCGTGGAGCGCGCGGCAGACGACGCTCTCGCCGTGGGAGCTCGAGATCCCGGGGCTCGACGGCGGCTGGCACGTCGGCCGGAGCGGCGGCTGGTCGGAGGAGTACGCGGAGCCGTCGACCGACGAGTTCGCGAGCGGCGCCGACACGCTCGACGCGCGCGGCGAGCGCACGGTGAAGGTCGCGCTCCCGGTGCCGCCGAACGGCCGCGCGGCGCGCGTGACGTTGGAGGCGATCGTCACCGACGTGAACCGCCAGGTCGTCGGCCAGCGCACGACGACGGTCGTGCACCCGGCCGATCTGTACGTCGCGGCGAGACCGTCGGGCACGTCCTATTTCTGGCGGGCGGGGGCGCCGGTCTCGGTGAGCGTGCTCGCGGTGAAGCCGACCGGCGACCCGGTCGTCGGGACGCGGATCGCGGGGACGATCGTGCGGCGCGAGTGGCACCGCGTGCGGCGCGTCCGCAACGGCGTCGCCGAGACGGTCGGCGACTGGGTGCAGGACACGGTCGCGCGCTGCACGGTCCTGTCAGCTGCAACGCCCCGGCCGTGCTCGTTCACGCCGAACGGCGGCGGCGAGTACACCGTGCGCTTCACCGCGACCGACGCCGCCGGCCGGAGCGCGGAGACGAGCTTCGAGCGGTGGGCGTCGGGCGCCGGGTGGGTGCCGTGGAACGACGAGTCGCAGTTCAAGATGGACGTCGTCCCGGACCGGTCGCGCTACGCCGTCGGCGACACCGCGACGGTGCTGTTCGCTGCCCCGTTCACGAACGCCGAGGCGTGGATCACCGTCGAGCGCGAGGGGCTCATCGAGCAGCGGCGCATGCGACTGACGAGCGGCGCCACGACGCTGAAGTTTCCGATCACCGAGGCGTACGCGCCGAACGCGTTCGTCTCGATCGTCGTCGCGCGCGGTCGCTCTGCGAAGCCCGGCCCGCTCGACGACCCGGGACGGCCGACGATGCGGGTCGGCTATGCGGAGCTGCGCGTGACGCCGGAGGTGAAGCGCCTCACGCTGTCTGTCGCCCCGGAACGCGCCGAGTACCGGCCAGGCGACTCGGCGCGCGTACGCGTGCAGGTGCGCGACGCGCACGGCTCGGGGCAGGCGCAGGGCGGCGGCGTGCGGAGCGAAGTCACGCTCTGGGCGGTCGACGACGGGGTGCTCGCGCTCACCGGGTACACGACGCCCGACCCGATCGACCTGATCTATCGAGCGCGCGGGCTCGGGATGCGGCTGGCGAGCAACATGACCGGCGTCGCGCCGCAGGTGCCGGACGGCGAGAAGGGACGCCGCGAGGCGGGGGGCGGCGGCGGTGCGGCGGGGAGCGACGTCCTGCGCTCCCGCTTCCAGACGACGGCCTTCTTCCTGGGGTCCGTCGTCACGGACGCGACAGGAGCCGGGCTGGCGACGGTGAAGCTGCCCGACAACCTGACGACGTTCCGCGTGATGGCCGTGGCCGTCACCGCCGGCGATCGGTATGGCAGGGGGGAGGCGAGTCTGCTCGTCACCCGTCCGCTGCTGGCGCGCCAGGCGCTGCCGCGGTTCGTGCGGCCGGGCGACACGTTCACTGCCGGCGCGGTGATCAATCGGCGCGATGGCGCAGCGGTGTCGGTGACCGTCCGCGCCGACGCCACGGGCGTCGCGCTGCGCGGCGGGCGAGAGCAGCGCGTGACGCTCGCCCAGTCGCGTGGCGCCGAAGTGCGCTTCCCGTTCCAGGTCCCCTCGGCGGGCGTCGACAGCGCCGAGTTCCGGTTCGACGTCACCGACGGCACGAACGCCGACGCCGTGCGCGTCGCACTGCCCTGGCACCCCGACTTCACGCCGCGCACCCACACCGTCGCCGGCGTCGTTCGCGACACCGCCTCGGTCGTGCTCGCGCTGCCGAGCGACATCGACCAGACACGGTCGCGACTGTCGCTGCAGATCGGCCCATCGCCACTCGCGACGATCCGCGGGATGGCGGGAACGCTGCGCGTCTATCCGTACTCCTGCTCGGAGCAGGTCGTCAGCGCCGCGATCCCCCTCATCGCGCTCTACCGCGCGCAGCAGCGCCTGCCGAGCGTCGGCCCGTTCCTCCGCGGCACCCCCCTCGTCGACGTGCGGCGCGCCGTCGAGCTGCTGACGCAACGCCAGCGCGCCGACGGCGGCATCGGCTACTGGTCGGCGACCGACTGGACGACGCCGTGGCTCAGCGCGTACGCCGGCGCGGTGCTGCTCGACGCGCGCGACGCCGGCGTCGCCGTGAACGCCGCGACGCTCGCCCGGCTCGCGAGCTATCTCACGACCGACCTCAAAGGCACCGGAGACGCGGACGCGACACCCGTCGCGAGCTACTACGCCACCCGTGCGATGCGGCTTCGCGACCAGGTCGCCGCGGTCGACTTCCTGAGCCGATTCGGCCGCCCCGACGTGGCGTCGGAGAACGAGCTGCTACGCATGGCCGCGCAGCTGACGCTCGAGGATCGTGCCCGCCTCGCGACGGTGTTCGCGCGCCGTCGCGCCGCAGCCGACGCCCGCCGGCTCATGGCCGCGATCTGGCCGACCGTCCGCGTCGACGGCCGCCGAGCGGTGCTCCCCGACGACGACGGGCCGGCGTTCTACTTCACGTCGCACACGCGCCCGCTCGCCCAGGTGCTCGCCGCGACGCTCGCCGTCGAGCCCGAGCACGCGCTCATCGGCCCGCTCGTCGAGGCGCTCGCCGACGAAGGGCGCGTGCGGCGGACGGACTGGCAGTGGAACACGCAGGACTACGCGTCGGCCGTCGCCGCGCTCGCCGATTTCGAGCGGCGTACTCGGTCGGAGGAAGTCCGTACGGTCCAGGTGCGGAGCGGAGACCGCGTCATTCTGGCCCGAGGGGATTCGGCCGTGCCGCTTCGCGGCCTGCTCAGTGGCGTGGCTGGAGGACAGGCACTGCGCCTGGCGATCGCCGCGGGTCCAGGCAGCGGCGCCGTCTATTTCTACGTCACCGTCTCCGAGGTTCCGAGCCGGCCGCCGACGACGCCGGTGGTCGCCGGGATCACGGTCGAGCGGTGGTACGAGCCCTACGACGGCACCGCCGCCGGTGCCGGTCCCGCCGGTGCCGGTCCCGCCGGTGCCGGTCCCGCCGGTGCCGGTCCCGCCGGTGCCGGCCGCTCGATCACGAGCGTCGTCGAAGGGGAGCTGGTGCGTGTCCGTCTGCGCCTGACGGTCCCGACGACGCGCCACTTCGTCGTGCTCGACGACGCGCTTCCGGCCGGCCTCGAGGCCGTCGACCTCAGCCTCCGCACCGCCGCCACCGCCGTCGGCCCTGGTGCCTCACGCCACGACGACCGCGAGCGCGCCGAGCCGAACGACGAGCTGCCGCGCTGGGTCTACGGCACGTGGGACGGCGGGTGGTGGTCGCCGTTCGATCACCGCGAGCTGCGCGACGACCGCGTCGTCTACTCGGCGACCGTGCTCTGGCCGGGGACGTACTCGGCGACCTACCTCGCGCGCGCCACGACGGCGGGAACGTTCGTGCGGCCGCCGGCACACGCGGAGGAGATGTACAACCCGGCGGTGCACGGGCGCAGCGACGGCGGCACGTTCACCGTGACGGCGCGCCGGTAGCGCAGCCGGGACCCGGCCCGGCCCGGCGCTTGCTCTCTTTCACGAGCACAGCCGCATCCCCCCTCACCTCAGCTCCCCCGACATGGCCACGATCTGGAAAGGCGCCCTGACCTTCGGACTCGTGAACATTCCGGTCGAGCTGCAGCCCGCCGTTCGCACCGAGCATGTGAGCTTCCGGATGCTGAACAAGGCGGATCTGTCGCCGATCCGGACGGAGCGCGTCGACCGCAACGGCGAGGCGCTCGCGTGGAAGGACGTCGTGAAGGGATACGAGTACGAGAAGGGGAAGTTCGTCGTCGTGACCGACGACGACTTCAAGAGCGCCGCGCTGGAGTCGTCGAAGGCGATCGACATCTGCGCTTTCGTCGGCGAAGGGGAGATCGACGCGCGCTTCTTCGAGACACCGTACTTCCTGCTGCCGACGAAGGGCGGGGAGAAAGCGTACGCGCTGCTCCGCGAGGCCATCCGATCGGCCGGCGTGGTAGGGATCGGGAAGGTGACGATGCGCCAGACGCAGCATCTCGCCGGGATCAAGGCGGTCGGCGAGGCGCTCGTGCTCGAGCTCATGCGCTTCGCGACCGAGCTCGTCGACGTCGACACCTACACGTTCCCGAACGCCTCGCTCGTGCGTGCGCAGGAGCTGACGATGGCCGAGCAGCTCGTCCAGAACCTCGCCGAGCCGTTCGAGCCGGAGAAGTACAAGGACGACTATCGCGCGCGGCTGATGCGCGTCATCGACGCGAAGCTGAAGGGGAAGAAGGTCGCATCGAAAGCGTCCGAGCGGACGGCGGACGACGGCAAGGTGCTCGACCTCATGGCCCGGTTGCAGGCGAGTCTCGCGAAGGCCCCGAAAGGGAGCGGCGCACGGAAGGCGGTCAAGCCGGCGAAGTCAGGGCGCGCGGCGAAGACCCCGGCACGACCCGCCAAGGCGGCGCGCCGCAAGAGTGCCTGACGACGGCGCCGACGCACGTGCCTGACGCCCCACGTACGCCCCGCGTCTCGCTCGCCGAGTACCGGCGGAAGCGCGACTTCACGAAGACCGCCGAGCCGGATGGCGACGGTCGTTCGGCGGATCGGTCGCGCCCGCGAGCGACGGCGCTGCGGTTCGTGATCCAGAAGCACGCGGCGAGCCACCTCCATTTCGATGTCCGGCTCGAGCTCGGCGGCGTGATGAAGAGCTGGGCGGTGCCGAAGGGACCGAGCGTCGACCCGGCGGTGCGGCGGCTCGCGATGGAGGTCGAGGACCACCCCGTCAGCTACAACACGTTCGAGGGAACGATCCCCGCCGGGCAGTACGGCGGCGGCACCGTCATGCTCTGGGACCGCGGCACCTACGAGGCGGCCGACGGCGGGGGCGAGGAGGCGCTGCGACGCGGCCACGAGACCGGGCGGCTCGACATCGTCCTGCACGGCGAGCGACTGCGCGGCGCGTGGTCGCTCGTGCGCACGCGGCCGGCGTCGGGCGCGTCGGCGAAGCCGCAGTGGCTGCTCATCAAGCGGCGCGACGCGGACGCCGACGCGTCGCGCGACGTCGTCGCCGACGAGACGACCTCGGTCGCGACGGGGCGGACGATGGAGCAGATCGCTGGCGGACAGCAGCCTGATGCGGTCGCGCAGAGTCGCTCGGTGAAGCGGCGTTCCGCGACGTCTCGCGCGGCGAAGTCGCCTGCGGTGCCGGCGTTCGAGCCGATGTACGCGAGCGTCGGCCGCGAGATCCCGAGCGGCGACGGCTGGACGTTCGAGCCGAAGTACGACGGCATCCGCGTTCTCGCCTTCGCGACGGCGGACGGTGCGCGCCTCGTCACGCGCAACGGCAACGACAAGGCGGCGCAATTCCCCGAGGTCACCGAGTCGCTGCGCGCGTTCGCGCGGCGGCGGCGACGTTCACTCGTGCTCGACGGAGAGCTCGTCGGACTCGACGGCGCCGCGGGCGGCGGCGCTCCGGCGCGCTTCCAGTCGCTGCAGGGGCGCATGCACGTCGACGACGCCGACGCGGTCGGCGAGCACGCGCGATCGGCGCCGGCCGCCCTCGTCGCCTTCGACCTCCTCGTCGACGGCGACGACGTGCTGATCGGCGAGCCGTGGACCGCGCGGCGTGCGCGCCTCGTCAAGGCGTTCGGCACCACCGGCCGCACGGCCGGGGCGACGATCCGGCTCGGCGAATCGGTCGCCGGCGACGGCGAGGCGATGCTGCGCCGCGCTCGCGACGCGCGGTGGGAAGGCGTCATCGCGAAGCGGACCGACGCGCCGTACGCGCCGGGCGAACGCGTGAAGCACTGGCTGAAGCTCAAGATCGAGCACCGCCAGGAGCTCGTCGTCGGCGGCTACACGGAGCCGCGCAACACGCGCCAGCACATCGGCGCGCTGCTCCTCGGCTACTACGACGCGCGCGGGCGCTTCGTCTACGCCGGGCACACCGGCGGCGGCTTCACGCGGGCGGGGCTCGCCGACATGGCGCGTCGCCTCGCGCCGTTGCGGCGCGCGACGTCGCCATTCGCCGACGCCTTTCGCACGAACGAGGCGCCGCACTGGGTACACCCCGACGTCGTCGTCGAGGTGAAGTTCACCGAGTGGACCGACGACGGCCGCCTGCGCCAGCCGATCTTCCTCGGCGTGCGCGACGACAAGCCGGCGCGTCGTGTGACGCGCGAGGCGGAGAGCGTGCAGGACGCGCCGGTCGCTCCGGTTCGGCGGTCGGCCCGGGCGTCGGCACGGGCGTCGGCCCGGGCGTCGGCCCGGGCGTCGGCCCGGGCGTCGGTCGGCCAGCAGCTCGCGCGGATCGAAGCGGGGGATGGGAACGGCACCGTGCGGCTCGACGCGCGAACGACGCTCGACGTCTCCAACCTCGGCAAGACGTTCTTCCCGGACGTCGGCTGTACGAAGGGCGACGTCATGCGCTACTACGCCGAGGTGGCGCCGGCGCTGCTGCCGGTGATCGACGACCGGCCGCTCGTGCTCCGGCGATACCCGAACGGCATCGAGGGGAAGGCGTTCTACCAGCATCGCGTCGTCGATGCGCCTCGCGGCGTGCGGACGGCGCCGATCGATGCGGACGGCGACGGCTCGACAGTGCCCTACCTCGTCGGCGGCACGCTGGCGACGCTGCTCTACGGCGTGCAGCTCGGCGCCGTCAGCGTCGATCCGTGGCACTCGCGCGTCGGCGCGCTCGACACCCCCGACTACACGATCATCGATCTCGACCCGGGACCGAAGGCGTCGTTCGCGCGCGTCGTCGACGTCGCGCGCTGGGTCAAGGCGGAGCTCGACGGGCTCGGCCTACGCGCCGGCCTCAAGACGTCGGGGGCGAGCGGGCTGCACATCGTCCTGCCCCTCCCGCCCCGCACGCAGGCGGAGGCCGCGCTCGTGCTCGCGCAACTCGTCGCGACGCGCGTCGCCGCCGCGCACCCACGCGAAGCCACGGTGGAGCGCGCCGTCCGGCAGCGCCGCCCGGATTCGGTCTACGTCGATTACCTGCAGAACGTGGTCGGGAAGACGGTCGCCGCGGCCTATGCCGTGCGCGCGCGGCCGGGTGCGACGGTCTCCGCGCCCCTCGCGTGGGACGAGCTCACCGAGACACTCGACCCCGCCGCGTTCACGATCTCGACGATGCCGGCGCGGATCGCCGAGCGAGGCGACCTGTGGCGGGGTGTGATGCGCGCCCGGAATACGGCCGCGGCGCTGCGCGCCGTCGCGAGTCGACCGTCGGCGGGCCGCCGGAGACAGCGGTGACGCCACATCGCGTCCCCCCCGGTCCCGGCCAGGAGTCCGTGTGGGATTACCCGCGCCCGCCGCGGCTCGAGCGGACCTCGAGCCACCTCCGCGTGGTCGTCGGCGGCCGAGTGGTCGCCGAGACGTCCGCGGCGTGGCGCGTGCTCGAGACGTTCCATCCGCCCGTGTACTACCTCCCGCCCGAGGATGTCGACGCCGCCTGCCTGCGCGTCGCTCGCGGAACGAGCGTGTGCGAGTGGAAAGGGGGGGCGCGCTACTACGACGTCGTCGTGGGGAACGAGGTGCGGTCCCGGTCTGCATGGGCGTACCCGGACCCGACCCCGGCGTTCGCCGCGATCCGCGACCACGTCGCGTTCTATCCGGGCCAGATGGATCACTGTACGGTCGACGGCGAGGCGGTGCGCGCGCAGCCCGGTCGCTTCTACGGCGGCTGGATCACGAGCCGCGTCGTGGGACCGTTCAAAGGCGAGCCGGGAACGCTCGGCTGGTGAGGTCGGCGGACCGGGACGACGAGACGGAAGCGGGAACGAGGCGCGTGCGCATCGGGTCGGGGCGTTCGTGGCGGCGGGCGACCGCACTGTCGCTCGTCATCGCGCCGATCGTCGCCGCGGTGGCGTGGGTTCTGTGGCCCCTGCCGCCGTCGCTGCTCGACGCGCCACGGGTCGACGGGCTCGTCATCGAGGACCGCCACGGACTGCCGCTCCGGAACACGCGCGCCGCCGACGGGAGCCGCGCGCGCTGGGTGGCGTACGACGCGATCGACCCCGACCTCATCAACGCGTTCGTCGCCGTCGAGGACCGCACCTACTGGCAGCACGCTGGCGTCGACCCGGCGGCGCTCGGCAGGGCGGCGTGGAGCAACCTGCGCGCGCGCCGCGTCGTCTCCGGCGCGTCGACGATCTCGATGCAGCTCGCGCGGCTCGTGCGCCGCACGCAGACACGCGGCACGCCGCCCCACGGCATCCCGCGCTCGTGGCCGGGAAAGCTCGTGCAGGCGGCGTGGGCGCTGCGGCTCGAACGGCACCTCACGAAGCAGCAGATCCTCGCGCAGTACCTGAACCGCGTCGAGCTGGGGCAGGCGACCGTCGGCGTCGCGGCGGCGAGCGCGCTCTACTTCGGCGCCGCGCCGTCGGAGCTGAGCGTCGGCGAGGCGGCGCTGCTCGCCGGCATCGCGCACGCGCCGTCGCGCGACAACCCGGCCGCGTCGCCCGCGCGGGCGACGGCGCGACGCGCGCTCGCGTTGCGCCGCATGCAGTCGCGCGGCTACGTCACGCGCGCCGAGGCCGCGCGGGCAGCAGGGGAGCCGCTCGTCGGCGTCATCGGCACGTCGCCGTTCCTCGCGCCGCACTTCGCGGCGCGCGTCGTCGCGTGGACGACGTCGGCGTCGTTCGCCGACTCGGCCGGACACTCGGCGCCGGGGGGTGCGCCCGCCGTCACGCGCATCCGCACGTCGCTCGACCTGCCGCTGCAGCGAACGCTCGAGGCGGAGGTTCGCCACACCGTCGACGTGCTCCGCGGCCGCGGCGTCGAGCAGGCGGCGGCGGTCGTGCTCGACAACGCGACCGGCGAAGTGCTCGCGTGGGTCGGCTCGCCCGATTTCTGGGCGACGAGCGGCGGGCAGACCGACATGGTCGTCTCGCCGCGACAGCCTGGCTCGGCGCTCAAGCCGTTTCTGTACGCGCTCGCGTTCGATCGCGGCTACACGGCCGCGTCGGTGCTCCCCGACGTGCCGAAGCGCTACGCGACGCCGGCCGGCGCCTACCGGCCGCGCAACTACGACCGTCGCTTCCGCGGTCCCGTGCGTGCGCGCGAGGCGCTCGCCAGCTCCTACAACGTCCCGGCCGTCGAGCTGGCCGACCGCGTCGGCGGCGCGCCCACGCTGCTCCGCGCGCTCCACGCCGCCGGTTTCGCGTCACTGTCGCGAAGCGCGGAGCACTACGGGCTCGGACTCGCGTTGGGCAACGGCGACGTGACGCTGCTCGAGCTGGCGAACGGCTACCGCGCCCTCGCGAACGGCGGAGCGTGGCGGCCGTGGACGTGGCGCGCGGTCGGCAGCGCGACCGGGGAGGTACGCCGCGTCGCGTCGCCGATGGCGAGCGCGCTCGTACTCGACGTGCTGAGCGATCCGTCGGCGCGCATTCCAGGGTTCGGGGCGAGCACGCCGTTCGAGTTTCCGTTTCCCGTCGCCGTGAAGACCGGCACGAGCCGCCACTTCACCGACAACTGGGCGGTCGGGGTGACGGGGCGCTTCACCGTCGCCGTGTGGGCCGGGAACTTCACCGGGCGGCCGATGGAAGGGGTCAGCGGCATCACCGGCGCCGGGCCGCTGCTTCACCGCGCGGTCATGGCCGTCGCCGCCCGACTCGGCGCCGGCGTGCTGCCGAGCCCGGGCGAGCTCGGCGCGGTGCGCGTCCCGGTCTGTCGCCTCTCCGGCCTCCGCGCGACGCCCGGGTGCGCGTCGCTCGACGAATGGTTCGCCCGCGGCACCGAGCCGACGCGCACCGACGACTGGGAGGTCGCCGGCCAGGTGCGCCTGCCGGACGAGTACGCGGAGTGGGCACGCCCGGGCGCTCGGTTCGCGGCGACGGACGACGGCGCGACCGGTGGGCTCGCGCCGCAGCTCGTCGGCACCGTGGACGCGCCGCGCGCCGCAGAGAGTGGCGAGGCCCCGCCGAACGGAACGCCGCCGAACGGAACGCCGCCGAACGGTGCAGCGCTCTCCGCGCGCGCCACTCGCTTCCGCATCGTCTCGCCGCTCGACGGCGATCGCTACGCGGTCTCTCCCGGCACCGACGCGTCGTTCGCCACGATCCGCCTCCGCGCCGTCGGCCCCGGCGCCGAGCGGGTGCGGTGGACGGTCGACGGAGCGCCGTACGCGTCGGAGCGGTGGACACTCCGGCCTGGACGTCACGTCATCCGCGCGACGTCCAGTCGACAGGATACGAGCGTCGTCCGCATCGTCGTCGAACGGTGACCGACCCGTAGCCCGTCGCTCACGGCGCCACCGTCGAAAGCGCGCGACGCTGGCGGTCCCTGAGGTGGCACGCATAATTGCAGCTGTGTCTCTTCTTCAGTCCGCTATCGTCCCGTTACCGGTGACGGACGCCTGGGCAGGCGGTGGCGCGCGACTGTCGAGGCGATCGCGTGTCTGGGGTCGTGTCGGTCTCGTGGCGTGGTTCGGGCTGATGCTGCTCATCCCCGTCGCCTCGGCGCACGACCCGAGCGATCTGGCTGCAGACGACCGACGTGCGGCGCTCGGCGCGCTGCCGCTGGCGGTGGCCTACACGCTCATGCTCGTCGTCGCGGTCCGGCTGGCTCGGCGCTTCCCGCTCGACGCGGCGTTCGGGGGGCGCACGCTCGCGGTGCATGGAGGGGCGGCGGTCGCGTTCGGGCTCACGCTGTCGATCATCGAGCGCCTCGTGGCGCCATGGTCGCCGGCCGCCGCCAGCTTCAGCCTGCCGATCGCCGTCGCGCTCAACGCGAGCGTGTACGCACTGCTCGCCGGCGGCGCGCACGCCGTGGAGTACCTCCGACGGTATCGCCACACCGAGGCCGCAGAGCTGCGACTCCGCGCCGAGCTGAACGAGGCAGCGAAGCGACGCGCCGAGGCGGAGCTTCGGGTGTTGAAGGCCGAGCTCAACCCGCACTTTCTCGGGAATGCGCTGCACGTCGTCGCGACACTGACGCGCACGGATCCGGACGGTGCCGTTCGTCTGCTCGCGCAGCTCGATGCCCTGCTCCGCTCGGCGGTCGAGCACGCCCACACGCAGCAGGTGACGCTCGACGAGGAGCTGACCCAGCTCGAGCCCTTTCTGTCGATCGAGCAGGCGCGACTCGGCGGCGCGCTGGACGTCGTCTGGGACGTCGCGCCGGATGTGCGGGCCGCGCGCGTGCCGCACCTCCTCCTGCAACCGCTCGTCGAGAACGCGGTCCGCCACGGACTCGCCCCGCGCGGTGGGGAGCGAGGGCGGATCGTCGTGGCGGCGCGGCGGGTGACGGCCGGGGGCGACGCGACCCTCCTACGCGACCACCTCGAGCTGACGGTCACCGACGACGGGATCGGCCTCGCGCCGACTGGCGATCGACGCGCTGCACGCGGCGTCGGGATGGGCGTCGGGCTGGCGAACGGCCGGGCGCGCCTCGCCGAGCTGTACGGCGCCGCCGCCACGTTGACGCTCGCCCAAGCGGAAGGTGGCGGAACAGTGGCGCGCGTCCTCCTTCCGTGGAACGACGCGCCGGGCTCCGACGGTCCCGCCGCCGACGCGACGCCAGCGGGCAGCGCCACCGGCGTGGCCGACGCACCGCTCGGAACCGATCACGACGTCGACGATGTCGTCGACGACGCGGCGCGGCGCCCAGGCGGCACCATCGCGAGTCGGCGCACGGCCGCCCCGCGACGCGGTCGGGTCGCGCGGTTCGCGCTGCCGCTCTGGTTCTCGGGCGTGTGGCTGCTCTGGACGCGCACCTCGTACGAGCTCCCGCTCGAAGACGGCCGGACGACGTCGCTTCCGTCGGCCGCGATCGAAGGGCTGGTGATGGCGGTGCTCTGGACGACGATCCTGCTCACGGCGATCCGGCTCACCCGCCGCGCGCCGCTCGCGGGGCGACACGCCGCGCGCCACCTGCTGTATCACATCGCCGCCGCCGTCGCGCTCGCGGGCGTCGTCGTCGTCAGCAAGCTGCTCGTCTCGTGGGCGTTCGGCTATCCACTGCCAGACGCGCTCGTCGAGCGGCGACTCGCCGCCGGCGTGGCGACGATGAGCTTCTACGCGCTGCTCACCGCGGCGGCCCACGCGGTCGAGTACGCGCGGCGCTACGGGCGCACCGAGGCCGCCCGGCTGCTGCTGCGCGACCGACTCGCCGGGGCCGCGCGACGGCGCGCGGAGGCGGAGTTGCACGCGCTCAAGACCGAGCTGAACCCCCAGCTCCTGGGCAGCACGGTCCGCACCGCGGCGTCGCTCGTCTCCACCGACCCTGACGGCGCCGTCCGCGTTCTCGCTCACCTCGGCACGATGGTGCGCGACGCGCTCCTCCGCACCCGTGTGCAGGAAGTGACGCTCGAGGAAGAGATGGCGGGGCTGGAGCCGTTCCTCGAGGTGACGCGCACACCGGCCGCCGCTCACCCTGCAATCGAGTGGGACGTCGCGCCGACGACGCTCGGCGCACGCGTGCCGCACCTGATCCTTCAGCCGCTCCTCGCCGGCGCCCTTCGCCACGCGGCCGGCACCTCGGCGCGCATACGCGTCGTCGCGCGGCGGTCGGGCACGCGACTCGAGGTCGCCGTCGAGCTGGCGGACGGCGACCGGAACGGCACCGGTGCGTCGTCGCGCACGACGCTCGATCTCCGAGCGACGTCGGACGACGACCCCGGCGTGACGAACGCACGCGCCCGGCTCGCCGAACTCTACGGAGGCGACGCCGACCTCACCTTCGAGTCGCCGCACGGCGGGACCGCCACGGTCGCGCGGCTCGTGCTGCCGTTCGTCGACGACGCCGACGAGTCGTACGCCGACGAGCCGAGTGCGCGGTGACCGACCGTCTGCGCGTCATCGTCGTCGACGACGACCCTCTCGCGCGCGACCGCGTGCGGGCGCTGCTCGCCGGCGTCGCGGACGTCGACCTCGTGCGCGAGTGCGCCGACGGGATCGAGGCGGTGCAGGCGATTCTGCGCGAGTCGGCGCACCTCGTGTTCCTCGACGTGCAGATGCCGCGACTCGACGGCTTCGGCGTCGTCGAGCTCGTCGGCCCGGAGCGGATGCCGGTCGTCGTGTTCACCTCGGCGTACGCGGAGTTCGCCGTGCGCAGCGTTCGAGGCGTACGCACTCGACTACCTGCTGAAGCCGTTCGACGACGCGCGCTTCACGGCGGCGCTGGCGCGGGTGCGAGACCAGCTCGCGGCGCGCCGGCCGGGGACGGCGGCCGGGCCCGACGCACGGCTCGTCGGTCTCGTCGACGAGCTGCACCGACCGGAGCCGACGCGCTACCCGGACGCGCTCGCGATCAAGAGCGGAACGGAGTACGTCGTCGTGCGGGCGGCAGACATCGACTGGATCGAGGCGGACGGGAACTACGCGCGACTCTACGTGCAGCGGCGACCGCGCCTGCTCGCGAAGTCGTTGACCACTCTCGAACACGAGGTGCTCGACCCCGAGCGCTTTCTCCGCGTGCACCGGTCCGCGATCGTGAACCTGTCGCGCATCGCGTCGGTAGAGCCGCTGTCACACGGCGAGCTGACGCTCGTGCTGCACGACGGCAGCCGCGTGGACTGTAGCCGGCGCTATCGCAAGCGTCTGGAGGAGCGGCTGTACTTCACGACGTGAGACGGGCCCCGACACTCACTCGGGGCCCGTCTCACGTCACCAGACATCACGCCGGCACGCGCGGCGCGCCGTTCCTCAGCTCCCCCAGCCGCCCCCGGTGCGCGGGCCGAGCAGCACGATGATCCAGCTGATGATGTCCCAGCGCTGGTCGCCGTCGCCCGAGCGCTGCGGCGTCGGCGTGTCGCCTTCGGTCGTGACGTGCACGGTCTGGATCTCGTCGATCATGGCCTCGATCTCCTGTCAGGGTGCCGGTCTCACGACCGCCGCGAGCCGTGAAGGTTCCGTCACGGCGACCTCGACACTGTATGATCTCGCGCGAGTTCGCGCCAGACGAATGTTCCTCGCGGCGCGGCCCGACGGCTGGAATCGGCGGCCGAGCGGGCGGCGGGTGCGATCGTGCGGGCATTCGCGGTGGCGAATGGCGCGTCCGAGCATGTGAGTGGCGGGGCCGACCGCACGCTGTCGACGAACGGCAGTGCAGAGCGCCCGCAGTCGCGCCGGTCACCGTTCACTGTCGCTGGGCGCCGCTCGCCACCCCCGTTCGCCACACCGTCCAGAATCGACGGCGCACCTCCTCCACCGCCGGTACACTGGTCCCCGCACGCCGCCCGCCGGCCGCGCACCTCTGCGCGCCAGGACGAGCGGCACGTCGCGCTCGCGCGCAGGTGGATCGCATGATGGATCGAACGGTGGACCGGATCACGGATCGGCCGATGTCTCGCACGGCGAACCCGTTCGTGACGTTCGACGCTCCGGCCGACGACGCGTCGACGGTGGGGATCGCGCGGCGGATCCAGGCGCTCTCGTGCGAGCGGTGGGGCGCGCGGCGGCAGGCGGTCGTCGTCGGGCGCGACGCGGCGCTCGTGACGGCGCTCGAGCGCACGGCGCGCTTCGCCGAGGCCGACGGGCCGGTACTCGTGACCGGCGAGACGGGGACCGGCAAGGAGCTGTTCGCGAAGGCGCTCTACCTCCTCTGCCGGCGCAACCGGAAGCCGTTCCTCAGCGTGAACTGTGCGCAGTACCACGACGGGCAGCTCATGGCGAGCGAGCTGTTCGGCCACCGCAAAGGGAGCTTCACCGGCGCGATCGCCGATCACCGCGGCGTGTTCGAGGAGGCGGACGGCGGCGTCGTGTTTCTCGACGAGGTCGGCGAGCTGTCGCCGCCGGCGCAGGCGATGCTGCTCCGCGCGTTGGGCGAGGGCGAGATCCTTCCCGTCGGCTCGACGCAGGCGAAGCAGGTCGACGTGCGTGTCGTCGCCGCGACGAGCCGCGATCTGCGCCCCATGATCGAGTCCGGGCAGTTCCGCGCCGACCTCTACTACCGACTGCGTCACCTGCACGTGCGTGTCCCCGCATTGCGCGAGCGCGGCGACGACTGGCGCCTCGTCCTCGACCACTACCTCGAGCGCCTCGTCGCGCGGGAGGTGTCGCGCAAGCAGTTCTCCCGGCACGCCCTCTCGACGCTCTGCGGCTATGCGTGGCCGGGGAATGTGCGCGAGCTACGCAGCCTCGTCGATACCGGCTATTACATGAGCGAAGGCCCCGCGATCGAGGCCGAGCACTTCGCCGAGTCGCTCGAGGGGGCGGCGCGCGGCGATCAGCTGCGCCGCATCCCGATCGCGACCGAGCCGAGCGCGCGCTACGAGCGGATGGTCGCCGGCGACGGCACCTTCTGGGAGCTGGTGCACAGACCGTTCATGGACCGCGAGCTGAGCCGCGCCGACGCGCGCACGCTCGTCGAGCGCGGACTCACCGCGACGCGCGGCAGCTACAAGCGACTGCTCGGTCTGTTCGGCATCGCGGAGGACGACTACCTGAAGTTCATGGACTTCCTGCGGCACCACGACCTGAAGCCCGGCGCGTGACTGTCGTGGAGCGAGGGCACTATCGTATAGTCGCCCCGCTCCATCCGCCATCGCCAGGAATTCCTCTCGGCGCCGCCTAACTCGCGGCGCCGTCGTGCGTTAGGCACCCGCGCCGGGAGGGTACCGCCGTTGCCTTCACGACTGTCGGCGCGGCGCCGCCCCGGCGCGCGCAGACTCTTTCCGCGAGGCAGCATGACCACCGCTGAACAGCCCCTCCTCCCGCCGCCCGTCGACGCCGGCGTGGCGACGCCCGACGACGGCGACGAACTGAGCGCCGACGCGCTCGAAGCCGTCGCCGGCGGCGGACTGTACGAGGCCTACGCGTATGTGCGCGACAAGGTCCAGCAGGCCGGCCAGCAGCTCCTCGACGCCGCGAACGGCGGCGGCGGCAACGTGCAGTGACGGCACGACCGTGACTGTCGGAGCTGGGACGACGTGGGGCCGAGCGCGTCGATCTGCGCTCGGCCCCACGTCGTCTCACGACACACGCTCCGCGCGAGTGGCGCCTCTACGCGATAGAGCCACGCCTCCACGACCGACTGTCGGCACTGTGACAGTCGAACGCGCAAGTGATTGCCACACAGCGACTTGTGGCCTACGCGCCGGAGGGCACACGCGGTGCCTACCGAGGGGCCGTCCACCGCACGACCCACGCATCATCGAGGACCGTTTCCATGACTGACGAAGGCACGCAGCAGGCGCCGGCCGAGCCGGCAGAGATCTCCGACGAGTCGCTCGAGACGGTGAGCGGCGGCAGCATGCCGTCGCTGATCTGGCCGTTCATCAACCTGCCGCTGCAGCCGCCGATGCCGACCGGGCCGACGTTCCCGATCCCGACCACCGAGTCCGTCTGACCGCCCCCACGCGCCACACCACCGAGGCACCTCCATGTCCATCGACGAACGCACGACCTCCGCACCGCAGCACGACGAGCTCTCCGACGACGCCCTCGAGTCGGTCGCGGGCGGCGTCGCCGGCCTCTCCGGGATCGGCGGTCTGGGCGGCGACAACACGATCGCGATCGCCCGCACCGACCTCCAGCAGTCGATCGCCCAGTCGCCGATTGGGCGACTGACGATCGACTGACCCGACGTCCTCTCTCACACAGCCGAGGAACCATCCATGTCCACGAACGAGCAGACGCCGAACGGCACCGAGCAGGACGAGCTGTCGAGCGACGCGCTGGAGTCGGTGAGCGGCGGCATCATCGGCGATTGCACCGGCGGCGGCCTGGGCGGCCCCAAGCCGATCACCCCCTTCCCGCTCTACCCGGGCTACCCGGGCGGCGACAAGGACCCGTACCAGCCGACGCGCTAACGCCGCCGACGCGCCAACGCCGCCGACGCGCCAACGCTGCCGACGCGGCTCTCTCACGCAGCTCTCCACACCCTGTTCCGAGGAACCGACCCATGTCCGAGAACACCGAGCGCCAGACCGCGCACGACATCGCGCCGACCCCCGCCGGCCAGCAGCAGGAGCTTTCCGACGAGACGCTCGAGTCGGTGAGCGGCGGCATCATCGGCCCCGACGGCTGCATCCCGCGTCCGTTCCCGGGCCGGCCGCCGTACCAGCTGCCGACGACCGATCCGACGTTCTGACGCCGCCCCCACTCACCTCTCCGGTCCCATGAATCTCCAAGCCACTGCCGACGCGTACCGCACCGACGCGACGTTCGCCGCGACGGCCAACGAGCGCATGACGCAGCTCCTCACGCGCTCCGCGACCGACGCCACGTTCCGCACGAAGCTGCTCACCGAGCCGCGCGCCGCGATCGCCGAGTTCAACGGGCTCGACGTCGCCGAGCTGCCGCCGTCGTTCAACGTCGTGTTCGTCGAGAACACCGCGTCCGCGACGGTCGTCCTCCCGGACTTCATCGACGCCTCCGCGGAGCTGAACGAGTCCGAGCTCGAGGCCGTCGCCGGCGGGATCACGCCGACCACGTCGCTCGTCCTCGTCGCCGTGACGATGGGGAGTGCCGCCATCCTCGCCGCCTACAACAGCGGCGTGTCCGACGGCCGCGGCCACTGCAACTGATCGCCGCGCCGCGATCACGCCCCCCTTCACGCCTCCACCACTCGGATTCGAACCATGCAGAGCCAAATCACGCAGGAGCACGTCGAGCGCTTTCAGAGCCTGCTCACCCGCTCGGCGACCGACGCCGGGTTCCGGACGAAGCTGCTCACCGAGCCGCGCAGCGCGATCGCCGAGTTCAACGGGATCGCCGTCGCCGACCTGCCCCCCTCGTTCGACGTCGTCTTTCTCGAGAACAAGGCCGACGCCACGATCGTGCTCCCCGACTACATCGACGCGGCGGCGGAGCTGTCCGCCGACGAGCTCGAGGCGGTCGCGGGCGGCGTCACCCCGACGGTCGTCGTCGCCTCGCTGATCGGCGTCTTCACCGTCAGCGTCGCCGTCGGCACCGAGATCGGGAAGCTGCAACACAACGCGAGCCACTGACGCCCGCCCACCCTCACCACGAGCCTCTGTTCATGCAGCAGACCATTCAGCAGGACGACCCCGCGCTCGTCGCCGAGCACGGGCAGCGCGAGATGCAGCGCGTGTTGCAGCGCGCCGCCGTCGACCGCGCGTTCCGCACGCGACTGCTCACCGAGCCGCGCGTCGCCCTCGCCGAGTTCAACGGCCGCGACGCGGTGAGCGAGCCGTTCCCGATGAACATCGTCTTCGTCGAGAATCGTGCGACCGCGACGGTCGTGCTCCCCGACTTCGTCGACCCGGCCGCCGAGCTGTCGGCCGACGAGCTCGAGACGGTCGCGGGGGGGATCACGCCGTCGATCCTCATCGTCACCCTCCTCACGGCCGGCGGCGCGGTCAGCTACGGCGCGTACACGCTCGGCCACAGTCAGGGCGACTGCCGGTGAGCTGGCAGCGAGGCGTGCGCCACGGCGGCGGGCGGTCCGACGCCGCCGTGGCTCTCGCGACCGACGTCGCGACCGACGTCGCGACCGACGTCGCGACCGACGTTGCAGCTGACGCGGCGCTGCGCTCGCTCGCGTGGCGGGCGGCGCCGCTGCCCGACCGCATCGCGGCGCTCCGCGCGCTCGGCGCGCTCGAGGTGGCCGGCGAGCCGTTCGACGTCCGACCGCGCGGCGCGCGGCCGTTCGCCACGACCGCCGCGGCGGTGACGAACGCGTGGCGGACGGCGGTCGCCGGCGGCGACGAGGCGACGTTCCGGCGGCGCCTCGCCGCTGACGGGTGGACGGAAGCAGACGTCGCGGCAGCGGTGACGGCGCCGCCGCCGGACGCGTGGCCGACCCCGGCGTGGGTCGAGACGTTCCGCGCCGCCAGCGTCGAGCGCCCAGACGCGTCCGACGCCGCGGACCGTGCGTCGGCGGCCGACGAGCCGCTGCCGTTCGAAGAGTTGCTCCTGCCGTTCGTGCGACACGCGCGGTGCGCCGCTCGCCGCGTCGCCGGCGCGGCGTACGGCGGCGCGGCCGACGCGGTGCACGCGGCGCTCGAGCGCGCCCTCCTGTCGCGCCTGACGTCGATCACCGCGAGCGCGCTCTTCGCCGCGTTCGCGGCGTTCCGCGCCACACACCAGACGTTCGGCCTCGGCGCCCGCCTCGGCGCGACCGGGCAGCTCCCGGCGGGGCCGGGCTCGGCACGGCGGCGGCCGCTCTACGACGCCTTCGTCGCGCGCATGCGGCGCGACGGGCTCGCCGACTTCTTCGAAGACTACCCGGTGGCGGCGCGCCTCTGCGCGACGGCGACGACGCTCTGGGTCGACGCGACGGCGGAGCTGCTCCGCCGCGCCGCGGACGACGCGGCGGCGGTCGCGGTCGCGTTCGGCGACAGCTCGGCGTTAGGCACCATCGTGCGCGTGACGACCTCGATCGCCGACCCGCACGACGGCGGACGCGCGGTCGCGATCGTCGAGTGGGCGTGCGGCCTGCGCGCCGTCTACAAGCCGCGACCGCTCGACCTGGAGTGCGTGTTCCGCGAGCTCGTCGCCGTCGTCGACCGCGCACTCGATCCCGTCGGCGATGCGCCCGTGGACGGCGCGCCGACGCTCCGCGCACCCGGCGTGCTGCTGCGCGACGGCTACGGGTGGGTGGAGTTCGTGGCGGCCGCGCCGTGCGTCGACGCGAGCGCGGCGGCGCGCTACTACGAACGGTGCGGCGCGCTCCTCGCGCTCGCCTACGCGCTCAACGGCACCGACTTCCACCTCGAGAATCTGATCGCGGCCGGCGAGCACCCGGTGCTCATCGACCTCGAGACGCTCGTCGGGCACCGCCTCGTCGTGGCGGACGACGACGGCACCGACGTGAGCGCGGACGGCGCCGCGGACGGCGCGACGAGCGGGGTCTCCGCCGGCCAGCGCGCGTGCGACACGTCCGTGCTCCGCGTGGGCATGCTCCCGGCGCTGCGCTTTCTCACCCCCGGCGTCGCGGCCGACATCGGCGCGCTGGCGTGCGCGCCGAGCGCGGAAGGCGCCGCGAGCGATCGCCTCCCCGCGCTGCGCTGCTGGGACGACGTGAACGGCGACAGCATGCGCCTCGTGACGCGCCCCGCCGCCGTCGCCGCGCTCGGTCACAACGTGCCGTCGGTCGACGGAGCGCGGTGTACGCCGACGCGCACGTCGAGCGCATCGTCGCCGGCTTCACGCGCGCCTACGAGGCGGTGTCCGCGCAGGCCCCGGCGCTCGCGGCGCCCGGCGGGCTGCTCGACCGCATGCGGCGCGCGCCGGTGCGCTTCATCGCGCGCAACACGAGCCTCTACGCGATGGTGCTCGACCGGTGCCTGCACCCGCAGTTCCTGCGCGACGGCGCGCTGCGCAGCGCGGAGCTCGACGCGCTGGCACGCGCCTTCCTCGTCACCGGCGCGCGCGCCGCGCTGTGGCCGCTCGTCGCCGCGGAACGCGACGCGCTCGAGCGGCTCGACGTGCCGCTGTTCGCCGCTCCGGCCGGCGACGCGACGCTGCACCTGCCCGGCGGCGCGCGCGAGGTCCGCGTCGACGCGTGTTTCGCCGCGACCGCCTACGACGAAGCGGTGCAGCGCCTCGCGTCGCTCGGCCCGCGCGACTTGCGTCGGCAGGTGGGGCTGATCCGCGCCGCGTTCCACGCGCACGCGGCGCGCGACGTCGCGCGCCGCGACCTCGCGCCACCCGCGCTCGCGCGACTCGCGCGACTCGCGCCCGCGCGACTCGCCGTCGTTCGGCCCGCCGGCGCGCCCTGCGCCGACGCGGACTTCGCGCGCGCCGCCGACGCGCTGGCGCAACGAACGGCCGAGCGTCTGCTCGCGCAGGCGACGGTCGGCGCGGACGGCGAGTTGGGGTGGGTGACGGCGTCGTACGAGCCCGCGTCGCGCCGCTACGCGCTCGCGCCGGTGCCGCACGGCCTGTTCGACGGCTCCGCCGGCTATGCCCTCTTCTTCGGCGCGCTCGCCCGCGTGTCCGCGGACCCCGCGCACCGCGCCGCCGCGCTCGCCGCCGCGCGCCCGCTCGTGACGCGCGCCGACCGGCTCGCGCACGCGCTCCGCACGCAGCGGAGCGCGGACCTCGGCGCCGGCACGGGGATCGGCGCGACGCTCTACGCGCTCGCGACGCTGAGCGCCTGGCTCGACGAGGCGCCGCTGCTCGCGATCGCCCGACGCCTCGGGGCGGCGATGACCCCGGACGAGCGGCGCGGCTCGCACGACCTGCTCGCCGGACACGCCGGCGCCGTGCTCGCGCTGACGGCGCTGTACGAGCGGTGCGGCGACGACGCGCCGCTCGCGAACGCGGTCGGGTTCGCCGATCGACTGCTCGCCCGGCGAACGACGCACGACGGCAGCGGGCTGCGCGGCTGGGCGTCGCCGCAGTGGGGCTTCGAGACCGGGATGGCGCACGGCCAGGCGGGGGTGACCTACGCCCTCGCGCGGCTGGCGCGCGCGGCCGGCGTCGACGGCCCTCGCGCGGCGGCGCGCGAAGCGGTGGCGCTGGAGCGCCATCTGTCGGGCGCCGCTCCGTCGGGTGCCGCTCCGTCGGGCGGCTCGTCCGACGCTGTCGACATCGACACGACGTGGGCCCGCGGCACCGCCGGCGTCGGACTCGCCCGACTCGGCGCGGGCGACTGTCGCGATTACTGTCACGGCGACTGTCGCGATTACTGTCACGGCGACTGTCGCGCCGACTGTCGCGCCGACTGTCGCGCCGACTGTCGTCGACTGTCGTCCACTGTCGTGACGACTGTCGCACCGACTGTCGCCGGGAGGTCGACGGCGCCGTCGCGCACACGCTCGCCGCGCTCGACCGCGGCGTCGACGGGCTGTGCGCCGGCCGTATGGGGCGCGTCGATTTCCTGCTCCTCGCCGCCGACCGCCTCGCGCGCCCCGAGCTGCGCGACGCCGCGCGCCGCACGGCGGCTGCCGTCGCGGACCGCGCCGTCGAGCGCGGCCGCTTCGACACCGGCTGGCCGGACGACGACGTCGCCGTCGGTCTGTTTCACGGCGCCGCCGGCGTCGCCTACCAGCTCCTGCGGGTCGCGCACCCCCACGTCCTCCCGTCGCTCCTCGTGTGGGAGTGAGCGGTCACGGTCTCTCACACCAACGGATACGCCACCTCATGCGGAACCTCGTCGTGTTCGGCGCGCAGTCGCCGCCGCTGGCCGTGTCGCCCCACCGCACCGTCGTCGTCGACGGCGTGCGCGTGGGCTGCGGGGTCGTCGCGACGCGAGACGTCGACTTCGTGCCGGAACGCGTCGAGGACGGACGCGGCGTGCTCGTGCGGGTTCAGGCCGTCTGTGCAACTACCGCGACAAGGGGCTGATCACGCGGATGCGGAGCGTGCCGTCGGCGCGCTTCATCGCGATCGGCTCGGAGTTCTGCGCGGAGGTCGTCGCCGTCGGCGACCGCGTGCGCGCCCTCGCGCCCGGCGACCGCGTCATGGCCGACATGCACTACGAGGGGCGGCCGCGCACGGCCGAGGGCGTCGCGGCCGGCGTGCCGACGAATCAGGCGTCGAAGGAGCTGCTCGTCTTCCACGAGCGGCAGCTGCGCCGCGTGCCGGGCGCGATGCCGAGCGAGCAGGCGGCCGCGTTCGCGCTGAACGCGCAGACGGCGTACAGCATGGTGCGCCGCGTGGCCCCCGCGCCCGGGGCCCGCGTGCTCGTCACCTCCGCGTCGTCGAACACGTCGCTCTGCATCCTCGGCGCGCTCCGCGCCGCCGGCGCGCAGGTCTACGCGACGACGACGTCGGAGCGCTCCGCCGAGCGGCTGCGCGCGCTCGCCCTCGGCGACGTCGTCGTCGTCGGGCGGGGGCGCGACGGCTTCGCGAACGACGCGGCGCTCGCCGCGCTGGCGCGGCGGGTCGGCGGCTTCGATCACGTGTTCGACCCGTTCTTCGACATGCACCTCGAGCGCGCGGTCGAGCTGCT
This sequence comes from uncultured Gemmatimonadaceae bacterium, assembly GCA_963843845.1. Lineage (GTDB taxonomy): Bacteria > Gemmatimonadota > Gemmatimonadetes > Gemmatimonadales > Gemmatimonadaceae > Gemmatirosa. The sequence continues at coordinate 348,684 of CAWJMB010000002.1, read as the reverse complement.
CGAGCCGTTCGGCTCGTACGTGAGCTGCGGCCTGGCCGGCCAGACCGGCCACGCGGCGGAGGCGGCCGGCGTCGCGACGCCGGTCGGGATGCACCCGATCGTGACGCAGATGATCATGAAGAACTTGACGATCATCGGAAACTGCATCGGCCTCCACGCGGACCTGGACGCGGCGGTGCGCGACTACGAGGCCGGGCTCCTCGCCCCGGTCGTCGACTCGGTGTTCACCGGCGACGACGTCGCGCCGTTCCTCGACCGCACGTTCAACGATCCCGCGCGGTTCGGGAAAGTCGTCTACCGTTACAACTGAAGCCGACCGCGATGTGGTTCGACAGAAGGAACAGAAGGGACGGAAGAACTGCACGGCGATGTTCTTCTTCAATCCTTTCTGTTCCTTCTGTTACAAAACACCGCACGCCGAGTGCGACCTCCGTGGTGCTGTCGCGGCTGGGAAGGCCAGTGCGATGACGACGCGCGCCGCGCCCGCGCTCTCCGCTACGATCGACGCCCTCGCGCCGCACGTTCCGTCGGCGCTCGTCGCGCCCGAGGCGCTCGATCGCGTGCGGGCGCTCGCCGCGTTCCTGCCGGCGGCGCTGACGCGCTGGCTCTACCTCGAGTGTCGGCTCGGCGCCGGCGCGCCGGCGCAGACGGATCTCATCGTCAACGTCGAGTCCGGCGCCGCGCCGCTCGTCGCCGCGGCGGCCGCCCGCTTCCCGGGCGACGACGCGTGGCGGCGCGCCGCGGCGCTCGCCGGCGCGTGGCCACAGTCGCCGGCACGTGCGACCGCGATCGAGAGTCTGTGGCTCGAGTTCGACGTCGACGGCGGTCCGCCGCGCCCGAGCGTGTTCGTCGACTTCGCCGGGTCGTCGTACCGCGGCGACGGCGCGGCGCACACCGCCCGGATGTTCGACGCGCTCGCGGCGCTGAGCGCGTCTCCGTCCGAGCGGATGTGCGACACGCTCGCCCGGTGCCTGACGGTTCTCCCGCCTGGCGCGACCGCGCCGTACGTCGGCGTCATGCTCGCGCGTCCCGGCGCGGCCGGCGCCGTGCGACTGTGCGTGCACGGCCTCGCGATGCACGCCGCGCTGCCGTACCTGCGTGCCGTCGGGTGGCGCGGCGACGGCGCGACGCTGCGTGAGACGCTCCACGTGCTCGGCGACGCGGCGCTCGTCGACGGCGGCGCGCGCCCCCCGTCGGTCGTCCACATCGACATCGACGCAGAGGGCCGTCTGCGCGCGCCGGTCGGTCTCGAGTACACGCTCGACCGCCTCGCCCAACTGCGCGGCGACGTCGCCGAGCGCTCGCTCCTCGCGCGGCTCGGCGAGCGCGGGCTGTTGACCGAGGCGCAGCGCGAGGGGCTGCGTCACTGGGGCGGCTACGAGATCGGCGTGCTGCCGCACGAGCTGTGGGAGAGCGTGACGGCGCGGTGGGTGAACCACGTCAAAGTCGTCTGCGACGGCGGCCACTCGACCGCGAAGGCCTACCTCTCCGCGCACCACACGCCGCGCGCGACACTCGCCGCGCGCGACGCTCGCCGCGCTCGCGGCGCGGCCGGCGAATAGATCCCCGCCTCTACGCGCTAGCACCCCGCCTCGCGCCGCGCGCCTGACGAAAGTGCCTAACGCGTTGCCGTTAGGCGAGTTAGTGCGAAGCCGCGCGAGGTACGCGCGTTGCCCTTCTCCCGGACGTCCGGCGGCCCGTCCCGCGGCCTCCCTGCCGCGCCGACGACGCCGCCTCACCGCATGGAGGAAGTGCTCGTGCAGTCACCCGATCAGCAGCACGCGCTCGACGCCGTGCTCGCCCGCGCCGGCGAAGACGTGGCGTTCCGACGCGCGCTACTCAGCGAACCGCATCGCGCGATCCGCGACGCGTTCGGCATCACCATCCCGGCCGGCTTCCGCATCCGCTTCGTCGAGAAGGCCGACGACGTCGACGCGCTCGTCGTGCTGCCGGATCTCGAGCGGGCCGGCGACGAGTCGAACGATCGAGAGCTGAGCGACAGCGAGCTCGAAGTCGTGGCCGGCGGCGCGCACCCGCACGCCGCGCACCGCCACATGTGGAAGAATAGCGCGCCGCCGCCGCCGAGGCGCTCGGTATGAGCGCGCACCTGCTCTCCGCGCCGCTCGCCGGTCCGCTCGCCGGTCCGCTCGCCGGTGCACGCTGTCGGCGTCGATCGCGGCGCCGCGCGCCGTGCTCTCGTCCCGCGCCGCTGTCCAGGCCGACGCCGCGACAGCCGACTCGATCATGGCCGACCCCGACGAGCTGCGCGACGACGACCTCGAACACGTCGTCGGCGGGCTCGCGCGGGCGTGGTACGGCCGGGACGGCGCGCGTGCCTGACAGCCGCCGAACGACCGGCGCCGCGCTGTACGCTGCCGCGCTGTGCGCCGGCGCGCTCGCATCGCCGCCGCTCGCCGCACCGGCGGCCGCCCGCCTGCCCCCGGCATCACCCCCGGCATCACCCCCGGCCTCACGCTCGCGGACGTGCTGCGGACCACGGCGGTGCTCAGCCCGAGCGCCCGCGCCGCGCGCTGGCAGCTCGACGCCGCCCGCGGCGGCGTCGCCGTCGCCTCGGCCGCCTTCGACGCGCAGGTGCAGTCGATCGTCGGCGGCGGGCGGCAGCGCGAGGCGGCGTATGTGTCGCCGACGCTCGTCAGCGCGACGCAGACGCGGAGTGTCGACTACCAGGTCGGCATCGCGAAGCGGCTGCCGTGGGGCGTCGTCGTCACGCCGACCGTCGGGCTGTCGCAGCTCGGGGTGCTCACGAGCGGTGTGGCGAGCGGCGCCGCGGCGGGGGGCACGATCGCCGGCGTCGCGCCGACGACGCGCGCGAAGGCGGGGCTCGGCGTCGCGGTGCCGCTCGGCAAGGACCGGTTCGGACGCGCGGTCGCGGCCGGGATGCGCGCCGCCGACTCCGAGCTCGACGCGTCGACGCTCGACCTGCGGCAGGCGGCGGCGCAGGCGGCGTACGAGGCCGCGGTCGCGTACTGGAGCTACGCCGCCGCACGCCAGCGGCTCGACGTGCAGCGCGAGACCGAGCGCCGCGCGCAGCTCCTCGTCGACGAGACGCGCGAGCTGATCCGCGCCGACGAGCGCCCCGCCGGCGACCTCGCGCAGCTGCTCGGCAACCTCGCCACCCGCCGCGCGCAGCGCGTGACGGCCGAGCAGGCCGTCGACGAGGCGCGGCAGCAGCTCGGCGTCGTGATGGGGGTGCCGGCGGCGACGATCGCCGCGCTCCCCGCCGCGTCGACGCCGTACCCCGTGCCGAACGACAGCGCGCCGCGCGCCGGCGCGCCGAGCGTCGACGCGACCGACGCGACGGCGCCGAACGCGACGGCGCCGAACGCGACGGCGCCGAACGCGACGGCGCCGAGCGCGGCCCCGTCGGACGTCGCCGACCGCGTGCTGCGGCGCCCCGACGTGCTCGCCGCGGCCGCGCGCCGACGCGCCGCACGCGACCAGGTCGACGTCGCGATGCAGGCCACGCGTCCGCGCGTCGACCTCGTCGTCGACGCGAGCTATGCGGGGCTCGATCAGGGGTTCGGCGTCGACCGCTTCGTGAGCCCGCTCTATCGCAACGTCCCCGGGCTCACCACGAACGTGCAGCTCCAGTTCGACCTCCCCGTGCGCAACGCCGCCGCCGGTGGGCTCGCCGCCCAGCGCGAGGCGGAGCACGAGCAGCGCCGCATCGTGGAAGCGGATCTCGCGCGCCGCGCGCTCGCCGCGGTCGCCGTCGCGACGTCGGCGCTCGCGCGCGGACGCGATGCGCTGCGCGAGTCGACCGACGCGGTGCGGCTCGCCCGCCAGATGGTCGACAACGAGAAGCAGAAGTTCCGACTCGCCATGGCCACGCAGTTCGACGTCGTGAACGCCGAGGAGGCGCTGACCAATGCGCTGCTCGCCGAGATCGCTGCCCGCCGCGGCTACGCCGGCGCACTCGCCGCGCTGCGCTTCGCCGCCGGCGATCTCGCCCCCGACGACGTCGCCGCGGCCGCGCCGATCCGTGACGACCGCGGCGCCGCCGCATCCAGCGTCGCCGAGCGCGTGACGCGCGCCGTCGAGCGTGCGACGGCCGCCCTTCTCAATCCCCCCCGGAGTACGCCGTGAGCCAGTCCACCGTCTTCCGCAAAGTCTCGCTCGACCGCCTCGCGTCGCCCGAGCAGCTCGACCAGCTCGTGCAGGTCACCGACGCGCGCGGCTGGATCGCGTTGCTCGCCGTGAGCGCCGTGCTCGCGACGGCCGCGGCATGGGGGTTCGCGGGCAGCATCCCGGAGACCGTCTCCGGCGTCGGCATCCTCGTGAAGAGCGGCGGCGTGTTCCAGATCGTCCCGACGAGCGGCGGCCGCGTCGCCGACGTCGCGGTCGCCGGCGGCGACGTCGTGCAGCGAGGGACAGGTCGTCGCGCGCCTCGAGCAGCCCGAGCTGGCGAACCAGGTGCAGCAGGCGAAGGCGACGCTCGCCGCTCTGCGCGAGCAGCACCGCATGCTCGTCGAGTTCGGCGGCGAGGGGGTCGCGCTCGAGTCCGAGTACGTGGCGCAGCAGCGCGCGGAGCTCGCGCAGTCGATCGCCGCCGCCGAGCAGAGCGTGCGGTGGCTGACGGAGAAGGCGGCGGCGCAGGAGCAGCTCGTCGAGCGCGGGCTGCTCACGAGGGCGACGCTGTTCGGCACCCGCCAGCAGGTCGACGCGACGCGCGAGAAGATCGGCACCATGCGCGGCCAGCTCTCGCAGCTCGAGGCGAAAGAGGCCGGCTCGCGCAACGACGCCACCGAGCAGCAGCGCGCGAGCCGCGCCCGCGTCGACGAGCAGGCGGCGCGCGTCGCGGAGCTCGAGCGCCAGCTCGCCTCGGCGACGCAGGTGGTCGCGCCGTACACGGGGCGCGTGCTCGAGCTGATGGCGGAGCGCGGCTCGGTCGTCGCGCCCGGCGAGCCGATCCTCAGCCTCGATCTCGAGGGCCGCGCCGTGAAGGACCTCGAAGCCGTGTTCTACGTGCCGTCGGTGCACGGCAAGCAGTATCAGCCCGGCATGCGCATCCAGATCGCGCCGTCGACGGTGAAGCAGGAGGAGTTCGGGCTACATGCTCGGCCGCGTCACGTACGTCTCCGATTTCCCCGCGACCTCGCGCGGGATGCGGCGCGTGCTCAAGAACGAGCAGCTCGTCGCGACGCTCTCCGGCCAGGACGCGCCGTACGAGGTGCACGCCGACCTCGTCGTCGATCCGTCGACGGCGAGCCGCTACCGGTGGACGTCGTCGGGCGGGCCGCCGGTGCGCATCCAGAGCGGCACGCTCGCCTCGGGGAACATCGCGGTGTCGACGCGGCGCCCGGTCGAGATGGTGATCCCGCTCGTGAAGCGGACCACGGGGCTATGAGCGCGCTCGTCTCCTTCGCCGACCGCGTGCGCGACGGCGTGCGCGACCGCGTCCGGCAGCGGAGCGCGGCGCTCGCGACGCGGTTCGTGCCGCGCCGCGCTGGTGAAGCGCCGAGCGGCGCGACGCCTCACGGCACCGCGCCGAACGCCTCGACGCCGCCGAAGGCCGCCCCGCCCCGCCCCGCGCGCCGCGTCCAGGTGCCGACCGTGCTCCAGATGGAGGCGGTCGAGTGCGGCGCCGCGGCGCTCGCGATGGTGCTCGCCTACCACGGCCGCTTCGTGCCGCTCGAGGAGCTGCGCGTCGCCTGCGGCGTGTCGCGCGACGGCAGCAAGGCGAGCAACGTGCTCAAGGCGGCGCGCGCCTACGGGTTCGTCGCGAAGGGCTTCAAGAAGGAGCCCGGCGACCTGAAGCGCCATGGCCGGCCCGATGATCGTGCACTGGAACTTCAACCACTTCGTCGTCCTCGAAGGGTTCCGGAAGGGGAAGGCGTACCTCAACGACCCGGCCACCGGCCCGGTCGTCGTCACCGAGGCGGAGTTCGACCAGTCGTTCACCGGCGTCGTGCTCACCTTCGAGCGCGGCGACGCGTTCGAGCGCGGCGGCGAGCACCCGAGCCTGCTCGGTGCCGTCGCCAGCCGGCTGCCGGGGTCGCGCGCCGCCGTCGGGTACGTGTTCCTCGCCGGGCTCGCGCTCGTCGTGCCGGGCATCGTCGCGCCGGCGTTCCAGAAGCGTTCGTCGACCAGGTGCTCGTGCGCGGCATGACGCACTGGACGAAGCCGCTCCTCCTCCTCATGGCCGCCGCGGCGCTCGTGAACGCGGGGCTCGTCTGGCTGCAGCAGCACTCCCTGCTGCGCCTGCAGACGAAGCTCGCCGTCGAGACGTCGGGGAAGTTTCTCTGGCACGTGCTGCGGCTGCCGGTCGTGTTCTTCACGCAGCGCTTCGCCGGCGACATCGGCAACCGCGTGTCGATCAACGATCGCGTCGCGCGCCTCCTCGCCGGCGACCTCGCGACGACCGCGCTGAACGTGCTCGTCGTCGCCTTCTACGCCGCGCTGCTGCTGCGCTACGACGTCGTGCTGACGCTCGTCGGCGTCCTCACGGCGGTGCTGAACGTCGTCGCGCTCCGCGTCGTCTCACGACGTCGCGCGGACCTGAGCCGCCGCCTCGTGCAGGACCACGGCAAGCTCATGGGCGCGGCGATGAACGGGCTGCAGATCGATCGAGACGCTCAAGGCCACGGGTTCCGAATCCGACTTCTTCGGGCGGTGGGCGGGGCACCAGGCGAAGGTCAACAACGCCTACCAGCAGTTGCAGCTGACGACGACGTTCCTCTCCGCCGTCCCGCCGCTGCTCCTCTCGATCAACTCGGCGCTCGTGCTCGGCGTCGGCGGCGTGCGCGTCATCGACGGGCAGCTGAGCATCGGCATGCTGATCGCGTTCCAGGCGCTGATGCTCGCCTTCCTGAACCCGGTCAACCGCATGGTCGACCTCGCGAGCTCGCTCTCCGAGGTGCGCGGCGACATGGCGCGCCTCGACGACGTGCTCCGCGCGACCCGCGATCCGTACGCCGAGGAGCTGCGCTCGGACGAGCGCGCCGAGTGCCTGACGGAAGGGCGCGAGGCGCCGGTGAAGCTCTCCGGCCGCCTCGAGCTGCGCGGCCTCACCTTCGGCTACAGCCGCCTCGACCCGCCGCTCATCGACGACTTCAGTCTCACGCTGCGCCCCGGCAGCCGCGTCGCGCTCGTCGGCGGCTCGGGCTGCGGCAAGTCGACCGTCGCGAAGCTCGTCGCGGGGCTCTACGAGCCGTGGAGCGGCGAGATCCTGTTCGACGGAAGGCCGCGCGCCGCGTACCCGCGCGCGACGGTCGCCAACTCGCTCGCCGTCGTCGACCAGGACGTCGCGATGTTCGAGGGAACGATCCGCGACAACGTCACGCTGTGGGACGACACCGTTCCCGAGGCGGATCTGCTGCAGGCCGCGCGCGACGCGTGCATCCACGACGACATCGCCGCGCGCCCCGGCGGCTACGCCGGCCCGATGGAGGAGGGCGGCGCGCAACTTCAGCGGCGGGCAGCGCCAGCGCCTCGAGATCGCGCGCGCGCTCGTCGGCAACCCGACCGTGCTCGTGCTCGACGAGGCGACGAGCGCGCTCGACCCGGCGACCGAGAAGATCATCGACGACAACCTGCGCCGGCGCGGCTGCACCTGCGTCATCGTCGCGCACCGCCTGAGCACCATCCGCGACTGCGACGAGATCCTCGTGCTCGATCGCGGCAAGATCGTGCAGCGCGGCACGCACGCGTCGCTCATGGCCGAGCGAGGCCCCTATCGCAACCTCATCGCCGCCGAGTGAGGGCGCCGTGACCGAGACTCTGCTGGATTCCCCGATGTCGCTCGCCTCGACGGCCGGCGCGATCGCGCTGTTCGAGGCGGACGGCACGCCCCAGGCGGCGGACGGCACCGCGCCGTTCCTGCTCGCCGGCGACGACGTGTGGCTCGTCGTGAGCGGCCACGTCGACGTGTTCGCCGTGCAGCTCGCGCCGGTCGCCGCTGGCGGCGACCATGGCGGCGACCATGGCGGCGACCATGGCGGCGACCATCGCACCTTGCGGCGACGCGGGCGCGATCGTCGGTGGGCGCACGCACCTGCTCCGCGTGAGCGCCGGCCACCCGCTGTTCGGGCTCGGCGCCGGCCTCGCGGCGCGCGGGCGCGGACTGCTCGCGGTCGGCACGGCGGGGACGCAGCTGCTGCGGCTGCCGCAGTCCGTGCTGCGCGAGCAGGCGCGCACCGTCGACGGCGCGCGCGAGACGACCGCGCTGCTCGACGAGTGGGTCGAGGCGCTGTGCGACGGCGTGAGCGGGTCGCAGCGCGACATCGTACCGTCGCGCTGCGTCGAGCTGACGCCCGGCGCTGAGGTCGACGTCGCGCCGGGCACGACCGCGCGCCCGCGCCGCGGCGTCGCCTGGCTGCGTCACGTCGCCGGCCACTCCCACCTGTTGGGCCGCGACGAGCTGACGGTGAACGGCGTCGGTCTCACGCCGATCTCGCGCCGCGCCTGGCTCGAGGTGCGCGAGGCCGGCCGAGTGACGGTGCTCGATGCGACGGACGTCGCCGACCCCGAGGCGCTGTGGGGCGGGCTCGCCCGGTTGCACGACCTCGTGCTGCACTACACCGAGCTGCTCGCCGCGCAGACCACGGCGGCGGAGCGCACGCGCCTGCGCCGCCGCGCCGAGTCGGACCGCGTCGCGCTGCACGGCGCGTGCGCGCGGCTCGCGTCGACGATGGACCCGCGCGCCGGCCACCAGACGCCGCAGCTCCGCCGCCGCGACGACGCGGCGCAGCCGCCGGCGTGGGACGACGCGCTGTTCGCCGCCTGCCGCCTCGTCGGCGAGTCGATGGACGTCGCCGTGCGCCCCTACGCGCGCGGCGCCGCCGCCGCCGTGCCGCGCGACCCGCTCGCGGCGATCGCCCGCGCCTCACGGCTCCGCACGCGCCAGGTCGCACTACGCGACGAATGGTGGCGGCACGACAACGGCGCGCTGCTCGCGTACCTCGAACCGCCGACGGCCGACGACGGCACGCCGACCGGGCACCCGTCGCCGGTCGCGCTGCTGCCGACCGCCGACCGCCGCGGCTACGTGCTGCACGACCCGATCGCGCGCACCGCGCAGCCGCTCACCGCGACGCTCGCGACCACGCTCGGGCCGTTCGCGCAGACGTTCTACCGGCCGTTTCCGGACGTCGCGTTGGGCGTCATGGACGTCGTGCGCTTCGGGCTGCGCGGCTGTCGGCGCGACCTCCTCGCCGTGATCGCGATGGGGATCGCCGGCGCGCTGCTGGGCCTCATCCCGTCGGTCGCGACCGGCGTGCTGTTCAACGACGTCATCCCCGGCGCGCAGCGGCCGCAGCTCTGGCAGATGACGGCGGTGCTGCTCGTCTGCGCGACGGCGACGGCGCTGTTCGCGGTGGTGCGCGGGCTCGCCGTCCTGCGCATCGAAGGGCGCATGAGCGCGGCCGTGCAGTCCGCCGTGTGGGACCGGCTGCTCAGCCTCCCGATGCCGTTCTTCCGCCCGTACGCCGCCGGCGATCTCGCCGTGCGCGCCATGGGGATCGACGGCATCCGCCAGGTCGTCTCCGGCTCCACCGTCTCCGCGATCCTCGGCGGGATCTTCTCGCTGTTCAACTTCGGGCTGATGTTCTGGTACAGCCCGACGATGGCGTGGCGCGCGTCGCTGCTCATCCTCGTCGCCGTCGTCGTCACGGCGGTCGGCAGCCTTCGCCAGCTCCGCCACCAGCGCGGCGTCTCGGCGATCCAGGCGAACGTGTCGGGGATCGTGCTGCAGCTGCTGAGCGGCGTCGCGAAGCTGCGCGTCGCCGGGGCGGAAGCCCAGGCCTTCACGCGCTGGGCGGCGCGCTTCGGCGAGCAGCGGCGGTTGCAGTACCGCGTCACGCGGATCGCGAACCTCGTCGCCGCGTTCAACGGCGCGTTCCCCGTCATCGCGAACGTCGTGATCTTCTGGGCGGCAGTGTCTCTGTTGCGCGGCAGGGGCGGCGAGACGCTCCGCACGGGCGACTTCCTCGCGTTCCTCTCCGCGTACGGCACCTGCCAGGCCGCGCTGTTGGGCACCTGCGGCGCGCTGCTCATGACGCTCTCGACGGTGCCGCTCTACGAGCAGGCCGAACCCATCCTGCGCGCCCGCCCCGAGGTCGACGACGCGAAAGGGCGACCCCGGCCGCCTCGCCGGCGAGATCGAGATGCAGCACGCCGTCTTCCGCTACGACGGCGACGGCCCGCCCGTACTGCGCGACGTGACGTTGCGCGTGAAGCCCGGCGAGTTCGTGGCGCTCGTCGGCCCGTCGGGCTCCGGCAAGTCGACGATCCTGCGCCTGCTCCTGGGCTTCGAGCGGCTCGAGTCGGGAGCGATCTACTACGACGGGCAGGAGCTCGACGGGCTCGACGTCCAGGCCGTGCGCCGCCAGATCGGCGTCGTGCTGCAGAACGGCCAGCTCATGTCGGGCGACATCTACACGAACATCGCCGGCTCGTCGCAGATCTCGATCGACGACGCGTGGGAGGCGGCGCGCATGGCCGGCTTCGACGCCGACGTGAAGGCGATGCCGATGGGGATGCACACGGTCGTCGAGCGAGGGAGGGGGCACGCTCTCCGGCGGCCAGCGCCAGCGCCTCATGATCGCCCGCGCCATCGTCCACCGCCCGCGCATCCTGTTCTTCGACGAGGCCACGAGCGCGCTCGACAACCGCACGCAGGCGATCGTCAGCGAGAGCCTCGAGCGCCTGAACGCGACCCGCGTCGTCGTCGCGCACCGCCTCAGCACGATCGTCAACGCCGACCGCATCGTCGTCGTGAAGAGCGGCCAGATCGTCGAGAGCGGCCGCTACGACGAGCTCATGGCGAACGACGGCCTGTTCGCCGAGCTCGCGCGGCGCCAGCTCGCGTGATCGTGCCCGTCCGTTCCGACCGAAGGATCAGGAGGAACGGAAGCAGAGCACCGATCATGGACCGATTCCGTTCTTTCTGTTCCTTCCGTCAATAAATCCCAGCCACCGGGTCATCTCATGTCGTCCTCCGTCAGGCACGTTCTGCCGCTCGCGCTCGCCGCGACGGCGTTGGGCGCGGCGCTCGCCGCCTGCGCCGAGCGCTCCCCCACGAGGCCCGCGAGGCCCGCGCCCGCAGCGGCACGGGCGACGTCGTCATCGGCGTCGCGTGGCCGTGGGCCGCGCGGCGCGAGATCCGCTACGCCGAAGGGCTGCGCATGGCCGTCGACGAGGCGAACGCCGCCGGCGGTGTGCTCGGCCGCCGCATCCGCCTCGCCGAGCGCGACGACAAGGAGTCGGTCGACGAGGGGCGCGTCGTCGCGCAGCAGCTCGGCGCCGATCCCGACGTCGTCGCCGTCATCGGTCACTTACAGTCGTACGTCACCGTCCCTGCCGCCGGCATCTACGATCTGTCGGGGCTCGTCATGGTCTCGCCGACCGCGACCGACCCCGAGCTGACGTCGCAGGGCTATCGCCGCGTCTTCCGCGCGACGTTCTCCGAGCGCGAGGTCGGCCGGCAGATGGCGGACTTCGCCGCGCGGCGCGGCTACCGGCGCGTCGCGATCTTCTACATCCGCAACCGCTACGGCCGCGGCCTCGCGAACGCGTTCGAGGAGCGCGGGGCCGGCGCCGGGCTCACCGTCGTCGCGCGCGAGTCGTACGACCCGACCGAACAGGGTGGCGCGCAGCCCGGCACGGCGTCGTTCGCGCCGGTCGTCCGCGCGTGGAAGGCGCTCGAGCTCGACGCCGTCTTCCTCGCGGGCGAGGTGCCCTCCGCCGCCGGCTTCGTCGCCGAGGCGCGCCGCCAGGGGCTCACGACGCCGATCCTCGGCGGCGACGCGATGAGCTCGGACGCGCTGCTCTCGGCCGGGAGGGCGGCGGACGGCATGATCGTGGCGACCGTCTTCCACCCCGACGAGCCGCGCCCCGAGGTGCGGCGCTTCGCCGACGCGTTTCGCGGCCGCTACGGCGTCCCCCCCGACGCCGGCTCGGCGCTCGGCTACGACGCGGTGCGGCTGCTCGTGCACGCGATGCGCGAGGCGAGATCCGCTGCACCTGACGACGTCGCGCGCACGCTGCACGCGGCGCGCGGCTGGGAGGGCGTCACCGGCGCGTTCACGTTCGCCGCGAACGGCGAGCTGGCGGAGCGGCCGATCGTGAAGACGGTCGTGCGCGGCGGGCGCTTCGAGTACGTCGGCGACCCGGCGCGCGCCGTCGCCTCGACCGCCTCGGCGTCCGCGGCGTCCGCGGCGTCCGCGGTGGCACGAGGAGCCCGGCCGTGAGCGCCCCCGCCCTCGCCGGGCCGGTCGCCACGCGGTCGGGCACGCGGTCGGGCACGCGGCCGAACGCGTTCGCGCGGCCCGTCGACGACGACGGGCTCGCACACGACGTGGAGACCGTTCGGCGGCACGTGCTCCGCGCGTGTGGCGCGACCGACGCGGAGGTCGGCGAGCTGCTCGCCTACGGGCGCAACGACTTCGCGCCGACGACGCGTGACGCGGTCTACCCGCTCGCCGACGAGCCGTGCGCCGCGGCGTGGCAGCGGTACGCGGCGGAGTCGACCGGGGCGCCGGTCGACGACGTGCTGCGCCGCCACCTCGTGCAGCTGCGCTTCCCCGTCGCCGCCGGCATCTCCGCGACCGACACGTATCGCGCCGCCACGCGCCGCGGCGAGCTGACGGGCGTGCCGAGCGGTCCGACCGACGGCGCCGAGTTCGTCGACCCGGACGGACTGCGGCTGTTCGTCCACCCGACCGCGGCCGGCCGCATCGGCGTGATCGTCGCCCGGGCGCGCGCCGACTTCGAGACCCTCATCCGCGCGCTGACGGCGCAGAACGAGCCCGTGCCGATCCCCGCGTCGCAGGGCGCGTCGATCGTCGGCGGCTACAACAACTGGTCGCGCGTCGCCGACGAGCGCCGCGCGTGGGAGCAGGCGCACCCCCGCGCGGCTGCGGGCGAGTGGAACGCCGCCTTCCGCGCGCTCATCCCCGACAGGCCGCGCTACCAGGACCGCTTCATCGTGCTGAGCAGCGGTCCGTACAGCGGCGTGCCCGCCGCCGCGCTCGGCCTCTCGGACTCGACGTGGCGCCAGCTCTCGCTCGAGATCCGTCTCGAGCACGAGTGCGCGCACTACGTCACGCGCCGCGCGTTCGGCTCCATGCGCAACGCGCTGCTCGACGAGCTCATCGCCGACTTCGTCGGCATGACGGCGACCGCCGGCGCGTTCCGCGCCGACTGGTTCCTCCAGTTCATGGGACTCGAGCGCGCCGGCCACTTCCGCGCCGACGGGCGCCTCGCGAACTACCGCGGCACGCCGCCGTTAGGCGCCGGCGCGTTCGTCGTCTTGCAGCGTGTCGTGCGGCGCGCGGCGCACCAGCTCGCGGCGTTCGACGCGGACGGCGGGTGGGGAGCGCCGAGCGGCGACCTCCTCGCGGACCGGGCGCGGCGGGTGCTCGCGCTCACGCGGCTCACGCTCGAGGAGCTGGCGTCGGACGACGCGGCGGCGCGGCTCGGCGGCAGCGTGGAGCGCACCCGCCTCGAAGCGGACGACGACAGCTGAACGGCCTCGCGAACGCGTCGTGGAGGCGTGGACACGCGGTCCCCAGGAAGCCGAGCGACATGGATCGCCGTCCACGCGGTTCATGCAGGGACGCCGCGCGGCGAGTCCAGCTCGCTGGCGCGTCACGTCCGGCGATGCTAGGCTAGCGCCGCGCTCACGGAGGACCGAGCGCGCTGTGACCCGCCACCCTGGGAACAGGGGACACGACATGCCCAGCAAGCGCCCTCCCGCGACCTCTGCCGCGAGGTCGCGCGGTGCCACCGCGCCACGCGGCACGAGCGGCACGAAGCGCAGCGCGACCGCCAAGCGCAGCGCGACCGCCAAGCGCGTCGCGCCTGCGAACGCAGACGCCGACCTCGCCGCCGACGACCGCGCGGCCGCCGCCGATGCCTCGAAGCCGAAGACCACGCGCCCTTCCGCGTCGAGGCGCCGCGCGCCCGAGCGCACCGTCGATGCCGCCGAGCGCGTGCAGCGCACGCTCGACGCGGTGCCCGACCGCGTCGACATCCGCGACTGGTTCTATCAGCCGCGACTCGTCGCGCTCCCCGACCAGGTCGTGAACTGCGACCTCGTGCCGCACGTGCTCGACCAAGGGCGGGAGGGCGCGTGCACCGGCTTCGCGCTCGCCGCGGTCGTCAACTACCTGCTCGCGCAGCGCCGCATCGAGCGCGCGGTCAGCCCGTACATGCTCTATCGTCTCGCGCGCCGCTACGACGAGTGGCCGGGCGAGGAGTACGAAGGCTCGAGCGCGCGCGGCGCGATGAAAGGGTGGGTGCGCCATGGCGTCTGCGAGGCGCGCCACTGGTCGACGGTCGACGTGAAGACCGACCGCCTGCTCGAATCGGTTCGACGGCGCGGGCGGACGGGCCCCCCGCTCACGATCGCCGACCTCGCGCGCTCCACCCCCGGCGGCGCCTTCTACCGCATCGACCACCGCAACGTGCGCGACATGCACGCCGCGCTGGCCGAGGTCGGCATCCTGTACTGCACGCTGATGGTGCACGAAGGGTGGGACGCGTTCGACGACGAACGGTTCGACGTGCACTACGTCGTCGAAGGGGGCGTGCGCACGCGACGGCTGCCGCTCATCGCGCGCAAGGGGCGGGCGGACAGCGGGCATGCGGTGGCGATCGTCGGCTACACGGCGCACGGCTTCATCGTGCAGAACTCGTGGGGGCGGTCGTGGGGAGACGGCGGCTTCGCGTTGCTGCCGTACGAAGACTTCCTGCTCCACGCGACCGACGTCTGGGCCGCGCAGCTCGGCGTGCCGATCGACGTCGACGTGTGGAGCGCGGGGAACGCGGACACGACGCGCGGGCGCCAGCGCGCCGCGCAGGCGGTGCCGCTGAGCGAGATCCGCCCGTACGTCGTCGACGTCGGCAACAACGGCAGCCTCTCCGACTCGGGCGACTACTTCACGACCGAGGAGGATCTCCGCCGGCTGCTGACCGACTACATCCCGACCACGACGGCGCGCTGGAAGAAGAAGCGCATCCTGCTCTACCTGCACGGCGGCTTGAACGGCGAGCGCGCCGTGGCACGCCGGATCGTCGCTTTTCGCGACGTATTGCTCGCGAACGAGATCTACCCCCTCCACGTCATGTGGGAGTCGGGGGGGATGGAGACGATCGCCGACATGATCACCGACCTCGTCGCGCCGCACGACGCGCGGTCGGGCGCGGCCGCCGACTGGCTCGCGCGGATGCGCGACGGACTGCTCGAGGCGCGCGACCGCACGATCGAGCTGACGACGGCGAAGCTCGGCGGCGCGATGTGGCGCGAGATGAAGGAGAACGCGGCGCTCGCCTCGGCGCGGCCGAACGGGCGCGGCGCGATGCAGCTGCTCGCGAAGCACGTCGCGCAGTCGGGTACGGCGGCGGCCGCCGCCGGCGCGCGTGACTGGGAGATCCACGTCGTGGGCCACAGCGCGGGAAGCATCTTCGCCGCGCACCTGCTGCCGCTGCTCGTCGAGAGCGGGCTCCCGTTCCGCTCGTTGCAGCTGATGGCGCCGGCGATCACCGTCGACCTGTTCAAGCGCCTCGTCTACCCGCACGTCGTCGGGAAGCGGTGTCCGACGCCGACGCTCTACGTGCTGAGCGACGTCGGCGAGCGCGACGACGGGGTCGGCCCGTACGGCAAGTCGCTGCTCTACCTCGTGAGCAATGCCTTCTCCGGACGCCGCGAGACGCCCATCCTCGGCATGCTCCGCTACATCAGCGACAAGGCCGGCGTCGACGCCCGCGTCGCCGACCCCGACGTCGCGGCGCTCGTCGCCGGCACGACGAGCGGGCTCCCCAACCTCGTCGTCGCCGGCGAGCCCGGCGAGGCGGCGAGCGTGAGCCGGAGCAACAGTCACGGCGGCTTCGACAACGACCCCGACACGCTGAACGCCGTCCTCCGCCGCATCCTCGGCACGGCGCCGGCGCGGCCATTTCACACCAGGGATTTGCAGTACTGACTGAACGGGAATGGGGGCTCGATGCCCGGCATGATCCCGCGACGGCGGCTCACGCGCGGCACGAGCGTTCTACGGCAGAGGCGTCCGCGACCTGCTTGCAGCTCCTACAGCGTGGGCCGCTCCGCCGCCACACCGAACCCACGCTCCAGCGCGACGCCCACTCGCGTCAGTGTCCCTTCGTCGAACAATCGCCCGATCAGCGTGACGCCGTGCGGCACCCGCCGCGGCGGCGAGAAGCTGGGGAGCGGATGCTCCGGATCCGGCGCCCAGTCGCTGCGCGCCTCGCTCACCTGCACGAAGCCGGCGCGCAGCGTGAGCGACGGGTGCCCGGTGAAGTTCGTCGTCGTCAGCATCTCGTCGCGCAGCGAGGGGACGAGCAGCACGTCGACGCGCTCGAACAGCCGCGCCATCTCCGCGGCCAACCGCCGACGCAGCCGGTCGCCCTGCACGAAGTCGACGGCCGACAGGAAGCGCGCCTGGCGGAACAGGTTCGGCCACGCGTCCGGCACCTGCACGCGGAGCCGGTCGTCACGGTCGCTCAGCGTCAGCTCCTCGAACGACGCCGCCGCCTCGGCGAACAGGATCGGCATCATCGACGCGTACGGCAGGTCGGGGAACGCGAGATCGACGGTCGTCATGCCCGACGATCGCACGACGTCGACGGCGCGGCGGTCCACCTCGGTCGCCGGCGCCTCGCGCATCCACGCCGGGAAGATCGCCGACGCGCACTCCGCGCACCGGCACCGCCGCGTCGTAGTCGAGGCGCGACGGCACGCTCGACGGGTCGCCCGCGTCCGCTCCCGAGATCGCGGCCAGCACGAGCAGCGCGTCCTCGACCCCGCGCGTCATCGGGCCGAGCTTGTCGAGCGACCAGCAGAGCGTCATCGCGCCCGTGCGCGGAACGCGTCCGAACGTCGGCCGTAGTCCGGTCACGCCGCAGCGCATGCTCGGGCTGACGATGCTGCCGCCGGTCTCGCTCCCGATCGAGAAGCCGACGAGCCCCGCCGCGGTGGCGGCGCCCGGCCCCGCGCTCGACCCCGACGACCCTTCCTCGAGCAGCCACGGGTTCATCGTCTGCCCGCCGAACCAGACGTCGTTCAGCGCCAGCGCGCCCAGGCTGAGCTTCGCGATGAGAACGGCGCCGGCGTCGCGCAGCCGCGTCACGACGACCGCGTCCGCCTCGGGCACGCGGTCCCGATACGGCTCGGCGCCCCACGTCGTCGCGATGCCGGCCGTGTCGAGCAGGTCTTTCACGCCGAACGGAACGCCGTGCAGCGGCCCGCGATACCGGCCGGCGGCGATCTCCGCGTCCGCCGCCGCCGCCTGCCGCAGCGCGCGGTCGCGCGTGACCGTGATGACGCTGCGCAGCCGACCATCGAGCCGCTCGATGCGGCGCAGGTAGATCTCGGTGAGGCGCTGCGACGTCAGGTGACGTCGCTCGATCCACCGCGACAGCGCGGTCACCGGCGCGAACGCGATCTCGTCGTCGCTCGCCGGAAGTGGTCCGGGGTCCGCCGCGCTGCGGACGACGCGGCCGCGCGCAGACGGCGCCCGGTCGGCGGCCCGCTCGCCGGTCGCCCGCCCGCCGGTCGCGGCCGACGGATTCCACACCATCGCCGGCGCGAGCGTGTCCGGCAGCTCGACCGTCCGCGGCCCCACCCGCCGCTCGACGAGCGTCGCCATGAGCCGCTGCCAGTTGCTCGCCGCCGTCGCGCGCTCGGCGTCGGTCATCGTCACGCGGACGAGCTTCTCCGCCTCGGCGAACGTCGCCGCCGACACGGCCGGGCCGGCAGGCGGCGCGGTGCCGAACGCGGGCGGCGCACCAGGCGGTGCGGCGGAGCCGGCCGCGGCGCTCGGCTGCGCGCCGTCGCGGCACGCAGCGACGACGCCGGCGATGCCGAGCGGCGCGCGGATCAGGAACTGGCGGCGAGTGTTCATCGGGGTGTGGGACGGCGCTGGGGAGGGTGACGCGAGAGCTCCCGCAATTACGCCCCACACCTGGGCGCGCTTCCAGCCGTCAGCGAGGCGTCAGGCGAGTCGGCGCCGGCGCGCGGCGACGCCGCCGAGGAGCGCGAGCCCGCCGCCGAGCAGCGCCCACGTGCCGGGCTCGGGCACGGTCGACGCCGCCGGCGCGAACTGCAGCTCGAACGCGATGTCGCGGTCGGGCGACTTGAACCACGTCGTCGTGCCGAGGTTCGCGAAGTTCGGGTCGTCGGCGTTCACGCGGACGCCGGGGACGTAGGCGTCGCGCACCGTCGTGCCGCGCTGCGCGATGCCGTAGAACGTCGTCACCGACGGCTGCGCGAGCCCCACGCCGCTCAGGAAGAAGACGTAGGAGCTCCCGACCGTCAGCTGCACGTCGGGGGCGAACGTGTGGTAGACGAAGCCCGACGTCGCCGGGGGGGAGAAGATCGGGCTCGTGTAGAGCGCCGAGCCAGTCGGCCGGTTGCCGTCCCACGCGTAGACGAACGTGCGCAGCTGCACGAGGTCGGGGCGGCCGGAGATCCCCTCGACGCCGACGGTGAGGGCGCGGAGGAAGCCGTTCCCGACGCCGCTCGGCACGACGAAGTTCTCGCCGACGTAGCGGTAGTTCGCGCCGGTGTAGGCATCGGCCGCGAAGTTGTACTCCGCCGGCAGCGTGGAGATGACCTGGGCCGTCGCGCGCTCGGCGGTGAGCGGCGCGACGAGCAGCGCGGCGAGCAGCGCGGCGAGCGCCGGGGCGGTGCGGATCGTTCTGATGGTGCGCATGCGGAGTCCTCGGGAGACGTGGCGCTCTGACCTGTGCGGCGGCTCCTGCGAGCCGTCCTACAGGTCAGAGCGCCACGTGCGCGCGATTTCCCGCGGTCCCTCACCGCACCGCCCCCACGCCGACCACGGTCGTCGGGCCGGCCTGCCGCACCCACGCCGCCACCGTCGTGCGGCCACTCGCGGCGAGCGCCGGATACCACTGCCCCGCGCCCGCGTCCGGCGGCGGCACCGCCTCGAAGGTGACACGCCCCGCGCCGTCGGTGCGCACCCGCGCCGCGCCGAGTCGCCGCGCGCCGGCCACGGTCTCGTCCCACATCACGATCGGCGCGCCGTCGCCGCCGATCGCCACCGCCGCGTGCGACGCCGGGCCGCGCGTCGGGAGCGCGGCGCGCGGCGAGAACGTGCGGCCGTCGCGCGAGACGGCGTAGTAGAGCGCGAGCGACGGCGCGTTCCCGGTCGCGCCCGGGCCGGGGCCGGCCGTCGGCCACACGGCGTGCACACGGCGCGCGGCGTCGACGGCGAGCGAGGGGCCGTTGTCCGGGCAGCCGTCGATCTGCCAGCGGTCCTCGCTCACGCGCGCGGGCGACGAGAACGTACGCCCGCGGTCGTGCGACACGGCGAACGCGATGTCGCGCACGCTCCCCGGGTAGACGTGGCGCCATGCGGCGTAGACGTCGTTTCCGGCAGCGACGAGCGCGGTCTTGCAGCAGTAGCAGACGCTGCGCGTCACCGCGCGCCCCGCCCCGCCGAGCGTCGCGAAATAGAGCTGCGAGAGCGCGGCGCGCTCGGTCGGGTCGGCCTTCGGCGCCGGCGGTGCAGCCACGTTCGGCGCCGCGGGCACCGCACCGCCGTGCTGCATCGGCGCCTGCTCGAGGCCGCGGTGGTCGAGCCAGAGCACCGACACGCGCCCCGACGGGTCGACCGCCACCGACTGCCACCCGCGCGACCCGCCGGCGTCGCTTCCCGGCACCGGCGCGGACGCGCCGAACGTGCGCCCGCCGTCGCGCGAGCGGGCCGAGAGCAGGCGCCACGTGGCGCCGGCCTTCGCGGTCCACACGACGACGACGTCGGGCGTGCCCCCCGTACGCCCCGTGCCCCCCGCCGCCGGCACGAGCGCGACGCGCGGCGGCTCCTCGCCGCTGACGCGCGCCTCGCCGTCGACCGCATTCACGCGCACCGGGGCCGAGAACGTGGCGCCGCCGTCCCGGCTCGTCGCGATGAAGATGTCCATGGCGTTCGTCGTCGCGGCGGAGAACGCGACGGCGACGAAGCGGCCGGCCGCGGCGACCGACGGGTTCGCGCTCGCGCGCCCCTCGACCGCGAGGGTGACGACGCCCGGCGGCGCGCCGTTCGGCACCTGCCCCGCGGCCGTCAGGCTCGCGACCGCCGCGACGCCGAGCAAACGAATGAGCTGCATCGATGGAAGTCCGGTGAGAGGGTCAGGAGTCGAGCGCGCGCCGCACGGCCGCCGCGAGCGTCGTGTCGCCCGCGGTGATACCGCCGACGTGCCGCCAGCGAACGATCCCCGCGCGATCGATGACGAACGTCTCCGGCACGCCGACCGAGCCGAACGTCGGCGCGAACTGGTCGCTCGGGTCGAGCCACACGGTGTACGTCACCCCGTGCTCCTGCATGAAGTCGCGCACGTCGAGTCCCGAGCCCGCCGCGTCGATGCTCACACCGATCACGCGCACCCCCTGTCCGGCGACGCGGCGGTGCAGCGCCTCGAGCTGCGGGATCTCCTCGCGACAGGGCCCGCACCACGTCGCCCACCGGTTCAGCACGACGACGGCGCCGCGCTGTGCGGCGAGCGTCACGGGCGCGTCGTCGAGCGTCCGCGCGGCGTACGCGGGCGCCGGCGTGCCGTCGACCGCCGGAGGGCGCCCGCCCTCGCACGCCGCGAGGGTGGTCAGCGCGGCGCAGCCGGCGAGCGCGACGAGCCGAGCGAGCGGAGCGAACGGAGCGAGCGGAGCGGCAGGTCGCATCACAGCGTGTACTTGAGGTTCCCGACGAACGTGCGCTGCGGGAACGGGTGGAACAGGAAGTACTTCCGATTCAGGACGTTGTCGGCGCCGAGCGACAGCGCGAGGTGGCGGTCGAGCCGGTAGCTCGCCTTCGCGTCCATCACGAACCAGCCGTCGAACCCCTGCCACGTGTTGAAGCGCACGTCGCTGTTGTCGAGCGTCGTGTAGAGCCGGCCGCTGTAGCGCCCCCCCGTCGACAGCGCGAGCCGATCGACCGGGCGGTACGTCGCCGTCACCGTGCCGCGCCACCGCGGGATGTTCGGCAGGAACTTGCCGACCGCGCTCCCCGCCGGCGCCGTCGCGCTCGCGCGGCCGCTCAGCGCGAGGATCTTCGCGCTCAGGTACGTCGCGCTCCCCTGCACCTCCAGCCCGCGCAGGCCGAGGTCGCGCGTCCCGAACACCAGCTCGGCCCCGGTCGCCCGCACGTGGTCGACGTTCGAGACGGCCGAGTAGAGTGTGTTCGAGCCGGGCACGAGCGGCAGGAACTGCGCGACGATCGCGTCGTGGACGTCCTGCGTGAAGCCGGCGAGCTGCACGGTGCCTGACGGAAAGCGCCGCTCGACGCGCAGCTCGCCGGCGAGCACGTCGTCGGGCTTCAGGTTCGGGTCGGGGGCGGTGAAGGTCACCCCGGTCGACACGAGCTGATACAGCTCCGCCGCCGTCGCGAAGCGGTAGGCCTTCCCGACCGAGCCCGTCACGGTGAGCTGCGGCGCGGCGTCCCACGCGACGATCGCCTTCGGCGAGAACGTCGTCGCCGAGACGACCGGCTGCGTGACGCGTGTCGCCCCGTTCACGTTGTAGCCGTCGTAGCCGCGCCAGTCCTCCCAGCGCCCGCCGACCGTGAGCGTCACGGCCGGCACGACGCGCCACGAATCCTGCGCCCAGAGCGCGGCGGTCCGCGTGCGGCCGTCGCCCTGCGTCGCGACGCCGGTGCGCGCGTCGGGGTCGCGCCAGTTCGACGTCGTGTACGTCGGGTTCACGAGCGTGTAGCGGTCGACGTGCGCCCCCGCGGTGACGGTGTGCCGCGCGCCGACGCCGCCGCGGTGCCACGCGCCCTTGAGATCGACCGTCTCCCACCCCGTGCCGTCGAGCACCGCGAGGCGGCCGGCGACGCCGAACGTGTCCGCCGTTGCAGCTGCCGTCGACGGGGTGCGCTGCTGGTCCTTGTCGAAGCGGTATCGCGTCGCGATCACCTCGCCGTCCCAGTCGCGCCGCGCGGTCACGTCGCCGTTCGTGCGCAGCGACACGCTGTGCGACGAGTGGCGCTGCACGAGGCGGTAGTAGCCGCTCGCGAACCCCGCCAGTCCGGCGAACGTCGCGGTGCCGCCGGTCGTGCGGTGCAGATACGAGTCGACGCCCGCGTCGGCCTCGTTGCGCCAGATCCCCCCCGTGTAGGCGAGGCGCAGACTCGGCGTGAGGTCGTACGCGAGCTTCACCTTGCCGTTCGTCATGCCGGTGTGCAGCAGGCCGGTCGCGCCGAGCACGTTCGCCGCGGCGCCGAGCTTGTTCCGGTCGGCGAAGCCGCCCGTGGTGTTGGCGGGAAACGACGCGCTCGTGACGTAGCTGAGCGGCTGACTGTGACTGTCGGCGTAGCTGCCGCTGAGCCAGAACGCGAACCTGCCGAACCGGTCGCCGACGGCGCCGTTCGTCTGCGTCGTGGCGTAGCTGTCGGTCGTGCCGTAGAGCGAGAAGCGCTGCACCGCCTGCGTCTGATCGAGCTCCAGACGCCTTCCCTGCGGCAGCTGCGTGGTGATCTCCATGACGGCGCCCATGGAGTTCCCGGCATAGGCGGCGGAGAACGGGCCGTACATCATGTCGACGCGCGCGATCTCGACCGGCGAGACGAGTCCCCAGCGCGGCCCGCCGATCGTGTTGTTGTTCGCGACGAGCGCCGAGAGCGGCATGCCGTCGGCGAAGACGAGCGTGCGCGCGCTGGAGCTGACCCCCCACACGCGCGTTCCCAGCACGGCCTGCGTGTCGCCGTTGTTGCGCTTCCGGACGAACACGCTCGGCAGGTACTTCACCGCGTCCTGCACGTCGACGACGTTGACCGTCCGCTCCACCTGCTGACGCGTGACGGTGACGATCGCGGGGAGGGTGAGCGCCTGCATCGCCGGGCGGGGCGCGTCGGGGCGGTCGGCGGTGACGCGCACGCCCATGATCGTGCGCGCGCTGTCGGTTGCAACGGTATCGCGCGGCGGCTGCGCGGACTGAGCGGTCGCGGTAGCGCTCGCGGTCGCGGCGAGCGTGGACGACAGCACGGCGGCGCGGCGCGCCGTCGAGAGAAGAGCGGACATGACGACTCTGGCCTGACGGATCGGGTGGCATGCGACGACGGCCCACCCGTGCGAGGGGGTACCGTCGTGAGGGATCGCGGCTCGAAGGCGCGATCCGCTCCGATCCTGCCGAAGCGAACGCGCCGCGCTAGGCGCGCGGCGGTCCGGTCGTGTACGGGCGGCTGTAGCGCGGTCCCGGGCGCGGCAGCAGCGAGACGGTCACCCGCTCCGCCGCCGGCGTCATCGCGAGCGCGTCGGCGAACGTGATCCGCGGTGCGGCGTCGACGAGGGCGATGGCGGTGGCGGTGACGCACCCGCCGGCGACGCACGGACAGGTGGTCTGCTCGGGGGCGCCGCCGTTCGGCGCGTCGTGGTCGCCGTGGTTCCCCTTCGCCGACGGCCCCATGTCGTGCGACATCCCGGCCATGTCGTGCGACATCCCGGCCATGTCGTGCGTCATCCCCGCCATGCCGTGCGTCATCGGCGCCCCGACGCTCATCGCGGCGAGGTGCAGCATCCCCGGGTCGCCCAGCTCGAGCACGAGCCAGAGGCCGACGACGGCGGTCAGGATGCGAGACCAGAGCGAGCGACGCATACACAGAAGTATAGCGCGGCCGGCTATTCTCTTCCTGTCGAGTCCGACCCGCCACGCAGGAGCCGAGCAGAGAGCCGATGCCGACAGAGCGTGAGAAGATGCTCGCCGGATCGCTGTACGATCCGACCGACCCCGACCTCGTCGCGGCGCGGGCGCGGGCGCGCGATCTCTGCCAGGCGCTGAACGCGACGCGCGAGACCGAGGAGAAGGTGCGCCGCGCGGTGCTCCGCGAGCTGTTCGGCACCGGCGGCGACACCGTGCGCATGCAGCCGCCGTTCTACTGCGACTACGGCACCAACATCGAGCTCGGCGAGCGGGTGTTCTTCAACTACAACTGCGTCGTGCTCGACGTCTGCCGCGTGCGCATCGGCGACGACTCGCTGATCGGCCCCGCGGTGCAGATCTACACCCCGATGCACCCGTTCGGCGCCGAGCTGCGGCGCCGCCAGGAGTTCGGCAAGCCGGTCGACATCGGCGCCGACGTCTGGATCGGCGGCGGGGCGCTCATCCTCCCCGGCGTGCGCATCGGCGACCGCGCCGTGATCGGCGCCGGCAGCGTCGTCACGCGCGACGTGCCGGCGGGGGTGTTCGCGGCCGGCAATCCGTGCCGCGTGGTGCGGGAGCTAGCTGAATAGTTCTTCGGAACGAAACATCGCACGTGCCGAGCCCTGGAACCGTCATAGTCCAGTCCGTCAATCGGCTGATGTTTCGAAACTCACCGGACGGGAGTTGGTTGAGACGCTGACTGCGAGACGGCGTTCTGCGATCGACCCTCGGTGCGTCCCTCACATCGGGCAGCGGTGTACGGAACATGTCGCGGAATCGACCCGGGTAGGCTCCGGACCGTACGGTGTCGTCATGGAGCGCCCGGCGATCGAGCACGAATGCGCCTGGCGTCGAGCGACGCGAACGTCTGCACGTCCTCGACACGTGTTGGGAACTCAGCACGCGGCTGCTGCAGCGCCCGCGCGCTGGGCTCGCGTGGGCGGCGAGAGCACGGTGGGATGTCAGGGGACGGGCGGCGCCGCGTTGTTCGCGGGACTCCGGGTGTCGGTGTTCAGCGGCACCGCATTGTTCTGCACGTCACAGCGCCAGTCGCCGAACGTGGTCGTGAAGCACACGCCCGACGCGTTCGGGTTCTCCCGGACCGAGCAGTTCCTGCCTCGGCGTTCCGGCGACCCATTCGGTCCGACGAGCTCGGAACACGCGTCGGACCGGAAGCTGCCACGGATCGGATAGACGAGCTGGTGTGGGTCGATGTCCTGGAAGGAGTCCCGCACGTGGATGTAGGGCCGGCCGGCGCCCACCTGCACGCGCACGTTGTCGACGAGGCCCAGCAACGACGACGACGAGCCGAACACGTGTTCCTGGGCACAGATGACGTCCTCCGCGGCCTGCGCAGCGGACGGCGCACCGCGCGCGGGCGCCCGGGTGCCGGGCAGCGCGGCGAGGGTCAGCAGACAGAGCGCGTGACGTGCGGACACGGGCGAGGTCTGGCAGGCTGGGTCGCAGCCGGACGGCGGCGACAACGATGGGCGCGAACGCCGGAATGCACGGCACGCGACCCCGTGCACATTAGCGCAGGAAAGCGCGGCGGACGGGCTCATGCCGCTGTTCCTCGATGCGCTCGCGAGGGGGCCGAGCTCGGTGGCGCCCAACGCGTGAACAGGCATCGTCCACGACAAGAAGGTCGCCTCACGTAACCCGAGTCGGGTACTGGCCGACGCACTCGCTCGCGAATACGCGTGGCGGCCCTGGCGCCGGCCAGAGGGGCGGCAGCGCGCCGTCGTACTGAGGGGCTTACGCTCCGCCATTTCCGGGCTTCTACCTGTAGTCCCCGCAGCGACGGCACGCTTTGCCAGCGCTCTGCGCGCCCGTCGACTGTCTGCGGGCATGGGACCAGGAGTGCGGCGCATGGCCGGCCCATCCCATGCTGGCGAGCCTTTCAGAAACGCTGCGAGTGAGACGGGCTGGCCGCTGTGGCAGAGGTGGGTCGCCCCAGCTCACCGTCGGCTCAGCGTCGGGCGTGTCCACCCGTCGGCCGAGCACATCGAAAGCCGAGCGTCGAGAGCTGGTTCAGGGCTGACCTAGCACTTTGGTGCTTGAGCTAGCTCTTTCGGGCTATACCTTGCGGTGGGTTCCCTCGCCTACGCTTGATCACCGCCCGCCCATGCTGCCCCTCGAAGACGTCTTCGGCGATCGCCTGAACGTCACCGTCCTGCGGCTGCTCAGCCAGGTCGCGGGCCCCATGAGCGGGAACGGCGCCGCCCGCCGCCTCGGGCTGCAGCAGTCCGCCGTGCGCAAGGCGCTCGAGCGGCTCGTGGCGCGGGGCGTCGTCAGCCGCACCGACGTGGGGCGTTCGGCCGCCTACACCCTCGACACGCGGCGTGAGGTGGTTCGTCGCGTGGTACTCCCGGTGTTCCGGGCGGAAGCGCAGCTCGGCGAGCGGCTCCGGCGGGCGCTCCAGCGGCGTGCCCTCGCGCTGCACCCCGCACCGGCCGCGGTGGTGCTCTTCGGCAGCGTGGCGCGGGGTGCTGCCGCCCCCGGCGACGTGGACCTGCTGGTGGTGCTCGCAGAGGCCGCCGACGAGGAGCCGGTGCGGGCCGCCCTCTTGGACGCCGTCCGTTCCCTGGAGATCCGCTTCCAGCTCGCCGTCCACCCCGTGGTGCTCACGCTCGAGGAGCTCGCGGCGCGCGACGACGACCCGCTGATCACGGCGGTCGCGACTGAGGGCCTGCTCCTCAGCGGACGGCCCTCGGGGCCGCTCCGCCGGGTGCGCCGCCTCCCGCCGCCCGAGCGGCGCGCGGCCACGAGCCTCCCGGCGGAAGCCGACCGGTCGCAGCAGACGTCCACGGGTGCAGCCGCGTCGGTGCGCGCATGACGCGCAAGCTCAAGACGAAGCGCGTGGACCGCGCGCACGCGAGTACGTACCTGCACAAGGCGCGCGGCTTCCGTGCCGACGCGGAGACCATGGCCTCATTCCAGGGCGAGTTCTCTGGGAACGGACTCGCGGTCCTCTGCGTGCACGCGGCGATCGCCTACGCCGATGCACTGGCAGTGCGTGCCGGCGAGGTGAAGTCGGCCAGCGGCGAGCACCTCGACGCGGTGGACCTGCTGGAGTCGGTGGTCCGTATCGCGACCGACGCCGACCGTGCCGCCATCAACGCGTTGCGCTACGTGCTGCAGCGCAAGGACGAGGTGTCGTACATGGCGACCCTGGTGCGGCCGAACGACGCGGCGCGCGTGCTCGATCGGCTGCAGCGGTTCGGCGACTGGGCCGAGCACCGCTACGCGCAGCTGGAGTAGACGCGGCATCGCTGCGCCGACAGCGACGCTCGGCAGACGACGAACCCCATGGCGTGCCGCATGGTCCTCTGGTCTGCGCTTGTGCCCGGCCACGATCGGACCGCACGGTAGTGGGCGGCGGCGCCGCACGGGCGCCTACGGTGGGCACCGGGATCCCGCCGTCGTGGCCTACCGCCGGAGGATACGACGATGCCGATCGGGTACGCACGCGTCTCCACGCACGAGCAGTCCCTCAACCTCCAGCAAGACGCGCTGCAGAAGGCCGGCTGCGAGCGCACGTTCATGGACGTCGCGGGCGGCGCCACCGCGGACCGCGACGGGCTCTCGGCGGCGTTCGACTACGTCCGCTCGGGCGACACGCTGGTCGTGTGTCGCCTGGACCGGCTCGGCCGCTCGCTCAAGCAGCTCATCGAGCGCATCACCGCGCTGGAGGAGCGGGGCATCGGCTTCCGGTCGCTGACGGAGAGCGCCGATCGCGTCGCGTCCGGCGAGTGTCCCGCAGAGCCTCCGAGAAGTCGTACGTTGGCAAGACGGCCGCACGCCCAGACACCGACGTGAGATGTCTCATGGTGAGACGGGCACGGCCCGTCTCACCACCGACCGCGTGCGCGACGGCAGCGTACTGTCGGCGTGGCGTCCGACAAAGGCTCGTTCGTGAGACTGACGAGGCGTGAAGGCGCTAGTGGCTCTCGGCGTAAATGTTCACACCGCCTCCGAGATCGACGCGAAGTTGAAGTCCGCGACCTTGAGCGACGGCATGATCTGCCCCGCCGAGATCCGCTCGGCGCGGCCGATCTCCATGATGCGATTGAGCATCAGCAGCGGACTCTCGTTCCAGCGGAAGTTCTTGATGCTCCGCACGATCTTCCCCTTCTCGACGAGGAAGGTGCCGTCGCGCGTGATGCCGGTGTAGCTCGCGGTGCGCGCGTCGAGCGGGCGGATGTACCAGTTGTGCGTCACGAGGATGCCGCGGTCGGTGCCGGCGATCAGCTCGTCGAGCGACTTCGTGCCGCCGCTCATCTTGAGGTTGCCGCCGCCGCCGCCGCCCCCCCCGCCGAAGCCGCCCCCGCCGCCGCCGGCCACGCTCTCCGGCATGCCGCGCTTCTGCGCCCAATAGCGCGAGTACGCCAGCGTCGCGAGCTTGCCGTTCTCGATCCAGACTTTGCGCTTCGACGGAAGCCCCTCTCCGTCGAACGGCTGCCCTGCCAGCTCCGCGTCGGTCGGGTCGGAGACGAGCGACACGCGCGCGTCCGCGATCTGCTCGCCGAGGCGCGTGGCCGTGATACCCGCGGCCGACTGCTCGCCGCGCTTCGAGAACGGGCTCCGCCCTTCCTCCGCCGTGCGGGCATTGAAGGCGCCCAACAGCAGCGGGATGAGATCGCCGACCGCCTGCGGCTCGAGGATCACCGTGTAGCGCCCCGGCTCGAGCGCGCTCGGCTTCTGCGACGCGACGGCCTTCTGCGCGGCACGGGTGCCTAACGCGACCGGGTCGAGGTCGCTCCACTGCCGCGCGCCGGCCGACGCCCAGCCGGAGCCGGTGCCGTCGGTCGTGCGCACCGTGTTCGACAGATTGACGTCGGTGCCCTGATGGAACGCGAACAATCCTTTCGACGTCGCGACGGCGTTCATGTGCGTCGCGTTCGCCTCGAGGTAGCCGGCGACGAACAGATCGGGGCCCGCCTTCCGCGCCGCGCTCACGACCTTCGCGACGGCGTCGGCACGCGCGTCGGCCGTCAGCGCCGCGGTGCGCGGGTCGTACGACTGCACCGGCGCGTACTGCTGCGGCCCGAGCTCGGGCATCAGCTCCGGGTCTTCCGGCGACAGCCGGGCGAGCCGCTCCGCGAGGTCGACGGTACGCCGGAGCGACGCGTCGTCGAGCACGTTCGTCGACGCCGACGCGCGGCGCCGGCCGACGGTGCTGATGACCGTCACCGTGCGGTCGTCGCCGCTGCCGGACGTCGTGATCTCCGCCGCCGCGAAGCGCGTCTGGCCGGTCCACGAGTGCCGAACGTTCACGCGCGTCTCGTCCGCGGTCGCGAAGCCCAGCACCTTCCTCGTCAGCGCCTCCGCGTCGCCGCGCGGGTCCATGCCGAAGGCGCGGCCGCTGCCGAACAGACTCTTCGGGCCGCTCACGACGCGCTCCCCGTGTTGATGACGTTGATGTTCGTGAAGCGGCACGCCGGGCAGCCGTGGCTCACCTGGTTCGACTGCCCCGGCTCTCCCTTGCCGTCGTTGAACGTCCCGCCGAGGAAGTAGGAGGAGCGGCCGCCCAGCATGTCGAGCGACTTCCAGAAGTTCGTCGTCGTCGCCTGGTACGCGCAGTCCTTCACCATGCCCACGATCTTCCCCTTGCGGATCTCCCACGCCGCCTGGCCGCCGAACTGGAAGTTGTAGCGCTGGTGGTCGATCGAATACGTCGCGCGGTTCGTGAACATCACGCCGCGGTCGGTCGCCGCGACGATGTCGTCGAGCGTGACGTCGCGCTCGTTCGGCAGCAGCGACACGTTCGGCATCCGCTGGAACGGCACGTCGCTCCACGACTGCGCGAACGAGCAGCCGTGCGAGCGCCGCACGCCGGTCAGCGGCGCGATCCACGCCGCCTGCTCGCGCGTCGTCTGATAGTCCTTCACGACGCCCTTGTCGATCAGCGTCCACTGCTCGGCCGGCACGCCTTCGTCGTCCCAGGCGACGCGGGCGAGCGAGTCGGGCGTCGTGCGGTCGGCGCGCACCGTCATGAGCGGCGAGCCGAATTGGAGCGTGTTGAGCACTTTGTCGGGCGGGGCGACGAAGCTCGTGCCGGCGTAGTTCGCTTCGTAGCCCATCGCGCGGTCGAGCTCGAGCGCGTGGCCGACGCTCTCGTGAATCGTGAGCCAGAGGTTGCGCGGGTCGAGCACGACGTCGTAGCGCCCCGGCTCGAGCGACTTCGCGGTCAGCTTCTCCGCGGCGCGCGACGCCCACTGCTCGGCGGCGTTCGGCATGTCGAGCGACGTGACGTACTCCCACCCCGAGCCGCGCGGCGCGAGCTCTTCGTTGTACGACTCGAAGCCCCCGGTCCCGATGGCCGTCGCGCTGAACGTCGGCCACGTGCGGTAGAACGTCTGCGTGACCATCGTGCCGTCGGTCGTCGCGAGCGTCTTCTCCTCACGCAGCGCGCTCACGCTCGTGCTCGCGAAGCGCACCCCCTTCACCTTGAGCGCCGCCTCGTTCGTCGCGAGCAGCAGCGCGACCTTCTCCTCGATCGGCACGTCCATCGGGTCGACCCGGATCGGCGTCTTCCACACGCCCTTCGCCGCCGCCACCGGCGCCAGCTCCACCGGGCGCCGCTGCACGCGCTTCGCCGCCCGCGCCGTCCGGACGGCCTCGGTCGCCGTGCGCCGCAGGTTCTCCTTCGTCACGTCCGCCGTCGACGCGAACCCCCACGCGCCGCCGACGAGCGCGCGGATGCCGACGCCGTACGACTCGCTGTCGCTGACGCCGGTGACCTGCCGCTCGCGCGTGCTCACCGACTGCCGCCGGTAGCGCCCGAAGCGCACGTCGGCGTAGGTCGCCCCGGCGTCTTTCGCCGCCTGCAGCGCGTCGAGCGCCAGCTCGGCGATCGCGGGGTCGGTGTACAGCACGGGCGGCGCGACGAGACGGGTGGCCGCGTCGAGCGGGCGGGCGACCCCCGCGGCGAGCGTCACGGCGCCGAGCGTCTTGAGGAAATCGCGGCGGTCGGTCATTGGGAGTGTGATGCGGGGAACGTTCGGTCGTCGGTGAGCTACGCAGCGCGACGGGGGGGCGTTGGCGCTCGCCCGTCAGCCGGTCACCCTCGCTGCGCTCGGGATGACGGACGCGACACCCCGGTACATTGACGAACCGCATGATCGCACGACTTCGCCGCCTCGTTCCGACCCCCCGCGCCGCCGCGCTCGCCGCCGCCGGCGGCGCGCTGTTCGGACTCGCGATGCCGCCGGTCGGGAGCGTCGCCGCCGGGATCGGCGTTCCGGCGCTGCTCGCCGCCCTCGTGCTCGACACGCCGCGAGCCCGCGCGCGCACCGCCGTTCGCGACGGCTGGTGGCTCGGCATTCTCGGAGCCTGGGCGTCGGCCTGGTGGGCGGCGCTGGTGCTCGCGCGCGCAGGGCCGATCGTCGGCGGCTTCGGCATTCCGTTCACCGCGCTGTTCGTCGGCAGCATCCCGGCGATCGCGGCGGCGATCCTCTGGTACCTCGTCACGCGCTGGCGGTGGCCGGTCGCCCCCGCGCTCGGCGTCGGGTGGGTCGCCGGCGAGTGGATCGTGGCGCACGTGCCCGACATCGGGCTGTCGTGGATGCCCCTCGCGCTCTCCGTCGCGCAGCACCCCCTCTTCGCGCAGTCCGCCGAACTGAGCGGGCCGAGCGGCGTGGCGTTCGTGCTCGCCATGGCCGGCGGCTTCGTGGCGAGCGCGTGGCTCGCCCGCCGGTCGGGCGCCCGCGCCGTCGCCCTCCGTCTCGCCGGCGCGACCCTCACCGTCGGCGCGCTCGCCGGCTACGGAGCGCTCCGGCTCGCCACGATCACCCTGCAGCCGCTCGGCCGCGTCACGGTGATCCAGCCGAACGTGCCGCAGGAGGAGAAGAGCACCGGCGGCACCGAGCGCGAGCAGGTCGGGCGGTTGGCGGCGATGAGCCGCGCGACCGCCGCCCGGCGCTCGGACCTGGTGGTCTGGCCGGAGACGGCGCTGAACGGCTTTCTACGCGAGTTCCCGGAGTGGACGGACACCCTCCGCGCCGTCACGCGCGCCGTCGACGCACCGCTCGTCAGCGGCGTCGTCGACCTCGACGTGCTCGGCGGCGGGCAGTTTCTCATCTACAACTCGGCGCTCCTGACCGGGCGCGACGGCACGCTCGACGCGGCGCAGCACTATCGCAAGGAGACGCTCGTTCCGCTGCTCGAGATGACGCCCTTCGTGCGCTACCTCCCCTTCCTGACCCAGGGAACGCAGGGCTTCGGGCACGGGGGAGCGCAGCCGCCGTTCCGCGTGGGCATCGGGCGCGCCGGCGTGCTCATCTGTTTCGAGTCTGCGTTCCCGGCGGCGGCGCGCGGCGTCCGGCAGCGCGGAGCCGACTTCCTCGTCGTGCTCACGAACGACGCGTGGCTCGGCCGCACCCCCGGCCCGTCGCAGCACCTCGCGCACCTGCGCCTCCGCGCGGTCGAGACGCGCATGAGCGCCGTGCAGGACGCGAACTCGGGCCCTTCCGCACTCATCGACCCGCTCGGGCGGATCGCCGGCGAGACGGCGCTGTTCGTCGCCGCCGCGCCGACGTTCGCCGTGTCGACGACCGACGTCGTGACACCATTCGTGCGCTTCGGCGACACCGTCGGGGTCGTCTCGACGCTGATCGCGGTTGGGGTGCTCCTCGCCCACGCCCTCGCGCGCCGGCGGCGCTGAACGGCGCTGAACGGCGCCGGCGACGGCGCCGAGCGCGACTCTCCGACGCACGAAGGGCCGGCGCGAGGTTCGCGCCGGCCCTTCGTGCACTGCTCGCTGCCGTTACGCCGAGCGGCGCCGGCGCGCAGCCAGCCCACCGATCGCCGCGAGCCCGCCGCCGAGGAGGACGAGCGTCGTCGGCTCCGGGACGGTCGACGCGGGGGTGAACGTCGCGTACGTCACGTCGTCGAGGCCGATGAGCCCGTTGGGGCTCGTCACACTCACCGAGACCGAGGAGATCTCCTGGGGCCCGATGAAACCCGGCGTGAGGATGACACCGAAGAAGCTCTGCGTGTTCGCGTTCGCGAGGAGGGTGTACGTCTGCGGGTTGTTGCCGCTTTCCGGCGTGAACCCCGGGCCGCCGAACGAGGCCAACGCGCTGACGGTGGCGTCGCCGCCCAGCGATCCGAGGTCGACGCCGAATCCGACGATGCCCGGCGCACCCGTGTTGAAGTTCAGCGTCGCTGCCCCACCCGCCGGACACGTCGCCCCCGAGCCGTCATCCTGCGTCGCGAACGCGATGACGCCGCCGAACACGCTCGGCGGGAGCGCGCAGGCGCCGCTCGTGGTCAGAGCGATCGGACCGACCGCGCTGCTGCCGTCGACCGGCGTCGGGGTGAACGACGTGGTGCCGCTGAACAGCGACGCCATGTACGCCGCGCGGTCGGTGAACGTGCGATAGGTCGATCCGGCGGACGACGTGCGCGGGGCGACGACTGCGAGCAAGAGAGCGGCTACGGCTACGAGCTTCTTCATGAGATCAAGCGGTATCGAGGGCATACGGCTGAGTACGGTAAGGGCAAGTGTTACACCGGCGGTGGTAATGTGCAATAGTGAATGTGACGAGTCGGAAGCGGCATGTGGCGACCACGCCACATCTTTAGAAGAGAGGCCGTCCTCCCGCGCGTTCGGTCATCGCACGACTCTCGACTGCTCGTACCGGTAGAGCGCCTCGAGGAAGTAGTAGTCGGCGTACACGATCCCCGTGTCGATCTCTCCGTTCGCCGGACGGTTGCCGGTCGCGTGGAGCAGCAGCGCCGCGTTCGACGCGCTCGGACCGAGGTAGTTCGCGCACAGCGACGCCAGGATGTGCTCCGCCGCCGTCCGGTAGCGGGCGCGCTCGTCCCCCTCGGCGAGGCGTGCCAGCTCGAACAGCGCGGATGTCATGACGGCCGCGGCCGACGCGTCGCGCTCGGCGCGCGGGATGTCGGGGTGAAGGAAGTCCCAGTACGGCACCTGATCGGCTGGCAGGTGCGCGAGAAACCAGTCGGCGGTGCGGCGCGCGCCGGCGAGGAACTCCGGACGCCGCGTCTCGCGGTACGCCGCCGTGAAGCCGTACGCGGCCCACGCCTGCCCGCGCGACCACACGGAGCTGTCGGCGTGTCCCTGCCACGTCACACGTCCGAGGAGCGCACCGGTTCGCGGATCGAACAGCGCGACGTGCGCCGTGGTCGCGTCGTCGCGCACGTGCGCGCGGAGCGACGTTTCGGCGTGGCGTGTCGCGATCGTGGCCCACCGCGGATCGCCGCCCGGCTGCCGAGCGGCCCACCAGAGCATCTCCAGGTTCATCATGTTGTCGATGATGACCGGAAAGCGCCCGGGCCAGTCGCGGCGCCGGTCGTCGACCGTGTCGACGTCCCAGCTCTTGATCGCGCCGACGATCGGGTTGAAGCGCGCCGCGAGCGAGCGACTCGCCCGGAGCACGACGGTCCGCGCCAGCGTGTCGCCAGTCAGCCGCGCGTCGAGCCCGAAGCTGTCGAAGAGCAGGAATCCCAGGTCGTGCGTGTTCGTGCGCGCCGCCGTCGGCGCGAGCGGCGCCTGCCACCGCTCGGCGCGCGCGCGCCACGCCGCGTCGCCGGTCAGCGCATACAGATACCAGAGCGAGCCCGGAAAGAACCCGCTCGTCCACTGCGTGACCGGCTGCACGACCCAGCGCCCGCTCGCGTCGGTCATGCGAGGAAAGCCGTTCGCCGGGTCGAGCGCGTCCGCCGTCGCGGCGAGCGTCCGCGTCGCGGACTCGATCGCCCGCCGCGCCGCCGAGTCGAGCGCCGTCGCCGACGCGAGTCGGACGGGACCGAGCGCACCGCTCGCCACGTTCGCCACGTTCGCCACGTTCGCACCGCCCGCCACGTTCGTCCCGTTCGTCGACGCGCACGCGCCGAGGACCGTGAGGCACAGCACGAGTGCGGCGACCCCGCGCGTCGAGCCCCGATCGCCGATCCCCGATCCCCGGCGGTTCACGGCACGTCCGGATACAGCAGCCGCGATCGATCGGCCTCCACGACGTCCGCCGGCAGCTTCCCGATCGCCGCCGCGGTCACCGGGTCGCCGAACACCTGCACGGCGCGCCGCAGCGGGAGGAGGAACTCGTCGGGCGCCACCGGCATGACGTCCGCCTTCGGCCGCGCGACCGTGGCGTCGGCGTAGCGCGCGACCCACTGCGCCGCGCCCAGCAGCGTCGCTCCGCTCGGCGACTGCCAGCGCCAGAAGTCGACCCCGACATGCCGGCCGAGCTCCGCGAGCCGCTCGAACGGCTCGAGCGTGAACAGGGTGTAGTGCAGCGGCCGCGTGCGGGCCGTCTCGAGCGGCATCTCGCCGTCGGGGCGCACCTGCGCCGTGAACCGCTGCGCCGCGCTCTGCGCGATGGTGCGTTGCGCGAGCGGCACGTCGCGCACGTAGAGCGCGAGCGCGGCGATCTGCGCGTCGTACCACACACCGTGGTTGTTCGCCGCGTCGCGCTCGTCGATCCCGTACGGGTGCGTCGTGAGCCAGGTCAGGAACGACTTGCACCACGCCTGCATCTCGCGCTCGTCGCGGTCCGTCCAGTACGGCGTCGTCGCGACGAGGCCGATCGCGTCGATGACGCGCGCGATGTCGCGCGTGTCGATGATGCCGATCCCGCGCCCGTCCGTGATGCCGGGGATTCCCTGCGCGTACAGCAGGTTCGGGTTCATCCGCGTCGCCGGCGCGAGAAACCAGGTGCGGATGAGCAGCGCCGCCCGCCGCGTGTAGTCGTCGTTGCGCGTGAACCACCCGGCGAGCGCGAGCGTCTCGACGGCGTCGACGAACTTCAGGAAGTGCGGCGAGTCGGAGTCGAGGCGGTTCTCCGGATTCACCTGTCCGTCGCGCTGCACGTACGGCAGTCCGCCGGGCTTCGTCGAGTCCGGCCACCAGTACGGCCCGAGGCTCACGTAGTCGTGCTTGTCGCCGCTCGGCGCCGTGCGGCGTTTGTCGGTGACGGCGAACGGGCCGACGCGCATCGCCGCCTTCGCCTGCTGATCGAGCGCGGCGTACGCCGCCTGCAGCCGCCTGTCCCCGGCGAGCACCCGCTGCCGCGCGTCGGTCAGGTTCTCGGTGCGCATGAGGAAGACACGCGGCTCGGCGTCGTTGCGGCGCGGCGAGACGCCGACGAACTGCCCCGACGCCACGGTCGGCAGCACGGCGAGAACGAGCGCGAGAGCCAGCTTGATCATGAGCGAGTGCCTGTCAGACGGTGTCGTCGCGTGCCAGCCCTTCCCACAGCCCCTGCAAGTACATCGCGCCCAACGCGCGGTCGTACAACCCGTACCCCGGACGCCCTCGTTCGCCCCAGATCATGCGGCCGTGATCGGGGCGCATCGGCCCCGTGTAGCCGGTGTCGTGGAGCGCCTGCAACACACCACGCATGTCGACCGCGCCGAACGCGGTCGGGTGCTCGCACTCGTTGAAGCGGCGCTCCCCGGTCACGCGCACGTTGCGGCAGTGCATGAAGTTGATGCGCCCGCGCTCGCCGAGCCGCCGCGCCATCGCCGGAAGGTCGTTCGCCGGGTCAGCGCCTAACGATCCGGTGCAGAACGTGACGCCGTTCGCCGGCGAATCGACGAGGTCGACGAGTCGGTCGAGCGCGGCGGCGTTCGTGACGATTCTCGGCAGGCCGAAGATCGGCCACGGCGGATCGTCCGGATGGATCGCCATCCGCACGTTCGACTCGGCCGCGACCGGCACGACGCGCTCGAGGAAGTAGGCGAGGTTCGCCCACAGTCGTTCGGCGTCGACCTGTGCGTACGCGTGCAGCAGCGCCGCGAGCTCGTCGGCCGAGTACGCGGTCGCCCAGCCGGGGAGGTCACCGGTGCCGCGCGACAGGTCGATGCGGGCGAGCTGCTCGTGGTCGTAGGCGAGCGCGGTCGAGCCGTCGGGGAGCCGACGCGCGAGGTCGGTGCGCGTCCAGTCGAACACCGGCATGAAGTTGTAGCACAGCACGGGCACGCCCACCTCGCCCAGGTGCCGAACGCTGTCGCAGTACCGGTCGACGAGCCGGTCGCGCGACGCCCGGCCGAGCTTGATGTCTTCGTGGACCGGGATGCTCTCGACGACGGCGAGCGCGAGGCCGGCGGCGTCGATCGTGTCCGCGAGCTGCTGCACGGCGTCGCGCCGCCACACGTCGCCGACCGGCACGTCGTAGAGCGCGCTCACGACGCCGCGCACGCCCGGGATCTGGCGGATGTGGGCGAGTGGAACGGCGTCGGTCGCGCCGTACCACCGGAAGGTCATCTGCACGGCGACACTCCGAGCGAGTTCACGCCGCCTCGGGCACCCGTTCGATCCGCCGCATGACGACGAGGAACAGGATCGCCGCCAGCGGCGCCATCAGCCCGACCATCACGTACACCGGCGTGTACGAGTACCGATCGACGACCCACCCGACGAGCAGGGTGAACCCCATGCTCGCGATCCCCGCCGCCGTGCCGCCGATGCCGAACACCGAGCCGACGTCCTGCGTCGGGAAGCAGTCGCTCGGCAGCGTGTGGACGTTCACGATCCAGCTCTGGAACGCGAAGGCGACGAGGCTGATGCCGGCGATCGCGAGCGCGTCGCTCCGCGTGAAGAGGATCGTCACGACGCCCAACGGAATGAGCAGCGCGCTCGGCAGCAGTACCGCCTTGCGCGCGGCGTCGACCGTCCA
The DNA here is from genome assembly GCA_963843845.1 of uncultured Gemmatimonadaceae bacterium. Taxonomy (GTDB): domain Bacteria; phylum Gemmatimonadota; class Gemmatimonadetes; order Gemmatimonadales; family Gemmatimonadaceae; genus Gemmatirosa. The sequence continues at coordinate 311,406 of CAWJMB010000002.1, read as the reverse complement.
GCCGCGACGGATGAGCAGACTCGACACGGCGCCGCCCGACAGATTGCCGGCGTCGGCGAAGAGGAAGGGAATCCACGCGAGCAGCCCGATCTGCGCCAGGCCGAACCCGCGCTCCGACTTGAGGTAGTTCGGCAGCCACGAGATCAGAAACCACCAGATCGGGTCGGTGAAGAAGCGCGCCGCGATGAGCGCCCAGACCTGGCGGTGGCGGAAGAGCGAGAGCCACGGGCGACGCGGTGCGACCCGGGGATCGGGGATCGCGGATTCAGCTTGCCCCGCGAGGATGTACGCCCGCTCCTCCTCCGACAGTCGCGGGTGCTCGGCCGGCGCGCGGAAGAAGAAGTACCAGAGCGTCATCAGCACGAGCGACAGCGAGGCGCCGATGAAGAACGCGTAGCGCCAGCCGTAGTTCAGCGCGACGAACGCGATGAGCGGGGGCGCCACCACGGCGCCGATCGTCGATCCGCCGTTGAAGATCGACATCGCGAACGCGCGCTCGCGGATCGGGAACCACTCGGCCACCGCCTTCGCCGCGCCGGGCCAGTTCCCCGCCTCGCCGATCCCGAGCACGAAGCGGAAGGCCGAGAGCTGGGTCACGTTGCGCGCGAACGCATGCGCCACCGACGCCACGGTCCAGATGCCGACGAACAGCATGAAGCCGGCGCGCGTCCCGATCCGGTCGAGCAGCTTCCCCGACAGCGCCTGCGAGATCGTGTAGCCGAGGAGGAACGTCGTGACGACGCGCGAATACGACGCGTTCGTCATGCCGAACTGCTCGCGGATCGTCGGCGCGAGCACGCTCAGCGTCTGGCGATCGATGTAGTTGATGATCGTCACGAGGCAGATCATCGCGATGATCCACCAGCGGAGCCCCTTGATGGGGGATCGGGGACCGGGGGTCGGGTGTCGAACGCCCGATCCCCGACCTCCGACCCCCGCCCCCCGGCCGCTCACAGGAAGTCCGCTCGCGCCGGCGTGAACACGTCGATCAGCGTTCCCGCCTCGATCGCCGTGACGCCATGCTCGACGTCGGCCTTCGCGAAGAACGAGTCGCCGGCGACGAGCGTCGTGCGCTCGTCGCCGACGACCACCTCGAACGAGCCGGCGGCGACGTACGTGACCTGCCGGTGCGGGTGGTGGTGCAGCGCGCCGCTCCCCCCGCCTCGAACTCCACGCGCACGAGCATCAGGTCGGGGCCGTAGCCGAGGATCTGCCGCCGCACGCCGACGCCCGTCTCGGTCCACGCCGTCTCGCCCGAGCGGACGATCGTCGGGCTGTGCATCCCCTGCACGTCCTGCGTGTCGTCAGGCATCTCAGACGAAGTACAGGCCGCCGTTGATCTCGATCGACTCGCCGGTGATGTACGCCGACTGGTCGGAGGCGAGGAAGCACACCGCGTTCGCGACGTCGGCCGCGTCTCCCTGTCGCCCCATCAACGTCTTCGCCGCCGTCGCCTCGCGCGCCGCCGGCGGCGTGTGCTTGTCGTGGAACGTCGTCGCGATCATCCCCGGCGACACACAGTTCACGCGGATCTTGCGGGCGCCCAGCTCCTTCGCCATCCCGCGCGTCATCGTGAGCACGGCGCCCTTGGCCGCCGCGTAGGCGATCGCGCCGCCGCCGCCGCCGTCGTGCGCCGCGAGCGACGACAGGTTCACGACCGCTGCCCCCTCGGCGAAGTGCGGCAGCGCGGCCTGCGTCGCGAGGAACGTGCTGCGCACGTTGAGCGCGAACACTTCGTCCCAGAACGCGGCGTCCATCTCGTCGAGCTTGCGCCGCGCGACGATGCCGCCGGCGTTGTTGACGAGGATGTCGATCGTGTCGCCGAGCGCGGCGCGGGTCTCGCGCACGAGCCGCGCCGCGTCCTCGGTCTTCATCAGGTCCGCCTGCACGGCGACCGCCTTCGCGCCGCCCGCCGTCAGCTCCCGCACGAGCGCGTTCGCCTGTTCCGCGCTGTGCGCGTAGTTCACCGCGACCGCCGCGCCGCGCTCGGCCAGCGCGCGCACGACGGCGGCGCCGATGTCGCGCCCGCCGCCGGTGACGATCGCGACCTTTCCGTTCAGATCAGCGTGCATTGTTCTCCTGTGTGTTTTTGACGGAAGGGACAGGAGGCACAGAAGAACTGCGCACAGGCTCGTCTTCTGTACCTTCCGTTCCTTCTGTCCAAAAAAAATTGCTCAGCGGCCAGTCTGAATCCCACTCACCGCGAAATTGCCGGTCCACGCATACGTCTGCCCGCCGAACGTGACCGAGTGTCGCGCGGTCGCCGACGCGGGCCCGTTCGTGACCATCACGACCCACCGCACGCCGCCGGTCGCCGTCACTTCGACGACGCTCCCTTCCGCGCTCGTGCCCAACACGCGCACGCTCCGCACCGCGCTGCGCGCGTCGGCCGACCGCTCTTCCATCTCGTTCCAGTAGCCGTGCGGCTCGATGACCGACGCGAACAGCGCGTCGCCGGCCGTCCGCCGGACGATCATCATCGGCTCGACGATGAGGTTGAAGTTCGGATCGCCGGCGCCGGTGCGGGCGAACAGCACCTCGGTGTTCGGCGCGGCCGCCGTCGTCGTCGAGTAGTACCGGTCGCCGTCGACCCAGGTGAGCCGCACGGTGCTGTCGGTGCGCGTCGACGCCTCGCCCCACAGATGCTCGTAGCCGTCGCTCGTGCCTAACGCTCGCCGCTCGGTCGTCGACGCCTGGTACGCCGGGCTCGCCGAGACGAGCTGGCCGCGGAAGTGGATCGGATAGTCGTACGTGTGCCGCGCGCCGCTCGCGATGCGGTAGAGGTCGACGACGACCGGGTGGGGCAGCCGCGCGTCGCGCAGCAGCAGCATCGTGCGCTGCATCGCCACGCCGGGGTAGACCTTGTCGGTCGTCGCGCTCATCGCCTGCGCGGCGGGATTCGACGTGTCGAAGAAGTGGCGCGCGGGCCACACCGCCTCGTCGGCGCGCTCGTTCCCCTCGTTCTGCGTCGTCCTGTCCACGACGACCGTGTTGTGTGCGATCGTCTGCATCGCGTACGTGTCGTTCTCGGGCAGATAGCGCCCGCCGAACTTCGGCTCGATGTTGATCCACCGCGAGAAGCCGTAGTCGGGGATGACCTCGCGCCCGCCGTCGAAGAACGTGAAGTGCAGCTTGTCGAAGTGGCCGTGCCCCTGGCCGTGCACGCCGTACTTCATGAGCAGCATCGAGGCGCTCTGCCCCGTGCCGCTCCGCAGGATGCCGAGCCCCCCGCGCTGCCCGTCGGAGCCGTCGGTGAACTCGATGGAGCCGAAGCTCATGACCGGGGGCGTCGCCCGCGCCGCGACGGCGCGCGCCACCTTCAGCCCCGCGCCGTTCAGGATCACCGCGTTCTGGATCGCCGCGGCGCCCAACAGATTCGCGTTCGCTCCGTAGCGCGCGTACGCGAGGTCCACCGCGAGCACGACCTCGGGCGACACGATCGACATCGTGCGCGACGCGTCGTTGATCGGCGGGAACACGCCGTTCGGGTACGCCGTCTGGACCGCGGAGTACAGCGCCTTCTTGAGGATGCTGTCTCGGTACGCGTACAGCGCCACCGACGGCTGCGCGCGCTGCACCGCTTCGGCGAAGTGGAAGAAGGGCATGAGCGCGTACCGGATGTAGTACGGCCCTTCCATGTAGTAGCCGTCGGGCGAGAACAGCAGGTCGAGCTGCCGCACGAAGCCGCCCTCGCCGTCGCGCTTCGTGCCGTAGAGCGCGCGGTTCACGTACGACGTGTCGCCGATGACGTAGCCGAGCATCGCGACCGACGCGGTCGCCCACGTGCCGTGGTTGTGGATGCGATCGAACTCGTCGGGATGTTGGCTCGACAGCCACTCGGCCATCGGGCGCAGGACGTTCGCCTCGTAGCGCGCGCGCTGCGCCGCGGAGAGGAAGTCGTAGACGCAGTCGTACGCGATGCTCGTCGCGACGAGCCAGTTCGCCTCGTTCAGCGCCTGGTGAAAGAGCTTTCCGGCCGACTGGTTCTTGTTCAGCGGGTGGGCGCCCAACGTCGGGTACTGCACGGCGTACTGCTCGAGCATGTCGCGCACGAATCGCGCGTAGCGCGCGTCGCCCGTGATCTGCCAGAGCGTCCCGGCCGTCTGCATGTCGCGGTAGTTCTGCTTGTGCCGCTCGTGTGCGTAGCCCCCCGCCTCGCCTGGCGGCGGCGTCTCGATCGGGCGCGCGAACGCGGCCGTCATCTGCTGGCGGGCCGCGGCGAGCGAGCGATCGAGCAGCGGATACTTCCCCTGCGCCGCGCGGATGTCGAGCGCCTCCTGCTTCGTGAGGAAGATGCTCGGGTGCGGGCGCTGGGCCTGCGCGGCCGGCGCCGCGATGACGGTGACTGCGGCGGCCGCGGCGGCGGCGGCGGCGGCGGCCGCGGCGAGCGTGAGACGGCGAAGCATGGGCATCTACTTGCGAACGGGAAGTTTCGGGTCTGGGTAGAGCAGCGCACTGCGATCGGTCGACGACCCGTCGAGGCCGCCGATCGTCGCCGCGTACGGAGCGCCGCCCCACACGCGGGCGCCGCGGCGGAACGAGACGAGCAGCACCTCCGAGCCGACGTCGTCGATCTGCTGGCCGGGCCACGCCTTCGGATCGAGCGCGTATGCCGCGAGGTGGTCGGTCGCGCGGCGCAGACTCCCTCCCTCGGGCGCCTGATACGACCAGAGGTCGACGCCTAACGATGTGCCGATCTGCGCGACCCGCGACAGCGCCTCGACGTTGAATCCGGCGTAGTGGTACGACCGCGTCCGCTCGAGCTCGATCGGCTGCTCGCCCTTCGGCGTGATCTGCCAGCCGATGCGCGGCTTCGCCTCGTTCACGAGCTGCCGCGCGATCGCCGTGTCGCCGACGAACATCGCGATCGCCCCCGCCTGCGCTGCGTACCACGAGCCGTGGTTGTTCTTCGCCGCGTGCTCGGTCTGACCGTTCGTGCTCGTCCACAGCCAGGTCAGATACTGGCGCATCCAGTCCTGCAGCCCCTGCTGGTCGGCGGCCGTCCAGCCCTTGGACCCCCGCAGCAGTCGCGCGGCGTCAGTCGCTTCGACGAACCAGCGCGTGTCGATGATCCCGCTTCCGCGCTCGGCCGGATTCCCGCGCACGTTCTGCGAGAAGCGCAGGTGCGGGTTCATCCGCGTCGCCGGCGTGAGGAACCACGCGCGCAGCTGCTCGGCCGCGCGCGCGGCGTATCGCTCGTCGCCGCTGAAGTAGTACGCGAGCGCGAGCGTGTACGCGTTCCCGCCCATCGCCGCGACGCGCGGCTGGTCGAGGTCGCGCTTGCTCTCCGGGTTCGTCTCGCCGTCGCGACGGATGTACGGCAGCCCGTCCGGCTTGCTCGGGTCGGGCCACCAGTACGGGCTGAGACTGAAGTAGTCGTGCGGGTCGTTCGTCGGCGCGAGGAGCGTGCGCTTGTCCGTGACGACGGCGATCGGCGCCTTGAGCGCCTTCTCGGCGTCCTTGAGCAGGCGGTCGTACGCCGGCTTCAGCGCCGCGTCCCCCGCCTTCACCCGCGCCTTCGACTCGGCGAGGATCTCGGGGCGGTAGGTGACCTGGGCACGCGCGACGTCGGGCAGCGCCACGATGACTGCGAGCGACGCGATGACTCGTGAATAGTTCATGATCTGTCGGCTGGTCGTTTCGACAGGAGGAACGGAAGGGACGGGCGGAGCGCATCGCTGTGCGGCTCGCCCGTCCCTTCCGTTCCTCCCGTCACGAAATCACTTGCAGATCCCGTCCGCCCACCCGGGATTCTGCGTCAGCGTCGGATTCAGCTCGCACATGCGCGCCGGGATCGGATAGAGCTGCCACTTGTCGTCGATGCGGAGCGCGGTCGTCGAGGCGGGCTTCTCGACGCTGCTCGTGAAGGGGCTGCGGTTCAGCGTCGTCGCCTGCGCGAGGTTCGCCTCGACGCGGCTCTTCGCGAACGCCCAGTCGCGGCGCATGTCGAACACGCCGTTCAGCTCCATCGCGAACTCGTAGCGCCGCTCGACGTACAGGCTGTCCTTGAACGCCTGCTTCGACAGCCCCGCCGTGAGGTTCGGCACGCGGGCGCGGGCGCGCACCTGGTTCACGAGCGCGTAGGCCTCCGCGGTCGGTCCCGTGACTTCGTTCTGCGCCTCGGCCTGCGACAGCAGGACGTCGGCGTAGCGCAGCACGAGATAGTCGATCCCCTCCGCCCCACCCTGCGGTGCGCCGGTGTCGACGTACTTGCGCGGCGACGGGCCCGTCGAGCCGTAGTTCGCCGCGGTCGTGATCGTCGTCGTCGTCCACGTCCACGTCACCGTCGAGCCGTTCGGCTTGGTGTAGCTCGTGAGCCACGTGCCGGCCTTCCGGATGTCGGCCGCGTTGTACGAGTCGTAGAACGGGCGCTCCGCCTGGAACTGGTTCTGCTGACTCGAGAAGATCGCGCTCGTCGGGAGCGGCACGAACCACTGCGTGAGCCGCCCGCCGTACCCCGCGACGCGCACGTTCTGGATCGACCAGACGACCTCGGGGCTCCGCTCGTTCGTGCCGTCGAACAGCGAGGCATAGTTCGCGTCGAGCGAGTAGCCGCCGATCGCCGTGACCTGCCTGAACGTGTCGACCGCGCGCTGAGCGTTCGCGGCGAGCGACGGCACCGTCGCCGCGCTCTGCAAGTACGCCTTGCCCAGCAGCGCGAGTGCGGCGCCCTTCGTCGCGCGGCCGAAGTCGGAGCCGCCCCACGCGTTCGGCAGCGCCGCCGCCGCCTCGGTCAGATCCTTCGCGACCTGTGCCCACGTCTGCTCGACCGTCGAGCGCGGAACGGGCGCTTCCTCGATCCCCTGCGTCTCGGTGAGCTTGATCGGCACGCCGCCGAACAGGCCGGCGAGCCAGTAGTAGTGCAGCGCGCGGAGGAACTTCGCCTCGCCGACGATCTGCGCCTTGCGCGTCTCGTCCATCGTGATCCCCGGCACGCGCTCGATCACCGCGTTCGCGCGGTTGATGCCGGCGTATGCCGCCTGCCACACCCCTTGCAGGTACGGGTGCACCGACGTGAACTGCGGGTGGAAGTTGCCGATCATCGAGCGCTCGTTCGCGGCGCTCAGTCGGCTCGTCGTCACCTCGGTCGGATACTCGACGAGCATCTCGAAGTTGCGGCCGAGGTACGAGTCGTTGCCGATCCCCGGCACGGTCACGAACGTCGCGTAGGCGGCGTTCACCGCGGCGACCGCGTCCGCGGAGTTCTGATAGAAGTTCACCGGCGACACGAAGTCGCTCGGCTTCTCGGTCAGGAAATCGTCGTCGCAGGCGGAGAGCCCCGCCACGAGCGGAAGCAGCGCCGCCGTGATCGCGCCGCGCCATGTCGCGCCGCGCCATGTCGCGCCGCGCGTCGCGACGAATCGGAAAGTCGTCTTCATCGAAGTGGCGGTGGTCAGTAGTTGAGGCTCAGACCGAACGTGATCGTGCGGGCGAGCGGATAGGCGCCGATGTCGATGCCGCGGTTGGTGCTGCCGACCGACTGGCCACTCACGTCCGGGTCGAAGCCCGAGTAGTCGGAGATCGTGAACAGGTTCGCGCCGGTCACGTAGACGCTCGCATTCTGGAAGTTGCCGCGGCGGATCAGTCGCTGCGGCAGGCCGTACGAGAGCGTGACCGTGCGAAGCCGCAGATACGAGCCGTCCTCGAGCAGGTTGTCGGTGAAGTTGTTCGTGCCGACCTGGTTCGGGTTCTCGCCGATCTTCGCGTACTTCCCGTCGGGGTTCGTCGGCGTCCACGCGTCGTAGAAGCGGTCCGCGAGAACGTTGACGCGCGGCGAGCTCTCGGTGCGGATGCGGTTCACGTTCAGGATCTTGCCGCCGTACGAGCCCTGGAGCAGGCTGGTGAGCGAGACGCCGCGGAACGAGAACGTGTTCGTGGTGCCCAGCGTGAACGTCGGCGTCGGGTCGCCGATGTCCGTGCGGTCGTTCAGCGTGATGAGCGTGTCGCCGTCGAGGTTCGCGACGAGCATCGACCCCGGCGTGAACCGCGAGCCGTTGAAGTTGCGGTACGTGATCGCCGCCGCCTGCGCCGAGTCGCGGATGATGCCGAGGTTCTTGAAGCCGAAGAAGCGGCCGACCGGCTTGCCGACTTCGATGAACGTGCCCGGCAGGTTGTAGTCGGTCGTGATGAGCGTCGCGTCGATGCGCGCCACGCCGCCGAGGCTGACGACGCGGTTGCGGTTCGAGGCGTAGTTGACGTTCGAGCGCCACGTGAAGCCGTTCTTCGCCTTCGACGTGACGAGCTGCATGTCGAGCCCGAGCTCGAAGCCCTTGTTGTCGACGCTCCCGCGGTTCGCGAGCGCGCTCTGGAACCCGGTCTCCGACGGCAGGTTGATGTTCAGCAGCAGGTCGTTCGTGCGCTTCGCGTAGTAGTCCGCGACGAGCGTCACGCGCTCGAACAGCCCGAGGTCGATGCCGACGTCGGCCTGCCGCGTCGTCTCCCAGGTGAGGTTCGGGTTCGAGATGCTCACCGGGTAGTAGCCGGCGGTCGGCGTGCCGCCGAAGCTGTACCCCTGGTTCTCGAGGCGGGCGAGCGACTGATAGGGCCGGATCGACGGGTTGCCGGCGATGCCGTACGAGACGCGCAGCTTGAGGTCGTCGACGTAGCGGCGCAGCCCGAAGAACGGCTCGTCGGAGATGCGCCAGGCGAGCGCGCCCGACGGGAACGCGCCGCGCTTCTTGTTCTCCGCGAAGCGCGACGAGCCGTCCTCGCGCACCGTGAACGCGGCGATGTAGCGGCCGAGCAGCACGTAGTTGACGCGGCCGAGCCACGACTCGAGCGTCTGCGTCGTGCGGCCGGAGGTGACGCCCGGGCCGCCCTCGCGCGTGCCGGCGCCGATGTCGTAGTAGCCGGTGATGTCGTTCGCGAAGTTCGTGTTCGAGATCGACGTGCGGTCGACGTCGGTGCGCTGGCGTGTGTAGCCGCCCAGCACCGTGAGGTCGTGCGCGTTGTCGAACTTCCGCTGGTACGTCAGCGTGTTCTCGTTCACCCACGACGCCGTGATCGCGTCGGCGCGAATCGCCTCGCCGTTGTTCTGCTGTCCGCGCAGCGTCGTCCGCGGGTAGTAGGTGTTGCGGCCGCGGTCCGCGTAGTCGGCGCCGAAGCTCACGCGCGCGCGCAGGTCGCGGAAGATGTTCGCCTGCGCGAACAGGTTGCCCAGCAGTCGCGTGTCGCTCAGCGAGTCCTGCACCTCGCGCGCGAGCGACACCGGGTTCGGCGTCTGCGGCGCGTCGAGCAGCGCGTTGTACGCGTTGAGGTCGGTGAGGATGTACGAGTAGCTGCCGTCCGGCCGGAACACCGGCATGATCGGCACGTACTGGATCGCCCCGGCGACCGCGCCGGCGTTCGAGTTCTGCTGCCCGCTCGTCGGCGTCGACTTCGTGCGCGCCTGGCTCGCCGTGAACGTTCCCGCGAGCTCGAAGCGCTGGCCGATCGACTGGTCGACGTTCAATCGTCCCGAGAAGCGACGAAGTCCCGAGCCGACGACGATCCCTTCCTGATCGAAGTAGCCGCCCGAGACGTTGTACCGCGTGACGTTCGCGCCCTGCGTCGCGCCGCGCACGCCGAGCTGCAGGTTGCGCGCGGCGCCGGTCTGGAACACCTCGTCCTGCCAGTCGGTGTTCACCCCCGAGGCGAGGAGGCGCGTCTTCACGCTGTCCGGGAACGGCGTGAACGCGGTGCTCGACGCCTGGCCGAACGCGTTCGCGTAGTCGATGTAGCCGGCGGCGTCGAGCAGGTCGTACTTCTTCGTGACGTTCGACGCGCCGGTGTAGTAGTCGAGCGTGAAGTTCGGCTTGAGGCCGCGCCCCTGCTTCGTCGTGATGATGACGACGCCGTTCGCGCCGCGCGCGCCGTAGATCGCGGTCGAGCTGGCGTCCTTGAGGATCGAGATCGACTCGACGTCGCTCGGGTTCAGGGTGACGAGCGGGTTCGCCGGCGTCGTGCGGTCGCGACCGCCGGTCCCGGCCGACGACCCTTCGATGTCGTTCTCGATGGGGAAGCCGTCGATGACGTAGAGCGGCTCGCCGTTGCCGGTGAGCGACGACATGCCGCGGATGCGGATCGACAGCGCGCCGCCGGGCGCGCTCGACGCCGTCGTCACCTGCACGCCCGGCGCCGTGCCCTGGAGGATCTGGTCGATCGACGCGACCGGCGCCTTCTCGAGCGCCTCGGTCGTCACCGTCGTCACCGCGCCCGCGACCTCGCGCCGGTTCTGCGTGCCGTAGCCGACGCTCACGACGTCGGCGAGCTGCACCGCCTGCGCGCCGAGCCGGAAGGTCAGCGTCTCGGTCGAGCCGTTCACCACGGTCGCGTTCAGCGTCGTCGGGGCGAAGCCGATGCGCTGCGCGCGCACCTGCAGCGCGCCGTCGCGCAGATTGCGGATCGTGAACCGCCCTTCGGCGTCGGTCACGGCGCCGACGCCGGAGCGGCCGACGACGACGACACTGACGTTCGGGACCGGTGCGCCGGATGCCGCGTCGACGACGGTGCCGGTCACGCGGCCGGCCGCCGGCTGCGCGCTGCGGGTGCCGGCGCCGGCCGCGTACGCGGCGACCGGCCGCGTCAGCGTGACGGGAATCGCCAGCACGGCGAACATGCTGAGGCCTTTCGCCCACTTCATCGGGACTCTCCGGGGAGGCTGGTGCGGGATGTACGAGCCCCGCTCGTCATGCCGAGCGGAGCGAGGAATCGCGGTGGTGCGGGGTGGTGCGGCGGGTCGAACGGCGAGGTCCCTGCCTGCACGCGGGACGGGAGGGAGCGCACCGGCGTCTACCGCGCTCGGTCCGCGGCGAGCGCACGGCGAGCCGCGGCGCGCACGCTGGGAACGGGCGTCGGAACGGCGCGCGCGTCGGACGGCGCAGCGATGGCGCCGCACGACCGCCGCACGACCAGCTCCGGCGTGAACAGGTGCCTCGGCGCCGGCTGCTCGCCGCGGAGGCGGGCGAGCAGCATCTCGACGGCGTGCGCGCCGATGCGGTCGGCAGGCTGCCGTACGGTCGTCAAGGGCACCCGCCCCCGCGCCGCCAGCTCGATGTCGTCGATGCCGATGACGGCGATGTCGTCGGGCACGCGGACGCCGTGGTTCATCAGCGCGTCCGTGAAGCCGAGCGCGCCGAGGTCGTTGAACGCGAACATCGCGTCGGGGCGGCGTGTGAGACCGGCGATGTGCTCGCCGATCGCGTAGGCCGACTCGTAGTCGTTCCACTCGCCTTCGAGCGGATACTGGAACTGGAACGACGGGTCCACGGCGAGCCCGTGCCGCGCCATCGCGCGGTGATAGCCGAGCCCACGGAGCGCGCCGGCGGCGCTGCCGAAGCGGTCGCAGATGTAGCCGATCCGCTTGCGTCCCTGCGACGCGAGATGCTCGACCGCGAGCTCCCCGGCGTGCGCCAGGTCGGTTCCGACGAACGGGACGTCGTCCCCTTCGGTGAACGACACCATCACGTAGGGAAACCCGCTGTCGTGCAGCGCCTGGATCGACTCGCTCAGCCGGTAGGTGCGGCTCATGGAGACGATGAGCAGCCCCTGAACGCCGAGCTCCTGGAAGCGGCGAAGCTGCTCCTCTTCGCGGTCGATCCGGTTCGAGCTCGAGGTGAAGAGCAGCCCGTAGCCGGCCGCATCCGCGCGCTGCTGGGCCGCGTGCGCGACGAGCGAGAAGTAGGGACTGCTCAGGTCGCGCAGCACGAAGCCGAGCAGCGGCAGCGCTGCCGAGTCGCCGAACGCGGCGGGGGTCGGCGCCGGCCGCACCGCGACGAAGGTCCCCCGCCCGACTCGGCTGTACAGCACGCCCTCGGCGACGAGGCCGGAGAGCGCCTTGTTGATCGTGATGATCGACACGTCGTAGGTCGCCGCCAGCTCGCGGTGAGGCTGCAGCTGGGTTCCGACCGGCATCTCTCCGGCGACGATCTTCCGACGGATGTCGGCGGCGACCTGCTGGTAGAGCGGCGTGGCGGCGCCGGGGTCGATGCTCACGGCAACACGGTGATCGGGGGCGGGAGGCCGGAAGGGCGGGGGCGATCGAACGGGTCGGGACAGCGAGGCGGGCCGACTTTGTTCTTTCGTCGAACGAATTCGACCAGAGTTTAGGGTGACCGTATTGATATTGTCAATGTTGTCGGTGTGACCTGCCGGCTCGGCGGCGCGTCACCGGCGCCCGCGTCGATGGCGAGCTCAGTACAGCTTCCCCACCGCGCGCGCGCCGAACCACGCGATCGCGAGACCCCCGCCCGCCGCGCCGACCATCGCCACGAGATGCGGCAGCTGTGCGTGTCCCGTCCGCTCCACGTCGAGCGCGTACCTGAGCACCGCGTGGTTCGTCGACCCGAAGAACACGAACAGTCCGACGAGGAGCAGCGGACTGACGAGGGCGGAGTCGCGAAGCCGCCACGTCATCCCCCGCGCCCGCATCGCATGTCCTACCGCGCCGTGCAGCACGCCGAGCGCGACGAGGGTCTCGGCGAGCGTCGCGGCCACGGTGAGCCACCAGTGTGAATCCGAGGGCGCGGGCATGGCGGACTATACTGCGATCATGCCGCACTCCGCACCGCGCTCCGCACCGCCGTTCCACGCCCCCTGGTGGGCGCGCAATCCTCACGTCCAGACGATGTGGGGGAAGTTCGTGCGCCGGCAGGCGGTCGCGCCGGCGCACACGCGCGCGGAGCGGTGGGAGACGCCGGACGGCGACTTCGTCGACCTCGTGCGCCTCGACGCCCCGGCGCTGGCCGGGTCGACGGCGCCGCGTCTACTCGTGCTGCACGGCCTCGAGGGAAGTGCGCGATCGCACTACGTGCAGGGGATGTTCGCCGAGGCCGCGCGCCGCGGGTGGGCGATGGATCTGTTGTATCACCGCACCTGCGGCCCCGAGCTGAACCGCACGCGCCGCTTCTATCACTCGGGGGAGACGAGCGATCTCGCGTTCGCCGTCGAGCGCCTCACGCATGCCCATCCGGACGCGCCACTCGCGGTCTGTGGCGTGTCGTTGGGCGGCAACGTGCTGCTCAAGTTCCTCGGCGAACGGGGCGGCGACGTGCCGGGGCGACTACGCGCGGCGGTCGCGATCTCGGTGCCCTACGACCTCGCGCGCGGCTCGCGCCAGATCGGCCGCGGCTTCGCACGAGTCTACGAGCGCAACTTCCTGCGCTCGCTGCGCACGAAGGTCGTCGCGAAGCGGGCGCGCTTTCCCGACCTCGCGACCGACGCGACGCTGGCCGGGCTCCGCTCGCTCTGGGACTTCGACGACGTGGTCACGGCGCCGGTGCACGGCTTCCGCGACGCCGCCGACTACTACGCCCGCTCGAGCGCGATCGGCTACCTCGCACGCGTCCGGGTGCCGACGCTGCTCCTCAGCGCGGTCGACGATCCGTTCCTCCCGCCCGCCGTGCTCGACGAGGTGCGCACGATCGCGGCGACCAACCCGGCGCTGCACGTCGAGTTCGCTCCCCACGGCGGCCATGTCGGCTTCGTCGGGGGGCGTGTGCCGTGGCGCCCGGACTATTACGCGGAGCGACGCACGTTCGAGTTCGTTCGCGACGTGCTCGGGTGAGAGAATGGAACCACATCGCGCCTAGAGCAGGATGAGCCGAGCCAACACCTCGACGTCCACCTGCTCGATCGGGTGCGGCGTTCCCGGAAGCACCGCGAGCTGGCCGCCGCCTGACGCCTGACGCGCGCCGTCGGTCTCGGCCACGCTCACGGTGGCGTCGCGGTCGCCGACCATGACGCGCACGGGGCACCGAACGGTGCCTAACAGCTCGTTCGTGAGCGGCGGCGCGTCGCCCAACGCGACCAGCAGCGCAGCCGTACGCTCGAGCACCCGCTCCCAGCCGCCGGCAGCGGCGTGGCGCGCCGCGAGCGCGTCGGCGAAGCGCGGAACCTTCGCGCGGATCGTCGCCGGGTCGAGGCGCGCCGCGTCGCGCGCCGCCGTCGCCGGATCCCAGCGGAACTTGGTGCCCAACGTCGTCACGCGCTGAACGCGCGCCGGGTGCGCGGCGGCGAGCAGCAGCGCGACGTAGCCGCCCATGCTGTAGCCGAAGAACGACGCCTGCCGGACACCCTGCGCGTCCATGGCCGCCACGACGTCGTCGACGAACGCCGGCATCGAGAACGCCCCGTCGCGCGGGGTCGCGCCGTGACCGGGAAGCTCGATCACGTGCACGTGCCCTCGGCCGGCCAGTCGCTCGGCCAGCGCGTCGAGCTGCGGGGCGGCGCCGAGCGCGCCGTGGAGAAGAATGATGTCGTCCGGCATCGAGTTCGCGAGCGAGACGTGCCTAACGTACCGTCCGCCGGCCGAGCGCCGCCAGCACGACGAGCGTCAGCACGTACGGCAGCGCGAGGAAGAGCTGATAGGGCAGCGCCCACCCCATCGCCTGAAACAGGTACTGCAGCGCGCTCGCCCCGCCGAAGAGCAGCGCCGCTGCCGCCACACCGACGGGATGCCATCTGCCGAGCACGACGATGGCGACCGCGATGAAGCCTCGTCCCGCGCTCATCCCCTCGGCGAAGGTGCCGGCCTGGGCGAGCACCAGCGTCGCGCCGGCGACGCCGCCCATCGCCCCGCCGAACAGCAGCGCTCCGAGCTGCACTCGGCGCGGACGGATCCCGGCGGCGACGGCGGCGTCGGGTCGCTCGCCGACGGCGCGCAGCGCGAGTCCGCCGTGCGTGCGGTACATCCACCACCAGACGGCGGGCACGATGAAGTAGAGGGCGTACGTCGCGAGCGGCTGGGCGAACAGTGCCGGACCGACGATCGGGAGCTGGCTCAACCCCGGAATCGCGATCGGCGCGGTCGTCGGCGTCGACAGTGCCGCGCCGGTCTCACCGTAGAGCATCCGGTAGAGCGTGCCGGTGAGTCCGAGCCCGAGCAGCGTGACCGCCGATCCCGTGATGATCGGATCGCTCCGCCGCCCGACGACGAACAGCGCGAACACTGTCGCCATGGCGATCCCGGCGACCGCACCGGCGACGAACCCGAGCCCCGTGCCTGCCGCCCCCGCGGCGACCATCCCCGCGAACGCGCCGGCGATGATCGCCCCTTCGACGCCGATGTTGATGATCCCGGCCCGCTCGACGACCGCCTCGCCGAGCGCCGCGTAGGCCAGCGGCGTCGCGGTGCGGATCGTCGCTTCCAGAAAGGCCGAGAGTGCGAACATCAGGACAGGTCGCTCGGTGCCGATCTCAGTCTGGTCACGAGCAGCGCGACGAAGATGAGCACTGCTTCGACGACTGTCGCCACGACCGCCGGCACCCCGGCGTCGCGCTGCATCGCACCCGCGCCGGCCTCGAGCGCCCCGAACAGAATTCCTGTCGCGATCACGCCGAGCGGATGGAGTCGGGCCAGGAGCGCGACAGCGATCGCGGAGTAGCCGTAGCCGGGCGAGAAGTTCTCGTAGAGCGCGTAGGTCACCCCCGTCACCTCGACCGCGCCGGCGAGTCCGGCCAGCCCGCCGCTCGCGAGAAAGACCGCCGTCGTCGTCGCCGGTACGGCGATCATGCCGCTCGCGGCCGCGGCGAACGGGTTCAGGCCGACCGCCCGCCAGCGAAAGCCGAGCGCCGTCGAGCGACGGACCCACCAGAGCACGACGGCGCAGAGCACGGCGAGCGCGAATCCGACGTGCAGGCGCGATCCCGGCACGAGCATGGGAAGTCGAGCGCCCGCGTGCAGCGACGGCGATTGCGGGTAGATGCGCTGTGGCTCCTGCAGCGGTCCGCGCACCAGCCAGCCGACCGCATGCAGGGCGACGAAGTTGAGCATCAGCGTGCTGATGACCTCGCGGACACCGAACCGCCGCCGCAGTGCCGCCGCGATCCCCGCCCAGAGCGCGCCGCACACCGCCCCTGCCGTGAGCGCGATCGGCGCCGCGACCCCGCTCAGTCCTCCGACGGCAACGGTCCCGATCGCCGCCGCCGCCGCCCCCCCTGCCAGCAACTGCCCCTCGGCGCCGATGTTCAGGAGACCGGCGCCGAACGCGGTCGACACGGCGAGTCCGGCGAGGATGAGCGGCGTCGCACGCACGAGCGTCGCCGAGAGCAGCGCGTAGTCGCTGCCGAACGCGCCTCGCCACAACGCGGACAGTGCCAGGCCGGCGTCATAGCCGCCGGCGAGCAGGAGAAGGACGAGGACGAGACCGGCGACCCCGGCCGCGGCGACGGCGATCGCGACGCTGCGTGCGAGGGGTCGCACGAGCGGTCAGTTCCCTTCGCGCGATAGGCTGGGCGTCGATGGGAGCGCCGGCCGGCGTGTCACGGCGCTCGACTTCGCGAGGTGGTCGCGCATCGTGCCAGGGCGGCGCCACACGCGGTACTCGACGACGCCACTATCGCATACCATCCGCGCCTCCGAATACGGCACGCCGAAGTAGGTGTACGCCCGCACGCGCGCCCCGAGCCCGCCGCACCGCGCCGCCGCCGCGCTCTCGCCGGCCGTGGTCGCAGCGATCGGTCCGGCGCTGACGACGCGGAGCGTGCGAACGAAGCCGTACCGCTCGATCGGCCCGTTCCATAGCGCCGCCGCGCTCCGTTTCGCGTCGCGCGCATAGGGCTGCACGCTATCGGGCAGCGCGCGGACGCCGTCGTCGATCATCCACTTCGGCACCGCGGCGCCGACGGTGAACACGATCACCTTCCACCCGACGCTGATCGCACCGAGCGTGCAGCAGCACGCGCCGCCTCGAACGACGCGCGGGGCTGGCGGCCACAGGTTCAATCGAGTCGGGCATCAGGCGAAAGATAGGAGTTCGGGAGAGAACGAGTGGGATGCCGAGGCACCGCCACTCACTCCGCGTGTGGGCACATGGCGAGCGCTGTCGCCGCAGTGACGCCCACCTTGCCGTCGCCGAGTGGGTGACGGGCGAGATCGTCCCAGCGAGCGGCGCGGAGGAGCGCGTCGCGCGTGCGGGCGATCGCGCTGTCCGCGACCGCCGGGCTCCACGGCCCACCGAGCGTCGCGCGCGCCTCCCAGGACCACCGCGACGGCGCGCTCCACCGCCGCCCCCGCAGCTGTAGCAGCTCACGCGCACGCGATTCCGCGAGTGCGCGGATGAGGACGGCGCGCCAGTTCCCCGCGGTTACCGGGCCCGTCGCCGTTCGCACGCATCCGGCGTCGACGAGCCCGAAGGCACGGAGCGCCCGATCGCGCTCCCCGACCGACGACCTCGCCGTCGAGACGTGCAACAGCGCCGGGATCGTCGGCGCGCCGCGGGCGCCGTAGCGATCGATGAAGGCGTCCCCCATTCGCGACGGCACGACCGTCATGTCGCTCAGCAGCGCGAGCAGCGCGTCGGCCGCGCCGTCGCCTGCCTCCGGCACCCTCGCGCCAGCATAGCCACCGATGACCTCGTCCTGTACTGCCGACAACGCGCCATTCATGCGACCCTGGCGCGCCAGGGACAGGGCCACGAACCAGTCCACGCTCCGTGCGAACAGCTCGGCAGGGCGTTCGGTCGTGCGGTCGGCGACCGACGAGGAGCGCGGGCGGGCGGCGGTGAGACCGCGCACCGAGCTGGCCAGCGCGCCCTGCCCGACCTTCGCCGCGCGGTCGGTGCTGTACGTGCCGCGCACGGCCAGCTGGGTCCGCGCGGTCTGCCAGTCGAGGTCGTGCGCCAGCTCGTGCGCGATCGTCCCGGCGCCGGTCGCCGCGGGAAGGTAGAGGGTGCGGCTCGCCGGGTCGTGGAGCGCGAGGGCGCTGTCACGTTTCACGCTCTCGCCGACGTGGATCGCGAGCCCGTCGAACGTGACGCCGGGCAGGACGGCCTGCACGTCGCTCAGCGCGCCGGCGATCTGCGCGAGCTGATAGCGGCGCCACGATGGCGGCGTCGTGCGATCGAACGTGACGGCGCGCACCCCGAACCGGGTGACGAGCGATTCGACGGTCGGCGCGGCGACCGCGGTCGGCGGCACCGAGTCCTGCGCGAACGTGCGCAGCGCCACCGTGGCGGTCAGCGCGACGCCGGCGACGTCGGCCGGGATGCCGCTCACCCCATGCGATGCGATCGCCAACTCGGCGACCATCGACTCTTCCGACCGGGCGCGATCGGCGAAGCGCCACCGCGTCACGGCGTCGGCGCCGCCGCCGGCGCTGCCGCCGGCGCTGCCGCCGCGCGCGAGCTGCCGCCTATACCCCGCCGCGCCGACGGCGACCGGCGCCTGCGGCGGGCCACCGCGCACGCTCGCCAGCTCCGCAAGCCGCCGCGCCGCGCTCGACGGGAGGTCCGCGAACGCGGGCGCGGCTCGCATTCCGCCGGCCGGCGCCGCGACGGGTGCCGCGACGGATGCCGCGACGGACGCTGCGTCGGTCCGACCATCGACTCGTGTCGCGACACGCTCCGCCTCCTGACGCAGTGCCGCTCGCAACACGTCACGCAGTGCGAGCCCGCCGCGGACCGCCGCCGCATCGTTCGCTCGCATCGCGTCCGCGAGCAGGGGTTGCTCCACCAGCAGTCGCCTCTCAGAACGCCATTGCGCCAGCGTCTCCAGTGCGTCGCGATCGTGTGCCCCTGCTGACGCGCGCAGCAGTCGCTCGGCGTCCTCTCGCGCCAACCGCCGATCACGCGCGATCGCCGCGAGGCGTGTCGCGATCACGACGTTTCCACTGGTGATCACACCTTCCGTCCCGGCCAGCGCGTATCCGATCCGCACGGCCGTCTCCCCCGTTCGCGCATCCTCCGCACGCGCCACCACGCTGTCGATGATCGCCAACTGTCGCGACGCCGCCGGCGCGCCCGCGAGCGCTGCCGTATCCGTCTGCGCGATCCCGCCACGGGCGGCACGCGCCACCATCGCCCACGCCACCGTGCGTCCGAGTGGCGCTGGCAACCGCGCGTCGCGCTGCGCGAACGCCGCGAGCCGGAATGGACTGCTCGTTCCGAGCCGAGCCCGCGCGACGTAGCTCAGCGCGAGCACACCCGAGCTGTCGAGCGTGCGGCGCGCGGCCGGACGCCGCTCGTCGGCCCACGCCAGCGTCGCGATCGAGTCGAGCACCCGTTCCGCTCGTGCCAACTCCGCCCGGTCGTCCGCGGCGACTCGGCGACGGGAGCCCTGCCAGCCGCCGATCGCGACGAACACGACGAGCAGGGAGACAGCCAGCGCCGCCAGCAACGGCTGGTGCGCGCGCATCCACCCGTGCGCTCGCTCCGCCGCCTCCGATCCGGACGACACGCCGCTACGCGCCATCGCTCGGATGGCGTGCGACGACGTTCGTGCGGTCGAGTCGTTCTCTTCCACGCGTCCTCTCTGGTGCGTACGGCTCACGAAACGTCCTACCCACAGCCCGCGAGCGTGTTCAGCGAGCCGAGTTGCTACTGTCCCGACGCTGCCGGAACGCCGCGCTCATGCTGACGCGCCCAACATGAGGCGGCCAACCGCGTCGCGATCTGCGAGCACTGCCCCGGAGAGCCGACCATCGTACATCACGAGTACGCGATCGGCGAGCGCCAGCACTTCGTCCAGGTCTGTGGAGTGGACGATGATCCCCGCCCCCGCGTCGCGCGCCTCGCGCAGGCGGGCATGGACCGCCGCTGACGCGCGCACGTCGAGCCCGCGCGTCGGGTTCTCGACGACGAGCAACGACGGCCCGTTGCTGCCGGCGCGCTCCGTTCCGTCGAGCCCGTCGTCGCGCCCGGCGTGCGCCGCCAGCTCGCGCGCCACCACGAGCTTCTGCTGATTCCCGCCGGACAGCGCCCGGGCGACGACCCCTCGCCCGGTGGGCGCACGCACGTCGAACCGCGCGGTCAGTTCGTCGGTCCGTCGCGCGAGTCGTCGCCACGGTATCAGCCCGCGCCGCGCACCCGCACCGCGCAGCGCGACGTTCTCGACGAGCGGCGCGTCGAGGAGCAGGGCGTCGCGGTGCCGGTCCTCGGGCACGAAGCCCACGTTCGCCGGCCGTTCCAGCCTGCCACCGATCGGCGCCAGGCGGCCGGCGAGCGCGCGCAGCAGCTCGTGCTGCCCCGAGCCTTCGACCGCCGCGAGGCCGACGATCTCGCCGCCGCGCACGTCGAGCGTCGCACCGCGCACCCGCTCCACGCCGCGCGCGTCGACGACGCGCAGTTCCTCGGCGCGCGCGACGACGGTGCCGGGCGGGTGCGTCGCACGCCCGACGACGCTCCCCGTCGGACGCTCGCCGAGCACGAGCTCCGCCAACGTCTCCTCGGTCGCGTCGCGCGCCGCGAGCGTGCCGACCGAGCGACCGCGGCGCAGCACCGTCACGTCGTCGGCGAACGCCAGCGCGTCGCGCAGCCGGTGCGTCACGAGCACGACGGTGCCGCCGTCCGCGACGAAGCGACGCAGCCACGTGAGCAGCTCGCGCGCCTCACTCGGCGCGAGCACGGCGGTCGGCTCGTCGAGGATCAGCGTGCGCGCGTCGCGAGCGAGCGCCTTCACGAGCTCGAGCCGCTGCTGCGCGGCGATGCCCAACGTTTCGGCGACGGCGTCGGGGTCGAGTGCGAGTCCGGTTCGCCGCGCGACGTCGGCGACGCGCTCGGCGGCGGCTCGCCGGTCGTACCGCCCGCGCCTGCCTAAGGCGACGTTCTCCGCGACCGTCATCGTCGGCACGATCGTGAAGTGCTGGTGCACCATCCCGAGCCCGGCGGCGATCGCGGTGCGCGGCGAGTCGAACGTGCGCGCCGTGCCGTCGACGCACACCGTTCCAGTGTCCGGCGCGACGAGCCCGAACGCGACGCGCATGAGCGTCGTCTTCCCAGCCCCGTTCTCGCCGAGCACCGCGTGGAGCGTTCCGCGCC
Source organism: uncultured Gemmatimonadaceae bacterium (assembly GCA_963843845.1). Lineage (GTDB taxonomy): Bacteria > Gemmatimonadota > Gemmatimonadetes > Gemmatimonadales > Gemmatimonadaceae > Gemmatirosa. The sequence continues at coordinate 290,674 of CAWJMB010000002.1, read as the reverse complement.
GCACGGCGAGCGACGCACCGCTCAGCGCGACGGCGGCGCCGAACCGTTTCGTCACCTCGCGCAGCTCGAGCGCCGGCGGCGCGCCGAACGCTGGTTCGGCGCTCACGCCGGCGCGTCGTCGTCCGTCAGCTCCGAGAACGCGCTCGGGATGTCCCCCGCGGCGTGCAGGTCGGCGACGACGGCGGTGATCGTGTCGCGCGTCGTATCGTCGACGAGGATGAGGTCGGACGCCCAGAGATAGCGCCCGCTCAGGTTCTCGCCGGTCTCTCGGCAGGCGCGGCGCAGCGCCTCGACGTGCCCGAACGCGCAGAACGTCGCGACCCACCGCGATCCGTCGCCGAGCGTCGCGACGACGTCCGTGACGGCGTCGTCGGGCGTCCACTCGCCCTCGGGCCACTCCTCGGCTTCGATCCAGAGTTCGAACATGTCGATGAACGGGTGACTGACGCTCGTACCTACCGCACACGCAATCGGACCGACGGGCGCACCGCCAACCCCGCCACGCGCACGGGAGCGAGGGTGCGGAGCGCCTCCCACCGCGGGCCGGCCGGCATGAGGAGTCCGATGACGCCACCCGCCGCGCCCCCCAGCATGCCGAAGAGCACCGTGGCGATCCCGGCATACTCCTCGTCGCAATCGCCGAACGCGCAGTCCGTGCCTCCGTACGACAGCAGGCCACCGACGACACCCACCGCAGCGCCGATGCCGGTACCGGCCACCGTGTGCAGCACGCGCGATCCGCGCGAACGGTACGCGAACTCCGTCTGTGACAGCTCGCTCGCGTCGTAGAGCTTGCGCGGACAGCCGCTCCAGCGGCTCGCGTTCTCGATCACGACCGTGTCGCCGACGATCGCGGTGACACGCCCCTCGCAATCGACTCGCCACCCGTTCGCGTCGCGGCCGACGGTGCGGATCCTCGCCCGATCGCCGACGCGCACGTCACGCCCGGTCGCGTAGGTCGGCGAGCTGGCGATCGGTGGGGCGATCGGTGGCACGATCTGGGCTGCGAGCGGCGCCGACGTGCCACCGAGCGCGGCAGCCGTTGCAGCGGCGGTCAGCACATCCGCCGCGGACAGTCGGGTGAAGAGGAGTCGCATCCGTCGCACATCCTGTGGCTACAACCTGTCCGGATTCGCCTGCCACACGGCGTACGTCAGCGCGGTCGCGAACGTCACCCACGCGAGGTAGGGCAGGAAGAGCACACCGGCGAGTGGCCGCACGCGCCAGAACACGATCAGCGTCGCCAGCACGGCGAGCGCGAACACGACACACTCGGCGAACGCGAGCCCGCCACGCCGCCAGGCGAAGAACAGCCACGACCAGAGCGCGTTCAGCACGAGCTGTATCCCGAACAGCACGATCGGTCCGGTCACGCTCTGCGTGCCCCGCTCGCGCCACACGAGCCACCCGGCGACGGCCATGCCGAGGTACAACACCGTCCACGCCGGCGCGAACAGCCACGCCGGCGGCGCCCAGGTCGGTCGCACGAGCGCTGGATAGAGCGTCCGCGCAGAGCGCGAGCCGGCGCTGGCGATCGCCGCGGCGGCGGCCGTGATGAGAATCCAGACGAGGAGGGACCGCATGGCCTGTTGAATGAAGGAAGTGGGGGATGCCACGTATCCGCGGCCCCGCCCCACCATGTCGTCGACGTCGCTCGGTCGACCGAGCCTCATCTGCTGCGCGTCGCATTGTATGCCACTGTCGCGCCAGCGCTCGGTAGCGCGACGAGCAGTGCGCTGACCGTGACGCAGGCGAGCCTGCACGGTGGCGTCACGGGTGCGTCGTCCCGCCCACGCAGCAGGCGCGCGATCAGTTTGCTCGCCACGATCCCGCCGGCCGCCCCGCCGGTCGCCGCGAGGAACGATCCTCGGCCCGGGCCGCGCGCTCCGATGAGGCTCACCGCGCCGGCCGTTCCGAGTGCGGAGCCGGCATACGCGCCGAAGAGCGCCGCGTCGGAGGCGGCATCGCGCGAGGCGCCGGTCGCCCGGACGACCGTTCGCACCGCGAGCCCGCCCGCGACATAGCCGATCGGAAGTCCCACCACGCCTCCAACGACCTGCCCGACGACCCGTCCGCCGCCGAGCGACGGCAGTGGCGCGTCACTGCCGGCCAGGTACTGGGCGATCGGCTGGATCGGCATCCCCTGGGTACCCTGCGCGCGCCCGATACGCGCGAAGGCCGTCGCGGAGGTGAACACTATCGCAACAGTGATCGAGAGAGCACGGCGCGATCTCATAGTCCTGTCGGCTCCCCGACGAACGACCACGGAAGGCCGAATCGCGCTTCGAGCCATGCGCCGATCGCGCGAACACCGACCGTCTCGGTCGCGTAGTGCCCCGCGTAGATGACGACGACATCTCGCTCGACTGCGTCGATCGCCGTATGGTGGGGCCCCTCGCCGACGATGAGCGTGTCGAGCCCGCGCTCGCTCGCCTCGCGCAGTGTGTCGCTCGACGCGCCGGCGCCGGTGCAGAGTCCCCAGCGCCGCGTTCGTCGCTCCGACGCGATCGGCGTGTGGCGCACCGTCCCCCCCCACTGCGCGGCGAACGATCGCGCGCGCTCGGCGAGCGTGGCAGTCTCGACGTCGCTCTCGCCGGTCACCGCGACGTCGACCGTCTTGTAGCGCCCGAACGTCCCCGTCGGCTCGAGTCCGAGCCGCCGCGCGAGTCCGGCATTGTTGCCGAGTGTCGGGTGCATGTCGAGCGGGAGGTGCGATGCGTAGACGGCGACATCGTGCGCTAGCAGCGTTCGCAGCCGCTCGTACGACGCACCGACGATCGGCTGCGCGCCGCTCCAGAACATTCCGTGGTGCACGACGAGGAGCGACGCGCCCGCGGCGACCGTCGCGTCGATCGCCGCGCGTGAGAAGTCGACGGCGACCGCCACCCGCTCGACGGTGCCACTATTCGCGCACTGCAACCCGTTCATGGCGCCGCCGAAGTCGGGTAGCTCGTGCGTACGTAGCTCGTCGTCGAGCGCGCGGACGATCTCTGCGAGACGCGTCTCGGAAAGAGGGGCGCTGGTGGGTCGCGCCACAGTCGTCACGGTGACGGCAGTGTGAACGTTCCCGCGATCATGCGCTGCCGCATCGAATCGACCGCCGCCGTCGTCGCAGCGGGCACGCGCCCGTCGAGCGCCGAGTTCGGGACCCAGGTCACGACGTTCTCCTTCAGGCCGAGGGCGATGACGCGCGGTTGGAACGTGCCACTCTTCACCTCGCGCGCGACGAGCATCAGTGCCTTCGGCAGATCGATGACGACGCTCCCGAGCGTCGCGTCGGGCGCGATGGCGTTCTGGTTCGCGTTCGATCCGACGACCCAGACGTTGCCGCGTTCCTTCACCGCCTGGAACACGCCGAGCCCGGCCGCGTCCGCGTTCTGGAAGATGACGTCAGCGCCGCGCCCGATCTGCGCCAGCGCCTGCTCCTTCCCGGCGCTCACGTCGTCCCAGTTGCCGATGAACGACGAGACGACGGTCACCCGCGGGTTCGTCGCCTTGGCTCCCGCCGTGAAGGCCGCGAAGCTCGCCTTGACCGGCGGGAGCTCCGTCCCACCGATGACACCGATGGTGTTCGACTTCGTCATCGCGCCGGCGACCATTCCGGCGAGGTAGCTGGCCTCCTCGAACGCGAACGTCAGTCCGGCGACGTTCCTCGCCTTCGAGTTGCCCGACGTCGTGACGTAGAACGTCTTCGGATATTCGGGCGCGACGCGCAGTGCGGCGTCCTGAAACTCGAAGCCGTGCCCGAAGACGAGCTGGTATCCCTGCGCGCCGTACTGCCGGAAGTTCTCCTCGAACTCCGCGGGCGTCTTCGTCTGGACGTGGCTGATCTGCCCGCCGAGCGAGTCGCGAATCTCCTTGAGCCCGTTGTACGCGCCTGCGTTCCACGACTGATCGGTGATCGGCCCCGGCGTCAGCAGCGCCACACTGAACTCACGCGGTGCTGGTGCTGCCGAGTCCGCTCTATCACCACTGTCGCTGCGACCGCACGCAGCGAGAGCCATCCACACCCCGATGTGGACAACTGTGGACAACCTTCGATCGAGCATGATCATATCACTGTAAGTCGTTGTGCTACAATAACTTAACCGATGTTGACAACTTCCCGGCGACCGCCTCACTCGGTACGGACGCCGAGTGCATCGACGACGCGACCGAAATCGTCCGCGCTGTAGAATGCGACGCGGATCTCCCCCCGCTGCGTGTCCGTCACCTCGATGGTGACGTCCGTCTGGAGGCGGCGCCGTAAGTCGTCCTCGATCCGCCGCACCTCCGCCGTTCGGAAGGGCGAATCGTCCTTGCTCCGCCGTGTACGCTCCCGACCGGCGACCCGTTCCGCAGAGTTTCGTACTCGTCGCTCCACCTCGCGGACCGACAGCTCCCCACCCACGACCTCGCGCGCGAGGTCGGTCATCGCGCGCTCGCCACCGAGCCCGAGCAGGGCGCGTGCGTGGCCGTGTGTGAGCTGACCGTCCTGTACCATCCGCCGAACGCTGGCCGGGAGCGCGAGCAACCGGAGCATGTTGTTGACCGTCGACCGGTCCTTCCCGACGACGTCGGCGACCTGCTGGTGCGTCAATCCGAACTCGCTGACGAGTCGCTGATACCCTTCGGCCTCCTCGATGGCGTTGAGATCGGCGCGCTGCAGGTTCTCGACGAGCGCGAGCGTGAGCAGTGTCTGGTCGTCGATCTCTCTGACGATCGCCGGAATCTCGGTCCAGCCGAGTCGCGTGGCGGCACGATAGCGGCGCTCCCCGGCGATGAGCTCGTATCCAGTCCCACCAGGAACGGAGCGGACCGTGATCGGCTGCAGAAGTCCGGTCGCCTTGATGCTCGCTTCGAGGTCGGCCAGCTCTTCCGCGCGGAACTCCTGGCGCGGCTGGTACGGATTCGGGCGGATGTGACCGACCGCGATCTGTCGCAGCGCGCTCGTCTCGGTCGTCGCCGCGCTCTCGCCCGTGGGTGCTCTCGTTGCCAGCAGCGCTTCGAGCCCTCGGCCGAGGCGGCGGGGTTTGTCAGGGGGCATGGTGAAGCGGTCGGGATGGCGCTAGGTGCGTTCGCGCGGGCGCGCGGTGTCACCGGCCGTGCTCATGGCGCCGCCCTCGGCGGTCCGTCGCCGGAGCCAGCGTTGTTCGACGATCGCGGTCGCGATGAGCAGTATGGCGCCGACTCCGATGAAGGCGAACCGCTGTGGTGATGTCCGGATGATGCCGTAGCCGAGCAGGACGCAGCCGAGTATCCGGCCGAACACGACGCCGAGCATGGCCGCGGCAGGGATGCCGTAGCGCCGCGCGACCCCGATCCGGATCCATGCCGATCGGCCCAGCACTGCACCGATTCCGGCGCCGATCGCGCCGGCGAAGGTCGGGTCGGCCGTCGTGGCGCGTCGGTCAATCGCGACGCCGACGACCGCGCCGATGATCGCGCCGACGGCAATCGTCGGCAATACGCCTCGGCGGGTGACGAGCGCCGTCTGTGTCGCGTGCGTGCGCGGCGCTGCCCGATCGTTCGACCGCTCCGTGGGTGCGTCCGGAGCTGTGTGTCGAGGCTCGCTCACGCGGGGGTGACCGTCGCCGCAGTCACCTGCGAGGTCTCGTGCGCTCCGGGGATCGCTCCTGGAGTCACGGTCGGCCGTCCTTCGCTCGCGGAGCGCTCGAGCAGCTCCCGGGCGACGTTCATGTATGCCTGGGCGCCGACCGACGTCACGTCGTACAGGATGATCGGCTTCCCGAAACTCGGCGCTTCGGCAAGGCGCACGTTCCGCGGAACGATCGTGGTGAACACTTTGGCGCCGAAGTACTCGCGGGCGTCGGTCGCGACCTGGCGCGACAGGTTGAGCCGGGCGTCGTACATCGTCAGCAGCACGCCGGCGATCGAGAGCGTCGGGTTCACGCCCTGCTGCACGAGGTGCACGGTGTTCAGCAGCTGCGACAGCCCCTCGAGGGCGTAGTACTCACACTGGAGTGGAATGAGCAGGGCATCGGCGGCGGCGAGCATGTTCACCGTGATCAGTCCGAGCGACGGCGGACAGTCGATGAGGATGTAGTCGTACTGGTCGCGCACCGTCGCGATCGCTTCTCGCATCGCCTCCACGCGCCGCTCGCGATCGATGAGCTCTACCTCGGCGCCCGCGAGATCGGGCGTCGCCGGCACGACGTCGAGGTGCCGGAACTGCACGCCGCGGTGTGTGGCTTCGGCGAGTGTCGTCTCGCCGATCAGCACGTCGTACAGCGTCACGCCGACGGCGTCGCGCGCGATCCCGATGCCGCTCGTCGCGTTCCCCTGCGGGTCGCTGTCGATCAACAGCGTGCGCTGCTCGGCCACCGCGAGGCTCGCAGCCAGGTTCACGGCCGACGTCGTCTTGCCGACGCCTCCTTTCTGATTCGCGACGGCGAGGACGCGCGTCACGCGAGTCGTCCTGCGTGCGGGCAGCGCGCGTGCTGGTGGGCGGCGGTCACGACGATGTTCCGGGATGCGAGATGTCGCTCGTGGCGCCACGAGCGGACACGCAAAGATAGCCCGGTCCGGAAGGGACGCGTATCAAAGCGTTTCACGTGGAATCGTATCGCACACCAATCGACGCTCCTGCGTGTCGTTTCACGTGAAACCTACCACGACGAGAGCGGGCGGAGGCTCGTGCCCCCGCCCGCTCGACTGCGCCACCCCGGTGCCGACCGGGAGCGTTCGGCCGGCTACCGTCCTGACGGCACGTAGCGCCAGCGCGCCGAGACCTGCGCGGAGACAGTCTGTGTACCCTCGCTGACCGGCGTCGCCTCAGCCGATGCGACCTTCGCCGCCGCCATGTCGTACATGCGCATGGGGCGGGGCACTTCCGTGAACGCCGACGACAGCTCGAGCAGCTCGCCGAGCGACCCGCCCGCCGCCTGTGCCATCGCCTCGGCGTCCGCACGGGCACGGCTCACGGCATTCGAGAGCGCCCGCCGGCGCGCAGACTCTTCCTCGGACGAGTAGAGGGAGAACGACGACACGAGGTTCGCACCCTTCGACAGGGCCGCGTCGAGCACGGCACCGACCTTCTCGACCTGCCACACGTCGACCATCACGGTGTTCTGCACGTTGTAGCCGGTGATCCGCGACCGACGCGTGGTGTTGTCGTAGACCTGCTCCGGGTAGACGTTGTAGCCCGAGGTCGTGATCCGCTCTGCGGCGATGCCGGTGGCCTTCACCGCGTTGATGACCGCCTGCTGTAACGTCGCATTCCGACTCGCCGCCTCGGCGGCGGTCGGGGCCTGGGTCTGGACACCGATCGAGACACGTGCCCGATCAGGCCGGACCTCCGCCTCGCCGGTAGCACTGACCGCGATCGCCGGCGGATTGATGAGTGTCTGCGCCGGGACAGCGATCTGCGCGCGAAGGGCGGGCGCAACGAGCGCGAGGGCGAGGACTGACGAGAGTAGACGCATGAGAGTCGTTCCGGATGGAGGTGTGGGGCACGAAGGCGCGCGACGATGCCGCCTCCTCTCCTCTGACGTCGGCCACTCCCGACCTTGCACAACTCGGCCCATCCAGAAGCAGACCCTGGCCCTTCCAGCGACGCGAGCGACGACGACGATCGCTACGCGACGATCGCCGACTGCCGCCCGCGACGCCAACGCTCGACCTCGACGACGAGGTTCTGCAGATCCGACGGGGTCACGCCAGGAATGCGACCGGCCTGCGCGAGCGTCATCGGGCGCTGCGCGGCGAGCTTCTGGCGCGCCTCGATCGTGAGCGAGCGCATGGCGTCGTATGGAAGCTCGGGCGCGAGCGCGAAGCCCCCCATTCGACGCAGCCGGTCCGCCGCCTGCCGTTCGCGGACGTAGTACCCGGCGTACTTGAGCTCGAGCTCGGCAGTCACGAGCGATTCGTCATCGTCGAACGGAATCCCCGCGGCCGTGAACACGTCGCGCAACCCGACTCCCTGGCGCCGAACGAGTTCGGCGATGCGGACGGGTTGGGTCAGCGGCGAGGTTCCACCGCGGACCACGATGTCGTCGACCTGAGCCGGATAGACTGTGATGTCCTCTGACTGGCGCATCACTGCCTGCTCTTTGTCCAGTCGATGACGCACCTGTGATCGCTCTGCGTCGTGATACAGCCCCAAATCCTCCGCGACCGAGCTCAGGCGACGGAGCGCGTTGTCCTGGCGAACGGTCAGCCGGAACTCCGAGCGCGACGTGAACAGTCGGTACGGCTCGTCGACGCCGCGCGACACGATGTCGTCCACCAGCACGCCGAGGTACGACGTCTCGCGACCGAGGATGAGCGGCGGGCGGTCGAGCGCGGCGAGGGCAGCGTTCAGGCCGGCGAGCACGCCCTGCCCTGCCGCCTCCTCGTAGCCGGTCGTGCCGTTGATCTGCCCGGCGAAATACAGGCCAGGCAGCGCGCGCACCTGGAGCGTCAGGTCGAGCTGCGTCGGCGGGTAGTAGTCGTACTCGATGGCGTAGCCGGCGCGCGTCATCCGCACCTGCTCGAGCCCTCGAACGCTCTGCAACATGCGAAGCTGCACAGGCGCCGGAAGCGACGTCGACAGGCCGTTCACGTACAGCTCGTGCGTCTCCAGCCCCTCGGGCTCGAGAAAGAGCTGGTGCCGGACCGCGTCCGGGAACTTCACGATCTTGTCCTCGACCGACGGGCAGTATCGCGGGCCGCGCGACGCGATCGCGCCACCGTACATCGCCGACTCCCCGATGTGGTCGGCGATGATCTGCTTGCCCGAGTCCTCGAGGTACGTGATCCAGCAGGGGAGCTGGGGCAGACTGTCGGGGATCGGGGATCGGCCATCGAAGTGCGACCACCGATACCCGAACTGCGCCAGCTCAGTATCCTGTCGCTCCAGGCGGGCGACGTCGACGCTGCGGCCGTCGATGCGCGGCGGGGTGCCGGTCTTGAAGCGGCCGACGGTGAGGCCGACGGACTCGAGTTGCTCGGCGAGGTGGGTCGTCGGGGCTTCGCCGGCGCGGCCGCCGCCGATCTGCGTCGTCGTGCCGATGTGGATGCGGCCGCGGAGGAAGGTGCCGGTCGTGATGACGACGGCGCGAGCGCCGAAGCGCCGTCCCTCGAGCGTCTCGATGCCGACCGCGCGGCGCCCGTCGTCGGCGAGCAGCAGGCGGGCGACGGTGCCCTGGATCGTGAGCAGCGTCGGATGTCGCTCCAGCTCTGTCCGCACGGCGCGGCGGTACAGTCCGCGGTCGCACTGCGCGCGCGGTGCCCAGACGGCGGGCCCCTTGCCGCGATTCAGCATGCGGAACTGCAGCGTCGCCGCGTCGGTCGCACGCCCCATGATGCCCCCCAGCGCGTCGACCTCGCGCACGACGGTCCCCTTCGCGACGCCGCCGATCGCCGGGTTGCACGACATCTGGCCGATCGTTTCGAGCGCGCTCGTCACCAGCGCGACGGTGGCGCCGAGTCGGGCGGCGGCGACGGCGGCTTCGGTGCCGGCGTGTCCGCCGCCGACGACGAGGACGTCGAATTCAGCTTCCAGCGTAGACATTGACAGAAGTTACACCTTTCCGATCCCTCATTCCGAGTGACCCGAGGAAGTGCGCATGCCGCTCGACATTGCCGCAGGGAATCCGACGTTGATCATCCGGCGCGACGCGTTCGAGCGTGTCGGCCTCTCGCGCGCGCAGCTCGACGCGCGCCTGAACCTCACGGCCGACGAGTTCCGCGTCGACGGACCGCTCGTCGTGATCGGGCCGCTCGTCGGCGAGACCGCGCTCGACGAACTGCTGGCCGAGCTGGAAGCGATCGGCCTCGTGTACTTCGACGACTTCTTCGAGCTGAGCGGCAACTGGCCAACGTGGCTGCGGCTGCTCGCGTTAGGCAGCTAGCTCCTTCGTCCCCCTCCTCGTCGCACATGCGCACACCGCACCGTCTGACCCAGCTCGGCGCCGCACTCCTGCTCGGCGCCGCCTTCACCACCGCTCTCGCCGCACAACCGCGCGCGCGCACCGGCGGCCGTCAGATGACGACGGCCGACCTCAAGGCGTGGCGCACGATCCGCTCGACCGCGCTGTCGAATGACGGGCGGTGGTTCGCGTACGTGCTCGCGCCGAACGACGGCGACGCGTCGGTCGTGCTCCGCTCGACGGTCGACACGCTGAAGGAGACGCGCTTCCCGATCGGGAGCGCGCCGCCGGCCGGAGGGGGTGGCGGACAGGGGATCGCCGCGGTCCCCGGCGCCGCGCAGACGCAGCTCGCGCTCTCGGGCGACGGGCGGTGGCTCGCGTTCATGGTCTACCCGACGCAGGCGGAGGCGCGCCGCGCGCGCGCGGCCCGTCGCCCGACGACGACGAAGGCGGTGCTCGTGAACACCGCGACAGGCGAGCGGCGCGAGTTCGACCGCATCCGCCGCTTCGCCTTCAACGGCGACAACGCGACGTGGCTCGCGCTGCAGAGCGCGCCGGCGGACGCGGCGCCCGGCGGGGCACAGAGCGCGGGCGGCGCCCCGCCGCCCGCGCGCGTCGACGGGACGGACCTGCTCCTCGTCGCGTTGGGCGCCGGCGGCTCGCCGCCGAACGGATCGCTCGGCGGCGCGGAGACCGTCAACGTCGGCAACGTCGCGGAGTGGGAGTTCGACGACGGCGGACGATGGCTCGCGTACACGATCGACGCGCGCGACCAGCTCGGGAACGGCGTGCAGCTGCGCGACATGACGAGCGGCGTCGTGCGCGCACTCGACAGCGAGCGGGCCCTGTACCGCCGGCTCGCCTGGTCGGACAGCCTGCCGGCGCTCGCCGTGCTGCGCGGCCGCGTGGATTCGACGGCGCGCGACACGGCGTTCAGCGTCGTGTCGATCACCGCGATCGGCACGCCGGCGACCAGGAAGATGGTGTTCGACCCGAAGGGCCGCGCCGACTTCCCGGCCGGCATGCGCATCGCCGGCGACCGCGCGCCGCGTCTCGCGAGCGACCTCTCGGCCGTGTTCTTCGGCATCCGTGAGGCAACGCCGCGTCGCGCGTCGTCGCTGATTCAGGCGGGCGCCCCCGGCATGGGGGGCACCGTCAATCAGCCGCGCGTCGCCGAAGACGACTCGGCGCCGTCGCTCATTCTGTGGCACTGGAAGGACCCGCGCCTGCAGTCGATGCAGATCGTCCAGGAGCAGCAGGACCGCGCCTACAGCTACCTCGCCGAATACCGGCCGGCCGAGAACACGTTCATCCGGCTGGCCGACGACGCGCTGCGCGCCGTGACGATCCTGCCGCGCGAACGGTACGCGTTGGGCACCGACATTCGGGACTATCAGCAGGCGGGGAGCTACAGCGGCCGCAACTACTCGGACGTCTACGTCGTCGACCTGAAGACGGGCGCGCGCACGGCGGCGATCAAGAAGCAGGCGTCGTCGCTCATGCTGCCGTCGCCGGACGGCACGCAGGCCCTGTACTGGGGAGCCGACGGCCACTGGCACGTGCTCGACGCCGCGACCGGCGCCAATCGCAACATCACGCAGGGCGTCGCGACGACGTTCGCGGACACCGAAGACGACCACAACAACCTGTATCCGCCCGCCGAGACCGCGTTCGGGTGGAGTCGGGACGGGAGCGCGGTGCTGCTGTCGGACGGGTGGGACGCGTGGCTCGTGCCGGTGAAAGGGGGCGCGGCGACGAACGTCACCGGCGACGGTCGGGCGAAGCGGATTCGCTATCAGCGCCTGTACACCTTCGACGTGCCGTCGGGGGCGCGGCGTGCGGCGAGCGCGGCGACGCAGGGGATCGACCTGAAGAAGCCGCTCTACTTCGCGACCTACGGCGAGTGGACGAAGAAGGGCGGGCTCGCGCGCGTCGCGGCGAGCGGGCGCGGGGGCGCGACGGCGCTGCTGTGGGACGACGCGTCGTTCGCCGTGCAGCGGGCGCGAAGCGCCGACGTGTTCGTCTACACGCGGCAGTCGTCGACCGAGGCGCCCGACTACTGGACGGCACGCGCCGACTTCGCGGCGCCGCGGCGGCTGACGATGGCGAACCCGGAGCTCGCGTCGTTCGCGTGGTCGCCGGGGCGTGCGGCTCGTCGACTACGTGACCGAGAAGGGCGACTCGCTGCAGGGCGCGCTGTACCTGCCAGCGAACTACGAGCCCGGCAAGAAGTATCCGATGCTCGTCACGATCTACGAGAAGCGCTCGCAGCTCGCGAACACGTTCGTGACGCCGAACGAGACGAGCACGCCGAACCGCAGCCTGTACACGAGCCGCGGCTACGCGGTGCTCGACCCGGACATCGTCTACAAGGTCAACGACCCCGGCATGTCGGCGGTGTGGTGCGTCGTTCCGGCGGTGAAGGCGGCGATCGCCACCGGCGTCGTCGACTCGGCGAACGTCGGACTGTGGGGCCACTCGTGGGGCGGCTACCAGACGGCGTTCCTCGTCACGCAGACGAACATCTTCAAGAGCGCGATCGCCGGCGCGCCGCTCACCGACATGGTGAGCATGTACAGCTCGATCTACTGGAACACGGGCGGGGCGAACCAGGCGATCTTCGAATCGAGCCAGGGGCGGTTCAAGGGCAACGTCGCCGAGAACACCGAGGCGTACGTCCGCAACTCGCCGGTCTTCCACGCGGAGAAGGTGAAGACGCCGCTCATCATCCTGCACAACGACAAGGACGGCGCGGTCGACTTCAACCAGGGGATCACGTACTACAACACGCTGCGGCAGCTCGGCAAGGACGTGATCCTGCTCGAGTACGTCGGCGAGAACCACGGGCTCGCGCGGCCGATCAACCAGAAGGACTACGCGGGGCGGATGCGCGAGTGGTTCGACGCGTACCTGAAGGGCGCGCCGGCGCCGGACTGGATGAAGAGCGGCATTCCGCGGCTGCAGATGGCAGAGCACCTGCGGCTGCGGTCGGCGGCGGACTCGGTGGCGACGGAGCCGAAGCCGGCGATCGTGCCGTGAGGAATGGCCGGGACTCGGGTCCCGGCCGGTTCACCTTCTCTGTTTCTCGCGCCGCCGAACGGTCGTGTCGACCTCGGTGATCGGCCCGCTGCGCAGCAGCCCGTGCCATCCGCACTGAAAGCACCAGCTCGGCCGGAACCACGGCACCCAGCGGTGCCAGAACGTGTGCTGCACGCGCAGCGTCGGCGCGTCGCAGTTGATGCAGCGGTCGCCGTCGGGGAGGATGCAGAGGAAGAAGACGGTCGCGAGCACGATGCGGAGAACGAAGAGTCCTCCGAAGACCAGCACGAAGATCGTCGCGTCCGACATGATGTCCTCCTCCCCGACTGCCCGCTGCCCCGCCTGACGGCTCCCTGACGATGCTACAGTCCTACAGTCGCGCCTCGACCTGCGCCCACCGCTCGACGTACGCGACGCCTCCCTCCACGCGCTCGATCGCGACGTCGGCGCCGTCGTCGATCGGGGCACCGTCCCAACTGCGCGCGGCCACGGTGTACTGGCGGCCGTCGGCGACGTAGACGATCTCGCCGACCGCGTCGCCGACCGATCCGCCGCCAGGTCCGATCGGTCGCGTGACGCGCGCCGGGTGCCCCTGCAACAGATAGCGTTCGTCGACCGGCTCGTTGCGCGCGCCGGGAATGACCCACGCCGCGAGCAGCGACGCCGAGCCGACGGCGACCGCGACGCCCGTGACGGCGGCGATCGCGACGACCGCACCGGGACCGAACGCGGTGAGACGCATCAGCAGATAGCCGCAGGCGCCGAACGCGGTGACGAACGCCGCGGCGTTCTGCGCATTCAGCGTGGCCGACGGCTCGGTGGCCGGGTCATACGCCCCCGTCGCCTCGTGCGGCACGCGCTGGCTCGGCGCGCCGCGGCGCTCGACGCCGTGGAGCATGACATGGACGGCGAGCACGAGCCCGACGGCGAACGCGGCGACGAAGAGAGCGGACATCTACGACGGTCGAGAAAATCAGTTCCCGAGGTGCTGACGGAAGAACGCGATCGTGCGCGGCCAGGCGTCGCGCGTCGCGGCCATGTTCGCGCCGCTCGAGTCGCTCTGCTGACGAAGGAAGCCGTGGCCGGCGCCGGCGAACGTGATCGGCGTGTATGACTTGCCCAACGCTTTCATCGTCGAATCGGTTGCCGGGATCGTCGCGCCGATGCGCGCGTCGTTGCCGCCGTAGAGGCCGAGGACCGGCGCCCTGATCGACGCGAGCTGCGTGTACGGCGTCGGCGCGGAGCCGTAATAGACGACCGCGGCGTCTGCGTCCGGCGCGGCGACGGCGTGCGCGAACGACGTCGAGCCCCCCCAGCAGTAGCCGACGACGCCGTACTTCTTCGTCGCCGCGGGGAGCGCCATGCCGTAGTTCGCGACCGCCGTGATCCGCTGCTGCGTGACGGCCGGGTCGAGCTGCCCGATGACGGCGCGCGCCTTGTCCTGCGCCGCCGATGTGCCGTTCCAGCCGCTCTCGGTCTCCTTGCCGGTCAGCAGGTCGGGGGCGATCGCGATGAAGCCGTCGGCCGCGAGCTGGTCGGCGACGGCGCGCACCCAGTCCTGCATCCCGAAGATCTCGTGGATGACGACGACGACCGGTGCCTTCGTCTTGCGCTCCGGATACACGACCCAGGCGCGCACCGAGTCGCGGCTCCCGCTCCTGATCATGACCCACTCGCCGTGGCGCGTCGACGCGGCGAGCCGCGCGGCGGCGGCGCCGGCGTCGGCGGGGAGCGCTGCGCGCTGCGACGACACCTGCGCCGACGAGCCCGATGCGTTCGGCGAGGCGGACGTCGCGTGGTCGCCGTGCTCGTCGGCGGCACGCGGAGAGCTCGCGCAGGCAGCGAGCGAGAAGGCGCCGGCCGCCCCGATCACGCCAGAAAGTCGCAGTACGTCGCGCATGCAGAATCCTCGAAACGAAGAGAGAGTACGGAAGATACGACGGGTCACCGAATCACAAGGTCGAAGCGCAGCGGGTCGGGCACCGCATAGCTGAAGTGCCACCATTCCTCGGGCAGATTCGTGAACCCCTCCGCCGCCATCGCGCGCACGAGGCGCTGACGGTTCGCCGCGACCTCGCCCGACGCGTTCGCGGTGTGCGCGCTCGTGGAGAACGTGTCGAACGCGGTCCCCATCTTCAGCTCCCGTCCGCCGACGAGCGTGACGAGTGTGAGGTCGACCGCGAGGCCGAGGTTGTGGCGACTGCGGGCGGCGATGTAGCCGTCGCGCACGAGGTCCTCGCGCCGCTTGCGCGTGGTCCAGGCGACCATCGCCTCGGTCGCGCGCACCGGGCGATAGCCGTCGTAGACGAGGAGCCCGAGCGAGTCCGCGCGGAGGCGGGTCTGCACGCGAACGAGCGCCTGCGCGGCCTCGCGGCGGAGGAGCGCGCGCGGCGCGTCGTAGCCGGGGAGCACGGCGCCGGTGAAGTTGTACGGCGTCGCGTAGCGCACGTCGGTACGGATCGTCGCGTCGAGCGCCGTCAGGTCGACGAGCAGCGACTCGGCCGCCGCGTCCGACGCGAGCGGCGGGGCGTCGGGTGTCGATGCCGCCGCCGGCACCGCGGCCGCCGGCGGGGGAACGGTCGGCCCGGTCGCGGCGGGCGTCGTGCGCGGCGCGGCCGGCGCGGGCGCGGGAGACGGCGCAGGGGCCGGACGGACCGCGGGCGCGCAGGCGGCGACCGTCGTAGCGAGCGCCGCCGCGAACCCCGCACCGACCGCCCGCCGCGCCGCGCGCGTCAGCATCGTCGCACCGCGCTCGTCCACCGCAGACGCCATGCGAGGTCGCCGGTGCGCTCGAGCAGGCCGTAACGACTGCCGTCGGCGAGTGCGCGGGCGAGCACGAGCGTCGGCCGCGCGTCGGGGCCGATCGCGACGGCGCTCAGCACGTCGGTCGCGAGCACGGCGTCCGCGCTGCCGGCGTCGCGTTCGTGATACGCCACCATCCACGGCGTCGAGTTGGCGGCGCCGGCGGGCGTGGTCGACGGCGTGCCCTCCGTGCCGCTCCCCCGTCCTCGTTCGGCGACGAGCAGCACCTGCTCCGCGACCGGCGACGCCTCCTGGTTCAGCGCGCGCGTGACGATCGCCACGAGTCCCTCGCGTCCGTCGCCGAACGTGAAGCGCCGCGCGGAGCGCACGGTGAACGGCACGCCGCGGAGCGTGCGGACGGTGTCGTCCTCGAGCGCCGCGACGAGGCGCGTGACGGTCGCGGCGAGCGCCGCGGAGTCGCGAGCCGCGCTTCCCTCGATCGAGTCGAGCGCGAGCGACGCCGGGGTCCCGCCGACGAAGCCGACGGTCCACGCCGGCAGCGCGTCGCCCCCCGAGACGGGACCGAGTCGCGCGGTCGGCCAGTTGCAGCTTCCCGGCGCCTCGCTCGGCGTCGCTCTCGCGTGGCCGGCGGCGCCGGCGCGAGTGAACAGCGCGACCTCGGCGGGGAGCACGTCGGCGGCACGACCGGCGGTGCGATCGCCCCCTTCGGTCCCCGGCTCGCCGGGCACGACGACGAGCGCCTCGCCGTCCTCGCCGGCGACGAGCAGTGCGGCACCGGCGTCGCGGTCCCACCCCGACACGAGCAGCGGGGCGGCAGGCGTCGACTCCGGGGCCACCGTCGGCACGGGCGCGGTCGCCGAGTCGGCGGGGGGAGCCGGGGTGCGACGGTCGCACGCGGCGAGGGAGAGCGCGACGCCGAGCACGAGGGGGCAGCGAGAGGCGAGGATGGCGCGCATCGGGGACAATCTACGGCGGCGGTGGAACGGCGGGACGCACTACTCGACGCATTACGGCACGGCGAGCCTCACGCCGTCGAGCAGCGCGTCCCACCGTCGCAACGCCCCCGGTTGCAGTCATCACACGACGCTCCTACGCTTGCGTCCATGAACTCCGCCCTCACTTCGCTCGGGCTCCGCACCCCCGAGCAGCGCGCCTGGGCCTGGTACGACTGGGCCGTCTCGGCGATGCAGACGACGGTGATGGCGGCCGTCTTCCCGATCTACTTCGTGAAGGTGGCGAGTGCCGGGCTGACGAGCGGGAGGGGCGCCGAGCGGCTCGCGCTCGCGAACACGGCCGCGCTGCTGCTCATCACGGTGCTGTCGCCACTGCTGGGCGCCCTCGCGGACCACTCGGCGGCGAAGAAGCGGCTGCTCGTCGTGTTCGCGCTGTTCGGCGCCGCGGCGTGCGCGGGGATGTTCTTCGTCGAGCGCGGCGACGTGCTGCTGGCGAGCGTGCTCTATTCGGCCGCGATGATCGGCGCGCAGGGGAGCATGGCGTTCTACGGCGCGCTGCTGCCGCACATCGCGCACGACGACGAGATCGACCGCGTGTCGACCGCGGGCTACGCGATCGGCTACCTGGGCGGCGGCGTGCTGCTCGCGGCGCAGCTCGCGTGGATCACGGCGCCGGGCGCGTTCGGCCTCCCGACCGGCGAGGGACTGTCGCCGAGCGAGGCGACGCTGCCGACGCGGCTGGCGTTCGTGAGCGTCGCGGTGTGGTGGCTGCTGTTCACGATCCCCGTGCTGCGCGGCGTGCCGGAGCCGCCGGCGACGCGTGAGCCCGGCGAGGCGGGAAAGAGCGTGTTCGTCGCGCCGTTCGTACGGTTGGGGCAGACGCTGCGCGAGCTGCGCGGCTATCGGCAGGCGGCGCTCCTGCTCGTCGCGTTCATGTTCTACAACGACGGCATCGTCACGATCATCAAGCTGGCGACGGCCTACGGCACCGAGATCGGGATCGGCCAGAGCGCGCTCATCACGGCGATCCTCGTCGTGCAGTTCGTCGGCGTGCCGTGCTCGTTCGCGTTCGGGGCGCTCGCGCGGCGCGTCGGCGCGAAGCGAAGCGTGATCGCAGGGCTCCTCGTCTACGTCGTGATCGCCATCCTCGGCTACTACATGCGGACGGCGACACACTTCCTGCTGCTCGCGCTACTCGTCGGGCTCGTGCAGGGCGGGACGCAGGCGCTCAGCCGCTCGCTGTTCGGGATGATGGTGCCGCCGGCGCGCTCGGGCGAGTTCTTCGGCTTCTTCGGCGTGTTCGAGAAGTTCTCGGGGCTGTTCGGGCCGCTCCTGTTCGCGCTCGTCGTGCGGTTCGGCGGGTCGAGCCGTCACGGGATCCTGTCGGTCGTCGTGTTCTTCGTGTTAGGCATCGCGCTGCTCACGCGCGTGAACGTCGCGGCGGGGCGGGCGCGCGCGCAGGGGACCTGATGGTCAGGCGATCGAACCGTTCATCTCGCTCGGACGGGCAGGAATCGCCCGATGAGGTCCCAGTGCCACGCCGGTCGCCGCTCGCCCGTGCGCGGGTCCTTGAGCGGCTTGTACTGCAGGCGCCCGGCGGGGATGCCGGCCTCGCGGCCGTACGCGAGCAGCGCGGCGCGATCGCTCGAGACGAGGTGTGCCATCGGCGTGCCGCGCCACACGTGACGGTGCAGCCAGAGGCCACCGTCCATCGCGTGCAGCATCCCGTCGCGGCGGCGTGGGAACTCGCGCCAGACGGGTCCCGCCGACGCGGAGTCCCCGCCCCGTCGCGCGTCGGTCAGCGACAGGTGATCTGCCCGGCGACCGTCGCCGGCGCGAGCGGCGTCGCGGCGCCGTAGAACAGCGAGCACGTCACGGGCACCGCGGCCGGGTGCACCGCCGTCGCCGACCACCCCGTCGGCGTCGCCTCGACGACCGTCAGCACCACCCCCTGCGACGGCGTCACGTTCAGCAGCGCGACGCTCGACGTGTAGTTCTGGTGCTCGTAGAAATAGCTCTCCTGCGCCGTCGCGAGGTTGTGCAGGTCGCTCTTCACGCGCGCGACGTTGGCCTTCCCCTTCGTATCGGCGAAGCGCGGGATCGCGATCGCCGCGAGGATGCCGATGATGACGACGACGACGAGCAGCTCGATGAGCGTGAAGCCGGGACGACGCGATGCCATGATGAGTCGACGAGGAGGAACGGAGTTTCTACTAGACGCGCGCGCGTCCCCACGCGTCACCACGCGTCACCACGCGTCACTTCGCCTCGAGCCAGTTGTCGCCGACGCCGACCTCGACGTCGAGCGGCACCGACAGCGTCGCCGCCCCGGCCATCTCGGCGCGGACGAGCGATCCGACCTCGTCGATCTCGGGGACCGGCACCTCGAACACGAGCTCGTCGTGCACCTGCAGCAGCATCCGCGCGTTCAGCCTGTGCCGCGTCAGCACCTCGGCGATGCGGATCATCGCGACTTTGATGAGGTCCGCCGCCGAGCCCTGGATCGGCGCGTTCTGCGCGACGCGCTCGCCGAACGCGCGGATGTTGAAGTTGCGCTCCGACAGCTCGGGGATGTACCGCCGCCGCTTGAACAACGTCTCGACGTAGCCGTGCTCGCGCGCGAACTCGACCGGCTGTCGAGGTAGTGCTTCACGCCGCTGAAACGCTCGAAGTACGTCTCGATGAACTCGCGCGCCTCGGCGTTCGTGATCTTGAGCTGGCGCGACAGGGCGTGAGCCCCCTGCCCGTAGATCGTCGCGAAGTTGATCGTCTTCGCGCGCCCGCGCATCTCCTTCGTGACGTCGCCTAACGGCACGCCGAAGATGATCGCCGCCGTCTGCCGGTGAATGTCGCCGCCCGAACGGAACGCCTCGACGAACGCCGGGTCCTCGGAGAAGTGCGCGAGCAGCCGCAGCTCGATCTGCGAGTAGTCGACGGCCATCAGCTTCCACCCCTTCCGCGGCACGAACCCCGCGCGGATGTCCCGGCCCAACTCGCGCCGGATCGGGATGTTCTGCAGGTTCGGGTCGTTCGACGACAGCCGGCCGGTCGCCGCGACCGCCTGGCTGTACGACGTGTGGATGCGCCCCGTCTCCGGGTGCACGAGCGCCGGCAGCGTGTCGATGTACGTCCCCTCGAGCTTGAAGATCTCGCGATACTCCATGAGGAGCTGCGGAATCACGTGCCCGTCGTCGGCCAGCTCCTGCAGCACGCTCGCGTCGGTCGACGGCCCCGTCGACGTGCGCTTCTTCGACGGCAGGCCGAGCTTCTCGAAGAGAATGGCGCGCAGTTGGAGGTTGGAGTTGATGTTGAACTCCTCGCCCGCCTCGACGTAGATCTCCTGCTCGACCCGCTCGCGCTCGGCCTGGAAGCGCGTCTTGAGCGACGCGAAGTGCTGCACGTCGATCGCGATGCCGGCCCACTCCATGTCGGCGAGCACGCAGACGAGCGGCACCTCGACGTCGCGGAACAGCTCGGTCAGGCCGTGCGACGCGAGCTGCGGCTCGAAGATCTCGCGCAGCCTGAGCGTCATGTCCGCGTCCTCGCACGAGTAGTCGCGCGCCGCGTCGATCGGCACGACGTCGAACGGGAGCTGTGTCTTCCCCTTCCCGCACAGCGTCTCGTACGACGTCATCGTGTAGTCGAGGAACTCCGCCGCCAGCACGTCGAGTCCGTGCGAGCGGCGGCCGGGGTCGAGCACGTAGCTGGCGAGCATCGTGTCGAAGTCGAGCCCGCGCAGCGTGATCCCGGCGCGCCGCAGTGCCAGCACGTCGTACTTCGCGTTCTGCATCGTCTTCGAGACCGACGCGTCTTCGAGCAGCTCGCGCAGCGGCGCCATCGCCTCGCTGTCGAGCGGCGGCAGGTTCTTCGGCGGCGGGGCGCCGTGCTCGGCGAGGAATCTCGCGGCGAGGCTGGTGGGCTCCTGCGCGGCGGCGGCTCGCTTCCTGGCGGCCTTCTTCGGGGCTCGGGACTCGGGACTCGGGGCGGACTCGCCGGCGATTTCGTCACCGCCCGTCACCAAACCGCGATCGTCCGGCGCGTCCGTCGGTGAGCGGTCGCCGGAGACGTCGACGAGCGCCCCATCCCCGATCCCCGCGCCCCGCTCCCCGACGCCGAGGAGCTCGGTCTGCTCGGGGAGATACGGCCGGTGCGCCAGCGGCAGGTAATACGCCTCCCCCGGCGCGAGGGCGATCGAGAGGCTGACGAGGCTCGAGCGGAGCGGGTCGACCTTCACCGGCGCGTCGGGGGGCATCACCGTCTCGGTGTCGACGGCGATCGTGCGCGCCTTCCGCGCGCGCGCGACGAGCCGCGTCAGCGCCTGCACGGTGTCGACGGTCTCGTAGGTCACCGCCTCTCTCGGCTTCGCCTCGGCCGGCGCGGCGGCGATCGCGTCTTTCAGCAGCGACGTGAACTCGAGCTCCGCGAACAGCGGCTTCAGCGCCTCGTGGTCGGGCGTCTGGAGCCGCATCCGCTCGAGATCGAGCGGCACCTCGAGATCGGTGTGGATCGTCACCAACTGCTTCGACAGCCGCGCGTCCTCGGCGTGCGCGAGCAGCGCCTCGCGGGGGCGCTTCTTCGTGATCTGGTCGACGTTCGCGAGGATCGCCTCGAGGTCGCCGAACTGGGCGATGAGCTCCTGCGCCCCCTTGTCGCCGATCCCCTTCACCCCCGGCACGTTGTCGCTCGAGTCGCCGACGAGGGCGAGGTAGTCGACCGTCCGCTCCGGCGGCACGCCGAGCCGGTCGGCGCCGTTCTCGACCGACACCCACTGCTCGTCGACCGCCGCCGGCCCGCCGCGCCCCGGGTTCAGCAGCCAGATCCCCGGCCGCACGAGCTGCTGGAAGTCCTTGTCGCCGCTGACGACGACGACGTTCATCCCCGCCGCGGCGCCCTTCAGCGCGAGCGTGCCGATGACGTCGTCGGCCTCGTAGCCTTTCTGCGTGAGGATCGGGATGCGATACCCCTCGAGCAGTTGGCAGATGCGCTCCATGCCGCGGTCGAAGTCGTCTTGCAGCTCGTCGGTCAGCTTCTCGCGCGTCGCCTTGTACGCCGGGTACTGCTCGTGGCGAAAGCTCAACCCGCTGTCGTGCACCCAGCCGAGGTACTCGGGGCGGTGCGTCGCGATGAGGCGATTGAGGAAGCTGACGATCCCCCACGCCGCCGACGTGTTCTCGCCGCGGCTCGTGCGCAGCGGGCGCGAGATGAGGGCGAAGAAGGCGCGGTAGATGAGCGCGTAGCCGTCGACGAGGAAGAGTCGCGGCGAGGGGGGGAGCGTGACCTCGGGCATGGCGGTCAGTCTACATCTGCGCCCGGTCGCCAGGGAGTTCGGCGGGGCGTCTCACTCCGCGCAGCTGACTTCCCCCAGGTGGCGTCGACAGATCTCCCCCGCAAGCTCGCCGATCGAGAACGGGCGGCGCGTGATCCTGCCATCGGCGTCCCGAACGCTTCGGAAACGGGGGCGCCCGGGGCACCGGCGCAGACAGTCGTACAGCGCCGTCTTCGCCTGCGACTTGATGTCTTCCGCCTGGCTGAAGAGTTGTGCGCTTCTCAGCGCGTCCGGCTCCTGTGCCGCGCGGGCGTCGAGCACGGCCGCACGGGTAGCCATGCTCGCGAAGGCGCCCTCGCATCGGATGACGCACCTGGTGAAAGCCGTCATCGGCCGTGGCGGCCTGGCGAGAGCGAGGCGGCGCTCGTCGGCGGTGAGTCGTGCACCGCAACCGCACGGCGAGCCGCGCCGCGCACCGTACACCGACAACGCGCTCGAGCGCGCCACCACGCGGCGCCTGTGGACCTCCGTCACGTCGCACGCGGCGGCGACGTACACGCGAATCTTTCCGACGACGGCGTCGGCATCCTTCTCCCAGTGCAGCACGGCGTCCTTCGGGATCTCGACGTACGACGTCGTGTCGAGATCGGGGTAGAGGCGAACGGCTCGAGCGCCGGTCGTGCCGAGAAACCCCCGGAACTCGACCGCCCGCTCATCGCGCTGTTCCTGAGCCGCGATGAGCGGGTGGATGGTCACACCATCGATCCCTGTCTCCGACATGTCGACCTCCGCGAGCGTGGCGAGAGATGCGTCGTAGGGCTGCGGGATGAGCGTAGCCCCACGCCTCCGCGGCGGCTACTCGTGCCGCGCGCGGCTTTACACCGTCGCGGTGGCACGCGGGTCGAAGCTCGGCCCGTCGAGCAGCACCATCTGCGTGTCCGACGACGCGTTGCGCAGCGCCTTCGCCTCCGCGTACTCCGGCGAGCGCCACCACCGCCGCGCCGAGTCCGCGTCGGGGAACTCGAGGAGCACGAGCCGCGTCGGCGCCCACGTCCCTTCGAGCGTCTCGGTGGTGCCGCCGCGCGCGAGATAGCGGCCGCCGTACGCGCCGATCGCCGGCGGGGCGAGCTCCTTGTAGCGATCGTAGGTCGCGGGATCGGTCACGGTGATGTCGACGACGACGTAGACAGGCATGCGGGGCGTGGCGAAAGTGAGGAAGTCGCGGCTACGACGGTGGGCCTGGGAGCGTATACTCTGCGCCGCCGCGCGGTGGCGCGACAGGTTCGACGCGCCGCGGATGATGCAGCCGGGGACGGCTTGCGTGGTCCCGGTCGGGCTGCACGCGACGTCGTGAGATCGCGCGCCCGGGCACCGGCTGCGCGCGGAGATCTCGAGCTCGCGCGTTCCGCGGTTCGATCGGACCCTCGCTTCCACGAGACGATGGAAGCCTCAGCCCCAGACGGCTCTCACCACGCCACCTGCGGCGACGCGTAGTAGTTGATCCCGAGAAACCGCCACCGCGGCGCGTGCCCCGCGATCCGCGTGCGGAACCCCTCCCACCCCGTCGTCGACACGTCGCTCCACGCGACCTCCGCGATCGCCGGCAGTCGCGGCACGAGCAGATACTGCGCGGCCGAGATGTTGGACACGGTCTCGGTCCACAGCGGCGCCTCGACGCCGGCGATCGCCGCCTCGCCGATGCCGGCGCCGTAGGTCGCGGGGTTCCACTCGTACGCCGTGCGCAGCTCGATGAACCCCGCCCACCGCAGCCCCAGCTCGGTGCTCGGCGTGTACTTCATGTCGAGATACGTGCGCGCGCCAGGCGACATGACGATGCGCGCACCCTGCCGCACGGCGCGCAGCGCGGTCGTGTCGCCCCGCCACTGCTGCGCCATCGTCGTCGGGAGGAGCCGCGCGCGGCCGATCTCCTCCCAACCGATCATCGTCTTGCCGTACTTCTGCACGATCCCCTGCACGCGCTCGACGAACGCCGCGTACTGCTCGTGCGACAGCACTTCGACCTCGTCGCCGCCGAGGTGCAGATACGGGCCGGGAGTCATCGCGGCGAGCTCGCGCACGACGTCGTCGACGAAGCGGTAGGTCTCGTCGCGGTCGTGGCAGAGCGCGCTCCACCCGACGCGGATGCCGGTGTAGGTCGTCGGCCCCTGCACGCCGCCGTCGAGACCGGGGGTCGGACGACTGCACCCCATCTCTGGGTATGCCGCGATCGCCGCGTTCGTGTGCCCCGGCATGTCGATCTCGGGGACGACGGTGATGAAGCGCTCCGCTGCGTAGCGCACGATCGCCGCGTAGTCCTGCTTCGTGTAGAAGCCCCCCGCCCCGCCGCCGACCTGCGTGCTGCCGCCGACCGCGGTGAGCTTCGGGCGGCTGTCGATCTGGATGCGCCACCCCTGATCGTCGGAGAGGTGCAGGTGCAGCGTGTTCAGCTTGTAGAGCGCGAGCAGGTCGATGTACTGCTCGACCTCGCGCACGGTGAAGAAGTGGCGCGACACGTCGAGCATCCCGCCGCGCCACGCGAAGCGCGGGCGGTCGACGATGCGCCCCGCCGGGACCGTCCACGCGCTCGCCATCTTGAGCGCACTCTGCTCGGCTTCGATCGCCGCGGGGAGGAGCTGGCGCAGCGTCTGCACGCCGCGGAACAGGCCGGCGGGACGCAACGCCGTGAGGCGCACCGAGTCGGCGCCGATCGTCAGCTCGTACCCTTCGTCGCCCAACGACGACGGCCCGCCGAGTCGGAGCGCGATCGAACCGCTCGGCGCCGCGACGCTCGACACTCGGACCGGGAACGGAAAGCCGGTCGACGGGCGCAGCAGGGTGCCTAACATCTCGCCGACGCGCGCCGCCGAATCGTTCGACGCGACGATCGTCGACGTCGCGACGAGCGTGAACGGCGCGCCGCCGCTCGGCACCACCGACGTCGGCACGGGCACGACCGCGTGGGCGCTCAACGTGCCGAGGGGCGGCATCGTCTGCAGCTGCGGCGGCGCGGCGGGCGGCGTCGTCGGGGGCGCGGCCGGGCGCGGCGTCGGCGCGGTCTGCGGCACACTCGCCGCGCGACAGCCGACGCCGAGAAGAGACAGCGCGACGATCGAGAAAAGACGGCTATGAGACATTGCTATGGCGCTCTATGGCTGGGTGTTCTGACAGAAGGAACAGCAGGGCAGAGGGAACGGAAGCACTGTACACGCTTTTCGTTCGCTCCTTCTGCCCTGCTGTTCCCTCTGTCAAAAAAATCACGCACTCAACTTCGCGTCCGCCGCAGCATCACCGTCCCCCCCACGCCGAACGGCACGCTCGGCAGCCACGCCGCCAGCTCGGGGCTGATGATCCCCTTCCCGCCGATCGCGCGCGTGAGCTGAACCATCACGAGGAAGACGACCGTCACGGCGAGCGACAGCAGGATGACGACGCATGGGACGGGGACCGCGATGTTCAGCATGCGCGACCCGCGCAGCGCGTTCACGTCCGACTCCGTGCCGCGCCCCCCCTCTTCAGCTCCTGCACCGCGGTGCTGATGAAAACGAGCACCGGCAGCCCGAGCGCCGTGACGACGAAGATCGTGACGAACTCGCCGAACACGTGGCGGTCGAGCGCGTGACCGAGGCGAACGCGCATCACACGCGATGGGGGTTGGCCCGAAAACAGTCACCGCCCGCCGGGAGTGATCCGGGCGGGCGGAGACAGTTCGGATGGCCGAGTGGGCCCGAGCTCAGACGCGGACGACGTTCGCCGCGTGCAGCCCCTTGTCGCCGGTCTTGATCTCGAACTCCACGACCTGACCTTCGGTGAGGGTCTTGAAGCCCTCCATCCCGATGGCGGAGAAGTGCACGAACACATCCTCGCCGCCGTCCTGCTCGATGAAGCCGTAACCCTTGGCGTCATTGAACCACTTCACTTTCCCTCTGGCCATCTGACTGTCTCCTGCTGGGTGATGCTTGAGGCGGGCCGCGCGGACTGCGGGGTCGTGACGGGTGCCGTCCGCGCGGGACAAACCAAAACGGCTTGCGCGGGCCTATATAGGATCGCCCTAAAACCTTGTCAAGGGCGGTCCCGTGCCCTCAAGACGCGAAGGGCGTCGGCCGCGTCACGAGCCACGTGATGCACCACGCCGCGCCACCGGCCGCGAGCACGACGCGCACGTTGTCGTCGACGGGGACGCGGTCCCACCGTTCGGCGAGCGCCGCGGCGAGCGCGGCGGCCGCCGCTGCGAGGGGTGACAGCGGAGCGACGAGCAGCGCGGCGGCGAACGTGACGACGAAGCACGCCACGCTCCCGACGAGCGTCTTGCCGCGCGATGCGGTGCCGCGTGCGCCGCAGCTGCGCCGCCGCCACACTCCGTCCGACGATCGCCGCCGCCGCGTCGCCGAGCCCCGCGGCGAGCATCGCGGCGACGGCGATCGGACGCGGAAAGAGCACGACCGCGAGCACGTAGGCGGCGAGCAGCCAGCTCGCTCCCGACCACGCGCGGTGCTCGCGCTCGCGCAGCAGCGGCCCGACGGCGCGCACGAACGCCGCCTGCACGCGCGCCGACCGCAGCCGCGCGAGCTCGAGGCTCGCCGCGGCGAAGCCGAGCGCGGCGAACAGCGCGAGCAACGCGGGGCGCGGGGTGCCGAACGCGTACGCCGCCGGCAGCACCGTCGACGCGACGTGGACCGCCTTGCGCCCCAACTCGGCGCGCAGCGTGTCAGCCACCGGCAGCACCGGCAGCACCGACGGTCGCGGGCGTCACGGCACGAGCCGGCGGCGCAGAAGCTCCTGCAGCTGCGCGGCGCTCTGTGACGTCAGCTCCCACTGCCCGAAGCGTCCGCGGTCGGTGAACGTCAGCTCGACGCCCGCGGAGCCGTACAGCCATCGCTGGGTGCGTCCTTTCATGTTCGGGTCCTGCCCTGCGGGCTCGGCGATCTGGTCCGGCTCGCCGAGCACGACGTAGGCCGTGCCCCGGTCAGTGAGCCAGCCGAGCCGCGCGTCCTCGCCGAAGCGCGTGTTCGCAGTGCGGACGCGCGCGAAGTAGTCGCGCAGGTCGGCGTGGGCGCGCGCGAACTCGCTCCACGCGGCGGCGCGGCGGACGGGAGGCGTGTCGCGCAGCGCGCGCAGGCGCTCGGGCGCCGCGTAGTAGCGTAGATAGCCGAGCACGTCGTCGAACGTCGCGACCGGCAGCTCGTCGCCGAGCCCGACGAGCAGCGTCGTGCGGACGGAGTCGTTCGGCACGCCGTTCGAGGCGTCGCGAACGACGTCGAGCGAGACGATGCCGATGCCGAGCGGCGCGACGGGGACGGCGACGGTGCTCGCGGCGAGTCCGTCGCGCGCCGGTGGGAGCTCCGCCGCGCCGCGCCACAGCTCGACGCCGCCGTCGCCGCGCGCCACGAGTCGGACCGGCACGGGCGCCGCGGCCGGTGCTCCGGCGACGCCCGCTGTCCGATCGACGGATTCGAGGTAGAGCGGCACCGTCGCGTCCTCGCCGAACGTCGCGGTGCGCCGCGGACGCGCCGCGACATCGGGCGCCGAGTCGAGGCGCGCGCGCCCGGCCCCGCCGTAGAGCGGGAGCGGCGTCGAGAGCCCGCCGGGGTCGAAGCGCGCGACCACGAGCGGCACCTCGACCGACGCGCTGCGGGCGCTCGACGCGTCGCGCACGCCGACCGAGAGCGTGTAGGCGCCGGGCGCGAGCGCGAGCCGCTGATAGAACAGCACACTCTCGTCGCCGCGCGCCGTCTCGCGGAGCGTCGCGACGCGGACCGTCTCGTCGGAGGCGATGCGGCGCCGCACGTCGCCCGCGCGCCGCGCCGTGCCGTGCCGTGCTTCGAGGCGCACCTCGTACGCCGCTCGGTAGCTGTTCCCGTCGCGGCCGAAGGTGAGCGAGCGGTTCGCGAGCGACAGCGCGACGAGGACGAGCGTCGAGTCGGGGGTCGCCGTCGCGAACTGCGCGACGCTCGCCACGAACGGCAGATCGCCGCGCGCCGCGGCGAGCCCCATGCGTTCGTAGAGCGCGCTGAAGTCGGGGAGCGTGGCCGCGCGGCGGCCGGCCTCGCGCGGCGACTCGCCGGGAACGGGAGTCGCTGGGGGGGCGACGCGCGGGCGGCGCGCGCAGGCGCTCGCTCCGAGCGTCATCGCGCAGGCGACGAGCGCGAGCGGGCGCGTTCCGCGGACAGTGAGCGACGGGCGCATGACGGCTCTCGCATGGCGACATTCATTCCTCGCGCCCACGCGCAGTCCGTCGGCGCGGCCGTCGACCACGGATCGTGCGTCGCTTGCCAGTCTCCCCCCTCGCCCGTTAGGTTCGCCCCCGTGTCCCGAGAGACTTTAGCCGGCACGACAGTCGCCGGCTACACGTTGCAGAGCCAGGTCGGCGAAGGCGGCACCTCGGCGGTGTTTCGCGCCGATCATCCGCGGCACGGCATCGTGGCGGTGAAGATTCTGCGCGACAAGCTGCGCCAGGATCGCACGGCCGTCGCGCGCTTCGTCCGCGAGGCACAGTTCGGGGGGCGCGTCACGCACCCGAACGTCGTCCGCACGATCGAGATCGGCGAGGCGGAGGACGGCCTCCACTTCCTCGCGACCGAATGGGCGAACGGCGAGCTGCTCGAGAAGTACGCGAAGCGCAACTGCCCGATCCCCGGCCCCGAAGTCGCCGAGATCGTCACGCAGATCGCCGACGCGGTGCAGGCCGCGCACGACGTCGGCATCGTGCACCGCGATCTGAAGCCGGAGAACGTGATGTACGATCCGGCGACGCGCACCGTGAAGCTGCTCGACTTCGGCATCGCGCTCGACGCCGAGCAGAACCCGGACGAGCGGCTGACGCGCGCCGGCTTCTTCGTCGGCACGCTGATGTACGTCGCCCCCGAGGCGCTCTCCGGCGAGCTCGTGTCGACGGCCGCCGACCAGTACTCGCTGGCGACGATCGCGTACTTCCTGCTTTCGGGATGCCTGCCGTTCGCCGGCAAGTCGCCGCGCGAGATGTTCACGCAGCTCCTCTCGCAGCCGCCGCAGCCGCTGAACAAGGCGAAGGAGGGGCTGCTCTTCTCCTCCGGTGTCGAGACGGTCATCATGCGCGGGCTGTCGAAGAGCCCGAAGGATCGCTACCCCGACGTCCGCACGTTCGCGCGCGAGCTGCGGACGGCGTTGCTCGCCGTGCCGGCCGTCGAGGAGTCGGCCGGAGGGCTGTTCGGCAAGATCAGGGGGATGTTCAAGAAGGGGTGAGCCGCATACCAACCGGGATTCGACCGCGGTCGAAATGCGGTTGGAAATGCGGTCGAGATGCGGCTGGAACGGATCTCATTCCCGCACATCGTGCTCCTCGACGGGGAGCCACACGGTGAACGTGGTTCCCTTCCCGATCCGACTGTCGACGGTGAGGTCCCCGCCGAGCAGCCTGGCCAACCGTCGCGAGATCGCGAGGCCGAGCCCCGTTCCCCGCTTCGCGGAGTCGCCGGCGCGCGGACCGATCTGCTCGAACTCGTCGAAGATCCGCTCCCAGTCGCCCGGCGCGATCCCGACGCCGGTGTCGGCGACTTGCAGCGCCACCCAGTGACGGCACCGCACGCAGGTGTCGGGGACGGATGTCGGGGACGCGCGTGTCGGGGACGGTGTCGGGGACGGTGTCGGGGACGGTGTCGGGGACGACGAGCGGAGCGCCGCCGCGGATCGCGTGCTCCCGATCGACGAGCGACGCGCGAACGACGATGCGACCCTGCGCCGTGAACTTCACCGCGTTGCCCAACAGATTGATCAGGATCTGACGCAGGTGCGTCGGATCGGTGCGTAGCCTCGGCATGCGACTCGGCACGGCGAGCGACAGGGCGAGCCCACGCTCGGCGACGAGCGACTCCATCTCGGTCGCCACGTCGAACACGAACGGGGTCAGCTCGACCGGCTCGAGCTGCACCTCGAGACGCCCGGCCGCGATCTTCGCGAGGTCGAGGATCTGGTCGACGAGCCCGCGCAGGTGTGACGCCGACGACGCGATGCGCTGCACCGGATTCTGCTGCCGCGGCGCCAGCTCGCCGTAGACTCCTTCCTGGAGCAGGTCGACGAAGCCGACGATCGCGTTGAGCGGCGTGCGCAGCTCGTGCGACACGTTCGCGAGGAACTCGCTCTTCGCCTTGTTGACGCGGATCAGCTCCGCCGACAGCCGCTCGAGCTCCGCGGACCGCTCGGCCACGCGGTGCGTGAGACGGCGCTCGTGCGCGAGCCCGATGACGAGCGCGCCCAACGCCGTGAGCCCGATCGTCCAGAGCGCCGCCCGGAGCACGTGATCGTCGAGCCCGTCGACGACCGAACCGGGGATGAGGGCGGACCGCACGAGCGCGCGATCGGCGCAGGCGAGCACGAGGAGCACGCCGACGAACGCGACGACGAGCGCGATCGTGACGAGGCGCGATCCGGGAGCGAGCAGCGGCGCCATCCGGTGCTCCTGGACCTGCCGCCGCCACTCGGCCGTCTCGCTCAACGGGCCTTCGGCCGGCAGAAGACCACGCGCGCGGCGTGCGGCCGACAGACGAGCGTTGCTCGCCCCGAACGTCCCGGATACACTGCGCCCGGTCATCGTCCCGCCGCCGCTCTCACCCTGCCCCGTATGTCCGACGCGCACGCAGCCCCTCCCGCCGACGGTCTCGCTCAACTCCTCGCCGAACGCTCGGCGCGCCGCGGGCAGTTCACGCTCAGCTCGGGGCGCACGTCGAGCTTATACATCGACGCGCGACTGACCACAATGAGCCCCGACGGCCTCGCCACGATCGGTCCGGCCGCGCTCGCCGCCCTCGACCGCACCGCCTGGCATCCGGACGCCATCGGCGGCCTCACCCTCGGCGCCGACCCGGTGTCGTACGCGATCGCTTACGCGAGTGCGCTCGCCGGTCGGCCGATCCGCGCGTTCACGGTGCGGAAGGAGCCGAAGCAGCACGGCACGGGGCGGCTGATCGAGGGGCCGTTCCGCTCGGGAGATCGCGTCGCGGTGATCGAGGATGTCATCACGACTGGCGGCTCGGCGCTGCGGGCGATCGAGGCGGTACGACAGGGCGGGGGGAGGTCGTGGGCGTGCTGGCGCTCGTCGACAGAGAGGAGGGGGGGCGAGAGGCGATCGAGGAGACCGGGGTGCCGGTGATCGGACTGGTGCGGGGATCGGAGATCCTGGCGCGGATGGGGTGAGCGGTTCCACGAACGAGCGCCATCGCTGGTCGTCCACGTCGCGGCTCCGCATCAGTGATGCGGAGCCGCCGTGCCATCACCGACTGGACAGCGCTCGACGGACTCACCGTGCTCTCCTGTCAGTCACTCGAGCGAAGCGCTCGCCCCCGACGGCATGAGTGGAAGGCTCAGCAACTGTGCGAGGTCGCCGTCGTGGACGACGGTACCGCCATAATCGTCGGCGAGCGAGGCGGCGAGAGCGAGACAGCTCTCGTCCCACGTGGAGG
The DNA here is from genome assembly GCA_963843845.1 of uncultured Gemmatimonadaceae bacterium. Lineage (GTDB taxonomy): Bacteria > Gemmatimonadota > Gemmatimonadetes > Gemmatimonadales > Gemmatimonadaceae > Gemmatirosa. The sequence goes on along the minus strand of CAWJMB010000002.1, from coordinate 259,371 downwards.
CGCTCGCGGCGCGCGGAACGCCCCCGCGCGCCTCAGCTGCCGCGCGATCCCATGAACGACCCCGCACTCGCGCGACGCGGAGCGTGAACCGCCGGCCGCCGGGTCCCCGATCGCCGTCTGGCCGCTCGACGGTGCCGACGCCTTCGACGCCCTCGACGCCCTCGACGCCCTCGACGCCCTCGACGCCTTCGACGCCTTCGACGCCTTCGACGCCTTCGACGCCTTCGACGCGCAGCACGTCGCCAGGCTGCGCGTCGGCGATCGCCGCGAGCAGCAGCGTCGTCAGCGTCAACTCGACCGCCGCCTCGTCGACCCGCGCTCCGCCGAGCCGGTCGTCGACCTCGATCTCGCAGGAGGCGAGCTGCGTCGCCTCGCGAAGCGTTCGACGGACCGCGAGCGCGACGTCGCGGAGCGAGACGTCCTGCGGCACCGCAACCATGGACTCCGCGACGTCGTCGTGCAGCTGTTCGGCGATCAACGTCTCGAGCGAGCCGGCGTTGCGCGACACCATCGCGCGGATGCGCGGGCCGGTCCGCATCTCGAGGGAGAGCGTCTCGTCTTCCATGAGCGACAGCGCGCTCTGGATCGTGCCGAGCGGGTTGCGGAGGTCGTGCCGGATGATGCGCCACCGATCGCGCATCGTCGTGACGACGGCGTGCAGATATCGCGACGCCGCGGCGTGCGAATAGAGCGACGTCGCTCGTTGCAGTCGTCTCGTCACGGCGACGACGTCGGCTACGATGGCAGCGAGATCGACGGTCCCATCCGGACCGCCGGGTCCGAACGGGGGCTCAGGGACCTCGGGCGACGGCGTGAGGCGTACTCCGGGCGGACCGGCCGGTGCGAGCCGAAGCTGATCGGTCCGCACCGCGTCCTCGACCGCGGCGAGCAGGATCGCCAGCAGCAGCTCCGCGTCCTTCAAGACGTGGTGAACGGACAGACCGTCGTCGTACGCCTGGGCGCCGGCGGCCCAGGCGAGCCGCATTACCTCTCCCTGCCACCGCGCGTCTCTCTCCAGCACGGCGACAATCGCGTCGACGACGGCTTCGCTCGCCCCGGTCTCACACGACTGGCGCGGCGTTGCCGCGACGGCGCGCGCGTCCCATCGCGCCGCCAACTCGGCACGGCGCGAGCGCAGGTGGGCAGCGGTCGCCTCGGCGAACGTCATCACGAACGTGGTCACGAGCGGTTCATGGGTAGGATGAGCTCACGACGCAATGCCAGTCATAGGCCAACTGACACGCTCCGGCAGACGCCATGGCAGGCGTCGAGTCGCGTGACGGCCCGAAGTGCGCGATCCGGCGCGGCGGCGCTCGCGGGCGCCTGGATCGTCGCCACCGCGGCGATCGTCGCGTTCGGGCTCCCGTCGCTGGCGCTGCTCTATCTCGCGCCTCCGACGGTGACTCCGCGATGGAGCCTCCGCAATCGCGTCGTCCGCCCACGCTACAGGGCGCGGACGACCTGGCGGCCGATCGCGGCACGTGTCGCCACGGTCGTGACACTGTATGTCGCCGCTCAACTCGCGCACCCACTCGTCGCCCCGCCAGCAGCGACAGCAGCGACAGCAGCGACAGCAGCGACAGCGGCGACACCGGCGACATCAGCGGCCTCGCCGACCGTCATCGTCGCGACAGCGGTTCTGCTCGCCGTCGCTGTCGGCTGGCGCATGGCCGCCGCTTCGGTCGGCGCCGGGACGTGGGCTCGGCCGCTCGCTCAGGCCCTGGCCGACGGGGGGGCTGTCGCGGACGGGTCGGTACATCCCGGCGCGCCGATGGAGGCGCCCGCCACGCCCGCCACGCCCGCCACGCCCGTGCTGTCGAGCACGACGTCAACGTCAACCGAGGGCCGGGTCGACCGGCGCGACACCGACTGGACGTCAGGCGTCGGTGCCTGGAGCGCGGGGGCCGACGAGAAGAGCGATCCGGCGCTGCTGCGCGTCGTGCGAACGCTGCACACGCAGCTCGACGAGCGGCGGCGCGCGCACGCCGGCGACGAGAGCCGGGTCGCCACGACCGAAGCAGAGGCGGAACGCCTTCGCGAGCGTGCCGCGGCGATGGCGGCAGAAGCGTCTCGTCTCGGTGAGTCGGCAGCGACGAGTCAGGATGCAGTCACACGCGCGGCGATGACGCTGACGGCTGCCGGGGATCAGGTCTCCTCGTCGGTCACCGCCGTGCGCGCACTCGGTGCCGCGTCCGATCGAGTCGGCGTGCTCGTCGGCACCGTGTCGCGCATCGCGCGGCAGACGAACCGGCTCGCGCTGAACGCTTCGATCGAAGCCGCGCGCGCCGAGGAGGAGGGGCGCGGGTTCGCGGTCGTCGCGGAGGAGATCCGGAAGCTCGCGGAAGAGAGCAGCGGCGCAGCCCGTGCGGCTGGCGCGACGGTGACCCAGCTTCGTGACGACATCGACGCGGTCGCACGGTCGATCGAGGCGGGGGAGCAGGCGGTGCGCGATGTCGGCTCGGTCGCGATCGAGGCAACTGCCTCCGTCGAGAATGTGTTGCTGGGCGTCGACCGGCTGCGGCGTGTGACTGTCGCGACGGCGGCGGCGACGAGGACGCACGGTGCGGCGATGCGCGAGCTGGCCGCGACCGGAGCACAGACGCGACAGTCGATCGACGTGCTGACCGATGGCGTTCGTGAGGCGCTCGCTGCCGCCGAGGCGATTGAGCGGGAACGGCAGCGACTGGCATCTGCCCGGACGGCATAGCGGCCATTCGGCGCTCCTTCCACGCAGCGGCGCTACCGGCTATGGGTCGTCACTGTCGCCCGTAGGGACAGAACGAGATCAACACGTCGCGGAACGGTGTGACGAGCTCCGCGCGGAACCGATCGAACAGCGACGCGCCAGTCTGCGTCTGCCGCAGCTCGCGCGTCGACATGTCGAGCACGCCGCGGACGTGGCGCCCGAAGCTCTGCGCGCTCGAGTAGTCGAGCTGGTGTGCCGCCGCGGTGAGCGTGCACCCGGGGTTCTCGAGCAGTCGCGCGGCGCGGACGAGTCGCGCCATCGCGAGGTAGCGTTTCGGGGCGGGGAGCTGCACGCGAAAGAAGCGGCTCATGAGCGTCGTCGGGAGGACGCCGAGCAGCGTGGCGAACGCGCGGACCGTCGTGACGTCGCCCGAGGCGGTGAACAGTGTCGCGAAGAAGCGCAGACACCCTTCCGGCGCCCCCTCCAGATCGCCCGCGAGCGCCGAGGCGACGTGCTGACGTAAGGTCAGTGCGCTGTCAGTGGCGAGTGCCCGGCGAAGCGCACGCCATCCGTCCGGCCCGCGTGTATCGACCAGTACCCGCACCCCGCTGCCGCCGAGCGCGAGCATCGTGTGTGGGGTGACGGCGTTCGCCTCGGAGAGTAGCGCGACGGTCGTCACCTGCGGAAACCCGCGCACGAGCTCGGCCACCCGCGCGACCGAACTCCCGCCACCCCGCGCGACCGATTCAGCGGACAGCAGCACGGCAGACACCGGACGACGGCGCAGATCGCGCAGCAGCTCGTCGAGCGACTCGCGGTGCAGCGTTACGTAGAGCCCCTGACCCGCGGCGTCGACGCGCATGCGCTCGTCTGGCGTGAGGAGTGTGGCGATCGGCGGCGCGTGGAGCGGCGAACGCACGGCTGGGGCACGGGAGACGATGGGAGCGGACGTCGACGTGAGCGAGAGCACGGAACCCTCCGAGGTGGCAGAACGCGAACGATCGAAGCCGCACCGAGCCTACGAGGGCGGCGTCACACGATCGTCGGCGCCTCCTCGTGCGGTGGCGTCATGGGCGCGGGATGGCGCGCGCGTGAATGCGAGCAATCGTCACGTGCGCGTGGCGAGGTCGCGGCCGAGCGTCGCGTTCTCGCCGGTGTCTGTGCGTTCGGCGAGCGTGGTGACGCGACGCCATCGTGGAGCTGTCCGCACGGTGCGCGCGCTGGACCGACGGGGCACCGACCGGGAACAGATCCTCGATGCGTCGAGAACCGTTAGATTGCGCGTGGGGTCAACGGCCGGACGGTCGCGAGCTTCGGCTCGAGGAAAGTCCGGGCTCCACAGGGCAGGCTGCCAGGTAACGCCTGGGCGCACTCCTTCGGGTGTGCGACGGACAGTGCCACAGAGAACAGACCGCCGATGGCTTTCCGGGCTCGCTCGGGGAGATCAGGCACGGGTGAAACGGTGGGGTAAGAGCCCACCGCGCGCTCGGTAACGAGTGCGGCACGGCAAACCCCAGTCGGAGCAAGGCCAAATAGGCGGTGAGAGACGGCCCGTCTCGACCACACCGGCGGGAGGTAGCATTCTGCCGTCGGTGCAGCCGCGGGTAGGCTGCTAGAGGCGCCGAGCGATCGGCGTCGGAGAGAAATGACCGTCTGGACTCGGACCATCGAGTCCAACAGGACCCGGCTTACAGGCCGTTGACCCTCCTCGGTGCGCGTCGGACGCGTGCGCCGAGGGACCCGCAGCGATTCGCTCGGACTTCGTTCGCACCCAGGTTCGCAGATCTCGTATGCTCTGCCGCTGCCGTTCCGTCGTCGTCGCCGCGCTCGGCGGTACGGTCGCGGCGTGTGCCGGACGAGCGGTCCCGCCCCCGGCGCTCCCGGCGCCGACGTCGGCGCCGACTGCTGCGCCCGGTGCGTCAGCGTCGCCCCCGACGACAGTGCCGGCCCCAGCCACCTCCGCGACAGGGTCGTCGAGTGCCGGCAGCTCGGCGACGGTGCGGTTCGCGCTGCTCCCGGGCGCCGCGAGCTACGACGTGCGCACGGACGCGACGGTCGAGATGACCGCCGGCCCGGCCGGCGAACGAGGGCGCGAGACGGTCGCGTCGGCGGCGCGCGTCGACTACGTGCTCGCGACTGCGTCGCGCACCGTGACGTTCAATGGGCAGGTCGCGGGGCTCGCCGTGCAGAGCTCGCAGCGCATCGCCGGCGCGACGCCGCCGCAGCCGGCGCCGACTCCGGTACGCTTCCGCGGTGTGGCAGACGCGCGCACGGCTCGCGTCGACGCCGACAGCCCCGTACTCGGCTGCCTCAGCACCGAGGGCGCGGCGCAGCAGGCGGCGCTCGCCGCGGCGCGCGAGACAGTCGTCCCGGTTCCGGCGTCGCTCACCGTCGCCGCCCGGTGGCGCGACAGTACGACGACGCTCACCTGCCGAGGACCCGTGCCGGCGACCGTGACGACGGTGGCGAGCTATCAGGTCATCGCGATCGACGGCACGCGGGTGCGGCTGCGGCGCGACGTGACGACGACAGTGCGAGGAGGCGGGATCGCCGGCGGACGCAGCGTCACCGTGAGCGGCGCCGGCGTCGGGAGCGCGACGATCGAACTCGACGCGACCGTCGGGCGACTGACGCGCCTCGACGGCGACGTGCGCACGACGATCACGGTGACGCTGCCCGACGGGGCGCGACAGTTCGTGCAGCAGGCGGCGACGCACGTCCAGGCGCGGGACGGGCGGTAGCCGCTCGGTCGTCGGGCGGCGCGGACGCGCGCTACTTCCCGCCCGGCAGCGCCTTCGCGACGGCCGCGACGATGTCCTGCTCGCCGCCGACGCCGGTGTAGACGACCGTGCCGGCGCGGTCGACCACGACGACGTACGACGTGTGCGGCACCTTGTAGGCGCCGACGGCCTTGCTGTCGCGGTCGAACACGAACTCCCCGCCGATGTGCCGCTCCTCGGCGAACGCCTTCTGACGCTCGGGGGTCTGGTTGTTCGGCACGCCGACCGAGACGAACGTCGCCCGCCCCGCGTACTTCTCGCGCGCCGCCGCCATCGACGGCTCGAGCTTCTTGCACAGCGGGCACCAGGTCGCCCAGAACTCGAGCACGACGGGGCCTTTGCCAAGGTACTGCGCGAGGTCGATCGCCCGCCCGTCGAGTGTGACGACGGCGGCCGCCGGGGCGACGGCGCCGACCGCGATCCCTTCCTGCGCGTGCGCGGACGGGGCGGCGACCGTGAGCATCGCGACAGTCGCGACCACAGTCGTCGTGGCGGCCGTCAAGAGCGTCGCGACTCTCGCGACTGTCGACGCGACGCGGCGTCCGACTGTCGGTGCCGACTGCGTGGGGCGTTGAAGCGTCTGTACGGACATGGTGTGTGAGCGGGTGAGAGGACTGATGAAATCCGGGCGAGCGACGACGGCTCAGACGACGAGCTGTCCCATCTGCACGAGGTAGTACTGAGCGGCGCCGAACATGAGAGCGGCCATGGCGCGTTTGACCCACACCATCCACGCGCCGGCGCGCGGCAGCCGCACGGCGCCCCCGGCGGCGAGTCCGACGACGACGAGCAGCGTGCACATGCCCAACGAGAACACGAACAGGTAGGCGAAGCCGAGCACCGCGCTGTGCGTCGCCGCGACGAAGGTGAGCACCGCCGCGAAGACCGGCGCGCCGCACGGCGCCGCGACGAGCCCCGACGCCGCGCCCATGACGAACGCGCCGGCCAGACGGCCGCCGGTCTCGAGCGACGCGGCGCGCGCGAGCAGCCGCTGCGGCACGGGCACGGGCAGCACGTCGAGCAGCATGAGCCCGAAGGCGAGCAGCAGGTTCGCCATGAGCAGGTAGAGCCACGGATTCGTGCTGATCCCCCCGAACAGCGTCCCGGTCAGCCCGGCGATCAGCCCGAGCGAGGCGTAGGCGAGCGACAGCCCGAGCACGTAGGCGAACGTCAGCGCGACGGTGCGCCGGCGGGGCTGTGTCGAGGGCACGCCGGCGGCGACCGAGTGTCCGCCGACGACCGCCGCCGTGATCGGGATCATCGGGTAGATGCACGGCGTGAGGCTCGTCAGGACGCCGCCGGCGAAGACGAGGGGGAGGGCGAGTGCCGGCTGCGTGGCGAGCGAGGCGCCGAGGTCGGTGAAGCTCATGCTGCACGTAGACGGGTCGGCCGCGTACAGTTCCCGTCATGTCCACACTGTTGCGCGTCGCCGTCGCGCAGGCCGAAGTCGCCGCCGACCTCGCGTCCGGGCTGGAGCGCACGGCGGCGCTCGCGCGCGAGGCGGCGCACGCCGGCGCCCGCCTCGTCGTCTTTCCCGAGACGTGGCTTCCCGGCTATCCGGCGTGGCTCGACGTCTGTCGCGACGCCGGACTGTGGGACCATCCTCCGGTCAAAGCCGTCTACGCCCGCATGGCCGCGGAGAGTGTGAGCGTGCCGGGCGCGGCGTTCGACGCGCTGCGATCGATCGCGGTCGACGCGGAGGTGACGCTCGTCGTGGGCGTCGTCGAGCGCGTGGACGAGGGGGTGGGGCGCGGCACCCTCTACAACACCATTCTCACCGTCGGAGCCGACGGCGGCCTCCGCAATCACCACCGCAAGCTGGTGCCGACGTATACCGAGCGGCTGGTGTGGGGGCCGGGCGACGCCGACGGGCTGCGCGCCGTGGCGGTCGACGGGGCGCGGGTGGGCGCGCTCGTCTGCTGGGAGCACTGGATGCCGCTCGCGCGTCAGGCGCTGCACGAGTCGGGCGAGGACGTGCACGCCGCGCTCTGGCCGACCGTTCACGAGATGCATCAGGTCGCGAGCCGACAGTACGCGTTCGAGGGACGGTGCTACGTGCTCGCCGCGGGCTCCCTACTCCGCGCCAGTTCGCTGCCGCCGGAGCTCGAGCCGCACCCCGACCGCGTGACGAGCGCCGAGCAGTTCGTGCTGCGCGGCGGCAGCGCGATCGTCGGCCCGGACGGGCGCTACGTCGTCGAGCCGGTCTACGACGAGGCGCGACTCCTGATCGCCGACCTCGACCTCGCGCGCGTGCGCGAGGAGCGCATGACGCTCGACGTCACCGGCCACTACAGTCGCCCCGACGCCCTGTCGCTGACCGTACGGCGGACCGGGCGGTCGACTGTCATGACGATCTGATCCCGACGCGCAGACGGCCGTCGCGGGAACGAACTTGTAATGGTACGGCTATGATCGCTCGTGACGATGGACGTGGCCCGCGCCGCCGCGGATCGTTCGCGCCGATGCGATCGGCGTTCTCGTCGATCGTTCCGTTCCGACTTCAGCCCGACCGTGACTGACGACAGCGCGTTCGAGCGACTGACGATGCCGCACCTCGCCGACGTGGCGCGCTTCGCCCGCTCGCTGACGCGCGATGCGCCGCGCGCCGACGACCTCGTACAGGAGACGTATCTGCAGGCGCTGCGCGGGTGGCACACGTTCCACGACGGCGCCGACCCGAGGCGGTGGCTGCTCTCGGTCTGTCACCACGCCTTCCTCCGCACCACGCGGCGCGAAGCGCGCTACGTCGACGCGCCCGACGACGACCCGGAGCTCGAGTCGCTCGCGACCGCCGCCGCGCACAGTCAGGCGCTCCGCTCCGGCGCCATCCACACGCTCGAACGGCTGGACCTCGCACAGGCGATCGACCGGGCGCTCGCCACACTCGCTCCCTACTATCGCGCCGCCGTCGTGCTCGTCGACGTCGAAGGGCTGAGCTACGAGGAAGCCGCCGAGGTGCTGGACGTCGCGGTCGGGACGGTGCGATCCCGACTGTTCCGCGGGCGCCGGCTGCTCCAAGACTTGCTCTTCGACTATGCGCGCGATGCTGGTCTCCAGGTGACCCGATCATGACATCTCGTTCCTTCCCTCCCCTCGACGGGCCGGCTGCGCCGATCGACTGCGTGACAGCGGTACGCCGCCTGTGGGACTATCTCGACAGGCGCCTCACGGCGCCACGCGCCGAGGAAGTCGAGGCGCATCTCGCCGTCTGCGAGCAGTGCCCGCCGCACTTCCTGTTCGCGCGCGAGTTGCAGAGTGCACTCGCCGGGTCGACTCCGCCGTCCGACTCGGTGAACGACGACCGGCTCCGAGCGCGGATCGCGCTGGCGCTGCGGCGATGAGTCCGGGCGCGATGCCGACGGCGTCACCGCGGCATCACCGCGGCATCACCGCGCGCCGCGCCGGCCCGCCCGCCCGTTCACGACGCCGCGCGCGACCGTCCGAGCGCCCGTCCCACCGCTCGACGCACCGTGCGCCAGAGTGCGCGCACGACGAGCAGCCCGGCGATCAGCAGGGCGATCGCGACGCTCAGCGCGACGTACGGATGGTGCCACGCGACGAGGGCCACCGTGGCGACCATGCCGAGCTCCGCGACGTTCGCCGCGCCGTTCGTGAACGGCTCGGGGCTCGTGTCGATCGCGTAGCGCAGCCCCGCCTTCGTCGCGTGCGTGCCGAGGGCGAGCGTGCCGCCGACGAGCGCCGCGGCGAGGGTGAGCCGCGGGTCGGCCTGCCAGACCGTGCCCGCCGCGAGCGCCGCGCCGGCGATCGGCCGCACGAGTGTGTGGAACGTCTCCCACAGCGACGCGATCCCCGGCACCGAGGTGGCGAGGAACTCGAAGAGGTAGAGTGTGCCGGCGAGCGCGATGACCCACACGTCGCCGACCCCGTCGAGCGGCGCCGGCAACGCCCCGATCCACCCCAATCGAGTCGCGACGCCGAGTATGGCGACTGTCGCGTAGACGCTGACGCCCGACGCCCAGGCGAGAGCCAGTGCCTGCGCGAAGAGGGGCATCAGGGTCGCGCGGTCCGCCAGACGCCGGTCGCCACCGACTGCGGGCTCGTCGTTACGAGGTCGTGAACCGGCACCCGTGCCGGTATCCACGCATCGTCGCGGCTCGGGCACGATCGAGGAGCCGGCCGAGCACGTCGAGCGTGACGCTGTCCGCGCTGCACGGCTCCGGCGACTGCGCGCACGCCGCTGCGTGCACCGTGTCGTGCAACAGCGCGCATTCACGCTCCACCATCGCGACAGACCAGCCGAGTCGGCAGCGTTGCGCGCCGCGCTGGAAGGCGATGTGGTCGAGGATCGACCCGCCCTCGTGCGACAGCTCGGCCGAGATCCCGCTCGTCTCTTCGACGGCGGCGAGCGAGTGGACGATCGCCGCGAGGAGGCTCAGGGTGTGATCCTCGAGGTGTGCGCGGGAGAGGGCGCGCGCGGAGCCGAAGGCCGGGTCGTCACGCAGGCGGTCGATGAAGCGGTCGACGACCTGATTCACCTCTCTCCGGAGCCGTGCCGCGACCTCGGCGAGCGAGGCGGTGGACCAGTCGGGGGGGGTGGGGGGGCATCCATGGACTGCGCCGGCGACGGAAGCGCACCAGCGGTCGGGAGCAGCAGCGTGAACGTCGAGCCCTGACCCTCCGCGCTGTCGACGATGAGATCCCCTCCCATGAGGCGCGCCAGCCGCCGACTCAGTGCGAGCCCGAGCCCCGCGCCGCCGACCGATCGCGTGCGGCTACCGTCTGCCTGCATGAACGCGTCGAAGATGGCGCCATGCTGCGCAGCCGAGATACCGATTCCGGTGTCGCGGACGGAGAGAGCGACCCACTCGCTCCCTTCCGGCTCGCTGCGACGATCGGCGCGGACCGTGACGGTTCCGCCTGGAGGCGTGAACTTGATCGCGTTCGACAGCAGGTTGACGAGGATCTGTCGGACGCGGTGCTCGTCGCCGACGAAGGGGAGGCCGGCGTCGCGCGCACGCTCGTCGACGAGGCGGATCGAGCGCGCGGCTGCGTCCGGGGCGACGATGGCGAGCGACGTGGCGACCGCCGGCCCGGTGGTGCGCACCTCGCGCGCGATGCTGAGTCGGCCGCGCTCGTCGGTGGACAGGTCGAGCACGTCGTCGACGAGCGCGAGCAGGTGGCGGCTGCTGTTCGCCAGCCGGTCGAGGTATGCGCGCTGCATCGCCGTGACCGGCCCCGCGACGCCGAGCTCGAGGAGCTGCGTGTAGCCGGTGATCGCGTTGATCGGCGTGCGCAGCTCGTGGCTCATGGTCGCGAGGAACTGACTCTTCGCGCGCGCGGCGTCGTGCGGCCTGACCCACGACGCCGCGTCGGCCTCGTCGACGGTGTGGTGCACGACGAGCAGCCCGTCGTCGACCGGGTAGGCGCTGACGGTGGTCCAGCCTGCGTCGGCCGTGGCGTACGCGTCGGCGGTGACGGCGCGCCGGTCGCGCATCGCCTCGCGCAACCGTTCGTAGAGTGCGCCGGTCGTCAGCGGTCGCCGGACGCGCCAGAGCACCGCGCCGACGGCATCGTTCATCGACGTGGCGCGACGCGCGGCGGCGTTCAGATAGCGAACGCGCCAGTGGCGATCGACGATGAACAGCGGATCGCTCACCGCGTCGAGCGCGGTGACGACCTCGTCGGACGACAGTGGCGCGACGGTCGCGAGATCATCCGGAAGCCGCGGATGCTGCCGCCGCTCGACGATGCCGTCCGCGTCGAGGTGACCGACGACGCGCCCGACCTCGACGTCCGCGGCTCGCTCGCCGGTCGGGCGCACGCGCCGCTCCGAACGCTCGGAGGGCGTCTGGCGGGGCGCGGCGGCCTGGTGGTGAGAGCGGTGCGAGCGTGTCATGGCCGCACCTATTGCGAATAGTGTGCGAGCGATACATCTGATTACGCCCGACCCCGTCGCTGACGACCGAACACGACGGACCGGGCTGCGATCTCAGCGCTCGGTGCGCTTCCGTCGCGCTCGGTCGTGTTCCACGCGTGTCACTTCCGCGACTCGGCTGAGCGTCACAGCAGGGGGGCGCGCCAGGCGAGGAGTCCGAGCTCGAGGAACAGCGACAGCACCGCCGCACTGAGCGGCCAGCGAAAGAGCTCCGTGTAGCGCGTGTAGGTGTGCGTCCGCGCCGGCGTCCGCTCGAGGCGGTCGATCTCGCGCGTGATCTCGTCGAGCGCCTGCGCGTTCGTCGCGCGGTAGTAGCGTCCGCCGGTCGAGCGGGCGACGTCGGTCAGGAGCGAGTCGTCGATCTCGACGGGACGGTTCTCGTAGCGAAGGCCGAACAGCCCGCGCCCCACGGGCACCGGCGCCAGCCCGCGCGAGCCGACGCCGATCGTGTAGACCTTGATCCGGAACTGCGCGGCGGCTTCGGCCGCGGTGCGCGGGTCGATGGAGCCGCGGTTGTTCACGCCGTCGGTCAGCAGCACGATGACGCGCGACCGGCCGGGGGCCGAGCGCAGGCGGTTCGCGGCGGTGACGATCGCGCTCCCGATCGCGGTGCCGTCCTCGAGCTGCCCGGGCTGCAGGTTGTCGACCGCCGCGAGCACGACCGGGTAGTCGGTCGTCAGCGGCACCTGCGTCAGCGCCTCGCCGCTGAACGCGACGACGCCGATGCGGTCGTTGCGGCGCAGGGTGATGAACTGCTTCACCTTGGAGCGCGCGACCTCGAGCCGGTTGTCCGGCTGGAAGTCCTCGGCCAGCATCGAGCTGGAGAGGTCGAAGGCGATGACGATGTCGATGCCGTCGCTCAGCGACTCCTCGGTGCGGCCGCCGGTGCGCGGGCGGGCGAGCGCGATGACGAGGCCGGCGAGCGCGAGGTTGCGGAGCGCGAACAGGGTGCGCGACACCCACTGCCCGTTCTTCGGGCCTTCCGCGAGCACGCCGGCGCGCGAGAAGACGATCGCGGCGGGGGGGCGGCGGCGACGCGTGGCCCACCAGAGCGGGAGGAGGAGCAGGAGGAGCAGCGCCCACGGCGAGCCGAAGGACGGAAAGGCGAGCGAGGACACCGGCGCAGGCGAGGAGTTCGGGACCGAAGACGATGCGCAAAGTACCCCCGTTCAGCCCTGCGATGTTTCATTGGCCATGCGCTACGAGCACGTCGACCCGCCGACCGGCGGGCGTTTCGTGCTCCATCAGGACGCCCGCGCGCCGGACGCCAGCTCTTTCGCGAGCGCGCGTGCTGCGAGCGCCGCCTCAGCTTCCCTCCTGTCCCTTCTCTCCGTGGCCCTCGGCGCGACCGTCTACACGTTCGACATCCAGCTCTCGCACGTCGACCGCGGCATCTACGAGCCGCTCGCGCTCCGGGTGGCGCGCCACCCGTCGGAGACGGAGGAGTACCTCCTGACGCGCGTGCTGGCGTTCTGCCTGGAGTACGGCGAGGGCCTCGCGTTCTCGCGCGGGCTGGCCGAGCCGGACGAACCGGCGCTCGCGCTGCGCGACCTCACCGGCGCGCTGCGCGCGTGGATCGACGTCGGCGCGCCGGACGCCGCACGGCTGCACCGGGCGAGCAAGGCCGCGCCGCGCGTGGCGGTCTACACCCACCACGACCCGGAGCGCCTGCGGCGCGCGGTGGCCGGGGAGCGGATCCACCGGGGCGAGCAGGTGGAGCTCTACGCCGTCGACCGCGAGCTGCTCGCCTCGCTCGCGGCGCGGCTCGACCGGCGGATGGCGTTCGATCTCTCGGTCACCGAGGGACACCTCTACGTGACGCTCGGCGACGAAACGCTCGTCGGGGAGGTCGTGCGCCACCCGCTCGTCGGCGACGGCCGCGCGGACTGACGGCGCGCCGCGAGTCAGCCGGCGGGCCAGAGCCACGCCGCGCCACGCACACCGCTCGAGTCGCCGTGCGCGTGCCGCACGACGCGCGTCGCGATCGTGTCGGAGAACACCCAGGGACCGAGCGCCGAGCGCGCCGCCGCCGCCATTCCTGGCACGTTCGACAGCCCGCCGCCGAGCACGACGACGTCGGGGTCGAGCACGTTGATCACCGATGCGAGCGCGCGGCCGAGCCGCTCGTGGTACCGCGCCATCGTCGCCGCCGCGCCCGCGTCGCCCGCCGCGGCGCGCGCGACGATCGTCGGCGGGTCGAGCGCGTCGCCGGTCGCGCGCGCGTGGTCGGCCGCGAGCCCCGGCCCGGAGAGGAAGGTCTCGACGCAGCCCGATCGGCCGCAGTAGCACGGTGGGCCCGGGCGCTCGTCGGGCGCCGGCCACGGCAGCGCGGTGTGCCCCCACTCGCCGGCGATGCCGTTCGCGCCGGCGAGCACGTGCCCGCCGACGACGATCCCGCCGCCGACGCCGGTGCCGAGGATCACGCCGAACACGCACGCCGCGCCCGCCGCCGCGCCGTCGGCCGCCTCGGAGAGCGCGAAGCAGTTCGCGTCGTTCGCGAGGCGGACCGGCCGGCCCGACGCCGCCTCGAGGTCGGCGCCGAGTGGGCGGCCGTTGAGCCACGTCGAGTTGGCGTTCTTCACGAGCCCCGTGGCGGCGACGAGCGTGCCGGGGATGCCGACGCCGAGTGTGCCGCGGCTGCCGGCGATCCGCTCGACGCGTGCGACGAGCACCGCGATCGCGTCGACCGAGGCGTGGTAGTCGCGCGGCGTGGCGACGCGCTCCCGGGCGAGCACGCGCCCGTCGGCGGCGAGCGCGATCGCCTCGATCTTCGTTCCGCCCAGGTCGACGCCGATGCGCATAGGTGGAAGAAGGAATCGGCGCGGCGCGGCGCGCGCCACTCCTCCGCGCGGCTCTTGCGCGGGGCGCCGCACGCGAGATCTTCCGCCGCCACCCATCTCGCGGAGTTGAGCGTGGCGACGACGCCGAAGCTCGTGTTCTACGACCGCGCCGGCGGCCCACTGTTCGTCTCGGTGGAGGTCGGCATCGGCCCGGTCGGCGCGTCGTACGACCTGCGGCTGTGGGACGAGACGCACACGAAGTTCATGCGACTCACGCAAGGCTCGCTGGCGACCGGCGCCATGCAGCCGTTCAAGCTCCCCGAGCCGGTCGCCGATCTCGACGAGCTGATCGTCGAGTGCGTCGGCGCGGTGGGGCCGAAGCCGGCGGCGGGGACGCGCATGCTCGTGAAGATCCGGCAGGACGTCGCGACGATCGGCGAGCACGGCGCGGCGTCGGCCGGCGGCGAGTTCGTCTTCGAGCCGGTCATCGGCGTGCGGCTGCGGGGGCGGTCGTGAGCGAGATCGCGGCCACGCCCGCGCGCCCGCTCGCCGCGCTCGGTGCGCTCGGTGCGCTTGCCGCGGTCGGTGCCGCGTTCTGCGCTGCACTCGGCATCGCGCTCGGCGCCACGCCAGCCGGCGCGCAGCTGCCGAACGCGCCGGCCGGCATGATGGCGAGCCAGTACAAGGTCGACCTCGCGATCCCCGACGCGCCGGCGACGGCGCTCGTCGCCGTCGACGCGAGCCAGCTGTCACGTCCGTCGACGACGCGCGAGCTCGCCGCGTCGGTGTCCGGCTTCACCGGGGCGGGCGGGCGCGTCACGCTTCCCGCGACGGCCGGACTCGAGATCGCGCCGCGGCTGCTCTTCGGCGCCACGCGCCTCTCGATCGCCGACTACCGCGCGAACGCCGTGCTGTCGCGGCTCCGCGTCTCGGGCGCCGTCCGACGCGCGACGACCGACGGCGCTCCTTCCGACTTCGCGATCGGCGTGCGCACCAGCCTCGTCGACCGCAGCGACCCGCACACGGATGCTCGCTACGTCGCCGATGTCGACGCGCTGCTCACACGGCTCGCGACGCTCCGCGCCGACCGGCTCGCCGACTCGCTCGGCGCGCGCGAGTGCACCACGCTCGCCTGCCTCCGCTCGCGCGACTCGACGGGGATACGCGTCGTCGCCGCAGGCGAGGCGTACGCGGCGACGCTCGACGCGCTCCGGCGGCGCGTGCGACAGTTCGAGGACTCGGCGTGGAACCGGCTCGTCTGGGACGTCGCGGCGGCGGCGCGCGGGCGGGCGGCGCCGACCGGCGTGTCCGCCGGCGAGAGCCCGACGGCGCAGGAGTACGCGGCGTGGACGCTGCTCGGCGTGCCGTTAGGCGGGGGGCAGGCGGTGCTCGGCGCGCGCGGCACCTACGCGCGCGACAGCGCGGCGGCGGGCGCGCCGTTCGCGTGGCGCGGCATGATCGGCGCGCGCGTGTACGCCGGCGCGAACCAGTACAAGGCGTTCGTCGAGGGACAGTCGGTGTTCCGCGCCGGACGCGCCGAGCTGCTGCTCAACGGCGGCGCCGAGGTGCGGCTGATCGACTCGTTCTGGGCGGTGTTCTCGGCCGGCTATCTCGTGCCGACGGGCGAGGCGCGGAGCCGCTTCGTCAGCTCGCTCAAGCTCCGCGTGGCACCGCCGGCGAAGGGGGCGATCCCCGGGGCGTGACGGCCATCATCGTCGCCTGCATCACGGCGACGACGGCACCCCCCGCGCCGCCGGCCGCGTCACTCACGCCGCCATCGTCGACGCGCACCTCGCCCGCGCAGACGGTGATCGTGCGCCCGGCGCGGAGTACGCGCCCGACGGCGACGAAGCGCGCGCCGAGCGCGGGGGC
Organism: uncultured Gemmatimonadaceae bacterium; assembly: GCA_963843845.1. Taxonomy (GTDB): domain Bacteria; phylum Gemmatimonadota; class Gemmatimonadetes; order Gemmatimonadales; family Gemmatimonadaceae; genus Gemmatirosa. The sequence goes on along the minus strand of CAWJMB010000002.1, from coordinate 243,357 downwards.
GAGCAGGTTGATCTTGAACTCGACGCTGACGACTTCGGCGCCGGGCGCCATGAGCGTGAGCGCGGCGTAGCCGCACGCGCTGTCGACGACGGCGGTGACCGCGCCGGCGTGCAGCGACCCCTGCTGCTGCGTGAGCGCGTCGGCGAACGGCAGCGCGATCGTCACCTCGCCGGGGCGCACGCCGACCAGCTCGGCGCCCAACGTCGTCATGAAACGCTGGCGCGCGAAGCTCGCGCGCACGCGCGCCTCGAACGCGGGGTCACGCGGCGTGAACGTCGTCATGGCGTCGTCGGGTGCAGGCGTGCGTGAAAGCGTTAGGCGCGCCGTTCACGCGACGGCGACGATCGGCAGGTCGCGCGCCTCAGCCCACCGCGCCCACTCGCGGGCCGGCCGCGCGCGGAACGCGGCGGCGAGCGCGCCGGCGTCGAGCGGCGCGCCCGGCGGCACCGCGAGCGACTCGGCGAGCCGCGCGGCGAAGTGCGGCTCGAGCGCGGCGACCGCGACCCAGCCGTCGGCCGCCGCGTAGAGCGCGTAGGTGGCGAGCGCGCCGCCGAGCGGGCCGGCGGGCGTCGTGGCGCCGTGGAGGAGCGGGTCGGCGAACGGTCGCAGCGCGTCGACGAGCCCGACGTCGGCCGCGCCGCCCTCGCCGGTGCGCGCGCGGGCGACGAGCAGGGCGAGCGCCGCGCTCACGGCGCGCTCGGCGCCGGCGAGGTCGGCGAGCAGCGTGCGCGGAAGCCGGGGCGGATCGAGCAGGCCGAGCGCCGCCTGGTACGTGAGGTCGTGGCCCGCGACCTCGGCGCGGTCGCCAGCCTCACCGACGATCCGCACGTGGCAGAGCTGCCGGTGCCGCGCCCCCAACGCCGGCCAGCCGAGCCCGAGCCGCTCGAGCGAGGCCGGGCGCGTCGCGGTCAGCAGCACGTCGGCGCGCGCGAGCCGCGTCTCGAGCGACGCGCGCCCGTCGGCGGTCTTGAGATCCAGACAGACCACCGTCTGCCCCGCGGCGAGCGCGCGATACCAGCCGGGCGCGAGTCTCGCGAGCGGGTCGCCCGCCGGCGGCTCGATCTTCGTCACCTCGGCGCCCATGGCGGCGAGGCGCGCGGCGGCGACCGGGCCCGGCACGTTCACGGCGAGCGAGACCACCCGCAGCCCGGCGAGCGGGCGCCACGGCTCGGCCTCGGTCTCGACGAGCGGAGGGCGACGCACGCGCGGTCAGCCCAGCAGCGCCCGCACGCGCGGCATCACCTCGCGCCCGTACAGCTCGATGCTGCGCATGAGCAGCGCGTGGGCGAGCGGCCCGGCGCTGTATTTCATGTCGAAGCGAGACAGACCGAGCGCCGTCACCGTCGCGGCGATCTTGCGCGCGACCGTCTCCGGCGCGCCGACGTAGAGCGAGCCGTGCGCGACCTCGCGCTCGAACGCGGCGCGCGTGATCGGGCCCCACCCGCGCTCGGCGCCGATGCGGTCGTGCATCTGCTTGTAGGCGGGCCACAGCTGCTCGCGCGCCTCGTCGTCGGTGTCGGCGACGTGGCCGGGCGAGTGGACGCCGATCGGGAGCGTCGGCGCGCCGGCCTGCTCGCAGCGCGCGGTGGTAGAGCGTCGACGTAGGGCGCGAAGCGGCGCGGGTCGCCGCCGATGATGGCGAGCATCAGCGGCAACCGGTAGCGCGCGGCGCGCACGACCGACTCCGGGCTGCCGCCGACGCCGATCCAGGCGCTGAGCGGGCGCGCCGGCGCCGTCTCGATCCGCGGCACGACGCCTGGTTCACGAGCGGCGCGCGCACGTTGCGCGTGCCGCGCCACGTCACGCGCTCCCCGTGCCGTCCGCGCGCAGCAGCGCGGCGAACAGCTCGAGCTTCTCCTCGAACAGCGCCTCGTACTGGTCGAGCGGGTAGCCGAACAGCGGGAACGACTCGGTGAACGAGCCGCGGCCGAGGATGACCTCGGCGCGCCCGTTCGACGCCGCGTCGAGCGTCGCGAAGCGCTGGAAGACGCGCACCGGGTCGTCGGAGCTGAGCACGGTGACGGCGGAGCCGAGGCGGATGCGCTCGGTGCGGCCGGCGATCGCGGCGAGCACGCACCTCGGGCGCGGAGACGGCGAAGTCGGCGCGGTGGTGCTCGCCGACGCCGAAGAAGTCGACGCCGACCGCGTCGGCGAGCACCGCCTCCTCGACGACGTCGCGGATGCACCTGCGCGTGCGACTCGAGGCGGCCGTCGGCGTCGTGCGTGACGTCGCCGAACGTGTCGAGGCCGAGCTCGATGGAAGTCACTGAAGGGGAAAGCGCGTGGAGTGATCCTGACGGAAGGAACCGAAGGAGCTCGAAAGGCGTGGACGCGCACTCCGGGTTCCCGTCCGTTCCTTCGGTTCCCTCCGTGAAAACACTACAGGCTAATCACTGCGCACCGCCGAGGAGCGCCAGCGCGCCCTCCGCCGCGCGCACGCCGCGGTACTGGGCTTCCTCGAACAGCGAGAGGCCGCTCACGTCGGAGTTGGCGTAGAAGACGCGCGCGTCGGGGGGCGGGGTCCACCACGGCGCGTGGCGCGCGAGGAAGCCGGGCTCGGGGCGGGGCATCGCGTGACCGTGCCGCATGACGTCGACGCGCGCGACGCACTCGCGCAGGTCCGGATGCGCGCGTTCGAGATCGCCCAGCGCGAGCTCGGCGCAGGCTCGCCAGTCCATGCCGAGCAGCGTCGCGCGCTCGGCCGCCGGGTCGCCGTCGGCGAGCGCGCGATAGTACGTCCACACTGTCTGCTCGGTCGGCGTCGCGCGCAGCGCCTGGTGCGTCGCGACCACGTAGCCGAGTCCGGGAGAGTCGACGAGGACGTTGTCCCACGCCTCGGGGGCGTCGTCGGGCGCGGCGCGCGGGCGGCGGTCGAGCGTGAGGTTCGCGACGAGCCACGGCGCGTAGCGCCAGGGCACGGGCGGCGCGCCGTCGACGACGTGCGGCGCGAGGAACGTCGGCGCGGCCCAGATCACGGCGTCGCACAGCCACTCGGTTCCCTCGCCCGCGTGCACGCGCATGCCGCGACCCGCGCGCTCGACACGGGCGACCGGGGCGCTCGTGACGACGTGGTCGCCGACGCGACTCAGCAGGTGCGTGACGAGCCGCCCGTTCCCCTCCGGCCAGGTGAGCGGGCCCGCGTCGTCGGCCTCGCTCGCTCCCTCGCGCGCCGCGAAGTAGTGCAGCATCGCCCACGCCGACGTGTCGCGCGCGCGCGTGCCGAAGTCGTCTCGGCAGGCGTAGTCGACGTACCAGCGCAGTGCGCCCGACCGGAGCCCTTCCTGCGCCAGCCATGCCTCGGCGGTGATCGCGTCGAGCGGATCCCGTACACCGGTCGCCGCGGCGGCGGACATGCCGAGCGCCATCGGGATCGTGAACGCGCCGCCGGCGCGCAGCTCGCCGATGCGCGCCTCGAAGCGGTGCAGCTCCGACTGCGCGCCGGCGTCGAGCGCGAGCGCATCGACCTGCCCGTCGCGCCACCGGCCGTGCACGAACGTCCGCTCTTTCGGCGCGAAGCACAGGTCGCGCTCGCTCCACGCGCCGTCGCTGCCCAACAGTCCGGCCTCGGCGAACAGCTCCCGCACGAGAGCAGCGCGCGGGCCCGGGAGGGGGACGTAGTGCGCGCCCCACGGATACGCGCTGACCGCGTTCTCTCCCCACCGTGCGTTGCCGCCCGCCTGCGACGCCAGCTCGAGGAGCACGACGTCGCGCACCCCGTGCCGCGCCAGCCACCACGCCGCCGAGAGCCCGGCGACGCCGCCGCCGACGATGACGATCGCGCGGCGCTCGCGGCGACGGACGGCGAGGCTGGCGCGGCCGTCGCGCAGCCGGTGGCCGGCGGCGTGTCCGTCGTCCGCGAGCGCGCCGGCGAGCGGCCGGTCCGTCTTGCGCGCGAGACCGACGAGCGCCGGGGCGCCCAACGTTCCCAACGCCACGGCACCGAGCGCGGCGGTGCCTAACGCGGCGGCGGCCACGAACGCGCGACGGCCGAGCGGCGCGGGGCCCGTCGGCTCGTCGTCAGCAGCAGGGGACATCAGGTCCGCGGTCGCGCGAGTGGGTCGTGGATCGGCGATGTCACATCACATCGAAGAGAGAGGGAATCATGCACGAACACGACCTCCAGCACATCGCGGATGCGTGACCTGGAGGTCGTCTTCCGTGCACGGGACCTCCACTCGCGCTTGCAGCAGAGGCACCGACCACGGCAGCAGAGACCGAGGTCGACAACGAGCGCGCGAGACGACACGTTCAGGCGACACCAGGGCACCGCGTGCCTCGTCCGCCGCTCCTGAACATTCACCGATCTCCCTCTCGCGATGAAGCCGTTCCTTCCGCGCCCCCTCACGCGCTCCCTCGCGCGCCCCCTCGGCGGAGCGTTCCTCGCTTCCGCGCTTCTCGTGCAGCGTCGGCATCGCCCAGCCCGCGTCGCCACCGCGCGTGACGAAGGACGCGGCCGCGCAGGGCAGCGTGCGCCCCGGCATCGAGGTCTTCCTCGCCGACGTGCCCGCGGCGCTGCGCGGCAAGCGCGTCGGGCTGATCACCAACCACTCGCGATCGACCGCGCGCGCACGCCCGACATCGACCTCGTCGCGCGCCACCCGCGACCTGAAGCTCGTGGCGCTGCTCGCGCCCGAGCACGGCATCCGCGGCGACGCGATGGACGGCGTGGCGATCGAGGACGAGACCGACGCGAAGACGGGCGTGCCGGTCTACTCGCTCTACCTCGCCGAGGACCGCGGCCCGACGCCGGCAGATGCTCCAGCGACGTCGACGTGCTCGTCTACGACCTGCAGGAGGTCGGCGGGCGCACGTGGACCTACGTGTCGACGATGGCGCTGGCGATGCAGGCGGCGAAGCGGAAGGGGATCCCGTTCGTCGTGCTCGACCGGCCGAACCCGATCGGCGGCGAGATCGTCGAGGGCGCGCTGCTCGACCCCAAGTTCACGTCGTTCGTCGGCATGTACCCGATCCCGGCGCGGCACGGCATGACGGTCGGCGAGCTCGCGACGCTGTTCAACCAGCGCGACGAGCATCGGCGCCGATCTCACCGTGATTCCGCGCGGCGAACTGGCGGCGCTCGCAGTGGCAGGACGAGACCGGGCTGCCGTGGGTGAACCCGTCGCCGAACCTGCGCTCGCTCGCCGCGCTCACCAGCTATCCGGGGACGGTCTACTTCGAGGGCACGAACCTCACCGAGGGGCGCGGCACCGACCGCCCGTTCGAGCAGATCGGCGCGCCCTGGCTGAACGCGCCGGCGGTCGCCGCGACGATGAACGCGAGGCGGCTCCCCGGCGTGCGCTTCGAGGCGATCACGCATGACGGTCGCGCCGACGGCGGCGAAGCACAAGGGCCACACGATCCCGGCGCTCCGCTTCGTCATCACCGATCGCGCAGACGTACCGCCCGGTGCGCACGTCGCTCCTCGCTGATCGACGAGATCCGCCGGCAGCACCCGCGCGACTTCGCGTGGACGCGCGTCGATCGACCGGCTCACCGGGTCGACAAGGTGCGCGCGGCGGTCGAAGGGGGCCGGCTCCCGGCGCTGCTCGACGAGTGGGACCGCGAGGCGGCGGAGTGGCTGGAGACGCGGCAAGCCGTACCTGCTCTACCGCTGATGGTGCCTCACGGGACGCGCTGGTCGACGCCGTGCGGTCTGGCTATGCTCGCGTACGGCTCGATCGTGCACGCGCAGCGGCCGATGGCGGCACCCGTCACCGACCTCGCCGACCAGAAGTTCATCACCGCGCAGACGCGCAAGCAGGGCGGCCCGATGCCAGCCGAGCAGCTGGCGCTCGAGTTCGAGCATCTCGATCATGCGCTACGCTGATCCTCGACCTCCATCCGAAATACACGATCGCGTCGATCGCGATCGACGGCAGAGTAAGGATCCGTGGATCGACACGTCGCTGTGGGGCGGTGGCTGCGCCCTGCTGTACCCGTGCCTCGATCACCCGACGCTCGAGCCGGCGACGTCGGACCTGCACTACACGGTGCCGACGGGTCTGATGGCCCCGACGACGGCGCGCTCGAGGACCGCCCGCCGCGTGCGCACGAGTGACACTCGGAAAGTCGTCGAGAAACGTGTCGAGCGTGTCGCCGGCTTCCAAGTGGTCCAGCAACGATTGCACCGGCATGCGCGTGCCGGCGAACACCGGCGGGGCCGGCTGGGAGGACGTGAACATGTGACTCTCCAGACGGAAATTCTTCCAGCCTAGCCCACGAGCCATCACGCGGCCCGGAACCGTTCGAACCGTTCGGCCAGGAACTCGCGATTCGGGCGCAGCACCTCGCGTGTCGGCAGCACGAGCCGGCCGCCGTGCACGGCTTGTAGCCCGTAGCGTAGCATCGGCCCGTCGACCTCGGTCAGGATGTCCGCGCGGACATGCACGCGCGCATCTGGGTCGACGCCGATGATGTGCGCGTCGTACGCGGAGTGATGGATCTTGCAGAGCCCCAACCCGTTCGTGACGACCGGCTCGCCGCGCGGGTCGCGGTCGGGGAGGATGTGCGCCGCGTCGAGCAGTTCGACGTGCCGGAGGCGGCAGATCGCACACTGATTTCGGTAGGCGACGAGCACGCGCCGCCGGAACTGCTGCTGGTGCAGCCGCTGCATCACGGCTCGCGTCGCGTACTCGCGCCGCGCCGTTGTGAGCACGGGGTCCCCGCCGACGCCCGCGAGAGGCTGGTCGGCGACGAGGGTGAACTGGAGCAGCGCCGGCTGATCACCGACGACGAAGACCGGCATGATCGCATCGTACGCGCCGGGATCGACCGCGACGAGATAGAGAAGCGGCCGCTGCGTCTCCATCGCCCGTCGGAGCGCGAGGTTGTCGGGGTGTGCCGGGTCCGTCCCGCGGTACTTGTAGACGAAGTGCCCCGCCTCCGGATCGTGCACGTCTGCGTACGGCGAGTCTGCCGAGGTCTGGACACTGACCGCGGCACCGTCGCGGCCGAGGATCGCCGGCTTGAAGATGCCCTTCTGATAGTTCCAGACCGGTACGTGCTGGCCGCGCACGGTGATGCCGATCATCAGCACCTCGCGCGGAATCCGACTCCCGTATCGATCGCGCAGCTGCCGCACGTACGCGAACATCGCAGCGCGAACCTCGTCGTCGAGCGTGAAATTCGGGCCGGCGGCTGACACTTGCATCACCTGCGACGATCGACCGATCCGTGGTTCGCTCGAACGCGGCGGTGCCGGCCCGGTGGCACGTCGACAGTGACACGATCGAGGCGCGAAGCCACAGTCATCGTGTGGAGGACTCGGCGAACGTCGGCGCGAAGAGGCACGCTACGCGATCATCTCCGGCTCCATCACCCGCTCCTTCACCGCGCCGTTCACGACGCTCACGTAGTAGACCTTGGCGCCGCCGCGCGTCGCGACGACGCGCTTCACCGTCGTTGTCCTCGAAGTAGATCCCGGCGTCGTTGTCGCAGGCGTAGCCGGGCTTCATCTGCCCCGAGCCGATCAGCCGGTGGTACAGCGGACGGCGGCCGGCCTCGGCGTCGTAGTGCGGCGAGTGGCTTCCCTTCAGGAAGCCGAGGCACTCGACCTTCGAGAGCTGCTGCGGGCGCGAGTCGGTCGTCCCCTCCTCGAACCAGCAGAGCGACCCCGCGCTCGCGCCGCCCGAGCACGATCCCCTGGTCCCACGCCTTGCGGAGCACGACGTCGATTCCCTGCGCCTTCCAGATCGCCTGCTGGTTCAGCGTGTTGCCGCCGGAGCAGACGATGCCGTCGACGGAGAGCAGCACCTCCTCCCACGACCGCGTCTGCGAGAGGCTCTCGATGAAGCTGTTCTGCACCGACGGCTCGACGTCGAGCGGCGCGCACGCCTGGAAGAAGGCGAGCGATCCGTCGGCGCTGTCGGCCGAAGCGGTCGGCAGGTAGAGGATCTTGCGGGCGGCGCTTGCCGGTGAGCTGCGCCATGTAGCGGATGAACGCGGTGCGGAATCCGCCGCCGGCGATGAGGATCTTTCGGGTGGCCATCGAGGGTGTGGGCTCGGCGGGCGAGTCAGGCAGATCGTTGAGTAGATCGTTAGGCAGCGGCCGCGCGCCGCCGAAGGCGGCGACGGAGCCGAGCGCGGACGACGCGACGAACGTTCGACGATTCATGGTCCGCCTCCGGCGGGGTCGTCTAGAATTTGCGGCTGTAGCCGACGCGGACCACCTGCGTCTCCAGGTAGTCGCGGCTGACGTAGGTGAAGTTCGTGCCGCGGATCGTGCGCCGCGGCTGGTTCGTGTTGAGCAGGTCGGTCGCGTTCGCGACGATCTCGCCGCGGCCGCGCTGCACGCTCTTCCGGACGCCGACGTCGAGCGACGAGCGCGACTCGGTGCGCCCCTGCGGCACGAGGTCGGGGGCGAGGTAGACGTTCGAGAGCTGCGTCTGCCAGTCGCCGGGAAAGACGATCACCGCGTTCACCTTGACGTTCCCCGACGTGAGCCGGTCGCGCGGCGCCGCGTACGCGACCGGCACCGGGTAGAGGTTGACTCCCGAGAACGCGTCGACCGTGCGGCGGTAGACCGACGCGTTCGCGCCGAGCGTGAGGCGGCGCGAGAGCGTCTGCTGCCACGCGACCTCGGAGCCCGTGCTGCGGCTGCGCCCCGCGTTCTGGAACACGTTGTAGAGGATCGGGCTCCCCGGCGCCTGCGTCGCGATGCGCGTGATGGTGCCGTCGACGAGGCGGTGGAACGCGGCGGCGTACAGGCTGCCGCGCCCCCATGCGGTGCGGAACCCGAGCTCGGCCGACGTCGCGTACTGCGGCTGCAGGGCGGGGTTGCCGACCTTGATCAGCTCGGGCTCGTCGTACTTCGGGAAGATGCGGATGTCGACCTCGTTCGGGCGGTCGACGCGCCGGTTCACGAACAGCGCGAGCTTGTTCGACTCGTCGAACTTGTAGGCGGCGCGCACGTTCGGGAACGGCTGCAGGTAGCGGTAGCCGTCGCTGCGGTACGTGTTGTGGCCGGGGTTCACGTCGTAGTCGACGCGCACCCCCTCGAGGCGCAGCCCCCCTTCGAGCTCGACGCGCTCGCTCTCGAAGACGTACGTGCCGTAGACCGCGGGGATCGTCTCGCGGTAGTCCGCCCAGCCGCCCGCGCCGGCGTCGATGACCGAGTTCGCGCCCGGCACGAACTGCATGTCGACGGGGATCGAGCGGTAGCGCCCCTTGAAGCCCCCCTCGACGCGCCCCTGCCGCAGCGGCTTCACGTAGTCCGCGCTCAGCTCCACGACGTGCTCGTCGGAGAGCAGCTTGAACGCGTCGGTGCCGACCGAGGTGGGGAGGGTATTCGTGAAGAAGTACTTCTCGTCCTCGCGGTGGAACGAGTAGGTGCTCGTGATCGCGAGCGTGTGACCCGGCTGCGCGAAGCGGTGGCGGAGCGCCGCGCTCCCGAACGCGGTGTACTTCACCTCGTCCTCGAGGAACTGCCACAGCCGCGTGCGCCGCTGCAGCGCGCCGTCGAAGTACGGGTTGTCGCCGCGGTCGATGATCTTCTCGCGGTTGAACAGCCCGGAGACGCTGACCGCGTTGCGCGCGCCGAGCGCGTGGTCGACGCCGGCGTTCACCGTCGCGTAGTCGGTGCGCCGGTTGCGCTTCACCTGCTGCACGACCGACGAGCCGTCGTCGTAGGTGCGCGTCGCGAACTCGTTGCGGTTCAGCGTCGGCGCGTAGAGCCAGTCGCCCTGCAGGAACGTGTTCGTCGCGCCGCTGCGGTAGTTGAGCGCGAGCGACGGGTTGAGCTTCGGCGTGCGGCGGTACTGCGGGCGGATCGTCGGCAGGTTCTCGCGCCGCTCCCACAGCGCGCCGGCGCCGGCGGTGAGCCCGACCTTCCCGTTCAGCCCTTCCTGCTCCTCCTTCCGCAGCACGAGGTTGATGATCCCCGCGCTCGCGTTCGCGTCGAAGCGCGCCGACGGGTCGTTGATGACCTCGATGCGCTCGATCGCCGAGGCGGGGAGGTTGTCGAGGCCGGCCTGCGAGCCGAAGCCGGTGAGCGCGGTCTGCTTGCCGTCGACGAGGACGAGGACCTTGTCGCTGCCGCGGATCAGCACCTTGCCGTCCTGCCCGACGGTCACGCCCGGCACGGTGGACATCGCCTGCAGCACCGAGCCGCCGCTCTGCGCGACGTTGTCGGCGACGGCGAACGTCTGCTTCTCCATCGCCGCCGACCGCCCGGCCGCCGCGTCGCTGACGACGACCTCGGCCAGGGCGCGCGCCTCGCGCGTCAGCTGCAACGCGCCGAGGTCGAGGAACGCGCTCAGCTCGCCGACGAGGACGCGCTGGCGCAGCGGGCGGTAGCCGATCGACCGCGCGACGAGGACGTAGACGCCACGGCGGAGCCCGGTGAACGCGAACTCCCCCGCCTCGCTCGTCAGCCGACCGGCCACGAACGCGCTGTCGCGCTCCGTCAGCAGCTGGAGCGTGAGGTAGGGGAGCGGCGCCTTCGTCTCCGCGTCCTGCACGCGGCCGGACACGCGTGACGCCGGCGGCGGCCGGCTGGGCCGGGGGCTGGGCGTCGGCGCGCGCGGGGGCGAGCGCGCCGAGCGCGGGGGCGCACAGCGCGGCGAGGAGCGGCAGCAGGGAGCGCGGGCGGTGCGTCACGGGCGGGGCGGGAGGGCGGGGGCGCGGCGGGTCGGGGCAGGTCGCCGCGGCGGGCGTGCCGGCGGGCGCGCCGACGCAGCGGAGCCGGTAGTGCAGACGCAGGAACGTTAGCCCCCAGAGCGTCAGCACGTGATCGGCGCGCACCGCGCCCCGCTCGGCGTCGTAGACGCGGATCGACTCGCGGAGCGACGCGACGTGGCGCGCCCACACCGTCCCCTCGCGGTCGCCGCGCACCGTGAAGTAGAACCCCGGGTCGCCGAAGCGCGCGCCGGCCGAGACGACCGAGAAGGAGCCGTCCGGGTGCGCCTCGGGGCGCATGACGACGATCGCGTTCCCGTTCGGCAGCGGGAAGACGACCTTCACGCAGGCGCCGCGTCGCCCCGGCACCGTCGCCAGCCCGTAGCTCCCCGCGTAGAGCACGTCGCCGCTCCCGACGAGCCGGCGGAGCCACGCGGTGTAGCGCACGGCGCCGGTGCGCGGGTCCGTCAGCTGCAACACCTCGCTCGTGACGCCGCGGCTCGTGTCGAGCCCGGAGAGCGGGACGTTGAGCTGCTGCAGCCGCCGGCTGAACAGCCGCGCGAGCAGCCGCCCGAACGGCCGGAACGCCCCCGCCCACTCGGCCCACGAGTCGAGCTCGTAGGCGGCGGTGCGCTCGTAGAACTCGGCCACGCCGGGGTCGACGGCGCGCGGGTCGAAGTCGGGGGCGGCGAGCGCGGCGAAGTCGGCGAGCAGGCCGGCGTCGGGGGGGCGGCCGAGCGCGAGCCCCTCGCGCTCGGCGAGCCGCTCGAAGACGTCGGGGCCGATCCCCTCGGGGTCGCCCGCGGGGCCGTCGAGCCACGGCGCGTCGGCGAGCGCGACGCGGCGGCCGGTGGCCTGCACCCAGCGCTGCGTGACCCAGTCGGTGAGGTAGCCGCGGCGCGGCCCGAGCCAGAGCATGGCACGAAGTCTACCGACCGGCCCCGCGGGCGCGGCGGTGGAACCCGGCCTCCGTGAACCGCGGGGCCCGGGCTCGTCGGCCGCAACGAAGCGGGACACGGCCGGCGCGGTCAGGCCCAGACGCGCGTGAACGACGTGGGTCCGCGGTCGTCGGCGTTCAGCAGGAAGGCGTCGGGGTTCGTGAGCCGCGCCCACGCGTCGAACCCGAACGCAGGGTCGACCGCGTTGAGGAGGAGCGCCAGCAGGTTGCCGTGCGTCACCAGCGCGCACCGCGCGCCCGAGGCGAGCGCGTCGCGGACGACCGCGGCACCGCGCGCCTGCGCCGCGCGGGCCGACTCGCCGCCGTCGAGCCGGTAGTCGAGGTCGTCGAACGAGCGGCGCAGATGCTCGCGCCAGTCCGCGAGGTCCGGGGGGCCGAGCGCGCGCTCGACGAGCCGGGCGTCGGTCTCGAGCGCGAGGCCGGCGCGCGCGCAGAAGGGGCGCGCCGTCTCGACCGCGCGGACGAACGGGCTCGCGACGACGCGCGCGACGCCGAGGCGCGCGAGGAGGTCGGCCAGCGCGCGCGCCTGGCGCTCGCCGTCGGGCGTGAGCGCCGCGGCCGGGTCCTGCCCCGCGGCCGCGGCGTGCCGCACGAGCACGAGCCGTCGCGTCGGTTCGCTCATCGAAGTCGTGTGCCTGACGCTCGGGTCGGGTGGCCGGGGCGACGTGATCTGCGCGGCGGCGGCGCGCGCCGCCGGTCGTGCCGGGATCGAATCGTTAGTCGGCTGGCGGCACGAGGTCGAGCAGGCCGCGCGGGACGAGAGGCCGCTCGCCGTCACGGAGCTCGGCGATCGGCACCCACACCGCGACGTGGCGCGCGCCGTCGGTGTCGACCGACTCGAGCTCGTCGCGCTCGTGCGCCTCGGGCTCGGCGATCCGCGCGGCGAAGACGAATACGATCTCGTGGCCGGGGCGCCCGTCGTACGTGAAGCGGTTCTCGAGCACGCCGCGCAGCGCCGGCGCCACGAGCGTGACGCCGAATTCCTCGCGCCACTCGCGCGCGACCGCCTCCGCGGCCGACTCGCCGAACTCGACGCCGCCGCCGATGGCGCGGTAGAAGTGCAGGTCGCGCGCGCGGTCGTTGCCGCGCTCGACGAGGACGCGGTCGCCGGCCCGGCACAGCGCGACGGCGATGACGCGGATGCGGGCTGTCACGGGGTCGGGAGGTCTGGCCGCGATTGTTACCGATGTCCTCGGACTACTCCGTTACCGATGTCACCGACCCCTCAGGCGACTCGCGTGCTCAGCGCGGCAGCGCGACGGTGGCGAACGGGCGGAAGTCGAAGCACCGGTGGCGAACGCGGTGCCTGCGGGGGTCCGGGTACGGCAGGACGGCCAGCGCGAGCAGCACGCCGATCCCGACGCCGTACCGCGCGGCGCCGCGCGCCACCCGCCGCGTCGTCGCGCCCCGGACCTCAGACTGCTGCTCGCTCATACGCCGTCCGGCGCCTCCCGGTTGAGTGCGACGATGCCCAGCGCCGCCGTCGAGTAACCCGCCAGCAGCGCGTCGGGTCACCTAGTGGCGGGCCACGGCGATCATGCGAGGTGCGAGTCGAGGCGGGTCAGCTTCACGCGCGCGCCGGCTCGATGCGCCGGTGGCGCCGCGTGGCGCCCACGCGGCGTGGGCGGGGCGGCAAGAGGCATCGCGACAGCGCCTCAGAGTCCTGACGGGAGACGCGGCGAGGAGAGCAGCGCGGCGAACGCCTCCCACCGCCGCGCCTCGGACGCGGTCGGACCGGCCACGCGCGCCACGTACTGGCGCACGAGGTCCTGCCCGAGGTTGTAGTTGATCACGTAGGTACGGTACCGCTCGATGAAGCGGAGCCGCTGCGCGGCGGCCTCCGGCGAGAGCAGCGCGTAGGTCGCGAGCCACTGCGTCGCGCGCGCGGCGTCCATCGTGCCGTCGAGGTACTGCCGCGCCGCTTCGTTCTCCGCGTAGTTCAGCGCGCGGACGAGATCCTGCACGCGGTAGTATTCGGCCGCGCGCGCCGGATCGAGGCCCGCGAGCGGCCACACCGAGTCGCGCTCGAACGCCGCGCGCTCCTGCCCCGGGAACGCCATCTCCTGCGCGTAGTTCGCGCTGCCCTCGGCGATTAACGACTGCGGGCTGAAGAGCGGATAGACGCTGTACTCCACCCAGCCGCGGTCGCGCACGAGGTGCCGCTCGAGGAGCGCGTTGTAGACGTGGTGCCCCGGATACCCCTCGTGGCACCCCAAGTAGACCGCGCCGTCGATGTGGAAGGGGAGGCTCGTATTGACCTGGATGCGCGAGGCGAAGCTCCCCTGGTACCAGTTGTAGGCGCTCCACGGCTTGCCGGTCACGTACTCCACGCGGAACCCCTCGCCGGGCGGCAGCGCGACGCGGCGGGCCGTGCGCGCGCGGCACGCCTCGACCGCGCGCCTGAACACGGCGTCGAGCTTCTCGGGCGGGACGACGAACGCGCGCCGCCACTGCTCGTAGCGGGCCGGCACCGGCCCGGCGCCCGGCAGCAGCGCGTCGAGCTGCCGGAGGGTGCGCCGGAAGTGCTCCTCGTCGTGCCGCGGCGCCACCGCGTCGAAGAGCGCACGAGACTCCTCGTCGAAGGGGAGTCGCTTCCCGCCGACGATCTCGGCGCGCGCCACGAGCGCCCGCAGCTGCTTGCGCAGAAACTCGCGGCGGAGCCGGAGCATCGAGTCCGCGGGCGCGGGCGTCGCCTCGACGGCGCGCAGGGCCTCGACCGCGCGGTCGCGCACCGCGGCGAGCGACGGCTTCTCGCGCTCGACCTCGGCGCGCCACTCGGCCGGCCCATAGTAGGCGTCCACGAAGTCCGCGTCGTGAAGCCCCAGCGCGAGCGCGGTGCGGACGTAGACGGCGGCGAGGGAGTCCATCGGCGAGCGGAGCGCGGGGCGTACGGCCGGCGTCTCACCGGCCGTCTCACCGGCGCGGGCCGCGGCGACGGCGGACGGTCTCTTCTCGCAGGCGGCGGCGAGGACGAGGCAGAGCGCGAGGAGGCGACCTGTGGTGGGCATGTGCGTCGGGACGACGGCGGGCCGGACGGCGTGCGGCGCCGCCAATATGCGCGGCGCGCCGCCATCGCGCAGCCGTCGCGCCGCCTCGTGCGGGCCGCCGGCCATGACCTCGAACCGGCGACCTGCTCCCGAGGTCGCCGATGCCCACCGCGGACGCTCTGCCGCGGAACCCGCCGAGGAGAGTCGGGCGAGCTTCTTCGGGGCGTCGGCCGTGGCGACGCGCCACGTCACGCCCGCGTCTGCCAGGTTGCGGCGGTGCTCCCTCGCGGCGACCTCGCGTCGGACGCATGCGGCCTCCGAGCGGCGATCCCCGGTCCGGCCGCGTTCCTTGCACCATCACCCCGGCGCGCCACTAGCTGCCAACAGGGACAGGCCGACACGGCGTAGCCTGTAGGGCCGCCTGACGCCAGAGCTCACCTGCGAAGCCGCTGGGCTGGAGGGTTGGATGACCTCCGAGTGCCGCGCGGCTTCGTCAGGTGCAACGATTCGTTCGGCGGCGTTACGGCGCGAAGAACTCCGTCAGGCGGTCCAGCACCGCGAGCAGCGTCGACTCCGACAGCGCGCCGAGCCGCCGCACGAGCCGCTCGCGGTCCACGGTGCGCAGCTGGTCCACCGCGACCGTCCCGGCCTTGCTCCGGAACCGGCACGGCACGCGCCACGGGTACGGCCGCCCCGCCGTCGTCATCGGCGCGACGATGACGGTGCGCAGGTGCTGATTCAGCTCGTCCGGCGAGACCACCACGCACGGGCGCGTCTTCCGGATCTCGCTGCCGCGCGTCGGGTCGAGCTCGACCGAGTAGACGCCGCCGCGCTCCGGGGCGCGCCCGGCGCCCCGCGCCGCCGTCAGCGCCATCAGCGCCACTCCCACTCCTCGGCGTCGAAGCGCGTCGCGGTCGGCGGGTCGAGGAGCGCGTCGTCGCCGCGCGCCGCCATGCGTGCGGCCGCCTCGGCCCAGCCAGCGCGCGGCCGCCTGACCGCCTCGATCACGATGCGCCCGGCCTCGGCGTGCAGCTCGACGTCCTCGCCGAGCCCCGCCTGGTCCAGCAGCGGCTTCGGGATGCGAACGCCGCGCGAGTTGCCGACGCGGACGATACGTGCCTTCATAGGATGCCTCCGAGGTGTAGGCACAACGTAACCACTCGGAGGCCTGCGCACCACGGAGGCCGAGCCGCCGAACGCCGGAGTTCAGCTGCGGAGCCGCCCGCGGGGAGCCGTGGATTCGCGGTACAGCGTTGGCCGCTCCGTCAGCTGCAACGATTCGTTGGGCGGCAGCGAGCGTCATGTCCCGGAAGGTGGCCTCATGGGGGCGGGCCGTGACTGCGCAAGCGCCCGATGTTCTCCTCGATGTACCGGCGGAACTTGTCGGCATCCACCCTAGCGTGCCGGCCGTCGTATGTAGCTGTGTTCCGGTTGTAGGTAGAAGTCTTCTGAAAGATCACGAACGCGCCGCGAAGGTACCGCATCACTACGCGAGAACCCAGGGGAAGATGTTCGCCGTTGTACTCGTTCTCGTCCCAATGCCAGCGCTCCGCGTAGAACTCGCCGCCGATCTCGGCTACCTCTTCGTATATCGCATCACTCTCGTTCTCGTACACGCCACTTGGCTCCAACTCGGCTGCCTCGAGACGAAAGGAGTGCCACTCAGGGCTCACGCCAAACGATTCGAACATGAGCCGTTGCGGACGGATCACGACGGTGAGCCCGTCAGCGCTCAACTCTACGCATCCTGCCTCACGCGTTGAGCGGGCCGCGCGATTCAAGTCCAGACCTCCTCCGTCCGGGAAGAACATGTGGTTCATGTTCGACCGCGCGCCCAAAACATTGAGGACGGTGATGATCTGGTCTAACTGCTGCCACTCGGCTCGCGTAGGGACGACAACCGGGAAGAGCTTCGACTGGAGCTCCGCCCATTCAAGCGGGTTCCGCTCGAAGAACTCAGCCTCAATACGCAACCAGTCACGCGATTGCTTGGCGAACGTGACCATCGACGGCCGTCGATCAGCGTCGTGGTCCGTCGCGATAGTGAGTGCCTCATCTAAAGCGGCGAAGTAGAGGTCCGGCACGACACGGCTGATTCCAACGGTTGAACCAGCGGAGTACTGGCCTTCGAACCCACGTTCCTCGCCGACGAGGAGGATCCAAAGCGTCTTGGCTAGCGAACAGACGTCCGCCGGGCGCGCATCGACCAGCGCTTCCGCCCTCCGGACCTCCGGAGCCATCGTCCGCCGCGGTCCGACTTCCTCCCGCTTCGCGGTGACATCTGCCTTATCGGGACAGTCGACGAGACCGAAATCACCGATGGCCGGAATGCCTCCCAAGTACAGCAGGTTCGCGGGCTTGATGTCCCGACGCGCGATACCCTTGGAATGAGGCCCTGCGAGCGTATCCGCAATCGCCGCTACTGCGTCGACCTTCTGCTGCGGAGTGGCACCCTTTAGGTGGACCGTAAGCGGAACTCCCAGCGGCATCGCGTACCAAGGCCGGGCCACGGTGGGATCATCCGGTAGCTCGGAATCGAGGACGGGTACAACGCCGCGGGCTGCGAAGCCGGTCATGACATGGACTTCGTCCCGGAAGCGTTGATACGCGGTCGACTTGACCTTACTCAGCAGCTTGATGGCTGCTGATGCTCCTGATGCGTCTCTCGCCTCCCAGACCTCTCCGTTGCCCCCTCGTCCAAGCGGACGCACGAGGGTCCATCGGCCGTAGGCAGCTCCGACAGAAGGCGCTCGGAGGTTCATCGCATCGATGTACAATTTGAGTGGTCCGCCCAACGCATGTTGGACAGACCAGCCTAACGCCAGATCATGCCCACTTCTGCGCAGCATAACACCGCGTACAGCCCCAGCGGCCACGCGTAACCACGACGATTCCCGACACTTACGATTGTACGCCCCGGCGCGACGCTGCGAGGCGACGCTGCATGGCTACCGTTGCAGCACCGCCCGCCCTCACCGGTCGATCCGGCTCGACTCCTCGTCGTAGTACCGCACCAGCGCCTGGTCGTTGAGCCGGTTCGCCGACGCCGCCACCGGCAGCATGTCGCGCGCGAACGTGAACATCCCCGGGATCTCCCCCGGCGCCAGATAGCGCAGCCCCGCGGGCAGCGACGCCGGCGCCTCGTACGGGTCGCGCCGCGACGTCGCGAGCACGAACCCCCACTCGCCGAACGACGGCACGTACAGGTGGTACGGGTACGTCGCCAGCCCCGCCCCGCGCAGCGTCGCGACGATGCTCCAGTACGACCGCCGCGCGAACAGCGGCGACGTGCTCTGCACGACCGCGAGCCCGTCGCGGCTCAGGTGCCGCGCCAGCAGCTGGTAGAACGCCACCGTGTACAGCTTCCCCGTCGCGTAGTTCGACGGGTCCGGGAAGTCGACGACGATGAAGTCGAACGGGTCGTCGTGCGCCGAGAGCCACACGAACGCGTCGTCGTTCACGACCCGCACCCGCGGGTCGCGCAGCGCGCCGCCGTTCAGCGCGACGAGCCGCGGGTGCGTCGTGAACAGCCGCGTCATCTCCGGGTCGAGGTCGACGAGCGTCACGCTCTGCACGCTCGGGTAGCGCAGGATCTCGCGCACCGCGAGCCCGTCGCCGCCGCCCAGCACCAGCACCCGCCGTGCCCCCGGCAGCGACGCGAGCCCCGGATGCACGAGCGCCTCGTGGTAGCGGTACTCGTCGCGCGACGAGAACTGGAGGTGCCCGTTCAGGAACAGCCGCAGGTCGTCCTTCCACGCGGTGAGCACGATCCGCTGGTAGCGCGTGTCGCGCGCGAGGATCACGTCGTCGGCGTACAGATTCTCCTCGGCCAGGCTCGTGATGCGCTGGGCCTGCCACATGCCGGCGCCCAGCACCGCCAGCACGAGCACGCCGGCTCCGTAGAGCGTGCGGCGCGCGCCGAGCCGGTCGCGGAAGAGCCACGTGCTCCACAGGGCGACGAGCGCGTTCACGACGCCGAAGAGCAGCGCCGCGCGCACGAGCCCGAGCCGCGGCACGAGCACGAGCGGGAAGAGCAGCGAGGCGCCTAACGCGCCGAGGTAGTCGAAGGTGAGGACGTTCGCGACGACGTCGCGGAAGTCGTAGCGGTCGCGCAGGATGCGCATGAGGAGCGGCACCTCGAGCCCGACGAGCACGCCGACGATCCCGACAAGCAGGTAGAGCGCGAGCCGGAACGCGTCCGTGTACGCGAACGCGAGGAAGAGGAGCGTCGCGCTGAAGCCGCCGACGACGGCGACGAGCAGCTCGATCGTCACGAAGCGCGCGACGAGTCCGCGCCCGACGAAGCGCGACAGCCAGCTCCCGATCCCCATCGCGAACAGGTACGTGCCGATGACGGTCGAGAACTGCGTGACGCTGTCGCCGAGCAGGTAGCTGGCGAGCGCACCGGCGACGAGCTCGTAGACGAGACCGCAGGCGGCGATGAGGAGGACGGTGACGAACAGCGCGGCGGTCTTCCCGGACCCTCCCGGGGGCGCCGCCTCCCCCTCCCGCTCGGCCGTCAATGAATCGCCGCGGCGATGATGATCGACAGGCCGATCGCGATCCCCGCCATGAGGATGGCGAGCGCGGTGTTCCGGTTGTGCAGCAGGTCGTGCCACAGCTCGCCGGGCGTGAGCTTGTCGATGATGACGAACGCCACGATGAGGATCACGATGCCTAACACCGCGAACGCCGTCGCGGCGATCAGGTTGGAGACGAGGTCGGAGGTCATGGTCTCGAGGGCGAGGGGGCGGAGCTACTTGCCGCGCCGGAAGCGCGAGCCGCCGGTGTAGATCACACGCGAGGTGCCGGAGTTCGCGCGCACCGTGCGCGGGCCGCCGCGCGAGGCGACGGCGCGGGCGATCGTCCACCCGCGCAGGTCGATGAACGAGGCACCGAGGATGAGCAGGGTGCCGAACAGGAGGTAGAACGGGTGGCGTCTCATGCGCGACGGCGGGTGCGAAGCGGTTCAGTCATCGCCCAACCCGCCGTCGCTCGTCCGTCGTGAGGCAAACCGCATCACCGCGGTCACACCGCCGTTCGACCGCGGTGATGCGGCGGACGAACGGCGGTCGAACGGCGGTGATGCGGTTTGACTCAGGACGGACGAGATGCGGCGGAGCGGGCGCACACACGGCAGCGGGCGGTCAGTCATTCGTCGTCGTCGTCCTCCGCCGCCGCTTCGCGCAGCGCGGCCACGGCGTCGCTCTCGGCCCAGCGCTGCGTCTCGAAGTTGGCGGCGCGCAACGAGCCGACGATCGGCGGGACGAGGAGCACGAGGAGCACGGCGAGATACGGCCACGCGGCGGGAACGTCGCGCGTGACGGTGAGCGAGTAGCTGATCGAGCGCCCGGGGCGCGGCTGGCCGGCCGGCTCGACGCGCAGCACGTAGGGCCCGCCGGGCACGCCGCCGATCGTCGTGCCCGACGAGCGCGAGCCTTCGCTCCAGCTGCCGTCGGAGTCGACGCCCGAGTAGTAGCTGCTCGTGCGCGTGAGCGGCCACGTCTCGCCGGTCGCCTCGTTCACGAGCGTGAGCGCGGCGGTCAGCCACTCCTGGTCGACGTTCGAACGCAGATCGATCGCGACGTTCGCGGTCGCGCCGTCGAGCGTGAAGCGCGGCGTGACGAACGGGGTGCCGACGACCGTCGAGTCGCCACTGCGCTCCGCGACGGCGGCGAACCCGCTCGGCGCCTCGAGGGTGAAGTCGCCGCGATATGCGCGGGCACGGTCCGCCGTCGCCGCGCGCACGATCAGCGCGCCGAGGCAGAGCAGGGCAAGAACAGCGAACGTGCGCCACCACGCGCCGACGGTGCCGGCGTACGGCGACGGCTGGTTGGAGTAGACGCCGACCGCACGCGGTGGCGAGCCGGGGAGCGCGAACGCCTTCCAGATCGATGCCGGGTCGACGTAGGTGCCGAACGACCACGTCGTCTCGTCGCTCGTCGACTCGGCGCTCAACACGTGCGGCGGGGCGACGTAGTCCTGCGTCGTCGCCGTGTCGCCGACGCGGATCTCCCACGGGAACTCGCCGACGACGAACGTCGTGCGCGCCTGCGCCGTCTGGAAGAGCCGGTGCGAGCGACCGTCGTAGGTCGCGGTGGCGGTCGCGCCGGAGCCCTTCGTCGTCGGGAGCGCCCGGAGCGGCACGACGTCGTTCCAGTGGCCGTCGTACTCGGTGAGGTAGCGGAACCCGTGGTACGGATTGAACAGCAGGTACTCGCGCCACGAGTAGTCGTCGCCGTCGGCGGTGATCGTGCGCTGCTGCATGCCGATGACATCGTACGGCGCGCCCTTCCACTCGCCGCGGGTGCCTAACGGAATGCGCGGCACGACCGTCATCCGCTCGTGCGCGCGCTGGAGGATCGCGAGATTCGGGTCGCGCGCGTTCAGCACGGCGCCGCACGATGCGCAGGCGACGCTCTGCGTCCACGACAGCCCGCGCAGCACGATCGCCGCGCCGCAGCTCGGGCAGCTGAGCGAGCGCACGGCGCGCGTGGTCGGGGCGGTCGTCGCGGGCCCGGTCATCGCGGGAGCGGCCATCCTTCGAACTCGCGGAGCGCCTGCAGGCCCAACGCGTCGAACGGCACGAACTCGCCGGCGAAGACGAGCGGCGGGTGCTCGCTGTAGTCGATCGTCGCGAAGCGCGCCGTGGGCGTGCGCAGGTCGACGAACACGATCTCGTCCTTGTTCCAGTACTCGAACGGCAGCTCTCCTTCGACGCCCCGGTAGCGCGCGCGCGTCACGGTCGTGACCGTGTACGACTCGCCGCGAATCTCGACGTCGCGTCCCGGCGCGAGCTGGACGTCGCGCGGCAGTTCGGGCGCGGGCGTCACGAGCTCGGTGATCGCCCACTCGAGCTGCGCGTCCGACAGCCACCCGCCGCCGCCGTCGGTGAAGTGGAGGTACCACTCGTTCCACCCGCCGCGCTCGTAGGCGTAGACGATGCGCCCGACCACGGTGAAGCCGCGCCCGCGCCACGTGCCGACGGCGCCGCGCTGGACCGGCGAGCTGTCGACCGGGACGTCGCCCACGCTGCCGACGCGCTCGAGGTGCACGTCGTGGCGCACGAGCACCGACTGGCAGTACGCGCACGTCGTCTGCACGGCGCCCGACCAGATGAACAGCACGGGGGCGCCGCAGTTCGGGCAGTTCGCGGTGCGGCCGGTCATGGCGACGTCACGCGCACCTCACGCGCCGACGAGCACGCCGTTCGGCGCCGGCGCGCCGGCGGACGCGCCTGCGGACGCGCCTGCATGCGCGCCTGCATGCGCGCCTGCGTACGGCCGCTCGAGTCGCCGCACGCGCACGTCCGCCGCCGCGACGTGACGCGCGAGCCCGGCACGCCAGTCCCACTCCGCGCGCGGCACGCAGCAGAACAGGTTCACGCACAGCGACGCGTGTTCCGGAAACGAGTGCAGCGCGAGGTGCGACTCGGCGAGCAGCACGAGGGCGGTGATGCCGCCGGGAAGGGCCGGGGATCGGGGATCGGGGATCGGGATTCCGGACTCGGCAGTGCCCAACGACGGGAACTGGTGCCACTGCGCCGGCGCGACCGGGCGCAGGGCGAGCGTCGCGACGAGATCGTCGACGAGCGCCGACAGCGTCTCGACGTCGGCGAGGCGCGCGGCATCGCAGCCGAACGCCTCGACGACCCACTCCACGCCGCCGGCAGTGCCTGACGCGGCGGTGCCTGACGTCACTCCTGCTTCCCGCCGCACTCGGGGCAGAACTTCGCCGAGCGCGCGATCGACTTGCCGCAGTGCATGCAGAACTTCGTCTCGCCGCTCGGCGCCGCGCCGGCGTCGCTGAGCGGGAGGC
Source organism: uncultured Gemmatimonadaceae bacterium (assembly GCA_963843845.1). Lineage (GTDB taxonomy): Bacteria > Gemmatimonadota > Gemmatimonadetes > Gemmatimonadales > Gemmatimonadaceae > Gemmatirosa. The sequence goes on along the minus strand of CAWJMB010000002.1, from coordinate 220,980 downwards.
CCGCCGGAACGTTCGGCGGCGGCGCGCTCGGCGCGCCGGTGGCGGCGCCGGCGCCGCCCGTCATCGCCTGCGCCATCGACTGCGCCGATGATCGCCCCCGCGCCGAGCCCCGCGCCGAGTCCGGCGACGCCGCCGGCGCCTTCGTTCGCCGCCGCGATCGGGATCGCCTGCGCCGCCTGGAAGCGCGTGTAGTCGCCGAGGTTGCCGACCATGTTCATCGCCGATGCGCTCGTCGAGGCGCTTCTGCAGCTCGTCGGGGAGCGACAGGTTCTCGACGGTGAACGACTCGAGGTCGCAGCCCGAGCTCGGCGAACGCGGGCGTGAGCGCCGCGGCGATCGCGTCGGCGAGCATGCCCTGGTTCGCCGCCATGTCGAGGAAGGGCACCGCTGCTCCTCGCGAACGCCTCGGACACGCGCGAGACGGCGAGGTTGCGCAGGTGCGGCTCGAGCTCGGCGACGGTGTAGCGCTCGCGCGTGCCGCTCAGCGTCGTCATGAAACACCGTCGGGGTTCGCGACGCGGAAGCTGTACATGCCGAACGCGCGCAGCCGCACCATCGCCGAAGTCCTTGTCGCGGATCGTGATCGGGCTGCTGCGTTCCCCACCGCTGCGCCGTCTGCATGCGCGTCGAGAAGAAGTAGACGTCGCGTCTTGAACGGCGACTCGAACAGCCTTGTCCCAGTTCATGAGGTTCGTCAGCAGCGGCAGCGTCTGCGTCGTGAGCGTGTAGCGCCCCGGCCCGAACACGTCGGCGGTCCGCCCTTCGTTCACGAACAGCGCCATCTGCGACTCGCGCACGGTGAGCTGACGCGCCGTTCTGGATCTCCATGTCCGCGCATCGGATAGCGGTATCGTCGAGCACGCCCGGGCCCGCTCTCGGTCCACTGGATGACGTCGATGAACTGCTTGCGAAAGAATTCGCCGAGGGGCACGTGGGGCTCCGGGTCGGGTGCTGGCGCAATGTGGCCCGCGCGCGTGGCGAAGGGAATGCGCGGGGAGCGCGCACGGAGCGCGCGGTGACCGGTCGGTGCGCCGCCGGGTATCGCTTCGTGTCGCTGTGTGTTCCCCTACGTGGAGGCGCCCCCCGTGGTTCCGTGCTCTCGACGCGCCCTCGCCGCCGCGGCGCTCGCCGCGACGCTCGCCGCGTCGCTCGCGACGCTCTCGGCGTGCGACGACGCGAGCGGCCCGGCCGGCGACCTGCGCGACGCGCAGCGGCGGTGGCGCGCGACGCGCCCGACGTCGTACGAGCTGCGGCAGTCGGTGAGCTGCTTCTGTCCGCTCCCGCCGCAGCCCGTGACGCTGCTCGTGCGCGGCGACTCGATCGTCGCCGCCGTCGACGCGCGCGGCGCCGCGCTGTCGGCGCCGATCGTCGGGCTCTACCGAACCGTGGACGGGCTGTTCGCGCTGATCGAACAGGCGCGCTCGCGCGGCGCGGCCGACCTGCGGGCGACGTACGACCCGGCGCGCGGCTACCCGACGACGGTCGTCATCGACTACATCGCGAACGCCGCGGACGACGAGATCGCGTACCAGCTCTCCGGGCTGGTGGCGCGGTGAGCGCGGCTAGCGAGCGTCGCGGCCGCGCGCACCGAGTCGCCGCAGCTCCGCCTCGCTCGCCATGAACCCGAACGCCGGCCACCCGCCCGACGCCACCGCGCGCCGGAACCACTGCCGCGCGGTCGCCGGGTCGCCGCGCAGCAGGAACCAGTTGCCGACGCCGTAGCTCAGCGTCGCGACGTTCACGTCGCTCGTGTCGGCCGGCGTGAACACGGCGTCCGGCCCGATCTCGCCGCGGTAGAGGCGGAGCCGCTGCCGGTAGGCGACCGCCGTCGCGAGCGAGTCGGGGCGCGCGGCGAGCATCGAGTCGGCGGCGGCGCGGCGGCCGGCCCGCGCGAGCGACATCCACAGCCAGTCGGTCGCGCCGGCGAGCTCGCCGGCGTCGGGGGCGCGGGGCTGCGCGCGCCGGAACATCGCCGCCGCGCCGGCGAAGTCGCCCCGCACGTAGCGCAGCACGCCGAGGTGGTAGAGCGCGCCGTAGTTCGTGCCGTCGAGCGCGAGGGCGCGGTCGAGGTCGGCCTGCGCCGCGGCGAACTCGCGCACCGAGAGGTGGCGGTGCCCGCGCCAGCGGTAGAGCGTCGCGCGGTCGCGCGCCGCGGCGGGCGAGGGGTCGCGCGGAGCGGCGGCGAGGCCGCGCGTGAACGTCGCGATCGCCTCGCGCATCTGCCGCGCGCCGGCCTGCGCGGTGCCCAACGCGACCACGCGCCCCACGTCGCGCGGCGACTCGGCGAGCGCGGCGCGCGCCCGGGCGACGGGGCCGGTGTCGGGCTGCGCGCGGTAGACGACGCCGGCCGGCGAGCGGTACTGGATCGACTGCGCGCCGGCGCCGCGACCGAGGGCGACGGCGAACGACGCGTGGAGGGCGAGACGGAGCGCGCGGCGGAGCATCGAGAGCCTCGTTGGGAGCGGAGAGCGAATCATCGTCGCGCGACCGGCTCCCGCGCGAACGGCCCGAGCCGCACCGGCGTCGTCCGCACGACGAGCCGCCCGCTCTTCACGACGGCGTAGACGCGCTGCGTGTTCGCGACGTCGGCCGACGGGTCCGCGGTGAGCAGCACGAAGTCCGCCAGCTTCCCGGTCGCGACGCTGCCGAGCGAGTCCTGGGCGCCGATCGCCGTCGCGGCGTTCAGCGTCGCGGCGCGCAGCGCGGCGAGCGGCGACAGCCCGGCGCTGTCGACGAGCAGCTGCAGCTCGGCGTGGAGGTTCGCCGACGAGCCGCCGATGCCGTCGGTGCCGGCGACGATCGGGACGCCGGCGGCGTGGGCGCGGCGCGTCATCGCGGCCGCGAAGTGCAGCGTCGCGAACGACGCGGCGCCGCCCTCGGCGCGGCCGTCGGAGGTCCGCGGAACGAAGGAGAGCATGACGAACAGCGTCGGGTCGAGCATCGTGCCGCGCTCGCGCATCTGCCGCACCAGCCGCGTCATGTCGCTGTCCTGCGGCGACACGCGGACGTTGATGGCGCGTCGCTGCACGCGCCAGGCGGAGTCGCTCACCCCGCTCGGGCGCGTCGGTCCGCGCTCGGCGCGGAACTGGTCGGCGTGCGACACGACGTCCACACCGGCGGCGAGCACGTCGCTCGGGCGGCTCGGGTCGACGGCGAGGTGGCTCCAGGCGCGGAGCCCCTGCGCGTGCGCCTCGGCGACGAGGCGGCGGAGGAGCGGCGGCGCGACGTCGTCGTAGACCTTGATGCCGGTGGCGCCGGCGGCCTTCGCGTCGCGGATCACCGCGCCCGCGTCGCTCGACGCCGTCACGCGCCGGGCGAGCGGCGACGCGCCGACGGCGCCTTCCGCGGCGGCGAGCGCCCCGAACGCCCCCTCGAACCAGCGCCCCGACCCGGCGACGATCGCCGAGTGGAAGATGCGCGGCGCGTCGGCGGAGTCGTGCGCCGTCCACCGCGCGAGCGGCGGCACGATCGCGACGCTGCCGCCCATGTCGCGCACCGTCGTCACGCCATCGAGGAAGACCGCGCGGAGCACGCCCCGCGACACCGCCGGCGGGCGCGCCTGCGTGCCGAGGTGCACGTGGGCGTCGATGAGGCCGGGAATGAGATACGTGCCGCGAAGGTCCGTCACCTCGGCGTCCGGCGGGAGCGGCGTCGTGCCGCTCGGAAAGACGGCGGCGACGCGCCGGTCGCGCACGACGACCGTCATGTCGGCGCGCGGCGGGGCGCCGGTGCCGTCGATCAGGGTGACGTGCGTCAGCGCCAGCGGACGCCCCGGCGGACGCACTGACGGCGGGGGCGGCGACTCGCCGGTGCGGACGGAGGCGCCGCCGATCGCGCCGCCGAGTGCGGCGAGCGCGAGGGCGGAGAGCGCGGAGAGCGCGGAGAGCGCGGAGAGCGCGGAGAGCGGGCGGGAGACGCTGGCGGGCATGGGCGTTCTCCCAGGGAAGCGCCGTGCCGCTCGCCCATCAGCGTAAGTGTCTACCGATCAACGACTTCCGATCTGCGACGCGGCGCCCGGGTGTCCGGATGCGGGACGCGCCGTCCGCCGCCGGGACGCGTGCGGAGCGTGCCTGGCGGGAGCCGGGGCGTGGCCGTGGCTCACGTCGCGAGCCGTCCGCGCAGCCACCGCATCTGCCCGCGGTGATTGAGTTCGTCCTCCATGACGTGATACCACATCCACAGCCGCGTCGCCGGCTCGCCGCGCAGCCACGGCAGCGCGACCTCGCCTTCGAGCCAGGCGTCGTCGACGGCGCGCAGCCGGTCGAGCGTGCGCGCGCGGATCTCGCCGAGCCGGGCGACGTGCTCGTCGAGCGACACCCCACGCGCCGCCGTCCACGCGTCGGGGCCGAGGCGGATGAGCGGCCCCCACGTCGCCCACTCCGCCGAGGCCGTCGCGACGGCCGCCGCGCCCGCCGCCGACGCCGGGTCGCCCACGTCGAGCGTGGCGGTCAGGTACGCCCACTCGATCGCCGCGACGTGCGCGAGCAGCGCGCCGATCGGGTTGGCGGCCGCGTCGTGCCGATGATCGAGCTGCTCGGTCGTGAGGCCGTCGACGGCGGCGAGCGTCGTCGCGCGGGTGTAGGTCAGCATCGCGACGAGCGCGCCGACGAGCGGCGTGTAGCCGGGGGCGGGGGTGAGGACCTTCGACGGAGGTGTCACGGCGGCGGCGGGGTGTGTGCGGACGATGCGGCACAATCTCGCGCCGCGACTCAGTGCCGCCCATCCTCGTCGCGCTGCCCTTCGGCGCGGCGCCGGATCGCGGCGGGCCAGGCGCACCCGATGAGCGCGCTCCCCTGAAAAGGGAAACCGAAGGAACCGAAGCGCTGTGCGAGGACGCTCGTCGACCACTTCGGGTTCCTTCCGTTCCATCGGTTCCTTCCGTCAAACAAACACTACGAGCTCTCGCCCACCCGCTCCGCAGCGACGGCGCGGAACCCCTCGCGCGCGCTCGGCCACCGCGGCGCCCAGCGCGACGCGGCGCGCAGGCGGGCGTTGCTGAGGCGGAGCGAGCGCGAGAGCAGCTCGCCGAGCGATCCGAAGAGCGGGGTGACCCAGCGCGGCACCGGGCGCGGCGCTCGGAGCCCGAACGCCTCGGCGACGGCGGCGGCGTAGGCGCGGCGCGTGAGCGGCTCGTCGTCGACGACGTTGTAGACGCCGGCCGGAAGGTCGAGCGCGGCGACGACGGCGCTCGCCGCGTCGTCGTGCGAGAGCGAGGAGACGTAGGCGTCGGGCGCGCCGGGGAGCGGGGACCAGCCGGCGCGGACGGCGCGCACGAGGTCGTCGACGTGGTGCGCGTCGGGGCCGTAGAAGCCGCCGAAGCGCAGCACGACGCCGGCGCCCCCCGCGTCGGTGACCCGCGCCGCCGAGCGCTCGGCGTCGAGCACGGAGCGGTTGTAGCGCGTGGGGCGCGACGGGGCGGACTCGTCGAGCCAGCGGTCGCCGCCGTCGGCGTAGATCGGGGCGAACGACTCCTGGACGACGCGCCGCACGCCCGCCGCGAGCGCCGCGTCGACGAGCGCGGCCGAGCCGTCGCGCCGCACGCGGTCGTTCTCGCGCCACGCGCCGCGGAGCAGCATGCGCGCGGTCGACCGCGGGATGTGCGTCGCGAGGTTGATCGCCGCGTCGTGCCCGTCCATCGCACGGCGCAGCGCCTCGCGGTCGAACAGGGAGGCGTCGACCGGGGCGGCGCCCTGGCGGGCGAGCGCGGCGCGCTTCTCCGCGGTGCGCCCGACCGCGGTGACGGCGTGGCCGCCGGCGAGCAGCAGCGGCACGGCGCGCCGCCCGACGACGCCGGTGGCGCCGGTCACGAAGAGACGCATACGGCCCTCAGACGGCGGAGCTTGTCGGGGTTGAGCACGCGGTAGACGGCGCGGATGTGCGGCGCGCCGTCGACGACCGTCGTGGCGAACGTCGTCGCGAAGAGCAGCGTCGGCGGGTGGCCGGGGAGCACGAGGTCGGAGAGCAGCGCCGGCGCCCCGTTGAGCGACGCGCGCCGGTGCGCGATCCGCCCCGCCGCCTTGCGCTCGAAGCCGAGGAGGAAGCGGGCGACGCGGTCGCGCCCGGCGACGACGCGGCGCGCCGACGAGGTCTTCCCGCCGCCGTCGGCGGTCAGCGTGGCCGCCGGGTCGAAGAGCGCGAGCAGCGCGACCTGGTCGTCCGCGGCGAGCGCGGCGAGGAAGCGGTCGAGCAGCCGCGCCTGCGCGTCGGCGGGAACGGGGAAGCGCGGGCGGTCGGCGCGCACGCGGACGCGGGCGCGGTGCACGAGCTGGCGCGCGGCGGGCTCGCTGCGCTCGAGGGCGCGGGCGATCTCGTCGTAGCCGGCGTCGAACACGTCGCGCAGCAGGAACGCGGCGCGCTCCTCGGGGGCGAGTCGCTCGAGCAGCACGAGCAGCGCGACCGACAGGTCGGACGCGAGCTCGGCGCCGCGTTCGGCCGCGGGGGTCGCGAGCGGCTCGGGAAGCCACGGGCCGACGTACGCGCGCCGCTCGACCTGCGCGTGGCGCAGCCGGTCGATCGCGAGCCGCGTGACGACGGCGACGAGCCACGCCTCGGGAGAGTCGACGTCCGAGCTCGTGCCGCGGGTCGTGCCGCGGGTCGTGCCGCCGGTCGTGCCAGCGCAGCAACGTCTCCTGCACGAGGTCCTCGGCGTCGTGCACGTCGCCGAGCATGCGGTAGGCGATGCCGAACAGGCGAGGGCGGTGGCGCTCGACGTCGGCCGGGACGGGTGCGGTGATGGTCGTCATCCCCCGAAGAGACGGAGGAGCGCGGCGCCTGTGACAGCCGGCGGCGACCGCCGGCGGCGTCAGCGCCGCAGCGCCTCGGCGATGCCGCGCTCGACGAGCGGCGCCATGACGCGGTAGCCGGCCTCGTTGGGGTGCACGCCGTCGCCCGAGAGCTCGGCGCGGAGCCCCTGCCGGGCGTCGGCCATCGCGCCGTGATAGTCGACGTAGACGGCGCCGTGCGACGCCGCATGGTCGCGGATCCAGCGATTGAGCGCGACGATCGTCGGCGCCGGCTCGAGCCCGCGGCGCCACGGGTAGTCGAACACCGGGAGCACCGAGCAGAGCACGACGCGGATGCCGTTCGCCCGCGCGATCTCGGTCATCGACGCGAGGTTGTCCTCGATCATCGCGAGCGTCGACGGGCCGGTGTTGCCGGCGACGTCGTTCGTGCCGGCGAGGATGACGACGACGGCCGGCTTCAGCGCGACGACGTCCTGCCGGAAGCGCACGAGCAGCTGCGGCGTCGTCTGCCCGCTGATGCCGCGGCCGACGTACGGCCTGCCGGGGAACTGCGCCGCGAACAGCCGCGCCCACCCTTCGGTGATCGAGTTGCCGTAGAACACGACGCGCCGCTCGTTCGGCGCCGGCGCCGGGAGCGCGGCGTTCTCGGCCCGGTACCGCGCGAGCCCGGCCCAGTCGGTTCTGAGGCGGGCGTCTTCGGCGCGGTGCCGCTCGCTGAGCAGCTCGTCCGGCGACTGCGCGGCGAGTCGCGCGGACGCGACCGACAGTGCGACGGCGAGCGCGATGCGTCTCATGTGGCTCGGTCGGAGAATCGGGGGACCACGAGATTTCCCGCGCTCATCCAGCGACGGCGACCCGCTCCGCTCCGGCGCACGGCACCATCCCGCACCCGTGCGGCCCGTGCCCGCGCTCGATCTGAAGGGTAGGGTGCGAGATGCCGAAGCGGTCGCGCAGCACGCGGCCGGCGCCCAGCAGCAAGTCGTCGTCGTCGTCGCGCGCCGGCCGCACGAGGTGCGCGGTGAGCGCGACGTCGGTCGTGCTCATCGCCCAGATGTGGAGGTCGTGCACCTCGGTCACGCCGGGAAGGGTGTGCAGGTAGGCGCCGACCGCGTCGGGATCGATGCGCGACGGCACGGCGTGCAGCGCGAGGTCGAGCGAGTCGCGCAGCAGCCCCCACGTGCCGACGGCGATGACGAGGACGATGACGAGGCTGAGCGCCGGGTCGATCCACAGCCACCCGGTGAAGGTGATGACGAGCCCCGCCACGACGACGCCGGCCGAGACCGCGGCGTCGGCGGCCATGTGGAGGTAGGCGCCGCGGATGTTGAGGTCGCGGTCGCGTCCGCGGAGAAAGAGGAGCGCCGTCGCGCCGTTCACGACGAGGCCGACGAACGCGACCGCGGCGACGACTCCTCCCTCGACCGGCGCCGGACTCGCGAAACGATGCGCCGCCTCCCACGCCACGCCGCCGATCGCGACGAGCAGAAAGACGGCGTTCGCGAGCGCTGCGAGGATGGTCGTGCTGCGCAGCCCGTACGTGCGGCGCGGCGTCGCGACGCGGCGGGCGAGCACGGCGCCGCCCCAGGCGAGCACGAGGCCCAACACGTCGCTCAGGTTGTGGCCGGCGTCGGCGACGAGGGCGACCGAGTCGATGCGCAGGCCGACGGCCGCTTCGACGGCGACGAAGGCGACGTTGAGCGCGGTGCCGATCGCGAACGCGCGGCCGAAGTCGGCGGGGGCGTGACTGTGGCCGTGGCCGTGGCCGTGATCGTGATGATGGTCGTGATGAGTGCTCACGACTGAAAATAGCGGGGAGACTGGAGAACGGCGGGACGCACCGGCGAGCTGCGGGACTCACGGCCGAAGCGCTAGAATGGCCGCCTCCCTCCCGGCGGCCCGCCTCTCGCTCCCCCGAAGGGCGGCCGCCTCCCGCCGTCCGGCCCGAACCGCCTCGGTCCCCCCGCGAGCTCTCGCGTCAGCCGCTCCTGCTGCTCCGCGTCGAGGAGCGGCGCGAGCTGCCCTCGCAGCGAGTCGGCCGCCGTTCGCAGCTGCTCGTTCGCCGCACGCGCGATCGCCTCGTTGCGTCGCGCCGCCGCCTCGAGCAGCGGCCGGATGGCGTCGCGCTGCCCCGCGTCGCGCGGCGCGATGACGCGCTCGATGTGCGCCACGAAGCCGGGCGGGCGCCGCAGCGCGCGCATCTGGTCGCGCTGCCGCTGCGCGAGGCGGCCGCTGCCGACGACGCCGAGCAGCACACCGGCGGCGAGCGTCGCCGCGAGGATGAGCGAGGAACGAATGGACGGAGAGAGACTCATCGGAACTCCTGCGCGTCGGATGCCCCCTCGCTCGACGCGTCGGACAGGTCGGCACCGGAGACGGTGAGCGCCGACGCGACGGTCACCCTCGACAGTCCGATCGCGCCGGCGAGGGGCGAGGCTGCGGCGCCGCCGTACTCGGCGTCGGACTCGCGCGCGTGCCACCAGTTCACGGCGCCGATGACGAGCGAGGCGGCGAGCACTGCGGGGACGAGCCGCAGCCCCTGCCGCGACAGCGAGCCGGAGAGGGGTCGCGCCGCGGTGAGCGAGGGCACGCCCCGCCCGGTCTCCGCGCCACGCTCGGCGGCACGGCGCTCGTCGGCAAGGCGCGTCGCGACGCGGTCGGCGAAGCCGGGGGCGAACCTCTCGGTGCGCGCGGCGCGCAGCAGCGATTCGATGTCGTCAGGCGGCATGTCAGTCATCTCGTTGAACGTCACGTCGCGCGCACGTAGGGCGCGAGCCTCGGCTCCAGTTCGCGCAGCGCGCGCGACAGCCGCGACAGCACCGTCCCTTCCGGCACGCCGAGCAGCTCGGCGGTCTCGCGCGTGGAGTAGCCTTCCATGAGACGGAGCACGACGACGGGGCGGTGCTTCTCGCTCAGCGTGTCGAGGGCGCGGCGCACCACGTCGCGCAGCTCGCCGTCGCCGGCGGCGTCGACCGGCTCGCTCGCCGGCTCGGGGAGCGGCGACGACGACGTGAAGACGTCGAACGAGAGAAAGCGCCGCGCGCGGCGGGTGCGCTGCTTCAGCGCGTTGATCGACAGGTTCATCGCGATCCGCACGAGATAGGTCCGCACCGACGCGTCGCCGCGAAAGCGGTCGAGCGCGCGGTGGAAGTGCACGAACGTCTCCTGCCCCACGTCGTCCGCGTCGTCGCCGGCGCCGAGCATCCCGACGACCGCAGCGGCGACGGCGCGCTCGTGCCGCTCGACGAGCTGTCGGAACGCGTCGTCGTCTCCCCGCCGCGCGCGCGCGACGAGCTCCTCGTCGGGAACGACGGCGGTCGCGAGGTCAGCGGTCACACAGCTTCGACAACGGATGCGGAGTCGTCATTCCGTCTCCTGGCGACGAGCATGGCGAGGCATCGCGGCGAACGGCGTGCCGCCGTTCGACCAGTACGACCGACAGAACCGTCCGCTCACCGACGAGATCATCCCGTTCGATCGATACGACGGGCCCCGTCGCCGCAGAACCCGTATCACCATCACGCCGAACCGTACTCCCCGTCGGCGACGCGCGAGCGCTGGCACGCGCCGACTGAGGCAGCGCACGGCAGCAGCCGAGCGAGCTCGACCACTGGAAGCGCGCGAAATCGTGGGATAGGTCACCGCACGAGGGTCCAGGCGCACTGACGAGCTTGACCACCCGAATCGCTGCTCGCACCTTGGCGCCTCATGACCCCCCGTACGGAGCGAGCGGCACAGCGAGCGTCGACGTCGGCCGAGCGGCACGAGCCGCACGAGCCGCACGCCGCACGTCCTGCTCGTGAGCGACGTGCGCCTCTACCGCGACGGCCTCCTCCTCGCCCTCGCGGGACGGAACGCGCTCCGCACGCTCGGCGTTGCAGCTGACGCGGGGGCGGCGCGGGCGCTGGCGGCGCTGCACGCGCCCGACGTGGTGCTCCTCGATACGGGGATGCCCGGTGCCCTCGACCTCGCGCGCGCGCTGCGGCGCGAGGCGCCGAGCGTGACGCTCGTCGCGTTCGCCGTCGCCGACGTCGGCCCCGACGTCGTGGCGTGCGCCGAGGCGGGGATCGCGGGGTACGTGCCGCGCGACGCGAGCGTCGACGACGTCGTCGCGGCGATCCACGCCGCGATGCGCGGAGAGCTGCACTGCTCGCCGCACGTCACCGCGTCGCTGTTCGCGCGGATCGCGGCGCTCTCGGACACGGGCGCGGCGCGCGGCGCGACGCCACGCGCCGCGAGCGCGACGCGCGACGCCGAAGTGCCGCTCACCCCCGTCGTGGGCGATGCGCTCACGCGACGCGAGCACGAGATCGTGCGGCTGATCGACGCCGGCCTGTCGAACAAGGAGATCGGGGCGAGGCTGCGCATCGGCACGGCGACCGTGAAGAACCACGTGCACCACATCCTCGAGAAGCTGCACGTGCGGCGGCGCGGCGAGGCGGCGGCGCGAGTGCGCGGGCACAGCGCGGGCGCGACGGCGTAGCCAGCCGCCGGCGTCAGCATAACCAGCCGCCGGCGACGGCGCGTGGCGCGATGAATCCTTCGGTCCACGCCGTGTACCTCCGGCGCTCCGACGCGTAGACCGATTTAGGATCGTTCGGCCTATTTGCCGCCCGCACGATCGGCGGCACCGTGTGCGCTCCGCGAGGGAGGTCGTGGGGTGGAACGCATACGTGTCGTGCTCGCCGAGATGCCCAGGATGTTGCGTGAGATCGTGGAGACCGTGCTCGGTGCGGCGCCGGACGTGGCGGTCGCGGCGCGCAACGCGTCCGAGGGCGGCGCCTCGGGCGGTGCGTGCGACGATGCCGACGTCGTCATCGTCGCCGAGCCGTCGCCGCAGGCGGACGCGTACGCGGCGGCGCTGTACGCGCACCCGACGCTGCGCGTGGTCGGGATCTCGACCGACGGGCGCGACGCGACGCTCTACGAGCTACGCCCACAGCGGATCCCGTTGGGCGCCCTGTCGCCCGAGTCGCTCGTACAGGTCGTGCGCGCGCGACACGCGACCGTGAACGCGTCGAGCACGTCGAGCCTGTCGACCCTGTCGACCCTGTCGAGCGGCGCGAGCGACTCGCGCGGAGCGGGCCGATAATGGCCGGCTACCGCGCGATCGCGTCGGTCGGCAAGAGCCTGGAGCGGCTGCTGTCGGCGTGCTTCCTCGAGGACCCGGTGCCGGTCGACGGCTCGCGCACGGTGGCGACGCTCGCGCGCACCGAGGACTTCGGCGACGGCGGCGGACTCACGCCGCCGTGCCTCTCGATCTTCCTGTATCGCGTCGAGCAGAACAAGACGACGCGCGCCGCCTGGGCCGGCGTCGCGAGCCAGGACGGCGTCGCGCGGCTGCCGCTCGACCTGCACTACATGCTGACGCCGTGGGCGTCCGACCCCGAGCTCGAGCACCGCATCCTCGGCCGCGCGATGCAGTGCCTCGACGCGACGCCGATCCTGAGCGGGCCGCTCCTCACGCCGGCCGGCGGGTGGGCGACGAACGAGGCGGTGCAGCTGACGCTCGAGGACGTGCCGACCGAGTGGATCATGCGCACGTTCGACTCGCTGCCGACCGAGTTCAAGCTGAGCGTGCCCTACCGCGCGAGCACGGTGCGCATCGACGCCGACCGCGCGTTCGGCGCGCCCGACGTGACGACGGCCGTCTCCGGCTTCGCGCCGCGAGTGCCGCACGGTGCGCCGGATGCCTGAGCCGGTGGCGGAGCCGATGGCGGAGCCGATGGCGGAGCCGATGGCGGAGCCGACGCCTGACGCGACGGGGCCGACGTGACGGCGCCGCCGCTCTCGGTGACGCGCACGACGCGCCTCACGCTCGGCGTGCAGCTCGGCGACGCGATGAGCGGGCTGCGGCTCGCGCGGCCGGTGTCGGTGCTCGTCGAGCCGCGGCCGCTCGCCGGGCCGCTGTCCGCCGAGCAGACACGGCGACTGGATCACCTGACACGATCCGGCCGGCCGCTCCACGACACGTGGCGGCGCGTGCCGCCGCACGCGAGCGGGCGGCACGCGCTCGTCCACGAGCCGGGGCGCGGCACGTCGGTCGACCTGCGCGTGCTCGACGCGGCCGAGCACTACGTGCCGCGCCGCCTGCGCGTGCCGCTCGCGGAGCTGGGAGTGCCGGAGGACGTGAGCGTGCTCGACCTGCTGCCGGTCGAGATGCGGTCGTGCGCGCCGCTGCTGTACCCGGGTGCGGCGTACGACACGGGGGAGCGGCGCACGGGGCTCCGCGGGCGCGTCGTCGTGCAGGACCCGCTGAACGCGGCGGCGCGCGTGCCGGCGCGGTGGGCGCGCGTCGAGGCGCGGCTGCCGTTCGGCGGGCCACCGATCGCCTGGGGCCATGGCGACGCGCACGGCGAGTTCCTGCTGCTCCTGCCGCCCGACGCGATCCCGGCGCCGGCGGTCGAGCTGCCGGAGACGCTGACGCTCAGCGTGACGGCGCACGGGCGTCGCTTCCTGCCGGTCGGCGATCCCCCGGTCGCCGTTCGGCGCGCCGATCCGTTCTGGGACGTGCCGCTCGAGACGTTGGGCGGCCCCGGCTCGGCGGTCGACCCGGTCGCCGAAGGGCGCGTCGTGCCGGCGGTGTTCGAGGGCGTGGCGACGCAGACGGTGCAGTTCACCTACGGCGCGATCGTGAGTGCGAGCGTGCCGGCGTTCGATCTCACGTGAGGCGCTTCCCGGTGCCGTCGCCCTGAGCGCCGGCGGCGACCTCGCGGCCCGGACTCGCGTCCGAACGACGAGATCCCTCGCCCCGCTCGGGATGACGATCAAGAGCGTCGACAAGCAGTGCCCAACCACTAGGAGCGACCGATGCCCGAGTACCTGGCGCCTGGGGTGTACGTCGAGGAAGTCAGCTTCCGCTCGAAGTCGATCGAGGGGGTGCCGACGAGTACGACCGGCTTCGCGGGGATGACACGAACGGGGCCGGTGCAGTACGCCGACGGGCCGTCGTCCACGGAGCCGCGGCTGATCACGTCGTTCACCGAATTCGAGCGCGTGTACGGCGGGCTCGAGCCGCTGCACGCGCCGACGATCGGCGACGAGCGGCTGTCGTACGTCGCGCACGCCGCGCGGGCGTTCTTCATGAACGGCGGCCAGCGCCTCTACATCTCGCGCGTGTTCGCGCCGCGCGGCGTGGCGCCCGCCGAGGACCTCGGCGTCGCGTCGCGGGCGATCGCGGTCGGCGCGGCGACGGCGACGTGGCGTGCGCGGTGGCCGGGCGAGTTCGGCAACGTCTCGGTCGAGACGCGCGTCGTGCGCAGCAAGAACGTCGCGTTCGCGAGCGCGCAGTTCGGCGGCGCGGTGCAGGCGATGCGCGCGAAGCAGGGCGCCGTCGTCGAAGTCATCGCGGCCGGCGACGCGCCGGTCGGCAACGACGTGCCGACGCTCGCCACGCTGGCCGAAGTCGCGATCGATCCCGCGGACGGACGCCAGCTGTTCATGCGCGGCGGCGCCGCGTTCCTCCCTGCAGCCACCGACGTCATCCAGCTCGTCGAGGCGCGCGTCGTCGTGCGCGTGAACGGCGAGCGCGTCGACGAGTACGCCGAGCTGGGGCTGCACCCGGTGCAGCGGCGCTACGTCGGCCGCATCCTCGACCGCGACGATCCCGAGGACGAGAGCGCCGTCGTCTGGCTCGACTGGGACGCCGAGGCGTTCGGCGACGACGCGGCGGCGAACCTCATCGTCGCGCTGCGCAACAACACCTTGCCGCGCCTCGCCGGCGGCCACGACGGCGTCATCGCCTCTCCCGACGATCTGCTGGGCGCCGACGCCGATCCGGACGACGCGACGGTCAAGGCCACCGGGCTCGACGCGCTCGGCGAGATCGAGGACATCGCGATCGTCGCGCTGCCGGACGCGGGCGCGTACGACGACGAGGCGCTGTCGATCGTCGCGACGAGCGGCGTCATCGCGCACGCCGAGCGTCTGAAGTACCGCATCGCGGTCGTCGACGGGCGGGTGAACAGCTCGATGACGGAGATCCGCGAGTTCCGCGGGAACTTCGACAGCAAGTACGCCGCGCTCTACCACCCGTGGGTCGAGATCCTCGACCCGCTCGAGCGCCCCGCGCAGGGCGCCCCGCCGCGCCGCCTGCTGCTCCCGCCGAGCGGCTTCGTGTGCGGGATCTACGCGCGGAAGGACGTGCAGCGCGGCGTGCACAAGGCGCCGGCGAACGAGGTCGTGCGGGGACTCACGCGGCTCGAGAGCAACGTCAACAAGCAGCGGCAGGACGTGCTGAATCCGGAAGGGATCAACGCGCTGCGCTTCTTCGAGGGGCGCGGCAACCGCGTGTGGGGCGCGCGCACGCTGAGCTCCGACCCCGAGTGGAAGTACGTGAACGTGCGGCGCCTGTTCATCTACCTCGAGCACTCGATCGACAAGTCGACGCAGTGGGCGGTGTTCGAGCCGAACAACAGCCGGCTGTGGCGCAACGTGCAGCAGGCGGTCGAGGACTTCCTGCTCGTCGCGTGGCGTGACGGCGCGCTGCTCGGCGACAAGCCGGAGCAGGCGTACTTCGTTCGCTGCGACCGCACGACGATGACGCAGAACGACCTCGACAACGGCCGCATGATCTGCCTCATCGGCGTCGCGCCGACGAAGCCGGCGGAGTTCGTGATCTTCCGCATCGGCCAGTGGACGGGCGACGCGGCGCAGACAACCGTGACGAGCTAACCGGACCTCACCATGCCGACTTTTCGAGACACCCCCTACGGCGCCTTCAACTTCCTCGTCGCGTTGGGCGGCGCGCAGGGCGACGGGGCGAGCGGCACCGTCATCGGCGGATTCTCCGACGTCAGCGGGCTCGGCGTCGACATCAGCTACGCCGAATATCGGAACGGGAACGAGCGGGCCAACACGGTTCGCAAGGTCGCGAACACGCACAAGAACGACGACGTCACGCTGAAGCGCGGGCTCGTCGGGTCGACCGACCTGTTCGAGTGGGTCAAGGGTGTGCGCGACGGAACGTTCGACCGGCGCAACGTCACGATCACGATGCTCGACGAGGCGCGCAAGCCGGTCGCGACGTTCCGGCTGCTCAACGCGCAGCCGAAGAAGTGGACGGGGCCGACGCTGGCCGCCAAGGGGGGCGGCGAGGTGGCCATGGAAGAGCTGCAGCTCGTCCACGAAGGGATCGAGTACCGCTAGGATCGGCACGCACTCGCGCAGGCACCGGCCGTGACGACCGCGCTGCGACTCGCGTTGGGCGCCCCGGGGGTCGCATGGCTCCCGCCGGAGCCGGTGCGCGCCCTGACGAACGAGCGGATGGACGTCGCCGCGTTCGTCGGCGTCGCGCCGCGCGGGCCGGCGCACGTCGCGGTGCCGGTCGAGAGCTGGGACGAGTACGCGCGGCGCTACGGGCGCTTCGAGGGGCCGGGGCTGCTGCCGTACGCGGTCGCGTCGTTCTTCGAGAACGGCGGCGCGCGGGCGTACGTCGTGCGCGTGACGCACGAGACGGCGGCGGCGGCGCGTGCGCCGCTCCCCGGGGTGCTCGCGCGGTCGTCGGCCGGCGACACGACGATCTGGCTCGGTGCGCGGAACGCGGGAGCGTGGGGGAGCCACCTCCGCGCGACGCTGTCCTACACGACCCGGCCGCTCGTCGTCGACGTCGCCGGGTTCTCGGCGGCCGAGCTCGTCGGGCCGTCAGGGATGCCGCTCGTCGCGGGCACGCTGCTGCGCCTGCTGCGCGACGACGGCGGCCGCGCGTTCGTGCGCATCGCCGCGGTGCGCGAGACGTGGCACGCGACGCGCGCCGTGCGCGAGCTGCACGCCACGTTCGACGCCCCGATCGCGCTGCCGGTCGCGGCCGCCGAGATCGTGGAGGGCGTGCTCGACGTCGACGACGGCGACGGGCGGAGCGAGCGACACGAGTCGTTAGGCACCTCGCCGCAGCACCCGCGCTGGCTCGCGCGCGTGCTCGCCGTGGAGTCGTCGCTGCTCGTGCCGGCAGCGGACCCGACGCTGCCGGAGAGCGACAGTCGGCGCACGTGGGTCGACCGCGACCTCGCGATCGACCTCGCGCTGGCGCCGTCGACGACCGACGCGTTCGCCGAGGGCGACGATCGGTACCGCGACATCGTGCCCGACGACTGCTTCGACGCGGCGTGGGTCCTCGGCGACGACGAGCCGGGGCGCGGCATCCACGCCCTCGTCGCGCTCGACGACCTGTCGCTCGTCGCACTGCCCGACCTGTACTCGCCGAAGCCACTCGTGCCGCGCGACGAGGTGACCGACGCCGGCGGCGCGGGCGCCGCGTTCTGCGAGTGCGTCGAGACGCCGCCCGTCGTGCCCCACGAGCCGGCGGACGACCTCGACGGATTGCGGCTCGACCCGGCGCTCGACCTCGCGACGATCATCGGCTTGCAGCAGCGGGTGATCGCGCTCGCCGACACGCTCGAGAGCTGGGTCGCGCTGCTCGATGCGCCGCCCGGCCTCAGTCAGCGGCAGCTGCTGCGGTGGCGCGGCGCGCTCGACTCGATGTACGCGGCGGCGTACCACCCGTGGCTGCGCGTGGCGCGGAGCGACGACGCGCGCGACGCGGCGATCGACGTCCCGCCGTCCGCCGTCGCGGCCGGGGTGACGGCGCTCCGCGCGCTGACGGTCGGCGTGCAGTACGGCCCCGCGAACGTGATCGCCGCCGGCGTGTTCGACGTCGTCGAGCGCGTGTCGCCGGCGCGGCACGACGCGCTGCACCCGGTGGGCCTCAACGTCTTCCTGCTCGAGCGCGACGGCGTGCGGCTCACCGCGGCGCGCACGCTGTCGAGCGACCGGCGGTGGCGGCAGCTCTCCGTCCGGCGCCTGATGACGATGGTGCGGCGCGTACTCCTCCGTCAGATGCAGTGGACGGCCTTCGAGCCGAACGGCGCCCCCCTCCGCTCGAGCGTCATGCACCTGCTCGAGGCCTACCTGCGCCAGCTCTACGTCGCGAACGCGTTCGCCGGGTCGCGCCCGGAAGAGGCGTTCTTCGTGCGCTGCGACGGCACGCTGAACCCGCCGGCGTCGCTCGACCTGGGACGCCTGGTCACGCACGTCGGCGTCGCGCCGGCGGAGCCGCTCGAGTTCCTCGTCGTGCAGCTCGCGCGCGAGGGTGACGGCACGCTGCGGGCGCAGGGCTGACGACGATGCCGGCCGACACGCTCGCCTCGACCTTCAACTTCCGCGTCACGCTGTCGCAGACCGCGGGGGGCGGCGGCGCGTCGGCGGGCGTCGGCGCGTCGGCGAGCGCGAGCGTCGGCGCGAGCGCGTCGTTCGGCGCAGGTGCGTCGTTCGGCGCAGGTGCGTCGTTAGGCGCGAGCGCGTCGTTCGGCGGCGGCGCGTCGCTCGGCGGGAGCGCGTCGTTCGACGCGGGCGCCTCGTTCAGCGCGAGCGCGTCGCTCGGCGCCGGCGTCTCGGCGGGGGTCTCCGCGGGCGCGTCGATCGGCGGGAGCGGCAGCGGCGCGACGCTCGGCGACGGCGGCTTCCAGGAGTGCAGCGGGCTCCAGATCGAGATGGACGTGCAGGAGATCGAGGAGGGTGGGCGCAACGACGGGATGGTGCGTCTCGTCGGCCGCGGCAAGTACCAGCCGATCGTGCTCAAGCGCGGCATGCTGTTCCCGTCGTCGGGCACCGTGCGCAGCGAGCTGTGGGCGTGGCTGCAAGGGATCCTCGGCGGCGTGCGGCCGGTGCGGCGCTACGACGGCGTCATCGAGGTGCTCACGAACGGCGGCAGCGAGGTCGTCGCGACGTGGACGTTCGACCGCGGGCTGCCGACGCGCATCAGCGGCCCGCAGCTCAACGCGAAGACCGGCGAGATCGCGATCGAGGAGCTGACGATCGCGCACGAAGGCCTCCGACTGCGGACCTAGACGATGCCCGGATTGCAGAAGGCGACGCTCACCGAGATCAAGCCCGACGGGCTGGGCCCCGAGGTGCCGGTGCAGTTCAATCCGGCCTCGCTGCGCCTGCAGCTCGCCAACCGACTCGAGTCGCAGGAGACGAGCGCGCAGCAGACGCGCCAGTACCTCGGCAAGACGTCGACGACGCTGTCGTTCGACCTGCACTTCGACACGGCCGACGAGGGAACGACCGAGGCGCCGGTGTCGGTGCGCGAGCGCACGGCGGCCGTCGAGCGGTTCGTGCTCCCGACGGGCGAGGGGGCGGCGAAGCAGAAGCCGCCGAAGGTGCGCTTCCACTGGAAGGACCTGCAGATCGACGGTGTCATCGAGGACGTCACGATCGACTTCACGCTGTTCGCGAGCGACGGCACGGCGCTCCGCGCGAAGATCGGCGTCGTGATCAAGGAGCAGGACGCGCGCTATCAACTCGGCGAGACCGGGCCCGGCGCGAACCGCGCCGCCGGCGTACAGCCGCCCGGCCGCGGCGGCGCGGGACCCGGCAGCTTCGGACTCTCGGCCGGACTCAGCGCGTCGGCGAGCATCGGGGTCGGCGCCGGCATCTCGTTCGGCGCCAGCGCGAGCCTCGGCCTGGGCGGCGGAGCGAGCGTGGGCGCCGCCGGGGCAGCGCGTGCGACGGACCGGTCGCAGGTCGCGCTCGACGGCGAGTCGGCGGCGGCGTTCGCGGCACGCGTCGGCGTCGATCCCGCGGCCTGGCGCGGCATCGCGCGCGGCGCCGACCCGCTCGCACTCCCCGCCGGCGCGGCGATCGACTTCCCGACGTCGCTCACGCCGTCGGCCGGCGTCGGCGTATCGATCGGCCCCGACGTCGGCGCGACGGCGTCGGCCGAGGCGCGCGTCGGGCTCGACCCGCGCAACACGCCGCCGTCACAGAGCGGTGTCGCGTTAGGCGGGCTCGCCTCCGCTGGGTTCGCGCTCTCCGCAGCGGGCGGCGTGCGTGCGGCGATCGCGACGGTGCAGACGTCGCGCGCGGCGGCGGCGTCGACGAGCACGCGCGCGGCGTTCGGGAGCGCGGCGCCGACGCGAGCGGCCGCGAGTCCAGCGGGAGCGGCCGTGCCTCACGGCGCTGCGCTCGGCGCGAGCTCGTCCCAGGCCGGGGTGCCGAACGCGACGAGCAGCGCCGGAGCCCCCCCCGACCCGCGCGCGTCGAGCTTCGGACTCGGCGTGCCGCTGCGTCCGTCGGTGCGCGGCGCGGCGGTCGAGCGGCGCGCGGCGTTGGGCGACCGCGTCGCGCTCGGCCCGCGCGACGCGACAGCGGTGCAGCCGACCGCCGACCCGACGGCGTCGCCGTGGACGCGGCTCCCCGCCGACCGCACGCGCGGCGCGGCCGATCGCGCGCAGGCGGCGCGGCGACCGGCGCGGCCGTGCGGCTGCCGGGGGCGGTGCGGGCACGACGCCGCCGCCGGTGCGGGAGGCGCGCGCTGATGCCCGTGCACATCGACGACGTGACGACCGACGTGAGCTACGAGCCGACGCCGCCGGCGGCCGCGCCGCGCGCGCCGAGCGGATCGGGCGACTCGCCGTCCGACATCGTTCGGCAGGAGCGCGCGGCAGAGCGGCGGGCGCGGATCGCGGAGCGCACGCGGGCGGAGAGCTATGCCGACTGAGCTCCTCGTCTCGACCAGCCCCGTCTTCACGGTCGCCGGCGTCGAGCAGGGTGCGCTCGCGCGCGACCTCACGTTCCTGCGCGTCGACGAAGCGACCGACGGCATGAAGACGCTCGAGTTGCATCTCACCGGGTTCGGGCCGACGCCGAACGTCAACGAGGAGCGCGAGCTGTGGCTCGACGGCGCCGTGCTCGACTTCGGCGCCGAGCTCGGCGTCTCGATCGGCGGCGGCGACGGCGCGTACGTCGTGTTCGTGGGTCGCGTGAGCGCGCTCGAGTCCGTCGTCCGCATCGGCGAATCGCCGAGCGTCGTGGTGTATGCGGAAGACGGGCTGATGACGCTGCGGCAGACGCGGCGCATGCGGACGTACGCCGACATGAGCGACGCCGACATCGCGCGGGAGATCGGCGGCGAGCACGGGTTGCAGGTCGCGGCCGACGCCGACGGGCCGACGTACCGCGTCGTGCAGCAGTGGAACCAGAGCGACCTCGCGTTTCTGCGCGAGCGCGCGCGGCTGCTGCAGGCGGAGCTGTGGCTCGACGGCGACACGCTGCACTTCGCGACGCGCGGCAACCGCAGCTCGACCGAGCTGACGCTGATCGCCGGCTCCGACCTGCTCGACGTGCGCTGCCGCGCCGACCTCGCGCACCAGCGCACGAGCGTCACGGTGAGCGGCTACGACGCGACGCGGCGCGAGCGTGTCGACGAGTCCGCCGAGCACGACGCCGTCGACGCCGAGGTCACGGGCGGGCGGACGGGGCCGGCGGTGCTCGAGCGTGCGTTCGGAGCGCGCGCGTCGTTCCGCGTCCGCGAGAATCCGTTGGGCGCGGAGGAGGCGCGGGCGTGGGCGACGGCGGAGATGCTGCGCCGCGCGCGGGGCTTCGTGACGGTGACCGGGCTGACGCACGGCAGCGCCGACATGGTCGTCGGGAGCCGCATCGCGCTCGAGCGGGTCGGCACGCCGTTCCTCGGCGGCGGCTACTACGTCACGCGGGTGAGCCACACGTACGACCTCGAGCAGGGCTTCCGCACGTACTTCGAGGCGGAGCGCGCGACGCTGAACGAGGGGGCCGCGTGAAGATCGGCGACGTTGCAGCTGACGGCGGCGCGCCGCGCCACTTCGGCGTCTACCCGGCGATCGTCACCGACCTCGTCGACCCCGACGCGCTGGGCCGCATCGAGGTCGGCTTTCCGTGGCTCGGCGTCGCGGGGGAGGACGTGCGGGGGTGGGCGACGCTGTGCACGCCGTACGCGGACGACGACCAGGGGATCGAGATCCTCCCCGACGTCGACACGCAGGTCGTCGTCGCGTTCGAGGCGGGGGACCTGCGGCGGCCGTACATCGTCGGCGCCTGCTGGAACGGGCGGGCGGCGCTGCCCGAGTCGCCGACCGCGGCGAACGACATCCGCGTCTGGAAGACGCGCAGCGGCAGCCGGCTCGAGTTCGACGATACGAGTGGCGCGGCGAAGGTCACGCTGTCGATGGCGAGCGGGCACGAGCTCGTGCTCGACGACGTGTCGCAGGAGATCCGGCTCACGCACGCGAACGGCGCGCACGTCACCTTCACGGCCGCGGGGCAGATCGAGATCGTCGCGAACAGCACGGTCGAGGTGACGGCGAGCGCGCTGAACGTGCACGCGCCGGTCGCGGTGTTCGACGGGATCGTGCAGTGCACGACGCTGGTCGCGTCGAGCGGTGTCGTGTCGCCGGCCTACACGCCGGGCGCCGGCAACATCTGGTGACGACCTGTGCCTGAGACGTCGCACGACTGGCTGCTCGTCGCGCCGTGGTGGCGCTGGCCGAACCCGGCGGACACGCAGGGCGGGCGGCTCACGCGCCCCGTGCTGCAGAAGTACGACAGCCCGAAGCTCGTCGAGCAGTTCCTCGCGCACCCGCAGCGGTCGCTCCGCTTCACGACCGAGGACCTCGTCCACGTCGCGCGGGCCGCGGCGGCGATCCCGCTCGGCAGCAACGGCAGGCCGCGCCGACTCACGGAGCTCGAGTACGTCCCCGACGGCACGAACACGCGCAAGGTGTTCCTCGACACGCACAAGCGCTTCTATCTCGTCGTCGTCGAACTGCACTGCGACACGCCCGGCTTCCCGAACGCGGCGCGCGGCGACGTCTGCGAGGCGGGCTTCGTCGTGCGGCGCCGCACGACCGACGTGCCGAGCGCCGGGGCGCGGGAGGCGGGGACGCTGCTGCGCTCGATCACCGGCGCGCGGCAGGAGCTGGCGTCGCTCGAGTCGGGCGGCGGCGTCCTCGTCGAGGCGCGGCGGGCGAGCACGCGGGCGCGCCTCACGCAGGAGCGCGAGCGGCTGCACGCGTGGGCGCTGCGCTTCGGCGTCGCACCGCAGTTGCAGGGGTGGTTCCCGAGCGCGACGGCGGACAGGGTCGGCGCCTGGCACCCCGTGCGCAGCGCGCCGAGCGAGATCGCGGGGGAGGCGACGTTTCCGCTCTACCCGCTGATCGCGCCGCCGACCGACCGCAAACACGACGGGCACTTCGGCACACTGTACTTCGGCCTGCTCCCGACCGGCACCGGCGAGACCGACGACCGCGGGCGCGCGCGCTTCGACGACGGGCAGTTCTACGAGATCGCCTGCTACGCGCGGCGGCACCTGAAGCCGCACCCGCGCGCCGTACGCTGCCCGTGCCCAGACGGCCTGTTCTGGAGCGCGCCGAGCGACCCGTACAGGCTGGCGGCGCACTTCGACGTGGTCGGGACGAGCAGGCGGCCGGTGACCGTGCAGATGCCCGACCTCGACGCGCTCGCCGCGCAGGCGACGCCGACGTTCGGGGTGGCGTTCGCGAAGCCGAAGGGCGCGCTCATGGTCGCGGGCAAGGAAGACGGCACGATCGGCTCGCACGGGCGCTCGTCGTTCCCCGAGATCTGCTCGTTCTCGATCCCGCTCATCACGATCGTCGCGTCGTTCGTGTTCGAGCTGTTCCTGCCGGTCGTGATGATCCTGTTCGGGCTGTGGTTCATGCTGAAGCTCAAGTTCTGCATCCCGCCCGAGATCGAGCTCGCCGCCGGCGTCACCGCGGAGATCGACGTCACGAGCGCGTCGCTCGCGTTCGAGGCCGACCTCGAAGCGAGCGTCGACGCGAGCATCGACGCGAGCTTCGGCACCACGCCGGCGATCGCCGAGGCGCTCAAGACCGAGTTCTCCCCCATCGCCGGCGCGAACCTCGGCGTGCAGCTCGCCGCGGCATCGTCAGCTGCGACGGGTCCGAGTCTGACCGCCGGCGTGAGCTTCGAGGCGGAGGTCGCGCGGCCATGAGGCCCTCATGAGCGCGCTCCGCTTCCTCGGCCGCGGGTGGGCGTTCCCGGTCGTGCCGAACGATCGCGGCGCGCTCGAGTACGCGGGCGGGCCGGACAAGGTGCAGCAGTCGATCCGCATCATCCTCGACACCGAGCCCGGCGAGCGGATCATGCGCCCGTCGTTCGGCTGCGGACTGCGGCGCTACCTCATGCGGCCGAACACCGGCGCGACGCGCGCACTCATCAAGCACGACGTCGAGCTCGCGCTGGGCGCGTGGGAGCCGCGCGTCCGACTGACCGACCTCGCCGTCGACCCGGGCGACGACCCGTCGCTCGTGCTCATCCGCATCGCGTACGTGCACGTGCGCGACCAGCGCCCGGGGAATCTCGTGTATCCGTTCTACCTGGAGTGACCTGATGCCACTCC
The DNA here is from genome assembly GCA_963843845.1 of uncultured Gemmatimonadaceae bacterium. Classification (GTDB taxonomy): domain Bacteria; phylum Gemmatimonadota; class Gemmatimonadetes; order Gemmatimonadales; family Gemmatimonadaceae; genus Gemmatirosa. The sequence continues at coordinate 197,049 of CAWJMB010000002.1, read as the reverse complement.
CCGTCCCGATTCTCGACGACCGCACGTATCAGCAGCTCCGCGACGAGCTCGTTCGGCGCATCCCGGTCTACACGCCGGAGTGGACCGATCACAACGCGAGCGACCCCGGGGTCACGCTCCTCGAGCTGTTCGCGTTCCTCGGCGAGAACCTGCTGTACCGGTTCAACCAGATCCCCGAGGCGACACAGCTCGCGTTCCTGTCGCTGCTCGAGATCCCGCTCCGCGCGGCGACGCCGGCGCGCGCGCTGATCACCCTCGAGCGCGTCGACACGGGGCCGAGCGCGGGCGGGCCGGTGCGCGTGGCGCTGCGCACCGAGGCGAAGGCGGGCGCGGTCTCGTTCGAGACGGGGAGTGAAGTCGTCGCCTGGCCGTTAGGCGCGACGGCCGTCGCACGCGTCGCCGCGCCACCACCGACGACGGCGGAAGCCCTCGACTTCGCGAACGCGTCGATCGACGCGCTCGACGGGCTCACCGATACGGAGAGCGCCGGCTACTACGTGGTGCGCACCGTGCCCACCGATCCCGCGGCGCCGAGCGCGCAGGCGGTCGACGTCGGCGCGACCGTCGACGGCGCGCTGTGGATCGCGGTGCTGCGCACGCGGACGACCGACCCGGATCTGTTGGGCGGCGCGGTCCTCAACTTCGGCATCGTACTCGACGAGCAGATCGCGCCGGACGACGAGATCGCGTCGGGCGTGCCCGGGACGCGCGCCGGGAACGGCCCCGAGATGCTGTGGCAGGCGACGACGGCGACGGTGGTGAACGGGAGACCCCGCTTCGTGCCGCTCGCCGTCGAGGGAGACACGACCGCCGGCGTCACGCGGCAGGGCGTCGTGCGGCTGCGGCTTCCGAGCGATCCGCTCGCCGTCGGCGTCCCCGACCCGGGCGACGAGTATCTGCTGGGCACCGGCGACTTCCCCCCCGTGCTGGAGCAGGCCGAGGAGCAGGCGCGCGTGCTGTTCTGGGTGCGCGCGACGCGCCGCCGCGCCGACCTGCGGATCGGACGGGTGTCGTACGTCGGGATCAACGCGACCGAGGTCGTGCAGCTGCGCACGGCGCCCCCCGAGCTGTTGGGCGGCGGCACCGGCGACGCGGGACAGCGCGCGGCGCTCGTGCACACGCCGGTGCTGCCGGGAACGGTGCAGCTGCAGGTCGAGCACGACGGCCGCTGGGTCGACTGGCAGGAGACGACCACGCTCGACACGAGCCGCGCCGACGCGCGCCACTACACGCTCGACCCCGAGGCGGGCGTCGTGCGCTTCGGCAACGGCGTGCGCGGCAGCGTGCCGGGGATCGGCGAGCGCATTCGCGCGCGCAGCTACCAGTACGGCGGCGGCGCCGCGGGGAACGTCGCACCGAAGGCGATCGGCAAAGTCACCGGCGTGGCGCAGGTGAGAGCGTCGAACCCGCTCGCCGCGCGCGGCGGCGCGCCCGCGGAGACGGTCGCCGAGGGGCTCGAACGCATCCCGGGCGAGTTCCGGCGCCACGACCGCGCCGTGACGGAGAGCGACTTCCGCGAGCTGGCGCTCATGACGCCCGGCGCCGGCGTCGGGCGCGCGGAGTGCCTGCCGCGGCTGGTGCGCGCGATGCCGAACGTCGAAGCCGCCGGCGTCGTCACGGTCGTCGTGTGGCCGCGCGAGGACGCGCTGCACCCGAACGCGCCGATGCCCGACCGCACGCTGCTCCGCGCCGTCTGCGCGTGGCTCGACGCGCGCCGGCTCGTGACGACGGAGCTGCACGTCATCCCGCCGACGTACCGGCGCGTCGCGGTCGCCGTCGGGCTGGAAGCGAAGCCGGGGTACGGCATCGAGGCCGTGCGGCGCTGGGTCGAGCTCGTCGTTCGGCAGTACCTCGCGCCGTTGCCGCCCTACGGCCCCGACGGCGGCGGGTGGCCGCTGCGGCGCGACGTGTACGGGCCGGAGCTCGAGGCCGCGGCGCTGCAGGTCGAGGGGGTCGACTTCCTGCACGGGCTCTCGGTCGCCGCGTGGAACGAGCGCGCGAACGCCTGGGAGCCGGCCGCCGATCAGCGCGTGACGCTGCGGCCGTGGGAGGTGCCGGAGCTGGCGGAGATCACGGTCGTGCAGGGTGCGCCGCTCGTTCCCGGCGAGGCGCTGGGCCCCGTGCCGCCGTCGAAGACGCCGGTGCCGATCCCGACGCTGCGGGAGGAGTGCTAGGTGCCGGCGACACGCCCGTTCGCGCTCGTCCGGAGCGGCGACCAGTGGGTGCGGTCGTCGTTCGACGGCGTCTTCCTCGACCACGAGGCGGGCGTCATCTCGCTCGCGTGGAGCACGACGACGCAGGACGAGGGCGCGCGTGGCGGTCGCGTACCGTTCGGCGGCCTCGCGTTCGACGCCGCGTGCCGACTGTACCACGGCGTGCCCGACGCGGGGCGCGTGGATCGGATCGGCCTCCAGAACGTCGCCCCCAGCGCAGCGAGGGATCTCGCCGTCCCCGACGACTCGGTCCCGCTGTTCGCGACCGGCGACGCCGACTCGTTCGGCGACTTCACCGGCGGCGCGCCGTCGGCACTCCGCGACGTCGCCGGCCTCGCCGTCGACGCCGACGACCGCCTGTTCGTCGCCGAGTCGGGCGCCGATCAGCTCCTCGTGTTCGATCTGTGGGGCCGCCGCCTGCTGCGCCGCGTCGCGCTCCCCGGCGCGCGCCCGACCGACCTCGCGGCGTTCGGCGCGCGCGTCTACGCCGTGCTCGACGCGGCGCGGGCCGTGGTGCGCCTCACGGTGCGCTCCGATCCGGTGATCGTTCCGCTGCCGCCGGCGTGCGACCGCCCGTCGCGCGTCGCCGTCTCGCCGACGCGCGGCGCGCTCGCCGTGCTGTCGCGCGCCGGCACCGTGGCGGCGACGGTCCACGTGCTCGATCCGGTCGGCGCCGAGCAGACGACGTTCGACGAGCCCGGCGCGACCGACGTCGAGTGGGAGTCGGAGCACGTGCTCGTCGTCGCGCGGCGGCCGGGCGCGGACTTCACGCGGCGCCGCATCGACGGTGCCGCGGTCGAGCTGCTGTCGCCGCTCCGCGCGCGCGGCTACGACGGCGCCGGCATCGTCCGCACGCCCGAGCGTCTGCCCGGTCGCGCCGCGCAAGGTGACGGGGCGGGATGCGCGTGCGAGGGCGACGACGACGGGTGCGCCTGCGACGACGCGAGCTGGCGGGTCGGCTACTGGACCGAGCGCGGCTTCCGGCGCGCGGTCCCGGCGCGGCTCACCTACGTGCCCACCGGCCGCCTCGTCACGTACCGGCTCGACAGCGGCGCGTTCGCCATGCAGTGGGGGCGCGTCTTCCTCGACGCGTGCATCCCCGACGGCACCGAGGTCCGCCTGCACGCGATCACCGCGGACGACGACGAGGACGACGACGCCGCGTCGCCGCGCCTGCCGCGCGTTCCGCCCGCGAACCTCACGGACGTCACGGTGCTGCGCCCCGATCTGTCGCCGCCGATGCCGCCGCTCGCGCTCGTGCCCGACGCCGCCGCGCAGACGCTGCACCGGCGCGAGAGCGGGCGCGAGATCGCGTGGGCACAGCCGGCCGCCGACGACCCGTTCCGCACGTACGAGGCGCCGGTCATCGCGCCAGCGGGGCGCTATTTGTGGCTCGTGCTCGAGCTGCGCGGCACGACGCACCTCACCCCGCGCGTTCGCTGCCTGCGCGCCGAGTACCCGTCGCACGACTACCTGCGGCGCCTCCCGACGCTCTACTCGCGCGACGAGACCACCGCCGCCTTCCTGCGCCGCTATCTCGCGATCGCCGAAGGGTTCCTCGGCGAGGCGGACGCGCGCTCGGAGGCGCGGCACGTGTTGCTCGACCCGCGCGCGACGCCGGCCGAGGCGCTGCCGTGGCTCGCGAGCTTCGCGGGGCTCGTGCTCGACGAGCGGTGGGCGCGCGCGCCGCGTCCCGGCGGCCGCACAGTGGACGCGCGTCGCAACGTCGTCGCCGAGATCGCGTCGCTGTTCCGCGCCCGCGGCACGGTCTCGGGACTCGAGCGCTTCCTCTCGCTCTACGTCGGCGTCGACGTCGTCCTCATCGAGAAGTTCCGGCTGCGCGGACTCGGCGGGGCGGTGCTGGGGGAGAGTGGGGGGTCCGGAAGCTCGGTGGTGGGTGCGGGGTTCCGCGTCGGCGGGGCGTTAGGCACTGACGGGGATCGGGGCTCGGAGACCCCCGACGCCTTCACCACCCACGCCCACCGCTTCACCGTCCTCATCCCCGCCGCACTGACGGAAGAGCAGCTCGACGTCGTGCACCACATCCTCGACGTCCACCGCCCGGCGCACACGATCGTCGACGTCTGCACGGTCGACGCGGGGATGCGCGTGGGGCGCGGGCTGCACGTCGCGCTGTCGTCGATCGTCGGGCCGACGGGCGGGTTCCAGACGGTGCAGCTGGGCGGCACCGCGATCGGGCGCGACGCGATCCTCGGCCGTCCGACGACGGCCGCGGCGGCCGACGTGAGCCGGCTCGGCGCGACGAGCCGCGTCGGCTGAGCGCACGCATGACGACGCTCCGCATCGCGCGCCTGCGCAACCGCTACCACCTCGCGTCGAACGACGTCGAGGCGCGGCAGCACATCGACCGCGTCGTGACGCGCGCGGTCGGCAGCGCCGGGGCCGAGTTGGACGCGGCGCTGCACCGCGCCGGCGTGGGCGACGACGAGGAGGTGTGCGTGCGGCACGTCGCGGCCGCCGTGCGACTCGGGGCCGGCGTCGGCGAGGCGGAGCAGGCGACGCGGTGGGGTCTCGCGGTGGCGCACGCGGTCGCCCGCGCGCTCCACGACGGACGCGACGTCGTGCGCTACGGCTCGCGGCACGGCGCGATGCGCGACGTCGTTCGCCACGCGCCGCGCGGCGACTTCACCCGCGCGTGGGCGTGGCGGCAGCTCGGCCTGTGGACGGCGGGCGACGCGCCGGCGCCGCGCCGGGCGGCGGCGGAGGTCGTCGCGATGCTCTCGCGCGAGCCGACGGCGGCGCTCGCGCTGCTCGACGAGGCGGCGGCGGCGGGAACGCTCGGCGCGCTCGTCGGGCTCGCACCGGCGACCGCGTGGACGACGCTCGCTCTCGCCGTCGCCCGCGCGCTCGGCGTGCCGAGCGGATCGATGCGGCGAATCGACGAGGCGGTCGGCGATGCGCTCGGCGACGCGCTCGGGGATGCGCTCGGCGATGACCGAGACGGTCGTGCGCTCGACGACGGCTCGCGCGTCACGCGCCATGCGTTCGCCGACGACGCCTGCTCGCGTGCGGCCGCTGCCGCGATGGCGCACGTCGCGCCCGGCGACGTGCGCTCGATCGCGGCCGCGCTCGCCGCACTCGTGCTCATGCGCGCCGAGCCGTCGGTCGGGCGCGCGGCGCCGGCGCGCGCGGCGCGGTCCGTCGCACGGCTCGCCCGCTCGTTCGCCGAGGCGCGCGCACCGCGGAAGGCGCGCGACCCCCGCGCTCGTCCGACCCGCGACGCGGACGCCCGACCGGCGTCACGTTCGCCGCGCCGCGAGGCGACGGCCACGACCGGCGCCCGCGACGACGCGGCGAGCGGGGCACCGCGCGCGTCGTCAGGCACGCACGTCGTCGGCGGCGGGGAGCGCGACGGCGCCGTGGGTCGACCCGCCGACGCCCGTGCGCGGGGACGCACCGACGCGGCCGGCGTGCTGTTCCTGCTGCACCTCGTCCGCTCGCTCGACCTCCCGGCTGCGATCTGCGCGAGCGACGCGTTAGGCGGCCGCCCGGCGCGCGCCGTGCTGCATCGCCTCGCCGTCCGGCTCGCGGGGCTGCGCGACGACGACCCCGCGGCGCTCGCGTTCGCCGGCCTCGCCCCCGGCGCCGCGCCGCCGAGCGACACGGTGCCGAGCGACACGGCGGGCGACGGGTGGAGCGCGACGGAGCAGCGCGCGATCGATGCGCTCGCCGACACGCTCGTCGGGGCGTTGGGCACTCGGCTGCCGGGCGACCACGGCCACGCGCCGCGCTCCGCCGAGCGTGATCGGGCGCTGCTCGATCGCGTCTGCCGCCGACGTGGGGAGATCGTCGCCGACCCGGCGTGGATCGACGTCCGCCTCGCGCTCGACGACGTCGACCTGCTCGTGCGCCGCGCCGGCCTCGACGTCGACCCCGACTGGTGCCCGTGGATCGGCGCCGTGGTGCGGTTCCGCTATGTCTGACGCGCGCCGTGCGGGGCGAGCCGGCCACGCGAGCCGTTCGGGCGGTGTGTCGGCCGCCGCGTTGTCGCGCGAGGTCGCCGCGATGGCCGGGCGCCTCGCCGCGCTGTTGCAGCAGACGCCCACGGCCGTCGCCGACGGCGCCGCACCGGGCGTCGAGTTCCTGCGCGCGTTCGCGACGCACGCCGACGCCCCCGGCGCCGAGCGCGCGCGCGACGACGAGGGCCATCCGTTAGGCAGGCTCGTGCGCGCCTACGAGCTCACGCCGCTCGACACCGACCTGCTCGTGCTCGCCGGGATGGCGGACGAGCACGAGGGGTTCGCGACCGTCTTCCGCGCCGTGCACCCGCGCGGCGAGCCGCGCCCGACCGTCGGTCTCGCGGCGCAGCTGCTCGCGACCACGCTCCCCGCGCGCCACCTGCTCCGCGCCCGCGTCGTCGACGGCCCGCTCGCCCGCAGCGGAGCGCTCACGCTCGGCGGCGACGACGCGCCGCTGTTCGAGCGGTCGATCGCGCCGGCCGACACGCTGTGGCCGACGCTCGCCGGGCTGAGCGCGTGGCCTGCCGCGCTCAGCCTCCTCGTGACCGCGGCGAAGGATCCCGCGCTCGCCGCGACGACGAGCGCGGCGCTCGACGGCTGGTTCGCGACCGAGCCCGTGCGGCGCGCCGTCGCGGCGCTCCGCAACGGCGCCGCCGTCACCGTGCTCGTCTCGGCGAGTCGCGTCGACGACGCGCTGCACCGTGCCGCCGCGCTCGCGCGGCACGCCGGCGTGCCGTTCGAGGCGCTCGCCCTGCCGACCGCGATGCACAGCGTGACCGCCGACGTGCCGCGGCTGCTCTCGCTGCTCGCGCTCCACGTCGCGGCGCGCGGCGTCGTGCCGCTGCTGCGCGTGCCCCCGGTCGACGGCGTGGCGCCGCCCGCGCTCCCCGACGACGTCGCCGGCCCGCTGCTCGTCGCGGCGCGCGACGCCGCGGTCGCACTCGGCCCGCGTCCACTGCTCCATCTCGCGATGGACCGGCTGGAGCCGGCGGCGCGCGACACGCTCTGGCAGACGGCGCTCCCCGAGCTGCCCGACGCCGCGCTGCTCGGCGCGCGCTACACGCTCGAGCCGCACACCGTCGCCGCGGTCGCGAGCGACGTGCGCGCCGCCGCCGCGCTCGCGGGACGCCCGCCGCTCGCCGACGACCTCGCGGCGAGCGTGCGCGCCCGCACCTCGGTCGCCGCGAGCGGCGGCGCGCAGCTCGTGCGCCCGCGCGCCGACTGGTCGCAGCTCGTGCTCCCCGCCGACCGCCTCGCGCAGCTCCGCGAGGCCGTCGCCCGCGTCGCCCACCAGACGCGCGTCGTCGACGAGTGGGGCTTTCTCCGCGGCCGCCCCGGCGCGCGCGGCGTGCGGCTGCTCTTCGCCGGCCCGCCAGGCACGGGCAAGACGCTCGCCGCCGAGGTGATGGCGAGCGCGTTGGGCGCCGACCTGCTCGTCGTCGACGTGTCGCGCGTCGTGTCGAAGTACATCGGCGAGACGGAGAAGAACCTCGCGGCCGTGTTCGACGCCGCGGAGCAGGCGCACGCCGTGCTGCTGTTCGACGAGGCCGACGCGCTGTTCGGCCGCCGCACCGAGGTGAGCGACGCGCACGACCGCTACGCGAATCTCGAGACGGCGTACCTGCTGCAGCGCCTCGAGCGGTTCGACGGGCTCGCGATCCTGTCGACGAATCTGCGCGACAACCTCGACCCCGCGTTCACGCGCCGCCTCGAGTTCCTCGTCGACTTCGACACCCCGTCGGCCACCGAGCGCGAGGCGCTGTGGCGCGCGCACCTCCCGCCGACGGCGCCGCTCGCCGACGACGTCCGGGCGGACGAGCTGGCGGCGCTCTACCCGCTCGTCGGGGGGCACATCCGGAACGCGGCCGTCGCGGCGGGCTTTCTCGCGGCGGCGGCGGGGACGGTCATCACGCGCGACGATCTCGTGCGCGGGGTGAGGCGGGAGTACGAGAAGGCGGGGCGGGCATTTCCGGGGGCGCCGCGATGAGTGCGGACTCTCCCCGGTCGACGGCGGGACTCACGGCGATGCGGCGAGTCCCGCCGCGCGGTAGCCGGCCCCGGCGTTCAGCAGTGAGTCTCGCAGTGGACAGCGCACTCCGTTAGGCACCAGACGACCAGAGAGCCCGTCATGGCAACGACAATCGATCCCTGCGGCTGCACCGACGGCACGACCGCGTCGGCGGCCGACGCCCTGCTCCCGTCCGCGCCGTTCACCGCGCTCCAGTACCACTTCGGCATGCTCCTCGGCGTCGACGACCTCGAGACGGCGCAGGCCTACCCGCGCGGCAAGATCCGGCTCCACAACGCGTGGCTGCACCGCGCGGGCGTCGTCTGGGGGCTCGACGTCCGCTTCAACGCGCGCCGCGAGCTGAGCGTGACACCGGGGCTCGCGCTCGACGCCGCCGGCCGCGAGCTGCACCTCGACGCGACCGCGTGCGTCGACCTCGGCCGGTGGTACGCGGCGCACGCGGACGACCCCGACTTCACGTTCGCGGACGCGCCGAACGGGCAGCGGTTCGACGCGCACGTCGTCGCGAAGTTCCGGGCGTGTCCGTCGCGGCCCGTGCCGTCGATCGCCGACCCGTGCGCCGGCAGCGAGCGCGACACCGCGTACTCGCGCGTCACCGAGAGCGTCGAGCTGCTGCTCCGACCGGGCCCCGCGCCGACGAAGGACCGCGGCTACCACCGCCTGCGCACGCTGTTCGCGCTCGAGCCCGACACGCCGGCGCTCGCCGAGGTGCAGGCGCGGCGCGCGACGATCCTCGCGCTGTCGTCGGGGGAGCAGCCGGCCGCGTACCTCGCCGCGTTCCGCGAGTTCGCCGCGCTCGACGAGATCGACCTGCGCCCGCAGGCCGACGACACCGGCGCCGTCGCGTCGATCGTGCCCGAAGATCCGACCGACGTCGTGCTCGCCGACGTCGCCGGGATCATCGTGCGGCAGGGAGCGAACGGGTGGGCCGTCGCCGACCCGCTGCCGGCGCCGAACGTGCGCGTGCGGCACGCGCACGTCGCGACCGCGACGATCCAGGAGCTGCTCTGCGGCCCGCTGTTCGCCGCCGCGGGGAGCGACGGCGCTCCCGCCCCCGCGCCACCGCCCGTGCCCGATGCCGGCGGCCCACGCGTCGATCCGGCGAGCGTTCGCATCACCGGCCGCCGCAAGATCCTGATGAGCGTGAACCGGCCGCTCGATCGCGAGAGCGTGCGTCCGGCGCAGTTCTCCGTCACCGGCTACACGCGCAGCGAGGGGTGGCGCACGCTCGACCTCACGGACGCGTCCCCCGACGCCGCCGGCACGCTCGTCACGATCGACCTGAAGGAGACGATGACGACCGGCTCGACGATCCGACTCATCGCGCGCGGCACCGGCCCCACGCCGCTGTTGGGCGCCGACCTCGTGCCGCTCGCCGGCACGCTCGCCGACCCGCCGTCGGGCCCGCACGACGGGCGCGACGTCGTTCTCATGCTGCGGAGGAGCTGACCGTGTCGCCTCGACCGACTGAAGGAGCCCGGCTCACGAGCGCGCCCGCGACGAGCGGCGAGCGCATCGTGCCCTCCGACTCGCCGCTGACGCGCCTCAACTACTTCGACGGCAAGTTCCTGCGCGCCGACGACTTGCAGCGCGAGCAGCTCTATCTCCGCCGCCTGCTCCACCTCGGCAACCAGGGACTCGGCGCGGGGGTCGTCCACGGGCTCACGCTGTCGCTCACCGCGCGCGGAACGCTCGCGGTGGGCCCCGGCCTCGCGATCGACGCCGCGGGGCGCCCGCTGCTCCTCCCGTCAGCTGCAACGATCGACGTGGCGGCGCTGCTCGACGCGTCGGCGCGCACGGCGAGCGCCGCGGCGTCGGCCTCGCCCGCGTCGGGCGCGTCGGGCGCGTCGGGCGCGTCGCGCCGCCTCGTCGCCGGCGCCGCGTTCGGCGGCTGCGCCGACGCGACCGGCGCCGACGGCACCACGGCGCCGTCCGGCGGCGCGCTCTACGTCATCTGCGCGTCGCACGCCGAGTCGCTGTGCGGCACGGAAGACGTGTACGGGCGGCTGTGCGAGGAGGCGTGCGTCACCGCGACCGACCGCCCGTACGTCGTCGAAGGGATCGTCGTGCGCGCGCTGCCGCTCACGCTGCGCACCCCGATGGCGACGTCGACGATCGTCTCGCTCGACCGACGCCACCTCCGCTCGCTCGTCGCCGCCGCGTACTTCGCGGACGAGCGGCTGCCGATCGGGTCGCTCATCTCGGGCGCCGGCCTCCGCGGCGGCACGTGGTGCGCCGGCGCCGAGGCCGCGGGGGGGAGCTGCGTGCCGTTGGGCATCCTCGCTCGCGCCGGCGCGACGACGACGTTCGTCGACATGTGGAGCGCGCGGCGCGAGCGGATCGAGGCGCCGGCGCGCCGCTACTGGGCGTGGCGCATGGCGATGCGACCGTGGGACGTGTTCCTCGCCCACGTGCTGCAGTTCCAGTGTCAGCTCCACGACGCGCTCGGCGCGACGCCGGACGACGGCGGCAGCGACGACCCGTGCGCCGGGAGCGGCCGCGTCCTCGGCGAGGCGTCGCGCTACCTCCGCGGGATCGACGAGAGCTACGTGCGGCAGATGGACCGGCTGACGCGCGCCGGCGACACGGCGGAGTCGACGCGCACCCTCGGATTCGCGCTCGACGGCGGCCTCGCCGAGCTGACGCGGCTGCGCGCGCGGATCGACGGCGCGATCCAGACCATCGCGGCCGCAGGGCGCGACCGGATGCTCATCGACGGCGGCATCGTCGAGCTGCCGTCTGCGGGGTACCTCCCCGTGTCGGTAGGCACCACGACGGTGAACGAGCAGGTGCGGCGGCTGCTGGGCGCGGGCGTCGACCTTCGCTTCTGCGTCGTGCGCCCCGACTTCGTGCCGCACGCGCTCGAGGAAGCGCAGCACATGGACCGCATCTCGCTGCTCGCCGGGCTCGACGACCCGGCCGCGCGCCCCGAGGTCGACGTGCTCGTGCCGAACGGGCGCATCGACGTCGGCCGCACGCCGTCGCGCGGCGGGTGGGACACCGAGCTGCGCGTGATGTCGAGCGTCGACCTCGCGGCCGTCACCGTCGGCCGCACGACGAGCGAGGGAGACGACGCGGACACGACGCGCACCACGACCAGCACGACGACCACCGGCACGAGCGCGACCCGCGCCGCCGCGAGCGGCATCGCGCTGCACGGCGCCGGACGCGCCGAGCGGCTCGCGGGAGGCGGCGGCGCGTTCCACTTCGCCGGCGCGCAGGAAGTCGACGACGACGAGAAGGTCACCGCCGTGCTCACCGGCGCTCGCACGTTCGTCACCGACGCCGACCGCCGCGCGACGATCGTCGAGAACGCCGTGAAGGCGCGCGACGAGGCCGCGAAGGCGCCGGCGAGCACCACGCCGTCCGGCACCACGCCGTCCGGCACCACGCCGTCCGGCACCACGCCGTCCGGCACCACCGCGCCGGGCGGGCCGACGACGAGGCGCGTCGACGACGACGCCACGCTCCGCACGTTCACGCCGAACGTGCGCATCGACGACGCCCTCGTCTCGCGCCTCGCGAGAGACGCGGTCACCGCGCGTACGGCGCGCGCGAGCACGGCCGCGCGCGAGACGGCCGCGCGCGAGGAGGCGCCGGAAACGGCCGCGCGCGACAGTGCGCCGAGTGCTGCGACACGCGCCGCCGCCGCCGATCGCGACGCGGTGAGCACCGACGCGGCCGACGCGGCCGACGCGGCCGACGCGGCGAGCACCGCTGCCGGCTGGCTCACCGTGCGCGCCGAGCACGACCTGTTCGCGTTAGGCACCGGCGTGTCGTCGCCGGTGAGCCTCGACGTCGTCGTCGAGCTGCGCGGTCGGCGCCAGGCGCTCTTCAGACTCCGCATGTCCGGCTCGTTCGTCGTCGTGCGGCCGCCGGTGCAGACCGCGGCCGGCCTCGCGATGACGGGCCACGTCTCCGGCGCGTACGTGCTGCAGACCGTCCTCGGCGACTCGGCGTCGCCGGAGACGGCGGGGACGCTCGAGCTGAACGTCTCGCTCGCGCGCGCCACCGACGCTCGCGGCCGCACGACGCTCACCGCCCGCCTCGCGAGCGTCGCCCGCCCGCACATCGTCTGGGACGCCGAGGCGACCTCCGAGGACGACGCCGCCGCGTTCCGCGTCGTGCTCGGCGTCGGCATCTCGAAGTCGGCGGACACGACGAAGACGACGATCGGCACCCGCCCCCTCGCCACGAACGCGACCACGGCGACGACGCACCTCACCCTCGCCGCGCTCGCCGCGCGCACGAGCGACGACGCGCTCGCCGCCGGCAGCGCGCTCCGCATGCTCTCGACCTCGGCGCTCGCGCTGCTGGGCGACGCGCTCACCGACGCCGGCCTCGCCGGCACCACGTTCGTCGACGCGGCCACGCGCACGCTGTTCCCGCCGACGCCGGAGGGCGAGAGCGACCTCACCGTGAGGCCGACGCTCGACTGGGTGCTCTTCCACCGCCGGCGCACGAAGCAGTGCGGCACCGAGTCGCCGCGCGAGACGCCGGCGCCGGCACAGCGGTATCAGCTCTACCACCACCGCGCGAAGACGGCACGCGAGGTCGCCATCATCGACCGCCTGCTCCGCACCGACGGCGGCGTCGACAGGATCGACTTCGCGCGCGTCGACGTCGTCGCGTTCGCCGGCGGGCTCGCCGTGCTCGACACCCCGGTCGACGCGCTCCTCGCCGACTGGCGGCGCGTGAGCCCGGCGAACGCGCTCGTCTACGGCGCGATCGCGACGTCGTCGCCGGGCGACTCGCCGCTCTCGACCGTGCGCCTCGCGCGGCTCGCCTCGGCGCTCGCGCCGGTCTCGCCGCTCGACGAGGACGGTGAGCTGACGACGCTGCCGAACGTGCCGGCGAGTCTCGCCGTGCCGGGAACCGACGGAATCGTCTTTCTCATCACACTCGCCGCCGAGGCGCCGCCGGTCGTGGCGCGCGTGCGCGTCGCGGTTTCGGGGTTCCGCGGCGACACACCGACCGGCCGCATCCCGCTCCGCGCCGACGTGCTCACCTTCGACGGCGACACACTGCGGCGCGACGCCGACGCGACCGCCGTGCTCGATCTGCTGCGGGCACTCCCGGCGCCGGGGCAGCGCGCGGTCATCGGCATGCGACTGCTCACGCCGGCCGCGCCGACCGCGACCGACCAGACGCGGCTGCAGGCGCTCGTCACCGCGTTCACCGGCACCGCGCCCCCCATCGTCGAGACGGCGCGGCTCCGCACGCCCCCCGCGACGGCCGCGATGTCGACCGACGAGCAGCGCGCGATGCTGAACGAGAACGGCGTCGTCGTCGACGCGGTCGCGCAGCTCGACCTGATCCTCAACCTGTAGCGGGCCGTCGCGGTGACGCGCGGCGCGGCGCCGGCACCACCCTCGCGGGGGGCGGAGAAGCGGTCACCCTCCGCGGCCGGCGGCGCGCTCGCGAATCGGTCGCGCCCGACGCCGGCCGCGCCGACGGCGCGCGCCACACAGAGTCCGCTCTCCGCGGCGCTCGCGACGCGCACGGTCGTGCTGCGCGCCCCGGTCGCACTCGGCGGCGTGCAGCGATGTCCGTGCGCCGGCGCGGGCACGCCGTGTCCGCGCTGCGAGGAAGAGCGGCGCGTTCAGCACCTCCAGCGCGCGGCGGCACCGAACGCGAGCGGCGGCCCGCTGTCGGTCGCGCCGCACGTCGGGCGGCAGGTCGACGCGCTGCGCGGGCACGGCGCTCCGCTCCCCCGCGACACGCGCACGTTCTTCGAGTCGCGCTTCGGCCACGACTTCTCCGCCGTACGCGTGCACGACGGACCCGACGCCGCGCGCTCGGCGCGCGCGCTCCAGGCCCGCGCGTACACGACCGGCCCCGACGTCGTGTTCGGCGACGGGCAGTACGCCCCGGACACGACCGCCGGCCGCCACCTGCTCGCGCACGAGCTGACGCACGTCGTGCAACAGGGCGGCGCGTCGGGAAGCGCGCGGCGACACCCACCGTCCGCGTCGTCGCTCACCGTGGGGCCGGTCGACGACCCGCTCGAGCGCGAGGCCGAGCACGTGGCGACGCGCGTGACGAGCGGCGGCGGCGCGCGAGACGTCGCACCGCCGCACGCCGTGTCTGTCGCGTCTCTCGGGGTGCCCGACGCGCCTCACGCGACCGCAGGCACCGCGCAGCGCGCCGTGATCCAGCGTGACGTCGACCCGGCGACGTTCGATCCGACGGTGCCGCTGACCGAGTCCCCGACGTCGACCGAGGATCTCGAACGGGCGGTCGAGCTCACCGAGGCGTGGCTCGCGAGCCGCAGCTGCAGCGATCCGTCGATGGCCGACCAGGTGGCGATCGCCGAGCGGAACCTCGCGGAGCTCATCGAGCTGTGCGCGGCGAGCGGCTGCACCACGCCGTTCGTCGAGGAGCCGAACGCCTGCGAGGGCGAGGTGCCCGCCGACGCCCCGGCGGCGTACCGCCCCGACGAGCCGCTCGTCACGGCGTTCCCCGGCACGCACGTCGAGCTGGCGGAGGCGATCGAGGCGACCCAGCGCTACATCGACACGTTCAGGCACGCGGGAACCGTCACCGACCAGGACATCGCGACGGCCGAGCAGAACCTCGGCGAGCTGCAGCGGCAGCGCGACGCGATCAACGCCGAGCCGCTCGAGTCGGGGAAGCGGGCGGTCTGGGAGGAGGGGACGCAGAGCACCTCGCTCGGCATCGTCAGCGAGGACGCGGGCGCGTGGTTCTACACCTCACGCGACGGCGTGCCGATTCGCCGCCTCCCCCTCAACACGCTCGTCGCCGTCGAGCGCACGCTGTCGGGCGGCTGGTACCTCGTCGTCACGCGCGAGGGCGACACCGGCTACATGACGGCGGCGACCGTCAACACGACGCTGCCCGACCCCGAGGCGACGCTCTACCGCATCCAGTCCGGCGACACCGCGATCGGCATCGTCAAGAAGTTCTACACGAACTTCCAGTACGGCATGGACCAGCGCTTCTACATCAACGTGCTGGTGCTCGTGAACCACCAGGCCGACCGCAAGGGGATCACGAACCCGTCGCTGACGACGGACGACGAGGGGCGGACGGACGTCGACTGGGAGGCGAGCCAGGTCTTCGCCGGCCGCCAGATCTGGATTCCGGGGCAGGAGTACGCGAAGGGCCTGCACGACAGAGTCTCCAGCGGCTCGATCTCGTACGAGGCGTTCAAGACGTTAGGCGCCGTGCTCAGCGCGGCCGGCGAGTTCCTCATCGGGTCGGTCGCGTTCGTGGCCGGGCTGCTGCACGGCGCGCTCGAGTCGCTGTGGGACCTGCTCGTCGGCCTCGTCGACCTGGTCAAGATGGTGTTCTCGCTCGTCAAGAGCATCATCCTCGGCGAGATCATCGACGACATCGAGAACCTCTGGGACACGATCGAGAACGTCAAACTCTCGGACGTGTTCGACGCCGTGTCGAAGTGGCTCGACGACGGGTGGAACGGCGGGAGCACGTGGGACAGGTGGCATTTCCGCGGCTGGCTGATCGGCTACATCATCATGGAGATCGTGATGCTGTTCTTCAGCGGCGGCGCACTGTCCGCCCTGAAGTGGGTCGGCAAGTCGGCGACGGTCGCGAAGCTGGTCGCGAAGCTCCCGTTCCTCGCGAAGGTGGTCAAGGCCGCCGAGGGCGCCAAGGACGCGAAGGCGTTCGTGAAGCTCGCCGAGGCGCTGAAGGTCGGCGAGGCGCTCGCGAAAGCGCAGAAGTGGGCCGCCGAGGTGCTGCGCATCCCCGTCGACCTGCTCAAGTGGCTCACGATCGAGGCGATCGAGCGGCTCAAGTCGCTCCCCGCGTGGGCGATGGAGCGGTTCGCCGAGCTGAGCCCGGCGGCGATGAAGATCGTGCTCGCCTGCTCGTCGCCGTGCAAGGTGATCCTCGCCGACATCCTCGCGCATCTCTCGGGGCTCGGCGCGAAGGGGTCGAAGGCGGCGAAGCTGACGAGCACGTCCGAGGTGCTCGCGGCGCTGCCGAAGGGGCTGAACGTCGACAAGATCGCGCCGTACCTCGACTCGCACCCGGCGCTGATGGAGGCGATCCGCAAGGCCGGGTTGACCGCCGACGACTTCGGCGCGCTCCCGAAGTTCCTCACCGGTGCCGACGCGACGAACCTCGAGACCGGCTACAACACCTTCGTTCGGTACCTCACGTACGTCGTGCCGGCGAAGACGGGGAGCGACGCCAGGGCGTTCAACGAGGTCATGGCGGCGATCCTCAAGGCGGACGTGCGACAGGGCGCGGCGCTCAAGGGCCCGATGTTCGAGGCGTTCGCCCGCATGCATCTGCCCGAGTTCCAGAACAAGGTGTTCAAACGCGTCTATTTCAGGTCCGGCGCGACGCTCGAGCTGGCGAAGGAGAGGCGCGCCGCCGACTTCTTCATCGACGCGACCGGCGAGCTGTGGGACTTCAAGCACTCGGTCGACATCGACTGGGTGCAGGCCGGCGACTACCTCAAGATCATGAACACCGCGCAGCCCGGCCTGCCGAAGGTCACGTCGGTGAACTACCTGTTCGCGACGAGAGAGTTCGCCGAGAACAATCGCAAGCTCAAAGGGCTCGGCGCGTTCGTGTACTACGTCGATGACGCCGGCAAGATGGTTCCCCTGCCGTGACCGCACCGACCGTGACCGCACCGACCGAGCTGCTCTGGCGCACCGCCTCGCGCGGCCACGACTGGACTGACCTCGCGACCCCGTCGCGGCTGCTCGACGCCTGGATCGGGCTCGGCCTCGTGTCGTCCGCGACCTGGGTCGAGCCGCTGAGCGGGCGTCGCCGGCGCCGCACGGTAACCGCGACCGACCTCGTCGCCGCGATCGCCGAACAGCCGCGCGGCGACGACGGCCGCATCTTCGTGCACGTCGGCGACGACGCGCCGGGGTGGACGCTCACCGCGCTCCTCTTTCCGGCGCTGTCGGGGATGAGTCTCATCACCCTCGCCGTCGCCACGCCCGACGGCGCGATCCCCGCACCGAGCGACGCGCTGCGCACGCACTTCCTCGCGCTGCACACCCCCGACACGACCGAGTCCGCGTTCGTGCACGCGGAGCCGCAGTTCACGCGGCTCGCCACGGGGGTGTACAGGCCGCCACTCGTGACCGGGCCGAGCTGCCCGGGCATCCTGTGGGCGAGCTTCCTCGGCGGCGGCCACCTGGCGGACTTCTCCGTGCCCACGCTGCGACGCATCGAGGCCTATCACACGAAGTGGCACGACGACCGGGGCGTGTCGCTCGTCAGCGCACCGCGCCTCGAGGACGCCCTGACGCCGAGCGGCGAGGAGGAGCTGCTGCGCCTGACGGCCGCGTTTCGCGCGGCGAAGCGGTAGGGGGTTCGCCGTGAAGCAGGCGGGTCGGGTACCGACTGCGACGCGCGCGGCGACGCGGCCGACGCCGCCGATCGGGCCCGCCGCGGCGCAGGGCATGGTGCGCACGACGCCGGCCGCGCAGAGTCCGCTCTCCAGCGCGCTCGCGTTGGGCACGAGACGCGAGCCCGCCGGCACACCGCTCGACCCCGCGACACGTCGCACGATGGAGTCGCGCTTCGGTCACGACTTCGGCGATGTGCGCGTGCACGACGGCGCCACAGCGGATCGCGCCGCGCGCGCCGCGGACGCACGGGCATTCACGCTCGGCCAGTCGATCTACTTCGCCGCCGGCCAGTACGCGCCGGACGCGATCGCCGGACGCCGGCTGCTCGCGCATGAGCTCGTGCACACCGTGCAGCAGCGCGACGCCGCGCCACGCGCGTCGTCCACGCGCACCGTCAGCCGGCCCGGCGATCCGCTCGAGATCGAAGCGGAGCGCGTCGCCGCGCAGACGGCGCCCGGACCGATCAGCCGCGCGGCGACCCGACACATCGCGCGGCAGCCTCGGAGCGCGCCCGACGCCGCCCCCGACACGCCCACGTCGACGGCGCGCGACGACCCGCCGCCCGATTGGGCCGCGGTCGCCGAGCGCCTGCGGAGCCCCGACGAGACCACGGCGCCGCGCGCGTTCTTCGCGATCCGCGACCGCGTGCTCGCCTGGGACACGTACGCCATCGCCGTCGCGATGCTCGGCCTCCGCGCCGACGGCAAGGGCGCGACGTGGCAGGTGATGCGGGCGTTCGACCGCCTCGCCAGACAGAACGCGGCGCGCTTTCGCCGGATCCTCCGCGACCTGCGCGCCGGCTACGAGAGCGTGCACTCGGCGACGATCACGCGGAGCGAGCACGACGTCACGATCACGCCGCCACAGGGCACGAGCGTCCAGTCCGTCAGGCAGCTCGAGGACGTCCTCGGCGGGTTGATCTACGTCGCGCAGCACCTGCCGGAGGCGCGCCAGGTCGCCGCGGAATGGGAGCGGAGCGCGCGGGGGCTCGCCAGGGTCGCCGCGCTCGTCCGCGCGCTCGGCGAGGCGCGCGGCGCGCTCGTGAGCTACCTCGCCGTGCCGGTGGGCCATCCCGCCCACCGGGCGGGCGGGCCGACCGCGCCGCCGAACCCCCTCCCGCCCGCCGGCACGACGCCGCGCTTCGAGCAGACCGACGCCGAAGTCATGTTCACGCTCCGCGGCACGTCGAGCCGGCTGCTGCGCTACCAGGCGGTGACGATGGTCGAGACGCACGCGTCGGGGCAGAGCGACTTCGCGTACGCGCTCGAAGGTGACCTCGTGGAGAACGTGCGCCTCGTCGACGCGACGCTCACGCTCGTCCGCCGCGTCGACGAGATGCTGCAGGGGCTCGCCGAGTTCTACGGCGCGTCGATCGACCGGCTCGAGGAAGCGAAGGTGCTGCGCGAGCTGCGGTCCGACGTGCTCTACGACCTCGCGGCGAGCGCGCTCCCCGTCGCGGCGGACGCGAGCGAGCGCCGCGGCGTGATGGCCGCGCGGCTCGGAGACTGGATCGGCACGACGGCGGACCGGCGCCTCGCGACGCTCCGCACGGGCGTCGGCACGCTGATCGACACCGTGTACCAGCTCCCCGGCGCGCCGTCCCCGTCGGCGACGAACCTGCCGGAGAACGCGCCGCTGATCGACGCTATCGCCGAATACGGGTGGGAGCTCACGCAGCTGCTGCACCGACTCGAGCAGCTCCGCACCGACGCGGCCACCGTGTGGAGCGGCCCGCGCGACGCGTCGTACCTCGCCGCCGTCAACGCGCTCGAGCGGCGCGCCGGCGTCGCCGCCGCGAGCGTCCCCGTGCTCAACATGTGGGGCGCCGGGATCGGCATCTATCTGGACCTGATGCGCAGCGACGTCGGCGACGCGGACGACAAAGCCGAGTGGATCGCGGTCGTCATGCAGCTGCGCAACGGGGCGGTCGACTATCTCGCGACGTCCGACTTCGCGCAGCTCGACCGGTGGGTGTTCCGCTCGCAGCAGAACCTCTACCGCCTGGTCGACCAGATCCGCGACGTGCGACGCCGCGAGAACAACCGGCGCATCCTCCTCGCCATCGGCGCGCTCTTGGCCACCGCGGCCACCGGCGGCGCGCTGAGCGGGCTCGGCGCCGGCGCGATCTCGATCACGCTCGGCGAGGCGGCCGCGTTCACCGTCGTCACCTCGATCGCCACGCCGATCGCCCTCGGCCGGACCGTGAGCGGCGTCGACGTGGTCCGGGAGTTCGCAAAGTCCGCGGTCACGTTCGGCGTCTTCCGCGTCCTCAACGTCGGCATCGTCGCCGGCGCGAAGCTGCTCGTGCCGCAGCAGGCGTTCGCGCAGTTCAGCATCGTCTTCGGCGGCCACCTCGTCGCCGCGACGGGCGTCGGCGCGCTGATCGAGTACCTCGAGCACGGCGCGCTGCCCCCCGATCTCACGTCGTTCCTCGTCAGCTCGCTCGTCCTCACGACGCTCGGCGCCCTGCTGGGCGCCCCGGAGCTCATGCGGCAGCTGCAACAGGGCTCCGGCCCGCTCGTCTCGCAGCTCCACTCGCGTATCCTGGCGATCCGGGCCGAGGCGGAGGCGATCCAGGGGATGATGCGCGACCCGATCGTGCGTGGCCGGCTGACCGAAGCGCAGTTCGAGCTGGTGAAGGCGCGCCAGGCGTGGCTGAGCGACGAGATGGCTGGCGCCCTGCGCCGGCTCGCCGCGCGCGACGTCGCCGGGTGGCAGCGCGCGAGCCTCGGCCTCCCCGAAGACGCGAGCGCCGTCCTCAACCTCGCGAAGCTGAGCCAGGAGTTCGGGCTGAGCATCCGCGCGCAGGTGTACCCGAGGCCGGCGCTCACGGCGGGCCCGCCGCCGCCGAACGAGGTCGTCGGCGACGCGATCGTGCTCGCGAACGGGCGGTACGAGTACAACCCGAACATGCCGGGCACGACGCCGCACGCGCTCACGACGCGCTTCCGCACCGCCGGCTATCTCGTGGACAACGAGGCGGGAGTGCTTCGCCTGACGGCGCCCGGCGAGACGACTCCGCGCTATCTCTTGCTCCCGGCCGGCCACAGCATGCCGGCGCCCGCGCTCGCTCGCCTCGTCGTCGCGCCCGGCCCCGACGCCGCAGACGTGCTGCGCCGCTCGCAGACGCACAGCGCGAAGGGGCTACGGATGCTCCAGGCGCAGACCGCGGTGCCGTCGCTCGAAGGCACGCTGACGACGCTCGCCGTCGCCGACGCCGACGGCGTGCGCGCGCTGCTCGTCGGACTCGGACGCCACGTCGCCGCGACCGACGCCGCGGCGCTGATCGGCGTCGCGCACGCCCTCGGCGCCGGCGCCTCGCCGCGCACGCTCGCCGTCATGATGGGGCTCGGCAGCAAGGAGATCGGCGCGGCGGACGTGCAGCGAGCGCTCGGCCGGCTCGCGACGATGGGCACGCCAGAGTTCGCGGGGCTCGACGCGATCGTCCGGCTGCGGGGCGACGTCCGCAGCGCGACCGACCGGATCGTCGGCATCCTCACGCGTCACGACGAGCCGGAGGCGGCGCTCCGCTCGCTGGGCGTGGTCGAGCCGCGCAGCGAGAGCGGACTCGATCAGCTCGTGCGCGGGCTCGCGAGCCGCGACGCCGGGCTGCGGCGACAGGCGGACGACGCGCTGCACACCGGCATCGAGCTCGTCGTGCGCACGCCGACGAGCCGCCTCCGCTTCGAGCGCACGACGGCCGGCGGCGCCCAGGTGCTCACCGTGCGCGACGCGAGCGTCACGACGGCGAAGGTGCTCCGCTCCTACACGCCGGCGGAGCTCGATCACCTCGTCGCCACCACCCCCGACATCGTCCGCATCCGCACGCTCGGCGAGGGGATGGTGCAGGGCTCGGCCGGCGCGCTGTTCGAGAAGTGGAGCTGGCGCTACGTGCTCAGCTCGCAGGGCGGGATCAGCCCGGTCGCGCGCCTCCGCGTCACCCAGTCCGACAACGGCCACATCCATCTGCTCGCGGCCGGGGGGCGATCGAGCGACGCGTTCCTCGCCAACCCCGGTCCGGGCGCTCGACCCGGCGTGACGGACATCGACGTCTGGGACATGAAGTTCTACCGCACGGGCGGCCAGATCGACGACGAGCAGGTCGCGGACTACCTGGCGATGCAGAAGGCCGGCTTCGTCGTCAACGCCGCGGACGGACAGCGCTATCGCATCCGGTTCGTCAACTACCTGTTCGAGAGCTCGGCGGCGGCCCGCGCGAACGCGCACGCCGCCGACGCCGGCGCGACGGTGTGGTACGTCGACGACGCCGGCACCCTGACGCTGCTCCCGTGAGCTCAGGGTGACCCCGCCGCCGGCGGCGCCCCCGTCGTCGTCAGCGTCACGAACCACGCGTGCATCGCCGGCACGTTCGCCTGCATCCACGCCGGGTCCGCGTTGAAGATCGCGAACGCCTCCGGAAAGAACTCCGTCTGCGGCCCGCTCGCCGCGTACCACGTCACCGGCGCCGCGTTCAGCTTCGACTTCTGGTTCGCGAACGTCGCGTTGAACGTCGAGAGCACCGACGCCGACCAGCCGACCAGGTGCCCGAACTCGTGCACCATCGTCATCGCGCTCATCGGCGACGCGTTCGCGCCGGTGCCGATGAACATCGACGCGTCCGACTGCGTGATGCTGTCGTAGACGAGCAGCGTGCGGTCGCTCCCCGTGAAGATCGCCTCGCCGCGCGTCGACTCGTCGGCCTCGTACGTCACCGTCGGCGCGGCGCCCTTCTTCCCCGGCGTCGTGACCTTCTCGAGCGCGACTTTCTGCCGCGCGAGCGTCGCGCCGCGCACGAGCTTCAGCATCGGGTCGGCGAGCAGCTCGAGCGACAGCTCGACGAGCTTCAGGTCGGCGGTCGAGAAGGTCTTCGTGTCGGCCGCTCGCTGCGCGTCCCAGCCGTGCGCCGTCGTGAGGCGCGTCGCGGCGCCGGCCGCGTCGACCACCGGCATGCCGTAGTTCGCGCCGAAGAACGCCGGCGTCGTCGCGGCGGCGTCGAGCTTCGTGTTCACGTCGGTCACGATCGCCGGCGCGTCGGTGCCCGCCGGCACGATCGCCGGGTAGCGCGTCGCGAGCCACGTCTTGAGCTTCGCCGCGTCGGCGTCGAACTCGGGCGTGTAGCCGCTCACGCGCTTCACGTCGAACGTGCGCGTCGCCGGGTCGAGCGCCTGCGTCCCCGTGCCGGCCGGTCCGATCCGCTCGACCTCGACGTCGTTCGCGGCGCCGCTGAACACGAACGTGTAGAGCACGCGCGTCGTCCCGTCCGACAGCGGCACGATCGCGTCGACTTCCGCGTTCCGCGTGCCGTGCTCCGCGTAGCCGAGGAGCGCGAACTTCGCGGCGACCAGCTCCGCCGCCGGCACGGTCCCCTTCCACGAGATCGCGCCGAGCGTGTTCGTCGCCTTCTTCGCCTTCCACATGTCGATCTCGGCGTCGGCGGCGTCGCCGCGCCCGGCGTAGTTCGTCGGGATCGTGCTCGCGGCCGTCTTCCCCACCGCGGCGGCGACATCGGCGCCTTCCGCGACGAACTCCAGCTCGAGCGACGGCCGGCTGTCGGCGTCGGCGGCCGGAGTGAACTTCGCTCGGTAGGCGAGCGGCGGCGTCGTCGTGCCGCGCGCGGGAATGTGGAGCAGCTGCTCGTTCGCCTTCGTCGGCGTCCCGAGCCGCGTGTGCAGCGCGTGCGCCACGCTCAGCACCGCGTCGCGCTCCTCGGCGTCGCCGAAGCGCGCCGGCACGGTGAGATCGTAGATCGTGCCGAGCCGCTGCGTCCAGTAGGTGCCGCCTTCGAGCGACTTGACGTCGGCGGCCTTCACGTCGACGCCGACGGTCTGCTTCTGCGACACGGCGCGCTGCACCGCCGGCGCGACGGACTGCACACCGTGGACAGACGCCGGGCCGCCGAGCGTCCCGCCCGACGCGCGCTCCGCGACCGCGTCCGCCTCGCGCTCGGCGCCGTCGCCCGGGGCGCGCACGGCGAGCGACGCACCGGCCGGCACCGTCCGCGCCCCCTGCTGCGCGACGTGCGCCAGCTCGTGCGCCACGAGCCGGTCCCCGCCGGACGTCCCCGGCCGGTACCGCGCCGACGCCACGTGCACGTCGCGCCCGACGGTGAACGCGTCCGCGCGCAGCGACCGCGCCGCCGCGTCGCTCGCCCCCCCGACGTGCAGTCTCGCGCCGGCGAGCGACCGGCCGGTCGCCCGCTCCACCCCGCGACGCACCGCCGGCACGATCGGCCGCTCCGGCCCGGCGGTCGACGCGCGCTGCACGAACGCGAATGACATGACTCCCCTCCCGCTCCACCGACCCCGGTTCGTCGCCCCCGCCACACCGACCCCGCCACAGCGCCCCCCCCACACCGTCCTCGAACATACCGACGCCGCCCGGACCTTGTGTCCCCCACCGCGCCGGGCCATGGTACGCGTTCCCCCGCCCCACGCCCTCCCATGAATCGTCGTTCTTTCCTCACTGCACTCGGCGCCACGGTCGCGACGGGGGTGGGGCGGCAGCTCAACGCCGCCGCGACACTGTCCGCACGGAAGGCGCCCACGCGGGCGATCGGGCTGCAGCTCTACACGGTCCGGCAGCTCATGCAGAAGGACATGCCGGGAACGCTCGCCCAGGTCGCGGCGGCCGGGTACCGCGAGGTCGAGTTCGCGGGGTACTTCGGACGCACGCCGGCGCAGGTGAAGGCGATGCTGAAGGCGCACCGCCTGACGTCGCCCTCCACCCACCTCGGGCTCGACCTCGTCACGGGGAGCGCCGCGGCGAAGACGTTCGACGACGCGCGCGCCATCGGGCATCAGTGGGTGACCGTGCCGTGGATCGACGCGGCCCAGCGCAGAACCGCCGACGACTGGAAGCGCATCGCCGAGCAGTTCAACCGGGCCGGGGCGCAGGCGAAGGCGGCGGGGCTGCGCTTCGCCTATCACAACCACGACTTCGAGTTCCCACTCGTCGACGGCCGCATCCCCATGGCCCTGCTGCTCCGCGAGACCGACCCCGCGCTCGTCGACTTCGAGATGGACGTCTACTGGCTCGTGAAGGCCGGCCACGACCCGCTCGTCTGGATCGACCGCCACGCCGGCCGCATCACGCTGCTGCACCTCAAGGACGCCGGCCCCGCGCCCGACCGCCGCATGACCGAGGTCGGCGCCGGCACGATCGACTGGCGCGCCGTCCTCGATGCCGGCGACTCGACCGGCGTGAAGCACGTCTTCGTCGAGCACGACAGTCCCACCGACCCGCTGACCTCCATCCGCGCGTCGGTCAATTATCTCGCGTCGCTGAAATGATCGGCCCAGTCCGAGGATAGAACGATGCCCTACGACGTTGTCATAGTGGGCTCCGGCGCCGGCGGCGGGATGGCCGCCTACGCGCTGACGAGGGCCGGCGCGCGCGTGCTGATGCTCGAGGCGGGTCCTGAATGGTATGCGTCGAAGAACGCACGGATGCTCACCCCCTCGTACGGCACCCCGCGCCGAGGACGCGCGACGCGCACGAGACCGTTCGGCGAGTTCGACGCCTGCGACGGCGGCTGGGAGATCGACGGCGAGCCGTACACCCGCGCCCCCGGCACCCGCTTCGACTGGTGGCGCGGCCGCATGCTCGGCGGCCGCACGAACCACTGGGGGCGCATCTCCCTCCGCTTCGGCCCGCGCGACTTCAAGGGGAAGTCCCACGACGGGCTCGGCGACGACTGGCCGATCGCCTACGACGACGTCGCGCCCTACTACGACCGCATCGACGACCTGATCGGCGTATTCGGCAGCCACGAGAACCTGCCCAACCATCCCGACGGCCGCTTCCACGCCGCGCCGAAGCCGCGCTGCTACGAGCTGCTCGTCAAGCAGGCGAGCGACAAGCTGAACATCACCTGCATCCCGTCGCGACTGTCGATCATCACGCGGCCGATCAACGGGCGGCAGGCGTGCCACTACTGCGGACAGTGCAACCGCGGCTGTAGCGTCAAGGCGAACTTCTCGAGCCCCGACGTGCTCATCGCGCCGGCGCTCGCGACCGGGCGGCTGACGCTGTTGACGAACGCGATGGCGCGCGAGGTCACGATCGGCAAGGACGGCCTCGCGACCGGCGTCGCCTACGTCGACAAGCGGACCGGCGAGGACCGACTGGCCGAGGGGCGCGTGGTCGTGCTGGCGGCGAGTGCGCTCGAGTCGTCGCGACTGCTGCTGAACTCGAAGTCGAGTCTGTTCCCGCAGGGGCTCGCGAACTCGAGCGGCACCGCCGGCAAGTACATCACCGACACGACCGGCACCGACGTGAGCGGGTTCATCCCCGCGATGGTCGACCACGTGCCGCACAACGAGGACGGCGTCGGCGGCATGCACGTCTACATGCCGTGGTGGCTCGACAACAGGAAGCTCGACTTCCCCCGCGGCTACCACATCGAAGTGTGGGGCGGGCTCGGCCAGCCGTCGTACGGGTTCATGGGGGGGATCCACCGCTACCCGGGCGCCGGCGGCTACGGCGCGAAGCTCAAGGAGGACTATCGCAAGTACTACGGCGCGACGATCGGCTTCTCCGGGCGCGGCGAGATGATCCCGAACGCCGACAGTTACTGTGAGATCGACCCGACCGTCGTCGACCAGTGGGGAATCCCGGTGCTGCGCTTTCACTGGAAGTGGTCCGACTACGAACGGAACCAGTCGAAGCACATGCAGGAGACCTTCCGCGCGCTCGTCCAGCAGATGGGCGGCACCGTGTTCTCGCAGATGCCGACGAAGGAGCAGGACTATGGCCTCGCTCCCGGCGGCCGCATCATCCACGAGCTGGGCGGGCTGCGGATGGGGAGCGACAGGAACAGTTCGGTGCTGAACGGCAACTGTCAGGCGCACGACGTGAAGAACCTGTTCGTCGCCGACGGCGCCCCATTCGTCTCGCAGGCCGACAAGAACCCGACGTGGACGATCCTCGCCCTCGCCTGGCGCACCGCCGACTACATCACGGCGCAGCGCAAGGCCGGCGCGATCTGAGGACGCATCCATGACCGACATCTCTCGCCGCCGCGCGCTGAAAGTGCTGGGCCTCGCGCCGGTCGCCGCGGTGCTCGAGGCGCAGCAGCCCGCACAGCCGCCCGGCGCGCAGCAGGCGCCGAAGACGCCGCACGCCACGCCGAACCAGCCCGCCACCGCCGCCGCCGCGCAGCCGCCGGCGAACACCGCGACGCGGAAGTTCTTCACCGCGAGAGAGGCGCGCACCGCGAGTGTCCTTGCCGACGACATCATCCCGCGCGACGCGCGCTCCGGCAGCGCGACCGAGGCCGGCGTCATCGGGTACATCGACTACCACATGTCGGTCCCCGAGACCGACGACGCGACGCGGACGGCGATGCGCGGCGGGCTGCGCTGGATCGACACCGAATCGCGCCGCCGCTTCGGCGTGAGCTACGCGACCGCGAAAGCGGCGCAACGCCACGCCATCCTCGACGACGTATCGTGGCCCGACCGCACGCGGCCGGAGTTCCGCGCCGGCGGGGCCTTCTTCCTTCGCTTCCGCGACCTCGTCGCCGCCGGCTTCTTCTCGAGCTCGGCCGGGTGGAAGGACCTCGAGTACATCGGCAACACCTTCAACCCGAACTGGAACGGCTGCCCGCCGGAAGCGATGCAGAAACTCGGCGTGTCGCACGCGGCCATGAACACCCGCATCCCGATCGGCGGCTAGTCCGACAGTCCCGACTGTCCCCCTTAGTCCGGACCGTCCCTTTCAGTCATCCGAATTCGCACCATGCTCAAGGCTGGCATCTTCGTCGACGTCGACAACATCATGCGTAACGGCGGCAACGGGTTGAACTATCGCAACCTCCGCCTGCTCGTCGAGGCCCAGAACGCCCAGGTCGTCCGCGCGAACACCTACGCCGCCTACGACGAGGAGTTCGAGGCGCAGGATCGAGAGCGCAAGCTCCGCCGCGACATCGCGCGCGCGGCGATCCGGCGCGAGGGGTACAACGTCGTGCTGAAGCCGACGCGCAAGTACGAGAACCGCGAGGGAGGCGTCACGACGAAGAGCAACGTCGACGTCGACATCGCCGTCGACGCGCTGACGCAGGGCCAGTACCTCGACTACATCCTCCTCGTCTCCGGCGACGGCGACTACCTGAAGCTCGTCAAGGCGCTCCAGAGCCAGGGCAAGCGGGTCGACGTCCTCGGCTTCTCCAACGTGTCGGGCGACCTGCGGCGCGACTGCGACTTCTTCTGGTCGGGCTACCTGATGCCCAACATGGTCCCGGCGCCGAAGGAAGACCCGGACGTCAAGACGGGTTTCATGCACCACGCCGACGAAGGGAAGGGGTACGGCTTCATCACGATGTACACCGGCTACAAGCCCGGCGAGTTCCGCGACGACATCTACGTCCACATCTCGGACGTGAAGAACGAGGCCGGCGTGACGATCGCGAACAGTCTGTTCGGCTCACTGTTCCGCCGCCAGGCCGTGCTCGAGTTCGACGTCGAGATGCAGGCCAACGGGCGGCCGATCGCGAAGCGCGTGCGAGAGCTCTGAAGCGCCTCGGGTCGGGAATCGGGGTGGGTCGCCTAGCGAGCCGATCCCCGATCCCCGGTCGTCACGCGTGCCGCGCCATCCGCAGCTCCAGGTGCCGCCGCACGTCGCGCCACTCGGCGGCGAGGATGCTGTACATCACGCTGTCCCGCACCGTGCCGTCGCGCCGCACCTGGTGGTGGCGGATCACACCGTCCTTCTTCGCGCCCAACGCCTCGATCGCACGCTGCGAGCGGACGTTGAAGTTGTCGGTTCGCAGGCCGACGACCGCGCACCCCACGCCGTCGAACGCGTGCGCGAGGAGCAGCAGCTTGCACGCCGTGTTCACGTGGCTGCGGTGACGGCTCGCCGAGTACCAGGTGTAGCCGATCTCGACGCGGTCGGCCGACGGCACGACGTCGTGGAAGCGCGTCGTGCCGACGACGGTGTTCGTCGCGAGGTCGCGGACGACCCAGGGCAGCATGTGCCCCTCCGCCTGTCCGGCGAGCGCCGCCTCGATGTACGCCGCCGTACGCTCGGGCTCCGGCACGCTCGTGAACCACAGCTCCCACAGCCGGCCGTCCGCCGCCGCGGCGGCGAGCGCGTCGACGTGTGCGGCGTCGAGCGGCTCCAGGCGAACGCCGTGTCCCTCGAGCGTGACGGGAGCGAGCGCGATCATCGCCGATGCGTCAGGCGGCCGGCGCGGCGGGATCGGGCGGTCCGGCGTCGGTCGCTCCGTCCGCTCCGTCCGCGCCGTCCTCGATGATCTCTCCGTTCTCCCCACGCCGGTCGTCGCGCCGCTGCTGGCGCTCGGCGCGCTTCGCATCCTTCTTCGCCTGCCGTTCCTGCTCCTTGCGACGCTTCTCGAAATCGTAGTTGGGCTTTCTCGGCACGCGGCTCTCCATGCAATGGCGGTAGACGGTGGCGCGAACGCGCGCCCCGTCCTGCGCAACCTACTCGCCCCGACGGTCAGCCGCCGTCGATCGGCTCCGGGAGTTGCGGCGAGAGTTGCCGCGGGAGCTGCGCGACTCGCGCGGCGACCTCGTTCATCTGCTCGCGGCGCCGGTGCGCCCACCGCGGCAGCCGGAGCACCGTGCCGAGCGACATCCAGAGGCCACCGGCGCCCACGGTCGACAGCGTGGCGAGCAGCGCGACGTCGGCGGTCGCGAGTGACGCGGCCCCGATCAGCCCCACCCCCGCCGTGGTCAGCAGTCCGAGCCCGAACGCCAGGGAGCCGAGCGCGTTCCCCTTGAAGGTGCGGAGCCGGATGCGCTGCCCCGTCGCCGTCGGCTCGAGCAGCGCCTGCAGGTTGCCGTTCGTCCACTGCCGCAGCGATCCGTCGCTCGCCAGCCGCCCTCGCGCGTCGAACACCTCGCGCAGGTCGGTGACGACGCGCTCCCACTCCTCGTCGGACAGCCGCCGGTCGAGCGCGATCGTCCGTTCGACGCGGAGCGGCAGGCCGAGGACGCCGCGCGAGATCGTCGGCGCCCGGTCGCCGAGCCGGGCCGCCGCGGCCGAGATGCGCTCGGGCGCGATCCCGACCTCGCGGCCGATCGCCTGCACCTGCGCGAGCGTCAGCGCGCCGGCGGCGGGGAGCGACGCGCGCTCGGGCGCCTCCGGCTCCGGCGCCTGCGTGGCCCGCTCGAAGATCTCGGCGACCTCGGTTTCAGTGAAGCGGCGTTCGTTCACGACCCGCTCACTGGCTGCGGCCGCCGGCGCCGACGCGAGATCGTCGGGAACGTTCGCACCCTGCTCACCGCGTCCGACCGGGCGCGGCCGCCGAGTCGGCGCGTCGATCGACGTCGTGGTCCGCGCGCACCCGCTGCACGTTCGCGACCGCGGCCCACGCCGCACCGGCCGCGGCCACGAAACCGACCACCGACAGCGCCAGCCGCAGGCGCTGCCGCGCCACGGGATTCGCCGGGCCGCGAGCGGCGACGAACGTGCTGGCGGCGAGACAGACGACCATCACGAGAATGAGAATCGGGACCATGGATCACACGGGTGTCGCGGACGCGCGACTGACGGAGTGAACGCTGACTGCGCGACGAAGCTCGCCACGACGACGGTCATGAGGGCGGCGCACAGCGTCCACAGCGTCGCGCGCCGCGCACGCGACGCCGACGCCATGAACGACGGAATTGGGACTGGCGAGCACGAGTGCGGCGCCCCGAATACTGCCGAGCGACCCGTGCCAGTGCTCGTTCGGGTAGGCGTCGGGCACGCCGGAGCGCCAGGTCGACCAGGCGATCGCAGCATGGCGCCGTAGAACAGCAGGAGCACGCCACAGCGCGCGATGACGACGTGCTGTGCGCGGCGCGCGAACTCGCTCTGCGGCGCGAGCTGCATGGTCGAACCGTCGACGCGGGTGAGTGGTGTGGCGTGAGAGCGGCGGGATCACGATCACGACGACCGCGTCGCGCGGCAAGGGCTCTTCCGGCCGTGCGGTTCCCCACGTACCGTCCTCTCCCACCGCCGGACCCGACCGCCCCACTGGTCCGCCGTCGGTCCGGGGTGCATGATGCCGGCTCCACTCTCCGTCCAGAGTCTCGCCGATGTCCGAGTCGTCCGACCCTGCCCTGCCTCCTCCGCCGGCCGTCACCCGCCGCGACTTCGTCGGCACCAGCGCCGCGATCGCCGTCGGTGCCGTGGCCCCGATGATCGTTCCCCGCCACGTGTTGGGCGGCCCGGGCTACCAGGCGCCGAGCGACACGCTGAACGTGGCGTGCGTCGGCATCGGCGGGATGGGAATGAGCAACATGCAGCAGCTCGTGACGGGGGGAGAGAACGTCGTCGCCGTGTGCGACGTCGACTTCCCGTTCGTCGAGCGCGGGCTGTGGGGGCGCACGCACCCGCGCGGCGGCACCGTCTCGCCGGAGAACGCGAAGCTCCAGGCATCGTACGACAGGGCGACGAAGTTCGCCGACTTCCGCGAGATGCTCGACCGGCAGAAGAACATCGACGCCGTCGTCGTCGCGACGCCCGACCACGCGCACGCGATCATCGCGAAGAGCGCGATGCAGCTCGGCAAGCACGTCTACGTGCAGAAGCCGCTCACGTACTCGGTTCACGAGGCGCGCGTGCTGGCGAAGCTCGCGAACGAGCAGAAAGTCGCCACGCAGATGGGGAACCAGGGACACTCGCAGGACGGCACGCGCCGCATCCGTGAGATCATCCAGTCGGGCATCCTCGGGCCGATCAGCGAGGTGCACGTGTGGACGGACCGCCCCGTGCGCTACTGGGCGCAGGGCATTCCGCGCCCCGGCACGACCTACCCGCCCCCCGCCCCGCCGCCGGCGAACGCGCCGCCCGCGCCGCCCCCCTATCCCGGCCCCGCCGCGCCGCCGCGCTGGAACGTGCGCACGGTCGACAATGCGGTCATCGCCGCCATGGCCGCGAACCCGCAGACGCCGCCGTTGGGCCTTCACTGGGATCTGTGGCTGGGCCCCGCGCCGGAGACGCCGTACCACCCGGCATATCACCCGTTCAGCTGGCGCGGGTGGGTCGACTTCGGCGTGAGCGCGATCGGCGACATGGGCGCGCATCTCATCGACCAGCCGTTCTGGGCGCTCGATCTGTCGTACCCGACGAGCGTCACCGCGTCGAGCACCATGTGGGGCGGCTCGGCGGAGCGGCCGGCGTCGTACCCGCTCGCGATGACGGCGGAGTACGAGTTCGCGGCGCGGGGGCGCTCCATGCCGGCGCTGAAGCTGTTCTGGTACGACAGCGGGCTGCTGCCGCCGCGCCCGCCCTTCCTCCCCGACGACGTGCGCCTCGTGGGGGGAGACGGCGGCGGCGGTGTCTTCATCGGGACGAAGGGGATCCTCACCTACGAGACGTACGGCAACAATCCGAAGATCTATCCCGACTCGATGGCGCAGCAGGCGGCGGAGAAGGTGAAGCTGTCGGTGCCGCGGATCGCCGAGTCGCACGAGATGAACTGGGCGAAGGCGTGCAAGGGCGAGGGGAGCGCGAGCTCGCCGTTCGAGTACGCCGCGATGCTCACCGAGACGATGCTGTTGGGCGTCGCCGCGCTGCGCGCCGGCCAGGGCAAGAAGCTGCTGTACGACGGAGCGGAGATGCGCTTCACGAACGCGCCGGACGCGAATCAGTATCTGTCGCGGCCGTACCGAAACGGGTGGGTCGTCTGAGGAACCCGCCACACGTCACCGCCGTCCGCGCCGACGCCGTTCACCGCCGTCATACACCGCCATGCGCCGCCTGACGATCGTCTCTGCCCTCGCCCTCACCGCCTGCGCGTCGAGCCCGCGCGCCGCGACGAGCCGCCCCGCGACACCGACGTCGACCACCTCCACGACGAGCACGGTGGTGAACACCACGATCCGCCCCTCCGCCGCGGCCGGCGACTGGCGGTCGCTGAACACGCTGAGCGCCTGGCGCGGCTACAAGGCCGACACGCTCCCGTCGGGGTGGCGCGAGGTGAACGGCATGCTCCAGAAGTCCGGGCGCTCCGACGACATCGTCACGCGCGACCAGTTCGGCAACTTCGAGTTCGAGTTCGAGTGGAAGCTCGAGCCGGGAGGCAACGCCGGCGTGTTCTACCGCGCGAGCGAGGAATACGAGAAGGTCTACTGGAGCGCGACCGAGTATCAGCTACTCGACAACGCCGGCCACCCCGACGGCCGGAACGCGCTCACCTCGGCGGGCGCGGCGTACGGCCTCTACGCGCCGCCGGCCGGCGTGGCGTTGCCGGCCGGCGAGTGGAACATGTCGCGCATCGTCGCGAACGGCGCGCACGTCGAGCACTGGTTGAACGGGCGCAAGATCGTCGAGTACACGGCGTGGAGCCCGGACTGGGAGGGGAAGGTCGCGGCGAGCAAGTTCAAGGAGTGGCCGCACTACGGCCGCGCGGCGAGCGGGCTGCTCGCGATCCAGGGCGACCACGGCGGCACGCTCGACCTGCGCAACGTGCGCATCCGCACGCTGCCGTGAGCGCGACGAACGCGGCGTCCCGGCCGACGCCAGGGCGCGCGCCGGCCGCGATCGGCGCGCGACTGTCGGCGATGATGTTCCTCCAGTACTTCATCTACGGCTCCTGGCTCGTCACGTTAGGCACCTACCTCGGCTCGGCGCTCGGCGCGAGCGGGAAGCAGGTCGGGCTCGCGTACATGACGCCGGCCATCGCGGCGATCCTCTCGCCGTTCTTCGTCGGCATGATCGCCGACCGCTTCTTCGCGACCGAGCGGGTGCTGGCGACGCTGCACCTGGTCGGCGCCGCGCTGCTCTGGCTCGCGACGACGCGCGGCACGTTCGACGGGTTCGCCGTGCTGTTCCTGGCGTACACGCTCTGCTACATGCCGACGCTCGCGCTCACGAACTCGATCTCGTTCGACAACATGCGCGACCCGGGCCGCGAGTTCCCGCGCATCCGGGTGCTCGGCACCATCGGCTTCATCGCCGTCGGGCTGCTCATCGGCCGGCTCGGGCTCGACGCGACGGCGGTCCCGCTCCGCATCGGCGCCGGCGCCTCGGTCGCGATGGCGCTCTACTGCCTCACCCTTCCGCACACGCCGCCGCACGCCGCCGGCCGCCCGCTCTCGGCGCGCGACGTGCTCGGGCTCGACGCGCTGTCGCTGCTCAGGGACCGCAGCTTCGCGGTGTTCGTGCTCGGCTCGTTCCTGCTCTGCATCCCGCTCCAGTTCTATTACGCGTTCGCGAACCCGTTCCTGAACGAGATCGGCGTCAGCGGCGCGGCGGCGAAGATGACGCTCGGGCAGATGTCCGAGATCGGCTTCATGATCGCGATGCCCTGGTTCTTCGCGCGGCTCGGCGTGAAGTGGATGCTGCTCGTGGGGATGGCGGCGTGGACGGCGCGCTACCTCCTGTTCGCGACCGCCGACGCGGGGAGCGGGATGTGGATGCTCTACCTCGCGCTGCTGCTGCACGGCATCTGCTACGATTTCTTCTTCGTCACGGGGCAGATCTACGTCGACCAGCAGGCGGACGTGCGGATCCGCGCTGCCGCGCAGGGCTTCATCGCACTGGTGACGTTAGGCGCGGGCCAGGCGATCGGCTCGTGGCTCTCGGGGGTCGTCGTCGACGCCAACGTCGTCTCGGCCACCGGCGCCGCGGCCGTCACGCACGACTGGTCCAGGATCTGGGTCGTGCCGGCGGTCGGCGCGGCGGTCGTGCTGCTGCTCTTCGCGCTGCTCTTCAAGCCCCGCGCGCGAGGAACGGCCGCGACGCTCGAGCCGGCGCCGGCGACCGCGCCTGCCTGACGAAGAGCGAGGGGTGACCGTCCGGCCTCACAACTTCTTGCTCAGATAGAGCAGCCCCTCTCGCTCCTCTCCGTCGCGCACGAAGCCGAGCCGCTCGAGCAGCCGGATCGACGCCGCGTTGTCGGGTTTCACGATCGCCGCGACGCGCTCCAGTCCGATGTCGTCGCGCGCATGGTCGAGCACGAGCGCCGCCGCCTCGCGTGCGTATCCCTGCCCCCAGTACGCCGGCAGCAACGCGAAGCCGAGGTCCGGCTCGGGGAGCGTGTCGCGACGCACGAGACCGCAGAGGCCGAACGGCTCGCCGCTCGCGCGCGAGGCGACGAGGTACATCCCGAACCCGCGCGCGGCGTAGCTCGCGAGCATGCGCTCCTCGGCGTATCGCTGCGCGTCGTCGAGGGTGCGGACGCCGCGGTCGCCGATGAAGGCGTGGAACGAGGGATCGTTCAGGAGCGTGAGCAGGAACGGGGCGTCGGCGACGGTGACGCGCCGAAGGGTGAGGCGCTCCGACGTTGCTACGGTCTGCGAAACCATCGGGTCACGGCGGGGTCGATGCACCGCAGAAGCGCCGGCGATACGGCGCGGGCGGTGAGCCGCTGTACCGCCAGCGCTTCACCGGCGGCGCTGCCACGCCGTACGGTCAGCGTCGCACCGACCCCGCTGGACCGACCCCGCCCTCGACGGCGTCACCGAGGGCCCCTCCCAGTCATCCGCGCGACTTCCGCCTCCGACGCGATGTACCCGAACGCCCCCCACTGCCCGCCGGCGAGGATCTGCCGGAACAGCCGCTCCGCCTCCGCGCGCCGCCCGTTGATGAAGTGCCAGTTCGCCACCCCGTACGCCGCCGTCGCGTCGGTCACCGACATCTGCCCGTTCGGCGCGACCGCGAGCAGCGAGTCCGGCGGCAGCGCTCCCTTGTAGAGCAGCAGCAGTCGGTGATAGACGCCGTTCTCGATCACCGGCGTCTGTCGCTGGATCGGCACCAGCGCCTCCTCCGCCTCGACGTCGCGGCCGAGTCGGCGAAGGCTCATGTAGTACCAGTTGAGCGCGGACACGAGACGGTCGTTGTTGCGCGCGTTCTGCACCTCGCGCCCGAACACCTCGGCCGCGTGGGTGAAGTCGCCTTTGAGGTAGTACGCGAGCCCGAGGTGGTAGGCGATGTTCGACTGGAGGGTGCCGATCGGCGTGTTCGTCGCGTTCGGCTGCCCATCCGGCTCCACGACGTCCGGGCGCCCCTCGACGAGCCGCGTCGCGCGCTCGAGGTCGACGATCGCGCGGTCGAGATCGCGCACGCTGATGTAGCGGTGCCCGCGGTGGCGGTAGAGCCACGGGTCGGTCGGGTGGATCGCGACGCCGCGCGAGAACACGTCGATCGACTCGCGCAGCCGGCCGAGGTACGCGAGGCGGCGGCCGTACCAGACGATCGAGTCGGCGTTCCGCGGCGCGCGCTCGTACGCCCCGCGCGCCTCGGCCAGTTGCCGCTCGTAGCGCGCGCGGACGTCGGGAGTGAGCGGGAACGCGCGCAGCGTGTCACCCAGCAGCGAGATCCCCTCGACGCCGGCCGGGAGCGGGCTCGCCGGCCCGCGCCCCCCGGCCGACGCGCACGCGCCGACGACGAGCGCGAGGCCGACCGTCGCGACGCGCCGCAGCAGTCCGTCGGGCGCGTGCGACGCGTCAGCCACGTTCGTCCGCCGTCGGCCCGTACATCTGCGGGACCGGCACATCGACGAGGCGCAGGTAGACGCCGAGCTGCGCACGGTGGTGCACCAAGTGATTCAGCACCGTCGAGCGGATCATCTGGTACCGGCTGCCGTGGCCGACGTCGTGGCCCGCCGCCTTCAGCGTCCACGGCACGTCGTAGTCGGCGTCGCTCCCCGCGGCGAGCGCGGCGCGGCCGGCGGCGACGTTCCGGTCGAACTCCGCCAGCAGCCGCTCGGTCTTCTCGAAGGTGTAGCCCGGGCCGCCACCCTCCTTCGGCGCGATGTCGAACTCCGTCGCCTGCATCATCATCGTGAGCCAGCTCGGCATGCGCGACACGAGCTGCGCGAGGTGTCCCATCGGGAACGACTTCGGGTGCGGCTTCCACTGACCGCGGTCGTCGTCCGGAACGCGCTCGAGCACGCGGCGCGTCGTCGCCATCTCTTCGTCGAGCTCTCGCACGAGCAGGTCAGCGAGGGGCATGGATGTCCTCCGAGTGAAGCGTCGCCATGGTGCCTGAACGCGGTGATGGCTCAGCCCATCACGACGCTCGGGTCCATCCAGAACACCTCCCAGTGGTGTCCGTCGAGGTCGTAGAAGCTCCAGCCGTACATGAAGCCGTGGTCCTGCGGCTCGAGTGCGTGCGACCCGCCGGCGGCGACGGCCGCGTGCACCATCGCGTCGACCGCCTCGCGGCTCTCGACGCCCACCGCGAAGATCGCCCCCGTCTGCTGGTGCGGGTCGACAGGCGGGCGGCGGCTGAAGCCGGCGAACTTCTGCGGGTTCAGCAGCATGACGTACGCATCCTCGCCGACGAGCATCGCCGTCGCGGTGGCGTCGGTGAACTGCGCGTTGAACGTGAAGCCGAGCGCCTCGAAGAAATCGATCGAGCGCTGCACGTCGCGCACGGTGATGTTGACGAACAGCTTGCGCGGCGTCGCCGGCGCCGTGCCGGGGGACCTGATCGTCGGCGCGGGGGCCTGCGAGGTGGACATGGTCGGCGTCTCCAGGAGAAATGAGGGCGTCGGTGCGGGCCGAGCGATCGGGCGTGGTGACGGGAGTCGTGGCGGTCGTCGTGAGCGGAGCGGTGCAGCTCGACGCCGGTCGCGAGGGCGACGGTCGACACACCTCGACTCAGGGGGTCATCGTCCCCGTGATCATGATGTGCGCCTTCGGTGTACCGGGGAACATGATCCACGGGCTCGTCTGCGACGGCGCCGGCGAGAGACCGGTGCTCGCCACCGTCGCGCCGGGGATGTACATCACCATCAGCGGCTTCACGTCGGTCAGCGCGCCGGTGCTCGCGTTCCAGCTCGTCTTCGT
Source organism: uncultured Gemmatimonadaceae bacterium (assembly GCA_963843845.1). Taxonomy (GTDB): domain Bacteria; phylum Gemmatimonadota; class Gemmatimonadetes; order Gemmatimonadales; family Gemmatimonadaceae; genus Gemmatirosa. Next base: position 159,720 of record CAWJMB010000002.1, on the reverse strand, counting down.
GCCGAACAGCTGATAGAGCGCGCCCTGCTTCGGCATCGCGAGCTTGCCGCTCGCCACCTCGCGGAAGCGCACGCTGTCGACCTGCGCCCCCGCGACGCCTTCGTCGCGCAGCGCGCGACCGCGGGCCATGAACGGCTCGAGCCCGTCGTGATAGCACGAGACGTGGAAGTTCGGCTCGACGGCGAACTGCGCGAGACACGTCATCGAGTTCGTGCCCCTGCGCAGGATCTCGAGCTTGCCGGCGGCGGTGCGATAGCCCATGACGGTCGCGCCGGCGCGCAGGTCCTTCGGGAGCGCCTGCACGGCGGCGGCGATCTGCTGGTCGGGCGTCGGCAGCGACGCCGGCTGCGCGACGGCGGGCGCGGCGAGCGCGGAGGACATCGCGCCGAGGGCGCCGAGCGAGGCGAGGCGGACGAGGGCGGGGCGCGCGAGGGAGGGGCGAGTCGACATGGGCGGCGGGGGGTGGAGGGTCCCGAACTCTAACCTCCGGTCACCCGCCCGCTACGGCGGGTACGGCAGCCACGCCGCCCCCGCCGGGAACACCCGGAAGCCGCGGTGGAACGGGCTCCGCGCGAGCGCCGAGGCCGCCGCGAACCACGCGCGGTGCTCGGTGCGCGCCCTCCCGGCCGGCTGGCCGACCATGCCGGTCGCGCCGAACAGCAGGGCGCGCACGCCCGCGCCTCGCCCGTCGCCCGTCAGGCCGAGGCGCCCAACGCTTCCCCGATCTCGCGGATCTGCTCCGCGTGCCGCAGCGCGTGGCCGCCGAGCGACGTGAGCCACTGATAGCCGTCGATGTGGCCGAGCGCCGGGTGCTGGCGCGTGACGGCGGCGAGGTCGAGCCCGTCCGCCTTCGCGAGCAGCGCGTCGATCGCGCGCCATGTCTGCTCGAGCGCGGCCCACGCCGCGTCCGCCCCGCCCGCGGCCCCCGTCGGCTGCACGAAGTCCGGCGCGGGGAATGGGCGCGTGCGGTCGCGCATCCCCAGCCGGTCGAACGGCGTGGGCGCCGTCTGCGCGCTCGTGTCGCGCGGCGGCGCTTCGGCGAGCCGCGCGTCGAGCATCGTCGCGGTGCGCGTCTCGACCATGGCCACGTGCTCGAGGATCTCGGCCACCGACCAGCGGTCGGGGGCGGGGCGCGTCGCGCGCAGCGCCGGCGGGACGGCGTCGACGGCGGCGCGGAGCACCTCGCGGTCGGCGCGCAGGTCGCGGGCGATCGACTGGAGCGGGGAGAGCGTGTCGGGCATGTCGGCGGACGGTCGGAGGGTGAGCGAGCAATCTCGCTCGACGCGCGCGGCGGCCACAGGCGGCACGCTACGGGCTACACCCCGTCCGGGCGCCACCCGCCGCGCACGAGCGAGGCGAGCGGCGCGAACAGCGGCTCGGGGAGCGCGTCCCAGGCGAACCACGCCCACCGCTCGCACTTCGCCGGCTCCATGACGCGCGGCTCCCCCTCGGCGCCATCAGCGAGCACGAGCAGCGTGACGTAGCGCGCCGGGATCTCGGGGAAGTCGTTCACCGCGTACGGGCCGCGCGACACGGTGCCTAACGCGAGGCCGGTCTCCTCCTCGGCCTCGCGCCGCGCGCACTGCTCGACGGTCTCGTCCGACTCGAGGTGGCCGCCCGGCGGCGCCCACGTGCCGGCGCCGTGGCTGCCGCGACGCAGGCCGAGCAGTACGCGGCCGTCGCGGACGACGAGGACGCCGACGCCGACCCGGGTCTCGGGCACCGTCCGGCTTACTTGGTGACGCGCACGCCAGCCGTCGCGAGATCGCCGACCGCGCTCGCCAGCATGTGCGCCTTCGCCGCGTCCGACGACGACCGCGCCTCCGCGTGCAGCGCCGTCGAGAGCGCCGCGAGCGCGTCGCGCCGCGCGGCGCCCGAGAGCTTCTCGACCCGCGTCAGCTCCGCGCGCACCGACGCGAGGCGCGCCGCCGACAGTCCCTGCGAGCGCTCGAGCTGGTCGAGGAACGCGCGCGGCATCGCGAACGTCGCCGGCCAGACGAGCTTCGGCTGCTCCTGCGCGTTGAAGTGGTCGAAGCGCACCGTCTTCGCCGCGTCGATCTCGTTCTGCGACAGCCACGCGCTCGGCGTCAGTTCGAAGAGGTCGAGGCCGCGCGCGATCTCGGAGGCGACGATGTACCCGTTGTACCAGTACGACGACCAGTAGCCGGCGCTCGTGAGCCGCGTCGCGTCCATCGGGCCGCGGTCGAAGTAGGCGATCTCGATCGGACGCTTCGGGTCGGTCCAGTCGAACAGCGACAGTCCGCCCTGATACCACGACTGCACCATGACCTCGCGCCCCGGGATCGGGATCAGCGTTCCGTTGTGCGCGACGCAGTTCTCCTCCGGCGTCTGCGCGGCGGGGAGCTTGTAGTAGCTCTCGAACTGGAACTCCTTCCGGTCGTTCAGCGTGAAGATCGCGTCGGCGCCCCACTCCGGCCTGTCGGTCGAGCGGCAGCGCGGCGCCGTGCCGCCCCCCCACTCGTCGGAGAAGAGCACTTTCCGGCCGTCGTTGCTGAACGTCGCCGAGTGCCAGAACGAGAAGTTGGAGTCGGCGACGGCGCCGATGCGCTTCGGGTGGGCCACGTCGCTGATGTCGAGCAACAGTCCGTAGCCGCCGCACGCGCCGCCGGCCAGCCCGATCGCCGGATAGACGGTGATGTCGTGGCACTGGGTCGGGCCGCCGCGCGACTGTGGGCGGCGCGGCGCTGCGGCCTCGGGAGCCTCGCCACCCGCCGGCGCCGGCGCTCGCGCGGCACGCGCGGCCGCAGACGCGGCGACGTCGGCCGGCATCTCGTCGTGGCGCGGCGGCGCGGCGAGGTCCTGGAAGATGCGAGGCGAGGAGACGATCGCCGCGCGCTCCGGGTGCGCGAGCGGCACCTTGATGACCTCGATGCGGAACAGCGCCGAGTTCGGGTCCTCGGTGAGGTCCGCGCCCGAGCAGCCCGGAAGCTCCTGCGCCGAGCGCACGGCGGCGGACCCGGAGACGTAGACGTAGATGTTCTCCGTGTCCTTCGGGTCGGTGACGAGCGTGTTCGTGTGCGACCCGCGGCACGTCTGCACGATCGCGACCGACTTCGGCTTGGCGACGTCGCTGATGTCGAAGATGCGGATGCCGCGCGCCCGCACCGTGCTCACCGGCTCGTTCACGCCGCCGAGCCCACAGTCGGTGCGCCCGCTCGTCGCCTCGGCGGAGACGAACAACAGCTTGCCGTAGACGGTGACGTCGCTCTGCGAGCCCGGACAGACGTACGCGGTCCGCAGCACGGGCCGCGCGGGGTTCGCGATGTCCCAGACCTGCCAGCCACTGTAGTTCCCCTGGAACACGAGGTTCCCGGTGAAGGCGAGGTCGGAGTTCTTGAGCCGCGCGTCGCCGGGCGTCGTCTCGTTGATGAAGTCCTTCGACGGGCGCGTCGCGGAGACCTTGCGGAGGTTCCAGATCGCCTCGCCGGCGTCGAACCAGCCGGCCGTGAGCCCCACGCGCGGGTCGGGGCTCGGCGCGGCAGGGTTGGCGCCCTGCGCGAACGCGGCGGCGGGGAGCGCGAGGAGCGCGGCGGGCAGGAAGTGTCTCACGAGGCCTCGGTGTGTGGGAAGGGTCGCAGTTCCGGACCGTCGTTCCGAGCGCAGCGAGGAATCGCGCTGTCTGGACTGAAGCGCCGCCGAGGACTTCGCGCTGGCTGGCGTGACGGCCGACCCCCGGCGATTCCTCGCTGCGCTCGGAATGATGGTGGGAGTGGGCTACTTGATCCTGCGCAGCATGAGCAGCATGCGATCGATCTCCGTCTCCTGATCCGCGCTGACGTCGGACGCGAACTTGAAGATCTCGTCGTCCTGCCCCGCGCCCGGCGACGCGAACAGCGCGCTCACCATCGACAGCGCGCCCTCGTGGTGCCGGATCATGAACGTCAGGAACAGTCGCTCGAACTCGACGCCGCGCGCCGCGTCGAGCTGCTCGAGCTCCGCGGCGGTCAGCATGCCGGGCATCATCGCGTGGTCGGTCATGTCGTGACCGCCCACGTCGTGCGCCGCGACCGACGCCACGCCGTTCGGCACCGGCAATGCGCGGTCGCCGAGCCACCGCTGCATGAACGCGATCTCGTCGCGCTGCGCGACGGCGATGCGCTCGGCGAGGATGCCGAGCCCGGGGCTCGCGCCGTGCGACGGCGCCCAGCCGGCCATGAGCACGGCCTGCGCGTGGTGCCCGATCATCCCCGACATGAAGCGGACGTCGGCCGGGGTGTACGGCGGGCGCCCGCTGTCGGCGCGGGCGCGAGCGGCCGGCGAGTTCGGCGACTGTGCGCGCAGCGGAACGGCGACCGTCACCGCCAGTGTCACGACCGAGAACAGTCCGGCCAGTCGTCGCATCATCACGCCGCCTTCATCTGTCGCTCAGCGGCGCGGCCACGGCACGCCCTGACTGCGCGGCAGCTTCTGCACGCCGCGGTAGACGAACTTCTGCAGGCGCTTGCCCTCGTAGGTCTCGGTCGTGTAGATGTTGCCCTTCGAGTCGGTCGCGATGCTGTGCACGCGCGAAGAACTGGCCGGGCTGGCGGCCGCCGTCGCCGAAGTTCGTCAGGATCTCGAGCGACTGGCGGTCCATGACGTAGACCTTCTCGTTCTTGCCGTCGGCGAGGAAGAGGTACTTCTGCGCCGGGTCGCGCGAGAACGCGATGTCCCACACCGAGCCGTCGCCGAGCGTCTGCGGCGCGATGCGCGCTTCCTTCACGAACGTGCCGTCCTTGCGGAAGACCTGGATGCGGTCGTTCGGGCGGTCGCAGACGTAGACCAGGCCGTCGTTCGGTCGGCTCGGCGCAGTGCACCGGGTTGCGGAACTGCTGCGACGAGCGGCGCGTCGGGATTGTAGCGGCCGAGGTTCGAGTCGCTCGGCTTGTTGCCGTAGGCGCCCCAGTAGCGCTTGATCTTGCCGCGTCGTCATGTCGATCACGGCGACGCGCTTGTTGCCGTAGCCGTCGGCGACGTACGCCTCGTTCGCCTTCGCGTCGAACGAGATCTTCGCGACGCGGCCGAAGTGCGTCCATGCTCGTTGCTGTCGGCGTTCTGGCCGGGACGTGCCGATCTGCATGAGGAACTTGCCGTCCTGCGTGAACTTGAGGATGTGCGAGTCGCCGCGCGCCGTTGCCGCCGATCCACACGTTGTCCTTGTCGTCGAGCGTGATGCCGTGGTTCGACTCCGGCCACTCGTAGCCCTCGCCCGGCCCGCCCCACGCCTTCACCAGATTGCCCGCCGGGTCGAACTCGAGGACCGGCGGCGCGGACGCGGCAGCACTCGCCGATCGGCGGGGTGGCGTCGGCGCCGACCTCGGTGCGCTGGTTCAGCGTCGAGTCGCCGCGGTGGATGATGAAGACGTGGTCGCGCGAGTCGACCCCGACGCCGATCGCCGAGCCGAGCACCCAGTGGTTCGGGCAGCGGCTTCGGCCACAGCGGATCGACCTCGAAGCGCGGCGCCTGCACCGTCTGCGCCTGCGAGCCGGCGCGCGTCGCGAGCACGCCGGCGACGACCGCCACGCCGATGAGGGCCACTGCTGTCCCGCCGAAGATCCGGTCACGCCGCCGCATTGCCGCTCCTGGGTGGTCGGGCTGTCGAGCTGAGAATCGCGAACGCGTGCTGCGCCCGACGCGTCGCGTCGCTTGCTGCGCGATGTGCGCGTGGTAAGTTCGCGAGGAGATGAAGTCGAAGATGTTATCCCGCCGCGCGCAACGTCGTCCAGACCGCCGCTCCCGACATACGCGACGCGTGCTGCCGACGCTGGCGGTGTTCGTCGCGCCCGCTGCGCCACGCTCGCCGCCACGCTCGCCGTCGCGCTCCTCGCTCGCCGCCCGCACCGTCGCGCTCGCGCACGAGATGCCGGCGCGCGTGGCGCGTGCACGCTCTTCGTGAAGCCCGACGGCCGCACGCTGCACGTCGTCGTGCGCGTCCCGCTCGAGGCGATGCGCGATCTGCGACCTCCCGCTGCGCGCCGGCACGTACCTCGATCTGAGCGCCGCGGCCGCGCCGCAGTTGCAGGCGCAGCTGCACGACGCCGCGCTGCTCTGGATCGCCGGCGGACTCGACGTCACCGCCGACGATGCGCGACTCCCGACGCCCCGCGTCGTCGCCGCGCGCGTGTCGCTGCCGACCGACCGGTCGTTCGCGCGCTACGAGAGCGCGCTCGCGCACACGGCCGGCACCGGAGCGGGAGCGCGCCCCTCGCCGACGACGTCGCGCTGCCGTGGCAGCAGGCGCATGCTCGACGTCGCGCTCGACTATCCGATCGAGCGCGAGCACGCGCGCATTCTCGATCCGGCCGACGCTCGCGCGGCTCGGGCTCCAGACGACGACGGTGCTGCGCTTCCTCCCGCCGACGGCACCGAGCGAGCGCTTCAGTACGCCGGCGATCCGGGACTCGTGCGCCTCGACCCGCGCTGGCACCAGGCGGCGGCGCGCTTCGTCGCGCTCGGCTTCGACGCACATCCTCGACGGGATCGACCACCTGCTGTTCCTGCTCTGCCTGGTGATCCCGTTCCGCGCGGCTGCGCCCGCTCGTCGGCGTCGTCACCGCGTTCACCGTCGCGCACTCGATCACGCTGGCGGCGAGCGCGGCGGGGTTCGCGCCGACGGCGCTCTGGTTCCCGCCGCTCATCGAGACCCTGGTCGCGGCGTCGATCGTCTACATGGCGTTCGAGAACATCGCCGGCGCGCGGCTCGATCGGCGGTGGATCGTCGCCTTCGCGTTCGGGCTCGTGCACGGCTTCGGGTTCTCGTTCGCGCTGCGCGAGTCGATGCAGTTCGCCGGATCGCATCTCGCCACGTCGCTCGTCGCGTTCAACGTCGGGGTCGAGCTGGGGCAGCTCGCCGTGCTCGCGGTCGCGGTGCCGGCGCTCGCACTCCTCTTCGAGCGCGTCGTCGCCGAACGTGTGGGAATCATCCTCGGCTCGGCGCTCGTGGCGCACACGGCGTGGCACTGGATCACCGAGCGGTTCGACGTGTTGCGCGGGTACCGGCTCACCTGGCCGGCGTTCGACGGCACGCTGCCGGCCACGGTCGCGCGCGGAGCGGCGCTGCTCGCCGTGGTCGTGCTCACGCTGTGGGGGCTCTCGGCGCTCGCGGACCGGCTGGCGCGCGGACGCGGGCAGGAGGCGAGCGCGTGAGGCGCGGATCGTTCGGCGCAGTCGGGTCGTACGTCGTCACGTTCGGCACGTCGCTGGTCGGCCTGCTCGTGCTCGGGGCCCCGGCCGGCGCGCAGTCGGTGACGAAGGACGCCCCGGCGCGCACGACGCGGAGCGGCGTCTACTCGGCGGCGCAGGCGACGCGTGGCAAGGAGGTCTACCTCACCCTCTGCAAGTCGTGCCACGCGCCGGCGACCCACTCGGGCGTCACGTTCGAGAACCTGTGGCAGGGGCACCCGCTGTCGGAGCTCTACGAGTACGTCGCGACGAAGATGCCGAAGAACGACCCCGGCGGGCTCTCCCCCGAGCAGACGGCCGACGTGATCGCCTACCTGCTGCGCATGAACGCCATGCCCGTCGGGCGCGCCGAGCTGCCGCCGGACCAGGACGCGTTAGGCACGATCCGGATCGACGTGAAGCCGCCGAGACCGGCCGCGAAAGCTGCTGCGACGCCCGCGCCGAGAGTCGCCCCGACGCCCGCCGCGAAACGCCCGCTGTAGTTCATCCTACCCCCGCCCGACGAGGAATCGACCGATGGGCCGACTGACCGCTCCCCGCGTGCTGACGTTCGGCATCATGCTCGCGCTCTCCCACGCCGTGTCCGCACAGGCGCCGCGCGGCAACCCGCCGGGCGAGTGGCGCTACTGGGGCGCCGACGCGTGGAGCACGCGCTACTCGCCGCTCGACCAGATCGACGCGTCGCAACTTCAACTCGCTGGCAAGGTCGCGTGGCAGTGGAACGCCGGCGAGTTCGGCGACGACGAGTACTACCGCACGACGCCGCTCTACGCGAACGGCCGCCTGTTCACCGTCGCCACGAACACGCGCATGGCGTTCGCGATCGACCCGGCCACGGGCAAGCCGCTCTGGAAGTGGGGGATGGACGAGGGCATCCGCTGGCAGAAGGCGCCGCGTCAGTTCGCCGGCCGCGGGCTCGCCTACTGGACCGACGGTCGCGACCGAGCGCGTCATCGTCGTGACGCCCGGCTACCACATGGCCTCGCTCGAACGCGAAGACCGGCGCGCCCGACCCGAAGTTCGGCAAGAACGGCGTCGTCGACCTCATGGACGGACTCGGCTTCCCGCTCGTGCCGCTCGCGGTCGACGACACGGGTGCAGCTCGTGATCAGCGACGCCGCGCCGATGCGCAAGGCGCGGCCCGGCGAGACGTGGAACGCGCGCACGAAGACCGGCGCCGACGGCACCGTCGGCATCGACCCGGCGCTACGGCCAGATCGCGAACAGCTCGCCGGCGATCCTCGTCGGCGACGTCATCGTCGTCGGCAACTCGTCGATCCACGGCTACTACCCGATCCGCAGCGCACAACCTGCCGGGCTTCGTGCGCGGCTTCGACGTGCGCACCGGCAAGCAGCTGTGGAAGTTCAACCTCGTGCCGCAGCCCGGCGAGTTCGGCGCGGAGACGTGGAAGAACGGCTCGAAGATCGGCGACGGCATCCAGACGGCGTCGGCAAGAACGACGCGTGGGCCACCTACTCCGCCGACCCCGAGCTCGGCCTCGTCTACATCCCGGTCGGCATGCCGCTGCTCGACGAGTACGGCGGCCACCGCCCGGGCGACAATCTGTTCGGCAACAGCCTCGTCGCGATCGACGCGAAGACGGGACAGCGCAAGTGGCACTTCCAGATGGTGCACCACGACATCTGGGACTACGACACGCCGATGGCGCCGAACCTGCTGGACGTCACGGTGAATGGCCAGCGCCGCGCAAGCGCGATCGCGCAGACGACGAAGCAGGGCTGGGTCTACACGTTCGACCGCGCGACCGGCGAGCCGATCTGGCCCATCGTCGAGACGCCGGTGCTGCAGAGCGACGTGCCCGGCGAACAGACGTCGCCGACGCAGCCGATCCCGTCGAAGCCGGCGCCGTACTCGCAGCAGGGGCTCGTCGAGTCGGACCTCATCGACTACACGCCGGCCATCCGCGACTCGGCGCTCAAGCTCGCGCAGCAAGTGCCGCATGGGCCCGTACTACATCCCCGCCGTCGCTCGTCCGACGGCTCGGGATCGGGCGGCGTCAAGTGCTCGTGGTATGCGCCCGGCGCGTCCGGCGGCGTGAACATCGACGGCGGCGCCGCGGTCGACCCGGAGACGGGGATGCTGTACGTCGGCTCGCAGAGCGGACTGAGCACGATCCAGTTGCAGAAGGATCCGTGCTCCGAGTTCCGCTACAGCTCACCGCACGACAGCTGCGGCCTGGTCGGCGCGCTGACGCCGCCGCCGCCGGCTACGTGACCGCCGCCGAGCGGTCGCGGCGGCGGCTTCGAGGCGCGCGGCGCCGGCTCGATGATCGGCGGCGTCTCGATCCTCAAGCCGAAGCAGCTCGGCGGCATCACGGCGTACGACATGAACACCGGCGACAAGGCGTGGTGGATGCCGAACGGCGGCAAGCTCACGCCGGTGACGAGCCGAGATCCGCTGTTCGCCGGCGTGACGTTGCCACAGTCGACCGGCGGGCGCGGTCAGCCGCAGATGATCACGACGAAGTCGCTCGTCATCTACGGCACCGGCCGCATCGGCGGGCCGCCGAGCGGCCCGCCGCAGCTCTACGCGATCGACAAGGCGACGGGCAAGCAGGTCGGCGCGGTGAAGATCCCGTCGCGGACGACGGCGGTGCCGATGACGTTCCTGCACCGGGCAAGCAGTACATCGTGTTCGCGACGGGAGCGGGGGAGACGGCGTCGCTCGTGGCGCTGGCGCTGCCGGGGCGGTAGCGGCGTCGTCTCGATCGAATCGAGACGACGCCGTGTGCCGGGGCGCGGCTCACTTCCGCACCGGCACGCTCCGCTCGTACCGCTTGAGCGCCCGCTGCCCCACTTCGGCGCCGTAGATGTTCCCGGCCGCGTCCACCGCCACCCCCTCCGCCGAGCTCGTGCTCGGCGGGTTCGTCGCGGGGTCGGGGATGAACGCCGTGACGGCGCCCGTGCGTGCGCTGCCGATGCGGATGCCGCGCTTCCACGCGACGTGGGCCTTGTTGACCGACCCCGACTCCGAGTCCGCGACGTAGATCTGGTCGTCCGCCGAGATGTGGATGCCGCTCGGCCGGCTGAACTGATACCACGTGTCGAGCAGCGTGCCGTTCTGATCGAAGATCATGATGCGGTCGTTGCCGCGATCGCCGACGAACAGCCGGCCGCGCGAGTCCATGGCGAGCGTGTGCGGCTGGTCCATCTCGTTCGGTCCGTGCCCCCACGAGCCCCACGTCTTCACGAGCGTGCCGGTGCGGTCGAACTTGAGCACGCGCGCCGTCGCGCCCGGCTGCGACGAGTGCCCCTCGCTCACGAAGACGTCGCCGTTCGGGGCGACGAGGACGTCGTTCGGCTGCCAGAAGTAGCGGTCGCCGCGCGCGCCGCCGGGGGTGCCGAACGTCAGCAGCAGGCGGCCGTCGGGCGCGAACTTGAAGATCTGATGCCCCTTCGGCGGCGCGGGCGGCGCGCTCGAGTCGGTCGCGGCCGGGCGCCCGCCGGTGCACGCGCAGTCGACGACCCAGACGTTGCCGTCGCGGTCGACGGTGAGCCCGTGCGGGGAGAGGATCAGCCCGGCGCCGAACGACGTCACGAGATTCCCGGCCGCGTCGAACTTCAGCACCGACGGCAGCGTCGACCCGGCGCAACTGTTCGCGCCGCACCGCTCGGCGACCCAGATGCTGCGGCCGTCGCGGTCGACGTCGACGGCGCTCGTCGAGCCCCACGTGCGGCCGGCGGGCAGCTTCGCCCACCCCTCGACGGTGCGGTACGGGTTCGGGAGGTCGTTCGTCGGCACGGACGACACCGCGGGCACGGGCTGCGCGCTCGCGCCGGAGGCGAGGGTCGCGCCGACGACGGCGGCGGCGAGGGCGCGCGAAAGGTTCGGCATGGTCGAGATCTCGATCCGTCGTCCCGAGCGGAGCGAGGGACGACGGGGGGGTTAGAGAGTGGGGGGCATCATGCGGCGGCGGCGGAGCTGTGCGCTGTCGGCGCGCAGGGCGACCTGTCCGGCCGCGAATCCGTTCTTCGACAGCAAGTACGCGACGACCTGCTCGTACTGCTGCTCGCTGAGCGATCCCGGCGCGTCCTGCGGCATCGAGTTCGAGAGCACCTCGTACAGATCCGAGACGCGCCGCCCGGCGAACTTCACGGAGAACGCGTCGCCGGTGAGCGCCGTGAGCGCGTGGCAGCGCGCGCAGCTCGCCGCGTACACCGTCTCGCCGTCTGCCGCCTGCGACGCGGTGAAGGCCGGCGCCTCGAACGGCTCGAGCGCGGCGACGGCCGTGGTGTTCGAGGTGTCGATCGCGCCGCTCGCGCCGGTCGTATCGTGGAGCGTCGGGGCGCGCTCGTCGGCGGGGTCGGGGCCGCACGCGGCGGCGAACAGCAGGAGCGCGGCGGCGGCGAGTCGGGTCGGCGGCAGGAGTGACGTGCGGGGCATGGCGATCGGTTCGTCGGCGATGGTAGCGGCTCTATCATACGGCACGCATCTTCGCTCGTCACTCTCCCACCTTGCAGCGGCTCGATGACGACCCCTCCCGACGCGTCAGGCGACGTTCAGCGCCGAGACTTCCTCAAGGCCGCCGGCGCCGGCGCGCTCGCCCTCGGCGCGTTAGGCACCCTCGGCGCGTGCGCGTCCGCCGGAAGGCCGGGCGCGCCGCCGGGGCTCGCCGCGCCGCGCCGGAAGCTGCCGCTCGTCGGCGCGTCGCCGGACGTGGTCGTGGTCGGCGCCGGGTCGTGGGGCGGGTGGACGGCGCTCAACCTCGTGCAGCAGGGCGCGCGCGTCACGCTCGTCGACGCGTTCGGCCCCGGCAACTCGCGCTCGACGTCGGGCGACGAGTCACGCGGCGTGCGCTCGTCGTACGGCGACCGCGACGTCGCCGCCGAGCTGTGGATGCTCTGGGCGCGCGAGTCGATCCGCCGCTGGAAGACGTTCGACGCGGAGTGGGGGAACGAGCTCGGCGTCGACCTCTTCCACACGACCGGCGACCTGATCTTCCGTGCGGAGTGGGAGCCGTTCACGACGCGGACGCGCGACCTGTGGCAGAAGCACGGCGTGCGCTACGAGATCCTGAAGCCCGAAGAGGTGCGCCACCGCTGGCCGGTGATCGACATCGACGGGATCGGCATCGTCCTCGGCGAGCCGGACGCGGGCGTCGTGCGGGCGCGGCGGTCGTGCCAGGCGGTGACGGCGGTGTTCGAGCGGCTCGGCGGGCGGGTCGTCACGGGGCGCGCGCAGATGCCGACCGTGTCGAGCGGGACGCTGAACGAGATCACGCTCGACACGGGCGAGACGTTACGCGCCGACACGTTCGTCTACGCGGTCGGGCCGTGGATGGGGAAGACGTTCCCCGACGTGTTCGAGAACCGCACGCGCGCGCCGATGGGGTACGTGTACTACTTCGGCACGCCGGTGAACGACGAACGGTTCACGCACCCGAACATCCCGAGCTTCAACTTCCCCGGCGTCACGGGGTGGGCGGCGCTCCCGGTCGACAACCGCGGCTTCCGCGTGCGCGGCGGCGTGCGCGCGCCGACGCCGCCGAACGCGCGCGGGCCAGTCAGCGGCTCGCCGACCGCCGCGCCGACGAATGCGGCCGCCACGCGCCCGCCCGCCCCCGTCACGCCCCCCGCGCAGCTCGACCCCGACACGAGCGACCGCTGGCCCGAAGCCACTCGCATCGACGGCACGCGCCGCTTCCTCGCGCAGCGCTTCCCGACGCTGAAGGACGCGCCGGTGCTCCAGACGCACGCCTGCCACTACGAGCTGACGTCGAGCCGCAACTTCATCGTCGACCGCCACCCGCGCCTGTCGAACGTCTGGCTCGCCGGCGGCGGGAACGCCGAAGGGTTCAAGTTCGGGCCCGTGATCGGCGGGTACATCGCGCAACGCGTGTTGGGCCGCGAAGGCGACGCCGAGGTCGACCGCCTGTTCCGCATTCCGGAGAAGGGCTACGACCCGCCGCCCACCGTCGCCGCGGCCGCCCCGCCGGACACCGCGAAGCGGAGCGCGCGTTAGGCGGAGCGCGTCTCAGGCCCTTCTCTTCATCCACTTCGTCCGCGTGTACGCGATGCGGAACCCCTGCCGCTCGGCGTTCTGCTGCGACGTGCTCCCCGGCAGCGCGGCCATCATCGCGAGGTCGCACCCCGCCGCCGCGGCGTGGTCGAGCCGCGCCGCGAGCAGCGCACCCTGCGCCCCACGGCGCCGCCACTCGGCACGCGTGCTCGCGCCGGCGAGCAGCGCGACGCCCTCGTGGATCGCCATCGCCGCCGCGGCGACCGGCGTCGCGCCGTGCTCGGCGATGAAGCACGTCACGCCGCGCGCGTGCGCGGTCAGCATCCCGAACGCCTCCATGAACGCGCCGAGCTCCGGCGACTCGGCGCCCCACCCGGCGGCGGCGGTCGCGGCCCACATCCTCTCCTCCCCGGGCTCGATGACGCGCGCCGTGAGCTCGGCGCTCGCGGAGCGGATCGCGCCGGCGAGCGGCGGCGCGCGGTGCAGCACCGCCGACTGCTCGACCGCCCGGTAACCGCGGTCGCCGAGCAGCGCCAGCAGCGCCGGGTCGGCGAGCGGGCAGGTCTCGTGGTGCGTCGGCGCGCCGCGCCCGGCGAAGAACGCCTCGAGCTCGCCGAGCTGCGCGTCGGTCGGCGGCGAGAAGAGGCCGAGCCCGAACGTCTGCGTGATCGGCGAGTCGGGGCCGTCGAACATCGCGTACGCGCCGCCGACGTCGCGCCACGTGGCACCGACGGCCGGCTCGCGCGCCGCCCGCGCCTCGACGAACGCGGCGTTGCCGAGCGCCTCGGCGCGCTCCAGCCGGCGGGCGAGGTGGACGTCGGTCAGCGGCGGACGCGTCATCGCGGGGCGGGTGGGCGGGAGGCGGCGACGCTCGCGCGGTCCGCGGTCATGAGCAGCGCCGGCCCGTCCGGCGTGTCGACGGTGCCTGACGACCGGAAGCCGGCCTTCTCGTAGCAGCGGATCGCGCGCGCGTTCTCGGGCGACGGGTCGGTCTGCACGCGCGTCACCGCGGGGTCCTCGAACAGCCGCTCGAGGAACGCGCGCACCATGCGCGTGCCGAGCCCGCGGTTCAGCTGGTGCGCGTTCGCGAGGAACTGGTCGACGCCGCGCACGCCGGGGTCGGTCTCGCCCTCCCACCAGCCGCCCCCCGAGCCGATCGCGACGTACGACTGGATGTAGCCGACCGGCTCGCCGTCCTCGAGCGCGAGGTAGATGCGCGTCGTCGCCGAGCCGTCGAGCTCCGCGGCGTACTCCTCGGCTAGCTCCTCGAGCGAGCCCTGCGGGCCCCACCACTCGGCGACGTGCGGGCGGTGCAGCCACGCGTGGAACAGCCGCAGGTCGTCGCGCGTGAGCGGGCGGAACGTGATCGTGCCGTCGTCGCCTGACATGCGCTGGAGGATAGCGCGCCCGGCGCGCGCCGGCCGCGGCCCGTCAGCCGCGGTGCCGCCGGCCGACGTGCACGCCCGATGTCACCTGCGCGTGGTTCACCGCCGCCACGAGCGGCACCCCGCCGAGGACGTTGCCGAGCAGCACGGGGACGAAGAAGCCGGTGAGGAACGCGCCGTACGACAGCTCGCCGGCGAACACGAGGTACTGCGCCTCGACGGCGCCGGCGACGACGTGCGCGAGCTCGGCGGCGCCGATGAGCCACGTCATCAGCACGATGATCGCGACGCGCCCCCCCTGCGCTCCGGGGAGCACCCAGACCATGAGCGCGAGGATCCACCCCGCCGGCACCGCGCGCGCGAAGTGCGTCAGCGGATCGCCCTCCATCGCCTCGCGCCCGATGGCGAGGAAGGCGGCGCGCAGCTCGGGGGAGAACGCCGCCGTGCGCGCCGCGGCGAACGCGAAGAGCAGCGCGCCGACGACGTTCGCGACGAGCACGACGCTCCACAGCACGAGCACCTTGCGCAGCATCGCCCCGGTGCGGCGCGCGAGCAGGGGCACGATCGGCGTGAGTGTGTTCTCCGTGAACAGCTGCTGGCTGCCGAGGATGACGACGAGGAAGCCGACCGAGTAGCCGAGCTTCGCGACGAGCGGCCGCCACGGCGCGTCGGGGAGGTGCGCGCGCAGCGCCCCCTCGGCCAGCAGCGACAGCCCCATCGAGAGGCCGCCGGCGAGCCCCGACCAGGCGAGCGCCGAGACGCTGCGCTCGAGCTCCTTCTCTCCCTCGCGCCGGATCGCCTCGTGCGTGACGCCGGCACCGGGCGACTCCTGCTCGACGGCCTTGCGTTCCTCCTCGGGGGCGAGGTCGGCGATCTCCTCGGCGGGTTCCGGCGCCGGGACGCCGGCGCCCGGGGGTGGCTGCGGATCGGCGTGCGACATGACGGCTCCGGTGATTGGGGGGCAGGGCGCCTCCTCTCGCAGACCGCGGACCGTCGGCGGCGTCGGGGCCCTGGTGCGCCGCCGCGTCCCGTACGATCCTCGGACGTGCGCAAAACGGTTCTCGTCTACGGCCTGCTCGCCGGCGTGCTGATCGCCGTGCTGCAGCTCGTCGAGTACCGCTTCCTGGTCGTCGAGCACGCGGTCGAGATCTACGGCGCGCTGATCGCCGTGCTGTTCGCCGCGCTCGGCATCTGGCTCGGGCTCCGCGTCACGCGGCCCGGTGCGGCCGTCGTCGAGCGCGTCGTCGTGCGCGAGGTGCCCGTCGAGGTCCTCGTCGAGGTGCCGGCCCCGACGGCCGCGGCGCCAGTCGAGCCGTTCGTCGCCGACCCGGCGCGGCTCGCGGCGCTCGGGATCACGCCGCGCGAGCACGAGATCCTGCGGCTCGTCGCCGAGGGGCTGAGCAACCGCGAGATCGCCGAGCGGCTGTTCGTGAGCGAGAACACGGTGAAGACGCACGCCAGCCGGCTGCTCGACAAGCTCGGCGCCCGGCGGCGGACGCAGGCCGTGCAGCGCGCGAAGGAGGCGGGGCTCATCCCTTAGGATGATTTCGTGGGGATTCTGCGCCCGCCGGCGCAGAATCATCCTTTCCGGTGACGCGCCGCGCGTCCCGCCCCGCCATGCTGTCGCGACCGACGTTCCCCTCCCCCGCGACCGATCCCCGACCCATGCCCTCGATGCGCAAGATCGTCCTCACGTTCGGCCTGCTCTCCGGCCTCGTTCTCTCGGCGATGATGGTGCTCACGCAGCCGTTCCAGGACCGGATCGGCTACGGCATCGCCGGCATGGTCGTCGGCTACGCGACGATGGTCGCCGCGTCGCTGCTCGTCTACTTCGGCGTCCGCCGCTACCGCGACACGACGGCCGGCGGCCGGGTGAGCTTCGGGCGCGCGTTCGCGGTCGGGATGCTCATCGTCGCCGTGTCGAGCGCGTGCTACGTGGCGACGTGGGAGGTGATCTACTTCAACTTCAAACCGGACTTCCTCGTGAAGTACCACGCGCACCAGCTCGAGCAGGAGCGCGCGAAGGGGGCGACGCCGGCGCAGCTCGCCGCGCTGCAGGCGCGGATGGCGCGCGACGAGGCGAGCTACGACAACCCGCTCGTCAACAGCGCGTACACGTTCCTCGAGCCGCTGCCGGTCGGGCTGCTGGCCGCGCTCGTCTCGGCCGCCGCGCTCCGCCGGCGGACGACGCCCGACCGCCTCCCCGCGCTCGCCGAGCCGGTGTGAGCGGGGCGGGGCGCCCTCAGCGCCCCCGCTCCTCGGCCAGCCGCCGCGCCAGCGCCTGCCGCGCGGTCGCCGCGTAGCGTCGGCAGGCGCCGCGCACGACGAGCGCGTCCGCGCGCCCGCCGTCGCGCGCCGCGACGCGCTCCCACAGCCGCGACGCCGACGGGTGCGGCGTGACGAGCACGTCGCACGGCAGCCGCTCGATCAGGTCGGCGCCGCGCCGGAAGTCCTCGACGCCGGTCGGGTACGTCGTGCTGCGCGAGTACAGAAAGCCGTCGGCCGAGACCGGCGTCTGGCTGTCGGCGTAGACGAAGTCGAGGCAGCGCGCGGCCGCACCCGCGCCGTCGCAGCTGCGCCACGTCCACGTCGTGCCGCCCGGCGTGTGGCCGGCCGTCGCGTGCGCCGTGAGCGCGAGCGGGCCGACGCGCACCGTCTCGCCGGCGGCGACGACGCGCACGTTCGCGACCGGCGCGAACGGCGCGAGCGTACCGTGCTGCGGGTCGGTCGGGTCGGAGCGCCCGAGCCGCAGCACCGAGGCGCTCGGCGCCCGCGCGGCGACCGACGCGCCGGAGCGGCGCTGCAGGTACGCGATCCCCGCCGCGTGGTCGTAGTGCACGTGCGAGTTGAGGATCAGCCGCACGTCCTCGACGCGGAAGCCGGCCGCGCGGACGTTCGCCTCGATCAGCGGCGCCGACTCGGCGAGGCCGCCGTCGATCAGCACGTGCCCCGCGCTCGACGTGACGAGGATCGCGCTGAGGCCGTTCGTGCCGACGAACCACGTGTTCGCGAACAGCCGCACCGGCGCGTGCGGCGCGTTCCACTCCGCGCAGCTCGGGCAGTTCGGCGTCGGCGCCGTGCTCGGCAGGTCGTTCGGCGCCGCGGGGCGCGACTGCGCGCCGGCGGCGGTCGCGGCGAGCAGCAGGACGCCGCCCGCGAGCGCGAGCCCGCGTTCGGCGCCGCGTGTGGTCACGGCACCCACGTCGTGCGCTCGGCCGCCGAGCCGCGCGCCTTCGCCGGCGGCACCTCGGCCGGCTCGCCGACGTTCACGACGGCCACGATGCGCTGGTCGTCGGGGAGGCCGACGGCGGCGCGCGCGGCCGGGTCGCTCATGATCGCCCCCGACTTGATCGACGTGCCGAGCCCGAGGTCGACGGCGGCGAGCGCGAGGTTCTGCACCCCCATCATCACCGCCGCGTAGTCCTCCTCGGCGATCTCGGCGTTCTCGTTGCCGATCATCGCGACGATGATCATCGCCGGGAGCGCGCGGTGCTCGGCGCCGACGGTCTCGCGCATCTTCGCCGCGGCGTCGGAGTCCTCGATCTTCTTCGCCTTGCGCGCGCCTAACGCGAGCCCGTACGCGTACCGCGCCTCGGGGCCCAACACGTAGAAGCGCCACGGCAGCGTCAGGCGGTGGTTCGGCGCGAGCGTCGCGGCGGCGAGCAGCGTCTCGATCTCGTCGCGCGAGATCTGGCGGTCGGTGAACCGCTTGATCGAGCGGCGGTTCTGGATGGCGTTGGAGAGAGTCATGAGGCGAAAAGTAGAGCGTATACGTGCTTTCCGGCCGACGGCGGCCCAAGACATGCGTTTATCACGCACGTTCGTGTTGTCTGTCACACAAACTCGGTCTCATGACACAACCTTCGTTCTCGAAGCGCGGTCGATCGGGCACGCCACTCGGCGCGCTCGTGCTCGGCACGCTCCTCTCTGCGCACAGTGCGGCCGCGCAGGACCTTCGCTACACCATCGCTCCGACCGCGCAGCAGGTGCGCTGGGACGACGCGCTCGGCCTCGACGACACGTTCACGTACGGCGCGCGCGCCGGGATCGTGTTCGGCCGCATCGTCGAGCTGCAGGGATTCTACCTGACCAGCCAGGGCACCGATGCGAGGATCCGCGACCTGTACTCGCGGCTCAACGTCAACGGCACGCCGCCGCAGAACCCGGGGCTCGACGTCAAGAACTACGGCGCCGACTTCGTGCTGAACTTCGGCACCGGCGGCATCACCCCCTACGTCCGCGGCGGCGGCTCGATCCTGCGCTTCGAGCCCGACAATGGCCGGCGCACGGACCGCATCGCGCTGCAGTACGCGGGCGGGCTGCGCTTCGGGCGCCCCGGCGGGCTGCGCTTCAACGTCTACGCGCAGGACCTGCGCTTCCGCATCGACCGCACGCTGCTGCTGAATCTCGCGAACCCGATGACGACGGGCGGGCTCGCCGCGATCGACTCGCAGGCGACCAAGCTGCGCTCGAACCTCGCGTACGGCGCGTCGGTGTCGATCCCGTTAGGCAGCACCGTCGGCTACAACGACCAGCCCACGTCGTCGCTCACGAACTTCTCGCTCCCGCTCGACGTGTTCGCCGGGCGCCTCGACTTCGACGGCGAGACGGGCATCGGCAAGCAGTACCTCGTCGGCGCGCGCACCGGCGTCGACTTCGGACCGCTCGTCGGGCTGCGCGGCTTCTACTGGCGCGGCGTGAACTCCGACTTCGACGCGACGCAGCGCGTGCAGGCGTACGGCGGCGAGGGGCAGTTCAGCCTCAACACCGGCGCCGGGCTCTCCCCGTACCTGCTCGCCGGCGCGGCGCAGATCGACTTCATGGACGGCTACCGCGGCCCGAACGACTCGGCGACGACGGCGCGTCCGCGTGACCGGATGGCGCTCATCGGCGGTGCCGGCGTGCGCATCCCGATCTTCAGCCACCTCATCCTGAACGTCGCCGCGCGCGACTATCTCATGTCGCGCGAGGGGCGGCTGCAGGACGTGAACGAGACGGGGCAGCTGCGCAGCAACTGGCAGTACTCGGCCGGGCTCTCGCTGCAGCTCGGCGGGCGCACGCGGTCGGCGCGCGGCGTGCGCACCGACACCGTGTTCGTCGACCGGCAGTCGGGTCAGCGGATGACGCCGGTCGGAACGAGGCCGACGACGGTCGCTCCATCGCCGACGACGGTGGCGCAGACGCGCGTCGACACGGTCGTCGTGACGCAGCGCGGCGACACGCTGCGCGGCGCGCAGGCGGACAGCGCACTCGGCGCCGACCGCTCGCTCGAGCGGCGCGTCGTCGTGCAGCGCGTCACCACCGGCGCGAACGGCCAGGGCTACGCGAGCGACCGCACGACGCAGATCGTCGTGCCGACGGAAGGGGAGATCATCATCCGCTACGGCCCGCCGCGCCCCGCCGCGCCGGCCCCGGGCGAGCGCCGTCCGGACGACATGCGCCGCGACGAGCCGAGGCGTGACGAGGTGCGCCGCGACGTCGAGACGCGTGACGTCACGCGCGAGCGGATCGTCGAGCGCGACCTCGCCGCCGGCGGCCGATCGTCGGGCATGTCGGGGGTGAGCGCGGCCGAGCTGCGCGACGTCGTGCGCCAGGCCGTGCGCGACGAGATGGAGGGGATGCGCGCGAACGCGCTCGCCTCGGACATGCGGCCGTCCGTCCAGCCGCCGCGCGGCGGCGCACCGGCCCCGCGCACGTCGCGCAGCCAGCTGCCGGCGCGCAAGGACGCCGACACCTCGCCCGCCATGACCGAGGCCGACCTGGCCGCGATGGAGCGGCGCATCGTCGAGCGCGTGCTCGAGCGCCTCGACGCGCGCATCGACGAGCGCGTCGCCGCCGGGCTCCGCGACCGCGCCCCGCAGACGCCGAGCGCCCGATCGCTCTCGGCCGACGAGATCCGCACGATCGTGCGCGACGAGGTCGAGCGTGCGCGCCCGGCGGCGCCGGCGGCGCCCGCCGTCGAGACGCCGCGTGAGACGACGCGAGCGTCGACCCAGACCCGAGGCGGCGGCGTCGCCGGCGCGACCGTTTACTCCGGCTTCACGTTCAGCAACGGCTTCCAGCCGCTGCTCGGCGCCCGCCTCGACCTCGGCGAGGTGTCGCCGTCGCTGCCGGGCTTCCACCTCGTGCCCGAGCTCGCGTTCGGGTTCGGCGGCGGCGGCACGTCCACCTACGTCGCCGGCAACCTGCTCTACGAGTTCGGCGGCGTCCGCCTCGGCCCGTTAGGCCGCGTGCGGCCGCGCGCGTCGCTCGGCGCGGGCTTCATCAACTTCGGCGGGCGCGTCGGCGGCCGTGACGGCCTCGACATCGTCCTCACGCCGGCCTACGGCGTGACCACCGACCTGCCGGCGATCGGCGGCGTGCTGCGCGCGCTCTCCGCCGCCGGCCGCACGCCCGAGCTGCTCGTCGAGCACCAGGGGATCGACTTCTTCGACGTGAACCGGCTGGTGATCGGGCTGACCTACCGACGGTAGCCTGGAGAATTTGCGCGGAAGGAACGGAAGGAACCCGAAGGGCCTGGACGAGCCCTTCGGGTTCCTTCCGTTCCTTCGGTTTTTTCCGAGAAAGAATTCCAACACGCACGATTCACAGCACGGGTCGCCCCGCCGCCGGGAGCGCCTGCTCGACGTGCCGGCCGAGCACGTGCGCGACGCGCAGGTCGCCGCCGGCGAGGTTTCACCCGACGAGCGGCAGATGGCCGACCTCGGGCCCGCGGCTGCCCCGCCTGCGCGCTCGTGTGTCCGCCGAGCAGGCCGCCTCACAGAACGGAGAGCGCGAGGCCGGCGACGACGGCGCTCCGGGCGCACGGAGATTCCCGTCATGCGGTGTCGGCATGGCGCGCTATAGATTCACCTCGCATGGCCGAGCCGTCCACCGCCGCCGTCGCGATCCGCGCCCTCTCCGCGGGAGAGGCGGGCGCGAGCGTCGGCGCGCTGTCCGACGTCCTGATCGACTGCGTCGACGGCGGCGCGTCGGTGAGCTTCATGGCGCCGCTGACGCAGCAGCGCGCCGACGCGTTCTGGCGCGGTGTCGCCGACGGTGTCGCGACAGGCGACCGCATTCTCCTGATCGCGGAAGACCGAGCGAGCGGTGCGATCGTCGGGACGGTGCAGGTCGTGTTCGCGCGGCCGGAGAACCAGCCGCACCGTGGCGACGTCGCGAAGATGCTGGTGCGCCAGTCCGCCCGCTGTCGCGGTGTCGGCGCGCTGCTCGTGCGGGCCGCCGAAGATGCCGCGCGCGAGGCCGGCAAGACACTGCTCGTCCTCGATACCGTCACTGACAGCCCCGCCGAGCGACTGTACGTGCGGATGGGGTGGGAGCGGGTCGGCGTCGTGCCGGACTACGCGCTCTGGCCGGACGGGCGTCCCTGCCCGACGACGTTCTTCTACCGCCGGCTCGGCGACGTCCCGCCGTACGCGGCGCGGTCAGCGGCGCCGCAGTCGGCGGCCGACGTCACCTCCCCGGTCACGTCCACGCCGTGAGCTTCTCGCCGTCCTCGTCGCGGAAGTTGCCCGTCGCGATCATGATCATGTCGACGAGGGCCCAGAGCCCGAGCCCGCCGAGCGTCACGAGCTGCAGCGCGCCCGTTCCCCACTTCCCGACGTAGAAGCGGTGCGCGCCGAACACGCCGAGGAAGAAGCAGAGCAGAAACGCAGGGAGCACACGCTTCTCGGAGTGCGCGAACATGAGACTCGTACCACCCTGCGCGACGCCGCAGCGCGGGCAGACGATCGCCATCGCGTCGATGACGGAGCCGCAGGCGTGGCAGAACTTCGTGGGGCGGGCGACGTAGCTGGACATGGTCGGAGGGCGCAGGACTCGGGTTGCCTACCGGTGAAATAAGCGCGCCGTCGCCGCGTCGCGCTCGTGAGGGCAGGCTCGTGCGCCGCGATCCGTGCGCCAGCGACGAGCCGGGGAGCGAGTCGTACCGTGTCTACAGCGAATCGCGGATGCGTCTGCCGTAGCTCTCGACAGAAGGAACGGAAGGCACAGAGGGAACGGAAGCGAGCACCCGAGCAGATCTTCTGTACCTTCCGTTCCTTCTGTCGAGAACGCTCGAGCCAGGCGCGAACTGCCGTAGATTGCGTGCAGCACGTTCGGCCGCCGACGCTCGTGCTGCACGCGAACGACCCGTACGGCCCGCCGGGCCACCCGCCGCTCATGAACGAGATCAGCACGCGCGCGACGACGCGCGACGACACGCCAGACGCGTCGCCGCGCTACCAGTGGTACGTCGTCGCGGTGCTGACGCTCGCCTACGTCTCGTCGTTCATCGACCGACAGATCATGAGCCTGCTCGTCGCCCCGATCCGCCGCGACCTCGGCATCGGCGACACGGCGATGAGTCTGCTCATGGGGCTCTCGTTCGCGATCCTCTACACCTTCCTCGGCCTCCCGATCGGGCGACTCGCCGACGCGCGCAGCCGCCGCGGCATCATCGCGTGGGGGATCGCCGTGTGGAGCGTGATGACCGCGCTGTGCGGTGTCGTGCGCAGCTACGGAGGGTTGTTCCTCGCGCGCGTCGGCGTCGGCGTCGGCGAGGCCGCGCTGTCGCCGGCCGCATACTCGCTGCTCGCCGACACCGTTCCGCGCGACCGGCTGGCCACCGCGCTGTCGGTCTACTCGGCCGGCATCTACATCGGGTCGGGGATCGCGATGATCGCCGGCGGGCTCGTGATCGGCTGGCTCGCCACGGCATCGACGATCGTCGTGCCGCTCGTCGGCGCGGTGCACGCGTGGCAGACGGTGTTCTTCGTCATCGGGCTGCCGGGGCTGCTGATCGCGCTGCTGTTGGGCACCGTCAGGGAGCCGCCACGGCGCGCGGCGACGCTCGCGCCGCTCGCGGTGCGCGAGACGATGCGCTACGTCGCCGACAACCGCCGCACGTTCGCCGCGCACCACGTCGGCATCGCCATGATCTCGTTCGCCGGCTACGCGGCGATGGCGTGGATCCCGACGGTGTTCGTGCGGCAGTACGGATGGACGACGGCGCGCGTGGGCGTCATCTCCGGCGCGTCGATCCTCGTGTTGGGCACCGTCGGCATCGTCGCCGGCGGGCGCGTCGCGGACGTGCTGCTGCGGCGCGGGCGGTCGGACGCGAAGCTCGTCACCTGCCTCGTCGGCGCGCTCGGCATGCTGGCGAGCGCGGTCGCGCTGGCCCTCGCGCCGAACGGCACGACGGCGGCCGTCCTCCTCTCGCCGCTCTACTTCTTCAACGCGTTTCCGTACGGCGCCGCCGCCGCGGTCGTGCAGGAGCTCGCGCCGAACCGCATGCGCGCGCAGATCTCCGCGTCCTATCTCTTCGTCGTGAACCTCATCGGCCTCGGCCTCGGCCCGACGGCGGTCGCGCTGCTCACCGACTACGTCTTCCGCCGCGACGACGCCGTCGGCCTGTCGCTCACGATCGTGCTCGTCACCGGCCTGTCGCTCGCCACGATGCTGTTGCAGTGGGGACGCGGATCGTACGCGGCGACGCTGGCGTATCGCGATCGCTGGGTTCGGGACGCGGGGATCGGGGATGGGGGACCGGTGTCGACGATCGCGACCCGGTCCCCCATCCCCGATCCCCGACTCGGCAGACCGCGCTCGACGCATTCGGCGGCGTCGACGTCATCGTCAACAACGCCGGCGTCACCTGGGACGGCGTCATCCAGAAGATGACCGAATCCCGCTAGGCCGCATGGGCACCGCCGAGGACGCGGCGAACAGCGTGTACCTGTTCTGCATCCCCGAGTCGAACTACGTCACCGGGCAGGTGCTGCGCGTCTCCGGCGGGATGAACTTCTAGCGCCTGGCGTAGATTCCGGGCATGCCCTACGTCCCGCGCGACATCCGCGCCGCGCTGAGCGCGCCGGCGTTCCAGACGACCACCGCGAACGCCCTCGACGGATACGACGTGATCGAGACGTACGGCGTCGTCCGCGGCATCACCGTCCGCTCGCGCTCGCTCTTCGGGACGCTCGGCGCCGTCTTCCAGCAGCTGCGCGGGGGCGAGGTCTCGCTGCTCACCGAGCTGTGCGAGCAGACGCGGCGACTCGCGTTCGAGATCACGATCGAGCACGCGCAGAGCCTCGGCGCCAACGCGCTCATCGCGCTCCGCTACGACGCGACCGAGATCATGTCCGGCGTCTCCGAAGTCCTCTGCTACGGAACCGCCGTGCGCGTCGTGCCGCACCCACCCTCGTCGACGACCGAGCGATGAACGCGATCCACGTACGGACGACCGGCGGCCCCGAGACGCTCGCCCTCGAAGAGCGCCCCGACCCGACGCCCGGCGCGACCGAGGTGCTCCATCGCCGTCGAGGCGGTCGGCGTCAACTTCATCGACGTCTACGTGCGCGAAGGGCTGTACCCCACCGCCCTGCCGTACGTCCCCGGTACCGAGGTCGCCGGCACCGTCGTCGCCGTCGGCGGCGGCGTGCGCGACCTCCGCCCCGGCGACCGCGTCGTCACGCAGAACGCGAAGGGCGCCTACGCCGAGCGCACGGTCGCCGACGCCGAGCGCGTCGTGCGGATCCCCGACGGCGTCGACACCCGCGTCGCCGCCGCGGTGTGGCTGCAGGGGCTCACCGCGCACTACCTGACGCACTCGACGTTTCCGTTAGGCAGGGGGCACACGTGCCTCGTGCATGCCGCCGCGGGTGGCGTCGGCCTCCTGCTCTGCCAGATGGCGCGGCTGCGCGGCGCCGCGGTGATCGGCACCGCCTCGACCCCCGACAAGCGGCGTCGCGTCCTGGAGACCGGCGCGCTCGCGGCGGTCGACTACACGACGCAGGACTTCGCGGCCGAGGCGCGTCGGCTGACGAACGGCGCCGGCGTCGACGTCGTCTACGACTCGGTCGGCGCGACCACGTTCGGGCGCTCGCTCGACGCGCTCCGGCCGCGCGGGCTGCTCGCGCTGTTCGGCCAGTCGAGCGGGCCGGTGCCGCCGTTCGACCCGCAGCTCCTCAACCGCAAGGGGAGCCTCTTCCTCACGCGCCCGACGCTCGGCGCCTACGTCGCCACGCGCGACGAGCTCGAGTCGCGGGCACGCGATCTGTTCGCGTGGATCGCGAGCGGTGCGCTGCACGTCGAGATCGGCGCCGAGTACCCGCTCGCGCAGGCGGCGGAGGCGCACCGCGCGCTCGAGGGGCGGCGCACGGTCGGCAAGGTGCTGCTCGTTCCAGGGCACTGAGCCGGCGCCTTGCGCGCGGTCCGGCGCGCGCGGATGCTATGCGCATGAGACATCTCTTCGACCCGGCGATCGCCGACGAGACGCGGGCGCGCATCGAGCGCCTCCGCCCCGACAGCCCCCGTCAGTGGGGGAAGATGAACGCGTCGCAGATGCTCGCTCACTGCACCGCCGGCGTCGAGCTCTCGCTCGGCGAGCGCACGATCCCGCGCATGTGGCTCGGCCGGCTGATCGGGGGCTTCGTCAAGCGGTCGATGATGCGCACCGAGCAGCCGATGCGGCGCAACTCGCCGACCGACGCGAGCCTCGTGACACACGAGCGCGACTGCGACTTCGCGGCCGAGCAGAGGCGCCTGCTCGGCGCGTTCGACCGCTTCGTCGCCGGCGGGCCGGGCGGCTGCACGACGGCGCCGCACTTCTTCTTCGGGCCGATGACGCCGGCCGAGTGGTCGGCGCTGCAGTACCAGCACCTGGACCACCACCTGCGGCAGTTCGGGGGCTGACGCGGCACGAGTCCGGCACAGCGCCGGGCCATGGCCGCACCGCCCGCTCCGATCCCGCTCGACACCGCGCTCGTCGACGCCCGCGCGCGCGTCGCCGCGTTCCTCGCCGCGCGCCCGCGCGACGCCCGCGTCGTCGTCTTCTGCCACTACGACGCCGACGGACTCGCCGCCGGCGCGCTGTTCGGCCGCGCGCTGCCGAGGCTCGGCTTCGCGCGCGTCGACGTCGTGCCGGCGGGGCGCGGCGAGTCGGCGTTCTCCGACGAGGCGCGCGCCCGCCTCCGCGCCCTCGCCCCCGACGCGCTGATCGTCACCGACCTCGGCGTGCACGAGGCCGGCGTGCTGCCGGACGTGCCGACGCTCTACGTCGACCACCACCGGCCGACGGGGGTGCCTACCGAGAACGCGACCGTGATCTCCGGCTACGGCTGGGACCCCATTCCCGCCTCGGCGTGGCTCGCCTACGAGCTGCTCGCGAGCACCACCGACGTCGACGACCTCGCGTGGCTCGCCGCCGTCGGCACGATCAGCGACCTCGGCGAGCGCGCGCCGTGGCCGGCGTTAGGCACCCTGCGCACCCGCTACACGGCGAAGTGGCTCAAGGAGGCCGTCGTGCTCGTGAACGCGGCCCGCCGCGCGAGCGCGTTCGACGTCGCGACGCCGCTCCGCATGCTGCTGGAGGTCGACGGTCCGCGCGCCGTGAGCGAGGATGTCGCGCGCGGCGCCGACCGCCTGCGCGCCTACCGCGCCGAGGTGAACGCGGCGCTCGCGGTCGCGCGCCGCGCGGCGCCCCGCTTCTCCACGACCGGGCCATACGCGCTGCTCCGCATGCACTCGGCGTGTCAGATCCACCCGCTCATCGCGCAGCAGTGGCGCGGCCGACTGCCGGGGCACGCCGTGCTCGCCGCGAACGACGGCTACGTCGCCGACGGGATCGCGTTCAGCATGCGCACCGCGCGCACCGACCTGAGCCTGCCGGCGCTGCTCCAGTCGATCGATCTGGGCTCGATCGGCGACTATCACGGCCGCTTCGGCCACGGCCACGACCAGGCGAGCGGCGGCCACCTTCCGCCCGACGCGTTCGCGCTCCTCCTGCGCCGGCTCGGCTTTCCGGACGGAAGCCTGTAGTGGATTTCACGGAAGGAACCGGAGGAACAGGAAGGAACCCGAAGTGCTCGGTACGTGCTCCTGCCCAGCCCTTCGAGTTCTTTCCGTTCCTTCGGTTCCTTCCGTCAGATCACTACAGGCTCTCTCACTACGACGCCGCGTTCGCGTCGTGCGCCGCCTGCTGCAGCGCCCGCACGACCGCCTCCGCGGCCCCGACGTCGCGCCCGTCGACGACGGCGCGCGGCGGCAGCAGCCGCGCGTCCTTCCCCGTGAACCGCTCGTAGATGACGAGCGCGGCGAGGTAGGTGCCTAACGGGCTCGGGTGCAGCCCGTCGGGCGCGTAGAGCGGCGGCGCCGGCGCGCGCGCGAGCGCCAGCTGCCAGGCGAGGCCGACGGGGAGGTAGAGCCCGTCCACCGCCGCCGCCGCGAGCCGGTACGACTCGATCGCCCGGTCGAACGTCGAGAGGTTCACCGTCTGCGGCCACACGCTGAGCAGCGCGGTGCGCGCGCCCGCCGCGCGGATGGCGGCGTCGAAGCGGCGCGTCATGTCGACGAGCGAGTCGCGGTTCGCCTGCACCGACGACGGCCCCTGCTGCAGCACGACGTAGCGCCACCCGCCCGCCGCGATCGCCCGCGCCGCGGCGCCGTTCGCGAGGTGGTCGACGAGCGCGAAGTCCGGGTACGCGACGCTCGCCGCGCGGATCGTGTCCCCCGTCGTCGCCGCGAGGTCGGCGAGCGTGCGCGGCAGCGCGTTCGTGTACGTGAGGCTGTTGCCGACGAACAGCACGTGCACGCCGCCGTCGGGCCGCGACGCCGTCGGCCCGGCGCCGGAGCCGCAGCCGGGAAACGCGAGCAGCGCGGCGGCGAGCAGGCGCGCCGCGAACCGTGGAGCGGGGTGACGCATGACGGACCTCGCGGAGGGCGCCGCGCGCGCGGCCGCGTGCCGCGCGCATCGCGCAACATGCGCGCGCCGCGTCCCGGCGGGGCGTCGCGCGGGACGAGCCGTCGCGCCGCGGTGTCGAGCCGCGGTGTCGAGCCGCGGTGTCGAGCCGCGGCGTCGCGCTACAGCCGGTTGAGCCCCGCCAGCGCCGCGACCTTGTACGCCTCGGCGAGCGTCGGGTAGTTGAACACCGAGTCGCGGAAGTACTCGATCGTGCCGCCTAACGCGAGCACCGCCTGCCCGATGTGGATCAGCTCGGTCGCCCCCTCGCCGATCACGTGCACGCCGAGCAGCCGCAGCGAGTCGGGGCAGAACAGGAGCTTCAGCATCCCCGTGTCGTCGCCGAGGATCTGCCCCTTCGCCAGCTCCTCGTACTTCGCCACGCCGACCTCGTACGGCACGCGGGCGTCGGTGAGCTGCTGCTCGGTGCGCCCCACCATCGACATCTCGGGGATGGTATAGATGCCGTACGGCAATAAATCGGCGACGAGCGGCCGGTGCGGCACGCCGAACATGTGGGCGCTCGCCAACCGCCCCTGCTCCGTGGACGCCGAGGCGAGCGACGGAAAGCCGATGACGTCGCCGGCCGCGTAGATGTGCGGCACCGACGTCTGGAAGTGCGCGTTCACCGCGACGCGGCCGCGCGACTCGGTAGCGAGGCCGGCCGCGCCGAGGTGCAGCAGGTCGCTGTTCGACTGCCGGCCGACCGCATACAGCAGCGCCTGGCCGCGCACCCGCTTCCCGCTCTCCAGCACCGCCTCGACGCGCCCCTTCTCGTCGAGCCCGACCGACGCGACCGTCTCGCCGAGCCGCATCGTCGCCCCCCGGCGGCGCAGGTGATAGAGCAGGCCCTCGATCAGCTCGCGGTCGACGAAGTCGAGCAGCGTCGGGCGCTGGTCGATGATCGTGACCTTGATGTCGAGCGCCGTGAACATCGACGCGTACTCGAGCCCGATGACGCCGGCGCCGACGACGATGAGCTCGCGCGGCAGCTCCTGCACGCACGGCACCTGATCGGCGTCGAAGACGCGCACGCCGTCGACCGGGATCGCGTCGTTGCGCGCCGCGCGGGTGCCGCAGGCGATCAGCACGTGCCCGGCCGACACGCGCGTCGTCGCCCCCGTGCTCGACGCGATCTCGAGCGTGTGCGGGTCGACGAAGCGCACCGTGCCGGCGAGCGTCGTCACGCCGTTGCGGCGGAGCTGGTTGCGCACGACCTCGGTCTCGCGCCCGATGACCGCGTTGACGCGGTGCGCGAGGTCGCGCGCGCCGATGCGGTCGCTCACGACGTAGTCCCTGCCGTAGAACGTGCGCTGCCGGAACCCGCTCAGGTACAGCACGGCCTCGCGCATCGTCTTGCTCGGGATCGTCCCGGTGTGCAGACACACGCCGCCGACCATCTCCTGCCGGTCGGTGATCGCGACGCGCTTGCCGAGCTTCGCCGCGGCGATGGCGCCCTTCTGACCGGCGGGTCCGCTGCCGATGACGACGAGGTCGTAGTCGAACGATGTCACGAGTGGTCCTGTGGAGCGGGGAAGTGCCGAGGGAGAGCTGCCGGGGAGGGACGCGCTCTCACCGCGGCCGCCCCTCTTCCGGCCACCGCACGCGCGCCCGGCTGCCGACGAGGCCCGGGGCGATGTCGTACCAGATCACCTGCCCGGCGCGCACGGAGAACGGCGCCGTCCGCACCGTCTCGCGGCTCGCCGTCGCGACGAGCGCGATCGGGGCGCCGGCGGCGACGGCAGCGGGGACCGCGAACCGCGCGTCGGCGTTCGCCCCCACCTCGCCGAGCGCCGTCTGCACCCCCTCGCGCGCGACGGCGAGAGCGAGTGGGCGCGGGTCGCGGTTCGCGACGCGCACGACGACCGAGTCGGTGCGAACGCCGCGTTCGGGAGGAAGCTGCTGCGCGGGGCGCGGGGTCGTGGAGCAGGCGGCGGTCGAGAGCAGCAGCGCGGCGATGAACGAGCGACGAATGGGGTGCATGGAACGGTGCGACTGGTCTACGCGGCAGAGAAGGGTGTGGACGTCGTGGCTATAATGTCGCATGACGCCGACCAATGTTCGCCTCGCCGCATGCGCCGGCATCCTGCTCCTCGCCGCCGCGTGCGCCCACCGGGCGTCGATCAGGACGCCGCGCGACCCGGCGTTCCTCCGCGCGGCCCCCGACTCCTTCGACGTCGCCGTCCGCACGACGAAAGGGACGATGCTCGTCCGCACTCGGCGCGACTGGTCGCCGCGCGGCGCCGACCGCTTCTACGGACTCGTACGGCACGGCTTCTTCCGCGACGTCGCGTTCCACCGCACGATCAACAAGTTCGTCGCGCAGTTCGGCATCCACGGCGACACCGCCGTCTCGCGCGCCTGGCGCGGCACCGGCATCCCCGACGACACCGTGCGCACGTCGAACGTGCGCGGCACGCTGGCCTTCGCGCGCGGCGGCGCGAACACCCGATCGACGCAACTGTTCTTCAACCTCGTCGACAACGCGCGCCTCGACACGCTGAACGGCTTCGGCTTCCCGCCGATCGGCCGCGTCATCGACGGGATCGCGGTGCTCGACTCGCTGAACTGGGAGTACTCGGGGACGCGCGGCGGGCAGACGTTCCCGGGCCCGTCGCAGGATTCGTTGGGCAGGCAGGGCAACGCCTATCTGCGCCGCGTCTTCCCGCGGCTCGACTACATCGTCGACGCGCGCGTCGTTCGCGAGTACCGTCGGTAAGCGGTACTGCCTCGCCCGCGTCCGCCACATCGCACAGCCACGTCGCACAGCGATCTCGTCGGGAGCCGGTCGCGCCGAGGGTGCCCAGGACGTCGTGACACCACTGCGCCGCCACGATCCACACGTCGACGAGCACGAGGGTGAACCAGATGTCCGCGCGCGGCACGTCCGGAAACCAGTGGCGGGAGGAGCGAGGAGATCCCCGTCGGCCCCGGCGTCGGCGCGCGCCTCTCGCGTGGCCTGCACGACGCCGGCCGGCAGCATGGTCACCGCCACGCCACTCGCGAGCGGGAGCCCGACCCACCCGAGGCGTCAGTGCCATCGCGACCGTCCCACCGCACGAGAAGCGGCCGGATCAGGAACGGCAGCACCCAGGCGAACGCGAGCGCCCCGTGGAGGTGGATCACCAGCGGCGCCGAGAAGCGGCCCTGCGTCATCGGAACGGCGTCCGTGCGCCCGAATCCGGCCAGCACGGCGAGGAGCGTCATCGCGCCGAAGCAGGTGAATCGCCACGAGCGCTGGCGCTGCTGCGTCCGTGCCTCTCGTCAGGCGGCGGGCGACGGCGGTCCGTCGGGCGCCGCGAGCACGACGTGGTGCGTGACCGTCTCGTCATACCGCAGCAGCAGCGCCGCCGCCTCGGGGTGCACCACCGCGACCAGCGGCTGCGGGCCGGCGAACCCGGCGACCGCCTCCGCCGACGCCCACAGCGACTGCACGACGAACTCGACCTCCGCGCCGACCTCGCGCTCCAGCAGGTAGGCGCCGAGGAAGCCCGGCACCGAGCGGAGCGCCGGGAGGACGGCGGCGGCGAAGTGCTCCGGGTAGCTGTGCCGCCGGTCGGTCGCGGCGCTCGCGCGCCAGGTACGGACGATCATGGATTCTCGGCGTTCGGGCATCGCTCGTCGCTCGGCATTCATCACTCGCGGACCGCGGCGTACAGGTACTGATCGAGGATCTCGCCGTCCTTGACCGCGCTCCGTCGCATGACCCCCTCACGTCGATAGCCTGCCCGCTCCAGCACCCGCACCGACGCCGGGTTCCGAGCGAACGGGACCGCGAAGACCCGCAGCAGGTCCAGCTCCCGGTGCGCGTACGCGGTCACGGCACCGACCGCTGCGCTCATGATCCCCCGCCCCCAGTACGCCTCCCCGAGCCAGTACCCGATCTCGGCCGACCGGCGCTCGACGTCGCTGCCGAGCTTCAGGCTCACACTGCCGACCGCCTCGCCGCCCACGTCGATCGCGAACCGGGTGACCGGCATCTCCGCGGCCACCCGCGCCACGTACCGCTCGGCGTCGGCGACCGTGTAGGGGTGGGGGAACAGGTCGCGCAGATTGAGCCAGATCTGCCGGTTGTCGGCGTGCCGCGCGACGCTCGCCGCGTCGGCGAACCGGAACGGGCGCAGCGTACACCGGTCGGTGCGGAGCTCCATGAGTGCCTCGGGGAGATAGCTGCCGAACCGGCGATCAGGGGGCTCGCGGTTCGCGCTTGGAGTTGATCGGCTACAGAGGCGCCAGGTCGTGGCTCACAGGTGGATCACGAGCCGGCGCGCCGTCGTGTCGGCAGGCTGTGACTTCGCTCTCGGCATGAGAGATCGGTGTGCGAATGCGAGACGAGAACGCCCGCCGACGATGACTCGTCGGCGGGCGCTGTCATAGCGGGGAGCGCGGGTCGGACCCCCGCACGAAACCGAAGCCGCCGCGTCAGTCCATGAGCCGCAGCGGCATCACCAGACACAGATACTGTCCCGGGTCGTCCCACCCCTCCGGCTCGATCGTCGCCGCCCGCTCCGGCGCCCGGAACGTCAGCTTCACTTCTTCGGTCGGCATGAAGCGCAGGATCTCGAGCAGGTACGACGCGTTGAACCCGATGTCGAGCTGGTCCCCCTCGTAGCGGATCGGCAGCTCGTCCTGTGCCTCGCCCAGGTCCGGCGTCTGCACGGAGAACTTGAGCATCCCCGTATTGAACGACAGTCGGATGCGGTGCGTCTGGTCGCTCGCGACGACCGACATGCGCTTCAGTGCCTGCGTCAGCGACGCCTTGTCGGCGATCGCGACCTTGTCGTTGTCCTTCGGGATGACCTGCTCGTACGGCGGGTACGGCCCCTCGATCAGTCGCGTGAACACCGACGTCACCGGCGAGCGGAAGCCGAGGTGATTGTCGCCGCGCGCGATCTCGAGCTCCTCGTCGGCCGGGAACAGTCGGCGGATCTGCTCGAGCGCCTTCGGCGGCACGATGAGGTCGCCCTGCTGGCCGCCGCTCGACGCGATCGGCTCCTCCATCTTCGCCAGCCGGTGCCCGTTCGTCGCGACCATGCGCATCCGGTCGGGCCGCAGCTCCCACAGCACCCCGTTCAGGATCGGGCGACTCTCCTCCGTGCTCACCGCGAACGCCGTGTGCATGATGAGCTTCTGCAGCTCGCCGCTCTTCACCCGCCAGCTCTCGTCGAACTTCACCCCGGGGAACGCCGGGAACTCGTCTTTCGGCAGCCCGAGCAGCTTGAAGCGCGACCGACCGCACTCGAGGCTGATCCGCTGCTCCCCGCTCGCCGACATCTTCACCGGCGACGGCGGCAGCTCGCGCGCGATCTCGCTCAGCTTCTTCGCCGGGATCGTGATCGCGCCCTGCGTCTCGACGTCGGCCGCGACTTCCGTGCTCACCGCGATGTCGAGGTCGGTCCCCGAGAGCCGGATCCCGCGGTCGGTCGTCTCGAGCAGGATGTTCGAGAGCACCGGGAGCGTCGTCTTCGCCGGGATGCTCGCCGCGACGGCGCCGAGGCCTTCCTGCAACTTCTCTCGCGAGATCGTGAACCGCATCGAGGAGACGGGATGAAAGAGGTCAGGGCGCTCGGCGCAGAATACACAGCCGTCGCTCTGCTATCTAGCTGTTCTTTATAGATCTAAAACCCAGTAGTACCAGTAGAGATTGTGGACTCGGGGAGAGGCGGCCGAACTCACTGCCGGAGAACGAGTTGGCGCGTGGATGACGTGTGGACGGCGATGTGGACTCCCGCCGCGCCCCGCCACCGGTGTGGATGTCCGGCGCCCGCCGTGCCCGGTCGTGTGCACAGCGTGTGGGAAGACCGGCTAGCCGCGGATGCTTACCAACATCCCGCGCACCTTCTCCACACGCCCCCGGAACGCCTCGTCTTCCGCCATCATCGCCTGCGCCCGCTCGAGCGAGTGGATCACCGTCGAGTGGTCGCGCCCGCCGAACGCGTTGCCGATCTCGACGAGCTGTAACGCGAGCAGCTCGCGGCACAGCCACATCGCGATCTGCCGCGGCGTCGTCAACGCCTTCGTCCGCGTCTTCGACTGCAGCCCTTCCGGCGTCACCCCCCACTCCGCGCCGACGATCTGCTGGATCGTCATGACCGACAGCGCAGCGCGCTCGGCCGACTTGGAGCCTGGCGGCGACGAGTAGACGCTGGCCGCCCGATTCCCGCTCGCGCCCGCCCAGGAGGCACCCGCCCGGGCCCCGAGCCCCGCGTCCCGAGCCCCGGCAGCCGCACCGTCCTCCACCCGCAGCTTGTCTCGCAGCGCCTCGCGCGCGAGCTCGATCGTGATGTCGCCGCGCTTGAGCGACGCGTAAGCGAGGAGCTTGATGATCGACCCTTCCAGCTCCCGCACGCTCGACTTCACGTGCTCGGCGATGAACTCGAGGACGGTGTCGGGGATCGAGCTCTCGAGGTGGTCGAGCTGCGCCTTCTTGCGCAGGATCGCGACGCGATGCTCGAACTCGGGGAGGTCGACGTTCGCGACGAGCCCCCACTCGAACCGGCTCACGAGACGCGCCTCGAGACCAGGAATGTCTTTCGGCGGGCGGTCGCTCGTCAGGCAGATCTGCCGCCCGGCCTCGTAGATCGCGTTGAACGTGTGGAAGAACTCTTCCTGCGTGGTCTCCTTGCCGCGCAGGAACTGCACGTCGTCGACGAGGAGGATGTCGGTCTCGCGGTAGCGCCGTCGAAAGTCGAGCGTCGTGCGGCTCTGCAGCGCGGCGACGAACTCGTTCGTGAACTGCTCGGTGTTGACGTAGGTGACGCGCGTCATCGGATTGCGCCCCAGCAGCTCGTGCGCGACCGCCTGGATGAGATGCGTCTTGCCGAGCCCGGTGTCGCCGTAGATGAACAGGGGGTTGTAGACCTTCCCCGGTGCCTGCGCCGCCCCCCCCGCGGCCGCCGCGGCGACGTCGTTGGACTGACCGATGACGAAGTGGTCGAAGGTGTAGCGCGGGTTGAGCGGGGCGCTGTGAACGGGCCGGGGATCGGGGAGCGGGGATCGAGAATCCGGTGCCTGCGCCCTCCCGCTCCCCGCTCCGGGCTCCCCGCTCCCCGGCTGTTTCACCGCCACCGGCGGCGGCTCGACGAGAAAATCCATCTGCTCTCTCGCCTTCCGGCTCGTGTGCACCTGAAAGACGACCTCGATCGGGTGGCCGAGCGCGACGGGGGCGTACGAGGAGAGGAGGGCGGCGTGCTTGGAGGTGTTCCAGTCGGCCGCGAACTGGTCGGGCGCGCCGACGACGACCGCGTCCCGCTCGAGGGCCAGCGCTTCGGTCGGCTCGAGCCAGGTGCGGTACGTCGACTCGGGAAGCTCCGAGCGAGCGCGGAGGAGCAGACGTTCCCAGACTTCGGTGGCCGACAGCGACATCAGGCAGGCGAGAAGGACAGTGATGCGGGGAGGCGAAAGTGATGCGACGATGTGGAAAAATCAACGCGTTCGTGGAGAACTTCGCCGAGGACGTGGATAACTTGCTCGCTGTCACGTACCGCACGGTCGCGCGGCTCGTGCCGAGCACGGGCGGGTTGACGCAAGTGTAGGCCAGGACTACGTTTACCGGTCTGTCCCGGGCAGCGATGTGCGGGGCATTCGACTGTTCGCGCCGGCGCCTCGCGCTCGCGCATAGCGCCCTGCATATCGCCAGCACCTCGTTGGAGCACTTCGATGGGTAAGCCGACCTACCGCCCCCGTAACAAGCGCCGCATCCGCACGCACGGCTTCCGCACGCGCATGGCCGACAAGTGGGGGCGCGAAGTGCTGAGCCGCCGCCGCAAGAAGGGGCGCAAGCGTCTCACCGTGCAGATCCCGACCAAGTACGTCGCGGGCGCCTGAGGACGGGCGCCCGAGCGATTCGCGCCTGAGCGTGTAGCCACCGCCGGTGGATCCACATCAGGGTCCGCGTCAGGATCCGACGTCGGCCGGCGATTCGCCGCGCGATGCCTCGAGCACCTCGGGCACGCGAGCGAACCGCCGGCCGTTCGCATTTCCGCGCGATCGCCGGCTCACCCGCGGCGCCGATCTCGACCGGGTGCGGCGACAGGGGCGGCGCATCAAGGCGGAGCACCTCGAAGTGCGCGTGGTCGCGGCAGAGTCGTGTCGTGTCGGCATCATCGTTCCGCGACACCGCCACTCCGCCGTCGACCGGAATCGCCTCAAACGGCGGCTGCGCGAGCTCGTCCGCACCCGGCTCCTGCCGGTGCTGCCGACGCCGCCGGGGCTGCACCCGTGCGAGCTCGTCGTTCGCGCACGAGCCGAAGCGTACGACGACGACTTCGCGGCGCTGGCACGTCAGATCGACCGCGTGGTCGTGAATCTCACGACCCCCCGCGAGCCGTAGCGCGCATCGATGGTCGCCACGCTGCTCGTGCTCGTCGTCCGCGCCTACCAGGTCGCGCTCTCGCCGCTGCTCGGCGGACAGTGCCGTTATTATCCTTCCTGCTCCGCGTACGGCATCGAGGCGCTCGAGAAGCACGGCGCGATACGCGGGAGCTGGCTGACGGTGCGCCGTATCGGCCGCTGTCACCCGTTCCGCCCCGGCGGCTACGACCCGGTCCCCTAAGAAGCGCGAGACGCTCGAGCGTCTCCCGGCGTCGCCCGCCGCCCGTCCGTCGCTCACATAGTCATGGAAAACAATAGACGACTGCTGCTCGCCCTCGTGCTCGCCGTGGGGGTCGTGCTCGTCGCGCAACTGCTCTTCCCGACGCGCCGCTCGCCGGCCTCGGCGACGATCCCGCCGCGACCCCGACGACCGCCATCACGGCGCCGTCGGCCACGCCGGCCACGGTGCCGTCGGCCACGCCGGCCACCGCGCCGGCTGCCTCGGCTCAGACACCGTCGATCTCTGGTGCGCCGACTGTCGCGACAGCCGCTCCGGCCCCCTCGGCGGCGGCAGAGGTGCTGAGCGTCGGCGGCGCGACGACGTCGTATCGCGTGAGCACCGCCGGCGCATCGCTGGTCGGCGCGGAGATGCGCGACTACAGAAGTCTCGCCCCGGCCACGCTCGGGGGCGGGCGGCCGGTCGAGCTGGCGGCGCGGAACGAGGCGCTCCTGTCGTACCGCGTCGTGATCCCCGGCGACACACTCGTGCTCTCGCGCACGCTGTTCACCGCCACGCGCCCTGTCGCCCCGAGCGGAGCGAGGAACGGCGCGGCCACCGTGCAGGTCGTGCAACTCGACGGCGTCGCGCAGACGCGCGCCGGGGCGACGGTGCCGGTGCAGTTCGTCTACTCCTTCGTTCCCGACAGCTTCGTCGCGCACCTGCGCGGCACCGTCGGGAACGTGACGGGGCCGGCATATCTGCTCGTCGACCTGCCGGCGCGGCTGCAGACGACCGAGACGGACTCGCTCGATCACCTGACGCATCTCGCCTACGCGTACAAGCGCACGAACAAGGATGCGAAGGCGGCGGCGTTCTCGCGCCTCGAGCCAGGAGAGCGCGAGATCGTTCCGGGCCCGCTGACGTGGGCGGTCGCGAAGAGCAAGTACTTCCTCGTCGGCGCGCTCGCCCCTGCAGGGATGACGTTCACCGAGGCGACGCTGCAGGGCGGCGTCCGCACCTCGAAAGTCGCGACGCACGCGAGCGGCACGATCGTGCAGGCGCTGAACAACGGCGGCTTCGCGATGGACGTTTACGCCGGCCCGCTCGAGTACCGCCACCTCACGGCGATGGGGCGCGACTTCGAGAACGTGAACCCGTACGGCGGGTGGCTCCAGGGCGTCGTGCAGCCGTTCGCGACGTTCTGCATCAAGGCGCTGTTCTGGATGCACGACACGTTCGCGCTGAGCTACGGCTGGGTGCTGGTGCTGTTCGGCGTCATCGTGCGCCTCGCGTTGTGGCCGCTCCAGCAGGGGATGATGCGCACGCAGGTCAAGATGCAGCGGCTCCAGCCGGAGCTGCAGGCGATCCAGACGCGCCACAAGGGCGACCCGGCGAAGCTGCAGCAGGAGATGACGAGGCTGTACGCGGCG
The DNA here is from genome assembly GCA_963843845.1 of uncultured Gemmatimonadaceae bacterium. Classification (GTDB taxonomy): domain Bacteria; phylum Gemmatimonadota; class Gemmatimonadetes; order Gemmatimonadales; family Gemmatimonadaceae; genus Gemmatirosa. Next base: position 121,492 of record CAWJMB010000002.1, on the reverse strand, counting down.
CACGGCATGAGCCCGCTCGCGCCGGTCACCGGCTGTCTGCCGATGCTCATTCCGCTGCCGATCTTCTTCGCGCTCTTCCACGTGTTCCAGAACACGATCGAGTTCCGCGGCGTGCCGTTCCTGTACCTGCCCGACATCTCGATCAAGGACCCGTTCTACGTCATGCCGGTGCTCGTCGCGGCGACGCAGTTCCTGCTCTCGTGGATCGGCATGCGCACCGCGCCGGCGGGCCCGCAGATGCAGCAGCAGAAGATGATGGCCTACGTGATGCCGGCCGTCTTCCTGTTCTTCTTCCTGAACCTCGCCTCGGGGCTGAACCTCTACTACCTGACGCAGAACCTCATCATGATCCCGCAGCAGTGGCTCATCGCGCGGGAACGGAAGAAGTCGGGGGGAAGCCCGCCCGTGGAAGGCACGCCGATCCGGAAGGGGTCGCCGTTGAGGGCGTAGTGCCCCCGCCCGTCACTCCGAGCGGAGCGAGGAGTGACGGCTGGGAACCCGGCGTCAGCTGTGCAGGAAGCTCCGCTCGGCCGTGACCTTCTGGACGACGACCGGGCACCGCTGCGAGACGCTGATCGGCGGCGCCGGGACGAGGCCGAACACGAACGTGTTGACCCACGGCTTCTGCACGACGGTAGAGTAGGCCGGCTGCCGCCGCGAGCGCGGCGAGCGGACGACGGGGCATGGTCGAGTGGGTCGAGGTCGGGCGCGGAATCTGCCCGGCAGTGGTGGAATGCACCCCGCGCGCATCACCTACGTCGGCCACGCGACGCTCCTCATCGAGCTCGACGGCGTCACGATCCTCACCGACCCGAACTTCGACGACGCGCTCGGCCCGTTCGCGATCGGGTCGCGGTTGAAGCGCGTCGCGGCGCCGGGCATCGCGCTCGCCGCGCTGCCCAGGCTCGACGCGGTGCTCGTGACGCACGCGCACGTCGACCACCTGTCGCTCACATCGTTAGGCGCCCTGCAGCGGATGCGGCACGACGTTCCCGTGATCGCGCCGCCGACCGTCGCCGCGTGGCTCACGCGGCGCGGCATCTCGACCGCGCGGCCGCTCGCCGCAGGCGCCGACCACTCGTTAGGCACCGTGATGGTGCATGCGGAGCGCGCGACGCACGTCGGGAGCCGCTACGGGTTCGACCGCTGGCGAAGCGAGGCGCACATGTACCTCCTCGACGTCGCCGTCACACAGCGTGCTCTTCGCCGGCGACACCGCGCTCACCCCGTCGACGCACGCGTTGGCGGCACGTGTCTGCGGCGCGCTCGGCAGGCCGCTCGACGTCGCGCTGCTCCCGATCGGGCACGCGCCCGAGTGGAAGGCGGCGCGCTTCCGCGCCGGGCACCTGACCGTCGAGGACGCGCTCGAGCTGTTCGGGCGCCTCGGCGCGCGCTACTTCGTGCCGTACCACTGGGGGACGTTCAACCACATGACGTCGGGGGCGCACGACGCGATCGCGCGGCTGCGGGCGGCGCTGCCGCAGCTACGCGCGGGCGGGCGACGTGCGGATTCTCGAGCCCGGGGAGACGCTCACGCTCGCGCGATGATGTCGTCATGATACCAACTGCCGGCGACGAAGACACGATCGCGGCGATCGCGACGGCCCCGGGACGCGCGGCGATCGCCGTCGTGCGCGTGAGCGGGCCGACGCGCGTTCGACGTGGCCGCACGCGTGCTCGCGCCGTGGCCCCTGTCGCCGCGCGTCGCGACGCTGTGCGCCGTGCGCGACCCGCGCACCGGCGAGCCGATCGACCGACCGCTCGTGACGACGCTACCCGGCGCCGCGCTCGTACACGGGCGAGGACGTCGTCGAGCTGTCCACGCACGGCGGGCACGCGGTTCCGGCGGCGACGCTGGCGGCGCTCGTCGCGGCCGGCGCGCGACAGGCGCTGCCAGGCGAGTTCACGCGCCGCGCCGTGCTGCGCGGCAAGCTCGATCTCGCACAGGCCGAGGCGGTCGGCGACCTGATCGACGCGCGAACGCAGGCGATGCGGCGCGCCGCGGTCGCGCAGCTCGACGGCGGCCTGTCGCGGCGCGTGGCCGAGTTGCGCGAGCGGGTGCTCGACGTCGAGGCACTGGTCGCCTACGACATCGACTTCCCAGACGAGGACGACGGGCCGGTCCCGCGGGCGCGGATGCTCGCCGCCGCGGAGGGCGCGCGCGACAGCGTCGCCGCACTGCTGCACACCGTGCCCGCCGGCGCCATCGTGCGCGACGGCGCGCTCGTCGTCATCGCGGGGCCCCCGAACGCGGGGAAGTCGTCGCTGTTCAACGCGCTCGCCGGCGAGGCGCGGGCGATCGTGACCGAGGTGCCGGGCACGACGCGCGACGCGCTCGAGGTGCTGCTCGAGGTGCCGGGAGCGGCGTGGCCGCTGCGCCTCGTCGACACGGCGGGGCTGCGGGAGACCGTCGACCAGATCGAGCGGGCGGGGATCGAGCTGTCGGAGCGGTGGGTCGCGCGGGCGCACGTCGTGCTCGCGTGCGGCGAGACGGCCGACGACGTCGACGCGACGGTGGCGCGCGTGCGGCCGCTCACGACGGCGCCGCTGATCGAGGTGCGTACCAAGAGTGACCTCGCCTCCGCCCCCCAGGGGGGGGCCCCCCGTACGCAAGATGCCACGAGCTCGACGCCCCCACCGAACCGATCCGACGCCGACCGTACCACCACATCGCCGATCGCGGTCAGCGCGACGACGGGCGAGGGGCTGCACGCCCTCGTCGCCGCGATCCTCGATGCGCTCTCGGCGCGCTACGACGCGCCGTCGATCGACACGCCGCTCGTCACGCGCGAGCGGCACCAGCGCGCGCTGAGCGAGGCGCACGCCGAGCTCGCGCAGTTCGTCGAGGCGTTCGCCGTCGACGCGCTGCCGGCGCCGGTGGCGGCGGTGCATCTGCGAGCCGCCGTGCACGCGCTCGACGAGATCATCGGCGCGATCGACGTCGAGGACGTGCTCGGGCGGCTGTTCTCGACGTTCTGCGTGGGGAAGTGACGGCGCCTTTCCGCCCGTCACGTCCGAACGTCACGTCCGCCTTCCATCGCCGACCTCCGAAGCGCGGAGCCGAGCGTCACGAGAACGAACAGCCCGAGCGCCAGCGCCGCCACCCCGCCGACGAGCACCGCTCGCCCACCGCCGTGCGTCTGGACCCAACGGCCGGCCACCAGGAGCGCGACGCCCGGCGACAGAGCGGCGACTCCGAGCAGGACTCCGCAGCCGAGCCGACGACGGGATGCCAACGAAAGTGCCTTCGTGCGCCCCGAGGATGCCGGTGGAGAGCGAACGCCGCGTCAGGCGCTCGCCGCCGGGCGTACCGCCCGCGCCGACCCGACCGCGCACAGCTCCTCCGCCGACGCCCGCACCGCCCACGCCACGCCGCGCTGCACGATCGCCGGCTCGACCATGCGGGCACCGAGGAAGTAGCCGCTGCGCTCGGGGAGGACGTAGCGGTCGACGGTGCGCGCCTCGTCGCTCATCCCGCCCGAGAGCTAGCGCAGGCGGAGGCCGAGTCCGGCGCGATCGATGTCGGCAGAGACGGCGCGCGTGATCACCGGCTCGAGCTCGCGCACGCGCGCGTACTGCCGGCGGCCGTAGCCGAAGTACTCCCACGCGGCGTGGCCAGGGCTGACGAGGCGCGAGACCTGCACGGCGAGCCCCTCGTTCACGAGCAGCTCGCGCAAGGCGGCGCGCCGACCCGTCTCCCAGTACGAGTAGTATCCGCCGCACTCGGTGACGAGCGGGCGCATCTCGCTGCGGCTCGCGGGCGAGGTGTAGCGCACGGCGTGCGTCATCTCGTGCGCGAGCCAGAGCGGAATGAGCTCGGGGTCGAGGCCGAGCCCCTGCGTCGTCGGATTCGCGACGCCGGTGAAGTGCTCGAGGCAGACGAACGCGATGCCTCGGCCGTCGACGACGAGCTCTCCGGCGTTCGCGGCGCCGACGCCGACCATGAGCACGACGTCGACCTCGACGTCCTCGCGAGCAGCTGCGCGGCACGGTCGTGCGCGGCGGCGGCGAGTGCGACGACGTCGGTGCGAGCGAGCATCGCGTGCAGGTCGGCGCGATCGGCGGCGACGGTCGCGCGCACGACCTCGTCGAAGTGCGGGCCGTCGGGGTCGACGACGTAGTTGTCCCAGTACGCGGCGAGCAGCGTCCGGTGCGCCTCGAAGTAGCGCTGGTAGGCGGCGACGCGATCCTCGCTCTCGAGAACGGCGAGGAAATCGGGCAGCAGGTTGATCAGCATCTACGACGGCAGGAGGGTCACGGGAGGCAGAAGATAGACGTGGCCTCGGAGGCGAACAAGAGCGCGCGCGGAGGCGCGGTGCGGCGTGTGCCGGCGTCGCCGTGCGCCGTGTGACACGCGACACGAGCGACTCGGTGAGCCGAGCCGCGCATGGCATGGAAGTTTCTTGGTGCTCCGGTACGAACACTCCACGCCGACGGATGACCGCAGGAGCAGGATCGATGACGACGCTGCAGCAAATCGAGCTGCACTGCCCCATCTGCGAGACGCGCTTCGTTCGCAGCCGGTCGTCTCGACGAACTCGTTCGGCGGCAAGCGCACCGACTTCCACGAGCGCGCCGCCGGCACGCAGCCGCTGCCGTACCTCATCCACATGTGCAACCGCTGCGGCTATTCGGGCGCCGAGCGCGACTTCACCGACGACGCCGACGTGACCCCGACGCTGCGCGAGCACGTGTGGAACGAGCTCGCGCCGACCGTCACGCGCGCGGTGCTCGACCACGCGTCGCTCGTCGGCTCGGAGAAGTACGAGGCGGCCGCGAAGGTGGCCGAGTGGCAGGGGCTCGAGCCGCGGCACGTCGCCGACCTGCTGCTGCGCGCTGCGTGGTGCTGCGTGGACGAGGGCGACATCGAGGCCGAGCGCTTCTTCCGCCGCAAGGCGGCGTGGGAGTTCGAGGAGGCGCTCGACGGGCTTCGACGGCGTGGCGCGCGAGGAGCGCGCGGTGCTGACCTATCTCGTCGGCGAGCTGTGGCGGCGCGTCGGCGACTACGCCGCCGCGCGACGCTGGTTCGACCGGGTGGCGACCGAAATCGTCGATTCGGCGACGCAGCAGTGGGTGCTCGACGCGGCGCGGCAGCAGCGCGACTGTCCGCGCGAGTGGTTCGGGTGACGCTCACCGGGTCCCGAACAGCCGGTCGCCCGCGTCGCCGAGTCCCGGGAGGATGTAGCCCTGCGCGTTCAGCTCGCGATCGAGCGACGCGCAGTAGATCGTGACGTCGGGGTGCGCGTCGGCGAGCCGGCGCACGCCTTCGGGCGCGGCGACGAGGCAGAGGAAGCGGATGCGCGTCGCGCCGGCGCGCTTGAGCGACGCGACGGCCGAGGCGGCGCTGCCGCCGGTCGCGAGCATCGGATCGAGCACGAAGAAGTCGCGCTCCGCCGCGTCGCCCGGGACCTTGAAGTAGTAGTCGACCGGCTCGAGCGTGTCGTGATCGCGATAGAGCCCGATGTGTCCGACGCGCGCCGACGGAACGAGCCGCAGAATCCCTTCGACCATGCCGAGCCCGGCGCGCAGGATCGGCACGAGCGTCAGCTTCTTTCCGCTCACTCGGCTGACCGATCGCCCGCTCGAGCGGCGTGTCGACGGGAACGTCGTCGAGGGCGAGGTCGGTGGTGGCCTCGTAGGCCATGAGCATCGCGATCTCGTCGACGAGCTCCTTGAAGATCTTCGTCGGTGTCGTGCGGTCGCGCAGCAGCGTCAGCTTGTGCTGCACGAGCGGGTGGCGAACGACGACGAGCGCGGGGAAGGATTCGGACATACGTGAAAGCTAGCCGACCGACCGGTCACCGCTCCCAGCTCAGTGCCCACAATCCTGCCGCGTCGAGCTGGCGCCAGTGGCCTGGATAGCGGCGCACACGCCGGAAGCCGACCGACGAGACGAAGATGAGCGCACGCTGCGACGGCGTGTCGGGGTCGCTGACTTCGTGCACCGTCCAGTGCGTGAAGTCGGGCGCCTGAAAGTAGACGGGCTCGAGGCCGGGGGTGACCATACGTTCGGGACGAGGCAACTGCGACGACCCCGCAGCGTCGACCGAGTGCGCGGCGGTGAGAGGTACGAGACGGCACTCTTGCGAGGCGTGGGCCACGACGCCCTGAATTCGCACGATCGTCGAGCGCGAACGTCGTCGCGGACGGTCGTCGGGCGTTCGTGACCCTTGTCATGGCACGCCTGCTGCTCTAACCTCGTGCCACTCTTCGCTCTCTCGGTGGTCCCACTCCGACCGTGCGCGCGTGAAAGAATACCAGGCCGTCGTCATCCGTTTCTCGCGACATCTGCGCGACGACGAGGACGCACTGACCGACCTGCTCAACGAACGGAGCCGAGGCGGATGGGAGCCGGCGATGATGTCGCAGGATGCGCAGCGGCTGACGATCGTATTCTCGAGAGCGGCCGCTCTCGAAAGCTGACGCCGGTGTAGCGACGCCGGCGCGCTCGTAGGCGCCAGCGGAGACTGACGTGATGATGGCTCATCTGCGGCGATCGCAGCAGCGGAGGAGGCTCGTCGCGCTAGGCGTCGTGGCGATCGCCTCGGTCGTCGTGGTGATTGCCTCGGTGGTCGGTACGAGTGTCGCAACCGGTGCGACTCGTGCTCTCCGTAGCACGGCTCCGCTCCGTGCGCCGCTGTGGCAGGGGGATCGGATGCCGGCGCGCGACGATGGACAGGCGCTGGTGGCGTTTCTGCCTCCTGCGCGTGATGCCGCCGAACGAGCGGCGCGTCAGGCACTCGGCGCGGGCGCGTCGTGGCGGGCGAGTGCCGTGCTCGTGCCGTCGCTCGCTCCCTCTGCGTCGCCGTCGACGGCGGTACGAGGAGTCGCAGCCGCAGCCGCTGCGGCGCGTGAGGAGTGGGGCACTGTCGAGACGCTGCTACGTGGCGTGCAGGACACTGGCATGGCCGGGTTCGCGTCGTTGCTGCGCGCTCGAGCGGCGCTCGCCCGCGGAGCGATCGCTGGCCCCGCCGCCGCTCGTGAGGCGGCGTTGCGACTGGCGTTGGTACAAGCGCGTCATGCCGCCGAGGTGTCGTCGAGTAGAGAGGAGCGCGGAGTTCGGCTCGCGGTCGCGGCGCGGGCACTCGACCGTCTCGTGATGCTCGCGGAAGATGTCGGCAGCGCGGCCTCTGGCGGTGCATCCGCTGGGGGCGGCTCCGGCGGCGGCTCCGGCGCGGCTGTCGGCCGTACATCTGGCGGTGGTGCGGCGCGTGGGGATCGGCAGCGGAGTGACGTTGCAGCGGCACTCGCCGATAGCGCCCGGGTCGCGTATGTGGCGGCTGGCGAGCTGCTCACACCGATTGCCGATTGGCTCGCGCTGCGGGCGGCCGAGGTGACGCGCGATCCGGCTCGCCGGGGTGCGGGGCTCGCCGGCGTGCGGCTCGCGGCGGCGCGAGAGCGGGTGTCGATCTCGGAGGCCACCGCTCGCGAACGGGCCGGTGATCTCGTTGGCGCCGCGGTCGGATATCGCGGTGCGGGGCGGGCGGTGCAGGCGTTCGCGCTGCGCCTCGAAGAGGCAGCACGGCGGCGCGACAGCGACGCGCGAGTGGCGCTTCGCGACTCGCTCGTTCGGTTCGTCGCGGCGCGGAGCGGGACGAGTGAGGCGCGTCAGGCGGTCGCGCTGCTCGACGCATGGTTCGCGGCGACGTTGTCGCCCGGAGACGAGCTGACGATCGCGCGCAGTGCCGCCGTCTCGGGCCCTGCATCGCGTGCGGTGCTCGGGTTCGGTCGGGTCTTCAACGGTGGTGCAGCGTCAGGCACGGTACGAGATCGCTACAGTTACGCGACACTCCTGGGACGGACCGGCCGAGTGCGCGACGCGATCGGTGAGCTCACGCGAGTGCGCGATGCCGGGGGGGTGCTCGCGGGCGACGCGGCGTATGAGCGGGGGCGGTTGCTGCTGCGTGTGGGCTCGACGGGAGCCGCGGAAGCTCGCCACGCCCTGCGAGACGTCGTAGCGACGTTCGGCAGCGACAGTGGCGTGACAGGGGGCGGACGAGCGAGTGCGGCTGCGAATGCGGCTGCGAACGCGCTCGCGCTGCTTGCCGATCTCGCCGTCGACGACGGGCGCGACGCCGAGGCTCGACGGCTGTTACTCGAGCTCGCGCGACGCTATCCGGCCAGTGGTCGCGCGGCGGCGGCGCGCTTCGACGCGGCGCTCATCGCGTTCGCCGAGGGCGACAGTCGGGTGGCACTGTCGGAGCTCGACGCGATTCGTGGCGCGACGCTGACTGACGAGTCGCGCGACGTACACGTTGCGGCGACGTACTGGGCGGGGCGCGCGGCGTCGGCGGCCGGAGACGCACGACTGGCGCGTGCGCGATGGACCGAAGTCGCGACACAGACGCCGCAGTCGTATTACGCCGAGCTCGCGAGACGCCGGATCGGGGTGGAGGAGTGGCGCCCTGCGGTGAGTGCGGTCCCAGTTCCAGCGGATCGCGTCGTCGACGAGGCCGTGCAGCGGATCGCGCTGCTGCAGCGCATCGGGTTCGATGCCGAAGCCGGGTGGGAACGCGACTGGCTGGTGCGCTGGGCGACCGCGCCGACCGCGTCGACCGCGTCGACCGCGTCGAGCGTCCCGACCGCGTCGAGTGCGCGCAGTGCGGCAGGTCGCGCGAGCCCATCGAGCGAACGGGATGCGGATCGCGCGTTCACTGATCGGACGCTGGCCGTGGCGCGCGGACTGCGCGACGCCGGCGCGACATCGTCGGCGATGCGGCTCGCGGGGAGACTCGTCGCCGCGACCGTGGCGCCGGTCGAGAGCGGAACGCAGTCGATGGCACCGCGCCTGGCGTACGAGCTCGCCTACCCCTGGCCGTGGGAGTCGTTCATCCGTGACGCCGCACGAGACCAGCAGCTCGATCCAGCGCTCGTCGCGGCAGTGATCCGACAGGAGTCGAACTTCACGCCGACGGCGGTGTCCTCGGCGGGCGCGGTCGGGCTCATGCAACTCATGCCCCCCGTCGCCCGCGCGCTCTGGTCGTCACTCGGCGACCGACGAGGCGGGGTAGGGTGGAGCGCGTCACTGCTGCGCGAGCCGGACGTCAGCGTCGCATTGGGCACACGCCACCTCGCGTCGTCGATCGCGCAGTATCCCGACGTTGCCTACGCGCTGGCGGCATACAACGCCGGCGGCACGCCGGTCGCTCGCTGGCGCCGGCGGCTGGGCGCGAGCGACCCCGAGCTGTTCGTCGAGCGGATTCCGTACGGCGAGACGCGTGACTACGTCCGGATCGTCACCCGCAACGCGGCGATGTACCGCGCGCTGTACGGTCGCTGAGGCGAGGGGCGCCGGGGCGTCGGCGCCGGGGCGTCGGGTCCGGGGCGTCAGTCGTCGATCACGGCGTCGGCCTCGATCTCGACGAGCATCATCGGGTCGATGAGCGCCCTCACCTCGACCATCGACGTCGCCGGCCGCACGTCGCCGAACACTTCGCCGTGCGCGCGGCCAACCGCCTCCCACCGCGCGATGTCGGTCACGTAGATGCGCGTCCGCACGACGTCGGCGAACGAGGCGCCAGCCTGCTCGAGTGCGCGGCCGACATTCGCCAGCGCCTGGCGTGCCTGCGCATAGACGTCGCCAGCGCCGACGATCGTGCCGTCGGAGGCGGTGGCGGTCGTGCCGGAGACGTGCACGTGATTACCGACGCGCACGGCGCGTGAGTAGCCGACGAGGGGCTCCCAGGGGGTGCCGGACGAGATCAGGGCGCGGGGCATCGGAGCGGATCATGGTGACGGAAGTGTGTCGAACGGCGGGACCGACTACTGACCGGCGGGACTCACGGCGATGTGGCGGGGCTGAAACCGCGGTACGCAACGGAAGACGCGGAACGCGACGGCAACGGCGGAACGCACGCGCAGGGGCGGGATGGAACCGCACCGGCGGGATGCGGACCGCAGAGGAGGCGGACGGGGGCACGACAGACGGCCGCGGCGACCGACGCGCGCCGCCGCACGCCGCCGCACGCCGCCACTCAGCGTGTCGGGCCGCCGGTCGCGCAGCGCGCCGACGAGTGCCACGAGCGCGGCGGCGACGATCGGCGCGACGTCGAGCGTCGGCGGCTGTCCCGACGCGAGCGAGTTGGACGCGGGAAACGTGAGGCGCAGTACCACCCAGAGCACGACGCCGCGTGCGATGAGCAGACGGGTGATCGGGGCCGGGGGAGTCGCGTACACGCCGACAATGATAGACTGTTGTCGCCCATGACCCCCGCCCCGCCGCTCGCCGCGATCCATCTGCGCAGAACGCCGGCCGACCTCCGCTACCCGTTCACCGTTCCCGCGATCCGTGCGCTCGGCGCGCTCACGCTCGACGCGCCGGTGACGTTCTTCGTCGGCGAGAACGGGTCGGGGAAGTCGACGTTGCTCGAGGGGATCGCGTCCGCCGCGCGCCTCCCCGCCGTGGGCAGCGCCGACACCGACCACGACGCGACGCTGAGTGCCGCGCGTACACTCGGCCGTGCGCTCACGCTGTCGTGGCGGCGGCGCACGACGCGCGGCTTCTACCTGCGCGCCGAAGACTTCTTCGGCTTCGTGCAGCGGCTGCAGCGCGAGCGGCGCGAGCTGCTCGCCGAGGTCGAGCGCGTCGAAGCCGAGTTCGCCGCGTCCGGGCGCTCGGCGTACGCGCTCGGGCTGGCGCTGGGCCCGTCGCGCTCGTCGCTCGCCGACATGGAGCGGCGCTACGGCATCGACCTCGACGCCAACTCGCACGGTGAGGCGTATCTGCGGCTGTTCGCGAACCGGCTCGTGCCAGGCGGGCTGTTCCTGCTCGACGAGCCGGAGGCGGCGCTATCGCCGCAGAGTCAGCTCGGGTTGCTCGCGCTGATCCGTGACCGCGTGCGACAGGGCGCGCAGTTCCTCATCGCGACGCACGCCCCGATGCTGCTCTCGCTTCCCGGCGCGCGCTGCTACTCGTTCGACACGGCGCCGCCGTCCGCGATCGACGCGGAGGACACGGAGCATGTGCGCCTCACACGCGCATTCCTCGCCGACCGCACGACGTACCTCCGCCACCTCGGCGTCGTCGCGCGATGACGCGCCCGCTCGCGGTCATCACCGGGCCCACCGCCGGCATCGGCCGCGTCTTCGCCGAGCGCTTCGCGGCGCGTGGCCACGACGTGCTGCTCGTGGCGCGCGACGGAGCGCGGCTCGCGGAGGTCGCGACCGAGCTCTCGGCGCGGCATGGCATCGCGGCGCACGTCCACATCGCCGACCTCGCGGACGATGCGGCGATCGAGGCGCTGGCGAGAGCGTTGGGCGCCGAGCCGCGCGTGGACGTGCTCGTGAACAACGCAGGGTTCGGCACGACGGGCAAGCTCGCGCGCGCCGACGCCGCCGATCAGCAGCGGCTCGTCCGCGTGCACTGCGCGGCGCCCCTGCGCCTCGCGCAGGCGGTGCTCCCCGGCATGATCGCGCGGCGGAGTGGCGCGATCGTCAACGTCGCGTCGGTCGCCGCGTTCGCGACGGCGCCGGGGAACGCGACGTACTCCGCGGCGAAGTCGTTCTCGCGCCTGCTCGCGACCGGGATCGCCGCCGAGGTCCACGGCACCGGCGTGCGAGTGCAGGCACTCTGCCCGGGCTTCACGCGCACCGAGTTCCAGACACGCATGCAGGCCGACGTCGCGCGGATCCCGTCGTGGCTCTGGATGTCGGCCGACGACGTCGTCGACGCGTCGCTGCGTGCGCTCGACCGCGGCGGCCCGGTGACCGTCATCCCCGGGCTGCGCTACCGCCTCCTCGTCGCGGCGTTCCGCCACCTCCCGATGCGCGTCCTCGAGCTCGTCCAGCGGCGCGCGCCGAAGACGAGGACGTAGAATCTTCGGTTCGTGTGACGAGGTGTGAGAAAGGCGTGACGAAGCGGTAAACGCCACGTCGGCCTGCTCGTAGGGTCCGGTCCGGCACACCCACGGCCACCGGTGGGATGTCGGTCCTCCGACCGGACCTCCTCATGTCGCATCACGTCGCTCGCGCCACACGACGAACGATCACGCGAACGATCGGGCTCGTCGCGATCGTGTCGCTCTCGTCACGCGCCGCCGCGCAGGGCACGATCCGCGGAGACGCGGTCGTCGCCAGTCTGCCGTCGCAGAACGACCCGCGCCCCGTCGCCGCCGCCACGCCGCGCGCGGGGGCGATCGCGATCGACGGACGGCTCGACGACGCAGGGTGGGCGGCGGCGCGACCGATCACCGACTTCCGGCAGCAGTTCCCCGACGAGGGGCGCCCGCCGACCGAGCGCACCGAGCTGCGCTTCGTGTACGACGCGCAGGCGCTCTACGTCTCGGCGCGCATGTTCGACGCGCAGGGCGCGGCCGGCGTGCGCCGCCTGCTCGCGCGGCGCGACCAGCTCGGCAACGCGCCGTCGGACAAGATCGCGATCGTGCTCGACCCGTTCCACGATCGGAACACGCGCGTCTGGTTCGAGCTGAACCCGTCCGGCGTGAAGGGGGACCACATGAACGGCGACGCGTCGTACGATCCGGTGTGGGATGGCGCGTCGCGCGTCGACTCGTCGGGCTGGGCGGCCGAGTTTCGTATTCCGCTGTCGCAGCTCCGATTCTCGCGCGACAGTGCGCAGACGTGGGGGTTGCAGGTGTGGCGCACGATCTCGCGCCGCAACGAGCAGGACATGTGGGCGTTCTGGCGGCAGAACGAGCCCGGCGGCCCGGCGTACTTCGGGACGCTCGAAGGGCTGACGCTCGCCTCGCAGCCTCGGCAGCTCGAGCTGCTCCCGTACGTGCTCACCGGCGAGCGGTTCGCGCCCGTCGCGGCGGGGGATCCGTTCCACCGTCGCGCGACGAACGTGACGCGGGCCGGCGCCGACGCGCGCGTGAACCTCACGTCGAACCTCACGCTCGACGCGACCATCAACCCCGACTTCGGGCAGGTCGAGGTCGACCCGGCGACGGTGAACCTCAGCGCGTTCGAGATCTTCTTTCAGGAGCGACGGCCGTTCTTCGTCGCGAACGCGAGCACGTTCAGCTTCGGCACGTTCAAGTGCTTCTTCTGCAGCAACGCGTCGAGCCTCGGCGCGTTCTACTCGCGGCGCATCGGGCGCGCGCCGCAGCTCGCGGGCGTCGTCGGCGGACGCGCCGACTACCTCGACGCACCGGACGCGACGACGATCCTCGGCGCCGCGAAGATCACGGGGCGGACGCGGAACGGGTGGACGATCGGTGTGCTGAACGCGCTGACCGGGAAGGAGACGGCGCGCTACGTCCCGATCGGCAGCTCCGCCGCCGCGGTCCCAGGCGCCGCGGCGGTGCGGCGCGCCGACGTCGAGCCGCTCACGAACTACTTCATGGGGCGCGTGCGGAAGGACTTCCGTCAGGGCAACACGCGCGTCGGCACGATCACGACGCTGACGAACCGCGCGTTGGGCACCGATACGATCGCGCGGAGCCGGCTGCGCGGCAGCGCGCAGTCGGCGGGGGTCGACCTCGCGCACTACTGGCAGCACCGCACGTACGCGTTCGACGCGCAGGCGATCGTGTCGAACGTCGCCGGCGACACCGCGGCGATCCGCCGCACGCAGCAGTCGAGCGCGCACTTCTATCAACGCCCCGATCGCGAGGTCACGTCCGACGGCCTGTTCGGCACGACCTACGACCCCGCTCGCACGAGCCTGCGCGGCTACGGGTTCTACGCGCACCTCGCGAAGGAGAGCGGCAACTGGATGTGGGAGACCGCGCAGAACTGGCGGAGCCCGGGCTTCGAGGTGAACGACATCGCGTTCCTGAACCGTGCCGACTACAAGTGGATGAACGCGAACGTCGTGCGGCAGTGGACCCGCCCGACGAGGTGGTACCGCAACGCCTGGACGTCGCTCGGCGGGCAGCAGCAGTTCAACTACGACGGCGACCGTACCGACGTGCAGGGGCAGCTCTTCGGGCAGATCACGCTGCCGAACTTCTACAACCTGTCGGGCTTCGTCATCCACCACCCGAAGGTCTACGACGACCGTCTCACGCGCGGCGGGCCGACGGTCGTGCGCTCGGGCTACGACTACTACTCGTTCAACGCGAGCAGCGACGCCCGCGCCGTCGTCGTCGGCGGGGTCAACGCGAGCCTCGGCCGCTCGCTCGACAACGAGGGGAGGAGCCGCTCCATCTCGCCGAGCGTGACCGTGCGGCCGTCGCCGCGCGTGCTGGTGAGCGTCGCGCCGAGCTACTCGACCGACTACACGGTGCAGCAGTACGTCGCCGCGAGTCCCGACCCGACGGCGACGGCGTTCGACGGCACGCGCTACGTGTTCGGGCGCCTCGACCAGCGCACGCTCGCCGTCGAGACGCGCCTCAACACGACGTTCACGCCGACGCTGACGCTCGAGCTGTACGCGCAGCCGTTTCTGTCGAGCGGGCGCTACGACAGGTTCCAGGAGTTCGCGCGCCCACGCGCGATCGACATGGTTGCATATGGCGACGATGTCGGGACGATCGCGCCCACGCTCGGCGCCGACGGGCTGACGACGCGCTACACGGTCGACCCCGACGGGAGCGGGCCGGCGCGCTCGTTCACGTTCGGCAACCCCGACTTCAACGTGCGCTCGCTGCGCGGTACGGCGGTCGTGCGCTGGGAGTACCGACCGGGCGCGACGCTCTTCGTCGTGTGGACGCAGTCGCGCGCCGGCTCGGCGGCGTACGGAGATTTCGATTTCACGCGCGAGCGGTCGGCGCTGTTCCGCGCGCGGCCGACGAACATCTTCCAGGTGAAGATGAACTACTGGCTCGGCCGGTGAGGTCACGCCGATGGGCGCGCTCCTTGCTTCGACACACGACTTCGACGCCACGTGCGTCGAAGTCGTCTTTCACGAGGAGGCGATCATGGCAGCGAGGAAATCGACCGGTGCGCGAAAGTTCGGTGCAGCCGCCGGTAAGTCGGTCGAGAGCGCGGTCGGCCGCATGAAGAAGGGAACACTCAAGGGCGGCGCGGGCGCGCACCCCAAGGTCACGAGCCGCAAGCAAGCGATCGCGATCGGGCTCGCCGAGGCGCGCGAGAAGGGCGCCAAGGTGCCGGCGAAGAAGTCGACGGCCAAGAAGTCGACGGCCAAGAAGTCGACGGCCAAGAAGTCTGACGGCCAAGAAGTCGACGGCCAAGAAGTCGACGGCGAAGAAGTCGACAGCCAGGAAGTCGACGGCGAAGAAGTCGACAGCTAAGAAGTCGACAGCCAGGAAGTCGACGGCGAAGCGGTCGAGCGCGAAGAAGTCGGCGAGCTGACGCTGCGGGCGAGGTACCGGCGGGGCGTCGCGTGCTGCGGCGACCCGCCTTCGCGTCGATGCGCGCGAGTCACATGGGCGACGTCCGCGTCGCGTAGCGACCGGAACCCGGCGTCTACGCGCTCTCGTCCGCCGGGGCCTGCCATCTCTCGACGTGCTCGCTATCCCTGCTTCCTCCGCGGCGCCCGCGACGTCGCTCGTGCGGCACTTGGCTCCGCTCGCGGGCGAGCGCCTCAGCGTGCAACCGTGCCGCGCGCTCCCAGACGAGCGCCGCCTGCGCCTCGCCGAGGTGCGTGCGGGTGCCTGCGCTCGGTGGCGCGGGGCGCTCACTCCGAGATCGTCACGCCCGTCGCCGCGCCGATCGCCGCCGTCGCCGTGTCGTGGATGGGCGTCGGCACGCCGTAGCGCCGGCCGAGCCGCGCGATCGCGCCGCTCAGGACGTCCACCTCGGTCGGCCCGCCGCGCTCCACGTCGAGCAGCAGGCTCGGCTTCATCCCCGGCGTGAGGCCGGCCGTCGTCGTGATCGTTCGTTCGGCCGCGTCGTCGTCGACGGCGACGCCGTGCGCGCGCGCGACGGCGAGGATCTCGCCGACGGCGCGCTCGAAGAGCAGCCGCCCCATCGGCGCGCGCAGCACGGTGGTGACGTCGGTGCGCGACAGCCCGCAGGCCGCGGCGATCGCGGCGATGAAGGTGAGCTTGTGCCACAGCTCGACCTCGATGCGGTCGGTGACGCGGATGTCGACGGGCGTGTCGCCGAACGCCTGGACGATGCGCTCGACGGGCGTGTCGGTGCGCACCGAACCATCGGGCGCCGGGTCGTTCGGCGCCGCGCCGCCGAACCGCCCGACGACGATGCGCTGGAACGGGCTGCGGTGCTCGATGACCCCGGGCGCCGCCTTCGCGACGCTGATGAACGTCAGCCCGCCGAGCAGCGCCTCGCGCGGCACGCCGAGCGCGACGAGTCGGTCGGCCGCGTCGACGCCGTTGAGCAGCGGCATCACGGTCGCCCCCGCGCGGCCGAGCCGCACGGCGGGGCCGGCGACCTCGCCGAGCGAGTAGCTCTTCACCGCGACGAGGACGAGGTCGCAGTCGGGGAGCGCGTCGTGGTCGTCGGTCGCGCGCACGGGGGCGAGGCGCGAGGCGCCGGTCGCCGCGTGGCGCAGCTCGAGCCCGCCGCGGTCGCGGATCGCGGCGAGGTGGTCGCCGCGGGCGAGCAGCGTCACGTCGTGGCCGGCGAGCGCGAGCTCGCCGCCGAAGTGCCCGCCGACGCCGCCGGCGCCTAACACGACGACGCGGAGGGGGGCGGCCGGGGAGTGCGAGGAGTGAGTCATGGCCACGCAGTATAGCGGGCCCGCGTCTCGAGCCGGAGTCGCGTCAGAGCGACGTCGCGAGGCTCACGAGCTTGTAGCGCCCCTCGCGCCCGACGATCGACAGTCGGAGCGCCGTGTCCGCCGCGCCACCGCGCCCGCCGAGCGTGATCGTGCAGTCGACGAGCGACAGCGCGCCCGACGTGCGGAACGCGCCGCACGCGTGTCGCCACGCGCCTAACGGTTTCCCGCCGAGCAGCGCGAGCGCCCGTGCCTCCCCCTGCTCGCCGCGCGACCGGATCTGCAGCCACATCGTCTCGGGGTCGAGCTCGTATGGCGTCTGCGCCATCGGGCTGTCGAGATAGTACAGCCACGCGAACTCGCTCGGCGTCAGCACGAGTGACCGGAGTGCTGCGGTGTCGGCGCGCTCGACGGCGTGCGCGTAGCGGGCGAGCAGCGAGTCGAGGCTCGTCGTCGCGCCGCCGCCGAGCTGCGTCGGGCGCCCGGGGACGCGGTCGCGGAACGCCACGATGAGCGCGGCGGGCGCGTAGAGACTGTCGGCGGCCGCCGAGGCGGTCGCGACGCGCGCCTCGGCCGGATCGGGGTGGGACATCGGGAGCGATCCCGGAGCGGGTGTGTCTCGACACGCGAACAGCGCGATCGTCGAAACGATCGCGCTGCCGACGGAGAATCGCGTCACTGCCATGCCGCGGCCACGCGGAGCGCCGGGCTCAGTTCCGCGCGTAGTTCGTCCACCCCTGCCACCACTTCGTCGACGACGCCGGGTCGGCCGCGCCGCGGTACGCCGTGGCCGTCAGCGCCCCGCCGAAGAAGTTCGCGACGCGCGCCGCGACGCGGGCCGGGAACGTCGTCAGCCCGCCCGTCCGCAGCACCGACGTCGTCGACGGCGCCCAGTCGAGCCCGGCGAGCGTCGGCGTCGTGCCGGCCGCCGGCAGGGCGGTGAACAGCGTCGCCGCGTCGGCCGCGGAGTCCTCGTTGTTCGGGAAGTTCGTGACCTGGCCGAAGCCCGTGCCGGTCGCGTTGAAGTTGCCGCCGGCGTTGCCGGCGAACACCACGCTGCTCACGAACAGCGAGTCCTCGGCGCGCCGCGCGTCGGTCTGCGCGTCGACGACGTTCAGGCCGATCCCCTGCCAGCGCGCGATGACGCCGTTCACGAGCACCCCGCCCGAGCCGCGGCGGATCGTCGCGCCGCTCGTGTTCGCCGCCGAGACGCCGGCGAAGACGCCAGGACCCGAGCCGACGAGGGTGAAGTTCGCGAACACCGGCTCCGAGTACGGCCGGTTGTTGAAGTCCGGGCAGCCGGCCTTCGTGATCTCGCAGCCGTCCCCCTCGAAGCCGCGCGGGTCGCTCGACACCGAGCCGGCGCCGGGGCGCGGCGTCGGGCGGTAGGTCTGGAGCGCGATCAGGAACTGATTGCGGCCATTGTAGCCCTCGGTCCAGTCGAAGTGGTCGTCGCCCGCCTCGTACGACACGAGGTAGCGCCCGTCGACCGAGCCGCCGAACCACTCGAACGAGTCGTCGAGCCCCGACATCACCTGCACGTACTCGATCGTCGTGCCGCGCCCGACGGCGTACATCGACAGCCCGTTGAGCTCCTGATCGACGTCGATCGCGTAGCCGGCGAACTCGATGCGCACGTAGCGCAGCGTGCCGCTGTCGTCGTTCGGGTCGGTGCCGCCGGCGTAGTTCTCGCCGACGTTCTGGATGCCGCTCGCCGGCCCCTCGGTGATCGTCGTCGCGACGCAGGAGGCGTTCGCCGCGTTCGGGCAGCCGCGGTTCGCGACCGCGCGGCCGATCATGACGATGCCGCCCCAGTCGCCGGGCGCGCGGTTGCCGGCGCTGCGCTGCGACGTGAAGACGACCGGCTGTGCCGCGGTGCCCTGCGCGTTCACGCGGCCGCCCTGCGTGATCCAGAGCGACGAGCCGGCGACGAGCGTGTCGCCGACGATGACGGTGCCGGCGGCGATGTTCAGCACGCCGCCGCTGCGCACCTTGTAGAAGCCGCTCAGCACGTAGTTCGTGTCGGGCGTCAGCGTGCGCGCCGTCGTGAGGTTGCCGGCGAGCGTCACGGTCGGGCGCGGCTGCGAGCCGACGCTCGCGGTCGCGAAGGTCGCGCTCGTGTCGGCGTTGCGCAGCGTCAGCACGCGGTACGCGTACGACGTGCCCGGCGTGAGGCCGACGTCGGTGTAGGTCGTCGCGCTGACGTTCGCGGCGATCGTCGCGAACGTGCCGGTCGAGGCGGCCGCGCGCTGCACGCGGTACCCGGTCGCGCCGGTGACGCCGCTCCACGTGAGCTGGATCGACGATGGCGAGAGCGCGACGGCGGTGAGGTTCGTCGGCGCGGCCGGCGGCGTGCCCGGCGTACCCGGCGTCACCGGCGTCGTGCCGATGTCGCCGTTGTCGTCGCCGCTACAGGCGCCTGACGCGAACGCCGACGCGAGCGCGCCGGCCGCCAGAATCGTACGAGGGAAGAGTCCCATGGGTCTGCGCATCCGAGAGGAGGACGAAGAAAAGCGACTCCGCGGACAATGTCCGCGGAGTCGCAGTTTTCCGTGTCGAACCGGTCACGGATTCGTCACGGGCACCGACGCGCTCGGGGTCCACGTGAATCCGACCGTGAAGATGCGCCCCGTGCGGTACTGCAGGCGCGTGATGCCGCCCGCGGTCTCGAGCCAGTCGTCGTCGAGCAGGTTGCGCGCGTTCAGCTTCGTCGACAGGTCGCCGACGAGCGGCAGCTGCACCGAGAGGTCGAGCGAGTTGCGCGCCTCGCGGTACGTGTCGGGCGTCGGCTTCGTGCCGGTCGTCGTGATCGCGCGGCCGACGATGTTGTAGAGCGCCGTCGCGCTCGCCCGCCCGCTCGCGTTCGCCCACGAGAGCCCGGCGTTCAGCACGTACGGCGCCTGGCCCACCATCGGGCGGTCGGCACTCGTCAGCGCGCTGATGTCGCCGTTGCCGGGCGTGATCTCGCTCCGCATCAGCGTCACGTTCGTGAACCCCGAGAACGGCCGCAGCGCCTCGGCGAACGCGCCGAAGTTCTTTCGCGCCTCGAGCTCCACGCCGTAGTTGTTCGCCCGCTCGGCGTTCACGAAGCTGTAGATGTTGCCGCCGTTCGTCGACACCTGCACGCGCTCGATCGGGCTGTCGAAGCGCTTCGCGAATGCGGCGACCGAGAACAGCTCGCCCGGGTTCGGATAGAACTCCCACCGCGCGTCGGCGTTCACGATGAGCGCGCGCTGCAGCGCCGGGTTGCCGATGAAGTCGAGGTCGCCGATCGGCCCGCGCTCCTGCAGCGGCGACAGCTCGCGGTACTCCGGCCGCGACAGCGTGCGCGACGCCGAGAGCCGCACGTTCTGGCGGTCGCTCAGCGTGACGTTGAGCGCGAGCGACGGCAGCAGGTCGGTCGTTCTGTACGTCGAGTCGAAGCGCTCGCCCACGGTCTGCCGCGTGGCGAGGTCGAGCTGCCACCGCTCGACGCGCGCGCCGCCGATCACGCGGAGCCGCGTGCCCAACGGCACCTCGGCCATCGCGTAGCCGCCGGTCACGCGGTCGGTCGCGTCGTACGCACCCGACGCCGGGTCGCGGTCGACGATGACGCGGCTCTGCGCGACGAGCGTCGGGAACAGCGCCTCGGGCGTCTGCTGCAGCTCGCGCTCGGTGACGGTCGGCGACGTGAAGTAGAACGGCTCCGCCGACGCCTCACGCCGCGTGTCGCGGTGCGAGGCGCCGAGCTTCAAGAGCCAGGGCGCCGACTCGCTGCCGAAGGAGACGCGGTAGTTCGCCGTCGGCGCGAGCACGTTCTCGGTCAGCGCGGCGAACAGCCGCCGCGCCGCGCGCGGCTCGCCCAACGGCAGGATGCTCGGCGACGCGAGGTCGTCTCTGCGCGTGAAGACGTCGGTGCGGTCGGGCTGGTCGCGCGTGACGCCCGACGACGTGACCGTCCAGTCGAGGTTCTGCCGGCTGCCTAACGTGTGCTCGCCACGCAGCTGGGTGGAGCGGACGGTGCGCTCCACGAAGTCGAGCCACGAGCGGCGCACGCTGCTCACGCGCGCCGTCGGGTCGGGGCTCAGCCCTTCGTCGAACCCGCTGTCGAGGTGCGCCTCGTTGTCCGACGAGCGGTTGTAGAGGTTGTTGAAGGCGAGGCGCGTGCGCGAGCCGATGAGCGTGCTGAAGTTCGCGATGCCGCCCCACAGCACGTTCTCGCGCCCGGTCTCGCCGCGGAACGTGTTGAACGCCCGCGTCTCCGCGCTCCCGCCGCCGACGACGAGCTGGCGCAGCTCGTCGCGGCGCCGCTCCTGGTTGTACGCGTACGACAGCGAGGCGACGTAGCCGATCGTCTGCCCGAACACCGCGTTCTGTCCGCCGAGCGACGCGCCGACGCCGCTGTTCGGACGCCCCTGCGACGCGAACGGCGTCCAGTTGTTGCGCAGCGAGCCGGTGAACAGCCGCGAGTCCGCGGCCGAGAGCGCGCGCACCGGCGCGTCGCCCAACGCCGGCTTGTCGCGCCCGGCGCCCGCGAAGCCGAGCCATTCGGTGCCGAGCCGCGAGCCGGTGAGCACCGTTTTCCCGGTGACCGCGCTGTTGTACCCCGACGCGAGCGACAGCGTCATGAGGCGGCGCGCCGGGAACTCGCGCGTCGTGATGTCGACCGAGGCGCCGGTGAAGTCGCCGGGCTGGTCCGGCGTGAACGTCTTGCTCGTCGTCACGCTCTGCAGCAGCGCCGACGGAAAGAGGTCGAGCGGCACGACTTTGCGCTCCGGCTCCGGGCTCGGCACGCGCGCGCCGTTCAGCGACGTCGTCGTGTAGCGCTCGCCGAGTCCGCGGACGAGCACGTAGCGGCCGTCGGTGACGGTCACGCCACTGACGCGCTGCACCGCCTGCGCCGCGTCGCGGTCGGGGCTCTTGGCGATCTGCTCGGCCGTGATGGAGTTGACGATGCCGGTCGCGGTGCGCTGCTGGTCGAGCGCCGCGCTCACCGTGCCGCGCTCGGCCGACGCGGTCGCGGTGACGGCGGCGAGCTGCACGGCGGCGGTGCCTAACGCGACGCTCTGCTCGACCGAGCCGCCGGCGGGAACGACGATGCCGGTCACGGTCTTCGCCTGATAGCCGATGCGGCGGGCGAGGATCGAGACCGGGCCGGCGCCGACCGCGGGGAGCGTGAAGCGCCCGTCGACGCCGGAGATGGTGCCTGACGTCGTGCCGACGATCTGGATGCCGACGTCGGCGATGCCGGCGCCGGTGTTGGCGTCGACGATGCGGCCGACGATCCGGCCGGTGCGCGCGCCGGGCTGCTGTGCCGCAGGGAGCTGTGAAGACGCCGGCGCACCGCCCGTCTGGGCGAACGCCGGCGTGGCGAGTAACAGGAACGCCAGAGCTGGTCGCATGGCGAGTGGGTCGAGGGGAAGAACCATCGCCTGGTATCTCACCGGCGCCCGTATCAGCCGTGCCGCGACTCTGCAACGGACGTGTAACGGGCGGCCGGAGGTGCCGACTGCCGTTCCTCGTCCGCCGTGTCAGCGCGGTCGAGCTGCGGTCGAGCTGCGGTCGAACTGCGGTGATACGGTGTGACTCAGGGGGGACGAGGAGGGGCGGTGCTGTCGGCGCGGTGGTGCGAGGCGTCGCGCCGACGCCGAGGACCTCGGCTGTGCCGTCAGCACGATCGTCGCCGGCTCGGGCAGTGAATCGACGTCGCCTGTGGAGCGGCGTCGCTCAGGTGGAAGCAGGCGTGGAAGTGCGTCCCGGTCGCGTGCGCCCCCAGTGCTCCGGCGACCGGTTGTCGAGCTCGGCGAGCGTGTTCGCATCGAAGGCGATGAGCCGCCCGCTCTCCGAGACGAGCGTCACCCGTGGCCGGCCCTACACTTCGCGCGCCCAGTGAAAGACATGCCGCCCGAACCGGTTCGCGGCGTCGCCGAGGCGTGTGCCGGGCACGACGACGATGATGGCCGCGATGCAGAGCAGGAGGGGAAAGACGAGGATGCGTCGCATGATCGTCAGACGATGCGTCGCGCGCGCGGATCGCGTACGTCGCGGCCCGTCACGATCGCGTACCACGACTGGCACCGCGCGTCGCCCGCGGCGCCACAGCCCGGCCGCCCGCTATCGGGCGCGGGACCAGTACCACAGCGCGGCGAGAACGAGGATCACCACGATACCGGCGGCGTCGCCAACGCGTTCGGCCTCGGGGCGATCGACTCGGGCCGACGGCGAGGCCGGACGGTGTACGATCGTCGCCGCATCGTCACTGCATTGTCACTGCATTGTCACTGCATTGTCACGATTGTCACGAACGTGTATCTTCTGGCGAACGTGGGCGTCGGCAGTACGCGCGTGCCGAAGCGAGGGGTCCGCGTCCCGTGGTCGACGGTCGCCCGCGCCGAGCTCGCCTCTCGCCGTACGCCGGTGGTGCTCGATGGTGCTGCTCTCCTCCCTCCTCGCGGCCTCCGTCGCCGCTCTGGCCTCTGCCGTCGTCCCACCGACGGCCGGGCCCACGCTCGTGTCCGAGGCCGCGGGCGACTCGATCCCGATGCTGGCCTGCTCGGCGCTCGCGCGCGAGACGGTCGCCGGACGCGAGGGGAGCGGCGCCCCGGCCGTCGCTACGGATCTCGCGGCGGCCCTGAGCACGCACAGCGCGGTCGCTCGGTGGGGCGGCGAGCGGGGCCCGCTGGTCGTCTGGCTCCAGGGGCGCCCGCGGAGCGCGCCGGGCACGCTCTACCGCGACGTCGAGTGGCGTGAGGCGCTCGTCGACGGGGTCGGCGCGTGGGCGGACGTCGTGCCCGGCCTCCGCGTCGTCGTCGGCCGCGACTCGGCGCGCGCGGACGTGCACGTGCTGTGGGCACGCGCGCTCGAGACGGCGCCGAACGACCCGGGCGCCGGCACGCTCGGCAGCCCGCTCGCGACCTTCACCGCCGGCCGTACGACGCTCGCCGTCGCCGAGAGCGGCCGCATCGCCGCGGCGACCGTGACGGTGGCGACGGCGGCGCCGAACGGAACGCCGTACCTCCCGGCCGACGTCCGCGCCGTCGTTCGTCACGAGCTGGGGCATGCCCTCGGCCTCGCGCACCACGCGGCGCCGACGTCGGTGATGGCGCCGCTCGTCGTGGCGGAGCGGATCAGCGCGGAGGACCGTGCCGTGGCGCGTGCACTCTACGCACTGCCGGTCGGGCGGCGGTGCCAGGCGGAGCGGTAGCGACGGAGGTCGTCGCCGGCTCCGCGGCGAAGGGGTCGCGCGGCGCGGGGGGCGCGCGAGGTGCTCACGCGCTCAGCGCGATCGCCGGCGCTCGCATCGGCAGGGCGACGTGCACCGGCCAGAGCTCGAGCTGATCGCGGAAGCGCGCGGCGCGGCGCGGCGGCAGCGGCGGGAGCGCGACGACCATGTCGTCGTAGAGGCGCGCCGCGGGGTCGATGAAGTACTCGTCGGGTTCGTGCTCGTGCTGGTGCACCAGCACGTAGAACGCGGCGCGCCGGCGCTGCATCGCGGCGGCGGTCATCCTGCGGAGTCGACGGGGTCGCATGGTCGAAAGCCTCTCGCGCGGTCGGTCGTCGAGCAGGGAGTCTGAGTCGCTGGCACTCTAGCAGACGGCGTGCTCGCACGAGTCCAGAATGCCGGAAGCGGGAACGGCGTGAGCCCCGCCGTCACAGCAAGCCTTCCGCCCGATACCACGCGAGCGTCCTCTTCGCCCCGTCCGCGAGCGACACCCGCGCCACGATCCCCAGCTCCTCGCGCGCCCGCTCCCCGCTGCACAGCCACCATTTCGGCCTGCCCAGCGCGATCTTCGCCGAGTTGACGAGCGCCGCCCGTCCCGTGAGCCGCGCGAAGGCGTCTCCCGCGTGGCCGGCGATCGTGAGCGCCCAGTCGGGAAGGTCGAGCTCGACGTGAAGCGCGCTGCGCGCGGCCTGGGAGACGGCGCGGTAGACGTCGCGCCACGACGCGTCGGTGCTCTCGACGAAGTAGACGCGCCCCGCCGCCGCCGGGTGCGTACCGGCGCGGAGGATCGCGTCGACGGCGTCGTCGACGTAGACGATCGACAGCCGCGCGTCGCGGTCGCCGGGGTAGAGGCCGAGTCCGTGAGCGGCCTGGCGGAAGAGCGCGAGGAAGTCGGCGTCGCCGGGGCCGTAGACGGCGGCGGGGCGCGCGATCGTCCACGGCACGCCGGCCGCGTGCTCGCGCAGCACACGCTCCGCTTCCAGCTTGCTCCGCCCGTACCCCTCGAACGGCCGCGGCGCGTCCTCCTCGGTCACCGCCCGCTCCGCCGATTCGGCCGGGCCGGCGGCGGCTTGCGACGAGACGAGCAGGAACCGGCGCGGCGGCGGTGCGCCTCGCGCGGTGCGGGCGGCGATCGCGTCGAGGAGCGCCGCGGTCGGCGCGACGTTGCCGGCGCGGAACTCGTCGTCGGAACGCGCCTTCGTGACGCCGGCGAGGTGGAAGACGACGTCGACGTCATCGAGCGCGGGCGAGGCGGCGAGCGCGTCGACGTTCCCGAAGTCGACGACGTGTGTCTCGAGCGTGCCTAACGGATCGCGCGCCGGCGTCGAGCCTGGCGAGCGCCGCGACGAGCCGTGCGTCGCCACGCTCGCCACGCTCGCCAGGCTCGCCGCCGGCGTCGACTGCGCGCGCACGAGCCGCCGCACCGTCCACCCGCGCCACAGCAGCGCGTCGACGAGCCGCGCGCCGATGAAGCCCGACGAGCCGGTGACGGCGGCGATCATGGAGTGGGGACTGGCTAACGGCGAGGAATCGGGGGTCGGGGGTCGGGGGTCGGGAGTGGATCGCCACCCGATCCCCCATCCCCCATCCCCGAGCCCAACGTCCGCGTGAAGCAGAACTTCCGCCCGATCGACAGCTCGGATCGCGAGATCGTGCGGTAGCGCGCCTGCTTCTCCGGGTAGAGCACGATGCTCGACTCTCCCCATCCCATGCCGAGGAACAGCGACTCGGCGAGCGAGATCGCGAACAGCTCGTCGTAGTCGCGCAGTCGCGCCACGCGTTCGGCTTCCGCGACGAGGACGCGGCCGAGGCCGTTCCCCTGCATGTCGGCGGCGACGGCGAGCGAGATCAGCTCGGCCAGCGACGGAGCGTAGTCGTCGACGGCGACGCAGCCGACGAGGCGCCCGTCGTCGTCGCGTGCCACGCGGTAGGCGTCGATGCGCGCGGCCACGAACTCCGGCGTGCGGCGGAGCGTCAGCCCGTCGGGAGCGAACTCGTTGTTCAGCGCGGCGATGGCCGGGGCGTCGGGCCACTCCGCGGCGGTGATCGTGATCATCGGGGCGTTTGCGTGCGCTGCACAGAATGCTCTGCACAGAATGGCCGACGGACCTCCTCGACGAAAGTTTTTCCTTTCGCAAATCGCCGAGCGCTCCTACCGTAGAACACCGTCACCGTCCGATACTCGCATTCCAGATGCGCCCGATCTCTCACGACCTCGTACCCGGCTACCTGCCGCTGCCACGCCGCCCGCACACGGCGCGCGAGGTGGAGACGGCGTCGCGCCGCATCGTGCCGCGGCTCGACGAGCCGATGGGAACGGACGTCGAGCTGTCGATCCGCGTGTTCGCGGACGGGGGGAGCATCTCGGTGCGGCGGCGGCTCGCGCCGGGGCCGGACGGGACGATGCGGACGGTCGGGATCGAGGCGCTGATCCGCTAGTCGTTGCGGTAGACGCGGCCGCCGCGCATCACGAAGCGCACGCGGCGCAGCATCGTGATGTCGCGCGACGGGTCGCCGTCGGTCGCCACGAGGTCCGCCGCGTACCCCGGCGCCACCCGCCCGAGCGACGCGCCGAGCCCCATCGACTCGGCGGCGAGCGACGTGGCGCTCGTGATGGCGTCGAGCGCGGACTGCCCGGCGCGCTGCACGCGGCACACCAGCTCCTCGGCGTTCCGTCCGTGCGCGCCGGCGACGGCGTCGGTCCCGAACACGACCTTGAGCCCCGGCGTCGCGAAGGCCCGGCGCACGCCCGCCTCGGCGAGCGGGATCGCCCGGTCCATCGCCGCGAAGCCCTCGTCGTTGTAGTTGCCGATCCCCGCGAACGTCGCGCGGTTGTCGAGGTAGTTGCGGAAGACGAGCCCGCACTGCGGGTCGAAGTAGACGCCGCGCTCGGCCATCAGCTGCAACGCCTCCGGGTCGACGAAGACGCCGTGCTCGACCTGCGTGCACCCGGCGCGCGCCGCCCGCTTCACCGACTCGGCGGAGTGCGCGTGGACGAGCGTGCGGAGGCCGAGCGCCTTCGCCTCGCCGCAGACGGCGGCGAGCTGCTCGGGGGTCATCGTCGCCTCCCCGCCGTCGCGGATGCTCTTCGACGCGAAGACCTTCACGAGGTCCGCGCCCTGCGCCTGGAAGCGGCGCACCGCGGCGCGGAGCGAGTCCGGCGAGCCGCCGCGCGTGCGCTCGTTCAGGGAGCCCAGCGACGTCAGCACGCGCGGCCCGGGGACGCGGCCGGCGGCGATCGCGTCGCGGAGCGGGCCGTTCTCCGGCTCGCCGACGCTCTGCACGGTCGTGAAGCCGGCGCGCAGCGTCGCCCACGCGTTGCCGGCGTGCGCGAGCGCCTGCTTCGCCGGGGAGTCGCCGTCGTCGGCGGTGTGCAGGCGGCCCCTGTCGTTCAGGTACCAGCCGAGGTGCACGTGCGTGTCGACGAGCCCCGGGAGCAGCGTGCGGGCGCGCAGGTCGATCCCGTTCGGCGGGAGCGCGCCGGACGCCGGCCTGATGGATTCGATCTTCTCGCCGCGCACGGTGACGTCGACGTTCGTCATCGTCTTCCCCGTGCCGTCGACGAGCCGGCCGGCGCGGAGCACCGTCGTCTGCGCGGAAGCGCTCGTCGCGAGGGTGAGGGCGACCGCCGAGAGCGAGATGCATCGCATGCACCGAGAAGGGCGAGATGCGCCGGATGGCCGACGGCGCGAGGCGATTCGGTGCATTCGGCCCTGCTCGGTGCATGTCATGTCCAGTCGCTCACTCATAGAGGTCACCCGGGTCCGCCGCCGCGAGGTCGACGAGGAAGCCGCCGATGCGCTCGGTGACGGCGCGGAAGAAGCGCGCTCCCTTCTCCGGCGTCGCCGCCTTCGGGTCGCCGATGCCGGTGTCGGCGGAGACCTGCGTCCAGCGGCGCGGCGTCCACGCCCACCGCTCGCGCAGCCCGGCGATCTTCGGCCTGCGTTCAGTCCCCGGGCCGGCGTCGCCTAACGGAAGCACGAGGTCGGGGGCGACGTGCTGCATGACGCTCGTCTCGAGCTCGCCCGCGTGGTCGCCGAGGTCGTCGAAGTACGGCGTCGGGTCGACGCAGCCGTACCAGTTGATCGCGACGAGCATGACCTGCGTGCGCGGCTGCAGCTCGCGGATGATCTGCTTGAAGTCGTTGCCGCCGTGGCCGTTCAGGAGCACGAGGCGACGAACTCCCTGTCCCTCGAGCGCCGCGACGAGGTCGCCGAGCACCGCGGCCTGCGTCGACGGGTTCATGTTCAGGCAGAACGGGATGTCGAGCTGCGTCGTCTGCACGCCGAACGGCACCGTCGGCAGCACGACGACACGCGCCCCCCGCTCCCACGCGACGCGCGCCGACTCGGCGGCGACGTGATCGCACTCGATGACGTCGGTGCCGTACGGCAGGTGGAAGTTGTGCGCCTCGGTGGCGCCCCACGGAAGCACGGCGACGTCGTAGGCGGCGCCGGAGACGAACTGCCACGGCGCTTCGGCGAGGATGTAAGGGCGGAAAGGCATGACGGCTAGCGTACGTGACTGTCCGCCGCGCGCAAGAGTCGTGTCCGCCGCGTGCGCTCCCTCTGGCCGCGCGCGCGCACGGCGCACAGATTGGCCGCCGCGCGAGTCCGAACGCTCGGCGCAGCGCAGACCACCATCGACAGGAGGCGTGCCCGATGCCCAGTCCCGACGAGCCGCGAGATCTGCTGCCCGACACCCCGACCGCGCATCTGCTCAGGGAGTCGAGAGCCGCGGCAGGTGCGGCGGTGCTGGCCCATCTCCACCCGGACGGCTCGCTCGGCGTCACGGCCGACGACTTCGCGGCGGCCGCGCCGGGGTGCGCGCCACAGAAGTTCATCAAGGTGCCCCCGCCGGAAGCGCCGGACGCACCGATCTGCCAGCCGAAGAAGTTCATCAAGGTGCCGCCCCCGGAGGATCCGGACGCGCCGGTCTGCCAGCCGAAGAAGTTCATCAAGCTGCCGGCGCCGGAGTCGGCCTCGACCGACGCCCCACAGGGCACGCTGCCGGAGTGGTCGCGCGCCTTCGGCGAGTCGCTCGCGACGCGGTTCCGGTGATCGCGCCGCACGACACGCTCGTCGCGTCGCGCTACAACACGCTCGCGCCGTCGGCCATCCCGGGCACCCACCTGGCGTTCAACGCCTTCACGGGTGCCCTGCTGGAGCTGGACGAAGCCGACCACGCCCGGATCGCGGCGCTCGACGGCCGCCCGGGCGCGCCGGCGCCGGACGCGCTGCCGCCGGCGCTGCGCGACCGCCTGATCGCGGCGGGCGTGCTCGTCCCGGCGGGATTCGACGAGCGCGCCGCGCTGTTCGCGCTCCGGCGCCAGTCGCTCGCCTCCCCCGACGCGCTGCTGCTGACGCTCGCGCCGACGATCCAGTGCAACTTCCGCTGCACCTACTGCTTCGAGCGGCACCGGCAGGAGGTGATGACGCCCGCGGTCGAGGCCGACCTGACGCGGTTCATCGCCGCGCGCGCGGAGGGGGTACGGACCATCAACACGACGTGGTTCGGCGGCGAGCCGCTCCTCCAGCCCGACATCGTGGAGCGCGTACAGCGCTTCACGAACGCGCTCGGCGAGGCGCGCGGGTGCCGCGTCACGCGCGGGATCGTGACGAACGGCTACTTTCTCACCGAGGACGTGGTCCGCCGCCTCCAGGCGCTCGGCGAGTGGTCGATGGTGCAGGTCACGCTCGACGGGCTGCCGGCGGTGCACGACCGGCGCCGGGTCCTCGTCGGCGGGCAGGGCACGTGGGAGCGGATCGTCGCGAACTGCCGCACGTCGCTGCGGCTCGGGCTCCCGATCAACCTGCGCGTCAACGTCGACCGGCGGAACGTGCCCGCGCTCGGCGCGCTCCTCGACCGGCTGGTGGAGGAGGAGATCCTTCCCGCCGCCCACATCAGCCTCGGCTTCGTCGTCGACACCACGAGCGCGTGCGCGCACGTGAAGGAGGACGTGCTGTCCGACGAGGAGCGGGCGCGCGTGACGATCTGGTTCGACGCCGAACTGCTGCGCCGCGGCCTCCTGCCGTCGACGGGGCTGCCGTCGCCCCTCTGCGGGCCGCTCTGCTCGGTCGAGTCGCGGCTCGGCTTCGTCGTCGCGCCGAGCGGGCTGATCTTCAAGTGCTGGAACCAGATCGACGGGTCGGAGGAGCAGGCCATCGGGCACGTCTCGGGGACGCCGGTGCCGAACGCGGAGCCCCAGCTCGCGCGGTGGGCGCGCTACGACCCGTCGACGCGCGCGGGGTGCTCGAACTGCGGCGCGCTCCCGGTGTGCATGGGCGGCTGTCCGTGGGAGTACGAGCGGCTGGCGCGCGTGCACCACGGCGAGTGCGACGGCTTCCGCTTCTACCCGCAGGAGATCGTGACCCTGGCCCACGCGCGGGGCCGCGCGCGTGCTGCGGCCGGGGCGGGCGCGGCGCGGCTCTCGGTCGAACGCATCCGTTAGGCGGCGCGGCGATGATCGTTCTCACACCGCTCGCACGACTCTGGTGAAACTCCACGTCTACCTGAACTACCCCGGGCACTGCGAGGCCGCGTTCCGCTTCTACGAGGGGCACCTGGGCGGCCGGATCGTCATGCTGCAGCGGCACGGAGCGCAGCCCGGCCCCTCGCGCCTCCCCGAGGACTGGGCGGACGCCGTGCTGCACGCGCGGCTGGAGATCGGCGACGCGATCGTCATGGGCGCGGACGTGCCGGGCGCCGAACCGATGCGCAGCGCGTACCTGACGCTCATGTTCGGCACTCCCGAAGAGGCGGAGCGCGTCTACGCGCTGCTCGCCGACGGCGGGCAGGTCTTCATGCCGATGGAGCAGACGTTCTTCGCGACGCGGTTCGCGATGCTGCGCGACCGGTTCGGCACGTCGTGGATGCTGCTCTGCGAGGCGGAGCGGCCGGCGTCCGCGTGACGGTGCGTTGCAGCTGACACGGCACGCGGCCCCGCCGCCGTCGGCCGCGCGGTGAACGCCCGTCCGGCCGGGCATCCCGGCCACCGCGCCGCAGAGAGCTCCCGTCTCGCTGACGCTCCGGAGTAGACTCGTCGCCATGGGACTCCTGACCTTCAGCCTCAACGTCACCCTCGACGGCTGCGTCGACCACCGCGAGGGAATCGCGGACGACGAGACACACGCCTTCTTCACCCGTCTCATGGACGAGGGGGGCGCGATGCTGTGGGGCCGCGTCACCTACGAGATGATGGAGCGCTACTGGCCGGCGGTCGCCCGCGGCGACGTGGAGGCGCCGCCGGCGATGCGCGCGTGGGCGGTCACGCTGGAGGCCAAACCGAAGTACGTGGTGTCGTCGACGCGAACGGACTTCCCGTGGACCAACAGCCACCACGTCGCCGGCGACCTGCGCACGGGCGTGCAGCACCTCAAGGACGCGACTCCTGCCGGCGTGCTCCTCGGGAGCGGCACGCTCGCGACCGCGCTGGACCGGCTGGATCTGATCGACGAGTACAGGTTCCTCGTCCACCCCCGGATCGCCGGTCACGGCCCGACCCTGTACCGGAGCGGGCTCCTCGCCACGCGACGGCTCGAGCTGGTCTCGGCGGCGCCGCTCCGCAACGGCGCGGTCGCCATGCACTACCGGCGCGCGGGCGGCTGACGGACCGTTGCAGCTGACGGCGCGGCCCGGCGCCGGCCGCGCGGCGGCTCACCGGCTCCACGCTGCCGGCACCTCCTCCGCGACCGTCCCCTCGGTCGCCTCGAGGTCGGAGAAGCTCCCGCGGTTCCGGTCGTGAACACGGCGAGCACGATCGTGCCGCGCGGCGCGTACATGATGCCGGCGGCGTTCGCGACGTAGGGCGGCCGGTCGCGAGCGCGTTCGCGCAGAACGTGCTCTGCGCGGCGAGCGACGTGGGCGGAAGCGCACGATGCCGTTCATCGTCGGCTGGGTGTTCATTCGACGGAAGGAACGGAAGAGAGCCAACGATCACCTGGTCGTGCTTCCGTTCCTTCCGTTCCTTCTGTCAGATACGACCGGCCCGAGGGCGCAGGGCCCGCCCGGTGCGCGTCGCCCGGCGCTCGCCCGTCGAGCAGCGCGACGCCGCCGTTCACGACGACGGCCTTGATGCCCGACCGGGTACTGGAACGGCTCGGCGAACGTCGCGCGGTCGGCGACGGTCGCGGGGTCGAAGACGACGACGTCGGCGGCGGCGGTCGGCGCGAGGCGGCCGCGGTCGGCGAGGCCGAGCCGGGCGGCGGGCATCGCGGTCATCTTGCGGATCGCCGACGCGAGCGTCAACGCCTTCCGCTCGCGCACGTAGCGAGCGAGCACGCGCGGGAAGGTGCCTAACGATCGCGGGTGCGGGTGGCCGCGCCGAGCCGGGCCGGCGAGCGCGACCGCGCCGCCGTCGCTCGCGACCATGCCGCGCGGGTGGGCGAGGATGCGGTCGAGGTTGTCCTCGCTCATCGCGAAGCCGACCATGCCGACGTCGCCGCGGCTCCGCGAGCAGCGCGACCGCCGCGTCGTACGGGTCCAGACCGCGGCTCGCGGCGTAGGCGCCGAGCCGCCTTCCCTCCGCCGCGCGCTCGGACTGCGGCGCGACGCCGGAGATCTGGACGTTGTCCCACCCGCCGATCAGCTCGATCTTCGCGAGCGACTCGCCGCGCGGATGCGCGGCGCGGTCGCGCGGGTCGGCGAGGCGAGCGAGGAACGCCGCGGTGCCGCCGTCGCGGCTCCAGACGGGGAAGATGTTCGTCAGGCCGGTGGCGTAGGCGACGTACGGGTAGCGGTCGAACGTCACGTCGAGCCCGCGCGCGCGCGGCACCGTCGATCAGCGCGAACGCCGTCGTCGAGCTTGCCCCCAGTTGCGCGGGCCCTGCGTCTTGAGGTGCGAGATCTGGAGCGGACAGCCGGCGCCCTCGGCGACGGCGACCGCCTCGCGCGATCGCGTCGAGCAGGCGGTCGTCCTCGTTGCGCATGTGCGTCGCGTATGGCAGGCCGGCGCGCGGGCGAGCGGGCGGCAGAGCGCGATCGAGCTCGTCCTGCGACGCGAACGCGCCGGGCGTGTACTCGAGCCCCGACGACGCGCCGCACGCGCCGTCGGCGAGCGCCGCCTCGACGAGCGCGGTCATGCGCACGAGCTCGGCCGCCGTCGCCGGCCGGTCGTCGAGCCCCACGACGCGCGCCGCGCACCGTGCCGAGCCCGATCATCGAAGCGACGTTCACCGCCGGGGGCCAGGCGGTCGACGCGCGCGAAATAGTCGCGGAACGTCTCGTTCGCCGACCCCGCGCCCGGCGCCGACGAGCTGCCGTCCTGCCCGACGACGACGGTCGTGATGCCCTGTCGAACGACCGACTCGGCGCGCGGGTCGGCGAACAGCGAGCCGTCGGCGTGCGAGTGGATGTCGACGAATCCCGGCGCGACGGCGAGCCCGCGCGCGTCGATCTCGACGGCGCCGGCGTCGGCGATCCGTCGCGTCACGAGGGACGATCGCGCCCGCCGGTCGATCGCGACGTCGGCCTCGATGCCCGGCGCGCCGGTGCCGTCGAACACGGTGCCGCCGCGGATCACGAGGTCGTGCCGGGCGCCGGACGCACGCGCGCCCCACGCGTCGGTGCCTACCGCGTCGGTGCCTACCGCGTCGGTGACCAACGCGCGGCCGAGGAGCGCTCCTCCGGCCGCGTGCAGGAAGTCGCGGCGCGTCGTCACGGAGAGAGGTCCGGGCGGTCGCTGCGTGCGGACTCCATGAAGCGCGCGTACTCGAAGCCCGCCGGCCCGCGCTGGGCGCCCGAGACGACGCCGGCGATCCCCTCCATGTCGGCGGAGATGAAGACCGTGAGCGCGCGCCGTGCATGGAGGTCGGGTGCGGCGGCCGTCGCGGCGAGCAGCAGGGGGGGAGCGACTCGGAGCAGTCTCATGCGCACAACGATGCGCGCCGTCCGGCCAGACGCCAGCCGCGGGTTGATATAGGGGTGGGGGGTATATAGCTTGTACCACGTTCTCAACGGAGGCTCTTCCATGCGCGACGTCTCGCTCGACATCACCGGCATGAGCTGCAGTCACTGCGTCGCCGCGGTGGAGGCCGCGCTGCAGGCGGTCCCCGGGGTCGCTGGTGCCACGGTCGGCATCGGCTCGGCGCAGGTGGCGATCGACCCGAGCGGCGGCGCGCCCGACGCGATCACGGCCGAGGCGATCGAGGCGATCCGCGACGCCGGCTACGATGCCGCGCTCGTCGGCGATCGCTGAGCCGCGCGATGACGATGTCGTACCGCCGCTTCGTGGCCATGACCGTCACGTCCACGGTCGTGATGTTCGCGCTCATGTACTCGACCGTCTATCGGTGGAGCGACGTCTGGTGGAGTCAGACGCGCTTCTGGATGGCGCTCTACATGGGTGCGACGATGGCGGTCATCATGCTCGGGTTCATGCTCGGCATGTACGCCGACCGGGCGAAGAACGCCGCGATCGTCGTCGGGAGCGCCATCGTGTTCGCGGCCGCGCTGCTCCTCGCGCGCAGCCAGGCCACGGTAGGGGACGTGGCGTGGATGAAGGCGATGATCCCGCACCACTCGATCGCGATCCTCACGAGCGAGCGGGCGCACCTCGGCGACCCGCGCGTGCGCGCGCTCGCCGACCGCATCATCGCCGCGCAGCGGCGGGAGATCGCCGAGATGGAGGCGCTGATCGCCGAGATGGACACGAAGTGACGCCGCCGCGCGGTGTCCGAGGAGGTTAGGAGATGACGAATGCCCTGATCGCGCCCCCCGACGCGCCCGCACCGGCCGGGCGCATCGTCATTCCGGTGACGGGGATGACGTGCGCCGCCTGCCAGGGGCGCGTGCAGCGCACGTTGAGCCGCACGCCCGGCGTCGTCGACGCGACCGTCAACCTCATGATGGGGAACGCGACGGTCGCCTACGACCCGGCTGCCGTGTCGCCCGACGCGCTCGTCGAGACGATCCGCACGACCGGCTACGGCGCCGAGCTGCCGCGCGTCGAGCGGAGCGCGTTCGACGAGCAGGCGGCGCGCGATGCGGAGACGGCGGACGAGTTCCGCGAGCTGCGCACGAAGGCGATCGTGAGCGGTGTCGTCGGCGCGGTCGCGATGGTCGTGTCGATGCCGCTCATGGTCGGCCATGCGGGGACGGCCGGCGGCGTCGACCCGTTCATGCGGTGGGCGATGACCGCGATGACGCCGGCACTGCGCAGCGTGATGCCCTGGCTCTACGCCATCCCCACCGCGGCGATCAGCTGGACGCTGCTCGCGCTGACGCTCGGCGTCATGCTCTGGGCGGGGCGCCACTTCTACACGCGCGCCTGGGCCGCGCTTCCGCCACCACGCGGCGGACATGAACACGCTCGTCGCGTTGGGCACCGGCGCGGCGTTCCTCTACTCGCTCGTCGCGACGGTCGCGCCGTCGCTGTTCACGCGCCACGGCGTGGCACCCGACGTCTACTACGAGGCGGTCGTCATCATCATCGCGCTCGTGCTCACGGGCAACGCCTTCGAGGCGCGCGCGAAGCGCGACACGGCGACGGCGCTGCGCGCGCTGACGCAGTTGCAGCCGAAGACGGCGCGCGTCGTGCGCGGGGACCAGGAAGTCGACGTCGCGGTCGAGGAGGTGCAGGCCGGCGACGTCGTCGTCGTGCGGCCCGGGGAGCGGCTGCCGGTCGACGGCGAGGTCGTGCGCGGCGAGAGCGCGGTCGACGAGTCGATGCTGACCGGCGAGTCGATGCCGGTCGCGAAGCGCGCGGGCGACCGCGTGATCGGCGGCACGATCAACGCGACCGGCGCGTTCCGCTACCGCGCGACGACGGTCGGCAGCGACAGCGTGCTCGCGCAGATCGTGCGGCTCATGCGCGATGCGCAGGGCTCGCGGGCGCCGATCCAGGCACTCGCCGACCGCGTCAGCGCGATCTTCGTTCCCGTCGTCGTGGCGATCGCGCTCGTGACCTGCGTCGTGTGGTTCGTCGCGCTGCAGGCGAGTGGCGCGGGCGGCGGCGCGGCGACCGTGCGCGCGCTCGCCGCGGCGGTCGCCGTGCTCATCATCGCCTGCCCGTGCGCGATGGGGCTCGCCGTGCCGACGGCCGTCATGGTCGCGACCGGGCGCGGGGCGGCGCTGGGTGTGCTCATCAAAGGCGGCGAGGCGCTGCAGCGCGCGGGCGACGTGACGACCGTCGTGCTCGACAAGACGGGCACCGTCACCGAGGGGACGCCCGCCGTCACCGACGTCGTGCGGGCGCCCGGGGGCGTGGCGGGGGACGCCCGCTCCGACGACGCGCTGCTCACGCTCGTCGCCTCGCTCGAGCGGTCGAGCGAGCACCCGCTGGCCGGCGCGATCGTGCGACACGCCGAGTCGCGCGGGCTCGCGCTCGTCGCGCCCGAGTCGTTCGCGTCGACGACGGGGCGGGGCGTGCACGGTGTCGTGAGCGGCCGCGCGGTCGCCGTCGGGAACGCGGGGCTGTTGCAGGAGTGGGGCGTGGACGCCGCCCCGTTAGGCACCGAGGCGGCGCGGCTCGCCGCGGCGGGAAAGACGCCGGTGTACGTCGCCGTCGACGGACGGCTCGCCGGACTCGTCGCGATCGCCGACCCGGTGAAGCCGACGTCGCGCGCCGCGGTCGACCGACTGCGCGCGATGGGGCTCGACGTCGTGATGCTCACCGGCGACGACCGACGCACCGCCGACGCGGTCGCGCGCCAGGCCGGCATCGAGCGCGTGGTGGCCGAGGTGCTGCCGGAGGGAAAGGTCGCGGAGGTCGCAGCGCCTGCAGCGCGCGGGGCGGGTCGTCGCGATGGTCGGCGACGGGATCAACGACGCGCCCGCGCTCGCGCAGGCCGACATCGGCATCGCCATCGGCACGGGCACCGACGTCGCGGTCGAGGCGGCGGACGTCGCGCTCATGCGCGGCGACCTCGCCGGCGTCGCGCAGGCGATCGCCCTCTCGCGGCGAACGATGCGCACGATGCGGCAGAACCTGTTCTGGGCGTTCGCGTACAACGTCGTCGGCATCCCGGTCGCGGCAGGCGTGCTCTATCCGCTCTTCGGTATCCTGCTGAGCCCGATCCTCGCGAGCGCCGCGATGGCCTTCAGCTCGGTCAGCGTGGTGTCGAACAGTCTGCGACTGCGGACGGCGAGCCTCTCCGTTCCATGACGACGGCGGAGGAACGTGCCATGACGATCGCACCGTCGACCTGCGGCTGCGCGGGGCAGGGCGAGGGCCGCAAGGCCGTCGCCGTCGACGCGGACATCAAAGACCGCAACCTGAAGCGCCTGCGCCGCATCGAGGGGCAGGTGCGCGGGCTGCAGAAGATGGTCGACGACGACCGCTACTGCGCCGACATCATGACGCAGATCGCGTCGGTGCACGAGGCGCTGCGCGCCGTCGGGCGCGAGCTGATGCGCAACCACCTCAAGCACTGCGCCGCGACCGCCATCCGCGCCGACGACGCGTCGGCCGAGTCGATGTACGACGAACTGGTCGATCTCATGTACCGGCACAGCCGCTGAGACACGCTCTCTCCGTGCGCCGACGCCGACCGTCGGCGCCGCGCGGCTGCGCTCGCTCACACACGCCCTGGAGCTCCTCGTGTTCATCGTATCTCGGAGGCGACGACTCGTCGCGCTCCTGCTCGTCGGTTGTGCCGGCTCGTCGGGCGCGCAGACCGACTACTACAACACCGACGACCGGCGCCCCGTGCGGATCGAGGACGCGTACGCGATCGAGCGGCGCGGCGTCGAGCTGCAGGCCGCGCCGCTCCGCCTCGAGCGTACGACGGGGGGCGCCTATCGCTGGGGGCTCGAGCCGGAGCTGGCGATCGGCCTGCTCCCGCGCACGCAGGTCGAGCTGTCGCTGCCGTTCGTCGTCGCGGACGGGCCGTCGGGGCGGAGCGCGAGCGGGCTCGCCGGCGTCGGCGTGTCGGCGCTGCACACGCTGAACGTCGAGACGACGACGCTGCCGGCGCTCGCGCTGCGCGGCGACGTGCTGCTTCCGGTCGGCGGCTTCGGGCCCGGCCGGGTGTACCCGTCGCTGACGGCGATCGCGACGCGCACGTACCGCCTCGCGCGCGTGCACGCGAACGCGCAGGTGACGGCCGGGAGCGCGCGCAGGGCGAGCGGCGCCGGGGAGCTGTCGCGATGGCTCGCCGGGGCGGCCGTCGACCACACGTTCCCGCTCCGCTCGCTGCTCGTCACCGGCGAGCTGTACGCGCGCCGGCCGTTCGGCATGCGCGACGACGGCGCGTCGGCAGGATCGCACCAGCCTGTCGAATGGAACGCCGGCGTCGGCACGCGCGTGCAGCTCGCGCCGCGCTGGGCGCTCGACGCGGGGGCCGGCCGACGGCTCACCGGCGACGAGCGCGGGTGGTACCTCACGGCCGGAGGGGCGCTCGCGTTCGGGCTGCCGTGGCGGTCATGAGGGGCGCACGCCAGGCCGCTCGTCGCCGTCACGATGAGCGCGATCGCCGCGATCGGCGCGTTCGGCATCGCGTCCCCGCGCCCCGCCGCCGCGCAGTGGGCGACGACCTACGAGACGTTCTACCTCCAGGCGCCGCACAACTGGACGTTTCGCCGCGACTACGCGTTCGCGGACCGGCTGTTCAACGCGTTCGACTACGGCCACGCGATCCTCTACGAGACGCTGTGGACGCGGCCGAGCGCGCCGGCGTCGGAGCTCGAGGTGAGGCGCTACGAGGACCTCACGCGGCGCGTACTCGTGCGCCCGCCGCGCGTGCCGCTCGAGGAGTCGGCGATCGAGATCGAGTACGCGAAGCTCGTTCCGGAAGTGAAGACGATGTTCGACTGGGCGCACATCCTTCACCGCCAGCTCTACGACGTGCTGGCCGACGAACGACTCGATCGAGCGCGCGAAGGATCGCGAAGTCGCGCGCCTCGTCGCCTACTATCGCACGCGGCCGGACCTCGCGTTCATCGGCGCGCCCGAAGTCGATGGCGCTCATGCAGGAGCAGCCGTACTCGCTCGCGTTCCGGAAGACGTACCCGAAGTTCAACGGGCTGATCTGGGCCTACCACTGGCTGCAGGTCGGGCTGTACGAGCCGCTCCTCGTCGGCACGACCAGCGCCGCGCGGCAGGCCGGCGTGCGCGCCACGGTCACGCGCTTCTGGCAGATGTTGGGCACCCCGCCGACCACGCTGCCGCACCAGATGCCGATGACCGCCGTCGTCGCGCCGACCTTCGCGGCGCGCTATCCGGAGGCGGCGATCGTCTTCGACAACCTGCACTCGATGCACGACGTCGTGAGCGACGTGCTCGCGAACCCGAGCGTGCCGCGCAGCCGCAAGCGCGCCGAGCTGCTGCGCGCCGCAGCACGGTTCCGCGACGACACGACGCTCGTCATGGCCTCGACCGAGGCGTGGCGTACGATGTCGCGCGAGATGGGGATCGAGAACATGGGCGGCCCCGCCGTCGGCTTCCTGCCGACGCTGCCGACGCCGACGGTGAGCTATGGCGCGGTCATGCACCACGACGACCGCACGGGGCGGATGGTGAGCATGCCGTACGGCACCATGACGGGCGGCATGTCGCACGACGGCATGTCGCACGACGGCATGTCGCACGACGGACGGGTGGTGCCCGACACGACGCGGAAGCCGGTGCGGCGCGACACGACGAGCGCGGCGGCGCGAGCGCGGGGGCGCGGGGTCCCGTAGCGACCTGCGCCGCGGTCCCGTAGCGACCTGCGCCGCGCTCCCGCCGCGGCATAAGTTGGAGGGCATGACCGCTCTGACTTCCGCGCGCCGCGCCGTCGTCGCGGCGCTGTTCGTCTCGCTCATCGCGGTGCCGGCGGCGTTCGCCCACGCCCACCTGCGCCGCTCGGTGCCCGCCGCGAACGGGCGGCTCGCCGAACCGCCGCGCGAGCTGCGCCTCACGTTCTCCGAGCCGCCGTCGCTCGCGTTCACGCGCGTCACGCTGGTGAGCGCGCGGGGCGACACGGTGGCGCTCGACCCGCTCGTGCTCTCGCCGCGCGACCGGGCGACGATCGTCTCGGCGATCGTCGGCGCGGTAGGCGCGGGGCGGTATACCGTGCGCTGGCAGGTCGCCGGCGACGACGGCCACCCCACGCGCGGCGAGTTCGCGTTCGCGGTCGACTCGGGCGCGGCTCCGTCGGGCGCGGCTCCGTCGGGCGCGGCGACGGACACGGCGCTGCCGTCGACGCCGACGCTCGCGCCGGCGACGTCGCCGATGCCGGCCGCCGACACGACGCCGCTCGTGTCGGCCGAGGACACGTCGCTCGCCGAGTCGGCACAGGCGATCGCGGGGCGGTGGCTGACCTCCGTCGGGCTGCTCGGCGTGTTCGGCGCCGTCGCGTTCACCTTCACGGTGCTGCCGCGCGTGGAACGTGTGGCGCGCGACGGCACCGCGACCGCGACGCTCGTCGCGCCGGCGCGCGCGCGCGCCGCGTCGTGGGGCGCGGCCGGCGTGGGCATCCTCCTGGTCGGCGCGATGCTGCGACTGTTCGCGCAGCGGGCCGCGATCGGCGCACCGCTCGTGCCGATGCTCACGAGCACGGTGTGGGGGTGGGGGTGGGCGCTGCAAGTCGTCGCCGCGGTCGTCGCGCTGACCGGCTTCACGCGGGCGTCGCGGGCGTCGCGCGAGCGTCGCGCCCCGAGCCGACGGGTCGACGCGCGGGGTGGCCGATCGCGGCCGCCGGCGCGTTCGTGCTCACGCTCACGCCCGGCCTGTCCGGCCACGCCGCGGCGTCGACGATGCCGGTGCTGACGATGGTCGCTGACGCGCTCCACGTCGCCGGCGCCGGCGGGTGGCTCGGGACGCTGTTCGTCCTCGCCGCGGCCGGCATCCCGACGCTCGTCCGGCAGGTGCCAGACGCCGAGCGCGGGGGCGCGCTGCTCGCGCTCGTGCGGGGGTTCTCGCCGATCGCGCTGCTCTGCGCCAGCCTCGTCGCCGTCTCGGGTACGGTCCTCGGCGTGACCTACGTCGGCGGCATCGCGGCGTTGTCGGGCACCGAGTACGGCCAGGCGCTGCTCTGGAAGCTCGGCGCCGTGGTGCTCGTCGCGGCGGTCGGGGCGTACAACTGGCAGGTCGTGACGCCGTCGTTGGGCAGGGTCGCGGACGGACGCGACGTGCGTCGGATGCGTCGCTCGGCGGCGATCGAGGTCGCGCTCACGGCGTTCGTCCTCGCGATCACGGCGGTGCTCGTCGCGCACCCGACGCCGGCCGGCGAGCTTTCCGCGAGCGTGCCGGGCGCAGTGCCGGGCGCACGCTGAAGGATCCCTTCCCCGGAGGTCGTCATGACGCTCTACACGAACATCCTCGAGACCGTCGGCCGCACGCCGGTCGTCCGCGTCGCCAGGCTCGCGCCCGAGGGGGTCGATCTGTTCGTCAAGATCGAGGCGTTCAACCCGATGGGCTCCGTGAAGGATCGCCTCGCGTTAGGCATCATCGAGGCGGCGGAGCGCGACGGCACGCTGCGCCCCGGGCAGACGGTGATCGAAGCGACGAGCGGCAACACCGGGATCGGGCTCGCCATGGTGTGCGCGCAGAAGGGCTACCCGCTCGTCGTCACGATGGCCGAGTCGTTCAGCGTCGAGCGCCGCAAGCTCATGCGCTTCCTCGGCGCGAAGGTCGTGCTGACGCCGGCGGCGGGGGGCGGGACGGGGATGGTGCAGAAGGCGCGCGAGCTGGCCGAGGCGCACGGCTGGTTTCTCGCGCGCCAGTTCGAGAACGAGGCGAACGCCGACATGCACGCGCGGACGACGGCGCGCGAGATCCTCGCCGACTTCGACGGCCGGCGCCTCGACTACTGGGTGACCGGCTTCGGCACCGGCGGCACGCTGAACGGTGTCGGCCGCGTGCTCTCCGCCGAGCGTCCCGAGACGCAGATTGTGCTCGCCGAGCCGGCCGAGGCGCCGATGGTCGCGAGCGGCGCGGCGCA
This sequence comes from uncultured Gemmatimonadaceae bacterium, assembly GCA_963843845.1. Taxonomy (GTDB): domain Bacteria; phylum Gemmatimonadota; class Gemmatimonadetes; order Gemmatimonadales; family Gemmatimonadaceae; genus Gemmatirosa. The sequence goes on along the minus strand of CAWJMB010000002.1, from coordinate 79,887 downwards.
GGAGCGGCACGCGGACGGCACGCCGGCGTCGCGGCATCCGTCGTGGAAGCCGCATCCGATGCAGGGGTGGAGCCCCGACTTCATCGCGAAGCTCGCCGGCGACGCCGTCGCCGCGCACTACGTCGACCGCGTGGTCACCGTCGCGAACGCCGACGCGATGCGGTGGAGCCGTCAGCTCGCGCAGACCGAGGGGATCTTCGTCGGCACGTCGTCGGGGGGGACGTTCGCGGCGGCGATGCAGGTCGCGACCGAGGCGCCGCGCGGGTCGACGGTGCTGTGCATGCTGCCGGACACGGGGGAGCGCTATCTGAGCACGCCGCTGTTCGGCGACGTCGCGGTCGACATGACGGACGACGAGCGGGCGGTGCTGCGGTCGACGCCGACGTACGCGGACTCGGCGCTCGCGGCGCCGCCGGCGACGGCCTGACGGTCGGCCGCCGCGGCGTGTACCATCCCGTCGCCCGCCGACCACCCGAGGCCCGGATGACGACACTCGACCGTACGACGGCGAATCCCTGGCGGCTCACGACCGCGCCGGGCACGTCCGCCTACACGGTGCACGTCGCCGAGCAGGACGGGCGACAGATCCTCGTCTGCACCGTCGGCTCGACCGTGCTGCACTACGACGCGCGCTGCGTCGACGACCTGCACGCGATGCTGACGGCGCACGGCGACTGGATGGCGCTCGGCGGCGCGGACGAGCAGAAGCCGGCGACGGAGGGCACGGTCGAGGCGTGGGGGCGCGCGGCGACGAACCCCGTGGGCGGATGGTACGGACTCAAGAAGGGGCTGCGCGGGCGGTTCGGCGTGTACGTGCCGCCGCTCCTGGAGGCGCTCGGGCTGTGCGAGCTGGAGCACGGCGCGAAGAACAACCGGATGCGGGCGAAGTAGCGGTCGAGCGCGGTGTACTTCGATCCCGAGCTCGGCGCGTGGATCGTGAGCCGGCACGCCGACGTCGTCGCCGCGCTGCACGACCCGCGACTCACGGTCGGCAACGCGCCGCCTGGTTCGTCGACCGGCGCGCCGGATCGAGTGCCTAACGGCGCGCCGAACGCGAGCGCGCAGAACGCGAGCGCGCAGAACGCGAGCGCGCCGCACACCGTCGTGCGCGCCGCGACGACGCGCGAGCTGTCGCCGGCGCGACTCGCCGCCTGGCGTACCGAGCTCGCCGCGACGGCCCGGCGGCTCGCCGACGCGCTCCCGGCGCACGAGCCGGTCGACCTCGTGCGCGAGTTCGCGACGCCGTGGTCGCTCGCCGTCGCGGCGACGGTGACGGGGACGCCGCCGGACGTCGCGGAGCGACTCGCCGAGCCGGCGCGCACGCTGTTCCTCGCCGCGGCGACCGCCACCGACGCCACGGTAGCGCCTGACGCGCAGGCGGCCGCGGCGACGCTCGCGCGCGACCTGCACGGCGCGAGCGCGTGGCCGGACGTGCAGGCGTTCGTCGCACTCTCGCAGACGCTGCCGGCGGTGCTCGGCGGCGCGTGGCAGGTGCTGCTTGGTCACCCGGCCGAGATGCGGCGTCTTCGAGCGGATCGCGGGCTGATGCCTCGCGCAGTCGACGCGCTGCTGCGCCGCGCCGGCCCGTCGCGCGCGGTGTTCCGGCGGGCCGCGGCCGACCTGTCGTTAGGCACGGCGCGGATCGCGGCAGGAGAGCGCGTCGTGCTGCGTCTCGCCGAGGCGGATTGCGACCCGGCGCTCGGCGACGATGCGCTCGACCTCGGCGAGAGCGCCCGCGCCCATCTCGCGTTCGGCCGCGGGGCGCACGGCTGTCCGGGGGCGCCGGTGATCCGACTCGCGCTCGCCGTCGCCACCGACGCGCTGCTGAGCACGGCCGACGACGTGACGCGCCTCGGCGACGCGGAGCGGATCGACGGATTCGCGATCAGCGTGCCGCTCGCGCTGCCGGTCGTGCTGCGCCGGCGAGTTGGGGCCTAACGACCGCCGCACGCTCGCCCCCGTGTCGGCCCCACTGCTCGCCTGCGGCGCATGCTCCAGGCGCTCCGCTCGGCGCGTGGCACGAGTCGCGCAGCGGTGAGCCCCTCACAACACTGGAGCTCACCGCCATGATCTCGACCCTCGCCCAGGCGACCCCCATCGCCACCATCCCCGTCCGCAACCTCGAGGTGGCGACACGCTTCTACGAGCACACGCTCGGCTTCACCCGCGACGACGCCGGGAGTCGCGACGGCGTCGCCGCGTACAGAGTCGGGTCGGGGAACCTGCTCGTCTACGAGTCCCCGTTCGCCGGCTCGAACCAGTCGACCGCCGCGACGTGGACGGGGCTCGACGTCGACGCGGTCGTGAACGCGCTGCGCGACAGGCAGGTGCGATTCGAGCACTACGACATGCCGGATACGACGCGCGAAGGCGACGTCCACGTCTCCGGCGACATGCGCGTCGCCTGGTTCAAGGACCCGGACGGCAACATCCACGCGCTCGTGAACGGCTAGCGGTCACGAGCCCGCGCACTCACTCCGGCCGCATCGCCTCCAGCGGATCGACCGACGCCGCGCGCCGAGCCGGGAGCCACGCCGCCACGAGCGCGACGGTGAGTAGCGCGGCCGCGGTGCCGATCAGCAGCACGGGATCGACCGCGCTGACGCCGAACAGCGCGCCGCGTACCCACCGCGCCGCGAGCACCGTCAGCGCGAGCCCGACGATCGCGCCGCCCGTGGCCCACCGCATCCCGCCGCCGACGATCGTGCCGACGACGTGCGACGACGAGGCGCCTAACGCCATGCGCACGCCGATCTCGCGGCGCCGCAGCGCGACCGAGTACGACAGCAGCCCGAAGATGCCGACCGCCGCGAGGAGCAGCGCCGCCGCCGCGAACGCCGAGAGGATGAACGCCGAGTGGCGCGGCGCGGCGATCGACGCGTAGACCTGCTCGTCGAGCGCGCGCACGGGACCGAGGCCGGCGGAGCCGTCGACCGAGCGGGCGGCGTTCCGCATCGCGCGCTCGACCGCCGCGGGCGACACGTCCGGCGCGGCGCGCACGTAGACGTGGAGCTGCCGCGGCCACCGTTCGGCGAGCGGACCGAACACCGCCTCGCCGGACAGGCGGAGGCCGTCGACCTTCACGTCGCCGACGACGCCGACGATCGTCGTGCGCGGGCACTCCATGCACCCGCCCGGAATGAGCTGACGCCCGACCGGCGACCGCTCCGGCGAGTAGCGCCGCGTCCACGCGCGCGACACGAGCGCGACCGGCGCGCTCCCCCCCGTGTCCGCCGGCGTGAACATCCGGCCGTCGACGAGCGGCACGCCGAGCGCCGCGAAGAACGCGGGGTTCACGCTCGCCCACGACACGTTCGGCTCGGCGGCGCCTAACGGAACGGGGGCGTCGGCGACCTGGAAGTTCGTGTTGCTGTTGCCCTGGTCGTTCGGCAGCGACGCCGTCCCGAGCGCGACCTGCGTCACGCCGCGCTGCGCCCCGAGCACGCCGGCGAGCCGCGTCCAGAACGTGCCTACCGCGGCGTCGTCGACCGTGCGCGGAAGTCCGACCGTCATCGTGTAGACGCCGCGCGCGTCGAAGCCCGGGTCGACCGCCTGCAAGCGCGCGACGCTGACGAGCAGCAGCGCGCCGATCGCGAGCACCGGCAGCGCGAGCGCGAACTCGGCGCCGACGAACGCCGAGCGGATGCGGTCGGTGCGCCGGCTGTCGCCGATGCCCCGCGACCCCTCGCGCATCCCGTCGCGCGCGCTCCCCGTCGCGAGCCGCGCCGCGGGCGCGAGCGCGATCGCCGTTCCCGCCACGACCGTCACGAGCAGCGCGACGCCGAGCGACCGCGCGTCGAGGTGAGCCGTGTCGAGCCGCGGAATGCCGATCGCGACTGCCTGCAGGACGCGCAGCGCGGCCCAGCCGAGGAGGATGCCCGACGTGCCGCCCGCGCCGGCGAGCAGCAGACTCTCCGTGACCACGAGCCGCGCGAGGCGCGCCTGCGACGCGCCCAACGCCGTGCGCAGCGCCATCTCCCGTCCGCGCCGCAGCGCCCGCACGACGCCGAGGCTCGCGACGTTCGCGACGGCGATGAGCAGTACGAGCGCGACGGCGATCGTGAACAGCGACAGCGGCCGCGTCGCCTGGCCGACGATCTCGTCGCGCAGCGCGTATGGCGTGAGGCGGGCGCGCTCGTCCTGGAAGCTGGCGCGCCACTGCGGGAAGAGGCGGACGCTGACCGCCGCGAGGTCGCGCCGCGCGTCGCGCAGCGTCATCCCGTCGCGGAGCCGCCCGACGACGTACAACCCGTTCGGCCCCCGGCGCGTCGGCGTGACGCGACGGAGCACCGGCCACACGTCGCCGTCGCGCCCGCCGAGCGCCGTGTCCTGCGCGCGCAGCACGCCGACGACGCGGTGCACGACGCCGTCGACGGTGATCTCGCGCCCGACCGCCGCCGCCGCGCTTCCGAACGCTCGCTCCGCGAATCGGTACCCGACGAGAGTGACCGGTGCGGCGCCGGGCGCCTCGTCGGCGCGCGCGAGGCGGCGGCCGGCGGCGAGCCGCACGTCGAGGGCGTCGAGAATACCGGCCGTGACGTAGCCGACCGGCATGCGCTCCGCATCGCGGCCGGCCGAGACGCCGACGCTCGTGCTGCGCAGCGCGCCGACGGCCGACAGCGAGCGGCTCGACTGCTCGATCGCCTCGAGGTCGACGACCGAGAGCGTCCAGCGGTTCGTCGGCGCATTCTGCTGATAGACGCGCACGAGCTGCTGATCGCGCGGGTAGGGGAGCGGCGCGAGCAGCACGGCGTCGACGGCGCTGAACACGGCGGTCGACGCGCCGATGCCTAACGCGAGGACGAGGGCGGTGAACAGCGTGAACGTCGGCGTGCGGCGCAGGGCGCGGGCGGCGTAGCGCACGTCGCTCCACAGTTCGGTCGGCCGGACTGACATCGCGGGCTCGCGGAAGGAGGCGTCCGTTCGACATCCGAGCGCGGAGAACCGTTCGGCGGCATCGGGGCGGGTGAGGACCGCGCGGGCCCGGAGCGTGCGTGACGTGCTCGTCTTCGAGACGCTCGTCCGAGACGCTCGTCCGAGACGCTCGACCCAACGCGATCGCCCGTCGCTCCGCGAGACCGGCCGCTCGGCCCGCGCGAGACCGGCGCACTGCACTCACCGCCGCCCGGCCCTGTCATGCGAACTTCTCGACTCACGCTGCTGCTCGCCCTCTCCCTCGCCGCGGCCTGCCGCGACCGCGCCGAGACGCCGGAGACCACGCGCACCCCGCCCGCGCCAGCGACGCCGGCGACCGCCGGCGGCGGCGAGGTCGCCTCCACGTGCACGCCGCTCGAGACGCGCGCCGCGAACACTCCCGACCAGCGCCCGGCGTTCGCCGCGCAGACCCGGGCGTGCGGCGTCACGTCGAACGTCGCGTACGACGTCACGGTGGTCGCGCGCGGGCTCGCGAAGCCGTGGGCGGTCGAGCCGCTGCCGGACGGCGCGCTGCTCGTGACCGAGAAGGCCGGCAACCTGCGCGTCGTGTCGCCGAGCGGACAGATCGGCGCCCCGATCGCCGGCGTCCCTCCGGTCGTCAGCCGAGGGCAGGGCGGGCTGCTCGACGTCGCGCTGAGCCCGACCTTCGCGAGCGACCGCACGATCTACTGGAGCTTCAGCGAGGCGCGCGACGGCGGCAACGGCACGAGCATCGGCCGCGGCGTGCTCTCGTCCGACCGCACGCGGTTGAGCGACGTGCGCGTGATCTTCCGCGTGCTCCCCGCCTACGACGGCGACAAGCACTTCGGCTCACGCCTCGCGTTCGGCCCCGACGGGATGCTCTACGCCTCGTTCGGCGAGCGCTCCGACACGCCGATGCGCCGCTACGCCCAGCAGCTCGACAGCCACCTCGGCAAGATCGTTCGCATCCGTCCGGACGGCACCGCGCCGCCCGACAACCCGTTCGTCGGTCGCACCGGCGCGCTTCCCGAGATCTGGTCGCTCGGCCACCGCAACGTGCAGGCGCTGGCGTTCGACGCGAACGGGCAGCTGTGGGAGGTCGAGCACGGCACGCGCGGCGGCGACGAGTTGAACAAGGTCGAACGAGGAAAGAACTACGGCTGGCCGCTCCAGGCGTATGGCGAGGAGTATTCGGGGCAGCCGATCGCGAGCGCCACGACGGCGCGCGACGGCGCCGAGCAGCCCGTCTACTACTGGGATCCCGTGATCGCGCCGTCGGGGATGCAGGTGTACACGGGGAGCGCGTTCCCGGCGTGGCGCAACAGCGTGTTCGTCGGCGGGATGAAGGACACGGAGCTCGTGCGGCTCGTGCTCGAGAACGGGCGCGTGACCGGCGAGGAGCACCTGCTCGCCGACCGCCGGCAGCGGATCCGCGACGTGCGGCAGGGGGCGGACGGGGCGCTGTACGTCGTCACGGACCAGGAGAACGGCGAGCTGTGGAGGATCGCGCCGCGGAAGTGAGAGGGCGCCCGGGTGCTGACGCGCCTCTCCGATCACGCGCGCGGCCTGACGTGGCGTTAGGCACCTCGCGGCGCTCGCGCTCGCGGTGAGCGTCGCCGGCAGGCTGCTGTTCGGCATCCTCTGCTGATCGTCACGGCGGTCGTCGCGAGCCTGCTGCCGGCGCGACGCGCGGGGCGGCGGATCCGACGGTGGCGCTGCGCGGGGAGATACTCCTGACGCGTCAGCCGTCGCGGGCGCGCGTCGGCGCAGGATCGACCGAGACCCACACCTCGATGTCGCCGCGACCGGTGCCGGCGTCGAAGGCCTCGCCGTAGCGCTCGAACTCGGGCGTGTTCGCCATGCGGTAGCCGCTCGCCGGCAGCCACGCGGTCCACGCGTGCTGCCACGTCGCCCGGATCGTCGACACCGGTCCGTCGTGCGTGAACACGGCGTAGCGCTGCGCCGGCACCCGCATGCGTCCGTACGACGCCGGCAGGTCGTCGAACGACGCGACTTCGACGGCGCACATGTACTCGAACGTCTGGCCCGCCATGTCGGCGCCGCAGATCGCGCCGTACGCGACGCGGCCGACCTGGCCCGGCACGTCGCCGCCCGCCATGAACTCGCTCCACTGCGCCGGAATCGTACGCGGCGACTCGGCGAAGCCGTGCACGCGGCGGATGCCGGCGAGCAGCATCGCACGACCGTCGACGATCCGCGGCGCCGCGTGCGTCGGGCGCCCCGCGGGCGACGGCACGGCGTCGCTCACTCGCCGCCGCCAGGACGGCGCGGCGCGTTGCCGTTGTCCATGTCCGAGAAGATGAGCCACGCGCCGCCACGCGCGCGGCGCAGCGTGAGGGTGAACTTGCCGATGTCGTCCGGCCGGTCGCCGTACGTGTACGCGCCGACGATGTAGCCGGTCGTGTCGCTCGCGGCGGCGGCGAGCGCGCGCAGGCGGAGCACGCCGCTCGCCTGGCCACTGTACGCCGCCTGGATCGCCGCCCGCCCGCGCACCGGCGCCCGCCCGTTCTGCAGCACGAACCCGTCTTCGGCGAACAGCGCGGCGAGGGCCGCCGCGTCTCCGGCCTGCCAGGCGCGCTCGTAGTCGCGCAGCACGCGGTCCAGCGGGGCCGAGAGCGAGACGCTCGGCAGCGCGGCCGTCGGCGCGGCCGGGGTGCTCTGCGCGGCGAGCGGCGCGGCGAGCGCGCACAGTGACAGCGCGACGGCGAGCGCGAGCGATCCGTTCGGCATGAGAAGATCTACGAAGAAGGTGAGAGTCGAACCGCGCTGCGCTCTCGTCAGACACCCCGCGCCGCGCGAACGGATTCCCCGCCTCCGCTACCGGCCGAGCAGCCGCGCGAGCATCTCGGGCATCGCGTGGAACTGGTCGATGTGGTCCGGCGCGCTGTTCCCCGCGAAGCCGAGCAGCGCGAAGCGGCCGGCGCGTACCTCGCTGAGCTGCTGCATGCCGCGCGGCCCCCAGCGCAGCACCGGCGTGCGGCGAGTGCCTGACGCGGCGAGCAGCCAGTCGGCGGTCTCGGTCGTGCTCGCGAAGGTGCCGGGAAAGATCTCGGAGTGCGTGACGAGGAAGCGCTTCTCCCCGCGCGTCGCGGCACGCGCGAAGCGCGCGAAGGCGGCGAGGTTGGTCGTGTCGAGCGCGCCCCCTCGTTCGAGCACGGCGCCCTCGGGGACGTACGACGTGTGCATCCCGTCGAGCAGCAGCACGGCGTCGACGCGCGCGAAGTGGTCCGGGTCGCGAAGAATGGCGCGGATGGCGCCGTGGCCGGCGGAGAATCCGACGAGCGTCAGCCGGCCGACGCGTGTGGCGCGCCCGGTCGCGAGCGCGACGTCGCGCGTCACGGTCGCGAGGAGCGTGTCGAACGCCGCGGGGTCGGCGAATGCGCGGTGGTACGCGCCCGAGCCGGCGCCGAGGTTCACGACGGCGGCGACCGTGTGCCCGCGTGCACGTCCGCCGAGTCGCGCGACCGCCTGCTGCGGCAGCCACGCCGCGCCGTGAAAGTGGATCACGAGGTCGATCGCGTCGCGGCGGCGGGCGTCGTCCGGGACCCACAGCTCGACGGGCCTGCCGGCAGGGCCGCTCACCGTGCGGGCGAGTCCGCCGAGCGGTGACTGTGTGAGGCGCTCGTGGCGGCGCGTCGCCTCGACCATCGGCGACGGGTTCTGCGACGCGGCCGGCGGCGGCTGTGTCGCTGGCTGTGCGGCGACTGTCGCCGGGACCGACGCGACTGTGAGTGTCGTCGACGCGGCTGCCGCGACGATCCACCGCGTGACGGCGCGCGTCATCGGGCGGCGAGGCGCTGCGTGCCGCGCCACTGCGCGCCCGGAGCCAGCGACACCGGTCGCGCGATCGCCGCTGCCTCGACGCAGACGAAACGGCGCCATCCGTCGGGCTCGACGTCGGCGAGCGACGCGGCGCGCGCCGCGCCTGGATTCCACACGACGACGTCCGGAAATCCGTCGGCCGCGACGCGCACGGTACGCTCGGCGTCGCGCACGACGACGTCACCCGGAACGTCGAGGTAGACGCGATCGACGTCGCCGGCGATGCGGAGCGGCTCGGCGGCTCCGGAGCGGACGACGCCGTTCGCGGTCTGATCGCGGTACGCGACGCCGACCAGTCCGTCGACCGTGATCCGCTCGACGTCGCGGACGGCGAGGTACGTGTGCAGCGCGGCAGTGAACGTGAACGTGTCGGCGCCGGTGTTCGTGACGGCGAGGGTGACGGCGAGGGTGTCGGTGCCTAACGCGATCGTCAGGTCGGCGGCGAACGGGTGCGGCCAGATCGCACGCGTCGCGTCGTCGTCGTCGAGTGCGAGCGTGGCGGTGTCGTCGCCGAGCCGGGCGATGCGCCACGGCCGGGTGCGCGCGAAGCCGTGGCGGGGAAGGGCGCCCTCCGCCGAGAACTGCGGGAAGATGACGGGGATGCCGCCGCGGATCGCGCTGCCGGCGGCGTGGACCGCGTGCGGGCTCAGGTAGAGGCGGTCGGCGCCGTCGGCCGTGCGCCACGACGTGACGTGGGCGCCATGCGGGAGGACGCCCGCACGTGCGGCGGCGTGGTGGAGCGTGATCGGGTCGAAGGCGGGGGAGGGGGAGGGGGAGCTCATCTCTCGGCGGTCATCCCTCCCCGACGAACTCAGCCAACTTCCCGATCGCCTCCGCCCCGCCTCCCCACCGCGCGATCTCCTCCGCCGCCTCGAGCAGCGCCTCCGCCGCGAAGAACCCGCACCGCCGGTGCAGCCCCAGCGCCTGCAGCGACGGCCGCGCCAGCTCGCGGCGCACCTTGGTGAGCCGGCGCCGTGGCGCGACGACGTACATCGGGAAGCTCAGGTTCGGCGCGAGCGCGGCGAGGTCCGCCATGCGCAGGATGCCGGAGTGGATCGACGTCGTGCGCTCGACCTCGAACGCCGCGACGACCCGCTGGCGCCCGCTGAGCCACACGACGTCGATGAGCCGCACGAGCCGCTCGCTCTCGTCGTCGAGACCGAGGCGCGGCAGGCGCGGCAGCGACAGCGTGCCTAACGCGGCGCCGTTCCACGCGCGGCGGTGGTCGTTCGCGGCGATCCACACGTGGCACCCGGCCGCTCGGCCGAGCTGCGCGAGCTGCCACTGCACCTGCGAGTGTCCTGGCACGCCCCGCTCGGCGGACGACGGCGTCGGGGGCGTCGGGGGCGTCGGGGGCGTCGGCGGCGCGTGGCGCGACCTCGTCGGGCGCGCGACGTACAGCGGCGCGCGCTCGGCCACGCGGCTCGCCGAGAGCGCGCGGCCGTACGTCACGCGGCGGCGCGGGGCAGGGACCGGCTCGTCGTCGACATCGTCGAGCCCCGGCGTCGCGTCGGTGTCGACGGGGCGCGTGCGGCAGAGCTGCTCGAGCTGCGCGGCGCGCACGCCGATCGACGCGGCGAGCGGCGAGGAACGCGTCGCGGAAGGCGAGATAGTCGACGACCGCGTCGCCCGTCGGCGTGAACAGCGCGTCGCCGTGCGCGAGCGCCCGCCGCGCCGACGGGTGCGAGGCGGGCCACCGCTCGGGCGCCTGCACGTGCCAGCACGCGGCGACGAACGCGACGAGCCGGCCGGGCGCGATCGACACGTCGGCATGACGCGGTCCGGACTCGGCGGGCGCCGCTCGACGCGCCGCGTCCCCGCCGTACGCGACCCACGCCCGCAGCCGCTCTGCCGCCCCGACCGGCGACGCCGGGAGGGCGAGCGCCGCGCGCAGCGCCGCGGCGAGTGGCTCGGTCTCCCCGGTCGACTCGGCGCGCTTCGCGAGCTGATTCAGGACCATCGCGCCGGCCGGACCGCGCAGCGCGAGCGCGCGCCAGTCGGCCTTCGTGCGGCGGTCGAGCTCGAGGCGCAGCGTCGCGACGTCGACCGCGCCGGCGAGAAAGCGCTCGACCAGATCGCGCGCGGCGGGGAGCGCGTGGGCTCGCGCTCGCTCCCACGCGGCGGCCGCGGCCTGGGCGTCGGGGTCGGCCGCATGCTCCTCCCACAACAGGCGCCAGCTCTCGGTCTGGAGCCCGGTCGGAGAGGACGGCGGCGCGGCGCGCGGCGCGGCGGACGAACGGCGGAACGACGGCATACGACGGACCTGCGAGCGATCGTTATTCTCGGCGTGCGACGAATCCGCAACGTAGCCCTCGGCCGAGGCGCGGGCTACGATCGCGCGGAGCATCGACGCCGAGCGCAGCGGCGCGAGGAGTGCGATGACCATGCCGAGCGTGCGGCCTGCGGGCGCATCGATCGACGTCGCGGGGGCGCCTCGTGGCACGCGCGGTCCGGACCCCTGGACCGAACGCCTCCGCTTTGTAACATAAAGTACTTGACTGGATCGCTTCTCCTGCGTAGCATGGAGCCGTGACCCGTATCCGAACCGCCGCTGCGACCGCTGCCGCGACCGCCACCGTCGACCCCCCCGTGGCGCTCCACGATCGCGCCGCCGAACAGCTCACGTACATCCGCGACGTCATGGCGCGCGCCGGGCAGTTCACGGCCGTGCCGGGCTGGGGCGGCGCCGCCATGGGTGTCACGGCGCTCGGCGCGGCGGTCGTCGCGAGCCGGCAGCCGTCGCCGACCCGCTGGCTCGCCGTCTGGCTCGCCGAAGCCGTCGTCGCGATGACCATCGGCGCTGTCGCGATCGTGCGGAAAGCCGGCAGCCGAGCGCACGCGGTGCGCGCCGTGCATTCGGGGCCGGGGCGGCGGTTCGTGCTCGCGTTCGCGCCGCCGCTGCTCGCCGGCGTCATCCTGACCGCGACGCTGTCGCGACTCCACGCGATCGACGCACTGCCGGCGACGTGGATGCTGCTCTACGGCGCGGGCGTCGTCTGCGGCGGCGCGTTCTCCGTGCGCCCCGTTCCGCTCATGGGGCTCGCCTTCATGGCGTTGGGCACGGTCGCGGCAGCGGCGCCGGCGGCGTGGGCCGACTGGCTGCTCGCCGCCGGCTTCGGCGGACTCCACATCGTCTTCGGCGTGCTCATCGGCCGCCGCTACGGAGGGTGACGCCGATGGGTGCTCCGAAACGTCGTCCGGTCGCTCCGCCTGCGCCGGTTGCGCTGTCCGCCACGACGCCCCCGTCGGCGAACGAGCTCGATCGCCTCGTCCACGAGCGGATGCGGCTCGGGATTCTCAGCGCACTCGCGGCCCAACCCAGCCTCACCTTCACCGAGCTACGCGAGCTCCTGGGCGCCACTGACGGGAATGTGAGCGTACATGCGCGCAAGCTCGAGGACGCGGGATATCTGACCTGCACGAAGTCGTTCGACGGACGACTGCCGCGCACCGACTACGCGATCACCGACGCCGGACGCGACGCGCTCGATCGCTATCTCGACCACATGGAATCGCTCATCCGCGCCGCCCGGGCGCGCTGAGTCAGTCGTCTCCCTTCACCACACGTCTCCGGAGCCGCCCGCGTGTCCCTGAACTTTACGATACAGAGTTCTTCGCAGAACGAGCCGTTCCACGTCGCCATGATCATGGACGGCAACGGGCGCTGGGCGACGCGGCGCGGACTGCCGCGCCCGGCAGGACATCGCGCCGGCGCCCACGCCGTGCGGCGCGTCGTCGAGGCCGCGCCGTCGTTCGGCGTCACCACGCTCACACTGTTCGCGATGTCGTGCGACAACTTCGAGCGTCCGCCGGCCGAGGTCCACGCGCTGCTGCGACTGTTCGCCGAGTTCCTGGCCCGCGAACGCGACCGGCTCCGCACGCAGGGCGTTCGCTTCACCGTCATCGGCCGACGCGACCGGCTGCCCGCGCCGCTCGTGCACGCGATCGACGACGTCGAGCGCGCGACGCAGGACAACACCACGCTCACGCTCCGCCTCGCGATCGACTACTCGGCGCGCGGCGAGATCCGGCGCGCGCTCGCCGACACCGCGGCGCGCGACGCCGACCCGCTCGCGGCGTGGCCCGCGGTCGACCTGCTGATCCGCACCGGCGGCGAGCGGCGCCTGAGCGACTTCCTGCTCTGGGAGAGCGCCTACGCCGAGCTGTGGTTCACCGACCGGCTCTGGCCGGACGTCACACGCGACGACCTCGCCGCCGCCGTCGCCGACTATCAGCGCCGCGACCGCCGCTTCGGGCGCATCTCGGCCTAGCACGTTCGCCGTTCGCGTTCGCCGTTCGCGTTCGCCGTTCACGTTCGCCGTTCACGTCCGCCGAGCCTTCCATGACGACTCCATTCGCCCTGCTCCTCTTCCTCGCCACCGCCGGTGCGGTCGGCGCCAGCGCGCTCGCGGCGATCGGCTTCGCGATGATCGGCCGACGCCGCAGCGCCACTCTCAGCGCCGCGGCCGGCGGCGCGCTCGCCGCGGGGTACGCCGCCGCGCTGCTCGTCGTCGGCGCCGGAAGCGAGGAGGAGGTGCTGCCGGTCGGCCGCGCGAAAGTGTTCTGCGAGATCGACTGCCACCTCGCGTACACCGTCCGCCCCGCCCGCGCCGAGCCGCTCGCCGACGGAACGCGCTACACGATCGTCGTGCGCACGCTGTTCGACGTCGAGACGATCGCCGCACGGCGCGACGACCGCGCGCTGTTCCCGAACCCACGGCGCGTGCGGCTCGTCGACGCGACCGGACAGGAGTGGTCGGCGGCGGCGCGGGCGGGCACCCCGATCGACACGCCGCTCCGTCCCGGCGAGTCGTACGAGTCGACGTTCGTCTTCGACGTGCCCGAGGGCGTGCGCGCGACGCGGCTCGCGATCACCGAGGCGACGCCCGTCACGCGGCTGTTGATCGGCCACGAGAACTCGCCGCTCCACCGCAAGACGCTGCTCGCGCTCGACTCGGCGCTCGTGGCGGCGCTGCGGTGACACGGCGGGATTCCTTCACGGAGGGAGAGGAGACACTCCGGGTTCCTTCCGTTCCTTCCGTGAAAACCTTCTGGCCGACCGCTACCCGCTCGCCACCGGAATCGAGAAGCGAAACGCCGTCCCCACCCCCGGCTCGCTCTCGACGTCGATCCGCCCCCCGTGCGCATCGACGATCCCCTTCGAGATGAACAGGCCGAGCCCCGCCCCGGCGCGTGACGCGCGCTGCGCCTGCCAGAAGCGGTCGAACAGGTGCGGCAGGTGGTCGGCGGGGATGCCGGTGCCGGTGTCGCGCACCGTGTACCAGACGACGTCGCCGTCGGGCTCGCCGCTGATGTGCACGCGCCCCTCGGTCGGCGTGAACTTGAGCGCGTTGCCGATGAGATTCGAGAACAGTTGTGCGATGCGGCCGCGGTCGGCGCGCACGGCGACCGACGGGCCGCGCCAGTCATGGTCGAGATGCACGCCGCGCCCGGTGGCGAGCGCGCGCATGTCGGCCGTCGCATCCTCGAGCAGCGCCTTCGCGTCGGTCGGCACGCTCTCGACGACGAGCTGCCCGGCCTCGATGCGGCTCACGTCGAGCAGATCCTGGATGAGCGCGTTCGCCCGCCCCACCGCGCGGCGGATCACGCCGAGGTTCGTCGCCACGTCCTTGTGCGTGAGCGGCACCTCGCCGCTCGCCATCTCCTCGAGGAACGTCGCGCTCATGCCGATCGTGTGCAGCGGGTTGCGCAGGTCGTGCGACACGATCGCGAGCATGTCGTCGCGCGCCCGCGTCGCGTCGTGCGCCTCGCGGTAGAGCCGCGCGTTGTCGACCGCGAGCCCCGCGCGCCGCGCGAGGTCCTCGGCGAGCGCGAGCTCCGCGGGGCCGAGCCGGCGCCGGCCGCGGCGCACGGCGAGACTCACGGTGCCCAACGTGATGCCCCGCGCCACGAGCGGCACGACGACGCACGACACGATGCCGAGCGCGTGCAACTGCCGCACGTCGCCCTCCGTCTCGTCCGCGCCCGTCTCGTCCGCGCCCGTCTCGTCCGCGTGCGACGTGTCCGCGACGAGCCGCGAGCGCCCGCTGCGCGCCACCGCGTGCGCGAGCGCCGAGGTGCCTAACGTTTCTCCGGTGGCGACCGAGCCGACTTCCTCGACCTGCCGCAGCGCGCCGTCGCCGTCGAGCAGCGCCGTCGCGCAGACGTCGGCGACGGCCGGGACCGCGAGGCGCGCCAGGTGGCGCAGCACGACCTCGGGGTCGAGCGACGACGACAGCAGCTCGCCGGCGTCGGCGAGGAAGCGGGCGCGCTGCTCGGCCGTGCGCACCGCCTCGCTCGTGCGCACGAGGTCCTCGTAGCTCGACACGAGCAGCTCGACGATCTGCTCCTTGTCGGCAGTGATCGTGAACGTGACGCCCTGGAACGTCACCTCGACCGGCTTGCCCTGGCCGGCGCGCCGATCCCCCGACGCGGCGAGCACGGTGCGCAGCCGCGCGAGCAGCCGCGCCGCGTCGTACGGCTTCGTGACGTAGTTGTCGGCCCCGCTCTCGAGGCCGCGCACGATGTCGAGCGGGTCGGTGAGACTCGTGAGCAGCACGACGGGGAGCGTGTCGCGCCGCAGCTCGGTGCGGATGCGGCGGCAGAGCGTGTAGCCGTCGATCCCCGGCATGATGACGTCGCTCAGCACGAGGTCGACGCCGACGCCTCGCTCGCCGCCGAGCAGCGCGAGCGCCTGCTCACCGCTGCGCGCGACGTCGACCGCGTAGCCGCTCTCCTCGAGCAGCGCCGCGAGCGCCGCCGCCTGCGTCGCGCTGTCCTCCACGACGAGGATGCGCGCCGGCGGTGACTCGGTCGACGGATGCGGCGTGTCGTCAGGCATGCGGTCGTCCCCTCGGCGGGCGGCGCGCGGCGCGTTGCAGCCACGGCGCGATCTCCGGCAGCGGCAGTACGACGTCGACGACGCCGGCGCGCGCCGCCTCGCGCGGCATGCCGTAAATCACGCTTGTTTCTTCGTCCTGCGCGACGACCTCGCCGCCGAGCCCGCGCGCGACGCGCAGGCCGCTCACGCCGTCGTCGCCCATCCCCGTGAGGATCACGGCGACGAGCGCGCGGCCGAGCGCACGCCCCGCCGACTCGAACAGGTGGCTCGCCGACGGGCGGAACGTCCCGACCGGCGGCGCGTCGCTGAGCGCGACCCGTACGGTGTGTCCGCCGCTCACGCCGAGGTGCCGGTCGTCGGGCGCGATGTAGACCGTGCCAGGGAGCGCCGCCTCGCCGTCGCGCGCGACGCGCACGTCGAGCGCCGTCTCGCCGTCGAGCCACTGCGCGAGCCCGGCGACGAAGCCGCGCGCGATGTGCTGCACGACGAGGATCGGCACCGGAAACGACGCCGGCAGCGCGGCGAGCAGGTCGCGCAGCGCCGCGGGCCCGCCGGTCGACGCGCCGATCGCGACCAGCCGCGGGGACTCGCGCACCGCGTCGCGCACCGCGTCGTTCGAGAGATCGTTCGGCACGTCCTCCGACGTGCCGTTCGGCCCCCCGCCCGCGCCGGTCTTTCCGTGCGACCACCGCCGCACGACCTTCACGCCGGCCATCGCCTTCACCATCCCGACGAGCTGCGCGCGCTGCCGCTCGAACTCGTCGCCGCGCGGGTCGACCGGCTTCGGGAGCACGAGCAGCGCGCCGGCGCGCGTCGCCTCCATCGAGAGCCGCACGTCGTCGGCGACGAGCGCGGAGACGATGAGGATCGGCGTCGGCGTCTGCGCCATGATCGCCCGCGTCGCGCCCAGCCCGTCGAGGCCGGGCATGTGCACGTCCATCGTGATGACGTCGGGGCGCAGGCGGATCGTCTCGCGCACCGCTGCCTCCCCGGACGCCGCCTCGCCGACGACGCGGATGCTGCTGTCGCTCTCGAGCATCGCGACGAGGAGCGCGCGCGCCGTGGGAGAGTCTTCGGCGACGAGGACGCGGCAGAGGCTCTTCGTCACGTGCGCCGCCCGCCGACGAGTTGTCGCACGGCGTCGAGCAGCGCGTCCTGCTCGAAGCTCGACTTCGTGATGTACGCGTCGGCGCCCGCTTCGAGTCCGCGCGCGCGGTGTTCCGGCCGGTCGAGCGACGTCACGAGCACGAGCGGCAGCGTGCGGAAGCGCGCCGAGGCGCGAATCGTCTCGCAGAGCGCGATGCCGTCCATGCGCGGCATCTCGACGTCGCTCACGACGAGGTCGACGCCCCCGTCCTGCACCACGCGCCACGCGTCCGCGCCGTCGACGGCGGTCACCACGTCGTACCCGGCAGCGGCCAGCACACTCTCCTCCAACGCTCGGGTCGTGATCGAATCGTCGGCCACGAGCACGCGCGGCGGGCGCTCGGCGCGCGGCGCCGTCGTGGCGGCCGCGCGTCGCGCGCCGGCGCCGGCGAGCGCGCCCGGCGCGAGGACGAGGACGAGCCCGGCGTCGCCGACGATCGCCGCGCCGGCATAGAAGCGAGCCGCGTGCCCGGCCCCTTCGATCGGGCGGATCACCAGCTCGCGCTCCTCGACGAGCGCGTCGACGACGAGCGCGACGCGCCGCGCCGCCCCCCGCCGCTCCCCGCGGTGATCACGACGACGAGCGCGTGCTCGCCGATCGGCCGGTCGACGAGTGGCGGGCCGAGCGCGCGGGCGAGCGAGACGAGGGGATCGGCGCCCCGTCGCCCGTCGCGGTCGTCGGCGGGGTGCCCGACGAGTCGTTCGCCGAGCGGCCGAGCGACGTGCTGCCGCCTGAGAGCACGGTGACGCCGTCGAGCGTGCGCAGCCGCTCGCGCGCCACGCGGGCGACGCGCACGATCGCCGCCGTCGGCACGGCGAACTGCTGCGCGCCGACGCGCACGACGAGCGCGCGGAGCACGGCGAGCGTGAGCGGCGTCTCCATGAGGAACGTCGTGCCGCGCCCGCGCCGCCAGTCGACGTCGACCGTGCCGCCGAGTCGCGCGACGTTGCTGCGCACGACGTCGAGCCCCACGCCGCGCCCCGACACCGCCGTCGCCTCGTCGCGCGTCGTGAGGCCGGCGTCGAACAGCGCGTCGCCGATCGCCGCGCGGTCAGGATGCACGACGCCGCGCCGCGCGAGCGTCGCGCGCACCGCGCGCTCGTCGACCCCCGCGCCGTCGTCGCGCACTTCGACGCGCAGGCGGTCGCCGGCGATCGACGCGCTCACCGTCACCGTGCCTCGGCGCGGCTTGCCCGCGCGCTCGCGGACGTCGGGGGGCTCGATGCCGTGGTCGACGGCGTTGCGCACGAGGTGCAGCAGCGGGTCGCGCAGCGCGGCGAGCACCGCGCGGTCCCCCTCCACGTCGCCGCCGGTGACGACGAGGTCGACTTCCTTTCCGAGACTCTGCGCGACGTCGCGCGCGACGCGCGGCAGACTCTCGACGACGTCGTGCACCGGCCGCAGCCGCATCGCCCGCACCGCGCCGCCGAGCCGCCCGCCGAGCGTGTCGAGCGCGCGCGCGTCGTCGCGCAGCGTCTCGGCGAGCGCCGCGCTGGTGCGGACGAGCGCGCGCAGCTCGGCCGCCGCGTCGGGGCTCGCGTCGTTCACGTGGAGCGCCGCGTCGGCGAGCGCCTCCGCCGCGTCGGCCCGCGCGCCGAGCCGGTCGCCGACCCCGGCGAGCGCGCCGACCAGCTCGTGGAGCGCGTCGATGCGCGCCGGGTCGATGCGAATGAAGTCGGCCGCGGCCGCGATCTGCGTGTCGGTCGCGCGCTGGGCGGTGGCGCTCGGTACCTCGCTCGGTACCTCGACCCCCTCCTCGCTCCGCACCTCGCTCCGCACCTCGCTCCGCACCTCGCTCCGCACCTCGCTCCGCGCCTCGCTCGGCGCCTCGCTCCGCACCTCGCTCGGCGTCGGACCGGTCGACGCGTTCGGCGCGGCGGCCGGCACCGACCCGTCGCCGCCGAGAAGCCGCACGCGGACGGCGCGCAACGTGTCGACGGCGGCGAGCAGCGCGCCGAGCGTCTCCGGGGCCACGCCGCTGGCGCGCGCCGGGGCGAGCTCGCTCTCCAGCGCGTGGCAGAGGGTCTCGACGTCCGCCACCCCGGCGGCGCGTGCGGCGCCTTTGAGCGTGTGCATGACGCGGAACACCGACTGCACGCGCGCGAGATCGTTCGGCGCGCGCTCGAGCGCGAGCAGGTCGGGCTCGAGAACGCGGATCTGTTCCTCGAGCTCCTCGGCGAACGTGGCGCGGAGGCGTGCGAGCAGGCGGTCGCGGTCGACCACGGCGCGTCAGGCGGGCGACGTCGGTCGTTCGGCAGCGGTCACGCGCCGTTCCGCTGCCCCACCAACCGCACGATCCTCGTTCCCAGCTCGTTCAGCCCCTGGGCCGCCTGCTCCGTCTGCCGCGTCGCCGTCAGGTTCTGCTGCGTCGCGTCGTGAATGTTCGAGATCGCCTGCCGGATCTGCTCCATCCCGATCGCCTGCTGCCCCGCCGACGCGACGATCTGCGCCGCCGCCTGCGCCGCGTCCGCCGATGCGCTCGCGAAGTGGTCGATCGTCTCCCCCGCCTGATCGACCATGCGCGCCGCGGCGGTCACCTGCTTCGTGCCCTGCTCGGTCGCCATGACGGCGCTGCTCGTCGCGCGCTGCACGTCGCCGAGGATCTGGCGCACCTGCACGGTGGAGCGCTTCGCCTGTTCGGCGAGACTCTTGATCTCCTGTGCGACGACGCTGAAGCCGCGCCCCGCCTCGCCGGCGCGCGCCGCCTCGACCGCCGCGTTCAGCGCGAGCAGGTTCGTCTGCTCGGCGATGTCGTCGACCGTCGCGGTGATCTCGCCGATCGTCTGCGCCTGCTCGGCCAGCCGCACGATGCTCTCGGCGATCGACGTCGACTGGCGCTGCGCGGCTTCCATCGCCGCGCGCGCGTCGGTCACGGCGCGCTGGCCGTTGCGGCTGATCTCGGCCGTGCGCTGGGCGGAGTCGGCGACGGTGCGGGCACGCTGCGCGGCCTGATTCGCGGTCTGCGTCACCTCGTCGACGGTCGCGACGGTCTCCGAGACGGCGGCCATCGATTCGTTCGCGCCGGCCGCCTGCTCGGTCGTGGCGGCGAGGATCTGCGCCGAGGCCGTCGCGAGCGATCCGGTCGACTCCTGCAGACGCGCGCGGATGTCGCGACTGAGCAGGACCGCGAGGCCGACCCCGACGAGAATCGACAGCCCGGCGACCAGGATGAGCACGAACTGGGTCGCGTCGGCGACTTCGTTGCCGACGCGCGTCGCCGTCTCGGTGCTCGTCTCGACCTGCCGCACCCGGTCGGCGAGCTGCGCGTCGAGCTGCACGCGCACCGGCCGACTGCGCGTCGTGCGGATCTCGAGCGCCCGCGCCTGGTCGCCGGCGAGCCGCGCGTCCATCGCCTCGTGCGCGCCGCGCTGCCACTGATCGATCAGCGCGAGTGGCCGCTCGACCGACGCCCGCTGGTCGGTGGGCAGGGAGTCGCGGATTCCCTGCAAGAGCGCGCGGGCGACGCCGATCGCGCTGTCGGACCCCGCGCGCCACCGCTCGTCGCCGTCGAGGAGATAGCGCAGGAAGTTGACGTTCGCCTCGCGCATCTGCGATTCGGCCCGGAGCGTCGGGACGAGCGTGAGACGACGCTCTTGCAGCGCAGTGTCGTACGTTCGACTCGTGCGCTGCAGCGCCCACACCCCCGCGCCGGCGAGGAGAACGAGCAGCGTGAGGATGACCGCGTACCCGACGCCGATGCGTCGGCCGACTGTCCAGTCCATGTCGTTCTCAGGTGTCGCGTGAAGCTGCTGGAGCTACTGGCGCTGCGGGAGCTGCGGGAGCTGCGGGCGCGCCCGACGCGGATGCGTCGAGCGAGCGGGTGCGACGGCGCAACTCGGCGACGTCGAGTGCGGCGACGGCGTCCGAGGTGACACCGAGCGTCGGAACGCGCGTGGCCGTCACCTCGTCGGTCGTCGGTGCGAACAACGCGGATGGCATCGTCTGTACCGCTGCGACGCTGTCGACGAGCAGCGCGATCGGTGTCGCGACGGTGTCGACGATGACGACGCGCCGCTCGCTCGCGGCTTCGCGCTCGGAGCGGTCGAGTCCGCTGCCTGGCGCACTCGTGTCGCCATGGCGCTCGCCGAGTGCACGCACAGCGAGCACGCGCCCGCGCCAGGGCATCACCCCGACGATCGTCGGGTCGGCGCCGGGGAGCGGCACGAGTCGGTCGGTGCGCACGATCTCGACGACGTCGGCGAGCGGCACGGCGTAGCGGCTGTCGCCTGCGGTGACGACGAGCGTCGACACGTCCTCCGCGCCCGCCACCCCTCCGCCACCCGTGTCGCCTGTGCTACCGCCGCGGTCCGACCGCGCGACCGGCCGCGCCAGCGCCAGCGCCCGCTCGGTGAGCACGTCGCGCGGCGAACGGCGGCGGGCACCCTGAATGCTCGCCGCGAGCCGCTCACGGATCGCGCTCCAGTCGACGGTGCCGTCAGCGGTTCCTTCGCCAGTCCCGTCGCCAGTCGCTGGCGCGTCGCCGGACGCGCGTGCTCCCGAGGCCATCGTCGTGGGTGTCGCGTCTCTGTTCACGCCGCGTTCCCGGCCGACGCCGTGAGCGCCGCCCGCCGGCTCCGCACGACGTGCAGCAGCCGGATCGCCGGCGCGTCATCGGTGCCCGCCACCACCACGTCCGGTGCCAGCGGCACGAGCAGTCGCTCGGCGTTGTCGAACGCGCGAACCGCTGGTTCCCGCTCGCCGAGTCGCGCGAGCTGCTCACCGAGGAGCATGTGCGCGGGAACGAAGTGCCGGTCGAGGTAGATCGCGCGCCGCGCCGCCGCCGCGGCGTCGCGTGCCCGTCCGCCCGCCGCGAGCAGCACCCCCTGCATGTAGAGCAGCTCCGCCGAGAGCGGATGCCGGTCGAGCGCCGCGGCGCAGGCGGCGCCGGCGTCCGCGAGCCGGCCGAGGTTCGCGAGCGACCGCACGCGCACGAGCCAC
Organism: uncultured Gemmatimonadaceae bacterium; assembly: GCA_963843845.1. Classification (GTDB taxonomy): domain Bacteria; phylum Gemmatimonadota; class Gemmatimonadetes; order Gemmatimonadales; family Gemmatimonadaceae; genus Gemmatirosa. The sequence goes on along the minus strand of CAWJMB010000002.1, from coordinate 58,222 downwards.
AGCGCCGGGTCGCCGTCGGTCTCGCGTCGCCCGTCGAGCACGGCCGCGGCGATCGAGAGCGCGCGGTCGTAGTCGGCGACACGGTACGCCGCCGCCGCGTCGGCCGTGGTCGTCGTGGGCACGGGCGTGCCAGCGATGGAGGTGGCTGCGTCGGTCGTGGTCTCGACGGTCGCGCGAGCGTTCGGCGGGTCGGTCGCTCGTCCGTCGTTGCTCGTCCACTCGCCCGGCTCCGCATCACGGCCATCGATCCGCCGTTCCGACGCCGGTGAGACGGCGGTGACGCTGCGGGTGGAGAGCGGTGATGCGGAGCCGGGCGGGCGGACGAGGACCGACGGGTGCTTCACGCTCCCTCGTCGCGCGCCCCGCATCGCGCGATAGGCCAGCCCGGCCCCCGTCGTCACCACCTCACAGTCGACGAGATCCATGAGCGGCGGATCCGACGCCCCGAGCAGCAGCCACCCATCGTCGCTCAGCGACGCGAGCAGCCGCTCCGCCACGCGCCGCACCGTCTCGACGTCGAAGTAGATCAACACGTTGCGACAGAATACGACGTCCATCGCGAACACGCCGCTCGCCGTCGACGGGTACTCGTCCGACACGAGGTTCAGCAGCCGGAACTCTGCCTCGCGCCGGATCGACGGATCGAGCACGAACTGCAGCCGCGCTCCGCTCTGTGCGGAGAACCACCGCTCGATCGCATGCTCCGGCACGCCGCGCAGCGCCCACTTCGCGTACCGCCCCCGCCGTGCCGCCGCCAACCGAGGTGCCGCGATGTCGGTGCCGAGGATCGAGGCGGGGTGCGGCCATCCTGTCTCGCGCAGCAGCATCACGAGCGAGTACGCCTCCTCGCCCGACGCGCACCCCGCACTCCACAGCCGCAGCCGACGCGTGGCGTTCCGCCGCTCGCGCAACGCTGGCAGGATCGTGTCGCGCACGACGTCGAACTGCCGCGGGTCACGAAAGAAGTACGTCTCCCCGATCGTCAACTCGGCCAGTACGTGCTCCCGCACTGTTGAGTCACTGTCGAACGCGTCGACGAGCGCCTTCGGACCGCTCAGTCCGAGCCGGTCGATCAGTCGCTTCAGCGACGACTCGGCGAACGAGATGCGGTTCTGCGGGAACACGAGGCCGGCGACCTCCCAGACGCGTACAGCCAGCGCCTCGAATGCGGGGTCGTTCCACCGTCCGCGCTCGTCGCCGATGGCGACGCCCGGGGCGGGGCGGGGCGGGTCCGGCACGCTCGGCGGGGTCGGTGCAGCACGGCGGGAGCTCATGTCGCGGACGCGCGCAGGGCGTGGTCGAGCGCCAGCGACTCGGCTTCGTTCAGGAACGCGTCGATGTCGTGCACGACGAGCAGCCCGTCGGTGGTGGTGGCGACACCGGCCACCCCGCGGCCCGCCGCCGCCATCCCCGTCGGCGTCGTCATCGCCGAGCCGTCGATCTCGGTCAGCTCGCGGGCCTGATCGACCCGACACGCGACAGTGTCGCGCTGCTGGCTGCGTCGCAGAAGCACCAGGTGCTCGTCTGATGACACGACGCGTGATGGAACACCGAGCCGAGCGCGGAGCGCGAGCACGGGAACGAGCGCGCCGCGGACGTCGATCACCCCCTCGACGAGCGCTGGGGCGTCGGGGAGCGGAGTGACGGCGACCATGCGGACGACCTCGCAGACCGCCGCAGCCGGCCAGGCGACGCGGAGATCGGCGACGTCACAGACGAGTACGTGCATGCGTCGCGAGAACGGCAACGGTTGCGCCACCGGCCGGCGCCCCCGACGGGTCGAGACGCTACATCCCGAGCGACGCCACCTGCACCGTCTCCGTCATCCGCAGCCGCATCGGCTGCGAGACGCACGCCGCGAACCCGCCCTGTCCACACTGCGCCGTCGCGTACCGCTCGACCGCGCGCACGACCTTGTCGGGGTACGTGTGGCAGTTCTTCGTGTTCGTGCCGCGGACGCAGCCGTTGTAGCGAAGGAGCGCCGTGCGCACCACGTTCGTCGCGCTGGCCGCGTCCTCGGTCGGGGCGTCGGCCTTCTTCACCGCCCGGTCGACGTAGTGACTGAGGATGTGCACGCCGTAGCGCAGGTTCGTCTCGTCGTCGCGCAGATTCCGCCCGAACAGCTTGCCGAGCGTCGGCACCCAGATCTTCGGGTAAATCTGCATGAGCCCGACCGCGCCGACGTTCGAGCGCGCCTTCGACTTGAACGTCGAGTTCTCGGTGAGCAGCACGCCGAACACGAGCGCCGGCGCGACGTGCTTCCGGTACGCCTCGCGCACCGCGAACCGCGCGAGCGAATCGGCGCGTGCCGCATCGACCCGCCCCGTGCCGACGAGGTCGCGCGCGAACGCCTGCCGGTCCGCCTCGAACTGCACCGTCGCCATCGACGTCGCCGAATCGGACGAGGCGAGCGCCCACGGCGCCCGTGCGGCGGCAGAATCCCGCCACGTCGCCGCCACGAGGCGCTGCACGACCGGCGCGCGTCCGACGAACACCGGCTCCACGATCTGCGTCGACGCCACGATGATCGCCGCGACCGACGACACGGCGAGCGTGAGCTGCCCGAGCAGCGTGGAGCGGGTGCGTGCGGCCATGAGGACGGATGACTGGTGGCGGCGTGCGCCTCGAGGGCACACGCGGACGTTGGCTCGCGCGTACACACAGGCACGCAGGCGAGGGGTGGAGCGAGCGGCGTCGATGCGGCCGACGACTCGCCGATGACCGAAAGCTAGGATTTCCAGCGACTCGGGGACCTGGGGCCACCCCCGGATTCACGGGCGGGCTGACTGGTCAGCCAGAAACAGCTGGAAAAGCACGCGTCGGGATACTTTGGATGCGTCGGAGCCCGGAGCGGACGGCACGCAGTGCCGAGCTCGCCGCGCGCCCCTGGCATCCGGAGCCCCCGGGGCATCCCACACTTCCCGTCGCAGTGCCGCTTCGCTCCCTCTCGTCATCCGATCGAGATCACCGCGCCTGGCGCGTGCTGCAGATCGCCGCCGTCGCGCTGCCGCTCGCCGCGACGACGTACAAGCTGTTCGAGCTCGATCGATTCTTTCTTCCGAAAGAGCTGATGCTGCACCTCGCCGCCGCGCTGTGTGCTGCGCTGTGCCTGCGACGTGTCGCGCGAGTGTCCGAACAGAGGCCAGTACCGGGGATGCCGCTCCATCACCCCCCCCCAACAGCGATCGCCGAGCTTCACGCCGAGCGACCGGGGGCGACATGGGTCGACCTGCTGCTGGTCGGCTATCTCGCCCTGTCGACAGCGTCGGCGCTCGCGGCGCCGAACCGATGGCTCGCGGCGCGGGCGCTCGCCATCACGCTGTCCGGCGCGGTGCTGTTCTGGTCGGCGCGCCACCTCGCGCGCCGCGGCTTCGGCGACGCGATCGTCGGGGCGGCCGGCGCGGTCTGCGCGATCGCGGCGGCGACGGCGCTGCTGCAAGCGTACGGCATCGAGAGCGAGCTCTTCAGCCTGAACCGTGCGCCGGGCGGCACCTTCGGCAACCGCAACTTCGTCGCGCACCTCGCAGCCGTTGGCGCGCCACTGCTCGGATACAGGCTGCTCGGCGCCGACCGCCGCCTCACGAGCGCCGGCGCGGCGCTCGGGCTCGCGGCGACGACGGCGGCGCTCGTGCTGTCGCGCAGCCGCGGCGCGTACCTGGCCGCCGTGGCGGCGACGCTTCCGTTCGCGGTCGGTGTGCTCCGCGCGCGGCGTGCCGCGCACTCCGCAGCGCGCGCCGGGGAGCGCTCCACGGCGCCCTCCTCGACACGCTCGTCCTCCGTGCGGCTGGCGGTCGCCGCGCTCGCCGTCGTCGGAGGCGCGGCTGGCGCGCTCCTCATTCCGAACACCCTGAACTGGAACAGCGACAACCCGTACCTCGAGTCGGTGCGTGGCGTCGTCGACTATCGAAGCGGCAGCGGGCAGGGGCGACTCAAGCAGTGGGCGAACTCTGCTCGCATGGTGCTCGATCATCCCGCACTCGGTGTCGGCACGGGGAACTGGGGGGTCCGCTATCCGCGCTTCGCACCCGACGGCGATCCGTCGATGGCGAGCGCCGGCAACGTCACCGCGAACCCGTGGCCGAGCAGCGACTGGGTCGCCGTGTTGAGCGAGCGAGGGCCGGCGGCGTTCGTCGCGCTCGGGCTCGTGTTCGTCGCGCTCGCCTGGTGGGCGCACGTCGCCGCGTGGCGCGCGCGGGAGCCAGACGAGATTCTCGCCGGCGGGGTGCTCGGCGCCACGCTCTGGGCGGCGGTGGTCGTCGGCGCGTTCGACGCCGTGCTCCTGCTCGCGACGCCCACGTTCGTCGTCTGGCTCGCTGCCGGCGCGCTCGCCGAACGGTGCGGCTCGGCGACGATGGCCGGGCGCCTGGCGTGGCCGGCGCCGACCCTCCGCCGCGCGTTCGCCGTCGCGCTCGTCGTGCTCCCTGCCGCCGCCGCCGTGCGGAGCGGGGCCGGAATCGGTGCGATGGCGCTGTTCAGCACGGGCCGGCCGTCGACGATCGCGCTCGCCGGCCGGCTCGACCCCGGCAACTTCCGCGTGCGGCTGCGGCAGGCCGAGTTGGCCGCGGCACGTCAGCGCCGTGCCGAGCGGTGTGAGCACGCGCTCGCGGCGCGGCGTCTCTATCCTGACGCCACCGCGCCGCGGCGGCTGGCGGCAGGATGCGTGCAGCGCGGCGCGCGGCCGCCGGCCGGTCGGTAGCGCGAGCGATGCGGCGCGAAACTGCTGGCATCGCAGATGCGCGGCGCGGCCCGCGATCGCATGTCGAAACCGATCCCCCAGCAGCACGCGCCCGGTGCCGGCGGTGCGTCCGGGCCGGGCGGCGTCAGGCGCTGCTCGCCGAGATCTCCAGAGAGCTCGTCGCCCTGAGGCACGTCGACGAGACCATGGACCGGATCTGCGAACGCATCGGGCGGACTCGTGTGTCGACGTGGCCAGCTTCTCGCTACGCAGTCGACCACGACGGGCAGCGGAACGCGCGCACTGCCGATCGCCGCGCTCTCGTTTCCTCGCTGAGCGAGAGGGTGTGATGTGGAAGACCGACGACCGGCTTCAGCTGGCGCTCGACGCCGCCGAGATGGGGTCGTTCGTGTGGTATCCGGACGACGACCGCGGTGAGCCCGACGCGCAGACGCTCGCGCTGCTCGGGCTCGCCGCCGACACACCACTCACGCTCCGCCTGGCGTTGAGCACGCTGCTCCATCCGGACGATCGCGCGCGATGCGCCGACGCGGTGGCCCGCGCGCTCGATCCCGCCGGCGGTGGCGAGCTGCGTGAGGAGATCCGGGTCGTGCAGCCGGACGGGACGACGCGGTGGATCGCCGTCACCGCGCGCGTCGCGTTCGAGGGTGACCCGCCGCACCCCCGCCGGATGATCGGCGTCGTGTCCGACGTCTCCGCGCGCAAGGCGGCCGAACAGGCGCGGCACGCGAACGAGACGCTGACGGCCGCCCGGCGCGAGAGCGAGGAGCGCTACCGGCTCATCGTCGAGAGCGCGCGCGACTACGCCATCCTCACGACCGACCCCGACGGCCGGATCGAGACCTGGTCGCCGGGCGCCGAGGGAGCGTTCGGGTGGTCGGCGGCCGACGCGATCGGACAGCCGGTCGAGATCACCTTCGTTCCCGAGGACAACGCGTGCCACGCCTGGCAGCAGGAGTGCGCCGAGGCGCGGCGGAACGGTGTGGCGCCGGACGTGCGGTGGCACCAGCGGCGCGATGGCACGCGCGTGTTCATCGAAGGGAGCACGCGCGCCGTCCGCGACGACGCCGGGGAGCTTCGCGGCTTCCTCAAGGTCGGGCAGGACGTGACGCGGCGCCGGGAAACCGAAGACGCGCTGCGGAAGAGCGAGGCGCGCTTCCGCGCGGTCGCGAATCTGGTTCCCGACCTGCTCTGGGAGCGCGATCCTGGCGGGTCGATGTCCTGGTGCAACGACCAGTGGCGGAGCTATACCGGACGGCCGATCGCCGAGGCCGCCGGGTGGGGCTGGGTCGACGCGATTCACCCGGACGACCGGGCGGCGTCGGCGGCGCACTTCGCGGAGGCGACGCACACCGGGCGCATGATGCAGCAGATCCACCGCATCCGCCGGGCGGACGGCGCGTACCGCTGGTTCCTCGTGCGGGCGGAGCCGGTCCGCGACGAGCGCGGAGCGATCGTTCGCTGGTTCGGCTCGGCGACCGACGTGCACGAGCAGCGGATGGCGCTCGAGGCGGCGGAGCGCGGGCGCCGCGAGATCACCGAGCGGGTGGCCGAGCGCACGGCCGAGCTGGCGGAAGCGAGCGCCCTGCTCGCCCGTGAGGTGGCCGAACACGCGCAGCTCCGCCGCCAGCTCGCCTCCGCGGAAGAAGACGAGCGGCGTCGCCTCGCCCGCGAGCTGCACGACCAGCTCGGCCAGCACCTCACGGGGCTGACGCTCGGCATCGAGGCGCTGCGCCGCGGCGTCGCCGACACGGCGACGCAGCTCGACCAGCTCGACCAGCTCGATCAGCTCGACCAGCTCGATCAGCTGCACGACCTCACCCTCGCCATGACGCGCGACGTGCGGGGGCTGGCACTCGCCCTGCACCCGCCGGAGCTCGACGACGTGGGCTTCGACAGCGCTGTCGACACGTACGTCCGGGAGTGGGCCGTCCGCTACGGCGTCACCGCCGAAGTCGAGGTGATGCGGGGAGGGGAGCGCGTGCTGCCGCGCGACGTGCGCACGACGCTCTATCGCATCGTGCAGGAGGCGCTCACGAACGTGGCGCGGCATGCGGCGGCGTCGCACGTCAGCGTCGTGATCGACAGGCCGGACGGCGAGGTGCGGCTCATCGTGGAAGACGACGGTCGGGGCTTCGACGTCGAGACGGTGACTCGCGTCACCGAACGGCGGCTCGGACTCGCCAGCATGCGCGAGCGGGCGGCGCTCGTCGGCGGCCTCCTGACGGTCGAGTCCTCGGCGAGCGGGACGTCGATCTACGTGCGGATTCCGATCGAGGACGTTCCATGAATGCGACCACGTCGCGGCCGACACCGCAGCACCCGCTCAAGACCGTCCGCGTGCTCATCGCCGACGACCACGCCATCGTGCGCGAAGGGCTGCGTGCGCTCGTCGAGGCGCAGCCGGGGATCGCCGTCGTCGGCGAGGCGGCCGACGGGCACGAGGCGTGGCAGCGCGCCTGCGAGCTGAAGCCCGACGTCGTGCTGCTCGACCTGTCGATGCCCGTCGTCGGCGGGGTCGAGGCGGCGGAGCGCATCCGCAAGGACTGCCCCGCCGTGCAGGTCCTCGCGCTGACGATGCACGAGGAGCGCGGCTACGTCGCGCGGCTGCTGCGTGCCGGCGCGTCGGGCTACGTGCTCAAGCGCACGGCGGCGGCAGAGCTGGTGCGCGCGATCCGCGCCGTCGCGAGCGGAGGCACGTACGTCGACCCGTCGCTCGCCGGCACGCTGCTCACCGACCGCTCGCACACGCCGACGCGCGGCGCGCTCGGCCCGCGAGCGGATGCGCTCACGGCGCGCGAACAGGAGGTGATGCGACTCGTCGCACACGGCCACACCAACAAGGAGATCGGGGCGACGCTCGAGATCAGCGTGAAGACCGTCGAGACGCACAAGACGAACGCGATGGGAAAGCTCGGGCTGTCGAGCCGCGCGGCGCTCGTGCGGTTCGCGCTCGAAGCGGGGTGGCTGGAGGGGCGCTGAGCCGAGCGCGGCAGTGCGCGCGGCGGCGTACGCCGCACCTCGGGGAGTTCCCCGATGGCCTCGGCGACTTCCCGCGTCGACTGTCGGTGACTGCTGATGGAGCGACCGACGTGGCGCGGATTCATTGAATCGGACCACACGTCACGAGCCCTGCCGACGTACCTGCCCGCCACCACCATGCGCTTCTTCCACGCGCACCCGCCGGACGATACGCTGCCCCCCGCCCGCCCCGCCCGCCCCGCCCGCCCCGCCCGCCCCGCCCCGCCCGCCCGCCCGCCCCGCCCGCCCCGCCCGCCCCGCCCGCCCCGCCGCTCGGATCGCGCGCACACGTGCTCCGCATGCTTCGTCAGACGCGCGACGTCGCGGCCCGTCGGCAGGGCGATCGGCCGGACGCGCCGCACCCGACGGACATCGCGCTCCGCCCACAGCTGCGCGCGTCGGTGACCGCGTACGTCGTCGGTCTTCGCCGCGAGCAGTTGCCGCCGCAGACGGTCGTGGTCCTCATCAAAGCGCTGCTGCGCGAGGGGCTGCCGCCGCGCGTGGACCCGGCGGCCGAGCGCGAGCTGACGGCGGCGGTCGTGCGATGGTGCATCGAGGCGTACTACGACGGCGCCGCGCAGTCGCCGCACGGCGGAGACGGAGCGTGAGCGCGGGGCGACTGATCTCGCGGTAGCCGCGTCAGGCGGGAGGCGGCTCGGTGAGCCCCGATCCCGCCGCCGCCGCACTGCGCACGTGCACCGGCCCTCCCACGTCGCGGTCGAGCGCGAGCGGCACGAGCCACCGCAGGTTGTCGATCACGTTCCCGGGGAGCGCGTCGGCGTCGGCGAGAAACACCAGCTGGTCCTCGGCCGTCCGCGCGCGCCAGGCGGCGTCGTCGAACGCGCGCACGGCGTGGAGCCGGTAGACCGGGTCGTCCCAGACGAGGAACTCCTCCCACTCGGCGACGTCGACCCCCGCCTCCTCGCGCACCTCGCGCCGGGCGGCGTCGGCGGCACTCTCGCCGGCGAGCAGCTTGCCGCCCAACGCGTTGACGCGGCCGGCCTGCCACGCGGGGCGTGTCTTGTGCATGAGCACGACGCGCCGCCGGTCCTCGGTGAACAGCAGCGCGAGCACGTAGGTGAAGTGCGGGGTCGGCGGCATCGTGTGAGGCAGCGTGTCGGACGTCCTCGCGGTAAGGAAACCTCTCCTGCGCTCATGACCAAGCACCTCCGCCCGATCGCGCTCGGCGTGCGTCCGGCGCTCGCCGACGACGACTCGGCGCGGCCGGCGTGGGTGCCGACCGGCGCCGCGCTCGACGCGGCGACCGACGCGCGCCTCGACCGCCTCGGCGCGCTGCACGCGCTGCTGCGCGCCGACGGACGCCGCGCACTGCTCGTCGTCGTGCAGGGGCGCGACGCGTCGGGGAAGGACGGCGCGATCCGACGCGTCTGCGCCGCGCTCGACCCGCAAGCGCTCACGGTCGCGCGCTTCGAGACGCCGACGCCGCTCGAGGCGCGGCACGACTTTCTGTGGCGCGCACACGCCGCGGCGCCGGCGCGCGGCACGGTCGCCGTGTTCAACCGCTCGCATTACGAAGACGTGCTGATCGCCCGCGTCCGCGCCCTCGTGCCGCGCGACGCGTGGGAGCGGCGCTACGCGCAGATCAACGCCTTCGAGCAGCTGTTGAGCGATGCGGCGACGACGATCGTGAAGCTCCACGTGCACGTCTCGCAGGCCGAGCAGCGGCGCCGCTTCCTCGCGCGCGTCGACGACCCGGAGAAGCAGTGGAAATTCCGCGAGAGCGACCTCGACGACCGCGCGCTCTGGGACGGCTACACGGCGGCGTATCAGGACGCACTCGCGCGGTGCAGCACGGCGTGGGCGCCGTGGTACGTCGTGCCGGCCGACGACAAACGGGCGCGCGACTACCTGGTGGCCGACACGCTCGTGCGTGCGCTGGAGCGACTCGACCTCCGCCCGCCGACCGTCGACGATGCGACGGCGACGCGGTGGCGGGAGCGGCTCTCGCTGTAGGGCACAGTTCGATCATCACGCGCCCGTTCGATCCGAGACTAGCTCGGAGCGTCCCGGCTCGAGACTGTGATCTCTCGGCGGGGTGGACGTTCAGCCGAGGGTCGAGAGGTGCCCGGCGCTCACGGCACCACGCCGTTAGGCACCCGCGAAGTCGATGAACCCGCGCTCGGCGTCGACGCTCGACAGGCGCACGCGCACCCGCTCGCCGACGTCCATCCCCGCCGCGCCCTCGACGACACGTCCCTCCGCCGGCGGATGCAGCAGGCGGACGAACGTTCCCTTCGCCGCGGCGCCGGTGACGACGGCGTCGAACGTCTCGCCGATCCGCGGCGCGAGCAGCGCCGCGGCGGCCGTCTTCCGCACGACGCGCTCGACGGCGCGCGCGGCGTCCTCGCGCTCGGTGCAGTGTGCGGCGATGCGCGCGAGGGCGTCGTCGTCGTAGGGCGCCGGCGCGCCGGCGAGCGACGCCTTCACGAGCCGCTGCGTCACGAGGTCGGCGTAGCGGCGGTTGGGCGCGGTGGCGTGGGTGTAATCCTGTGCCGCCAGCCCGAAGTGGCCGCCGGGATCGTGGCCGGGTCGGGTGCCCGCCGGCCGCATGAGCGCGTACTCGCCGGGGCCCAGCAGCTTCACGATCGAAGTGGAAAGATCGGGAAAGCCGTCGGGGTCGGCCGCGCGGCGGCGCGCGAGGAAGGCGGCGAGCGAGCGCGAGTCCGGCGCGTCGGGGAGCGCGTCGCCGTACTCGTGCGCGATGGCGACGATGCGGTGCCACCGCTCCGGCTCGCGCACGACGCGGCGGATGCCGGACGAGCCGCGCGCCTCGAGGATGCGCGCGATCGCGATGTTCGCGGCGATCATGAAGTCCTCGATCAGTTCGCGCGCGCGGCTCTTGTGCACGATCGCGAGGTCGACGACGGCGCCGTCGCGCGTGACGGCGCGCGCCTCGATCGTCTCGAACTCGAGCGCGCCCGCCCGCTGCCGCTCCGCCTTCAGCCGGCGAGCCGCCTCGGCCTGGATCTCGAGCTGCGCTCGCAGGCCGTCGACCTGCGCGATCTCTTCCGGGAGGGCGCCACCCTCGAGCCACGCGCCGACACGCTCGTACGCGAGCTTCGCGCGGTTCCGCACGCGGGCGCGGAACGCGTCGTGGCGCGCCACGACGCCGTCGGCCGTGACGAGCAGCTCGACGACGACGGCGAGCCGGTCGGCGTCGGGGAGCAGCGACGTCGCGCCGGCGGAGATCGCGTCCGGGAGCATCGGAAAGACGAACGGCCCGGCGTAGACGGACGTCGCGCGCCGGGCCGCGTCGGCGTCGAGCGCCGACGCGCCGGGAACGATCGCGTCGACGTCGGCGATCGCGATGCGGAGGCGGATCGCGTCGTCGTCGACGCGTTCCGCCCACTCGAGCTGGTCGAGGTCGCGCGACTCGACGTTGTCGATCGACGACCAGAGCAGCGCGCGCAGGTCGCGCACGTCGTCGTCGTTAGGCGCGCCGTCCGAGGCGTCGGCGACTGCCGCGCCGCGCTCGACGGCCGCCAGCTCGCGCGCCGCCGCGTCGCTCGGCGCGGTCGGGAAGCCGCGTGCGGCGAGCGCACGAAGCGCTGCGGCGCGAAGGTCGCTCGCCGCGGCGCTCGGGGGAGTGTTCAGCAGACGCTCAACGACTCAGCGTGCGCCCTTCGCGGCGCGGGTGCTCCCCGCGGCCCCGCCGCGCGCGGTGCTCCGCGAGCCGCGCGTGCCGGCGCCCGCGCCCTTCGTCGCCGGCGCCTTCGTCGCCGCAGTCTTCGTCGCCGCGCTCTTCGTCGCCGCGCTCTTCGTCGAGGGCGCCTTCGCCGCGCTCTTCGTCGCCGGGGTCTTCGCCGCGCTCTTCGTCGCGCCGGCCGGCGCCGAACCGCCGCTCGCGCGGCGCATCTTCTTGTACTCGTTGATCATGCGGTCGAGCACTCCTGCCGTCCCTTCACCTGGCGAGCTGCGCTCGCGCTTCAGGAAATCGGCGGCCGTTCGGCTGACCCAGACCGTCGTCTGGTCGGCGCGGTAGCGGGCGTAGCGTTCGGACGTGGGCATGGTTGGTCTCCGGGTGTGGGGCGCTGCGTCGCTTCCTCGACGGAAAAGGTATGCAATTGTTCCGAATACGCAACGTTAGTCACTCGTGAGCTCGCCGTTAGGCGGCGTAGATTCCGGCATGTCGTACGTTCCGTACCTCCTGCGCGTCGGATGGAAGCCCGGGTTCGGCGGCGCGCACCTGCCGCCGTCGTATCCGTTCAGTGTCCCCGCGATCCGCACGCTCGAGTCGCTCGACCTCGGGGCGCGCGTCGTGTTCTTCGTCGGCGAGAACGGCTCGGGGAAGTCGACGCTGCTCGAGGCGATCGCGATCTCCACCGGGCTGTTCGCGCTCGGCGGCGACGAGGCGTGGAACGACGCGTCGCTCGAGGGCCCGCGACAGCTCACGCGCGCGCTCGCGCTCACCTGGTCGCGCCGCACGCACGAAGGATTCTACCTGCGCGCCGAGGACTTCTTCGGCTACCTGAAGCGGAGGGCGCGGAACGACGCGGAGCTGACGCGCGAGGAGGCCGAGGCGATCGGCTTCGACCGCCCCGGCCTCCACGGAGAGGAGGCGGCGTCGGCGCGCTGGATGCGCCGCCATGACGCGCGCTCGCACGGCGAGAGCTTTCTCGACACCTTCCTCGCGCGCATGGAGGACGGGCTCTATCTGCTCGACGAGCCCGAGGCCCCGCTCTCGCCGCAACGGCAGCTCGCGCTGCTGACGCTGATCGACGACGCCGTCCGCCGCGGCGGGCAGTGCGTCATCGCCACGCACTCGCCGATCCTGCTCGGCTATCCGGGAGCGCGGATCTACTCGTTCGACGAGGGGTCGGTGCGCGAGGTGGCGTACGACGAGCTGCCGCACGTGACGCTCACGAGGGAATTCCTGGCGGCGCCCGAGCGGTTCTTCAAGTACCTGTGAACCGCTGCCGTCAACGCCGTGCGCTCGCTCCGCGCGCATGCAGCGAATCGGCGAGCCGCCGCGCCGTCGAGCGAGACGCGCCCAGCGGGAACCACGTCGTCGCCTCCTCCGGCTCGTGAAAGCCGAACTGCATCCCGTTGCACACCACCCACCCCGCGCCGTCCTCGCGTCGCACGAGATCCCACTCGAGCGTGTCGGTCTCGACCCGCTGGCGTGCGAGAAAGCGCGAGGGGTTGCGCCGGTCCGCCCGCTGTTCGGCCACCGTCACCACGACCGCACGGCCGAGCAGCGTGTCGCCGGCCCCGCTCGCCGGGAGCACGCGGTAGCTGCCCAACAGCGTGATCGGCAGCACGAACGTGTCGTGCGCGTCGCAGCCGAGGAGCGTGTCGCGCGCGGCGGGTGCGCCCGGGGCGGCCGGAGCCGCGCGTGCGTCCGGCGACCCGTCGCGCGAGGCGTCGAGATACGCGGCGAGGACCGCCTCCGCGGCGCGCCGCTCGCCTGCGGTCGCGGAGCGGAGCGCGGCGGACGGCGCGTCGGCCGTCGCGGCCGTCGCGGCCGTCGCGGTCGTCGCGGTCGTCGCGGTCGTCGCGCCGTTCCCGGTCGCAGGCGCGCCCGGCTGCGGCACCGCGAGCTCGCCCTGCCGCTCGCAGCCGGCGAGCGCGATGCACCCCGCGAGGGTCACGATCGCCGCGCCGCGGCACCGATGCCGCGCCCGCGCCGGTGATGACGATGAGTCGGGACATGCGGACGCCGGTCGTGTCATCGTTCCCCTACCGCCCGAGCAGTAACTCCTGGACCCGCCGCTGACGATAGTCGAAGATGCGGTCGATCTGCCGGCGGACGAGCGGAAGCGCCAGGTTGCCGAGCGGCGCGAGCGGGAGCGCGTAGTCGACGTCGTCGTCGATCACGGTGCCGCCGGGGACGTCGCGGAAGCGGTGCGTGTGCACCCACCGTGCGTACGGGCCGCGCACCTGCTCGTCGACGAATCCGTGCGGCGGGTCCCACTCGGTGATGCGCGTGCGCCAGCGCATCGGGAGGCCGTAGAGCCGGATCGTGTAGTCGATGAGTGTCCCCGCGGCCATCGTGATCGGCTGCGGCGTGTGGATGTGGAAGTGCAGCTCGGGCGGCGTGATCGTGCCGAGGTTCGTCGCGTCGCTGAAGAACTCGGCGACGACGGCGCGGGGGAGGGGAAGCTCGAGCGTACGGGTCAGGTGCGGCACGTGTGTCCTGGAAGCAGTCGCGCGCTCAACGCGCCGCGACGACGCGAAGTGCCCGGCAGCCTGGGCCGTGCGGCCCGCGAAGGGATCGGCGATGTGACGTACGTCCTGTCGAGCCCGCCGGATAGCCACGAACGTGTATCGGTGTGGGCGCGTGGTTTGCGCTTGTCGTGGCGTGTGCCCACGAGCGTGTTACGGCCCCGAACGAACTCAACCGCGTGGTGGATGATGAGGACACCGATCTGGACGGACCAGCGCTACGCCGCGTTCTTCCGCGGCGCCGACGCCGCGATCGTGGAGGCGCGCCGCACCCGGCCGGCGGCCGACGTGCGCACAGTGGGGTTCCGCAACCTCCTGCGCGAGCTCTTCGGAGCGGACGCAGAGGCGGCCGATGACCAGGCCGCGGCCTGACGTCCCCCCCGACCGGCTGCGCGCGGGCGGCGGGGCGGCGCGCCGCGCGCGAACGACGCTCACGCCTGGTAGACCGTCGCACCGCCGACGACGGTGCGGACGACGGCGATGTCCTTGATGCGGTCCGGCGTCACCGCGTGGAGATCCTCGGCGAGCACGACGAAGTCGGCGAGCTTGCCGGCGGTGATCGAGCCCTTGAGCGACTCCTCGCGCGACGCGTAGGCGCCGTTCAGCGTGTTCACCTCGAGCGCCTCGGCGACGGTGATGCGCTGGTTCGCGCCCCACGTCGCGCCGTCCCAGCCGGTGCGCGTCACCATCCCCTGGATGCCCATGAGCGGCGCGAACGGGCCCGGCGAGAAGTCGGAGCCGGCGGCGGCGCGGATCCCTGCGTCGAGCAGCGTGCGGAACGCCATCGCGCGCGTCATCACCTCTTCGCCGTAGAACACGAACTTGTCGGTGTTGTAGTAGGCGTACGTCGTGAACAGCGCGGGGACGGCGCCTAACGCGCGCATGCGGCGCACGAGGGCGTCGGTGACGAGCGTGCAGTGCGTGATCTTCGGCCGTGCATCCGGCCGAGGGGCCACCTGTTGCGCGCGCTCGGCGGCGGTGAGGAACATGTCGATCGCGACGTCGCCGTTCGCGTGGCAGTTCACCTGGATGCCGGCGCGGTGCACGCGCTCGACCCACGCGTTCAGCTCCTCCTGCGACTCGGTGACGTTCCCCGAGTACGACGGCGTGACGTTCGGGTACGGGCGGCTCAGCGCCATCGTGCGCTCGGAGAACGACCCGTCGACCGTGTGCTCGGAGGTCGCGCCGAGTCGGATCCACTCGTCGCCGAAGCCGGTCGCGAGGCCCGCCGCGAGCATCGACTCGAGCACGCGCCCGCTCATCTCGTAGCTCACGCGGTGCAGCAGGTCGCCGCGCGCGCGGACCGCCTGCAGCGCGGCGAGGTCGCCCCCCTGGTGGTGCACGCTCGTGAGGCCGTAGCGCGCGAACTGCTTCGAGATGTGCGCGACGCCGTTGCGCTCGCGCTCCGCCTGCTGCTCGGGCGTGTACGTCGCGCGGCGGCCGACGCGAGCGAACGCGCTCCGCGCGAGGTCGGTCGCGCGCCCGGTGAGGTCGCCGGTGGCGTCGCGGTCGAACGTGCCGCCGGCCGGGTTCGGCGTGTCGCGCGTGACGCCCGCGAGCTCGAGCGCCTTCGAGTTGTAGAACGACGTGTGCCCGCCGCGGTGCTGCACGACGACCGGATGCTCGGTCGACACCAGGTCGAGGTCGTGACGCGTCAGGAGCCGTCTGTCTGTCAGCTTCGTGTCATCATGAAAATATCCGGCGACCCACGTCCCCGCCGGCGTCTCGCGCGCCCGTGCGCGCAGCTTCTCGACGATGCTCGCGATCGTGACGAACTCGACGTCGAACGGGTTGCCGACGAGCACCTCGTAGAGCAGCGTCGTGCCGCCCGCGTGGTTGTGGCAGTCGATGAAGCCGGGAACGACCGTCATGCGGCGCGCGTCGTAGATCTGCGTGCGGCGCCCCGCGAGCGACCGCATGTCGGCGCTGCGTCCGACCGCGACGAACCGACCGCCGCTCACCGCGAACGCCTCGGCGCGCGGCATCGCCGGATCGACCGTGACGACGTTCGCGTTGACGACGACGAGGTCGGGCGCGGCGTCGCGCGCCGATCGCGGCGGCTGCGCGAGTTGCCCCGGCTGCTCGGCGTCCAGTCGCCGCGGGCCGCCGAGCCACGGCGGGGCGAGCAGCCCCGCGACGCCGGCGGCGGTGAGGCCGAGGAAGTGGCCGCGGCTGAAGCGGGGGGCAGTCGTGTCGCGCTCGCGCATGAGGGCTCCGGAGGCTCGCTGCGGGGAACGTCGCACCAGCGTCGCGTGCCCGCGAGAGGAGCCGGCCAGCGCGACGGTCGTCAATGTCGCGGTTGTCGCACCCGTCCGCCGCCTCTACTTTACGGTGTAAAGTTCAGCGGAGGCTGGCAGTGGCGAGATGGCTGAGGCGCGCGCGCGGCGCCGTCGGGATGGGCGTGACGTGGGCGGTCGGGTGGGCGCTGTTCGGCCTCCTGATCGGGGTGACGAGCGTGTTCACTCCGTGGCTGCCGTGGGACGCGTTCTTCGGGTTCTTCGACGCCCCGCTCCCCGCGCTCGCCGTCCCGGGCTTCGTCGGCGGCGCGCTCTTCTCGTTCGTGCTCGGCGTCATCGGGCGCCGGCGCCGGTTCGACGAGCTGTCGCTCGCCGCGTTCACAGCGTGGGGCGCGTTCGGCGGGCTGCTCCTGAGCCTCGTGCCGGCGACGATGGTCGGGGTCGGGCTCGCGACGCTCGGCCGAGACGAGTTCGGTGTGTGGGACATCACGGCCGTCATCGCGCTCCCGCTCATTCTGCTGTGCGCCGCCTCGGCGGCCGGCTCGTTACTGCTCGCGCGGCGCGGTGAGCGGGCGTTCGGCGAGACAGCGCATGCACTGGAGCTCGGCGCCGAGACGCGACGCGCGGCCGGCGGCGCTCAGCACCCACGGGCGGCTCTGGAGCGGGGGCGCGTGCCGGACGTGCTGACGGTGCCCGCAGGCGAGCAGCGCGACCCAGTCGCCGGCGTCGTCCCGAGCGAAGTCGACGATCGGGCGCGCGGGAGCTGATTCGTCGAAGGGGCGCATGGCGGCACTGGTCAACGTGGTTGGTTCGCTTCCTGCTTTCGCGCGACGTCAACATCGACGCAAGGGTCAAGATGCGGAGCGCTCGAAGAATCGTGCTCGAAACCGGGGTCGCGGGCGGGCTGCTGTTCGCCATCCACGTCTCGATCCCCAACTGCGGTAATTGGCCGTTCATCTGGCCGGCGCTCGCCGGGGCAACGGCGGTTTGGCTCGTGACGCGTGACGCCCGGCTACATCGCTGGCGCACCGGACTCGTCGCGGCGCTCGCCACCGCGGTCATCACGGGCGTGGTGGCCTTCGTCGGCGTCTCGGCGGTCGTCTACACCGTCATGCATACCGGGATCGCGCCCGCGCTTCGACAGAGTGGCGCGTCGCCTTCCGGGATCCCCGCGTCCGTGACCGCTGCGATCACAACGGGACCCGCGGCAGCGCTGGCGGCCATCGACGTCATCGTCGGCTTCCTCGCCGGTGTGCCGGTGCTCCCGGCGCGGTATGTCCAGACTCGTCACGCGCGAGCGTGAGCTGCGTGTGACCGTGGCGGCGTGCAGTACGACGAGCGGGTTGGCGAAACGCCAGAGTTCAGCTGCAGCCGCACGCGTGAAGGGTGCCGCCGGTGCGGAGCGCTGTGCGGCATCGGCTGGAGCATCGATCCGCGAGCGAGCGGGTCGAAGCAGGGCGAGGATGCCGGCGGGGTACACGGGCGGCGCCGTCACGCCGGCTGCGGGCACCACCGATGAAGCGACGGGCCGCAGCCCTGCGGGGTCGACACCCTCCCGCACCGGGACAACGTACTCGCGCGGGTCGCTCAGCATGACCGCGACGACGCTCACGCGTTCGCGACCTCCCGGCCTTCGGACTCGACCGGTGTCGATCGCTCCGAGGGCGCGCGCGAAGGGCACCGCCAGCGCGAGCTCCGCCGCCCACTCGCGCACCACGGCGGCCGCCGGCTCCTCCTCGTGCTCGCACGCCCCGCCGACCGCGCGGTAGAAGCCGCAGCCCCGTGACCCGGTCGTAGCCGTGCTCGAGGAGCAACGCCCCGTCTGCGAGCCGACGGCAGAGCCCAAGGGCTACATGACGCATCAGACGCTGGCCGTGCGAGTGCGCGACGACGGCGGTCGCTGGCTAACGCCTGAGTTAAGCTGCGACGCGCAGGGTTGGAGTTGTGGATGCCGAGGAGAGTTGCGCGCGTTCGTCAGCTTCAATGATTCGTTAGGTGGCCAACCAGTCCAACAGACGCGCCGCGATCAAGCGCCGACGGAACAACAACGGAATGTTTTGAAGCCCCATTGACAGCTGCCGTTGGACGGCCCCGATTTTGCCGTTGTCACCGTCGCCCAGGGGAAAATGGAAAGGAACTATTCTCGTGAGGCGTGCTCCGATTCCTCGGCTCGCTGGGCGACCGAGGCCTCGCCAACCCCAATACGGCGGAGGGGCTGCGAGTAGCGGTTACCAAAATTCTTGGCGACCTGCCGGAAGAGAGCGTAAGCGACGTACGCGCCTTAGACGTGGATGACGCGATCCACCGATTCCACAATCGCAACCCGGGGAAGCTGACGCCATCCACACTGGCTGAGTATCAGCGGCGTATCACCCAGGCGATTCGGCACTTCGTGGCCTTCACGGAGAATCCGACCAGCTTTCGGCGGATCGGGCGAGGCGCGACAAAGCGCAGCGGCGCAGACCGAAAAACCCCAACGGACAAGACACGGGACAGCAAGCCGAAACAAGAGGCTCCGGCTCCGCTCGCTACAATGGCTCCCCCCGTCGTCCAACATTCAGAGCCGCATCCGGCGACCGGGCTCGCCCTTCAGTATCCTCTGCGGCGGGATCCTCCGCCCAAGTCATTATCCCTTGGGATATGAAACGCGACGAGGCGCGCCGCCTCTCAGCGTTCATAATGACGCTGGCCTCGGACTTCGTGCCCGAGGCCAGCGCGTAGACAAGTCCATTCGGTTCTACTAGCTCGCACTCAAGGTCCTTGCACACCGCCTGCCGTCCAACAGCAGCCGGCTGCGACACCTGAGGCGTGCGAAGAGCGAGGCCTCTCAAAACCTTGCCTGGTCAGGCCTGAAGGTCAAGCGATGCTCGGGGCCACCTAACGCCAATTGTACTGCGCAGCGTCACACTACCCACCACTGCGCCATCTGCGGACGAACACTGAGCCCGACCTGATCTCGCTCTGTATCGCGAAACCAGCTGGCGGATTTCTCACCCGGCCGCCGTCAGCTCCGCGCCGAGACAGAACCACACAACTCCGCGCGTGTGCGGCGGAGCGCCGCATCACGCTCGCTCCGCCATGCATCCGCCGCATCGTACTGGCGCGACAGCGCGGCCGCCGCGCCGTTGCCGGCTCGATGAGCTGTCGATCCTGACGGTCGCCGCGTGGGACGCGTTCGGCGAGCTGCCGCCGAGCTCAGGGACCGACGCGGCGGAGCGTGACGGTGAACGTGGAGCCCGGTCCGTCGCCGCTCTCCACGGTCAGGTCGCCGCCCATGCCGCGCGCCAGGTCGCGGCTGATGGTCAGCCCCAGTCCCACACCGTCCGCGGGCGTCGACAGCGACCGGTTGATCTGCACGAACGCCTGGAAGATCGCGGCGTGCTTCTCGCGCGGAATGCCGATGCCGGTGTCGCCCACGCGGAGGCGGGCGACGCCGGGCGCCTCGCCGTCCGCGCCCGCCTCCATCGTCACGCGGCCGCCGGGCGTGGTGAACTTCACGGCGTTCGTGAGCAGGTTGAGCACGATCTGGCGCAGCTTGTCCGCGTCCGCCCAGACGAAGCACGGCTCGGCCGGCGGCCGCACCTCGTACGTCAGCCCCTTCGCGACGAGCTGGGTCTCGATCATCGACGCGATGTCCGTCATGAGCGCGCCGAGGTCGACCGGCGTCACGTCGTAGGTCACCCCGCCGGCGCCGAGGCGCGCGAAGTTGAGCACGTCGTTGATGAGCGCGAGCAGGTGCCGCTGCGCGCGCTCGACGCGGCCGAGCGCCTGCTGCTGCGACGGCGCGAGCGGCCCGTGCAGCTCGAGCTGCAGCAGCTGCACGTGCCCGGCGATCGCGTTGAGCGGAGTGCGCAGCTCGTGGCTCATCGTCGCGAGGAACTGTGTCTTGGCGTCGCTCGCGGCGAGCGCCTCGGTGCGCTGCCGCTCGGCCTCCTCGCGCGCCTCCTGCGCCGCGGCGAGCAGCCGCTCCCGCTCCGCCACGCGCTCCTGCCGCGCCGTGTTGTCGCGCAGCACCTTGGCGAACCCGGAGAGGGTGCCCTCCGTATCGCGGAGCGCCGTCGTGACGCCGTTCGCCCAGAAATGGGTGCCGTCCTTCCGCCGCTGCCACCGGTCGTCGGACGCGACGCCGTCGCGTACGGCGGTGGCGAGCTCGCGCTCCGCGGTGCCGGTTGCGCGGTCCTCGTCGGTGAACAGCACCGCGAACGGCTGTCCGAGCGCCTCGTCCTCGGTGCGGCCGAAGATCTTCTGGGCGCCGGAGTTCCAGCTGATGATGCGCGCGTCCGGACTCACCATGAGCATGGCGTACTCGCCGACCCCTTCGACGAGGAGCCGGTAGCGCTCCTCGCTGCGCCGCAAGTCGTGCTCGGCCCGGCGCCGCGCCGTGAGGTCCACGAACGTCGCGACCACGCCGTCGATGCGGTCGTCGACCGTGCGGTACGGCCGGAGCCGCGCGAGGTACCAGCGGTCGTCGTCGCTCCGGACCTCGCGATCGATCGGCGCGAGCGAGCGGAGCACCGCGCGGGCGTCGGCGGCGAGCGCCTCGTACTCGAGCCGGTGCGTGAAGTCGGTGATCGGCCGCCCGCGGTCGTTCTCGGTGATGTTGAACAGCTCCGCGAGCGGCGGCGTGAAGCGGGCGATGCGCAGGGTGCGATCGAGAAACAGCGTGCCGATCTCGGTCGCCGCCATGAGGTTCTCGAGGTCGCTGTGCGCCCGCGAGACCTCCTCGAACTTGAGCTTCAGCTCCGCGTTGACGGTCTCGAGCTCCTCGTTGATGCTCTGGAGCTCTTCCTTGCTCGTCTCCAGCTCCTCGGCGGTCGAGCGGTACTCCTCGTTGATGCTCTGCAGCTCCTCGTTCGCGGCGCGGAGCTCCTCGGTGTTCGCCTCGGCGTGCTCGCTCGCCCGGGCCAGCCGCTCGTGCGTCTGCTGCAGCTCCGTCTCGAGGTGCCGCACCGTCTCGGCGTCGCGCTCCTCCTGCGTGCCGGCCGCGTCGGCGCTCGCCGGCGCCGAGCTCGCGCCGGTCCGCTCGACGAACATCACGAGCGCCAGCCGCTCCCCGCCCTCGGTCGTTCGCGGTCGGACGAGCATCGCCACGCTCCGCGACGACCCGTCGAGCGGAAGCGCGACGAACGACGACAGCGTGCTCGTGCCCTGGTCGAACGCGCGGTAGAGCGCCGCCCGCAGCTCGCCCTGCAGCTCGGGGCGCACGAGGCGGATGACGTCGCGCGTCAGCGGCCCGCCGGGCGGCTCGAGAAAGCGCCCGACGGTCTCCGAGAGGTGCACGACGTTCCGCGCGTCGTCGACGAGGACGCTCGGCGGCGCCAGATCCTCGAGCAGCCGGCGGTGCACCGCGCTCGTCGCTGCACGCTGGGCCGGCGGCGCCTCGCGCGGGTCGGGGACGCGCACGCGCGGCGTGGTGAGCAGCAGCGCCGGCAACTGCGGCACGTCGTCGGCCGTGACCTCGCGCGCCTGGTAGAGATGCTGCTTCTTGTCGACCACGCGGAAGTGCGGCCCGTCCGCCGTCTCCGACGCGCCGACGAACAGAAAGCGGCCCGGCCGCAGCGCGTAGCGAAAGACGCCGAACACCTGCTGCTGCACCTCGCGGTCGAGGTAGATCAGCAGGTTGCGGCAGGAGATCAGGTCGACGCGCGAGAACGGCGGGTCGCGCAGCAGGCTGTGCGTCGTGAAGATGACGCAGTCGCGCACCTGCTTGGTGACGACATAGAACGGCCCCTCCTCGCGGAAGAAGCGGCGGAGCCGCTCCTCGGAGACGTCGGCGGCGATCGTGCGCGGGTAGCGGCCGTCGCGCGCCGCGGCGAGCGCGACGTCGTCGAGGTCGGAGGCGAAGATCTGGATCTCGCGGCGCACGTCGCGCCGCGCCGCCTCTTCGAGGAGGAGGATCGCGATCGAGTACGCCTCCTCGCCGGTGGCGCAGCCGGGCACCCAGACGCGCAGCCGCCCCTCGCCCGCGGCGCCGCTCTCGCTCTCGTCGAGCAGCCGCGGGATCACCTGCGTCGCGAGCGCTTCCCACGCTTCCGGGTCGCGGAAGAAGCTCGTCACCGAGATCAGCAGGTCGGCGAACAGCGCGCGCGTCTCGTCGGCGTGGTCGCGGAGGAACCCGACGTAGTCGCGGAGGGTGTCCTGCCGCTGCACCTGCATGCGGCGCCCGATCCGGCGGAGCACGGTGGCACGCTTGTAGCGCGCGAAGTCGTGCCCGCTGCGCGTGTGCAGGTGGCGCACGATCTGGGCGAGTGCGGCCTCGCCGTCGTCGTCGAGGCGCGCCGCCGCCCCGGCGGTACGATCGCTCAGTGTCGTGCCGAGCGTGGCGCCGAACGCCATGCCGAACGTCGACTGCAGCCGTCGCTTCGCCGCCGTGAGCTCGGCGATCCGGGCGGCGAGGTCGCGCACCGGCAGCACGAGGTCGGCGACCTGCGTGGCGATCGCCGCGCGCGGCATCGAGTCGTGCGCCGCCTCCGCGGGGTCCTGCACGAGCACGAGGCCGCCCGCCTCCTTGATCGCCCGCACGCCCATGGCGCCGTCGCTGCCGCCGCCCGACAGCACGATCGCGAAGCCGTCGCCGTGCTGCTCGGCGAGCGACCGGAAGAAGAGGTCGATCGGGGCTCGCCGGCCGCGCGGCTCGTCGAACGGCACCGCCGCGACCGAGTGGTCGGTGATCTCGAGTCGTCGGTCGGGGGGGATGACGTAGACCCGGTTGCCGTGCAGCGCCACGGTGTCGGTCACCTGCTCCACCGGCATCGTCGTGCGCGCGGCGAGGATGCCGGAGAGCGCGCTCCGGTGCTCGGGCGAGAGATGCACGACGACGACGAACGCGACGCCGAGGTCGGTGGGGACGGCGTCGAAGAACGCTTGCAGCGCCTGGATGCCGCCGGCGGAGGCGCCGATGCCGCAGACGATCGGCGGCGGCGGTCGTGCGGCGGGGTCGTCGGCAGGGTGGTCGGCTATCCGAGTCGCCGTTGGGGCGTCCTCGTCGATCTCGGCCCGCTCACCCATGACGATACCCACACCCCAGGACACCCGACACGCTCACCCACGCACGACACGCGCGCCGAGCCCGCCGCGCGCTGATGCAAGAGCCGCACAGTATACATGGCGGCGCCGTTTCCGTAATGCGTGCCCGAACGCGTGCCCGCCCTCAGCCGCCGCGGCCGGCCGCCGCGGTGCCGTAGCGCCGCCGGATCTCGACCGTGCGCTCCAGCTCGTCGACCGCCTGCACGACTTTCTGCCGAAGGTCCTGCGGCAGCGTGCGCCGCGCCGCGAGGAACGCGCGCACGGTGCCTAACGCGTCGGGGCTGGTCTGCCCCGAGAGGAACGAGTCGACCCACGCGTTGACGTAGAAGATGCGGCGGTTGCGCTGCAGCCAGGGCAGCGTGTCGAGCGCGGCGCGCAGGAATGGGCGCGACAGCGCGTCCGCCGCCGGCGCGTTGAACGCGCCGAGGCTCGCGGTGGCCCACTCCTCGTTGAGCGAGGCGTCGGCGAGGTAGCGCGCGAAGTAGGCGCGTCGCGTCGCGGCGTCGGGACGCGCGGCGGTGGCGACGAACGCGGAGCGGCGTCCCTGGTCGGTCGTGTCGCGCGCCGACTCGGCGGCGAGGCGCTGATCGGCGGTCGGCGCGGCGGCGGCGACGAGGCGCGTCACGATCGCCCAGCGCGTCGGGGCCCGGAGCGGAGCGCCGGCCGCGTCGGGGCGGTCGAGCAGCGTGTCGAGCGCGGCGAGCGCGGCCGGCGTGCGCGCGACGGCGATCAGCGCGTCGAGATGCGCCTTGCGCACGCCGTAGCTCCGCGCGGCGTCGTCGGCGCCGGTGCGGAGGGCGCGCTCGAGCGCGGGGAGCACGGCGTCGCGCCGCGGCGCGGTGAGATAGGCGTTCGCGGCGCGCGTCGTGCGGCCCAACAGAAAGGGCACGATCTCGTCGTCACGCTCGGACGGCAGGGCCGCGACGACGGCGTCGACGAAGCGCGCGGGGTCGAGCCGCGCGTCGCGGACGTCGTCCCACACGGCGCCCCACAGCATCGCGCGCAGGAGCGGGTCGGCGACGGTGCCCGCGTTGCGCCAACGCCCAGCGCAGGCTCGCGTCGTCGAGGCGCACCGCCGCGTACGCGAAGTCGCCGGCGTTCGCGAACACCACGTCGGGGCGCGGAACGGCTGGCGGCGCGGCGATCGTCGTCGTCGCGGCGCGCAGCTCGACGGGGACGCGCGCGCTCGTGCCCCGGGACGCGAACAGCACCTCGGTCTTGATCGGCCACGGCGCGATCCCCGAGAGCCCGGAGCGCACCGGCTGCTGCGTCAGCGTGAGCGCGACGCCGGTGCTCGTCGACGTGCGGCGCTGCGTGAGGACGGGCATGCCGGGGCGCAGGATGTACGACTCGCCCCACGCCGTCAGCGGCCGGCCGGCCGCGCCGCCGATGGCGCCCAGCAGATCGCGCCACGTCGCGTTCGCGTAGGCGTGCGTCGTCAGGAAGTCGTGCACGCCGCGCCGGAACGCCGAGTCGCCGACGAGCGCGTTCAGCTGCTTGAGGACGCTCGGCGCCTTGTTGTAGACGATGGGGCCGTAGGCGCTCTTCGCCTGGTCGAGGTTGCCTAACGATTGCCAGACGGGCACGGTGCCGGCCGTGCGATCGACGCCGTACGCCGCCGGCTTGTTGCGCAGGTAGAACGTCTTCCACGCGTCGGCCGAGGGGTCGAGCCCGGCCTGCGCCTTCGCGGCCATGTAGGTCGCGAACCCTTCCTTGAGCCACAGGTCGTCGAACCAGCGCATCGTCACGAGGTCGCCGAACCACTGGTGCGCGACCTCGTGGTAGATCGTCGACGCCCTGCCTAACAGTTGCGGGCGCGTCGGCCGCTCGCGATAGATGAAGGATGATTCGTTGTAGAAGATCGCGCCCGGATGCTCCATGCCGCCGAACGGAAACGCCGGCGCGAGCACGACGTCGAGCTTCGGGAACGGGAACGGCACGCCGAACCACTGCTCGAGCCACTGCGCCGCCCGCGCGTTCGTCGCGATGATCGAGTCGGCGTCGGCGCCCAACTCGGTCGCGCGCGACGTGCGGACGTGGAGCGTGACCGGGCGGCCGGCGACGGTGCGCGTGACGCGCGTCCACGGGCCGGCGGCGAAGCCGATGAGATACGTGCTGATCGGCCGCGTCTCGGCGAAGCGGTACTCGCGCGCGCCGGTCGGCAGCCCGGTGCTGTCGGTCAGCGCGCCGTTCGCGACGGCGGTCCAGGCGCGCGGCGTGACGAGCGTGAGCGTCGTGCGGGCCTTGAGGTCGGGCTGGTCGAAACAGGGAAAGAGCTGATTCGCGTCGGCCGGAACGAGGAGCGTGTACAGGTAGTCGCTCGCGTCGGCCGCGTCGTGCACCTTGATGATGCTCGCGCCGCTCGGCGCGATGAGCGCGGTGAAGTCGAACGTCAGCGCGTTCTCGCCGGGGCCCAACGTGCTCTCGGGAACGCGGATGTGCGCCCCGTTCACGACGTAGCCGGCGCCCTCCGGCGCGCGCACGCTCGGCCCGCGGAAGTCGAGGATGACGTCGCCGGGCCCGGTGCGCCGAAAGCGAACGACGACGCGTCCGCGCGCGGTGTCGGCGTGCGTCACGTCGAGGCGCAGCTCGTAGCGCACGTCGGCGATGCGCGCGGCGCGGTAGGTCGCGAGGGCGCGCGAGACGCCCGGACCCGTGAGCGAGTCGGCGGCGAGGGCGAGCGCGAGAAGGAGCGACGGCATACGGCGGTGGGACCGCGGTGGACCTGCGGTGGGACGGCGGACGGACGAACGGCGGACGGCGGTGGGACGGCGGTGATACGGAGTCTCACACCGGACGAGGAACGGCGGTACCTGCGCGCTGTCAGCTACCAGCCGCGGGTACCGCCGTTCCTCGTCCGCTGTGAGTCACACCGCATCACCGCCGTTCAGCCGCTGTACCGCCGTAGTTCGACGGCGGATCGACCGCGGATCGACCGCGGTACGACCGCGGATCGACCGCGGTTCGACGGCCGTTCGACCGCCGTCAGGCAGTCATCACGCCGCGATCGAATCCGCCAGCCGCCGCGCCGCCTCGCGAACCCCTGCGTCCCGATCCTGCCGCAGCGTTCGCAGCGTCGGCAGCGCCGAGGCCCCGCGCGCCCGCACGAGCCCTTCGAGCGCCGCAGTGCGCACCGCGAGCGAGTAGGCGCGCGCCTGCCCGGTCGCGACGCGCAGCAGCCGCTGCACGGCGTCCGGCGTGCCGAGCCGGCCGAGCGCGCGCACCTGGTCGAGCAGCGTCTCGTCGTCGTGCTCGCGCTCCATCGCCGCGACGAGCGCGAGGCGCGCGCCGAGGTCCGCGGCCGTCTCCGGCGTCTCGTCGAACGCGCGCGCGGCGACGCGGCGCACCGCGATCACGCCGTCGCCGACGGCCGCACGCAGCGTCGCGCGCGCCTCGGCGGTGCCGATCTGTTCGAGTGCCTGCGCCGCGCTGACGCGCACGCGGTCGTCGGCGTGGGCGAGCGTCTTCGTCAGCGCCGTGCAGGCGCCCGGGTCGCCGAGCTCGCCGAGCACCTGCGCGGCGTTGCGCACGACGTACCACTGGTCGTGCTTGAGCGCCTCGACGAGCGTCGGCACCCCCGGGCCGTCGCCGCCGACCGCGATGAGCGCGTCGACGCAGCGGCGCCGCTGGCGGATCGACTCCGCGTTCGTGAGCATCTGCAACAGCCCCTCGATGCCCGCCGGGCCGGCGTGGCGAAAGACGCCGCGCGCGTCCTGCCGCGTCGCGTCGTCGGCCGACACGATGGCGTCGGCGAGCGCGACGAGCAGCGGGAGCTGTGCGGCGCGGGTGCGCATCGCGACGAGCGTCGCCGCGTGCTCGTCGGCGAGGGCGCGGGCGAGTGCCGCCGCGACGACGCGCGCGCGCTCGGCGGGGCGCTGCGTCGTGACCTCGAGCAGCGCGGCGACCAGGCGCTCGCTCGCCGCATCCTCGCCGCCGTCGCTCGCCGCGGCGAGGGCGCCGAGCGCCGACTCGACCGCCGCCGGGAGCGGCGCGTTCGACGCGCGCGTCGGGACGAGGCAGACGCTCCACAGCCGCAGCTCGTCGAGCGCCGCCGCCGCGGCGACGCCCAACGCCGCGGGGTCGGCGCCGGCCGGCGCGGCGCGGCCCAGCACCCCGGCGAGCTGCGCGACGTCGCGCGTCGCGGCGTGGCGCCGCACGACGAGGCGTCGTATGCCGTGCGCGCGCATCGCGTCGATCACCGCCTCGTGCCCGACCGCGTGCTCGGGGAGCGGCTCGCCGTTCACCGTGACGCCGCCCGGCTCGTCGCTCACCTCGATGCTCGCGTTCCGCGCCGCGTGCTCGACCATGCGCAGCGCATCGACTCGCTCCCCCGTCGACAGGCCGGCGTCGGCGAACGCGGTCAGCGTGTGCGCGAGGGCGTGCAGGAGCTCGTGAGAGGCGGACATCTACGTGGCGGGAGAGGCGACGACGCGGTCCCCCTCGTGAGAGGGAGACGCACGTGCGAGTGTCGACCGCGAGCGCGGCGAGCTTGAACGATCCCATCGCTGCGGCGCGGGGTCGTATGCTTCTGGATGCCGTTCGACCTCGACAACTATCTACGCCGCATCGGCTACGACGGCGACCGCGCGCCGACGCTCGACACGCTGCGCGCGATTCACCGGCTGCACCCCCAGGCGATCGCCTTCGAGAACCTCGACCCGCTGCTGCGCCGCCCGGTGTCGTACGATCCCGCCGCCCTCGCCGCGAAGCTCGTCACGGGCGGGCGCGGCGGGTGGTGCTTCGAGCAGAACGCGCTGCTGCGACTCGCGCTCGTCGCGCTGGGCTTTCGCACCACGGGGCTCGCCGGGCGCGTCGTGTACAACCGCCCCGAGAGCGACGAGGGGGCGCCGCGCAGCCACATGCTCCTCCTCGTGCACCTCGACGACGAGACGGTCGCGGCGGACGTCGGCTTCGGCGCACAGGTGCTCACCGCGCCGATGCGGCTGCTGCACGACGAGGTGCAGGGAACGCCGCACGGCCGCTTCCGCTACGCGCGCGACGAGCGCCACCTCGCTCCCGGTGACGCGTCGTACGTGCTGGAGGCCGACTTCGGCGACCGCTGGGCGCCGGTCTACCGCTTCGACCTCGTGCCGCACGAGGCGATCGACTACGCGGTGACGAGCTGGTACCTGTGCACGCACCCGCGCTCGCACTTCCTGCACACGCTGATCGCGGCGCGCGTCGACGGCGACCTTCGCCGCACGCTGCGCGACGCCACGCTCTCGGCGCGCGCGCTCGACGGGTCGGCGACGTCGACGACGCTCACGACGCGCGCCGAGCTGCGCGACGCGCTGACCGACGTCTTCCGCCTCACGCTCCCCGACGACCCCGCGCTCGACCCGGCGCTCGACGACGCGCTCGTGCGGAGCGCGCAGCCCGCGACGACGTGAGTGGTGTGCGTCTGCCGCGATCGGTGGTGGTGATCGGCCCGGAGTGCACCGGCAAGTCGACGCTCACCCGCTCGCTCGCCGCGTCGCTCGGCGTGCCCTACTCCGCCGAGTATGCGCGAGAGTATGCAGCGTCGCATCCGTCGCTCGGCGCCGGCGACGTCGAGCCGATCGCGCGGGGGCAGATCGCGCTCGAAGACGCGTCGCGCAAGAGAGCGAAGGCGTTAGGCGCGTCGCTCGTGCTGCACGACACCGACCTCGTGAGCACCGTCGTCTACGCGCGGCACTACTACGGCGCCTGCCCGGCGTGGATCGCCGACGCAGCCCGTGAACGGCTCGCCGACCTCTACCTGCTCTGTCTCCCCGACGTTCCGTGGATCGCCGACGGCATCCGCGACCGCGGCGATCAGCGTGAGCACCTGCTCGCCGAGTTCCGCGCCGAGCTCGACTCGTTCGGCGCGCGCGTCGTCGACGTCGGCGGCGACTGGGCGCGGCGGGAGGCGGTCGCGGTCGGCGTACTCGATCACGAGATTAGGGGCCGATCGTGACGGAAGGGCACGATATCCGGAACGAACTCACGCCGCGAGTCTTCAGTGATTCCGAGCATCGCGCCCTTTCGTCGCGATGGGTCCCCGTCTCCGGATGCGTGGCGCCTACCGCCTCGTACGCACTCTCTGCTGTGCGGCTTTCTCGACGAGGCGACGTAACTCCGCGATCGGCGTCGGGCTGTCGTCGACTTGCAGTCGCAGCACGACGTCGTTGTGCAGCCAGACCCCGCCGTCCTTCTTGACGATCAGCATCGCCGCCGACTGCATGCCGCGCTTGTCGCCGCCGGCGAGCTGCCCCGCCTCGAGCGCGGCGAGCAGGCGGAGTGACAGGTGCTCTCCCTTCGTTCGCTCGAACGCGGCGACCATCGAGTCGACGACTCCGGGGCCGGCGAGGATGTTCCCCTGCGCGGTGCAGAACGCTCCCTGCCGGTCGCCGGCCCACTCGCTCGCCTTCGGGCCGGTGTACGCGGCGACGCGGCCGCTCGCGTCGATCACGGCGAACTGGCGGCCCTGCTTCGTCCAGTCGGTCGGGCGCGGGTCGGGGTCGCGCGCCCACACCGTCTTCACGACGTCGGCGGGCTTCATCCCCGTCCTGAGCAGCGCGATCGCCTGCGGCCCGTAGCTCACGTCGACGATCGCCTGCGTCGCCGCGACGCCGACGCCCGCCTCGGCCCACAGCACGCCGTTGCCGACCGAGAAGACGCGCGACTGCACCGCGCCGCCGACCTCTCCGGTCTCGGGGTCGTAGCCGAGGATCGAGAACGTGGCGACCGGAGGCCACGGCGCCGGCGCGGCGGGTTGCGCGCGAGTGCCTAACGGAAGGAGGAGTGCGAACGCGACGAGACGAAGGCGCATGATTCGACCGGTGCTGGGCGTTCTGACGGAAGGAACGGAAGGAACGGAAGGAACGGAGGGAACAGAAGGAACGGACAGCACAGGAGAACGGCACGATCGTGCAGCGCTTCTGTTCCTTCTGTCGAAACACACAGGACGACCGCTCCGCGCTACACGCGCGTGATCCCCGGGCGCCCGCGCGTCACCCGCCACCGCGTCGGCGTCTCGAGCGGGGCGTCGGGCTTGCTCACGTACTCGAGCGTCCGATACTCGCTCGTCCACGTGTCGGGCGTCACCGCACACGAGACGTAGCCGCGGCGGTCGGCGTGCCACTTCAGGTGCGCGTTCGCCGCGAGGTAGTTGTCGGACGCGGCCGACATCGGCCGCCCGTCGCCGCTCGACGAGATGCTCGTGCCGACGAACTCCGCGGCGACGACGGGGCGGTCGGGGCGCGCGAAGCTCGAGTGCAGCTCGTTCACCCAGTGCGAGTGGATGTCCCCGGTGATGACGACCGTGCGGTTCGGCGCGCGCTCGGCGATGGTGCCCAACAGGCGGTCGCGGGCGGCGGGGTAGCCGCTCCACTGGTCCATCGGGAGGATCGTCTTCGGGCCGGGGTCGCTGTCGAGCGGCGCGACCTGCACCTGGTTCGCGAGCACCTGCCACCGCGCGCGCGACGCGCCGAGCCCGTCGGAGAGCCACCGCTCCTGCGCGGCGCCGAGCATCGTGCGCGACGGGTCCGCCCACTCGCCGTTGCCGCAGCGAACCTCCTGTTGCCGTCGTCGCACGGCTGGTCGCTGCGGTACTGGCGCGTGTCGAGCACCCAGAACTTCGCGAGCCCGCCCCAGTCGACCGACCGGCGGATCGACAGGTCGGCCCACGACGTCGCGCGCGGTACGCGGACCGCCTGGTGCTCCCACCATGCCTGATACCCGGCGGCGCGCCGCAGCCGCGTCTGCTCGAGCGACTCCATCCCGTTCTCGCCGAGGCTGCCGGCGTAGTTGTTGTCGACCTCGTGGTCGTCCCACGTCACGACCCACGGGCAGCGCGCGTGCGCGGCCTGCAGGTGCGGGTCGGTCTTGTACTGCGCGTAGCGGCGTCGGTAGTCGTCGAGCTGGCGGAGCTCGAGGCCGGCGTGCGTGCGCACGCGCCCGCCGATCGCGCCGTACTCGTAGATGTAGTCGCCGAGGTGCGCGACGAGGTCGAGCTCCTCTCGCGCCATGTGCGCGTAGGCCGTGTACAGCCCCGTCTCGCAGTGCTGGCACGACGCGAACGCGAACCTGAGCGGCGTCGTGGCCCCCGCCGCCGGTGTCGTGCGCAGTCGCCCCACCGGACTCGTCGCGCCGGTCGCGCCGCCGACGTGAAAGCGGTAGAAGTACCAGCGGTCCGGCTGCAGGCCATCGACGTCGACGTGGATCGAGTACGACAGCTCGGGCACCGCCGTCGCGCGCCCCTTCTGCACGATCGTGCGGAACGCATCGTCGTCCGCGACCTCCCAGTCGACGATGACGCGCTGCCCCTCCATCCCTCCTTCCGGCTCGAGCGGCCGCGTCGCGAGCCGCGTCCACAGCACCCCGCCGCGCGGCGTCGGGTCGCCCGACGAGATGCCTAACGTGAACGGGTCGTCGGCGAGCGTCGGCCGGCGCGTGACACGCCACACGGTCGGCACCGCCGCCGAGAGCGCGGCGAGGCGGGCGAGATCGAGGAGGAAATCGCGGCGTTCCATGAGCGCGTTCGGTGGGAGGTGCGCCGGAAGCTCACGCGCGACACCCCGAACGCAAGTGCGGGAACGTCACACGGCCCGTCCGGTTCTCCCCCTCACGCCTCGCGCAGCGCCTCGGCAGGCGCCGCGCGCGCCGCCCGACGCGCCGGCGTCCAGCTCGCGAGCAGCGCGGTCGCGAGCAGCACCGCGCCGATCGCCGCGAACGTCGCCGGGTCCGTCGGCGCGACGCCGAACAGCAGGGAGCGGAGCACGCGCGTCGCCGCGAGCGCGCCGAGCAGCCCGACCACGCCGCCGGCGAGCGCGATCCCGAGCCCGTGGCGCAGCACGAGACGCGCGACGTCCTGCCGCGAGGCGCCTAACGCGACGCGGATGCTCATCTCGCGCGTGCGCTGCGCCGCCGCGTACGACACGACGCCGTAGACGCCGAGCGTCGCCAGCGCGAGCGCGACGGCGGCGAACGACGCGAGGAGGATCGCGCTCATCCGCGCGAACGCCATCGCGTCGCCGAATCGCGACGTGAGCGTGCGCACGTCGTACAGCGGCGCGTCGGGCGCGATCTCGCGCAGCGCGCGCCGCACCGGCTCGGCGAGGGCGAGCGGGTCGCCCACGGTGCGCACGTAGATCCCGATGCGCGACGGCGACTGGAAGTACGAGAGATAGACGTCGGGCGTCGCCGGCGCGTCGAGCGTGTGGTACTTCACGTCGCCGACGACGCCGACGACGCGCGCGGTGTCGTCGTGAAAGCCCCCCTGGCCGACGCTGATCCCCTTGCCCAACGGATCCTCCCCCGGCCACATCGTCCGCGCCGCCGTCTCGTTGATCACGACGACCTTCGGGGTGCCGACCCGGTCGGCGCGCGTGAACGTCCGGCCGCGGAGCAGCGGCACGCGCATCACCTCGGTCCACGACGGCGTGATCCAGTGCACGCCGGCTTCGATCTCGTGCCCCGGCGTCGGCTCGGGGCGGTCGCGGGGGCGCGCGAACGTGCCGTTGCACCCGCCGTTCAGCGGCGGGCAGTCGCCGAGCGCCACGCCGGCGACGCCGGGGAGCGCGGCGAGCCGCTCGAGGATCTGGTCGTAGAGCGGCGGCAGCGAGTCGCGCGACACGCCCTGCGCGCCGAGCCGCATCACGAGCACGCTGGCCGGGTCGACGCCGACGCGCACCTCGAGCAGCTTCGCGAGGCTGCGCAGCATGAGCCCCGAGCCGGCGAGCAGCACGAGCGCGAGCGCGATCTCCGCCGCGGCGAGCGCGCTCCGCCCGCGCTGCGACGCGCGGCTCGCGCCGCCGCGCGTCGACTGCTCCTTGAGCGCGCCCCGCGGACGCGTCGCCTGCAGCGCGGGCACGAGTCCGAAGAGCACCCCCGTCGCGACGACGAGCGCCGCCGCGACCGCGAGCGCCGAGCCGTCGAGGCGGATCGACTCGAACGACACCGCGCCGAGCCCTTCGAGCCGCGCCGAGCGGAGCGCCTGCGCGGCGTCGATGCGCGACAGCACGCGAACGCTCCACCAGGCCAGCGCGAGGCCGGCCGCGCCGCCGCCGGCGGCGAGCAGCAGGCTCTCCGTCATGAGCTGCCGTACCAGCCGCCGGCGTCCGGCACCCAGCGCCAGCCGCAGCGCGATCTCGCGCGACCGGCCGCTCGCGCGCACGAGCAGCAGGTTGGCGACGTTCACGCAGGCGATGAGCAGCACGAGCCCGACCGCGCCGAACAGCACGAGCAGCGCCCGCCGCACCGGCGGCGCGACGCGCATCGCGTTCAGCGGCCGCACGTCGGCGCCGCCGTGCACGGTCGGGTCGTCGGGGTCCGGGTACGTCGCGTCGACGAGGCGTCCGAGCCGCGCCACGTCGGCCTCGACGCGGGCGTACGGCACGGTCGGCAGCACGCGCGCGACGACGGGGAAGCTGTGGTTCCACGCCTCCTGCAACTCGTCCGCCGGCCGGCTCATGACCGGCACGAGGAACTCGGCCTTGCCGGACAGTCCGCGGAAGCCGGGGGGCAGCACGCCGACGATCGTGAACGGCTCGTTGTCGACGGTCAGCGTCCGGCCGAGCACGGTCGTGTCCGCGTCGAAGCGCCGCGACCAGAGCGCGTCGGAGATGATCGCCGTGCGCACCGCCGGCGTGCGATCCTCCTCGCTCACGAAGTCGCGGCCGAGCGCCGGGCGCACGCCCAGCGTGCGGAGGTACGTCGCGCTCACGACCTCGCTCATCACCCGCTCGGCGCCGTCGTCGCCGCGCAGCACGGACTGCCACTCGGTCCACAGCGCGAGGTCGCGGAACGACGTCTGCGCGTCGCGGAACACGACGAACTTGGGATACGACCAGATGCCGTTCTCGCGCGCCGGCCGGTCGCCGGAGGCAGGCGCCGTCGTGCCGACCTGCATCAGCTCGTGCGGCGCGGCGAAGGGCAGGGGACGCACGAGCAGCGCGTTCACGGCGCTGAAGATCGCGGTGTTCGCGCCGATCCCGATCGCGAGCGTGAGGACGGCGACGAGCGTGAAGCCCGGGCTCGTGCGGAGCGTGCGGAGCGCGAAGCGCACGTCCTGCCGCAGCGCGTCGACGGCGCTCGCGCCGGTGCGGTCGACGAGCGTCTCTCGCACGCGGCGCGGGTCGCCGAAGCGGGCGCGCGCGGCGCCGGCGCCGCCCTGGTGCATCGCGTCGAGCTCGAGGTGGTGCGTCAGCTCGGCGTTCAGCTCGCGGCGGTACGCGTCGCGGTCGAACAGGGCGCGGCGGAGCGTCGTGAGGCGGTAGCGGAGCGCGTCGAAGGCGGACATGGCGGGGTCACTCCGCGCGCTGGAGGACGCGCGCGATCGCGAGCGACACGCGGTCGAAGCTCGCGAGCTCCTGGCCGAGCTGGCGGCGCCCCGACGCGGTGAGCGTGTAGTAGCGCGCCTGCCGCCCCGTCGGCGACTGCCCCCACTTCGACGTCACCCACCCCTGCCGCTGCAGGCGGTCGAGCGCCGGGTAGAGCGACCCCTGCTCGACCGAGAGCACGTCCTGCGACAGCCGCTCGATGTGCTGCGCGATCGCGTAGCCGTGCATCGGCTGCAGCGTGAGCGTCTGCAGCATGAGCATGTCGAGCGTGCCCTTGAGCAGCTCGCTCTTCTCCGGTTCCTTCGGCACGTACCCTCCGACGTGTAGGCATCCTACCCGTGATAGGTAGGATTTCTACACGTCGGACACCGGCCCCGCAAGCACGGGTGGTCAGAAGGGCACGCGGACCGTCGCGTCCACGCTGCGCGGCGCGAGGATGTAGTAGCGCGCCACGCCCCGGCTGCTCACGTCTCCCGACGGCAGGGCGAACCGGTCGAGCAGGTTGCGCCCCTGCACGGTGATGGAACGGGTGCCGAACGCCACGGTGACGCCGCCGTCGATCACGTAGAACGGCGGCGCGGTGAGTCGCTCGTCGCCGGTCGGCGCGAGGAAGGAGCGCCCCTGATAGCGGCCGTCCGCCGTGAACGTGAGGCGCGGGGTCGCGCGGCGCGTGAGGGCGCGCCAGGTGAGGCGATGACTCCCCACGACCGTCGGCGTGAGGATCGGCTCGACGTCGCGATACGTCCGCCCCGTCGCCTCGTCGCGGTACTCCGCGATGCGATTGCGGCTCACCGCGGCCGTGAGACCGACGTCGACGGCGGGCACCACGGTCCACGTGCCGTCCAGCTCCACACCGCGCCGGACGCTCCGCCCGACGTTGGCGCGCAGGTCGTAGCCCAGCGGCGTCGACCCGCCCGTCCGCGCGATCTCGTCGCGGAAGCGCATGTCGTAGCCGGTGAGCGTGAGCGTCACCGGCCCGCGCGCGAACGACGCGCCGACCTCGAGGTCGTTCACGTGCTCGGGGCGCACGCGCGTGAGCGGCAGCAGCGCCGACGCGTCGTCGGGCGTCACGTCGTCGGCGCCGGCGAACAGGTCGGCGCGCGTCGGCTCGCGGCCGGTCGTGCCGAACGACGCGAAGAACGAGACGCCCGGCGCCGCGGACATCTTCAGCCCCCCTCTGGGATTCACGAACGTCCACTGCTCGCTCGCCTCGCGCAGTCCGTATCCCGCGGTCGGCGTGTAGCGGAACTCCGCCGTGCGCACTTGCACGTCGCCGAACGCCGTGAGGCGCCCGAACGCGACGCTCGTCTTGCCGAACGCACTCGCCTCGCGCTTGTGCCCCACGTTGCGATACGCCGGGTACTCGAGATCCGGGCGCGCGTCGAATTCGTGATCTTTCGAGTACAGCATGCCGTGCGCGCCGCCGTCGAGCGACAGCGTCACGCCGTTCGGCAGCGTGTGCACCGTGCGCAGCGCCGCGACGAGCCCGCCCCAGCGCGAGGCGGAGCGGTAGCGGAGCGGGGCGAGCCCGTCGCCGGCCGGGTAGTCGTAGAAGCCGCCCGTCTGAAATCCGTACGCCGTGAGCCCTGCCGACGTGCTTCCCGAGAGCAGCCGCGTGTAGTTCAGCGTCGCGAAGCTCTCGCGGTAGCGGTCGCCGACGCCGGCGAGCGGGTTGAAGCGCGGGTTCGTGTCGAGGATCGCGCGCGGCACCGCGGAGTACGCCTGTCCATTCCGCTCGAGCCCCGTCGAGGCCGTGACCTTCACGACGTCGCGCCGACCGAACCATCCGCCGCTCACGAACGCCGCGTTCGCCGCCGACGTCGCTCCCTGCCGGTACCCGTCCGAGCGCAGCGCCGAGAGCCGGCCGCTCACCGCGACGCCGTTCGGCAGCTGCCCGGTCCCGAGTTCGAGCGTGCCGCGCGCCGTGCCGAACGACCCGCCGCCCAGCGTGAGCGTCGTGTTCGGCCGCGTCCCCGCGAGCGACGGGGAGGCGAAGTTCACCGAGCCGCCGAACGCCGCCTGCCCCGTCGTGCTCGTGCCGACGCCGCGCTGGATCTGCACGCTCTGGATCGAGCTCGCGAGGTCGGGGAAGTCGGAGAAGTAGACCTGCTGGTCTTCCGGCTCGTTCAGCGGCACGCCGTCGAGCGTGAAGTTGATGCGCGACTGATCGACGCCGCGCAGCCGGATGTACGAGTAGTTGAGGAGCGACCCGCTCTCCGCGAACGCCGTGACCGACGGCGCCTGCCGCAGCAGGAGCGGCACGTCCTGCCCGCCGTAGTCGCGCCGCAGTCGCGTGTCGTCGAGCGTCGTCTGGGCGACGGGAGCGTCGGCGCTGGCACGCGTCGCGGTGACGGTGAGCGCCTCGAGCGACTGCGGAGAGCGGGGTGATCGCGCGCGGCGCGTCGAGTCGGCCGCGGCAGTGGTCGTGTCGCGCGTCCGGGCGGGAGGCTGAGCCTGGGCCGCGAGCGCGAGTGAGGGGAGCGCGACGAGTGCCGCGCTCAGCGAGCGTACGAACGAATCCATTGTGCGACTCCCTACGCCGGTACGAACCGGATCAGGTTCTGCGGGACTCTCTCAGCCGCGCGCGGACCCTCCGCGCCGGCACCCCGGTCGAGTGCTCGGATTCTAATCGCTGTCCGACGAGAATTCATTCGTTCGCCGGCCTGGGCAGCGCGCTACTTTGACGCATGCCCCCCACGAGCGAGCGCCCGAGAGCCCGCGGCAACGCCGCCGAGCGGATCCTCGCGGCGGCGGCGGAGTCGGTCGGGTCGTTAGGCGCCGCGCAGGTGAGCCTGCAGGTCGTCGCCGACGCGGCCGGGGTGAGCAAGGCGCTCATTCACTACCACTTCCGCGACCGCGACGAGCTGCTCGCCCGCCTCGTCGACTGGATCACCGTCGCGCACGTGCAGGGGGAGGAGCGTGCGCTCGCCGACGTCACCGCGACGACCGCGCTCGACACGCTCTGGGCGTGGCTCGACGGGGAGCTCGCGACCGGCCAGCTCCGCGCCCTGGTCGACCTCGCGGGCGAGCGCGGCGCTGTCGTGCGGAGCGCCGTCCGCCGCTCGCGCGCCGCTCGCCGCGCCGCGTCGATCCAGACGATCGAGCGGCTGTTCGACGCGCTCGCGCTCCGGCCGCGGCTCCCGGCGCCGCTCATCGCCGACGTCGCGGTCGCCTTCCTCGACGGCCTGGCCGGCGAGGTCGCCGTCGACCCGGACGCGAACCATCGTCTCCGCTTCGACGTGTTCTGGCTCTCGGTCCTCAGCCTCGCGGAGTGAGCGACGTGGCGCGGGCCGACTCGCGGAGGGCGAGCGCCGCGACGACGAGCGCGCCGCCGCGTCCGTCGCCGTCGCGCGGGTGGCGGATCGTCGGTCGGACCGTGCTCGCCGTCGTCGGCCTCGCCGTCGTCGCGTGGGGGGCCTCGCTCGCCGCCGTCGTCGCCGCCGCGCGCCGCGACGACACCGCGCGCCTCCTGTCCCCCGCCGTCGCGATCATCGTCCTCGGCGCCGCGCAATACGACGGACGGCCGTCGCCGGTGCTGCGCGCGCGACTCGACCACGCGGTCACCCTGTGGCGATCCGGCCGCGCCCGCCGTCTCATCGTGACCGGGGGGCGGCAGCTCGGCGACCGCACGACGGAGGCGGCGGTCGGGCGGCGCTATGCGGTCGCGCACGGCGTGCCGGACAGCGTCATCCTGCTCGAGAGCGAAGGGCGCACGACCGATCAGTCGCTCCGCGCGGCGGCGGCGATCGTGCACGAGATCGTGCGCCAGGATTCGACCGCGCACACGGCGATCCTCGTCAGCGACCCGTTCCACATGCTGCGCCTGACCGTCGTCGCCCGCCGCTACGGCATCGTGCCCTACGGCTCCCCGACGCCGTCGAGCCCCATCTCGAGCCACCGACGCGTCGAGTGGCGCTACCTGCTCGGCGAGTCGCTCAAGGTGCCGTTCGTGTACTTCATGGAGCCGTCGGCCGCCGACTGATGCTGCGTCGTTCGGTGGGCGTCGCGCTCCTCGCCGTCGTACCGGCCGTCGCTGCCGCGCAGCCCCTCGGCTGGTCGGGCGTGGCCGACGCGAGCGGCAACGTGCTCTTCGGCGCCGCCCGTGGCCGCGTCGCGAGCGTCGGCGTGTCGGTCGGTCGTCTCGACAGCGTCGTGCAGGTGCGCGGCGACGTGCAGTTCACCTACGCCGACTCGCGCGACGCCGACGGACGGCTCGCGGTGACGGCCCGCGCGTCGCGCCTCGCGTTCGCCGCCGACCGCGATCCGTTCGCCCGCCTCAGCCCGTTCGCGTTGGGCGGCGTCGAGACCAGCTTGCAACAGCGGATCGCCGTGCGTTCGAACGTCGGCGCCGGTGCGAAGCTCACGTTCCGCCGCCGCGGCGACGACGACGTCAGCGTGAGCGCCGCGCTGCTCGCCGAGCGCACGCGGGCACTCGACCCGGCGCCGGACGCCGATCCGGTCATGTCGCGCGTGCGCTGGTCGCTGCGCGGCCGGGTACGCCGCCGCTTCAGCGAGGCGATTCGGCTCACGCACGTGACGTTCTACCAGCCGACGGTGAACGCCCCGTCGCGCTACACGGTCGACTCGAACACCCAGCTCGCGCTCGGGCTCGGCCGAGCCGTCGCGCTCACGGCGACGCTCCGCGAACGCTACGACAGCGAGGCCCGCCGCCGCGGCGCCCGCAGCAACCACGACGGTCAACTCCTGTTCGGCGTCCGCGCGACGTTCTGAGCGCGCCGGCCGGGGCGCAGACGCACGCGTCGGCGCCGGAGAGGTCCCCCTCGCCGACGCCGCCGTCGTGCCTGTTCGTCGTACGGAACCGCTCCGCTCGTGCTGCGTGTCGTGCGTCCGTGCGAGGCCGACTCCCATGACGGGCCGACCGCGACGTAGATGCAGCGCGACCGTCACACGAGCGTCACACGAGGACGGGCACCGCGGTACCTCGCCTGCGTTCACCGGTCCGTCTCACCCCCTTCCAACCGCCGTTCCTCGTCCGCCGTGCGTCACACCGTATCACCGCAGTTCGTCCGCCGGTCCACCGCGGTGACACGGCAGACGAACCACGGTGATGCGGTTGGACGCACGGCGGACGAGGACGGACGAGGAGCGGCGGGACGGGCAGGGCGTCGGCGACGAGTGCGTCGTGGCCGCGGGTCCTCGTCCGCCGCGCCGACTCCGCATCACCGCGGTTCGACCGCCCTTCGGCCGCCGTCCGCGGTTCTCACCCGCCGTCCGGACCGCCGTTGCGTCGAAATCGTCGGGCACGCGTCAGAACGGTTCGGCGAGCTGCCGCCACCCGCGGTATCGTCGCGCATGCCCGATTCTGCCTCCGTGCTCGATACACTGCCGCCCGGTCTGCGGACCCTGCGCGCGTTTCAGGAAGCGCACGCCTGCGCCATCGCCGCGTGCGCTGCCGTCGCCGACTTCACCGGCGGCGAACGGGCGATCCTCGGCGATCAGATCCGCCGCGCCGCGATCTCGCTCTACGCGAACATCGCGGAAGGGCACACGAAACGCAGCCGCCTCGACCAGGCGCGGTACTACGACATCGCCCTCGGCTCACTCGTCGAGATGCAGGCGCACCTGGCCCACGCGGTCGCGCGAGGATTCCTGGCGCCGGCGGACGCCGCCCCGGTTCAGCGCGCCGCGCGCCGCACCGGACAGCTCCTGACAGCGCTGCGGGACATCGCCCGGCGGGCTGGGGCGGGGCAGACGGCAGGGGGGCGATGACGCCGTCGGTGCGCCGCAGGGCGCCGCTGTGTACCGCATTGAAGGCGGACGAAGGGCGGTGATGCGGTTTGACTCACGGCGGACGAAGGGCGGTGATGCGGTTTGACTCACGGCGGACGAGATACGGCGGAACGTGCCGACGACAATCGGTAGTCACCGCTGCGTCTCGTCCGCCGTGAGTCAAACCGCATCACCGCCGTCCGACCGCAGTATCCACGCGTTTGGAACGGCGGTTAGAACGGCGGTTCGACCAGCGGTTCGACCAGCGGCCGCTCATTCCTCGCCCCCCGCGACGACCGCCCCCAACCGCTCCCCGAGCCGCCCCGCCCGGATCTCGAAGTGCGACACGTCCCACGCCACCCCGCCGCGCACGAGCAGCATGAGCTGCGGCGAGTGGTGCGCGACCCCTGTCCGCTGCGCGACGTGTCGCGACATCGCGCGGTCGCCGATCACGTCCACCAGAAACACCGGCACCTCCGGATGTGCCGCCTCCAGCCGCTCGACCTCGTCGTACGCCATCGAGCTGATCGGGCATCGTGTGCTGTGCTTGAATACGAGCACCGCTCCCTGCTCGGCGAGCGCGTCGAACTCGGTCGGGTCGGTCAGGGAGTGCATCGGCGTTGGCTCCGGAGAAGATGGTGGTTCACAGGTCAAACCCTGCGCCACCGCCGCCCCCGCGCCGTGATTTCACGCACCCTCGCCGCATCGGCTTCGCCGAGTCTGGCGCGGCTGGTATGCTTCCGGGATGCGCATCCCTCTCGAGACCTATCGTCTTCCGAATGGCCTCCGCGTCACCCTGTCGGAAGACCACACCGCGCCGCTCGTCGCGGTCAACCTCTGGTATCACGTCGGCTCGGCGAACGAGCGCGCCGGACGCACCGGCTTCGCGCACCTGTTCGAGCACATGCTCTTCCAGGGATCGGCGAACGTCGCGGCGAACGAGCACTTCGAGCTCGTGCAGCGTGCCGGCGGGACGCTGAACGGGTCGACCTGGCTCGACCGCACGAACTACTTCGAGACCGTGCCGTCGAACCAGCTCGCGATCGCGCTCTGGCTCGAGGCCGACCGCATGGGCGGGCTGCTCCCGGCGATGACGCAGGAGAAGCTCGACACCCAGCGCGACGTCGTGAAGAACGAGCGCCGCTGGTCGGTCGACAACCAGCCGTACGGCACCTGGTGGGAGCGCCTCCCCGCGCTGACGTATCCGCCGGAGCACCCGTTCCACCACTCGCTCATCGGCTCGTTCGAGGACCTCGACGCCGCGTCGCTCGAGGACGTCAGCGAGTTCTTCGCGACCTGGTACACGCCCGACAACGCCGTGCTGACGATCGCCGGCGACTTCGATCCCGCCGAGGCGAAGGCGCTCGTCGAGCGCT
The DNA here is from genome assembly GCA_963843845.1 of uncultured Gemmatimonadaceae bacterium. Lineage (GTDB taxonomy): Bacteria > Gemmatimonadota > Gemmatimonadetes > Gemmatimonadales > Gemmatimonadaceae > Gemmatirosa. Next base: position 16,650 of record CAWJMB010000002.1, on the reverse strand, counting down.
ACTTCGGCCCGATCCCGCCGGGCGGCGCCAAGCCCGCGCTGCCGTCGTTCGACCTCCCGCCGACGTTCGGCCAGACGCTTCGCCAGGTCGTGCCCGACGACGTCGTGCTGCCGCGTGTCTTTCTGGCGTTCCGCGCGCCGGTGTTCGGCACCCCCGGCTACTACGTCGCCGGACTCGCCGGCGCCGTGCTGGGCCTCCGCAACGCGAGCCGTCTGCACGAGCGCCTCGTCCGCGACCGGCAGCTCGCGAGCGACACGAGCGCCTCGACGTTCGACCTGTCGCGCGGCGCCGACCTGCTCATCCTCGACGCCGTCGCCCGCCCCGGCGTCAGCGCCGACACGCTCGCCGACGCCCTCGCTGCCGAAGTCGATCTTCTGCAGGCCGACGGCGTGACGCAGAGCGAGATCGACCGCGCGCCGCGCGCTCATCGACGCGGCGTTCGTGCTCGCGATGCAGTCCGCCGGCGAGCGCGCCGACCAGCTCTCCCGCTTCGCCACCTACCTCGACGACCCGTCGCTCGTGAACGAGCAGGTCGACCGCTATCAGGCCGTGACGGTCGAGCAGGTGAACGCGTGGGCGCGCGAGTTCATGGGGGCGGACAATCGGGCCTACCTGGTGTACGTGCCGAAAGACGAGCCGGGGATCGGAGATCCGGGATCGGAGATGAGGACCGCCGCACTGGCCGGGGTGTCGGCATGACGAGCTCGACGACGCCTCCCGGATCCCCGAGCCCCGATCCCCGTTCCCCGGCGGTCCGGCCCGATCCGGCGCCCCCGCGACCGTACAAATTCCCCGCCTTCGCGCGTCGCGTCCTGCCGAACGGGCTGACGCTCGTCGTCGCCCCCGTCCACAAGCTCCCCGTCGTCACCGTCGCCGCCGTCGTGCGCGCCGGCGCGACCGCGGATCCCGAGGGACAGGACGGCCTCGCGGTGCTGGTCGCCCGCGCCCTCACCGAGGGAACGCAGTCGCTCGACGCCGTCGCGTTCACCCGCACCGTCGAAGCGCTGGGCACCGCCGTCGACGCCGGCGCCGACTGGGACGCGGCCGTCGTCTCGATGACCGTGCTCACGCCGAAGCTGGACGACGCCTTCGCGCTGTTCGCCGACGTGCTCGCGCGCCCGGCGTTCCCCGAGCGCGAGGTCGAGCGGCTGAAGGCCGAGCGCGTCGCCGAGATCCTGCAGCAGCGCACCGAGCCGCGCGGCCTCGCCGACGAGATGTTCAGCCGCTTCGTCTACGCCCCGGGCTCGCGCTACGGCCGCGAGGAAGGCGGCACCGAGGCGACCGTCGCCGCGTTCGGCCGCGACGACGTCGTCGCGTTCCACGCCGCGCGCTACGTTCCCGGCGCCACGACGCTCGTCGTCGCCGGCGACGTCACGGTCGACGACGCCGAGCGCCTCGCGCTGAACGCGTTGGGCACGCTGGCACGGCGCCGCGCCCGACGTGCCCGCGGTGAACGACCGCCCGGCGGCGCGCGTCCGCCGCGTGCACCTCGTCGGCAAGGCGGACGCGCCGCAGAGCGAGCTCCGCGTCGGCCACGTCGGCGTGCCGCGCACGACGCCCGACTACTTCCCGCTCGTCGTCATGAACGCGATCCTCGGCGGGCTGTTCAACTCGCGCGTCAACATGAACCTCCGCGAGGAGCAAGCCTACACCTACGGCGCCGGCTCGGCGTTCGACTGGCGGGTGGGGGCGGGGCCGTTCGACGTGTCGAGCGCGGTGCAGAGCGAGGTCACCGCGGCGGCGCTGCGCGAGATCCTGCGCGAGATCGACCGCATGCGCGCCGAGCCGGTGCTGGCGAGCGAGCTGTCGCTCGCGACGAGCTACCTCGACGGCGTCTTCCCGATCCGCTACGAGACCACCGCGGCGATCGCGAGCGGCGCTCGCCAAGCGCGACGATCTACGGTCTGCCCGCGGACTACTTCGACACGTACCGCGACCGCGATTCGTGCCGTGACGGCCGAGCAGGTGCAGGCGGCGGCGCAGACGTACCTGAAGCCCGACGAGCTGCAAGTCGTCGTCGTCGGCGACCCGGCGGCGGTGCGCGCGCAGCTCGAGGCGCTCGACGCGGGCCCGGTGACCGTGTACGACGCCGACGGCGCCGCGGTCACCTGAGCGCGCGCCCGACGATCGCCCGACGACCGCTTCACGGCCCACACTTCACCGACCCCTCGTGCCTCCTGCCCGTTCGTCGCGCGCCGACCAGCCGTTCGAGATCCGCAAGTCGAAGATCCAGGGGCGCGGAGCGTTCGCCACGCGCCGCATCCGCCCCGGCCAGCTCATCATCGAGTACCTCGGCGAGCGGATCACCCCGGCCGAGGGCGACCGGCGCTACGAGGAGACGGGGATGGGGCGCCATCACACGTTCCTGTTCACGCTCGACGACGACACCGTGGTCGACGGCAACCGCAAGGGGAACGACGCGCGCTACATCAACCACTCGTGCGACCCGAACTGCGAGGCGGTGATCGAGGACGGGCACATCAACATCTACGCGAGGCGGAACATCCAGCCGGGCACCGAGCTGAACTACGACTACCAGTACGAGCGCCAGGCCGCCCACACCGCGGACGACGAGGCGTTCTACAAGTGCCTGTGCGGGTCGCCGACGTGCCGCGGGTCGATCCTCATGCCGGCGAAGAAGAAGCGCGGTCGTTCGACGCGGGCACGTTAGGAGAGCGCGAGCTCGGTCTCTGCCCACGCTGCAAACGCGCGCAGCTTCGTGACGGCCCTTTCGGCGGCGTCGCGCGTGAGACTCTTGTGCCCGTACCCCGACTCGTCTTTCTGTACGAGCAGATCGACGAGCTGTTTGAGCTGCTGGCGCGGCAGCCGGTTGCCGAGTGCCGCACGGAGTGTGTCCGGCAGGGCGCTGTGATCCTGCGTGTTCCGAATGCCCGCGGCCTTGATCGTCAGCGCGTCGCCATACGCGATCGCCGCCAGCACGGCGGCGTTCACGACGTATCCCCACGAGCCGACCACCTCGTTGATGATCAGGTCGTTCTCGACCTTGGCGAGCCCTGCGCGACCGAAATCCCGCCGGCCTTTCCACTGATCACGGTCGATCACACGCTGATACGACCCGCGCTTCACCATCACGAGTCGACGACCAACGCGGGACTGCGACCGACGAGCGTGAACCCGTCGTCGACGATGCCGCGCCAGATGGAGGCGTTCTCACGCGCGAGGCGTCGCGCGTCGTCGAGCGTGAACGAGATGACGGAGATCTGCACGCGCTCCGTGTCACCGATGGTCTGCCCCCGCTCCCGGAGCGCCGTCGTTTGCGATTCCAGAGCGGCAGGATCGACTCCGCACACGGCGACGTCGAGATCGCTCGTCGGCGTGTCCGTTCCGCGCGCGACGCTCCCATACACCCAGACGCCGAGCGGCGCGGGGTGCAGGGTGAGCGCGGCGTCGCGAAGCGCGTCGAAGATGCGAGTACGTCGCGCCGACTCGGCCACGAAGAGCTGTTCGACGGCCGGCGTCAGCGGGTGGGTCGCGTCGATCTGGTAGTTGACCGATCGTCCGTGGCCGATTCTCGCGACGACCCCGGTTTCGACGAGATCACTGAGCGCCACGCGAGCGACCGCCTCCGACAGCCCGCCCTGCCGCGCGATCATCGGTGCGGAGAGCGGTCCACCATGACGAGAGAGGGCGCGGAGGATGCGGACAGCGGCCTGGGTCCCGAGTAGCGTGTTGAACGGGAACGCAAGCGCACTTTGAGTCGGTGGTTTCACGACTGTGTATAGTCGATAGCGATCATGTATGATTCTTATAGATCTTACATCATCGCTAAATCAGCCGCAATTTCCTACGAGGATGGAATGTGAACACCGAACCCGGCCAGATCGCCACCCGCCGCGTCTACACCGGCCGCATCGTCTCCCTCGACGTCGACACCGTTCGCTTTCCCGACGGCTCGACCGGCGAGCTCGAGATGTTCCGCCACCCCGGGGCGAGCGCCGTCGTGCCCTTTCTGAGCGACCCTGCGGGGAACGACCCGCAGATCCTGCTCATTCGCCAGTATCGCTACGCCACCGGCGGCTACCTCTACGAGATCCCCGCCGGCCGCCTCGACGCGGGCGAGGATCCGGCCGCCTGCGCGCACCGCGAGCTGGCGGAGGAAACCGGTTGCACCGCTGCGCGTGTCGAACATCTGACGACGATCTGGCCGACGCCCGGCTTCTGCGACGAACAGATCCATCTCTTCATGGCCGTCGGATTGACCATGGGAGAGGCGCGTCGCGAGGCCGACGAGTTCATGGAGGTCGAGCAGGTCACGCTGTCCGAGGCGCTCCGCCGGATCGAACGGGGCGACATCCGCGACGGCAAGACCATCTCGGCGCTGCTGTTCGCGGCGGGGTTCCGGGCGGGGCGCTGACTCTCCGGCGCTCGTGTGACGTAGGTCGCAGTGCAACGACGACGAACGCTCGAACTGTCCTGTCGGTTGTCGCTTTCGGTGGACAGCAGGCCCACAATCGTTAGATTGCAGGAGTGGCTCGAGCGCTACAAATCGTTGATTCATAACGACTTGCGAGACATCGAGAAAACAGGCGCAGTCGGCACGCCCCGTGCCTTGGATGAGGACCGGAGATTGCGGACGACTGGACGCTGGACTGGAGAGGAGAGGCAATGGCTGACGTCGCGTTGAAGCAGAAAGTCTCGACACCCGGGCTGCGTGGGGCCGCGGTGCGCGAGCAGCTCCGCACGCTCGAGGACGGGGACGTCGTGGCGTCGTTCCTGGACGGTGAGGAGCGTGCGTTTCAGGAGCTCGTGAGCCGGTATCAGACGCGCCTGCTGAACTTCATCTACCGCACGATCGGCGACCGCGAGAAGGCCGAAGACCTCGTGCAGGAAGTGTTCATCCGCGTCTACCGCCACATCGGGCGCTTCGACCGGTCGAAGAAGTTCTCGACCTGGATCTACACGATCGCCTCGAACCTGGCGAAGAACGAGCTGCGCAATCGCTCGCGCAATCCGCTCGTGCTGTTCCAGACGATCAAGAAGAACTGGCAGGAGGACGACCGTCCGCTCCAGTTCGAGGACGCGACGTCGCGCCCGGACGACCTCTACCGCAAGCGCCACCTGCGCGAGCTCGTCGAGCAGACCGTCGCCCAGCTCCCGGAGCACCACCGCGAGGTGTTCGTGCTGCGTGAGCTCGAAGGAAAGTCGTACGAGGAGATCGCCGAGATCACCGACTGCAACCTCGGCACGGTGAAGTCTCGCCTGAACCGCGCCCGCACCTCGTTCGCCGAGATCATCGAGCCTCGGCTGCGCTGAGCGTACACGACCGGGGAACGGGGGCGGCCTCACGCGGGCCGCCCCCGTTCCGTTTGTGCGAGACTCGTCAGCGCGAGCGTGCGGGGCATCCGCGTGCGGGGCGCGCGGTGAAGATTGCCCGCCATGTCCCACCCTGCCCGCCACGAGCCTCTCGCCGAGGCGCGTCCCGCGCGCGTCGACGCGGTCGACCTGCTCCGCGGCGTCGTCATGATCCTCATGGCGCTCGACCATGCGCGCGACTACTTCGGCGACGCGGCCGCGAACCCGACGGACCTGGCGACCGCGAGCGCGGCGCTGTTCCTCACGCGCTGGGTCACGCACCTCTGCGCGCCGGTCTTCTCGCTCCTCACCGGCGTCGGCGCGTACCTGTCGCGACGGCGGCGCACGCCGGCCGAGCTGTCGCGCTACCTGCTGGAGCGCGGACTGCTGCTCGTCGTGCTCGACCCGACGCTCTTCCGCTTCCTCGTCCAGTTCAACGTCGACTACCGCGTCACGGTCCTCAACGTCATCTGGGTGCTCGGCTGGTCGATGGTCGCGCTCGCGGGGCTCGTCCGGCTCCCGACCGCGGTCGTCGCGACGATCGGGGTCGCGATGATCGCGCTGCATGACCTCGCGGACGGGGTCGCACCGGCGACGTTCGGCGCGCTCGCCCCGCTCTGGGTCGCGCTGCACCAGCCGGGCTTTCTCGTGAACACGCCGCGCGTCGTCGTGCTCGTCGCGTACCCGCTCGTGCCGTGGATCGGCGTCATGGCGGTCGGCTACGCGCTCGGCGCGGTGATCGGCTGGCCGCCCGAGCGCCGCCGGCGCCTGCTCTGGCGCATCGGCGCGGGGCTCACCGTCGCCTTCGTGCTGCTGCGCGCGCTGAACGGCTACGGCGATCCGCAGCGATGGGCGCCGCAGCCGACGGCGGCGTTCACGGCGCTCTCCTTCGTGAACACCACGAAGTACCCGCCGTCGCTCCTCTTCCTCCTCATGACGCTCGGTCCCGCGCTCCTCCTGCTCGCCGCCGCCGACGTGGCGCTCGACGGGCAGCGGCGCGACAGGACCCGGCGCGCGCTCGAGGCCGCGCTCGTGTTCGGGCGCGTGCCGCTGTTCTACTTCCTGCTGCACTTCACGCTGCTGCACCTGATGGCCGTCGTCGCGAGCGCGGCGCGCTACGGCACCATCCGCCCGATGGTCGAGTCGCCGAACCTGGGGCGCTTCCCGGTAACGCAGCCGCCGGGGTGGCCATCGAGCCTGCCGTGGGTCTACGCCGCGTGGATCGCCGTCGTGCTGCTCGCCTACCCGTGCTGTCGCTGGTACGGTGCGCTGAAGGCCCGGCGCCCGGACTCGTGGCTGCGCTTCCTGTGACGCGGCACCGCCGTGCACCGCGGGGAACTACGGAACGCCTTGCTGCGAGGTGGGTATCGGGGACACGTTCTTCGCGCCGCGCGACACGGTCTTCCCGTCGACGACGGCGCCTCGTTCCTCGATCTGTGCCGTTCCGATGGACTGTCGCACGTTCCGCAAACATCACGTGGCGTATCTCGACGACACGCTCCCCGGGGAGCTGCTCGTCACCGCGGAACGGCATCGACTGGAATGTGCGGGGTGCGCGTCGCACGACACGGCGGTCCGGCGCGCGCTGCTCCTCGCCCGCAACCTCCCGAGGGTCGAGCTCTCTGCCGATTTCTCGGCGCGGCTGGCGGCGCGGCTTGACGACGTGCGCTGCGGGCGCGCCGCGGTCCCGGACGACGGCGTCGTGCCGTTCGGTGACGAGTGGGCGCCGAACCGGTTCGATGCCTTTCGCGCCGCTGTCGTCAGCCCCGCCGCTCGCCGCCGCCTCGCCGCCGTCGCGGCGGGGCTCGTCGCGTTGACGTACGCCGGCGACCGGGCGAGGCAGTGGAATGCGGAGACCCGGGACGCGGTGCTCGCGCCGGTGCTCGCGACGGCGCCCGAGGTAGCGCCGCTGCCGGACTTCGTGCCGCCGGCGCTGTTGACGGGAGCATCGACGGGGATTCCGGTGTGGCCGGCTGCGCTGCTCGCCGACCAGGCGCCGACGAGGATGGTCGGGGCGCAGCTGCTCTTGGCGAGCTGGTGAGTCCTATCGACCGGCGGGGTCGGTACGGCGGGGTCGATCCGACGGTGACCCGACGGCGGACACGCGCTGGCGGTGACGGCGCTGACGATACGGCGCTGACGATACGGCGCTGACGATACGGCGCTGACGATACGGCGCTGACGATACGGCGTGAGACCGGACGTGGGTGCAGCGCCGCGCGACCCCGACGCCGGTCAGCGAAGTCGCTCGTTACGTTGACGAATGCCCACCACGCGCGACCTGAACGCTGCCCTCAAGCGCGGCCAGTTCGATCCCGTCTACTACTTTCACGGCGACGACGACTTCCGGAAGGACGGCGCCCTGAAGGCCGTCGCCGCCGCTGCCGTCGAGCCGGCGATGCGCGACTTCAACGTCGAGGTGCGACGCGGCGCCGAGCTCGACGCCGAGACGTTGGGCACCCTGTTGGGCACCCCCCCCATGCTCGCCGAGCGCCGCCTCGTCGCGGTGCGCGACACCGGAGCGCTGAAGAAGGACGCGCGCGCCGCGCTCGACCGCTATCTCGCGCGCCCCGCCTCGGACACCGTGCTCGTGCTCGTCGCCGCCGCCGGCGCGAAGCCGGACAAGACGTTGCTCGACCGCGCCACGGCGATCGACTTCCGCCCGCTCGACGGCGACGAGCTGACGGCGTGGCTCGCGAAATGGGCCCGACGCGAGGGAGGCGTCGAGCTGGCCGATGGCGTCGCCGACCTGCTCGCGAGCGCCGTCGGCAACGACCTCGTGCAGCTCACCGGCGAGATCGACAAGCTCGCGAGCTACGCGCGCGGGCGGGCCGAGAGCGGGGCGACCGGCGCCGTCGTGATCGACGAGCAGGCGGTCGCCGACGTCGTCGGCGTGCGGCGAGGTGAGACGTTGGGCGACCTCCTCGACGCCGTCGCGCGGCGCGACGCGACGACCGCGCTCGGGCTCGTCGAGCACGTGCTGTCCCAGCCGAAGGCGTCGGCCGTCACGGTCGTCATGGCGCTCGGCACGCAGTTCATCGCGCTCGCGTGGGGGCAGGCGATGCGCGAGCGCGGCACGAACCCGGGGCAGCTCGCGCGCGAGTACTGGACGCTGATGAAAGAAGGGAGCGCGTATCCCGGCCGGCCGTGGGGCGAGGCGGTGAACGCCTGGACCGCCAACGTCGACCGGTGGTCGGCGCCGGCGCTCGACCGGGCGCTCGATCTGCTGCTCGAGGCGGACGCGTCGTTGAAAGAGTCCAAGCTGTCGAGCGACGAGCAGACGCTCGCGTCGCTCGTGCTCGCGCTGTGCGCGGAGCCTGCGGGTCGCTGACGGACGGCGGGTCCACCGCGGTCGAGCCGCTGCTTCACCGCGGTGAAATGGCGGGGATACGGAGCCGTGAGAGCGGATGGCGGATGAGCGACGGCGGAACGTGCCGGCGGTCGTCTGTAGCTACCGCCCTTCCTCGTCCGGAGTGCGTCGAACCGTATCACCGCCGTTCGACCGCGGTAGTATGTTGCAGCTCCACGCTCGCAGCACGCCGTCTCCGCCGGATGCGTCTTCTCCCCTTCGCCCTCGCCCTCACCGCGACGACGGCCGCCGCCCAGCCGCCCGCCTCCGCCGCGCCGGCGGGGCTCGACAGCAGCCAGGCCGCGAGCTTCGCGCGCGCCCGCCGGCTCGTGAGCGGCGGTAACGGTGCGCTGGGCCGTGCCCTCGTCGACACGGTGCTCGCCGCCGCGACGCCGGGGACCCCCGCCTACGCCGAAGCCCTCTACTGGCGCGCCACACTCGCCGAGCGCTCGGCCGACGCGGAACGCGACTACCGGCAGCTCGCCGTCGAGTACGCGGGCTCGCCGCGCGGCGCCGACGCGCTGATCCGCCTCGCCCAGCTCGACCTCGTGCGCAGCGACCCCTCGGCGGCGCGTGATCACCTGGGGCGGCTGCTGCGCGACCACACCGACCGCCCGTCGCAGGCGCGTGCGCACTACTGGCTCGCCCGCGCCGCACTCGACGCGAACGACCCGCGTGGCGCCTGCGACGCGCTGAACGCCGCGGCCGGCGTGAGCGAGCCGGGCGGCGACCTCGCGCGCCAGGTCGTCGCGCTGCGCGCGCGGGTGCCGCGGTGCACGCTCACCGTCTCCGTGGGAGCGGCGACCGCTTCCCCCGCGACGACGCCCGCCGCGACCGCGCCGCCGGTCGCACCGCCGGTCGCGTCCGACGCTGTCGGGCGCTTCACCGTGCAAGTCGCCGCCTACGACACCCGCGCCGACGCGGCGGCGCTGGCCGCGCGGCTCGCGGCGCGCGGGCTCGACGCCCGCGTCGAAGCCGGCGGCCGGCTTCCCGACACCGCGCCGTTCCGCGTGCGCATCGGCCGCTATGCCACGCGCACCGAGGCCGCGACGGCGCAGCGGACGCTGAAGGCGAAGGGGCTCGCTGGCTTCATCGCGACGTCGTCGACCCGGCAGTAGCCCCACCAGCGCGGTCATACGGCGGGCCGCGACTCGGCGGAGCGCGGGAAGGATTGTTCTTGTGCATTCGATCGGCGAGGGACACATTGGCGAACGGAAGAGCTCGGCGCGTCGACCGACCGGATGCTTCCTCCTCCCCTCGTCCGTCGCCTGCGGTGACGGTCCCGCTCGCTCCTCCATTCGACTGACCATGCGCCTCGCCAGACAGCTGTCCGCGACGCTGTTCGCACTCGCCGCCCTCACCACGACCGCGTCGGCCGACCCGATCGTGGCCAATCAGTGGTACACGTTCGGATTCGGCCTGGCGGGAACGCTCGCCGTCTCGGGGAGCGGATTCGTGCTCGGCATCAATCCGTCGAGCATCGCGGCGCCCAACCCCGCGTTCACGTTCACGTCGGCGACTCCGTTCACGTTCACGATCGTCGACGGATTCGCCAGCGGCGACCGGTTCGCGCTGTTGAACGGCGCGACGCTGATCGGCACCACCTCGGCGCCGACGGCTGGAGGCTCGTGCGGAAGCGACATCACGGCGTGCCGTGCGTCGGCGGCCCACAGCCAGGCGATGTTCATGCTGGCGGCCGGCAGCTACGCGTTCGACATCCGCGTCGAAGCGAACGCCCCCGGCTTCGAGGACGGCGCGGCGTTCTTCGAGATCACGCAGGCCGTGACCACCACCCCCGAGCCGGCGACGTACGTGATGCTCGCGAGCGGCCTGCTCGCCATCGGCGGGATCGCGCGCCGGCGCCGCAGCGCCTGACTCTCGACGCGGCCGGCGGCCGCACGGTGCGTAGATCGGGGCTCCCCACCAGGGAGCCCCGATCGCGTTGTGACGGCCGCGCGGCACCGGCCGCGACGCGCCCGCACGCTGGCTGCCGCAACACCCCAGGGCGGGTTAGTCTCCGGAGCCGCGCGCGGACGACGCACCGAGCGCCACGCCGCTACACCTCTCCTCGACGCAGTGCCCGCCCCGATGGTCGACACGCCGATGATGCAGCAGTGGCGGGAGATGAAGGCGAAGCAGCCCGACACGATCCTGCTGTACCGGTGCGGCGACTTCTACGAGACGTTCTACGGCGACGCCGAGATCGCGTCGCGCGTGCTCGGGCTCACGCTCACGTCGCGCAACAACGGCGGGGCGGCGGAGGTGCCGCTCGCCGGCGTGCCGGTGCGCGCGCTCCCCGAGTATCTGCGGCGCCTGGTCGCGAAAGGGTACCGCGTCTCGGTCTGTGAGCAGATCGAGGACCCGCGCCTCGCGAAGGGCGTGGTGAAGCGCGAGATCGTCGAGACGATCACCCCCGGCGCCGTGTTCGCCGACGACCTGCTCGACGGCGCGCGCAACAACTTTCTCTGCGCCGCCGCCATCGCGCCCGATGGAAGAACGGTCGGTGTCGCCGCCGCCGACGTGTCGACCGGCGAGCTGCGCCTCGCGACCGTGGCGATCTCCGACGCCGACGCGCTGCTCGCCCGCCTCGCGCCGCGCGAGATCCTGTTGCCGCGCGGCGTGGCGTCGGTTCCGCTGTCGTTCGGCACCGTGCTCGTGACCGAGCGCGAGGGGTGGGAGTTCGACCCGTCGCTCGCCGGCGACGACCTCGCGCGGCAATACGCCATCCAGTCGGTCGACGGCCTGGGCGTCGTGCAAGCCGACGCCCAGGCGGTCGGCGCGGCGGGGGCGCTGCTGCGCTATCTGCGCGAGCTGCAGCCCGGCGGCGTTCCCCACCTCGCGCGTCCGATCGTCGAACGCCCCGGCGGCACGATGCCGCTCGACGAGATGACGCGCCGCAACCTCGAGCTGGTCGAGTCGCTCCGCCCGGCGGCGGGGGCCGGGCACGCCGAGGAGACGGGGACGCTGTTCGGCGTGCTCGATCGCACGGCGACGCCGATGGGCGCGCGCCTGCTGCGCCAGTGGCTGCTCGCCCCGCTCGTCTGCCGCGACGCGATCGACGCGCGCCTCGACGCGGTCGCGACGGCCGCAGGGCACGCGATCGGCCGCACGATGCTGCGCGATGCGCTCGACGGCGTGCGCGACGTCGAGCGCCTCGCGTCGAAGGCGGCGGCCGGGCGGGCGACGCCGCGCGAGCTGCGGGCGTTGGGCGACTCGCTCGGGCGCCTGCCGGCGGTGCGGGAGGCGCTGGCGCGCCTGACGAGCGCAGCGCGCAGCGCGCAGCGCTCCGCCGGCCGGCTCGACGACCTCGCCCGCCACTGGGACGACTGCGGCGAGCTCTGCGCCGCCATCACCCGCCTGCTCGTTCGACCGCCCGCCGCTGCAGCTCGGCGACGAGGCGACGATCGCGGCGGGGGTCGACGGCGAGCTCGACGCGCTGCGCGCGCTGCGCGACGGCGGCAAGGACGCGATCGCCGAGATCCAGGCGACCGAGCGCGAGCGGACGGGGATCGCGTCGCTCAAGGTCGGCTACAACCGCGTGTTCGGCTACTTCATCGAGATCTCGAACGCGCACCGCGAGCGGGTGCCCGCCGACTATCAGCGGCGGCAGACGCTCACGAACGGCGAGCGCTACGTCACGCCGGCGCTCAAGGCGTACGAGGAGCGCGTGCTCACGGCCGCGGAGCGGATCGAGACGCGCGAGCGCGAGCTGTTCGAGGCGCTGCGCGCCGAGGCCGGGCACGAGATCGCGCGGCTGCAGCGCGGTCGCCGGATGTCTCGCGGAGCTCGACGTGCTCGCCGCGCTCGCCGAGGTCGCCGAGCGGGAGGGCTACGTGCGCCCGACGCTGACCGACGGCTTCGACCTCGAGATCGTCGGCGGGCGGCACCCGGTCGTCGAGCGGATGATGGCGCGCGAGCAGTTCATTCCGAACGACGTGCGCCTCACCGACGACGCGCGCCTCGTCATCCTGACCGGGCCGAACATGGCCGGCAAGAGCACGATCCTGCGCCAGGTCGGGCTCATCGTGCTCATGGCGCAGATCGGGAGCTTCGTGCCGGCCGCCGCGCGCGACGGTCGGGCTCGTCGACCGGCTGTTCACGCGCGTGGGGGCGAGCGACAACCTCGTGCGCGGCCAGTCGACGTTCATGGTCGAGATGACCGAGACGAGCGCGATCCTGAACACGGCGACGCGCCGGTCGCTCGTGCTGCTCGACGAGATCGGCCGCGGCACGAGCACGTACGACGGCGTGTCGATCGCGTGGAGCGTGAGCGAGCACCTGCACGACGTGATCGGCTGCAAGACGATCTTCGCGACGCACTATCACGAGCTCGTGCAGCTCGCCGACGAGCTGCCGGCGGTACGCAACTTCACGGTCGCGGTGCGCGAGGTCGGCGACCAGGTGCTCTTTCTGCACCGCCTCGTGCCCGGCGGCGCCGACCGCTCGTACGGCATCGAGGTCGGGCGGCTGGCGGGGCTGCCGGCGCCGGTGATCGCGCGCGCGAAGGAGGTGCTGGCGCTGCTCGAGAGCGGCGCGGCGATTCGGGGATCGGGGGTCGGGGCAGCGGGGCCGACGCCCACCGCCCGCTCGCCGATCGCCGACCCCCGGTCCTCGAGTCGCGCCCCCCGACACACGGCGGTCGATCAGCTCGCGCTGTTCGCGCCGCCACCCGCCCGGCACCCCGTGGTCGAGGTGCTCCAGTCGGTCGACCCGAACCACCTCACGCCGATGCAGGCGCTGGAGCTCGTCACCCGGCTGCAACACCGAAGCGCGACACACTCGAATTGCCGGGGACTCACGTCATGAAGCGCCTCCTCTGCTCTCTGCTCGTCCTCGGCGGCTGCGCGACCGAGCAGGGCGCGGCCGCCGGCGACACGACGGCGACGCCGGCCCCGGCGACGTCAGCGTGCAACGACTGCCGGCACGCCGACCTACGGCTTCACCGTCGTCGCGACCGTGCCGCACGATCCGCGACGCGTTCACCGAAGGGCTGTTCATCAGGGACGGCGAGCTGTTCGAGGGGACGGGGCATGAACGGAAAGTCGAGCATCCGCCGCGCGGACCTCGCGACCGGCGCGGTCGAGCAGCGGCGCGCGCTGCCGGCGCCGTACTTCGGCGAGGGGATCATCGCGTTCGGCGACCGGCTGTACCAGCTCACGTGGAAGGACAAGAAGGCGTTCGTCTACGACCTCAAGACGTTCGCGCCGACCGGACACGCTGTCGTACTACGGCGAGGGGTGGGGGCTGACGACCGACGGCACGTCGATCTACATGAGCGACGGCACGGCGCGCATCCGCGTGCTCGACCCGAAGACGTTCGCCGTGCAGCGCACGATCGACGTGCACGACGGCGCGTCGCCGGTCTCGCAGCTCAACGAGCTGGAATGGTACAAGGGCGAGATCCTCGCGAACGTCTGGCAGAGCACCCAGCATCGCGCGCATCGACCCGGAGACCGGCGCCGTCACCGGCTGGATCGACCTCACCGGGCCTCCTCGCCGCCGGCCGACAAGAACGGCGAGCGAGGACGTGCTGAACGGCATCGCGTACGACGCGGCGACGGACAAGCTGTACGTGACGGGGAAGAACTACGCGAAGATGTACCAGATCGAGCTGAAACGGCGGTGACGGTGGGGCGCCGTCGGTGTTACGGGGACGGTGCTGCGGGGTCGATACGGCGTGACGGCGCTGGCGGTACGGCGCCGTCGGCGGGGATGCGGAGGGTGCCTAACGGCGTGGCCTAACGGCCCGTCCGAGTCGTCAGGCCATGCCGCCCGCCCACTTCCGATTCCCGCGCCCGTATCGCCGGCGCCTCACCGACGGCGCCGTACCGCCGTAGAGAAACCGCCGTACGGCCCCCGCCCCCACCGACCCGCAGCTCGACGCCGGTCGTCTACTGCACCGCGCGCGGCGCCTTGAGATTCCGCTCCAGGAACTCGAACTGCGCCTCTGCGATCAGTCGCGCACTGTGCGGTCGTACGCCGACCCGTGCCGCCCCGGCGGGAAGATCTTCAGCTCGGCGCTCTTGCCCGGCGGCGGTCAGCGCCGTCAGGAGCTGCATCGTGTGCTGCGGGTGCACGTTGTCGTCGAGCATCGCGTGGATGACGAGCAGCTTCCCGCGCAGCTTCGGCGCGTTGACGATCGCCGAGCTCTGCTCGTAGCCGGCGCGATTGTCGTCGAGCGTCGACATGTAGCGCTCGGTGTAGATCGTGTCGTACAGTCGCCAGTCGGTGACGCCCGAGTTCGCGATGCCGACGCCGAGAAGAGGTCGGGGTACTGCTCCATCGCGAACAGCGTGCTGTAGCCGCCGTAGCTCGTCCCCATGATGCCGATGCGGTCGCCGTCGACCCACGGCAGCGTCTTGAGGTACCGCGCCGTCTCCGCGAAGTCCATCGCCTCGTACTTGCCGAGGTTCTTGTAGACGACCTTCATGAAGTCGCGGCCGTAGTTGTTCGTGCCGCGGTTGTTCACGTTGACGACGACGTAGCCGTGCTGGGCGAGCCACTGCTCCCAGCCGTTCGCGCCGAAGCGGTCGTAGACGCCCTGCGCGCCCGGGCCGCCGTAGATCGCGAACACGACCGGGTACTTCCTGCGCCGGGTCGAACGGCACCGGCTTGATGACCGAGGCGTCGAGCGTCACGCCGTCGCTCGTCGTGAAGGTGATCAGCTCCGTCGGCGCGTACTCGTGCGTCGCGAGCCACTGCGTCGTCGCCTCGTTCGTCTCGAGCGTGCGCAGCTTGCGCGGCGCGCCCGTCCCCGCGTCGCCGGTCGACCAGAGCTCGACCTGGCGCGGCCGCGTCGTCGACGACCAGCTGTCGATGAAGTACTTCGCGTTCGGCGCCATGTCGATGGTGTGCGTCCCCGGCGCCGTCGTGATGCGGCGGAGCGCGGAGCCGTCGAACTTCACCGACCAGAGCTGCCGCTCGAGCGGCGACGGGTTCGTCCCCGTGAAGTAGATCGTGCGGCTCGCCGGGTCGACGCCTTCGATGCGCGTGACGCTCCACGGCCCGCTCGTGACCTGCCGGATGAGCTTCCCGCTGTAGTCGTAGCGGTAGATGTGCTGCTGCCCGTCGCGGTCGGAGACCCAGAAGAACTCGCGCGCGTTCGCCGGGAACGTCATGAGGTCCTGCACCCCGGCGTAGAAGTCGTAGACGTCGATCCACGCGCTCGACGAGTCGCGGAGCACCTCGCGCATCCCGCCGGTGTTCACGTCGAAGAAGAGGAGCCGGAGCTCGTTCTGCCGCCGGTTCAGCGTCAGCATGGCGAGCGTGTCGGGGTGGCTCGTCCAGTAGATGCGCGGGATGTAGAACTCGCCGCTCTGCTTCGGGTCGAGCCACGAGCTGCCGCCCCGTCCGCGCGTCGACGACGCCGACGCGCGCCGTCGGGTTCGAGTCGCCGGGCTGCGGGTAGGCGATGCGGTCCCACGTCTCGTGGCGCCCGCTGTAGTCGGTGAACTGCGCGAGCGGCTCCCGGCTGTCGTCGATCTGCCAGTAGGCGATGCGGCGGCTGTCCGGCGACCAGACCCACGCCTGGGCGAGCCCGAACTCCTCCTCGTAGACCCAGTCGAAGTGGCCGTTGTAGCGGTGCTCGGTCGCGTCGCTCGTCAGGCGGCGCTCCTGCTTCGACGCCATGTCGACGACGTACAGGTCGCCGCCGCGCTCCTCGCCGAGGAGCCGGCCGTCGGGCGAGAGCTCGGCCGTGCGGGCGTCCTTGCCGGCGAGCTGGAGCTGCTTCGACGCCAGCGAGTAGACGTAGAAGTCGGCGATCCCCGAGCGGCGGTAGATCGGCCGGACGTTCGACTGGAAGACGAGGTTCGTGAAGTCGCGCGAGAACTGGAAGCGCTCGTACTCGAACGGGCGCGTGCCGCCGGGGAGCGTCAGGCCGTCGCTCGTGAACAGCGGCGTGTCGCGGCCGGTGGCCGGGTCGTAGGTGCGGACCTCGGGGCGGCGCCCCTGTCCGGCGGGGGCGATGAACGAGAAGCGGTTGCCGC
>CAWJMB010000001.1:0-194042 GCA_963843845.1 uncultured Gemmatimonadaceae bacterium | reverse complement strand
TGGCTCACCGTCGACCCCGGGCCGATCAGCACCAGCGAGATGGCTTGATGAGGGATCGTGTACTCGCCCTTGGCCAGGTTGTCGCTGCCGCCGGCGAATAACGTAAGCAGCCGTCGGCGACGAACAGCGCGCCGCGGTCCAGATGAACGGTGACCATGCGGTTGACGTGTCCTGGCACGCGCGCCGTCCAGAGGCCGAACCGTCCGCGAAGCACGCGCGGCGCCGTCAGCGGCGCGGCGGCGAGAGCAGCAGCATGCCGAACCGAACGCGCGGAAGCGCCCCACGCCGCGCGCGAAGCCGACCGTCAGAGATCCGCGCCGAGTTCTTGACGGTGAGCGTTCCGACGATCGTCGCGTCCGGCCCTTCTGGGTGCCGCGACGCGTTCCGGCCGCCGCTCCGATCGCGACCGAGCAGCCGCGTGCGGCGGAAGCTGCCGAGCTGCGCCGCGAGAGCGACCGCGATCGCCCGCGCGCGACCGGACGATCGACGCCCCGCCCTCGCGTAGTCGGGCGTCCAGCCAGTCCAGGCCACTCGGCGCGGGTCGGGGACGTCGCCGCCCGGCGCGGCTGATCGGCCCTGCTGCGCGCTGATCTCCCGCGCCCACGCGCTCGGCGGCCTCGATCGGCGCGACAACGACGTCCCGCTCGCGCGCCGTCCCCCCACGATTGACCACGCTCGGGTGGCCGGCCAGCGGCTTCCCCTGGCGCGCGACCGGACGCACGCCAACGGGCGCAAGTGGCGAGACGAGTGCCCGGCGGAAAATCCGTCGGCATCGGTCGGTTGTGTGTGTTGTTGAGTCGGAGCCGTCCGGAGAACGCGGGCTCGCCGAACGTCGCGGCGTGCGCCTGTAGGACGGAGAGGGCGTGCTCCCCGTAGGCGAACAGCGGGCCGGCGGGACCGCCACCCTCGCCGGGCGGGAGCAGCGCCCACGGCTTCGGCGCGCTCTCGCGAACGCCGCCGCGAACGCGGCGTGGATGGCGCCCGCCCGGGTCGTCGCCGGGCGGGAGTAGATGCTTGCGGGCCGCGTGGCGAAGCAGCCGCGGGAGGTCGGGTTGGAACGCGTAGAGGTGAAGGCTCATGGCGCGGTCGGGGCGAAGGCGGAGAACCGCTCGCGCGGCACATCGCCGTGGTAGGTGAGGAGGTCGCCGGCGTGGATGCTGGCTGGGCCAGTCGCGGCGCTCGCATGCGTGGGCGTCGCGGGAACCCGGACGGCCGCGGTTCGTCGGCCTGAGGACGATCGCAGTGACCAGTCGTCGGGGCGTCGCGGCCGTTGCCCGCGCAAGCGCCCTCGTGAACGGCGCCGCGAGCATGCCCGTCGTGGACCGCCCGGCGTCCCCGAACCCAGCGCGCAAGGAGGGCCGCTGGGCAGCGGCACGGCTTGCGGCCGAGGAAGCCCGGGCGCGCCGGGCCCGCTGTCGAGCGCGCGCGCGAGGTCCTCGAGCTTGTTGGGCGAGCGGCCCGTCGGCATCGCGCAGGGCGGAGCGCGATCGTCGGACGCACGCGTCGGCGTCGTGCTCACGATAGCGTAAGTGCTTGTTGCGGTAGTTGTCGCCGGTCGGCTCGCGCCGAGCGACACGCCCGGCCGTCGTCCACGAATGCTCAGCGGCTCCGAGCCTCGCGGTCTGGAACTCCGTGAAGCGCAGTCTCCTCGACGATCGAAGGGCTACTCCCGAAAACGACCCCAATCTGTAGTCGGGCCAGCGATCGAGTCTCCCATCGGCAGATGCCAAGCGCGTTGGCGAGCAGACCGACGACAGTCGACGTCGCCGGTGTGGCACGCGCCGGGCCGATCGCGTCGATCATGACGTCGCCGAACGCCATCAGCGGCGCCTCCAGACGAAGCAGCAAGTGCCGTGGCACGGGCGTCAGCTCGTCGTCCCGTCGTCAGCAATGCTTGCCTCCGCGACGCATGTCGCAGCCCACCGCGCCAGATCGTCGAGCGGGAGCGGGCCGTGGGTGCTGGGACGAGTGACGTCCTGGCGAGCCACAGGAAGGCGCGGGCCTCGCGCGCGCGATACGCCCGGTCGAACGCGGCGAGCGGCTGAACAGCGACCCCGGCGGCGTCGGATACCGAGCGCGGCGCCGAGGCGCGCACCGCGCGCTCGAACGCGGAGGCGAGCGTCCGCGGCTGGCGCTTGAACCCGCCTCGACGAGCATCGCCTGCGTCCACGCGTACGGCGCCGTCGACCCCTTTTTCGCGCCGGGCGAGACGGTCGCGACGAGGCGCAGGCGGGCTCGATCACCTTGGCCGGCAGCGCGCGGTCGGTCGCCGCGTCTGCCCACACCCTCTCGCGCCGCCCCGGTGAGGTTCGACATGAGGAGCGGCACGTCGACGACGACGTATCCGTAGAGAAGAGGCCTGATGTGAGCTCGGTGTCGAAGATGCCCGCCGCAGCCGGCGTCCTGCGCGTCGTCCTGCGCCTTGAGGTCGTCCACGACGGTGAAGTAGTCCGTCTCGGAGTCCTGCTCGTGCACGGTGAACGCGTGCGCCACGTGGATCGCGGCGTCGGTGTTCGCCGCCGGATCGGACGTCACCATGCGGCCGAACAGCGCCGCCTCGAGACCCTCGGCGAGGTTGCCGGCCGCGCCGCGGATGGCCGACAGATTCGCCGTCGTTTCCTAGTCCTTCAACAAGGCGGTTACGCGCTTCGACGCGCCATCCGCGGGACCGCCGCTTCGTGACGATGGGGAACGAAGCAGGCCGGTCAGGTACGCGATCTCTCGCCACCGAACAGCAGCGCCTGTCGGTTCTTCACCTGCTCGGCTTTCTCGCCGTACAGGGCGCGGGTCAGCGCCAATCCGGCCGCGTCGAGCACGGCGTCCGGCGCGTTAGGCACCTGCTCGGCGAGCCGAGGACGGATCGCGTACTCGAAGACCTGACGATACCGGACCCACAGCGGTGCGTCCGTCCGATCGAGGCTCCACTCGTCGCCGCGCACCGTCCGCCAGTGGCGCTTGAGGCACTGCGACGACACGCGCGTGCGCACGCTGCCGCCGTACGGCAGCCGCTCCGCGAGGCCGGCGTCGTCGCGGTTGAGGAGCACGCCCGGATACGACGTCAGCGTGTGGATCTGGAGGAAGCGGGGTGAGGCCATGGGAGAGGAGGAGGCGGGGGCGCGGGTCACTGCGAACCGCCGGCGTCGGCGATCCGGTAGTAGCTGCTGGCCATGCGAAAGCGGAGGCGATCGGCACGCCGCTCGGCGCGCTCCTCGACGAGTGCGAGTTCGGCGAGATCGGTGGCACGGCATGCGGCGCCCTTGGCGCGGAGGATTCGCGCCGTGAGCACCGCCGATCGCGGAACGTCGCGCCGCGGCTGGCGAGCAGGCGAGCGAGCCGCGATTCGGAAAGCCACCGCGCGCGCGCGCGGTCCCGACGTCGTCGGCCGCTCCGGCGCCGCCGGCGAGCTGCGCGAGCACGTGCACGGCCGTCGCCCACCGCAGCGTGCCGTCGCCGGCGACCGCGCGCTCGTCGACGAGTCGCACGAGACGGAAGAACGCAGGGCGGCGCCGTCGCCCATCGCCGGCTCGCCGCGCCGCAGGCTCGCGAGCGCGCCGGGCCCGAAGGCCGGGTCGGCGACTCTGCGGGCGATCCGGAGCAGGCGGGCGCGGTCTCCGCCCGCCACGTGCGTGGCGGGCGACTCAGACGCGGGTGTCGGGGCGGTCGAGATGTTCCTCCTCCGGGTTGGTTGGAAGTGCGAACGAGATCCGCTCGCCGAGCTGGCGCGAGAACGCGGACTTCGAACCGGCGTCGCGCGGTCTGGACGCGCGTGCGATAGTGGCGCATCGCCGCCGGACGGCGCCGCGGCGGCGGCTCGCGCGAGCACCGCGCGCCCGCGCTCACAAAGGGCGAGGAGCCCACGCCTCGGGTGCGGCCTGCCTAGCCTTGGCGTCATCGATGTGCCGCAGCTCCGCGTCCAGGTCGAGATGCAGGCCGCCCCGTTCAGCGTCGTCGAACCATCCTAGCGCTCTGGCCGTGCCGTGGCCGCCGCTGCCGCCCGCTTCGCCATGGCGCGGGCTGGCGAGCACCTGCCCTGGTCAGCGCCCGAGCAGCACCTGCTCGGCGAAGCGGCCGGCATCTTCAACGCGCTCCGAGCCCACGTGCGCCGCTTCGTCGCTGGCGACGGCGCCCCGCCGAAGAAGCGGCGCGTCGCCTTCGAGACGGGGGATCCGGCGCTCGTGCAGCCCTTCCGTCTTGCCGGCCCTCTACGATGACCTGGCGCGAGTACGGTTAGCCCGGTGCTCAGGATCCGCCTCGTCGATCATCCCTGGAGCTGGCGCCCTGATAGGCGCCTTCGGATCGGACGATAGCGGGAACAGTAGAGAGGCGAGCCGCTTGTATCGCAGAGTGTCGCGGGTCGCTGAGAGCGCCTTGCGCTTGTCGCCGTCCGGGATCAAAGGCGTCCACGCATCCCCCGTGTTGCCACTCACCATTCCCGCGTCGATTCGCGTACCTTCGAACCGACTGTCACTGCATAGATGCGATCTGAACGTTCTTCGAGGACGGCGAACGCCGTCGAAGGTTGCTTCGACGTAGTACGGGTCTAGGCGGCCGAGAACTGAGTAGAATTCCTACCGTCCCAAGGGAGGAGCCAAAGTAGCGAGACGCCACCTTCGCTCAGGTAGTGTCGGGCGCTTCCAGGAATTGATGGCGTAGCTGGAGAAGACGCCGGACGTTGCTGGCAATGCTCCTGCTGGCTCTATCTGAGAGCCACGCCAAAACCGGGGCGACTACCAGATCCGCCGTTCATACGGCTGGCACCGTACCACGTCGGGCCCGTGTATCCCGATTGGGTCTGGCGGTCAGGCGCGAATACCGACTGAATGCTCGGGGAGCGCACGGCTGATGCTTGTTGAGTCTCTACGTCGTGGTTCCTATTCGTGATCAAGATGTCGAGACCATCTGGTGTCACGACTACGTTCTTGAAGTCTTCGGTTCGCTGGAGCACCTGGAGCTTGCAGCAGCGCGGGTCGCTCCGGCGGCGAGACCAGGCCCAGGCCGTCCCATCTGGGTCGTCCGGCGTCAGCGCGAGCAGCAACGCGCGCCACGCACCCGCATCGTCCGGCATCTCGTGCAGTCCGGCGCGATCCAGCGCGAGCGCGGCGACCTGCACCAGGAACGCGTGCCAGACGTCCCGCCGGTGCGGGCGCAGGGCGGGGAAGTCGCCGACCGCGTCGCGCACCAGCGCGGCGTAGAGCGCCGGCAGCGACAACGGGTTGCTGCGCGGCTGGCCGCATCCGCCACCGACAGCAGAGGTTCGTCGAGCAGGCAGTATCTGACGTTGGTCATTGCACCTCCTCCTCGGCGGCCCGCAAACGGAGGCGATCGTAGATGATCTCCAGTGGCCCGAGCGCGATGCGGAGGCGCCGCGTCGCGCCCTCGCCATCCGCCCGGACGTCGGGCATGTGCTCGTCCGAGACGTCGCGCGCCATCCACTGCGGCACGGCCAACTGCCGCACGACTTCGCGGAGGGGTCCCACAGTCGGCGCGGGCAGCACGACGAGCCGGTCGTTCGTTTCGAAGCCGGGGTGGCAGGCGGTTCTCGAACGCGGCGTTCCCTGCCTCGCGGAATCCGTGGTGGCGGCGCAGCACGCCGTCGGACGCCTGCTGTCCCTGCGCGATCCGATCCCCTTCGAGCCGCTCGCGGTGCGCGCGCCATCGCTCTCGCTCGTTACTCGACATCGACTCGATCAGCGCGTCGATCCAGGCTTCCTTGTGGAGCGAGTGCTCGACGAGCACTCGGTTCATCGCCGGGATGTGCCACTCGGGTAGCGCCCGATCAGTCGCCGAGTGGCTTCGAGGATCGAGAGATCGGGATAGACGCCCTTCGGCACGCCCCCTTCGAGCCGGTGACCAAGCCCGTGCCGGCGCACGCCGCTGCGCTGTTGCGGCGCGAGGAACGGCGTGAGGCCGCCCTCCGGCACGAGCACCTACTGGCGTGCGGCTCCGTGAACCCGCGCGGCCTCACTCGAGGGCCGCCGTCCGCCTGGTCGCGTGCCGGTGCAGCCGACCAAGCCGTTGGAGCAGCACATCGGCGGGGCAGAGGTCGGTGAAGAGCACGTCGGCGTCGATGTCCAGCGACTGCTCGAGCGTCTGCGTACCGAGACGATGGTGCCGCCCGACGCCCGCGACCGGCCTGACGTGCTCCACGGCGCGGTCGAGCAGGCGGCGATCCTCGCGCGCGAAGCGCCCGTGGTGCAGCGTCACGATGTCCGCGACGCGGAACAGGCACGGCTCGTCCTCGCCCGCGAGCCCGGTCAGGGCGCGCTGCACCGCCACCGCGCCGTCGACGGTGTTGCGGACGACCAGCACCTTGGCGCCCGCGCGCCCGGCGTCGAGCGCCGCACGGGCGATCGACGCGGGGATCCAGCCACGCCTCCGTGGTCATCTCGACGGCGCGCTCGCGCGTGCGCGCGGCGATCGGCACGGGCTCCCCTGGCTCGTCCGTCGACAGCAGCGGATAGGGACCCGGCAGGCCTCGTCGAGCGTCGGCGCCGGCACGTCTCGCGTCCGCCCGCCAGCCGCCTCGACGAGGAGTTGATGCCGCGCCTCGGCGCCTAACGTCGCCGACGAGCAGCACCGCGTGTCCGCCCGCGTCGAGGTGGTCCCGCAGCAGTTGTCCCAGCAGGCGGCGCATGTACGCGTCCGACGCGTGCACCTCGTCGACGACGAGCAGGTGGCGCATGAGCAGCGCGCCGCGCAGGTGCGCGTGCTTGACGCGCAGCGCCGCGAGCAGCGCCTGATCGACCGTCCCGACGCCGAGGACGCCGGCGAAGTAGCGCTTCGGGTGCTCCGACGCCCAGACGCGATCCGCGCGCGTGTCGTCCTCCGCGTCGTCGAGCGGATCGGACGCCGGCGGCATCCCCCCGGCACGCTGGGTCCGCCGTAGATGCTTCGTCCGTAGATGCCTCGTCGAGATACCCCGGCACCGCGAGCACGGCCGGCGGCGCCTCATCGGGCCAGAGCCGCGCCGCGAACGCCTCGACGCGTCGGTGGAGCTGCACCGCGGCCGTGCGTGTCGGGAGCGCGAAATAGAGGCCGTCTACGTCGCCACGCGTGAACAGCGCGGCGAACCGCCAGAGCGCCGCCTCCGTCTTTCCCGAGCCGGTCTCCGACTCGATGACGACGAGCCGACCTCGCACGCGGGCGGCGCGTTCCTGGTGCGGGTACGGTCGATAGCCGAACAGCGCGTCGAACGCCGGCGGCGCGTCGCCGAGCGTCGGCCGCAAGTCGGCACGTCGAGGCCGATCGCGCGAAGCCGCGTCTGCGACCACGTCGCACGCGTAGCGTCGTCCGGCGCGCGCTTCCACCCCGACGAGGCGATCCAGTCGGCGAGCTGCACCAGGCCAGCGACGGCGTGCACGAAACCAGGCGCGGACGGCAGCGCGGCGTCCGGCTCGTCGAACGCGGCCGGCTCGAAGCGGTCGGCGTCCGGCGCGCAGAGCGCCCAGCGCGTCGATCGGGTCGTATCCGGACGGCGCGGGCCGCCAGTGCCGCAGTTCGTGACGCCGGTCCTCGTCACGGGGCCACGGCTTGCCGTGGTGCGACAGAATCGCGTCGAACAGCGCATCACAGCCCGCGCCCCATGCCTCCAGCCGCTCGCTTCGTAACGCATCGTGCACACGCGCCGCGAGGTGCGCGTCGGCGTACCGGCCGAAGAGAACGGCGAGCGGCGCGATGTGTCCGACGACGCGCGCGCTCGGCTCCGATCTGGCCTGGAATCCCGCGTTGACCTTGCCGCAGTCGTGCAGGTGCACGAGATAGGTCAGCCGCGCACGGAGCGACGGCGCCAGCGAAGCGACCCCGGCGAGCCGTGCGAGGCGCCGGGCGTACGTCGGGATCATCAGGAGTGCCGCGAACACGCCGGCGACGTCGCGTGCGTGACCTACGAGCGGCTGACGGTGCACGATCTGCCCAGCGGCATCGTGCTCAAGCTTTCCCCATGGTTCTGTCTGGGCCACGGTGGGTGGCGCGCGCGTTAGGCGGATTCAACGACATCCGCGTCGTCGCGGCAGGATCTACAAGCTGCCGCGCGCTCGGCATTCCGCAAGAGTCCGCCACTCCAGGACCTGGTTAGGCGCTGAGATGATCGCGAGCGTAGCGTCACGCCTGCTCGTTGGTCGTGGTCCTGGCTTGCGGAAGGCGACAAAACCCGGAGACCAGAAGCGTGATTATGGGCTCCGATATGCTTCTACCACGCATCGTTCGGAAGCCACGCTCCCCACCTCCATCCGCATACCTATCGCGTCACAGCGCGCGCCACGATCCAGCGATCCCGACCCACTCGCGCGCTGGAATCGACGCCGCGCCAGGCGGATCGGTGCTGGATCCTCCCTTGCACGCCCGCGTCGCGACAGCGGCGGTAGTCGGAGCCCCTGTCCGCGTGCAGCTCATCCGGACGGCACCGCGGCCGCCCGGTATCCGGTCCGCACCGGCGTGATGGCGTCGAGCAGCGGCTCGAGCAACCGGCTGTCGTCGACGTTGGCCGCGGTCACTGCAGCGGCGAGCGGGATGCCCCGGGTGGGCGGGCCGGCTCGAGTCTGGATGGCGCACCGCAGCCCCGAACCGCATCTTCGGCCCGGCGAGCGTCCGCCCCGTAGCGGCGCCCAGGTGCCGGGTCCCCACTCCATGCATGTATGCGAACCAGGCGACTGTTGCCGGCGGCACTCGGGTTGAGCTTCGTCTCCGCGACGCTCGCGTTCGGGCAGCCGCGAGGTCCCGAGCGTCCCACCAGCACGCTCGTCTGGCAGGGGAAAGCGGTCGACGTCGGCGGCTCGGTATCGCCGGACGGGCGCTACCTCTCCTTCACCGACTGGAATACGGGGGACCTGGCGCTGCACGATCTCGCGACCGACGCGAACCGCGTGGTCGTGGCGGCGAACAACGAGAAGGGCGGCCGCCTCAAGGTGTTCGCCGAGGCGTCGACGATCTCGCGCGACGGCCGTCGCGTCGCGTACAGCCGGTACGACGAGGGCACCGGGCGCTACGAACTCTGGGTCGCCGGGCTGCACGGGGA
Source organism: uncultured Gemmatimonadaceae bacterium (assembly GCA_963843845.1). GTDB lineage: Bacteria > Gemmatimonadota > Gemmatimonadetes > Gemmatimonadales > Gemmatimonadaceae > Gemmatirosa. Next base: position 185,029 of record CAWJMB010000001.1, on the reverse strand, counting down.
TGCGACGCCGATCCGCGTGTACGGGGCGCCGAGCGTCGACTGGATCGCACCGCGCGACTGGTCCCCCGACGGCGCGTGGATCGCCGCGCTGCTCTCCGCCGGCGACCTCACGCTGCAGATCGCGCTCGTCCCTGCCGCCGGCGGTGACGTGCGCATCGTCAAGTCGCACCACCGGCCGGGGAGCACGCGACTGTTCTTCTCGCCCGACGGTCGGTATCTCGCCTACGACCTGCCCCAGGATGCGGTAGGGGCCCACGACGTGTGGGTCACAGCGGTGGATGGCACCCGCGACAGGCGCATCGTCGCCCACCGGGCCCACGACGTCGCGATGGGGTGGTCACCGGACGGCAGCTACCTGCTCTTCTCGAGTGACCGCACGGGCAGCACGGCGCTGTTCGGCATCGAGATGGCCGACGGCGCCGCGCGAGGACATCCAGTGCCCCTCAAGCCAGACATGGGGCTCGCGGAGTCGCTCGGGGTGACGAACGCGGGGGCGCTGTACTGGGGTGCGCTGCCCGGTCGGCGCGGCGGCAGCGTCCAGGTCGCGCGCTTCGACCTCGAGACCGGCCTCGTCGCGGCGCCGCGGGATGTCAGCCCGAGCCCGCAGGAAGACAACGTGAACCCGACCTGGTCGCCGGACGGCAGGTACCTCGCCTACGTGTCCGCGCGCGGCAGATCGGCGGATCCCTCCACCATCGTGCTGCGCACGGCGGATGGAGGTGGCCTCGTTCGCGAGCTGCAACCGAAGCTGCATGGTGCGCAGCTCGCCGGATGGTATCCCGACGGCAAGGGGATGCTCCTCGTCGGGAGAGACCCGGGGGGGCGGACCGGCGCGTTCCGGATCGACGTCGAGACGGGCGCGTCGTCCTTCGTGTTCGCCGCGCCGTATGCGCCGTCCCTCTCCCTCCCCACGCTGTCGGCGGACGGGCGTGCGCTCTACTACTGGAACCGTGTCGCAGGCGGCGGCGAGCACGTCTTCCTCGCGCGCGACCTGGCGTCCGGCGCCGAGCGCGAGATTGTCCGACGGCTGTTCCTCGGGGCCATCCTGCTGTCACCCGACGGCCGGTTCGTCGCGACGGAGACGGTGGACCAGCGAACGAACGAGCGCGTCGTGCTGCTCGTGTCCACGCGCGGCGCCGCACCGCGCGAGCTGATGCGGGTGCCGAGCGGAGTCGCGGCGAGTGATCTCGGGCGCATGGACAGAGGCGTGCGCGCGGCCCCGGCGTCGTGGGCGCCTGGCGGCCGGTCGTTCATCGTGAAGCTGCAGCGCGAACCCGAGGGGCCGAGCGAACTGTGGCGCGTGCCGGTCGACGGCGGCGCGCCGCGACGGCTGCCTTCGGTGCTCGAGCCCTTCGTCTTCGCGTTCCGGGTGAGCCCCGACGGCCGCCGCGTGGCGTACCGGATCAAGGAGGCAGAGCCGCCGCTGCCGCGGCAAGTCTGGACCTACGAACACTTCATCCCGGCGAGATCGGTGTCGAAGTAGCACTGCCTCCGGGCTCGGCCACGGACCGGGCGCGGAACTCGGCGACCGACCCGCGGCGGACTGAGGCGTACGTCGGCAACGCACCCCGGCGGAGCTCCTGTTCCAGGCCCCCGCAACGTGGTCAGGCAGCTCATCCGGTCACGCAGACGCGCCGACGGCCACCGCCCGCCATTCGTCGAGCCGCGGACCCACGCCGAGTTGCGCGACGTACTCGACGTCGAGGCCCCCGCCGGCGGCGTCGACGAGCGCGTCGGCCGGGTCAGGCGAGCCCGTGCTCGGCGCGCGCGTCCGGCGCCACGAGGTCCGCGTACTCGTCGTGCCGGCGGATGAACTCCGCGACGAACGGGCACATCGGCACCACGGACAGCCCACGACGACGCGCGTCGTCGAGCGCGTGGCGCACGAGCGCCGACCCCACGCCGCGCCCCTCGAACGCCGGCGGCACTTCCGTGTGCGTGAACGTCATCGACCGTCCGTCCAGTCGATAGCACGCCAGCGCGAGGTCCGCGCCGTCGGCCACTCTGCCCTCGTAGCGCGACGCCGCCGGCACGTCGGCGACCGCGACGTCTGGCGACGCCGCGTCGCTCGACCCGGGCGTGGACTCGGTCATGTCGTTCCTCCGATGATGTGACGACGCAGGCCGGCACGGCGCGCCCGCTCGCCCGCCCGTTCGGCGGCGATCACGCGCGCGCCGCTTCGCCGTCGTCGCCGGCGAGCACCCGCGCGTAGCGCGTCGCGTTCACGTTCCCCCCCGTGAGCACGACCGCCAGGCGCCGGCCGAGCACCCGATCGGGGACGCGCGCGCGGTCCTGCAACAGCGCCGCGAGCGACGCCGCCCCGCCGCCTTCGGCGACGTTGTGCGTGTCCGCGAACAGCACGCGCATCGCGGCCGCGACCTCGGCGTCGGTCACCTCGACGACGCGCGACAGGCCGCGCGGGCCGGCGAGCAGCGCGAGCGCTTCGGCCACCGGCGTGCGACACGCCATGCCGTCGGCGAGCACCGGCGTCGCGGCGTGCGACTCGGCGCGCCCACTCGCGAGCGACCGCGCGTACGCCGGCGCGTGCGCGCTCACGACGCCGATGACCTCGGTCGCGAGGCCCAACGCATTCCGCGCCGCGAGCACGCCGCAGGCGCCCGAGCCGAGCCCGATCGGGACGTAGACGGTGTCGAGGGCTGCGGCGGCGCGGAACAGCTCGAGCGCGTACGTGCCGACGCCGGCGACGAGGTCGCGGTGAAAGCTCGGCACGCGGTGCCACCCTCGCTCGGCGGCGATCGCATCGGCGGCCTCGATGCTCGCCTGGAAGTCGTCGCCCGACTCGATCAGCTCGACCCCGAGCGCGCGCATCGCCGCGTTCTTGTCGGCGTCGTTGCCCCGCGGCACGACGACGACCGCAGGAACGCCGGCGTGACGCGCGGCGAGGCCCACGCTCTGGCCATGGTTGCCGCGCGTCGCCGTGACGACGCCGGGCACTCGCGGCTCCTGACGCAGCAGCCGGTCGAAGTACACCATGCCGCCGCGCACCTTGAAGGCGCCGCTCGGGGTGTGGTTCTCGTGCTTGACCCACACCTCCGCGCCGACGCGGGCCGAGAGCAACGGCCACACGTACTGCGGCGTCGGCGGCATCGCGGCGTGCACGAGCGCCGCGGCGTCCTCCAGCTCGGCGAGGTCGGGCAACGCGGGCGCAATCGGCGAGTGGATGGACTCGGCAGTCGTCGTCATGCGTGCACGATCGCCGGTCGGCGGCGCGTTGCACAGCCCCGCACGTTGCGCGGTCGCGTTCTTGCCCCGGCGGCGCGCCATGACTTCCGCCCCCGTGACCGCCGCGGCGACCCCCGTCGTCGGCAGCCGCCGCCTCGTCGTCGTCAGCGGGCTGCTCCTCGTCCTCCTGCTCGCCGCGCTCGACTCGACGATCGTCGCGACCGCGCTGCCGACGGTCGTCAGCGAGTTCGGCGGCGTCGACCGGCTCGGCTGGGTCGTCACGGCGTACCTGCTCGCCCAGACGGTCGTCACGCCGCTCTACGGCAAGCTCGGCGACCTGTACGGGCGCAAGCGCGTGCTCCAGACGGCGGTCGTCGTGTTCCTCGTCGGCTCGGCGCTCTGCGGACAGAGTCGGTCGATGATGCAGCTCGTCGTCTTCCGGGCCTGTCAGGGGCTCGGTGGCGGCGGGCTGATGGTGCTCACGCAGGCCGTCGTCGGCGACGTCATCCCGGGGCGCGAGCGGGGGCGCTACCAGGGGCTGTTCGGCGCCGTGTTCGGCGCGTCCAGCATCGTCGGGCCGCTCGTCGGCGGATACTTCACGACCCACCTCTCGTGGCGGTGGATCTTCTACGTGAACCTGCCGTTGGGCGTCGCCGCGCTCGCCGTGCTCGCCGTCACCCTCCCCGACGCGGGCGAGCGCACCCGGCGGACGGTCGACGTCGGCGGCGCGGCGCTGCTCGCGGTCGTCCTCACGGCGACCGTGCTCGTGACGGACCTCGGCGGGCGCCACCTCGCCTGGTCGTCGGCGCCGGTGGTCACGCTGATCGCCGCCGCGGTCGCGGCGCTGGCCGCGTTCGTCGTCGTCGAGCGGCGGGCGGCCGAGCCGGTCCTGCCGCTCGCGCTGTTCCGCGACCGCACGTTCGTCGTGTCGGCCGGGGTGGGGTTCGTGGTCGGCTTCGCACTCTTCGGATCGGTGACCTATCTGCCGCTCTACCTGCAGGCCGTCGCCGGCGCGAGCCCGACGCGCTCGGGGATGCTCATGCTGCCGATGATGGGCGGGATGCTGGTCGCGTCGATCGTCACCGGGCAGCTCATCAGCCGCACGGGGCGCTATCGCCCCTTCCCGGTCGCCGGCACCGCGGTCATGACGCTCGGCCTCGGGCTCCTCACGCGACTCCGCGTCGACACGCCGCTCTCGATGCTCCTCGGCACGCTGCTCGTCGTCGGCCTCGGCCTCGGCCTCACCATGCAGGTGCTCGTCATCGCCGTGCAGCACACGGTCGCCCGCGCGAACCTCGGCGTCGCCACGGCGGGGGCCACGCTGTTCCGGCTCGTCGGCGGGTCGCTGGGCACGGCGGTGCTCGGGACCGTGTTCGCCGCCCGCGCCACGCTCGCCGCCGGCGCATCGGCGTTCGGCGGGAGCGTCACGCCGGCGGCACTCGCGCGGCTCGACCCGGCCGCGCGCGCGGCGACCGTCGGCGCGATCACGAGCGCGCTGTCGACCGTGTTCGTCGTCGCCGCGAGCGCGGCCGCGGCCGGCTTCGCGCTCGCGCTGCTCCTGCCGGATCACCGGCTCCCCGCGCGCACGCCCGTCGACGCCGCGGCGGGCGTCTGACGGCGCGGGTCGTGGGGTCCCGCGCGCCCGTCTCTACCGCCGCCCCTCGAGCGCCATGCGCGCCGCGAGGCCGCCCAACAGGGTGCCCATGACGTACCGCTGCACGCGTGCCCACGTCGGCCGCGTCGCGAGGAAGCGCGAGATGCCGCCGGCGATCCAGATCACGGTGCCGTTCACGACGAGGCTCACCCCGATCTGCACGAGGCCGAGCCGCACGCTCTGCACGAGGACGCTCCCGCGCGCCGGATCGATGAACTGCGGCAGGAGCGAGACGTACAGCGCCGCGGCCTTCGGGTTCAGCAGATTCGTGAGGAAGCCCATCGCGAACAGGCGGCGAGGCGGGTCGGGCGGGAGCTCGCGCACCTCGAACGGCGATCGCGCACCGGGCTTGAGCGCCTGCCACGCGAGATACGCGAGATAGCTCGCGCCGGTGTAGCGGAGCACGTCGTACGCGACCGGCACCGCGACCGCGAGCGCCGTGATGCCGAACACGGTGAGCGCGAGGAAGACGAGGAACGCCGTCGCGACGCCGCCTAACGAGATGTACCCCGCGGCTCGCCCCTGGCAGACCGAGCGAGACGCGAGGTACATCATGTTCGGGCCCGGCGTGATCGCCATCCCGAACGCGACCGCCGCGAATGCCGCGACCGCGCCTGCCGTGCTCATCGCCATGTCACATTGAGTGCGTGATCCGCTTGCCCGACGGGCCGATCTCCGGGTAGAACAGAGCGTGCCGAATACGCTCGTCATCGTCGAGTCGCCGAACAAGGCGAAGAAGCTGGCCGGGTTCCTCGGTCCCGCGTTCACCGTGAAGGCCTCGTTCGGCCACGTCGCCGACCTCCCCCCGAAGGAATATGGCGTCGACCTCGCCACGCTCGAGGAGCAGTACGTCCTCCGGGGCAGGGGCGCCGAGATCGTGAAGACGCTGAAGGCCGCGGTGAAGGCGGGACGCTTCGATCAGGTGCTCCTCGCCTCCGACCCCGACCGCGAGGGGGAGGCGATCGCGTGGCATCTCGCGCGGCGACTCGGACTCCCGGCGCGCGCCGCGAGCCGCATCGAGTTCCGCGAGATCACCGAGCGCGCCGTACGCGACGCCGTCGCGCACCCCCGCCCGATCGACGCGCGGCGGGTCGATGCCCAGCGATCGCGCCGCGTGCTCGACCGCATCGTCGGCTTCGACTGCTCGAAGGAGATCTGCTGGCCCGCGGGCGCGCAGAGCGCGGGGCGCTGTCAGACGCCGGCGCTGCACATCCTCTGCGAGCGCGAGCGGGAGATCCTCGCGTTCTCGGCGCGCACCTACTGGACGCTCGAGACGACCTACGCCGAAGGGTTCTCCGCGTTCGTGCCGTCCGACCCGAAGGACGCGCCGAACGAGGCGGCGCCGAGCGCGGACGCGCCAGGTGAGGAGGGGGGCGCGGAGCGGAGCGGCCGGCTGGTCCCGAAGCAGTACGCGTCACGCGACGAGGCCGACCGCGTGCTCGACGAGGCGCGGCGGCATCGGCACATCGTGCGCCGCGTCGACGCGCGCCGCACCGAGCGGAGGCCGCCGCCCCCGTACACCACGTCGACGCTGCAACAGGATGCGAGCCGCAAGCTGCGCCTCTCCGCGAAGCAGGCGATGGACGCGGCGCAGGCGCTGTTCGAGGCGGGGCTCATCACGTATCACCGCACCGACTCGCCGCGCGTCTCGCCCGACGCGGCCGAGATGGCACGCGGGTTCATCGCCGCGCACCACCCCGAGGCGCTCCCGGCGCAGGCGCCGCGCGCCCGCGCGAAGGCCGGAGCGCAGGACGCGCACGAGGCGATCCGTCCGACGAAGCTCGACGGCGACGACGCGCGCGGCGTTCGGCGAGCTGCGCGCGCCCCACGCCGAGACACTGTACGCGATGATCCGCGCCCGCTTCCTGGCCTCGCAGTCGCGCGCGGCGGCGTTCGACCGCACGACGGTGTGGATCGACGCCGGCCCGGTCGAGTGGGTGGCCGAAGGCGCGGTGCTGCGCGAGCCCGGCTTCCTGGTGTTCTGGGGGCCATACACGCGGCAGGAGGACGTGGTGCTGCCCGCGGTGCGGCAGGCGCAGACGCTCGCCCCGACCGACTTCGCGGCGCACGAGCGGCAGACGACGCCGCCGTCGCGCTACGACCAGGGCGCGCTCATCAAGAAGCTCGAGACATCGGGCGTCGGGCGCCCGGCGACGTTCGCGAGCATCATCGCGACGCTGCTCGACCGCGACTACGCGCGCGAGCTCGACGCGGGGCGCGGCAAGAAGTTCCTGCAGCCGACCGAGTTCGGCCTTCAGGTCGACGGACTCCTGTCGCACACGTTCCCCGAGCTCGTCACCGAGCACTACACGGCGGAGATGGAGTCGCAGCTCGACGCCATCGAGCGCGGTGAGGCGACGCGTCCGACGTACCTCCGCGAGTGGTACGACGCGTTCCGCGCGGCGATGGCGCGCGCGCAGCCGTTGGGCGCGGCGTACCGGGCCACGCACGGCCTGCGATCGCGGCGCAGCGCCGAGGGCGCGCGCGGCGAGGACACGAAGACGACGTGTGACCGCTGCGGCGAGGCGACCTATCGCAAGATCGCGCGCCGGACGGGCAAGGGAAGCTTTCTCGCCTGCCCCGCCTGCCGCATGACGCGCGACGTCCGCGCGAAGGTCCGCCCCGCCGCCTGCCCCACCTGCGGTTCGGCGCTCATCGAGAAGAAGATCGCGAAGAAGGCACCGTTCTGGGGGTGCGTGCGCTACGGCGCGGAGACGAACCCGTGTGGCTACGCGGAGCGCACGCCGGCGCCGAACGCCACGCCCGTGGGCGCCGGGATCCCGCACGCGGCGCCGATCACTGCACCGGTCACCGCGCCCGCCTGGACGCGCGCCGACACGGACAGGACATGCCCGAAGTGCTCGGCCGCGCGCCTCGACGTGCTGACGCCCTCGGCGGCCGGCGGCGGCACGCCGTTCTACGCGTGCCGCGACCGCGCGTGCGGGTTTCGGCTCACCGTCGGCGCGCGGCGGCGGCGCGAGCCCTGCCCGTCGTGTGGCGGGATCGTCGTCGAGCGGTGGGTCACCCCGGACGCGCGCGCGGCGCCCCCCGAGGCCGTGTGGCGCTGCGCGAAGCACCCGGCCTGCCGCCACGAGGCACCGTGGGCCGCGCGCGCGACCCCCTCCCCGTCCGCCGCCTGACGCATGCCGCTCACGGGCGCGATCCTCGCCGGCGGGCACGCGTCGCGCTTCGGCGGCGCGCCCAAAGGGTTCGCGACCGTCGGCGGGCGCCGCATCGTCGACCGTGTCGCGGAGGCGTTAGGCACCGCGTGCGATGCGCTGCTGGTCGTGACGAACGGGTCCAGCGGTGCCGGCTGGCCTCGGAGCGCGCGGGTCGTCTCCGACGTCCGTGTCGGCTGCGGCGCGCTGGGCGGGGTGCACGCGGCGCTCGCGCACGCCGCGCTCGCGCACGCGGCGCCCGCGGATCGCGACGTGCTCGTCGTCGCGTGGGACATGCCCTTCGTCTCGCCGTCGCTCCTCGCCGAGCTCCGTGCACGCGCCGAGCCGGACGACGTGGACGCCGTGGTGCCGCTCGGTCCGGGAGGCCCCGAGCCGCTCTGCGCGCTCTACCGCGCCCGCTGCCTCGCGGTCGCCGACGCGCTGCTCGACGGCGGCGTGCGCCGCGCGAGCGCGCTCGCCCACGCTGTGCGAACGACGTGGCTGGGGCCCGACGATCTCGCGCATCTCGGTGACCCCGCGACGGCGTTGCTCAGCGTGAACACGCCCGCCGATCTCGCGCGCGCCGAGGCGGCCGAGGCGGCCGAGGCGGCCGAGGCGGCCGAGGCGGCGCGATGACCCGGGAGCGGACAGTGGACGTCGCGATCCACCGCGTCTCTGGCGACGAGGTCCGGCCGATCGGCGACACGCTCGCCGTCGAGGCGCCGCTCGAGCTGCGGGTGGCGACGCCGGATCGGTCCGAGCCGCGCGCCGTGTCGCTCACGATGCGCACGCCGGGCGACGACGCGGCGCTCGCCGTCGGCTACCTCGTGGCGGAAGGGATCGTGTACCACCGCGCGCAGATCGTCGGCGTGCGGTCGGACGGCGCCGATGCGATCGTCGTCGCGCTCGCCGAGAGCGCCGATCTCGCGCCGCTGAGCCGCACGGGCGTGATGTCGTCCGCCTGCGGCGTCTGCGGCAGGACGTCGGTCGAGTCGCTCCGCGTCGTTCCGCGCTGGCCGCTCGACGTGCCCTGCCTCACGATCGCGCCGTCGACGATCCACGCGCTCCCCGCCCGGCTCCGCGAGGCGCAGCGCCTCTTCGACTCGACGGGTGGTCTGCACGCGGCCGCGCTGTTCGACGCGAGCGGCGAGCTCCACACCCTCGCCGAGGACGTCGGCCGCCACAACGCGGTCGACAAGGTCGTCGGCGCGCAGCTCCTCGCCGGCACGCTGCCCGCGCACGACCGCATCCTGCTCGTGAGCGGCCGCGCGAGCTACGAGCTGGTGGCGAAGGCGATCATGGCCGGCATCCCGCTCCTCGCCGCCGTCGGCGCGCCGTCCAGCCTCGCCGTGTCGCTCGCCGCCTCGTACGGCCTCACCCTGCTCGGCTTCGTGCGAGACGACCGGTTCAACGTCTACGCCGGCGGCGCGCGAGTCACCAGCTCGGCGTTCGCTCGATCGGCTCCCCCTCTCTCGAACGGCACATGTCCCGCACCGCCCGCGCCCAGCCTCCGCTCGAAGATCTCGACGCGATCCGCGTGACGCCGCCGTCCACCGGCGCGGCGGGCCTGCCGGCGGTGCTCGTGAGCCTCGCCTACGCGCGCCGCGAGATGGGTCTCGCACGGACGGTCGCGACGCTGCGCACGGTGAATCAGGACGGCGGCTTCGACTGCCAGTCGTGCGCGTGGCCAGACCCGCAGGGACCCCGCCACACGATGGAGTTCTGCGAGAACGGCGCGAAGGCCGTCGCGTGGGAGGCGACGACGCGGCGCGCGACCCCCGAGCTGTTCGCCCGCCGCTCGATCGCCGAGCTGGCCGAGCGGAGCGACCAGTGGCTCGGCGAGCAGGGACGGCTCACGACACCGATGGTGCTGCGCGAGGGATCGGCGCACTATGCGCCGATATCCTGGGACGACGCCGTCGCGCTCGTCGCCCGCGAGCTGAACGCGTTAGGCACCCCGGACGAGGCCGCGTTCTACACCTCCGGCCGCGCGAGCAACGAGGCGGCGTTTCTGTGGCAGCTGTTCGCGCGACAGTTCGGGACGAACAACCTTCCCGACTGCTCGAACATGTGTCACGAGTCGAGCGGCGTCGCGTTGGGCGAGACGCTCGGCGTCGGCAAGGGGACCGTCTCGCTCGACGACTTCGACGCGGCCGACGCGATCGTCATCTTCGGGCAGAATCCGGGAACGAACCACCCGCGGATGCTCACGACGCTCGCGCGAGCGAAGCGGCGCGGCGCGACGATCGTGAGCGTGAACCCGCTCGTCGAGGCCGGCGCGCGGCGCTTCACACACCCCCAGGACGTGCGCGATCTGCTGGGCCGGGGCACCCCGATCGCCGACATGCACGTGCGCGTCCGGGTGAACGGCGACGTCGCCCTGCTGCAGGGAATCGGAAAGGCGTTGCTCGAGCGCGAGGCCGCCGCACCCGGCACCGTCGTCGACCGCGCGTTCGTCGACCGCCACACGACCGGCTTCGACGCCTACGCCGCCGGGATCGCCACCCGCTCGTGGCGCGAGATCGTCGACGCGAGCGGCGTCGCGAGGGTCGAGATCGAGCGCGCCGCCGACGTCTTCGCGCGATCGCCGCGTGTCATCTCCTGCTGGGGGATGGGGCTCACGCAGCACGCGAACGCCGTCGCGAACATCCAGGAGGTCGTGAACCTCCACCTGCTGCGCGGCCAGCTCGGCACGCGCGGCGCGGGGCTCTGTCCGGTGCGCGGCCACAGCAACGTGCAGGGCGATCGCACGATGGGGATCTGGGAGCGCCCGACGACGCCGTTCCTCGACGCGCTCGCGCGCGAGTTCGCGTTCGAACCGCCGCGCGAGCCCGGGCTCGACACCGTCGACGCGATCCGCGCGATGCACGACGGCCGCGTCCACGTCTTCGTCGCGCTGGGCGGCAACTTTCTGCAGGCGACCCCGGACACCGAGTACGTCGCCACGGCGCTCCGCCGCTGCCGCCTGACCGTGCACATCGCGACGAAGCTGAACCGTGCGCACCTCGTCGCCGGCCGCGCCGCGCTGCTCCTTCCCTGCCTCGGCCGCTCGGAGCGCGACCTGCAGGGCGGCGTCGCGCAGCTGGTCACGACCGAGAACTCCATGAGCGTCGTGCAGACGTCGGAGGGCACGCTCGAGCCGGCGTCGAGCGAGCTGCGCAGCGAGCCCGCGATCGTCGCCGCCATCGCACGCGCGACGCTGGGCACGCGCACCACCGCGGACTGGGAAGGACTCGTCGCGCACTACGACCGCATCCGCGACGCGATCGAGCGCGTCGTCCCGGGATTCGAGCGGTTCAACGCGCGCGTTCGCGAGCCCGGCGGCTTCACGCTCCCGAACGCCGCACGCGAACGCACGTTCCACACGCCGAGCGGGCGCGCGGTGTTCACGGCGCACCCCCTCCCGCCGCTCGCGCTCGCCGGCGACGAGTTGCTCCTGACGACCGTCCGCAGTCACGACCAGTTCAACACGACGGTCTACGCGCCGAACGACCGCTACCGCGGCATCCACGGCGGACGGCGCGTGCTGTTCATGCACGTCGACGACATGCGGGCGCGGGCCCTGCGCCCCGAGTCCGCCGTCGACATCACGAGCACGTGCGACGGCGTCGAGCGGGTCGCGGCCGCGTTCCGCGTCGTTCCGTACGAGATCCCGCGCGGATGCGTCGCGGCGTACTTCCCCGAGACGAACGTGCTCGTCCCGGTCGACCGCGTGGCCGAGCGGAGCAACACGCCCACCTCGAAGTCGGTCCCGGTACGCGTCCGCCGCGCCGCGCGAATCGACGGCGAGCGGGTCCCCGACACGTCTCGCGAGTCGACGCCGTGAGTCGCGACCGCGCGCACGCCGCGCGCGATGTGGACGCGGCCCCCCGCCGCCGCCTGCTCGCCGCGAGCGCCGTCGGCACCATCATCGAGTGGTACGACTTCTTCGTGTTCGCGTCGTCCGCCGCGCTCGTCTTCGACCGCGCCTTCTTCCCGCAGGTCGACGCGCTCACCGGGACGTTGCTCGCGCTCATGACGTACGCGGTCGGCTTCGTCACGCGCCCGCTCGGCGGCATCGCCTTCGGGGTCCTCGGTGATCGCGTCGGGCGGAAGCAGGCGCTCGTCTGGAGTCTCGTGCTCATGGGACTCGCGACCGTGGCCGTCGGCTTCGTGCCGACGTACGCGTCGATCGGCGTCGCCGCGCCGCTGCTGCTCGTGCTGCTCCGCCTCACGCAGGGCGTCGCCGTCGGCGGCGAGGTCGGCGGCGCGCTCCTCCTCACGACCGAGACGCTGAGCGCCGAGCGCCGCGGCTACTGGAGCGCGTTCCCGATGATCGGCGGCGCCGTCGGCAACCTGCTCGCCGCCGGCGCGCTCGCCGTGTTGGGCGCGACCCTCGGCGAGGAGCGCTTTCAGGCGTTCGGGTGGCGCATCGCGTTCATCGCCTCGGGGCTGCTCGTCGGGGTCGGCTTCTGGGTGCGGCGCGCCGTCGAGGAGTCGCCGCTCTACGTCGCGTACGTCGCGCAGCGGGCGGCGACCGCGCGCCTGTCGTTGGGCGCGACGCTCGCCGCGCACTGGCGGCAGGTGCTGACCGTGCTCTTCGTGAAGGCCGGGGAGAACGCGTTGTTCTACGTGTTCACGACGTTCTACGTCGTGTACGTCACGCGCGTGCTGCACCGCCCGCGGTCGCTCGCGTTGGGCGCGACGCTGATCTCGTCGGCCGTCGAGGTCGGCGCGATCTTCCTCGCGGGCGCGCTGTCCGATCGTGTCGGCCGCCGGCCGGTGACGGCGCTCGGCCTGCTCGCGGCGGCGGTGTGGGCGTTCGTGCTCTTCCCCGTCACCGCGGGCGGGGGGGACGGCGCGGTACTCCTCGTCGCGGCGGTCGGGGGGCTGGTGCACGGCGTCATCGTGGGCGGGATGTCGGCGTTCTTCGTCGAGCTGTTCCCGACGGCCGCGCGCTACACCGGCTTCAGCGTCGGCTATCAGCTCGCGACCGTGGGCGCGGGCGCCGTCGCGCCACTCATCGGCGTCGCGCTGCTCGACCGCTTCGGAACGACGCTCGCGGTCTCGATCTACGCGGCGCGCGATGGCCGTTCCCGGCCTCGTCGCGCTCTGGCGCGCCGGCGAGACGCGCGGCACCGATCTCGCGACCGTGCGCTGACCGATGACCGACATCACCCACACGCACACCCCCGACGGGACGTACCTCTTCGAGCAGACGCTCGACGACGGGCGTCGAATCGTCGCCGTCGTGCTCCCGGAGGACATCGACGAGATCGCGGGGCCGATGAGTGCGGAGCCCGACGGTCCGGAGCGGCGACGACGATTGCGGGTGGCGCAGCTGCTCGGGGAGGCCGATCTCGGCGAGCAGCGGCGGGGCTGACGCGCCGGACGGCGGCACGCACCGGCGATCGCGCTGCACACCGGCCGTGCAGCGCCGCCGCGTCGCCGTCGGTCCCGCCGTCCGGCGGCTGGTCGAGCGGCGTCGGGCCGCGCAGTTGCACGACAATGAGTAACATCGTAAGTTACAGTTCATGTCGACGAACGCCCGCCTCGCCGTCGCGATCCACACGCTCGGAATGCTCGCCTTCTCCGACGAGTGCCCCGTCACGTCCGACCGCATCGCCGAGAGCGTGCAGACGAACGCCGTCTCGATCCGTCGGCTGTTCCAGGCGCTCACGAAAGCCGGCCTCGTCGTCGGCCAGATGGGCCCGAACGGCGGTGCCCGGCTCGCGCGCACCCCCGGTGAGATCACACTCGCCGACATCTGGCGCGCGGTGAACGACTCCACGCTGTTCGCGATGCCGCGCAGCGGCGGCAACCCGGTCTGCTCGATGAACCGCGCCGTGCGCCCGGTGCTCGCCGAGGTCTTCGACGACGCGACGCAGGCGCTCGAGCTCTCGCTCGCCAGCGTCACGCTCGCCGACGTCATCGCCCGCGTGCAGCAGCGCGTCGGCGGCGCGCACCGCTTCGCCTGTGAGACGAGCGAGCACGCCGTCCTCGCCGCGGCCGTCGTCACCGCCGTCCCACTCGCGCCCTAGTTCGATGACACCCGCAGCGAAGTGCGGCGCGCCCTTCTGTAGCAACGCTGTTTACGCATTCCGCCCGAGTACGCACGTCGAGCGACCTGTCGATCTCACGGCCGGCCGTTCGACGTCGGAGAGAGCAGCACCACCGAGAGACGCACGTATGATCGCACTCCACCATCCACTCATGCGGTCGGCAGTCAGGCTCACGAGTCGCGCCGCGTCCGTCGGCGTCGCCGTCGCGCTCGCCGCCTGCGCGCACCTCGCGCCGACAGCGCTCACGTCGACCGCGAGCAGCGGCGAGGTGGCCATCGCCCCCGCGCCCCCCGCGTCTGCGGTGCGCGTCGACGCCCTGCGTCCCATCGCGCTCGACGAGCTCCTCGGCGTGCGCACCACGACGGTGAGCACCGACCGCCGCGTCGAGACGTGGTACGGAGACTACGAGGGGCGGACGTACGGACAGCGCGGCGCGCTCGCGCTCGTCGTGCAGCCTGGCGGCCTCGCGCACGGCGCGCGCGGCTACGTGGCGTGGCGCGTCACGCCCCGGCAGGGGCTCGCCGCCGCCGCGGACGCGCCGGCCGTCGCGCCGGCCGTCCTCGTCCGATCGCGCATCGCGAGCGCGACGCAGCAGCGCGCGGCCGGCGACAGCACGCCGTTCGTGCTCGAGCTCACCGACTATTTCGACCCCGCGTGCAACTGTACGGCACGCGCCACCTTCCGCGGCGTGCAGCGCGGCGACACCCTCGTCGGCCGCTTCACGATCGCCGGCGCCGCGACGGTGGTCGGTGAGGGGCGCGGCAAGTGGCGAGCGGTTCGCGGTCGCGAGTGACCGCGGGCGATCGGGGTGCGTCGTGCGGTTGGTGTCTGTGAGCCGAGATCCGACGCCCACCCCGCCGGCGGAGTCTCGACATCGAGGAGATCGCGCGCCCGGCGCGCACGGAGCATAGACATGACCGACACCCTGCGTCACGCACGTCGCGCCGCGCTCGCGGCGTTGGGCACCATCGCCGCCCTGTCGGCCGCGGCGCCGTCGGCGCCTGCGCAGGCCACACCGGCCACGCAGACAGCCCATCGTCCGCTCGCGGTCGGGGAGGATCTCGTCTACAAGGCGACGTTCGGCAAGCTGCCGGTCGGCTCGGCGCGCATGCGCATCGCCGGCATCGAGAGCGTGCGCGGCCGCCCCGCCTATCACCTCGTGTTCACGATCGACGGCGGCATCATCGGGTTCCGGGTGCACGACCGCTACGAGAGCTGGATCGACACCGCGACGCACGCGTCGCTCCGCTACACGCAGACGATCGCCGAAGGGAGCAGACGACGCACGCGGAGCTACGAGATCTACCCCGAGCGCGCGCAGTACACCGAGAACGGCGACAGCGCCCTGTCCAGCGTGCGCGACCCGCTCGACGATGGCTCGTTCATCTATGCCGTGCGTGCCGCCGCCGTGCAGGTCGGCGAGACCCAGCGGTTCGACCGCTATTTCAAGCCCGACCGCAACCCGGTCATCCTCCGCGGCGTGTCGCGCGATACCGTGACCGTCGGCGCCGGCACGTTCGCGACGGTCGTCGTGCATCCGAGCATCAAGGCGAAGGGCATCTTCGCCGAGAACGGCGACGCGCGCGTCTGGTTCACCGACGACGCGGCGCGCTACCCCGTCAAGATCGCGACGAAGTTCGCGAAGTTCTCGCTCACGCTGACGCTCGCGTCGTACACGCCCGGCGACGGAGCGCCCACCGTCGTCGCGCTCGTCGCGGACCGCTGACCACCGCCCGGCACGCGGTGCCGGACCACGATCATTTCTTGCCGAACGTCGCGAGGTACTTCCCGTATCCCTGCGCGGCCAGCGAGTCGATCGGCACGAAGCGCAGCGACGCCGAGTTGATGCAGTAGCGCAGCCCCGTCGGGGCGGGCCCGTCGTCGAACAGATGCCCGAGGTGCGAGTTCGCTCCGGCCGACCGCACCTCGGTGCGGGTCATGCCGTACGTGTTGTCGCTCTTCGCCTTCACGTTCGTCGGGACGAGCGGGCGCGTGAAGCTCGGCCAGCCGGTGCCCGATTCGAACTTGTCCTTCGACGAGAACAGCGGCTCGCCGGAGACGATGTCGACGTAGATCCCGGCGCGGTGGTTGTCCCAGTACGTGTTCCGGAACGGCGTCTCGGTCGCATCGTGCTGCGTGACCTCGTACTGCAACGGCGTGAGCCGCTTCTTCAGCTCCGTGTCGTTCGGCTTCGGCTGGGCGAGGAGCGGTACGGCGGTCGAGACGACCAGGGCGAGCAGAGCGCGGCGCATGTCGGGAGTGTCGAGAGGGAGGTGACACGTTCGGAGGGTGATACCCGGCAGTCGCGCCGCAAGTTCGCGAGGCACGCCAATGTTCTGTGTCGACAGAACGCGATGAAAGGGTACGTTCGATCCATGCCCGACCCCGAGAGTCGCCGCGGTCTTCCGCGACTACCCACGCATCTGTTTCGCCTGTCATCGCCGCCACGTTCGTGACCCGACGAGCGGCACGCTGCTGAGTGCCAATCAGGTCAGCATCCTCGACCATCTCGATCTCGTCACCCCATGATCCTCGGCGAGCTGGCCGAGCACATGGGCGTGACGCCGGGACCGATGTCGATCGCCGTCGGACGACTCGTCGGCCAGGGGTACGTCGCACGCGCCCTCGACTCCGCCGACCGCCGGCGCGTGCAGCTCCGTCTCACCGACGCCGGCGTGCGCGTGCGCGCCGCACACTCGGTACTCGACCCCGACCTCGTCGCCGACATGCTCGCCCAGCTCGACGACGCCGCGCGCGACGCGGCCCTCCGCGGACTCGCGCCGCTCGCCACCGCCGCGGGGGCCGCGCAGCAGGCCCGCACCCGCGCGCGTCCCACGGCCTGACCCCCCCCCCGCCATGCGCTGGCTCGCCTACGCCGCCGCCCTTCTCGCGCTCCTGCTGATCGCGATCGTCGTCATCGGCTGGATGCTCCCGCGCGACCACGTCGCCGCGATGAGGGCCCGCATCCCCGCCCCGCCGGCCGCGGTGTGGGCGACGATCACCGACGTCGCCGCCTATCCGTCGTGGCGCACCGACGTCGAGCGCGTCGAGCTGGTGGGCGCGGACGCGTCCGGCAGGCGCGGGTGGCGCGAGCTCAGCGGTCGAGACACGGTCGAGTACCGGGTGCAGACCGAGCAGCCGCCAGCGCGGTTCGTCGCGCGCATCGCGACGCCCGACCTTCCGTACGGCGGGGCGTGGGAGTACCGCGTCGCTCCCGCCGGCGACTCGGCGAGCGACGTCACGATCACCGAACGTGGCATCGTCTACAACCCGATCTTCCGCGTCGTCTCGCGCTACGTGTTCGGCCACACGCGCACGATCGACACGTACCTCCGCGCGTTAGGCAGGCGCCACGGGGTCGACGTCACCCCCGACAGCGTGAGCGTGTTCGCTGAGGCGGCCCATGGGCTGTGAGTCACGCTGTGTCGCCACCGTGCGCGACGCCGACGGCACGACGACGGCACGACGACGGCACGACGACGGGACCCTGCATGTCACGCACGACGACGGCCCGCTCGCCCTCGCGTTCGGCGCCGACGGTGTGCGACGTCGCCGTGCTGGGCATCGAGCAGCGCGATGACTTCCGACCCATCGAGGTGCCCCGCACCTCCGACACGCACGGCGGCGAGAAGCTGGTGCGTCCCACGCAGTAGATTGTGCCGGCGTCCACGCCGCCCTCACTTCACACCGTACGCCCGATGCCTTCGTCGAACGATGTCCAGCTCTACCGCTGGGACGACATGCCCCGCGAGCGCGTGACCGACGCCATCGAGCGTCGCATCATCACCGGCCCGCGCATGATGATCGCCCACGTCTACCTCGCGAAGGGCGCCGTCGTGCCGAAGCACCAGCACGAGAACGAGCAGATCACCTACATCGTCGACGGCGCGCTCCGCTTCTGGATCGGCGACGAGCGCACGGAGATGGACGTCCGCGCGGGCGAGGTGCTGGTGATCCCGTCGAACGTGCCGCACGAGGCATTCGCGCTCGAAGACACGCTCGACGTCGACGTGTTCAACCCGCCACGGCAGGACTGGCTCGACAAGACCGACTCGTACTTCCACCAGAAGTAGTCATGGACCTCGGCATCGAGGGACGCGTCGCGCTCGTCGCCGGCGCCAGTCGCGGCCTCGGCCGCGCGGTGGCCGAGGAGCTGGCGGCGGCCGGCGTCGATCTCGTGCTCGCGGCGCGCAGCGGCGGGCCGTTAGGCGAGGCCGCGGCGGCGATCGCGCAGGCGCACGGCGTCCGCGCGATCCCCGTCGCCGCGAACCTCGGCGACCCGACGCACGTCGACCGCGTGATCGCGACCGCGCTCGAGACGTTCGGCCGGGTCGACATCCTGCTCACGAACACCGGCGGCCCACCGCCCGGCCCGTTCGAGTCGCACTCGCGCGACACGTGGCACGAGGCCGTGCGCCAGAACCTCGACAGCGTGCTCGACCTCACGCGCGGCGTGCTTCCCGGCATGAAAGCGCGAGGCTGGGGACGTATCCTGAACGTGACGTCGATCGCCGCGAAGCAGCCCGTCGACGGCCTCGTGCTCTCCAACGCCGTCCGCGCCGCCGTCACCGGCTTCGCGCGCACGCTCGCGAACGAAGTCGCGCCGTTCGGCGTGACCGTGAACAACCTGCTTCCCGGCTACACGCGCACGCAGCGCGTCGAGGAGCTGGCCGAGAAGAACGCGGCCACGCGCGGTACGTCGAAAGACGAGGCGATCGCCGCCTGGGAGCGCGAGATCCCCATGGGCCGACTCGGCGAGCCGCGCGAGTTCGCCGCCCTCGCGGCGTTCCTCGCGTCCGACCGCGCGAGCTACATCACCGGGCAGTCGATTCCGGTCGACGGAGGGTGGATCCGGTCGCTGATGTGAGGGCGCGGGGAGTCGTTCCACGCTCTCGCACAGTCGCCCGCCTAACGCGTCGCGTTCGGAGCCAGCAGTTGGAGCAACGAGTCGATGGTCCTCCCAGCGGCCGCGCGGAACTTCGCGTCGTCGAATCCGAACCGCCCGCCGCGGTGAAGCACGATGAGGCCATGCACCGAGGCCCACGCGAGCCCGACGTGCTCCGCCGGATCGCCGGCGCGCATCTCTCCCGACGCGATCGCGTCGCGCGCCGCATCGACGATCGCGGCGTAGGCGGGTGACGCCGTCATGCGCAGCGGCGCCGGCGGCACGTCGTCGCGCCGCCGGGTCACGAGGTAGGTGAGCTGGAAGGCGTGCGGCTCGCCCAACGCGAAGCCGACGTACGCCGTCAGCGCGGACCGGACCCGCTCGAGCGGCGTCGCCGCACTCGCCGCGACCGCGAGATACTGCTCCCACCGTGCGAGCCCGGCATCGACGAGCGCGTCGAGCAGCGCGTCCTTGTCGCGGAAGTGCCGGTACGCCGCCATCGGCGTCAGCCCGACCTCCTCGGCGAGCCGCCGCATCGACACCGCCTCGAGCCCCTCGCGCTGGTGAATGCGCTCCGCCGCGTGAATGAGCCGGTCACGTGTCTTCATGCTGTGTACACCGTACACGTCGCGGTCGAGCGCCGCAAGCGCTCGTCGGGTCGCACGTCGCTAGCTTCGAGCGCTCCCGCCACGCAGAGCACCCGTGCCGACCGCGATCCACCCACTCCTTCGCGTCGCCGACGACGTGCGCGACGCGCTCGCCCGCGGCGCACCGGTCGTCGCGCTCGAGAGCACGATCATCAGCCACGGCATGCCGTACCCGGAGAACGTCGCGACCGCGCGCGCCGTCGAGCAGGTCGTGCGCGACCATGGCGCGACGCCGGCGACGATCGCCGTCCTGCACGGTGTGCCGACGATCGGGCTCTCCGCCGAGGAACTGGAGCTGTTGGGGACCGACCCGGGCGTCGAGAAGATCAGTCTGCGCGATCTCCCCGTCACCATCGCGCGCCGCACGCACGGGGCGACGACCGTCGCCACGACGATGCGCCTCGCACGGCTCGCCGGCATCGCCGTGTTCGCGACCGGCGGCACGGGCGGCGTGCACCGCGACGCGTCCGCGTCGTTCGATGTCAGCGCCGATCTCACCGAGCTCGCGCGCACCGACGTCGCCGTCGTCAGCGCCGGCGTGAAGAGCATCCTCGCGATCGGGCACACGCTCGAGATGCTCGAGACGTTAGGCGTGCCGGTGATCGCCTTCGGCACGCGCGAGTTCCCGGCGTTCTATTCGAGAGCGAGCGGCCACACTGCGCCGCTCTCGCTCGACACGCCCGACGAGATCGCCCGGACGATGCACGCGAAGTGGGCGTTGGGCCTCGCCGGAGGGATCCTCATCGCCAATCCGATCCCGCTCGCGTCGGAGATCCCGAACGCCGAGATCGAGCCCGTGATCGAGCGCGCGCTGCGCGAGATGCACGCCGCCGGCGTCGGGGGCAAGGAGACGACGCCGTACCTGCTCAGGCGGATCGTGGAGATCACCGGCGGCCGCAGCCTCGCCGCGAACGTCGCCCTCGTGCGGTCGAACGCCGCCCTCGCCGCCCGCATCGCCGCCGCCTACGCCGCGTTCGACGAGCGTTAGGCGGCGGATCGGCCAGGGTGTAGGCGGTCCGAGGCGGCGTCAGTCCGCGTACGGGTAGTCCGGGTCGGACAGGCGCTCGGCGAGCGCGTACGCATCTTCGCCGGCGATCTGGCGCGCCATGTCCGTGAGGCCGTGGCTCAGGTGCATCCCGTAGCGCAGCAGCGACGCCGCCCGCTCGCGCCGCGCGAGCAGAAAGGCGAGGATCGGCGTGTCGGCTTTCGAGCCGTTGCAGCGCTGGCAGGCGAGGACGAGGTTGTCGCGCCGGTCGTACGCCGTCTGCCCGCGGCGCGGCGTCACGTGGTCGAGCGTGATCAGCTCGTGGTCCTTCTTCAGCCCACAGTAGGCGCAGACGGGGCCGTGGCGGTCGAGCAGCCACTGACGCGTCTCGGTGTACGCGCGGCGCCCCGTGGGGAGCGACGTGAGGCGCGTCGTGGGCGCGGCGGGCGGACCTTTCTTACGGCGGCGTCTGGACGGTTGAGGTCGTGCAGTCACGAATCAGGAAACAGGTACGAGAGTTTACACGGTACACATGATACACCAATAGACGACTCAGGGTGCGGTCTGTCCCTTTTTCAGCGTCGGCACCCCGTCGGTCATCCACGCCGGCGCGGGCGCGTCCTTCAGGTAGTGATCGAAGAACTGCTTCATCCGCACCTGAAAATCCTTCGTGTTCTCCTTCTTCGCGAGGTGGTGGTTCTCCCCCGGATAGGAGAGCAGGATGACCTGCTTCCCGAACCGCCGCGCCGCGTTGTAGAACTCGACCCCCTGCAGCCAGTCGACCGCCCCGTCCTCGGTCCCGTGCAGGATCAGGAACGGCGTCTGGATGTTCTGCACCTGGTGTACCGGCGACTGGCTCTCGTACAGCTCGTGCGCGTTCCACGGGTTCTTGTCGGCACCCATGCGGACCTGGCCGACCTCGAAGATGCCGTTGTTCACCGTGCCGGTGTTCTTGTAGAGCTGATCGTACATGCTCACGAGGTCGGCCGGCGGCGCGCCGATGACTGCCGCCTTGAACATGTTCGTCTGCGTGATGATGAACGAACCCTGGTAGCCTCCCCACGAGTGCCCCTGGATCGCCAGCCGCGCGGGGTCGGCGTAGCCCAGCTCGATGACCTTCTTCACGCCGCTCGTCACGCAGTCGAGCGCCGACGAGCCGGGCTTTCCCTCCTCGTAGACGATGTCCGGCATGAACACGAGGTACCCGGCGCTCGCGTACTCGCTGAAGTGCGGCCGGTCGTCGTAGACGGGCATCGAGAACTGATGGTGCTGATTCGAGACCTTCTCGTAGAAGTACACGATCATCGGGTACTTCTTTCCGGGCTCGTAGTTCGCCGGCAGCGCGAGCGTTCCCTGCAGCCGCTGCCCCTTCGAGTTCGCGAAGTCGACGAGCACGCGCCGCCCCCACGCGTACTCGCCGGTCTGTGGGTTCGCGCTCGACACTCTCGTCGCGCTCGCGACGCCGCTCAGATCGGCGCTCGTCCACACGTCCGGCGCGTCGCGGAACGTCTGCCGCGTGAACACCACCCGGCCGCCGTCCTCCGCCTTCGTGAGCCCGCCGAGTGCGGCGTCGTCGAAGACGAGCGGACGCAGCGCGCCGCTCGGCTCGCGCACGTACCACCCGCTCTTCTTCGTCCACTCGCCGTAGGCCGACAGCACGAGCGGCTTCGTGAGATCGATCCCCTCGTCGTCGTCGCGCGCCGCGCCTCGTCCACGGCGCTCCGCGCGCGGGCTGTTCGAGCCGCGCGACGCGGAAGCGGATCTGCGCCGAGTCGCCGACGCCGCGCGTGAGGTTCGTCGCCCTGCCGCCGCCTAACGGCACCTGCCACACGTCGAAGCGGTGGTTGAGCAGCACGCTCTTCCCGTCCTTGCTCCACCCGGCGACGCCGTACGCCGGCCGCTCGTACGGATGGTCGTCGTCCGCATCCACGAAGTCGACGTTCGCGATCGCCGAGACGTCGACACCGCGCACCCCGCCTGGCGCCCGCAGATCGGCGGCCATCACCTTGCCGCGATCGAGATAGAGGAACCACCGCCCGTCGGGCGAGCTTCCCATCGTGCGCGAGATCCCCTTCGCGATGAGCGCCTTCGCGCCGGTGTGCGGATCGATCGCGTAGAGGTCCGACTTCGCGCCGCCCCACTGCACGCCGCCGCGATACGGCGCGTCGTCGCGGCCGACGAGCAGCGCGCCGCCGGCCACCGGCGTCACGATCCGCATCGAGTCGGTCGCGAGCTTGCACGAGCGCGCGGTCGGCCAACGTGAACGACGCGAGGTACGTGTAGCGGCGGTCCTGCTCCGCGCGCACCATCTGCACGCTCTGCACGTCCGCGTCCTTCCAGTGCCAGACGTCGACGTTCGCGACCGGCTCGTCGCCCTTCGCGGGATCGACCTCTTGCGGCCGCAGCCCGACGAACACCCGCGCCCCGTCACGACTCCACGCCGGCGTCGCGTTCTCGCTCACGATCAACCCGCTCGGCGACGCACTCGCCGCCAGGTCGATGCGCACCGGCGCCGCCGCGCCGCCCAGCCCGGTGAACACCGCGAGCCCGTTCGCCCGATACTTCATCTTCTCCGGCGCCGCGCCGTGCAGCACGGCGAGCCGCGTTCCGCTCTCGTCCCACGCGAGTCCGTCGAACACTTCCGCCCCGGTCGCGAGCGGCGTCGTGCGCCCCGTCGCCAGGTCTACGACGTACACACCGTTTCCGGCGCGGTCCGGCGCGTCGACCGTGTAGGCGAGCTGCGTCGCGGTCGCGCGCGTCGGATCGTTGAACGCGAGCTGTGAGACGGCGCCGAGGTGCCGCACGAGCCCGGTCGAGAGGTCGCGCAGCACGACGTCCGTACCTTGCGCGCGCGACGCGGTGTCGAGCCGCGCGCGCTTCACCGCGACCCACCGCCCGCCCGCCGCGAACGTGATCGACTGCGCGTTCGGGACGCTGTCGCGCTTCCCCGTCGCGAGGTCGAGCAGCACCGCCGCGCGCGGCACCGGCCGACGCGCCCGCCGCAGCCGCTCGGCGTCCTTGTCCGGCGGCGACACGAGCGCCGCGATCCATCGCCCGTCGTCGCTCAGCTCCGCGGTCGCCGCGCCGCCGATCGTGTAGCGCGTCGTGTCGGCGAGCGCTCGGACGTGAACCACGGGGTCGCCATCGTTTGGCGTCTGCCCCCAGGTGACCCACCGCCCGTCGCGCGACAGCGACGGCGTGCCGAGCCGTGACCAGCGCCCGTAGTCGGCGAGGGTCAGGACCTTTTTCGGCGCGCCAGACGCGGCGGTCGGCGCTGCGGGCCCCTGCGCGCCTGACGCACCCGCGGCGACGAGCGAGATCGAGACGAACGCGAGGCGGCGCGGGGAGAGCACGCGCATGCGAAGCTCCTGGAGTGGGACACGCGGCCCGGCGGGCGGGAGGCCGGGACCGTCTCCTCTACGAGCGATCGACCAACGACGTTGGTCGCACGGCACCGGCCGCCCCACCTCGTCCGGCGCGCGTCACACCGTCTCACCGCCGTTCAATCGCTGGTTCAATCGCTGGTTCAATCGCTGGTTCAATCGCTGGTTCAACGCACGTGGCCAGCGGTCAGCACTCCTCCACCACATCGCTCCGACAGGCGGAACACGAGGGACTGCCCCCTTCAACGGGGGCCGCGCGTGGAGCCCGTCGGCCGTGGAGAGCGGATGCTCACGCCGCGCGCTTCCGTCGCGCGACGCCGGCGACGCCGAGGAGCCCGGTGCCGAGCAGCACCCACGTGCCGGGCTCCGGCACCGTGGAGACCGGGCCGACGGCCGTGACGGCGAGGTCGTCGACGACGTTCGAGTTGTTCGCGTTGCGACCGGAGACGGTGAGCAGCGTCGACGCCGACGCGGCCGTCGCGAGGACGGTGAACTGCTGGAACGCGTTGCTGGTCAGCATCTGGTTGAACAGCTCCATGCCCCCGAACGTGACTCGGAGCGTGTTCGACGCGACCGTCGTGTTCACGCGCGCGAAGAAGCTCACGCTGTACTGCTGGCCGGCCACCGTGGGAAGCGCCTGCGAGATGCTCGACAGGCAGTTGCGCGAGGTGAACGCCGCCGCGCTCGTCCCCGCCCGGCCGGCCGAGGATGCCGCTGAGGAAGACACCCCCGAACGGGGCGCTGGCCTCGCACCCCGAGACGCTGAATCCGGGGATGGTGCCGAATGCCCCCGACGTCTCGAAGTTGCCGTTGGTCACGACGTTCTGCGCCTGTGCGCTGCCGCCGGCGAGCATTGCTGCGACCGCCACTGCGAACTGCTTCCCATCAGCCATGTTGATCACGCGCGTGCCCGTGCCAGAGTGAGTGCTGCGTAGACCGTTCTCGACGGAGCGAAATCGGCAACTCCTGAGCCATCGCGCACCTCCGCTGCCGAACGTGCCCCCGGCGGCCGACGTATCAGCCGCCCGCACCCGCATAGATGCAGCGAGGGAGTGTCAGCGCGCGGTGATACGGTGTGACGCACGGCGAACGAGGTGAGGCGGCGGGGCGGTCAGCTCCCCGCCGGCTTCGCGCTCGCCGCGCGGAAGACGAGATCCCGCGCCGACGTCGCCGACCGCAGCAGCGAGTCCGCGACGAGGTACTGTCGGTCGTGCGCCAGCGCCCGCCGACGTGCCTCCCCCGGCCCGAACGCGAATGTCGCCACCCGCTGCTCGAGCAGTTGCGTGACCCACGGCGCCGCCGCCGCCCACGCGGTCGAGTCGACGCGGACCCGCTCGCGGAGCAGCGCCTGGCGCAGCGCCTCACGCCACGCGTCGGTCACCACGAACGTCGTGTCGATCGTCAGCGACAGCCGCTGCGCGACCCGCTGCAGCGCCCGGTTCACCCCTGCACCGTCGCGGCCCAGCTGCAGCGCCATCGTGCGGTCCGCGCCGCCGAGCGTGTCGTAGCGCACGATGACGTCCGGGGTGATCCCGCCGTCGCCGGCCAGCGGCCGCCCGCCCACGCTCTGGAAGCGGCGCGGCGCCGTCCCCGACGCGACCGCCTCGTGCCGCGCCGAATCCCCCGCCGTGCGGTCGCGGTGAATCGATCGGCCGCTCGGCGTGAACCACTTGGCGGTCGTCAGCTTCAACGCCCACCCGCCGTCGAGCGGGAAGAGCGACTGCGCGAGCCCCTTGCCGAACGATGGGAGTCCGACGATCAGCGCGCGGTCGTGGTCCTGCAGCGCGCCGCCGATGATCTCCGCGGCCGACGCCGTCCCGCCATCCTGCAGCACGACGACCGGCAGCGGCGTGCGCGACGGCGCGTCCTCGGTGCGGAGCACGACGCTCCCGGTGCGCTCCCGGATGTCGAGCACCGGTTGATTCGCGGGGAGCAGCGCGCTGACCGCCGTGACCGCCTGGTCGACCGCGCCGCCGCCGTTGCCGCGCAGGTCGATCACGATCCCCCTGGCGCCGGCAGTCGTCGTGACCCGAGCGAGCGCCGCCTGCATGTCCGGCCCCGCCGTCGCCGACACGCCGGGCAGGTAGATGTACCCGATCCCGCGCTGCATGAGGACATACGACACCGCCGGGACCCGCACGACCCCACGCCGCAGCGTCGCCTGCGCGTCGCCGCCGATCCGCCGCGTGAAGTCGACGACGACCGTCGTGTTCGGCAGCCCGCGCAGGCGCGCGACGACGCTGTCGCTCGGATGCCGGTCGACCGACCAGCCGTCGATGCGCAGCAGACGGTCACCGCGATGCAGCCCCGCCCCGGCGCTCGCCCCGCCGGGAAAGACCTCGCCGACGAAGACGCTGTCGCCGACCGGAACGACCTCCATCCCCACACCGGCGTAGCGGCCGAGCGTCGCGCGCGAGAAGTCTTCCAGATCCTTCGGCGAGAGCAGCTGGCTGTACGGATCACCGAGCTCGCGCACGAGCCCCTTGGCGGCGCGCTCGTAGACGTCGGGGATGTCCGACGCCGCGTACCTGTCGCGCACGAGCGTCATCACCTGGGCGAGCAGGTCGCCAGGCACCTCGGCGGGGAGCGCGGCGGCGACCGTGACGACGGCGGCGGCACCGGCGGCGAGCGCCGCGGCGCGGCGAGAGCGCGGAGAGACTGGCATACGCACGATGCTGACGTGGACGAGGACCGACGCGACGCGCGCAGTCACCGGACCGGTGACGCGATCGCCGGCACGTTCGACACGCCGGCCGCCGCGAAAGATGCTCACCGTCTCGCCGAGACGACAGACGAGGGACCCGCAGTCGTGCGGGTCCCCCGGAGCGCGCCGGCGAGGCGCGAGATGGCCGAGCCGTGCCGCGTCAGTGCGTGCCGTGTCCGTGCGTGCCGTGTCCGTGCGTGCGGCGTCAGTGCGTGCGGCGGCGGCGCGCGACGCCGCCGACGAGGGCGAGCCCGCCCGCGACGAGCGCCAGCGTCGCCGGCTCGGGCACCGCGCTCACCGCCGGAGCGAGCGTGATCGCGTCGACGGCGGGGCCGTAGAAGTTGCCGCCCGTCGTGCTCCGGAACTCGAGTCGCGTCGTCGCCGTCGTCGACACGAGGCCGGCGAGGGTGTACGGCGTCCACCCCATGGCGGCGAACGAGCGCCCGGTGATGTCGAAGGTGTACGATCCCACGACCGAGCCACCCCAGAGCACGTCCATCGTCTTGATCACGGGACCACCAGCGGGATTGCCGGCGAGCGAGAACCCGAGCGTGTATGCCTCGCCGATCGTCGTCGCGACGTCCTGATAGATGCTCCCGACCGAGACACCGTCCAGATCGACGGAGTACGTCCCGTCTGCGGCCTGCCAGTACCCGTTGAGGAGATCGATCGTACCCTGACCGACCGTCCACCCGCCGAAGCTGCTTCCTGCGCCGTACGTGTCGACGCTGCCCGCTACCGGCGTCGACGATTCGAAGTTGCCGTTGACGAGCTGGGCGCCCAACGGAGCGGCGAGCGGCGCGCCGAGCGTGGCAGCGAGCGTGGCGGCGAGGGCGAGGGCGCGAGGGATCGAACGCATCGGAGTGTGCTCCAGGGGGGGGCTGCAACGGAGTCGCGAAGACTGTGACGGCGGCATCATTTCACCCGCATCCGTTTCCCGCAAGAGAGGCGTCGATGCAATAGGGGGCCTCGAGCCCCCTGGGAGCGCTCAGGCCGCCGCCATCCGCGCGCCGTCCATCGCGAGCGCTCGCCACAGCAGGTCGCAGGGCGCGCTCCCCGCGGCGACCACACGCAGCCGCGACGGCGGCACCTCCTGGGCGCTCGCCCCGGTGAACGTGTGCGCCAGCTCGCGAGCGAGGACGCGGGCGGCCGCCGCGCCGGCGGCGGCCACGGTGCCCAGGGGTCGTGGACGCGCGGTCGACGGCGTTCCGTCGCCCGCGAGAAGGACGATGTAGGTGCGGCCGCTCGGAATCCACGAGGGCGAGCGCGAGCCAGGTTCACACATGAGTCGGTGGAGTCGGTGAATGCGTCAGTCGGCGAGGCCGTGCGGCGCGTCGGTGAGCTGCTCGACGACGGTCGTGAGATGGTGCGTCGTCGCGGCGGCCCGCCACACGCTCGGGTCGGTGCGCCCGTTCGGCGAACACTCGACGAAGCAGGCATCGCCAGCGCAATGCGCGACGCCGTGGAACTCAGGCTGCCGCGACAGCTCGCCGAGCGGCGGCGCGTCGTCGGCGCGTGACAGCCGGGCGCGGTAGACGCCGCCCGCCCCCTCGCGGACGGCCGTCGCCGCGAGCCGTGCCGGCGGCGCCGCGTCGACGAGCAGCCATGCCGCGTCGTGCGTGTAGTAGAGCCAGCGGCCGCCACTCCCGCTCGCGATCGGCCGGCGCCACGGCCCGTAGTCGCCGAAACGCAGCCCCCGTGGTGCCGCGTCCGCGGCGAGCAGACGCCAGAGCAGCCAGTCGGTGCGCTCGATCGTCCGTCCCGCGCCGCGCGCGTAGTCCACGTCCGGGGGCGCGGCGGCCGCCGCGGCGAGCGTGACCGAGCGCCACGGCGCGAGCCCGGCGAGCGGAGCGAGCACCGCCCGCGCCATGACTTGCAGCAGCGCCAGCCGCGCGTGCGGGATCTCGCCGAGGTCGACGACGAGATCGATCACGTCGGGCGCGAGTGCGACGGTCTCGAGGAACGCGTCGACGCGCCCCTCGATCGACTCGATCGCTTCGACGTCGCCGAGCTCGACGCGCAGACAGGCGCCGCGTCCATCGGTGAGCGCCGCGTCGGCGACGGCGAGCTGATACGCCGCCGGCCGCCGCAGCCCGGTCACCGGTACGAGCCGCAAGCCGCGCTGGCGCCCCTCGTCGAGCAGGTGCGCGAGATGCACCCGCCCGTCGCGCAACCGTTCGTCACCGGCGCCGGTGCGGCAGTCGAGGAACGCCGGGTGCTCACCACTCCACGCGTCGGCGAGCGCGCGCACGCGCGCGGTCAGCGGGCCGACGTCGTCCAGCCGCTCGCCGGCGCTCTCCGCGCGAACGTCGAACAGCGGGGTCAGCCGTGCCTTCACCTCGTCGCGCGTCGCCGCGAGACCGCGGAGCGGCCCGCGCTCGACGAGCAGGATGGGCACGTACGGCGCCGTCACGCGGACGCGCCCCCTCTAGGCAGTTCCGCGATGGCGCTGTAACGTAGATGCGCCAGAAGTTGCATCTGACCACACGTGGCGACGCCATCCGCGCCAGCCCGACGTCCACTCGACCGATCGCCGACGTGTCCGACGTATCCGACATACCTCGAGCGGCTCGCGCTTCCCGACTGATCATTCCGGCCGTGCCGGCGCCGCTCGCGCCGTTCGACGCCTACCGCGCGGACGTCGAGCGCCTGGGCGGCGTGGCGCCGCTCTGCGTGGCCGACGACGCGTGGATTCTCGTCGCGCACACGCTCGCTCGCGCCGCGCGCGCGCAACGTCCGCAGCAGGCGACGCTGCTCGCCGGCGCGGCGGCCGGGCTCCGCGGACTCGCGCCGGAGTGGCCAGCCGCGCCCGAGTTCCCCGGAGACAGCGGAGGATCGCGCGACGCCCGCCTCGCGCGCACCGTCGCGGTCGTCGCGGACGCGTTCGACGCGCTGGCGAACGCACTGCGGAGCGACGCCGCGCTCGCGGCGGACGTTCGCGACGCCGCGCTCGCCGCCGTCCAGGATCTCGCCGCGGACGCCGAGACGATCAGCGCGTTCCAGCTCGCGCGTGTCATGCTCAGCGCCGCGCGCACGCTGCTCGCTCCGGCGCTCGACGCGCACGCCGAGGGGCTGCTGCTGGCGCAGGAAGGGCGCGTCGCCCGTCAGTTGAACGAGCTCGCCGCGGCCGACGCGCTCTACCAGCGAGCCGCCCGCCTCGCGCGCACCGCGCACGCCCCCGACGTCGCCGCGCGGGCACTGGTGGGCCTCGGCAATCTGTACAGCATGCGCGGCAACTATCCGGAGGCGCGCAGCACCCTGCAGCGCGCCATCCGCGCCGCGCGCCGCGCCGACTCGTCCGAATTGCTGCGTGCGGCGCACCACGGTCTGCTGTTCGCCGCGCACAACGCGAACGACGTCGACATGGCGCTCACGCACGGCTGGGCCGCCGTGCAGTACATCGCGCCGAGCGCGCCCGACGAGCGGGCGGAGGCGCTCATCAACCTCGCGGCGCTCGGCCGGCTGTGCGGTGCCGACCGTGCGGCGATCGGCGCATGTCTGCACGGACTCGAGCTGACGGCCAACCCGCGCCTGCAGCTCGCCGCGCTCGGCACGGCGGTGCAGGCGGCCGCGCGCCTCCGCGAGACGCGGCTCGTGAGTCAGTTGACGCACACGATCGACCGTGTGATCGCCCGCGCCGGACGCGCCTACGAGAGCACGCACACGCTCACCGAAGTGGCGGAAGGGCTGCTCGACATCGACGCCGTGCGCGCCGGAGAGTACGCGGTCCGTGCCGGCGTGATCGCGCGTGCGGAAGGATTTCACGAATTCGCCTTCCGCGCCGAGCGGGTCACCGCGCTCGTCGCCGAGCGATTGCGTGTGCAGGCGTCGCTGCCGACGAGCGGGCGCAGCGTGGGAACAGCGCGCACACCTGTCCGATCGACGGTGGCCCGTCGCACGGCGCACGCGCGGGCGGCTCTGCGTTCCATGGAATCGCTCACGGCGCTCGATCGGTACCTGACTGGCATCCCCGCCATATGACCGCCGCACTCACGACGCGCGCGACCGCAGGAGCTCTGCGGCGGTGGCTGCCCGGCCCCGACGGGGCGGGCACGTCGTCGTGCGTCCCGTCAGTACCACGGCATCGTGACGCCGCTGCGGCAGGAGCCGTCGGACTGGCGCCCGTACTCGCATTGGCCGCCGTCGTTGACGCTCCGCCGGGCGCGGCTGATCGACTGGTCGGCGGCGCGGACCTCGGTCGGGGCCGTGGCGTCGCTGCACCCGGCCAGCAGCGAGACGACGGTCGTCGGCACGAGGATGGCGGCAAGGCGGAGCGAACGGACGGACGTGAGACGCATGACGGGCTCCAGAAGGTGAATGAGCTAGAATCTCACGTCGGACCGGGACGACGCCTACACGCCGGGACAACCTGTCACACACTCCGACGGGACGCGCTGTCGCGCGTCGCGTCTCCCTACGCTGCACGCGGAGAATCACCCCGGTGAGCCCCAGCGCCGCTCGCCCTGTCGCCCGAGTGAACGCGCCGCGCGCCGGCGTGGTCGCGCTCGTCTGCGACCGCGAGAACGTAGCGCGCTTGCAGGCCGTCGTCCGCGGCGGCGTGCCGGGGATGGGGAACGGTGTTCCGGCGGGCACGACGCTCCAGTGCGTCGACCGCGTCGCCGAGCTGCGGAGCGCCGTCGCGGCGCGGCGGCCGGCCGTCGTCGTCGTCGAGGCGCGCGATGCGGACGGCGTGGCCACGGCGGAAGCGGTGCGCGATGTCCGCGCGTCGGCGCCGGACGTCGTCGTCCTCGGCTACACGCGACTGCGGCTCGGGATGTCGGCGGCCGTGCTCGCGTTCGCGGCCGCGGGGATTCACGAGCTCGTCATCGCCGGGATCGACGACGAGGGAAAGGCGCTACGCGATGCCCTGGGGAGCGCCGTGCAGCGCGCCGGCAGCGAACATCTGGTCGCGTCGGTGGTGGCGCTCGTCCCCGATTCGCTCGCCGGGTTCGTGCGCTACACGTTCGAGCACTTCACCGAGGCGACGACGCTCGCCGACGTCGCGAAGGCGCTCACCGTCTCGCGGCAGACGCTGCTCGAACGGACGCGGCGCGCCGGGCTGCCCGGGCCGCGCGAGTTGTCGACGTGGTGCCGCCTGCTGCTCGCCGCGCAGACGCTCGGCGAACCGGCGTGCACGGTCGACGACGTGGCGTGGACGTACGGCTTCCCGTCGGGGAACGGCCTGCGCAACGTCCTGCGCCGCTACGCCGACGTCTCGGTCGAAGACGTGCGGCGGCAGGGGGTGCAGCCGGTGCTCGACCGACTGCGCGAGGCGATCGCCGCGGGTCGCGCGGTCGCGGCGTCTGGTGCCTGACGGCTGCCTGACGGCTGCGTGACGGCTGCCTGGCGAGTGCCTGACGGCGGTCCCGCAGGCGCCGAACGCTCACTCGACGGCGCCTAACGAGATCTCACCAGCCGGCGACCCTGCGAGCGCTGGCAGCGCCGCCGCGACCCGTTCCAGCAGCTCCACGCCAGAGAACGGCTTCGCCAGCGGACGGTCGGCCGCGGCGTCGATCGAGACGGCGCCGCCCCGCGACGGGTCGTCGGCGAAGCCGGTCATGAGGATCACGGGCAGCTCCGGCCGCTCGCGGCGCACGGCCTCGGCGAGGAGATCCCCGCGCAGCCGCGGCATGCGGATGTCGGCCAGCAGCAGGTCGACCTCGCCGCCGTGCGCGCGCCACAGCGCGAGCGCGTCGACGCCGTCTCCCGCTTCGAGGACGCGATAGCCGGCCCCGCGCAGCAGTCGGGCGGCGACGCGGCGCACCGCGTGATCGTCCTCGGCGAGCAGGATCGTGCGGGGCACCCGTTCGTCGGCGCGGACGGCGACGAGGCGGCGCCCGCCAGATCCAGACGCGGCGACGAGGCGCTCGTCGAACGCCGAGCCGAGCGCGGGTTCCCGATCGGACGCCGTCGCCGTGGAGCGCGTGGCGGTCGACGCCGAGCACGGCGGCGCGGCCGGCGCGGCGGGGGCGGCGGGCGTCGCGGCGACCGGGAAGTAGACGGAGAACGTGCTTCCTTCCTGCCACCGCGTGTCGACGTCGATCGCGCCTCCCGACTGCCGCACGATCCCCCACGTCGCCGCGAGGCCGAGCCCCGTGCCCCGGTCGACGGGCTTCGTCGTGAAGAACGGCTCGAAGATGCGCGCCCGCGTCGCGTCGGTCATGCCGATCCCGGTGTCGCGCACGGCGAGCCGCACGTACGTCGCCCCGGCCGCGAGGCCGAGTCGCGCGGCGGCGTGCGGCGCGAGCTCGTCGAGCGTCGTCGTCACCGTGACGCCGCGGCGGGCATCGCCGGCGTGCGGCGCGATGACCTGCGCTTCGGTCACCGCGTCGCGCGCGTTCACGACGAGGTTCATGAGCACCTGCTCGAGCTGCGTGCGGTCGGCGAGGATGCGCGGCAGTCCGGCCGCGAGGCGCAGCGAGAGCGGGATCTCCGGGCCCAGCGCGACGCGGCAGAGCGGCAGCATGTCGCGTGCGACGACGCTCAGGTCGAGCGGCTCGGGGGCGCGCGCCTGCATGCGCCCGAAGGCGAGGAGCTGTCGCACGAGCGCCGTCGCGCGGGTCGTCGCCTGCTCGACCGCGTACAGGTCGACGAGCGCGCTGCGGACGTCCGGCGCCGGCGCGTCGAGCGCGTCGCGGGCGAGCTCGAGGTTGCCGCGGATCACGGCGAGCACGTTGTTGAAGTCGTGCGCGATCCCCCCCGCGAGCAGACCGAGCGACTCGAGGCGCTCGCCAGCCCCCGCGCCGTCGGGAACCGGGTCGTCGCTCGACACCGCGAGCCGCTCGTGCACGACCGAGACGATGTGCGTCCCCCCGTCGCCGTCGGCCGCACGACCCGCGTCGGCCGACTCGGCGGACACGCGTGTTGTGATGACGTCGGCGGTCACCGTCGTCCCATCCTGTCGCGCGTAGTGCCAGCGACCCACGTGCGAGCGGCGCATTCCGGCGACGAGTGCCGCTCGCAGCGTCGCCTGGGTGGCGCGCTCGCCCGGAACGCAGAGCACCGTGTACGGCCGCCCGACGAGCGTCGCGGCGTCGTAGCCGAACATCCGGCAGGCGGCAGGGTTCGCGTCGACGACGGTGCCGTCCGGACGCTCGACGACGATGCCGGCGGCGCCGTGGAGCGCCGCCCAGGCCACCTGTGACGCCGAGCCTGTCGAGCGGTCAGGCATGCCGGCCTGGGTCATGGCGCGCTACGGAATGGCGGCGAGGTCACGAGCACGGGCGCGGACAGGTTCGAGAGAGTGTCGTGACGAGGGAACGGCGGACGGCGCCGGCAACGGGCGGTTCCATGCGGCGGCCGGCGATCAGGCGAGTGATGGAGCCGGTGGTGCAGAAATACTGGCACACCGCGCGCCGTCACCTCTACACGCGGAAAAACCGCAACCGACGCCGCGCGAATATGTGACGGGCAGCGAGTCCACGCGAGGGAAAAAAACGGCCCGGTGGCGTTCTGCGACGCGCCCGTGCGCCGCGAGGAGGATGGAGTGCGGGCTATCGGCCGCGGGTCTGCGGACGATATTGCGACGCGGCATCAGTCGTCGTCGTCTGCCGACACCGCTCGACGCCAGCAGCGTCGTACCGTTCACTCCGTAGCCCTCGTTCATGCGCACGCTCCGCACGCTCGACACACCGACGTCGACCGACGTCCTGGCTCCCCTTCCCGCCGGCTGTCCCGCGCTCGCCGCGCACTCGCTCACGCGCCGCGGCTTTCTCACGGCGAGCGGCCTGTCGGCGGTCGCCGCCGCGCTCGCGAGCGCGTGCGGGGGGCGCGGCGGCGACGGCCCGACGTCGCCCGGGACGCCCGCGAGCGGGGTGACGTACGCGAACGGCGTCGTCACGATCCCGCTCACGAGCGCCGCGGGACTCGCCGCGAGCGGCGGCTATCTCATCACGAACGCCGGCACGAACAACGTCGTGGACGCGAGCGGGCGGGGACCGAACGTGATCGTCATCAACACGGGGAACGACACGTACCGTGCGTTCACGAGCACGTGTACGCACGACAACTGTACCGTGTCGGACTTCACGAACAGTCGCATTCACTGCGCGTGTCACGACTCGTACTACGACGCGACGGGGAAGAACGTGGCGGGGCCGGCGCCGCGGCCGCTCACCGAGTATCCGGTGCAGTTCAACGCGGTCTCGAGGACGATCACGATCACGCGCGGCTAGCACGCGTGGCGGGGCGGTGAGGCGGGGGCGGTGAGGCGGGGGGGGTGAGGCGGAGGAATCGGAACGGACGAACATGACCCGGCGCTCGGTCGTGAGCCGCCAGGTCATGCCGATCTTCACTCATCCGAATCCCGCGCCGTACCGACGTCGCGTCACCGCGAGCGCCGTCTCGCCCGCGCGGGTACGCCGTAGGGGAACCGCCGACCGCCCCCGCCGGACCGTCGACGCCGTCAGGGAGCCCCCCGGCTACGGCGTTCCGTCTTTCGACACGCGCGTCGCGGCGCCGGCCGCTCCGGACCCGGCGTCGAGATCATTCCAGTTCATGATCGCGTTGAAACCGAGCGCGTAGTTGCCCTGCGTCTGCCACCGCCAGAACGGCCGGATCGCGAACATCACGAGGTGTCCCTTTCCGATCGGCTCGTCGACGAGCTGCGCGCGATTCGCGAGCAGCTGGCCGTTCTCGAGCGTGCCGGAGAGCAGCATCTCTTCCGCCCTCGCCGGGAACTGCATGACGACGCGCGGCTTCGCGTTCGCTTCGACCGTGAGGCCGAGCTCCTGCGCCGCGGCGCCACCGCCCCCGCCCGGCCCGCCGCCGAACCCGCCGCCGCCGACGCCGCCCCCGGCGCCGCCACCCGCGCCGCCGGCCGTGCGATTCGCGTTGTTGCCGGGGCCACGGTGCCGTACGCCGTGCCCGTTTTCGCCGGGTCCCACGGCGAGAGCTTGAGGGGGAACGCCATCGGCGTCGTGTTCTGCGCGATCGAGCCGGCTCGCCCGCCGCGGCGTCGCCGCGCCGGCGATCTGCACGGCGGCGGAGGTCGCTCGCGTTGAGCACCGGCGTCTGGCTGAAGTACACCGGCAGCTCGCCGTACGATAGCCGTAGACGAGCGGGCTCGTCCGGTCGGCGATGACGCCGCGGAGGATCGTGCCGCGCGCGAACAGGCCGTTCGCCCGCTCGACCGTCACGCCGGGCGTGAGGTTCAGGTCGGGGAAGATCTGCGCCGTGTTCGCCCTCGGTGATGAGCGTGCCGCCCTCGCTGCACGAACTCGTACAGCGTCTTGAGCCCGTCCGCGCCGACGCCGCCGCGGATGTCGTCCGTCGAGTCCGGGATAGCCGAGCGACGGGTACTCCGCGGTGCGCCGGTACGGAATCGGCTGGTGTCGCCGGCGAGGCGGCGCCCGCTCCGCCGCCGCCGCCGCCGCCACCGCCGCCCGCGAGCCCGGTGCCGCCCGTGCGGGAAGATGATCACGTCGTACTTCGCGCGCAGGTTGCCCGCCTTCAGCCGCGTCCTCGCCGAAGTAGGTGTACGGCACGCCGTACGTGTCGAACGCGGCGCGCACCCAGCCCTCGTCCTGCGTGCGCGTCCAGCTGTGCACGTAGCCGATGCGCGGGATGTCGAGGTCGTGCGTCTTCACCGTCGGCGCGCCGGTCGACGGCCCACGCCGACAGGCCGAGCTCCTTGAGCTCCGGCTCGAGCTGCGCGCGGTTCGCGCCGCGCGATGATGATCGCGCCCGGCGCTGAAGCTGGTGGCCGGCCGCCTCGAACTCCTCCTCCGCCGCCTGCATCTTCACGCGCGGCGTTCTTGAAGCGGAACGTGACGAGGTTGTTGTCGCTCGGTGTGCTCGACGACGACACGTGCGCCCGTGCCGGCGATGCCGCCCGCCGCCGTCGACGTCGGCGCGTCGATCGAGCGTCATCGGCTGATCGAGGATCGACGCTTGTCGGTCACCGGCGGTGACCGTGATGTTGCGCATCAGCTGGAACGTCCAGCCGGTGTCGTCGTACGGCGACGGGTTGCTCGGCGTGATAGTTCTGGAGCGAGAAGTACATGTCGGCGATCGTGCGGTACGGCTGGTCGCCGCGGATGATGTAGTCGCCCGGCTTCACGTCGACGTCTGCCGGCCTTGAACGCGCTCGTCGCGCGTGTGAACCTCGAGCCCCTGCGTCCGCAGCTCGTTCACCGCCTCGGCCGCGTTCGCCTTGCGCGTGCTGGCCGGCCGGGATCACCCAGCCGTCGATCGGCCCGTTCGTCGCCCTTCGTCGACCGCGCGCTTGTTCTTGAGCCAGTAGTTCTCGAGGTACGTGCTCGCGGTTCTTCGCGACGTGGCTCAGCGAGATAGAGCACCGCCGACTGCTGGATGTTCGTGTTGTTGCGCGGGCCCCACTTGATCGAGTCGGCAGCGGCGGGTTCGGGCGGAACCACTCCTTGCTCGTCGTCGTCGCGCCGGGCGTCACGTTCGTACGTTGATCCGGACCGTAGCTCTGCACCTCGTAGAAGCGGCCGATCGCGTTGTGCGAGTGCGCGATGAAGAACATGTAGTTCGGCACCCAGCCGTCGTAGAAGCCGTAGGTCCACACGCCAGGCACGCCGCGCTTCGTCATCTCCATCACGTCGTTCTGCGCCAGCAGCCACCACTCGTTGACGGTGATCGGGTCGAGCGCTCGTTGTACGGGCCCGTGCCGGTCGACGAGTAGAGGTACGTCTGCGCCTCGTGCAGGTCGTGCATGCACGGTCGGCGTCCACTCGCAGGACGTCTGCGTCGACCGTCCTTGCGTCAGCTCGAGGAACTGCCCCATGCCGTCGCGGTTGTTGTCGTGCTGCGACGTACTTGCCCCAGTACATCAGCGGCAGCCGCGGCGTCGCCCGCGGCGCGCTTCTTGTTGAAGTAGTACGTGTCGACCATCTTCTCGCGGCCGTCGACTTCGATGCACCGGCGTGATGAACGTGATGACGTTGTTGCGGATGTTCTGGATGAACGGCGTCTCCTCGACCACCAGCCGGTACGCCAGCTCCATGCAGCATCTCCGGGCCGCCGGTCTCGGGCGAGTGCATGCCGCTCGTCAGCCAGTAGATCGGCTTCGCCGTGCTTGATCAGCTGCTGCGCCTGCGCCTCGGTCGTCTTGCGCGGGTCGGTGAGCTGCGTTGAGCATAGCCCTTGTACTTGTCGAGCTCGCGCGATCGTCGCCTCGTCGGCGATCGCGAGCGACGACCATGTCGCGCCCTTCTTCGCGTCTTGCCGATCGTCCAGACCTTCGCGCGCGCCGGCGCGGCGTCGGCGACGCGCCTCGAAGTAGCGATGGATGTCCTTCGCGTACGTCAGCTCGCCCGGCGTGCCGACGATGCGTGCCGAGGAACTTGAGCGGCGTCGGCACGGTCGCCGACGCGGGCAGGTGGTCGACGAGCTCGGTCGAGATGCGCGGATCCTGGCAGGTACTCCTTGATCTTCGCCGTGTACTCCTGGTCGATCGCCTGTGTCGTCTGACTCGCTGGCTGTGCGCCTAACGCCGATGCGGCGCCGAGCAGTGCGATGCAGAGGGTGCGCTGGGAAGAGCGCCGCATGCGGCCTCGCTGGTGGGGGGAAAGACGCTCCGCCGTCCGGGACGCCGGTCGGGTCGCATCCGGCATACGCGCCGGTGAAGCGGTTCGCTGACCCTTGCGGCGCGGCGTGCGCGCGATGCGCATTGGTGCATCGACGCCGTCCGCGTATGTTTGGCGTGTCATTCGGTGGGAGATCGCATGTCGGCGTTCGCAGTCGCGGAGCAGCTTGGCGGCACGGTGCGCCGACGACGCGGAGTCGCGTCCGATCTCGACGCACGCCGGCGTCGCGGCTTCACGCTGCTCGAGATCCTCGTCGTCGTGGTCGTGATCGCGATCCTCGCCGCCCTGGTCGCGCCGAACATCTTCCGCAACGTCGGCGTCGCGAAAGACGCGGCGGCCCGGGCGCAGATGGAGATGCTCGGCACCGCGCTCGACTCGTACCGGCTGGACACTGGGGGCTATCCGTCGACCGCCGACGGGCTCGAGGCGCTGTGGACGGCGCCGGCCGGCGCGTCGACGTGGCGAGGGCCGTATCTGCGCAAGGCGGTGCCGACCGACCCGTGGGGGCACCCCTACCGCTACGCCTCGCCCGGCTCGGCGAATCCGAGCGGCTACGACTTGCAGAGCTACGGGCGCGACGGCCGCCCCGGCGGCGACGGTGAGGACGCCGACCTCCGCGCGTGGGAGAACGCGCCGGGACGGTGACGCAGCCGTCGACGCCCCCCGAGGTGCCCGAGCCGGCGCCCGACGCGCTCGCCGAGCTGCGGGACCGCGTCGGGCGGATCGCGCACGACTTCAACAACCTGTTGACGGTGATCGCCGGGAACGTCGACTTCGCGCGCGCCGAGCTCGACGCGTCGCACCCCGCCGCGCGCGACCTCGCCGCCGCCGCCGCGGCGGCCGAGCGCGCCACCCTGCTCGTGCGTCAGTTGCTCGCGGCGACGCGCCCGCCGGCCGCGACGCCCATCGGCACCGACTCGACGGTCTCGCGGTAGCGGCCGTCGCGGTGGACCCGGCGGCACCGGGACTTCACCGCGTCCACGTCGTTCGGCGAACGAGCGAGGATCGGGGGTCGTGCGCCCGCCCGCAGGCGACCGCACGGAGGGAAACCGTTCCAGCGCGCGTGGGCATTCGTGCAGATTTCGCACTGATCCGTACACGCATCGCGCATTTCCGGCGGATTTCTGACAGAATGTCGCTCGATATGTGCAAAGCTCGCGAATTTTCGTTGACACGTCCGGATCTGACGCGTAGTCTCGGGAGCGTGCTCCCTCCTCCCGGATGTCATTCATGAAGCTCATCACTGCCGTCGTCCGCCCCGAACGCCTCCGCGCCGTGAAAGAGGCGCTGTTCCGTGCCGGCGTGACGGGCATGACCCTCTCCCGCGTGAGCGGGCACGGCGGCGAGCGCGAGGTCGTCGAGCACTACCGTGGCTCGTCGCTCGTGCTCGAGTTCCGCGACAAGGTCAAGATCGAGATGGCGTGCTCGGAACCGTTCGTCGAGCCGTGCATCCAGGCGATCCTGTCGGCCGCGCGCACGGGCGACGTCGGCGACGGCAAGATCTTCGTGCAGCCGATCCACGAGGTCATCCGCATCCGAACGGGGGAGCGCGACGTCGAGGCGTTGACGCCGGTCACGGCCAGCGAGGTCCAGCGCCGAGCGACCGACCTGTTCCCCATCCACGCGGTGGAGACGGCCGGATGAACGCGGCCGTGCTCTCCGCGGGAGACACGGCGTGGGTGCTCGTCTCGACCGCCCTCGTCATGCTCATGGTGCCGGGACTCGCGCTGTTCTACGGCGGACTGGTGCGCGGCAAGCACGCGCTGAACACGTTCGTCATGAGTCTCGCCGCGCTCGGCGTCGTGTCGCTGCAGTGGGTGCTGGTCGGCTATTCGATCGCGTTCGGCCCGGGGAACGCGTTCTTCGGCGGGCTGTCGTGGTGGGGGCTGTCGGGCGTCGGCGTCGCGCCGAACGCGACGTACGCGGCGACGATCCCGCACCTGCTCTTCGCGCTGTTCCAGGCGATGTTCGCCGGAATCACCGTCGCCCTCATCTCGGGTGCCGTCGTCGAGCGGCTCCGCTTCCCGGCGTATCTGCTGCTCGCCGTGCTGTGGACGACGTTCGTCTACGACCCGCTCGCGCGCTGGGTGTGGTCGACCGACGGCTGGCTGCGCGCGTTGGGCGCGCTCGACTTCGCCGGCGGGACGGTCGTCCACATCAGCGCCGGCACCTCGGCGCTCGTCGCGGCGGCGATGTTGGGCCGCCGGCGCGACCTCGGCCGAGCGGCGCTCGTGCCGCACAACGTGCCCTTCTCACTCGTCGGCGCGGGGCTGCTCTGGTTCGGCTGGTTCGGCTTCAACGCGGGCTCGGCGTTAGGCGCGAACGAGGTCGCGGCGAATGCGTTCGCGACGACGCACACGGCGGGGGCGGCAGCGATGACGGCGTGGATGCTGCTCGACCTGTGGCGCACGCGTCGCGTGACGGCGGTCGGCGTCGCGACGGGAGCGGTGGTCGGGCTCGTCGCCATCACGCCCGCAGCGGGCTTCGTCACGCCGGCCTCGGCGATCGCGATCGGCGCGCTCGCGGCCGGTGCGAGCTACGGCGCGATCCAACTCCGGACGCGCGTGAAGATCGACGACGCGCTCGACGTCTTCGCGTGTCACGGGGTGGCGGGAATCGTCGGCGCGGTGCTCACAGGCGTGTTCGCGACGCGAACCGTGAATGCCGCGGGCGCGGACGGGCTGCTCGCCGGGCACGCGGGGCTCGTCGGGACGCAGCTCATCGCGGTGGTCGCGACGGTCTGCTTCAGCGGGGCAGCGACAGCGACGATTCTGACGGCGGTGCGCGTGACGGTCGGGCTGCGCGTGTCGCTCGCCGACGAGCTCGCGGGGCTCGATGCGAGCGAGCACGGCGAGGACGCGTATCACGGCGGAGGCCTCGACGAGCTGTCGGGGGGCGACGTGATCTCGGGGAGTGTCGTGCTCTCCGAACGGGTGACCGACAGCCCGCAGCTCGT
Organism: uncultured Gemmatimonadaceae bacterium; assembly: GCA_963843845.1. Classification (GTDB taxonomy): domain Bacteria; phylum Gemmatimonadota; class Gemmatimonadetes; order Gemmatimonadales; family Gemmatimonadaceae; genus Gemmatirosa. Next base: position 143,881 of record CAWJMB010000001.1, on the reverse strand, counting down.
GTCCCGCGTCTCCCCGGGCGTTCCGCAGGTGCCGTGCGTTCCGCGGCCGGAAGCGCGTTCCGCCTCGTCAGCCGCGTACCGCCCGTTCAGCCCTGCCCCATCGCCGTGAGCCTCGCCGGTCGGCCGTGAGTCCCGCCGTCAGCCAGGCCGGTCAACTCAGCTCTCGCCCCGCGGTCTCCGGAATCGCCACCCACGCCAGCGCGCCGAGCAGGAACACTGCCCCCGAGAGCGCGAACGCCGTCGCGAAGCCGTGCGATGCGGCCAGCGTCCCGATCGTGAACGGCGCCGCCGCGCTCGCGACGCGGCCCGACGTTGTAGGTGAACCCCTGCGCCGTCGCGCGGATCGCCGTCGGATAGATCTCCGCCGTCACCGCGCCGAAGCCGCTGAAGTACCCGGTGCCGAAGAACGCGACGAAGGGGCCGAGCAGCAGCAGGATCGCCGGCCGCGTCACCGCGCCGTAGAGCGGGAGCAGCACTGCCGCGACGAGGAGGTAGGTGACGTACACGCGCTTGCGGCCGAACGCGTCGCCGATGTATCCGAACGTCACGTAGCCGAGCCACATGCCGACCTGCATCGCGACGACGAACCACGACATCGTCTCGGTCGCGAGCCCGACGCCGCCCTGCGCCGGCGGCAGCGACAGATAGGCCGGCACCCACGAGTTCAGCCCCCACCACGCGAACAGCGCACACGCGTTCATGAACGTGATCGCCGCCGTGAGTCGCAGCGTGCGACCGCGGAACATGTCGGCGAAGCGCGCGTGTGGCGGCGCGGCGCGCGATCGTTCGGCACCGCGCGGCGGGCGAGCCACACCGCCGGCTCGTCGCACGTTGCGCCGGATCCAGAGCGTGAAGAACGCCGGCAGCGACCCCGACGAAGAACACCGCGCGCCATCCGTAACGCGGCAGCACGACGCCGACGACGATCGCCGCCGCCGCGAAGCCGATCGCCCACGCGCTCTGCATGAAGCCGAGCGCGCGCCCGCGGTGCTTCGCCGGCCACGTCTCGGCCACGAGCGCGGCGCCGCTCGCCCACTCGCCGCCCATGCCGAGCCCGAGCAGCACGCGGAAGACGGCGAACTGCGTCAGCGATCTGCGACAGCCCGCACGCTGCCGTGAAGACCGAGTAGAGCAGCATGCTCGCGATCATCGCGCGCGTGCGGCCGAAGCGGTCCGCGACGTGGCCGAAGATCAGGCCGCCCACCGCACCGCCGAGCAGCGTGATCGAGCCGAGCGCGCCGGCCTGCGCCTTCGTGAGGCCGAGGTCCGCGATGACGGCGGCGAGGGTGAGCGAGAAGAGCATCACGTCGAACGCGTCGAGCGCCCAGCCGGCGGCGGCGGCGACAGCGCGCGGCGTGCGTCGTCGTCGCCGGCGCGCCACCACCCGAAGAGGCCGGCGTCCGCCGCGTCCGGCGTCGAGAGCGTCGTCGTCACGCGCCTAACGCTCCGCGCCGGGGCGGTAGCGCCTCAGCGTCGTCGCGTCCACATCCTTCGCGAGCCAGGCGACCGGCTTCAACTCGCCGCGTGCGAACATCGCCGCCTGGTCGGCGTGGAACGGCGACGCGTCGAGCGCGCTCTCACCGTACGCGAGCACCGAGTACGCGCGGGGCTGGTCGCCGAACTCGACGGCGAGCACCCACCCGTCACCGCCGACGACGCGCCGCCGGCCGTCCGGGTCGTCGCGGTACTGCAACACGCGGAAGCAGCCGATGTCTCCGGTGCAGCCGCCGACCGGCACGTCGACCGATCCGCGGCGCACGCGGTGCACGTCGCCCCACGCGACGTCGGGGGCGCCCCAGCGGCGCGTGACCTCGCTCACCGCCCACGCGAACGCGTCGACGGCGCGCGGCGCGTGGCGGAGTCCGCGCGGCGTGGTCGTCGGGGTCGCAGCGTTCCACCCCTCCGCGTACATCGTGTCGGCGCGCGCGCCGGCCACATAGCGGCGCCACCACGTCTCGAACAGCACGCCGCCCCGACTCTCGGGTGCGACGGTGCCATCCCACCTCGCGACGACGTCGATCGCGCCCGACACGTCCGGCGCCGGATGCGACGCGCGCACCGCGGTGATCAGGTCGCCGCGCACGCGCTCGGCGAGCAGCATGCGATACGAGTGCTTCCGCGTCACGACGTCCTCGAGCGTGACGTTGCGCATCCGATCGAGCAGCGCGACCGCATGCTGCGAGCGAAGCCCGAAGCGCGGCTCGGAGAGGTAGGCGGGGTAGCGCGAGCGGTCGAGCGGATCGGTCGGGACCGTGTAGTACGGCGGGTCGTTCTCGTTGTGGACGTACCCGGCCTTCGGGTTGAGCACCTGCGGCAGCGAGTCGAACGGCACGTAGCGCGTCCACACCTCCGACGTGCGCGTCACCGGCACGGCGACGCTGTCGCCGCCGCTCGGCGTCGGCAGCACGGGCACCGATCCGTTCCACACGTAGTAGATGTTGCCCGCGCGGTCGGCGTACGTGAAGTTCGAGGTCACTCGCGCGCGCATCCGCATCGCGTCCTTCCACTCGGCGAGCGAGGTCGCGCGCATCATGCGCAGGAACTGCTGCCCCCGCGCACCTCGCCGTCGCCCGCGGTGCGGAGGACGTAGATCTTGCCGTTCGCCCGCGCGACGACCGGGCCCAGCGACGTGCGCAGCCGCTCTTGCGTCTCGGCGGCGTAGCCGGCGCCATTCCGGTACTCGGCCTTCACGGTCACGCGCTCCAGCGGGAGCGACGCACCATCGAGCAGATAGTGATCGTCGCGCGACGAATCCGCGTCGAGCGCGTAGATCTGCGCGAGCAGCGGATCGTTGTTCGTCGTCGCGAAGCCGAGGTCGCGGTTGAACCCGCCGACGACGGCGAACGCGGTGCCGACGCGGAAATCGCCGTAGAAATCGACGACGCCCGGCACCGTCATGTGTGCCTCGTAGTAGCCCGCGCTCCACTGCAGGTGCGGATTGCGCAGGAGGATCGCCCGCCGGGACTTCGTGCGACTCGGGGCGATGGCCCACGCGTTCGAGCCTTCGATCGCGTCCGAGCTCTCGCGGATCGGCGGGGCGTCGTCCACCCGAGACGCCTCCCCTTCCCGCGGCGCGCCGGCCGCCGCACGACGGCGAGCATCGGGATCGAGACGCGCGAGGAATCGTGTCGCCTGCGCCGGCCCGGCGACGTCGACCTCGGCGGCCAGGGCATCGTACCCGGTGAAGCGAACGTCGAACCCGTCGGGGAGACTCTCCGGGTGCAGCTCGGCCCACCGCGTCACGCCGGCGGCGAAGCCGGCGTAGACCGCGCGCGTGTCGTCGTCGAGCGTCGGCCAGCCGGCGACGGCGCGCGCGTACGACAGGCGGTTGTCGAAATCGCCGTCGAGGCTGTCGCGGCCGAACCAGCGCGCGCTCTCGCCGCGCCCGCGCAGGAGGTTCAGCGCCACGCGCGACCCGTAGTCCTCGCTCATGACGTAGCCGAGCGCGTAGCCGGCCGCTTCGAGATTCTGCGCGCGGATGTGCGGAACGCCGTGCGCCGTCCGGAGCACCTCGACCTGCGACGCGAGCGCGGGCGGCGGGCCGGGAGCGCCACGCGGCGGCGTGCGCGACGACGAGGTGGCGGCGACCGGCACCACGGCGAGCGTCGCGAGCGTCGCGAGCGAACGGCGCGTCGACGCGAGTGATGAGCGCATGCCCCTCTCGTTACTGCATCGTCGGCTGGCGGCGCGACAGCACGCGTCCGCCGCGCGCGTCGGTCGCCCGGCCGTTGTCGAGTGCGACGACGCCGTTGACGAGCACGGCGACGACCCCTTCGGAGAGCTGGTGCGGCGTGGAGTACGTGGCCCGGTCGCGGATCTTCGACAGATCGAACACGGCGACGTCGGCGTAGGCGCCGGGACGCAGCGTGCCCCGGTCGGCGACGTTGAACACGGCGGCGGGAAGACTCGTCATGCTGCGGATCGCGTCCTCGAGCCCTACCGTGTGCTCGTCGAGCACGTACTTCCGGAGCTTGCGCGGGAACGTGCCGTAGGCGCGCGGGTGGGGCACACCGTCGCCCATCGCGACGAGCGCGCCGTCCGACGCCGTCATCGTCCACGGCTGCCGCATGAACGTCGCGATGTCGGTCGAGTCCATGTTGAACGACGTGATGCCGGCGTCACCCTTCATCGCGAGCGCGATCGCGGCGTCGACCGGCTTGAGGTGCATCTCGTCGGCGACCGTCTGCAGCGTCGATCCCTCGATCGTGTGGTCGGGCGCGTAGCTCTGGAACTGGAGCCGCGCCGCGCCGCCGCGCCGCTCGAGGTTCTCGCCGATCTCCTTGCGGAGCTGGTCGCGGAGGGCCGGGTCGGCGAGGCGCGCGCGCATCGCGTCGCGCCCGCCGACCTCGACCCAGCGCGGGAAGAGCGACGGGATGAGCCCAGTCCCCGACGCCTCGTACGGGTACTGATCGACGAACAGCTGGTCGCCCGCCGCGCGCACGCTGTCGATGCGCGCGACGAGCGTCTTCGCCATCCCCCAGACGTGCGGGCCGAGCGCCTTGATGTGCGTGACGATGCCGGGGAGCCGCGCCTCGTGGGCGACGGTGATGACCTCGTTCACGGCGGCGGAGAGCCCGACGGTGTAGTCGGACTCGTCGCGGATGTGGCTCGTGTAGACGCCGCCGTACTTCGCCGCGACCTTCGCGAGTTCGACGAGCTCGCCCGTCGACGAGAAGCTCCCGGGCGCGTAGAACGGCCCGCTCGACAGCCCGAACGCGCCGGCGCGCATCCCGGCGTCGACGAGCGCGCGCATCGTGTTCAGCGCCGCGTCGTCCGCCGTCACGTCGCGGTTGCCCAGCACCTGGCCGCGCACCGACCCGTGCGGGACCATGAGCCCGACGTTGATCGCCGGCCGCGCCGCCTCGAGCGCCGCGCGCTGTTTCACGAGGTCGACCGCGCCGCCGCCGTCGGGGTTCACCATGACGGTCGTCACGCCCTGGGTCAGGATCGGCACCGCGCCGCTGAGCGGCGTCGTGGCGAGCGACGGCCCCGCGTGGGAGTGTACGTCGATGAAGCCCGGCGACACGTAGAGCCCCGTCGCGTCGATCACGCGTGCCGCGCGCGCGGCGCTCAGGTCGCCGATCGTGACGACGCGGTCGCCGCGCACGCCGACGTCGGCGCGTACCCAGGGGTTGCCCGCGCCGTCGAGCAGCCGTCCGCCGCGGACGACGACGTCGTACGGAGGCGGCTGCGGCGGCTGCGGCGGCTGCCCCACGGCCGACGAGGTGCCTAACGCGAGCGCCGGGACGAGCAGGCGGCTCAGGCGGGTGAGCATGCGACGAGTCGGTGGAGGGAGAAGGACGTCGGCGGAGAATGGGGCGCGTGGACGCGTAACGGAAGCGGGGGCCGAGGCGCCGGGATCCGTGCACGCGGCCGCGGTGCCGCGGGTTGCGCAGTCGGCATCGGTCGCTACGTTCGGCCGATCGCGCCGACCGCGCCGATCGCCGGCCCGCGCACGACGCTCGCCGTGCGTGCGTCCGACCTATCTCCCGAGACCCGTCCGTATGCACAGGCATCTCCGTTCGCTCTCCGCCCTCGGCGCGTGCGGTGCGCTCGGTGCGCTCGGTGCGCTCGGTGCGCTCGCGCCGCGCGCGTACGCCCAGACGCCGACCGGGGTCACGGGACGGGTCGTCGACGCGGCGTCGCGCGCGCCGGTGCCGTCGGTGCAGGTCAGTGTCATCGGCACGAACGCCGGCGGGCTGACGAACAGCGACGGCGTCTACACGGTGCGTGGGCTCACGCCGGGGCAGCTCACCGTGCGCGTGCTCCGCGTCGGCTACGCGGAAGCGAAGCAGACGGTGACCGTGAGCGCGGGGCAGTTGACGACCGCGAACTTCTCGCTGCACCAGGTCGCGACCACGCTCACCGCCGTCGTCGCGACGGCGACCGGCGAGCAGCGCAGCGTCGAGGTCGGCAACGCGATCGCGAAAGTCGACGCGGCGAAGACGCTGCAGCAGAGCCCCGTCGCGAACGTCGCGGATCTGCTGACGTCGCGCGCGCCGGGCGTGCTCGTGATCCCCGGTACGCAGATCGGCGCCGGCACGCGCGTGCGCATTCGCGGCACGAGCTCGCTGTCGCTGACGAACAACCCGATCTACATCATCGACGGCGTGCGCGTCGAAGGGGGGACGGGCTCGTCGACGCTCAGCGTCGGGGGCACGACGCCGGCCCGCGTGAACGACATCAACCCCGAGGAGATCCAGTCGATCGACGTCGTGAAGGGGCCGTCGGCGGCGACGCTCTACGGCACCGACGCCGCGAATGGCGTCATCGTCATCACGACGAAGCGCGGCGTCGCCGGCCGGCCGCAGTGGACGTACACGACCGAGCAGGGCGCGCGCGCCGACCTCAATCGGTACCCGACCGCGTATCGCGGGTGGCGGAGCGGCACGGCCGCCACCACGTCGACGCCCGCGAACACGGTGCAGTGTCTGCTCACGCAGCGCGCGGCGAACGTGTGCGCGCAGGACAGCGTGACGAGCTACAACCTGTACGACGATCCCATCGCGACGCCGAACGGTCTCGGCTACCGGCAGCAGCACGGCGGGCAGCTCAGCGGCGGCTCGGAGACGCTCCGCTACTTCCTCCACGGCGAGTGGGAGGACGAGACCGGCGTGCTCAAGGTGCCCGAGTTCGACGAGCGGTACCTCGCGTCGCGCGGGCTCGTGCTGCGCGACGTGGAGCGCCGGCCGAGCCACCAGGGCCGCGTCACGGCTCGCTCGAATTTCAACCTCGCGCTGACGCCGCGCTTCGACGCCGCGATCAGCGCCGGCTACACCGATCAGGACCTGCGCCTCCCGATGAGCGACGACTCGGGGACGAACGGCGTCGCCGGCAACACGTACGGGGGGCTCGGCTACAAGTACAACACGTCGGCGACGGGCGACACGCTCTACGGGTGGCGGCAGTTCACGCCGCGCGACATCTACCAGACCTACACCCGGCAGAACATCCGCCGCCTCATCACGTCGGCGAACGCGAACGTCCGCCCGTACGCGTGGCTCGCCGGCCGCGCGAACTTCGGGCTCGACTACATCAATCGCGTCGACACGCAGCTCTGTCGCTTCGCGAACTGTCCGGACCTGGCCGGCGACTCGCGACAGGGGTTCAAGATCGACAACCGCACGAACTTCTTCACGTACACGGGGGACGCGAGCGCGACGGCGACGCGCGGGCTGACGCGGTCGATCGTGTCGAAGACGAGCGTGGGCGTGCAGTACGTGCGCGGCATCTTCGACCGCAACGGCGCGCAGGGCACGCGCCTCTCGCCGGGCGCCGTGACGCTCACCGGCGCCGCCGTGAAGACGGCCGACGAGTCGTCGAGCGAGACGCGGACGTTGGGCGGCTTCGTGGAGCAGAACGTCGCGTTCGACGAGCGGCTGTACCTCACGGGCGCCGTCCGCTCGGACCGCAACAGCGCGTTCGGCGCGAACTTCAAGACGGCGCTCTACCCGAAGCTCTCGGCGTCCTACGTCATCTCGGACGAGCGCTCCTTCCCGAAGCCGGCGTGGCTGTCGCAGCTGCGGCTGCGCTCGGCGTACGGCGCGTCGGGGGTGCAGCCGGGGACGATCGACGCGGTGCGCTACTACTCGACGACGACGGCGCGGCTCGAGAGCGGCGACGCGGCGGCGCTCGTCTTCAGCACGTTGGGCAACAGCAACCTCAAGCCCGAGCGCTCGACGGAGCTCGAGATGGGGATCGACGGCACGTTCTTCAACGGCCGCCTGAACGCCGAATTGACGCGCTACGACAAGAAGTCGCGTGACGCGCTGATCAGCCGCGTGCTGCCGCCGTCGAGCGGAACGGGGGCGACGTCGCGCTTCGAGAACCTCGGGCAGATCCGGAACACCGGCTTCGAGGCGCTCGTCAACGCGCAGCTCGTGCAGGCGCGGCAGTTCGGCTGGGACGTCACGCTGAACGGCAGCACCAACGTCAACGAGATCGTCCGTCTCGGCGTGCCGAACATCGTCACGAGCAGCACGCAGCAGCAGCGCGAAGGGTACCCGCTCTACGGCTGGTGGCTGCGCGCGCTCACGGGGTACGCCGACAAGGACGACGACGGCATCATCACGTACAACGCGGCCGCGAGCCTCAGCGAGATCACGGTCACCGACACCGCGGTGTTCGTCGGCAACGCGCTGCCGAAGGTCGACGTCGCGCTCACGAACGGCTTCACGTTCTGGCAGAGCCGCCTGCGCCTCGGCGCGATGGTCGACTACAAGGGGGGCTTCAAGATCTACAACAACACGGAGCGCATTCGCTGCGCGAGCCGCAACAACTGCGAGGGGCTGATCAGCCCGAACGCGACGCTGTTCGAGCAGGCGCGTTCGGTCGCGGTGCGCGAGCACCCGAGCCGCACCGTGGGCGGGTTCATCGAAGACGGAGATTTCCTCCGCTTCCGCGAGCTGAGCCTGGCGTTCACGACGCCGCAATCGTTCGTCACGCGGTATCTGCGCGGGCGCACGCTGAACGCGACGGCCGCCGTGCGCAACCTCGGGATCCTGTGGACCAAGTACACGGGCGTCGACCCCGAGGCGTTCGGCACGACCGGCGACGCGCCGTCGGAGTTCCAGGCGTTCGCGCCGACGACGTACTTCGCGTTCCGCCTCTCCTTCGGCTTCTGAGACGCCCGCCATGCACTCTTCCACGATTCGACGGGTCTCGACGGCGCTCGCGGCGGCGCTCGGCGTCGCCACGCTGAGCGCGCTGGGCGCCTGCGACGCGGGCGCGCTGCTCGAAGTCACCGACCCCGACATCATCAATCCGTCCGACGTGCAGTCGGCAGCCGGCGCGAACGCGGTGCGCATCGGCGCCATCGCGCGACTGACCGCGGCCACCACGGGCGGCGGACTGACCAATGGCGGCGCGAACTCGGAGGGACTGTTCCTACTGAGCGGCCTGTTCACCGACGAGTGGCAGAACGGCGACTCGTTCATCGCGCGCCAGGAGGTCGATCAGCGCGTCATCACGCCGCAGAACACCTTCCTGACCGACGTCAACCGGAACCTGCAGCGCGCGCGGCTCGCCGCGGCCCAGGCGGTGCGGCTCCTGCGGCAGTACGTGCCGACCGCGTCGGCGACCGACGTCGCCGAGATGTACTTCATCCAGGCCTACGTCGAGACCATCATCGGCGAGCATTACTGCAACGGGCTCGTCCTCGGCAACCTGAGCGATCCCGAGCAGTACGGCGTCCGGATCACGACCGCGGCGGCGTTCGAGCAGGCGCTCGCGCACGCGGACTCGGGACTCGCGAGCGTCACGGGAGCGGCGGCGAACGACGCCCGCGTTCGCAACGCGCTCCGCGTGATTCGCGGGCGCGCCCTGACGAACCTCAACCGTCAGGCCGACGCGGCGGCCGCGGTCGCCGGCGTGCCGACGACGTTCCGCTATCTGAACCTGCACTCGCAGACGACGATCGACAACGCGATCTGGAGCTTCAACAACATCGCACGCCGCTACAGCGTCAGCACGGCCGAGGGCGCCAACGGGCTCGACTTCGCGACGGCGGCCGACCCGCGCCTTCCGATCTGCGTGGGCGGCGACGCGACGTGCGTGCGCAACGGCACGACGATCCGCACGCGCGACGACGGCTCGGCGCTGCCGCTCTACGTGCAGCTCATCTGGCCGACGCGCGACTCGTCGGTCGCGATCGCGAGCGGCACCGAGGCGCGCATGATCGAGGCCGAGGCCGCGCTGAAGGCAGGGGACAACGTGGGCTTCGTCGCGCGGCTGAACCAGGCGCGCAACGAAGCCGGGATCGCGGGGCTCGTCGCGCTGACCGATCCGGGATCGAAGACGACGCGCGAGGATCTGCTGTTCCGCGAGCGCGGCTTCTGGCTGTTCGGGCGTGGCTACCGCACCGGGGACTTCCGGCGACTCATCCGGCAGTACGGGCGCGCGGCGAACACGGTGTTCCCGACCGGCGCGTGGCACAAAGGGGGGAATTACGGCACGGACGTGAACTTCCCCGTGCCGCAGGCGGAGGAGAACAATCCGAACGTGCCGTCGAACGCCGCGTGCACCGACCGGGCGGCGTGACGCGTCCGGCTCACGGCAGCGCCTGACGGTCGTCGGTCGTTGGACAACGTCACCCACGCGCTCGCCGGCGCGCTGCTCGCCGAGTCGGTGAGCGCGCTCCGGTCGGCGCGCTCCGGCGCCGACGCGTCGCCCGCCGTGCGGCGCGCGCTGTTCGGCGCGGGGATCGTCGCCGCGGAGTTGCCGGACGTCGACCTCGTGTACGCGGGGCCCGTGCTCGGCATGGGGCCGCTCGGCTACCTGCTGCACCACCGCGGGCACACGCACACCATCGTCGTCGCACTGCTCGGCGCGCTCGTCGTGTGGGGGCTCGTGCTGGCGTGCTCGCGCGCCGCGCGCGCGCGCGACCTTCGCGGCTGGCTGCTCGCACTGTGCGTCGCCGGGACGCTGTCGCATCTCGCGCTCGACTGGACGAACAGCTACGGCGTGCACCCGTTCTGGCCGGTCGACAGTCGCTGGCGCTACGGCGATGCGGTGTTCATCGTCGAGCCGTGGCTGTGGATCGCGTCGATCCCGCCGCTGCTCTGGCTCGCCCGCGGGCGCGGCTGGCGCGCGCTCCTCCTGCTGCTGTTCGGCGCGATCGTCGCCGCGGCATGGGCGACCGGGATGGTGCCGCGCGAGGCGGCGGTCGCGGTCACCGTGGGCGCGGCGCTCTGGCTCGCGCTGACGCGGCGCGCCGCGGCACCGCGCGTCGCGCTCTACGGCGCGTGCGCGTGGCTCGCAGCGGAGGCCGCGTTCCTCGCGACCGCCCGCGTCGCGCGAGCCGAGGTGCGACGCGCGGCGTCCGCCGGGTTCGTCGACGCCGTGCTCTCTCCCGCGCCGGGCGACCCGACGTGCATCTCGGGGCTCGTCATCGAAGACGACGGGGTGACGTATCGCGTGTCGCGGACGAGCGTCGCGCTGTGGCCGCGCGCCGGCCGCACGGCGTGCGGGCGTCCGCGCGTCGGGATGCCGGCTGCGTGGAGCGCGCCGCACGCCGAGCTGGTCTCCCTCGCGCGCACGCGGTGCGACGTCGCGGCCGCGCTGCAGTTCATCCGCGTCCCCATGTGGGAGCGGCGGCCCGATGGAAGCGTCGCGCTCTGGGACGCGCGCTTCGGACGCGGCGGGTTCGCGACGATCGTGTCGCCGGCGGTCGTGACGACGTGCCCCGCGCACGTGCCGGGGTGGGTGGCGCCGCGCGCCGATCTGCTCGACACGTCACGCTAGCACGTCGCTCTTCATGCCCGGCGCTCGCGAAGGATCGCGCGATCGCGTCGTGCGGCCGTCGGCTTTCGGGCGCCGCGGCTCGGCCCTATTCTGCACGCATGGCACACCGCAGCATTCGCCGGCAACTTCCCGAGGCCGAGTTCCTCGCGTTCGAGGAACGGCGCTCGGTGCGCCACGAGCTCGCCGGCGGCGAGGTCCACGTCACGCGCTGCCGGCGCGACGACGCCGGGCACTCGTGGAGCGCGGAGTTCCGGGGCGGGAACGACATCGCGCCCGCATGCCCGGCCGGCGCGCACCTCGCCGTCGACGAGATGTACGAGGACGCGTGAGGGAGCTCCCGCCGACCGACGACGCGCGCCGCTTCCGGCGCAACCTCGCGCGCGTCATGAGTGTGCAGGTCGTCACGCTCGTGCTGCTCTGGCTGTTGCAGCGCCACTTCACGGTCTGACGCGCACCTCGGAACTTCATGCACTGGGTGAACTGGGTCGTCATCGTCGGCTGGCTGTCGTACGTCGCGATCGACGGGCTGCGACGCGCGAAAGGGACGGCGAACATCGAAGGGTACTTCCTCGCGAGCCGCAGCCTGCCGTGGTGGGCGGTCGGGCTCTCGGTCATGGCGACGCAGCTCTCCGCCGTCACGATGATCGGCACGACCGGTCAGGGCGCCGTCGACGGCATGCGCTTCGTGCAGTTCTACTTCGGGCTGCCGCTCGCGATGGTGATCCTCGGCGTGACGCTCGTGCCGTTTCTGCACGGGGCGAAGGTGTTCACGGCGTACGAGTACCTCGAGCAGCGGTTCGACGCGAAGACGCGGTCGCTCACGGCGTTTCTCTTCCTCATCTCGCGCGGCCTGTCGTGCGGGACCATCCTCGCCGCGCCGGCGGTCGTGTTCTCGGCCGTCTTCGGCTGGCCGTTGGGGTGGTGCGTGGCGCTCATGGGCATCCCGACGGTGCTCTACACGATCGTCGGCGGCGTGCAGGCGGTGACGTGGGCGGACGTGAAGCAGATGGCGCTCATCTGCGTCGCGATCACGGCGATGGTGATCGTGCTGCTGGTGCGCATCCCGGTGTCGCCGGGGGCGGCGCTGCACGTGGCGGGCGCCGCCGGGCGACTTCGCGTGTTCGACTTCACGCCGACACTCACGAACCAGTACACGTTCTGGTCGGGGATCATCGGCGGCACGTTCCTCATGCTGTCGTACTTCGGCACGGACCAGAGTCAGGTGCAGCGCTACCTGACGGCGCGCTCGGTGAACGAGGCGCGCAGCTCGCTGCTCATCAGCGCGTACTGGAAGATCCCGCTGCAGGCGCTGATCCTGCTCATCGGCGTGCTCGTGTTCGTGTTCTACCAGTTCGAGCGGCCGCCGATGCTCTTCAACCCGACGCATGCCGCCCGCACCGCGGCGGCGGAGCCGGCGGCGTTCCGCGCGTTGCAACTGCGATACGACAGCGTCGCCGGCGCGCGCGACGCCGCCGCGCGCGAAGCCGCCCGCGCGTACGACGCCGGCGACCGTGCCGCCGACGCCGCCGCCGTCGCCACGCTGAAGGCGAGCGAGACGTCGTTGGGCACCGTGCGCGCCGAGGCACTGACGCTGGCCGAGCGCGTGACCGGGCAGCCGGCGCGCGACGTGAACTACATCATCCCGCGCTTCGTGCTCGAACAGCTGCCGATCGGGCTCGCCGGCCTGTTCATCGCCGGCGTGATGGCCGCCGCGATGTCGGCGATCGCGGCCGAGCTCAATTCGCTCGCGACCGCGACGGTGATCGACTTCTACCGGCGGTGGGTGCGGCCGGTCGCGAGCGACACGCACTTCCTCAACGTCTCGAAGGCGGCCACCGCGTTCTGGGGGCTGTTCGCGTGCGTCGTCGCGACGTATGCCGCGACGTTGGGCTCGCTCATCGAGGTCGTGAACCGCTTCGGATCGTACTTCTACGGCTCGATCCTCGGCGTCTTCCTGCTCGCGATGGTTCCGGCGGCGCGGGCGACGGGGGCGTTCGTCGGGCTGATCGCCGGGATGACTGCGGTGGCTGCCGTGAACTACTGGGCGCCGAGCGTCGCGTTTCTGTGGTTCAACGTGATCGGCGCGGTCGCCGTCGTCATCGTCGGCCTGCTGCTCGGCGCGGTGCTGCCGCGGCGCGCGATCGGACGTTAGGCACTCGACCTGGGCGCCGCGGGCGCCGCGGGCGCCGCGGGACGGCGTCGCGGTGTCCACGGTCGGATCGGGGGGTGTCGCGGCTTCCTGCACGTCGGGCGCGGCCGTATCGTAGCCGCCATGCACTCACGACTCGACACCCGCCGCGCCGCGCTCGCCGCGGCGCTCTGCCTCACGGGCGCCGACGCTGGCGCGCAGGATCCCGTGACCTCCGACCCGACGCCGCGCGACTCCGCGTTCCCGGCGGCGATCGAGGAGGTCGCGCTGACGAGCGGTGGCTCGCGCATGAACGGATTCGTGCTGCTCGCCCAGGGCGCGCGGCCGCACGCGGTCGTGATCTTGTTACATGGCTTTCCCGGCAACGAGCGCAACCTCGACGTCGCGCAGGCGCTCCGGCGCGCGGGCACGCACGTGCTGTACTTCGACTATCGCGGCAGCTGGGGGAGCGGCGGCACGTTCTCGTTCGCGAACGCGCAGGCGGACGTCGCGGCCGCGCTGGCGTGGGTGCGCGCGCCGGCGCAGGTCCGGCGCTTTCGCATCGACCCGGCGCGCGTCGCGCTGATCGGCCACAGCATGGGCGGCTGGCTCTCGGTGCTCGGCGCCGCGCGCGACCCGGGGGTCGTGTGCATCGGCGCGCTGGAGTCGGCGGACTTCGGGCGCGACGCGCAGGACGCGTCGAGCGCGCGAGAGTTGCGGGAGTACACCGCCTCGCTCACGGCGCCGGGCGCGCCGCTCAAAGGAAACGCGTCGACGATGATGGCGTCGCTGCGGGCGCACCCGGAGTGGCAGCTTCCGCGGGTCGCCGTAGGGGTCGCGACGCGCCCGATCCTGCTGCTCGACAACGAGGTCAACCCGTACCACGACGACCTCGTCGCGGCGCTGCGCACGGCCGGAGCGACGCGCCTGACGGAGATGACGTGGGACACCGATCACTCGTTCAACGACAGGCGGATCGAGCTGACGCGCGCCGTCGTGCGCTGGACGACGAACGCGTGCGGCTTCTGACCGCTCACGGCTCGTCGAGCGTCGCCTCCGCGAGCGCGTGGACGGCGGGGCCGTTGATCACCGTGCCGTCGGCGGCGAAGCGCGAGCCGTGGCACGGGCAGTCCCACGTCTTCTCGGCGCCGTTCCAGTCGACGATGCAGTAGAGGTGCGGGCAGACGGCGGATGCGAACGGTGAGGCGCGCCGTCGTCGCCGCGATACACGGCGAGCTTGCGCGCCCCCTGGCGCAGCACGCGGCCCTTCGCCGGCCGGGATCTGGTCGACGTCGCGCACCTCGCCCGGCGTCACGAGGTCGGCGTACTGCGCGGCGACGTTCGAGGTTCTCCTTCACGTACTCCGGCGCCGCGCTGACCGAGACGCGCGACGGATCGTAGACCGCCGCCCAGGGCGACTCGCGCGCCGGCGATCAGCTCGGGGAGCAGCATGCCGGCGATCGTGCCGTGCGTGATGCCGTTCCCCGAGTCGCCGGTGACGATCCAGACGTGGCGCTCGCCCGGATTGCGCCCGATGTAACGCCAGGTAGTCGACCGGCTCCAGGACCTGACCACTCCAGCGAGCGACCGACGTCGCCGACCGGGAAGCGCTCGCGCGCCCACGCCTCGAGCCGCGGCGAAGCGGCTCGTCCTCCGAGTCGTCGCCCTGCCCCGTCTTGTGGTCCTCGCCGCCGACGATGAGCACGTCGTCGGCGTCCGGCGCCGTTCGGGTCGAACAGGCGCACGTAGTGGTAGGGTTCGAGCGTGTCCCAGTACGAGCCCCGCGGGGAGCTCGCCGCGTCGCACACGCAGGCCGCACGACGTACGTGCGATACGGCGCCTGCTTCGTGTGCATCGTCGAAGCGGTCGTTGATCGGCGTGTTCGTCGCGACGACGACGTGCGCGCGCCCGCACCGTGCGGCCGCCGCTCGGTCGTGACCACGCAGCGGCGCGTCGCTCGTCGCGTCCGCGACGTCGAGCGACGTGCGCGCCGGCGAAGATGCGGCCGCCGTGTCGCTCGACGGCGCGCGCGAGCCCGGCGAGATAGCGCAGCGCGTGGAACTGCGCCTGACGCGGAAAGCGCAGCGCCGGGCCGGACGCACGACGCGTCGGGCAGTGCGCGTCGCGAGCGGCCAGGCGTCGACGAGCTCGGCGGCCTCTCGCCGGCGGCGCGCGCCGCGTCGTGCTCCTCGCGCGAGCCGCTCCTGACGCCGTGCGGCGCCGGCCGCGAACCACCAGCCGTCGAGCCGCAGAAAGCCGCAGTCGATCGACTCGTCGCGCACGATCTGCTCGATGTGGTCGACCGCCGCACGGAAGCTCTCGGCGACGCGCCGCGCGGTCTCCTCGCCGTGCATGCGCGCGACCTCGTGGTAGTAGTCGTCGACCGACGTCGCGACGTGCGCCGTCGTGCGCCCCGTCTCGCCGCCGCCGACCGGGCCCGTCGTCGAGCACGACCACCGAGCGACCGGCACGGGCGAGCGTGTACGCGGTCGTGAGTCCGGCGATCCCCGCGCCGACGACGCAGACGTCGACCGTCGCGTCGGCGTCGAGCGCCGGGCGCGGCGGAACGTCGGCGGTCGTCTGCCAGAGAGAGGGGTTCGCGCCCTCGACGGGACGGGAGGCGTCAGGCTGCATGCGGTCGTCCAGGATGTGGAGCGCGCTCGACGCGCATCTGTCGTGCCTTCAGGTCTTCGTCAGCGCGCCGCCGAGGAACGGCGTGGTCGTCGGGAGCGGTGAGCCCCCGGCCGGCTCTTCGGTGAGCAGCACCTGCGTCACGCCGACGACGCGATCGGGGATCGCGATGTCTTCGACGATCGCGTGCCCGTCGGCGCCGGAGTCGAACACCTTCGCCGAGACCGGCTTGCCGTCGACGATGAGCCAGAGCTGATAGCTCCGGCCGGCCGGCGCCGGCTTGAGTCGGAACGCGTGCAGCATCGCGGCGCGCTTCCGCTCGTTCCAGAAGAGCTGGATCCCCGGACCCGACGCCACGTCGCCGCCGGCGAGCGAGGTCAGCTGCGCGACGTACAGGTCCTTCTCCGCCTCGAGCACCGTCTCGATCTGCCGGTCGCGCATCCGCACACTCGCCGTCGCCGTCGCGAGCGCGTCGGTGCGCGCGTCGAGCGAGCGGCGCAGCGCGGCGTTCTGCCTCCCCACCACGACGGCGAACGCGACCGACGCGGCGAGCGCCGTGAACAGCACGGTCGTCGTCCACGACCGCCTCGGCGCCGCGCGCTCGATGCGTTCCGCGCGGACGGCCCGCGCCGCGTCGAGCGACGCGACGCTCGCCCCGGCCGGGGTGACGTCGCGCGCGATGGCCGCGAGCACGCGGTCGCGCAGCTCCGGGGGGGCGCGACGGCGCGCGTCGCCGCGACCGACGCGGCGACGTCACGATACGCCGCGACCTCCGCGGCCAGCTCCGGCGACGCCTGCATCGCCTCCTCGACCGCCGCCGCCTCCTCCGACGTCGTCGCGCCGAGCGCGTACGCGGCGGCGAGCTCGTGGAGCTCCTGGCTCGAGTAGCGGCTCATTGCACGACTCCTTCTCCGAACGGCCGCAGCAGGTGACGCAACTTCGTCATGCCGAGGCGAATGCGTGTCTTCACGGTACCCAACGGCTCGGCGAGACGGTCGGCGATCTCGGAGTGCGACAGCCCGTCGAAGAACGCGAGCTCGATCGCGCTGCGCTGGGCGTCGGGCAGCTCGGCGAGCGCGGCGGCGACCTTGACCTGCCGCTCGCTCGCCTCGACGGCGAGCGACGGGTTCGACGAGCCGTCGGAGGCGACCAGGGCGGCGGCGGGAGCGTCGTCGACCGAGACCGGAGTGAGCCGCGCGCGGCGTCCGGTCGAGCGCACGAGGTCGAGCGCGCGGCTGCGGGTGAGGACGACGAGCCAGCTCACGACCGATCCGCGCGTCGGGTCGTAGCGCGCCGCGCTCCGCCACACCTGCGTGAACGTGTCGAGCACCACCGACTCGGCGTCGGTGCGGTCGCGGACGATCGCGAGCGCGAGGCCCATGACCATCGCGGCGTGACGGTCGTAGAGGACGCCGGCGGCGCGGCCGTCGCCGCCATGCATGGCGCGCACGAGGCCGGCGTCGTCGAGCTGCGGGGCGCCGGCCGGTGGGTCGAGGTCGGCCACGTCCAGGGGAACGAGAGAGATGAGCGTCGGTGCGCGGCTCGCGAGCGCCGACGTCGGGCGAAGGTACATGACGGGCGCGCGGCCGGACAAGAGCGAGACGGCCGCGGGAGGGGCGTCAGCGAGCATCAGGGGGGAATCGCATCATGAGGCATACGCAGTGGCGTCTCGCGCGGATTGGTCGCGCCGGTCATTTTCCGCCGCATGCTCCCCGACCCGACTCTGCGCCTCGCGCTCGCCGCTCTCCATCTCGTCGCGCTCGGTCTCGGCCTCGGCGCGGTGCTCGATCGCGCGGCGGCGCTGCGCGAGCCCATCGACGGCCGGACGCTGCGACGTGTCTTCCGCGCGGACACGCTGTGGGGGCTCGCGGCGCTCCTGTGGATCGGCACCGGAGTGTGGCGCGTGCTCGCGTCGACCGAGAAGGGCGTGAGCTACTACATGCACAACCACCTCTTCTTCGCGAAGATGGGGTTCCTCGTCCTCGTGCTGCTGCTCGAGCTGTGGCCGATGATGACGCTGATTCGCTGGCGGCGCGGGGCGACGGCGACGCCCGCCGCCGCGCGGCGCATCGTGCTCGTCAGCCGCGTCGAGGCGCTGCTCGTCGTGGCGATGATCGTGGCGGCGGTGATGATGGCGCGCGGCTACGGTCTGCTTCCGGGCGCCTCGAGCGACGGCTCGACTCGCTGAGCGGACGGTTCGTCCCACGGTCGTGGCGGCCCCGTGCGGGGTTCGTCACCGTGAAGCGCAAACCAATCCGCCAGTGCCGGTGTCTATGACAACTCGCGGATGCGTTCGCCGTCGTTCTCGACAGAAGGCACAGAAGGAGCGGCAGTAGCGGACCCGAGCAGGTCTTCTGTGCCTGCTGTTCCTTCTGTCGAGCACGCTCGAGCCACGCGCGGACTGCCGTCGCAGTCGCGACGCGGCATCCGGTCGCGACGCCTCGCTCGACTCCGCATCCTGCCGTTCCTCCCGTCATGCCGATCCACGCCGGGCGCGACGTTGGCGCGATCGCTCGCACGCGCGCGACGAACGTGTTGGTCGTGCGCGCGACCTCCGCGTGCCGTCGGTGACGCGCGCGCTGGCGCCGTGGACGGCGCGCCGCCTCGGCGTCGTCGCCGGCGGGTGGGCGACGCTCGCCTTCGTCGAGTACCTGGTCGTGGTGACGTCGACGCCGGGCGGCGCGCGGCTCGCGGCGCTGCTGCCGTACTACGGCGTGCTCGCGCTGACGTGGACGCTGCTCACGCCGCTCGTCGCGCGGTGGGAAGACCGGCGGCACGGCGTCGTCGCGACGCTCGTCGGCATCGTCGGCGCCGCGGCGATCGACACGACGGCGCGGCGCCTCGTGCTCGCCGCTCAGGGCGAGTGGCCGGCGTCACCGTGGTACGCGACCGCGGTCTACTTCCTCGACGTCACCGTCGCGCAGTACGGCGCCGTGCTGCTCGCGACGCGCGTGCTCGACGCGCACGACGCCGTGCTCGCCCGCGTGCGCGCCGAACTGATGCTACGCGCGCAGCTCGCGCGGACCCGCCTCGCCTACCTCGAGGCGCAGCTCCAGCCGCACTTCCTCTTCAACGCGTTGGGCACGGTCGCCGAGCTGGCGTACGAGGCCCCGGCGACCGCGGCGCGCATGCTCCGCGCGCTCGCCGCGCTGCTCCGCGCCGCCACCGAGCGCCGCGGCGAGGACGTCACGCTCGCCGAAGAGCTGGCGACGCTGGAGCCGTATCTCGAGATCCAGCGGATGCGCTTCGCCGACTGGCTGCGCATCGAGCAGCGCGTGAGCCCCGGCGCCCGCGACGTGCGCGTGCCGCGCCTGCTGCTCCAGCCGCTCGTGGAGAACGCGATCAAACACGGCCTCGTCGGCCGCTCCGCACGCGGGCGCATCGAGATCGCCGCACGCGTCGAAGACGGGCGGCTGGAGGTGGTCGTGCGCGACAACGGTGTCGGGCTCAGCGCGCCGACGCACGTCCCCGGCTACGGGCTCGGGCTGCGCAACGTGCGCGAGCGGCTCGCCGCGCTCTACGGGAGCGAGTGGACGTTGGACCTTCACGAGGCGCCGAACGGAGGCGCCGACGTCGCGCTCTCGATCCCCGCACGCCGCACGCCGGCGACCGACAGCATCGACGCCGAGCCGAACGATGGGCCGCGCGCCGGGCGCCTGCTCGCGTTCGTGCAGCGCCACCCGGCCGCCGCGACGATCGTCGGCTGGCTGCTCTGGGGCTCGGCGTGGGCGGGGCAGAGCCGCGCGTACCTCGTCATGCGCGGGCGGCTCGAAGAGGCGGAGCTGTCGCGCGTCGTCGTCACGCACCTCTCCGGGGCGCTCCTCTGGGCGGTCGCGACGCCGCTCGTGCTCTGGCTGACCGGCGTCGTCACGCTCCAACGCCGCGGCGCGGCGTGGCGCGTCGCGCTGCACCTCGCGCTCTCCGCGGCGGTCGCGGTCGTGCACGCGCTCGCGTGGCGCGTGGCGCTCGACGCGATGCTCCACGCCGACGCGCCGCCGTGGCCCGCGGCGTACGTGACGACGCTGTTCATCAGCGTGCTCGCGTACTGGATCGTGTTGGGCGTCGGGCATCACGGTCGCGTGACGGCGTGGCTGCACGAGCGCGAGCGCCTGGAGGTGACGCTCCGGGCCGAGATCGCCGAGTCGCGATTGCAGGCGGCGACGGTGCGCGCGCAGCCCGAGGTCATCGTCCGCACGCTCGACGAGCTGGCCGAGACCGTCGAGCGCGACGTCGCCGCGACCGAGCGCGCGATCACGGCGCTCGCCGACGAGCTGCGCGGCACGCTCGACAGTCGCGGCGCGGGATCGTCGTCCGCCGAGGCGTCCGCCGAGGCGTTCGCCGAGGCGATCGCCCGCTCCGTCTCCGAACCTCCACTTCGCGTCGCATGATCGACTCCGTGCTCGACTCCGTGTCCGGCTCGGCGCTCGGCGCCGAGATCACCGTCGTCATCGCCGAGGACGAGCCGGTGCCGCGCCGGCGGCTCGCGCGGATGCTGGGCGAGGTGCCCGGCGTGCGCGTCGTGGCGCAGTGCGCCGGCGGACGGGAGGCGATCGAGCGCATTCGCGAGGAGACGCCCGACCTCGTCTTCCTCGACGTGCAGATGCCCGACCTCACCGGCTTTCAGGTCATCGAGGCGATCGGCGGGGAGAAGATGCCGACGGTGGTGTTCGTGACGGCGTACGACGCGTACGCGGTGCGTGCGTTCGAGGTGCACGCGGTCGACTACCTGCTGAAGCCGTTCGACCGCGAGCGGTTCCACGTCGCGCTCGACCGCGCGCGCGCGCGGCTGCGGTCGAGCGCGACGCGCTCCGAGCCGGCCGCCGGCACCCAGAACCCGGCCGGGCCGAGCGACGACGCGCGGCTGCGATCGCTCATCCGCAGCGTCGTGAGCGAGGAGCTGACACGCGTGCCGAGCAGCGAGCACCTCGCCGTGCGCGTCGAGGGCGCGCTGCGCATCGTGCGGCTCGACGAGGTGGACTGGTTCGAGACGGAAGGGAACTATGTGCGCGTGCACGCCGGGCGGCAGAGCTACCTGGTGCGGCAGACGTCGGCGAACCTCGAGGCGCAGCTCGACCCGCGGCGCTTCGTGCGCATCCACCGGCGCTACCTCGTGAACCTGTCGCGCGTGCAGGAAGTGCAGCCGTGGTTCGGCGGCGACGCGGTCGTCGTGTTACGCGACGGCACGAAGCTCAGGCTCTCGCGCACGTTCCGGGAGCCGTTCCACACGCGGTTTCTCGGCGAGGGCTGAGCGAGCGGATGGGGGGTCATGCGCTCGGTCGTGCCGTCCGGGAAGGTCTCGACGTCGTGGACGGCGAGGTCCAGGTGGACGTCGTCCACGTCGCCCGCGACGAAGTGGAGCTGGCCGGCGAGCTTCGGACCTGACGTGTTCCAGCGACGTTCGACGCCGACGCCGAGATCGAAGCCGGGGCCGCGCCTCACCCTGCCAGGCGCGGCGCCTCAGCGCGCAGGCCGGGGTCCGTGCTGGCACGACGCAGCACGTCACGCCGCACGGTGAGATTCTCGATCCGGTCGACGTCGACCTCGACACCGATGCCGGGGCGCTCCAACGGGACGGCGACCATGCCGTCGCTCCCCATCGTCCACTCGGGCGTGACGACGTCGCGCTCCCAGTAGCGTGCGCTCGGCGAGAGGTCGCCGGGCATCGAGAAGTTCGCGAGCGACGCGAGCGCGACGTTGTACGCGCGCCCGACGCCGCTCTCGAGCATCCCGCCGCACCACACGGGAACGCCCGCCGCCTGACACGCGTCGTGGATCGCGATCGACGACGCGAAGCCGCCGACACGTCCCGGCTTGATGTTCACGATGCGGCCGCTGCCCAACGTCATCATGTCGCGCGCCCGGTCGACGTCGGTGATCGACTCGTCGAGACAGAGCGGCGTCCGGAGCCGGCGCTGCAGCGCCGCGTGCTGCACGAGGTCGTCGCGGCCCAGCGGCTGCTCGATCATCGTCAGGCCGAACGCGTCGAGCCGGACGAGGTGATCGGCGTCGGCGAGCGTGTATCCCGAGTTCGCGTCGGCCATGAGCGCGAGCTCCGGCCCGACCGCCTCGCGCACCGCGCCGACGAACTCGACGTCGGAGCCCGGCGCGATCTTCACCTTGATCTTGCGATAGCCGGCCGCCTTCGCCGCGAGCGCGCGCGCCACGAGCAGCTCCGGCCGCGGCTGGATGCCCAACGAGATACCGGTCGGGATGCGCGTCCGTCCGCCGCCGAGGAAGCGGGCGAGCGGCACGCCCGCGCGCTGCGCGGCGAGCGCGTAGCTCCCCATCTCGACCGCCGCCTTCGCCATCGGGTGACCGCGGAAGTCGCGCTCGAGCGCGGGGCGAATGGCGGCGGGGGCGTCGAACGTCGTGCCGAGCACGCGCGGCGCGACCCACGTCGTGATCGCCGCCCAGGCGGTGTCGATCGTCTCCGCGCTGTAGTTCGGCTGCTCGCCGGCGACGCACTCGGCCCAGACCACCGTGCCGTCGGCGTCGCGCAGCTCGAGGAGACAGATGCGGCGCTCGGTGACGACGCCCGACGAGATGCGGAACGGCTCTTTCAGCGACAGGCGGATCTCGCGCAGCGCGATCTGCTCGAGTCGAACGGCGTGCGTGGTCATCGGATGCGTCACCCGGGAGTCCAGATCTGTGACAGCACGCGCCGGAAGTTGCCGCCGAGGATCTCCTCGGTCTGCGCGTCGGTGTACCTGCGGCGGATCAGCCCCTCGGCGAGGTCGATGTGGCTGCCGGCGCCGAGGCGCTCGGGGCACTGCTCCGTATCCGATACTGTACACGGTGCCGACGCGAAGCTGTCTTCGGGGTTCGCCGTCGGCAAGATTCCTCGCCGGCTGCCCGCTCTCGTTCCTCCCTCGCTCCGAGCCGCATGCGTCGCGAGTCAGACCCCGTCACGATCCGCCGCGTCGAGACGCTCGCCGAATACCACGAGTGCGTCGCGATCCAGCGCGAGACGTGGGGCACCGATTTCCACGAGCGCGTCCCCGCGACGATCCTCCTCGTCACCCAGAAGCTCGGCGGCGTCTGCGCCGCGGCGTTCGCGCCCGACGGCCGCTCGAGCCGCATGCTCGGCTTCGTGTTCGGCATGACGGGGATCAGGGACGGCCGCCTCGCGCACTGGTCCGACATGCTCGCCGTGCGGGCCGAGGCGCGCGGCTCGGGGCTCGGCGAGCGGCTCAAGCGCTACCAGCGCGACCTCGTCCGCGCGATCGGCGTCGAGACGATGTACTGGACCTTCGACCCGCTCCAGGCGCGCAACGCGCACCTCAATCTCAATCGGTTAGGCGCACGCGCCGCCGAGTACGTGCCGAACATGTACGGCGGCGACACCGGCTCGCCGCTGCACGGCGCGCTCGAGACCGACCGCTTCGTCGCGGCGTGGGACCTCGGGCCGACGGGCGGCGTGGCCACCGTGCCTGACGATTCTGCCGCCATCGTCCGCGTCCCCGTGCCGCGCGACGTCGACGCCCTGCCGTACGACGAGCGCGCGGCGTGGCGGGCCCGCACGCGCGACGCGATCCTCTCGTACTTCGCGCGCGGGTACGGCGTCGTCGGCTTCCGACGCGGTGACGGGGACGAGATGCCGGCTTACGAGCTCGCGCCGGGCGCCTGACGGCTCGCCGAGACGGCCGGCTTCTCCGCCTTGAACTTCACCGGGCTCCCGAAGAACCACTGACTTCCTTCGCGCTCCTTCGGCGTGATCTGGAGCATGTTCTTCAGCATCGGCATGAGCTCCCGCTGCAGCGACGTGAGCGCCGAGTCGGCGATCTCCGGCTGGCGCCAGAACACCTTCCAGTACGCCTTGCGCGCCGCCGCGACCGAGTCGAGCGCCGCCTTCCCGGCCGCCCCGCTCGGCATCGTGGCGAGGAACCGGCCTAACGGGACGTAGATCGCCCGCACCTGCTCGGAGTAGACCGAGTCGCGGACGCGCAGCTGCGCGACCTGCGCCGGCGTCAGGAACAGCGAGTCGCTCTCGGTCAGCAGCGCCGTGTGGATGTTCGACGTATTCGACAGATAGAACGCGGCGAGCGAGTCGGCCGTGCGCCGCTCCCACGCCCGGCCCACCTTCACCGGCTCGAGCGCGCGACGCAGCTCCTGCACGTTGTAGTCGGTCGAGAGCTCGAACGAGAAATCGAGCGTGACGCGGAACGGCTCGCGCACGAGCGTTCGCGCGCCGCGCGTGTCGCCGAAGCGCGGGTTCACGTCGTAGCGAAAGCGCGCGCCCCCCGCGGCGGTCGGTCGAAGCCCCGCGGCACGAGCAGCACCGGGTCGGGCGCGCCGCCGGAGCCCCAGCCGCGCAGATCGCTGCCGTGCAGCAGCTGGTCGACGCCGCCCAGCACGTTCGCGAAGTACACCGACGCCGTGACGCGGTTGCGCACTTTCGCTGGCAGGCGCGGCCGCCACTGCACGTTCAGCGACTGCGTCCACGGGCCGCGGCAGCCGTTGCGCGCGGCGACCGTCCCGGCGTACGCCGTCAGGCACTCGCGCGCCGCGTCGGACCCGTTCGCGAGCAGCGCGCGGAGCTGCGTCGCGAGCGCGACATCGTCAGCGCCCGTCCCGAGCGACCGCGAGGGATCGGGCACGAACGCGCGGTCGCTGCCGCGCCCGTCGCCGTTCACGTCGCCCTGCACGAGCGGCGTGAACGGCAGCCCGGACTGCGCGCGCGCGAACAGCGTGAACGTTCCGACGTTCGGCGGCGAGATGCCGCCCTGCACGAGCACCGCGTGCCGCGCGTCGTTCGGACCGGCGGCCCACTCGGTCGCACGCGGGTCGCCGAAGCCGGCGCCGTCGAAGCCGCGGTACTGCCGGCGCGTCGTCTGGAGCGTGTAGGCGGTCGACGCGAACAGCCTCCCACGGCCGCCGCCGCATCTTGAACATGTCCGGCGCGGCCGAGAGCGTGAGCTGCCCGCCGTAGCCGCGCAGGTCGCTCGTCCGCACGCCGACGCGCCCGAACGCGTTCACGCGCCGCGACTCGGCCGCCGACACGGCGCCGCTCGCCGGGTCGATCGCGGCCGGCGACACGAACACCGGGCGGCCCCCCTCGCCGCCCAACGCGAAGCGCGACACGCCGGCGAAGTTCGCGTCGATCGTGCCCGGCTGCGAGAGGTCGTACGACGCGAGCCCGCCGAGCTTGAGCATCACGTTCGTACATCGTCGTCGACCAGTCGAGCGACGCGCGCCAGCTGCGCGGCACGTCGTACTTCGGGTCGATGAGCGTCACCGACGGCGCGCGCTCGGCCAGCCCGCCGTTCGCGTCGGACGCCGCGCCGGCGCACGCGCTCGGGATCGTCGACGGGTCGTCGAGGAAGCTCCGCCAGTCGGGGAGCGGCACCGCGGCGCCGACGCACGACAGCATCGTCGTGCCTCCCGGCAGCCCCGCGCCCGCGTTCGCGTCCGCGAGCACGCCCGGCCGCAGCAGGTCGCGGAACTCGCCGATGCCGCCGCGCACGACGCCCATCGTCGTGCGATAGAACTTGCCGATCTGGTTCATGCTCGATGCCGTTGCCGTTGTCCTTGTCGCGGTTGTACGTGTACTGAAACCCGACGCGCGGACTCACGTGCACGCGTGCGGGCGCCGCACCGGTGCGCACGCCGAGCGCGGACTCGAGCGCCGGGTTCCTCGGCGGCGCGTCGCCGAACGCGTTCGCCTCGACGCGCGCGCCGTAGATCAGGTTGAACCAGCGCGACGGCACCCACTGGTGCGCGATCGCGACGGCCCCGTTCCACGCGCTGCCCGCGCGCGCCGGCTGCGACGAGCGTGCGCGTGTAGCTCGCCGGGCGGTTCGCCGCCGAAGTCGGCGATCGAGTTGAAGCTGTAGCTGCCGAGCAGATTCCCGCTCGGCGCCTGCTCGACGCCCGTCGGCGCGCGCCCACGCCGAGGCCTTGAAGCGGTGCCGCGAGCCGCGCGCGTTCCACGACGTCTCGTTCCCCGCCTCGACCGTCCACCGCCGCTCGTCGCTCAGCGAGGAACGCGTTGCCGCCGACGCGACAGCGCCGTGACGTCGCTGCGCTCGTTCGACGTCGGCCGAGCGCACGAGCACCGACGCGCCGGGGAGCGCGCGATACGGATCGCCCGTCGCCCACGTCCCGCTCGCGCCGACGCCGCGTCTCCGTGAGCACGCGCCGCCCCGGCCCGACGAGGTCGCGCGTCTGCGAGCTGGATGCCGAACGCGCGGTCGTCGCGCTCGCCCGCGGCCGACGGCGCGGCGAGCGGGCCGAAGCCGATCGCGCCCTGCGTCGCGAGACCCGCGTAGGTCGTCAGCGTACGGCGATTCAGCGAGTCGCGCGTGTCGTCGAGGCGGCCGAGCCAGGTGACGGCGTCACGCCGCTGCGCGCCGGGCACGCCCGCGCCGGGCGAGATGCCGAACGGCCGCGTCACCGCGCCGAGTCGCGCGACCGAGTCGGGAGAGACGCCGGCGCGCAGCAGCGTCGCCGCGTCGGCGTCGAGCAGCGTGGCCGGGTCGCTCGTCGAACGCGCGACGTCGAGCGCGACGTTGTAGGTCAGCGCGCGCCGAATCAGCTCGCCGTCGGCGCCGACGCTTCCGCGAACCGCCGGTGCTGCGCGTGCCGACGATCGGCCGACCGCGTCGGTGAGCTGGAGCGCCGACGGGTCGAGCGTGAGGAACGCGTTGCGCTGCTGATAGCTGCGGCTTCCCGGCCCGAGCCGCACGTCGATGTTCGCGCCGGAGAAGCCGCCGCGCGTCGGGTCGAAGGTCGCGCCGGTCACGCGCGTCTCGGTGCGCGCCGCGCGCGGGAGCGAGCCGCCGGGGAGCGCCATCCCGTTCAGCGTCGTGCAAGTTCGACTCGGCCCCCGAGCCGAGGATCGAGGGGCCGCCGGGGGTCATCGTCACGCCGGGGATCGTGCCCGCGAGCGCGTTCAGGTCGCCCGCGAGCGTCGGCGGGAGCTGCCCGTCCACGCCGTCACTCCACCGCTCGCTCGCGCCGGTCTCGGCCGACGTCGGGCTGATCGCGCTCGTCGCGCGCGTCGGCCGCCGCGCCTGCACCGTCACTGCGGCGAGCGTCGCGAGGTCGCGGCCCAACGTGAAGTCGGCGACCAGCTCGCGCTCGTTCGCCTGCCGCTGCACGCGCCGCCGCGCCGCGCGAAAGCCGGGCGCCGAGATCGCGACGAGGTAGTCGCCCGTTCCGGGATCGAAGCGCAGCGAGAAGCGGCCGTCGGCGTCGGTCGTGTCCTGCTGCACGAGCCGGTCGGGGCCGCGCGTGACGTGGACGATCGCCGCCCTGAGCGCGCGGCTCGAGTCGTCGAGCACGCGTCCGCGCACGACGTCTGGCGCCGATGGCTGCGGCGACGTGGATGACGACGGTGGCGGCGGCGGCGCCGCCGCCTGCGCGTCGAGCGACGGTGCGCCGCAGCCCAGTGCGGCGAGCAGCGTGTAGAAGCGATGGCGCACGGAGCGGAGCGTCGAGGATCGAGAGCGCGCGGAACTCGCTCGTTGGACAGCGCGCCGGCGCAAAGAGTTGTGCGGCGCTCCACGAGAGGCAAGACTCAGGGCTCACCCTCACGCGATCGTCATGCGCCTCGCACACTTCGCCCTCCTCGCCGCCGTCGTCGGCGCGCCGACCATCGCCGCGTCGACGCTCGCCGCGCACCCCGAGCCGAAGAACGGCGGGCAGCTGCTCCGGCTGATGCACGACCACTACGCCGGCAAGTGGTACCGCACGCTGACGTTCACGCAGAAGACGACGATCCACGCCGCGGACGGCACGACGCGCGTCGAGACATGGTACGAGGCGATGGCGCACACCGCGCGCGGCGTGCAGCTGCGCATCGACCGCGGCGATCCCGCGCTCGGCAACGGCACGCTCTACACGGTCGACTCGACGTGGGTGATGCGCGACGGACGGCTCGCCGCGGCGCGCGAGGGGGGCAACGAGTTCCTGCCGATCATCGAAGGCGTCTATGTCCAGCCGGTGCTGAACACGGTCCTCGAGATGTCGCCGATGCGGATCGACATGGCGAAGCTCCGCTCGACGCGCGCGAACGGCCGCCCCGTCTGGGTCCTCGGCGCCGCGGCGGGCGACACGATCTCCCCGCAGCTGTGGGTCGACCAGGAGCGGTTCGTCGCGGTGCGCATGATCCTCGCCGGCGCCGACGGGCGTCCGGGGATGGACGTCGCGTTAGGCGGCTACGTGCCGCTCGGCGGCGGCTGGCTCGCGACGACGATCGACATCCGCGCCGGGGGACGGCTCGTGCAGCGCGAGGAGTACTCGGGGTGGAAGGCCGACGTGCCGCTCGACGACGCGCTGTTCGCGCCGGCGACGTGGACGACGGCGCGACACTGGGTGACGCGGTAGGCGGGGTGCGCGCGATTGCCGGCGGCGCGGCTGCCGAGGTGCGCTGACCCATGACCCGTCCCAGCCCCGACGAGCTGCGCCACGTCGCGGTGCTCGCCGATCTCGACGACGACGCGCTCGCGTGGATCGCGGCGCGCTGCGAGCTGATCGCCGTCGACGCCGGGGCCACGTTGTTCGAGGCCGGCGCCGCGGCCGACGCGATGTACTTCACGCTCGACGGCACGCTCGAGGCGCGGCGCCCCGACGCGCCGGCCGCGCCCACGTTCGTCGCCCGCGCGGGCGACACATTCGGGGTGGTCCCCTTCTCGCGCATGGAGCGCTTCACGGCGAGCGGGCGCGCCGTGACGGACGTGCGCGTCGCGCGCTTTCCGCGAGAGGCGTTCGACGCGCTGCTCCACGCCGTGCCGTCGCTCGAGCCGAAGCTGGTCGCGCTGCTCACCGACCGCGTTCGCGAGACGACGCGACGCGACCAGCAGGTCGAGACGCTGAGCGCGCTCGGCCGCCTCTCCGCGGGGCTCGCGCACGAGCTGAACAATCCGGCCGCCGCCGCGCGCCGCGCCGCCGCCGACGCCCGCCGCCGCGCCGCCGACGCCGCGGCCTACGCCGCCGAACTCGGCGCGCTCGTCGCGCCGAGCGGCGCCGCGCCGCGCGAGCCCCACGCGAAACCGCATGGGGGCGCCGGCGCGTTCGCGGCGCTCGACGATCTGCGGCGGAGCGTCGTGGAGCGCCGCGACCGCGAGGCGCGCGACGCCCCCGCGCCCGCCGACGACGCGCTCGATCGCGCTGACCGCGAGGAGGCGCTCGCCGACTGGATTCGCGACGCCGCCCCCGACCGCGACGCGTGGGCGCTCGCCGCCGGACTCGCCGACGCCCGGCTCACCGCCGACACGCTCGGCGAGCGGCTTGGCGAGCGGCTCGCCGACCTCGCGCCACACGCACTCGGCGCGGCGCTCGCGTGGCTCGAGGCCGAGCTCGCGCTCGACGCGAGCTTGCGCGTCGTCGAGAGCGCGACGGCGCGCATCGGCGCGCTCGTCGGCGCGGTGAAGAGCTACACGCACATGGACCGCGCCCAGGTCGTCGAGCCGGTCGACGTGCGCGCGGGGCTCGACGGCGCGCTCACGCTGCTCGCCCACCGCCTGCGCGATCGCCGTGTCACGCTCGCGCGCGACGTCCCCGACGACCTGCCGCGCGTTGCGGGTCGCACCGGCGAGCTGAACCAAGTGTGGACGAACCTCGTCGACAACGCGATCGACGCGGCGACTGCGGCGCCGAACGCGACGGTGACGATCCGCGCCTGGCACGACGGCGACCACGTCGCGATCGACGTCGCCGACAACGGCGGCGGCGTGCCCGACGCGATTCGTGCCCGCATCTGGGAGCCGTTCTACACGACGAAGGACGTCGGGCACGGCACCGGGCTCGGGCTCGACATCGTGCGCCGCATCGTCGAGCGCCAGCACGGCGGCACGATCACGCTCGCCTCGGCGCCGGGCGACACGCATTTCACCGTACGCCTGCCGGTCGCGGGCGCCTAACGCGGACCGGTCATGGCAGCGAAGCCCGTACTCCTCAGCGTCGACGACGACGCAGACGTCTCGCGCGCGATCGAGCGCGATCTGCGCGTGCGCTACGGCGCCGACTACCGCGTGATGCGCGCCGAGTCCGGCGCCGCCGCGCTCGACGTGCTCCGGCGCGTGGCCGAGCGCGGCGACCCGATCGCGCTTGCTGCTCGCGGACCAGCGCATGCCGGCGATGACCGGCGTCGAGTTCCTCGAGCGCGCGACCGAGGTCGCGCCGTCGGCGAGGCGCGTTCTGCTCACCGCGTACGCCGACACCGACGCCGCGATCCGCGCGATCAATCAGGTGCACATTCACTACTACCTGATGAAGCCGTGGGACCCGCCCGAGCAGCACCTGTACCCGTACCTCGACGAGCTGCTCGCCGACTGGCGCGACGCGTGGCGTCCGAAGTACGAAGGGGTCACGGTGCTCGGCGCGCGCTGGGACGCGGACGCGCATGCGGTGCGCGACTTTCTCGGCCGCAACCTCGTGCCGTTCCGGTGGCTCGACCCGGAGCAGAGCGACGAGGCGCGGCAGGTGGTGCGGCAGGCCGGCGACCCGGCGCTCCCCGCCGTAGTCGTTCCCTCGGGCGCGGTGCTGTCGCGTCCGGACCTCGGCACGCTCGCGGCGAGCATCGGGCTCCGCACGCGCGCCGAGCGGCCCTTCTACGACCTCGTCGTCGCCGGCGCGGGACCGGCGGGGCTCGCGGCCGCCGTCTACGGCGCCAGCGAGGGGCTCAAGACGCTGCTCGTCGAGCGCGAGGCGCCGGGCGGGCAGGCCGGCACGAGCAGCAACATCGAGAACTACCTGGGCTTCCCTGCCGGCCTCACCGGCGCCGACCTCGCGCGACGCGCCGTCGCGCAGGCGCGGAAGTTCGGGGCCGAGCTGCTCACGCCGCAGACGGCGCGCGCGCTCCGCGTCGAGGGGGCACCGGGCGCGCACGGCTACAAGATCCTCACGCTCGGCGACGGCAGCGAGGTCTCGGCGAAGGCAGTGCTCGTCGCCACGGGCGTGTCGTACCGCACGTTGGATGTGCCCGGCGCCGAGCGGCTCACGGGGCGCGGCGTGTACTACGGCGCGTCGACGACCGAGGCGATGAGCTGCCGCGACGAGGCCGTCTACGTCGTCGGCGGCGGCAACTCCGCGGGGCAGGCGGCGATGTACTTCGCGCGCTACGCGAGCGCCGTGCACATCCTCGTGCGCGGCGCCGGACTCGCCGAGACGATGTCGCAATACCTGATCGAACAGATCGCCGCGACGCCGATCATCACCGTCCAGCCGCGCACGCGGATCGTCGAGGCGCACGGCGACGCGCACCTCGAACGTCTCACGCTGCTGTGCGCGGACGGCGCGCGCTCCGAGGTCCCCGCATCGTCGCTGTTCGTGTTCATCGGCGCCGCGCCGCGCACGGACTGGCTCGACGGGGTGGTGCAGCGCGACGATCACGGCTTCGTGCTCACCGGCGCGGACCTGCGCCGCGAGGCGGCGACGGGTGCCGCGACGGGGCCGGGCGAACGGCCGCGCTGGCACGTCCCCGGCTGGCCGCTCGACCGCGAGCCGTTCCTGCTCGAGACCAACGTCCCCGGCCTGCTCTGCGCGGGCGACGTGCGCCACCAGAGCGTGAAGCGCGTCGCGTCGGCAGCCGGCGAGGGGGCGATCGCCGTACAGTTCACGCACCGCTATCTCGCCGAGGCCTGACGATCTCCTTCACACCGCGGAGCCGAGTCGTGTCACACCCCCATCCCGTCGTCGACGCGCCATGCGACCACGCCGCTCGTCTCGCTGCCCCGCCGGCGCCGCACGTACGTGGCTGCGAGTCGTGTCTCGCGACCGGCGCGCGCTGGGTCCACCTGCGCGCCTGCCTGGAGTGCGGACACGTCGGCTGCTGCGACTCGTCGCCGAACACGCACGCGACGAAACACTTTCACGCCACGGGGCACCCGCTCGTCGGCTCGCTCGAGCCCGGAGAGCAGTGGGGGTGGTGCTACGTCGACGAAGTGGACTTCGCGTTGACCTACGAGCCGCGGCGCGACGCGCCGGCGGCGTGACTACTGCGTACTGGACATCCATGCATAGCTCCCTTCGCACCCTCGCCGTCGGCGTGCTGCTCGCGTCGTCCGCCGCCTGCGGTGCCACGCGGCGCGGGTCGGGCCCCGCGGCGACCATCGTCTTCCGCAACGAGTCGATCGAGCAGGCCGAGATCTACGCGCAGCGGCCGAGCACGACGCCGACGCGCATCGGCGTCGTCCAGGCTGGCCGGACCGAGTCGCTCCGACTGCCGTCGACGGTCATCGGCGGGCTCGGCACGGTCAACATCATCGCGCGCATCTTCGCGAGCGGCCGCGCGGTCAGCAGCGGCAACTTCTCGATCCGCGAGGGGGACCGCGTCGAGGTGACGCTGCCGGCGTCGCTCAGCACGCTCTCGGTGCTCCCCGCGGGCTCGCGCTGAGCGCCGCGCACGGCGCGACGTGACCGTGGCACGAGCGTCGAGCCTTGACGGGAGGCGCGAAACTCTACATAGGTAGAGGTAGTTCGGTTCCTCTCGCCCTCGCGCCGTGCGGCTCACGCGACCGACTGCCCTCGTGCTGCTCGCGCTCGCCCACGGCGTGCGCCACGGCTTCGACGCCCTCGACGCGACCGGCCTGCCGAGCGGCACCGTCTATCCGATTCTGCGCCGCCTCGAGCGCGGAGGGCTCGTGCGCTCGCGGTGGGAGTCCGTGCAGATCGCGCGGACCGAGGGGCGCCCGCCGCGACGCTACTACGAGCTCACCGGCGCCGGCGCCGACGCGCTGCACGACGCCCTGGCGCGCCACCCCGACCTCGCGGCCGCGCCGGCGCCGCGTCTCGCATGAACCCGCCCCGCACGTCGCGCGACGCACCCGACGCGCGCGACGACGCGTCCGACACGGATCGCCCCCCGGGGTTCGCCGTCGTGCGCGCGCTCGCCTGGCTCGTACCGCACGACCGCCGCGCCGACTGGCTCGCCGAGTGGCACGGCGAGCTCGCGTGGAGCGCGCGCGACGCCGAGCGCCGCGCGGAGCCGCCAGCGCGCACCGCCGCCCGCCTCGTCCTCCGCAGCCTCGGCGCCACGACCGACGCGCTCTGGCTCCGCCTTCACGACGACACTCCGATGACGCTTCCGCTCGACGTGCGCTACGCGCTCCGCTCGCTCAGTCGCCGCCCCGGCTTCGCGCTCGTCACCATGCTCACGCTCGCCTTGGGCATCGGCGCGACGACGGCGATCTTCAGCGTCGTCGATGGGGTGCTGCTGCGCCCGCTCGCCCTCCCCGAGCCCGACCGCGTCGTCCGCGTCGAAGGCGTCGCGACGGGAGGGGCGTTGGAGAAAGTCGGCGCGTCGTCGTCCTACCCCGATTACGAGGACATGCGCGCGCGGGCGCGCGGCTTCGCCGAGCTCGCGGCGATCCGCACCTGGCAGACGACGCTCGTCGCGCCGGGCACCGAGCCGGCGCGCCTCGAGGTCGCGTTCGTCACCGACAACTGGGCGCGAACGTTAGGCACCCCGCCCGCCCTCGGCCGCCCGATCGGCGCGGACGACGTGAAGCCCGGCGCGGCGGAGGTCGTACTGCTGAGCGACCGCCTCTGGCGCCGACGCTACGGCGGCGACGCGGGTGTCGTCGGCCGCGCCGTCACCCTCGACGGGGCGCCCGTCACGGTCGTCGGCGTGATGCCCGCGAACCCGATCGTGCGCGACGTCGACCTCTGGCGACCGTTCGTGCCGAGTCCGATCGACCGCGCGCGCGGCGCGCACCGCCTCACCATCGTCGGCCGCCTCGCGCCGACCGCCACGCTCGCCGGCGTGCAGGCCGAGATCAGCGCGATCGCGCGAGCGCTCGAAGCACAGTACCCGGAGTCGAACACGCAGCGCGGCGCACACGTCGCCTCGCTCCGCGACGAGATGGTCGCACCCGTACGCCCCGCGCTGCTCGTGCTGCTCGCCGCCGTCGCGCTCGTCCTCGTCGTCGGCTGCACGAACCTCGCCGGGCTGCTGCTCGCGCGCGCCGCGTCGCGCGAGCGCGAGATGGCGGTGCGCGCCGCGCTCGGCGCCGGCCGCGGCCATCTGCTGCGGCAGTGGATGGCCGAGAGCTTCCTGCTCACGTTAGGCGGTGGACTCGCCGGCGCGGGCGTCGCGTGGGTGGGGATGCGCGCGCTGCTCCTGCTCGCGCCGCGCACGATCCCCCGCGCCGAGGAGGTCACGATCGACGGGCGCGTGTTGCTCTTCCTCGCCGCGGTGTCAGTTGCAACGGGGTTGCTGTTCGGCGCGCTCCCCGCGTTCGCCCGCGGCTCGCGGTCGCAGGGCGGCTATCAGTCGTTGCGCGACGCCCGCGCCGCGACCGCCGGCCGCACGCGCCGCCGCGCCCGCCACGTGCTGGTGACGGCCGAGATCGCGCTCGCGACCGTGCTCGTGAGCGGCGCGGGGCTGCTGACGCAGGGGCTCTGGCGCCTCACGCACACCGACCTGCGCTTCGAGCCGGCCGGCCTCGCCGTCGTGCAACTGCACCTCCCCGAGACACGCTACGACACCGCCGCGCGCGTCACACTCGCCTACGACGCGATCCGCGCGCGCGTCGCCGCGCTGCCGACCGTGCGCGCCGCGTCGCTCGCCTACGGCCACCCGCTCGACCCGCAGTGGACGTCGAGCTACGTCATCGTCGGGGAGCCGGCCCCGCGCGTAGGCGCGGAGCCGGAGGCGACGCTGCGCCCGGTCTCGCCCGGCTACTTCCGCGCCGCCGGCGTGCGTCTGCTCCGCGGGCGCGACGTCGCCGCGACCGACCAGCTCAACACACCCGGCGTGACGGTCGTCAACAGCGCGTTCGCTCGCCGTCACTTCGGCTCGGCGAATCCGTTGGGCCGCCGCGTCGATCGCCGCGAGCCGTGGTGGCCCGGCCAGCCGACGACGTTCGAGATCGTCGGCGTCGTCGACGACGAGCCGTTCATGGGACGAGGGTCGGCACCCGGACCCGCGCTCTACTTCCCGCATGCGCAGTTCCCGATGGCCGACATGTGGCTCGTCGTCGCGCACGCGGCGCAGGGCGAGCGAGGCCTCGCCGCGCTCGACGCCGCCGTTCGCCGCGCCGTCTGGTCGGTCGACCCGCAGCTCCCCGTCGAGCCGCTCCGCGCGATGTCCGACCTCGTCGCCGAGTCGTCGGCCGAGCCGCGCTTCAACGCGCTGCTGCTGTCGCTGTTCGCCGGCGCCGCACTCCTCCTCGCCGCGCTCGGCGTCTACGGCGTCCTCTCGTACACCGTCGCCCAGCGCCGCGCCGAGATCGGCGTGCGCATCGCGTTAGGCGCGGCGCGCGGGCAGGTCGTGCGCGGCGTCGTGCTCGAAGGGCTGGCGCTCGCTGCCGTCGGCCTGGCGCTCGGCGTGCCGGCGGCGCTGGCGACGGGGCGGGTGCTCGCGGCGGCGCTGAGCGGAGTCGAGGCGGTCGACCCGGCGGTGCTCGCGGCCGTCGTCGTCACGCTGCTCGTCGTCGCGGTGGGCTCGGCGTTCGCGCCGGCGTGGCGCGCGAGCCGGGTGGATCCGGTGAGCGCGCTCCGCGACGGATAGACGGCTGGCGAAGTCGGCCGGACCGGTTCAGATTTATCGGTCCGAACTTTCCGGACCGAAAAAACCGAACCGGAGGCCGTGTTGGCTCACCGCAGTACGACGCCCTTGCCCGCCAATGCGCAGAATCCGTTCATCATCGGCCGACACG
Organism: uncultured Gemmatimonadaceae bacterium; assembly: GCA_963843845.1. Lineage (GTDB taxonomy): Bacteria > Gemmatimonadota > Gemmatimonadetes > Gemmatimonadales > Gemmatimonadaceae > Gemmatirosa. The sequence goes on along the minus strand of CAWJMB010000001.1, from coordinate 108,280 downwards.
CCGAGGGAGCCGCGTTCTGCGATCGCGTTCGCGAAGTCGCGCGCATCAGCGCCGCATTTCGGGATCCGGGAACCCGGCTGCTCGTGTACGGCGACCGTCGGCTCGGGAAATCGTCGGCGATTCAGGCGGCCGCGACGGAGGCACGCGGAGACGGTCTGCCTGTCGCGATCGTCGATCTCGCCAGCGCGTCGAGCGCCCCCGCGGCAGCACAGCGCATTCTCGCCGCAGTCCATCGAGAGATCGGCGAACGGTGGCGCGACGTCGCGACGCGCCTGCTCGCGCGCCTGCGTCCTGGCAGCTTCACGCTCACCGGTGCGACCGACGCGACCGGTCAGCCGAGCGTCAGCTTCCAGGTATCGCCGACCGTCGATGCGCGCGACCCCCTCGTCGTCACGAGCGTCCTCGACGCGATCGAGGAGGAACTGGACGCGCGCGGTGTCACGATCGGACTCGCGCTCGACGAGTTTCAGCGCCTCGGCCGTTGGTACGGCGACGACGTCGCGTGGCAGATGAAAGCGGCGCTGGAGCGGCACCGCCGAATCGGTTACGTCCTCGCCGGATCGGAGCGCGCGCTGATCGAGCAGATGCTCGAGAACCGGAAAGCCGGCCTCTGGAAGGTCGTCGACGTGCTCGACATGGGGCCGATCCCGGCGACCGACTTGGCGGCGTGGATCGCGGAGCGCGCGACCACGAGCGGCGTGGCCGTCGACATCATCACGGCCGCCGCGATCGCGCGACTCGCCGGGCCGCGCACGCGCGACATCGTGCAACTCGCCAGGGCGACGTGGGACCTCGCGCAGCCCGGCGGCGTGGTCGCGCGCGACGCCGCGGCAGACGCGATGGATGTGCTGGTGCGCGAGCAAGCGGCGCTGCATCAACGGCAGTGGGACGGCCTCACCGAGACCGGCCGCCGCGTGCTGCTCGCGCTCGCGGCGGACCCGGCCGCACGGCTCCTCGCCGCCGACACGCTGCGCGCGTACAGCCTCGGCGCGAAGAGCACCGTCAGCAGTACGCTCGACGATCTCCTCGCGCGCGAGGTGCTGGTGCGCCACGGCACCACGGGTGGCGAGACGAACGGAACCGCCGACTACCGTTTTGACGACCCGTTCTTCCGCCGCTGGGTCGAGGTCAACGCGCTGGCGGACATCGGACATTTCCCGCCGCCGCTTCCGCGTACGACCGACCCCGACTGAGAGGACTCGTGGCGACGCTGCTCCAGCGAGCGATCCTGCTGATGGTGACGGCCGCTCCGCTCTCGTCGCCACCGACTGTACGGCGACGACTGATGCGGACAAAACGTTCGTGCTCCGCGACCTCGTTCCCGGCCGGTACGCGCTCGCGGTCCCCGACTCGGCGCTGAACGCGGTCGGCATGGAGCTGACGCGCGGCGACGAGACAGGGCGGCGAGTCTGCGTTCGGCGCGCGTCGCGATCTTCCGGCGCTCGGCCGACCCGCAGCGCCCGTGGACGCGCGCCGCCTCCCCGCCCTCGGGCCCGGCGACGGTGTTCCGCTCGGTCTACGACGGCGCGCTCGGCGACGGCGGCGCGTTCGTTCACTGCACGCGGCTCGTCGAGCAGTACCGCGCGGTCGCTGAGCGGGGACGCGAGCGCGGCGCGGCCACGTCGTCGCTGGCCCCGCCGCGCGTCGTCGCGCTCCCGATCACGCTCTCGCCCGATCCGTGACCGCGCCCACGCCGCTGCCCGGGCTGCGCGTGTTCATGGCGGGGACGTGTAACCGCTGAACGGGATCACGCCGGCGACGACGCCCGCCGCGAGCAGCACGAGTGTCGTCAGCAGCATCCACTTCAGCGTGAACCGCTGGTGCTCGTCGAACTCGACGCCGACCAGTCCCACGAGCAGATACGTCGACGGCACCAGTGGGACTGAGCAGGTGCACCGGCTGCCCCATCACGACGCGCGCCCCATCTCCGCCGCGCTGATGCCGTACGCCGCGCCGGCCTTCGCGAGAATCGGCAGCACGCCGAAATAGAACGCGTCGTTCGAGATGAAGAACGTGAACGGCACGCTGAGCACCGCCGTGACGATCGCGAGATAGGGGCCCAGCGCCGGCGGCACGAGATGCACCACGCTGTTCGCCATCGCATCCACCATCTTCGTGCCGGACAGTATGCCGGTGAAAATGCCCGCGGCGAAGATCAGCGCCGACCACCGCCAGGCAGTTGCCGCGCATGCGCCGAGATGCGCGCCTTCTGCTCGGCGATCGACGGGTAGTTGATCATCATCGCGACGGCGAAGCCGATCATGAACAGCACCGGCAGCGGCAGCAGCCCGAGATGAGCGCGACGAGCAGCGCGACGCGTCAGCAGCCGCATTCACCCACAGCAGCTTCGGCCGCGCATGCGTCGGAGCGTCCTGCGTCCGACTCGCGGCTCCGGCTCGATCTCAGCGCGTCTCCGGCAGGTCGTGGCTGCCCGGACCCGACGAGCCGGTCGCGCCGCTCGCGCAGCCCGAGCGTGCGCGCGACGAACAGCACCCACATGCGCGCCGACGATCATCGGCCGGATCATCGGCACGAAGATCTGCCCGCTGTCGATCTGGAGCGCGCTCGCCGCGCGCGCCGTCGGCCCGCCCCACGGGAGGATGTTCATCACGCCGCCGGCGAGCATCGTCACGCACGCGAGCATCGATCGGCCGGATGCCGAGCCGCCTGTACAGCGGCAGCATCGCCGCGACGGTGATCATGTAGGTCGTCGATCCGTCGCCGTCGAGCGACACGAGCAGCGCCAGCACCGCCGTTCCGATGACGATCTGCACCGGGTCGCCGTGCACGACGCGCACGATCCGTCGCACGAACGGCTCGAACAGCCCCGCGTCGATCATGATGCCGAAGTACAGGATCGCGAACATCAGCATCACGCCCGTGGGCGCGAGGTTCCGGATGCCGTCCAGCATCATGGGGCCGAGCTTCGTCGCGAAGCCGCCGAGCGAGGCCGAACGCGATGGGAACGAGGATGAGCGCGATGATCGGCGACAGCCGCTTCGTCATGATCAGCGTCATGAAGACGATGACCATGGCGAACGCGAGCGAACGCGTCAGCTCTCAGCGCCGACGCGCGGGCGCCAGCGGCAGCACGATGTGCGACGGGTACGCCGCGCTGTGGTGGATCGTGTTGTCGGCGGTCACCACGCGGCGGTTCCTGCCGAGTGGCTCGCCGGTGTTCGGGTTGGCGTCGAAGCGCGGAAAGTTGCTGCTCGAGATGTCGACGCGGATGCGGTGCCCCTTCTTGAACACGTTCGCCGTGGGAAAGGGCTCGATCGTGAACGGATACACCGTGCCCGGCGTCAGCATCACCGCGTGGTCGCGCGTCGCGCGGTAGCGCCCGCGCACGATCGCGTCGGTGAGGTTCAGGTCGAACCCGGCCGGCCAGTCCGCGCTCGGCGGATAGACGTCGATGAGCTTCGCGGTGAAGTCCGTGTCGGTGCGCGATCGACGACGCGTACAGCGTCGACCTCGATCGGGCCGATGACCTCCACGTCCTCCGCCAGCGGCTCGGTCTGGAACACGACGACGTCGGACCGCGCGCTGAGCGGCAGGTACGGCGGCGCGCGACGGCGGGAAGCGCGGGTCCTCACGCTGGTCGTAGGCGCCGTCCTTGAGCCGCGCCGACGACGCCGCCGCCGATCGTCGGCACCGGATGCCGCGGGTCGAACGTGTACGTCGTGCGACGACGCCCGCTCGCGAGGCTTCGCGGTCGACAGCGAGCCGTCGGCGTGGAAGTAGTACGGCACCATCCGCGTCCCGGCGAGCGGCCACGTGTCGCGTTCGCGCCAGTAGCCGCCGTGGAACGAGCCGCCCGTCGGCGTCCTTGCGGCCGTCGCCGGTGCCCATGACGAACAGGCGCACCGGCGCTTCGCGTCTCGACGCCGGTCGCCTTCCCCTTCAGGAAGTGGTCGAACCAGCGCAGGTGCAAGTCGCCGTCGAAGTCGGCGATCGTCGCCGCGTCGCCGAACGAGACGTCGCCGGCATACGGGCGCGTGTTGCCGTGGTGCGTCCACGGGCCGACGAGCAGCGCGCTGCGGCGCCTTCTTGAGCTTCCGCAGCTCGACGAAGTTCTCGAACGTGCCGGCGAGGAAGATGTCGTACCACCCGCCGACGTGGAGCATCGGGATGTCCGACGTCTCGCGCGTAGTGCTCGGACCAGTTCATCATCGGGATCCTTCCAGAACGCGTCGTAGTCCGCGTGCTCGAAGAAGTCGAGGTACCACCCCTCGTACTCGGGCGCCACGGACGAGCGGGTTCAGCCCGCGCCGCATCGGCTGCACGTCGTACCAGTCCTCCACCTTCTCCGGCGTCGAGCGAGCGGCGGCCCTCGGGCGTTCGGCGCGTCGGCCGCGCAGCTGCTCCCACGCCCACGTGAGCTGCCGCCCCATCTCGTAGGTGCCGCGGTAGCGCACGCCGTGGTCCCACGCGTTCGACATGCCGCCCATGTTGATGACGCAGCGCGCCGAGGCTCGGCGGACGGCGCTGCGCGGCGCCGGCCTGCGTGTGCGCGGCGAACGACGTTCCCCACATGCCCGACCCGGCCATTCGCGTACGGCTGCTGCGCGAGCCACTCGACCGCGTCGTAGCCGTCGGTGGCGTCGGCGGGCTGCACCTTCGCGAACGTCCCTTCCGACTTGTAGCGGCCGCGGATGTCCTGCATCGCGACGACATAGCCGCGCTGCGCGAAATACTCGGCGAGCACTCGCTGCGGCACCTTGTCGTACGGTGTGCGGATGAGCAGCACGGGCAGCCGCTCCGTCACCGCGACGCCGTTCCGCGCCGGCCGATAGATGTCGGTCGCCAGCCGCACGCCGTCGCGCATCGGGATCATGAGGTTCGACTCGGCGAGCAACGCGTCGTACGTCGCGGGGACGCGCGGGAGCGTGGCCGACTGCCGATCGGGGAACGCGAGCGGTGGCTGCGCGGCGGCGAACGACGGGGCGAGTGCGACCAGCACCGCCACGACGGCGACGGTGCGCGGAGTGCGACGCATGTGCGGAGCGGCAGGAGCGAGAGAGGGGGCGGCCGACCGCCCCTATCTACGCTCCGGTCCGCACTCTGTCACGAGGTGAGCGCGACGCATGCGAGGGGCGGCGCCGACTCAGCGGAGCCGGGGATTCGTCGTCCGCGGCGCCTTCTGACAGGTCGGCCACGCGCGCGGACCGGGCGGGCCGCCCGCGCCGCCGCGCCCGCCGGCCGCCGCGCCGTTCGGCGCCGCGTTCAGGTCGACCCGCTCGCGAGTCACCGTCGACGGATCCTCGCTCGCGAGGTACGCGAGCATCGCCGTCAGCGTCGCGTTCGACTTGAGGTCGTCGAACACGATCTTGTCGTAGGTGTCGCGGTTCGTGTGCCAGGTGTAGCTGCCGTAGTCCCACCCCAGCGCGCCGAGCCCGAACGCCGGCGCGCCGTAGCACGCGAACGAGGCGTCGTCGCTGCCGCCCGCCCGACGGGGTCCCGACGCCGCCGAAGTTGATCTGCGCCTTCAGCTCCGTCGGGATCTGCCCGAGCCACTGCGTCAGGTGCTCCGCGCCGTTCGGCAGTCCGCCGCCGCCCATCCGCACGACGCGCCCCGTGCCGTTGTCCTGGTTGAACAGCGCCTGCAGCCCGTCGACGACCTCGGGATGGTCCTCCGTGAACGCGCGTCGAGCCGTTCAGTCCCTGCTCCTCGCCGATCCAGTGGCCGACGAGGATCGTGCGCTTCGGCTTCGGATAGGCCGTCTTCAGGATGCGCATCGCCTCGAGCATCGCGATCGTGCCGGTGCCGTTGTCCGTCGCGCCTGACGACCCGTCCCACGAGTCGAAGTGCGCCGAGAGCATCACGTACTCGTTCGGCTTCTCCGATGCCCTTGATCTCGGCGATCGTGTTGAACACGGGCGGCTCGCCGGGAGCTCCGCGTCGAGATCGAGACGCAGCGTCGGTTTCGCTCCCGACTCGGTGAGGCGGAACACGAGCCCGTAGTCCTCGCACGACAGCGTGACCGCCGGCGCCTTCGTGTTGTACGTCTCGAAGATCTCGATCGTCCCCCACGCGTCCTTCGGCCGCGACGTGACGACGCCGCCGACGCCCGCCTCGTCGAGCCGCTTGCCCAACGCGCCGGTGCCGATCGCGAGCCCGTAGCCGGTGCCGCGCACGTTCTGCCCGCCCCACTCCGTCACGACCGCCCGGCGCGTGCTGTCGAAGCGCGCCTTCGACGCCGGCGTCGCGTTCGTCGCCCAGTCCTCGACCGGCCGGCAGCTCGGCATCGGCGCGGAGACGAGGACGAGCTTTCCCTTCGCCTGCGGCAGCCAGCGCACGAACTCGGTGCTGTCCGCGAAGCGCGGCAGCACGATCGTCGACGCGGTCATCGCCTTCCCGCCGGTCCCGGGGCTGAAGCCGAGCATCGTGCCTTCGAGCGTGCGCTGGCGCGGCGTCACGAGGTCGATGTGCGACCATCCGCGCCGCCAGCCGCGCCACGTCCCGACCTGCTCGTTGCGCGCCGACACGCCCCACGACTTGTAGGTCGTCACGAGCCAGTCGTTCGCGACCTTCTGCAGTGCGGTGCCCGTGAGCCGGGGGCCGATCGAGTCGAGCAGCGTGTGCGCGAACTTCTGCGTCCACGAGCTGTCCATGCCGAGGGTGTAGATGCGCTTCAGCGTCGGATTGTCGGTCGGCCACGTCTGCGCGCCCGCGACACAGGGCAGCGCAGCGAGACAGAGGGCCCGACGAACGGTGCGGAGAGACATGAGGGGGAAAACGAAGGAGATGGTGGCGGGAGCGGCGACCTGGAATTATGTACGACCGGCCCTCCGTTCGCGCTGGAACGCGGAGCGGGCACACTCTCTTCACGAACCGAGCACCATGCGCTTCATCCCGCTCGCCGCTCTCGTCTGCGCCGCCTCGCTGAGCGCGCAGGCGCCACTGCCGCAGGTGCACGTGGTCGCGACCGGGGGCACCATCGCGTCGACGAACTATTACGTCGGCCAGGGGGCGAAGATCGGCGTCGAGGCGCTGCTGAAGGCGGTGCCGGCGATCGACACCGTCGCGCGCGTCAGCGGCCAGCAGTTCGCGAACGTCGCGTCGACCGGCGTCACGCCGGCGATGTGGCTCGACCTCGCGCGCACCATCCGCGACACGCTGCGCGCCCGCCCCGACCTCGCCGGCGTCGTCGTCACGCACGGCACCGACACGCTCGAAGAGACCGCCTACTTCCTCGACCTCACCGTCGCCGACCCGCGCCCGGTCGTCGTCACCGGCGCGATGCGCCCGGCCGACGGCGTCGGCATCGACGGGCCGGCGAACCTGCTCGCCGCCGTGCGCATCGCCGCGAACGCCGCCGCGCGGGGTCGCGGCACGATGGTCGTGCTCAACGACGAGATCATGGCCGCGCGCGACGCGACGAAGATGAACACGACGCGTCCGAACGCGTTCGCCGCCCCGTACCGCGGCGACGTCGGCATCGCCGACCCCGAGCGCATCGTCTTTCACCGCGACCCGCGCCACGCACCGACGTTCGACGTCGCCGCCGTCACGCAGTTGCCGCGCGTCGACATCGTCTACACGTACGTCGGCGCCGACGGCGCGGCGATCGACGCGCTCGTTGCAGCTGGCGCGAAGGGGATCGTCGTCGCGGGCGCCGGGCGCGGCGGCACGACGAGCGGCATGGCCCAGGCGCTCGGTCGCGCCCGGGAGAAGGGCGTCGTCGTCGTGGCGGGGAGCCGCACGGGCTCGGGAGGCGTTCCTGTCGGCGGCGGCGCCGGCCGCATCGGCACCGGCGACCTGAACGTCGCCAAGGCCCGCGTGCTCCTCATGCTCGCGCTCACGCAGACGAGCGACCCGAAAGCGGTCGCTCGCATCTTCGGAGAGCACCAGTGAGCGCGCGCCGCGCGGACATCCGGCCGGGAATCGTCAGGCGACTGGCCGTGCGGCGGCTCACCGTCGGCCCGTGCCGTCTGAGGCACGCCCCCGCGCTCCTCCTCCTCGCCGCCGCGGCAGTCGCCACACCCGCCGCCGCGCAGGCGACCCGTCCGCCCGGTCCGCTCGTCATCGTCGGTGGCGGCACGCAGCCGCGCGCGCTCGTCGAGCACTTCGTCGCGCTCGCCGGCGGACGCGGCAAGGCGCGCGTCGCGATCCTGCCGATGGCGAGCGGCGAGTCCGCCGCCGCGGGGCGCGCGAAAGCCGACGAGCTGCGCACGTTCGGCGCCGACGCGTTCGTCGTCGACGTCACGCACGCGCAAGCCGAGTCGGACTCGGTCGCGCGGCTGCTCGACGGCGCGACGGGGGTCTGGTTCCCCGGCGGCGACCAGTCGCGCCTCACGCGCGCGCTCGCCGGCACCGCGACGCTCCGCGCGATCCGCGCGCGCTGGGCGGCCGGCGCCGTGGTCGGTGGCACCTCCGCGGGTGCCGCCGTCATGAGCGACTCGATGCTGACCGGCAACCAGCTCGCCGCCGACGGGTCGCGCGACACGACCGGGTCCGGCTACCCGCGCGTCGCGCGCCGCACGATCGAGGTCGTCCCCGGCTTCGGCTTCCTGCGCGGCGCGATCGTCGACCAGCACTTTCTCCGCCGCCAGCGCAGCAACCGCCTGCTCAGCGTCGTCCTCGAGCGACCGACGATGCTCGGCGTCGGCATCGACGAAGGGACCGCGATCGTCGTGACCGCCGACGGCCGGTGGACCGTCGAGGGCGCGAGCGCCGCGCTCGTCTACGACGCGCGCTCCGCCGTCACGACCCCCGACGCCGCGCCGACCCTCGGGGCGAGCGGCGTGCGACTCCACCTCCTCCCGGCCGGCAGCACGTTCGACCCTCGCAGCGGGCGCGTCGAGCTTCCGCGGCGCTGACGCACGGTCGCGCGAGCGGTCCGATCGCCAGAGCGGAGCGAAGTCAGACCCGGACGACACGGAGCGCCTGACTCGTCAGGAGCCTGCACCATCAGTCGCCCCGGTCGTCAGCGCGGCGTCGCGGCGTCGCGGCGTCGCGGACGTGCCGCTCGACGTGCACCTGTACCGGCACGCCCGCGTGCGCGCCGAGCGCGGCCTCCAACCGCGGGATCGTGCGCGACAGCGAGTTGGCCGCGACGACCTCGTCGTGGTGCACCCACACCGTCATCACGCCCGCCTCGCCGTTCGCGAGCTCCCACGCGACCGGCACCGCGACTTCGATCCCGTAGCGATCGAGCGGCCCGACCGTCGGGAGGACGGTCCCGAGCGCCGCCTCCCACCAGGCGCGCGCCTCGCCGCTCGGCGTGGGCGACGCGTAGGGCGCCGGGATGCGCGGCATCGGCGCGTCGACGAACGACGGAAGTGCGCCGGAGCCGATGCCCCCCGCTCCGCCGTCCGGCCGCACACGCCCGGAGCCGTGCGGGAGCGCGTTCGGTGTCGTGCGCGACATCGCCGCCGGCGCGTCGATCGCGGCGAGCGCCGTCGACCGCCAGCGCTGGAACTCCACCTCGCCGCGGAACGACGTCCCGGCCTGGACGTGGTGAATGATCCATCCTGCCCACGACTTCTCGATCGCGGCCGGATCGGTCGCCTCGAGATGACAGGCGCGCAGCAGCACTTCGCCGACCTGTCCGGGGTGCTCGCTCAACAGCGCCCGCGCCTTGGCCGGCGTCACGCCGAAATGTCGCAGCACCGCGTACTGCACGCGGAAGTCGGGGGGATCCGTGAGACCGATGCCGCGCAGCAGGTCGGCGAACTGCAGCAGCGGCGCCGGCTGCACCGCGAACGTCTTCGGGCCGCGCCGGGTGCCGATCCACTCCGCGTTCGCGAGCACGCCCGCGTCGCGCAGCTCGATGGCGGCGCTCTCGAGCTGCTGACGCACCTTCGTCGGCTTCTTCGTCGCGCTCGTCGTCAGCAGACACGCTGCCGTCAGCGCCTCTTCCGGGAACGCCCACGGCGCCGCGACCTGCCGCGCCGCCGTCGCCGCGCAGATCTGATACAGCCGCCGCGCGGTCGGGCTCTTGAGCCGCGCATGGCGCTCGACGTCGATCCACCCCGCCCACCCGCTCACCGCCTGCGCGACCCAGAACGGATTGAGCGCGAGATGTCGAATCCACATCTGCCCGTGGCCCGAGACGCTCTCGTCGGCGTCACGATCGGCGAGTCCGGGGCCGTCGATGGCGAGTCGCAGCTCCCCGGCGCGCTCGAACCGCTCCTCGGCGCGATACTCGAGCAGCCAGCGCATCTCGTGCGTGACGTCGCGGCGAATGGTCCCCGCCGTCGGGACCTCGGGCGTCGTACCGTCGGCCGCGATCACCTTCGCCGCGCGCACGAGCTTGTCGACGAGGACGCGACTGTAGATCCGCACACCCGCCAGCCGCATCAGCGCGTCGCGGATCTCTCGCACGCGCCGCCCCGTCGGCGTCTTGCCGAGTGCGCGGCAGATCATCTGATAACTCGGGCTGCGAAACACGCCGGCCGCGAGGTCGTGCTGTCCCGGCTCCTGTTCGAGGATCTTGAACAGTGCCAGCAGCACGTCCGCGTCCTGCCCGTAGGGAAGCCCGAGCGCCGGGTCGCCCGTGACCCGCACCTCGTAGCGTGTACGGTCCGCGCCGAGGAGGGTGTACGTGATCTCGTAGGCGCTCCGAGGGAGCTGTCCGCCGACGCGTTCGGGGAGCTGCTTCAGCGGCAACACGAACGGAATGTCCAGCAGCTGCAGCGCGACCGGACTCGGCAGCGACGGCGTGCCCGCGTGTGCGAGGAGCAGCCGCGAATCAGCGCGAATCGGGACCGCCGGCACAGACATCATGGAGTGCGAACGTAGACCGCCTCGATATCACCGGCAAGCGGGCGGACGTCGGCATGGGAACCCCGCATCCCGACGACTTCCCGATCGCCCGGAGCTGCCGCGCTGCGCGCACCAACGGGGGATGGAGAGTGTTGTTGTATCGATACCACACCCCAACCCTCCACTCCTCCAAGACGCCTGTGGAGAACGCCCGGGCGGTGAGATACAAGTCGTGTATCGACAATGTCTTACGTGGATGATCGCATGTCGCGAGGGAGCCCCGACGTTCACGGCCGCGTGTCCTCGCGTTCACGTCACCCGGCGTCCGCGGATCATGCGAAGCTCCCGGAGCGTTCATGCTTCGTGCGAGGACCTTCAACGTTCACACCCTGACCGGCAATGGAGGGAACGGGTTCCCACATTCGGGTCATGGGCTCCCGGCACCCCTTCCCCGCACCGGTGGTGGCGCCCGGCGCACCGCTCGAATCGCAGAAATGCTGTATTCCCATGGACTTGGACCCATCGACGCGCGCCCTCTCCGTCGCTCTGTGGCGATGCGACGAGCCGCGACGTGTGCGGTGCTTGCAGTCTGGGCGTGATGGGGTAGCTTCTGTCAGTGAACGCTGGAGGTCCTTCAGTGGGTGTGCAGGCTCGCCTCACGGCGCGATCACGTCGTGAACGCTGGAGGTCCCGGTCGTGAACGCCGAGCGTCCGTTCCCGCTCTCGCTGCGGTCGGTCCGCGAGCGTCCGGTTCTCGTCGACGATCTCGGCGTGCTGCCGCAGCTCGCCGCGGTCGCTGCCCCCGTTCCACTCGGCGCGTCGGTGATGACGGTCGCCGAGCTGACGCGCTGGACGCGCGCATGGCTGGTCGCGTGTCAGGGCATGCTGCACACACGCGGCATTATCGGCGCCCTCCCTCCGTGGACGGTCCCGCTCCCGATCGCAGAGCTGCCGATGTTGCGCGGCGACCCCGACCGACGACGCCAGACCGCCGCGATGGCGTGTCTCGAACGCGCCAGTATCGCGACGCTATCGAAAGATGGCACGCAGCTGACGTTCGCTGAGTCTGCCTTTACCGTGCACCGTGCGGCTCTGGACCTCGATTGGAGTGCCATCGTTCAGCCGCTGAACGGCGAGCCCGCCCCGCTTCTCGTCGTTCGCGCCCTCGCCGAGCAGATCATGCCGCCGGACGCGTTGACACCGGTGACGCTCCGTGAGTTGGCAGCTCGCACAGGCTATACGCCGAAGCAGGTTCGCATCGCATTGCGTCGGCTCAGCGGCGCGGGCCTGCTCCGCGCGAACGAAACGGCGGGTGCACCGGTGCAGTTCGCGTTCACGGCGGTCGCACGCGGTGTCGGGAGTGTGGCCCTGCCGTCGGGTGAGATCGCCGCTCGTGGTGTCTCGGCAGCGCAGCAGACGGGGGCACCAGCCTGGTCGTGGACGCACGGGAGATCCGCGGGGCGCGCGTCGGGGGCGCCGACCGACGTGTCGCCGCCATCGGGAACGCCGCAGGCCCGAGCCGCGGCCGGACGGAGCACATCGTCCGACGGCACCGGCCCCGTCGCACCGACGCCGCTGGCCGTAGCCCCAGCGGCGTCGGCGCCCGCGGACTCGGCGCCGGGAACGCAGGCGCGGGCGATCGCGCTTCGCCTGACACTCAACGGTATCACGCTCTCGCTCGGCCCCGGGCTCCAGCCGCACGTGGCGCTCGACCCGGATGGCGTTCCGCGCATCTCGTTCGACGACTGATCGTCCGGGAGGATCGAGCACCGTCGTCCCCGCGCGGGGCGCGGCGCGCGGGTGCGGCGGATCGAGCGGACTCGGCAGCGACTGGCTGCTATTGCCGGCGCTCTCCTGCCGCATGGAGCCGGGCATCCAGGCGGGCGAGCTGCGACGCGAAGAGCTCACGGAGCGCCGACGCATCGTGCGGCGCGAGCTGTTCGATCGGGCGGAACACCTCGATGGTGAATCCGCCGCGGCGCTTCGGCCTGTGGTCGTAGACCCGATCGACGAGTCGCTCGTCGACCCCCCCCGCCGCGTCGACCGGCACGCCGAGCACCCGGCGAAGCGCCTGTTCGCGCCGGGACTCGTCGGGAAGGCGTGCGATCTCCTCGAGGCGCGAGTAGTTCGCGTAGCGCGCGAGTGCCTCCTCGATGGCCGCCGGCTCGCCGAGCCGCTCGAGGACGGCGTCGCTGACGACGCGGCGAATCGCGAGCAGCGTGCTGACGCGCCCGTGGCTGTACCCCATGATCGCACCGATCGTACGGACGTCCGCCGGCAGACCGTCAGCGCGTCGCTGGGCGACGACTTCCGTCACCAGAACGGCCTCCTGCCATGGGGTGAAATCCTCGCGATGCAGGTTGCCGCTGAGGACCGTGGCCGCCGCCTGGAGCGAGGACAGTGCACCGCGATCGAGGATCGGCACGTGCTGCATGCCAATCAGCATCGCGGCAGCGAGACGCCGGTGGCCGGACAGCGCTTCGATGACGCCGTCCTCCGCACGTCTGACTTCGATCGGATCGCGTACGCCATCCCGCGCGACGCTGTAGGTCAACTCGGCAAGTCGCTTCGCCTCGGGCGACAGGCTCTGGAATGTCGACTGTCCGTCGGCGCCGACGAGGCGCTCGATGCCGCCCGCCCGCTCGATGGCTTGCGCGACCGCGGCGACAGCCTCGTGCGAGGGCCGGCCCTTCGGCTGGAACGGCGATTTCCGGATCGAATCGACCGGCATCGACGTGAGCGCTACGCCGCCCCCCCCGGATCGCTCCCGATCGCGCTCGGCGCCGGGCGCGGGAGCACCTTCAGCGTCGCTCGATTCACCGGCTCGCACACCGGCTCGCTCGGCAGCCGGCTCGGTCGTAGCTGCAGTGAGCGGCTCCGTGGCCAGGTCAGAGGCCCGATCGTGGGCCAGATCGGTCGTGCCACCCCTGCCGTTCGCGCTACCACCGCCGGACTCCAACGCTGCCGCACCCGCGGCGCCTCGGCGGCCGGTCGCGGCTCGCTCGCTCCCCGCGTCACTCTCCTCACCTGGATGCGACGGGCGCGAGGGCATCGATGAGCCGACGTCGACCGGCGACGTCGCTCCCGACGTGCTCGCCGGGGTCGCACGTGCCATCGGTGTCGGGGCGGCGAGAACTCCGCGCTCGACGACGGCTGGCGCCTGCTCGTTGGCGGACACGGTATGCTCGTCCGGGACCGACTCGGCGGCGATCTGCGACGCGAGCGCCATGGTGCGCTCGAAGTTGACGCTCGGGCGGATCCGTCCAGTCGGTGGAGCGTCGCCCTTCCGCGGCTTGAAACCCATGGTCAGCGCTCCGTCGGAACGGTTTCGGTCGCGAGGACCTCGTCCAGCAGCGCGCTGATGGCGAGGGCGATTTTCGACTTCTTCGCGAACAGTGTGACCGGCTGCCGGTTGAGGACGCAGTCGACGGCCTTGTTGTCCTGCGGGATCAGTGTCTCGGTCACGTGGCCGTGGTGCTGGGACTGAAGTGCGAGGAGCGTCGCGTTCTGCGCGTTCTTCCGGGCGTGGAACGTGGGCACCAGCATGTACGGTCGCCCAGCCCGCCCCACCTGCGCCACGAGCTCGTTCATGGAATGAAACGAGTCCGGCTCGCAGCGAATCGCGCCGAGCACGAACGAGTCGTCGCGCTCGAATACGAGGCGATGCACGCGGTCGTGGAGCGCTGGGGGCATGTCGGCGATGACGACGCGGTCGGGCGACCCCTCGTTGACGGCACGCTCGATGTGCGTGGCGAGCTGCGTATCGGTCGCCTGCGACAGCCCCCGCCCGCCGCGGTACAACGTGATCCCGAACACCTGGACTGGCGGTTCCTGAATCGGATCGGCGACGGGCTGCTTGCCAGCGCGTGTCGTGAGGCCGGCTTGCGGATCGAGATCGAGCATGGCGACGTCGTCCATGCCTTTCAGGACGTGGAGCGCGTGCGCGATGCCGTAGGTGAGGGTGGACTTTCCAGTGCCCCCACGGCCGGCTGCGAGGGCGAGGAGTCGAATGTCACTCATGAACCGACGGATGGGTGGACGAGCGGGTGGTGTCGCAGGAAGTCCCCGCGACGGAGAGTGACGCGGGTGCGCCTCGAGCGCGGTCCGGAGCCCTCTCGTCGCAGGGCGCGCCAGCCAGCCGAGGGCGCCCGACCGTCTGCCGCGATTGGCGGTGGGAACGTCGCCGTGCGCTCGGCGGATACGCCACGATGATGTCGTAGTCGATCGACAAGGCCCGGGCGTCCGTTTGAGATCTAGCCTCACTCTCCGATCACATGAAACACGTTCAACGCACCCACTCGACGAGTGAGACCGAACTGTCGCGGGTAGTTCTCTGCGACGAGCCGCGACGAGCCGCGACGAGCCGCGACGAGCCGCGACGAGCCGCGACGAGCCGCGACGAGCCGCGACGAGCCGCGAGCGCGTGGGAGCCCCGGTGCGCCCGGCGCGCGCGCCCAGCCTGGTGTGCGACCCGGTCCGATCACCGGTGCACATCGCGACGCCTCGTGCGCCACTCACCCTCGCGACCCTGTCCGTCAACACGTCCGCCGGCCGGATTCCATGGGCGTGCGGCGCGCGAGACCTACGTGGATCCCGCCGTCGCCATGCCGCGCGCGCCGCCAACGTGTCGAGCGCAATGCCCTCGCCGCGGCGGAAGCTATGGCGCACGTGTCATCGCGCAACATGTGGATGGCGAGAGGCGAGCACATATCCGCCAGATGCGGAAGATCGTCCGCGTTTCCTTGTTCAGCGTCTGAACACGCCGACGAGCGGAAGGCTTTCATGGATTGCTGAGTCGTTGTTCAGTGTCTGAACAGCATCGTGCACGGTCGACAGGTGTCGCCCACGAACGCCCCCTTCGTGATGCTGGTGACCGACCCGTGTCGACGTGCGTCTGCGGGCGGACACGTTCGCTCAGCCGTGTGCGGAGCGTGATTCGAGCGGCGCCGCTTCCAGCGAGGTGCGGGGCATGGTACCGATCACCGTCACACGATCGTCACATGGCGGCGCACGGGTCGTGCGCATCGAGCGCACGACGCGGCGGCGTGGAGGGGCAATGGTGGCCAGGCGTCGGCAGCATGCGCGGTGACGACAGTTCTGTCGGGAGACGCTAAGGTGCGGAGAGACAACGACTTGCCCGCAGGGTCGAGCGTGAGATGCCGTTACCGGGTAACGTGACCGCGTGATGCCGCGCTGCCCCCTGCCCGATGACGCGACCGTGGATCTGTGGCGCATCCGACTCGACGCACGACAGGACGTCTCGCGACTGCGGGGCGTGCTGTCAGTCGAGGAGCGGGCGCGCGCCGATCGCTTCATTCGCGCCGAGCACGGTGCTCGCTTCATCGTCGCGCACGGATGGAAGCGACGAATTCTCGCGGCGTACCTTGGCGGGGCCGCTGAGGGCTTGGCGTTCGCGGCGGGCGTGCATGGAAAGCCCGCGCTCGTTCGACTCGGCGCGGACGGGGCCGCTGCGAGCGGACTGCCCGGCCGGGAGGCCGGCGGGTACGGCGACGAACACGCCGCCCGACCCGCGGCTGGGCTCGAGTTCAATCTGTCCCATTCGGGCGAGCTCGCCCTGCTCGCTGTCACCGGGACGACCGCGGTCGGGGTCGACGTCGAACGATGGGATGCGAACGTCGAGCACCTGGCGCTCGCCGAACGGTTCTTCTCGCCCGCCGAGCGGACCACGCTGCGCGCGCTCGTCGACCGGGCGCCGCCCCACGCGCGCCACGAGCAGACGATCGCTGGATTCTTCGCCGCGTGGTCGCGAAAGGAGGCCTACCTGAAAGCGACCGGCGTCGGGATCACGCGCGGGCTGCACTACTTCGACGTGTCGCTCGATCCCGGGGAGCCTGCCCGCCTGATCGCTGACCGACACGATGTCCATGCGACGAGTCGGTGGAGGATGCACGCACCACACGTCGAATCCGGCTATTCAGCGGCCGTCGTCTCCGCGACGACGGTGTCCAACGTCAGAGTGCTGGATACGGACGCGCTCGGTTAGAAAACGAACCTGTCCTCGCGCTCGCGTGACGACGGGGCGCCGCCTCCACGTCGAGGCGGGCGCCCGACTAGCCCCCGGTCACGCGACCAGCAATTCGGCACGGGCCGGGAGCGGCGGGATGCCGACGGTGAGTCGGAGCAGCGCGCGCGCGCCTTCGTCTGCAGCGCGCTCCAACGCGAGCGGAAGGCGCAGCTGCCGGCTGCGCCGCGCGTCGAGGTAGCTCACCGCGTCACGACGCGCCTCCGCGGCGAACGCCGTCGGCGCGCCGTTCTGCACCTGCCGGGCCGCGGCGGCGATGCGGTCGGAGAGCGCGTGCGCCTGTGTCGGCGCGAGTGGAAAACGGGTCGGGAGCAGGGTCAGCCCGAAGAGAGTCTGCATCATGAACGGCGGCCTCCGTGAGTCGTGCGAGTGCTTCGTGTCGCCCCCTGTAGTGCGAGGGGGATGCCGGGCGAGTGCGCCGGCGCGGCAGGTGTGCGGTGCGTCACGAGGGGGCCTCGGTGCCAGTGCGGCGGGGCGTGTGTCGGAGTGGCGTCGGACGGCGCCGCGCGTGCACATTCCGCGGACCCCGCGCCGCCCGGCGCCGACCCCTCTCGTCTCCGACGTCATGCGCTCCTCGCCGCTCGCCCTCATCGCCACGCTGTGCGTCGCCACGCCTGTCGTCGCGCAGCAGGGCACGACGCACGCGGCGCCGTGGAAGGAGCTGGACGCGTTCCATGTCGTGCTGGGCGCGACGTGGCATCCGGCGAAGGGCAGGCAGGATCTCGCTCCGATCCGTGCGAAGGCGGGAGCACTCGCGGACGCGGCTCGGCGGTGGTCGGCGAGCCGCGGCCCGGCTGCGTGCAGCGACAGCGCGACGACGGCCGCCGTCGCGCGCATCGCGACCGACGCGCGGGCGCTCGCCGCGCTCGTCGCGACGCCGGCACCGGATGCCGACGTGGTGGCGTCGCTCGCGGCGCTGCACGAGCGCTTCGAGCCGCTCGAGCAGCGGTGCGGGAGCGAGATGGAGCACGACATGAAGGGGATGGCCGGGCACGAGACGGCGCCCGCCGCCGCGCGCGCGGCGAAACGCCCCGACGCGAAGCGGTAGGCCGGGTCGTTCGGCACGCGCCCGCGCGCTCGATCTCCGCTCACACGGCTTCGTCGGCCGAGCCTCGGCATGCCTGCGACGCCTGACGCGACGCTCTCTCCGCGCGCGCTGAACCGCGCGACGCTCGCACGGCAGTCGCTGCTCGACCGCGACACGATGCCGATCGTGGACGCCGTCGAGCGGTTCGGCGGGGTGCAGGCGCAGCTCGCGCGACCGCCGTTCGTCGCGCTGTGGACGCGGCTCGCGGCGTTCACCCGCGACGCGCTCCTCGACGCGGTGCACGCGCGCTCGGTCGTGCGTGCCACGTTGATGCGTGGCACGCTGCACCTGGTGAGCGCTGGCGACTACTGGCGGCTCCGGCCGGCGCTCGAGCCGATGCTCGCCGCCGCCATGCGCGCGGTGCTGCGCGACCGTGCGGCGGGTCTCGACACCGAGGCGACCGTCTCGGCAGCACGCGTGCCCCTCGCCGAGCGACCGCACACGTTCGAGGAGCTGCGCGGCGCGCTCGCCCGGCGGTTTCCCGACGTCGACGAGCGCGCGTTGGGCTACGCCGTGCGCATGCTGCTCCCCCTCGTGCAGGTGCCGACGTCGGGCGCACCGTGGGGGTGGGACACGGGTCCCGCGTTCGCCCTCGCCGAGTCGTGGGCCGCCGCACCGACGACCGCCGTCGCGAGCGATGGCGCGGACGCGGACGAACCGGCGCGCCGGGCGCTCGTGCGCCGGTACCTGGGGGCGTTCGGGCCGGCGACGGCGGCCGACATGATGGTGTGGAGCGGGGTGCGCAGCATGCGGCCGACGTTCGACGCGATGCGCGACGAACTCGTCACGTTCCGGGATCGCAAGGGGCGCGAGCTGTTCGACATGCCGCACGCGCCGCGGCCGGGCGAGGACGCCGACGCGCCGGTGCGCTTCCTCCCCGAGTTCGACTCGCTCGTGCTCGCGCACGACGATCGGTCGCGCGTCGTCCCCGATCTCTACCGCCCGCGCATCGTCTCGAGGAATCTGCAGGTCGCGGCGACCGTGCTCGTCGACGGCGTCGTCGCCGGGACGTGGAAGGTGGCGCGGAGCCGCGGCGTCGCGACGCTGACGATGACCCCCTACTCGACCGTGCCGCGCGGCGCACGTCCGGCGCTCGCCCTCGAAGGAGAGGCGCTCGCGCGGTTCGTCGAGCCGGACGCCAAGGCGCACGAGTTCCGCCTCGCGTCGGTCGAGGCGGGCACGTGACGGCGCGCGGCGGAACTTCGGGGCGCGCCGCGGGCGTTCGTCGGCCGATGTCTTCGACCCCTCCGCATGCCTCGCGCGACGCCGCCTCGGCGGAGGCCGGGGCGCTGCAACGACTCAGTGCCGCGCTCGGCCGGACTCTCGCACGCGACGAGGTCGCGGACGTCATCGTCACCTACCTCGTGGACGCGTTAGGCGCACACGCGGGCGCGGTGCTCGAGCTCACACGGGACGGCGCGGCGCTCACCCTGCTGGGCGTGCGCGGGGCGGGGGACGAGGTGCGAACGATGTTCGCGACCGTCCCGGCCGATGCGCCGCTCCCCGTGCGCGACGTCGTGCGCTCGCGCGAGCCGGTGTTCGTCGAGAACATGGCGGCGTGGGCGCGGGCGTACGCGGTCGGGCCGCACACGCTGCCGCCGGGCGCGGCCGACGCGGCGTGGGCGGCGCTCCCGCTCGTGCTCGACGACGAGCTGCTCGGCGCGCTGACGGTCAGCTTCGCGGCGCCGCGTACGTTCGCGCCCGACGTGCGGGCGTTCATGCGGGCGTTCGCCGATCTGTGCGCGCAGGCACTCGAGCGCGCGCGGCTCTACGAGTCGGAACGCGAGGCGCGCGCGCGCGCGGAATCGCTCTCGGCGCGCCTCGCCGACGTGCTCGACACCATGTCGGACGCGCTGTTCGAGTACGACCGCGCGTGGCGGCTGGTGCGCATGAACGCGGCCGGCCGGGCGTGGCTCCTCGACGAGGGGACCGCCGCGGACGGGGCGTTAGGCACGTCGTACGAGGCGCTGCACGAGGGGGGAGCCGACCGGGAGGCGCTGGCGCAGCTCGAGCGGGCGATGCGCGGTGGCGCGTCGGCGCGCTTCCGCGCGCTCTCGCCGCGGCGAGCGCGGTGGATCGAGACGCGCGCGTTCCCGACGCAGACGGGGCTCGCGATCTACATGCGCGACGTCGACGCCGAGGCGCGGGCCGAGGAGCGCCTGAAGCTGCTCGCCGACGCGGGGCGCGCGCTCGCCGCCCAGCTCGACGTCGGCGCGACGCTCGAGGCGATCGGTCGGCTCGCGGTCCCGCGCTTCGCCGACGGCTGCACGATCGACCTTCGGCGCGGCGCGCACGCGTTCGAGCGCGTCGTCCACGTGCACCGCGACCCGGGGAAGGCCGCGCTGCTCGCCGAGTCCGCGCTCCGGAATCCCGACGCCACGGCGCGCGCCGCGCCGGAGGTGATGGAGCAGCTTGCGGTCGGGCGAGGGCTGCTGGTTCCGGAGGTCATGCCGGAGACGGTCGAACGGTTCGTGCCGCACCCGGCGCAGCGTGCGCGCGTCGAGGCGCTCGGCATGCGCTCGTACATCCTCGTGCCGCTGATGTTGGGCGGCGTACTGCTCGGCGGGCTCGGGTTCATCGTCACCGAGTCGGCCCGGCGCTACGACGCGGACGACCTCGCGCTCGCCGAGGAGCTCGCGCGCCGCGCCGCCGTCGCGCTGGAGAACGCGCGGCTGTACGAGGCCGAGCACCGCGCGCGGGGCGACGCGGAATCGGCGAACCGCGCGAAGATGGACTTCCTCGCCACGATGAGTCACGAGCTGCGGACGCCGCTGAACGCGATCGGCGGTCACGCGCAGCTCATCCAGCTCGGCATTCACGGGCCGCTCACCGAGGCGCAGCGCGGCGCGCTCGAGCGGATCCAGGCGTCGCAGGCGCACCTGCTCGGGCTCATCACGGACGTGCTGAACTTCGCGAAGCTCGACGCGGGGAAGATCGAGTTCCGCCCCGCCGACGTGCGGCTGCACGAGGTCGTCGACGAGATCACGGCGCTCGTCGCGCCACAGTTCGAGGCCAAGGGGGTCGCGTACGTGCACGGCGAGTGCGACGCCGGTCCGTCGGCGCGCGGCCGGCCGGCCGTGGCGGTGCGCGCCGACCCGGACAAGCTGCGGCAGATCATGCTGAACCTGCTGTCGAACGCCGCGAAGTACACGCTGCGGGGCGGGTCGGTGACGATCCAGTGTGCTGCCGGCGACGGCGTCGCGTCCACGGTCGTGCGCGACACGGGAATCGGCATTCCGCACGAGCGACTGGAGCAGATCTTCGAGCCGTTCGTGCAGTTGGGCCGCTCGCTCGCCACGCCGGTCGAGGGGACGGGGCTCGGGCTCGCGATCAGCCGCGACCTCGCGCGCGCGATGGGCGGCGATCTCACCGTGGACAGCACGCTCGGCGCGGGCTCGACGTTCACGCTCACGCTGCCGCGCGCGTGACGCCGCGCCCTCACGCATGACGAGCGTCATCGTCGCGGGGCTCGGCGCGATGGGCAGCGCGGCGGCGTACCATCTCGCTCGGGCGGGGGCGCGCGTCGTCGGTCTCGATCGCTACGCGCCGCCGCACGCATGGGGCTCGTCACACGGGCGGTCGCGCATCATTCGCGAGGCGTACTTCGAGGACCCGCTCTACGTGCCGCTCGTGCGGCGCGCGTACGAGCTGTGGGAGGCACTCGAGCGCGACAGCGGGCGCACGCTGTGGACGCGGACCGGCGGGCTGATGCTGGGCGCCGCCGACAGCGCCGTCGTCACCGGGGCGTTGCGCAGTGCGCAGGAGCACGGCCTGCCGCACGACCTGCTCGACGCCGCCGGGGTCATGCGACGCGTGCCGGCGTGGCGAGTGCCGAGCGATCACGTCGGCGTGTGGGAGCCGCGCGCCGGCTTCCTCGATCCGGAGCGGGCGGTCGAGACGCACCTGGCGGGCGCGATCGCGCACGGGGCGGTGATCCACACCGACGAGGCGGTGACGGCGTGGCGCGCGGAGGGAGACGGCGTGGCCGTCACGACGACTCGCGGGACGTATCGTGCCGACCGGCTCGTGCTGGCGGCCGGCGCGTGGCTCACGACGCTCGTCGACGACGCGTTCGGCGCCCGGCTGTCGTCGCTGGCCGTCGAGCGGATGGCGCAGCTGTGGTTCCGACCGCCGCGCGCGACGTCGCTGTTCGCGCCCGATCGCTTCCCGATCTTCATCGCCGAGTTCGCGCCGGGGAGGATCTGGTACGGCTTCCCGGACGCAGGGTACGGCGTGAAGGCAGCGCTCCACCACGGCGGCGAGCGGGTGGACGCGGAGACGGTGCGGCGCACGGTGCGCGACGACGAAGTCGAGACGGTGCGCGAGCTGCTGCGGGCGCACCTTCCGGATGCCGACGGGCCGCTCGTCGACACGGCCGTCTGTCTCTACACGAACACCCCCGACGAGCACTTCATCGTCGACCGGCATCCCGAGCACGCGCAGGTCGTCGTCGTCAGCGCGTGCTCCGGGCACGGCTTCAAGTTCTCGACGGCGATCGGCGACGTGCTGGCCGACCTCGCGCTCGACCGCGCCCCGCGCTTCGACCTCGCGCCGTTCCGACTGGCGCGGCTCGTCTGACCGCTCGTGCCTACCGGCTCACCCATGACCACCTGGCAGACGAAGCTCATCACCTCGGACGCGGCCGCGCCGGCCGGGTACGCGTCGCTCGTGCCGCCGGTCTACCGCGGGTCGACGACCGTCGTGCCGAACGTGGCGGCGCTCGACGACACGTGGCGGCAGCACGAGGTCGGCTACACGTACGGGTCTACGGCACGCCGACGTCGATGCTGCTGGGGGCGCGGATCGCGGAGCTGGAAGGGGGGTTCCGCACCTTCCTCACGCCGGGCGGGCAGGCGGCGATCGCGCTCATCTACCTCGCGCACACGCGCGCCGGCGACCACGTGCTCGTGCCGGACCACGTCTACGGACCGAACCGGGCGTTCGCGCGCACGCTCCTCGCGCGCTTCGGCGTCGAGACGACGTTCTATCCGCCGACGGTCGGCGCCGGGCTCGCGCGGTGGCTGCGGCCGAACACGCGCCTCGTGTGGTGCGAGAGCCCAGGATCGGTGACGATGGAGGTGCAGGACGTGCCGGCCATCGTCGCCGCGGCGCACGACCACGGCGCGCTCGTGGCGCTCGACAACACGTACGCGGCGGGCGTGTTGTTCGACGCGCTGGGCGCGGGCGTCGACGTGACGATGCAGGCGCTCACGAAGTACGTGGGCGGGCACAGCGATCTGCTGTTGGGCAGCGTGACGGTGCGCGACCAGGCGGGGTACGAGCGCGTGGGCTCGGCGCACGCGGGGCTGGGCTACGCGGTGTCGCCCGACGACTGCTCGCTCGCGCTGCGCGGCATGCAGACGCTCGCGGTGCGGCTCGCCGCGCTCGAACGATCGACGCTCGAGGTGGCGCAGTGGCTGGCGGCGCGGCCGGAGGTCGAGCGGGTGCTGCACCCGGCGCTCCCGTCGTGCCCCGGCCACGACGTGTGGCGACGCGACTTCGTCGGCTCGGCGAGCGTGTTCTCGGTCGTGTTCGACGCCCGGTACTCCGAGCCGCAGCTCGCGGCGTTCATCGACGCGCTGACGCTGTTCGCCATCGGCTGGTCGTGGGGCGGGGCGTCGAGCCTCGTCGTGCCGATGTTCGGCGTCGTGCGCGAGCACGCGAGCGTGCGGCGCGGATCGCTCGTGCGGTTCAACGTCGGGCTCGAGTCGACGAGCGACCTGATCGCCGACCTGGAGCGGGGGCTCGACACGTTAGGCGGGGGGTGATGGTGCGGCCGCGTCCACCGGTCCCGAAGCGACCAGCCTACCGCTCCCGCTCTCGCCGCCGTCCGGTGATGAGCACCGGGATCTCGTCGGTGCGCGGGTTGATGAAGTCGAGGCGGATGCGGCCGTCGATCAGCTCGGTCACGGTGGCGGGGACCGAGCAGTTCGTGAGCAGCCACCCGATCGGGAGCACGACCGCGTTCGCCGGGCGGCCGAGCGCGCGGTCCCAGACGAAGGTGTCGCCGACCATCGTGTAGCGGGCGCTGTCGGTGTACGTCTCCGACATGCGGAGGCGCGTCGAGCCGCCGGCCGGCACGGGCGCGAAGCGGAAGACGACGATCTCGGTGGTCGGGGTCGCGTTCGGCGCCTGCGCGGCGAACCCGCGCCGCGCGATGGCGTCGCCCGCCAGGACTTCCCAGCGCAGCCGCTCGCCGGTGTCGAGGTTCCGGGCGGAGGGCTCGGACACCGCGCTGCCGGCGCGCACGACGTTGACGTAGGTGCTCTCGCCGGGGCGCGTCTCGGTGTAGTCGTGATAGAGAGCGAACGAGTGCGTCTCGGGCGGGCGCAGGAAGTAGACGATCTCGCGGTTCTGGTAGGCGCGCTCGTCGAGTCGCGCGCGCGCGTTCGGGACGACGCCACCGGTGCCTAACGACGCCGGGGGTGTGGCCGCCAGCGCGCCCGCGCGGTCGACCTTGCGCGCGCGGAGCGAGAGCGGGGCCTCGGCCGGGGTCGCGTTCCAGAAGCTCACGGCGACGCGCCCGCCGGCGGTCTGGAGGATCTGCGACGGATAGTTGCAGGCGACGAGCTCGTAGCCGGCGGGGAGCACGATCGTGTTGCGCTTGATGCCCAACGAGCGGCGGAAGACGATGTCTTCGGGGCCGTCCGTTCGGTAGCTCGACGTGTCCTCGTATGTCTTGTCGATGAGGACGCGCGCCTCGCCGCCGTCGTCGGGCACGGCGCGCGCGAGCGTGACGCGGATGTACTGGCCGCTCGTGTCGGCGCCACGCACGCCGCCGGCGCGGGCGACGCTGCCGCTCACCACGTCGAACCGGAGCGGCTTCCCGGTCGCGCGGTCGGTGACGCGCTCGTCGGTCGCGATGCTTCCTCGGCGGATCGGGTTGAAGTACGCCGTCGCGCCCGGCGTCGTCGCCGTCACCTCGTAGAGAATGCGGAACTTCGCGGTGCCGGGCGCGAGCAGCTCGTAGCGCGTGTAGGCGTCGGACTCGGTCTGCTGCGCCGGCTGCCCGGGGCGGGTGGTCGGCGCGGGCTGCGCGGCGAGCGGCGTCGAGAGCAGGGCGAAGGCGAGCGCGAGGCGGGCGGTCGACATGGTCGCGATGAGGAGTGAGAGGACGATGACGTCGATCAGGGAGCGGGTGCGCCGACCGTCAGGCGAGCGACCAGTCGATCGGGGCGACGCCGGCGTCGGCGAGCGCCGCGTTCGTCCGCGAGAACGGGCGCGTGCCGAAGAAGCCGACGCCGCGCGCGAGCGGCGACGGGTGCGTGCCGGTGATGACGACATGGCGCTCCGTGTCGATCAGCGGCGCTTTCTTCTGTGCGTAGGCACCCCAGAGAATGAAGACGACGCGCGTCGTGCGCTCGTTCACGGCGCGGATGACGGCGTCGGTGAACCGCTCCCAGCCGCGCCCCTTGTGCGAGTTCGGCGCGCCGGCGCGGACGGTGAGCACGGCGTTCAACAGCAGCACGCCCGACTCGGCCCACGGAACCAGCGAGCCGCTCGCCGGCCGCGGAACGCCGACGTCCGACTCGAGCTCCCTGAAGATGTTGCGCAGCGACCCCGGAGTGCGTGCGCCCGGCCGAACGGAGAACGCGAGGCCGTGCGCCATCCCCGGGGACGGGTACGGGTCCTGGCCGAGGACGAGTGCCTTCACCGAGCGCTTCGGCGTGAGCGCGAGCGCGGCGTAGACGTCGTCCGGGGGCGGGTACACGTCGTACGCGGCGCGCTCCTCGTCGACGAAGCGCTCGAGGTCGGCGTAGTATGGGTGCTCGACCGCGTCGCGAAGCGACGGCACCCACCCCGCGGGAATCGGCGGAAGACTCATGCGAGGAATATGACGATCGCGCTGGTCGACGAACGACTGACGACGCGGCTCGTGGCGCTACGGCGCGATCTGCACCGGCACCCCGAGCTGTCGTGGCAGGAGACGCGGACCGCCTCGGCGCTCGAAGCCGAGCTCGCGGCGCTCGGCGTCAGGGACGTTCGACGCGTCGCGACGACGGGGCTCGTCGCGCGGGTACCGGGACGCGATCGCGGCGCGCCGGTGGTCGCGCTGCGCGGTGACGTCGACGCGCTGCCGATCCAGGAGGCGACCGCGCTGCCGTTCGCGTCGACGGTGCCGGGTGTGATGCACGCGTGCGGGCACGATGTGCACGCGACGTGGGCGGTCGGCGCGGCGGCGCTGTTGCTCGAGCGACCCGCGGCGGGCGACGTGCTCGTCGTGCTGCAGCCCGCGGAGGAGGTCGGGAGCGGCGCGGCGGCCGTGGTCGCGAGCGGGGCGCTCGACGAGGCGCGGGCGATCTTCGGCGCGCACGTCGACCGGCGGTTCGCGGTGGGCGACGTCGTCGCGGACGCGGGGCCGGTGAACGCGAGCGCCGACGCGTTCGCGATCGTGCTGCGCGGCGCCGGCGCGCACGGTGCGCGTCCGCACGAGTCGGCCGACCCGATCGTCGCCGCGGCGGCGGTGGTGAGCGCGGTGCAGACGCTCGTCGCGCGGCGGCTCGATCCGGCGCTCCCCGGCGTCGTCACGATCGGGTCGATCCACGCCGGCTCGGCGGGCAACGTGATTCCGGAGCGCGCGACGCTCACGGGGACGATCCGCGCGACCGTCGCGTCCGCGCGTGCGCTGCTCGTCGACGGCCTGCACCAGATCGTCGCTCAGGTCGCCGCGGGGTACGGCGTGTCCGCAGACGTCACGTTCTCCGACGGCACGCCGCCGGTCGTGAACGACGCGCGGGCCGCGGGCTGGGCGCGCGACGCCGCGACTCGACTGTTAGGCGCCGAGCACGTCGTGCCGTTCGGGACGACGAACATGGGCGGCGAGGACTTCGCGTTCTACCTCGAGCGGATGCCCGGCTGCTTCCTCCGCATCGGCGCGCGCGAGCCGGGCGGCGACCGCATCGCGGCGCACTCGCCGCGCTTCTATGCGGCCGAGGAGAGCATCCTCGTCGGCGCGGCGGTGCTGGCAGAGACGGCGCGCGTGGCGTCGACGGCGCTTCGGGCTGCGTGATTTCCTGTCGGAAACGCCCAGCGATCAGTGTGCCCCGCTCACCGCCGTCGGCGCTGGGACTCCGAGCAGGTTGAGCGTGATGCGGCGGGCGCGGGCGTTCTTCTCGAACTCGTGGAGCAGCTCGACGACGTCGTGGTCCATGTGCCGGGTGCGCGACGCGTCGACGGTGACCGTGCTGCCGGGCGGCACGGCGTGCAGCGCTTCGTTGATGCGCGCCTTGTTCAGGAAGGTCACCTGCTCGGCGAGCGTCAGGCGGACGCGGCGGTGGTCGGCGGACTCGTCGAGCTGGTACGAGTACGCGTGGCTGAAGTCGTCGCGGAGGATGAAGAACGCGCCGATCGCGAGGCCGATGCAGATGCCGATCAGCAGGTCGGTGGCGAGGATCGCGACGACCGTGACGACGAATGGGATCAGATACTTCGGCCCGACGCGCCACGCGTCGACGAGCTGCCTCGGGTTCGCGAGCTTGTAGCCGGTGAACAGGAGGATCGCGGCGAGCACGGCGAGCGGGATGCGGTTCAGCAGCGCCGGGATCGCGACGACCGCGAGGAGCAGCAGCACGCCGTGGAAGAACGCCGAGCGCCACGTCCGTGCGCCGGCGCCGACGTTCGCCGCGCTGCGCACGATGACGCCGGTCATGGGGAGCCCGCCGATCGCGCCCGAGATCATGTTCCCGATGCCCTGGGCGAAGAGCTGCCGGTTCGCGGGGGCCGAGCGCTTGAACGGGTCGAGCTTGTCGGTCGCCTCGAGCGAGAGCAGCGTCTCGAGACTGGCGACGATCCCGATCGTGACCGCGACGCGCCAGACGGCCGGGTCGAAGAGCGCCGACCACGCCGGGAAGGTGAGCAGCGCGGCCAGCTCGCCGAGCGACGACGGGGTCGGGAGCGAGACCATCGACGTCGCGGGGAGCGCGAACGACGGCGAGACGGACGCGGCGAGCGCGCCGATGACGCCGAGCGCGACGACGACGAGCGCGGCAGGCACGATCTTGCGCACCCGTGCCGGCGCGACCCGGTCCCAGAACGCGAGCACGAGCAGCGCGCCGGCCGAGAGCATCACGGCGAGCGGAACCATCGCGCGCGCCGCCGCGAGGATCGGCCCGATGTAGCCGCCGCCGTGCTCGCCGTCGTCGCCCTCGGCGCCGATCTCCGCACCGACGGGGGCGATGCCGGCGCCCAGCGCGTACGGCAGCTGCTTGAAGATGAGAATGAGCCCGATGGCCGCGAGCATCCCGCGGATGACCGACGACGGGAAGAAGTAGCCGATGATGCCGGCGCGGGCGACGCCCAACACGACCTGGATCGCGCCGGCGATGACGACGGCTACGAGGAAGCGGTCGAACGAGCCGAGCTCGGCGATCGCGGCGAGCACGATCGCGGTGAGCCCCGCGGCCGGGCCGCTCACCATGAGCTGCGAGCCGCTCAGCGTGGACACGACGAGGCCGCCGACGATGCCGGTGAGCAGTCCCGAGAGGAGGGGCGCCCCCGACGCGAGCGCGACGCCGAGGCAGAGCGGGAGCGCGACGAGGAAGACGACGATGCCGGCGGGAATGTCGTGACGCCACGTGGCGGGCAAGCTCTCGTCGAGCTGCATGGGGTCGACGACGAGCTTCGGCGTGGCCTTCGATCCGTCGCGGGCGGTCGGTCGGTCGGGTGCCTCGCGCGGCACCCGGTGTGGCGCAGTCATCGGTAGTCGCGGTAGGGGTGGGGCGGCAGCGCGAACAGGGCGAACGCGCAGACCTCGCCGAAGCTACGGACGGCCGGCGAGGGTGTCTGTCAGACCGCGGCGCGTGCTCTGTCAGACGGCGGCGTACACCAGCGTACGCGCCGGCCGACGACGGCTCGGCGCCGCTTGCTCGCACGTGGTCCTGGAGTGAAGATCGACGCTTCACCTCTCGCTCCTCGTGCCATGCGCACCTCCCGCTCGATCGTCTCCGCGACGCTGGCCACGCTGTCGCTGCTCGCGCTGCTCGCTCCGGTCGCGCCGCCGCTGAGGGCGCAGCGCGCGGCGAGCGACTCGGGGGGCGCGGCACGCGCGAGCTGCCCCTCGCGCCGGCGAAGCCGCTCCGCTTCACGACCGAGGAAGGGACGTGGATGTCGCTCGATCTGTCGCCGGACGGGCGGACGATCGTGTTCGATCTGCTGGGCGATCTCTACACGCTGCCGATCACCGGCGGGACCGCGACGCGGGTCACGAGCGGGCAGGCGATGGACGCGCAGCCGCACTGGTCGCCCGACGGCACGTCGATCGTCTACGTGAGCGACCGCCACGGCGCCGACAACCTGTGGCTCGCGAACGCCGACGGGTCGAACGCCCGGCCGCTGACGCGCGAGGAGAACCGCACGTTCGTCTCGCCGACGTGGACGCCGGACGGCAAGTACGTCGTCGTGTCGCGCAACGGCGCGGGCGCCGGCTACAACCTCTTTCTCTACCACCGCGACGGCGGCACCGGCGTGCAACTGACGGGGACCGGGACGACGGGGCCCGCCGCGCCGGCCGCCGCACCCGCCTTCCCGAGCAACTACGTCGGCGCGGCGTTCGGGCCGGACGCGCGCTACGTCTACTCCGCGGTGCGCACGGCGGCGGGGGGCGGCTACAACCAGGTCACGCTCGACTGGCAGATCGCGGTCTACGATCGGCGCACGGGGAAGACGTTCGTGCGGACGCAGGCACCGGGCTCCGGCATGCGGCCGGCGCTGAGCCCGGATGGGAAGTGGCTCGTCTACGCCACGCGCCGCGACTCGCTGACGTCGCTGCGCATCCGCGACCTCGCGACGGGCGACGAGCGCACGCTCGCGCCCGACGTGCAGCGCGACGACCAGGAGTCGCGCTACAGCCGCGATCTGCTGCCGCCGTACGCGTTCACGCCGGACAGCAAAGCGCTCGTCGTCGCGCACCACGGCCGGATCTGGCGTGTCGGCGGTCGCCGACGGTGCGCAGACCATGATCCCGTTCCGCGCCGAAGTCGACCAGATGATCACGGGCGCGATCACGCGCGAGTTCGCGTACGACGACTCGATCCTGACCGTGCGGCAGATCCGCAACGCGACGCGGTCGCCGAACGGCAGGCAGCTCGCGTTCACGGCGCTCGACAGGTTGTGGCTGCTCGATCTCGCGACGTGCCCGACGTCGACGACCGGCGACGCGCCGGCGGCGAGCTGCCGGCCGCGGCGCCTCACGTCGTCGCAGGACGACGGCGAGTTCTCCCCCTCCTGGTCGCCCGACGGTCGCCATGTCGCCTACGTGACGTGGAACGAGCAGACCGGCGGCGACGTGTACCGCGTGCGCGCCGACGGGCCGAACGGGTCGCCGGGCACGCCGGAGCAGCTTGACGCACGCGGTCCGGCTTCTACGACAAGCTCGCGTACTCGCCGGACGGCCGGCGGCTCGTGCGTCGCCCGCGGCCCGCGCGAGCAGCGGCGCGACCGCGACGAGCTGGGCGGCAGCAGCGCGGAGGCGGCAGGGGTCGAGCTGGTGTGGCTGCCCGCGGCGGGCGGCGCGGCGACGGTCATCACGCCGCGTCACGCGCTTCGGCCAACCGCACTTCGGCGCCGACACCGGCGCGCGTCTACATGTTCGAGCCGAGCGAAGGGCTCGTCTCGATGCGCTACGACGGCACGGATCGGCAGGCGCATCTGCGCGTCGGGAGCGCGGCGCCGCCGCAGGGCGGTGGGCGCGCAAGCGCCGCGCGGCCGAAGAGATCCTGATCTCGCCGGAAGGGGACCGCGCGCTCGTGCAGGCGGGGACGAACCTCTACCTCATCTCGTCGGTGCCGCAGGTCGGAGCGAACGCGCCGCAGATCTCGATCACGAATCCGGCGCAGTCGCAGGTTCCCGTACGGCGCCTCACGCGCGTGGGCGGCGACTTCGCGCAGCTGGTCGCGCGACGGGCGGCAGATCGTCTACTCGTTAGGCCGCTCGTTCTTCACGTACGACGTCGCGACGCGCGGACTCGCTCGTGCGCGACTCGACGATGCGCGCCGAGCGGCGTCTCGACCAGCGCGCGGACTCGGCGCGCGGCGGGGCGCCGGGAGCGCCGACCGGGATCGCGGCGGCGGACACCACGATCCGCCCCGGCGGCTCGCGCGCGACGCGCGCGCTCTACGAGCCGACGCGGCTCGACGTGACGATCCGCGTCGCGAAGGACCGGCCGAGCGGGACGGTGGTGCTGCGCGGCGCGCGGATCGTCACGATGAAGGGCGACGAGGTGATCGCGAGCGGCGACGTCGTCGTGACGGACAACCGGATCGTGGCGAGTCGGGGCGACGGGGAGCGTTCCGGCGCCGGCCGACGCGCGGGTCATCGACGTCACGGGGAAGACGATCCTGCCCGGCTACGTCGACGTGCACGCGCACATGTGGCCGGCGTTCGGCGTGCACCGCACGCAGCCGTGGGAGTACCTGATCAACCTCGCGTACGGCGTGACGACGACGCGCGACCCGCAGACGTCGACGACCGACGTGCTCGTCGTACGGCGACATGGTCGAGACGGGCGACGTGATCGGTCCGCGCATCCTCGCGACCGGCCCCGGCGTGTTCGCGCGCGACAACATCCGAGCGCTCGACGACGCGCGCGACGTGTTGCGCCGCTACTCGGAGTTCTACCACACGAACACGATCAAGCAGTACATGGCGGGCGACCGCAAGGTGCGGCAGTGGATCGCGATGGCGGCGCGCGAGCAGGGGCTCATGCCGACGCTCGAGGGTGGGCTCGACTTCAAGAAGAACATGACCGAGGCGATGGACGGCTACGCGGGGATCGAGCACACGCTTCCCATCGCGCCGCTCTACAAGGACGCCGTCCAGCTGTTCGCGCAGAGCGGCACGACGTGGACGCCGACGCTCGTCGTGCAGTACGGCGGTCCGTGGGCGGAGAACTACTGGTACGAGACGACGAACGTGATCGACGATCCGAAGGTGAACCGCTTCATGCCGCGCCACGAGATCGAGAAGAAGGCGCATGCGGCGGCCGGGGTGGTGGGCGCCGTCGCAGTACTCGTTCCCGCTGTTCGCCGCGCAGGCCGCGAAGCTCG
Source organism: uncultured Gemmatimonadaceae bacterium (assembly GCA_963843845.1). Lineage (GTDB taxonomy): Bacteria > Gemmatimonadota > Gemmatimonadetes > Gemmatimonadales > Gemmatimonadaceae > Gemmatirosa. The sequence continues at coordinate 76,400 of CAWJMB010000001.1, read as the reverse complement.
TCGCCGCGGGCGGTCGCGTCGGGCTAGGCAGCCACGGCCAGTTCCAGGGGCTCGGCGCGCACTGGGAGCTGTGGAGCATCGCGTCGGGGGGCATGCCGCGGCACGACGTCCTCCGCGTCGCGACGATCTTCGGCGCCGAGGCGATCGGCATGGGGCAAGTCACCTCGGGTCGGTCGAGCCGGGGAAGCTGGCCGACCTGCAGGTGCTCGACGCCGAACCCGCTCGACGACATCCGGAACACGAACACGATCCGGTACGTGATGAAGAACGGACGGCTGTACGAGGGAGAGACGTTGGCGGAGGTGTGGCCGAGGAAGGGAAGCGTGGCGCGGCTGTGGTGGTGGAAGGACGGGACAGTGGTGGGGAGTGATCCCGGCCGCTGAGCGCCGCGCAGTCGAACCCGTGGAGATTCAGTGCAGCGCCGGGTCTCACGGTCGTGCAGTTCGAGCCCCATGTCGTCCGCCGCGGCTGTCCTTCACCGATGCGGCCTCGCCCTCGGGCGAGTGACTGCGGGTGACAGTGACGACACGCGAGCACAGGGCCGCGCCGAGCCGCTCGATTCGAGTGGCATCGCACGACGCCCTCCCCATGGTGAGGACACCGAGTAGCGACGGATGTGCCGTTCTATTTCAAGGGTGTGTCGTCTCAGTGTGCGCAGCCGGCGTGGGTCAATCTGCACGGCAAGGCGGCGGGCACGGTGAACCTGGAAGTGAACGACTCCTTCAACAGGAACAGTCACCCGTATCATCCCCGGCCGACCGAGACCACGCAGACAGACGGGAGCTGTCTGAACACGATCGCGCGCACGCAGTCGTTCACCTCGTGGGTGGCGCATCGGCGTCCCACCGGCATCAGGCTGCTGCACGAGGCGAAGTTCACCATCCTCGTGGCCGTGACGGCGCATCCCGGGGGCAATGGGATGGTGACGGTGAGCAACGTGTCCACCTGCGAGGCGGACGTGAACGCCGACCGCTTGCCTCGCGCTGACGAAGCGCTGCCGCGCACCGCGGCCTCGTCGCGCCGCAGCCACGGCGGCTCGGCGGGTGGGTCGAATCGTGGCGAGCGACACCGATCCCACCGTCGAGCGGGTCGGCGTGTTCCCCCGCGTGCAGAGGCGCCCGGTCGGGTCAGGGGAATCCCCGGCGAGCGCGGGATCTCGCGCTGATACCTTCGCGGCGCGCCACGCGTCCGTGGAGAGAACCGGCACGGCCCCCGTTCGACGGAGGAAGGGAAGGCTCGATGGATTCGTTGATCCACCTGATCTATGCAAGCGTCGCGACGAGCCTGCCGACCGACGGCGAGCTGTCGACGGTGCTCCTCACGTCGCGCGCGAACAACGTGCGCGACGGTGTCACGGGGATGCTGCTCTACATCGACGGCAGCTTCTTCCAGGTACTCGAAGGGCCGCCCGACGCGGTCGACAGGACCTTCGCGCGCATCGCCGGCGACCCGCGACACGCGCGCCCGGTGACGATCATCCGCGAGCGGATCCCGCGCCGCTCGTTCGGCGAGTGGAGCATGGGCTACGCGAGCGCGTCGCCGACGGAAGTCGCGCGCGTCGCGGGGCTGAACGACTTCTTCGACGGCGCGTCGTGCGTCACGCAGCTCGATCCGGGGCGCGCGCAGAAGCTGCTGACGGCGTTCCGCGGCGGGCGGTGGCGTGCGGGGCGCGCGGCACCGCAGGCGACCGGTCAGGTCGCCCGGAGCGTTCGTGTCTGACGAGGCGGGCGCGCCAGACGCGGAGCGCGTCGTGCTGCCGTGGTACAGCTACGCGTTCCAGCCGATCGTCGACGTGTCGACCGGCGCGGCGTTCGCGTACGAGGCGCTCGTGCGCGGCGCGCGCGGCGAGCCGGCCGGCACCGTGTTCGCGCGCGTCCCCGAGGACGCGCTGTTCGCGTTCGACGCCGAGAGCCGTCTCGCCGCCGTCGCGCTCGCGGGGCGGCTCGGCATTCGGTGCCGGCTGAGTGTGAACGCGCTGCCGCGCAGTGTGTCAGGCGTCGGCGCCGGCGCATCGACCGCCGGCCCACCGGGCGCCGGCGCACGGAACGGGCTCGCCCCGCTGCTCGCGGCGGCGCGGCACGCGGGGCTCCGCCCGCAGCAGCTCATCGTCGAGATCACCGAGAGCGAGGCGATCGACGACCACCCGGCGTTCGCGGCGGTCATCGACGAGTACCGCGGGGCCGGCCTCTGCGTCGCGATCGACGACTTCGGCGCGGGGTACGCGGGGCTCAACCTGCTCGCCGACCTGCAGCCCGACCTGCTCAAGCTCGACATGGCGCTCGTACGCGGCATCGAGGGGCGCGGGCCGAGCCAGAGCATCGTGCGCGCGATCCTCATGGTCTGCGACGAGCTCGGCATCGACGTGATCGCCGAAGGGATCGAGACGGCGGCCGAGCTGGCCTGGCTCACCGACGCCGGCGTGCGCCTCTGCCAGGGCTACCTGCTCGGCCGGCCGATGTTCGAGCGGTTGCCGGCGCCGACGGAGCTGCCCGAGCTGCCGGCGCTGGTCGAGGTGTGACGCCGCGCACGACGCGTCGCGACGAACGCGACGCGCGGCAGGCGACGACGTTGCGCGGCGATTGTTGAGATTGTATTCTCACTAACGCCTGACGCGAACTCCGCGACTCGGCGAACATCGATTCGACGCGCGACGGAGCGGGAACGTGAACGAGGCGTGGCGCGGCGGGGTAGCGACGGTCGCGATCACGAGTCTCGTGCCGCTCGTCGTGATGGTGCCGCTGGCGATGCGCGAGGCGCTGCTGCGGCGCGTGCTGCCGTCGCTCGTCGCGCTCGCCGCCGGCGCGCTGCTCGGCGCGGCGTGCTTTCATCTCCTGCCGGAGGCGGTCGCGCGCTACCCCGAGCGGCCGCTGTTCGTCGCCCTCATGACGCTCGCCGGCGCGGCGCTGTTCGCGATCGTCGAGCGCACGATGCACCGCGTGGCGACGGGGCGACTCGCCGACGGCGCGCGCGGTGGCGGACCGGGGGGCAGGCGGCCGCTCGTTCCGCTGCTCGTGGCGGGGGACGCGCTGCACAACCTCGTCGACGGCGTGCTCGTCGGCGCGAGCTTTCTCGCCTCGCCCTCGTTGGGCGTCCTGACCGCGGTCGCCGTCGCGCTGCACGAGCTGCCGCGCGAGCTCGGGACGTTCGGGGTGTTCGTGCACGCCGGCGTGCCGGCGCGCCGGGCGATCGTCTACAACCTCGCGACGGGGCTCGTCGCCGTGGCCGGCGCGGCCGTCGCGCTGACGATCGGCACGCGCGCCGAGTCGTTCGCGGCGAGCATGTTGCCGTTCGCGGCGGGGACGTTTCTCTATCTCGCCGCGGCGATCGTGCGGCAGCCGGCGGGCACGCGCGCCGCGTCGCTCGTGACCGCGGCGGTCGGCGCCTCGCTCGTCGGCGTCGCGGCGCTCGTGCGTTAGGCACGGCACGTCCGGCACGGCACGTCCGGCACGGCACGTCCGGCACGGCACGTTCGTTCTCTTCGTTCTCCCTCGCCATGACGCGAACCACTCGTCAACGCACCGCGATCAAGGACGCGCTCGCGCGGCTGGGGCGCCCGCTCTCGCCGCAGGAGCTGCTCGACGCCGCGCAGCGCGACGTGCCGAGCGTCGGGCTCGCGACGGTGTACCGCACCGTGAAGGCGCTCGTCGACGACGGCACCATCGTCGCGGTCGCGCTGCCGGGCGAGCCGGACCGCTACGAGCTGGCGGGCGCGCAGCATCATCACCACTTTCGCTGCCGGCGCTGCGACCGTGTGTACGAGATCGAAGGGTGCCCCGGCGGGCTCGCGTCGCTCGTGCCGCCTGGGTTCGAGCTCGACGGACACGAAGTCGTGCTCTACGGCCGCTGCCGCGCGTGCGGGCGCGCGACGCGGTCCGCTGCCGCCGCGACGGCGCCGTGACCGCGCTACGTGACCGCGCCGTGAGCGCGCCGTGAACGCGCCGTGAACGCGCCGTGACGGACATCTCGCTCCCCGTTCGACTGCTGCACCTCGCGGGCTTCGGCACCGGCATCGCGCTCTACGCGATGCTCGGCGTCATGGCGTTCCGTGCGGCGCGCGGGGCGGCGGAGGGGCCGCGGCTCGACCGCATCCCGATCGCGACGGCGGTGCTCGGCCTGCTGTGGAACGTCGGGGCGCTCGCGCTCTACGGCGGGCGCGACGTCGGGCTCGTGCCGATCGGCACCCCGACGACGGCGGCGGTCGGCGCGGTCGCGTTCGCGGCGCTCGGCTTCCTCCCCGCGGTCGTCGTGCAGGCGACGGTGTTGGGCGCGCGGGGGCGCGCGCGGCGCGCCGTCACGCTCGCGGCGCACGCGCTGAGCGCGGTCGGCGCGGCCATGCATCTCGCCGCCGCGGCGAGCGGGCACCCGGTGCCGAGCTCCGACGCGCTGCTGCTGCTGACGGTCGGCTACGCGGTCGTGCTCCCGGTGCTCGCGCTCGTCGTGCGGCGGCAGCCGGGGAACGGCGCGCCGCTCACGGCCGCGGCGCTCGCGGCGTTCGCGGTGATGGCGCTGCACCTGAGCCACCACCCCGCGAGCGTCGAGCCGGTCGGCGTCGAGCTGCTCGGCGACCACGCGTCGATCCTGCTCGCGCTCGTCATCCTCCATCAGGACTTCCGCTTCGCGCTCGCCGACGTGTTCCTGAAGCGCGCGCTGCTCGCCGTCGCGATGGTCGCCGCCGGCGTGCTCGCGCATCTCTACGTCGTCGGCCCGGTCGTCGTGCCGCGCCTCGTCGCCGACCCGTCGGACCCGTTCGGCGTCGGCGTGCTGCTCGCGCTGTGGTGCGCGGCGGCGCTGATCGCGCTCCCCGTGCGGCGGGTCGTGTGGGCGTTCGTCGACCGCGTGGTGCTGCGCCGTCCGGACTTCCGCGTGCTGAGCGAGCGCATCGCCCACGACGTCCTCGCGTGCGACGGCGCCGAGTCGACGCTCGACACGGTGCGCGACCGGCTCACGACGGCCCTCGGCACGACGGCGATCGCGTGGCGGGACGTCGACGCGCCGGCGGCGGAGCGCGCGCCGGCGACGGGTAGGCCGGACGGAGCGTCGAACGTCGTCCCGCCGGTCGTCGTGGTGACGCGGACGCATCACGGCACCGGCGCCGTCGTCGCCGTGCCGACCGCTGAGGCGCCGCGCTACACGCTCACGATCGAGCGGCTCGCGCCGGGCCGCCGGCTCCTGTCGGACGACGTGGCGCTGCTCGAGCAGGTGAGCGTGACCGCGGCGCGCCGGATCGACGCGATCCGCATGGCGGAGGAGCGGTACGCTCGCGAGGCACGCGAGCAGGACATGCTGCGGCTGGCGACCGAGGCGGAGCTCCGGGCACTGCGTGCGCAGCTCAACCCGCACTTCCTGTTCAACGCGCTGACGACGATCGGCTACCTCGTGCAGACGGCCCCGGACCGCGCGCTCGTCACGCTCTACCGGCTGACCGACCTGCTGCGCGCCGTGCTGCGGCCGAGCGCGAGCGAGCTGCTGCCGTTCGGCGACGAGCTGGAGATCGTCTCGGCGTACCTCGCGATCGAGCAGGCGCGCTTCGAGGAGCGGCTGCGCGTGACGATCGACGTCGACGCCGACGCGCGCGCCGTGCTGCTGCCTCCCCTGCTCGTGCAGCCCCTCGTGGAGAACGCGGTGAAGCACGGCATCAGCCCGCTGCGTGCGGGGGGAGGTCGTCGTGCGCGGCCGCGTCGAGGGGGCGACGCCGTTCGGCGACGAGCGGCGCCTGCACCTGACGGTCGAGCGACACCGGGGCGGGCGCGCACCCCGACGTGTTCGCGCACCGCCGCGAGGACCGTGTCGGGCTGCGCAGCGTGGAGCGGCGGCTCGCGCGCCTCTACGGCGCGGCGGCGCGCATGGGCATCCGCACCGCGCCCGGCGAGGGCACGACGATCGAGCTGTGGATCCCGGTGCGCGCGACGTCGCGGACGCTCGCGGCGGCGTCGTGACGCGCGACGCGTCGCATCGCGAGACGGCGAGCCGTCTGCGCGTGGTCGTCGCCGACGACGAGCGTCCGGCGCGGCAGTTCCTCGTGACCCTGCTCGCCGGCGCCCCCGACGTCGCCGTCGTCGGCGAGGCGTCGAACGGCGCCGAGGCGGTGCGACTCATCGAGCGGGAGCGGCCGGACCTCGCGCTGCTCGACCTGCAGATGCCCGAGGTCGACGGGCTGGGCGTCGTGCGACTGCTGCGCAAGGATGCGCTGCCGCTCGTCGCGTTCGTGACGGCGTACGACGCGTACGCGGTGCAGGCGTTCGAGCTGAACGCGGTCGACTACCTGCTCAAGCCGGTCGACGCCACGCGGCTGCGGCACACGCTCGCGCGCGCGCACGAGCGGCTGGAGCGCGCCGACTGGCGGGAGAGCGAGGCGCAGCGCCACGCGGCGACGGTCGCGTCGCTCGGCAGCGAGGGCGCGACGGCGTCGGTCGCGACGGGAGCCCTCGACCGCATTCCCGTGCGCCGGCGCGACGACGTCGTACTCGTGCCGGTCGCGACGGTCGTGTCGATCGTCGCCGACGGCGAGCTGCTGCACCTGACGACGGAGCGGGGCGAGCGGCACACGATCACGTACCGCCTCAAGGACCTCGAGGCGCGGCTCCCGGTCGGCGACTTCGTGCGGCTGTCGCGCGGGGCGCTCGTGCGCGTCGCGGCGATCGCGAAGGTGAGCCCGATGCCGGGCGGCACGTATCTCGTGTCGCTCGCCGACGGGCAGCAGCACGCGGTGAGCCGGCTGCGGTCGCGCGTCGTGCGCGACTCGTTGTTGCGCCTGTGACGCGTGTTCCGCCGCCGACGCGGTGACGCCGCTCATGTGCCGAAATCGACCGTTCGTTGGTCGCCGCGTGTCGATTCGCGCTGCGCCTCTACGTTTGTCGTAGGCTCATCACGAGGACAGCTCATGCATTCGATCGTTCGCACCGCCTGTGTGCTCGGCGCGCTCCACGTCGCGTCGCCGCCGCCGGCCGACGCCCTCCCGCCGCGCGGCGCTCGCCGGGCCGCTGTCGCCGTCGGGCTCGGCGGCGTCGTGCGCGACGCGGCGGGGCGGCCGGTCGGGAGCGTGCAGGTCATCCTGGCGCAGCTCAACCGCGTGGCGACGACGAACGACTCGGGGGCGTTCCGGTTCGCGGCGGTGCCGGCGGGGACCTATCACCTCTCGACGCAGCGGATCGGCTACGCGCCGAGCCACACGGACGTGACGGTGCCGGCGAGCGGCGGCGACGTGAGTGTGACGCTGACCATCGCGCCGTCCGCCGTCGCGCTGTCGGCGGTGCAGGTGACGGCGACGGCGGCCGGCAGCGACCCGCGCGACGTGCCGCAGTCGGTGACGACGCTGTCGGGGCCGGCGCTCGCCCGGCAGCTCAGCGGCACGGTGGCGCAGACGCTGTCGCGCGAGCCGGGGATCTCGGTGCGCTACAACGGGCCGGCGGCGAGCGCGCCGGTGATCCGCGGTCTGCAGGGCGAGCGCATCCTCGTGCTCCAGGACGGCGACCGCGCGGGCGACCTCTCGTCGTCGGCGCCCGATCACGGCGTGTCGATCGACCCGCTCACCGCGCAGCGCATCGAGGTCGTGCGCGGGCCGGCGTCGCTGCTCTACGGCAATCAGGCGCTCGGCGGGGTCGTCAACGTCATCTCCAACGACATCCCGACGTCGATCCCGACGCACCTCGACGGCTATGTCGCCGGCCAGGCCGAGTCGGCGACGCCGGGCGGTGGCGTGTCGGCCGGCGTGACGATCCCGACGGGAGAGCGGTTCGCGCTCGTCGCGCGCGGCGGCGTGCGGCGCACCGAGGATCTGCGCGGCGGCGGCAACACGCGGCTGCCGAACACGTTCGCGCGCAACTACAACGGCATCGCCGGCGTCGGCTTCGCGAACAGCAGCGTGACGGGGGGCGTCATCTACCGCGGCTACAAGTTCGACTACGGGCTGCCGTCGGCCGACGCGGAGCGCGCGAAGATCGACGGCCGGCGGAACGAGGTGGTCGGGCGGGCGGACGTCACGCTGAACGCCGGCGCGCTCACGTCGCTCCGCGCCGGCACGACCGCGCAGTGGTACACGCACGCCGAGGTCGACCAGGAGAGCGGCGTGGTGAACACACGCTTCAACCTGACGACGCAGACGGCCGACCTGCTCGCCCGCACGCGCGTCGGCCGCACGAGCGGCGCGTTCGGCGTCTCCGGCCTGTTCAAGCAGTACGGCGCGACCGGCACCGAGGCGCTCACTCCCGCGGCGAACAGCACGGGGCTCGGCACGTTCGCGTTCCAGGAGCTGGCGTTGGGCAGGGTCGGCGACGCGGGCGGCGACGTCGAGCACGCGCGCGTCCCGAAGCTGCAGGCGGGGGTGCGCTTCGACGCGTACACGATCGACGTGCGGCAGAGCGCCGCGAAGTTCGCCGCGTTCGCCGGCGCGCGGACGTTCAACCAGCTCTCCGGCTCGGTCGGGCTGAGCGTTCCGTTAGGCACCCGCGCGACGCTCGCGGGGAGCGCGGCGCGGGCGTTCCGCGCCCCGTCGGTCGAGGAGCTGTCGGCGAATGCGTTCCACGAGGCGACGGGGACGTTCGACGTCGGCAACCCGCGCCTGCGGGCCGAGGTCAACGGCGGGTTCGACGGCGTCTTCCGCGTCGAGGGGAAGGGCGTCAACGGCCAGCTGGCGGCCTACTACAACCTCATCGACAACTACATCACGCCGAACATCGTCGGCGACACCACGTTCACGAACGACGACGGTACCCAGACCGTGCCGTTGAACCGCGTGACGCAGGCCGACGCGCGACTGCGCGGCGTCGAGGGGCGCCTCGAGCTCGAGGTCGCGCCGCGCGTCGTGGTCGGCACGATGGGCGATGTCGTGCGCGGCGACTTCCGCGCGACCGGCACGCCGCTCCCCTTCATCCCTGCGTCGCGACTCGGCGGGCTCGCGCGGTACGACAACGGCCGCACGTCGTTCGGCGCCGAGTACCGTCACGCGTTCGCGCAGGAGCGGGTGCCGCCGGCGGTGAGCGACGACGACCCGGCGGGGCTCGCGACCCCGTCGTACGACCTGCTCGACCTGAGCGCGGGGCTCACGCTCTCCGTGCGCGGGCAGATCACCTCGCTCACGCTGCGCGTCGACAACGTGCTCGACGAGCGGTACGTGGACGCGACGAGCCGCGTGAAGACGTTCGCGTTCAATCCGGGCCGGAACGTGAGTCTGGTGTACCGGCTGCTGTTCTGAGCACGCGGGTCGTCGTGGTCAGACGAGGTGTGCGAGGAGCGCGGTGAGCTGGGCCGGCTCCGCGGTGCCGCCGACGCCCTCGCGGTGGCGGACGCGCCCCGTCGCGTCGACGACCGCGATCGTGCACGGGCTCCCGGCGACGCGGAGCGGTGCGAGCACGTCGTTCCAGTCGAGCAGCGTCCACGCGCGCGGCTCCCGGGGGAGCAGCCTCCGCACGGCGTCGCGAAAGAGGGGCGGGATCGCGGCGATCGCGAGGACGGGAACGACCTGCGCCGCCGGTGCGCCCGGCGCGGCGAGCGCGACACCGAGCGCTTCGGCCCACCGCGGGAGCGCGAACACGCCGTCGTAGGTCGCGAGCACGTACGCGGCCGGGGTGCCCAGCGCGGAGGCGGCGTCGTGCGCGCGGCCGAACTGATCGTCGACGCGATATGCCGGAACGACGAGCGATTCGGCACTCACCGCGCGGGACGTCCGGGGTCGCCGGCGCTGTCCGCGGCGAGCGGGAGCCGCTGCGGTACCGCCTCGACGAGCGCGCCGACGAGCCAGAACGCCGCGCCGTCGAACCAGAAGATCGCCGACTGCCCGAAGTCGCGCGCGAGCTGCACGGCCTCGTCCCGCGGCATCACCACCGCGACGCCGGGCTCGCGGTGCCCACCATCGGCCGACACGCCGTCGGCGCGCGACCAGCGGCGTCCGCTCGCGGCGATCGTACGGCGGAGCCGGAGCTCGCGCCGCTCGTTCGTGTCGTCGGCGATCTGCTCGCCGCGCGGGTTGGCGGACGTCACGACTGCGAACGGTTCGGCGAAGCCGGCGCGCTCGAGCGCGCGGCGCGCCGCGGCGTCGACCGGACGACGAAGGTCGATGCGCACCGCCTCGGGCGTCGACAGCTCGAGGACGGTGTCGGGGTAGCAGGACCAGCTCGGATCGTCGGCGGGGCGCATGCGCGGACGCTCTCGCACACGGCGCGCCGACGCGCGGCGCGACGGATCACCGCCGCCGGCGCACCGCCGCCGCGCACCGCCGTCCGCCGGTCCGCGTCCGTCTAACGCAGCGCCGGCCGGGTGTCGCCCGGGAGCATGAGCTCGCGGTGCGCCGCCACCGGCGCGATTCCCTCGGTCATGAACCGCTCGTGGAACGCGCGCAGGTCGAAGCGGCTGCCTAACGATCGCGCGACGTCCGCGCGCAGCGTCTGGATCCCGCGCTTGCCGAGGAAGTAGCCGCCGTACGTCGGGTCGTAGGTCGCGCGCTCGGCCTCGCGCTTCGCGGCGGGGGCGGCGACGTAGGCCTCCTGCTCGAAGCAGCGCTGTGCGTCGGCGAGCGTCCACGCGCCCGAGTGCACCCGGATGCCGGAGAGGAGGCGGCAGACGCGGGTGAGCGCGTCGCTCAGTTGCGCGAGGCGGTGCCGCGGGCCCCCGTACCCCTCGTCGAGCACCATCTGCTCGGCGTAGTGCGCCCAGCCGTCCTGGCCGGACGATGGCTGCGGGAACGGGTTCAGCCCGATCCAGATGCGGCGGACCTTCCCGGGGGTGCGGCGCATGTATGTCGAGTGCAGCCAGTGGCCGGGCATCGCCTCGTGCGCCGACGTGTTGCCCGAACGAGGCGTAGTTGTACCGCTCGAGCCACGCGTCGCGCTCGGTCGGGCTCATCGTCGCGTTCGCGTCGGTGATGTAGTAGATGCTCTTCAGCGGCCTGGTCTCGAGCGGCGGCGAGGCGTGCATCGACGCGAAGCCCAGGTCGAACGGCTGCGCGGGCTCGACGATCACGCGCTCGGCCGGCGGCACCGTCGCGATCCCGCGGGCGACGACGAACGCGGTGAGCGAGTCGACGACGCGCTGTGTCGCGGCGACCACGCCTCCCATCGGCGGGTGGTCGCGCCGCACCTCCTGCCACACGTCGACGGCGGGACGCGTGCGATCGAGTCGGGCCGCGGCGTCACGGAACTGCAGCTGCAACGCCGTCAGCTCGCGGTCGCCGAGCGCGAGGAGCGTGTCGAGCGGCGTGTCGATCAACTCTTCGGCGCGGTATCGCCGCGCGACGTAGGGTGCGCCCAGCGCGTAGTTCGCGTGCGCGGTCGGGATGACGTCGCGCTCGAGATAGGCGACGTATGCGTCGACGAGCGGTGCGGCCGCGAGCGCGGCCGCACGCAGCGAGTCGCGGAGCGCCGCGTTCGGCTCGCTCGCGAACGCCGCGAGGAGGTCGCCCCGGAGCATCCCGCTCGCCCCACGCATCATGGCGGCGCCGCGCTCGGCGAACAGCCGCGGCGGGTTCACGACGTTGGTGCGTGCGTGCGCGAGGAAGGCGGGCACGCCGCGCAGCTTCGCGATCACGCGCCGCATGCGCGCCGGCGCCGGCGCGTTCTCCATCACCATGAGGTTGTGCACGCCGTCGCTCAGCGCCGACGCGTAGAGCATCGGGTTCCGCCGCCAGTTCGCGAGCGTCTCCTGCTCGAGCAGCCAGCCGTCGATGACGCCGGACAGGATGCGTCGGTCGACGCGCTCGTCGGGGGTGAGCGCGGCGGGGTCGAACGCGCGCAGCGTCGTCCGATCCTGTTTCAGCGCCGCGATCTCCGCGCGGATGCCGGCGGCCGAGTAGTCGTCGAGCCGGTCGTCGTGCTGGTGCAAGCCGTTGCCCGCCGCGATCGACGGGTGCCGCCGCGCCCAATCGTCGAGATAGCGATCGACGAACCGCGAGAACGCCGCCGACTGCGACTGCGGCTGCGGCGACGGGGGCGGCGTGCCGGCAGTGGTCGCGAGCACGCAGAGTGTGATCAGGGCGACACGGAGACGCATGAACGTCCTCGGCGGGTGGATGACGGGGCGGGGAGGTGCCCGTATAATGATCCCCCGTCACCCGTTCCGCCTCGCACGACACGCCGTCACGCCGCGTCGCCGCGTGCGGTTCGTTCCGGTCGCCGCCCGGGCGCGGCGCACCGACGGGATCACGATCCGCGCGCAGCCGCCGGCGCCGGACGCTACGCGAGCGACGTCACTCGAACTGCGTGCGGAACGCGGCGAGCTCGCCCCGGAGCGCCGCGACCTCCTGTCGCAGCTCGGCGACCTCTCGCCGGAGCGCCGTCACGTCCTCCGGGCCGACGTCGCGGATCGCCGCGCCTGTCAGGTCCCGCTCGGCATGGCCTGGCGCGTCATCGGGCGCGTCGTCGAGCACACCTGCCGCGTCGTGCGTGACGTCGCCGGCCAGGAGGTGGGCATACCGCGCTTCCTTCTGTCCCGTGCGACGCGGCAGGCGCGCGACCAGCGGCGGGTCGCGCTCGGCGAGGCCGCCGAGCGTCGACTCGACTTCGTCGAGGTCGGCGAAATCGTGCAGGCGCTGCGTGCGCGTGCGGAGCTCGGCGATCGTCTGCGGGCCGCGCAGCATGAGCACGCACAGCACCGCGACCTGCCGCCGCACGAGCCCGAGCGCCTCGTCCATGCGCTGCGCGTATTTCGTGACCCGTCCGCCGCTGTGGATGATCGGTCGGACGAGCGCGCGGCCGCGCAGGGCGTGGGCGGCGGTGGACACGGCCGACTCGTCGAGCGACATGATCGGGTCGCGGTTCGACGACTGGTTGCACGCGTTCGTCAGCGCGTTGAGCGACAGCGGGTAGCTGTCGGGCGTCGTGTGCGCCTTCTCGATCAACGCGCCGAGGACGCGGACCTCGACGTCGCCGAGGGGCGCGTCGGCGTCGGACATCGTCACGCGCCGCCTGGCGTCGCGCCGCGCGGCGCGACGGCGCGCGGCCCGGACGCCGAGTCGGACGACGAGTCGAACGCCGAGTCGAACGCCGCACCGCTCGGCGCGAAGTCGAGACGCCGCACGAACGCGCTGCGCCTCGCGCGCGCCTGCCTCGCGGTCCATCCCCGGGTCCTCCCACTCGACCGACAGCGGGCCCCGCGTAGCCGACGCGGTTCAGCGCGCGGATCACCCCTTCGAAGTCGACGCGTCCGCTGCCGAAGCGATCGGAAGTCCCAGGAGCGGTCGCGGTGGCCGAACGCGAGGTGCCCGCCGAACACGCCGCTCGGGCGCGGCGGCGTCGGACCACCACACGTCCTTCATGTGCGCGTGGAAGATGCGGTCGCCGAAACGCTCGATGAAGGCGATGTAGTCGACGCCCTGATAGGCGAAGTGGCTCGGGTCGAAGTTGAAGCCGAACGCCGCGTGGCCCCCGACCGCGTCGAGCGTGCGCGCCGCCGAGGGGAGGTCGAACGCGATCTCGGTGGGGTGGACCTCGAGGGCGAAGCGCACGCCCTGCTCGGCGAACGTGTCGAGGATCGGGCGCCAGCGCGCGCCGAAGTCGGCGAAGCCCGCGTCGATCATCGCCTCGGCGCACCGGCGGGAACGCGTAGAGCAGATGCCAGATCGGCGACCCCGTGAACCCGGGCACGACCGTGACGCCGAGCCGCGCGGCGGCGCGCGCGGTGTCCTGCATCTCGATCGCGGCGCGCGCCGCGCACGCCGTGCGGCATCGCCGTCGCCCCAGACGTGCGGCGGGACGATCGCTCTGGTGCCGCGCGTCGATGCGGTCGCAGACGGCCTGCCCGACGAGGTGATTGCTGATCGCGTGGACCGTGAGGCCGTGCGCGCGCGAGCAGCGCCGCGCCGCTCCGCGCAGTAGTCGTCCTCGGCGAGCGCGCGGCGGACGTCGAAGTGGTCGCCCCAGCAGGCGAGCTCGAGGCCGTCGTAGCCCCAGCTCGCGGCCTTCGCGGCGAGCGTCTCGAGCGGCATGTCGGCCCACTGGCCGGTGAAGAGCGTGACTGGACGGGACATGGGTGTGGTCGAGATCGGGATCGTCAGGAGCCTGGCGGCGTGTAGCGCGCGTCGACCCACGCGCCGGTGCGTCCGCTCTCGAGCGCGCGCGCGATGAAGTGCACGCCGAGCGCGCCGTCGTACACGGTCGGGAAGTCGAGGTCGAGGAGGTCGGGCGGCTCGCCGGCGATGCGCGCGGCGATGGTGCGGAGCGCGTTGCCGTACACGTTCGCGAACGCCTCGAGCAGCCCTTCCGGGTGGCCGCTCGGCATGCGCGCCGCACGCCGCGCGGCAGGCGCGAGAAAGGGGTGGCCGGGCGTGTAGACCGCCGCCGGCGCGTCGGCGCGCCGCACGGTGAGCACGTTCGGCGAGTCGTGCGCCCATTCGAGCGAGCCGTCGGTGCCGTGCACGCGCAGCGTGAGGCGGTTCTCCTCGCCCGTCGCGATCTGCGAGCACGACACCACTCCCTTCGCGCCGCCGTCGTAGTGCACGAGGATGTTCGCGTCGTCGTCGACGCGGCGGCCGGGAACGAACGTGCTGACGTCGGCGTGGAGCCGCGCGAGGGTCAACCCGGTCACGTAGCGCGCGAGGTGCTCGGCGTGCGTGCCGATGTCGCCGAGCGCGCCCGCCCCCGCGCGGGCCGGGTCGGTGCGCCACTCGGCCTGCCGAACGCCGGTGCGCTCGACGGCGGTCGCGAGCCACCCCTGCGAGTACTCGGCGACGACCTTGCGCACCGTGCCTAACGTGCCGCCCTCGACGAGCGCGCGCGCCTGCTTGACCATCGGGTAGCCGGTGTACGCGTGCGTGACGGCGAACACGACGCCGCGCTCGGCCGCGAGGCGACAGAGCGACTCGGCGTCGGCCAGCGTCGTCGCGAGCGGCTTGTCGCAGACCACGTGGAACCCGCGCTCCACGAACGGGAGCGCCGCCGCGTGGTGCAGGTGGTTCGGCGTGACGACGACGACGAGGTCGATGCGTTCGCCCGACGGCAACGCGGCCTCGCGCTCGGCCATCTCGCTCGAAGGTCGCGTAGACGCGCTCCGGGGGGACGCCGAGCGTGGCGGCGTGCGCGCGTGACCGATCGAGGTGCGAGGAGAACACGCCGGCGACGAGCGTCGCGAGTCCGTCGAGCGCGGCGGCGCGGCGGTGCACGGCGCCGATGAACGCGCCCGGACCGCCGCCGATCATCGCGTACCGCAGGGGTCGTGTCAGAGACATGCGCCGTAATGAAAGCAATTTCGCGCCGCGGCGCCGCGCCGGCACGACTCCTTCACTGCGGCCGCGGTCTCCCGTATCGAGGACTCGGACATGGCAGAGCAGGGAACGCAGCAGGACACCGGCGGGCGCAAGCTGGCGCTGATCACCGGCGCCTCGCACGGCATCGGCCGCGAGCTGGCCGTCGTCTTCGCGCGCAACGGATTCGACCTCGTCATCGCCGCGGAGGACGACGACATCCATCGCGCGGCGACCGAGCTGAGCGCGTTAGGCATCTCGGTCGAGCCGGTGCAGGTCGACCTCACCACGGCGGACGGCGTCGAGCGGCTCGCCGCGCGCTTCGGCGGCCGACGGTCGTCAGCTCGATGCCGCCGCGCTCAACGCCGGCGTCGGGCTCGGCAAGGCGTTCGTCGACCAGGAGCTCGACCGGATCTTCGAGGTCATCGACCTCAACGTGCGCGGCACGGTGCACCTCACGCACCGTCTGCTGCCGCCGATGATCGCGCGCGGCGAGGGGAAGATCCTGTTCACCTCGTCGATCGCCGCGCTCGTTCCCGGCGCGTTCCAGGCGGTCTACAACGCGTCGAAGGCGTTCGTGCACTCGTTCTCGGAGGCGCTCCGCAACGAGCTGAAAGACACCGGCGTCACCGTCACCGCGCTGCAGCCCGGGCCGACGGAGACGGAGTTCTTCCACCGCGCGGACCTCGACGACACGAAGGTGGGGCAGTCGGACAAGGCGAACCCGGCCGACGTCGCACGCGACGGCTTCGACGCCATGATGGCGGGCAAGGATCACGTCGTCTCCGGCTTCGCGAACAAGGTGCAGGCCGTGCTCGCGCAGGTGACGCCCGAGCCGATCAAGGCCGAGCAGCACCGCAAGATGGCGGAGCCGGGCTCGGCGAATCGCTAGCGCCGGTCAGGCACCGTCACCCGGCCCGTCGCCGTTCGGCGCGGGTCGGGTCGACGGCGGCGCGAGTCCGACGAGATCGTAGATCGCGCCGACGTCGAGGTGGTCCTCGACCGCGTCGGCGAGTGCGTCGAATGCGTGCGCTGCTGACCGCAGCGGCTCGTCGCCCGGCGGGGGCAGGGCGACGCCGGCCCGTGTGGCGAGCGAGGCGAGGAGGGCGCGGCGGATGCCGCGATGCTCGAGCAGGCCGTGCAGGTACGTCCCGACGACCAGCCCGTCCAGGGATGCCGCGCCCTCGCTCGCCCGCTCGCCGTCTCGCGACGCGATCGTGAACGGCGCGGCCCCGAGGATCGCTCCGGGGAGCGGAGCGCTGCGTCCCATGTGAATCTCGTACGCCTCCGCGACATCGTCGCCTGCCGAGAACAGCGCGGTCGGCGCGGCGACGCGCACGCGGACGCGCTCCGTGATCTTGTCCGCCGAGAACGTCGTCGCGATCGGCAACAGCCCGAGTCCGTCGTCCGCGCCGGCCGCGCCGTCCGCTCCGAGCGGATCGGCGACGCGCGCGCCGAGCATCTGGAAGCCGCCGCAGATGCCGAGGACCGGGGTGCCGGCGTCGCGCCGCGCGCGCACGGCGGCGTCGAGCCCGCGCTCGCGCAGCCACGCGAGGTCGGCGCGCGTCGACTTCGTGCCCGGGACGATGACGAGATCGGGATCGCCCAGCGCGTGCGGGTCGCGGACGAAGCGCACCTGCACGCCCGGCTCGTTCGCGAGCGGCTGGAACTCGTCGACGTTCGCGATGCGCGGCAGCCGCAGGATCGCGACGTCGAGCACCGTGTCGGCGCCGGACGGGCGCGCGCTCACCATGCGGCCGCGCCCGTCCAGCTCGACGCCGTCCTCGGCCGGCAGTCCGGAGAGATCGAGATAGGGGAGGGTGCCTAACGTCGGGACGCCGCAGCGCGCCTCGAGCATCGCGTAGCCCGGCGTGAGCAGCGAGAGGTCGCCGCGGAACTTGTTGATGACGAAGCCCCGGACGAGCGCGCGCTCGTCGGGGGTGAGCAGCGCGACCGTGCCGTAGAGCGCCGCGAACACGCCGCCGCGGTCGATGTCGCCGACGAGCAGCACGGGCGCGTTCGCGTGGCGTGCGACGCGCATGTTCACGATGTCGTACTGCGCGAGGTTGATCTCTGCCGGGCTCCCGGCGCCCTCGATCACGACGACGTCGTGCGCCGCGCGCAGCCGGTCGAGCGCGCCGGTGACGATCGGCCACAGCTCCGCCTTCCGTGCGTAGTAGTCGACCGCGCCGGTCGTCGCCCACGGCCTTCCCAGCACCACGACCTGCGACGTGCGGTCGCTCTGCGGCTTGAGCAGCACCGGGTTCATGTCGACCGTCGGGTCGACGCCGGCCGCCATCGCCTGCACGGCCTGCGCGCGGCCGATCTCGCCGCCGTCGGTGACCGCGGCGTTGTTCGACATGTTCTGCGCCTTGAACGGCGCCACGCGGTAGCCGGCACGCGCGAACAGGCGGCAGAGCGCGGCGACGAGCGTCGACTTGCCGGCGTGCGACGAGGTCCCCTGGACCATGATGGCGCGGCCCCGCGGGGCGGCGCCGGCGGGCGAATCGCTCATGCGCCCAAGAGTACCCGGTCGGCCGCTGGATCCGCGAGACGACCGCCGACGCGCTCACGCCGGCCGGCCGCACGCGGCTGCGGTCGGAGGTCGCGCGGTGGACGCGCTTCTCGGAGGCGGTCACCACCGCGCTCGCGAGCGCACGGGGGGCCGCGCTCGCGCCCCGCACGTGAGCCGCCGCGGCTGGAGCTCGCGCTTCCCCTCGGCCGTGATCGAGTAGTAGCGCCGCCGCCGACGACCGGGCTGCTCGACCCAGCGCCCGCGGATCCGGCCGTCGGCGTCGAGGCGGACGAGGAGGCGGGAGCGCGACGCCGCGTGGACGCGCACGACGCCCCGCGACCGCTGCTCCAGCAGCCGACTCAGCTCGCAGCCGTGCCGCGGCTCGACCTCGAGCGGCGCGAGGATGAAGAGGGGCGTCGTCTCGTGCTCGAGCTCGTCGACCAGCACGGCGCCGTGAATGTGAGTGCCATCTCGGTCGCTCCCGCCAGAGCCGCCGTCAACGGCGGTGTAAGCTTTCGGACTCGGCCGGTGTTGGGAACGCAGCCCCCATTCACAGCCCGTGCGAGCCATCGCGAACGACTCCGACCTCATCGCCCGTACGCGCGCCGGCGACCCCGACGCGCTCGGCGCGCTCTACGAGCGGCACGCCGACGCGCTGCTCGCGCTCGCGCACCGACTCGTCGGCGCGCGGTCGGACGCCGAGGACGTGTTGCACGACGTCTTCCTCGGGCTCCCCGAAGCGCTGCGGCGCTACGAGGAGCGGGGCTCGCTCGACGGGTGGCTCCGCCGTGTCACCGCCCGCGTCGCGCTGAACCGCCTGCGCACGAAGCGGCGCGCGCGCGAGCTGTCGATCGACGAGCCCCCCGGCGCCGGCGCCCCGGCACCGCCGCTGCCGCACGTGCGCCCGCTCGACACGGTGAACGCGCTCGCGCTCCGCGACGCGATCGACGCGCTGCCGGACGCCCTGCGCGTCGTGTTCGTGCTGCGCGAGGTCGAGGGCTACACGCACGCCGAGATCGCCGTGCTGCTCGGTGTCACCCGCGGCGCGTCCGAGGTCCGGCTGCACCGCGCCGTCGCCGCGCTGCGCGCCCGGCTCCGCCCCGTCGCCTGAGGTCCGTCATGTCTCCGTTCCCGTTCGTGCGCCACCTCTCCCCGTCGACGGTGGACGCACTCGTCGACACGCGCCGCGTGACGCCGCGCGTCGCGCGGCACCTCGTCGCCTGCAGCGCGTGCCGCGCGCTCCTCGACGACCGGCGGGCGTTGCGCGACGCGGCCCGCCGGATCCCCGCCTCCGAAGCGCCGGCGGACGTGTTGGGGCGCGTGCTCGCAGCGCGCGCGCGGGGCGACCGGATGATCCTCCCGGACCCCGCGATGCCTGCGCCGCCGCGACGGTCGTACGGCCGGCTCGCTGCGGCGGTGGCGGCGGCGCTCGCGGTGGCGGCGGCCGGCCTCACGGCGCGCGACCGCACCGTCAGGCAGCCCGCGGCCGAGTCGGACGACTGGCTCGTGAGCGACAGCTGGTTCGCGAGCGTCGCGAACGCGGCCGAGCCGCCGGCCGGAGAGATCCCGGCAGGGGTGCGGTTCTCCGCGGCGGACCGCGTGCGGCCGCGCACGTTGACCTACACGGAGCGCTGGACGGACGCGCGCGGCCGGGCGGCCGACGGCGCTCGCACCGTCACGCGCATCGACTCCGCGCGGCTGAACGGGGCGCCGGTGTGGCGGGTCACCACGCGGACCGGCGGCGGCGGCGGCGTCGGCGACCACGGCGAGCGAGCGGCGGCCGAATCGCTGTGGGTGACGCGGGCGGAGCTGCGCCCCGTCGCGCGCCACGTGCGCGTCTCGCCGTATCTGCGCTACCGCTACATCGACATCGAGCAGCGCTTCGCCGCCGAGGGCGTGACCGGGCGGATGCAGGCGGAAGCGAACGACGGGCACGTCGTACGCCGGCCGATCGCGCAATCGCTCCCCGACGACGCGGCGCCGTACATCACCGACGCGCTCGCCCCGCTCGCCCTCGTCGCCGCCGTGCCGTCGCGCGGGTGGGAGGGAAGCGTCTCGATCGTCGGCTGGGCCGTCGTGTCGCGCGACGTCTCGTACCGCGCGTCGCTCCGCGTCGTCGGTGAGGAGCGCGTCACGGTGCCCGCGGGGACGTTCGACTGCTGGCGACTCGTCGTCCGCGCGCGGGGCCGCGCGCTCGACTACTGGGTGCGCAAGAGCGACGGCGTCGGCGTCCGGTCGCTCGACGCGACGCCCCGACAGGGCCCGGGCGGCCGCGGCGCCCGGCAGATCGTGCTCGTGAGCGACTCGCCCGCCTGACACTCGCCCTCCGCCACTCCTCCCATGCGTCGCCTCGTCACCCCCGCGCTCGGTCTCGCGCTCTCCCTCGTCGCGTCGAACGTCGGCGCCCAGCAAGTCGCCACCTCGCTCCGCGAGTACCGCATCGACGCCGGCCACTCGCAGGTCGGCTTCGCGATCGGCTTCCTCGGTCACCCCGTGCGCGGGCGGTTCGACGACGTGCGAGGGACGATCGTGTACACGCCGGGCAGGCCGTCCGCGTCCGCGATCACGGTCGCGATCGCGACGGCGAGCATCAACACCGGCTCGAAGCGCCGCGACGAGCACCTGCGCAGCGCCGACTTCTTCGACGCCGCGACGTTCCCGTACATCGTCTTCCAGAGCCGCGCGATCGCGCCGGCGGCGCACGGCTTCGTCGCGACAGGCGCGCTCACCATGCGCGGCGTCACGCGCGAGGTCGCGATCCCCTTCCGCGAGCCGGCGCCCGCGGTCGCCGACCCGCACGGCTCGTCGATCGTCTTCTTCACAGGCGCGCTGCGCCTCGCGCGCAAGGACTTCGGCATCCTCGGCGGGAGCAAGCACAACGACTGGTTCGACGCGATCCGCAGCGCGACGATGGCGGACTCCGTCGACGTGACGCTCGAGGTGCAGGGGTGGACGACGGACTTCGACCGCGTTCGTCGCTACGACGCGACGATCGCGCGCATCGAGCGCGACGGCACGACGGACATGGTGGCGTACGCGCACACGCTGCGCGCGCAGCCGGCCGACTCGATCGCCGGCGCGGCGTGGGAGCTCGACCAGCTCGCGCAGGCGCTGCTCGCCCGCGGGCGCGTCGGCGACGGCGTGGCACTTCTCCGCGCCGGCGTCGACCTCTCCCCGCGCTCCGCGGCGGCGCACGCGTCGCTCGCCCGCGGCCTCGAGCTCGCCGGCGACCGCGCGGCGGCGCTCGCGAGTGCGGAGCGGGCGCTCGCCCTCGACCAGACGGAGACACGCGCCCACGAGCTGCGGCGGCGGCTGCGTTAGGCGGCGCGGGGCCGCGCGCCAACTTCCGCGAACGGTCGCCGGGCCGAACGTGTGGCGTGGCCGGACTGGCCACGCCACGCCCGCACACGATCCCGATGTGCCGCGTCCTCGCCCCGCGGCCCTTGGCGCGCCTCGCCCTCGTCGCGCTCGCGGCATCCAGCTCGTCGGCCGCGAGCCGCAACTCGCCGATCGCGACGGTGCAGACGATGACGACGCCGCTGCGGCTCCCGCACGGCACCGAGGACCGCGTCGTCGAGTCCCGCCGGGCGACGGAGCCGTTCGACGACGCGCGCCGCGCCGGCGAGCAGGTCGTGCTCGTCGCGTACGAAGGGGACGGCGTACGACGACGTGGACGCGGAGAGGCGGCGCGTGGCTCGGCAGCGCGACGCGGCGGCACCGCGCGTCGTGCCGCGAGGCGTTAGGCTTCCCCGCATGCACCGCGACCTCTCCGACTCCCGCATCCTCGTCACCGGCGGCGCCGGCTTCATCGGCAGCGCGCTCGTCTGGGCGCTGAACGCGCGCGGCGCCGAGCGCATCGTCGTCGTGCGACCGGCTCGGCACCGACGAGAAGTGGCGCAACCTCGTCGCCGCTGCGCTTCGAGGACTACCTCGAGGCCGACGACCTGCTGCCGCGCCTCGAGTCGGGGCGCGCTCGGCCGCTTCGACTGTCGTCCTCCACATCGGCGCCTGCTCGGCCACCACGGAGCGGACGCGACCTACCTCATGCGCAACAACTACGAGTTCACGAAGCGGCTCGCGCACTGGTCGCTCGCGAACGGCGCCCGCTTCGTCTACGCCTCGTCCGCCGCGACGTACGGCGACGGCGCGCCGGGATGAGCGACACCGACGAGTCGCCGGCGCAGCTCGCGGCGCTGCGGCCGCTGAACATGTACGGCTACTCGAAGCATCTCTTCGACCTCTACGCCGCGCGCGCCGGGTTCCTCGACCGGATCGTCGGGCTCAAGTACTTCAACGTCTTCGGCCCGAACGAGGACCACAAGGGCGACATGCGGTCGCTCGTGCACAAGGCGTACGGCGCAGGTGCGCGAGACCGGGCAGCGTGCGGCTCTTCCGCAGCCACCGCCCCGACTACGCGCGACGGCGAGCAGAGGCGCGATTTCCTCTACGTGAAGGACGCCGTCGCCATGACACTGCACCTCGCCGCGGCGCCGAGCGCGCAGCGGGCTGTACAACCTCGGGAGCGGCGTCGCGAGCACCTGGCTCGACCTCGCCGGGCGCGCTGTTCGCGGCGCTCGGGCACGCCGCCGCGGATCGAGTTCATCGACATGCCCGAGTCGATCCGCGACAAGTACCAGTATCACACGCAGGCCGACATCGCGAAGCTGCGCGCGACCGGCTACGACGCGCCGGTCACGCCGCTCGCCGACGCCGTCGCCGACTACGTGCGCGGGTATCTCACGACCGACCGCCGGCTCGGCGACGCGCTCGCACCGGGCGCGCTTGCACGAGTCGAGCGGTGAGTTAGAGTACGACCCACAACTGAACGCGCGAACGGGGCCATTGTAGGAAGCCGGTGAGAGTCCGGCACGGCCCCGCCACTGTGAGAGGCGCGAGCGCACCGCGAGGTGCGACCGCACGGCCCGCTCGGCACGCCACTGTTCCTCGGGGATGGGAAGGCGAGCGACGCTGCCTCGAGTCAGGAGACCGGCCCCGGTCGCGCCCGCACAGCAGGCCCCTCGAGGGAGGGGTGCGGGGTGAACGACCGGTCGGCACGCGCGACGTTCTGTCTCTTCACGTCGCGACCGCGTGCCCGTCGAGCGTCGGCTCCCGCACCCGTCTCTCCATCAGGAGGACGGGTTTCGTGTTTCGGTCCTGCGCGTCTCTGCTCGTCATCGCGTTCGCCGCCGCGTGTTCCGCGGAGTCGCGCGCGCCGCGCGCGCCGCGCGCGGCGGACGATGCCGCGAGCGTGGCGCGCGACACCGCGGTGCGCGTCACCGACGACGGCGGGCGCCCGGTCGCGCTCGCCGGGCCGGCGCGGCGCATCGTGTCGCTCATCCCGAGCGTCACCGAGACGATCATCGCGTTGGGCGCGACCGACCGTCTCGTCGGCCGCACGCGCTACGACGTCGCGCCGGAACTGAAGGACGTGCCGTCGGTCGGCGGCGGGCTCGACCCGAGCGTGGAGGCGATCGTCGCGCTGAGGCCGGACGTCGTGCTCGCCTGGGAGAACGACAAGCGCCGCGCGACGGCGCACAAGCTCACCGCGCTCGGCATCCCCGTCCTCTCGCTCCGCACCGAGGACACGACCGACATCTTCCGCGGCCTGCGCACCCTGGGCCGGCTGATGGCGCGCGACTCGGCCGCCGCCGCGCTCGACGCGCGGCTGCACGCGCAGTTCGACTCCGTGCGGCTCTCGGTCGCAGGGCGGCCGCGGCCGAACGTGCTGTACGTCGTGTTCCCCGACCCGCCGATGACGGCCGGTCCGGCGACGTTCATCGGGCAGCTCATCGGCCTCGCCGGCGGCCGCTCGGTGTTCGATGACCAGACGGCGCTCTGGCCGAACGTGTCGATGGAGGAGATCGTGCGCCGCGCGCCGGACGTCATCGTGCTGCCGGTCGGCGAGTTCCGCGCGAGTGCCGCGGCGACGCTCGCCGGGCGGCCGGGGTGGCGCGATCTGCGCGCGGCACGCGAGGGGCGCGTCGTCGCGGTGCCGGCGAACCTGCTGAGCCGGCCGGGCGCCCACATCGGGGATGCGCTGCGGGCGCTGCGCGACGCGATCCATCCCGAGGTCGCGGCGGCCCGCGCGGCCGACTCGACGCGCGGTCGGTGACGGAGCCTGCCTCGTCGACCCCCGCCGGCGGCTGGCCGCTCGGGGTGCGACTCGCGGCGCTCGCGGTCGTGCTCGCGGTCACCCTCGTCGCCGCGATCCGACTCGGCGCGGTGCCCCTCTCGACCGGCGAGGTGCTCGGGGCGATCGCCGGCCGGGGCACGCCGATGCACGCGACGATCGTGCGCGAGCTGCGGCTGCCGCGGGCGCTGCAGGCGGCGCTCGTCGGCGCCGCGCTCGCCGTGAGCGGCGCGACCTTCCAGGCGCTGCTGCGCAACCCGCTCGCCGAGCCGTACGTGCTCGGGATCTCGAGCGGCGCGTCGGTCGGCGCGGTGATCGCCGTCGTGACGGGGCTGTCGGCGACGACGATCTGGGCGCTGCCGACGTTCGCGTTCGCCGGCGCCATCCTCTCCATGCTGCTCGTGCTGCGCATCGCGCTCGGCGTCGGCCGCGCGCTCGACACGCGCGTCCTGCTCCTCGCCGGCGTCGTCGTCAGCAGCTTTCTCGTCGCGGTGATCTGGCTCATCCTCACCTTCGCCGACATCGAAGCGGTGCGCTCGGCGATCTTCTGGATGATGGGGAGCCATGCGGGCGCCACCTGGCGCAGCGTCGCGATGTCCGGCGCCTGCCTCGTTCCCGCGCTCGTCGTGCTGCTCGCGCTCGGCCGGCCGCTCAACCTGCTCGCGATCGGCGAGCCGACGGCGGCGTACCTCGGCACGTCGGTCGAGCGGACGAAGCGGCTCGCCTTCGGCACGGCGACGCTGCTCACGGCGGCGTCGGTCTCGGTCAGCGGCTCGATCGGCTTCGTCGGGCTCGTGGTGCCGCACGTCGTGCGCATGCTCTGGGGGAACGACAACCGCGCGCTGATTCCCTGCGCCGCGCTGCTCGGCGCGGCGTTCCTGGTGGGCGCCGACACGCTCGCCGCGCACCGTGGCCGGCGCGACCGAGCTGCCGATCGGCGTCGTCACGGCGTTCGTCGGCGTGCCGTTCTTCGTCTGGCTGCTGCGGCGCCCGGCCGCGGCATGACCGCCGCCGCGTGGGCCGTGCGCGACGTTCGCTACCGGCACGATGGCGCCGCGCGCCCCGCGGTCGACGGCGTGTCGCTCGACGTCCCGGCCGGCAAGCTCACGGCGCTGCTCGGCCCGAACGGCGCGGGGAAGTCGACGCTGCTGTCGCTGCTGCTGGGCACCCTGCGTCCGGCCGCCGGCGTCGCCACGCTGCGCGGGCGCCCCGTCGAGGGGTGGTCGCGCGGGGAGCTCGCGCGCGCCGTCGGCGTCGTGCCGCAGGGCGAGCAGTTCACCTTCCCGCTCACCGTGCGCGCGCTCGTCGACATGGGGCGCTACCCGCACCTCGGGCCGTGGCAGCGCGCGCGCGGCGCGGACGTCGCGGCCGTCGACGCGGCGATGGCGCGCTGCGGGGTGACCGAGTTCGCCGACCGCGCGGTGAGCACGCTGAGCGGCGGCGAGCGGCAGCGCGCGCGGCTCGCCCGCGCGCTCGCCCAGATCATGCTCGACGGCGAGCGCACCGCCCCCGACGCGGCGCTCGCCCTCGACGAGCCGACCGCGGCGCTCGATCTCGCGCACGAGATGAGCTTCTTCGGCCTCATGCGCGCGCTCGCCGACGGCGGCACGACCGTGCTGCTGGTCACGCACCATCTCGACCTCGCCGCCCGCTTCGCCGACCACCTCGTGCTGCTGCACGAGGGACACGTCGTCGCCGACGGCACGCCGGCCGAAGTCCTCTCGGGCGACACGGTGTCGCGCGTGTACCGGTGGCCCGTCGCCATCTCGCCGTACGCCGGCGGGGGACGCGCCGCCGGCGTGCCGCAGGTCGTCCCCCTCGATCCGACCGATCGGGCGCCGAGCACCGCGCCTCATACCCTGTCTCGCAGATGAACCGTTCTCACGTGCGCGCCGTCGTGGCGGCAGCCCTCGCAGTCGCGACCCCACTCGTCGCGCAGCCGCCCGCCGACAGCCTCGCCCGACGCATCGCCCCCGTCGTCACGACGGCGACGCGCGCACCCGCCCGCGCCGACGTCCTGCCCCAGCGCGTCACCACGATCACGCGCGCGGACATCGACCGCACGCCGGTGAACGACGCGGTCGACGCCCTCAAGAAGCTCGCCGGCGTCGACGTCATCCAGTACCCGAGTCTCCTCGGCTCCGTCGGCGTGCGCGGCTTCCGGCCGTCGACCAGCACGCAGACGCGCACGCTCATCCTCATCGACGGGCGTCCCGCAGGGTCGTACAACCTCGCGCTCATCGACGTGAACGCGATCGAGCGGATCGAGGTGCTGAAGGGGCCCGCCTCGGCGCTCTACGGATCGAGCGCGGTCGGCGGTGTGGTGAATCTCATCACCCGTCGCACGACCGGGCGCCCCACGGGGACCGCGTCGGCCACGTACGGCAGCTTCCAGACGAGCGAGCTCGCGCTGCGCGCCGGCGGGACGCTCGGCCGCGTCGGGCGCTCGGCGGTCGACGGCGACGTCACGGCGCGCCGGTACGAGCAGGGCGACAACTACCGCGTCGGCCGCGGCGGGATCTTTCGCGACGTGCTCGGCGGCGACCGGGCGACGAAGGTCTACACGGGCACGGCGCGCCCGGCGCGCGAGATCGCGGACACGCTGGGCGACGGCGTCGTGCGCGACTACACCACGTTCACATCGGCGAGCGGCACCGCGCGGCTCGGCGCGACGCTCCCCGGGGCGATCCGCGTCGACGTCCGCGGCGATCGGTTCGCCGCCGACGACGTGCTGTCGCCGGGCGACGTCTACGCGCGCCTCTCGAACTCGCCCGGCAACGCGCGCAAGAACGTCGACCGCAGCACCGACGAGCTGGCGCTGCGCCGGGACGTGCCGCTGATGACGGGGGGCGCCGGGCACACGCCGCTCGCGCGCGTCTACCGGGCGCGCGAGCGGAGCGAGAACTTCGACCAGCCGGGCGACGCAGGCTACGTGAACTTCGCGAGCCGCCAGCGGACGTCCGGGTTCCAGCTGCAGGACGTGCTCCGCGTCGGCGCGCAGGCGATCACGGTCGGTGTCGACGGCGTCGAGATCGACGAGTACACGCAGCGCTTCGCGCGCACCGGCGGCGCGACCGGCACGGGCACGACCGCGACGATCGGCGAGATCGGCACGTTCAGCCCGAACTCGCGCCAGTCGTCGGCCGCCGGCTTCGCGCAGGCGCAGCTCAGCGCCCTCGGCGGCCGAGTCACGGGCGTCGTCGGGGCACGGCTCGATCGCGTCGCGCTCGCGCTGCGCGAGACGGCCTTCCGTCCCGACGTCACGCCGGGCGTCGACCGCTTCACCGTGTTCAACCCGAACGCCGGCGTGCGGGTGGACGCCGGCCGCGGCGTGCGGGCGCACGCGACCGCCGGTCGCGCGTTCCTCAACCCGAGCGCGTCGAACCTCGCCGGATTCTCGACGAGCGTGGCGAACGGGGTCGCGTCGATCACGACCGGGAATCCGACGCTGCGCCCCGAGCATTCGGTCACGATCGACGGCGGCGTCGGCTATCTCTCGCCGGCTCGCACGCTCTCGCTCGACGCGACGTACTTCGCGACGAACGTCACGGACCGCATCACCTCGGCGCGCGCGACGTTCGCCGCGGGGCGCCGTCCGACGACGGCCGCCGGTCAGCAGATCAGCAGCATCACCACGTCGGCCAACGCGGGCGAGGCGCACATCCGCGGCCTCGAGCTCGACACGCGCTACGACGTGGGGCGCGCGACGGGCCGGCGCTTCTCGCTCGGCATCTTCGCGAACGCGACGCGGCTGTTCGAGGCGCGCGAGCGCACCCCCGGGATCACCGTCGACACGGCGGGGATCGCCGCGGCGCAGCGGCTCGACACGCGCGTGCTCGTCGACCGCATCCGGCTGAACGACGCCGCCTCGACCCGGCTGCGCATCAGGAACGTCGCGGCCTTCACGGGCACGGCCGGCGTCGACTTCGACGACTCGCGGCGCGTCACCGGCCGGCTCGGCGCGCGCTACGTCGGCAACCGCCTCGACAGCGACTTCACCGACCCGGCCGACCCGGGCGATGTCGAGTATGCGCCGTTCGTCGTGGCCGACCTCTCGCTCGGCGTTCGCGTGCGCGGCCACTATCGCCTGGAGGGGATCGTCTCGAACCTCACCGACGAGAACTACTACGAGAAGCGGGGCTACAACCTGCCGGGGCGCACGATCCGTCTGCGCGTCTCCGCGGATTTCTGAGCCGGCCGCCGCCGCGCCGACGTGTCTCCCGCCGTGACGATGCTGGCCGCCGTCGCCGTCGACGTGCTGTTCGGCGAGCCGCCGACCGCGCTCCATCCGACCGGGTGGATGGGTACGGCGATCGGCGGCGCGCGCCGCCGACACGCGCGTCGGCCGCGCCCGCCCGCGGCGTCGCTCGTGGCCGGCGCCCTCGCGTTAGGCACCGGGGTCGCCGGCGTCGCACTCGTCGCGCGCGCCGCCGACGCCGGCGCGTCGCGCCGCGGCGCGCGCGCGCGCGCGGCGCTCGGCGGATCGCTGCTCAAGCCGGCGCTCAGTCTGCGCGCGCTGCTCGGCGCGGCGCTCGACGTCGAGCGCGCACTGCGTCGCGGCGACGTGCCCGAGGCGCGGCGTCTGCTCGCCTGGCACCTGGTATCGCGCGACACGTCCACCCTCACGTCGTCCGAGGTCGCCGGCGCCGCGATCGAGTCGCT
The DNA here is from genome assembly GCA_963843845.1 of uncultured Gemmatimonadaceae bacterium. Lineage (GTDB taxonomy): Bacteria > Gemmatimonadota > Gemmatimonadetes > Gemmatimonadales > Gemmatimonadaceae > Gemmatirosa. Next base: position 47,927 of record CAWJMB010000001.1, on the reverse strand, counting down.
CGCCGAGAACCTGAGCGACGGGCTCGTCGCGCCGCTGGTGTGGTACGCGGTCGGCGGACTGCCGGCCGCGTACGCGTATCGCTTCGTCAACACGGCCGACGCCATGCTCGGCTACCGCACGCCGGAGCTCGAATGGTTCGGCAAGTCGGCGGCGCGCCTGGACGATGCCATGAACCTCGTGCCGGCCCGCCTGGCGGCCGCCTGCATCGCACTCGCCGCGCCCGCGGCCGGCGGCTCGGCGCGCGCCGCACGACGTGTCGCACTCGCCGACGCGCGCCGCACGCCGAGCCCGAACGCCGGATGGCCGATGGCCGCGATGGCCGGCGCGCTCGGCGTGCGGCTCGACAAGCGCGCGTCGCGCGGCGCCGAACCGGTGTACGTGCTGCACGAATCCGGACGGGCGCCGACGGTACGCGATCTCGCGAACGCGCGCGGTGTCGTCATGGCCGCGTCGGGGCTGGCCGTCGCCTGTCTCGCCGGAGCGGCGAGCGTGCGGGCGCGGCGCGGCGCGCCCCGTGGGCGCCCCGCGTGACCGCCGCCCACACGATCGCCGCACACGGCGGTCCGTCGCCGGACGACGCGCATCGCGCGCCGGTGCGCGCCGACTTCAGCACGTCGGTGAACGCGTACGGCCCGGCACCGTCGGTGCGCGATGCGATCGCGCGCGCGCTCACGCCGGTCGCGATCGCGGCGTACCCCGATCCGTCGTCGTCCGCCGCGTGCGCCGCCGTCGCCGACGTGCTCGGCGTCGACCGATCGAACGTGGTCGTCGGCGCCGGCGCGACCGAGCTGATCCTCGCGATCACGCTCGCCTGCGTCGCGCCGGGCGACGTCGTCCTCGTCCCGCCCTTCGCGTTCGCCGAGTACGAGCGGGCGGCGCGGCTGTGTCGAGCGACCGTCGTGCCGGTCGGCCTGCCGTGCGGCGCGGCGCTCGACGCGCCACCGGGCGCGCTCGCCGGTGCCGTCGCCGCCGCCGTCGCCGCGCGAGCGCCGCGCCTCGTCTGGCTCTGCACGCCGGAGAGTCCGCGCGGCCGCGCATGGCCGCGCGAGGCGATCGAGCGTGTCGAGCGCGCGTGTGCGCGGGCGGGGAGCGTCCTCGTCGTCGACCAGTCGTTCGATGCCTTCACCGCCGCACCGTTAGGCACCCCGGCGCTGCGCGACTCGCCGCGCACGCTGTCCCTGCGCTCGCTCACCAAGGACCACGCGCTCGCCGGCCTCCGCGTGGGGCATCTGGTCGGCGCCGCGTCGCTCGTCGCCGCCGTCGAGCGGGCGCGGATGCCGTGGGCGACGTCGGCCCTCGCGCAGACGGCGGCGATCGCGACGTGCGACCCCGCCGCCGCCGAGCACGTGCGCGCGACGACCGCCCGCCTCCGCGCCGCGGCCGCGGAGATCCACGCCGCCGCGACGGCGCTCGGCGTCACGTCGGTGCCGTCGGACACGCACTACCTCCTGCTCGACGTCGGCGACGCGGCCTCGTTCGCGCGCGCGGTCCGCGAGCGACACGCGCTCAAGGTTCGCGACTGCACGTCGTTCGGCCTGCCGTCGCACGTGCGCGTCGCGGCGCGCACCCCCGACGAGAACCGACTCCTCGTCGCCGCCATCCAGGACACGCACCGGGGTCCGCCATGACGAATCGTTCGCCCGTCGACCGCGCCGCGATCGTCGCCGAGGTCGTCCGCGAGCGCCACACGCGCAAGGTGCTCGCCGACGAGCCGCTCGACGTCGCGACCGACCGCGCGCTGATCGAGCGCGTCGTCGCGAGCGCGGCGTGGGCGCCCTTCCACCTGCCCGCGGCGCGCGCGCATCGCGACGGGAGCGCGCGGCCGTCGATCGTGCCGTGGCGCTGCTATCTGCTCGACGTCGCGGCGTGCCGGCGCTTCCGTGCGTGGCTGCTCCAGCGCGAGGACGCCGGCACGATGCCGCGTCTCCTCGCCGCCTGCTCGGCGCTCGTGCTCGTCACGTGGCTTCCCGATCCACCGACGTCGGCGACGCCCGGCGCGACGGCGAACGCCCCGCCGTTCGAGGGGACGCGTGAGAACATGGAGCACATCGCGGCGGCGTCGGCAGCCGTGCAGACGATGCTCCTCTCGGCCACGGCGCACGGACTGCACACGTTCTGGGCGACCGGCGTGCCGTTCCGCGCCGCGGAGAGCGTCGCGTATCTCGGCATCCCGGAGGGCGAGATGCTGCTCGCCGCCATCTTCGTCACGACGGCGGACGGCGAGCAGCGCGCGGGAGTGGAGACCAGGACGAGCGCGCTGCGCGACCGCCGCGGCGACCTGTCGACGTGGTCGACGTGGGTGAACCCTCGGGAGCATGGATGACCGGCGATGTCTTCACACGCGACGCACCGCGCCCAACGACTGACGAGCGACTCACCATGACCGATCCGACCGCCGCCCCGACGCGCTCCCCGCACCGAGCGGCCGCCGCCCGCCCCGGCCGAAGAAGAAGCAGCCCGGCCCCTACCGCGTCCCGCCGCGCGAGCGCCGCCACGGGCTGCTCATCGTCAACACGGGCCACGGCAAGGGAAAGACGACGGCCGCGTTGGGCATCCTGCTGCGCGCGGCCGGCCGCGAGATGCGCGTCGGCATGTTCCAGTTCATCAAGAGCGCCGCGAACCCGTACGGCGAGCACCGAGCCGCCGCACGGCTCGGCGTCGAGATCATTCCGCTCGGCGACGGCTTCACCTGGCTCTCGGACGACATCGGCGCGGACCGCGCGCTCGCCGAGGCAGGATGGGAGCGGTGCCGCGCCGCGCTCGCCGGCGGCGAGTACGACGTGCTGATCCTCGACGAGCTGACCTACGCGTTGACCTATGGCTGGCTCGACACGACGATGGTGATCGACGCGATCAGGGCTCGCCCCATCGGCACGCACGTCGTCGTCACCGGGCGCGATGCCCCGGACGCGCTGATCGCCGCCGCCGACCTCGTGACCGAGATGCGGCTCGTGAAGCATCCCTATCGCGAGCAGGGGATCGGCGCGCAGCCGGGGATCGAGCTGTGACGCAGCCGACACGAGTGCTGCTCGTGCGCCACGGCGAGACGGCGTGGAACGCGTGCGGCATCTATCAGGGGGGGCGGGACGTCCCGCTCTCCGAGCATGGCCGCGCGCAGGCGGAGGCGCTCCGCGACACGCTCGCCGGCACGCCGATCGATGCGGCGTACACCTCGCCGCTCGCCCGCGCGCGCGAGACGGCGCGCCTGATCCTCGGCGGGCGCGGGGTCCGTGCGGCGGTCGTCCCCGAGCTGCGCGAGCTGTCGTACGGCCGGTGCGAGGCGCTGCATCCCGACGCGCGGCGCGCCGCCTTCCCGTCGCTCGACGCGCGGTGGAGCGACGACCCGTGGGGCGTGGCGTTCCCGGACGGAGAGTCGCTCGCGGCGGTCGCGGCGCGTGTGCTGCCCGTGTGGGCGCGCCTCGTCGCTGCGCACCGCGGCGAGACCGTGCTCGTCGCCGCGCACGGCCACGTGAATCGCGTCATCCTGCTGCACGAGCGTCGTCTCCCGCCGAGTGCGTTCTGGTCGATCGCGCAGGAGAACGGCGCGGTCGTCGCGCTCGACTGTGCGCCGCGCCCGTACGAGGCCGCCGCGTGAGTGACCCGAACGACGCGCTGCGTCGTCGCGCGCAGGCCGCGATCGACGAGAAGACGAAACCGGTCGGTGCCCTCGGCTACCTCGAGACGCTCGCGGTGCGGCTCGCGGTGCTGCAGGGAACGCTCGCGCCCGACGTGAGCCGCGCGCGCGTCGTCGTGTTCGCCGCCGACCATGGCGTCGCCGCTGAGGGCGTGAGCGCGTATCCGGCGCAGGTCACGGCCGAGATGATGCGCAACTTCGCGCGCGGTGGCGCGGCCGTGTGCGTGCTCGCGCGCGCCGGCGGGCTCGACGTCGAGGTCGTCGACGTCGGCGTCGACGCCGACATCGCCGAGGAGCTCGACGTCCTCGCGGCCGCCGCGGGGACGCGCATCGTCCACGCGCGGGTGCGGCGCGGCTCGCGCAACCTCCGCGTCGGGGCGGCCATGAGTGCCGACGAGTGCGAGGCAGCGCTCGACGTCGGGCGCGCGAGCGTCCGCCGCGCTGCGGCCGACGGATTCCGCGCGATCGGCCTCGGCGAGATGGGGATCGGGAACACGACGGCCGCGGCTGCGCTGCTCTCCGCGCTCACCGGCCTCGCGCCCGCGGAGACGGTCGGGCGCGGCACCGGCGTCGACGACGCGCGCCTCGTGCACAAGCAGGCCGTCGTGCAGCGCGCCCTCGACCGGCACGCCGGCCTCGCCGGCGCGTCGGGTGACACGGCACGGGACACGGCACGGGACACGGCACGTCACACGGCACGGGACGCGGCACGTGACGCGTCCGGGGACGTGTCCGCAGACGCGGCGCTCGCGGCGCGCGGGGCGCTCGAGTCGTTAGGCGGGCTCGAGCTCGCCGCGATCGTCGGCGCCGTCCTCGAAGCACCTCGTCACGGCATCGCCGTCGTCGCCGACGGATTCATCTCGACCGTCGCTGCGCTCGCCGCCGTGCGGATCGCGCCACACGTCGCCGCGTCGCTGTTCGTCGCGCACCAGTCGGCGGAGCGCGGCCACGCGCACGCGATCCGCGCCCTGAACGCGCGCCCGCTCCTCGCGCTCGACATGCGCCTCGGCGAGGGCTCGGGTGCGGCGCTCGCGCTGCCGATCCTCCGCGCGGCGGCGGCGGTGCTGCGCGACATGGCGACGTTCGAGAGCGCCGGCGTCTCGCGCGCGTGACGATGACGCTCGTGCCCCGCCTCCGCGACGAAGTGCGCGTGCTCCTGACCGCGATGACCTTCCTGACGCGCATCCCGGCGCCGACGTGGCTCGGGTACGATCCGGCGTGGCTCGCCCGATCGACCGCGTACTTCCCGCTCGTCGGCCTCCTCGTCGGCGTCGTCGGCGCGGGTGCGCTCGTCGCGGCGGGCGCACTCTGGACCCCGTTCGTCGCCGCGGCGCTGTCGACGGCGGCGACCGTCTACCTCACCGGCGCCTTCCACGAGGACGCGCTCGCCGACGCGCTCGACGGCTTCGGCGGCGGGTGGGAGCCGGCGCAGGTGCTCGCGATCATGAAGGACAGCCGCGTCGGCTCGTATGGCGTGGTCGGTCTCGCCCTCGTCCTGCTCGTGAAAGTCGGCGCGCTCTCGGCGATCGGCGACGCGACGCGCGCGCTGGTCGCCGCGCACACGTTAGGCCGCTGGTCGAGCCTTCCGTTGATCTACCGGCTGCCGTACGTCCGCGAGGACGGTGCGAAGAGCCGGCCGTTCGCCGCGAGCGTCACCGGCGCGCGACTCGCCGCCGGCTCGGCGCTCACCGTCGTCATCGTCGGTGTCTCGCTCGCCCCCCTCGGCATCGCGCTCGCGCTGACCGTCGCTGGCGCCGCGTGCGTCGTCACGGCGATCGGCGCGCGCTACTTCCGTCGCCGGCTCGGCGGCATGACCGGCGACTGCCTCGGCGCGGCGAACCAGCTCGTCGAGCTGACGACGTACCTCGTGCTCGCGGCCCGGTGGTCCAACGCATGACCAGACCCGTCACCCTCTACCTCGTGCGCCACGGACTCGCCGAGGGCGCGGCCGGCCGCTGCGTGGGACAGTGCGATCTCGCGCTGTCGATCGAAGGGCGCGCGGCCATCGCGGCGTTGGGCACGCGATGGCGCGCGCCGCATCCTGACCGCGTCGTCTCGAGCGACCTCACGCGCGCGGCAGACTCGGCCGCCGCGCTCGCCGCGGCGTTCGGCACCGGCGACGTCGCGCACGACGCCCGGCTGCGCGAGATGGCGTTCGGTCGCTGGGACGGTCGCCCGTGGTCGGAGCTCGAGCGCGACGACGGCCCCGCGCTCGACGCGTGGATGGCCGACTGGGAGCACGCGCCGGCGCCTGGCGGCGAGCGCTTCGCCGACGTCATCGCGCGCGCTGCGGCGTGGCTCGCGGAGACGGTCGGCCGCGCGCGCGCGGAGCGTGTCGAGCGGCTCGCCGTCGTCGCCCACGCGGGGAGCATCCGCGCGCTGCTCGTCCACGCGCTCGGCGTCTCGCGCGCGACGTCGTTCCGCCTCCGCATCGACCACGCGCGAGTCTCCGCGCTGCACCTCACGGGCGACGTGCTCGCGACCGGGTGCGCTGCCGCCGAACTGCTCTACCTGAACTCGGAGGTCGTCTGATGTCGCTCACCGTGCTGCTCGGCGGCGTACGCTCCGGCAAGAGCGCGCGCGCCGTCGCGGTCGCCGCCGCGTCGTCCGGCCGCGTGCTCTTCGTCGCGACCGCGCAGGCGTTCGACGACGACATGGCGCGCCGCATCGCCGCGCACCGCGCCGAGCGTCCGCCGAGCTGGGATACGCTGGAAGCCCCGTCGACACTCGCCGAGGACGTCGCGGCCGCGATCACGCGCGCGGTCGTCGCGGGCGCGCCCTACCGCGCGATCGTCATCGACTGCCTGACGCTGTGGGTGAGCAATCTGCTGCTCGCCCTGGACGACGACGATGACGCCGAGGCGCGGATCGCCGATCGCGTGCGCGAGCTCCTCGTGGTCTGGCGGATGTCGCAGTCGCTCGGCACTCACTGGATCGTCGTCAGCAACGAGGTCGGCCTCGGGGTCGTGCCGCCGACGCCGCTCGGCCGGCGCTATCGCGACGCGCTCGGCCGGGCGAACCAGCTCGTCGCGGCGGCGGCGAACGACGTCACGCTGATGGTGGCCGGACTGGCGGTGCCACTCAAGACACCGTAGCACACGGCGACCGGCCAGCGCGGCGGCGTTCCGTTCTCGCCCGCCGGCGCGGGCGCGGCCGGCGATGCGCGTGGCGGTCGGTCCGCGCGTCGACCATTGTTGGAGACGGCGATGCGTCGCGCCTCACGGCGCCGCGTGCGGCGTCGCCACACCACAGTCCGCACACGATGACGTCGATCACATCGTCGATCGCTCCCCGCGCCTCGGCTCCCCGCGCCGCCGCCTCCTTCCCGGCCCGCTCGTTCCCCATCGGTGCGTCCCCGCTCCTGTGGACGACCGCGCTCGCCGTCGTGTGCCCCGTCACGGCCGCGGTCCCGCCGCTCGTGCCGACGGGAACCGCCGCTCGAAGCCGCTCCTGACACCCGTACCGACGACTCGGGAACCTGGATCGCGCGCCGTGACCGACGGCGTCGCGCTGCGGATGCACGGGATCCGCAAGGCGTTCCCCGGCGTGCTCGCGCTGGGCGGCGTGGACCTCGAGGTGCGCAAGGGCGAGGTCCACGTGCTCCTGGGGGAGAACGGTGCCGGCAAGTCGACCCTCGTGAAGATCCTGAGCGGGGCGCACCGCAAGGACGCCGGCCGCATCTGGATCGACGCGTCGGTCGGCGCCGGCCAGCCGCGCGAGGTGGAGATCGCCGGGCCGCGCCACGCGCGCGCGCTCGGCGTCGGCATCATCTACCAGGAGCTCACTCTCGTGCCGTCGCTGACGGCGGCCGAGAACGTCTTCCTCGGACGCGAGCCGACGACGCTGCCGACGCTCGTCGACCGCGCCACGATGACGACGCGCGCGCAGGCGCTCCTGGACCGCGTCGGCGCGTCGTTCGCCGCGAGCACGCCGGTGAGCGCGCTCGGCATCGCGCAACGGCAGCTCGTCGAGATCGCGCGAGCGCTGTCGCTGCACGCGCGCATCCTCGTCATGGACGAGCCGACGTCGGCGCTCAGCGACCGCGAGACGCGCGCGCTCTTCGGCGCGATCCGCGGCCTCACGGCCGAGGGCGTCGCGGTCGTCTACATCTCGCACCGCCTCGACGAGATCTTCGAGATCGGCGACCGTGTCACGGTGCTGCGCGACGGGCGCCACGTCGCGACGCACGAGATCCGTCACGTCGATCGCGATGCCCTCGTCCGCGCGATGGCGAACCGCACGCTGGAAGCGGAGATGCCGAAGGCGACGGTGGCGTGCGGCCCCGGTCGGAGCGCGGAGCTGCTGCGCGTCGAGCGCCTGACGCGCCGCGGCGCGCTCGACGACGTGAGCTTCACCGTGCACGCCGGCGAGATCGTCGGCCTCGCGGGGCTGATGGGTGCCGGGCGCACCGAAGTCGCGCGCGCCGTGTTCGGGCTCGATGCGCTCGACAGCGGAACGATCTCCGTGCGTGGCCGCGTGCAGCGCATTCGCGGGCCGCGCGCGGCGATCCGCGCCGGGATCGGCTTCGTCACCGAGGACCGTACGGGGCAGGGGCTCGTGCTCGGCCGCTCGATCCGCGACAACGTCGCGCTCCCGGTGCTGCGCCGACTGAGTCGCTTCGGCGTCGTGCGCCGCCGCGCCGAGCGCGAGACGGCCGAGCGCTTCGTGCGCGACCTGCGCATCCGGACGCCGTCGGCCGAGCGGCGCGTGCTGCAGCTGAGCGGCGGGAATCAGCAGAAGGTCGTGCTCGCGAAGTGGCTCGCGTGCGACGTCGACGTCCTGATCCTCGACGAGCCGACGCGCGGCGTCGACGTGGGGGCGAAGCAGGAGATCTACACGCTGATCGCGCAGCTCGTCTCACGCGGCGTCGGCATCGTGCTGATCTCGTCGGAGCTGCCGGAGATCGTGGGGCTGGCGGACCGCGCCCTCGTGATGCGCGGCGGCCGCGTCGTGAGCGAGTTCGCGCGGGCGGGGGGGGGCATGACGCAGGAGCGGCTCCTCGCCGCGGCGGTGGGCGGGTGAGCCGCGCATGACGCGCACGACGCGCACGACGCGCGTGGCGCGCATCGCGACCGTGACGCGGTCGCGCGAGGTCGGCACGCTCGCCGGGCTGCTCGTGCTGTGCGTCGCGCTGTGGGCGGCGACGCCCTACTTCGCGACCGTCTCGAATCTCGTCAACGTCGTCGAGCAGAGCGCGATCATCGGTGTGCTCGCGATCGGGATGACGTTCGTGATCCTCACCGGCGGCATCGATCTCTCCGTCGGCTCGATCGTCGCGCTCGCCGGGATCGTCATGGGACTCGGCGTGCGGGCCGGGGTGCCGGTCGCGCTCGGCGTCGTCGGCTGCCTCTCGGTCGGCGCGCTGTGCGGGCTCGTGAACGGCGCGCTCGTCACGATCGGGCGGCTGCCGCCGTTCATCGCGACGCTAGGCATGATGAGCGTCGCGCGCGGTGCGGCGCTCGTGCTCGCCGACGGCCGGCCGATCTCGCCGTTCCCGGCGTCGTTCCGGACGCTCGCGACCGGGCACGTCGCGGGGCTGCCGGTGCCCGTGCTGCTCATGCTCGCGCTCTACGCGGTCGCGCCGTTCGTGCTCGTGCGCACGACGCCGGGGCGCTACACGTACGCGATCGGCGGCAACGAGGAGGCGACGGCGCTCTCCGGCGTGAACGTTCGCGGCTACAAGGCCGCGGTCTACGGCGTCAGCGGCCTGCTCAGCGCCGTGACGTCGCTGCTGCTCATCGCGCGCCTGAACTCCGCACAGCCGATCGCCGGGATCGGCTACGAGCTCGACGCGATCGCCGCGGTCGTCATCGGCGGCGCGTCGCCTGGTGGGCGGCGCGGGCTCGGTGCTCGGCACGCTCATCGGCGCGCTCATCATGAGCGTGCTGCGCAACGGGTTGAACTTGCTCGGCGTCTCGTCGTACGTGCAGCAGATCGCGATCGGCACGGTGATCGTCGCGGCGGTCCTCGTCGACATGGCGCTGCGCCGACGGGCGCGCCTTCCTACGGAGCGGTGAAGATGACTCGGACGTGGCTCGGGCTCGCGGCGGTGGCGTTCGTCGCCGCCTGCAATCGTGGCGGAGCGGGTGAGGGCGCGGCCGGCGCGAGGCCGACGGTGGCGCTCGTGCCGAAGACGATGAACAACCCGTTCTTCATCGACATGGAGCGGGGCGCGCGCGCCGCCGCCGACAGCCTCGGATTGGAGCTGGTCGTGCAGGCGCCCGAGCGCGAGATCGACGTCGAGGCGCAGATGCGGATCGTCGAGAATCTGATCCAGCGCCGCGTCGCCGCGATCGCCCTCGTGCCGAGCGGGTCGCGCGAGATCGTGCCGGCGATCGTGAAGGCGAATCAGGCGGGGATCCCGGTGGCGATCGTCGACACCCGCGTCGACACGGCGGCGCTGCGCCAGGCGGGCGGCCGGGTCGCGACGTTCATCGGCTCCGACAACGCGGACGGCGGCCGCATCGCCGGCAGGTTCATCGCCGAGCAGCTGGGCGGCAGAGGGACCGTCGCGGTCATCGAAGGCATCCCCGGCCACGAATCGGGGGACGCGCGGCTGCGCGGCTTCCGGGACGCGTTGGGCGCCCATCCGGACGTGCGCGTCGTCAGCTCGCAGCCGGCGAACTGGGAGCGCGACCTCGGGTTCACGGTCATGCAGAACACGCTGCAGTCGCACCCCGACGTGCAGGCGGTGTTCGCCTGCAACGACGTCATGGCGTTGGGCGCCGTCGAGGCGATCGCGGCGGCAGGGAAGACCGGCCGCATCGTCGTCGTCGGCTTCGACGCGCAGGACGACGCGCGGGCGGCGATCCAGGCGGGGCGCATGACCGCGACGATCGCGCAATCGCCGGCGCAGATGGGGCGCGCCGCGATGCACTCCGTCTACCGGCTCCTGCACGACGAGACGGTGCGCGCCGAGCAGCCCGTGACGATCGAGCTGGTCACGAAGGCGCAGCCGGTGGCGCCGTGAGCACGCGTCGATCCGCAGGCGCACTCCTGTGCGCGGCGCTCGCCATCGCCCCCGCCGTCTCGCGTGGGCAGGCCGCCGCGACCCCCGAGGAGCGGCTCAGATCCGCCGGCCTGGAGCTGCCGCCCGCGCCGCGCGCCCTCGCCAACTACGTCCCCGCGGTGCGCACCGGCAACCTCGTCTTCCTCGCCGGACAGGGCCCGATGGTGAACGGGCAGCCGACGATCACCGGAAAGGTCGGCGGCGCGGTGTCCGAGGCGGCCGGCTACCAGGCGGCGCGCGCGACGGTCCTCAACGCGCTCGCCGCGCTCCGCGCGGAGATCGGGTCGCTCGACCGCGTCCGGCGGATCGTGAAGCTCACCGGCTGGGTGAACAGCGCGCCGGGGTTCACGCGGCAGCCGTGGGTCATCAACGGCGCCTCGGACCTGCTCGTCGAGATCTTCGGCGAGGCCGGCCGCCATGCGCGCACCGCCGTCTCGGCGAACGAGCTGCCGCTCGACATCCCGGTCGAGATCGAGCTCGTCGTCGAGGTCGTTCCGCGCTAGCCACCCTCTCTCCCCCTCGCAGCGCGTTCGGCACGGAAGCGTCCGTCGCGGCCGGCCGCTCGGCGTCGCGACGGCCGGGCGGACGGCGCGAGAGACCGCCCGGAGCGGACGGTTACCTTCACGCGATGCTCGCGCCCGAACGCATCCGCCGCCGCATCGGCGTCATCGGCACGCTCGTCTGGGACGTCATCCACGGCGTCCCGCCGAAGCGTGCGCGCGTCGAAGGATGGGGTGGCCTCGCCTACGCGCTGAGCGGGCTCGACGCCGCGTTGGGCGACGACTGGGAGATCGTGCCGCTCGTGAAGGTCGGACACGACGTCGCGGCGCAGGCCCGCACGTTCGTCGCGGGTCTGCGCCACGTCGCCCCGGACGCCGCGCTCGTCGAGGTGCCCGAGCCGAACAATCGCTCCGAGCTGCGCTACCACGACGACGAGCACCGCAGCGAGTGCATGAGCGGCGGCGTGCCGGGGTGGACGTGGGAGGAGCTCGCGCCGCGACTCGACGCCGCGCGGCTCGACGCGCTATACGTGAACTTCCTCGGCGGGTGGGAGATCGACCTGCACGTGGCGGAGCGGATCCGCGCGCGGTTCCGCGGGCCGATCTACGGCGACCTGCACATGTTGCTGTGGGCCGTGCAGCCGTCCGGCCTGCGCCACCTCCGTCCGCTCGACCACGCGCGCGAGTGGTGCCGCTGCTTCGACTACATCCAGGTGAACGAGGCGGAGATGGCGATGCTCGCTCCGTCGCTCGACGCGCTGGCGGCGCTGGCGCACGACGCCGGGGTCCGCTGCACGATGGTGACCCTGGGCCCGCGCGGCGCCGTCTATCACGCCGCCGCCGATGCCGACTCGGCGCCACACGGCGTCGTGGTGCCGCCGGCGACGGTGCGGCGCGGCGCCGACGTCGACCCGACGGGGTGCGGCGACGTGTGGGGCGCGACGGCGTTCGCGCGGCTGCTCGCAGGGGCGGCACTGCCCGACGCGCTGCGCGCGGCGAACGTGGCGGCGGGGCGCAATGCCGGGCACCACGGGGTGACGGGGCTCGTCGCCCATCTCGCGGCCGACGCCGACGAAGGGCCGGCGCCATCGGAGTAGGCCGTTTTCGGCGCGCGCGGGCGCGCTGGCACGACTGATTCGTATACGGCGGGGCGGGATGGCCCACGACCCGGTCCGGAGTGTGATGGCGAGCGAGAGAATCGACGAGGTGCGAGTGCGTTCGCCACTCGCACCCGCGCCAGTCGACGCGCGGTGCGCGACCGTGGTCGCCGTTCCGGCGCGTGACGAGGCGGCCACGATCGGCGCGACGCTCGCCGCGCTCGCCGCGCAGCGCGACCGGCGCGGACGTGCGCTCGACCCACGACGCTACGAGGTGCTCGTCGTCGCGAACAACTGCGCCGACGCGACGGCGGCGATCGCCCGGGAGGCGGCGCGTGCGATGCCGAGTCTGCGCGTGCAGGTCGTCGAGGTCGCGCTCGCGTCGCACGAGGCGCACAGCGGACGCGCGCGGCAGCTGGCGATGGACGCCGCGTGGCACCGGCTCGCCGCATCGCACGCCGCGCGGCGGGTGATCGCGACGACCGACGCCGACTCGGTCGTCGCGCCCGACTGGATCGCCGCGACCCGGCGCGAGATCGCGAGGGGGGCGGACGTCGTCGGCGGGCGGATCGTCGCCGCGTCGCTCGATCGTCTCCCCGCCGCGGCGCGCGAGCTCTACCTGTACGACGCGGGCTACCACCACCTCGCCGCGGCGCTCGATGCCCTGATCGATCCCGACCCGCACGACCCGTGGCCGCGGCACCACCAGCACTTCGGCGCGAGTCTCGCCGTCACGGCGGACGCGTACGCGCGCGTCGGCGGGCTCGAGGCGGTCGAGGCGCTCGAGGACGTGCGCTTCTACGAGCGCGCGCTGCGCGCGGGGCTGCGCGTGCGTCACAGCCCGCACGTCCGGGTGCGCACGTCGACGCGGTGCCGGGGGCGCGCGCACGTCGGGCTCGCGACGCAGCTCGCGGAGTGGGTCGACGTCGGGCGCGCGCGGCGGGCGTGGCCGGTCGAGTCGGCGGCGTTCCTGGAGCGGTGGGCGCTCACGAGACGTCGGCTGCGCCGCCTCCACACGCGGCTCGACCGCGGGGCGGGCGCGTGGGTGGGCGGCGAGCAGGTCGCGCGCCTCGCCGCGCGGCTCCGCCTGACGTCGTCGTCGCTGCGCGAGACGATGCTCGCCGCGCCGAGCGTCGACGCGTGCATCGCGCGGAGCGAGCTGCGGCAGCGGTTCGTCCGGGGCTGGAACGAGGCGCGCCACGGGGCGCGGTTCGAGGACGTGCGCGCGGCGGTCGAGGCGCTGCGGATCCGCGTGAGCGACTGGAAGGCGCGCCCTCAGCGCCGGGCCACCACGTCGAGCCGGTACCGCTCCGCTCTCGAGCCGGCGACGTGAACGAACTCGGGTCGCGCGAGCGCGATCTCGTGAACGGCGTCGCCGGTGAGCGGATAGTCGGCGACGACCGGTGTCCAGTGCACGAGCACGAGGTGTCCGCCCGGGTCGAGCCGCGCGGCGATCAGCGTGAGCGCGCGACCGAGATCGGTCGGTGACCAGTAGTAGCCGACCTCGGAGACGAGCACGAGGTCGTAGCGTCCGCCGGGGTCCTCGTCCGGAACGCGAAGCCGCGCGACCGAAACGTTCGGCAGCTCGCGCGTGCGTTCGCGGGCCCGCGCCAGCGCGCGCTCGGCGACGTCGACGGCGAGCAGGGTGTCGCACCGCGCCGCGAGCTGCCGGGTGAGCACGCCGATCGAGCAGCCGATCTCGAACGCCGAGCGGTAGCGCGGGCGCGGTAGCGCATCGAGCGTCGCCCGGTACTTCGCGGCCTCGTAGGCGCTCGTCGCGAAGTGCCACGGATCCTCGTGCGCCGCGTACACGTCGTCGAAGTACGCCGGGGAGAGCGACTCGGCGGGGGTGTCGCTCACGGCGAATCCCACAGCCGCGTCGCGACCGACGACGAACCGCCTAACGCGAAGCGGCCGACGTCGGCGAGCGCGGCGTCGGGGGCGGGCTGGCGCAGGTACATCAGCAGGTCGCGCACGATCGGCGCGAACGGCTGCGGCTCGAGCAGCCCGCGCGCGCCGACGCTCCGCTGCACGAGCTCGCACACCCGCACGCAGCATTCGGCGACGGCGGTGCGCGCGGCGTTCGCGTAGGCGAGCACGGCCGAGACGTCGTCCGCGTGCTCCGCGCCTCGATCGGCCGGTGCCGGCCGCGCCGCCGCGGCGTATCGCTCCGCGGCAGCGGCGGCGTCGCGAAGCAGCGCGGCACTCGACGCGAGCAGCGTCGTCGCCTCGCCGACGCGCGCGAGCTGGTGAGGGTCGTCGCCCCGCCCGGTCGCACGGAGGAACGTGCACAGCTCGTCGACCAGCCGCGTCGCGCCGCCGAGCTGCACGGCGGCGAATCGGATCGCGCCGCCGGTGAAGCGCGGCTGCCGGTAGTAGTCGCCGGGCGCGCCCAGCACACACCACGCGGGAAGGCACGCGTCGTGGAAGTCGACGGCGTAGCTCGCGGAGGCGTGCATGCCGAGCGGGTGCCAGAGGCTCGTGTCGACCGCGGCGGCGCCGGCGCGCAGCACGGCCCGCATCGGCACGACGCACATCTGCCACGCCCCGTCCGGCAGGGCGCCGGTGACGACCGCGCCCCACGTGTGGCCGGCGCCCGACGCGAACGTCTTGCGTCCGCGCAGCCGGACGCCGCCGTCCCGCGGCGTGATCTGCACGCCCCCGCCTCGGGCCCCGTGTTCCACACGCCGAGCAGCGCGCCGGTGCGGACGCGGCGCGCGACGCGCGAGAGCTGGGCCGGCGTGCCGTAGCGCGCGATCGTCAGCAGCGCGTCGACGTGCCCCTCGTAGAGCCGCCCCGTGCTGAGATCGGTGTGCCCGACCGACGCGAGCAGGCGCAGCAGCGCGTGCGTCGTGCCGGGCGCGAGTCCGAGCCCGGCGCCGCCGCACGATGCCGGCAGCGGCGCCGCGAGCGAACCGGCGTCGCGCAGCGCGGCGATGTGCGCCGCGGGGTACGGCGCGTCGGCCGGGGGTACCGCGCGTGCGCTCGCGTAGCTTGCCTGCAACGTGCTCACATCCGTCACTCTCGTCTCTCCTCATCAGGACGACGCCGCGTTCTCGCTCGCCGAATGCGTGCGGCGGCTGGTCGCGCGCGGCGTCGGTGTGCGCGTCGTGAATTGCTTCACCCGCTCCGAGCATGCCCCGTACCGCGCGGCCGGCGACGCGCGCGCCGTCTCCGCGATCCGCGCCGCGGAGGACCGCGCCGCGCTCACCGCGCTCGGCGTGACGGACGTCGTCGACCTCGGACTGCTCGACGCGCCGCTGCGACTCGGCGTGGCGCTGCACGAGGTGTGTGAGGCACGATTGCGCGACTCGGCGGCGGAGCGGGAGGCGGCGAGCCTGGGCGAGTCGCTGGGCGTCGCCCTCGCGCACGGGAACGCGGCAGGATCGGCGTCAGGCACGTCGGTCGTGCTCGCTCCGCTCGCGGCGCCGGGCGCGCACGTCGATCACTGGATCGCGCACCGCGCGGCCGTCCTCGCGACGCCGATCGGTCGCCTCGCGTTCTACGAAGAGCTGCCGTACGCCACGCGCGTCGCCGCGACCGAGACGGCGCACGCGGCACGCGCACTCGCGCGCGCGCTCGGCACGCGGCTCGACCCGATCACGCTCACGACGCCCGACGACGGCGCCACGAAGCGACGCCTCGCCCTGCACTACGCGTCGCAGATCGCCGTCGAGGAGTTGACGACGCTCGACGGCGAGGCGCGCCGCGGCTTCGCCGAGCGTCTCTGGGCGCCGCCGGGCGGGGTGGACCTGGCGGGGCGCCTGACGCATTGATCCACCGTCCGCGACGCGTCACGCCGCACGACGCGCTGCTCCCCCGACACTCACCGCGCGCTCATGCGACTGCTCACCTCACTGCTCGCTGCCGGTCTCACGGCCACGCTCGCGACGGTCGCCGACGCGCAGGCGCCGCGCGTCACGACGGCCGCGCACGCGGCGTGGTCGCGCGACGCGGTCATCTACGAAGTGAACGTGCGGCAGTACACGCCCGAAGGCACGTTCGCCGCATTCACCCGCCAGATCCCGCGGATCAAGGCGTTGGGCGCCGACATTCTCTGGCTCATGCCGGTGCAGCCGATCGGCAGGAAGAACCGCAAAGGCGTGCTCGGCAGCTACTACTCGATCGCGGACTACACGGGGTTCAACCCCGAGTTCGGGACGCGCGCCGACTTCGAGGCGCTCGTCGACGCGGCGCACGCGCGGGGGATGAAGGTCATCCTCGACTGGGTGCCGAACCACACCGCGTTCGATCACCCCTGGATCACGCAGCACCCGGACTGGTACGAGCGGGCGGCCGACGGCTCGATCCACACGGCGCGCGACAACGAAGGGAAGGAGACCGACTGGACCGACGTCGCGGAGCTGAACTACGACAGTCGCGCGATGCGGCAGGCGATGCTCGCCGACATGCGCTTCTGGCTCGACGAGATGAAGCTCGACGGCTTTCGCTGCGACGTGGCCGGCGGCGTTCCCGACGACTTCTGGCGTGAGGCGCGCGCGACGCTCGGCGCGGCACGACCCGGGCTCTTCATGCTCGCGGAGGCGGAAGCGCCGAAGTTCTACGGGGCGTTCGACATGACGTACGCGTGGACGTTCCATCACCTGCTGAACGACCTGTCGACGGGGAAGCAGCCGGTCGCCGCGCTCGACCGCTACTTCGCCGAGCAGGCGCGCACGTATCCCGCGGACGCGTACCGCATGACGTTCACGTCGAACCACGACGAGAACAGTTGGAACGGCACCGAGTTCGAGCGGATGGGCGCGAACCACTTCTCGAGCTTCATCCTCAGCGCCACGACGGCGTTGTCGATGCCGCTGCTCTACTCCGGGCAGGAGGTGAGCCTCGCGAAGCGGCTGCGCTTCTTCGAGCGCGACACGATCGACTGGACGGGCCCGTCCCTCGCGCCGTTCTACAGCCGCGTCTTCCGGCTGCGCCACACGCAGCCCGCGCTGCGCAACGGACTGGCCGGCGGTCCGCAGGTGAAGCTCGCGACGAACGCCGACGACCGGGTGTTCGCGTTCACGCGCACGCGCGGCGCGAACACCGTGCTCGTCGCCGTGAACTACGGCGACGTGCCGGTGACGGCGGCGTACACCGGCGGGCTGCCGCAGGTCGGCACCTTCAAGGACTGGTTCAGCGGCGCGACGGTGACGCTCGGCGCGAGCGGAACGATCGCCGTGCCGGCGCACGGATACCGCGTACTCGTACGTTGACGGCGCGCGCGTGACGGCCCGCGCGTGACGGCGTGGCCGTCACGCGTGGCCCTGACTGGTCACGCGGCGGCGAGCGCCGCGTAGTCGGTGTAGCCGCGTTCGCCGCCGGCGTAGAACGTCGAGGGGTCGGCGGGACGGAGCGGTGCGGCGAGCGCGAGGCGGTGGGCGAGGTCGGGGTTGCCGATGAAGGGCACGCCGAACGACACCGCGTCCCCCTCGCCGCGCGCGATCGCCGCGTCGGCCGTCGTCGCGTCGTAGCCCCCGTTGACGAGCACGGGTCCCGAGAAGTGCCGGCGGAGCTCCGGCGTGAGGCGCGCGGTGCCGTCGGCCGCGACCGGCTCGACCACGTGGAGGTACGCGAGGCCGCGCCCGTCGAGCAGCGACGCCACGGTGGTGAAGGTCGCGACCGGGTCGCTGTCCGACATGCTGTTGAACGCGTTGAACGGCGACACCCGCACCCCGACGCGGTCGGCCGACCACGCCGCGCTCACGGCCTCGACGATCTCGACGAGCATCCGCGCCCGCCGCTCGGCCGAGCCGCCGTAGGCGTCGGTGCGATCGTTCGCGCCGTCGCGCAGGAACTGGTCGATGAGGTAGCCGTTCGCGGCGTGCAGCTCGATGCCGTCGAAGCCGGCGTCGCGCGCGCGCCGCGCGCCGTCGGCGAACTCGGCGACGATCGCGGCGATCTCGCGTACCTCGAGCGCACGCGGCGTCACGAACGGCTGCGGGCCCTGCGGCGTGAACACGCTGCCGTCCGGCCGGATCGCGGAGGGTGCGACGGGCGTCTCGCCGTTCGGCTGGAGTGCCGGATGCGAGATGCGGCCGCCGTGCGCGATCTGGAGCAGGATGCGGCCGCCGGCCGCGTGCACGGCATCGGTCACGTGGCGCCATCCGTCGGTCTGCGCGTCGGTGTAGATGCCGGGCGTCATCGGGTACGCGACGCCGGTCGCCGCGACCGGCGCCATCTCGGCGACGATCAACCCGGCGGAGGCGCGCTGGGCGTAGTAGGTCGCCATGATCGGCGTCGGGACGCCGTCGCCGGTGGCACGATTGCGCGTCATCGGTGCCATGACGACGCGGTTCGGGAGCGACAGCGCGCCGAGTGTGACGGGAGTGGAGAGCGGAGAGCGAGACATCGCGGATCCTCGTGTATGTAGCGTGTTGTGGACTAAACGTGTGCACAACACGTGATGGGCCAAAGAAGAAGGCGGGCTGGTGCCCGCCGGGGTGACGGCGGCACGCGCTACCGCACGATCGCCTCACACAGGCCGGCGAGCGTCGTGAGCTCCTCCGCCGAGAGGCCGGCGGTCAGCTCGCGCTGGATCGCGCGGATCTCGGGGTCGAGCGCGTCGAGCCGCCGCAGCCCGTCGTCGGTGATCGTCGCGACCGAGTAGCGCCGGTTCTCGGCGCCGACGCAGCGCGTGATGAGGCCGTGCCGCTCGAGACGGTCCAGCAGCCGCGTGACGTCGGGGGCGCGGCTGATCAGGCGCTCGGCGATCTCGCACCGCGCGCGGCCGCACGTGCCGGCGCCGCGCAGGATGCGCAACACGTTGTACTGGTCGAGCGTGATCCCGTGCTCGCGGCACCGTGCGTCGAGTCGCTGCGTGCACACCCCGGCCGCGACGAGCAGACTGACCACCGCCCGGTCGGCGGCGCCGTCGACGGCGGGCTGGCGGATACGCGCGGCGCTGGACACGCACGGAATGTGTCGTCGGCAACGTGTGTTGTCAACGCGTGTTGCGGGCCCGGGCCCGTACGACGTGCCCCGCTACCGCAGAAAGCGCCGCGCCACCTGCTCGAGCCGCTCGTCGCCCGCGCGCTCCGCCTCGTCGCGCATGCGCTCGACGTACGGCCGGAGCCGCGGTTCGCCCCAGTAGTATCCCGTCGCGCGCTCGGCCAGCTCGGTCTCACCGACCCGCGCCGCCTCGAGCAGCGCGCTCGCAGCGATGCGGTCGAAGTCGGGGTCGTCGCGGTCGGGGAGCGCGTAGTCGCGGAACGGCTTCTCGCCTTCGGCGTCGTCTCGGAGAAATGCTCGGGACATGGTTCGATTCCGGGTGCTCGTCGGGTCGTCCGCGCGCGGCCGTCGCGGTAGCATTGCCGTCATGAACGCGACTCTCGTGCTCGTCGGGTCGCTCGGCGCCGGTCTCGTCGTGGCGACGCTCGTCGACGCCTTCGAGGTCATGCTGCTGCCTCGCCGCGTCCACCGCCGGCTGCGCTTCGTGCGCGGCTACTTCCGCACGACGTGGAACGTGTGGACGGCCATCGCCGGCCGCCTTCGTGGGCGTGAGGCACGAGGCACGTTCCTCAGCCTGTACGGGCCGCTGTCGATGATCGGGCTGTTCGCCGTCTGGTTCGCCTCGCTCATCGTCGGCTTCGCGCTCGTGCAGTGGGCGCTCGCCGGCGGCGCGCGCTCGCTCTTCACGCAGCTCTACTTCAGCGGCGAGACCTTCTTCACCCTCGGCTACGGCGACGTCACGGCGCCGACGCGGGCGGGCCGCGCGCTCTCCGTGTGCGAGGCCGGCATCGGCTTCGGCATCATCGCGATCGTCATCGGCTACCTCCCCGTGCTCTACCAGCTCTTCTCCCGGCGCGAGGCGTTCGTCATCCGCCTCGACGCCCGCGCCGGCTCACCGCCCACGGCCGCCGAGTTGCTCGCGCGGCACGCTGACTCGGCCGCGGGCCTCGCCTCGCTCGGCGACCTGCTCGTCGAGTGCGAGCGCTGGGCCGCCGAGCTTCTCGAGAGCCACCTGTCGTACCCGATGCTCGCGTACTACCGCTCGCAGCACGACAACGAGAGCTGGCTCGCCGCGCTCACGGCGGTGCTCGACGGCTGCGCCCTGCTCACAGTCGGCCTGCGCGACGTCCCGCGCGTTGCGGCTGCGTCCGACGGCGCGCTGGATGGCACGCCCGACCACGCCGCGCGCGGTGCCGGCGTCGCCGCCGCACTACCGACCTTCCAGGGGCGCATGACGTTCGCCACCGCGCGGCTCGCCATGGTGGAGATGTCGCGTGCGCTGCATCTCGGCCCCGAGGCGGCCGGCGACGCGGACGGCCCCCCGCCCTCCGAGCGGCTGCCGCCGGTGGCGTTCGATCGCCTGTGCGCGCGCCTCGACGAGGTCGGGCTCGCCCTCGGTGACCTCGATGCGCGCCGCCGGCTCGACGCGATCCGCGCCACCTACGAGCCGTTCGTCGTCGCGCTCGCGACGCGGCTCGTGCAGCGCGTCCCCCGGTGGGTCGCCTACGACGACGCGGTCGACAACTGGGAGCGATAGCCGCCGCGGGCGCCGCGCGTCACATTCGGGGGATGACGACGCGTTCCCTCCCGACCCTCGCGGCCGCGGCGACCGCTGCGGTCGCCTCGCTCGGCGTACTCGCCTCGCTCGGCGCGACGCCCGCCCGCGCGCAACGCGCCGACACGCTTCGCGCACCGGGGCTGCACGGCCCGGTCGAGATCGTGCGCGACTCGAACGGCATCGCCCACATCCGCGCGCGCGACGAGCACGACCTCTTCTTCGCGCAGGGATGGAACGCCGCGCGCGACCGGCTCTTCCAGCTCGAGCTGTGGCGCCGCCAGGCCACCGGCACGATGGCCGAAGCGCTGGGCCCCCGGTGGGCGGCACGCGACCGCGCGGCGCGGCTGTTCGCGTACCGCGGCGACATGCGGCGCGAGCTCGCGCACTACCACCCGCGCGGCGCCGCGATCGTGCAGGCGTTCGTCGACGGCGTGAACGCGCGCGTCGCGCAGGTCGCACGCGACTCGTCGCTCCTCCCGCCCGAGCTGCGGCGGCTCGGCATCACGCCCGGCCGGTGGACGCCGGCCGTCGTCGTGTCGCGCCACAACGCGCTCGCCGGCAACGCCGAGCAGGAGCTGGATCTCGCGCGCGCCGTGCGCGTCATGGGCGCCGAGGGCGTGCGCGCCGTCGGGAAGTTCGAGCCCGACCCGGTCGTGCTCTCGCGCGCGACCCGCGCGGTCGACGTCGCGGCGCTGAGCGACTCGGTGCTCGCACCGTACCGGGCGTGGCGCGCGCCGCTCGCGTTCGTCGCCGGCGAGCTGACGACGGCGTCGGCGCCCGCGCCCGCGCCGAACGACCCGGACGACAGGCAGCTCGACGGCTCGAACAACTGGGTCGTCTCCGGCGCGCGCACGGCGACCGGGAAGCCGCTGCTCGCGAACGACCCGCACCGCACCATCCAGGTGCCGTCGCTCCGCTACTGGGTTCACCTCAAGCGCGCCGGGTGGGACGTCGTCGGCGCGGGCGAGCCGGCGCTGCCGGGCGTGTCGGTCGGGCACAACGCGCACGGCGCGTGGGGGCTCACGATCTTCGGCATCGACGTCGAGGACGTCTACGTCTACCGCACCGACCCCGGCCGATCCTGCCGCGCTACCGCTACGCGCGGCGCGTGGGAGCGATGCGCGAGCTGCGCGACACGGTGCGCGTGCGCGGCGCCGCGCCGGCCGCCGGTCGCGCTGCGCTTCACGCGGACACGGACCGGTGCTCTGGGAGGACACCGCGCGGCACCTCGCCTACGCGCTCCGCGCGGCGTGGCTCGAGCCGGGCACGGCGCCCTACCTCGCGAGCCTGCGCCTCGACCAGGCGCGCACGTGGGCGGAGTTCCGGGCCGGCGCGGCACGGCACCTCATGCCGGCGGAGAACCTGATCTGGGCGGACACGGGGGGCACGATCGGCTGGCAGGCGGCGGGCATCGCGCCGGTGCGCCGCGGGTGGAGCGGGCTGCGTCCCCGTGCCCGGGCGACGGCCGCTACGAGTGGGCGAGGCTTCCTCCCGGTCGTCCGGCTGCCGCACGTCGTCGAACCCGCCCGCCGGCTTCATCGCGACGGCGAACGAGAACAACGTCCCCGCGGGCTACGCGCGACGTCGACGCCGTCGCGCGCGGCAGCTGGGCCGACCCGTGGCGCGTCACACGCATCCGCGAGGTGCTCGGCACCACGCCGAAGCGCGACGGCGGCCGACATGGCCGCGCTGCAGCACGACGAGCTCTCGCTTCCCGCGCGCGCGCTCGTGCCGCTGCTGCGCGGGGTGGCGCCGGCCGATGCCGCGGCGCGCTAGGCGCGCGACGCGCTGCTCGCCTGGGACTTCCGGCTCTCGGCGGCGAGCGCGCCGGCGGCGGTGTACGTCGCGTGGGAGCGGCGCTGCTGAGCGCGCAGGTCGCGCGGCGCGGTCGTTCCCGAGGCGGCGCGTCCGTACCTGCGCTCGGTCAGCCTGCACCCGCGTGGTCGAGTGGATGAGCCGCCCGCCGGCCGCGCCGCCCGCACTGTTCGCCGGCGACGCGACCGCCGAGCGCGACGCGCTGCTCGCGAGCACGCTCACCGACGCCGTGCGCGAGCTGCAGCGACGGTTCGGCGCCGATCCGGGCGGATGGCGGTACGGCCAGCCGGCGAATCACCACGCGCTCATCCGCCACCCGTTGGGCGCGGCGCTCGATCCGCCGGCGAGCGCGCGACGTACGACGTCGGACCGGCGCCGCGCGGCGGCTACGCGAACACGGTGAACGCGACCGGCAACACCGACAACCAGACGCACGGC
Source organism: uncultured Gemmatimonadaceae bacterium (assembly GCA_963843845.1). GTDB lineage: Bacteria > Gemmatimonadota > Gemmatimonadetes > Gemmatimonadales > Gemmatimonadaceae > Gemmatirosa. The sequence goes on along the minus strand of CAWJMB010000001.1, from coordinate 24,924 downwards.
GCGAGCTTCCGCCTCGTCGCCGACCTGGCGGACTGGGACGCGTCGTTCGGCACCAACACGCCCGGTCAGAGCGGCGACCCGCGCTCGCCGCACTACCGCGACCTGTTCGCGCCGTGGGCCGAGGGGCGCTACTTCCGCGTGCCCTACACGCGCGCCGCCGTCGACCGCGCCGCCGAGGAGCGCGTGGTGCTGCGGCCGTGAGCGCGCCGCGCCCGACGCTCGCCGACCTCGCGCCGCCGAACGAGGCGGGGGTGCGCTACTTCCGCGGGCCGCTCGACGCGCGCGCGGCGGTGTTCTCGCTCACGAACGCGGCGTGGATGGCCGACGCCGCGATGCTCGCGTACTCCGAGGCGCCGTTCGCCGACGCGACGTTCCGCGGCGCGGGCGGGATGGACGCCGTCGCCGCGTACGGCCACGCGCGCCCCGACGTGTACAGCACACAGTGCTACATCGCGCACCGCGACGACGCGATCGTCGTCGCGTTCCGCGGCACCGAGCAGGTGGGCCGCCGCGACCTCGGCGCGTGGACGACGAAGCTGCGCCGCGTGCTCCGTGACGTCGCCGCCGACGCCGCGGTGCGCCTCACGCCGCACGCGGGCGGGGGACGCGTGCACCGGGGGTTCGCGGCGGCGTTCGAGCAGGTGTGGGGCGACGTCGCGGCGCACCTCGGAGCGCTGCGGTCTCAGGCGCCGCCGCGCTCCGTCTGGTTCACCGGCCACAGCCTCGGCGCCGCGCTCGCGACGCTGGCCGCCGATCGCCACGTGCTCGGCGGCGGGCGCGTCGCGGGCGTCTACACGTTCGGCTCGCCGTCCGTCGGCGACGCGGCGTTCGCCGAGCGCTACGCGGCGCGGCGCATCCCGACGTACCGCGTCGCGCACCACCACGACGTCGTCGCGCGCGTCCCGTTGCAGCTGCCGACGCTCTTCCCCGGCGGCGCCCTGCCGTCGTACGTGCCGGTCGGCGAGCCGTACTTCATGACCGCGAACGGTGCCGCGCTCGAGCGCGCGATCCCGCACCTCGCGCTCGGCGACTGGCTCGCCGCGCCGCCGGGGGTGAGCGAGCTCCGCGACCTGCTGCGGCGGCCGCGCGGCGAGCGGATCGCGTGGCTCCTCGACCGCACGCCGGCCGACCGCATGACCGATCACGCGCCGATCTACTACGCGAGCTATCTGTGGGACCTCGCGGCGCGCGCCTGACGTCGCCGCACGCACGCGCTCACTCACTCACCTGCCGCCGCTCACGTGCCTGACGACGCCCCCACGCCGCGCGAGTCCGCGCTCCGCATCCGCGCCGCGACCGCCGACGACTGGCCGGCGATCTGGTCGATCTTCTCCGCCGTCGTCGCGACCGGCGACACGTACATGTACCCGCCCGACACGCCGGAGGCGGACGCGCGACGCACGTGGACCGGCCCCGGGCTCTGGACCTACGTCGCCGAGGCCGACGGCGAGATCGTCGGCACGTACGCGATGCGCGTGAACCAGCCCGGGCACGGCTCGCACGTCGTGAACGCCGGCTACATGGTGCGGCCACACGCGTTCGGTCGCGGCGTCGGCGGCGCGATGTGCGCGCACTCGTTGGGCGAGGCGCGCACGCTCGGCTTTCGTGCCATGCAGTTCAACGCCGTCGTCAGCACGAACGCGCGCGCGGTCGCGCTCTGGCAGCGGATGGGCTTCGCGATCGTCGGCACGGTGCCGCGCGCGTTCCGTCACGCGACGCTCGGCGAGGTCGATCTGCACATCATGCATCGGTTTCTGTGACGCGGGGCTCGCCCGGCCCGCGTCGGTCGGCCGCGCTCGTCGCGGCGGCGCTCGTCGCGGCGGCGCTCGTCGCGGCGGCGCTCGTCGCGGCGGCGCTCCTGGCGGCGCACGACGACCCGCGATCCCGTGCTCTCCGTGCACGACGGGCAGAACGTCTTCGCCCCCGCGACCTCGTATGGCGGCGTCGACTGGGGCGTCGAGGAGACGATGAGGGCACTGATCGCCGCCCGCCGGGTGCGTCCGGCGATCCCCGCGAGCTCGGACGCCTATCTCCGCTTCCTGGTCGAGGAGTCGAAGCCGTCCGTCGAGCGCAGCTACCGCTACTTCGACTACGGGACCGCCCCACCCGACTCGTCGTACGCGCGCTACCAGCCGCAGGTCGACGACGCCCTGCGGGCAGCCGGCCACGTCGCCGGAGACGACTGGCTCACGCGCGACGTCCCCGGCGCCGAGCGCTCCGAGCGCGCGTGGCGGGTGCGGGTGGCCGAACCACTCGTGTTCCTGTTGGGCGCGCGGTGACGGCTCAGAAACCGGTCGCCCCCCCAGCGAGCCACCGCAGCACGCGTCGCACGAACTCGGCGTTCTCGGACGCGGCGGGCGCGTTCATCCCCATCGGCACGCGCTCGACCCCTTTGCGCTGTGCGGTGAACATCGCCGCCTCGCCGAACACCGCGACGCGCCCGCGGCCGAACGGGAACGCGGCGCCCTGGAGGAGTCCGGGCCCGTCGGCACGGCGCGTGGACGGAGTGAACACCCACGCCGCGTCGGGGAGCAGCACGCGCGTCGCCGGCGGCAGCGTCATGAGCGCGGTCGCCGAGGCATTGCCGTCGTGCAGCCGGAACGCGGAGCCGGTGAACGACTCGACCGAGTCGATCGGCGCCGTCGCCGCGCCGGCGGCCGTGACGGCGTGTGTGCCTAACGTTCCGTCGCCGCGGCGGAACACGATCGGATAGTCGCCCGTGCGCGGATCCGCGTCGCCGAGCAGCGCGAAGCCGTTCAGCAGCTCGACGCCCAGGCGCGACCCGAGCGATGCTGCGTCGCCGGCGAACGGCATGTGGTCCGCGATCAGCAGCAGCGCGCCGCCCCGCCGCACCCAGGCGACGACGGCGTCGATCTCCGCGGGTGTGAACGCGGAGACGGCGGGCAGCGTCCAGCCCACAGCCGCGTCGTGCCCGGCGCCGAGCGCGTTCGCGACGACGAGGACGCGCGCCGCGGCGAGCGACGCGCTGTCGAACGGCGACTGGCCGCGTGAGACCACGTAGCCGTCGGTCTCGAGCAGCCGCGCGAACGGCCGGTAGCGTCCCGCGGCCGTGTGGAAGTTCCGGTGCGCCTCGTCGATCACGACGCGCGGGCCGGTGCCGGCGGCGTACGTCGGCGCGCCGCGCGGCGCCGGCACGAACGCCGTGTCGACGATCTGGCGCGACTCGCCCAGCGGAACCGGTGCCGCGCCCGGCGCGACGGCCGGCACGGGGTGGCACGCCGCGAGTGCGGCCGCCGAGAGCGCGGCGGCCGCCCCGCCGACGGAGGTCAGGGTGCGACCCCACGGCAGACTCGGTCGGACGATCATCGGTGTTCCTCGGGTGAACGGACGTCGCTCCGTTGCGCGACGACGGACGGCGGCTGCACCGTTGGTGCTAACCTATCACGCCCCTGCCCGGATGCTTTCCACGTTCACGTCGTGCCGCGGTGTGTTCGGCGCGCTCCTGGTCCTGAGCGCGTGCGCGCGTTCGCCCGCGACTCCCGCCGTTCCACGCGGCGCGCCGCGCGAGGTGGCGACCTACGACCTGCTGATCGCGGGCGGCCGGGTCGTCGACGGCAGCGGCGCGCCGGCGTTCCGCGCCGACGTCGCCGTGCGCGGCGACCGCATCGCGCTCGTGTCGCCCACGCCGCTCTCGCCGTCGGCCGCCCGACGCGTCGTCGACGCCCGCGGACAGATCGTCGCGCCGGGCTTCATCGACCTGCACGCGCACCTCGACCCACTCCTCCGCCTGCCGAGCGCCGAGAACAAGCTGCGGCAGGGAGTGACCACGTCGCTCGGCGGTCCGGACGGCGGGTCGCCGCTTCCGTTGGGCCCCTACCTCGACTCCGCCGCGGCGTCGGGCATGGGGATGAACGTCGCCTTCCTCGTCGGGCACAACGACATCCGGCGCGCCGTGATGGGGATGGCCGCCCGGGCGCCCACGGCCGCGGAGCTCGAGGCGATGCGGCGCCTCGTGCGGCAGGGCATGGGAGACGGCGCGTTCGGCCTCTCCACCGGGCTGCTCTATCTCCCCGGCACCTACTCGACCGTCGACGAGGTCGTCGCGCTCGCGCAGGCCGCGTCCGACTCGGGCGGCATCTACACGTCGCACCTCCGAAAAGAGGGGCTCGGTCTGCTCGACGGTGTCGGCGAGGCGCTCGAGATCGGGCGCCGCGGGCGGATCCCCGTCGTGCTCACGCACCACAAAGTCGTCGGCGCGGCGATGTGGGGTGCGAGCCGCACCACGCTCGCCATGGTCGACTCGGCGCGGAGAGCGGGGACGGACGTGATGATCGATCAGTACCCCTACACGGCGACCTACACCGGCATCGGCGTGCTCGTCCCCGCCTGGGCGCAGGCCGACGGCGACAGCGCATTCGTGCGTCGACTCGCGAACCCGGTGCTGCGCGACAGCATCGTGCGCGGCATCGTCGATCTCATCATGAACGACCGCGGCGGCGGCGACATCTCGCGCGTGCAGCTCGCGAAAGTCGCGTGGATGCCGTCGCTGGAAGGGAAGACGCTCGCCGACTGGGCGCGCCAGCGCGGCCTCGCGCCCACCCCGGCGACGGGCGCCGAGCTCGTGATCGAGGCGATGCGGCGGGGGGCGGGTCGGCGATCTACCACGTGCTCGACGAAGCGGACGTCGAGCGCATCATGCGCCACCCGATGACGATGATCGCGTCGGACGGCCGACTGTCGCAGCCCGGCGAGGGCTCGCCGCACCCGCGCTGGTACGGCACGTTCCCGCGGGTGCTGGGCACCTACGTCCGCGAGCGCGGCGTGCTCTCGCTCGAGACGGCCATCTTCAAGATGACGGCGCAACCCGCGCGCCGACTCGCCCTCACGACGCGTGGACTCGTGCGGGCGGGGATGATGGCCGACCTCGTCGTCTTCGATCCCGCGTCGATCGCCGACCGCGCGACCTACGAGGACCCGCACCAGTATCCGGCGGGGATCTCGACCGTGCTCGTGAACGGCGTCGTCGCCGTGGAGCGGGGGCGGACGACGTCGGCGCGCGCGGGCCGTGTGCTGCGGCGCGGGCGTGAGCTCACCGCGCGCTGAGTGACGAACGCCCCGCCGACTGCGCCGGCCCCGCAGCCGATCCCGATCGAGCTGCGCGTCGTCGTCGTGCTGCTCGCCGTCGACTTCGCGCTCGGCATCTGGATGCGGCTGCACGCCGAGCGGTGGCTCACCTTCTTCCTCACCCACCTGCCCGTGCTCGGCGTCGCGGGCGTCGCGTGGGGGATCATGCCCGACGCCTCGAAGACGTGGCTGCGCGACCGGCTTCGTCTCGCGCTCGGCGCGCGTCGCGTGCTCGGCGGACTCACCGCCGGCGCGATCGCGCTCCTCGCGGCGAGCCTCACCTGCTCCAGCGTGCACGTGGAGGCGGCCGACGCCGGGGCGCGCACGGAGCTGCGACTGATCGCCGGCGAGCGAACGATCGCCGACACGCTGCGTCTCGCCGACGCGTCGTCGCGCACGCTCAGCCGCGTGCAGCCGCAGGCCGCGTTCCGCCTGTGGCTCTCGCCGATCGGGCGTCGCGTCTGGGTGTCGGCGCCCGGACGCGCGACGGCGACGCGCGTGGTGCTTCCCTGGATCCCGCTGCGATTCGCGTATCCCGACGACTTCGACACGCTCGCGACGATCGCCGTGCTGCCGGCGCCGTCGCTGCTGACCTACATGGGCGACTCGTTGCACCTGCCGACGCTCACCGTCCGCGACGGACTCGACTCGACGATCACGCTCGCGCGCGTCACGTTCAGCGAGTCGCGCCCGCCGGGGATGTCGGGCGTCATGATCGGCTTTCCCGCGACGAGCGCGCCGGACTCGGCGACGGTGGGCGCCTGGCGCGCGACGCTGCAACGACTCGACCCGGCGCCCGACATCCCGCTCGACACGGCTGGGGCCGCCGAGCGCGACCGCAGCATCGAGCGAACGGTGGCCGGCTGGCGCGCGGCGACTTCGGCGCGCAGTGTCAGAGCGTTGGTCGTCGGGGATTCCATCCGCTGGGACGTGCGTCTGCGCGACAGCGTGCTCGTGGCAGGCGCGATGAGGCTCGGACATGTGGTCAACACGATCTACATCGACGTTCGACCGTAGCGGCGCCGCGACGCGCGCGCCGTTGGGCACGCTGTGCGGCGCGCTGCTCTGCGGCGCGTTCGTCACGGCGCGCGAGTCGCAGGCACAGCGAGCGCGTCCTCCCGTCACGGTCGACGTGCGCATCGACGGGGCGCTCTACCGCAGCCGCATGGGCGACCCGGGCTGCACCGCGTCGTGCGCCGCGTTGCAGCGCGCGCTCGTCGACTCGGTGCGCGCACGGCTCGACCGACGCTTCGGGTTCCTCGACTGGCGGACCGGGGCGTCGCCCGACACGCTGCGCCTCGCGTGGTCGAACGCGCCGGGATCGCAGGCGGGGCAGATCGAGCTGACGCCCGCGGGTCACAGCGTGCGCGGCCGGCCGGCGGCCGCGCGCCTCCCGTTCGAGCCGTTCAACGTCATCGCCGAGCGCCCGCGCGCGGACTGGCAGCGCACCGACGTCATGCGCGCGAGCTGGCTCGCGCGGCTCGACGAGGTGCTCGCGCGCCCGGCCGAGTCGCAGGCGGTCGTGCGCAATGTGCTGTCGCGGTTTCCGCTGAGCCCCGCCGTGACGTTCGACCGACAGGCCGACGCCTCGGCCGACGTGCTCGTCGGGCTCGGACCGCGCGCGATCCGCGCGAGCCCGACGCAGAGCCCGATCTTCCTCGTGCGCATGCACGTCACCGACCCGGCGAACCAGCCGGACATCGCGCGGCGCGACACGACCGAGATGACGCTCGCTCGCTGCAGCCGCGCCGGCACCGACGCATACCGGTGCGCCGTCGACTACGTCGCGTATCCCGAGCGCACGCCGCCGGACACGATCCGCACCGTGAACGGACTCGCCGAGCTCGCGCGGCGCGCGAAGCGCCAGCCGGTGACGTTGCACCTGCTGACGTTCTTCCCGATCGTGGTGGCGGACGACGCGCCGCTGCGCGTGCCGGAGGAGTGAGCGATGCGTCCCTCGCTTCCGGCATCCGTCAGGCACCTCTCCCTCCTTCTCGCCGGCCTCGCGTTCGCGACGGCGCTCGCCGCCCAGGCACCGGGGTCGGTGTCGACCGCGGCCACGGCGGCGCGCACGCGGCTCACCGCCGGACGCGCCTCGCTCGACGCCGGCCAGTTCGCGACCGCCCGGGCGCAGTTCGACGCCGCGATCGCGACGGGCAGTGCGTTAGGCACCAGCGAGCGCGCCGCCGCCTACTTCGGCCGCGGGGTCGCCGCGCAGGAGCTGCTGCGCCGCGCCGCCGGCGACTCGGCCGACGCGGCGTACGAGGCCGTGCTCGCCGACTACGCGTGGGCTCGCGGCGCGGACCCGGGCCGCTACGCCGCGACCGCGACCTACAACGAGGCGCTGATCCAGCGCGCGCTCGGTCGGCACGACGAGGCCGCGCGATCGTTCCGCGCCGCCGCGGCCGCGGGGACGCCGGCGACGAGGGGACGCGCCCTGCTGCACGCCGCGCAGGAGCTGGAAGCCGCGGGCGGCGCGGGCGCCGCGGACAGCGCGTTCGCGCTCTACACCGCGGCCGCGGCGGCCGACAGCTCGCTCGTCGATGCGCGCCTCGCGCTCGCCCGGCGACCGGCGAGCGCGGCGACCGCGTCGGCCGTCGCCTCGTCGCTCGAGGCGCTGCTCCGCGACTCGTCGCGCGCGCCCGACGTCGCCGACGCCGCGCTCGCCGCGCTGACCGCGGAGCCCGCCGTCGATCCGGTCACCGCGGGGCGGCTGCTGCTCACCCTCGTACGCGCGAACAACGCCGCGAACGTCTCGGCGTCGTACTTCGCGACCGCGCAACGCGCGCGCGTCGACTCGGCGGCCGAGCGCCACCCGGCGCTGCGCGATGCGATCGTGGCGATGCGCGAGGCGTACGGCGGACGCGACGTGAATGCGAACGCCCGCTCGCCGTTCCGCCGCGCCGGCTGGTGGGAGGAGGAGCGCGACACGCGCACGCGTGCCTGGAACGCGATGCTCCGCACGATCGGCGGATGGCACGAGCGCGGGGGGCGCGACAGTCTCGCGATGCGCTACTATGCCGGCGCGATCGGCTATCCGTACGACATGATGGACCCGTGGGCCGATCTCGACGCGCTCCTGCCCCTCGTGCTGCTCCACGATCGGCGCGCCGCGACGTCGCCCGATGCGGCGCGTGAGCTCGACCGCCTCATCAACTTCACGTTCGGCGGGAAGGGGAGCGCCTACGCAGCCGCCGATCTGTCGCGCATCCGCCAGTTCCACATGACGCTGGGTGCCTACTACGCGTCGAAGGAACAGTGGGCCGGGACGCCGCGCGGTGCAGTCTTCCAGCTCGACCGGATGCGCGCGACGACGGCGCAGTTGAACGGCCGCACCGGGTCGCGCCGCGGCGCGCTCGTCGACCCGCCCGAGCTGCTCGAACAGCTCATCCTGGGCTACATCGCGACCGGACGCGCCGCCGCCGCGCCACCCGTCATCTCCGAGCTCAGCGCCGCGAACGCGGCGGTCGGGCGCGAGGACACGTCGGAACGGTGGCGTGCCCGCGCGGCGGCGGCGGCTCGCACCGCGCCGGCCCGTCGCCCGTGACGCGTGCGCGTCGCGCCGCGGTCGTCGCGACGGCGCTCGTCGTCGTCACGTTAGGCACGAGCGTTCGAGCGGTGCCGCAGCCGCACGCCGCGCGGTGGTGGAAGGGGAATACGCACACGCACTCGCTCTGGTCCGACGGCGACGACTTTCCCGAGATGGTCGCCGACTGGTACGCGCGCCACGGCTACGACTTCGTGGCGCTGAGCGAGCACAACACGCTCGCCGACGACGAGCGGTGGTGGCCCGTGCCGCCGACCGACGTCGGACGCGAGGCGCTGGCGCGCTATCGCGCGCGCTTCGGCGCCGCCGTCGACACGCGACGCGCCGGCGACACGACGTTCGTTCGCCTGCGCCGCGCCGCCGAGTACCGCGCCGCGCTCGGCGGGCGGCGTGGCTTCCTCCTCGTGCCCGCCGAGGAGATCACGCAGTATCTCGGGGGGCGTGGCGCGCACATGACGGCGCTGAATCCGTCGGCGCTGATTCCTGCGCAGCGCGGCTCGACGCTCGTCGAGATGTTCCGGCGCGATCTCGCGGTCGCCGACAGCGCGGCGGCGCGGAGTGGCCGCCCGGTCGCGGTCGTGCTGAATCACCCGAACTTCCTCTGGAGCCAGACGGCCGAGGACATCGCCGAGCTGCCGTCGCTGCGCTTTCTCGAGGTCTACAACGGCCACCCGCTCGTGCACGTCGCCGGCGACTCGCTGCACGCGAGCGCCGAGCGCCTCTGGGACATCGTGCTCACGCACCGCGCGGCGCGGAACGAACCACTGCTCTACGGGCTCGCGACCGACGACGCGCACGACTACTTCACGGTCGGCCCGACCGAGCGCAACGCCGGCCGCGGCTGGATCGTCGTGCGCGCCGAGTCGCTGAGCGCCGACGCGCTCGTCCGCGCGATGCAGCGCGGCGACTTCTACGGAAGCACCGGCGTGACGCTGACCGACGTCCGCCGCGAGCGGCAGCGCCTCACGATTTCGATTCGCGCCGAGCCGGGCATGACGTACGCGACGCAGTTCATCGGCACGCGGCGCGGATACGACACGACGAGCACGCCGGTGCGCGACAGCGCGGGCACGCCGCTCACCCGCCGCTACAGCCGCGACGTCGGCGCCGTGCTCGCCGACGTGCGTGGCGCGGCGCCGAGCTACACGTTCCGCGGCGACGAGCTGTACGTCCGCGCCGTGGTGCGCTCGTCGACCTCGCAGCCTGCACCCGGCGAGCCGCGCGCCGTCGCCTCCGCGTGGGTGCAGCCGGTGCGCCCGTAACGCGACGCGCCGGCCGGTCCGGCTCGCTCGTCAGTCCATCCGGAGCGCCGCGACCGGATCCACGTGCGTCGCTCGCCACGCCGGCGCGAGACTCGCCACGGCCGCGATCGCGACGAGCACGATCGGCACGACGGTGAGCACGACAGGGTCGGTCGGGCTGACCTCGAACAGCAGCGCGCCTAACAGCCGCCCGCCTGCCGCCGCGACCACGACCCCGATCAGCGCGCCGGCGACCGCCATCCCCATCGACTGCATGACGACCATCCGCCCGACCCTGCCTGACGGCGCGCCGAGTGCGACGCGGACGCCGATCTCGTTGCGGCGCTGCGCGACGAGGTACGAGATCACGCCGTAGATCCCGACCGCGCTCAGCACGAGGGCGATGGCCGCCGAGAGCGCGAGGAGCAGCATCGTGAACGAGGTCTGCGCGATGGAGCGAGCGGCGATCGCCTCGAGCGGCTCGACGTCCATGAGCGGCACCTGCGGGTCGATCTCCCGCAGCGTGCGGCGGATCGCCGCGACGAGCTGGCCGTCCGTCCGGGCGCTCGCCGCGCTCGACCGCACGACGAGGCTGAGCGACGCCGCGCCCATGTCGGCGCCACCGCCCTTCGGCGGGCCAGCGGCGGCCGGCGGGGCGAGCGGCAGGTACGCTGCGTCGATCGGCGGCTGCTGCAATCCGTTCGCCCGCACGTCGGCCGCGATGCCGACGACGGTGAAACGCAGCGGCCGCCGCATCGAGTACACGAGCGTCTTGCCGACGGCGTTCTCTCCCGGCCACAGCCGCTCGGCGAGCGACCGGCTCACGACCATCGCGCCGCTTCCGGCTTCGTCGTCCGCCCACGTCGTCGCGCGGCCGCGCACGGGGATGCCTAACGTGCGGAAGTAGCCGGGCGTCACCGACAGCGTGGGGACGCACGCGGCGCGCGGCGAGCCGTCCGGTCCCGGCCGGTCGGTGTGGACGCCCGTGCAGCCGCCGTCGCCGCTCAGCGGAATCATCGCGGTCGCGCCGACGCTCGTGACGCCCGGGAGCGACTCGACGCGTCGCGTGACGTCGTGCCAGAACGCGACGAGCTGCGCGTCCGTGCGATACCGATCGCCGAGGAGCAGCAGGCGCATCGTCGTCACGTCGCTCGCGTCGAAACCGGGTCGCACGGCGCGCAGCCGGCCGAAGCTCTTGAGCATGAGCCCCGCCGCCGCGAGCAGCACGACGGCGAGCGCGACCTGCGCGACGACGAGCGTGCGGCGCGCCGCCCGGCGCCCGCGCGACGCGGTGAGACCGCGCCCGCCGTCGCGCAGCGTCGGGACGTCGAGCCGTGCGTACGGCAGCGGCATGAGGCCGAACGTGAGCCCGGCCGCGAGCGATACCGCCGCGCAGAACAGCGCGCTCCGCAGGTCGAACGCGACCTCGTCGAGTCGCGGCAGCGTCGCCGGTGCGTAGTGCAGCACGACGCGCAGCAGCGTCCACCCGAGCGCCGCCGCGCCGAGCGCGGCGCCCGCGGCGAGCAGCAGACTCTCGCTCAGAAAGTGCGTCGCGAGCTGCGCGCGGCCGGCGCCTAACGCCGTGCGGACCGCGACGTCGCGCCGCCGCGCCTCGGTCCGGACGAGGAACAGATTCGCGACGTTCGCCGCGGCGATGAGCAGCACGAGTCCGACCGACGCGAACAGCGTCCACAGCACGCGCACGGCTTTCGGGCCGACGACGTCGTCGCGCAGCGTGCGCAGGGTGAGCGCGAACCCGGTGCGCTCGAGGAACTTGGTACCGTACACGTTCGGGTACTCGTCGGTGATGCGCCGCGTCAGGGCGTCGAGCTCCGCGTACGCGCCCTGGGTCGTCACGCCCGGCCGCACGAGGCCGATCGCAGTGAAGACGTGGTGGTTCTGCGGCGCCGCGGCGGGGTCGAGGTAGAGCGGCTCGTAGAACTCGGCCTTCCGATCGGGGAGCTCGGCGCCGGGCGAGAGCACGCCGATCACCTCGCGTCGCGCGCCGCCGCCGACCTCGATCGACCGCCCGACGATCGCCGCGTCGCCACCGAACCGGCGCTGCCACAGCGCGTGCGTGAGCACCACGACGCGCGACTCGCGCTGCCGCTGCTCGTCGGCCGTGAACAGCCGTCCGAGCGCCGGGCGGAAGCCGAGCACGTCGAACAGGCTCGCGCTCGCGTCGACGCCGAGCACGCGCTCCGCGTCGCGACCGTGCTCCGCGGGGAGCAGGTAGCCGTCGCCAGAGTACACGGCCAGGTTCTCCAGGGTGCGCGCGTCGGCGCCGAAGCGGTGGTACATGTAGCGCGAGATCCCGAACGTGCGCCCGGCCATCGGCCCCACCGGCCAGCTCGTCGCGACGCGCACGAGGCGGTCGGCGTTCGCGTACGGAAGCGGCCGCAGCACGACGCGGTCGAGCAAGGTGAAGATGGCCGTGGCCGCGCCGATGCCTAACGCGAGCGTGACGAGCGCGATGAGCGAGAACGTCGGCGCGCGCCCGAGTGTGCGGAGCGCCGTGCGCGTCTCGCGCCGAACGTCGCCGAACGTGTCCATGCCGAGTCTCCGTGTGTGCGTGTGGTGGTCGATCGCGCGCGTCTCGCGCCGGTAGCGCTCCACGTTCCCGAACCGCCGCCGCGCCTCGCGCTCCGCCACGTCGCGCGGCAACCCTTCGCGCACCATCAGCTCCTCGACGCGTCCTTCGAGATGAAAGCGCAGCTCGGCGTCGACGTCGGCGTCGAGGTGCTGGCGGCGCGCCGGAAGGCGGAACGTGCGCCGGAAGCCGCGCCCGGACGGGCCGTCGTTCGGCGCCGTCACGCGTCCGCCTCGCGCGCGGTGAGCACGAGGTCGACGACGCGCGTGTACTGCGACCAGCGCGTCTGCTCGGCGGCGAGCTGGCGGCGGCCGGCGGCGGTGAGGCGGTAGTACTTGGCCTTGCGCCCCTGCTCGGTGTAGCCCCACTCGGCGGCGAGCCAGCCTTTCTGCTCGAGTCGGTGCAGCGCGGGGTAGAGCGCGCCCTCCTCGACTTGCAGCTCGTCGCGCGTGACCTGCTCGATCCAGCGCACGACTTCGAGCCCGTGCCGCGGCCCCCACGAGAGGGTCTTGAGGAGCAGCAAGTCGAGCGTGCCACGGATGAGATCCATACGTCGGCCGGTGGGCGGGGTGCCAGAACCTAAGACTCTTAGGTTAGACGGCGCAACGCGCCAGAGGGTTGCGTCGGTGCGGCGTCGGACGCGACCGTGGAGCACCGCCGTGAGTCGACGCGCGCCGTTTTTCCGCGCTCTGGAGCATGCACCCGACAGCCCTCCTCGAATCGGCCCGCGTCGGCGCCGACGCGCTCCGCGCGAACCCGCTCCGCACCGTCCTCGCGACGACGGGCGTCATCATCGGCGTCGCCGCGCTCGTCGCCGCGCTCGCCGTGACCGACGGGGTCGCCGTCTGGTCCCGGCAGCTCATCATGCGCGAGTCGAGCGTGCAGGACGTCTCGGTCACGTCCGTCACCACGAGGACGGTGAACGGTCGCGCGCTCCCGGTGCGTGGCTACCCGGTGCTCACCCCGGACGACGGCGACGCGGCACGCCGCGAGATCGAGGGCGTCACCGACGCAGTGCTCACACTCTCCGGCACGGCGCGCGTGGAGCACCTCGACCGCCGCGCGACCGCGCTCCTCACGCTCAGCACCGCGCGCCTCGCGGACTTCTCCGGGCTGCGTCTCGCGGCTGGTCGCTTCTTCGTCGCCGCGGAAGTCGCGCACGCCGCGCCGGTCGTCGTGCTGGGCGGGCAGCTGGCGCACGCGCTGGCGGGCGAGCGCGACGCGCTCTGGCTCATCGGGCGGTCGGTCCGCGTCGGAGACGAGCGGCGCACCGTGGTGGGTGTGCTGGCGCCGCCCCCCGGCGGCGCCGAGTCTGACTTCGTCGCGTTCGCGCCGCTGCGCGGTGGCGCCGCCCTGCTCGAACCGACACCCACGCCGCGCGTGCCGACGCTGCGTCTCAAGGCGCGGAGCATCGAGGCTGTCGACACGCTCCGCGCCGCGACCGTGGACTGGCTCGCCGACCGCTACGGGCGCGACGTCGCGAAGGTGCGCGTGAGCGTCGCGAATCAGCAGCTCGAGAACACCCGCATGGCGATCCTGCTCACGAAGCTGCTGGTCGGCATGCTCGTCGGGCTCATCCTCACCGTCGGCGGCATCGGCATCATGAACGTGCTGCTCGCCGCGGTCGCCGAGCGCACGCACGAGATCGGAATCCGGAAGGCGGTCGGCGCACGGGCGCGCGACATCGAGACGCAGTTTCTCGTGGAGTCGGTCACGGTCACGTGCGTCGGCGCGGCGCTCGGCTTCGTCGTCGGGCTGGGGCTCGCGTTCGCCGGGACCGCGCTGTTCCGTCACTGGCTCGGCTCGGAGATCCACCCGATCGTGCGGCCGACGACGGCGCTGCTCGCCATCGGCTCGGCGGTCGCGGTGGGGCTCGCGTTCGGGACGTACCCGGCGCGGCGCGCCGCGCGCCTCTCGCCGATCGAGGCGATCGCGCGGCAGTGACGGTCGTGTGGCGGCGTCACGGCGACGCACGTGGCCGTCGGCCCCTTGACCGCCGGCGCGCGCGGCGCTGCATTCCGCCGCAGCGTTCGTCGCCCCACCGATTCGGAGACCGACATGCCGCCGCTCGTGAACCAGACGCCGACCCGGCTCGCCCTGCTCGCCGTCGCGCTCGTCGCCCCGCTCCCCGCCGTCGCACAGCGTCCGGCGCGCGTCACGGCCGAACAGGTCGCGCAGCAGGAGAGCGACGCGAGATACATCCAGCCCCCGGCGCCGATCGCCGAGTACTTCACGCGCGACAACAGCTACGCGATCCTCGACGCGCCGGCGCCCGGCGGGCGCTACTTCCTCGTTCCGCGCGCGACGCAGCTCTCGACGCTCGAGCTGATGTCGCGGCCGACCTATCGACTGGCGGAGCTCGAGCTCCGCCCGGCGACCGATCGGCTCTGGCATCTGGACACCTACGGGATTCGCGCGCTCCAGATCTACGACATGCAGGAGCGCCGCCTGCGCGACGTCGCGCTCCCCGCGAAGACCTTCGTGAGCGACCCGATGTGGTCGCCCGACGGATCGAGAGTCGCGTTCCTGGCGCACCTGCCGAACGGCACGGAGGTGTGGACGGCCGAGTCGGCGACCGGTCGGGCGCAGCGCGTGAGCGGGGCGCGCATCCTGGCCACGATCGGCACGTCGGCGCAGATCGACATCGCGCCCGAAGTCGAGATGCGGCCGTCGCGCATGCTGCAGTGGACCCCCGAGGGCACACTGCTCTCCCTCATGGTGCCGGCCGGCCGTGGCCCCGAGCCCGTCGAGGCGCGTGTGCCGGGCGGACCGACCGTGCGGCTGTCGCGCCCCACGGCGACGTCGACGCGCACCTTCTCGAACCTGCTGCGCGACCCGCACGACGCCGCGCTGTTCGAGCACTACACGCGCGCCCAGCTCGTCGAGCTGGCGCCGGGACGCGCGCCGAAAGCGTTAGGCGAGCCACGCATGTACGAGTCGATCGCACTGAGCGCGGACGGCCGGCACCTGCTCGCGCGGTGGGTCGAGACGCCATTCTCGTTCATCACGAGCTGGCAGGGCTTTCCGCGACAGAGTGCGGTGCTCGACCGGAGCGGCGCGGTGGTCGCCATGCTCGATCGGCGCGCGCTGCGGGAAGGGGGCGGCGAGGGAGGGGGCGGCGGCGGGGCGGGGGGCGCGCTGCGCTCGCTCGCGTGGCATCCGGCCGGCGCGGGGCTCGTCTACCTCAAGCGCGCCGCGGGCGGCCCGACGGCGCCCGACCAGGTGATGCTGCTCGCCGCGCCGTTCGACACCGCGAAGGCGACGGTGCTCGCGACGAGCGACGACCCGATCGCGAGCGCGCAGTTCACGCGCGACGGCGGCCGGCTGTTCGGCACCGTCACGCGCGCCGGGCGCCGCGCGATCGCGACGTGGGAGGTGCGCGGCGCGCCGCAGAACGGAACGCCCGCGCCGCGCCGCATCGTCGTCGGCTTCAGTCACCCGGACAGCCTCTTCGGCGCGCCCGGCGATCTCTGGACCGACGCGACGCCGAACGGCATCGCGTACGCCATCGTGTCGAGCGGCGGCGACCCGTACCTCCGCGGCGACGGCCTCGCCCGCGACTACAAGCCGCGCCCGTTCGTCGACCGCGTCTCGCTCGCCGACACGACGCGCACGCGGCTCTTCCAGAGCCCCGCCGACACGTGGGACCGCCCGCTCGTCGCGCTCGACCGCGATCTCCGACAGATGATCGTCGCGCGCGAGAGCCGCACGCTCTTCCCGGACAGCTACCTGTGGGCGCCCGGCGGCACGCTCACGAACCTCACGCGCAACGCCAACCCGTTCCCCGAGCTCGCCGCGGCGCGCCGCATGGACTTCACGTTCAAGCGGCAGGACGGCATCGAGGTCCAGGGCAACATCGCGCTGCCGTTAGGCTACAAGGACGGCGACAAGGTCCCGGCGGTGTTCTGGACGTACCCGCGCGAGTTCACCTCGACCGACGGCTACACGCGCGCCGCGCTCCGCGCCCGCAATCGCAACGCGTTCACGCAGCTCACCTGGATGCGGTGGTCGGAGCTGTGGCTGACGCAGGGGTACGCGCTCGTCTACCCCGACATCCCGATCATCGGCGAGAACTACAACGACACCTACCTCTCGGCGATGACAGACGCGATGTACGGTGCCATGCGCGCCGTCGAGAAGCTCGGCGTCGTCGACATGGACCGGATCGGGCACGGGGGACACAGCTACGGCGCGTTCGCGACGGCGAACCTGCTCGCGCACACGCCCTTCTTCCGCGCCGGCATCGCTGGCGACGGCGCGTACAACCGCTCGCTCACCCCGACCGGCTTCCAGGCGGAATCGCGCAACATCTGGGGCGCGCAGAGCACGTACATGGAGATGTCGCCGTTCTTCGTGGCCGACCAGATCCGCGCGCCGATCCTGCTCTACCACGGCGGCGACGACAACAACACCGGGACGTGGCTCCTGCAGTCCGAGCGCTTCATGCAGGCGCTGACGGCGTTGGGCAAGACGGCGGCGCTCTACGTCTACCCGTACGAGTCGCACACGCCGCGCGCCATCGAGAACAACCTCGACCGCTGGGCGCGGTGGATCGACTGGTTCGATCGCTACGTGAAGCGCGCGCCGGCGCCCACGACGACGTCGGTGGGCACCGGTCAGGACCGGTAGCGGCTCGCGGTCAGTAGCCCCGCGCGCGGTCGACGGCGCGCGCGGGCCGCTCCCCGCGCTCGATCGCCGTGAGGCACTCGAGGAAGCCGTCCACCGCGCCCTCGATCGTCGTCGGGCCGGAGAGGTGGGGCGAGATCATGACGCGCCGGTCGTCCCACAGCGGCGAGTCGGGCGGCAGCGGCTCCGTCGCGAACACGTCGAGCGCGGCGCCGGCGAGCCACCCCCGGTCGAGCGCCTCGGGGAGCAGCGCCTCGTCGACGACGGCGCCGCGTCCCGCGTTCATGAGCAACGCGCCGCGGCAGGCGCCCAACACGTCGCGCCCGATCAGCCCACGCGTCTCCGGCGTCAGCGGCAGCGTGACGATGAGCCAGTCGGCGTCAGGCACCAGCTCGCGCAGCGCCGAGACCGGCGACGTGGACGCGAAGACCGCGGGGTCGCCGCCCCCGGACCGCGACACGCCATGGACCTCGGCGCCCGACGCGGCGAACAGCCGCGCGACGTGTGTGCCGACGTCGCCGGTGCCGACGACGACCGCGCGCGTCCCACGCACCGTGGTGATCTCGCGCGCCGCCCACCGGCGCGCTCGCTGATCGTCGGCGAGCGCGAGCAACTGCTGCCGCACCGCGAGCGCCCGCGCCAGCGCCCACTCCGCGATCGCGGGGCCGAACGACTCGGACGTGCGGGTGAGCAGCAGATCGTCCGGCAGCGGCTCCTGGCCGGCCGCCGGCTCGAGCCACGCGTCGACGCCGGCGCCGGTGCAGTGCACCCATCGTACGCTCCCCATCGTCGGCAGCGGCGGGCGCTTGAAGCCGACGTACGTGTCCGCCCACGCGAGGTCGTCGGCCGAGACCGCCGTGTACGGCGCGCCCCGGAACTCGAAGGTCGGGCGGTGCGCGCGCAGCCCCTCGACGAGCCGCGCGTGCGCCCCGGCACCGACGACCACGCGGCGCGGACCGGTCACGGCGTGGTCGGGAGTGTCCGGTTCGACTTCGACGCGTTGCTGATCTGCAAGTCGTATCCGGCGGGCGTCGTCGTGTGGTAGCTCTTGTACGTCGCCGCAGGATCGTGGATGTCGCCCTTGCCACCCGTGTCGGCGCGCCCCGTCAGCCCGCGCTGGTCGAGCGCCGCCTTCACGCCGTCGGTGTCCCACGGCGAGATGCCGAACGAGACGTGGTCCATCTGCGCGCGGCGGGTCGCCGGCATCGTGAAGCCCGGCGCGAGCGGGTTGCCGCCGCGCACGAGAATGTTGCCGATGTCTCCGATCCACAGCTCGTTCTGGCTCCCCTCGTCGCCGGTCGGCCGCCAGCCGAGCAGCGCCTGATAGAAGGCGGCGCTCTCCTTGTAGTTCGTGACGCCGAACGAGATGTGGTCGAGCCAGACCGTCGTCCACGCCGTCTTCTCGAACGGCGCCGCGGCGGGAAGCGGCGCGCTCGGCGGGGCGTCCTTGCGCACGCGGCGGTGCGCGCCGTTGGTGAGCTGCACGTCGAAGCCGTCGGGGTCCTTCACGTGAAAGCTCTCGAACCCCATGCCGTCGTTCTCGGCGACGGGATTCAGCCCGCGCTCGCGGAGCGCCGCCTCGACCCTCTTCGCGTTCCACGGCGCGACGACCCACGCCATCCCGTCCCACACGACGCTCCGCGGCGGACGCGCGAAGCGGGCGCGCCCCGCGGCGCTGTCGGCGGCGGTCGGCGGCGGCGGCGGCGGCGGCGTCTCGTAGCCGCCCCGGATGATCACGCGCCCGACGTCGCCGGCGTCGAGCACCGCCTTCGTGCCGTCGTCGCTCACGACGCGCCAGTTCATGAGCGTCGCGTAGAACGCCGCCTCCTTCCTGTAGTCGGCGGCCTGCATCGAGAAGTGGTCGAGCGCGACGGTCCTGAGCCCGGTCGGCGCGAACGGCGCCCTCGCAGGCGTCGTGTCGCAGGCCGGGGTGCCGGCTCGCTCGCCGCCGCAGCGCCCCTGGGCGGCGGCGACTCGCGGGAGCGCGGCGAGCGCCGCCGCGGCGACGAGCGTGGCGAGGGGCTTCGCGAGCGAACGCGTCATGACGAGCTCCGTGGCGACAGAGGGGAATCGACCGCGACGCCGGCGGGTCGTGCCACGCCCGGCGCGGCGCGACTTCTGACTAACGGTCGCGCGCCTCCGTTGTCAACGTTCGGCGCACCGAGAGAGTGACGAACGCGATGCGCTGACGCCGACCCGGCCGCCGGCGCCGCAGCTCGCGCGGTGCCAGAGCGCGTCGAGGCGGCCGCGGTCCACTTCGCGACGAGCCCGCCCTGGTCCGAGCCGAAGCCGCTCATCGTGAACGGCCGGCCGTCGGACGCTCGCGGCGCCGTCGCCGTCGCTCGCCTGCGCGCAGCCTAGGGACGATCGTCGCCGGGCGGCCCGCCACGCGGGGGCACGTCGAGCAACGCCGCCGCCACCTCGGCGTCCGAGAGGCCGCTCCGGCGAAGGCGCGCGAGGAACGTCGGGGCCTCGGGGTGGGCGCGGAGCCGCGCCGCGCGCTCGCCGGGAGCGACGGCCGCCAGGCCGAGGCGGTCGGCGATCGCCCGGAGCTCGGCGAGGTTGCTCGCCTGGTCGTGTGAGGGGTCGGAGGTCATGATGCAGTGGACGATAGCGCCGCGGCCGGTCGCGCGTTGGCCCGTCGGCGAACGATCGCCTGCGCCGCCGCCAGGCGAGGACGCGGTACGACGGCCAGCCGAGTCGCCGCCGCCCTCGCGATCGTGTGGCGCGCCGCCGGCTCGCGCGCCGGATCGCCCGCTCGCAGATTTCCCGACGGAGCAGCGGTCGGTCCTCGCGTGCGGCGCGTTTCTCCACCGGCGGTCCGCGGGCTCGCCTCCGCGATGATCGCTCCGCCCGCCCGTCTCCCGATCCCCGCCATGCGCCTGTCCGTCGCTCCCGTGCTGCTCGCCGCGCTCCTCGCCTGGACGGCGGCGCCGCGCCTCTGCGCCCAGAGCGTGCCGGGGACGGTCCGCCGGGGGCTCGACACCGCGGGGATGGACCGCACCGTTCGCCCGGGAGACGACTTCTACGCCTACGCGAACGGCCGGTGGGCGCGCGCCACGGGGATCCCGGACGACCGCGCGGTGTGGGGCACCTATTCGTCGATGGCGTACGTGACCGCGCAGCAGGTCCGGCGGATCCTCGACGACGCGGCGGCGCACCCCGGCCCGCGCGGCTCGGTGACGGCGCGGGTCGGCGCCCTCTACCGCGCCGCCCTCGACACCGCGACGCTCGATCGACGCGGCCTCGCTCCGCTGCGCCCGACGCTCGACTCGCTCGACCGGCTGCGCACCGTGGACGCGCTGCTCGCCTTCGAGCAGCGACATCTGCCGCTGCTCCACGGGGGGTCGCTGCTCCGATTCTCCGTGATGCCGGACCTGCTGCGCCCGACGGTCTACAGGATCTATCTCGACGCGCCCGAGCTGGGCCTCCCCGACGCGCCCTACTACACGCAGCAGGACACCGCGACCGTCGCGCTCCGGCAGGCGTACCGCGGCTACCTCACGCGCCTGCTCGCGCTGAGCGGGACGCCCCCCGACGCCGCGGACCGCATCGCCGGCGAGCAGCTCGCGCTCGAGGCACGACTCGCCGCGACCACGCCCGACGCCACCGAGGGGCGCGACCTCGCGAAGCTGAACAACCCGCGGAGCGTCGCCGCGCTGACGCGGGCCTACCCGCGCGTGAACGTCGCGCGGCGCATGCGCGCGGCCGGGCTCGCGTCCGACACGATCGTCGTGATCGTGCCGCGGAACCTGGCCGCGCTCGACTCGCTGCTCGGCGACACGCCCGTCGCCGCGCTCCGCGCGCGGCTCCGCCTGCGGCTGCTGCGCGCCTGGGCGCCGGTGCTCTCGGCGCCGTTCCGCGCCGCGGAGTTCGACTAGACCGGTCGCGCGGTCGACGGTCGGCCGGAGCCGAGTCCGCGCTGGCAGGTCGCGAACGCTCTCGTGCGCGAGGAGGTCGGCGCGCTCGTCGGACGGCTGTACGTCGAGCGGCACTTCCCGCCGCAGGCGAGGGCGCGCGTCACGCGGATGGTGAACGAGCTGCGCGGCGTGTTGCGGGAGCGGATCCGCACCCTCGACTGGATGTCGCCGTCCACGCGCGACGAGGCGCTCCGGAAGCTCGCCGCCGTCCGCGTGCAGGTCGGCCATCCCGACGTGTGGGAGGACTACGCGGGGCTCGAGCTCCGGCCCGACGATCTGTTCGGCGATCTGGCGCGGGCGCGGGCGTGGCAGTGGGCGCGCGACCGCAGGCGCGCCGGCAGGGCGGTGGATCCGGACCGGTGGACGGCCTCGCCCACGACGGTCGACGCGCTGGCGAACGGCGTCCTGCTGACGGTGACGTTCCCGGCTGCCTTCCTCCAGCCGCCGAAGTTCGACACCGAGGCGGACGAGGCGGTGAACTACGCCGAGATCGGCGCGATGATCGGACACGAGCTGGTGCACCTGTTCGACGATCAGGGGCGTCTGTTCGATCACACCGGGGCGATGCGCGACTGGTGGACGCCGCAGGACGCCGCGCGCTTCACGGAACGGGCGCAGGTGATCGTCGACCAGTTCGGCGGCTTCCGCGTGCTCGACTCGCTGCGCGTGAACGGGGCCCTCACGCTCGGCGAGAACCTCGCCGACTACGTCGGGCTCTCGGTCGCGTGGGAGGCGTACCAGCGCACGGCGGAGGCGACGGCGAACGTGCGGCGCGACGGCTTCACCCCGGCCGAGCGCTTCTTCCTCGCCTACGCGCAGACGTGGCGGCGACTGACGCGCGACAACACGATGCGCCTGCTCGTGCAGACCGATCCGCACGCCCCCCCGACCTTCCGCGTGAACGGGCCGCTGTCGCACATGGATGCCTTCTACGCCACGTTCGGCGTGCAGCCGGGCGACCGGATGTACCGCGCGCCGGGCGACAGGGCGCGGATCTGGTAGCCGCGGCCGCGTCGCCGACGTCGGCGGCGACGAACGCGGTGAGGTCACGCCGGTAGCCCTCGGCGGTGCGGGCCGCGGGTTCCGTCGAGCGCAGCGCGAGATAGCGCTCGACGACGGGACGGCGCTCGGCGGGCGTGTCGATCCACGATCGATGGAGGCTCCCCGGCCGGAAGCGTGACGTCGAACGACGGCGGAGCGAGCCAGAGGGTGTCGGCACGAGTGACGAGGGGTGGCGGAGCGGCGGGGGTTCGGTTCTCGGCGAGCGGGTGCGGTGCCGGTAACTTGCATACGCGAGTGATCGGTCGCTACACTATCTCCGTCGGCGCTCGGTCCCACGTCTGGTTCCGCCGGCTCCGCACACCGCTGGAGGGCGTCATGGCGCAGGCGATTCGGCACCCGTCGCCGCTCGAAGTCGTCGAAGAGCTGCACGACCGGCTCGGCTTCACGTACCGCGAGCTGGCGCGGGCGATCCACGCGGACGAGGCCACGCTCCACCGGTGGCGGAAGGGCAACGGCGCCGCGCCGTCGCCGGTCTATCTCGCGCGGCTCGCCGCGCTGCAGGCATTCGTCGACGAGTTGCGGCGCACGTTCCGGCGCTGGGACGACGCGGTCGCGTGGATGGACCGCGGGGCGCCGGCGTTCCGCGACGAGACCCCCCGCGCGCAGGTGCTCGCCGGACATGTGGATCGTGTCACCGGCGTCTTGTACGCGCTGAACGCGGGCGTCTTCGCCTGACGCGCTCGACGCGCCGCCCGACCCTCACGCGCGTGCACGCCGGCGGACGATCGCGCCGGTCGCACTGGTTGCACCGGTTGCGTGATGCGCGACGGCGAGTCTGAGCTCCCGCCGCCGATCCCGGCGGCGCCGAGCGATGACGGCGCCCGCGACGATACGGGGGACGCGCAGGACGTGCGGGACGCGCCGCGGTATGTCGGCTTCGCGTTCCGGCAGTGCCACCCGGACTACACGAGCGTCGCTGACACGGTGCGCGTCGGTGCGGCATTCCCGTCACGGTTCACGCCGCCGGGCGGGCAGTTCGGCGCGCTCTACGCGGCGCTCGCTCCCGTGACGGCGCTCGCGGAATTGCGGCGGCGGAGCGACCAACTCGGCGTCCCGGTCACCGCGCTCGCGCCACGGACGCTGCTGACGCTCGCCGTGCGGCTCGAGCGGGTGCTCGATCTGTGCGACGCGGCCGTCCGCGCGGCGTGGGGCCTCACGCGCGACGACCTGGCCGCCGACGACTACGCGCGGTGTCAGGACGTCGCGACCGCGGCCCGCGCCGCCGGCTACGAAGCGATCCGGTATCCGTCCGCCGCCATCACCGGGGCAGCCGACGAGGGCGCGGCGACCTACGACAACCTCGCGATCTTCGCCGACCGACTGCACCCCGGCTCTGAAGTGCGCGTCGTTCGCAGCGAGCCGCTTGCGCTCGTCGACGCACGCCGAGTCGCACGAACAGGGACGCCTACTCCCGCTGCTCTCGGGGCGACGAGCTCCCGCCCACGGTGACTCTCCACGAACGCGTGTGGGCTGGCCCGCCGGCGTGAGACCGTCGATCGCCTCGCGCGGCCGAGGGCGCCGCGAGAACGCACCGAGCGCCGCAGAACTCGTGCTGAGACTGCGAACGCGACGCGATCGGGTCGCGGACGTTCGCGCGTCGTGCGACGGACCGGGCCGCGGCCCGAGGACGCGTCCGCGCGCACCCGGCGCGCACGCCATCGAGGCCGTCGAGGCGCTCGTAGGGCGGGCGCCGGCGGGGCCGATGACGCCGCGCGCCGGTGAGCGCGTCCGAGCGCGTCCGAGCGCGTCCGAGCGCGTCCGAGCGCGTCCGAGCGCGTCGAGCGCGTCCGCCGCCCCCGGCGCGGCTCACGCTTGTGACGCGGGAGTCGGCGTCGTATGCTCCCGCGCGCCCTCCGCCCGTCCCGGGAGAAAGGGCGCGACTCCCACCCATCGAAGGTGACCGTCATGCGCGTGATCCGAATCGCCTCCGCACTCGCGGTCGGGCTCCTGGGCGCACCACTGCACGGGCAGGTCACCGTGAACGCGCTCCCGGCCTTCGGAACGTCGACGCCGGGCGGATACAGCACGTTCACCTACGCCGAGTCGTTCCGGGTGCCCGACGCGACGAACGTGCGGCTGACGCAGTTTCAGTTCGCCGCGGGGGCGAGCGTGGCGAACGTGCCCTTCTTCGCGCGCGTCTTCACGTTCAACCCCGCCACGCGCGTCGTCGGCACCGAAGTCGCCTCGGCCGCGTCGGGGTTCGCGCCGGTCACCGTGAGCAGTACGGTCGTCTCGACGTTCACCTTCGACGCGACCCTGGTGGCGTCGACGGATTACATCTTCACGCTCACGTACACGCCGCCGACGTCGGCCGCCTCCATCTACGCGGGCCTTCGGAGCGACAACCCGTACGCGCAGGGCGCCGGGTATGAGTTCAGTAGCACGTCGAGCACGTCGAACACGCCGGCCGGACTCACGCTCACTCAGGCGTTCGGGGCGAGCAACGACTACGCCTTCGCCGCGACCTTCAGTCCCGCGGTGACCGCCGTGCCCGAGCCGGGCACGTGGGCGCTCGTGGCCGCGGGGTTGAGCGCGATCGGCGCGGCGGCTCGGCGGCGCAGGCGAGTGGGCTGAGGAAGTGCGGGGGCGAACCGCCCGGGTGTTCCGGCGGTTCGGTCAGCTGGGTGCGACCAGCGCGGGTTCAGCCGTCCGGGCGCCGTAGAGCTGCGCTACCTTCGGCGCCCTCCTCGACGAATGACAGCTCGGCCGAAAGCTTTTCGGCGCATGGTCACCCTTGTGCGCCGCCGCGGCCTGTGATCCGGCGAAATCAGCGATCTATTGCGATCCGGTCCCGCTTGCGTATACGAAGACCGCAACGTTGCAAAAAAGAGATCCACTACAAGTCCGAGCCGT